>NZ_CP107943.1:4800000-8059414 GCF_036051655.1 Nocardia puris | reverse complement strand
TGTCGCAGGGTGGTTTCGGTGAGTTTGTTGCGGGTCCGATAGTCCACCGCCACCTCCGCGTACCAGGCCAGGTAGTGGCCGAAGTGCAGTCGCACCCAGCTGTACTGGGTGGCGGGCAGCCACGGCTCCTGGAAACAGGGATCGATACTGGCCGCCGCCGCGCCGAGCGTCGGCCGGTCGGCACCGGGACGCTGCGCTGGCATCCACATCCGCTTGGGATCAACCAATACCGGGCGTGGGTGCGGGAGCCGCCGCACCGCGGTGCGGCCGTCGTCGGGCTCCCCGGTGGTGGCGGGCTTCGTTATCATCCGGCAATCATATCGAACATGTGTTCCCATGGGTAAGTGTTGGTCGGCTCATCCGGTCTCCTTACCCGGTGAGCGACCGGGCGCGGAGTCGCGCGTTCGCGCGATGGCGAAGACGTCGCCTTCGGGGCGGCGGGCCTGCGTAATCGCCGCGTCAGTGAGTGGTCCATCGAGCACCGCCGCGGGATTCGGTTTCGAGCCTTGTTCGCACCCTGCCGTACTGCGGAATTGCTTGTGCACAAGCTCGATTCGCGTACATTCGCGCGAATGATCGCACTGACCAGTGCGGGCAGCCGCTCGGTATTCGTGCACATCGGTGGGGACGAGATTCGGGTGATCGTGGCCGCCACGAAGACATCGGACGCCAAGTCGGAGGCGGTGAGGGAGGCGGGTTTCGAGTTGGTCGAAAGGTGGCTGTCGACCGGGCGCTCCTGAACAGTTCTACGCGCTTGCGCGTCGCGCAGGGGGGCGTCGGCGGTCGACAGCCTCGCGAGGGGCGGCGGCCGTGGAATAAAGTTCGCCGGGAAGTGGTCGAACCCAGCAGCTCCTGCTCCACGCGGCAGTCGGCGGATTCCGCTCGCATTCGTTGCCACGATGAGTCACGGTTCGCCGTCATCCTCAGGAGCATGTCTGGGTTCGGAGAGTGTGCTCTGTACCGCCGGTTCGACCGCGCCGCCGCTTTGGTGAACCGCACTGGATCTCGAGCCAGTCGTTTGCGCGTGACGGTTCAACGAATGCGGCCCTTCTTCACGGCGCGGTGCGTTCCTGCGGTGTTGTTCGGAAGTCGGGTCCCCATCCGTGTGTCTCGGGTGGTGAGTGGGGGGTCTCCAGCCAGGTCGGGGGGATGGTTGTGGTGGGGAGGCCGGGTAGGTCTGTGTGGCTGTCGGGGGTGCAGCGGTGGAGGGGGCCGTTGGCGGCATCGAGGATGGTTCGGGTTTGTGGGTCGATGTGTTTGGTGATGAGGGTGATCATGGCGGTGGGGTCGGTGGATTTTCGTGCGGCTTCGAAAGCCCGGTGGATGGCGGCGAATCGGATGGCGACGGCGCGGTGTCGCCACCACTGGCGGCACCAGGTGTATTGGCCTTCGCGGCCGCGGCCGGTGGTGCGTAGGGCGGTGATGGGTAGTAGCCAGTCGGTGACGAAGTGGGCGAAGTGTTGGTAGCGGGGTGTGTGGTCGGGGTCTGTGGCGGGTGGGGGTTTCGGTGTGGTGAACCAGTTCGGGGGTGGTGGTGTGCTGGTGAGTGAGGGGAATGGGGTGTGGTGGGTGCGTGTGCAGCGGTGGAGGGGTCCGTTGGCGGCGTCGGTGATGTAGCGCATGACGGGGTCGATGGTTGCCAGGATGAAGGTGTTGAGTGCGGTGCCGCTGGTGCTTCGTCGGGTGGCTTCGAAAGCCCGGTGGAGGTGGGCGATTCGGACGGTGACGGGTCGGTGTCGCCACCAGTCGGTGCACCAGGTGTAGGTGTTCTCTCGGTGGGATTCGGCCAGACGCACGGTGTACATGGGCAGTAGCCAGTCGGTCGCGAAGTGGGCGTAGTCGCGGTAGAGCGGTGGGGGTGGCGGTGTGCCGGGGGTGGTCATGGTGTGTGGTCTCCGTGGTTGTTGTCGGGATGTGGTGTGGTGGCGGCTTTTTCGGCGCGGGCGAGGGAGGCGCGGATGAGGGGCGCGAATTCGGTGTGTTGCCACCAGGTTTTGGTGACGAGGACGGGTCCGTGTCCGGGGAGTCGGACGAGGGCGAGGTGTTTGGGCAGGGCGGCGAGTTGGGCGATGGTGAGGATGGGTTCGGTGCGCCAGCTGGTGGTGCGTTGGCGGCCGGTGGCGCCGGTGCTGTAGGAGCGGTCGAGGACGTCGTGTTCGCCGATGTATTTCTGCCATTGTTCGAGGTAGCCGGTGTGGGCGATGCCGCCGCCGTAGATCTCGATGCTTTGCGCGCGCATGGCGGTCAGACCCGATGCGCCCCAGAGCTCCTCACCTTGTTCGAGGACCTGCAGGATGGTCATGAGGATGATGCCGCAGCCGCCGGCGTAGGAGTAGTAGTTGGGCAGGTCGGAGATTCGGGCGCAGTTCGCGGCTTCGTCGAGGACGGCGAGCAGTGGGATGGCGAGGCGTCCGTCGGGGCGGGCGCGGGCGATGGTGAGGGCGGCTTCGATGATCGCGCCGATCAGCGCCGAGGTCAGTGGGGTGGCGCCGTCGGGTCCGGCCATGGACATCGCGTAGAGGGTGTCGGTGGAGGTGACGAAGGCGGAGGGACGGAATTGCGGGAGCTGGTGGGTGGTTGCACCGGTCTCGACGGTGACCGTGGTGGTGGTGCCGTTGCTGCTCGCGGTGAGCCGTCGCCGTGCCGGGGGTGTGACCAGTTGTGCGTAGCCGGGGTCGGTGAGCGCGTTCAAATAGCGTCTGGCCATGTCGTAGAGCCCGTCACGTTGACGCGAGTAGAGGGCTTGGGCTTCACCGATCCGGTCCGCGGCGCGGGTTTGGCCGTGGTGGCGCAGGATCAGGGCGGGTGTTTCGTCTTGGTCGCGGCCGAGCCATTCGGCCACGTGCAGCAGATCCCCGCCCGCGCATGCCGCCGCCAGCAGATACAACGCCAGCAGTTCGCGGGCTCCGCCGTCGAAGTAGCTGTCCACCTTGGCATTCGCGCCTTCTGCGGCTGAGGCGGTGGATCCGGAGACGAAGAACCCCGCAAGCTTTCTGGCGGCGGGAAGTCCGTCGATATCGGCGAGGAGATCAACCCAGAAGTCGCAGACGCGGCGACCGGAGACGCCTTGGAGGTCGCAGTGCCAGGTGCGGCCGACGCGTTCGCGCCCGTATGCGGTGTGCCGCAACAGGTCCGGCTTGTTGGAGGTGACCAGCGCTGGCCCCCACGCGGAGAGCACGGCACCGACGGCCCAGGCCATCGTCTTGCCCGAGCGTGTTCCGGCGGCGATGGTGACACCGAGTTCGGCGGGCACATACAACGGGACACCGCCGATGAGGGTGGTGCCCAGGGTGGGGCCCAGCCGGTCCCGGACCGTGGGCGGCGCGTCACGCAGGAGCCGTTGGTTGGCGGCGCGGATGTCGCGGGCACGGCCCAGGCCCAGCTCCCGCGGCCGGTGCATGGTGCGCGCCGCGATGGTGTAGTCGTCACCGTGCCCGCCGATCCGGCGCAACGCCGTTACCGCGGGCACGACCAGGACAGCGAATGCTACGGCGACGGCGGTGGATTGCCAGGGCCAGCGCGCGCTGCCGTCGAGGACCTCGACCAGGGCGGTGACGGGTTCGGTGGTGACGGGCAGCCCGGCCCAGGCCCGGCCCAGGCTCAGCGCCGCCCACACCAGCAGTCCGAGCCCGAGCAACGCCAGCACCAGGATCAGGACGGCGAATTCCTCGGCGATACCGCTGTGCCCGTGGCGGCGGGTGTGCCGGCGCGCCATCACAGCCCGGCCCCGTGATCGGTGACAGCCGCGCTGTGGTCGGGGACGGTGTCCGCGCCCGGGTGGTCCCAGACGTACGCTGCGGGACCGCTGCGTTGGTCGGGCAGGACGGCGTCGATCGCGGCGATGACGTCGTCGGCGGCGCGAAGATGCTCATGTTCGACGGAGTGTGGTGCGGCACTGGGGGTATCGAGCCGGGCGGTGAGTTCGGCGACGGTGTCGCGCAACCGGGCGGCTTCGGCGAGGGCGTGATCGCGTTGTTCGGTGAGAGCGGCGATACGGCCCAGGTGCGGATCGCAGGGGTGCTGGTGCCAGTAGGTGCCGTCGAGCCCGGCGTCGTAGGCGGTGCGGACGACATGGTCGTCGAGCCCGGCGTCGAGCGCTTCACGGCGTGCCGCGCGCAGGGCCTCCAGCACCGCGTCGAGGCCGTCGGCCCAGGCCACGAGCGCGTCGTCGCGCTGCTCGACCGTCTGATCCAGGCCTTGGTAGGGGGCGGCGTCGGCGCGGCGGGTGTGTTCGGCGCTCAGGTCCTGCACCCGCCGCAGCGCGGCGATCTGGCGTTGTTCGGTGGCTTCGCGCGCGGTGTAGTCGGTGCTGATCGGCGCGGTGCGTACGTGCGCGGGCAGCACCGCGTCGGCGTCGTCGCCGGTGTCGGCGTCGGCTGCGTGGGCCTCGGCCAGCAGTTGGTGTTCGGTGCCGGTGATGATCCGGTCGACCTCGTCGAGCGAGAGCTCTGGCCGGGGTGGCCCCAGGAACCGGGTGAGCCGACGCGCCCGTTCCGGGAGTTGCTCGGCGAGGGCCGCGTCCGCGGCGCGGGCGGGGGTGCGGGCGGCGTCGGCGGGGCCGGTGTTGCGGGGTTCGGCGTGACCGGTGAGCAGCATCGCCTGCTCGACGGTGCGCCACGCCGTCTGGTCGATATCGAGATCGCCGTCGGCGCGCGCGGCCGACACCCGGGCCACCATCCGGCGGGCGGTTTCGGGCCGAGACCCCCACACCGCGACCGCGGACGCGAGTTGCTGCCACAGCTGCCGGGCTTCGTCGGGGGCGTCGCGGCCGGTCCAGCGGTCCGCCACCACGGCGGCCTGGCGTCCCAGGTCCGCTGTCTGCTCCGGGGATTCGGCGGCGGGCGCGATCAGGACCAGCTGGTACGCGCGGGCGAAGTCGGCGCGTACCGAGCGCTCGAGCTCGCTGGCCGCGGTGGTGTAGTACTGCGGGTCGGTCGGCGGGGGTCCCGGGGGCGGCCAACTCACGGCGACACCTCGCAGACCTCGCACCCCGGCCAGGGGCGGTGGTGAGGCTCAGGCGTCAGCGGCACTGGAGCGGGGTCGGACATCGTTCCTCCTGCAGGGTGGGAGAAACGGCCGAGTGAGCGCGGAATATGTTGTGGCGCTGAATGTTCGGCCGTTGCGGTGTCCCCTGCATCGACGCCCTCGCATCGAGGGGTCGAGCCGAACGTGTGCGATCTGGTGTCGTGCGACCGAGCGTGTCTGCCGGCCGTTAGAGCGGGCAGCCGGGTGGCTCAGCGGGGCGGGTCACGCGCCCGCGAAGGCGGGTGCCGGAGGTGAACCTGCGTGCGGTGTGGTGGTGGCCGTGTTCGCTGGTTGGCGCGTATCGCGCCCGGGTCGGTGGTGATGTCGGCGGGCCGCGTGGTGAGGGTTGGGTGCTCACAGGTCGGGGCTGATGTCGGGCGAGCCCGGGTCGGGTTCTGGCGAGGGGTCGTCGGGCGCGGTGAAGGTCCCAGTCGCCTCGTACAACAGCACGAGCTCACTGCTGTAGGAGGATTCGGCCGCCACGGAATCCCTGTCACGCATCTGCTGGCGGATCGCGGCTGCGGCATCGGCGAGCAGGACGGTTCCGGTGTCCGGCACGCCCTCGCCGACCATTTCGAGGACGCCGCGACCCATGGCGAGTTCGATGCTCACCTGCCGCGCTTGCTCCTCGACCATCGGGTGGGTGTAGGCCCTCCAGGCCTCGGCGAGACCGTCGTCGGACATCTCGGTGACCTCGCAGGCCGCGACGAATCGCGACCACTCCGCAGGGGTGCGGGCCCACAGGCCGGCGACGTCGGCGGCCGGGATCTGATGGACGTGGATACCGAGCGCGGTCCGCACACCGATCGCGTCCAGATTCGTCTGGAGCTGGCTGGTGTCGGTGCTGGGGCCGTGACGGCGCAGGTGTTCAGCACCGACGGCGGCCATGTGCTGCATGGTCCAGCTGTCCAGGAACAGGACCTCCAGCGACCGGTCGAGCGCGGTGCGCGGCAGGTCGAGTGTGCTGGGCCGTTCGCCGCGCCGACCCAGCGCGATCGCCTGATCCACGGCCTCGGAGGCCACGCCGCTCGTTCGCGCGCGCAGTTCGTAGACGCTGGCGCCGACCGCGAGGTCGATCAACCGTTCTCGATCGCCGGCCGGGCCGTGCGCATCCTGGAGATCGTGGTGATCGGCCACCACGTTCTGCAGGTGTGCCAGCAGCCAGCGCTGCCACCTCGGCGGCGCGTCGTCGGTCATGGGACTACTCCCTTCTCGGACCCGCCCCGCACCACGTGGGGGCGAGGTTCAAATCGGTGGCGTCCCCTGCGCCGATCACGTGCGCTGCGCTGAAAGGTGCTGTCTGATAACTCATTCCGCGAACTCCGCCGTGGCGGCATCGGGTGCAGCGCGCTGCGGCGCCCGTGTTCGCTGCCGCCGGGTCACGGCTCGATCCCGGGTGTCGGCGGTACCGCGGGGGTGCGTGAGGTGTCGCCGGGCTCGGAGCGGTCGGTGGGCTCCCATGCCGACGCGGTGGCCGGGCCTGCCGCCTCGATCGCCTGGGCGATGCTCTCGGCCGGAGCTGGTGCGGGAGTGAGGGTTTCGGCGAGCCGGTCCTGGTTGGTGGTCCGGCCGGTCTCGGGAGTGTGGCCGTGCAGCCAGTCCGGGCCCAGGTGCCACTCCGCTTCCTGGAGCAGGTCGCGTGTGTGGCGGGCTGCTTCTTCGGCCCGTGCGGCGGTTGCGCGCATCGCCTGTACGTGGCCGAGGAGCTGTTCGGTCATGCCGAGCGCCGGGTGTGAGGGCTGCTCGGGCCACGACACGCCGCGGCGCCCCAACCTTTCGGCCGCGGCGATGTCGGCTTCGGGCACGCCGTCGGCACGGGCGCTGAGTTTGGCGCTGGTCAGACTCCATTCGAATCGCTCGAGTTCCACCGGGTGGGTGCGGACGGCGTCGATCGCGCGCGCCCAGCCCTGCACGGCGCGTAGCCGTTCCATGTGCACGAGCGCGGTAGCGGCGTCGAGGGTGTAGTCGGCGGACACCGGCGCGGTGAGGTCGTGGGCCAGCTGGGCCATCGCTTCTTCCCGGGCGGCTGCAGCCGCGGCCTCCTCGGCGATCGGCTCGATCCCATGTGGGGTATGGCGGCCACTGGGGTCCGGGGTGTCGGGGTGGGTCATCGTTTCTCCTGTTCTCAGGTGTGGAGAAACGGCCGCGATACACCCCCCACACGCGTGTGGGGTTGCGGGGTGTTCGGCCGTTGCGGTGCGCGTCCCCTGCACCGGCGACCCCTACCGGGGGTGCCGAGCCGAACAGTCGGAGGTGATCTACAGGTGCGGTCCGGCGTCCACGTCGGGATCGAGTTCGGGTTCGGGTGCGGGGTCGAATCCGATGCCGGGAGTGTCCAGTGGTGGGGTGGCGTGGACGGCGGTGTCGATGCGGTGCCCGGTGATCGTGGTGGTGAGTTCGCGGGTGGTCAGGGCGATCATGTCCTCGGTCGTGACGGGCATATGGGCGGTGATCTCGTCGTGGCCGATGCCGAGGCGGCGCAGCACGGCCACGGCCATCCCGTCCTCGGTGATCGGGGTATCGGCCAACCCTTGATGGCGTGCGCTCAGCTCGGTGTTCGACATCGCCGCGGCTGCGGCGGCTGCGGCCGGGGGCCAGGGGGTGCGGGCGCGTTCCCAGATCCGTGTGCGTTCGGTGCGGTGCAGGGCGACCGCGGCGCTGAGTGCGCCGACGCGCTGCCAGGCCAGCCCCAAGGTTTGCCCGACGTCGGGATCCACCTCGGGCAGGCGGTGGCGGCGGGCGTATTCGGCGGCCACCGCGGTGTTGTCCTGGAGCCGATGGACTTGCACGGTGAGCCGGCCCAGCACCTCGGCGCGGTCCATCGCGGGACCGAGTAGCAGGTCCGGTCGCCAGATATCGCCCCGTTCCCCGCTGGTGCGCGCGTAGGCGATCCAGCGGCGGGGCACTCCGATCTGGCCGGCCACGTCCTCGAGGATCCGGCTGGCCTGCGCCAGCTCCACGACCTCGCGCAGGCTGTCACCGGACCCGTCGCCGGGGTGGTGCTCGCCCAGCGAGATCCCGATTCCGTGGATCGAGCGCAGCAACCGATCCTGGCGCGGCGAGAGTTTCGGCTCATCCATCGCGATGAAACTGTCTGTGCCCGTGGCAGATCCGCGTGAAGCGCACACGTCCGCAGCCGTCGGGTGACGGGGGCCGGCGCGACGAGTGTGTGACGGTGAGAGCGTGGGCGGTGCGGGCACGCCGCCACGGGTGGTGAGTGGGCATGAGTTCGGCTCCTGCGGTCAGGGTTCGGGTCCGGTGTCGGGTGGGCAGGGGTGCGGGTCGGGCGGTAGTTCCTCGGCATCGAATGTCGCGGCGGGCTCGGGTGGCAGCCCGATCGCCGCGTCCGTGCTGTATTCACCAGCGCTAGAAGCTGTTTCGGCGCGATGTCGGGCCACAGCGGTTTCCGCCGCGCGGATCAGGTCAGCCGCGGTGGGAGGCAGGGTGTCGTCGTGGGCGGACAGGTTGACCAGGCCGCTGCCTACCGTGAGTCGGATGATCACCGCGTTGGCTTCGTTCTCGGTCGCGGGGCTGGCGTAGGCGCCCCAGAGTGCCCCCAGTTCCTCGGCGTCGAGTTCGGTGATCCGTGACTGCGCGACCAGCCGCGCCCACTGCTCGGGGGTACGCGCCCAGAAGCCGTCGATTTCTGCGGCCGGGATGGCGATCACGCGGGTAGCGACCGCGACGCGGGTGCGCCACGCACTCAAGCCGGCGACGAACTGCCGGACATCGGCGCCGTCGGCGAGGACGTGATGGCGGTGGGCGTATTCCACGCCCACCACCGCCATGTGCTGGAGAACCCACGAGTCGCGGGCGACCGATTCCACCGCGTTCCCCAGCAGGGAGCTGGGTCCGAGCTGCTCGGTCGAAAACTCGCCACGACGCCCGGCCGCCACCGCCGCGTCGACCGCGGTGAGGTCGACTCCGGTTGCGCGGGCACGGATTTCCAGGCCGGTCGCGCGTTCGCGCAGATCGGCGAGGTGATCCTGCCAGTCGCGCTGCCACACGGTCACCGGCCGGCGCACCCGCGTCATCGCGACGTGATGGTGATCGGCGAACGTGTTCTGGATACGGGCCAGCAGCCACGGATGCCACATGCGCGGCGCCGAAGAGCCGGGATCGGTCACGAGTTACTCCTGCGGGGGACATCCCACGCCCTGAAGCCCCAGGCGGTGTCCGGGTGGGTGTGGGTTCGTCGGTGGCGTGTCCCCTGCACCGATCGCGGTCGTGCCGCACGTAATCTGCTGTGTCAGAACATGTTCGCGTGGATCGTGCGGGGCTCTCCTCTCGTCGACGGTGATGGTGGGGTTCGGGTGGTCAGGTTCCGGGGCCGGTGCCGTAGTCGTGGACCGGTTCCAGGCCGGGGACGGTGGGCGTCTGCGGGCTCCACTCGGCGTGCCCGGTGGCGGGCAGTGCCGCCTCGATCGCCGCCCTCGCGCCACCCGTTGCCGTGGCGGAGTGCGCGGTGGTCGCGAGGGCGGCGCGGGCGTGTGCGCTCATCTCCTCGAGGCTGGGCGGGCTGAGTTCGGGGACCAGCCGGATCCGGTCGGCGCCGCCGGGCAGGTAGGGCGGAACGACGAGCGGGTCGCTGGCGGCGTAATGCCACAGCCGGTCATCAATGCTGGAGGTCGGCAGTTGTGACAGTGCGCCTGCCAGGCCGGACCAGTCCGGGCTCGTCCACAGCGCGGCCGCGCGCTGCGCGTCGAGGCCGGACGTGTGCGCGAGCAGCGTGATCCGTGTCCGCAGCGCTTCGGCGACCTCGCGGGAGGCGGCGGTGACGCCGGGATCGGTGGCCAGAGCGGAGCCACGCGCCGTCGCGAGTTCACCCAGCATGACCAGCCGGGCGAGGTGCCACAGGTCGACACCGAGCATGTCCAGCCGCAACCCGGGCAGTCCCTGGTGATCCCACCCGCTGGTCAACGGATCGCGGCGAGCAACGTCGTGTTCGCCCACGGCGCGGGCGTCGGCGATCTCCTCGGCCGGGATACCGGCGGTCGCGGCGGTGTGTTCCAGTGATTCCAGGTGCGCGCTCGCGGCGTCGAGGTCCGCGGCCAGCAGTTCGTCGGGCTCGCCGCCCGGCCCGCCGTAGCGCTCGTAGTGCTGGGCGCCCGTGCGTTCTCGCCGGGCGCGGTCGGCGGCGGCGCGGGTGATGCCGCGCAGGATCTGCGCGTGCCACGCCCGCTGGATGGCGTTGTCGCTCATCACGACCCGGCTCCGGTGAGGGCCGCAGCGGCTTGGTGCGGCGGGATCGCGGGTGCCGGGAGCGGAGTGTGCGCGGGGGCGGGTCGTCTGCGTGGTGTCGCGTCGAGGACGTGGCGGGTCATCGCCGAGACCAGCGGCGAGGCATACGCGCACCATTGTGCCGCGCCCGCCCGCTCGCCCTGTCCGGCGATGACCGCGCGCCATACGCGCCGCGACTGCTCGCGGGCGTGTGGCCACAGCTCGGCCCGCTCGGGCTCGCACAGCCGGGCGTGGGCGAGGGCCACACTCGCGCCTTGCCGCCAGGACTGCATCGTCGTCCGGTATCGCCGTGCGGCGCAGAGATTTTCGTGTGTGGCGGAGGGTGTGGGGGTGTCGTGGATCGCGGGCATGTGGGTGAGCAGCCGGCAGTCGTACGGGGTCATGTGGTTACCTCCGGGTGCCGGGCCGGTGGGCCGGGGTCCGGCGGGGTCGGGGTGGTGGCGGTGTCGGTCCACACCGGGGTGTGGGTGGGGTCGGCGGCGGCGGTGACCGCGGTGCTGATCGCGGGGCCCGCCTCCGCGCGGAGGGTCAGGTGCTGTGCCAGCACGGGCAGTTCCGGGGGCGTGTGTCCGGCGGCGCGGGCGTCCTCCACAGTCAGCTCCGCCGCCGAGAGGTAGGACACGGCGATGGCGCGGTGGTGCACGGCCGTGGGCGCGGTGAGCTCCCGCCAGCGCGCGAGCAGCGGCTCCGGCGAGCTCAGTTGTGCGGCGAACGCGTTGCGCCACAGTGTGTTCGCGGATCGCCCCCACAGCGACCGGCGCTCGCGCGGGGACAGGTCCAGCGCGTGGGCGAGCAGCGCGACCCGGGTCCAGGACAGTTCGGCGGCGCGCGCCGCGCGCCGCGCCACGATCGGGCTGTGCGCGGGCCCGCCCGGGTGCCGTGCGAAGACCTGGCTCACAGAGACCATGTGCCGGCACTGGTCCATCTCGACTTGAACCTGCGCCACGAGGACCTCACGCTGCGGCGCGACGGCATCGGGCAGGGGTGTGGTGTCATCGAACGCGGAGCGCGCGGCGCCGCCCTGGATAGCCGCCGCGATCCACGGCGCGGGGGTTCCGACGGCGCGGGCTTGTGCCTCGGCGATGTCGCGTTGCGCGGCGAGTTCGGTGGTGCGCCGCGCCCACTGCTGCAGCGCGGCGCCGTCGTCGACATCCCACACCGACCGGCGCCCGGTGAGGTGCCGGGCCTGCCAGGCCGCCGCCCGATACACCACCACCAGCAGGTTCGCCTGCGGCGTGGGGATTTCTCCCAGCGTGGTCACGGCGCCACCTCCGGTCCCGGCGTCGAGCCCGGGGCCGCGCCACCCGGGTCCGGGACCGTGCCTTCGTCGAGACCGGTGTCCCACACGACGGACTCGACCTGTCCGTCGATCGTGTGCGCCGCCTCATCCACCGACGTCGCAGTGTCGTCGGTAGCGGGGCCGTTGACGTAGTCGAGGAACCCGGCCATCACCAGCTCCACGATCAGCTCCCGCATCGGATCCTCCTCGACCGCCGCCGATTCCGGCTCCCCGACACCACCATCCGGGCCGACTCCGGGGTCGGGGTCGGGTGGCGGGGGTGCGGGCTCGGTCACTGGATCAGCGAGGTCGTCGAGGTTCAGGCCGGTGTCGTCGGTGAATCGCTCGCCGAAGGCGTCGGCGGCGCGCTGGTGGTGCTCGCTGAGTGGTCCGGTGGCCTGGGCGGCGGCGAACGCGGCCACCCACCGCTGCGCCTCGCTGAGATCGGTGTCCTCGCCCAGGCCGTCGCCGATGCCGGCACCTCGCAGCCGCAGAAAGATCCGCCACTGCTTGTCGATCTCATCGAGGCGGAACAGCGCCTCCGCGCGGCGTTCCCGGCCGAGATAGCCGGCCTTCTGCAGCTCGTGGATTTCCCCGCCGCGCTCGATCGCGGCCTCACTCTCCACGACACGGCGTTCCCGGTCGGTGTCGAAGCGCGCCCGCAGCGCTTGTTTGGCCTCGCCGTCGAGGTCGGCGAGGCGGCGGGCGTGCTCGCGGCGGTCGCTGATCTCCTCGACGCGGGCGGTGGTCAACCGGGCACTGTCGTCGGCCCGGGATTCATAGCCCGCCACTTTCAGCCCGTGGATGTCCTGCTCGCGCATCTCCCGCGCCGCCGCGGTGTCCATCCGCTGCTCGTGCTCGAGCAGAGTGCGGGCCTCCCCGGCGCGCCGCTGGAGCAGTCCGGTCACCGTCGCCGCGGTTTGAAACGCCGACCACGCGGTCTGCCGCACGGTGCTCGAGGCTTCCTGGACCGGGTCGCTGCTGTTGGTCATCGCACCTCCAGAGCGGAGACGAGCCACGCACCGTCGCGGCGGGTGGCGCTGGTGTACACGGTCATCGGGATCACGGGCGAGGTGTCGGCGGGCCGCAACTCCACCGCCAGCACGCGCGAGACCGTGACGGAGGTGTCGGGTGGGTGGTCATCGGCAGTGATCCGCGCGTGCGCGCGCACCAGCACCGCACCCGCTCGCCACGCCCGCCAGGTCGCCGCGGCCACCGGCGCCCGCGCGACCGCCGCCGCCCGTGCCCGGCGCGCGAAATCGGGCGCCAGTAGCGGCGAGGCGGCCTCGAACGCGCGCCGCGCCGGATCCGCACCCGGGGTGTAGGTGAAGACCGCCGGCACGGCGGCGAGCATCACCGCCTCGGCATCACACGGATCCACTGCGGCATACGGCGGCTCGAAACGCGCTGCGCCACAGGAACTCCGACCGCCCCGCTCGGGTTCGGTGGAGTGGCCGCATCCGGCGACCACCGCGGCGAGAACCGCAGCGGCCAGCATCGTGGTGGTGGCTGTCCTCATCGGCGTCACAGCCCGTGCCCGTGGTCGAGGGGCGGCGTGCCTGGTTCGGCGGTCGGCGCGGAATCCGGGAACTCCTGCGGATCTGCGGCGGCCATGCTCGCGATCACCAGATCGATGAACGGCGATTTCTCCGAGGCGCCGGGGGCATCGTGTTGTGCTCGTAGGGTGTCGGTCAGGGTGTCGGGGATCGCCGCGTAGGGGCGGACCGCCTCGACGATCCGGTCGGGGTCGAGGATGTCATCGGGTCGGGTACCGATGTGGAGCAGAAACAGATCCTCCTCCCACTCGCCACCGCGGTCGGCGACGTAGGCGAAGAAGGTGCCCAGCGGAGGGTCCCATCCGACGACTATTTCCCGATCGGCAGCCCCGTCCAGCGGGTCGAGGTAGATGCGGTTGTTGACCATGAAGATCGCCCTCTCTCTGAATCTTGCCCGCGCGTGCGCGGCGCGGCGGCCACGGCTGGTCATCGCGACCCTTCCGGCACACGGGACGTGTTGCGGTGCCAGGTGATTCGCGACCGCTGACGCCCCGAACCGATTCCGGCTGCGCGACGCCGGCTCGCCCCCTTCGGCCGTTGCGGTGTAGTGAGTCGGAACTCGTTCGCGGGCAGTTGTTTTCACGAACGCCCGTAACCGGGTGGACGCGCTCAGTCATGGGGATCTCCGCTGGTGGTGGGCGCGTAGCGGCGTACGTCCCAGCGTTCGCCCTCCCACGCCGACAGGGGCGTCACAGTGACGTTCTGTCCGGTGGTCGGGGCATGCAGGAGCAGATCGGTGCCGGTCGCGTCTTGGCCGTAGTAGATGCCCACGTGGTGGCTGTCGGCCGCACCGGGCGCGGTGAAGAAGATCAGGTCGCCGCGCTCCGCGAACGCCACCACCTGCGCCGCGGTGTGATCCTGCTGGGCTTGGGTGTAGTGCGGCAGCGACAGTGTCCCGCCGGAGGCGACGTAGACCGCGCGCAATGTCAGTCCGGAGCAGTCGAATCCGCCCATCGTGGGGCCGTGCACATCGCCGCCACCCCACACATACGGGGTGCCCAGCCAGCGTTCGGCTTCGGCGACGACGGCTTCGCCGAATTCGGTCGCGCCCGGGGTGACCGGTGCCCCGGAGCCGTCGGGTCCGCAGCCCGGTGTGGGCTGTCCCGGTTCGGCCGGGGGCAGGGAGGCCGGGTCGATGCCGGCGAATGTCGCGTACAGGTCGACGGCCAGGTCGGTGAACTCGGCGTAGCGCTCGGGATGGTCGCTGCCTTCGACGGCCTGGGCGGTCTGGGCTGGTGGCGCGCGCTCGACGCCGCGGATCGCCAACGCCTGGTCGTAGAACCAGTCGATCTGGAAGCTCGGGTTCATCAGTTGCGCGATGCCGATGGTGTCGGTGCTCCAGATGCTGACCCGGATCTGGTGCGGGCCCACGCTGTCGTGATCGGAGCCCACCCCGTCGTGGCTGTAGCCCAGGGAGGCGGGAACGTTGCTGTTGGCGAGGTTGCGGTAGGAGCTCTCGGCGCCCATGGCCATCAACTGGGCCAGGATCACCGGTTCGGGTGCACCCCGTTGGATCCCGATGACCACGCCCTGGCGGGCCAGCCGCAGCTGGGACTCGGTGAGCCCGTCGATCGCGACACCGGTCGGGGCTTGGTCGGCGACCAGCTCCGGAGCCGTGGCGCAGTCCGCGCGCAGCCCCGGGCCCACCGACACCGCCAGCAGCAGCCCGATCAGCAACAGTGGCGCCGACAACGCCAGTGCGGCAGTCGATCTCGAGGCAGGCATCGCCGCTCACCCGGCCCGCCCGGCCGGTGCCGGGGCGGGGTCGTCGTCGAAATCGAAACGCCGGTTGGTGTTGTGCACGCCGAGGGCATGCTCGGCGTCGGTGAATTCGAGCCGGAACGGGATCCCGGGTGATTCACCTTCGCCGGTGGTCAGCAGGAAACACCCTGTGCCCGGCGGGGTTTCGCGTCGGTCGTGCTGCTGGAAGGGGGTGTCGTCGCCGGGTGGGCGCGGCGCCGCCCAGGAGGTCACCAGCGCGGCCTCGGTCTGGGTGAGTGTGACGCAGCTGCGGACGCGCTCGACCTCCTGCGGGCCGATCGGTCCGATCAGTTTGGCGCGAGATCGCTCGAAAAATCCTATCGCGCCGCGCTTTTCGAGATCGGCCAGTGAATGGCTGCACATGATCACCGACGCGCCCAACTCTCTGTTGAGCCGGGTCAGGGCGTCCACGCGCCCGACCATCGCCTCGCCGAGCGCGAGTACTCGCCAGATCTCGTCCAGGACCGCGGTGTAGGTGCGTTTCGGGCCCAGACCGGCGTCGGCGAGCACGTGCGCGTCCGCGATCGCGCCGAAACCTCCTGCCCATGCCAGCAGCATGGCCGCGGCCAGTGATTTGCTGTCCCCGCTGGGGATGCGGGACACATCGATCACCACGGCCGGGGCGTCGGGGTCGAGTTCGTGGGTGGTGTGCCCGTTGACCAGGCTGGCCAGCGGGCCCTCCACAAGAGCGCGCAGGGAGCGGCGTAGGGGTTTCGTCGCGGCCCGGTAGTCCTGGGGGGTGTCTTCCTCGGCCGCGGCCTGTAGCGCGTCGGCGTCGGCGACCACGGCGAGCAGATCGCTCAGCAGCGGGTGCCGGTCGGGACCGAACCCCCGCCGTCCCAGCTCGGTGATGGCGGCGGTGAGGATCAGCTCCTCGAAATCGGCGCACCGCGAGCCCCGCACGAGTTCGATGAGCGCGGCCACGACGGTGACCTGGGTGGTCCGCACCCGGGTGAGGGCCTGCTCCCACGACTGCGGGTCGGTCTGGTGGCGGGTGAGCTCGCGCAGCAGTCCGGCCCCGATGCTGAGGGGGTTGATGGTGCCGTGACCGTAGCCGAGGGTGATGACCTGGCCGCCGAGGACTTCGGCCAGCCGCGTGTACTCGCCTTTGGTGTCGCCCAGGATCAGCGCGGTGTCCCCGGCCGCGACCGCGCCGGTCACCAATCGCCGGATAAGGCTGCTCTTGCCGAAACCGTTGAGGGCCAATACGAACGCGCTCGGCGCGGTCACGAATCCGCGCCGGAACCAGCGCATGGGGTCGAAATGCACCGGGGCGCCGGTGATGAGATGCCGTCCGACCGGGGTCCCGACCGCGGGTGCGGCCGCGCCCACACACCACGGGTAGAGTCCGGCGACCTGCACCGTCGTGCCGCGCCATTCCGGCGGCATCGGGACAGCCGCGATCCGCCCGCCCCCGGCTCCGGTGTATCCGCGCGGGCTCGCGGCCGCCAGCTCCCGATCGAACCCGCCGTCGATGCGGTGGTCCTCGACACGGCGCAGCGCGGTGGCGCGGCGCTGATCGTCGGTGGCGACCCGCACCCTGGCCAGCGCACCGCGCCAACCCCCGTGTGCTGCCGTGGTTTCGGCGGCGGCGCGGGCCTGCTCGGTCAGCACCCGCACACCCCGCACCGACACCGTCGAGCGGGAACGGCGCCGCGGCGGGGGTTGGCGGTGCGCGGTCATGACGAGAGCCGTTTGCGGATAGTGGCGTGCTCGGGCAGGACGACGCCCACCCCCAGGCCAGCGGCGAACGCGGCGGCCTGGCTGCCGTAGCAGCGCCGCACACCCAGCCGCGCGGCGGTGGCCATCGCCTGGATGGTGGGCTCGATGCCGGGCATGTCGGCGTCGGCGCGGTCGCTGACGGTGATCAGCAGCCCGAAACGGACCAGGCCGGCTCCCAGCGCCTGCTCCCGGCGGGCGGCGCCGGTGTTGTCGACGCGGATCGACGCCGCGGCCGAGGCGATCCCGCGTTCGGTCTGCGAGGCCGCCAGCGCGTCGCGGTAGTCGCTGTCGACGATGTCGACGGCTTCGTCGGCGGGGTGGGGCCGATAGTGGACCGCGATCCGTTTGCGGGGGACGTCGGTGCGGGGGCGCAGCAGCGCCGCGAGCACGGTCTCGGTGACCGGGCCCGCGGGTGCGGCGTCCATCTCCCAGGTGATCGAGCGTGCCCCGTCGTGGACGAGGTGACCCCACTGCTCGGACTGCGCCACCGGCCCCGCCGAGGTCCACGACAGGTTGCTCGCGGGACCGGCGGCCTCGATGTCGGTTTGCGCGGCCAGGTCGTAGCGGCTGCGGACCAGCGCGGTCACCTCCCACGCCGGCATCGGTGTGGCGGGCAGGCCGGCGTTGGCCAGATCCGACAGCACCGCCTGCACACGAGTGGCGACCTCGCGCGCTTGCTCGGCGACGTCGTGGCGGCCGCGTCCGATCGCCCGCCAGGTCACCGCGATCCGCGCTTCGGTGCGTATCCCGATTCCACCCAGGGCCGCGGCCTGATGCGCGACAGTGCGCGCGACCTCCGGCGCGTCCGGGCGTACCATCTGGGCGACCTCGCGCCGATGCCGCAGATGGGTCTCGACCACCGACTCCACCACACTGGTGATCGCGACGACCTCGCCGTCACGCCCGGCGGCGGCCAGCAACTGCCCGTATCCGGCGACCCAGGCATCGATCTGGGCCTGATCGACCAGGTCCTGGCCTTGAGGCTGGACCCGGAACACCACGCTGTAGTGATGGAGCCGGGGCAGGTGGATCATCCCGAACCGGTAACCGCCGGGAGTCTCGAACTCCACCAGCCGCGATGAGGCCAGCAGACCCGGCAGCCGCGCCGCGCCCGGGACGCGGGAGAAGCGGCCGGCCCGGTACTCGGTCTCCCCGCGTGCCCGTGCCAGCGCGAACTGCGTGCGCAGGCTCGCCATCTCCCATACGGTGCGCCCGCCGACGGTCACCACCGTCGGCACGAACGCCGCCGCCGCGGCCGCGACCACGACGGCCACGACCGCGATCGAGCGCGTGACCATCACCGTGACCATGATCATGATCACCAGGCCGAGTCCGAGAAGTGTTGCGCCCCACGTCAGTCCGAAAAATCCTGCCGAGCGTGGGCGTTCCCAGCGGCCGTAGAGGCGTTCGGTCGTCATCGCCGCACCTCCCACGGTCCCGGCACCGCGCCGTCGATGCCGTCATGGGCCATCACCGACGCCGCACCGACCGCCGACCCCGCCGCGGCGCCCGCCGCGCCCCCGACCCCCGACCCGCCCCCGGCACTACCGCCGGTGGCGCCGCCGGTCCCGGTGCGGGCACCGGCGCCTGCCGCCGCGCCCGCACCCGCGGTCGCTGCGGTCGTCGCGGCGCCGCCGGCCGCGGCGGTGCCGCGTGCGCCCGCCGATCCGCCGGTGGTCGTCGAGGCCGCTGGTGCGGTGGCGGTGTTGGCTCGCGTCCCGGACCCGGAGCCCGCGGAGGCCGTACCCGCACCGTTGGGGCCGGCCGGGACGCCGCTGCCGGACGGGCCGCCGCCATCCGAGGGGCCCCCGCCCGAGGGCCCGCTGCCGGACGGGCCGCTCCCGGAGGGGCCGCTGCCGGAGGGGCCGGGCGGGTGGCCGGTTTGCTCGCTCATCGTGCGGGCGCCCCCCGATCTCGATCCGGTGCGGGCCATCAGGACACCGGCGCCGGCACCGGCCAGGGTCGCGGCCGCCCCGCCCCCACCGCCACCCATCGCGGTGACCGCCGGGGCGACCAGCGCGACCAGCGCGGGCAACGCCAGCACGACCATCACCAGCAGAATCAGGCCGAGCAGCACGGTCTGGGCGTCGCTGTCGGGCGACCCGACCGCGGTGAACGCGATCGCATAGATCAACGACCCGACTGGTTTCCACAGGATGAACGCGAGCGACCAGCTGAGCAGACGCTTGTAGGCTTGCCCGCCCGGTCCGGTGCCTGCGGCCGACGCCGCGATCGGCAGGACGGCGACCACCAGGATCAGCACCGCCTGGCGGATCACCAGCGCCACCAGCTGCACCAGCGCGCTGATCGCACCGAGTACGCCGATGATGATCAACGTCATGGTCCCGAGCCCGGAGCTGTGCAGCAGGTCGTATCGGATCATCCGCTCGACGGCCGCGTCCGCGTCCCCGGCGCTGGCGTCATCGATCACCCACTGCGAGAACGCATCTCCCGCGCGAGTGGAGGAGGTGACGATCGCGGCCATCAGGCTTGCCGCCAGCACCGCGCGCCCGACCATCAGTATGGTCTCCTGGGCTTCCCCGGCGAGTGCGCCGCGCTGGGCCAGCGCCAGCCGCCCCGCCGCGAACAAACACCCCGCGATCAGCATCAGCACCTGCAACTGGGTGGTGTAGGCGAGCACCCGCTCGAGCACCGGGCCCGGAGAGCCATCCTCGGCGGTCAATGCCGGTGACGGCAGCTTCGTCCACCAGGTCAAGCACGTTTGCAGGGTTGAGCCGAACCCGTCGATCGCGCTTTCGGCGAGGCGGTCCAGGCTCGGTAGCGAGCCCACCGCGTCGCGGCCTTCCTCGATGAGTTCGCGACCACGATCCAGGTCTTCGCCCAGATCACACAGTTCCTGCGGGCCTGTGGGCAGGTCGCAGAGGTCCTCGGGGCTGGGCAGGTCGGGCAGCCCGGGGATCTTGGGCAGCTCCGGCAGGCCCGGGATCTCCGGCCAGTCCGGCAGGCTCGGGGGCTGCGGAATCCCCGGGATCGGCGGCAGATCCGGGGCCGGGGGCTGCCGCCGCCACCCCTGGGCGGGCGAGGCGGCGGTCATGGTGTGGTCCAGTCGCCGAACGCGGACAGATCGGTCACCGGGGTGGCCGCGGCCCACAAACGCTCCACGTCCACCGGGACGCGGACCCGCCAGTCACCCTGGACCCAGGCCATCGGCCACGTCGCATACGTCCACCCGACCCGGGCGCGGAACGCCAGATGCACCTGCGCGGACTCCCCGGGCCGGTAGGCGGTGACGCGCACCCCGGAGGGCACCACCACATACATCGCGGCGACCGGGCCGGTCGCGGCGCGGGCCCGCGCGAATCGGTCGGCCAATTCGTGGTGGTGGCGCGGGGTTTCGGTGTAGAAGCGGTCGGCGAGGACGTCTCGCCAGATCGGGTCCGGTGCGGCGAGCGCGCGGGCCAGCGCGTCGGCGGCGGCCAGCGCCGCTCCTTGCGGAGTGGGGGCGAACCCGGTGGCGATCCCGTCGGTGATCGCGGCGGGTCCGTCGCTGGCCGAGACCGGCGCGGCGGCCCCGACCCACAAGCGCTGCCACACCAGCCCGGCCGGGGGCGCCGCCAGATAGTCCGGCCGCGACGGATCGGGCCTGGTCGCCGGGTCCTGTGGCAGTGTGGACCCGCTCTCACCGCCGGCGGTGTCGAGCCGATGACCGAACAGGTCACTGCTCGGTGGCCTCGGTGCCGGGCTCGTCGGCGGGCCGGTGCCTGTGCCCGGGGGCACGGTGCCGGGGTCGGGGGCGCGGTCGCGGGTGCCGGTGAGCAGCAGCGCGGCGAGGACCGCGACGGCGGTGATCGCCCCGGCGGCGGCCAGGGTGCGGGGGCGTGGCCAGGAGGTCGGAATACGCATGGCGCCCAGGTCCTTTCCGCTACCGGCCGAGCCGGACGGTGTCGGCCGGGGTGGTCGCGACGGCGGACACGACCGCGTCCGGTTCGGGTGGGAGCAGCAGTCTCCAGTCCTCGCCGAGCCAGACGACGACGGCGAGCTGACGGGTCAGGGAGGCATCGCCGTGGCGGACGTAGACGGCGATCTCGGCACGGTCGCGGTGGTAGCGCGCGACCTGGTAGCCCAGAATCTGCGGGGCCGTCGCCGCGGGGATCGGGACCTCGAGGTGGAGCTGGGCGCGCGCGGCGGCCCAGGTGTCACGACCGGGTCCGGGTGCGAGCATCGCCTGCCCGACCCGCACCCAGTCGTGATCGGGGGCCAGCGACATCCGCACCGTCGCGTGGATCGCCGCCAGCGCCGCACCCGGCGGGCTGTGCTCGAACCCGGCCGCGGCCGGTCCCTCGACACGACCGGGCCCCTGATCGGCATGCGGCACCGCGACGCCCTGGTAGTCGATCCATCTCACGCCGGTGGGGTGGTCGGCGCCGGAATCCGGGAAGGTGGTGGGTGCGGGGTCGTCGCAGCCGGCCAGCCAGACCAGCAGCAGCGCCCCGCTGATACCGATCGCCGTGATCATCAGCAGGCTCGGCTTGGTGGCGAGGTCGGACATGATGCTCATCGGGTCAGGACCGCACCGGCGACACCGGACGCGCTACCCACCAGCACCGCCCCCACCAGCGACCCGGCGAAGCCTTCCACCGCCTCGTCGCGGTAGGCGCGCACCGCCAGCGCCCCGCCGATCCACACCACGCGCCCGATGCACACCAGCATGACCAGCCAGGCCAGCCACCCCAGCAGCTGCGTGATCGGATCCAGCACCGCGGCAGGCAGATTCACAACTCCACCCCCGGGATCTCACCGAGGTCGGCGGCGTGCGCGCGGGCGGCACGCGCGATGGCGATGACGTGGGTGATGCTGGCGGCGACTTCGTCGGGATGGGTCATCGGCAGCATGTGCCCGCCGCCGGGCACCAGATCGGCCTCGGCCCAGAGATGCTCGGCCCACTGGTGGCACGACGCGGGGTCGGCGATCGGATCCTGGATGCCGGTGACCAGCACCGTCGGGACCGCCCGCAGTGTCGTGAGGAGTTCCTCACCGACCAGGGCGGGGTCGGGGGCGGCGGGCACGTTCACCATCACGTGCCCGTCGAGCATCGCGGCCCGGCGTGGATGGTGTTCGGCCCAGGCCGCTGCCAGCGCGCCGCCCAGGCAGTGGGTGACCAGCACGACCGCGCCGAACGCATGCGCCAGGGCGGCGTCCAGATCGGCGGCGAGCGCGTGACCGGTGCGGGCGGGGTCGGCGTTCATGACCGAGGCGTCGATGCGCCGGTCCAGCGCCAGCTGGCGCACGCCCCCGATCCGCTGAACTCGCCGCGCGACCCCCGTCCACGGCAGTGGTGCGCCGCCGGCGACGCAGGTGTAGACGAGCGTGACATCGGGCGGGCGCCGCGAGGCGGTGTCGGCGAGTTCGATCACCCGCACCGGTGTGGGTGTGGTGTGGTCATGGTTCATGACGGACTCCTCGGAAGGAAGGATGGATGGATGTGCCGAGATCGGCTGTGTATCAGCGGATTCGGGGGTCATGCGTCGCTGGTAGCGGCGTTTCTGATGGCGGTGACCAGGGGGCCGGCGGTGGCGGCGACCACGCCTCCGGCGAGTGCGCCGGCGACGATCTTCGGGCTTTCGAGCTGTCCGCCCACCCAGCGCTCCCACGCGAAGCGCCCGCCGGCGTAGATGATCGCGGCGACACCGGCCAGGGTGACCAGCCACGCGAGGTAGTCGATGATCCGCAGGAACCCCAAGGCACCGGGTGGCTGGGTGGGGGTGATATTGATGGTCTGGGCCAGGGTGCTGATCGGGTCGATCAGCGACACGAGGGTCACGGTGTCCTCCTTGGTGTTCGGGTGGCGAGCACCTGGGCGGTGATCGCTTCGGCGGCGCGGTGCACGTCGGCGGGGACCGCGCGGGTCACTCCGGCTCGCCGCGGGGGCGGCGGGTCGTGAGGCGTGTAGGGGGCGAGGTCGTCGAGGTCGTGCACGAGAAGCTCGTCGTGCCAGCCGATCTCGTGGACGCGCCCATCGATGAGGTCGGTGACGAGATGCCGGTAGCGGCGGACCTCGGCGGGGACCCGGCCGGGGCGGGCCGCGGTCAGGACCAGGGCCGCCACCTCGACGCCGTCCGGGGCCAGCCCGGCGTGCCATTCGCGCAGCCGGGTCGCCGCGGCGGTCAGGCCGGGCTGGCACAGTCGCGCGGCCAGCACGACCCGCTGCGTGGTCGCCGCGCAGGCGGGCCAGGCGGTGCCGGCGTCGGCGGCGTGGGCCCACCAGCGCGCCAGCGTGCTCGCCCCCGCCCCGCCGTGGGCGGCCATCACCGCCAGCAGCGGCGGATACGGTCCGGTGATCGGCAGCGGTTCGGCGCGGTGCGCGGCGCGCTGTTCGACGGGCGGCACCGCCACGATCGGGGATCGGTCGCGGCGGGCCGACACGGACACGACCGCGCTGGTCATGGGCGGGCCTGGAAGTTGGTGATCACCAGCCGATTGCCGGTGCGGCGCAGGTTGATCAGCTGCAGATAATCCACGCGGTCGCCGCCGGGCCGTTGTTCGGCCAGATGCACCTGCGCGGCGGACTCCGCGATCGGGGTGATCCCGACACACCAGCGGGTGCCGGGTGGGATCGAGGCGATCCCGGCGGCGAGCGCCTCGACCGAGAGCCCCGCCGCGGGGTCCACGTGGGTGAGGGCGGCGGGCGCGTCGCGCAGGGTGTAGTAGGCGTGTTCCCACGCCGAGATCAGCCCGGCCGGTGTGGTCGGCTCCCCCGCGCGGTCGGTGACCACCGGCGCGTCGATACCCGCGCACGCCGGATTGTCCGGCACCGCCACCGAATCCGAGGACGACGGTGGCGGTGCCGACGTCGGGGACGGGGCGGCGATCTCGGTGACCTCACCAGCGCGCACCACCAGCACCCCCCCGACCGCGACCGCGGCCACCGCCGCCGCGAACGCCACCGCCAGGACCGCGCGCCCGCCACGCCCGACGCCGACGCCGGCTCCGCGGTCCTCGGCCGAAGCGCGGCGCGGGCGCGCGGTGTGCAGCCATGCCCATCCCGGGTCGGCGGGCGCGGGCGCGTCCGGTCGCGGGTCGCCGGTGCGCGTGTCATGCGGCTGCGCGGGAGCGGCGGGGGTGAGGGGGTGGACGGTAGCGTCGGTGTCGTCGATCCAGCCCCAGGCCGGGTCGGTGTCGGGTGTGGTGGGGCTGTCGGCAGCCATGAGTGTCACCTCCGTTCTCATGAATCGCGTGCAGTGCGTGGGGTGGGCCCTGCGGAGGCCGCCGTGCAGGGGACGATCTGGCGGCCGGTGACCTCCGCAGGGGTCTTCAGCCCGGCGGTGCGCCGGGCCCGGTCGTGGCCGTCGGCACCGGAGCAGACGGTGTGACGGTCGAGTTCTGTTGCGAGGGTGCGGGTTTCGTGGCCGAGGGGGTACGGGGCGGCTGCGGCGGGTTGCCCTGCTGTGCGGCGTCGAGGTCGCGGGCCGCCGCGGCGAACCATCGACCCACCGCGGCCAGGCGGGATTCGCCGGTATCGGTGGTGGCGGCGTATCCGGAGCGGCGGCCCACGGGGTCGCTGTAGGTCGCGCGGGTGGACAGCTCGGCGATCTGGGCGTTGTCGGTGACCACGCTGGTGATCGCGTCGAACGCGTCGGCGACCCAGCCGATCGCGGTGCGGGGCGGGATCAACGCGACGATGGCGTGCCCGACTTTGGTCGCGAGCATTCCGAGTGCGGCGGCCGGGTTGGTCAGGCCCACCGCGGCCAGTTCGGTGATCGTGGCCGGTGTCAGGACCCGCCGGGCGACCGTCACGGCCGAGGCCAGCCCGATGGTGCCCAGCCGGACCAGCGCCGCGACAACCTCGGCCGGACCCGGTACCGGGGTGGCGGGGTCTGAGGCGTGGGCCAGGCGCTGGCCCAGCGTCATCTGGGGTTGGTAGGACAGCTGGTCCAGGCTCGTGCCGCGCAGGTCTTCGGTGACGATGCCGACCGTGGTGGACAGCAGGGTCGTGGCCAGCGCTTCGGCGATCGAGGCGATCGCGGTGATCGGATCGGCCAGGTTCGCCCGTCCACGGATGGTGGCGATCGTCTGCGCCAGCGGCGTCCCCGCCGGGGTGTCGCAGGCCAGGTCCGCGGGCGCGCAGATCTCGGCGACCCGCCCGGCGAGCGCGCCGTAGTCGGTGTCGGCCGGGTCCAACCCGCCCCCGCCCGTGCCGGTCAGGGCAGGCAGCCGGATCGCTGCCACATGCTCACCGGAGGTGCCGTCGGGGGCGTCGGGGGTGGCGCGCCCGGCACGGCCCGGCAGGATCGGACTGTCGAGGCCACGTCCGGGGTGGGCGATCAACGCCACCGCCGCGACCGCCTCTGCGGCGATCCCGGGGACCTGCCCGCGGCCGATCCGCCGCGCGAGCTCCGACACCGCTTGTGCGCCTTGCTCGTAGCCGCCCAGGGCGAGGGCGGTGGCGGGGCAGCGTGCTCGCACATCCGCCGCGACGGTCTCGAGATCGGCCACCGCCGCCTCGACCGCCGTGGCGTAGCCGTCCGGGGCGTCGGCCGGGAACGGCACCACCAGACGTTGCGCCAGGTTCGCGGCCTCGGCGCGCATCGGCCCGAACGCCGCCGACAGCGCGCCGGTGTCGCTGCGGCCCGAGGCGTCCCCGTCGCCGGGTCCCTGCATCCCGATCGCGTACAGGCGCGGGCAGCGCTGCTCGATCGGCGCGGTCGTCGGCCCCGCCCACACCACCGCCGGAATCACTGCTGCCGCAACGACTCCCGCGACCACGACGCTCACCGCTCGCCCGCCCACACCGGCTGTGGTGGTGGTCATGTGCGGTCCTGGTGGGCCAGCTCGGTCAGGCGGGTCATGACCTCACCGATCGCGTCCGCAGCCGCCTGCAGGTGGGTGGCGTAGGGCTCGTGCCAGGTCACCGCCACCCCCCGCGCCCGGTAGGCGGCATCCAGCGCCCTGGTCGACTGCGGGCGGATCAGGGAATCGCGCGACCCGTGATACAGATGCACCGGCACTGTCGGGGTGCCGGTGCCGGCGACCTCCCGGGTGAGTACGTAGCGCCACATGCTCGTCGACCACGGGTCGACCACCTCGCACCAGCGGCCCAGCGGCGCCCGATACCGCGAGAGTAGTTCGGCGATGTCGAGGGTTTGGGCGTCGGCGACCGCGTCGCGGCCCTCGGCGGTCAGCACATGATCCAGCGGCAGATGCCGGTACGCCTGGCCCAGCCCGATCATCCCGGCCAGCCCGAGCCCGCTCCACGCCCCGCCGTCGAGGTCGGTGATCAACGTGATCGGATCCAATGCCGGCGCGCCCGCGGCGACACCGGCCAGCGGCACCTCCGGCGCGTAGTCGGTGTGCAGCTCGCCCGCCCAGATCGCGGTGCGCCCGCCGTCGGCGTATCCCCAGATCGCCACCGGCACGTCGGTCAACGCGACATCGGGCATCGCCCGCGCCGCGCGGACGGCGTCGAGCGCGGTGTAGGCGGCGGCGCGTCCGGCCAGCCAGGTGTGCGGGCCCGCGTCGAGCACACCGTGCCCTTCCCCGTCGGGCACGACCACCGTCCACCCGCGGTCCAGTGCCGTCCGGACCGGCTCGATGTCGGGATCGGTCCCGGCCTGCAGCTGCACCGACGGCGCGGACTCCGCGCTGAATCCGCGAAACTGCGGGCAGTACAACAGGATTGGGCCCATCCCGATCAGCGTGGGCAGGGTCGGGCTGAGCAGCGTCGCCGACGCCGCGATCGTCGCCTCGGTCGAGGAGGTCGAGGTGTAGAGCAGATGCCAGGCATCGACCCAGTCCAGCTGCGGCGCCCGGACCTGCCGCGCCCGCAGGATCTCCCCGGCGCCCTGGTCGGGGGCCAGTTCGGGAGCGGTGCGGAACATGGCGTCGGCGGCGGCCCGCGCCGCCGACTCCCTGCGCAAGGTGGGACTGGAGTGGATGTCGCTGGAGTCGATGTCGGAGGGATCGAGAGGGTTGGTCATCGTTGTGTCCCGAGGTCGTGGGCCAGGGCGATCAGCCACTGCGTGCCCGAGGTCAATTGCCCGGTCGCCGCGTAGTTGTTGTGGCGGGCGACGAGGTCGGCGAACCGCAGCCACACCGCCGGGTTGAGCAGGTCCGCGTTGTCCGCGGCCAGCTGCGTCCACGCGGCGGCCAGTTGGCCGGCCAGCCGCGGCACCCGTGCGAGCGGGTCCGCGCCGATCACCGCGACGATTTCGCCCCACCGCGCGCCCGCGGCGTCGTGCTCGTGCGCCGACGGTGCGGGGATGCGGGGGTCGGCGGCATCGAGCAGCCGCCGCGACAACGGCACCCCCGGCACGTAGTCCACACCGGCCGGTCCGAGGTGGAAATCGTTGAGCAGCACCGTGGTCCACGCTTCGCCCAGTGCCGCCGACAGCAAGCTCCCGATCGTGCCCAGCGCGGCCACCGGGTTGGTGAGATCGGCTTGCGCGATCAGTTGCGCGCCCAGCCGCAACGCCAGGGCCCGGTCCGGCGCCGAGCACGCCAGATCGCCCTCGACACAGATATCGACCACACGCCCGGTGAGCGCACCGTAATCCGCTGCGCTCGAAGCGATTCCACTCCCTCCGGCGGGCGCGGACCCGATCGTGACCCCGGCCACCGCGGCTCCCGTGGTGCCCGGCGCCGGATCCGGGGTCGTTTGTCCGGGCCGGCCCGGGATCACCGGGGATCCCGGCGCCCGATCCGGCGAGCTGTAGAGTGCGATGCCCGCGATTCGATCGGCCGGGACCGGTCCCCGGCTCGCGCCGATCTCGCGTGCGACCTCCGACCAGGCTTGCGCGCCTTGGGAATAGCCGACCCCGGCGAACCGCGTCTGCGGGCAGCGGGCGGCGATATCGGCCAGCGCCGCGCGCACCCCACCGGCCGCTTCGGCGACCGACTCGGCGTAGGGGGCGGGCCCGCCGCCGGGCACCACACCGCCGAAACCCGCCTGGTAGCCGATGTATGTGCGTGACACCAGATCCGGTGCCGCGGCCACCACCGGTCCCAGCAGCGCGCCGACCACGCCGGTGTCGGCGGTCGGGTCCGCGCCCGGACTCGACTGGCCCGTGCCCTGCACACCGATCACCGCCAACACCGCACACCCCGGTGCCGCCTGCGCTGCCGTAGAAGCGGTGCCGTACACGGCGGTGGTCACGCTCGCCGCGGCCAGCGCCGCCGACACGGTGCGGCGTACCCGCCGACGAGGTGACACGACAGTAGAGGGTGTGGCGGTCACGGTTGCCCGACCCCCACGCCCGCACCGAAACCGGCGCCCACCGTGCCCGCGGCCGCCGCGCCGATGACCGCGACCGGCCCACCGAGCACCGCGGCACCCGCCGCCGCGCCCGCGGCCGCCCCCAGCGCGGTGCCCGCGACACCGCTGGTCACCGTCCCGAGCACCGGGACCGGCACCATCGTGCCCAGCGCCGCACCGGCGATCCCGCCGATGGTCCCGCCGATCGCGCCGCCGATCACCGCGCCCACCGCCGCGGCCGGGGCGCCCGCGCCCACCGCGCCGATCGCGCCACCGACCGCCGCTCCGGCCATTGTCGCGCCCGAGACCCGATCCGACCGCCCCGCCGGCACCCCGATCGAATCCAGCGCCGTCGCGACATGCGCCTCCGCGCCCGCCGCCACGTCGTTGATGGTGTCGCGCACTTCCACGGGCAGCCACGGCGGCGACTCCGCCTGCCACTGCCCGACACGAATCGTGTTGGGGGGCGGCTCAATCGGCGCCACCGGCGGCACCGGCTCGGGCAGATGCAGATCCTGCACCCGCAGCGGCTCCACCGGTGCGGGCTCCGGCGCCGGACGCACCGGAGCCTCGTTGCGCACCTGTGGCGGCTGCTCGTAATACACCGGCGGCTCCGCAGCGGGCGGCTCCGGCGGTGGGGGAGGTGGCGGTGGGGGAGGTGGTGTGGTTCCCGGCTGCGCCGGGCCCGTCACACCGGGCTGGTCCGCGATCGCGGCCGCCACCTCGGTCGACGCCGCCGCCGGTGACCTCAACGTCGCGATCGCCGCGACCGGCACCAGACCGGCCACCACCAGCACACGACCGCACTGCCGATAGCCACGCCGACGCATGGTCTGCGACCGCGCATTTCGTATTTCGGGCATGCTGAAACAACCCCCAAACAAAGATGAGTGAAATCGCCGCCACCGAACTCGCCCGGCGGCTCGGGAACCCTGGCCGGCCACGCAGGCGCACGGCCGGCCAGGGGAAAGAAAGGTCCTGGTCAGACCAGGCCGAGAATCTGCGTCACGATGAACAGGCCGTGACTCAAAACGCCGAGACCGGCGTTCACCAGATTCAGGATCGTGAAGGGATCCATGTGTCCATGTCCTTTCGGGTCAGGTGCATTACCGACACCCATCGAATCCCGAAAAACGCTGCCGCGCTAGTGATCTCGCTTGCACAGATTGTGATGCACATGAAGTGTCGCGCATGAACTGTGCGCTGAACTCGCCGCCCTGCTGGGTCTGACACTCAATGTGTCGAGCGAAAAATCTTGCTGCACCGACGATGTCGCATCCGATACGTCCGGCAGCCGTCGGTGACGTGGCACCAATCCCGTGCGCGATGGGGTGCCGGTCGGTGCGCGGCCGCGCCGTGGAACGCTGACACACTCTGCGTCCCAGCAAATCTCGGGCGGCACCCGCCTGCCGCTTGCCGACCCTTACCCGTTCTGGTAGAACCGAAACCACGAACTCGGGGGCAACATTTCATCGTATCCATCGCGATACCCGCAAAGGAAGACCCTGAAAGGGGGGTAAGCATGTCCCGGACACCTGGGCCCGTACCCAGGAAACCTCACCGCACCCCAGGCTCCACCGCAGTGGAGCTTCCAACACTCGGCTCCTACCTCAAGCGGCTCCGCTCCGAGCGCGACATCAGCACAGTCCAAGCCGCCGTGATCGCCGGCCTGTCCTACTCGCATCTGACCCAAATCGAGCGTGGCACACGCACACCGAGCGAGGAAGTACTCGAACACCTCATCAGAGTCTACGAGCTGTCCCACCCCACGGCCCGCTTCCTCCGTGAGCTACGCGCACCGGCCCGCCGACAGCTCGGATCGCCCTCGCAACTGCGAACCCTGCTCCCCCACGATCTGCCGGACAGGCTCGCCGACCTCGACACCCGCCGCGTCATCGCCTACTACATCGACCCTCTATGCAACGTCGTGGATGCCAACGAATACTTTCGGCGCTTCGTGCCACTCGCTCCCGGGGACAACATCGGAGACTGGGTCTTCCGCAACCCCGCAGCACGCGAACGACTCCCCTACTGGGAGCACGAAGCAGACCACGCCGTCTCCAGCCTCCGCAGCCAGCTCGCACGCTGGCGAGACGTACCCGCAGCAACGACCTATCTCCTGCGCATGATGGAAATCCAGGAGTTCCAGCGCCGTTGGATACACCACACCACCGCCGACCTCAGCTACGCGCGATCGCCATCCGACGTCGTCCACCTCCGCGACGACGCAGATTCGGTATGGGCCATCAGCCTGCACCACACCGAAATCCCCGGGACAGACGCAATCCGGCTCATCACCGGCTACCCGAACCACCTGGCGGCAGCATAGTCCAGCTGGATTGGGCGCGCCCCGTTCGTTCGAGGCAGTCCCCTGCCGGCAACTGTGACGAGTACACCCAGGACCGCGGGCCTTGTTTCTCATGGCCGGCGCCGCTGGCCCTTCCGCGCAGCCCGATTCGCGGCCCCTGACGTGTTTGCGCTCGCGCAGCGCGCAGAGAATTTAAGGGATAGCGACCGAAAAAGATGGATCCGCACCTAGCGCGCGCTTGCGCCTGCGGTCTGGCTGTTGGCTGGACTGCCCCGTGCTCAGTCGCGTTTACAACTTGCTCAACCAGAGCACCCGTAATCAACATGCCGAATTGGGTTCTGCGATTCGCATGACAGCGGCTGGCTGAAAATCCTAGTGGCGCGCATCGATTTATTCAGGTTCGATGGAGGGAAGGGACGAGAATCCGCCGGAACTGGAGGAGATTCGGATGTCCCGATCGCATACTTGCGCCCCCCCGCCGCCTAATCTGCTAGCCAACAGTACATCTCGGGCGGATCTGTTGCTAGCGGAATGCCATGTCACGACCAAAGGTCTCGAAGACGGTGACCGATGACCGGCTCGGCCGTACGGGAGGCGCTCCATCGACTTCACGCTCAGCCCACAGTATCGGTCGACGACTTCGCGGTACTCATCGGAATCGGTCGGTCGACCGCCTACTCGGCGATCGCGTCAGGCGAAGTGCCCTCGATTCGCATAGGCCGCCGAGTGCGCATCCCATCACGGTGGCTTCGCGAACAACTCGCGCTCGGCCAGCCATCCGCGGATCACGGCTCTTTGCCGGACGCCGATGGGCACGGCGACTGACCCTGAGCGCGAACCACTGAATCGCTTGCGCTCCTGCGACGACGGTGCATACGTCGATCGTTCGATTCAGCTGTCAATCGCCGGGCCGGGGACGAGCGTCGGCTGTGCAGCAGCCTGCCCGGGAACCCTTGTGAGAGAACGGAGATCAACTATGTCCGACACCACGGCCAGGCGCGCCAGACGCGCCGAGCCGATCGACACACGCACGGCCGAGAACGGAACCGTGACCTACACGTTTCAGATCGGCATCGGTGCGCGGCCAGACGGTTCCCGCATCCGGCAGCGGTTCACCTACGGCACCAAGACGGAGGCGCGGCGCGAATACCGCCGCATCAGTGCGGAGGTGGCCGCCGGGCGGTTCGTCGGCAGGACCGACCTCACGGTGAAGCAGGTCGCCGACGAGTGGCTTGCTTCCCGTCGAGACATTCGGGCAAACACGCTGCGCAACTACCGGGACTCGTTGAAGTACGTCACGCGCGATCTGGGCGAGATGAGGATTCAGGCGTTGCGTCAGGCGCACGTGGACGAATGGGTGTCCACGATGCTGGAGGCCGGTTCGATGAAGGGCAAGCCGCTGGCTCCGGCCACGGTCCGCCTGGCGCTCGTGTTGCTCCAGCAGGTCACCGAGTACGCCGCCCGGCAGGGGCTTGTTTCGCGCGACCCTGCCGAGTACGTCCAAGCTCCTCGGCAGCGGCCCCCCGAGTTGGCTCATTCGGTTAGTGCCTGACGTTGTCGGTGGCGAGGGTGTCGAGGAGGGCCTGCTGTTCGGGGTCGATGGCTGGTGGGAAGGTCTGCTCGGTCCCGTTGATGGCGATGGTGGCGCTGCGCAGGACGCGGAGTTGCCGCACGATCGCGCGGATGCTTGCGCCGGTGCGGGCGACGGCCAGGGCGGTGAACACGATGGTCAGGTATGCCTCGATCGCGTCGCGGGTTGCGGTGGAACCTGGGCCGGGCGGCCGAAGCCGACGACGGCAAGCTGGTCGTTCCACGACCCGGGCGATCACCAAGTCCCGGAACACGGTATCGGCCACCGTGTCGAACCCCAGCGAGTCATACACCCCGGCCAATGCCTCGAACAATATCTGTGAACTCGTGCCGGTCACCCGGCCCGCCGCCACCATCTCGGCGGGCCGCCCCGCAGCGCCACCGGAATCGAACAGCATGCCGTCGTCGGCTTCGACCGCTTCGGGCCGTCTTCACCCGACCCACGAGCGCGGTGACCCGCGCGGCGGGCTCGACCCCCAGCTCCAGCCACCGCCTGCGCAGCGTCTTCTAGCAAGCCACGGGCTTGCGCCAGCAGAATCCCGAGCTCGGCCTCGGTCTTGTGAGAGAACGGAGATCAACTATGTCCGACACCACGGCCAGGCGCGCCAGACGCGCCGAGCCGATCGACACACGCACGGCCAAGAACGGAACCGTGACCTACACGTTTCAGATCGACATCGGTGCGCGGCCAGACGGTTCCCGCATCCGGCAGCGGTTCACCTACGGCACCAAGACGGAGGCGCGGCGCGAATACCGCCGCATCAGTGCGGAGGTGGCCGCCGGGCGGTTCGTCGGCAGGACCGACCTCACGGTGAAGCAGGTCGCCGACGAGTGGCTTGCTTCCCGTCGAGACATTCGGGCAAACACGCTGCGCAACTACCGGGACTCGTTGAAGTACGTCACGCGCGATCTGGGCGAGATGAGGATTCAGGCGTTGCGTCAGGCGCACGTGGACGAATGGGTGTCCACGATGCTGGAGGCCGGTTCGATGAAGGGCAAGCCGCTGGCTCCGGCCACGGTCCGCCTGGCGCTCGTGTTGCTCCAGCAGGTCACCGAGTACGCCGCCCGGCAGGGGCTTGTTTCGCGCGACCCTGCCGAGTACGTCCAGGCACCCCGGCAGCGGCCCGGCAAGGTGACCTCCGCCGACGTGTGGACCAGGGAGCAGGTGCACGCCTTCGCGGCCGAGGCCAAGGGCGATCGGCTGTACGCGGTGTTCCTGCTCGCGACCTACGGGCTGCGCCGCTCGGAGGTGTGCGGGCTGCGCTGGTCCGATATCGACTTGATGCGCGGCACGCTGTCGGTCGAGCAGTCGCACGTGGAGGTGGACGGCTCGGAGCACGCCGTAGACGAGCCCAAGACGGAGCGCTCACGCCGTACCCTTCCGCTGCCCGCCGACGCGGCTACGGCCTTGCGGGAGCTGAAGACCAAGCACAAGCGCGAACGTTTTGCGCTCGGTCTGCCGTGGGACGACGACGCGCACGTGTGCTCGACGGCGGATGGCAAGGCGGTCTTGCCCCGGACGTTCACCGGGTGGTTCCACCGCATCCGTATCGCGGCGGGGCTTCCCCGGATCACGCTGCGCAACCTGCGGCACACCTCCGTGTCGGTGATGCTCCACGCGAACATTCCGGCGTCCACGGTGGCCGCCTGGCACGGGCACGACGTGCGGATGACCACCACCGTCTACAACCGCGTGTACGACGAAGGACTGACCGCCGCCGCATCGGCGATGTTCGGCGGTACCGAGAAGGCAGTCTAGGACCGCCCGGGCTGGTCGAGAATCCAGTGTTCTCCCGCCCGTTGGCACATTCTTGGCACACTGGCCGTGAAACAGGAAAAAGGACCGGTACAAATACCGGTCCTGACCTGCATAAATGGAGTGGAGCTAAGGGGACTCGAACCCCTGACCCCCACACTGCCAGTGTGGTGCGCTACCAGCTGCGCCATAGCCCCTTGTTCAGATGTTGGCGAGGTTTCCCTCGCGCCTGATGAAAGTTACACCACGCGGAGGTCAGGGGCCAAATCGCCTGGAAATGGGGGTGGCGGGGTGGTGAACTGGGCGGTATATTCGAACATATGTTCGATCGAGATCGACGGGTGGCCGGGGACTTCGGGGCGTTGAGCGACGAAGCGTTGATCGAGGCGCTGCGGGAGGCTCACGGGGCGGCGGCGGCCGCGCAGGCCGCGGAGGTGTTCGCGGTGCGCGAGCTGTATCGGCGGCATCGGGCGGAGAGTGCGGAACCGGGGCCCGGCGGGGTGCGGGCGGGGGAGTTCGCGGCGGCGGAGGTGGCGGTCGCGCTGTTCGTGGACGAGGGGACGGTGGGGGCGCTGATCGATATCGGGCTGGCGTTGGAGGAGTCGTTGCCGCGCACGCGGGCGGCGTTCGCGGCGGGCCGGATCGATCTGGCGAAGGTGCGGGTGATCGTCGACAGCACGCGGGCGCTGGCACGCGAGGTGGTGGACGTGCTCGAGCCGCGACTGCTCGACGCGGCCGGCCGCACGAATCCCGCCCGGTTGCGGCAGGCGGCGCGCCGCTGGGTGCACCGGATCGACCCGGCGGGCACCAGGCGCCGCCGGGAGCGCAGGCAGGACGATCGGGACGTGCGTATCCGGGCCGTCCAGGACGGTTTGGCGGTGTTCGACGGCATACTTCCCGCGCCCGGTGCGCAGACGGTGGCGATGCGGTTGCGGGAGTTGGGTCTTCAGGTGTGCTCGGCGGATCCGCGGACCATGCCGCAGCGGCGGGCCGACGCGCTGGTGGCGCTGGCGGACGGGTCGGGGCGGTTGCGCTGTCGGTGCGGGCGTGGTGGGCGGTGCCCGAAATCGGCTGTGCCGGAAGCGGAGCCGCGCGAACCGCTCATTCAAATCGGCATCCCCGCGGACACGCTGTTCGATATGCGTGATGCGCCTGCCTTTCTCGCCGGCTACGGGCCTATCGATGCCGACCTCGCCCGCGAGATCGCCGAACGCGCGCGCTTCCGCATCGTCCGCGAGCGCGACGAGTCGACCGAAGACGCGGCGCGGGCTGTCGACGGAGTGTGCCGATTCCCGGGCTGTACGGTCCCGGCCGCGGCCGCCGAGGTCGTTCGCGGACGCACTTCGTTCCTCACGCTGTGCGTGCGGCATCGGAGGCTGAAAGTGTTGGCGGACAAGGGGAAGCAGCGTTGGCGAGTGTGGGAGGCGGATCCGGATCGGTTGCAGTGGACCGCACCCGACGGTGAGATCCACACCTCGCGTCGGGAGGGGGCACGGTATCTCTTCCCGAACACGGATATCGCCCTCCCGCCGATCGAAAATCGGTTCACCACAGATGATTACGAGCCGTCGCGGCTCCGGCCCACCGCTGACGAGCTGCTGTATCCCCTCGCGAACCACGTCCCGGTCCACCCGCAACTCGCGCGCATCGCACCGGAGGACGACATCCCGGAAACAGAGGGTGCGTGAAGCCCTGATCCGGTGGCGAAACCGCTCACCGTGCCCACTCCACCTCCCCTTGCTACCGTGAATCGGTCGGGGGTTCAGGATGAGGATGGGCATGTTGGCGCAGGTAGATGTGGGTGTCCGGGGGCTCGAGGAGGTGCTGGCCGCGCAGCGGTGGCGGTTCGCCGGGCGGGACGTGTGGGAGTTCGAGGCCGGGGGATGGGAGCACCTGTCGGGTGCGCCCAGTGCGCTCGTGGTGGTGGAGGGGTTGGTGCGGGTCGAGGGGCTGGCGGAGTCCGAGGATCTGGCGTGCGGGGATTTTCTGTTCGTGCCGCGCGACGAGCGGTTCGCGCTGAACGCGATGACCGAGGCGATCGTGCTGCGGTTGCAGCTCACGCCGGTGGCGATGGGGGACGCCGTGGACGCGTTGCCGCAGCGGTTGGTGCTGCACGAGTTCGGGCGGCACGCGCCGCTGGCCGCGACGATGTTCCGGTATCTGGTGCAGGAGTGCGCGGACCCGAGCGGGGTGCAGGGTGACCGGGTGGTCACCGTGGTCGCGTCGGCGGCGGTCGAATCGTGGTACACCCGCGGGTGCGCGCCGAAGCGGTGGCTGTTGCGCGTCAACGAGCCGGGGATCGCGCGGGCGGTGGCGGCGATCCACGCCGACCCGGGGCGGGGGTGGACCGTGGAGGCGCTGGCGCGGGTCGCGTTGGCGTCGCGCTCGGGGTTCGCCGCGCGGTTTCAGGCGGCGACCGGGCTCACGCCGGGCCGGTACCTGGCGAAGCTGCGCGTGGAGCACGCGCAGCGGATTCTCGCCGAGAACGACGCACCGGTCGGCGTGGTCGCGCGGCGGCTCGGCTATCGGTCGGAGACCGCGTTCGGGCGCGCGTTCCGTCGGCATACGGGTGTCACGCCCTCGGAGTGGAGGCGCGCCGCCCGCATCTGACCTGGATTGGTCGAGGCGGCGAATTGCTCCGCGCAACGCATATGGTGGAGGTACCATAACCATATGGCACTGAAGAAGACCACCGTTATGGTCGACGAGAACGACCTGGAGCTGATCAAGCAGGCTGCGGCACGAGAAGGGAGGCCCGAATCCGAGTTCTTCCGTGAGGCGTTCCACCTCGCGGCGATTCGGAGCCGCCGCTGGCAGGACGACTGGGACATTCCGGTTGTCGACTTCGGGCGGTCTATTTCTGCGGACGAGATCGACCGAACCATCGGCGACGGGATCATCGAGGCGGAGGGCCGCTGATCGATGCTGCTGATCGGTGACACGTCCGGTTTCGTCGCAGCATTCAATCCTTCGGATCCCGAGCACGATCCGGCGCGGAAGGCGCTCCAACAGGCTGCCCTCACAGTCGTGTCGCCGTTGGTGTTGCTCGAGATCGAGCATGTGCTCACGCGGAATGTCAACCGCGCAGCGGCCTACGGCGTCAACGATTGGCTGCTCGCACAGGAGCGCACGGGGCGAATCGAGGTACCGGAGATCACTTCGATGGTGCTTCGGACCGCCAGAAAAGTGCAGAACCGCTATGGCGCACTGCGTTTGGACTTGACCGACGCGACGAATGTGGCGCTGGCCGAACGATATGAGACGGTGGACGTGCTGACGTTGGATCGGCGGGACTTCCGAGCGATCGCACCGCTGACCAGCCACAAGGCTTTCCGGGTGCTCCCTGACGATCTCTGACCGACGGTGCGCCCGCCCGCCCACCGGCTCGGGTCGCCGAAACGACCCGAGCCGGAACAACTCTCACCCTCGGGAGCGTGAGAGCGACGTCCTGATCACCACACCGCCGACCAACGCGGCGACGGCGGCGGCGAGGTAGGTGGCGGTGAGGCCGATGGCGTCGACGCCGCGGCCGCCGACCGCCGAGCCGAGGATGATCGCGAGCTGGAAGCCGGCCACGACCAGCCCGCTGCCCGCTTCGACGCGGTCGGGCAGGACGCGGGAGACCCACACCTGGACGAGGTTGAGGATGCCGCCGAAGGCGCCGCCCCAGACGAATACGGCCAGGTAGGCGAGGGCGGGCACCGAGCCGGAGGCGAGGATGACGAGGATCGACACGGTGATGGCCAGCGGCACCGCCAGCAGCAGCGGTTCGAGTCTGCGGTCGGCGAGCGCGCCGGTGGCGAAGTTGCCGAGCAGGCCGCCGATGCCGAAGAGCGCCAGCAGGATCGGGATCGCGGTGGGGCCGGCGTCGAGCAGTTCGGTGAGGGCCGGGCGGATGTAGGTGTAGCCGGCGAAGTGGCCGCCGATCACGGCGAGCACGCTGAGCAGGCCGAGCGCGACACCGGGAGCGCGCAGGGCCGCGCCCATCGCCGACCAGCCGATACCCGGCGTGGGCGGCACGGGCGGCAGCGTCAGCTGGACCGCGACGGCGGCGACGACGGTGAGCGCGGCCGCGACGACGAACACCACCCGCCAGCTGGCGAAGGTGCTCAGCAGGACGCCGAGCGGGACACCGGCGACGGTCGCGACCGTGGTGCCCGTGTTGACGATCATCATGGCCCTTCCGAGCCGGTCCGCGGGCACCAGCCGGGCGGCGATCACCAGCGCCATCGACCAGTAGCCACCGACGGCGGCGCCCAGCAGCAGGCGCGCGATCAGCAGCAGCGCGATGTTCGGGGCCAGTGCCACCACGAGGTTCGACACCGCGGCGCCGACCGTCAGCGCGACCAGCAGCGTGCGGCGGTCGACGCGCGGGAACAGGGAGCTCAAGCCGACGGCGGTGAGCAGGGCGGTGAGGGCCGTCGCGCTCACCGAGAGCCCGACGACGCCTTCGGCAACGCCCAGATCGTCGGCCATCGTGGTCAGCACGCCTGGCGGCAAGAACTCGGCGGTGACCAGGGTGAAACTGCCCAGGAACATGGTGAGCAGGGCGGGCCAGGCCCGGCGGGTCGCGTCCGGCGTCGAGATCGCCGGCTGGGTCGTTGTCGTCATGCCGGGTGCAACAGCCGTGAGCGTCGCCGGGACGCGACCGAAACGCCATCGCGCTCGACTCGAACGCCAGCGTTGCGCTGCGCGGCGCCGGTCGGCGTGCCGTCAGCGGTATCCGTGCGCCGCCGGGGTGAGTGTGCCGTCGCAGGGTGCTGCCGGTTGGGGGTGTCTGCCGCTGCGCCTTGCGTCACCGGTCGGCGGCCGCCAGCCGCACCCTCGCGTCATCGGGCGGGGCGTCTGCTGTCGTACCGGGCGTCACCGGGTGGGCGTCCACCGCCGAACCTTGCGTCACCGGGCGGGAGCGTCCACCGCCGCACCTCGCGCCGGGTTGAGGGTGCCCACCGCCGCACCTTGCGCCCCGCACGGCGTCCCGCCAGCTATCCCCTGTGCCACGGTCGGGCCGCCCACCGCCGCATCCAGCGCCACCAGCCCACGCATCCTCACCCTCCCGCACCACCACCTCACCGCCATCTACAGTGTCGGGTATGGCAATTCGCCGATTCGCCGTGATAATCGCAGCTCTGGTGTCGTTGCTGTCTGTGCCGATGGGGGCGGCGGTCGCCGAGTCCGGTGGTGTGGTCGAGTACCGCGCGCAGCCCGCGGGATGGGGTGGGTTCGAGAACGCGTACTTCGTCTCGTATCGCACCGAGGGCCCGACCGGCGCGGCGACCACGGCGACGGGCGCCGTGTTCGTGCCGCCCGGCACCGCCCCCGACGGCGGGTGGCCCGTGGTGGCGTGGGCGCACGGAACGTCCGGGCTCGGGCCGACCTGCGGCGTCACGCCGTCGGCCGCGGCCGGTGACGGCTGGATAGTCGAGCGGCTGCTGTCGGCGGGCTATGCCGTGGCGACGCCGGACTACCTGGGCTTGGGGCCGGGTGCGGAGACCACGCACCCGTATCTACAGTCCCGGACCGAGGCGACGGCGACCATCGACCTCGTGCGCGCGGCGGTGCGCTCGGACGACTCGCTCTCCTCGTCGTGGGCGGTCGCCGGGGTGTCCCAGGGCGGGCACGCGGCGCTCAACGCCGGCCATCTCGCGTCGAGTTACGCGCCGGAGCTGGACTTTCGCGGCACCGTCGCGATGGCGCCCGCCTCGAACTTCGAGACCGTGTTCGCCCTGGCGGGCCCGCACGTGCCCTCGGTCGACCTGCTGAACGCGCTCACACCGAACCTCGCCGCGCTGCTCGGCGGGCTCCAGCTGGCCGACCCGGACTTCCCGGTCCGCGACTACCTGACGCCGTCCGGGCAGCGGCTGGTGGCGGACCTGGCCACGAAATGCGTTGGCGCATGGGGTGATTCCGCGGATGGCGCGTCGATTGGGTCGATTCTCGCGCGGCCGCTGGGTGATCCGCCGTTCGCGTCCCGGCTCAGTCGGTACATGGCGGTGCCCACCGCCGGCTACGACCGCCCGATCTTCGTGGCGCACGGCGTGCCCGACACGACCGTCCCGATCCCGCTCACCCTGGCCCTGCTGGCCCAATTCGACGCCGCCGGAACGCGATACGAGTTCCGCAGCTACGACTCCGACCACCAGAAGATCACGGCCGATTCGCTGCCGGACGCGATCACGTTCCTGCACAAGGTGTTGCCCGCACGGTAGTTCTTCCTCGCCGCGGCTCGGTCTACGGCGCCGTGGACGGGCCGAAGAGAACGGCGTCGGCGATCCGCTCCACGGTCGCGAAGGCGCCGGGCCGCGTGCGTAGATGGGGTGTGCGCGCCAGGTCGACGGCGACCGCGAGCACGGCGTCGAGCCGGATTCTGGCCTCCGCCTCGCCGATGGCCACGTGCTGCGCGCGAATGTGCTCGAGCCATTCGCCGAAGTAGTCGCGGCGACTCTGCTGGATGCGGTCGCCGACATCGGCGGGCAGATGCCGGGTCTCGGTGGCGAGTATGGCCGCGTACCCACCGTGACGATCGACGAAGTCGAGATACCCGCGCAGAATCGCGGTGCCGCGTTCGTGGTCACCGGCCTCGGCGAGCGCGCGATAGAGATCGCGCCACACCCACTCCATGCTTCGTTCCACAGCCGCGGTCAACAGATCCAGTTTCGAGGCGAAGTGGTGGTAGATCGTCGGCCCGGCCACGCCGGCCTCGGCGCCGATCTCCTCCATGCTGACCGTGTCGTAGCCGCGCGCGCCGAACAGGTTCGCGGCGGCGGACAGTAGACGCTCCCGGCGGGCCGAGGGCAGGTGATCGGCGGCGCCGATCTCGTCCGCCGCGGTCGCGGGTTCCGCGCCGAGGACCGATCGGGCGATGTGCCCGAAGACGCGCTCGAACTCGCCACGGGTGAGATCGCGGCTGCGTGGCGAGGCGCCGCACAATGCCGAGCACGTGCTCGCGGCGAGCAGCTCGGCGTCCGCCGCCGCCAGCTCCGGCCGCTTCGCCCGGATGATCGCGGCCAGTTGGCCGAGTGTGCGGCGTATCTCGGCGCGCAGTTCCGCGAAGGCGCCGGGTGGCAGACTGCGGGCTTCCTGCTGCCAGAGCACGCCGAGGCGCCGTACATCGGCCGCGACGCCGACGAGTCCGTCGACGAGTACGTCCAGACCGGCGTCTGCTTGCGCGCAGCTGTCGAACACCTGGCGGAACGGTGTCATCTCGGTAACCACCGCGGCGATCAGCAAGTCGGGCTTGCTGGAGAAGTGCCGGTACAGCGCGGACGGGCTGACGTTCACCGCCTCCGCCACCGCGCTCATGGACACCTGCTCGTAGCCGTGCCGGTGGAACAGATCGGTGGCGGCCGCGATGACGAGGTCCCGGCGATTGCGCGGCCGAGTCCCCCGTGGTGGCGCGAGGCGCGCCGATCGCGTCGTCACCGCGTCAGCCTACTTGTCGGCCGCCGCTGGGCCAGAACGCCTTGCGCAGCTCGCGTTTGAGGACCTTGCCCGCGCCGGACACCGGCAACGCCTCGACGAAATCGACGCTACGCGGCGCCTTGTAGGCGGCGATCCGCGAGCGGCAGAAATCCCGGAGCTGCTCGGCCGTCGCGGTGCGGTCCGGCCGCAACATGACGACGGCGTGCACCCGTTCGCCCCAGAGTTCGTCCGGCACACCGATCACCGCGCACGCCGCCACCGCGTCGTGGTGGGACAGCACGTTCTCCACTTCGGCGGAGTACACGTTCTCGCCGCCGGTCACGATCATGTCCTTGATCCGGTCGACCACGAATACATAGCCGCGCTCGTCCATGTATCCGGCGTCACCGGTGTGCATCCAGCCGCCACGCAATGCCGCGGCAGTGTCGTCCGGACGCCGCCAGTACCCGAGCATCACGTGGTCGCCGCGTGCGACTATCTCGCCCACCACGCCACGTGGTACCTCGTTGTCGTCGTTGTCGACTATGCGGACCTCGGTGTGCGGGGCGGGCCGCCCCGCGGATCGGCGCAGGGCGGGGTCCTCGTGGTCGGACGGGCGCAGGATCGTCGCCACCGGCGCCAGTTCTGTCATGCCGTACGCCTGCGCGAGACCGGCGGCCGGCAGCAACGCTCCGACGCGTTCGAGCAGGCTCTCCGACACCGGGGAGGTGCCGTACAGGACACGGCGGACGGTGCTCAGGTCGAACGCCTTCGCGTCGGGATGATCGGCGATCTGCTGGAGCATGGTGGGCACGAGCAGCACATCGGTGATCCGGTACCGCTCGAACGCGTCCAAGACGCCTTCGGGGGAGAAGCCCGGCAGCAGCACGTGGGTGTGCTCGGCCAGCGCGCCGCTGATCAGCAAGAAGAGATCCGCGAGGTGGAACATGGGCGCCACGTGGAGCATTCGGCCACGCTGGGTGAGCCACTCGCCGGTGGCGAAGCAGCCGAGGGCGTTCGTCAGCACGCTGTTGTGGCTGAGCATCACGCCTTTCGGCGCACCCGTGGTGCCGCCGGTGTAGAAGAGGCCGAGCAGATCTTGTCCGCCGCGACGGGCGTCCTCGGCGACATCATTGTCGGCGACGAGGCTTTCGTAGGCGAGGGTCGTCTCGGGGCAGTTGTCGTCGCCGCAGTACACGACGTGATCCAGCCCGTTGTACAACTCCCGGATCGACGGCAGGTGGTCGCGGAAGACGTTGTCGATCAGCAACACCCGGGCCTCGGACTCCGCCAGCGCGAAGGCGACCTCGGCCGGACTCCATCGGCTGTTGATCGGGGTGAGCACCGCACCGGCCCACGGAACGGCGAAAAGATACTCGAAGTACCTGTCGGAGTTGACGCCGAGCATCGCGACACGATCGCCCGGCGCCACCCCGAGGGCGTGGAGCCCGCGCGCGAGGCGAGCGATCCGGTCGACGCTCTCGGCGACGGTGCGAACCCTCGTGCCGTCCACGGTGAGCTCGCGGTCGGGGTCGGATTGCAGGGCGTTGTGCAGGGTTCGGGTGAGGTACATCGGCTCGGCTCCTGTGCGCTCGCCGGGACTACAGGGAGCGGGAGATGATCTCCCGCATGATCTGGTTGGTGCCGCCGTAGATCTGCTGCACGCGCTGGTCGACCCACAGGTGCGAGATCGGGTACTCGGACATGTACCCGTACCCGCCGTGCAGTTGCAGGCACCGGTCGATCACGTGCATGGCGCGTTCGGTGGTCCACCATTTCGCCATCGCCGCGGTCGGCCCGTCCAGCTCACCGCGCAGCAGCCGGAGTACGCAGTCGTCGACGAACGTCCGCGCGACGCGCGCCTCGGTGGCCGCCTCGGCGAGGGTGAACCTGGTGTGCTGGAAGTCGAAGATGCTGGAGCCGAACGCCTTTCGGTCCTTCGTATATCGCAGTGTGTGCGCCAGCGCGGTCTCCATGGCGGCCGTCGCGGTGACGCCGATGGTGAGTCGCTCTTTCGGTAGCTGACCCATCAATTGGGCGAAGCCCGCGCCCTCGGCGCCGCCGAGCAGATTCTCCGCCGGGACGCGCACGTCGTCGAAGAAGAGTTCGGAGGCGTCCTGGCCGCGCTGGCCGATCTTGTCCAGGATCCGGCCGCGATGGAATCCCTCGCGATCGGTTTCCACGATCAGCAGTGAGATGCCGCGGGAGCCGGCGTCGGGGTCGGTGCGCGCCACGACCAGGACGAGGTCGGCCTGGGTGGCATTGGTGATGAACGTCTTGGCGCCCCGGATCAGGTAGTCCGCCCCGGCTCGCGTCGCGGTGGTCGCGATGCCCTGGAGGTCGGACCCGGCGCCGGGTTCGGTCATGGCGATGGCGCCGACGGCCGCGCCGGACGCCATCGCGGGCAACCAGGTGCGTCGCTGTTCCTCGGTGCCATAGGCGAGCAGGTAGTGCGCGACGACGACGTTGTGCACGGCGACGCCCCATGCGGTGTCGCCGACGCGGGCGAGCTCTTCGAGCAGGACCGCCTCGTGCGCGAAAGTGCCACCGCCGCCGCCGAATTCCTCGGGGATGGACAGGCACAGCAACCCCGCCGCGCCGCCGCGCGTCCACACGTCACGGTCCACCCGATGCTGATCACGCCAGCGTCGCTGGTACGGGGCGACCTCTTTCGCGCAGAACGACCGGGCGAGGTCGCGCAACGCGTCGAGATCGTCTGTCATCCACGGGGATCGGTGCTCGGTCGTGGCGCTCACGCCGAGAACCCGCCGCCACGGACCGGCGTCCGGCCGGCGCCGTCCAGTTCTCTCATGCTCGTCTCCCAATCCTCTGGCGGCCGACGCGCTCGGCAGGGCGCGGTCGACCCGGTGGAGCGGTCTTCATCGACGTCGCCACGCAACGCCGGGCATCCTCGGCGCAGAGCGCGGTCGAATCCTGTCCATGTCTCGAATGATCATACACATAGACTGCCGTGTGTCGGGGTGTAATGCTGGCGATATGCCCGAATCAGCTGCGGAACAGATCTATGAATGATTCACTTACATGTGCCGGGGTGATCCGCGGCGAGACGATTCGAAAGGACGACACACCATGACAGTCAAAACGGCCACCGTGGTCCGGGACGGCTTCCAGTACCTCGAAGGGGCGCGCTGGCACGACGACCAGCTCTGGTTCTCCGACATTCCGCGAGGCAAGGTGTATCGGCTGGGCCTCGACGGCACCGCGACCGTCGCGGCCACCGTCGACGCCAAACCCTCCGGCCTCGGGTTCGCCCCCGACGGCACCGTGCTGGTCGTGACCCAGGCGGACAACGCGTTACGGCGGATCACCGCCGACGGCGGCACCGAGGTCGTCGCGGACCTCGCCGCGGTCGCGGTCGGCGCGAACGATATGTGGGTCGACGCCGAGGGGCGCGCCTACATCACCCAGATCGGCTACGACCTGTTCGGCGGAGCCGAGCCGCAGGTCGCGCCGATGATCGTCGTACACCCGGACGGCGAGGTGAACACCGCTGGATCTGGGCTCGTCTGCCCGAACGGGGTTGGCCTGTCGCCCGACGGCAAGACGCTCTACGTCGCCGAGACCTTCGCCTTCCGGATCAGCGCGTTCGATGTGGCCGCCGACGGCAGCCTGTCCGATCAGCGGGTGTTCAAACAGTTCGACAGTCTCGAGTCCGACGCCCTCGATGGCCTGTGCGTGGATGCCGAAGGCGCCGTGTGGGTTACGTGCCCCTTCAGCAGTGAGGTGCGGCGGATCGCGCCCGACGGCACGGTGACCGACCGGGTGGCGACGGCGACCCCGGGGCATTTCGTGGTCTCGTGCGCACTCGGCGGCCCGGACGGGCGCACGCTCTACCTGTGCACCGCCGAAACGGATCTGGAGCGGATGTCGAACAACTTCGAGGGTACCGCGCGCGTCGAGGCGGTCACCGTGGACGCGGCGCGGCTGTCGTAAAGACTCCTCCCTCAGGCGTCCTCGCGCGGTGTCGCGCGGACGAGTAGCTGGTGCCCGTTGTGCCGGAGTTCGGTGATCTCGAGGCCGGCGGCCGAAATCAGTTCGGTCACTTGCTCGCTCGTGAAATTCGAGGTGATCGTGTTGGTGGCCACGAAGCGGTCGATGAGGCGGTCCTTCCAGCGGACGCCGGGGCTGGTGAGGATCGACAGCGACAGTTCGCCGCCGGGTGCGAGCGCGCGGGTCAATTCGGTGAGCGCGGCCTTCGGGTCCGGGAACACGTGCAGGGCGCCGAAACAGGCGAGGTGGTGGACCGAGCCGGGCCGCAGCGACAACTTGGCGACATCCTGCACGAGGAACGCCGACTGGGGCGTGCCGCGCAGCCTCTTGGCGGCCTTCACCAGCATGTCGGGGGACAGGTCGATGAACAGCATGCGGGGCAGGTCGCGGGGGCGCGTGCCGCGGGTGGCGAAGGCGGTGAGGCTGCCGTCGCCGACGCCCACCTCGACGAAGGTGTGCCCGCCCGCCGCGGCGGCGGCCAGGCGCGCCGCGTAGAACTTCCCGAGCTCGCGGAGCTTCCCGTTCCAGACGAACCAGAAGACCAGCGTGGCGACCAGCGGATACGCCTTGGAGTAGATCCGGTAGGCGAAGCGCAGGCGGTCGTTGTCGACCACGCGCTCGTAGAGCGGGTCACTGGATTCGTCGCGGTAGAGGCGGCGCTCGCGGTCGAGCACCGAGATCGCCACCTCCCCGGCCGGATCGACCAGCGAGCCGTCGGAGATCTCGGTGAGCGCGCGCCCGGTCGCCGGGTCCACCAGATCGGCCACTTCGGTGAGGGACCAACCGGATTCGGTGGTCCGGCCGATGCCGTAGTAGCCGCGGACCAGCCGCTCGTGCACTGCGGGCGGCACCGCCTTGCGCAGCCAATACGACACGCGCACATCGCGTCCCACGCGATACGACTGCTTGGTGCGCGGCGTCTCGAGCACCTCGTGGACGGTGCGCGCGACGGCCTCCGCGGGCTGTCCCTGGGACAGGTATCCGGCGAGCCGGTCGGCCACCGCGCGCCGGGCGTCGGCGTAGGCCGGGATCGGCTGCGCGATCTGACGGGACGCGTCCAGGATCGACGTGCGCGTCCAGCCGGGGTTCAGCACGGACACCTGAATTCCGAAGGGGCGCACCTCCATTCGCAGCGCGTCGCCGAGCTTCTCGATCGCGGCCTTGGTGGCGGAGTACCAGCCGCCGAATGGTTGCGCCACGATCCCCGACCCGGAACCGACGAGCACCACGTGGCCGCTGCGCTGCCTGCGCAGGTATGGCAGCGCGGCGCGGATCACGCGGGCGCTGCCGACGACGTTCACGTCCAGCAGATCGGCGGCCTCGTCGGCGGTGGTCTCCTCGACACCGCCGTGCAGGCCGTACCCGGCGAAGGTGACCACGGCGTCGATCCGGCCGTGGCGCTGGTACACCTGCTCCACCCACCGCGTCACCGCGTCGGTGTCGCGCACATCGACGGTCTCGATCGCCGTGTCCGTGCCGGGTCCGAGGTCGGAGCCCTCCACGATCGCGCCCTGTTCGGCGAGGTATCTCGCTGTCGCCGCGCCCATTCCGGAGGCGGCGCCGGTGATCATCACAACTTTGCGGTTCATCAGATTCCTTTCGTGGCGTATTCGGAGGCGGTCCGGGGACGTGAGCGCATCGCGGGACTCGCCGTGGCGAGCTGACGCAGCAACCAGGCGCGGGGCGCGAGCCGGCCGAAGACGCCGAGCGCGCGATTCGGCGCGCCGGGCACGACGAGCAGCTTGCCCTTGTCCGCGGCGTCGATGCCGCTCTCGGCGACCTGCTCGGCCGAGAGCCAGAACGGCGCGGGCATCGACCGTTCGAACTCCTCCTGCGTCATGCCCGCGAGGACACCGATCTCGGTGGCGACCGGGCCGGGACACAGCACGGTCGCGGTGACGCCGGTGCCGCGCAATTCCGCGGCCAGCGCCTGGGTGTAGGTGAGCGCGAACGCTTTCGCGGCGCTGTAGGCGGCCTGGCCGGGCATCGGCTGGAACGCCGCCGTCGACGACACGGTGAGCACCGCGCCGCGCCCGCGCGCCACCATGCCGGGCACGAACCCCACGCACAGGTCGGCGACCGCGACGGCGTCGACCTCGATCACCGCGAGCTGGCGCGCCGGGTCGTATTCGACGGCGGGGCCGATGATCGAGGTGCCCGCGTTATTGACGAGGATGGACGGCGTGCGCCCGAGCGCGGCGACGCGGTCGGGCAGGGCGGCGCGCTGGGCGGGATCGGTCAGATCGGCCGGGACCGCGTCGGCGGCCCCGCCCTCGGCCCGGATGCGGTCCGCGAGGTCGGCGAGCCGGTCGGCGCGGCGCGCGACCAGGCTGACGTGGTGGCCCCGCGCGGCGAGCGCGCGGGCGATGGCCGCGCCGATCCCGGACGAGGAACCGGTCACCACGGCGGTGGCGTCGGAAGCGGGTGGTGGCAGGGTCATTCGGCGGTCCTGAGTTCGGCGTGGTTTTCGAGCGCGTGAAAGCTGTTGTCCAGCAAGGCGATCAGTCGGCCGACCTCGGGAACCGCCACGGGGCAGCAGGTCGCCGAGAGGTGCAGCCGCCCGGCGTGACCGAAGGCGACGAGGATCAGCGGCACGTGATCGCTGGGCATCGGCAGCCCGAAGATGCGTTCCAGCCGCGCGCCGCGCCAGTAATGCGGCTGGTCGGGTCCGGCGATATCGGAGACGAACAGGTTGACCGCGGCCCGGCCCGTGAGACGGGTGACGCCGGGCACCGCCTGGGCGAGCAGCCCCACGCCGTTGGCCACGAGCAGCGCGGAGATCTCCGGCTCGGACAACTCGGCGAACAACGCCTTGGCGGCCGACGTGCTCGCCGTGATCGCGCGCAGCCGTTCGGCTGGATCCGGGCGGTCGGTGGCCAGCCCGGCCAGCACGACGCCGACCTCGTTGCCCGGACGGTCGTCGGTCGCCGACCGGGTCGACACCGGCACCGCCGCGACGAGCGGCCGGTCCGGCAGCACACCGCGTTCATCCAGGTAGGAACGCAGCGCACCGGCGCAGGCGGCGAGCACCACGTCGTTGACTGTGCCGTCGACGGCTCGGCCCACGGCGCGCACCCGGTCCAGCGACCACGTGGTGGTGGCGATCGCGCGGCGGGCGCTGATGCGCCGGTTGAACATCGTGCGCGGCGCGCGAAAGCGGATGTTCGCCAGTTCGGGGCGCGTCAATCGTCTTGTCCTGACGCGTATTCCGGCTTTGGCGGGCGGTGTGGGCGCCTCGCGCACCAGGCCGAGCTGCGGACGCGCGGTGGCCCGCAGCATGGACGATCCGCGCTCGGCCGGGTCGGGGGACAACCCGGACCGCAGCACGGTCTGCACTGTCGCGCCATCGGCGATCGCGTGGTGGATCTTGAAGTACGCGGCGAACCGTCCCTCGGGCAGGCCCTCGAAGAGGTGGAACTCCCACAGTGGTTTGCGCCGGTTCAGGCGTCGCGCGTGCAACTCGGCCACCGCCGCCAGCAGTGTCTCCTCGGTGGCGCCCGCGGGCAACGTCGTGAGCCGCACGTGCGCGGCCAGATCCGGTGCGCGGTCCTCGGTCCAGACGAACCGGCCGAGCGGCCTGCGGCCCTTGCGCCGCAGCACCGGCAGCAGATCGGTTTCGGCCAGCATCGAATCATGCAGGGCGCGAACGAAATCCGGCCCGGAGTCGGGCGGTGGTTCGAAGATCTGGACGGCGCCGACGTGGGTGGCCAGGCGGGAGGACTCCGCGAAGAGGAACAGCGATTCCATGGCAGAGAACGCGGGCACTGGGACTCCTCAGTCAGTTCGATCGAAGTTCGGCGGCGGTTTCCAGACGGCGCGCGTGCAGCACCGGGTACAGCGCGGCGGCCGCGGCCATCGCGACCAGGCACAGCGGCACCACCACGAGGGGACGCCCGACGGCGCCCCAGTCGACCTGCACGCCGTAATTGACCGGTGAGGTCAGCGCTTGCAGGTAGACCAGTCCGGAGCCGCCGGCCAGACCGGCCGCGACGCAGGCCGCCGCCAGCAGCGCCGCCTGCACCACGATGACGGCCTGTTCGACGCCGGGCGTGGCCCCCAGCGCGCGGACGACGGCGCGCTCGCGGCGCCGCTGGACCAACCCCAGCAGGAAGATGTTCAGCACGCTCACCCCGGCGATGCCCATGATCACGTAGCCGGTGACGGTGAACGGTTCGAAGAACCGCGGGACCACGGTGGCCGCCGCCGCGCGCCAGCGGTCGTTGTCGTAGACCGAGAGGCCCTCGCCCAGGGCGGCGAAGGTGTCCACCTGCGCCGCGGCCTCCGGTGCGGACGGGAAGTGCACGGCCACCCGGGTGCGGGCCGCCGCCCAGCGCTGCGCGGCCTGCGTGCCCGATACCAGCACCACATCGCCGATGGGACTGTCCGACAACATCGCCGGGTCGAAGACGCCCGCGACGCGGAAGTCGGCGTAGCCGGTGGGCGTGGGCAGCGTGACCGTGTCGCCCGCCGCGGCGCCCAGCCGTCCGGCGGCGACCACGCTGAGCCCGATCTCCCCGGCCCGCAATCCGTTCCAGAGCCGGTCCGCGTCGCCGAGCGGGGTGGCCAGGGCGGTCGCCTGCCTGCTGCCGGGCGTCACCCCGACGATGAGCCGGGGTTCGGTCGGCGACGGGATGACGGCCGTCCACTGATCGTCGACCGGATTCCCTCGAGCCGCTTCCTCGATTCGAGCGTAGGTGGCGTCGTCGATGCTCGCGGGCCGCTGGTCGAGCATGCTCTTCGGCTCGATCACCAGGGAGGTGGGCAACCCCGCGGTCTTGTGCCCCGAGACGTCGGCGGTGAGCAGGGCCTGCATGGTCTGCGCGCCGATGGCCAGGGTGGCGCCGAGCGCGGCGATGGCGGCCGTGGAGGCGAACATCAGGGCGTAGCGCCGGATGTCGCCGTGCGCCAGCCTGCCGATCGCGGGCAGGCGGGCCGCGACGGGCGTCACCAGGACGCGCACCAGGCGCGGGGTGAGCGAGATCATCGCCGCGGTGAATCCGGCCAGGCCGAGGAAGATCCCGGCGTTGCCGACCGTCAGCGACACCTCGCCCTTGTTGAAACGGCGCAGCACCACGATCGCGAGCACGATCAGCGCGACACCGGCGAGCATCGGATACCACGACACCCGCCGGGGCGCCTGAACCCCGCCGAACCCGGCCACCGAGGCCAGCGGTCCTTCGCGGACCAGCTGCCAGGCGGGCACCGCCATCGCGAGCAGTCCGCAGACGGCGCCCGCGCCCACACCGAGCGCGATGATCGACCGGTCCCAGGCCAGGGCGAGCTCGGCCCCGGAGCCCGACAGCACCGAACGGCCGAACCGGTCGACGAGCCACGCGCCGAGCAGATAGCCCGTCGGCACGGCCAGCAGCCCGCCGACCGCGCCGAGCAGCGCGCCCTCGCCGAGGAAGCCGGCCAGGATGCGGCGCGGCGTCGCGCCGAGCACCCCGATCGTGCCCATGACTCGGCGCCTGCGCTCGAAGCCGAACAGGACTGTGTTGACGGCGATGAGCACGCCGATCAGCAGGCCGGCGATCGCGGTGAGGTCCAGGGTCTGTTTGGAACTGGCGTAGATCGCGGGGATCTGCGGACGCGGCGGACCGACCGAGGCGATGCCGTCGGTGGCGGCGGCGAGTGCGCCGGAGAGGTCGGCGCCCGCGTGCGGCAGGACGAACAGCGAGGTCAGGTGGTCGGACGCGCCGAGCACCCGTCCGGCGTCGGTGGGCGAGGTGGCCAGCAGCACGCGGCCGGCGTTCATGCCGTCGAGCGGTGCGCGCGCGGGGAACGTCCAGCCGAGGTGCGCGGCGTCGGCGGCCCGGCCGGGCAGCGGGATCGGCGCTCCCGGCGTGAGCCCCAGGTCGCGGGCCGCGTCCTCGGACATGCCCAGCGGCAGGCCCGGTCCCGGCGTGAGTCTGGTCGCCGAGGCGAGGCCCGCGCAGTCGAAGGGGCCGAGCAGTCGTTCGACCGCGCAGGTCGCGCCGAGCACGAAGAATCCCTCGGCGCCTCCGCCGAGGTCGATCTGGGTCATCCCGGCGGTCACGGGGACGACCGCGTCGACGCCGGGCACCGCCGCGACCTCGGCGACGGCACCGGCGGGCAGCCGCCCTTCGACCAACGGAATGACTTGTAGCACTTCCGATCCCGCGCCCTCGGCCAACGCGGGGCCGAAGGCGTCGAACGGGCGCAGCAGCACCTGATTCAGCTGCACCACCGCGACGACCAAGGTCACACCGACGGCGACGCCGACGACCGTGAACACGTTGCGCCGCCAGTCGCGCAGTACGGCCGCGAGATGGAGACGGCCGAACACGCGCAGGGCCGCGCCGATTCGTCCCCTCACTCGCCCAGCCCCCAGGCGGCCGCTCGCTCCTCGGCGCGTCCGTCGACGAGAACCAGCTGTCTGGTGCCGTATTCGACGGCGGCGGCGTCGTGGGTGACCATCACCACCGCGGTGCCTTGCTCGTCGGCAACGTCGCGCAGCAGCGTCAGAACAGATTCCGAGGACCGGGTGTCGAGGTTGCCGGTCGGTTCGTCGGCCAGCAGCACGGCGGGCTCGGCCACCAAGGCGCGGGCCACGCTGACGCGCTGCATCTGCCCGCCGGACAGTTCGGCGGGCAGATGCCCGGTCCGGTCACCCAGGCCAACGCGCTCGAGCAGGGCGGTGGCGCGGGCGTCGGCGATTCGGGCCGGCACACCGTCGAGCAGCAAGGGCAGCGAGACGTTGTGCACCGCCGACAGGGTGGGCACCAGGTTGAACGACTGGTAGACGAATCCGAGGTGGCGGCGGCGGAACGCGGCGCGCCGGTTCGGGCGCAGCGCGGCGATGTCCTCGTCGCCGAACAGCACCCGCCCGGCGTCGGGGGGTTCCAGACCCGCCGCGACGTGCAGGAGCGTCGATTTGCCCGCGCCCGACGGCCCTGTGACGACCACGAACTCGCCGGGCCCGACGGCGAAGTCGACCTCGGCGAGCGCGCGCACCAGTTCACCGCCCCGGTGGAAACTCTTGGAGACTCCCTCCAGCCGCAGCACCCGGCCCGCGTCGATGGCGTCCGCCGTCTCGGTCGCTGCGACCATCACTCACACCTTCGCCCCACTCGTCGGCTGTTGCCCTGCGAAAGACCCAGCCGTTCTTGCTTTTTGCCTCGTCGCACGCGAATTCGGTGGTCCGTGCCGGAATGTCGCGTCGGCTCCGGACTATTCGTGCGACCCGTACACCGTCCACGCAACGCTCGTCGTGAACGGCTCTGTATCAGACGGGCGCGGGCACATCACCCGAGTATGTCCAGACGGAGCCCGGCGAGTCACTGCACGCTGACGAGAACAAGAGGGTGGTGAATTTGGCTCGAGTCACTAGACATCCGGCCGCCGAGAGTGACGAATCGGTGACAGTCGATCTCTGCCGTGATGCCCTGACTTCTGCCGTCCTGCGGCGGGTGGGCCCTGCCCCTAGAATCGGTATCGGTTGGTTGGCAGGGCTTTTCGGGGGTATCGATGTACCAACTTCCACCCGATCCGTTCGATTCCGAGTCGACCGATCGGCTCCTGCGCGCCCAGCGGCGGAAGTCGGTGATGTCCAAGCGGATCGGCACGGTGCTCGTGGTGACGCTGGTGCCGCTCGCGGTCGTCGCGCTGGTCGCGTTCGTGGCGATCATGCTGCCTTCGATGATGGGGGAGTCCGCGTCCTCCGGTGTGTCCGCGTCCTCGAGCCCGTTGCGGGAACTCGCGCCGGTCGATCCGACCAAGCCGTACGCGAACACCCCCGCCGCAGGCTGGGCGGAGGGGGAAGCGGGGATCGTGGTGCCGCCGCCGGTTCCGCTCGGGCGGTTCACGGCCGAGGACGTCGGCGCGGCGATGGCGAGGGTGCGCGAGCTGATCATCGCCGCGCGGCTGAACCCGCACGTGCTCGGAACCCACGACGCCGAGCCGGTGCTGGCGCTGCTGGCCGGGCATCAGGCAGAGGAAGCGCGCGCACTGCTGCGTCCCGGCAACGAGGCCGAGACGTGGTGGGTGTCGGTCAAGATCGCGCCGGGGCACCGGCTGCTGCCCGTCGCCCCGCGCGTGGCCGGGTCGATGACGCCGATCATCGACGAGCAGGGCGATCTGGTGATCCGGACGAACTTCCTGATCGCCTACGCGTTCCACCACGACTACCCGAAGGTGCTGGACGGCCCGATGGACATCGTCGCGGTCGACCGCTGGGAGTTCGACTACATCTGGGTGCAGGACCCGCGGTACGACGCGGGCTCCCAGGGCATCTACTACGGCGACATCGCCGCGCACAGCTACTCGGTGAACTGCTCGCTGCACGACAAGGGTTTCCTCGCACCCAATTACAGCAATCCGCCCGCTGTCACGCCCATCCGTGAAGCGCGTGATCCGGAGGAGTACTTCGACCCGGGTGTCCCCATTCCGGACGAGAGCAACTGCTGAATCGGCTGTCCCGCAGCCGATTCCGGAGCGGAACCGGTATCGGCTTGCCCGGCAAACGGGTTCACGGCCACGAAAACGACCGCGCCCGCACGGAGTTCACCGTGCGGGCGCGGTCGCTGGACGGAGCCGGTACTACTTCGCCAACCCGGTCTCGATCGCCTCGATGATGCGCGGACGCAGCTCGGCCGCGCGGATGATCGCGTCCACCGACCCGACCTCCACCGCGCGCTGGATGCTGTGCACCCGGTCGAACTCCGCCGCGACATCGCCGAGCTTCTCGGCCCGCACCGAACCGCGCAGCTCGTCGAGTTCGGCGGTGAGCGCGGCCCGTTCGGTGCCCGACGCGTTCGCCGCGCGCTCCTCCAGTTCACGGACCCGGGGATCGGTGGCGGTGCGCTTGTCGACCTCGTTGGAGAACACCACGGCCGCGGCGGGCGCGCCGCCGAGCACCGAGGCGAACGAGCCTTCCAGCGCCAGCACCGTCATGTTCGGGTTCAGGGCCTTCGAGAAGACCACGAACGCGCCGCCGTGGTAGCGGGAGATCACGCAGAACACGATCGGGCCGCGGAAATTGACGATGGCGCGGCCGATTTCGGCGCCGTACTCCAGCTGGAGCTTGCGCATCGACTCCGGGGAGCCGTCGAAGCCCGACAGGTTCGCCAGCACCACGAGCGGCCGGTTGCCGCTGGCGGTGTTGATCGCCCGCGCCGCCTTCTTCGAGGAGCGGGGGAACAGCGTGCCCGCGGTGTAGACGTCGGGGCCGTCGGTGGACGGGAACCCGCGACGCGGCACACCGCGCGACTCGATGCCCAACAGGCACACCGGGATTCCGCCCAGGCGCGCGTCCTGCACCACCGCGGTCTCGGCGTCGGCCATGCCCGCCCAGCGCTCCAGCACCGGGTGGTCCTGGTCGGCCAGCGCCCGCATCACCGTGCGGATGTCGAACGGCTTCTTGCGGTCGGGATTGGCCGTGGCGGAGAAGATCTCGCCGACGGTGGTGAAATCGCTGTCCGGCGAGACGTGCGGGAAGCTCGACACGTCGCGGTCGATCGGGTCGCTGGTCTCCGAACGGCGCGGCGTCTGCTCACCGGGCGCCACGTAGGTGTGGTCGTAGTGCGACATCAGCACGTCGCGCGCGGCGGTCAGGTTCGGCGCCCAGTACTGCGCCTGGCCGTTGGGGCCCATCACACGGTCGTAGCCGCCGATGCCGAAGTTGTCCTCGGCCGACACGCCACCGGAGAAGTCCAGCGACTGCTTGCCGGTGAGCACCATCGCCGAGTCCGGCGTCATCACCAGGATGCCCTTGGTGTGCATGAGCATCGTCGCCTCGGCGTTCCAGTACGGCTGCGCGCCGACGTTGATGCCCGCGACCACGATATTGATCTCGCCGCCGTCCTGGGTGAACTCGACGATCCGCTTGAGCGCGGCCGCCACCCAGTCCATGTTCTCGGTGCCCGACTCCATGGAGATCCGCGCGCCCGAGGACAGCGCGTACCACTCCAGCGGCACCTGCATCCGCTGGGCGAGGTCCAGCGCGGCGATCACCCGGCGGCACTCCGGTTCCGACAGCGCGCCCAGCGATTTGGTGGGATCGCCGAGCAGCACCACGCGGGTGATGCCGTCGGGATGCTGCGCCGTCCTGGTGGTGACCACGCCCGCGACGATCGCGGCCTTGTTCTGTCCCTTCGGCCGGTCCACCGGCACCAGCGCGTGCGTGGCGTCGAGGTCGTACTCGGTGAATTCGCCGAGCAAGCCGGTCAATTCGTACGGGTAGACGGTGTTGCGGCTGCTGGCGCGCAGCACCTTCTGGCGGTACTCGTCGATCGGCTCGACGGCGTCGTCGGAGCGCTCGCCGATGGTGACCTCGGTCCCGGTGGCGTCGAAGGCGATCCGCACCGCGACCTTCACCAGCTCGCCCGTCTTCGGATGCACATGCCGGGCGATGAGCAGGATCTCCTCGATACCCGCGCCCGCCGTGATCGGCTGGATGCGGTCCACGATCATGTCCAGTTCGGCGCGCGTGATGTCCACCGGCGGCCAGATGTACATGACGACGCGGTTGGTGTGGAACCGCTTGGCCGACGGGCGCAGCGACTGCGCGCGGCGGATGGAGTCGAGGCAGGCGGCGATGGTGCTCTCCGCCGTCGGCAGGGCCAGCAACCTGCCGTCGTGGTCGCGCAGCGCGGTCAGGTCGCGCACTTGGGTGAAGGCGACCAGTCGCTCGTCGGAGGCGTTCTCCTTGGCGACGCAGCGGAACAGGTAGACCTCTTCGTCCGAGGACGGCAGGCGCTTGAGGTCGAACTTGCGCAGCCGCGTCATCTGCATGCGCTGCGCGATGTAGGGGTGCAGGCCGCGGATCAGGCGCTCCTCGGCCATGCCGGTGGTGGTGGGCCGGAAGGTGAAGTGGTGGTGCATCACCGCGCCGCCGCTGCCCGCGACGGTGGTGGTGATCCGGTGCACCTGGTTGGGCAGCGCCCGCGCGCCCAGCACCTCCTGCAGCGCCGCCGCCAGCGCGTCGAAGTCCTCCGGCTGGTTCTCCCAGCTCAGGTAGATATCGGCTTCGATGGAGGCGGAATCGTCGGCCAGTTCGGCCAGACCGGCCAGCGCGGTGTCGAGGGCGTCGAAGCTCACCGCGGCCGAGACCAGGCTGGTGCCGCGGCGCTCGGCGATGACGAACGTGGTGCCCGCCGCCTGCTGGGTGCGCACCTCGGACAGGCCCTTGTTGCCGTAGTAGCGGCGGGTCAGGACCTCGAGCATCACGGTGTTGTCCAGATCGCCGCGCACCAGGCGCTGGCCGAGCAGGCGCACCAGCGGCTCGGTGCTGCGCACCATGTCGGCGATGCGCTCGGCGCGATCGGGCGCGGCCGGGTTCGCGTCCAGGTGGCTCAGGTGCTTGCGCACGTTGGTGTAGACGCGGGCGCGGTTGCGCCGCAGCAGCGGCTGGCCGTACCAGGCGTACACCACGCCTCGGGTGAGGTCGGCGATCACCGGGAACCGCACCTGCGTGGCCGCGACCAGGCGCTCCAGCGCCAGGCCGACCGGCTCCTGCAGCGCGCGGTCCGGCACCGGCTCGCCCAGCCATTCGCGCAGCAGCGTGGTCACGATCGTGACGGTGGCCGAGGGTCGCTGGGCAGCGAGGAAGATCCGGAACACCGCGCCTTCGAGATCGGGCGTGCGGTCCAGATCCTCGATGCCGTAGTGCCCCAGTGCCTTCGCCAGCTTGGCCCGGTAGGACTCAGGCAGGCCGGCGCGCTCCACGTCGAGGCTCTGCAAGTAGGTGTGGAAGTACTCGCGGGCGCTGTGCACGTGGCTCTGGCCGCCCTCGTCCTCCCAGGACCGGTCGCGGCTCAGCTCGGCGAGATCGGCGAACACCTGGAGCAGTTCCAGCTCCTCGGCCAGCGGCCTGCGGTTGTCCTCGATCGCGGCGCGGCGCAGCACCAGGTAGTCGTCGAGCACGCGACGGTCGTCGTGCGGGTCCACGTCGAAGCCGAGCAGCAGGCTGCGCAGATCCTGCAGCGCGCGCGAGATGCGCTCGTGCGGCTGCACGGTCGCGGGTTCGGCGGGCAGATCCAGCTCCACCGCGCCGGTCGACTCCTCGGCCTCCACGCCGTCCTCGGCCAGCGGCTCCAGACGCAGCAGCGGCGCACCGGTCTCGACCTGGGTGCCGACGGTGACGGCGCACTCCTTGAGCCGGGCGCGGAACGGTGCGCGCAGCACCGTCTCCATCTTCATGGACTCCAGCACCAGCACGGGCGCGCCCGCCTCGACCTCGGCGCCGACCTCCAGCGGCGTGGCGACCACCAGCGCGGGCGCGGGCGAGCGGACGACGCCGCCCTCGTCGCGGCTGATCCGGTGCGCCACACCGTCGATGTCGACCAGGTGGATCGGGCCGTGGGTGGCGGTGGTCAGGCGGTAGCGGGTGCCGTTGACGACGATCTGGCCGGTGTGCTCGTCGAAACGCTCGAGATCCACGTCGGCCGTGCGCACGTCGCCGCCCGCCTCGATGCCGACCCGGAACCGGTGCGCGCCGATCCGGGCGACCCGCACGCGATAGCCCACGCCGCGCAGCTTGAGATCGCGCGGACGGCCGCTCTCGTGCTGCACCTGCGGGCGCCCGCCCGACGCGGTGGACAGCAGGCGGTGGCGCTCGGCGCGCTCGTCCTCCTCGTAGGCGTCGATGGCGGCCGCGGCCAGCGCGACGGTGGAGTGCCGCTGCGAGACCAGCCTGCCCTCGCCGCGCACCCGGTCGATCCAGCCGGTGTCGGCGCTGGCGTCGATCACCTCGGGCTGGTTCAGCAGGTCGAGCACGAAGCTCTTGTTGGTGGCGCCGCCCTCGATGACGACGGTGGTCTGCGCCATCGCGCGGCGCAGCCGGCCCAGCGCCTGCTCGCGGTCGTGACCGTAGGCGATGATCTTGGCGATCATCGAGTCGAAGTCGGCGGGGATGGTGTCGCCCTCGCTGACGCCGGTGTCGACGCGGATGCCGGGGCCCGCGGGCAGATCCAGGCGCGCGATGCGGCCCGGGGCGGGCGCGAAGTCGCGGTCGGGGTCCTCGGCGTTGAGGCGGGCCTCCACGGCGTGGCCGCGCTCGGCCGGCGGCTCGCCCTCGAGGCGTCCGCCGGAGGCCACGTGCAGCTGGGCGCGGACCAGATCGAATCCGGTGGTGTACTCGGTGATCGGGTGCTCGACCTGCAGGCGGGTGTTCACCTCGAGGAAGGCGAACAGCCGCTCACCCGGGTGGTAGAGGAATTCGACGGTCGCCGCGCCGCGGTAGTCGACCGCGACGGCCAGGCGCTCGGCGGAGGCCTTGAGTTCGGCGGTCTGCTCGGGGGAGAGCACCGGCGAGGCCGACTCCTCGATGATCTTCTGGTTGCGCCGCTGCACCGAGCAGTCGCGCACGCCCAGCGCCCAGGCCGTGCCCTGGCCGTCGGCGATGACCTGCACCTCGACGTGCCGCGCGCCGGTGACCAGCCGCTCCAGGAAGACCACGCCGCTGCCGAACGCACGCACCGCCTCCTGCCTGGTGCGTTCGTAGGCGTCGACGAGTTCGGCCTCGTTGGTGATCACGCGGATGCCGCGCCCGCCGCCACCGGCGGTGGCCTTGAGCATCAGCGGGTAGCCGATCCGCTCGGCGGCCGCGAGGGCGTCCTCGACGGTGTCCACCGCGCCGCGGCTCCACGGCGCGACCGGCACGCCGACTTCCTCGGCGATCAGCTTGGCGCCGATCTTGTCGCCGAGCTTGCGCATCGCCTCGGGGCTGGGCCCGACGAAGGTGACGCCGATCTGGTCGCACAGCTCGGCGAACGCCGGGTCCTCGGCGACGAAGCCCCAGCCGACCCACGCGGCGTCGGCCTTCGTGGTGACCAGCGCCTGCTCGAGCGCTTTGAGATCGAGGTACGGGCGGGCGGCGGCGGGGCCGAGGTCGTAGGCGACGTCGGCTTCCCGGACGAAGGTGGCGTGGCGATCGACATCGGTGTGGAGCGCGATGGTTTCGATCGGCCGCCCCGTCTCCGCGGCCAGATCTCGGACAGCGTGAATGAGGCGCATGGCGGCCTCACCCCGGTTCACGATGGCGATGCGGCTGAACACTCGCCGTCTCCTTCCTGCGTATGCACTGGCCCGGTCGGGCGAGGGTTTCGATCCCGATTACGCGTAGTCTGCCCCCTCCCCGTCCATAAGTGCACAGCACTCCGGGGTTACCCGCACGTATTCCTTCGAAGGCCGGCGTGACCGGCCGCCGGCGCGCGGCCGGACGGGTCTCGCGCGGGCGGGCGTGCGATGCGGGTGCCGCGGGCATTTGCTCCGGGCTAGCTGTGGAGCGCGGGATCGACGTGCGCGGCAGGAAGGCCGCGGATCAGCCGTCCCGGCTCACCGCGGCGCCCGCGACCCGGCCGTACGGGACGGCGTCGAGCAGGGTGACGTGCACCCGCGCCCCGTTCGGCACCGTGTAGCTGCGCCGCTCGCCGCGCCGCGCGCCCACCAGCGCCGCGCCGAGCGGTGAGTCGGGGGAGTAGATCTCCAGGTGCGAGCCGTCGGCGCCGCGGGTGCCGAGCAGGAAGGTCTCGGTGTCGTCGGTGCCGTCGTAGCGCACGGTGAGGACCATGCCCGGTTCGGCGATGCCGTCGTCGGGCGGGTCCTCGCCGACCACGGCGTTGGTGAGCAGGTCTTGGATCTGCCCGATCCGCGTCCGGCGCCGGTAGAGCGCGGCGGCCGGGTCGTCGTCGGCGGTGTGCGCGTCCTCGGCGTGGTCGGCGGCGAGCAGGCCGGCCAGTTCGGCCTGGAGTTGTTCGCGGGCGTGCGGCGTCAGCCAGACAGGTGTCATGTCTCCCTACCGGGGTGTGTCGGGGTGTGGAACAGCGGAGGCCGTCAGGGCGGCCTGGAGGAGGGGGCCGCCCTGACGGCGAAGTCCGCGGCGCCGGGCATCGAGGCATCCGGCTCCCGCGGATCGGGGGAAATGGCTCCGGAAGTCAGCCCGGTGGCGCGCTCGGAGGCGGACACCACGGGGTGCGCTCCGGACGGAGCCGTCTCGCCGTGCGTGCCATGGTCACCTCCTGCTGCCGGGCGAAATGCGCTGTTCCCGCCATCATGGCCCGGTTCGGACCCGGTGGGCTTGTCCGATCGGCACAGTTCGGCACCGGTCGGTTAGGGGTTCTCCACAGCGGGCTCGTCCTCGGCGGCTGCGAGGTCGATCGTCATCGCCAGGCGGGCCCGCGCGTCGTGCAGGTCGAGGACGGCGATCTCGTTCATCCGGCGCAGCCGGTTGCGCACGGTGTTCGGGTGCACGCCCAGCCGGTCGGCGGCCTCGGTGAGATCGCCCTGCGCGTCCAGCCACGCCCGCAGCGTCGCCACGAAGGGCGTGCCGTTTGCCCGATCGTGGCTGCGCAGTTCCGCCACCGGCCCGCGCGCGGGGACCCGGCCGGTCCGGGCGGTGGCGCGCAGCCGTTGCAGCAGGATGTCGCCCCACGATTCGTCGTAGGCCGGAGTTACGGAAACCGACGGCCGATGTTCATGCAGCGCCAGGCACTCGTCGGCCTCCTGGCGGGAGAGCTTCAGGTCCGCGCTCGACGCCGCCGCGCCGATCCCGGCGCACAGCGTGAGGTGCGCGGGCAGGCCGGCGCGCAGGCCGGCCAGCCACTCGCGGGCGGTGCGGACCCGGTCGGCGGGCAGGATCGTGTAGACGGTGTTGTCGGTCAGCGCGCTGCGGCCCGGCCGCGACCAGCCGAAGCCCATGGTCGCGTGTTCGAACGCCAGCAGCAGCCCGGCGTGCCGGTCAGCGGCCGCCCGGGTGCGCACCGCGACCACGCGCAGCGGGCCCGGTGCGAGCCCGAGCCTGCCGATCAGCGTCGCGGCGTCGGGCGTGCCTTCCAGCAGCCGGATCACCAGGTCGGATTCCACCTGGCGTTCCAGGTCCGCGCTCGCGCGGGAGCGCAGCAGGTGCAGGGCGACGGTCGGCGCGCTGTCGGCCAGCGCGGCCAGCCGGTCGCCCGTGAGCGGAGCGGGGGTGCTCACCCACACCGACCCCAGCGGCTCGCGTCCGACGCGGACCGCGACGACCATCCGTCCGGTGAGGCCGGGTGCGGGCGCGACGAACAGCGGCTCGTCGGAGGCCGCCAGATGCGCGGGGACGCCCCGGGATTCGAACAGCGCGCGCAATGTCTCCGGCGCGCGGCGGCGCAGGACCGTCTCCGAACGCGCGGGGTCCGACTCCTGGCTCAGGCTCGAATACGCCACCACTCGCGCGAGCCGGTCCTCGATGGTGACCGCGCCCCCGACGGTGCCCGCGAGGCTGTCGGCGAGGGCGAACAGGTCGGTCGGCCCGCGCCCGGCCGCCGTCTCGCGTCCTTCGAGAACCACCCCGTAGACCACCCCGGCCAGCTGACTCCACGACACCGACGGGTCGACCACCAGCACTGCGAGATCGGGGGCGCTCATCTGCTCGCCGTCGCCGTCGCGGGCCAGTACCACGACGGCCCGTGCCGCCCGCGCGGCGGACACCGCTTCGGACAGCGACCGAGCGCCGACAGCCAGGAACACATCGCCCGCCGTACCTTCCGGGCCGGTCGGATCGTGGACCGCGACACCGCGAATCACCGTCGACGGCGGCACCGGGCAACTCGACACCCGGACGCCGTAGCCGCCCAGAACGTTCACGAGATGGTCCAGCCGCACCACGAATGACTCCCGTCGCCCTAGGTCCAGCCACCCTATCCACCCGGAAGGAGGTGTCCAGAGGCCTGGACACCTCGGACGCACGCGCGCCGGGTCGGGTGCGCGGCACGTGCGTCAGGTGTGGCACAGCTCCGACGACGAGCACGTGCCGGGTGCCGCAGGCCGTCGCTGCCGTGTACGAGCGTGCGGGCGACCGTGATCCGGGAGTTCGCACCCGTCGGCGTCATGTTCACCGAGAAGGGCCCTCCAGCCCCGATGTGCCGCGCGCCGGGGACATCGCGCCGATGTCCCCGGCAAGCACTCAGGCGATCAGGTTCTCGCTCTTCAGCCAGTCATAGGCGACGTCGGAGGGGTCCTCGCCGTCGATGTCGACGCGGCCGTTGAGCTCCTGCATCAGATCGTCGGTGAGGCGCTCGGAGATGGTGCCGAGCAGGGTGCGCAGTTCCGGATGGGCCTCCAGGATCACCCCGCGCACCACGGCGGTGCCGCTGTAGGGCAGGAAGAACTCCCGATCATCTTCCAGCACAACGAGATCCAGGTTCTTCACCCGCCCGTCGGTGGTGTACACCATGCCGAAGTTGCAGGGCTCGCCCCTGGCCGTGGCGGTGTAGACCACGCCCGCGTCCATGCGCGTGACGTTCTCCGACGGCACGCCCGTCGGCATGTTGTACGGGATGCCGTACTTCTCCAGCATCGGGAGGAAACCGTCGGAGCGACTGAAGAATTCGTCGTCCACGCAGAACGTGCGATCGGGCACCGGCAGCGCGGCCACATCGGAGAGCGACCGGGTGTTGAGCCGTTCGGCGTTCGGGGTCGAGGCGCCGAAGGCGTAGGTGTTGTTGAAGTTGGCGGGCGGCAGCCACTCCAGGTCGTAGTCGCGCTTCTCCACGTCGTGGACCCGCTGCCAGAGTTCGGCCGGATCGGAGATGGTCTCGGTCTCGGCGTGGTAGTTGACCCAGCCGGTGCCGGTGTACTCCCACAGCACGTCGGCGTCGTCGTTGAGCTGGGCCTGTCGCGAGGACGCCGAACCCGGCGCGCCCGTCAGGTCCGTCACCGACGCGCCCGCCGCCGCCAGATACGTGGCGGTGATCTTGCCGAGCAGCACGCCCTCGGTGAAGCTCTTCGAGGTCACCACCAGCTTCGCGCCCTCCAGCGGGCGTTGGCCGTCGGGGAGGGTGGCGTCGTGGAACGTGCCCGACGAACTCACCAGGCCACAACCGGCCAGCGCCAGCGTCGCGGCCAGCACCGTGGTCAGCCAACGCGCTCTCATGACACACCCCTCGGGGTCGCGGCCAGTTCCACCAGTCGGCCGAGCCAGTCGATGATCAGCGCGAGCAACCCGACCAGGATCGCGCCGGAGATCAGCAGTTTCGGCAGGAAGAGAGTGACGCCGGTGGTGATCAGCGTGCCCAGGCTGGTGGCGCCGATGAACGTGCTCAGCGTCGCGGTGCCCACCAGGATCACCAGGGCGGTGCGCACGCCGTTGAGGATCACCGGCACCGCCAGCGGCAGTTCGACCTGGAACAGCGTGCGCGACGCCGAATAGCCGATGCCGCGCGAGGCCTCGATGGTGCGCTGATCCACCTGCCGCAGCCCGACGATCGTGTTCTGCAGGATCGGCAGCACCGCGTAGACCACGAGACCGACTATGGCCGTGCGGAACCCGGTGCCGAGCCAGAAGGTGAACAGCACCAGCAGGCCGATCGCGGGCGCCGCCTGGCCGATGTTGGCGATATTGACGGCCAGCGGCTCGAACCGTTTCAGCGCGGGCCGGGTCAGCGCGATGCCGAGCGGGATCGCGATGGCCACCACGATGAGCGTCGCCACCACCGTCAGCTTCACGTGCTCGGCGATCGTGGTCCGCAGGTTCGACCAGCCGAGCGCGGCCTGTTCGGTGCTGGTGAACGTGGTCGACCGGTACCAGACCGCGTAGCCGACGCCGATCACCAGGATGATCAGCGGTTCGAACCAGACGTCGATCGGCAAGCGGCGCAGGCGATTCATGACGGTTCGGCCGATCCGTGTTCGTCGTCGGCGGCGACCACCGGGGTCGGCGTGGTGTCGGTACCGTCGACGTAGGTGGAGTAGGACGGGTCGTCCTCGTCGCTGCGCACGTCGGCGAGTTTGTCCCGGATCGTCTCGGTCACCGCGCCGATGCTGAGCGATCCGACCACCGCGCCGCGCCCGTCGGTCACCAGCGCAGCGCCCTGGCTGGCGGCCAGCATGGCGTCGAGCGCGTCGTTGAGGGTGGAGGAGCGCGCGACCACGGGCAGCCGCCGGTCGAGGTAGTCGGAGATCTCCGGTTTGGACGCCACCTCGGTGAGCGAAGGCCACGACCGCGGCCGCCCGGCCTTGTCCACGACCACCACCCAGGTGTGCCCGGCGGCCTTCGCGCGGGCGATCACCTCGCCGGACGGTTCGCCGATCCGCGCGGTGGTCACCGCGTCGTGCTCGACGTCGCGCACCCGCTGCACGGTCAGATACGCCAGCTTCGCGCCCGAGCCGACGAACTCCTCCACGAACGGCGTGGCGGGATCGGTGAGGATCTCCTCGGGCCGCGCGTACTGCTCGACGTGCCCGCCTTCCGACAGGATCAGCACCTTGTCGCCGAGTTTGGTGGCCTCCTCGAAATCGTGCGTGACGATGACGATGGTCTTGCCGAGTTCGTGCTGGATCGCGATCAGGCTGTCCTGCAACCGGACTCGCGTAATCGGATCGACCGCGCCGAACGGTTCGTCCATGAGCAGGACGGGTGGGTCGGCCGCCAGCGCGCGGGCCACGCCGACGCGCTGCTGCTGGCCGCCGGACATGTCCTTGGGCAGCCGGTCGGCGAAGACCGCCGGGTCGAGGCCGACCAGGTCCAGCAGGTATTCAGTGCGTTCGGCGATCTTCTTCTTGTCCCAGCCGAGCACGCGGGGGATGGCGCCGATGTTCTTGGTGACCGACCAGTGCGGGAACAGGCCGCCGGACTGGATGACGTAGCCGATGCCCTGGCGCAGCTCGTCGGGGTCCTCCTTGGTGACGTCGCGGTCGCCGATGAAGATGCGGCCCTCGGAGGGCTCGATGAGCCGGTTGATCATCTTCAGCGTGGTGGTCTTGCCGCAGCCCGACGGGCCGACGAACGCGACGATGTCACCGGCCTCGATCTCCAGGTCCAGGCGCTGCACGGCGGGCTTGTCCTGGCCCTTGTAGCGCTTGACCACGCCGTCGAGCCGGATGGACGCGCCGGTGACGTTGCGTTCCGGGGTGGCGGGCAGGCTGGTCACATCGGTCATGACAGTCCCTTCGCGATCGTGAGGCGTCCGAGCAGGACGAGCAGCGCGTCGAACACCAACGCGACGAGGACGATGAGAATGGTGCCGGTCAGCGCCATCTCGAGGGCGTTCGCGCCGCCGAGCCGGGACAGGCCGTTGAAGATCAGCGAGCCGAGGCCGGGGCCGAGCACGTAGGCGACGATGGCGGCCACGCCGACGATCATCTGCGTGCTGATCCGAATGCCGGTGAGGATCACCGGCCAGGCGATGGGCAACTCGACCGTCAGCAGGATGCGCCAGCGCGGCAGGCCGATGCCGCGCGCGGACTCGATCACCGATTCCGGCACCGAGCGCAGGCCCACGATGGCGTTGCCGATCACGGGCAGCGTCGCGAAGAACGCCAGCATGATGAACGACGGCACCACGCCCAGCCCGAACGGGACCAGCAGCAACGCCAGCAGCGCCAGCGAGGGAATGGTCAGCGCGACGCGGCTGGAGGTGAGGGTCAGCGAGGAGAGCAGCGGCAGCCGGTACACCGCGACGGCGATGAGCACGGCCAGCACGGTCCCCACCAGCACGGTCTGGAACGCCAGCGAGGCGTGCTGGTAGGTGAGGAACGTGAGCACCTCGCCCCGGCCTCGGACGTAGTTCCACAGATTCACGGGATTCCCCTCGTCGGCCGGAACCGGGTGGTACCGGCCTGATAGGCACCGGACGCGCGGGTCGTCGAAGGGTAAACGATGCCGGGCGCCGGATTCGGGATGAGACGCACCGGCGTGTTCCCCTACGCCGCGCGGGTGAGCGGGCCGGTGGCGTAGCCCTGGGCGTCGCCGGCGATGACGGTGCTGGTGGTGCCGTCGACCGCCACCGGGACCTCGCCCGCCAGGGTGATGCGGGTGAGCTGCCGGCGTTCGCGGCCGTCGTAGTCGTCCACCGCGTAGTGCTGGGTGGCGCGGTTGTCCCAGATCGCGACGTCGCCGGGCGCCCAGTTCCAGCGGGTGGTGTGCTCGAGGCGGATGACGCGCTCCTGGAACAGGCGCAGCAGCGCCTGCGATTCCGAACTCGGCAGGCCGACGATCTCCTTCACGAAACCGCCCAGCAGCAGGGCGCGTTCGCCGGTTTCGGGGTGGACCTCGACCACGGGGTGCTCGGTCTCGAAGTAGGTGGCCTCGAATTCGCGGCGGTAGGCCTTGATGGTGTCGTCCACGCGGTCCTCGGCGGTGGCGGCGTAGTCGTATTGGTTGGTGTGCCGGGCGCGCAGGCTCTCCGCGAGCCGCTTGAGCGGGTCCGGCAGCGAGTTGTAGGCGGCGACGGTGGAGGCCCAGGTGGTGGAGCCGCCGTAGCTGGGCAGCGTGACCGCGCGCAGGATCGAGGCCCGCGGCACCCGGTCGACGAAGGTGACGTCGGTGTGCCAGCTGTTGGCGCGGCCGTGCCGGGAGTCGATGGCCAGACTCTTCACGCCCGCCGAGGTGACCGTCGGGTGCGGGGTGGTGGGAGTGCCGAGCAGTTCGGCGAACTCGTACTGCCCGTCCTCGGTGAGGTGGTGCTGGTTGCGGAAGAAGATCACCTTGTGCTCGTTCAGCGCCGCCTGCACCACCTCGACCGTCGCCGCGTCCAGGTCACCCCCGAGCCGCACCCCGTCGACCTGCGCGCCGATGTGCATACCGAGCTTGACCACCTGCACGGCGGCGGCGTCAGCAGTGTGCTCGCCAGACATACGAGGGACTCCTCTCGAACCGGGACGTAGGCCCCAGATCCGACCACCGCGGCCCGGCCGGCGCCAGGATTACGATCGGCCGGATCGAATCGCGTGACGGTGGGCGAGGTTGCTGTTCGGGGGTGTGGCTGAGGACGGCCTCCGTGTGGCCCGCCGGCATCAGGCGGCGAACGTTCAGCAACTGGATCTCGGCGACGCGCCCCGAGTGGCTGCGGGCAGCGAGCTTAGGCTAACCTTTGTGCTTTGTTCCCGATAGGTTCAAGGTAGTGCGTGATGCGTTCGTCCGGTGACAACGATGAATTCCTGCCACTGACGTCCGCTCAGCGCGAAGTGTGGTTTGCCCAGCAGCTGCTGGGGGAGGTGCCGGTCACCACCACGCAGTACATCGATATCGAAGGTCCGCTGGATCTGGCGGCCTACCAGGAGGCCGGGCGGTTAGCCGGCCGGGAGCTGGGCGCGTACCTGCGGTTCACCCAGGCCGCCGACGGATCGGTCACGCAGTCCATCGAGCACGATCAGCACGACGAGATCGGCTACCTGGACCTCACCGGCGAACCCGACCCGGCCGCGGCCGCGCTGGACTGGATGCGCGCCGACCAGGCCCGCCCGTTCGCCCTGCACACCGACCCGCCGTTGCAGGGGACGTTCCTGCGCGTCGGCCCCGAACGCCACTTCTCTTACGCCCGCGCCCACCACATCGCGCTCGACGGCTACGGCGCCATGCGCATGCAGCAGCGGCACGCCGAGATCTACGCCGCCATGATCCGCGGCGAGGAGATCCCGCCCGGCGTGCTCCAGCCGCCCGCCGCGCTGGTCGAGGCCGATATCGCCTACCGCGAGTCCACGCGCTACGAGACCGACCGCGCCCACTGGGCCGAGCGCGCCGCCGACCTGCCTGCCCCGACCACCCTGGCCACCAGGCCGGGCGCCCCCGCCGCGCAGGCGCTGGTGGTGGGCGGCGCGCTGCCCGACGAGCTGAACGCCGCGCTGGAGCGCGCCGCCGACGGCGCGGGCACCTCGGGCGTGCTCATCGCCGCGCTCGCCGGCTACCTGGCCAGGATGACCGGCGCCGACGAGATCACCATGAGCCTGCCGGTGACCGCCCGCACCACGGCCGTGCTGCGGCGCGGCGGCGGCATGGTGAACAACATCGTCCCGCTGCGCGTCGCCGTCACCGACGACACCACGCTGGCCGATCTGCTCGCCGCCACCCGCCGCGAACTCAGCGGCGCGCTGCGCCACCAGCGCTTCCGCGGCGAGGACATCGCGCGAATGGCGGCGCGCGGCACCGATGTTCGCGGTTTCGGGCCCGCCGTGAACATCATGAACTTCCGCACCGGCGTCGACCTGGGCCCGGCCCGCGGCACCCTGCACCTGCTGTCCACCGGCCCGGTCGAGGATCTGACGCTCAATATCTACCCGGCCGATTCCGGGTTGCGGATCGAGTTCGAGGGCAACCCGAATCGCTACTCCCACACCGAACTCGAGGCCCACCACCGCCGATTCGTCGGGCTGCTCGGCGATCTCGTCGCGGCCGACGCGGCCACCCCGCTGCGCTCGCTCGAGGTGCTCGACGCGCAGGAGCGGGAGCGCCTGCTGCCGTGGCGCGGCACGCCGGGCATCCCCGCGGCGACCCTGGGCGACCTGATCGCCGACGCGGTGGCCCGCAACCCGCACGGCACCGCCGTCGTGCACGGCGACCGCCGCTGGACCTACACCGAATTCGACACCTGGACAAACCGTTTGGCCCGTGCGCTGGTCGCCGTGGGCGCGGGTCCGGAGACGCGCGTCGCCATGGCGGTAGAGCGTTCGGCCGAGTCCGTGGCGGCCGGCTGGGCGATCACCAAGGCGGGCGCGGCGTTCGTGCCGGTCGACCCGGGCTACCCGCCGGAGCGGATCGCGCATATCCTCGGCGACTGCGGCGCGCGAATCGGCTTCACCACCAGCGCTTTACGTGCGGAACTGCCGGATTCCACGCACTGGCTGCTGCTCGACGACCCGGCCACCACGGCCGGTTTCGGCGGGGCCGCCCTCACCGACGCCGACCGCACCGCCGCGCTCTCCCCGGCAAACACGGCGTACCTGATCTACACCTCGGGCTCGACCGGCGTCCCGAAGGGCGTGCTGGTGACCCACGGCGGCCTGGCGAACCTGGCCGAGGAACGTCGCGACCGCTACGACCTGCACCCCGGCTCGGTCGCGCTGCACCACGCCTCACCCGGCTTCGATATGGCTGTCGGAGAACAGCTTTGCGCGCTCGCCGGAGCGTCGACGGTGATCGTCGCGCCCCGCTATGTGGTGGCCGGCCCCGATCTGGCCGACCTCATGCGCCGCGAGCGGGTGACGAACGCGATCATCACCCCCGCTGTGCTGGCGACCCTCGATCCGGCCGAACTGCCCGATCTGAAGGTGCTCGGCGTCGGCGGCGAGGCCGTGCGCGCCGATCTGGTCGACGCCTGGGCGCCCGGCCGGCTCATGCGCAACGGCTACGGCCCCACGGAGGCCACCGATATCGCGACCATCGCCGAACTGGAAGCGGGCGTACCGGTGACGATCGGCGCGCCGCTGCGCGGTTTCCGCGCGGTGGTGCTCGACGCCCGGCTGCGGCCGGTGCCGCCCGGGATGCCGGGCGAGTTGTACATCGGCGGACCGGCTCTGGCGCGCGGCTACCACGGCCGCACCGCGCTCACGGCGGCGCGTTTCGTCGCCGACCCCTACGCCCCGGGCGAACGCATGTATCGCACAGGCGATCTCGTGGCCATCACCCCCGGCCCCGATCCCGCGCTCCTCTACCACGGCCGCACCGATTTCCAGATCAAGGTGCGCGGGCACCGGATCGAACCCGGCGAGGTGGAGTCCGTGCTGACCGCGCGTCCCGAGATCGCGCGCGCGGCGGTGATCGCGCACACCGACGAACGATCGGGCGCGCACCTGGTGGCTTATCTTGTACCCGAGGATGGTTCGGCCATCGACGTGGAAGCCGTGCGCGCCGAGGTCGCCGACGCGCTGCCCGCCTACCTGCGTCCCGGCGCCTACGTCGTGCTCGACACGTTGCCGTTGACGCCGAACGGCAAGCTCGACACCCGCCGGCTGCCCGCTCCGGTATTCGGCCGCACCGGCTTCCGCGCGCCCGCCACGCCGGGGGAGCGCCGGGTGGCGGCGGTGTTCGCGGAGGTGCTGGAGGTCGAATCCGTCGGCGCCGGTGACGATTTCTTCCTGCTCGGCGGCACGTCGCTGACGGCGACGCAGGTCGCGGCCCGGCTGGGTGTGGGTGTGCGCGAGGTGTTCGACGCACCGACCGTCGCGGCGCTGGCGGCCCGACTCGCCGACGCCACGGCGGTGCCGGAGCCGATCGCGGGCCCGCGCCCCGAGCGGATTCCGCCCGCCCCGGCCCAGCTGCGGTTGTGGCTGCTCAACCAGCTGTTCCCCGACTCGTCGGCGTACCACCTGCCGGTGGCGCTGCGGCTGACCGGACCGCTGGACCCCTCGGTGCTCACCGCGACCGTCGCCGCCGTGGTGGAACGGCACGAGGTGCTGCGCACCGTGTACCCGGAAACCCCGGCGGGGCCGTACCAGCGGATCCTGCCGGTGGACGACGCGGTCGCCCGTCTCGACCTCGAGCCGGTGGATGTCGCACCGGATACCGTGGACGGTGCGATCGCCGAATTCGTCGGCGCGCCTTTCGATATCACGTCCGACCTGCCGGTGCGGGCGCGCCTGCTGCGCACCGCCACCGACGATCACGTGCTGGTGCTGGTCGCCCATCACATCGCCGCCGACGGCTGGTCGTTCGGCCCGCTGGTCGCCGACCTCACCACCGCCTACGCCGCGCGGGCGACCGGTGGCCACCCGAACTGGGCGGCGCTGCCGGTGCAGTACGCCGATTACACGCTGTGGCAGCAGGACCGGCTCGGCGCGGCCGACGACCCGGAGTCGGTGGCGGCGCGTCAGCTCGCGCACTGGACCCGGGCACTCGCGGGCACGCCGGGTTATCTGCCGCTGCCGGTGGATCGTTCGTCCGCCACGGGCGACAGTCGCGGGGCGGCGGTGGAATTCGCGGTGGACGCCGAGATCGCCTCGGCGCTGGGCGAGCTGGCCCGCACCAGCGAATCCACCGTGTTCATGGCCGCCTACGCCGCTTACGCCGTTCTCCTGCAACAGCTTTCGGGCAGTACGGATATCACCGCGGGCACGGCGGTGGCCGGGCGCGGACACCCCTCGCTCGACCATCTCGTCGGCATGTTCGTCAACACGCTGCCGCTGCGCACGGTGATCGACCCGGCCGCGCCGTTCACGGAGCTGCTGTCGCTGGTCCGCACCGTCACGCTCGACGCGTTCGAGAACGCCGAGGTGCCGTTCCACCACATCGTGGAGGCGGTGAACCCGCCGCGCGCCGAGGGCAGGCACCCGCTGTTCCAGACCGTCTTCTCCTTCGAGAACCTGCCCGCCATCCCGGAACTGGAGCTCGACGGCCTGCGGCTGGCGGTGCTCGACCTGCCGCAGGACACAACCCATTTCGACCTGGCCCTGACCCTGCGCCAAGAGCCCGGCGCCGAGGGGTTCACGGCCGTCTTCCGTTACGCCACCGAGCTTTTCGATCACTCGACCGTCGAGGATTTCGCCGCGCGCTACCTGCGCATCCTGTCGGCTGTCGTCGCCGACCCCGCCGCGCCGATCGCCGTCGTCGCCCCGGCCGACGGCGATACGTGCGTCGCGGTCGCCCCGTCCGGCAACGGAACCCGTAAGGCCGCAACACCTTCCGACGACCGTCCGCTGACCGAGCAGGAACAGCTCATCGCCGGTGTGTTCGCCGAGATCCTGGAATGTGATGCGGTCGGCCTGGACGACACCTTCTTCGAGCTCGGCGGCACTTCCCTGATGGTGTTCAAGCTGCGGGGCAGGCTCTCGGAGGCGCTGGGCGCGGAGGTCGATCCGCGCACCGTCTTCGAACAGCCCACCGTGCGCGCCCTCGCCGCGCTCGATCTCGGCGCGGCGCAGGACGAACGGTGGGTGGCGCGGCTGGTGTCCGACGGCCGCCTCGACGCTTCGTTCTCCGTGGCCGACGACGCCGCACCCGCCTCTGCCACCGGCGAGGTGTTCTTGACCGGCGCCACCGGCTTCCTCGGCATCCACTTGCTGCGAGAACTGCTGGACCGCACGGACTCTCGCGTGCACTGCCTGGTGCGGGCGAGCGATCCCGAGGAGGGACTGCGCCGGATCGCCGCCGTCGCGGACGAATACCGCCTGCCCGCCCACGATCTGGCCGACCGGGTGATCGCGGTCCCCGGCGATCTCGCCGCCCCGCGCCTCGGCCTCTCCGACGCCGCGTTCGCCGACCTGGCCGCGCGCGTCGCGGTGATCATCCACAACGGCGCGCGCGTGAACCACATGGAGTCCTACGGGGATCTGCGCGCCGCCAACGTCGGCGGCACCACCGAGGTCCTGCGCTTGGCTGCCACCACCCGCGTGAAGCCCGTCCACTTCGTGTCCACCCTCAACGCCGTGCTCGGCACCGAGACGGACGGAATCGTGGACGAGGACAGCGCGATTCCCGCCGAGGAGGTCACCCGCCACGGCTACGTCGCCACCAAATGGGTCGCCGAACAACTGGTGCTCGACGCGGGCGCGCGCGGCATCCCCGTCGCGGTCCACCGGCCCGGATTGATCTGCGGCTCCGTCGATTCCGGCGTGATGAGCGCCGACGACTCGATGTGGACGATGGTGCGCGCCGCCGCCCTGCTGGGCGTCGCGCCCGACGTCGGCACCGCGACCGTTTTGCTCGCCCCGGTCGATTACGTGGCTCGCGCCATCGTCACCCTCGCGGCGCAGGGTGTGCCCACCGGTCAGCGATACCACCTGGTCAACACCCACCCGACCCCCGCGACGGACCTGCTGGCGGGCCTGCGCCGCCTGGGCTATCCGATCGAGACCGTGAGCGTCGAGGAGGCCGAGCAGCGCCTCGCCGAAAGGGCTTCGGAGAACGCGGATCTCATGCGCGCCGCCCTCCTGGTCGGCAACTTCGTCCACGTCGGCGACCCGGCCGCCGCCGACGTCATCCTCGACGACGCCCGGGCCCGGCGCGCCTTGGCACCTCTGGGCATCACCTGCCCGGAGGTGACCGACGCGGTCATCGACCGCTACCTCGGCTGGTTCCGCGAGGACGGCCTGCTGCCGGAGCTGCCGTCACCGGTGTAGTGATCGCCGCCCGTCGAACGAACGTTCGCGTCATGGCGCGGTCAGGGCGGAGCCAAGGGGGCGGCGGCTCCACCGCCGGGCAGTGCGCGATCGTGGCGAATCTGTGGTCAGCGGCGCCGCCCACCCCTATCCTGATCGGAACCGGACCCTCGAACACGGGAGGTCGCGATGTTGCGGCGCATCTCGGGACATGCGATCTGGCGGCACATCCTGCGCGGGCTGCTGCTGTACGGCGTGAGCTTCGGCGGCGCGGCGCGCTCCTGTGCGGAGTGGGAGCGCGGGTGGAAGCGAACGTCAGCGGGGGAGACGGACGATGTCGCGTCGATGTCGTGGGACAACACTTCCGCGTGTGAGGCGGACGCTGCCGCACCGGCATGGGACACGCGTGAGGCGGGAGGCACTGCGTCGACCACGCGGGAGAACACGCCCGCGCGGACAACGGAGAGCGCCGCCGGAGAACCCGGGCCGCAGTGGGACTGGACGATCCCCTACCTCTGGTACGACGCCGCGCACGGGTGAAACGTCACTGGTACGACACGCGAACGGGTGATACTCAGCGTCCGCCCGGGTGTGTCGGCGCGGCGGCGGCATCCGGTTCCGGCGTGTCGGTGACGGCGGGCGGTGTGTGCGTCGCCGCCTCGACCACACCCGGCACACCGTCGCGCACCACGTAGGTGGCGCGGGTGTGGATCGGCGCGCCGGGCCTGCGCACGAACGGGACGACGCGGAAATCGTTGCGCCACAGCTGATGATCGAGTTCCACCCGCACGTACCCGCGCTGGGAGTTGAAGAACTTGATATCGGGATTGGCGGCTTGCAGGCGGCGCCCGACCTCGTTCATGTCCGCGCCGTCGCCGCCGCTGGTGATCGACGTGCCGGTGAATTCCGAAGCCACGACCGGTGATTCGGGGTTCTCGTAGTCGCGGCGCAGGTCCGTGGCGTGGTTCTGGTGCCGGTCGCCGGTGATGACCACCAGGTTGCGCACCCCGGCGTCGGTGGCCGAGCCCAGCACGGCGTTGCGGTCGGCCACGTAGCCGTCCCACGAGTCGGTCGAGATCACCAGCGCGGGACCGGCGTCGACATCGGTCTGGCTCATGCCCACCTGGTTGCCCAACACCTGCCAGCGGGCGGGGGACTCGCGGAAGCCCTTGATCAGCCAGTCACGTTGCTCCGCACCGAGAATCGTGTGGTCCGGGTCGAAGCGCTCCGGGCAGTCGGCGGTGACGTTCTCGCTGCACACCTGCGCGTCGCGATACTGACGGGTGTCGATCATGGTGATCTCGGCCAGGTCGCCGAAGCGGTAGCGGCGGTGCAGGCGCATCCCCGACGAGGTCGGCAACTGCGCCAGCCGCAGCGGCTGGTGCTCGTACATGGCTTGCAGCGCGGCGTCGCGGCGGCGGCGGAAGATCGGCGGGATCAGGTAGATGTCGAAGCCCAGGCCCGGCGAGTCGCCCGCCCAGTTGTTGTCGACCTCGTGGTCGTCCATGGTGACCAGCCACGGGAACGCGGCGTGCGCGGCTTGCAGCGGGAGCTCGGCCTTGGACTGCGTGTAGCGCAGGCGGTAGGAGCGCAGATCCACGGCCTCGTCCCGGAATTCGGGTCCGGACGGGCGGCCCGGGCGGCGCGTCCACTCCTTCTCGTAGATGTAGTCGCCGAGGTGCACCACGAAATCCAGGTCCTCGGCGCTGAGATGGTCGTAGGCGGTGTAGTAGCCGGAACTCCAGGACTGGCAGGAGGCGTACGCGAAGCGGATCCGTTCGGTCGGCGCGCCCGCCGCCGGTGCGGTGCGGGTGCGGCCGACGGGGGAGATCGCCGCGCCGGCGCGGAATCGGTAGAAGTACCAGCGGTCCGGTTCCAGCCCGTACACCTCGGGGTGCACGCTGTGCGCGAGTTCGCGGGTGGCGACGGCGGAACCGCGCGCCGCGATGTGCTGGAACTGTTCGTCGTGCGCCACCTCGTAGTCCACGGTGACCGGCGCGTTCATCATGCCGCCGTGCCCGTCGGGGGCGAACGGGTCGGGCGCCAGGCGTGTCCACAGCACAACGCTGTCGGGCGCGGGATCGCCGGAGGCGACACCCAGGGTGAACGGATCCCCACCCCATCGCGGCACCCGGAACCGCCCGCTGCTCGCCGCCGACGCGCCCACGAGGACCGCGGCCGATCCGGCGGCGCCGAATCTCAAGAGCTGTCGACGAGACACGGCCATAAGTCACGGTACATCGGGCCCGCGGGCCGGGCCGACCCGCGACGCACCCCACATCCGGCATTAACGAGGATTTCGCACGCCGCTCGCCCGAGGTGAACCGCGCTGTTCGGCCTCCGGCGGAGTGACCGAGAGCCTCACCGGAACTGATGCGATCCGGGTCGGCGACCGTGCGCCAGTCGTCGTCCGTCACCTGTTTGGACACGGCCTACGGGGTCACCTTGCGTGCGATCCAGCAGGACTTGTCGGCTATTCGTGTCTGGAAGCACGACGACACCACGTTCGAGGACTCCGCCCGCGCGAACGTCGCTGCCCGCGGCAGGAGCGAGTTGGTGGACCTCGGCGATATCGACTGGTGCGGGCCGAACAGGCCGGACGATCCCGACGAGGCCACAGCGACGGTGAGCGTGCGATACGAACGGCCATCAGCCGAAACCGGCAGCGCAACCGCACGGTTCCGTGCCACCTACGCCAAACAAGGCGATCGCTGGCAGGTATGCGCGATCGAATGACTCTGAAAGCCCTATCGGACCACGGTCAGAGTCCTCCGAGAAACGGGGAACCTCAGCGGTGGGTTGACCGGTCGGGTGGGGCCGGGCATGGTGGGGCGATGGGCGACGAGGTGCGCGCGGGCGTGACCCTGACCAATCTCGACCAGCCGCTGTTCGACGGGGCGGACGCGACGAAGCGGGATCTGATCGACTATCTGGAGGCGGTCGGTGAGCGGTTCGTGCGGCAGTTGCGCGACCGGCCGCTGTCGGTGGTGCGGGTGCGGCCCGGCCAGGAGCCGTTCATGCAGAAGAATCTGCCCAAATACACTCCGGAGTGGGTTCGGCGGGTGACGGTGTGGGCCGAGAGTTCCCACCGCGACGTGACATACGCGCTGTGCGACGACGTGCGCACGCTGGTGTGGTTCGGCAATCAGCGTGCGGTCGAATATCACCCGACGCTGTTGCTCGCCGACTATTCCGCCGGGCAGACACACCTGGTGCTGGATCTCGATCCCTCACCCGGCCAGACGTTCCGCGACGCCGTGCGCGCGGCCGAGCTCATCCGGACCGCGCTCCAGGCCGACGGCTTGGACGGCGCGGTGAAAACCAGTGGGGCCAAAGGCGTTCACGTGTTCGTGCCGATCGTGGCGGGCATTCCGATCGAGGACGCGGCCGCCGCGACCAGGGCCGTGGCCGCCCGCGCCGAACGCCTCGACCCGGCGCTGGCCACCACCGCGTTCATCCGCGACGACCGCGAGGGCAAGGTGTTCCTCGACTCCACCCGGTCCGGCGGCGCGACCGTGGTCTCGGCCTACAGCCCGCGCATCCGGCCGGGTGTGCCGGTCTCGTACCCGGTCGGCTGGGCCGACCTCGCCGACGCCACCCCGGCCGATTTCACCCTGCGCACCGCGCCGCGACGCCTGGGCGAGCGCGACCCGTGGGCCGAGGAGATGCCCGCGCCGCAGGAACTGCCCGCCGACCTGGTCGCCGAGGGCCACACCATTCCCGTGGCCCGGGTGCAGGCCATGCACGAGGGCAAACGCCGCGCCCGCGCCCGCCGCGCGACCTGATCAGGGGATGCGCGCGACCGCGCCGAGCATCGAGACGGCCTCGGGGCGCGGGTGCGGCCGCCATTCGGTGGGCCGCCAGGTCAGGATGGAGCCGATACCGGGCGGCACCAGGTCCAAGCCGGTGAAGAACTGCTTGAACTCCTCGGTGGAGCGCAGCTGGAACGGCACCCCGCTGCGCTTGTTGGCGAGGTTCGCCTCGGCGAGGTCCTCGTCGGTGAGGTGATCGCTGGTCGCGTGGGTCATCACCAGGTGGCTGCCCGGCGCGAGGGCCTCGCAGAGTTCGCGCACCAGCCCGTAGGGGCCCTCGTCGTCGGTGATGAAGTGCATGACGGCCACCAGCATCAGCGCGACCGGCTGGGAGAGGTCGAGGGTGCGCAGCAGATCGGGGTGGCGCAGGATGCCGCCCGGATCGCGCACGTCGGCGTCGAGGTAGGCGGTCGCGCCCTCGGGGGAGGAGTTCAGCAGTTCGCGCGCGTGCACCAGCACGATGGGGTCGTTGTCGACGTAGACGATGCGCGATTCGGGCGCGATGCTCTGCGCGATCTCGTGCACGTTGCCCGCGGTGGGCAGGCCGGTCCCGAGGTCGAGGAACTGGCGCACGCCCGCCTCGGCGGCCAGGTAGGTGACCACCCGGCGCAGGAAGCTGCGGTTCTCCACGGCCGAGAGGCGGACCGTCGGGAACGCCTCGGCCACCGCGTCGGCGGAGTCCCGGTCGGCGGGGTAGTTGTCCTTGCCGCCGAGCCAGTAGTCGTACCGCCGCGCGGGATGCGGTTTGGAGGTGTCAATCCTGGCTGCCGCCGATTCCGAGTCCACCGCGTCCTCACTTCGTCTCGACTAGGGTCATCATGTCAGCTCGAGTTGCGAACCGGTTGCGAGGGCTGCCCTCGCACGGCCCCCGGAAGGCTCCGTCATGCAGTTGCAGTACAGCCCCTACGACTTCGACGTCCACCGCGACCCTTACCCCTATTACGCCAGGCTGCGCGAGGAGGCGCCGGTCTTCCGGAACGCGCAGGACGATTTCTACGCCTACTCCCGGTACGCCGATGTTCTTGCGGCGCTGCGGGATTCGGACACATACTCCAGCGCCAACGGATTGCGGATGGAGCCCGCGTTCTGGGGACCCCAAGCGGAACAGTTCTTTTCGTTCGTCGCGATGGACGCGCCGAAGCACACGCGACTACGCGGACTGGTCACCAAGGCGTTCACGAACAAGCGCGTGCAGGGCCTGGAGCCGCGCCTGCGCGAGATCGCGCGCGGGCTGTGGGAGCCGCTGCTGGAACGCGAAAGTTTCGATCTCATAGCGGATTTCGCCGGACCGTTCCCCACCGACGTGATCTCCGAATTGGTCGGGGTGCCCGAGTCCGATCGTGAGATGCTGCGCAAGCTCGGCACCGAGATCATGTACACCGAGGAGGAGTCCACCGATCTGCGCCCCGAGGCGATGCAGGCGATCGGCGCGCTCGTCGGCTACTACACCGAACTCACCATCGAGCGCGCGAAGTCGCCCCGCGACGATCTGCTCTCGGGTTTGCTGGCCGCCGCCGAAGGTGACGATCGCCTCACCCCGGAGGAGATCGTCGGCGTGTTGATCCTGCTCGTCGGCGCGGGCATCGAGACCACCATGCTCACGCTGGGCAATCTCTGGCACGCCGCCTGGCAGCACCCGGATCAGCGCCGCGCGGCGCTCGACGGCAGGATCGGCGACTGGATCGACGAGGCCATGCGCTACGACCCGGCCACCCAATCCCAGCTGCGCACCACCACCGCGCCGGTCTCGCTGCACGGCGTCGACATCCCGGCCGGTGCGCGCATCCTCTTGCTGACCGGCTCGGCGAATCGCGACCCCGAGGTGTTCGACGCGGCCGATGCCTTCGATCTGGACCGCGACACCTCGCGGGCGCTGGTGTTCGGCAGCGGCCGCCACCACTGCCTCGGCGCCAACCTGGCCCAGTTGGAGCTGCGCATCGCGCTCGGCGAAATCGCTTCCACCATCACCGATTACGAGATCGACCCGGCGAATCTGCGCCGCATCCACTCCTCGAACAATCGCGGTTTCGCGAGCCTGCCCACCACGGTCAGCGTGCGCTGAGACCGGTCGCGCGCCGGACCGAGCGGTCCGGCGCGCGTTCTCACGTAGATCGCGCAGCCCCGCGCTCAGAGCACGCGGCGCAGTGCGTCGGGCGTGAGTTCCGCGGGGGTGCGGTAGCCGTCGACGGCCATGGTCAGATCGGCCTCGGCCAGCAGCGAGCGCAGCACGTGCACGACGCCGTCCTCGCCGCCGAGCGCCAGCCCATAGGCGTAGGGGCGGCCGACGCCGACCGCCGCGGCACCGAGCGCGAGCGCCTTGACGATGTGCTCGCCGCCGCGCACGCCCGAATCGAACAGCACCGGCAGGCCGTCGGCGGCGGCGACCACCTCGGCGAGCACGTCGAGTGCGGGCAGGCCGCCGTTGGCCTGGCGGCCGCCGTGGTTGGAGCAGTAGATGCCGTCCACGCCACCGTCTTTCGCGCGCCGGGCGTCCTCGGGATGGCAGATGCCCTTGACGATGAGCGGCAGGTCGGTGAGTTCGCGCAGCCACGGCAGGTCGTCCCAGGTGAGCGGATTGCCGAAGACCTGGACCCAGCGCAGCACCGCGGCCTGCGGCTGCTCCTCGGGCGGCGCGGGGAGCGCGGCGCGGAACACCGGGTCGGTGAAGTAGTTGGCCAGGCAGTGCCCGCGCAGCTGCGGGAAGTTCGCCGTGCTCAGATCGCGCGGGCGCCAGCCGGTGACCCACGTGTCGAGCGTGACGACGATGCCCCGGTACCCGGCCCGCTCGGCGCGGCGCACCAGGCTCTCGGCGAGGTCACGGTCGGTGGGAGTGTAGAGCTGGAAGAAGCCGGGGGTCTCCCCGAGCGAGTCCGCGACGTCCTCCATCGGGTCGACCGACAGGGTGGACGCCACCATCGGCACCCCGGTGCGGGCGGCGGCGCGGGCCGTGGCCAGATCGCCGTGCCCGTCCTGCGCGCACAGGCCGATCACGCCGATCGGTGCCAGGAAAACCGGTGCGGGCCAGGTGGTTCCGAACACGTCGACGGAGAGGTCGCGCTGGGCGGCACCGACGAACATGCGCGGCACCAATCCCCATCGGTCGAACGCCGTGACGTTCGCGCGCTGGGTGTGCTCGTCGCCCGCGCCACCCGCCACGTACGACCAGATGCCCGGCGGCAGCGCGGCCCGCGCCCGCTCCTCCAGATCGGCGAAGGTCATCGGGTACTCCGGCGCGATGCCGCCGAGCCCGCGCAGGTAGATCTCGTTCTGGTAGTCGCCGAATGCCATGGGTGCCGCGCCTTTCCGTGCTGTGGCACGATCATGAGATATCCGGTTGTCGCGGCCGTTGAATCGCAGGAATCGTGCGGAAGGGCGAAGAATATGCAGAATTCCGCCGATCTGCTGAGTGAGGACGAGCTCGCGCTGATCCACGCCCTGCAACTGCGCCCGCGCGGTTCCTGGACCGAACTCGGGCGGGTGCTCGGCGCCGATCCGGTGACGCTCGCGCGGCGCTGGCAGCGGCTCACCGCGCGCGGGGCGGCGTGGGTCGGGCCGTCACCCGGGCCGCGGCTGCTCGACCAGGTGACCGTCGCCTACGTCGAGATCGACTGCACGGCGGCCGCCGCTTCGACGGTGAGCCGGGCGTTGTGCGACCACGCGTACGCGGTGACGGTGGAGCGGTGCGCGGGCAGCGCCACCCTGCTGGCCACCGTCGCAACGGCCGATCTCGCGAGCATGTCGCACTACACCCTCGAGACCCTGCCCGCCGTCGAGCACGTCACGGCGGTGCGAGCGCGGATCGTCACGCACATGTTCACCGAGGGCGGGAGCTGGCGCATCGACGCGCTCGCGCCCGAACAGCGCGCCGAACTCAGCGGCGGCGCACCCGCCGCGGCGCCCGCGCGCTCGGCCGTCTTGGGAGAGCTGGATCGGGCGCTGCTCTCGGTGCTCGCCGACGACGGGCGCGCCACGCACAGCGCGGTGGCGGACGCGCTCGGGGTCGGGGCGTCGACCGTCAAACGTCGGCTCGACCGGTTGGTGTCGCTGGGACTGATCCGGTTCCGCTGCGATTTCGCCAGGCCGCTGGGCGGCTGGCCGGTGGCGGTGACGCTGTGGTCGGACGTGCCCGCCCACCGGCTCGCCGAGATCGGCGACGCCGTGGTGCGGTGGCCGCAGACCCGCAACTGCGCGGCGGTCAGCGGCCCGCACAATCTGCTCGTCCAGGCGAATCTGCACGGCCTGGGCGATATTCCGCGCCTGGAAGCCGCGCTGGTGTCCGCGCACCCCGGGCTGCGGGCGGCCGAGCGCACCGTGACGCTGCGCCACGACAAGCTGTTCGGGCATGTGCTCGACGTGTGGGGGCGCAGCACGCGGGTGGTGCGCCCCGACGTGTGGAGTGCGGTCGAGGGGTGAGTCAGGCCGCGGCGGTCCGCAGGCCGAACCAGCCGGCGGCCGGGTCGGCGTAGCCGTGGTAGACGAGCGGGACGCGCTGGTCGAGGCCGAAGTGGCGGTAGACGGCGAGCATCGCCCGCCGCATCGAGTCGGCCTGGAAGTCCTCGGTGCGGCGGAAGCCGATCCGGCGTTCGGGCAGCAGCGCGAGCCGGGTGAGTTCGGCGCGATCGCCGAGATCGAGGCCGTAGGGGTCGAGGATCAGGTGGTCGCGCAGGATCGCGCGGACGCGGTCGGGGTCGGGGAGCGCGGCGGCGAAGGCGCGCAGTTCGGGACGTACCGCGGGCTCGGGACGCTCCGGTTCGGCGGGCGTCTCCACCGATGCCACCAGCGCGACATCGGGTTGCGGCGGCGCGTCGGGATCGGTGACGACGGCCTGTTCCAGCAGGTGCAGCACGCTGCCGCCGGGCATCAGCGGCTCCGGCACCAGGAACAGGGTGATCGCGGGGCAGACGCACCCCGCTTCGGTCAGGCAGATCTTCGAATGGAGCGGGTAGGACATGCGTCCTCCTGGCGAGGTCGGACGAACGACCGGCGGGGCGGCGGCGCCGATCGACTGGAGCCCCGCGACCCGCTGGCGGGCGAGGCGAGGCGGCCGGTGTGGGTAGCGCGTGCGACTCGAGTGGTCCTCTCCTGCATGGTAGTCCGGCGGGTGGTCGGACGGAACGGGTCGCGCGACTCAGGGCGCGGCGGTCGTCGCGGCCGGATCGAAGCCGCCGGGGATCTCGTAGACGACGCCGGTGAACGTCGCGCCGAAGAGCCGGCCCGCCGAGAAGCCCCGCTCGCCGCGGCCGTAGGTGACGACGGTGGTGAAGGGGTTGCCCGAGCCAAGGACGCAGTACGACTGCGGTGCGTCGAGGCGGACCACTTGGCCCGCGGTGTTGAACGGGACGACCGGGCGGTCGAGGGAATCGAGGGTGAGGCCGTCGGGCGCGGCGAAGGCGTCACCGCCGCCGAGATCGAGCAGGGACTGCGGCGCCCAGGGCGCGGCGATCGGGATGCGGCTCACCCCGGGGTCGGCGAAAGTGCGTCCCACATAGAGGAATTCACCCCGGCGGTCGAGGACCGCGCCGTTGGCGCTGGGCAGGGTGGTCCAGTCCGCCTGGACCGCGCGGTCCGGCGCCACCCGGCCGACGAGCACGCCGAAATCGTTGGTGGCGTAGACGGTTCCGTCGCGCGCCACCGCCATGCCGTTGGCGGCGCTGAGTCCCGCCGCGTACGGCGCGACCGCCCCGGTGTCGGGATCGACCTCCACGATGCCCGCGTGCCGCAGCGTGTCGCCCACCACCACGCGCGGGTCCGCGCCGTAGCCGACGAGCAGGCGCCCCGAGGGCGTCCACGCCAGCGCGCCCGCACCGCCGCTGGGCACCGTCGCGAGGGGCACCGGCGCCGCGCCGGGCGCGTCGATGCGGAACACGCGCCCGGTCAGCGCGTCGGTGGTGAAGGCGCGGCCGCGCGCGTCCACCGTGAGCCCTTCGAGCGCGCCGCCGACGACGGCCGAGAGCAGCGTCGGCTGCCCGGCGCCCGGACACACCGGCGCCGCGTGCGCGGCGGGCGCCGCCATCGCCGAACACGCGATCGCCGTCAGTGTCGCAACCGCTCCTACCAGCGTCTTCATGGTCATCAATTGGACCACCTCGGCACCCGATCGCGCGGCGAATCGCCGGGGGACGGTGAAATCGGCCACGAAATTTGTTACCGCGAGTAACACCTATTTGAGCTGGGTGCGACATTCACGCTGGGACTCGGGCACGCAAGACCGGACGGAAGGCCTTCACCATTCCCGATTTGGCGACCGCGCTCGGCCACGGCTGGGCGCTGACCTTCGGTGGCGGCCCCCGAAGCGGCCGACACCACCTGGCCGGCGATCAGCGAATTCCTCGACGGCGCCCTGGTTCCGGCGTGACCCGCCTCGGCACGGATTCGCTTCCGTCGTAGACGATCTCGCGGACGAGCAACGCGATCCAGATCATCGTGAACGGGATGACGGTGACGTTCTTGACCGCCAGCTCCCACGCGAGAAACGTGTCGCGCCCGTCGGGTTCGACGAACGAGGTGGCGACGATCCACGGCAGCGCCTTGAACACCGCGGCCAGCGCCACGAGGATGCCCGCCGACGCGAGCAGCAAGCGCGTCCGGTCGCGGAAGGCCTCGCCCAGGCGGTCGGCCGCGGTCCGCCACGGCACCCGTGGCCGGAACACCGTCGCGATCACCCAGCCGAGGAACGCCAGGCGCACCGCGAGCGTGAACAGCTCACCCGCCACGCCGCCGGCGAAGGCGAACCGGTCGCCGCCGCCGACGGCGAGGAACCGTTGCGCCGAAACCAGTGCGCCACAGCAGAAGATCACCGGATAGTGCCGAATCGAGAACCGGATCGCGTCCGTGAACACCCGGGCGGCCGTCGCTACGTCCATGGCAATTCCTTCACTTTTCTGAAAGATTCAGTTGACTGAAGGATATGCCGCCCGTGACGATGGCACCATGGTGGAAAACCCTGATATCGGGAACCGGATGGGCGCCGAACTCAGCGACGCGGTCGTCGTGTTCCACGAGGCTGTGGGTGCGTTGCTGGGGCTGTCCGCCACCGATCACAAAGCGCTGGGCGTGCTCGGCCGCGAAGGCCCGATGTCGGGCGGCGAACTGGCGCGCCGGCTGTCGCTGAGCCCGGCGGCGGTCAGCGGGATCGCCGACCGCCTGGTCGCCGCCGAGCTGGTCGAGCGCACCCGCGACGACGCGGATCGCCGCCGCTCGGTGCTCACCGCCCGCCCGATCGCCAATCCCCGCTACGGGCGCGCGTTCGCCGACCTGCGCGCGGCGATGGCCGCAGTGTCGGCGACGTTCACGCCCGAGGAACTGGGCGTGATCGCCACCTGGGTCACCCGCACCACCGCGGTACTGCGCGACCAGGCCGCGCGACTCGCGGCACCGGAATGAGTTCGCCGGAGCGAAGGCCCGCGGGTCAGGTGGCGGGTTCGGGTTCCGGTTCGTCCGTGACTTCGGGTGGTGGGGCGGTGGCCGTGTCGATCTGCTCGCCGACGTAGCGCAGTACCACCGCGACGATCGCGGCCACGGGCACGGCCAGGAACGCGCCGACGATGCCGAACAGCGCGCCGCCCGCCGTCACCGCCAGCAGCACCACGACGGCGTGCAACTGCATCGAGCGGCTCTGCAGGATCGGTTGCAGCACATTGCCCTCGAACTGCTGCACCGCGATGATGATGCCGAGCACGATCAGCGCGGTGGTCAAGCCGTTGCCGACCAGCGCGACCAGCACCGCCAGCGCGCCCGCCACGAACGCGCCGACGATCGGGATGAAACCGCCGATGAACGTGAGCACGGCCAGCACCATGGCCAGCGGCACGCCGAGGATCACCAGGCCCGCGCCGATCAGCACGGCGTCGATCAGGCTCACCAGCGCCTGGGTGCGGATGAATCCGCCGAGGGTGTCCCAGATCCGGCTCAGCACGGCCTCGAAGTGCCTGCCGCCCTTGGAGCCCGTGACGTTGTGCAGCCAGGGCAGGAACCGGGGCCCGTCCTTGATGAAGAAGAACGAGAGGACCAGCACCAGGAAGAGGGTGACCAACGCCGAGGTGGCGGTGGTGACGCCGGTGAACACGCCGGTAGCGATGGTCTCGGCGCTGGACTGCAGGCGCGAGACGATGGCCTCGACCGCCGAATCCAGCTGTTCGTCACGGATGTTCAGCGGCGGACCCTGCAGCCAGTCGCGGACCTGGTTGACGCCCGCGGTGCCTTTGTCGGCGAGCTGGGGAGCCTGATCCACCACCGACGGCACGATCAGCGCGATCACGCCCGACACGATCGCGAAGAACCCGAGCAGCGTCAGTGTGGCGGCCAGCGCGGGCTTGAGTCCCTGTTTCATCAGCCACCGGGTGGGCGGCCACAGCACGGTCGCGACGACGATCGCCAGCGCGACGGGCAGTACGACCACCCACAGCTTCGCGACGACCCAGCCGAGCACCCACGCGCCCGCCGCGATCGCGACCACGCACAGTGACCATTTCGCCAACCAGAACAAGCCGGTACCGATGACGGCTCCCCGATCCGGGGCCGTGTCCTTGCCGATTGCCCCCGATGTGGGCTCTTCGCGCTCACTCACGCCGCCCAGTCTTACACGGCGAACGGCCGCGGACCGGTTGCGCTCAGGCGGCGTATTCGGTGGCGAGCGCGGTGAGCACTTCGGAGCAGCCCGCGTCGACGGTGTGGGTGGCCAGATCGTGCGCCCGGGTGCGGCCCCGGTTGACGATCACTATGGGACATCCGTTGGCCGCCGCCCGGCGCGCGAACCGCAGCCCCGACATGACCGTCAGCGAGGACCCCGCCACCAACAGCGCCCCGGCCCGGTCCACCATGTCGAACGCGGCGGCGACCCGGTCCTTCGGCACGTTCTCGCCGAAGTAGACGATATCGGGTTTGAGCAGGCCGCCGCAGCGGGCGCAGTCCACCATGCGGAAGGTCGCAGTGTCGGCGACCACCGCGTCGGCGTCGGGTGCGACCTCGATGCCGGTGGCGGTCGCGAGTTCGGCGAAGTGCGGGTTGGCGGCGTCGAGGCGCTCGGCCAGCGTCATCCGCGAGATCAGCGCCGAACAGTCCAGGCAGCGCACCCGGGCGTAGACGCCGTGCAGGTCGATCACGCCCCGATGGCCGGCCTTGGTGTGCAACATGTCCACGTTCTGGGTGATCAGCCCGGTCACCACGCCCGCGCGCTCCAGCCGCGCCAGCGCGCGATGGCCCGCGTTGGGGCGCGCGGCGTCCATGCGCCGCCACCCGACGTGATTGCGCGCCCAATACCGTTGGCGGAAGACGGGATCGCCCACGAACTGCTGGTAGGTCATCGGCGTGCGCGGGGGCGAGCCGGGGCCGCGATAGTCGGGAATGCCGCTGTCGGTGGACAACCCGGCGCCCGTGAGCACCGCGACCGGGCGGCCGGCGAGCAGGTCCGCCACCCGCCGCACGTCGATGCCGGCCGCGGGTGGCGCGAGGGACGACATGATTCGAGGGTAGCGATGATTCGACGGTAGCGGCCCGGCTCAGTGCTCGACGGAGATGACCAGCCGGGGCTTGCCCGGCTCGCCGGGCGCGGCCACCCGCTCCCACACCGCGTCCACCAGCGGCGCCAGCAGCAGCTCGCCGAGCTGGCGCACCAGCACGGTGACGATCTGCGCCGACTCGGGACGATCGGTGGAGGCCACGCCCGCGTCCCGCAGGGCGGTGATCTCACGCCGGGTCAGGTCGACCAGCGATTCCAGCAGTTCGAATCGCGCGTCGTTGGGTTCGAGCACGGCGCGGCGCACGTAGTTCACCACGGCCGGGTTCTCGGCGAGCATCGTGCGCACCGCCGCGTCGCGCGCCGCCGCCACCTGGGCGGTCGAGCCCTCGGCGGGCACCGAGGCCACCGCGTGCGCGAAGAAGTCGACGATCAACTGGTCCACCGCCGCGTGCAGGCCCGCCTTCGTCTTGAAGTGGTGCTGCACCAGGCCGAGGGTGACCCCGGCCTCGGCGGCGACGGCGCGTAGCGAGACGCGCTCCGCGCCGTACTGGGCGTACAGGTCCATGGCCGCGTTCCTGATGCGCGCCTTCGCGGTCAGATCGTCGTTGGTCGCCCGCGGATTCACCATGTGCCCTCGCCTCGTCCGGTGGTGCGGGTGATTCTACGTCCCGTAGTACCCCGCCGGCGACGGGCGCATCGTTCCCGGTGCAGTCGTACCACTTCTTTGGTACCCGCGTCGACCGCGCGACCCGCCGCGCCGGCGCACGGTCAGTTGCGAATGAGCAGGACGATGCCCGCGGTCACCACGCCGAGCAGGACGGCGCCCACACCGTAGGTGAGGCGGTGGGTGCGCAGCGGGCCCGCGAACCCGTCGATGCCGAGGCGGCCGGAACCGGTGAGCGCGAGTCCGGCGGCGGCCAGGGTGAGCACCAGTTCGTACTCGATGCCCTCGGGCAGGAAGAAGCCGCCGCCCCATTTCACCGCGATCGCGTTGAGCATGGTGCCCAGGATCGCGGCCGCGGCCAGCGGGGTGAGCAGGCCCAGCGCCAGCGCCAGTCCGCCGAAGGTCTCGGTGACGCCCGCGACGATGGCGAAGAACCGCGACGCCGGGTAGCCCGCGGAGCCGAAGAACCGGCTGGTGCCGTCGATGCCGCCGCCGTCGAACCAGCCGAACAGTTTCTGCGCGCCGTGCGCGGCCATGGTGAGCCCGACGCCCAGGCGCAGTACCAGCAGGCCCAGGTCGATGCCGATGTCGCCGGGCGCGGTGGTCGTCGCCGGTGTGGTCATGGTCGAGTCCTTTCGTTGCGGCCGGAGCCGGTGTTGGTGTTCAGTTGTGGGACAGGGGGATTCAGCCGAGCTGGATCGAGCGGCGCGCCATGCCGAGCCAGTAGCCGTCGACGGGCGTGCGCAGCGTCGCGAGATCGTCCGCGCCCGCGCCGAGGCTCACGAACAGCGGGGCGAAGTGTTCGGTGCGCGGATGCGCCAGGTGCGGCGCCGGCGCGCGGTGGCGGAAGTCGAGCAGCGAGTCGAGATCGCCCTCGGCCAGCGCGCGGGCGCCCCAGTCGTCGAACTCGGCGGTGAACGCGTGGACGTGCTCGTCGTCGGGGGTGAGCGCGCGCAGGTTGTGGGTGAAGAAGCCGCTGCCGACGATCAGCACGCCCTCGTCGCGCAGCGGCGCGAGGGTGCGCCCGATCGCGAACAGTTCGGTGGGATCGAGCGTGGGCAGCGACATCTGCAACACGGGCACGTCGGCTGCCGGATACATCTCTTTGAGCGGCACATAGGCGCCGTGGTCGAGCCCGCGTCCGGGTGCGTCGTGCACCTGGCCGCCGAGCAGTGCGCGCACCTTCGACGCGAGGTCCGGCGCGCCGGGCGCGGGATAGACCACCTCGTAATAGTGCCTCGGAAAGCCGCTGAAGTCGTAGACCAGCGGCACCGTCGTGGTGGCGCCGAGCGTGATGGGCGCGGCCTCCCAATGCGCCGAGATCATCAGGATCGCGGTGGGGTGCGGGAGTTCGCCCGCCCAGGCGGCCAGTTCGGCGGGCCAGTGCGGGTGGTCCGCCAGCGGTGGCGCGCCGTGGGACAGGTACAGCACGGGTGCGCGGTCGGACATGCCGGTCTCCTGCCGAAGTCGTTCAAGTTTGAACAACTGTAGCGCTTTGTTCAAATTTGAACAACAGGGCTAGGCTGGTGCCCGTGGACGAACCGAAGTGGCTGGACGCGGGGGAGATGCGCGCGTGGCACGCGTTCCTGGCCGCGGGCGCGCTGGTCACTCGCGAGGTCGAACAGCACCTCAAGCGCGAGGGCCTCTCACACCCCCAGTACGAGACGCTGGTGCGGCTGTCCGACGCCCCGGACGGCGCGCTGCGCATGACCGATCTGGCCGAGGCGCTGCTCACCTCGAAGAGCGGGCTGACCTATCAGGTCGAGCGGTTGGAGAAGGCCGGGCTGGTGCGGCGCACCGCGGCCCCCGGCGACGAGCGCGGTGTGGTCGCGGTGCTCACCGAGGCCGGGCGGCAGCGCCTGTCCGAGGTCGCGCCAGGGCATGTCGCCACGGTGCGGCGGGCGCTGATCGACGTGCTCACCCCCGGGCAACGCCGCGCCGTCGCCGACGGGCTCGGTGCGGTGGCCGAGCGGCTGTCGGGCCGCTGAGCAAACGACGGGGCGGACGGGTGCTTGGACCCGTCCGCCCGTGTGCGGCAAGGGATTACCGCTTGTCGTCGTCCTGATGCGTCCGCTGGCGTGCCTCGTCCACATCCGCTTCGGCCCTGGCCTTCTCGGCCTCGGCTTCCTTCCGCGCGGCCTCGCGCTGGGATTCGGCCTTGTCCTGCTGAGCCAGGCCCTCGTGTTCGAGGTCCTCGTTGCCGGTGACGGTGCCCGCGGCCTCCTTGGCTTTGCCCTTGACGTCCTCGACGACGCCCTTGACGCCTTCGCGGAATCCGCTCTCGTGCTTCGTCACGCTGTACCTCCATGATCGGGGTTGTCGGCTGACAGTTGCGCCCTACCCGGTCGATGGAGGCTCAATCACCGGGCGTCACAGCCGTTCGATGATCGTGGCGTTCGCCAGCCCGCCCGCCTCGCACATCGTCATCAGCCCGTAGCGGCCGTCCGTCTGCTCCAGGTGGTTGAGCAGCGTCGACAGGATGCGGGTGCCGGACGCGCCGAGCGGATGTCCCAGGGCGATGGCGCCGCCGCGCGGGTTGAGCCGCTCCGGATCGGCGTTCAGTTCGTGCCGCCAGACCAGCGGCACCGGCGCGAACGCCTCGTTCACCTCGTAGGCGTCGATGTCGTCGATGGCGAGTCCGGCGCGGTCGAGCACCTTGCGGGTGGCCGGGACCACGGCGGTGAGCATGAGCAGCGGGTCGTCGCCGAGCACGGCGAAGGAGTGGAAGCGGGCGCGCGGGCGCAGGCCCAGCTTCGCCGCGGTGTCCTCGCCCATGATCAGCGCGGCCGACGCGCCGTCGGTGAGCGGCGACGAGTTGCCGGGCGTGATCGACCAGTCGATCTCCGGGAACCGGGTCAGGTACTGATCGTCGGCGAACGCGGGCCGCAGCCCCGCCAGCCCCTCGGCGGTGGTGGAGGGCCGGATCGTCTCGTCGGCGGTGAGCGCGCCCGCCGCGACGAGTTCGCGGTCGAAGCCACCCGCCGCGGCGGTGGCGGCGGCCAGGCGATGCGAGCGGGCCGCGAACTCGTCCAGCGCCGCGCGGTCGTACTTCCAGCGCGCCGCGATCACCTCGGCCGAAATGCCCTGCTGGACAAAACCTTCCGGGTAGCGGTGGGCCAGCGGGCCGCGGTTGACGTCCTTGCCCTGCGTATTGGAGAACATGGGCGCGCGGCTCATCGATTCGACGCCGCAGGCGATGGCGATGTCGTAGGCGCCCGAGATCACGCCCTGCGCGGCGAAGTGCGCGGCCTGCTGGCTGGAACCGCACTGGCGGTCGACGGTGGTGGCGGGCACCGACTCCGGGAACCCGGCGGCGAGGACGGCGGTGCGGCCGATATTGCCGGCCTGTTCGCCCGCCTGGGTGACGCAGCCGGTGACGACGTCGTCGACCAGCGCCGGGTCCAGATCGTTGCGCGCGACCAGCTCGGCCAGCACGCCGGCGAGCAGGGTGGCCGGGTGGATCTCGGACAGGCCACCGCCCGCCTTGCCCTTGCCCGACGGTGTGCGGATCGCGTCCACGATCACGGCGGATCTCATGGCTGTCTCCGATCGACTATGTTAACTGTGATTCCGAATTAAGTTAACACGGATTCACTCGCCGGGAAATGCCTCGGCGGCCGCGGTGGGCGGTCGGCCGGTGCCGCCGGACACTCCGGCGTGCTAGACAGGGGCGAAACAAGTGCTGTTCGGATCGTCGCGTTCTCCCGGTCGGGTGGCCGGCGGCCTCGACCGATGAGGGTGCCCCGTGGAGAGTTGGCCGGTCGCCGTCGCGCTGCCGCTGGCGCTCGGGTTCATCATGTTCGGGCTCGGCCTCTCGCTCACGGTCGAGGACTTCCTGCGCGTCGTCCGGTATCCGCGCGCGGTGTTCGTCGCGCTGTGCTGCCAGGTGATCGTGCTGCCCGCGCTCGCGTTCGGGCTGGTGGCCGGTCTGGACGTCACGCCGGAACTGGCGGTGGGCGTGATGCTGCTGATGGCCTCGCCCGGCGGGGCCACCGCGAACCTGCTCAGCCACCTGTTCGGCGGCGACGTGGCGCTCAATGTCTCACTGACGGCGCTGAATTCGGTGCTGTCGGTGGCGACGCTGCCGCTCATCACCAATATCGCGCTCGGATACTTCGACCCCGCGGGCACGGGCGGGGTGGGGATGCAGTTCACCAAAGTCGCGCAGGTGTTCGCGTTGGTGTTCGTTCCGGTCGTCGCGGGCATGATCGCCCGGCGGCTGCGGCCCGGTTTCGCCGACCGTTCGGACCGGCCGGTGCGCGTGCTCTCGGTGCTGTTCCTGGTGATCGTGACGGTGGCGGCACTGGTCGCCGAACGGAACAACATCGTCGACTACCTGGTCGACATCGGCGCGGTGGTGGTCGTGCTGTGCGTCGCGAGCCTGGCGGTCGGCTACTTCGTGCCCAAGGCGTTCGGCGTGGTGCGCGCCCAGGCTCTGGCGTGCGCGATGGAGATCGGCGTGCACAACTGCGTGCTGGCCATGACCATCGCCATCAGCGTGCTGGGCGATGTCCGCATGGCCGTGCCCGCCGGTGTGTACAGCATCATCAGCGTCCCGATCGTCTACTCCGCGGGTGCCTGGCTGGGCCGCGGTGTCCGGAACCGGGAGCCGCGACCGTCGGGGTTGCCGGGCGCTTCCTAGTCGCGCGGCGGCCTATTGTGGGGGACGTCGATCGGCACGGAGGTGACATGCACGCCATAGCGTTCAACGAATTCGGCGGTCCGGAGGTTCTGCGCACGGTCGAGGTGGACACACCCGAACCGGTGGACGCGCAGGTCCGCATCGCGGTGCGCGCGGCGGGCGTCAACCCCGCGGATTGGAAGATCCGTTCCGGGGCCCTGGTTTTCGGTGAGCCGTCGTTCCCGCAGTTCCCCGGCGCCGAGGCGGCGGGCGTGGTGGACGCGGTCGGGCCGCTGGCCACCGGCGTCGCGGTCGGCGACGAGGTGATCGCCTGGACGCGCGGCGGGTACGCCGAGTACGCCGTGGTCACCGACTACGCGCCCAAGCCCGCGGGCCTGGCGTGGGCCGACGCGGCGGCCCTGCCGGTGGCGGTGGGCACGGCCGCGAAGGTGCTGGCCCTGCTCGAACCGAAACCGGGGGAGACCCTGCTCGTGAACGGCGCGTCCGGCGCGGTGGGCTCGATCGCGGCGCAGCTCGCGCGGGAGGCGGGCGCCACCGTGATCGGCACCGCCTCGGCCGCCAACCAGGATCTGGTCGCCGCGCTCGGCGCGATCCCCACCACCCACGGCGACGGACTGGCCGACCGGGTGCGCGCGCTCGCGCCCGGCGGCGTGGACGCCGTGTTCGATGCCGCCGGACACGGCGCGTTGCCCGCGGCCATCGAATTGCGCGGCGGCACCGAGCGCATCGTCACCATCGCCGACGACGCCGCGGCCGAACTCGGCGTCACCTTCTCCTCGGCGCCGGGCCCGCGCTCTCCCGAGTTGCTGGCCCACGTGGCCGAGCGGGTGGCCGCCGGCGCGTTCCGGCTGCCGGGCCCGGCGCGCACCTTCCCCCTCGCGCGGGCGGGTGCGGCACAGCGCGAGTCCGAGCACGGTCGAGGGCCGGGCAAGGTCGTGCTCCTCGTCGGCGCGGAGTGACCGGAATGCGCTGGCACGCGGTGGATATCCGGCTGGTGAACCACAGCGCCCGGGTCCCGCCCACGATCGCGGACCGGGCCCTGCTGGATCTGAGCGCCTCGGCCAACCACAACAAGTTGTGGCTGGCCGCGGGCGCGGCGATGGCGGTGCTCGGCTCGGGACCGGTGCGTCGCGGTGGACTGCGCGGCGTGCTCGCGACGCTGCTGGCCAGCGGCGTCGCGAACGGCATCGCCAAACCGCTGTTCCCGCGCCGTCGCCCGCCCGACGGCTCCGTGCCGTTCGTGCGCAGGCCGCTCTCGCCGCCGGTGTCCTCGTCGTTCCCGTCCGGTCACGCGGCCTCGGCCGCCGCCTTCGCCACCGGTGTGGCGCTGGAGAGTCCGGCCGCGGCGGCGGTGGTCGCGCCGGTCGCGCTGGCGGTGGCGTACTCGCGCGTCCACATCGGCGTGCACTGGCCCTCCGACGTCGTGGCGGGCGCGCTGCTCGGCTCCGGCATCGCGCTGGCGACGCATCGCTGGTGGGCGGTGCGCAACGACGAGCCCGCCACCGAGTGCGTCACCGAGAACATCGAACCGCTGCCGCACGGGCGCGGACTCCTGATGGTGACCAATCCCCTTGCCGGACTGGGTGATTCCGCGCTCGCCGAGGCCCGCTTGCGGGCGCGGCTGCCACGGGCGCGGTTCCTGCGGATGGATCCCGACCGCGATCTCGGCGCGCAGCTGGACGAGGCGATCGAGGCGGGCGGCGTCGTCGCCCTCGGCGTGCTCGGCGGCGACGGTACCGTGTCGTCGGTGGCCGAGGTGGCGGTGCGGCGCGATCTGCCGCTCGCGGTGTTCGCCGGCGGCACCCTCGACCACTTCGCCAGGGACGCCGGGGTGGAGACGCACGAGAAGACCCTGGCCGCGCTGGCGGCGGGATCGGTGTGCCGATTCGACGCGGCGACGGTGCGCTACGACGACGAGGGCGAGCGCGTGTTCGTGAACACCGCGAGCCTGGGCGGCTACCCGCGCTTCGTGCGCCTGCGCGACCGCTGGCGGCCGCGCCTGGGCAAATGGCCCGCCGCGGGCGTGGCGATGCTGCGCGTGCTGATGCGGGCCCGTCCGGTGCGCGCCACCGTGGACGGCGTGCCGGTGCTGCTGTGGATGTTGTTCGTGGGCAACGGGCGCTATCACCCGTCCGACCAGGTACCGATGTCGCGGCCGGAACTGCACCGCGGCACCCTCGACGTGCGGTACCTGCGCGCCGACCTGCCGCTCTCGCGGGCCCGCCTGATCTGGGCGACGCTCACCGGCACGCTGGGCACCTCGGCCGCGTATCGGCACCGGGAGGCGCAGCGGCTGGTGGTGCGGACGGCGCGAGCGCCCGTAGCCCTGGCCACCGACGGTGAAGTGGCCGCGAGCGGGCGGGAGTTCGTGTTCACGAGCAAACCGGCGGCGCTCACGGTGTTCCGTATGCCGGATTCGCCCGCCGAATAAGTATGACCTGCATCACATTACTTTTCGGGACGGCGGGATTGGGTAAGGGCCGTAAGTCGTTGCGGGCCAGTGTGATCGGTGGGATTCCGCGCGCCACGTGGTGATCTTGATGGAAAGGGGTGGTCGGATGGCGTCGATACATTGGACATCGATCCAGTAGTTCCCACCCACGGAGGAATCCGGTGAACATCATCGATCTCGGCTCGTCGGCGCTGAACCTGGCGAACACGGTTACCGGCATTTTGGCGAACGTAACCTATATCCTCCAGGCCTGGGGCGTTCTCTGATCCGAGTCGGAAGCTGTTCCCCGCAGACACGGGGGTGACCCGCCGCTGCACGCTGGAAACGTTGTTTGTTCCCCGCGCATGTGGGGTTGATCCGATTTTGGCGAAACTCACCTACCTTCTGCACGCCTCCCCGCGAAGCCCGCGCGGCAACACCGCGCGGGTTTCGTGATGTCGGGGATCGTGTTCGTCTCAGCCGGTAGCCCGCCCCCACTACGTGTCCCACCCCCACGCAACCACTACCTGCGCCTGTTGCCACGGCACTAAATGCCAAGCAATACGCCGCAGGCGCTAGCTCTTCCTCTACCGTAGGCACGGTCGACGCCGAGAGGGGCCGTGTGATGCGAACAGGGATGCTCGAACTCACGCAGTTGCGCGCGCGGGTCGAATCGGGGGAGATCGATACGGTGCTCGTCGCGATGACCGACATGCAGGGGCGGCTCCAGGGGAAGCGCTGCGCGGCACGGTATTTCCTGGACGAGGTGGTCGGGCACGCCACCGAGGCGTGCGACTACCTGCTGGCGGTCGACGTCGAGATGACCACCGTCGACGGCTACGCGATGTCCTCGTGGGACACCGGCTACGGCGACTTCGTCCTGCGCCCCGACCTCACCACGCTGCGCCTGGTGCCGTGGCAGCCCGGCACGGCGCTGGTGCTGTGCGATGTGGAGCGCGTACAACCCGTGGGCGCACCGGTCGTGGCCTCTCCGCGCCAGGTGCTGCGCCGCCAGCTGGACCGGCTGGCCGAGCACGGCCTGCGCGCCTACGTCGGCACCGAACTCGAATTCCTGGTCTTCGACGACAGTTACGAGGCGGCCTGGCGCGCCGGATACCGCGACCTGACCCCGGCCAACCAGTACAACGTGGACTATTCGATGCTCGGCACCGCCCGCGTCGAGCCCCTGCTGCGCCGCATCCGCAACGAGATGGCCGGTGCCGGAATGTATGTCGAGTCGGCCAAGGGCGAGTGCAATCCGGGCCAGCACGAGATCGCGTTCCGCTTCGACGAAGCCATGGTCACCTGCGACAACCACAGTATCTACAAGACCGGTGCGAAGGAGATCGCCGCCCAGGAAGGCCGCAGCCTCACCTTCATGGCGAAATACGATGAGCGCGAGGGCAACTCGTGCCACATCCACCTGAGCCTGCGGGACGGGTCGGGCGCGCCGGTGTTCGCCGGAGACGGCCCCGGCGGCCTGTCCCCGCTCATGCGCCACTTCCTCGCGGGCCAGCTGGACTGCCTGCGCGAATTCACCTACTTCCTCGCGCCGAACATCAACTCCTACAAGCGATTCGTGCCGGGCAGCTTCGCGCCGACCGTCCTGGCCTGGGGTCGCGACAACCGCACCTGCGCGCTGCGCGTGGTGGGGGAGGGACCCTCGCTGCGCGTGGAGAACCGCATCCCGGGCGGCGACGTGAATCCCTATCTCGCGGTGGCGGCCTCGATCGCCGCCGGGTTGCACGGCATCGAGCACCGGCTGCCGCTGGAGCCGGAGTTCCACGGCAACGCCTACCGCTCCCACCGTCCGCGGGTGCCCGCCACCCTGCGGGAGGCGGCGCAGCTGTTCGGTGAGAGCGCCGTCGCTCGAACGGCTTTCGGCGCCGACGTAGTGGAGCACTACCGCAACGCCGCGCGGGTCGAGCTGGACGCCTACGACGCGGCCGTCACAGACTGGGAGCGGGTGCGTGGCTTCGAACGACTCTGACGGCGACCGCCGTCCCGTCCTCGGGCTGCCGACCTACGCCGAGCGGACGCGGTTCGGTGACTGGGACGTGCCCGCCGCCGTCCTGCACCACGACTACGTCGAGATGGTGGTGCGCGCGGGCGGCATCCCGGTGCTGCTGCCGCCGGGCGGGGTGGCGCGGCCTGAACTGGTGGACCGGCTGGACGGGCTGCTGCTCACCGGCGGCGCGGACATCGAGCCGGCTCGCTACGGCCGCCCGCCCGCCGCGCTCGGCTACACCCGCGCCGATCGCGACGAGTCGGAGTTCGCGCTGTTCGCCCTCGCGCTGGCCGCGGGCCTGCCGATCCTCGCGGTGTGCCGCGGCCTGCAGCTGGTCAACGTGGCGTTGGGCGGCACCCTGATCCAGCATGTGCCGGACGTGGTGGGGCACGAGCAGCACTCCGGCGGGCCGGGATCGTTCGGAGACGTGCGGGTGCGCACCGTCGGCGGCACCCGCGTATCGGGACTGGTCGGCGCCGAGGCGACGGTGCGCTGTCACCATCACCAGGCGATCGACGCCCTCGCGCCGGGTCTGGTGGTGAGCGCGCGCGCCGACGACGGCACGATCGAGGCGATCGAACGGCCCGGCGAGGGATTCCTCGTGGGCGTCCAATGGCATCCGGAAGCCGACCGGGACGACGACCGGCTGGTGCGGGGATTGGTCGCCGCCGCGTCCGGGCGGACCGGTGGGAGCGGAGAGGAGTGGAACGGATGGTGACCACCGAGGTGGTGAACCCCGCGACCGAAAAGGTCGTGGCGACAGTAGAACTCGCCGATCTGGCCGCGACCGACGCCGCCGTCGACCGGGCGGTCCGCGCGTCGGAGTCGTGGCGCGCGATGGCGCCGGGCGACCGCGCCCGGCTGCTGCGTCGCTTCGCCGAGGCGGTCGACGCCGACCTCGGGGAACTGGCACGGCTCGAGGTCGAGAACTCCGGCCACACCTTGGGCAACGCCCGGTGGGAGGCCGGAAACGTCCGCGACGTCCTGCATTTCGCGGCCGGGATGCCGGAGCGGTTGTCCGGCAGGCAGATTCCCGTCGCGGGTGGGCTGGACGTGACCTTCCACGAGCCGCTCGGCGTGGTCGGCGTGATCGTGCCGTGGAACTTCCCGATGCCCATCGCCGCGTGGGGGTTCGCGCCCGCGCTGGCGGCGGGCAACGCCGTGGTGCTCAAACCCGCCGAACTCACCCCGCTCACCGCGCTGCGCCTGGCCGAACTGGCGCGCGCGGCGGGCATTCCGGACGACGTGTTCCAGGTACTGCCCGGCAAGGGCTCGGTGGTGGGGGAGCGGTTCGTCACCCATCCCGCCGTGCGCAAAGTGGTGTTCACCGGGTCGACGGAGGTCGGCAAGCGGATCATGGCGGGCTGCGCCGAGCAGCTGAAGCGGGTGACGCTGGAACTCGGCGGCAAGAGCGCCAATATCGTGTTCGCCGACGCGGACCTGGAGCGCGCCGCGGCCACCGCGCCCTACGGCGTGTTCGACAACGCCGGGCAGGACTGCTGCGCGCGCTCGCGAATTCTCGTGCAGCGCAGTGTGTTCGACCGGTTCCTGGAGCTGTTCGAACCGGCGGTGCGCGGTGTGCAGGTCGGTGACCCCGGCGCGGACGGCACCGAGATGGGCCCGCTGATCTCGGCGGCGCATCGTGAAAGGGTCGCGGGATTCGTCACGCCGGGCGAAGTGGCGTTCACCGGTGACTGCCCGAGCGGCCCGGGATATTGGTACCCGCCGACGGTCGTGCTGCCCACTTCGCCGACCGCCCGTGTGCTCACCGAAGAAGTGTTCGGCCCGGTGGTGACGGTGCAGCCCTTCGAGGACGAGGCCGACGCACTGCGCCTGGCCAACGACACCGAATACGGTCTGTCCGGCTCGATCTGGACCAACGACCTCGGCCGCGCCCTGCGCGTGAGTCGCGGGGTGGCGGCCGGGAACCTGTCGGTGAACTCGCACTCGTCGGTGCGGTACTGGACGCCGTTCGGCGGGTTCAAACAGTCCGGGCTCGGCCGCGAACTCGGCCCCGACGCGGCGCTGGCCTTCACCGAGACCAAGAACGTCTTCCTCGCCACCGAGTGAGTGGTTCAGGCCATCCCACGAAAGGAGATGCGTTGCAGCGCTTACAGGATCGGGTCGCCGTGGTCACCGGCGGCGGCAGCGGGATCGGCCTGGCCACCGTGCGCCGCTTCGCCGCCGAGGGCGCGCGGGTGGTGGTCGCCGATATCGACGCCGCCGCGGGCGAGCGCGCCGCCGAGGAGGCGGGCGGGCTGTTCGTGCGCGCCGACGTGACCGACGAGGAGCAGGTGCGCGCCCTGTTCGAGGCGGCGGTCGCCGCGTACGGCGGCCTGGACATCGCGTTCAATAACGCGGGCATCTCCCCGCCTGAGGACGATTCGATCCGCACCACCGGTCTGGACGCCTGGCGCCGGGTGCAGGAGGTGAACCTCACGTCGGTGTACCTGTGCAGCAAGTACGCCATCGAGCACATGCTGGTGCGCGGCAAGGGGTCGATCATCAACACCGCCTCGTTCGTCGCGGTGATGGGCGCGGCCACCTCGCAGATCTCCTACACGGCCTCCAAAGGCGGCGTGCTGGCCATGAGCCGCGAGTTGGGGGTGCAGTTCGCGCGGGAGGGCATCCGCGTGAACGCGCTGTGTCCCGGCCCGGTGAACACCCCGCTGCTGGCGGAGTTGTTCGCGAAGGACCCGGAGCGCGCGGCGCGCAGGCTGGTGCACATCCCGGTCGGGCGGTTCGCCGAACCGGAGGAGATCGCGGCCGCCGTCGCGTTCCTGGCCAGCGATGACGCCTCCTTCATCACCGCGTCGCAGTTCCTGGTGGACGGCGGCATCTCGGGCGCCTACGTCACCCCGCTCTGACGCCCCTATGACCACTGTCACAATTCGTGGTTGCCGCGCAGGTGAGCGGGTAGATGCCGAACGGGTGATCGGGCCCGCGCCGTTTGGGTTCCGCCGCGGCGGGTAACGCCTCCTTCCGTGCCCGGCCGCTCGTCGCGCCCGGGCCCGATCGACGAATCGAGGCCCACGGGGCGCATCGGGTGAGGAGGCGGAGATGACCGACCGCGCACAGGAGGCGAGGCCGCTGAAACGGTCGGTGGCCGCGTCCGCGATGGGCAACGCCACCGAGTGGTTCGACTACGGCGTGTACGCCGCGACCGCCACCTACCTCACCGACGCGTTCTTCCCCGGCGAGCTCGGCACCCTCGGCACCATGCTGGGCTTCGCCATCTCGTTCCTGCTGCGCCCGCTCGGCGGCATGGTGTGGGGCCCGCTCGGCGATCGCATCGGCCGCAAAGCGGTGCTGGCCACCACGATTCTGCTGATGTCGGCCGCCACCGGCCTCATCGGCCTGCTGCCGACGCACTCCTCGGTGGGCGTGCTCGCGCCGATCCTGCTCATCCTGCTGCGCGTGGTCCAGGGCTTCTCCACCGGCGGCGAATACGGCGGCGCGGCCACCTATCTGGCCGAATGCGCGACCGACCGCAGGCGCGGATTCCTCGGCAGCTTCCTCGAATTCGGCACCCTCGCCGGCTTCGTCGGCGGTTCGGCCGTGGTGCTCGCCTGCCAGCTCGCGCTGGGGTCGGAGGCCATGCACGACTGGGGCTGGCGCATCCCGTTCCTGATCGCCGTGCCGCTGGGCCTCACCGGCTGGTACCTGCGCGCCAAGCTGGACGAATCGCCGGTGTTCGAGGAGGTCGCCGAGAAGCCGCACCCGCCGACCGGCCTGCGCGAGCTGGTCACCGGCTACCGCCGCGAGCTGCTCACCCTGGGCGGTCTGGTGATCGCGCTGAACGTGGTCAACTACACGCTGCTCACCTACCAGCCCACCTATCTCCAGAACACCATCGGCATGTCGGAATCGGGCACCACCGCCATGATGCTGACCGGCCAGATCGTGATGATGCTGGTGCTGCCGTTCTTCGGGCTGCTCTCCGACCGCGTCGGGCGCAGGCCGCTGTGGCTGGTCTCGCTGGTGGGTCTCGCGGTGGCCGCCGTGCCGATGTACTGGCTGATGGGGCAGGGAACCGCCTGGGCCATCACGGGATTCATCGTGCTCGGCCTGCTGTACGTGCCGCAGCTGGCCACGATCAGCTCCACCTTCCCGGCGATCTTCCCGACGCACGTGCGCTACGCCGGTTTCGCGCTGGCCTACAACGTGTCGACGGCCGCGTTCGGCGGCACCGCGCCGCTGGTCAACGAGGCCGCCATCGAGTCGACCGGGTGGTCGCTGTTCCCCGCGGCGTACATGGTGGGCGCCTCGCTGATCGGCCTGGTGGCCTGGGCGTACCTGCGCGAGACGGCGGGAACGTCGTTGCGCGGCACCGAGGTTCCCGACGCGGAGCGCGCGGCGGTGCCGGTGAGCTGACCCGCTACTTCGGCCAGGCGTCCTCCACGACGACCCCGCCTTCGGCACGCGCCTTCGCGTACTGTTCGGCGATCCACGCGACGGGATAGGTCGGCCACAGCGACACCGCGCCGGTTTCCTTGTCTATCACCGACATCGAGCCGGCCGCGAGCGGCGGTGGCACGCCTTCCCCGTTCGCCGCGAGCGGTCCGAGTACGCCCGACACCACGAAACAGGTGTCGAATTCCGTGATGACAGTGGTGATTTCGTCCCCGGCCTGGCGGGGGAAGTACTTGTCGGCAATCCCCCGGGCGGCCGTGGCGTCCACCGGTGTGGCCGCGCCGGTGGGGTAGGCGTGGACTCGCATGGCCGAGACTGTATCCCGCGCGGGCGGGCCGCGGAGGGGCTGTGCGAAGGACGCCGTGCGAGAAAGGGCCCGGCCGCTCCTGCTCCCCCCTCCTGGAGCAGGTTCGGCCGGGCTCGGAAGAACCATGCCTCGGGGGGCTTGACAGGGGCTTAAGGAGGGCTTATCGGGTCAGAGCACGGCCTGGGTCTGGGTCACCTTGGCGACGAGCTTGCCCGCGTCGTCGTGGATCTCGGTCTCCACCACGATGAACGAACGGCCGGCGTGCAGCGCGCGGGCCGAGGCCACCGCGTGCCCGGAACGGATCGCGCGCAGGAAGTTGGTCTTGGACTCCACGGTGGTGGTGCCCTGCTTGCCCTCGGGCAGGTTCAGGAACGCGCACACCGCGCCGGTCGCGTCGGCCAAGGCCATCAGGACGCCGCCGTGCAGCGCGCCGCCCAGCGTGCACAGCGACTCGTCCCAGGCCAGGCGGCTGCGCACCAGGGCGGGGCCGTGTTCGAGCACCTCGACGCCGAGGCGTTCGGTGAACGGCATGGACTGATGGAACAGGGCGGTGCCGGTCTCGTCGATCATGGGGGCCATGCTGCCCGGCGCGGGCGCGCCGGTCGATTACCCGCGAGGTAATCGGCGCCGATCCGCGCGGGGATGGCGGGAACTGGCGAGTCAGCCGATCCGCGCGACGAGTGCGGCGGGCAGATGCGGCAGCGCCGCGCCGATCAGGCGCCAGGGCCAGGCCGGGACGCACGCGCGGGTCTGTTCGCGCTCGATCGCCCGCACCATCGCGGTCACGCCCTTGTCCAGCGGCGCCACCAGCTTCGCGTCACCCGCCTTCGCGGCCATATCGGTGGCGATGAAGCCGGGCAGCAGAGTGGTGACGGCGATCGGCGTGCGCGCCAGCTCGGTGCTCAGCGCGTCGCCCAGCGCGGCCAGGCCGGCCTTGCTCGCCGAGTACGCGGCCTTCTTCTTCGGCAGCCCGCGCAGCGCGCTGATCGAGGACACCAGCACCAGGTGCCCGGCGTTCTGCTCGCGGAAGATCTCCAGCGCCGCCTCGGCCTGGGCCAGCGCGCTGACGAAGTTGGTGGTGGCGGTGGCCAGGTTGGCGTCGGCGCGCCCGCTGCCGATCACCGCGCCCTTGCCGAGGCCCGCGTTCACGATCACCCGGTCCAGGCCGCCGAGTTCGGCGCGCAGCTCGCCGAAGACGCGCGGCACCGCCGCGTGGTCGTTCACGTCGAGCGCGCGGATCGCCACGGTGCTGCCGGGGTGCGCGGCGGTGAGTTCGGCGCGCAACTCCTCGAGCAGTTCGGTACGACGGGCGCACAGCCCGAGATCGCGTCCCTCGGCGGCGAACGCCCGCGCCATGCCCGCGCCCAGCCCGGAGCTGGCGCCGGTGATCAGAATCCTCTGCCTCGTCATGCGGCGACCCTAATGCGCGGGCCGCCCCGCTCAGAAGCCGGCTGAGCCCGTGGACGGCGGCGGGGGCAGCATCCGCCACGCGCCGCAGTTCTCGGTCTTGAACGCGACGTCGGTCGGTTTGATCACCACGCGCACCGGGGCGAGGCGGGTGAAGTTGTTGCCGATGATGTAGTTCATGTTCGTGTTGTCGCCCTCGACCTTCCACAGCCTGCGCCAATCGCAGCCGTAGGCGGGGTCGGGCGTGCCCGGCGACTCCCACACACCGGGGAAGATGTCGACGCCCACCAGGTAGAGCCCGTCGCCGGGCATGACGGTGGCGGGTTGGGCGGCGGCGGTGCCCGCCCCGAGCAGGGTGGCCGCGGACGCCATCGCGCCCGCGATCAAGAGCGTGCTGGCACGCATGACGTTGTTCTCCTCCGGCTCGCGTGTCGCCCGAGTCGGGCGGCTGACCTGCTGAGATCCCCGTGTCTCGAAGGCCAGATCTACCAGAGTCCCGGCGCGCCGTCCCTCGATTCAAGAGATTTCTGTCACATTCACCGGGGGCGCGGTCGTGTTTCGGGGTGGAATGGTTGCTGGACCGGCGGGAATGTGTCGCCAGGGCGGCTTGATCCGCATCCGACGAGCCCGCTCTATACCGATTGACCAGGCAGAATGCGGGCCGAGTGTCGGGTAACAGTTCGGTAACCAGGGTTGCCCCGCCGTGTCGGGCGTTGCAAGAGTGAACCACTGGGTTTGGTGTTACTAGTGGGAAGGGAGGGGTGCTCCGTCCCGGGGCGCCGACCGAACATGAAGCCGAGCATCATCAAGGCCGGTATCTCCACCGCCGTCACGGCCGCGGTAACCGTCACCCTCGCCGGAATCGCCCCGCTCACCGCGTCGGCCGAACCGGTGTCCCCCGAGAACGCCGCCAGGCTCACGGGCACCACGGTGTTCCTCGATCCCGGCCACCAGGGCCCCGGTCACGCCGAGAACCTCGGCAGACAGGTCTCCGACGGACGCGGCGGCACCAAGGACTGCCAGACCACCGGTATGACCTCCGTGCACGGCGTGCCGGAACACACCATCAACTGGAACGTCTCCCAGCTGGTCAAGACCGCGCTCGAACACCTGGGCGCGCGCGTGGTGCTCAGCCGCGCCGACGACACCGGCTGGGGCGGCTGCATCGACGAGCGCGCCCGCGCCGCCAACGAGTCCGGCGCCGCCGTCGCGGTGAGCATCCACGCCGACAGCGCACCGCCCGCCGAGCGCGGCTTCCACCTCATCGTGCCCGCGCTGCCGATCCCGGATTCCCAGGCTGACGCGGCGCAGTCCGGCGAGGGTCGCGCGCTCAGCGAATCGGTGCGCGACGCCTACCTCGCGGCCGGCTTCCCCGCCGCCACCTACGCGGGCATCCAGAACGGATTGCAGACCCGCACCGATATCGCAGGCCCCGCGCTGACCCGGGTGCCGCTGGTGTTCGTGGAGATGGGCAACGGCGCCAACGCCGACGACGCGACCGAACTCGGCAGCCCGGAAGGGCAGTTGAAGCACGCGGTCGCCATCACCACCGGTCTGGTGAACCACCTGCTGGGCGGCGCGCCGCCGGCCGACACCCCGGCTGCCGCACCGGAATCGCCCACCGCCGCACCGACTTCGGCACCGGCGCCCGCCGATCCGCAGCCGGAGGCCGCGCCGACCTCCGAACCGCAGACCCCGGCCGCGCAAGCTCCCGGGTCACCACAGGTTCCGGCGGCACTCGCGCCGCCGAGCCGTCCCGCGCCCGGTGCGGAGCCTTCGGCGCCGCTGCGGCCGAAGACGCCCACGCTGCCCGGCTCCTCGCCCGACGAGTCGAGTTCGCTGGTCGGCACCGTGATGAAACTACTCATGCCGCTCGCGGGTGCGCTCGGCATGGACGACACCAGGATCACGGCCGAGCTGATCAACCTGGCCTACACCCTCGCCAGCGCCCTGCTCTCGCCGACCGACTGACCGGGCGGCGCGGCTTCACCCGGAAAGCACGGCCGCGCGGGCCGCTATGGTGGTCCGCGTGGCTGACCGGATACCTGTCCTGATCGTCGCCGGGTTCCTCGGAGCGGGCAAGACCACGCTGCTCAACCACCTGCTGCGCAACAATCGCGGCACCCGGATCGGTGTGGTCGTCAACGACTTCGGCGCCGTCAATATCGACGCCATGCTGGTCGCGGGCCAGGTGGACGCGATGGTGTCGCTCGGCAACGGCTGCGTGTGCTGCGCCGTCGACGTCTCCGAGCTCGACGACCTGTTCACCCGCCTGACCGAACCGCGCGCCGGGATCGACGTGATCGTGGTGGAGGCCAGCGGTCTCGCGGAGCCGCGCAACCTGATCCGCATGGTCCTCGGCAGCGAGAACCCCCGCATCCGCTACGGCGGGCTGGTCGAGGTGGTCGACGCCGAACTGTTCGGCGAATCCCGCGCCCGCCACCCGGAACTCGCCACCCACCTGCGCCTGGCCGACCTCGTCGTGGTGAACAAGGCCGACCGCGTGCCCGAGGCCGACCTCGAGGCCCTGCGCGCGGAGTTGACCGACCTGGTGGGGCAGGTTCCGGTGTACGCGACCACGCGCGGGCGCATCGACCCCGGCCTGCTCTTCGACGAGCCGCTGCGCGCCGAGCCGCGCGTCGCCGAACAGCTGAGCTTCGATTCGTTGCTCGCCGAGCACGACCACGATCACAACGACCCGGACCACAAGCACCTGCACGACGACTACACCAGCGTCAGCTTCACCAGCGATCGCGATCTGGACCCGCGCGCGCTGATCGGTTTCCTGGAGGACCCGCCGCGCGGACTGTTCCGCGCCAAGGGGTTCGCGGCGTTCGGCGTCGCGGCCGAGCGCCGGAAGTTCGAGCTGCACATGGTCGGCAGGCATATCGTGTTCGAGCCGAGCCCGTGGCGGCGCGGCGAACGGCGCGCCAGCAACCTCGTGCTCATCGGCGCGGGCCTGCCCGCCGACCGTGCGCTGGCGCGTCTGCGTGACACGGTGCACACCGGCGAGGACCCCCTCGACGAGCGGGCCATGCTGGGCGTTTGGCGCTACACGCCGCACTGAGTACGCACATTGGCGCGTTTGCCGCGAGCTGGCGCGTTCGGTGCTGGCGGCGCCACCCGGTTTGCCGCGACACTGCTAGCACGCCCGCCGCCGCGTCGGTGCACTGCGCCGCGCGAGGGGCCGGATGGGTCGGACGTTCGTTCTGCGAGTGAGGGGAGAGTTCGGTGTCCGAGACCTGGGAGAGCGCCACCGCCTACGTGATCGCGGCCCTGGAGGCCAAAGGGACGGCGACGCGCCACGACTTCGACGTACCCGCCATCGTCGCCGCGAGCCGCGATATCGCCGACAGCTGGGATTTCCGCGCCATCGAGGCCGCCACCTTCTGGCGTATCGCGGCCACGTTCCTGCGCGTGTGAGCACCGGGCGATATGCCGGGTGCCCGTGACCCACTACCGCTCAGTCGAAGCGTTCGGCCTGGCGCGCGCCGCCCTCGACGCGCCAGCGCCGGGCGGCCCGCCGGATCGAGCCCGCGTCGGAATAGCCCAGCAGCTGGGCTTGGCGGGACCGGCTCAGCGGGCCCGTCGCCCTGGCCGCGCGCAGCCGGTCGGCGCGCGCCCGGTCCAGTTCCTTGCGCCAGGTGGTGCCCGCTTCCATGAGCCTGCGCTGCAAGGTGCGCGGACTGGTGGCCAGGCGCCGGGCGACGGCGTCGAGCGAGGTGTCGCCGGCGGCGAACGCGTCGGCGAGGGCGTCGGCGACCCGCTGCGGCCAGGCCGAGGGCAGCGGCGGTGGCGGCGGCAGCGCGGCCGCCAGCGGGCGCAGGATCTTCGCCAGCACCGGATCGGCGGTCGTGAGCGGCAGGGACATATCCGCGGTGCGGAAGACGAGGGCGTCGGCGTCGGCCTCGAATTCGACGGCGTCGGTACCGAAGACCTCGACGTAGGCGCGGTGGTCGGCGGGCGCGCGTCTGCGCAGCGTGACCCGCAGCGGCACCAGCGGACCGTCGACCACGCGCCGCGCGCGGCTGAGCACCGCGCTCAACCCCCACAGCTGGGTGAGGTCGCGGCCCAGGCCCTCGCCGTCGATCATCTCCAGGTACAGCGCCGTCTCGTGCTCGTCGTGGGTGACCAGGTCGAAGCGGTGATTGGTGGTGACCGCCGAGACGTAGGGCCCGCAGGTGGCCAGCCCCTCGCCGAGCGTCGGCGCGGTGGCGAACAGGTAGTCGTAGAGCCCGAGGCTGCGCAGTTCGTAGCGGTGCGCGACCCGCAGCGGGATGTCCGGATCACCCAGGCCGTGCGCCGCGAGTTCCCACAGGCGCGAGAAGGTCTGGCTGGGCAAGTGGACGTCGTCGCCCGACATGGTCCACACCGGTAGCCCGGTCTCTTTGATCAATCGGTCGCGGTCCAGCCCGGCGGCCGTCAGCTGCGAGATGACGAAGCGATGCAGCAGCACCTGATCGGTTCCCACGCGTCCTCCTGCCGTCCGGGGCGGAACAACTCCGGACGAGAACGCTAACGTCGCCGGATGTGATCCGTCATCGGATTCGGGTTACGACCTTGTCAGCCGGCCGTGACATCACCCACAGGCGTTGACCCACTCGGACATGCCGTCGGCGAAGCGCTGCCGCTTCCAGATCGGCACCTCGTGTTTGATCCGGTCGACCAGCGCCGCGCACACCGTGAACGCCTCGGCCCGGTGCGGCGCGGCCACCGCGACGACGATCGCGAGATCGCCGATGGTGAGCGGGCCCACGCGGTGCACCGCCGCGACGGGCAGCCCACTCGCCGCGGCCGCGCTCGCGCAGCACTCCCGCAGGAAGCGCTCGGCCTGCGGGTGCGCGGAGTACTCCAGCGCCGATACGGTTTGTCCGCCATCGTGGTTGCGCACCTTGCCGGTGAACACCACGACCGCGCCGTGCTCCGGCCCGGTCACGGCGGCCTCGACTTCGGCGGGATCGAGCGGCTGGTCGCTGATGCGGGCCAGCCGCACGGTGCTTTCAGGCGCGGTCATGGTCGCCGCCTCCGGTCACTTGGGCCAGCAGATGGTCGAGCAGCGGTTCCAGCACGGCCATACCGTCTTTCACGCCGCCGGGGGATCCGGGCAGGTTCACGATCACCGAGCGGCCCGCCAGTCCGGCGACGCCCCGGCTGAGGGCGGCGAGCGGGAACTTCTCGGCGCCACGCCGACGGATCTCCTCGGCGACGCCGGGCAGTTCCCGGTCCAGCAGGGCGAGTGTCGCCTCGGGAGTGGCGTCGGTGGGGGAGGCGCCGGTGCCGCCCGTGGTGATCACCAGCGCGGGGGCGGGGCTCAGCGCGTCGGCGAGGCCGGCGGCGATCTCGGCGTCGGCGTAGACCAGCGGGCCGCGCACCGAGAAGCCCTGGCGCGTCAGCCATTCCACGAGCACGGGGCCGGTGGTGTCGGTAGCCGTGCCCGCCGACGCACGGGTGGAGGCGACCACGACGACCGCGGATCGCGGTGCGGGACCGCCGTTTTCGGTGGGGTCCGATGCTGTGATGCGCGGATGGTCCGCGCCGGGACCCGGACTCTCCGCGGCGTTCGTGCCTTCGCCCTCGTGATGCTCGGCGCCGGGACGTTCCCAATGTCCGCGCTTCCCGCCGTCTTTGGTGAGCAGCCGCACCCCGTTCAGCACCGCCGCCGGGTCCACCGCCTTCACCATGTCGTGCAGGGTGAGGCCGGCCACTGCGACAGCGGTGAGCGCCTCCATCTCGACGCCGGTGGGGCCCTTGGTCTTCGCGGTCGCCTCGATCGTGATGGTGTCGCCGGTGAACCCGAACTCCACCTTCACCGAGGAGAGCGCGAGCTGATGACACAGGGGGATCAGCTCGGAAGTCTTCTTGGCACCGGCGATTCCGGCCAGGCGCGCGGTGGACAGCACGTCGGCCTTCGGGAGTCCGTCGGCGCGCACCAGTGCCACCACCTCGGGCGTGGTGTGCAGCGCCCCGGCCGCCACCGCGACGCGCACGGTGTCGGCCTTCGCGCTCACGTCGACCATGCGGGCGCGGCCTTCCCGGTCGAGATGGGACAGCTCACTCATGACACCAGCCTGGCACAGCGGGCCCGCGGCCCCGACGGCGCGCTCACAGTTCCCGCACCGTCACGGGAGTGCCCGCGGGGAGGTCGGTGGCCTCGGCGGGCACGTCGATCAGCACGTCGGCCTTGGCCATCCCGGCCACCAGGTGCGAACCAGGGCCGGACACCGAGGTGACGCCGCCTTCGGTGAGCCGCCCGCGCAGGAACTGGCGCCGCCCGGCGGGGGAGCGCACGTCCTCGAGCAGCGCGACCGTGCTGACGCGCACCGGCGGCAGACCGGCGAGGTGGCGCAGGATCGGGCGCGCGAACACCTCGAACGACACCATGGTGCTCACCGGATTGCCCGGAAAGCTCAGTACCGGAACGCCGTCCACCACCGTGAGCCCCTGCGGACCACCCGGTTGCACGGCTACCGACCCGAATTCGCCGCCGCGGGCGGCCAGTACATCGCGCGCCACCTCGAAATCGCCCTTGGAGACGCCGCCGGTGGTGAACACCACATCAGCGGATCGCGTTGCGGCCGTGAGCAATCGGCCGAACACCCCGGGGTCGTCCACACTGTGCTCGACGGACTGCACCGCCACCCCGTTCGCGGTGAGCGCGGCCGCGAGCGCGATGCCGTTGGAGTTGTAGATCTGGCCCGGCCGCAGCGGCGTACCGGCGGCGACGAGTTCGTCCCCGGTGGTGATCACGGCCGCGCACACCGGCCGGAACACCGGAACCGTGGGCAGTCCGGCGGCCGCGAGGGCGGCGATGTGGCGGGGGTTCAGCGCCACACCCGCCGCGACGAGCAGTTCGCCCGCGCGCACGTCGGCGCCCGGCAGTCGCACGAATTCGCCCGCGCTGCGGCCTCTTTCGACCGTCACGCGGGCGCCGTCGGCGTGCGTGTCCTCCACCGGCACCACGCAGTCGGCGCCGGGCGGCATCGGCGCGCCGGTCATCACCTTCAGCGCCGCGCCCTCCGGCAGCGGCCGCCCCGGATCGCCCGCCGCCACCACGCCGGCCAGCGGCAGGGTGACGGGCGTGACCGCGACGGAGTCGGCGCGCACCGCGTACCCGTCCATCGCGGAGTTGCGGAACACCGGCAGGTCGATCGGCGCGCGGACGTCCTCGGCCAGCTGCCTGCCCAGCGCGGACGGCACCGCGACCGACTCCACGCGGCGCGCGGCCAGCGGCCGCAGCACCTGCTCGATGCGGTCGCGGTGGTCGTCGACGGACCGGGCCGTGGTTGCGGCCGACCGGTGTTTCATACCGGTCAGCCTATCCCCGCCACGCGCGTGCCCGGCGACCGTCCCCCGCCGCCCGCGCACCTCTCGCTACCGGAATCTCACGTACTGACATGGGAGTTTGTGAGATCTCGCCGGTTCTCGGCGCGGCGGCGGGGTGCCACGGCGAATCGGTCGACCGGTCATAATGGAGGGGTGACGTTGGTCGAGATGGGCATCCCCGCCGTGCGATCAGGGCGCCCCTCGCTCGACGGACGCCCTGAGACGCCGCTGCTGGTGGACCGTTTCGGCCGGGTGGCGCGCGATCTGCGGGTCTCGATCACCGAGAAGTGCTCGCTGCGCTGCACCTACTGCATGCCGGAGGAGGGGCTGCCGCCGATCCCGAAGGACGAACTGCTCACGGCGGGCGAGATCGTGCGCCTGGTCACCCTCGCGGTGCGCGAGCTGGGCGTGCGCGAGGTGCGGTTCACCGGCGGCGAGCCGCTGCTGCGGCGCGAACTCGAACAGATCGTCGCGGGCTGCCGCGCCCGGCTGCCGCGCCTGCCGATCGCCATGACCACCAACGGCGTCGGGCTCGAACATCGCGTACGCGGTCTCGTCGCGGCCGGGCTCACCCGTGTGAACGTCTCGCTCGACACCGTCGACCGGCACGCCTTCGCCCGGCTCACCCGCCGCGACCGGTTGCCCTCGGTGCTGGCAGGCATCCGCGCCGCCCGCGAGGCCGGGCTCGCGCCGGTCAAGGTGAACGCCGTGCTCATGCGCGAAAACCTCTCCGGCGCACCGGATCTGCTGCGCTGGTGCCTGGACGAGGGCTGCGAGCTGCGGTTCATCGAGGAGATGCCGCTCGACGCCGACCACGAGTGGGCGCGCGCCAATATGGTGACCGCCGCCGAACTGCTCGACGTGCTGGGCTCCCGGTTCACCCTCACCCCGGCCGGGCGCGCCGACCCCTCGGCCCCGGCCGAGAAGTGGCTGGTGGACGGCGGACCCGCCACCGTCGGCGTGATCGCGACCGTCACCCGCAAGTTCTGCGAGAGCTGCGACCGCACCCGCCTCACCGCCGACGGCATGCTGCGCTCGTGCCTGTTCAGCGATCAGGAGTTCGATGTGCGCCGCGCACTGCGTTCCGGCGCCAGCGACGACGACGTCGCCGAGATCTGGCGCGGCGCCATGTGGCAGAAGTGGGCCGGGCACGGTATCGACGCCGCGGGGTTCGTCCCGCCCGAACGCACGATGGGAGCCATCGGTGGTTGAGGTCCGCTATTTCGCCGCCATCGCCGACGCCGTCGGCAAGGACAGCGAACACCTGTCGCTGCCCGCCGGGGCCACCGTCGCCGACCTGCGCACCGCGCTCGCCGACACCTACGGCCCCGACCTGGACAAGATGCTCGGCGTGTGCGCGTACCTGGTGGACGACGAACTCACCCGCGACCCGTCGACCACCCTCACCCCGCGCGTGGACGTGTTGCCGCCCTTCGCGGGCGGGTAATACTTCCGTCGCGACCAGCCTGTCCCGGGTGCTCAGCCCGGGGCTGAGCGTCGTCCCCCGCGCCGACGGTCACCTGAGCGGTCCACACGCCGGATACGCCCGGGCTTCGGGCCGGGATCTCGGCGCTGGCGCCGCCGTGCGGGTCGCAGCACCACAAGTGTCGGCCGGGCTACAGTCGGCGCATGGTGCGCAGTCAGGCTTCGGACGTCGACGAATATCTCGCCGAGCTGCCCGAGGAGCGGCGGGCGGCGCTGACCCGATTGCGGGAGCTGTGCCGGGCCGAACTGCCGGGATTCACCGAGGTCATGGCCTACGGGATGCCGAACTACGCGCGCGACGGCGTCGGCGAGGTCGCATTCGCCGGTCAGAAGCAGTACCTGTCGATCTACCTGCTGCGCACGGAGGTGCGCGAGATGTTCGCCGACCGGCTGGCGGGATACGACATGGGCAAGGGCTGCCTGCGCTTTCGCCGGGCCGACCAGGTGGACTTCGATCTGGTCCGCGATCTGCTGCGGGCCACGGCCGCACTGCCGCCCGGCTCGATCTGCTGACGCCGGAAAATTTCTTCCGGCCTCGATGTAGAGAACGCGCCGCACGGTTCGTCGTCCTGGTAGAGAAGGGGTATCAGGCCCCTCGCAGCGAGGAAGGATGACGCCATGCATTATCTGGCTACGTTGGTGGGGCGCGAGGACGTCCCGGCCGCCCAGCCCGGTTCACCGGAGTTCGACGCCGAGGTCGCGCTGTACGCGGCGTTCGAGGAGCGCGAAGCCGCGGCCGTCGCGGGCGGCGCGGCGCTCTACCCGTCCGACGCGGCGCTGCACGTGCGGCGCGCGGACGGCCGCACCCTGGTCACCGACGGCCCCTACGCCGAACAGGCCGAGATCGTGGGCGGGTTCTACGTCTTCGAGGCCGCCGATCTGGACGAGGCCATCGGCCTGGCCCGGCAGCTGCCCGCCGCCGAGACCGGCGGCATCGAGGTGCGCCCGTTCGCCGAGTGGTTGCCCCACGACACCCCGCGCGCGGACTGGTGGGTGGCGCTGCTGTGGGAGCGGCCCGACGCGGTGGTCGAACCTGGCACACCGGAGTGGGACGCGATGGCGGCCGAACACGGCCGGTTCGGCGAGAAGTACGCCGACGCGATCCGCGGCGGCGGGGCGCTGCGCCCGCCGTCCACCGCCACCACGGTCCGGGTGCGCGACGGACGGCTCCTGCTCACCGACGGCCCCTACCCCGAGTTCGCCGAGGTGGTCGACGGGCTCTACCTGTTCGCCGCCGACAGCCGCGAACGGGCCGCCGAGATCGCCTCGGCCATCCCGCTCGGCGCGGGCGGCCGCGCCGAGGTGCGACAGGTCGTCGAGCTGGACGACTGAGCGTGCGCACCGGCCCGGCCGTCACCCTCGACGCGGTCTACCGCGCCGAATTCGGCCGGGCCGTGGCGACCGTGGCCCGGCTGGCGGGCGATATCGGGCTGGCCGAGGACGCGGTGCAGGAGGCGTTCGCCGACGCGATGCGCACCTGGCCCGAGCGCGGGTGGCCCGCCAATCCGGGCGCCTGGATCACCACGGCCGCCCGGCACCGCGCCCTGGACCGGTTGCGGCGCGAATCGGCCAGGGCGGACAAGGAATACGACGCGGCACTGCTGCGCGCGCCGGTCGAGGAGGCCGAGGTGTCCCCGGTGGCCGATGACCAGCTGCGGATGATCTTCACCTGCTGCCATCCGGCGCTGTCGCCGCCGTCGCAGGTGGCGCTCACCCTGCGCCTGGTGTGCGGCCTGCGCACGGCCGAGATCGCGCGGCTGTTCCTGCAACCGGAACACACGGTGGCGCAACGGCTCACGCGCGCCAAGGCGAAGATCCGCCAGGCCGGTATCCCGCTGCGGGTGCCGCCGCCGCACCTGCTGCCCGACCGGGTGCCGGTGGTGCTGTCGTGCGTGTATCTGGTGTTCACCGAAGGGTATTCGGCGACCTCCGGTCCGGTCGCGGTGCGCGACGAACTGTGCGACGAGGCGATCCGGCTCGGCAGGCTGGTGTGCGGACTGCTGCCGGAGGAACCGGAGGCGCGGGCGTTGCTCGCGCTGATGCTGTTGCAGGACAGCAGGCGTGCACAGCGCCGGTCCGCCGACGGGGAATCGGTGCCGCTCGACGAGCAGGACCGCGCGCGGTGGGATCGCGCCGCGATCGCGGCCGGACTGTCCTGTCTGCACGCGGCGGCGGCCGGGGGATCGGGACCGTATCTAGCGCAGGCACGCATCGCCGCGGCGCACGCCACGGCGCCGAGCTGGGGCGAAACCGATTGGCACGCGGTACTTTCCGGCTACGACGAGCTGCTCGGGTATGCCGATTCCCCGGTGATCCGCGTGAATCGCGCCGTGGCGGTGGGTTTCGCGCACGGCTTCGCCGCCGGTCTCGCGGCACTGAACGAGGTGGCGGCCGATCCGCGGCTGGCCGGTACCCACGTCGTGCCCGCCACCCGCGCCGACCTCTTGCGCCGGGCGGGCCGCCCGCGCGAGGCCGCCGAACACTATCGCGCCGCGCTGGCCACCGTCGGCAACGACCAGACCCGCCGCTTCCTCGCCCGCCGTCTCGCCGAGGTCGAGGCGGGCTGAATCCGCCGGATCCGTACCTGGCCGGCGACGGTCCGCGATTCCTCCCGCGAGTACCAGGTTCTCTCGGAAGGAGTCGCATGGCTGGCACGGTGCTGGCGTTCTACCTGGTGTTCGCCGCGGGCGGATTCGGTTGGCGCAGTCGGCTGCACTACCGGCGCACGGGGCCGACCGGATTACTCGGGGAGCGTGGCGAGCACGGGTCGGCGGCGTGGTTCGCGGAGCTCTCGTTCGTCGTGGCGGTGGTGTGCGCGGTGGCGGCCCCGGTCGCCCAGCTGTTCGGTTGGTGGACCCGATCTCGTTGCTGGACAACGGAATAGTTCGAACCATCGGTGTGCTTCTCGCGCCGGCGGGCCTGGTGTGCACCGTGGGCTTCGCGCTGGTCGTCGCCGGCATCGAAGGACACGTCCGCGTGGTGGAGGAGCCGTATCTGCGCCGCGTGCACGGCGATCGCTACCGGGACCACACCGCCGAGGTGGGGCGCTTCGTCCCGCTGCACGGCCGCACCGCCCGCTGAAAGTCGTTCAGCGCCACCAGGTGTCGAGCGGCGTCACGGGTACGGTGCGCTTGTGCCTGGTGTTGGTGAAGATCGACTCCAGCTTCGCGGCGACCTCGGGGGCGACGTCCTTGCCCTCGAGGTAATCGTCGATCTCGCTGTAGCGCAGGCCGAGCGCCTCCTCGTCGGGCAGCGCGGGCCGGTCGTCCTCCAGATCGGCGGTGGGCACCTTCGACCAGATGCTGGCGGGTGCGCCCAATTCCTGGAGCAGCGCCGCGCCCTGGCGCTTGGTGAGCCCGGTGAGCGGGGTCAGGTCCACGCCGCCGTCGCCGTACTTGGTGAAAAACCCGGTGACGGCCTCCGCCGCGTGATCGGTGCCCACCACCAGCAGGTTCTCCTGTCCGGCCAGGGCGTACTGGATCACCATCCGCTCGCGGGCCTTGATATTGCCGCGCACGAAATCCCGCAGCCGCTCGGCGCCCAGCGCGGCGGCGGCCTCGGCGGCGACGGCGTCGGCGCCCGGTCGCACGTCCACGGTGACCGCGCGATCCGGCGCGATGAACGTCATCGCGATCGCGGCGTCGGCCTCGTCGGCCTGCACGCCGTAGGGCAGGCGCACCGCGAGGAAGGTGGCGTCGTGGCCCTCGGCGCGCAGCTCCTCGGCCGCCAGCTGGCACAGCCTGCCGGTGAGCGCGCTGTCCTGTCCGCCGCTGATGCCGAGCACGAATCCCCGTGCGGGCGTGGCGCGCAGGTACTCCTTCAGGAAGTCGACCCGCCGCCGCACCTCGACCTTCGGTTCGATCTCGGGCCGGACGCCCAGTTCGGCGATGATCTGTTCGCGCACGCTAGCCATGACGCCTCACTCTACCGGCGGGCGCGGCGCGACCAGCCGGCGTACGAGCACCTCCCAGTTGTCGCCGATCTGCTCGAGCGTGTAGCCGAGCACGCCGCGCTGATGCACCACCAGCAGGGCGCCGAGCGGGGCGAGCAGCGTATCGGCGAGCAGCGGGATCTCGCCCGACGCGTCGGCCTCGCGCAGCAGCATCATGAGGTGCGCCTTGTGCAGGTTGTACGGGCTGCCCGCGTACCGTTCGGCGGCCTCGCCGACCTCCGCGGCCCGGTGCAGATGCCCCTCCAGCTCGTAGTCGGTGAGCCGCGCGCGGCCGAACGCGACGATCCGCTCCAGGGGCGGCACGCCGGGGCCCAGCGGCGGCGGGCCGAACATGAACGCCTCCTGGAACTTGCGTTCGGAGTGGTCGAGCAGCGCCAGCATCAGGCCGGCGCGGCTGCCGAACCGCCGGAACACCGTGCCCTTGCCGACGCCGGCGCGCTTGGCGACCTCGTCCATGGTCAGGTTGTCGACGCCGTGCTCGCGCACCAGTTCCTGGGCGGCGTCCAGCAGCAACCTGCGGTTGCGGGCGGCGTCGGCGCGCTCGGTGGGCTCGCCGGGACCGAGCCGGACGGCGCCGACGGGGAGCAGCGGACGCTCGGCGAGCGGGCCGCCGGACGAAGGTGTGCGGTAGGTCACAGAGATTCTCGCCGTCTCCCGGGAAGTAATCGGACCGAGGTCCGGTTAATCACGAAGGTAAGCAGGGACATCACATTCAGTACACCAGGAGATCTCATGGCCCAGACCCGGATCCTCGCACTCGTCGGCAGCCTGCGCGCGGGCTCGATCAACCGGCAGCTCGCCGAGGCCGCCGCGCAGACGGCGCCGGAGGGCGTCGAGATCGACATCTACGAAGGCCTCGGCGACATCCCGTTCTACAACGAGGACATCGACACCCCCGAGTCGGCGCCCGCAGCCGCCGAGCGGCTGCGCACCGCCGTCGGCGCGGCCGACGCCCTGCTGGTCATGACCCCGGAGTACAACGGCACTCTCTCGGCCGTGCTGAAGAACGCCATCGACTGGATCTCGCGCCCCTATGGCGCCGGTGTCATCAAGGGCAAGCCCGTGGCCATCGTGAGCGCGTCGATCAGCCCGAACGCCGCGCAGTGGGCGCACGGTGACGCGGTCAAGTCCGTGGGCGTCGCGGGCGGTGTCGTGGTGGAGGGCGCGCACGCGCACTTCGGCGTCATCGGCCAGCGCTTCGGCGAGGCGCACCCCCGCGAGGACGCCGAGGCGCTGACCCAGCTGGGCGCTTCCGTGCACGAGCTGCTCGAAGCGGTGCGGGCCGGCGTCTCCGCCTGATCTCGTCTCCGCCGCGCCCCCGCCTCGGTTCGCGAGGCGGGGGCGCTCGCGTGTGCCGGGTGTGCCGCGATGGGTCGTCCGGGGTGTTCGAGCCGGGTGTGGCGGGTGTGACGGAAGTGTTTGCTGAAGAAACGCTGCGACACAAAACTGTGATCTGGGGCACTGTCGTGTCGGGTTGCGAATCGAGCGTCCTGGTACTTCTGCCGGTGAAATTACATCTTTGCGACTCGCAACATGTCGTGTCGTTTCTTTCTGTCGGCCACTAGGTGTAGTGTCTTCGGTACTGGAAGACGGCGCGAGACACACCGCGTTGGGCTCCACCCCGAGGGGGCGTGAGCAGGAGTTTCTCGACCTGATCCAGGAGTTTGCGCAGCGTACGTCGGAACACGCACTGCACACGGATCACCGGCTGTGGATCAGGAGAGAGGGACACCAATGACCATCACCGTTTACACCAAGCCCGCTTGCGTTCAGTGCAATGCCACCTACAAGGCGCTCGACAAGGCCGGGGTGGACTACGAGGTCGTCGACATCTCCGTGAACGACGAGGCGCGTGACTACGTCATGGCGCTGGGATACCTGCAGGCGCCGGTCGTGGTGGCGGGCGAGGACCACTGGTCCGGCTTCCGCCCCGACCGCATCAAGGCCCTCGCCACCGTGGCGGCCTGATCGACACCAACCGGTCCGGTTCATCCGGGAAGGCAGGAGGGCAGGCCGTGACCGCGGACAACGCGCTGGTCTATTTCTCCAGCGCCTCGGAGAACACGCACCGTTTCGTCGAGAAGCTGGGCCTCCCGGCGACTCGCATACCGCTGCACACCGCCGATTCGCTGCGCGTGGACGAACCCTACGTGCTGATCGTCCCCACCTACGGGGGCGGTCGGCACGTCCTGGGGGGGAACCGATCCGACAAGGACTTCGTGCCGAGACAGGTCGCCAAGTTCCTCAACGATCCGCACAACCGCGCCCTGCTGCGCGGCGTGATCGCGGCGGGCAACACGAACTTCGGCGACACCTATTGCTATGCGGGAAAGGTGATCTCGCGCAAGTGCGGGGTGCCGTACCTGTACCGCTTCGAACTCATGGGAACCGCGCAGGACGTCGAGCGCGTCCGAGAGGGATTGGGATTGTTTTGGCAACAGCAACGACAGCGCCCGCTGGAAAGTCGGCCCGCCTAGAACAGCCGCCGGTGCGCACCGACGCCGCGACCGAGGGCCTGGACTACCACGCGCTCAACGCGATGCTGAACCTGTACGGTCCGGACGGCCGGATCCAGTTCGACAAGGACCGTGAGGCCGCCCGGCAGTACTTCCTCCAGCACGTCAACCAGAACACCGTCTTCTTCCACAATCTGGACGAGAAGCTGGACTACCTGGTCGAGGAGAACTACTACGAGACCGAGGTACTCGACAAGTACAGCCGCGAGTTCATCAAGAGCCTGTTCCAGCAGGCCTACGCCAAGAAGTTCCGGTTCCCGACCTTCCTCGGCGCGTTCAAGTACTACACCTCGTACACGCTCAAGACCTTCGACGGCAAGCGCTACCTGGAGCGGTTCGAGGACCGGGTCTGCATGGTCGCGCTGACCCTGGCCGACGGTGACGAGGACCTGGCCCGCAAGCTGGTCGAGGAGATCATCGACGGCCGCTTCCAACCGGCCACCCCCACCTTCCTCAACTCCGGCAAGAAGCAGCGCGGCGAACCGGTGAGCTGCTTCCCGGCGGGCACACCGGTGGACACCATCGACGGACCCCGCGCCATCGAGACCCTGCGACCCGGCGATCGTGTGCTGTCCCACGACGGCTCTTTCCGCGTGGTGGAGACGCTGGTGGAGAACCCGAACGATCAGGCGCTGGTGTCGATTTCGCACTTCGGGCACAAGGAGCCGATTCGGTGCACTCCCGAGCATCCGATCCTGGTGTGGACCTCCCGTGAGGTCGACACGTTGATCGACGGCGATGGTGCCGATCCGTTCAACGGGTTCGTGTGGTTGGCGGCGCGCGACGTGCAGCCCTCCGATTTCATCGTGACAGCGGCACCGTTGGGTGAGCGGGCTCCGCGTGTGTTCGACCTCATGGATTACGTTGGTGAGGGTATCTACGAAGAGGTTGACGGCCTGATCCGAAAAGTGAACGTCGACGGGGAACGCCGGAATAAGCCGCGTCACAGCGAAAGATTTATTGCAGTCAATCGCTACGTCGAGGAGTCCTACGAGCTGGGCTTGATTCTTGGCTGGTACCTCGCTGAGGGGCACGTCTCAAAGCAAGTGGGTATTGCGGAACTGCAGCCGACTGGCGTTCATTTTACGCTTGGTGCACACGAACTTGAGTACCACGCCGAGCTCAGTCGGGCTTTCAAGCAGGTTTTCGGTGCAGAGTTGTCATTGCGCACCGTCCAGTCTGACAATTCGACTCGGATGTCCTGCCAGAGCAAGTGTGTAGCGTTGCTACTATTTTCTCTTGTCGGAGCCGGATATGCCACCAAGCGGCTTTCGGGCGAGGTCATGACTGCCGATGACGGTTTCCTGCGTGGCCTGCTGAGCGGTCTGTTCCGCGGCGACGGATGCAGCACAGCAGGCGGGATGGTGCTCGACTTGGTCAACCCGGAGCTGATAGATCAGGTGCAGTTGCTTTTACGTCGACTTGGTGTCGTGTCAGTTGTACGTAATTACATCAATCAGGCGGGCAATGTCACCGGCCAGATCTTCGTGCCCGGCCTTCCCGGCACGAACGAAGAGTTCATCTTCGACGTCGGTAAGAATCTGCAAAACTACGTCGGCCGCAAGGGCGTGAAGCGTACGACCTACCAGGTGGTGCACGGTCGTCACGTCTATGGTGTCCGCGCGATCGAGCACACGACCGAGACCCCGGAAAAGGTGTACAACCTCCACGTCGAGGGCACCCACACATACACAATTCGCGGCACGGTTGTGCACAACTGCTTTCTTTTACGCATCGAGGACAATATGGAGTCCATCGGGCGCTCCATCAACTCGGCGCTGCAGCTGTCCAAGCGCGGCGGCGGTGTCGCGTTGCTGCTCAGCAACATTCGCGAGCACGGCGCGCCGATCAAGAAGATCGAGAATCAGTCCTCGGGCGTCATCCCGATCATGAAGCTGCTGGAGGACTCGTTCTCCTACGCCAACCAGCTGGGCGCGCGGCAGGGCGCGGGTGCGGTGTACCTGCACGCGCACCACCCCGACATCTACCGCTTCCTCGACACCAAGCGTGAGAACGCGGACGAGAAGATCCGCATCAAGACGCTCTCGCTGGGCGTGGTGATCCCCGACATCACCTTCGAGCTGGCGAAGAAGAACGAGGACATGTACCTGTTCTCGCCCTACGACGTGGAGCGCATCTACGGCAAGCCGTTCGCCGACGTCGACGTCACCGAGAAGTACTACGAGATGGTCGACGACAAGCGCATCCGCAAGTCGAAGATCAAGGCGCGCGAGTTCTTCCAGACCATCGCCGAGCTGCAGTTCGAATCGGGCTACCCGTACATCATGTTCGAGGACACGGTGAACCGGTCCAACCCGATCGCGGGCAAGATCACCCACTCCAACCTGTGCTCGGAGATCCTGCAGGTCTCCACGCCCTCGGAGTTCAACGAGGACCTGTCCTACTCGAAGGTGGGCAAGGACATCTCGTGCAACCTCGGGTCGCTCAATATCGCCAAGGCGATGGACTCGCCCGATTTCGCGCGCACCATCGAGGTGTCGATCCGCGCGCTGACCGCGGTGTCGGATCAGACCCACATCTACTCGGTGCCCTCCATCGAGCAGGGCAACAACTCCTCGCACGCCATCGGCCTGGGGCAGATGAACCTGCACGGGTACCTGGCGCGCGAACGGATCCACTACGGGTCCGAAGAGGGCATCGACTTCACCAACATCTACTTCTACACCGTGGTCTATCACGCGATCCGGGCCTCGAACCTGATCGCGAAGGAGCGCGGCACCTATTTCGGCGGGTTCCCGGAGTCCAAGTACGCCAGCGGTGAGTACTTCGACAAGTACACCGACCAGGTGTGGGAGCCGAAGACCGACCGGGTGCGGCAGCTGTTCGCCGACGCGGGCGTGCACATCCCCACCCAGGAGGACTGGCGCGAGCTGAAGGCCTCGGTCATGGAGCACGGCATCTACAACCAGAACCTGCAGGCGGTGCCGCCGACCGGGTCGATCTCCTACATCAACCACTCCACCAGCTCGATCCACCCGGTGGCGTCGAAGATCGAGATCCGCAAGGAAGGCAAGATCGGCCGCGTCTACTACCCGGCGCCCTACATGGACAACGACAACCTCGAGTACTACGAGGACGCCTACGAGATCGGCTACGAGAAGATCATCGACACCTACGCCGCGGCCACCCAGCACGTGGACCAGGGCCTGTCGCTGACGCTGTTCTTCAAGGACACCGCCACCACCCGCGACCTCAATAAGGCCCAGATCTACGCCTGGCGCAAGGGCATCAAGACCCTCTACTACATCCGCCTGCGCCAGATGGCGCTGGAAGGGACCGAAGTCGAGGGCTGCGTGAGCTGCATGCTCTGAGCATCGTCGGAGTTCGGGGCGGCTTCCATTGGGAGGCCGCCCCTTTCGGCGTTCTAGCGCGGCATCGAGAGCGTGCGCGCCCACGCCGCGAAATCCCGCTCGGCGGTGGAACGGGGCTCGATCGGGCGACCGGCGCGGTCGAGCATCACGATCGCCGGCCCGAGCACCCCGGCGAGCAGGGCTCGCTGGATCTCGTGGTGCCGCGTGAAATACACCTCGCGCACGGCCGTGATCAGGCCCTCGAACGCGTCGATGTCGATCTGCCACAGGTCCTCGGCCTCCGCGGTCAGGCCGCTGGGCACGCCCAGCACGTCCGCGATGTTCAGGGCCGCGCGCACATACAGGTCGCCGACCCGCAGGGCGGGGCTCCACACGGTCTCACCGCCGACGTCGAAGACGTAGCTCATCTCGTCACTGTGCCGCACGCTGGTCGGGTTCGGCGGGCGCGGTGGTGAATTCGACAGCTGCGGGGTTGCTCGCGGCCTATGCTGTGGGCAGTTCGCACACCCGTTGTGCCGGAGCGTGCTCGACGGCACCGAGTCCAGGAGGCGGGATGACCCTCGCTGCCACCGTCGAGCCGGAAGAACTCGACCCTCCACTGTCACCGCGGGCGGGGATCGAGCGGCCCGAGCGGGGCGCGCGGGGGCGGGAGGCGCGCAAGATCGTGTCGCGCTCGGCGCTGGGGGACTGGGACCCGGACCGGCGCGGACACGACGCCCTGGAGACCATTCTCGCCCAGAACGCCATGCGCGCAACGGATCTGGTGCCGATCCGGATGGCGCGGATGGCGGCCTCGCCGTGGACCTACTATCGCGGGGCGGCCGCGGTGATGGCCGCCGATCTGGCCTCGCGTCCGCACACCGGGATCGAGGTGCAGCTGTGCGGGGACGCGCACGTGCTCAACTTCGGCATGTGGGCCAGTCCCGAACGCAACCTCGTCTTCGACCTGCGCGACTTCGACGAGACGCTGCCCGGCCCGTTCGAATGGGACCTGCTGCGCTTGGGGGCCTCGCTGGTGGTGCTCGCCCGGGAGAACGGGGTGTCGCCCGAGCGGGCCGACGCGGCGGTCGCGGCCACCTCGGCTGGCTACCGGGAGGCCATGGCCGAGTACGCGGGCACGCCCGAGATCGACATCTGGTACGAGCGGGTCGACGTGCAGGACTTCCTCGGCTACTTCGGGCCGCGGGCGCGGAAGATGGCGACCCAGCAGATCGAGCGCAAGGTGCGCAAACGCACCAGCCGCGGCGCGTTCGAGAAGCTCACCGAGATCCGCGACGGACGGCGGCGCATCACCCAGCAGCCGCCGTTCCGCATCGAGGTCGGCGACGACCACCGCAGGCTGGCCGCCGCCATCGTGCACGGGTACGCCGAATCCGTGCCCGACCACATCTGGTCGCTGCTCACCCGCTACCGCGTGATCGACGTGGTGCGGCAGGTGGTCGGCGTGGGCAGCGTCGGCATGCGGGTGCTGCTGGCGCTGCTGGAGGAACGCCGCACCGGCGACCCGTTCTTCGTGCAGGTCAAACAGGCGGGCCCCTCGGTGTACGAGAACTTCCTCGCGCCGAGCCGCTACGACAACCACGGCTCCCGCGTCGCGCACGGCCAGCGCATGCTCCAGGCCACCACCGACCAGTTCCTCGGCTGGACACGCGTCGCCGACATGGACTTCTACGTCCGCCAGTTCCGCGATATGAAGATCACCGCCGACGGCCCCATGGTGGCGCCCCAGCTCGAACACTTCGCCCGCGCCTGCGCCAGAGTCCTGGCCCGCGCCCACGCCCGCTCCGGCGACGCCTCCCGCATCGCCGACTACCTCGGCACCTCCCCCCGCACCGACACCACCCTGGTGAATTTCGCCAACGCCTACGCAGACCAAACCGAACGCGACCACACCCAACTCGTCACCGCCATCGCCGACGGACGGGTGGATGCGTATGAATCTGGATGGGCCTGAGGGAGTTCGGTTCCGTCGCGAACACCGATACCGGCGCACCCACTCAGCGCAGGGCCGGGATCACTTCGCGTTCGAAGAGTTCGATACCGGAGGTGTCGTACGCCGACTCGGGGAAGTTGAGGATGGCGTAGGCGAGGCCGAGGTCGCCGACCTTGCCCAGATTCTCCACGATCTGCTCCGGGGTGCCGACGGTGGCGGACGTGCCGAACTGTTCCTGCACGCGCAGGGCGGCGGCCTCCTCGCCGACGAACGGGGCCAGGCGGGCGCGCAGGTCGTCGAGGCGCTGCTGGACCTCGGCTTCGGTGGCGCCGATCGCGACGTTGAAGTTGGCGGTGCGCGTGATCGCGTCGAAATCGGTGCCCACCTCGGCGCAGTGGTCGCGCAGGATGTCGGACTTGCGGGTGAACTCCTCGATCACGCCGCTGAAGTTGGTGTAGTTCGCGTACTTCGCAGCGATGCGCAGCGTCTTCTTCTCTCCGCCGCCCGCGATCCACAGCGGGATGCCGCCCTCCTGCAAGGGCAGCGGGCGCACGATCGCGCCGTCCACCTGATAGTCCTCGCCGTCCAGGGTCGCGACGCCGGTGGTCCACGCCTGCCGGAAGATCTGCACGCCCTCGTCGAGGCGGCGCAGGCGCTCACCGGCCGGCGGGAAGCCGTAACCGTAAGCGCGCCACTCGTGTTCGTACCACCCCGCGCCGATGCCCATCTCGACGCGTCCGCCGGAGATGATGTCGGCGGTCGCCGCCACCTTCGCCAGGTACACGGGGTTGCGGTAGCTGATCGCGGTACACATCTGGCCGAGCCGCACCCGCGAGGTGACCGCGCCGAACGCCGAGATCAGCGTCCACGCCTCGTGCGTCGCCTCCTCGGTCGGCACCGGCACGGTGTGGAAATGGTCGTACACCCAGATCGACTCCCACTCCGGACGCGCGTCGGCCCGCTGCGCCAGCCCCCGCATCACCTCCCACTGCGCGGCGGGCTCGATCCCCACCAGATCCAACCGCCACCCTTGCGGAACGAACAATCCGAAGCGCACCGCGCTCTCCTTCCGGGCATGACTCGACAGACGACGACCCGCCGCCCCCACCCACTCTCACCGCCCCACCCCCCACGATCAACCATTTAACGCGCGCCGCGCCGAACTCCGGGCCACTGCGGGACTGCCGAAAATGGGTCGACCGGGGTGGGGTGGGTGGGTCATGCTGGCCGGAGATGAATGAGATGAACAGAGTTGGGCTCGGAGTGGATTTCGGGCGGGTGATTCAGGGGGCGACGTTGGCTTCGGGGGAAGCCGACACGGTGTTCCTGTCGGGTGGGTTCGCGGAGGCGATGCGAACTCCGGCCAGCCCCAACGCTTTCGAAGTGATCGCCAGGCTGGTGCCGCTGTTCGCGGGGCGGGCGTGGGTGATCTCCAAATGCGGTCCGCGGGTGCAGGAGCGCACCCGGCAGTGGCTCGAGCACCACGATTTCCACGGGCGCACCGGCATTCCGCGCGAGAACGTGCGGTTCTGCCTGCGTCGCCACGAGAAGGCGGCGCACTGCGCCGAACTCGGCATCACCCACATGATCGACGACCGGCTGGACGTGCATCGCGCCTTGCGCGGGCTGGTGCCGCACCTGTATCTGTTCGGCGTCCAGCCCGAACCGGCGCCGGACTGGGTCGAGCACGTGGCGACGTGGCCCGCCGTGGAGACGGCCGTGGTGGCCTCGGTCACCCGATAGCGCCGGTGCGTGACGGATCACGCGGGCGAAGCGGAATCCGTTGCGGTGACACCGATCCCGGCGAATCGGACCACGCACCAGGCGACACGCCAACCGATGTGATCATTTCCGCGGGGGCGTGTATCCTGCGGCGGGGACGCATTCGTGTCCGATCACTGTGGAAATCCTTTGGCGAGGCCGCGACCAGTCGGGTCGGGCCGGTGACGAGCGGGAGGTGGATGTCATGCGCAGTGAACCTCCCAGTCGAAGGCCGCGCGGCGCCGCCCCTTCGCATACCCGGTAGGTCTGCGTCCAGGGTGGGCGCCCGCGCGGTGTACCCGTGCTCTCTTACACCCCACGCTGTGCTGAGGACCTCCCATGTCGCAGATCGACCTGATCGAAGCACGTCCGACGACCCCTGAAACCCTCACCGACCTCGTCGCCGAACACCGGATGGCGGCCGCGCTGGACTGGCTCGGCGACCAGCCGCCGCACGTCATCGCCGACCAACTGGCCCGCATGGACGCGGTGCAGGCCGGCGTCGCCTTCCGCCTGCTCGACAAGGACCGCGCGCTGGCCGTCTTCGAGGAACTCGAACCGGTCGACCAGCAGCAGATCCTGCAGGGCCTGCGCGACCAGAGCTTCCGCGACCTGGTCGAGGGCATGGCCCCCGACGATCGCGCCCGCATGCTCCGCGAGGCCCCGGCCAAGGTCGCCAAGAAAGTGCTCGCCGGCCTGAGCCCGCGCGAGCGGCGCATGACCGCCAGCCTGCTCGGCTACCCCGAGGGGTCGGCGGGCCAGTACATGACGCCCGAAGTGGTCGCGCTGCCCCGGAACCTCACGGTCGCGCAGGCCCTGGCGATGGTCCGCGCGAAGGGCAGCGCGGCCGAGACCGTCTACACGCTGCCCGTGGTGGATTCGGGCCGCAGGCTCACCGGCATCGTCGAACTGCGTGAACTCGTGCTGGCCGAACCCGAGACCATGGTCTCGGAGCTGGTCGTCACCGAACCCGCGTTCGCGCGCGCCACCGACGCCGCCGAGAAGGCGGCCCGGCTGATGCGCGAGACCAACGACATCAACCTGCCCGTCGTGGACAGCGAGGACCGCCTGGTCGGCCTGCTCACCATCGACGACGCGGTCGAGGTGATCGAGGCCGCCGACAGCGAGGACGTCGCCCGCCAGGCCGGTTCCGCGCCGTGGGAGGGCCACTACATGGCGGCCGGGGTGTTCCAGCTGGCCCGCTACCGGGCGCTGTGGCTGATGCTGCTGCTGTTCGCGGCGACGCTCACCGTGAGCGTGACCGGATTCTTCGAGGGCACCCTCGAGCAGGTCGCGCAGCTGGCGCTGTTCATCCCGCTGCTGATCGGCGCGGGCGGCAACGCGGGCGCGCAGGCCGCCACCGCGTGCGTGCGCGCGCTGGCGGTCGGCGAGGTGCGCGGCTCCGACCTGTTCAAGGTCATCTGGCGCGAGTGCCGAGTCGGCCTCGTGCTCGGAAGCCTCTTGGCCGCAGCGGGTTTGGCGATCGCTGCGGTGTTCGTCGGCCCGCGCATCGCGGTGGTCGTCGCGGTCACCCTGGTGTTGATCTGCGGGTGGGCCGCCACCATCGGCGGCACCATGCCGCTGCTGGCGAAGAAGCTGCGCATCGACCCCGCCGTGGTGTCGGCGCCGATGGTGACCACCCTGGTGGACGCCACCGGCCTCGTCATCTACTTCACCACCGCCAAGCTGGTGCTGGGCATCTGAGCGGCGAAAGACGCTGCGCGAGAACGGCTTACGAGATGGTCGGCAGCAGCTCGCGCAGCACGTCCTCGACCACGCCCTCGGTGCCCGTCGCGCGGACCGAGGGCACGGTCGGACTGCTGAACGTGCCCGGGTCGACGCCGGGGTAGAGTGCGGGGCCCACGACGGCGCTGTAGGAGCGGATGTTCCCGAACTCCCCGCCGCCGCTCGGGCCGAGCGCGTACACCGGGCGCTCACCCACGGTGAACGCGGCCTCGTCGCCGGTGGCGAGCGATTCTTCCTCGTACTCGTAGGTGACGATCACCTCGCTGTCCCGGTAGACGAAACGGCACACGCTCAGCGTCTGCTCATCGGCCGGGACGGTGACGCCGAGTTTCCCGGTGACGGCGCACGGATCGGCGCCGGTCAGCACGGTGCGCGCGCCGTCGGGTGAGGTGCCCGGTCGGGGGTCCTGCCACCACTCCGTCAGTGCCGACTCGGTCAGTTCGGTCGCGACCGCGCAGGCGTCCTGGTCGCGCGAAATGCGGATGTCGAGTACGAATTCCGCGCCGGAAGGGAGTTCCGCCGCCGCATGGCAGCCGAGCCGGGTCATCGAGGCGACGGACTCCTCGCCGAGAGCGTCGGCGTCGCTGAGCAGGCGCACCGAAGCATCGCCGACCTGGATGACCTCACCCTCCTCGGCTCGCTCCGACGCGGTGCCGGGCACCTCCACCGACCAGCTCAGCTCGATGCGCTCGTCCAGCGACTCCGGGCCGACCGAGGCCTGGCAGGCGGAGATGTCGTTCTGGGTAACCTCGCGCACCTCGCCGAGTTCGCCGAGCCGGTCCCGGGTCAGCAGCGCGCACGGATCGATCAGGCGGGCGCGCTCGAGCACCTCGAGACGCTGCTCCTCATTCGCCGGTGCCGTGCCCCAGAATCCACCGGTCGGCGCGGCCTCCTCGGCCGGATCACTCTGACAACCACTGACGGCGAGTGCCACGGCGGCGGCCGCGAGCAGGGTTCGGCGCACGGGAGTCCCCCTTCTTCGGTCCGGGCGCCCGGCTCGGGCGCGGCGACCGGAACCCGATCGCCGCGCCGAGTCTGCCGCACGGGCGCGGGCTGGGACAACAGGGCGCGCCCAGCTAACCCTGGGCGACACGCGCCGCGGAGTCGGGGGACCGCTGCATCGCCCCGGCGCCGCGTCGCGCACAATGGGTGCCGCGCGCGGCGGGTTCCCCACGGATCGAGGGGTCGGCATTCCGCAGTGTCGCGACACAAGGTGTTGTGCTGCATGGAGTTTTTACCCACAAGGAGTAGTGTTCGAGGGGGAGAAACTTCCGTGCGGACGTGTGCTCGCCGAAAGGGTGTGGAGGCAGGATGAAACTGATCGATCGGGTGTCGGCCATCAACTGGAATCGGGTGCCCGACGAGAAGGATGCCGAGGTCTGGGACCGGCTGACCGGCAACTTCTGGCTGCCGGAGAAGGTGCCGGTGTCCAACGACATCCCCTCGTGGAACACCCTCACCGCCGAGGAGAAGCAGCTCACCATGCGGGTCTTCACCGGCCTGACGCTGCTGGACACCATCCAGGGCACGGTCGGCGCGGTGAGCCTGATCCCCGACGCGCTCACCCCGCACGAGGAGGCGGTGCTCACCAATATCGCCTTCATGGAGTCGGTGCACGCGAAGAGCTACAGCTCGATCTTCTCCACGCTGTGCTCCACCCGCGAGATCGACGAGGCGTTCCGCTGGTCGGAGGAGAACCGCAACCTGCAGCGCAAGGCCGAGATCGTGCTGGCCTACTACAACGGTGACGATCCGCTCAAGCGCAAGGTGGCGTCCACGCTGCTGGAGAGCTTCCTGTTCTACTCCGGCTTCTACCTACCGATGCACTGGTCCTCGCGGGCCAAGCTCACCAACACCGCCGATATGATCCGCCTGATCATCCGCGACGAGGCGGTGCACGGCTATTACATCGGCTACAAGTACCAGAAGGGCCTGGAGCTGGTCTCCGAGGCCGAGCGCGACGAGCTGAAGAACTACACCTTCGAGCTGCTGTTCGAGCTGTACGACAACGAGGTGGAGTACACCCAGGACCTCTACGACGAGGTCGGCCTCACCGAGGACGTCAAGAAGTTCCTGCGCTACAACGCGAACAAGGCGCTGATGAACCTCGGCTACGAGGGCCTGTTCCCGAAGGACGAGACCGACGTCAATCCGGCCATCCTCTCGGCGCTGTCGCCCAACGCCGACGAGAACCACGACTTCTTCTCCGGCTCCGGGTCGTCGTACGTGATCGGCAAGGCCGTCAACACCGAGGACGAGGACTGGGAGTTCTGAGTTCCGTCCGTTGAACGGCGGCGGGTTGCCTTGCCCGCCGCCGTTTTTCGTTCCCGTGCCGGAGTGGGCGGGTTCGACTGTCCCGCAGGGTATTTCGTTCGCGCGTGGCGTCGGGGGCAGGGATCGTCTCGTGTGCGACGGTGGCTCGGACGGTGCCGTCGCTGGGAAAGTTCCTGCCCCGCAACGGGATCATCCTCACTCAGCGTCCCGGCGGGGGACCGCCCGGCCCGCCGCCGCCCGGTCCTGTTCCGGATTCGACGTTCTCTGACTTGGCCGCGACGCCGATTGTGAGCGAGACCGCGAGGCCGGTGGCCGGCGTCCCGGCGACGGTCGCCATCTCGGCGTCCCACCCGTCGCCGAAGACGTTGTCCGAGGCGAGCGTGACGCCGGACAGATTGCGCACGCTGGCGGAGTAGCCGGAGTCGTAGGCGAACACCTCGGTGCAGACCTCCTCGGGCAGGGCGATCTGCGAGGTCAGCCGGGCGTTGCTGCCGGCGACGGCGGTTTCCAGGGAGTCGTAGACCTCGAAGTGGATGTGCGGCCAGCGTCCCGTATAGCAGGCGGGGAAGATCGAGGTGAAGGTGACCTTGCCGGCGGAGTCCGCCACCTGCACCCCGCGCAGGTAGTTCTGTTCGGTGACGCCGGGGCTGTAGAGGGAGTAGTTGCCCTCGCGGTCGCAATGCCACACGTAGACCGCCATGCCCGCGCCGACCGCACCGGCGGCCAGATCGTGCAGCGAGAGTTCCAGCGTCATCGGAACACCTTGCGCCACTCCGGAATACGCGCCGAAGCTGCTCGTGATGTCGGAGCGCACCACGCCCGACTCGATCAGCACGTTGGGTCCGTTCGACCCGTCGCCGGGGTAGGGACCGGCGGTCTCCTGCGGCGCGGCCTCGGGCAGCTCCGAGGTGGTCGCGGTGGTCGTCGTCGCACCATCACTATCGGTTGCCGCGCACCCCGCGACCGCCGTCGCCGCCCCGGCGGCCCCCAGGAAGAACAGCGCCCGCCTGCGCGACATCACCCTCAGGTCGTGCGCCAACCCCAGATCGTGTTCGTCCCGTTCCTCGGCCATCCTGCGTCCTCCTTGCGGTTCCGTGTCCTGGCCGAAGGTAGGCGCGCCCACTCTGCCCACCCTGGGCAATCGCTGGGAGTTCGCTGTGAGGCGATGCGGGTGGTCGCTCAGTCGTTCACGTAGCCGTTGAGGGTGTCGCGCAGGTCGGTGAGGAGGGCGCGGGCGGCGGTGAGGCCGTCGCCGCGCCAGACATGGTCCTCCACCGCGAAGACGCGGCGGTCGGTGGACGCGCCGAGGTCCTTCCACTCGTCACCGCGCATGACCCGCTCGCCGTACTCGGTGCCCTCGGGGCCGGCCAGGATGACGTACACGAGATCGCCCTCGACCTCGGTCGCGTACGCGCCGGGCTGGACGTCGAAGGACGCCCGGCGCTGGGCGGCGGGGCGGCGCACGCCGACGTCGGCCAGCACCTGGCCCGCGAAACTGTTGTCGCCCTGGACCTGGACGGTGTCGGCGGTGATCCGCACGACCGACGCCTCGGTGAGTTCGGCCGCCAGCGCGACACCGGTCTCGCGGGCCTCGGTCCGGTAGGCCGTGAGGGCCGCGTCGGCGGCGGCGCGGCGGTTCAAACCTTCTGCGTAGGCGGTGAATTCGGCCTGCCAATTGGCCGGCGAACCCACCAGCACGGTCGGGGCGATGGCGCTGAGCGCCTCGTAGGTGGCCGCGCCCGACGGCACATCACCGAGGATGACGTCGGGGTTCAGCTCGGCGATCTTCGCCGGATCGGGGGCGGCGGCCGTCCCGAGGCCGGGGATCTCCAGCACGCCGTAGCCGAGGAACATCGGCTGCGGGCGCTCCCCGGGCACCGTCACCGCGCCCACCACACGCTCCCACAGCCCGACCGCGCACGCCGCGTCCAGCGCCGAGGTGGTGAGCACGACGATGCGCTGCGGATCGGCGGGCACCTCCGTGACGCCCGCCGCGTGCGTGACGCTTCGCGTCGCGCCACTGGCGTCGGGCGCGCTCGGCAGCGGGCACGCCTGCGTGGTGTCGCGCTCCAGGCCGACCACGCCCGCGCCCGCGATGCTGGTCGTGGTGCGCACGATGGAGCTCGCGGGATCGGACTCCGAGGAGCATCCGGCCATCGCGGCGGCACAGCAGACGGCCACGGCGGCCGCGCCGAACCGGGCGGCGACAGTGCGGAATCGGGTGCGTACGAGTGCGCTCACCGGCATGCGGGAGAGGGTACAGGCGCGCGGGACGCGGGGGTTCGCGGGTGCGCCCCGCGCGTCGCCACGTGACGCCGGGGCGGCGAACTGCCCGGCGTGCGCACCCGTCACGCGATCGGATCGAAGCCCGCACCCCTCGTCGGCGGGCCTCGATCCCACACGTCAGCGCCCGCTGGCATTCGGTTCGCGTCGTGACCCACGCTGAACCGCGCCCGGTCGCGATTCAGTCCGCGTCGCCACCCAGGCTGAACCGCGCTCCGGTCGGATCGAGCACCGTCGCCATCCGGCCGTACGGGCTGTTCTCCGGCGGGTTCACCACCTGCCCGCCGAGTTCGACGACGCTCTCGACGGTCTTGTCCACGTCGTCGGCGCCGAAGTACACGCCCCAACCCAGCGCCGCGTCGCCGGGTTCGAAGCGGGCCGTGTCGGCCACGCCGCCCAGCATCGGGCTGGTGGCGTGAATCGTGCTGTAGCGGAAGGCCGGATCGTCGGAGATCACGAAGACGTCGGACCAGCCGAACACGTCGCGGTAGAAGGCCAGCGCCGCGTCGTAGGCGCGGCTGTTCAGCTCGAACCAGGACGGCGCGCCCGCGCAGTCGCGCCACCGTCCGCTCTCCACCAGCGCGTCGGTCTCGATGCCGGGGAAGGTGCCCGCCTGCCACACGCCGACGCTCGCGCCGCCCGGATCGCCGAGCACCGCCATCACACCGAGATCGGCCACGTCCATGGGTTCGAGCTGCACCGAACCGCCGTGCGACACGGCCGCGGCCGCGGTGGCGCGCGCGTCCGACGCGGCCAGATAGACGGTCCACAGGTCGGGACCGGTGTCGCCTTCCTGCTTGCCCATGCCGCCCGCGACGGCGAGTCCGTCCTTACGGAAGGTGATGTAGCCGCCGAAATCCTCGTTGCGTTCGGCGGTCCAGCCGAACAGATCGCCGTAGAAGGCGATGCTGCGGTCGGGATCGGCGGTGTAGAGGTCGACCCACACGGGGTCTCCTGGCCTGACGGTGCTCATGCGCGTCTCCTCGCAGGTGGGAACACTGACACCGGTACAGACCCCGCCCGCGCCGGGAACTCATCGGTCACCCCTGGGAATCGGGGAAATACGACGCAGAGTAGGACCCGTGTCTCCAGCGGCCCCGGCACCGTTTACGATCACTGGAGCGCAAGCGAACTGTCCGCTGTCTCGGAAACGGGATGGAGGCGAGCAGCGGAGCCTGCGGAGCGACCTAAAGGCACCTTCAGGAGGATCAGTGACTGCGGTAGAGCCCAGACCAGTCCCTCAGTTGGAAGCGACTCGACCGTATCCGGCCAGGACCGGACCCAAGGGTTCTTTCCTCTACAAGATGGTCACCACGACCGACCCCAAGGTGCTCGGCACCATGTATCTGGTGACCGCGATCAGCTTCTTCATGGTCGGCGGTCTGATGGCGCTGCTGATGCGTGCCGAGCTGGCGCGCCCCGGCATGCAGTTCCTCTCGCCCGAGCAGTTCAACCAGCTGTTCACCATGCACGGCACGATCATGCTGCTGTTCTACGCGACGGCGATCGTGTTCGGCTTCGCCAACATCATCCTCCCGCTGCAGATCGGTGCCCCCGACGTCGCCTTCCCGCGCCTGAACGCCTTCAGCTACTGGCTGTACCTGTTCGGCGGCTCCATGGCGACCGCGGGCTTCGTCACCCCGGGCGGCGCGGCCGACTTCGGCTGGACCGCCTACGTCCCGCTGACCGACATCCTGCACTCGCCCGGCGTCGGCACCGACCTGTGGATCCTGGGCCTGGCCGTCTCCGGTCTGGGCACCATCCTCGGTGGCGTGAACATGCTGACCACGGTCGTCTGCCTGCGCGCGCCCGGTATGACCATGTTCCGGATGCCGATCTTCACCTGGAACATCGCCGTCACCAGCGTGCTCGTGCTGCTGGCCTTCCCGCTGCTCACCGCCGCGCTGTTCGGCCTCGCCTACGACCGGCACCTGGGCGGCCACATCTACGACCCGGCCACCGGTGGCATCCTGCTCTACCAGCACCTGTTCTGGTTCTTCGGCCATCCCGAGGTGTACATCATCGCGCTGCCGTTCTTCGGCATCGTGTCCGAGATCTTCCCGGTCTTCAGCCGTAAACCGATCTTCGGTTACACCACGCTGGTGTACGCGACGCTCGGCATCGCGGCGCTGTCCATCGCGGTGTGGGCGCACCACATGTACGCCACGGGTGCGGTGCTGCTGCCGTTCTTCTCGTTCATGACCTTCCTCATCGCCGTCCCGACCGGTGTGAAGTTCTTCAACTGGATCGGCACCATGTGGCGCGGGCAGTTGACGTTCGAATCACCGATGCTGTGGTCGATCGGCTTCCTGGTGACCTTCCTCTTCGGTGGCCTGTCGGGTGTCATCCTGGCCTCGCCCCCGATGGACTTCCACGTGTCGGACACCTACTTCGTGGTGGCGCACTTCCACTACGTGCTCTTCGGCACCATCGTGTTCGCCACCTTCGCGGGCATCTACTTCTGGTTCCCGAAGATGACCGGCCGCATGGTGGACGAGCGCCTGGCCAAGTGGCACTTCTGGGCCACCTTCGTCGGCTTCCACACCACGTTCCTGGTGCAGCACTGGCTGGGTAACGAGGGCATGCCGCGCCGCTACGCCGACTACCTGCCGTCGGACGGTTTCACCACGTTGAACACGATCTCCACGATCGGCGCGTTCGTGCTGGGCGCCTCGATGCTGCCGTTCATCTGGAACGTCTTCAAGAGCTACCGGTACGGCGAGGTCGTCACGGTGGACGATCCATGGGGCTACGGCAACTCCCTGGAGTGGGCCACCTCCTGCCCGCCGCCGCGGCACAACTTCTACGAGCTGCCGCGCATCCGCTCCGAGCGTCCCGCCTTCGAACTGCACTATCCGCACATGGTGGACCGCATGCGGGCCGAGGCGCACGTGGGCTGGGGCTCGGGCAAGCACGCCCACACCGTCAGCGAAGGTGAGCTGGCAAAGCACTAGCATGCAACGGACGAGTGTGCACCCGCTGGTCGACGGCGGGTGCACACTCGTTTGGTGAGCACGTGACACCCCGGACGAATCGCGACAACGGCGCCGCACGCAGGGGAGTACCCACAGACATGGAGCACAGCGACTTGGCCGACACCACCGTTCTCGTCACCGTCACCGGGCCCGACCGGCCCGGCGTGACGTCCGTGCTGCTCGCGGCGATGTCGCGGCACCAGGTGAGCCTGCTCGACGTGGAGCAGGTGGTGATCCGCGGTCGCCTCACCCTGGGTGTGCTGGTCACCTGCCCCAACGATCCGGAGGCGTTGCAGGACGAGCTCGAAGAGGCGATGAACACCGTCGGCATGTCGGTCGACGTGGAGGTGGGCGCCGCCACCGCGCGTCCGCCGATGTCGACGCACGCCGTGGTGGTGCTGGGCGCGCCGGTCACCGCGCGGGCGTTCAGCGCGGTGTCGCGGCAGCTGGCCGCGCTCGGCGCGAATATCGACACCATCCGCGGCATCGCCGACTACCCGGTGACGGGCATGGAACTGCTGGTCACCGCGACCGACACCGGCGCCGACACCGATTCCCGGCTGCGCACCGCGCTGGCCGAGGTGGCGGTGGCCGAGGAAGTGGACGTCGCGGTGGAGCGGGCCGGTCTGGCGCGGCGCGGCAAGCGGCTCATCGTGTTCGACGTCGATTCCACGCTCATCCAGGGCGAGGTCATCGAGATGCTGGCCGCGCACGCCGGAGTGGAGGACCAGGTCCGCGAGGTCACCGAGGCGGCCATGCGCGGCGAGATCGACTTCGCCGAATCGCTGCGCCAGCGCGTCGCGACGCTGGCCGGTCTGGACGAGTCGGTGATCGAGGAGGTGGCCGACCGCATCGAGCTCACCCCCGGCGCGCGCACCACCATTCGCACGTTGCGCCGCATCGGTTTCCGTTGCGGTGTGGTGTCGGGCGGGTTCCGCCAGGTGATCGAGCCGCTGGCGCACGAACTCGAACTCGACTTCGTGCAGGCGAACACGCTCGAGATCGTCGACGGCAAGCTCACCGGCCGGGTGGTCGGCAAGATCGTGGACCGCGCCGCGAAGGCCGTGGCGCTGCGCGAGTTCGCGGCCGAGGCGGGCGTGCCGATGGAGCAGACGGTGGCGGTCGGCGACGGCGCCAACGACATCGACATGCTGAACGCGGCCGGTCTGGGTGTCGCGTTCAACGCCAAGCCCGCGCTGCGCGAGGTCGCCGACACCGCGCTCTCGCACCCGTACCTGGACGCCGTGCTGTTCATCCTCGGGGTGACGCGGCACGAGGTGGAGGCGGCGGATGCCCGCGACGGGTTGCTGCGCCGGGTCCCGCTGAACCAGTAGGGGGCGCCGGCGTCGGTAGGGTTGGGCGGCAACGAAGTCGGCGATCGGAGGGTTGTGGTGCGCAAATCCCTGCTCGTGCTCCTGCTCGGAGTGACCGTCGCCGCGTGCGGCTCAGGCGATCCCGCGAGCACCACCCCACCGACCCCGCCCGCGCAGGAGGACGCCGTGCATCTCACCGAAGCCGATGAGGGACAGGAACGCACGGTGCGCGTGGGGGAGCGGTTCACGATCACGCTGCCCAGCAACCCGTCCACCGGCTACACCTGGCGGCTGGCCGCGCTGGATCGCGCCGTCGTCGACCAGGTCGGCGAATCGGACTTCCGGAACGAGGGCGACGGCCCGGTCCTGCCCGGTGCGGGCGGCGTCGAGGTGTGGACCTTCGCGGGGAATGCGGCGGGCACGACCGGGCTCGCACTGGAGTACACGCGGCCCTGGGAGCACGGGGTGGAACCGGCGCGCACGTTCACGGTGACGATCGAGGTGGAGTGATATGAGCGGTCCCGAGCCGGGTGCGGCGGTGGGCGAACTGCCCACGGACGAGGCGGGTTTCCGCCTCCGGCACGCCGAACTCGCCCTCGGCTACGGCGGCGGGGCCGACCCCGAGGATCCGGCGCGCGTGCTCGCCATGCAGATGGTGCTGCACCTGCCCAAGGTGGATCCGCCCGCGCGCAGTGCCCTGCTCGCGGCGGCCGCGGCGTCGGCGGTCGCGCTCTGCCTGGACGAGCGTGTCGGGCCCGGCGGCGTATGGGAACAGCCGTATCTCGCGTGGAAGCGCTCCCGGATCCGCAAGGTCGCGCGACGGGCCCGTGGTGCGCAATGGGTGGCCGCGGGGGAGGTCGACGGCGTGACCGTCGAGATCGACGGCGCCCAGGCGCGCGCTTTCGTGCCGGGGCCGGTCGGCGAGGTGGACCCGCGGATCAAGCGGCTCCAGATCGGCGGCACCGACCTCGAACACGACGACCCCGGCCCCGCCGATCCGGATCTGCCCGTGCTGTGGGTGAATTCGGCGCTCGGCATGACGCTCGGCAAATCCGCCGCGCAGGTGGGGCACGCGAGCATGCTGCTGGCCGGTGCGCTCTCCGCCGACGGCGCATACCGGTGGGCCGAGGCCGGATTCCGTTGTGCCGTCCGCGAATCCGATCCGGAGCGGTGGCGCGCGCTGACGCGCCGGGTAGCCGAGGGATCGGCGGTGGCCGTGCGCGACGCGGGCTTCACCGAGATCGCGCCCGGCTCGCTGACGGTGATCGCGGTGGCGCCCGACGCGTGGTGAGTCGCGGACCTGCGACACTGGTAGGGACCCGGCACCGGCGCCGTGCGTGTCGCGAGCGGCGGATCGGGTACCCGACTCGGACATAGGCCAGGTCACCGGAGGACTGTCATGACGACGCTGTTGTGGGTGCTCGCCGCGTGGGTGCTGCTCTCGATACCGGTCGCGTTCGTCGTGGCCAGGATGTTCCGGAAGGGCGCAGCGCCACCGGAGCGCGGTGTCCCGGCGTCGCGGGCCGCGCGCTCGCGACGGAGATGGGGCGGGCGGGCGAGTTCGGCGGCCGTGGGCCAAGATGGAGCGCGTGCCGCAACCGGATCCGGATCTGCTCATTGATTTCACCGACGTGACCATCCGACGATCGGGACACACCCTCGTCGGTCCGGTCACCTGGCAAGTAGAACTCGACGAACGCTGGGTGGTGCTCGGCCCCAACGGGGCGGGCAAGACCTCGCTGCTGCGCATGGCCGCCGCGGAGGTGCACCCCACCTCCGGCACCGCGCATCTGCTGGGCGAAGTGCTCGGCAAAGTCGCCGTCTCCGAACTGCGCCCGCGCATCGGCCTGTCGTCGGCGGCGGTGGCGGGCCGGGTGCCGATCGACGAGAAGGTCAGCGACCTGGTGGTGTCGGCCGGGTACGCCGTGCTGGGCCGCTGGCGCGAACGCTACGACGACATCGACACCGACCGCGCCGTCGACATGCTGGAAAGCCTGGGCGCCGAACACCTTTCCGACCGCACCTACGGCACCCTGTCCGAGGGGGAGCGCAAGCGGGTGCTGATCGCGCGCGCGTTGATGACCGACCCGGAACTGCTGCTGCTGGACGAACCCGCCGCCGGCCTGGACCTGGGCGGCCGGGAGGAACTGGTGGAGCGCCTGGGCGATCTGGCCGCCGACCCCGACGCTCCCGCCATGGTGCTGGTGACCCACCACGTGGAGGAGATCCCGCCCGGCTTCACCCACGGCATGCTCCTCAACGAGGGTGAAGTCGTCGCCCAGGGCCTGCTCTCCGACGTGCTCACCTCCGAGAACCTCAGCGAGGCGTTCCGCCAGTCCATCACCCTCGACCGGGTGGACGGGCGCTACTTCGCCCGCCGCTCGCGGCGCGCGGGCAAGCACCGCTCGCGGTAGGGGAGACAGGGCGGCGCACCCGGCGCGCGGCCGTCAGGGGCCCGGTTATGGTGGCTGGGTGAGTGAGACAACGATGTCGGCGGGCTCTCAGCCGGAGGCGCCCGCGCCCAAGGACGCCTCGACCGTGATGCTGGTGCGCGACGGCGAGCGCGGGCCCGAGGTGTTCCTGCAGCGACGGGTGGGCGCGATGGCGTTCGCGGCCGGGATGACCGTGTTCCCCGGCGGCGGCGTGGACCCCTCGGACGGCACCGCCGAGATCGCCTGGGCCGGGCCGGAACCCGCGTGGTGGGCGCGGCGCTTCGACACCACCGAGCCGCGGGCGAAGGCACTGGTGTGCGCCGCCGTGCGGGAGACGTTCGAGGAATGCGGTGTGCTGCTGGCCGGCCCGACCGCGGACACCGTCGTCGGCGACACCACCCGCTACCGCGAGGCGCGCGGCAAGCTCGAGCGCCGAGAACTTTCGCTCGCAGCTTTCCTGGCCGAGCAGGATCTGGTTTTGCGCGCGGATCTGCTGCGGCCGTGGGCGAACTGGATCACCCCCGTCGTGGAACCCCGCCGCTACGACACCCACTTCTTCGTGGCCGTCCTGCCCGAGGGCCAGCTCGCCGACGGCGCCACCACCGAGGCCGCCGAGGTCCGCTGGCACACCCCCGCCGAGGAGCTGGGCCGCTGGCGCGCGGGCGAGGACATCCTGCTTCCGCCCACCTGGGCGCAGCTCGACGCGCTCGCCGCCTACGCGTCCACCGCGGAGATCCTCGCGGCCGAACCCGTCATCGACCCGATCATGCCCGTGTTCGCCGCCTCCGAAGGCGCGAAGCCACTCTCCTTCCCCGACGCCGCCCGCTACTTCGCCGACCTGCCCGACACGGGGCAGTTGCGCGGTACGGCACGCTGATTCCGATCTCGGGGCCACCCGATCTTCGACTGCGCGGCACGGCTCGGCGAGCGCGCGGGGGGATCGCGCCGGGCACCAGGGATGCCCGGCACGCGCCCGGTTGCTGTTCGTGCATGTCCGACCGGCATGGCGGCGAGGGCCCCGCGCCCGTTCGCCGTTTCGTGCGCGCCCGACAGGCATGGCGGCGAGGTCGACACCCGGTCGCTGTTCACGTGCGCGCCCGACCGCACGACGCTGAGTTCGACCCGTCCGACCCAACTGCCGCACCGGATTCGGCTCGCGGATGCGGGGCGGTGCGGCACCGGGCGGTAGCGTGCGTCCCATGGCCGAATTCGTGACCCTGGAGCTGCCGGAGGGCGAGCGGGGTGTCGCCGTGGTGCGGATCGCCCGACCGCCGATGAATCTGATCAACGTCCAGGTGGCGCGGGAGGTGGCGGCCGCCGCGGCGGCGGTGGCCGGGGATGCGCGCGTGGCGGCGCTGGTGGTCTACGGCGACGAGCGCGTGTTCTCCGCGGGCGACGATCTCGCCGAGCTCTCCGCGCTGAGCGCCGCCGAGGCCACCGCGATGGCCGGAGACGTGCAGGCGGCGCTCGGCTGCCTGGCCGCGGTGCCGCAGCCCACCGTCGCCGCCATCAGCGGGTACGCCCTCGGCGCCGGCCTCGAACTCGCCCTGGGTGCGGACCGCCGCATCATCGGCGACAACGTGAAACTCGGCCTGCCGCAGATCCGCGCCGGCTTGATCCCGCTCGCGGGCATCCGCCGCCTCTCCCTCCTGATCGGCCCCGGCGCCGCCAAGGACCTCGTCTACACCGGCCGGTTCGTGGAGCCGGACGAGGCCCTGTCCCTCGGCCTCGTCGACGAGGTCGTCCCGCCCGACGACGTCTACGCCGCCGCCATGGCGTGGGCCCGCCGTTTCGTGGACGGCCCGTCCCGCGCCCTCGCCGCCGCCAAAGCCGTCTTCGAGGCGGGCCCCCACGGTCACGACCGCGCGCGGAAGGAATGGGCGGACCTGTTCGACACCGAAGACCTCCGCATCGGCACCGCGTCCTACGTCGCCGACGGCCCGGGTTCGGCGGCATTCGTCGGGCGTTGAGCGTCCGACCAGCCACTGTTTCCCGCAGACCGATCGGTCGGAAACATGATCGCCGGGCGATTGCCCTGATGAGAACGTGTTCTCGTTTTGCGGCCCCTCGGAACCGCCGGGCCGACAGCACCGCTCATCTGGGCATTTATGTAGGCTAGGCGACCATGACGGTACGTCCCGACGACCCCGCGCCGAACCCGCACGCCACCGAGGCCGAGGTCGAAGCAGCGTTCAAGGATACGAAGCTCGCCCAGGTGCTCTACCACGACTGGGAGGCGGAGACCTACGACGACAAGTGGTCCATCTCCTATGACGAGCGCTGCATCGAATACGCCCGCGGCCGCTTCGACGCCGCGGTCGGCCCCGCGCCCCTGCCCTACGAGCGCGCCCTCGAACTGGGCTGCGGCACCGGCTTCTTCCTGCTCAACCTGATGCAGGGTGGCGTCGCGAAGACCGGCTCGGTCACCGACCTCTCGCCCGGCATGGTGAAGGTCGCGCTGCGCAACGCCGAACACCTCGGCCTCGACGTGGACGGCCGCGTCGCCGACGCCGAGACCATCCCGTACGAGGACGACACCTTCGACCTGGTGGTCGGCCACGCCGTGCTGCACCACATCCCCGACGTGGAACTGGCGCTCAAGGAGTGCCTGCGCGTGCTCAAGCCCGGCGGTCGCTTCGTGTTCGCCGGCGAGCCCACCACCGCGGGCAACTTCTACGCCCGCTGGCTCGGCCGCATCACCTGGAAGGCCACCACCACCGTCACCAAGCTCCCGCTGCTGTCGGGCTGGCGGCGGCCGCAGGAGGAGCTGGACGAATCCTCCCGCGCCGCGGCGCTGGAGGCGGTCGTGGATCTGCACACCTTCGATCCGAGCAACCTCGAGGCCATGGCGCGCTCGGCGGGCGCGGTCGAGGTGAAGGCCACCACCGAGGAGTTCGCGGCCGCGCTGTGGGGCTGGCCGGTGCGCACCTTCGAGGCGGCCGTGCCCGCCGAGAAGCTCACCTGGCAGTACCGCATGGCGATGTACCGCGCCTGGCTCGGCCTGAGCTGGGTGGACGAGAACGTGATGCGCCGCGTGGTGCCGCGCGAACTCTTCTACAACGCCATGATCACCGGTGTGAAGCCGGGCTCCTCCGCCAAGTAGGTGGGTTACCGCTTCGGCCGCGCCGATGTCGAGTTCCTCGGCGGCGCGGCCGGCCGGTCCGCCCTGGCCGAGGCGGGTGCGCTCGACCTCACGCCCGCGACGCATCTGCGCGATCTGGAGCAAATGCGTCGCGCGCACGGTGATCGCGCCGCCGCGCTCGTGGAGACGATTCGCCTGCGCCGCAAGGCCGCCGCCAAACTCGAGGGCGCGGCGGACTGGCTGTTCACCGACGACGCACTCCAGCAGGCCACCCCGACCGCCGTCGCCCGCCATCGCGCGGCGCGACTGGCGGGACGCGCCGTCCACGACGTGACCTGTTCCGTCGGCGCCGATCTCACGGCCCTGGCCGCCGTGTGTCCCGCTGTGCTCGGCAGCGACCTCGACGACGTGCGCCTGGCCATGGCCGCGCACAACCTCGCCGCGAGCTTGCGCCCCCTCGGTGTCGAATCCGGCGGGAACGTGGTGCTGGCCCGTGCCGACGCCCTGGTTCCGGTCAGTAGGGGCACGGTCGTGATCGCCGACCCGGCCCGCCGCGCCGACGGCAAACGCACCCACGACCCGGCGAGACTCCAACCCCCGCTCCCGGACCTGCTCAACGCGTACGCGGGCCGGGAGCTGGCCGTGAAGTGCGCTCCCGGACTGGATTTCGACCGCCTCGACTGGGCGGGCGAGGTGGAGGTGGTCTCGCTCGACGGCGCGGTGCGCGAGGCGTGCCTGTGGTCGCAGGGCCTGGCCGATCCGGGCGTCACCCGTCGCGCGACGGTGCTGCGTTCTCGCCCCCCGCACTCCCACACCCCGCCGGAAACGGTCACCGACGCCGAGCCGGACGACATCCCCGAACGCGCGCCGGGGGAGTGGATCATCGACCCCGACGGCGCGATCGTGCGCGCCGGACTCGTGCGCCACTGGGCGGCCCGCCACGGCCTGTGGCAGCTCGACCCTCAGATCGCCTATCTCACCGGCGATCACGTCCCCGAGGGCATCCGCGGCTTCCGCGTCGAGGACCGGCTGGACCTGCGCGAGAAGACGCTGCGCCAGGAACTCGCCCGCCGCGACTGCGGCACCTTGGAGATCCTGGTCCGCGGCGTCGACGTCGACCCCGACGCACTGCGGAAACGCCTGAAGCTGCGCGGTTCCCGGGCGTTCACGCTCGTGCTCACCCGCATCGGCCGCACCGGCACCGCATTCCTCTGTACTACGCCGCCGGCGGCCAGCTCTCCATCTTCTTCACGATCCGCTGCACCGTGAGCCAGGTGCGGGTGGTGATGTCCTTGCCGTACGCCTTGTCCAGCCACGCCATGTAGTCCGGTGTGCGCGGGGTGCTGTTGTCGACCACGGCGAGGAAGGCGCGCGCGTCCTCGTCGTAGCCGATCACGCGGGTCAGCGGGTCGTCGGAGAGCGCGGGCGCTTCGATGCGGTGCTTGAAGAACGTCACCGTGAGGTAGGTGGTGCGCTGGTGGACGAGTCCGTCGAACGGGTCGCGGTCGAGCAGGGCGCGCAGGTCCGGCAGGTTCCGCAGGATGGTGCCGCCGGGAATGCCGAGTTCGCGGTGCAGCGCCTCCTGAATGCGGTCCTCGAGCTCGGCCTCGTCGGTCTCCGGCGCGCGGAACACGATATTGCCCGAGGCCACCACCGAGCCCACGTTCGTGAAACCGAGCCCTTCGAACACCGCCCGCAGTTTCTCGTTGCGCATGTTCGGGTTGCTCGGCGCGATCCCGCGCAGCAGCGCCGCGTAGTCGTTCATGGGAGGAGAAACTACGCCTGCCGGGCGACACCGTTCTTCTTGCGCTCGATGTCCTCGAGCGCCGCGACGTAGGCGGCGCGCGCCTCGGCGCCCGCCTCCCAGGTGGCCTTGCGGTTCTTCACGACCTTCGCGGGCGCGCCGACCGCGATGCTGTAGTCCGGGATCTCGCCCTTGACCACCGCGTGCGCGCCGAGCACGCAGCCGCGGCCCACGCGGGTCTCGCGCAGCACGGTCACCTTCGCCGCGATCCAGGTGTCGGGGCCGATGCGCACCGGGCTCTTGACGATGCCCTGGTCCTTGATCGGCAGCGTGATGTCGTCCATCCGGTGGTCGAAGTCGCAGATGTAGCACCAGTCCGCGACCAGCGTGGATTCGCCGATCTCGATGTCGAGGTAGGTGTTGACGACGTTGTCCTTGCCGAACACCACCTTGTCGCCGATGCGCAGCGACCCCTCGTGGCAGCGGATGGCGTTGCCGTCGCCGATGTGCACCCAGCGGCCGATCTCCATGCGGCCCAGCTCGGGCGTCGCGTGCACCTCCACGTTGCGGCCCAGGAACACCATGCCGCGCAGCACGATGTGCGGGTTGGCCAGCTTGAACTTGAACAGCCGGTAGTAGCGGACCAGGTACCACGGCGTGTACGCGCGGTTGGCGAGCACCCACCGCAGTGAGGCAACGGTCAGAAAGCGCGCCTGCTGCGGATCCCGGCGGCGCGAACCCCGCCACCGCGAGCGCAGCGGTGCGCCCCACATGCTCGTCACGAACCGTTCTCCCGTCGTGTTCCCCGGGCGGCGACCCGGGGGGCCTGTCTTTGGGTAGACAGAGTACTTTCGCGCGCAACGCGCGCGAGCGCGGGTGCCGTGAACCCGCTGTGCCGCGGGCGCGGCGGATCGGGCACCGGCTAGTCTTGCGAGCGGCCATCGACAGAGGGGAGAACAGCAGGTGCGAACCCGTAGCGTGCGGGCTGTATCCACACCGCGGCGAACCGGCGTGCGCGCGGCGGTGGCGCTGACCGCCCTCGGCGCCGTGCTGGCCGGATGCGGCACCGACGTCGACGACATCGCCGTCGGCCCCGGTACCGGCTGGCCCGCGGCCCATCACGACAGCCGCAACAGCGGTGTCAGCCCCGTCGAGGGCTCCCGCAAGATGACGCTGAATTGGACTCGGCCCGTGGGCGGTCCGATCGAGCGACCGGTGAGCATCGGCGCGGAGGGACAGCTCTTCCTCACCACCCGCACGCCGAGCGGCTGCGCCATCCTCTCGCTCCAGATGCCGACCGGACGCAAACGCTTCTGTGATCGCCTGGGCCCCAACACCATTTCCTCGCCGACGGTCGTGGACGGCCTCACCAACGTGTACTTCGGTGACGACGGTGCGGTGAACTCCTACAACTACCTCGGCCAGCCGCGCTGGCGCACACCGGTCGCGGGTGTGCCGGTGTCGTTGCAGTTCACCGGCGACGGCCACGTCCTCACCATCACCCAGACCGGTCAGGTCGACGTGCTCGACCGCCAGACCGGCAGGCGCACGGTGCCCACCGTGCAGCTGCTCGGCGAACCGGACTTCCTCGAGCACCCGGACCTGACCCGCCCCGCCTCGGGGGACGGTCTGCTGGACTGCCTCGACGGCGGTCCGCGCTGCTCGATCGCCACCGTCTCCGCCGTCGACCAGGGCAGCGGGCGCGTGTTCGTGACGGTGTGGCGGCCGGGTTCGCCCACCGGCTCGCTGGTCGCGCTGCGTTACGCCGACGGCAGGCTCGCGCAGGAGTGGAGCGCCGACATGCTCACCGAGGGCAGCGCCACCAGCCCGACGCTGTCGGCCGACGGCGCCACGGTCTACGTGGGCGACAACAGCAAGCGGCTGATCGCCGTGGACGCCGCGAACGGCAGCACCAAATGGGTGCGGCAGCTGGAGTTCACCCCCAAGGGCGGCATCTCCGTCGACGGTGACGGCCTGATCATCCCCGCGGGCGACGAGGGCTACCTGCACGCCCTGCGCGACACCGGCGACGGCGTCGAACTGGCCTGGGAGCGCAAGGATCTCGCCCTGCGCGGCACCCCGGTGCAGACGGCGGGCGCGACCGGCTACACCGCCGCCGCGATCGGCGACGGCCTCAACCTCATCACCTTCGACACCGAAACCGGCGCCACCATCGACTCCGACGTCCTGCCGGGCGCCCTCGGCACCACCACCGGCACATCGGTGAGCGCCGACGGTGACGTGGTGGTGGCGACGCGCATCGGTGAGGTGTTCGCCTTCAAGCCGGAGTAGGCGGTGAGGGGGTTGCGTCCCGATCGCGGACGGTCACCGGCGTGGTCGATCAGATGCTCGCGACGCCGAGTGTTGTCTGCCGAGGGCACCGGCCCGGAAACCGGTCGGCGCGTGCGTCGTTCGCCGACCGGACAGCGCGCTCGGAGCGGTCGCGCCAAGCCCGGGTGATCAGGCGGGGATGTCGAGATCGTCCACGTCGGTGGCGGATTCGCCCGCCTCGAGGTGTGAGCCTGCGCATGCCCAGGTGGGAGGCGTCGACGTCGAGTCGCCGGAGGTTCGGTGCCGGTGAGCGGCATCCGTGAGGAACGGCGGACGCCGCCGTTCACACCGGGTTGTTCGGATCCCGTTCCGGCAGTGGACGTTCCACGATGGTCGGCCGCCCCAGCGGATTGCGGACGCGGCGCTTGGCGGCGGAGTACACGTGCGCGGTCTCGGCGGCGACCACGTCCCAGGCGAAGTCGGCGGTGAGGCGTTCGCGGGCCGCGTAGGCGCGGTCCTGGGCGGCGGCGGGGTCGTCGAGGGTGGCGCGCACCGCGTCGACCAAGCCGTCCACATCGGCGGGTTCGAACGACGCGCCCGTCACGCCGTCGATCACGGCCTCGCCGAGCCCGCCCGCGGTCGAGGTGATCAGCGGGGTGCCCGCCGCGGCCGCCTCCAGCGCGACGATCCCGAACGGCTCGTACCGGCTCGGCAGCACGATCGCGTCGGCGCCGTGCAACCAGCCCAGCAGTTCGTCGTGCCCGAGCTGCCCGGCGAAGTTCACCGCGCGCGCCACCCGGTGCACCCGGGCCCGCTCGCGCAACCACTCGAACTGGGTGCCGACGCCGGCGACGGTCAGCGTGGTGCCGGGGTGCGCGCGGCGGATGCGCGGCAGCGCGGCGATCGCGTCCTGCACGCCCTTCTCGTACTCCAGCCTGCCCACATACAGCAGGCGCGGCGGGCCGGTGCGCGGCGCGCGCGGGCGAAAGGTCCACGCGCCCACGTCGATCCCGTTGCGGATGACCGTCATCGGCACGCGCTCGGGGCCGTAGAGCCGCTCCACCTCGTCCTGCATGGACGACGAACAGGTGATCAGCGCGTCGGACTCGTTGGCCAGCCACCACTCCACCGAGTGCACCTGCTTGTTGACCTTGCCCGCGACCCACCCGCTGTGCCGCCCCGCCTCGGTGGCGTGGATGGTCGACACCAGCGGCACGTCGTAGTACTCCGCCAGCGCGATCCCCGGATGCGCGACCAGCCAATCGTGCGCGTGCACCACATCGGGGGTCCAGCCGTCGCCGATGCCGGGCTTGCCCAGCGCCACGCCCGCGCGCACCATCGCGTGGCCCATGGCCAGGGTCCAGGCCAGCATGTCCTCGCCGAAATCGAACACCGGCGGATCCTCGGCCACCGCCACCACCAGCACGCCGTCCTCGATGAACGAATGCGTGGGGTGGGAGGCCGAGTCGGTGCCGGAGGGACGCCGCGACAGCACGACCACCTCGTGGCCCGCCGCCGCCAGCTCGGTGGCCAGGTGGTGCACATGCCTGCCGAGCCCGCCCACCACGACGGGTGGGTACTCCCACGACACCATCAAGATTTTCATGCATGTCCTTCTGAGACGGGGCCGTCGCATCCCGCGGCGGTCGGCAGGCGCCGCGCGTCCACTCCGGGGAAGAGACCGTCGGCCGCGTTCCATCCTGCCGCCAATCGCCGTGCTTTCGCGACCTGACCCGCGCCCAGCGCGCCCGCGATCTCGCGCACGGCGTGCGCGTGCCGGTGCGCCCGCTCCCGCGCGTACCCCGCGGCGGAGTCCTTGCTGACCATGAACGCCCAGTCGCTGGAGACGGTCAGGATCGCCTCGCGCAGCAACTGGTCGGCCACCGGATCGCGCAGCGCGGGCGCGCCGCCCTCGGCGGCGCGGGCCTTGTCCAGGGTGTCCAGCGCGAGGCGCACGATGTCGTCGTTGAGCTCGACCAGATCGCGCACCTGCTCACCGGCCCAGACGCGCCAGTCCTTGCCCGAGCCCCACGAGGAATCGGCCAGCGGGACCGGTTCGCCGACGTAACCGCGGTCTCTGGCGTCGGCGAGAGTGCCCACGGTGACGCCCGCCTCGGGCAGCGCGCGCAGCACCTGGGCCAGCCACTGCGGCCCCTCGTGCCACCAATGGCCGAACAGTTCGGTGTCGAACGCGGCCACCACGAGGGCGGGCCTGCCGATGCGCTCGGACTCGGCGACGAGCCGTTCGCGGACGGTGCGGACGAAGTCCTCGACGTCGCGTTCGACGGCCGCGGCGGCGAGTTCGGGGTCGTAGGGCGCCTTGTCCGGGCCCGCCACCGTCTTGCCGGTGACGCGCGCGGGTTTGAGACCCGTCGCGTGATCGTAGTGATGAAAATCACGGTAGGCGGCGTGGCCGGGATAGCCCGATTTCGGCGACCAGACGCGGTAGCTCACCTGGAGGTCGCGCCCGAACGCCACCACGTCGGAGTCGCGCACCGGCCGCCCGAGGCTGCTGTCGCCGCGCAGCGCGGGGCCGTCGACCATGAAATGAGTCACACCGGCGGCGGCGTACTCCGTCTCCATACCGGGCGTGAAACCGCACTCGGGCGCCCAGATGCCGGTGGGGGTGGCGCCCCAGCGCAGGCGCGCGTCGGCGAGCCCTTCGGTGAGCTGGAACATGCGCAGGCGCGGGTCCAGCAGCGGCTGGAACGGGTGCGCCAGCGGGCCGCCCAGCAACTCGATGGTTTCCGCGTCGGCGAGCGCGCGCCAGACTGGTGCGGCGCCGTGACGCCAGTTCGTCTCGAACTCGGTGAGCGCCGCCGCCGCGAGCCGGTGTTCGTGCCTGCCGAGCGCCACGTTGCCCGCCAGCGCGGCCTCGTCGGCGCGCAACTGCCAGTTGCCGAGCCAGTGGTGCATGCCCGCCAGGCAGTGCGGATCGTCCAGCTGCGCCGCGAGTACCGGCGTGATGCCCAGGCTCAGCAGATGCGAACGACCTTCGGCCGCAAGGGTTCTCAACACCTCCACGACGGGCAGGTAAGTGGCGGCCCAGGATTGGTAGAGCCATTCCTCACCCACCGGCCAGCGGCCGTGATTGGCCAGCCAGGGCAGATGGGAATGCAGGACCAGCGTGAACTGGCCCGGAACCGCGTTACCGCTCAAGGCTTCACCGCGATCGCCACGAGATCCAGGCTCGCGTCGATGTCCGCGGCGATCAGGTCGAAATCGTCGATCGACACCGCGGCCACGTCGGCCGTCAGCTCGGCGGGCCACGGCTCACCGGCCAGCGCGCGCTCGATCTGGGCGTCGATGAAGGAGCCGCCGTGCTTGGCGTCCAACGCTTTCAGTGCGGCGCCGTGGTGCACGCCGGTCATCTCGGCCACCTCGAAACCGGCCTCCACCAGCAGCTCGGTGAGCTCCGCCGCGTTGAGCTCGCGGGTGTGGAACGGGTTGAGCGGGGTGTCGCGGCCGGGGGAGAAGGTGATCCGGTTCGGTGTGCTGATGAGCAGCTCGCCGCCGGGGCGCAGCACCCGCAGGCATTCGCGCAGGAACTGCGCCTGATCCCAAAGGTGTTCGATCACTTGGAAATTCACCACCACGTCGACCGCGGCGTCGTCCAGCGGCAGCGCGGCCAGGTTGCCCTGGATCATCTCCACGCGCGGGTAGCGCGCCCGCACGTGCGCCACCGCGCTCGCGTCGTAGTCGACGCCGATCACCTTCGTGGCGACGCCCGCGATCATGTCCGCGCCGTAGCCTTCGCCGGAGCCCGCCTCCAGTACCACGCGGCCCGCGCAACGCTCCAGCAAGCGCGCGTAGACGATCTCGTGGCGGCGGAACCAGTAGTTCTCCTCGGCGATGCCGGGCACCGTGCGCTCGCCGGTCAGCGGCAGCGGTTCGACGCCGCTCGCGCCCGTGATTGTGACATTCGGGTCTTCCACTGCGGCAGGGATCACAGCCTCGCTCATCATGCCGACGTTACTGAAAGGTCCGCGCACGATAACGCCCGGACCTGTGTTGCGGGGTTGCCGGACTAAGTTACCCACGAGTAACTTGGGATGGGGTAGTGTTCCGCCCTGAGCTACTCAAAGGACGTACGGCCCAGTTCGTGCGACCGCCAGACATACGCCCCCAGAACAGGAGGTCGACGAAGACCGATGCCGAACATCGTCGTACTCATCAAGCAGGTTCCCGACACCTGGTCCGAGCGCAAGCTGACCGACGGTGACTTCACCCTGGACCGCGAGGCCGCCGACGCCGTCCTCGACGAGATCAACGAGCGCGCCGTCGAGGAAGCGCTGCTGATCAAGGAAGCCCAGGGCGGCGAGGTCACCGTGCTGGCCGCCGGCCCGGACCGCGCGACCGAGGCCATCCGCAAGGCGCTGTCCATGGGCGCCGACAAGGCCATCCACATCAACGACCCGGCCATCCACGGCTCCGACGCGGTGCAGACCGCGTGGATCCTGGCCAGCGCGCTGGGCCAGGTCGAGGGCGTCGAGCTCGTCATCGCGGGCAACGAGTCCACCGACGGCCGCGCCGGCGCCGTGCCCGCCATCATCGCCGAGTACCTGGGCCTGCCGCAGCTCACCCACCTGCGCAAGCTCACCGTCGACGGCGAGAAGATCACCGGCGAGCGCGAGACCGACGAGGGCGTCTTCAAGCTCGAGGCCACCCTCCCGGCCATCGTCTCGGTCAACGAGAAGATCAACGAGCCGCGCTTCCCCTCCTTCAAGGGCATCATGGCCGCCAAGAAGAAGGAAGTTCAGGTCTTCACCCTCGAGGACCTCGGCGTCGACCCGTCGACCGTCGGTGTCGCCAACGCGGGCACCGCCGTCACGGCGTCCACCCCGAAGCCGCCGCGCACCGCGGGCGAGAAGATCGCCGACGAGGGCGAGGGCGGCAACCAGATCGCCCAGTACCTGATCGGCCAGAAGATCATCTGATCCGGCGACGCCGAACCGTATCGGTGGCTCCCCGAGCGCTCCCGGCGCGCGCGGGATGAGCCCGATCCGAGACTTGTTAGGAGAGAACACACATGGCTGAAGTACTCGTGCTCGTCGAGCACGCCGACGGTGCGCTCAAGAAGGTCAGCACCGAACTGATCACCGCCGCCCGCGCGCTGGGCACCCCCGCCGCCGTCGTGCTCGGCACCGCGGGCACCGGCGAGAAGCTGGCCGACGCCCTGGCCGCCGCCGGCGCCGAGAAGATCTACATCGCCGAGTCCGACGATGTCGAGAACTTCCTCGTCACCCCCAAGGTCGACGTGCTCGCCGGCCTGGTCGAGTCGGTCTCCCCGGCCGCCGTCATCGTGCCCGCCTCGGCCGAGGGCAAGGAGGTGTCGGGCCGCCTCGCCGCCCGCATCGGCTCCGGCCTGCTGGTCGACGTCATCGGCGTCGGCGAGGACGGCACCGCCGTGCACTCCATCTTCGGTGGCGCCTTCACCGTCGACGCCAAGGCCACCGGCGACGTGCCGGTCATCTCGCTGCGCCCCGGCGCGGTCGAGGCCGTGGCACAGGCCGGTGCCGGCGAGAAGGTGACCGTCGAGGTCCCCGTCCAGGAAGAGGGCGTCGTCAAGGTCACCGCGCGCGAGCCCATCGTCGGCGGCGACCGTCCGGAGCTCACCGAGGCGGCCATCGTCGTCTCCGGTGGTCGCGGTGTCGGCTCGGCCGACAACTTCGCGGTCGTCGAGGCCCTCGCCGACTCCCTCGGCGCGGCCGTCGGCGCCTCCCGCGCCGCCGTCGACTCCGGCTACTACCCGGGCCAGTTCCAGGTCGGCCAGACCGGCAAGACGGTCTCCCCGCAGCTCTACATCGCCCTCGGCATCTCCGGCGCCATCCAGCACCGCGCGGGCATGCAGACCTCGAAGACCATCGTCGCGGTCAACAAGGACGAAGAGGCGCCGATCTTCGAGATCGCCGACTACGGCATCGTGGGCGACCTGTTCAACGTCACCCCGCAGCTCACCGAAGCGGTCAAGGCCCACAAGGGCTGAGCTCCCCCGCCTCTCCGCGTTCAAGGCGGCTGGGTGAGGGTTCGGGTTGGTTTGGTCTGCCGTCTCCGGTGGGGGAGGTGGTCGGGTCAGCCCGTTCCCGGTGAGTTACCCATGTGCTCGCCAGATCTGTTGTTGCGTTGTGTGGCAACAGGTTTGGCGAGCATTTTGGTTTGGTCCCCGTGTGCGCGCTCCGGTCGGAGGTTGATGGCGGAACGGCAGGATATGTCGGGCGCAGTCGGTTTCAGCTCTGACTGACGGGTGCCGCGTCCGTTGCCTCGCGGCGTCTCCGGATAACCCCCAGTGCGAACTCGGCCCAGCGAATGTTCTCCTGCTCGAAGGCGATTCCGCGCAGGAGGGTCAGGTAGGGGCCGATGCGGTCGGATTCGGTCAGGTAGGCCTGCTCGCTGCGGCCTGCGAGCAGGCGGGTGCGCCGGCGTTCGTAGCGGGCGAGTTTGGCGCGCGCCCAGCCCATGCGTTCGACCAGCACGGCCTCGACGGCTTCGCTGTCGCCGGTCTCCATGCCCTGCACTTTGACCAGCATGTCGTCGCGGATGGCGGCGGGTTTGGTGGCGTCGGCGATGAAGTCGCGCAGGACCTGGCGGCCGGTGTCGCTGATCGAGTGCAGCTTCTTGTTCGGGCGCCGCTCCTGCTCGACGACCCGAGCTTCGATCAGGCCGTCGGCGGTCATCCGCTCGAGCTCCTTGTAGAGCTGTTGCGGCGTCGCCATCCAGTAGTTCGCCACCGACGCGTCGAACGCCTTGGCCAGGTCGTAGCCGGAGGCCTCGCCGTCCATCAACGCGGCCAGCACCGCATCCCGTAACGCCATCCGGTCACCCTAACAGTATTTCGATTATTCAACTCCCGAAGTGTCGCGTCACTGGACTGCCGCACCGGAACAGCGCTAGCCTGCCAACCATTACTCAATAATTTGCCTAGGAGGTCGGCGTGTCCCATCCGTTCCGTACCGCGATCGAGTCGAGGGATCTCGACGCCGTGGAAGCACTCCTCGCCGAGAACGTGGTGTTCACCAGCCCCGTGGCCTTCGCGCCGTACGAGGGCAAGCCGGTGACCGCGGCGATCCTGCGCGCGGTGCTGCGCGTGTTCGAAGACTTCCGCTACGTCGGTGAGCTCGCCGGCGCAGAGGGACGCGACCACGCGCTGCGGTTCGAGGCCACCGTCGACGGATTGCAGCTGACGGGCTGCGACTTCCTGCACATGGACGCCGACGGTCGCATCGACGAGTTCACGGTGATGGTCCGCCCGCTCTCGGCGGCCAAGGCGCTGGCCGCGCGCATGGCCGAGCAGTTTCCACGGATCCAGCAAGAGGCCCGCGAAGCGATCGAGGGCACTGCCTCGGTCTGAGTGCGCCGACGGCCGGCGGGCCGGTCGCGGGAGATCCCCCGCCCGGATCAATGATCGGCTGGCAACTGGTCACGCACGCCGACGAAGCAATCTTCTGACTGGAAACGGAACCGCCGCGCCCCGGATGCTCAGGGGCGCGGCGGTTTCCATCTGTCCACCTCGCAGACCGTGGGCGGACGGCACCGCAGCTCCGGATGCGGCCCTGGCCGATGTGCTGGATCCGTGTGTGCCCGATGGCCCGGCGACGTCGATCGTTGTGCGGGGGAGACGACTCGCTGGACCCGGTAGCGGAGGACGCCGGGCGACGCCGTAAACATCACCGCCGGTCGGGCGTCGAGGTCCCTTCGCGGCTCGTTCGGTAGCTCGAGATGCCCGCCGGGTGCGAGCGGGTAGTGCCGGATTCGCGCGCTTGACCGATTGTTGCTTGCTGCAAGTAACTGGATATATAGTTGCTTTCTGCAAGTAAACGAGTGGAGGAGGGTGGTGTGGGGGTTTCGGGTGAGACAGCCGAAGGGCTGATCAAGGAGCTGTATCTGATCGGGCGGGCGATCCGGGCGACCCTCCTGCATCCCGAGGAGGGCGAGATGTTGCCCGGCGGGGTGGGGGTGCTGGGGACGGTCGAGGTCAGGGGACCGTGCCGGCAGGTGGATCTGGCGGGGGAGCTGTGCATCAGCGCGTCGGTGCTGAGCAGGCACGTCGCCGAACTCGTCGCGGCCGGATACCTGGCGCGCGACGCCGACCCGGAGGACGGTCGCGCCACGCTCATCCACGTCACCGACGCCGGGCGTGCACTGCTGCGCCGGGTGCGCGCCTCGCGCGCCCGCGGCCTGCAAGCCGCCCTCGACGGCTGGAGCGACGAGGACGCCGCCGCAGCCCGCGACTCGGTCCGCGAACTCAGGAACTCACTGGCCGCCCACGCGCACCGCGACGCGGAGCGCCCGGCCGCAACCAGGAATCGGGAAGTGTAAGTGTCGAATTCAACCCAACCCCCGGCGATGACCCATCGCGAAGTGCTCGAGGCGATGACGGGCCTGCTGGCCGCCCTGTTCACGGCGCTGCTGAGCACCACGATCGTCGCCACCGCCCTGCCGACGATCATCGGCGACCTACAGGGCTCGCAGACCGCCTACGCCTGGGTCATCACCTCGGCGCTGCTGGCCAACGCCGCCTCCACCCCGCTGTGGGGCAAGCTCGCCGACCTGTTCAACAAGAAACTGCTGGTCCAGCTCGCGATCGTCATCTTCGTGGCGGGTTCGGTGCTGGCCGGTGTGGCGCACAACGTGCCCGTGCTGCTGGCCGCCCGCGTGATCCAGGGCGTCGGCATGGGCGGGCTGACCGCGCTGGTCGTGGCCATCATCGGCTCCATCGTCGCCCCGCGCGAACGCGGACGGTACTCCGGGTACATGGGCGCGGTGATGGCGGTGTCGATGTCGGGCGGGCCGATCCTGGGCGGCGTCATCGTCGACAGCCCGCTGGGCTGGCGCTGGTGCTTCTTCGTGTGCGTGCCGCTGGCGGTGATCGCGCTGATCCTGGTGCAGCGCACGCTGCGCCTGCCGACCGAGCGCAAGGAGGGCGTCTCCATCGACTGGCTCGGCGCCGCCCTGCTCACCGCGGGTGTCTCGGTGCTGCTGATCTGGGTGTCGTTCGCGGGCAAGGCCGGCTACTACGCGTGGTTCTCCCGGGAATCGGCGCTCTACGTCGGCGCGGGTGTGCTGCTGCTGGCCGCGACCGTGTGGGTGGAGTCCAAGGCGAAGTCGCCGGTGGTGCCGCTGCCTATCGTCACCGAGCGCACCACCGGCCTGGCGATCATCGCCTCGGTGGCCGTGGGCATCGGCCTGTTCGGCGCGACGACATTCCTCGGCCAGTACTTCCAGACCTCGCGCGGTTTCTCGCCGACCATCGCCGGCGTGCTGAGCATCCCGATGGTGGCGGGCATGCTGATCGCCTCGGTCGCCTCCGGTCAGCTGATCACGCGGTTCGGCAAGTGGAAGGCGTTCGTGGTGTCGGGCGCCGGTCTGCTGGTGGTCGGGTTCGGCCTGCTGTCGACCATCGATCACGCCACCAACCTGTGGCTGGTCGGCGCCTTCATCACCGTCGTCGGTCTCGGCGTCGGCATGATGATGCAGAACCTGGTGCTGGCCGTGCAGAACACCGTCAGCGTGCACGATATCGGCGCCGCCTCCAGCAGCGTCGCGTTCTTCCGCACGTTCGGCGGCGCGATCGGCGTCTCGGTCCTCGGCTCGGTGCTGGCCACCCGCGTGAGCGAACTGTCGACGGAGGGCTTCGCGAAGCTGGGCATCGGCGGCGCGGCCGAGGGCGGCAGCAACCTCGACATCGGCGCGCTGCCCGAGCCCATCGCGACCGTGATCCGCGCGGCCTACGGTGACGCCACGGGCCGCATCTTCCTCATCGCCGCGGTGGCCACCGTGGTGGCGCTGATCGCGACGGCGCTGCTGCCGAACCGTCCGCTGCGCCGGACCGTCGACATCGACCCGGAACTGGACCCGATGCGCGAGCACGAGCCCGAGCCGGTGGGTGCGCGCTCGGCGTAGGAACGACCGAGGCGGGCACGGGCGGTTCGCCGTCCGTGCCCGCCGGGTAGTCGTAGGTGCGGGGAATGACTGTCGCCCCGAACCGAAAGCGGTGCGGCGGCGAGAACCCTCGGCTGGGACCATCCCCCGTAATCGGCCGCCTTCCGCACGCGGTGGGCCGGGGCGAAAACGTCGCGGTCGCGTCGCGCGCTGCCCAGCGAGCGCCGCCGGCGGCCACGGCGATCATGGCCGGTCTGTTCATCCTGTTCTTCGGTCTGATCGCGCTCGGGATCCTCGGACTCGGGGTGGTCCGGACGAGAAACGACGTCTTGCGCGGCACCATCGAGCCGGGCGACCCAGGGGCGGTGCTCGCCCTGCTGTTCGTGGCGAGCATTGCGGCGCTGTGGCTGGGCTCCGGAACCCTGCTGCTGATGGGCCGCAAGGCCGGGTGCATCCTCACGATCGTCTGCGCCGTGCTGTCCTGGGGCATCCTCGTCCTGATCTGCGTGGGCATCGGCTCGACCGGCGCTTTCGGCCCGCTCGCGGTGTTCGTGCCGCTGACGTTCCTCTACACCGGTGTGCTGGTCTGCGCGGTGGTGCCCGCCACCAAGCGCTGGGTGCACCATCGCGTCGCGCTGCGGCAGGCGCGTCGGGCGCGGTAAGGCGCGTCCGCCCGGCCACTGTGCGCTCAATGCGTGCGCGCCGAGTCGCTTCCGTCGGGCCGCTACGCGCTGACTCACGCCTCGCCGGCCGCCGAGCGCAGACCCCGCCCGCTACGAACTATGCAGCGCCGCAAGCAACGTCGTGAGAATCGAGGCCCGTCGCGCCCCGCTTCGGAGCACGGCCGACACCGGGATGCGCAGCGGTTTGCCCGACAGCATGAGGGTCGCGATTCCCTCGGTCGGGCTGTTGGCGTAGAGGATCGTCCAGGCGTCGGGCCGGTTGATCAGCTCCATGGTCGCGGTGTGGTCGGGCGGGATCGGCGGGCCGTAGGTGGGCCCCGAGGGCTGGTCGGCGAACGCGGCGCGCACCACGTTGTGCAGCAGGACCTGTTCGGATTCCGGCGGCAGCAGCAGCGGGAAGCCGCTGAGGTCGGCCAGCGTGACGTCGGTACGGCCGGCCAGCGGATGCATGGTCGAGGTCGCGATCACCAGATCCTCCACCCACAACTGCTCGACGGTGAGACCGGGCTGTTCCACGCTGCCGCGGATGAGCGCGAGGTCGCAGTCCCCGTCGGCGACGGCGGCGATCCGCTGGCGGAACGGCTTGATCACGAACTCGATCTCCGCCCCCGGATGCGCCTCGCGCGCCCCGGCGATGGCCGAGAGCGACCGGGTGGCGAACGACATGTTGGCGGCCAGCCGCACGCGCGGGCGCGACGTGCGCACGGCCGCGCGGATGGCCGATTCGAGGCTCAGCATCTGCTTGGCGAGCGGCAGCAGGCGCACACCCGCGTCGGTCGGCGACACCGATCGGGTCGAGCGCTCGAACAACTGCACCCCGAGGTCGTGCTCGAGCCGGGCGATCTGATGGCTGATCGCGGACTGTGAGATGAAGCACCGGGTGGCCGCCCGGCTGAAGCTCAGCTCCTCGCACACCGCGACGTAGTAGGTGAGCTGGCGGAGCTCCATAGTTGATCTCCATTCATGAGCGATGCAGATAAGAGTCATCTAAATTATGCGCCCCATCGGGTGAAATATCTCGGAACTCGATAACGGTTCTTCATGAGAGAAGAGATGTTCACGAGATCGACCGGGGAGATGTGAGGATGCGAGACAAGGGTCCGGTACGGGTGCTCGACACCGCGGAGCCGGAGTTCGCGAGTGTGGTGATCGTCGGATCGGGGTTCGGCGGGCTGGCGGCCGCCAAGCAGCTGGCCAAGTCGGGGGTGGACTACGTCCTGCTCTCGGCCACCCCCGAGCACTTGTTCCAGCCGCTGCTGTACCAGGTCGCCACGGGTGTGCTGTCGGCCGAGGAGATCGCGCCGCCGATCGCGACCATCGTGCGCCGCCATGGCGGCGAGGCCCGCCTGGGCAAGGTTGTGGCGATCGACGCCGACGCCGCCGAGGTGACCTACGAGACTCCCGAGGGCAGGCGCGTGCTGCGCTACGGCTCGCTGATCGCCGCCACCGGCGCGAACCAGTCGTACTTCGGCCGTGACGATTTCGCGGAGAAGACCTTCGCCCTCAAGACCATCGACGACGCGAAACGACTGCGCGCCCAGATCGACCGCGTCTACCGCGAGGCCGCCGACGCCGATCCCGAGACCAGGCGCCGCCTGCTCAGCTTCGTGGTGGTCGGCGCGGGCGCCACGGGCGTGGAGGTCGCGGGCCAGCTCGCGGAACTGGCGAAGCGGTACTACAAGAAGGACGTCACCGTCACGCTGGTCGAGGGCGCGGGCGAGGTGCTGCCCCCGTTCGGCGGCGGGCTGTCGGAGTACGCGAAGGAATCGCTCACCAAGGGCGGCGTCGAGGTGCTGCTCGGCACGTTCGTCACCGACATCGAGCCGGGCAAGGTCACCGTCAAGGACAAAGAGGGCGTGGAGCGCCGCATCGCCGCCGAGACCGTCGTGTGGTCGGCGGGCGTGCAGGCCAGCGGTTTCACCCGGGTCCTCGCCGAGGCGACGGGCGCCGAGACCGACCGCGCGGGCCGGCTGCTGATCAACCCCGACCTGACCGTCGGCGGCCACGCCGACATCTACGCCATCGGGGACATGACCTCGCTCAACGGCTACCCCGGCCAGTCGCCGGTGGCCATGCAGGAGGGCAGGCACGCCGCCGACATCATCCGGCGCGAGATCCCCGCGGGCACTCCGTTCCGGTACTGGGACAAGGGCAGCATGGCGGTGATCCGCCGCCGCAGCGCCATCGCCAAGCTCAACGACAAGATCGGCTTCCGCGGCCTGATCGCCTGGTACATGTGGCTCGCGGTGCACCTGTTCTACCTGGTGGGCTTCCGCAACCGCTTCATGGCCGTGCTCTCGTGGCTGGTGTCGTTCACCGGCAACGGCAGGCCGGGCTTCGCGGAGATCGAGAAGGAGAAGCGGGCCGAGGCGCCCCGAGCGCGGGAACGCATAGCCGCCTGAGATCCGCCCCGAACGCCCTCGGTTCGCCGGGGGCGTTCGTGTGTCGTGAACAGGGAAAAGGCGCGATTGCGGCGCGGGGGCGCGAACGGGACGCATCGCGCCGGTGAACGCTCGGTGTGACCGCGATCTCGTTCACCGAACCGGCATCGACGCGACACTTCGAGGTCGCTGGGGCGCAGTCTCGGACTGGCTTCATCACGGATATGACTATTTCGTCCGTGTTGACGGCCCCGGCTCGCCCGACGGACTCGGGGGCGGAACGGTCTCGCTACTCGCTCGTCGTGTCCTCCGACGCCGACCACCGGGAGGCGGCGCAGCGGCTGCGCTACGGCGTGTTCGCCGCCGAACCCGGCTTCCAGATCCCCGACGACGGCACCGGCCGCGACGCCGACCGGTTCGACGACCACTGCGACCACCTGCTGGTGCGCGACGAGGCGACCGACAGCTTCGTCGGTTGCTACCGCATGCTGCCCCCGGACAAGGTCGCCGCGGCGGGCGGCTACTACACCGCCACCGAATTCGATCTCACCCAGCTCGATCCCGAAGGCCAGCGGATCGTGGAGATGGGGCGGGCCTGCGTGGTGCCCGAGCACCGCAACGGTTCGGTGCTGACCCTCATGTGGGCGGGCATCCTGCACTACATCCAGCTCACCGGCTACGAGTGGGTGATGGGCTGCGTGTCCGTGCCCATGCGCGACACCCCGGCCGACGAGCCGGGCGTGAACGTGCGCGGCGTGCGGGACCTGCTGCTCGGCAGGCACGCCTCGGACCCGGAACGCCGTGTGCGCCCGCACAATCCGGTGATCGTCGACGGACGCACCCTGGACGAGCTCACCCCGCCCGCGCGGCCCAAGCTGCCGCCGCTGCTGCGTGGCTACCTGCGCCTGGGCGCGGAGATCTGCGGTGAGCCCGCGCACGATCCCGATTTCGCGGTGGCCGACTTCGTCGCGCTGCTGGGCCTGGACACCATCAACACGCGCTACCTCGAGCGGCTGCAAGGCGCGGCCGCGTCGTTGGACGGAGGACGGTGAGTACCCATGGTTTTCGACGCGCCACCCGCACAGGCTGTCCACGCGTGGATGCCGTCGAGCCCCTGCGGGCCCGGCTGCATCGAGCCGACCGATGAGATCGGGACGGCCGGGGTGGTGGTCCGCGCCCTCGGTGTGGCGGGCTTGCTCCTGACCTACCCGGTGGGTCACCTCGCCACGCCCGCCGCGCATCGCGAGGAGCTGCAACGCAAGTACGCGCGAGTGTTATTGCGCTGCATGGGAATGCGGTTGCGCGTGGTCGACAACCGGGTGCCCACCGAGCCCGTGCCGGCCGAACGGGCGGTGGCCGCGCGGATCGGGGCCGAACGGGCGGCGAACGCCGCCGCGCGCTACGCCGACACCGGAACCGGGGTGCTGGTGGTGACCGGACACGTCGGCTGGTCGGATGTGGTGGCGCTGGCGGCGGTGCAGCCGCTCGGGTTCGTGGCGCGCGCCGACCTCATCGACTGGCCCGTGCTCGGCGCGCTGGCCCGGCTGATGCGCGTCATCCCGATCGAGCGCGAGCGCCTGCGCGCACTGCCCGGCATCGTGGAGCAGATCGCGGACCGGCTCGCGGCGGGGGAGCGGGTCGCCGTGTTCCCCGAGGGCACCACGTGGTGCGGGCGCGCCTACGGCAGCATGCGGCCCGCCCTGTTCCAGGCGGCGATCGACACCGGCACCTACGTCCAGCCGGTGCGCCTGCGCTACCTCGACCGGCACGGAACCCATTGCACCGTACCGGGATTCGTCGGTGAGGATTCCTTCGGCGACTCCGCGGGGCGCATCTTCCGCTCCCGCGGCATCACCGTCGAAATCGTCCTGGAGGCACCGGAATACCCCGGCACCGACCGTCGCGACCTCGCCCGCCGCTGTGAGCGGGCCGTGCGCGGCGCGGGGCGCCCCCGCCACGGCCGCGACTCGGCGACCTGGATCGAGGCGACCACCACCCGCGTCCAAGACCCGGCGCCCGTGGACGCGGCCGTCCCGGACCCGCCGATGCCGGCCCGCCCGGGTCTGCACCGCCGAGCGCTGGCGGTACTGCGGGGACGTTCGCACGGGGCGGCCTGAGCCGCAACGGAGGCTGCCACCTTCGGCCTCGGACATGGGCACGCCCGTTGCCCCCGGAGACGGTCTGATGGGGCCCGTCGCTGAGGAACACCAAGGCCGTGGCCATGGGCTTCTCGACTGACTCGGAGGCGACAGGTCCGACCGATCCAGTTGCGGTGGGAGGGTTTTCGTGCCGGTGCCGGTTGTCGGCCGAGAGGTGAGCGGCGGCGATCACCCCAGGCCGATCCCCCGCTAGCGGGCAGGTGATCGTCGAAGGCCCTGTGTATCAGCGGGATACGCCGACCTCGGTGCGCCGTAGGTGGTCGGCGAAGCCGGGTTCGAGATCGGGCCACTGCATGCGGGTTCGGACGTCGGCCAGCACTTTCTTGTAGGTCTTGGCGTCGACGTAGCCCGCGTGCCGGGCGGAACTCACCATGCGCAGTCCGCCCGAGAGGTCGGGGTGGTGGGTGGCGATGAGGTGGTCGAAACGGGCCGCCGCGGCGGGCCGGTCGGTCTGGTCGCGCAGGTACTGAGCGAGGACGTGGGAGATGTTGTCGAACAACGTGTAAGCGCTGGAGTTGACCTCCAGGAAGCCGAGCGTGAACAGGTTGCGGTGGCGCCGGTTGAACGCGGTGAGGTACTGCGCGGGGCGATCGCCGTTCCAGGAGAACAGATCCGGGTCGGCGTAGGGGATGCGCATCTCGTACCCCGTGGCGTAGAGCACCACGTCGACGCGTTCGCGCGACCCGTCGGCGAACACCACGTCGGGGCCGTCGAACCGGGCGATATCGGGCTTGGCGGTGATGTCGGCGTGCTGGAGATGGTGCAGCAGTTGGGAATTGAGTAGCGGGTGCGATTCGAACAGCTTGTGGTCGGGCTTGGGCAGGCCCCAGCGGGTGACGTCGCCGACCAGCAGGCGCAGCAGGCCCGCCAGCACCGGGCGCTCGATCCAGCGCGGCAGACTCGCCCCCGATTCGTCGAGCTGGTCCGCCGGGACGCCGAAGATGTGCTTGGGCACGATGTGGTAACCGCGCCGCACGCTGATGAACGCGGCATCCGCCGATTGCGCGGCGTCGCAGGCGATATCGGCGCCGGAGTTGCCGAGCCCGACCACCAGCACCCGCTTGCCCGCGAATTCCCGTGCACTGCGGTGGGTTACGGCGTGCCGGATCTCGCCGTCGAACTCGCCCGGGTGGTGCGGAATGCGCGGGTGCCAGTTGGTGCCGGAAGCACAGATCACGCCCCGGTACCGACGGGGCGCACCGCCGGCCGGGGTGACCAGCCAGCCGTCGCCGTCGGCCACGACGGAGTCCACCGCGGTGCCGAACTCGATGCCGTGGCGCAGGCCGAAGGTGTCGGCGAAATTCCTTGTGTATTCGAGGATCTGGCGGCGGCTCGGATAGTCGCCGAAATGGCCGGGCATCGGGAAGTCGTAGAAGCCCGACACGTCGCGGGAGGAGATGAAATGCGCCGACTCGTACATCGGCGTGCCCGGGTTGTCGATATCCCAGAGTCCGCCGACGTCGGTGTGGCGTTCGAAGTGGTCGTAGTCGATGCCGTGCAGGCGCAGCATGCGGGCCGCGCTCAGTCCGGCGGGGCCCGCGCCGACGACGGCGACGGCCTGCTCACGCTGGATGATGGTCTCGGTCATGGTGACTCCCGTGGGTTCGAGCGGTGGTTTCAGCCGGCGGGGCGGGCGAGATAGCGCAGCCGGCCGCGTTCGCCGACGCGCTGGAGGGCGGGCAGGAGCACGGGCACGATCCGCGGCACGGCCTGCAACAGGCGGACCAGCACGCCGTCGGAGAAGGGGACGAAGACCTCCACGCGCCCCGTGCGCATCGCCGTGTCGACGCCGTCGGCGACCTCGGCCACGGTGGAGAGCTTGCCGACGAAATTCAGTACGCTGCCGCCGTTTTCGGCTTCGTGGCGCAGCATCGGGGTGTCGACGGCGCTCGGGTAGACACCCGAGACCCGCACGCCGGTCGCGCGCAGTTCGAGGTGCAGCGCCGCGAGGAAGCCGCGCAGTCCGGCCTTGGCGGCGGTGTAGGTGGCAGACCCGGGCAGCGCGAGCACGGCACCCTGCGACACGGTCGCCACGATGTGACCGGAGCCGCGGGCGCGCAGCGCGCGGGCCGCGGCCCTGGCGAGCGCGATCGCCGAGGTGAGCATCACGCGCAGTTGCAGATCGATGGCGCGCGGCGAGGTTTCGACGACGTCGCCGGGAATGATGATGCCCGCGTTGAGGAAACAGATCTCGAGGTCGGGGCCCCACTCGTGTTCGATGCGGTCCGCCAGCGCCGCGACGGCCGCGTCGTCGGCGAGATCGCAGGCCACCGGTTCGGCTGTCGGTCCGATCTGCCGGGCGGCTTCGGCGGCGAGTTCGCGGTCGCGCTCGACGGCCAGGACGCGGTGCCCGCGCGCCGCCAACCGCCGGGCGACCTCCAGCCCTATGCCGCCTGCCGCGCCCGTGACCAGCGCATATGTGGATTTCGTCATGCTTCTCCTTCGGCGCGATACGATTCGGTCACTCGAACAGGTCGACTGACCGAATTCCGTCGAGAATAGGCGGCGCGCGGGCGGCCCGCCAGTGTTTCGTGTTACGAATTGGTCAAACGTCCAGAAAAGTCGGGCCGCGCGGCTCAGTAGGCTGCGGCGGTGTGCCCGTGCCACGTCGGCGGTGCGGACGGAACGGAAGGGGCTGCGCGTGACGCGATTGAAGGCCGAGCAGCGGCGGCGCCTGCTGGTCGACGCGGCGTTCACCGTCATGGCGCGCGACGGGGTCGCGGCGGCCAGCACGCGTGCGATCTGCGCCGAGGCCGGGATGCCGCAGAGCGCGTTCCATTACGTGTTCCGGTCCAAGGAGGAGCTGCTGCGCGAGCTCACCGCGGTGGTGGTGAACGCGCAGACCGCCGCGCTGGACGATCTCGACGTCACCGCGACCACCCTGCGCGGCATGGTGCACGCGGCGTTCGAGCACCTGCTCGCCGCGACCGTCACCGAACCGGGCCGCCAGGCCGTCCTCTACGAACTCATGCTGCTCGACCTGCGCGCCGAGGACGATCCGGGCGCGCTGGGCCGCTGGCAGTACCGCCTCTACACCGAACGCGCGACCGCCCTGCTGGGCGCGCTGACCAGGCGTTTCGGCGTGCGCTGGCGCGTGCCCGTCCCGGCCTTGGCTCGCATGGTCGCCACCTCCATCGACGGGGCGGTGTTGGCGTGGCTCGCGGATCGTGACACGGAGACGGCTGGTGAATCGCTGCGTGCGCTGGCCGAAGCGGTAATCGGGTTGGCGGAGGGTTCGTCCGATGGTCGGGAGTGAGGACCGCCTACTCCGTATCCAGCCGATCCAGTAGTTCGACCGCCGCGCGCGCGTACTCACCGATCCAGCGGTCGTAGATGCGTTTGATCGGCAGCGGGGCCAGGGAGAGGTGGCGCTCGCGGCCGATCTTGCGCCCCGTGACGAGTTCGGCGGATTCGAGCACGCGCAGGTGCTGCAACACGGTGGTGCGGTCGAGGTCGGGGAAGCGCGCGCACAGTTCACCGGTGGTCAGCGGCGATTCCTTCAGTGCGTCGAGCATCCCGCGCCGCGTTGCGGAAGCGAGTGCCTTGAACACCGCGTCATCGTCGGAGGTCTTGTCCGCGCGCTCTGACATGTTGTAAATTTACAACATGACAGCTACCGACGCACTCACCGAGATCTCCTTCACCGTTTCGGGGCGGATCGCGCGCCCCTGCGCCGAGGTGTACGAAGCCGTCGCCGACCCGGCCCAGCTCTCCAAGTACTTCACCACCGGCGGCGCGCGGGGCCGCCTTGAACCCGGCGCCGACATCACCTGGGACTTCCACGATTTCCCCGGCGCGTTTCCCGTCGAAGTGGTGGAGGCGATTCCCCCGCGACGCATCGTGATCCGCTGGGAGGGTGAACACACCGCGGGCGAATCCGGCAAGACCACAACCACTTTCGAATTCGAGCCGCTCGACGGCGACACCCGCACCCTGGTCACCATCACCGAATCCTCCTGGCGCCCCACCCCCGAGGGCGTGAAGAGCGCGACCGGCAACTGCGAAGGCTGGACCGGCATGCTCGCCGCCATGAAGGTCTGGCTCGAGCACGGCATCGTCCTGCGCGAAGGCTTCTACGCCTGACGGGTGGCCGCGCGATTCGCGGAGGTGGCCGATCGCGCGTCGGCACGCCTCGGTGTGCCAGGCGAATCCTCGTGGTGGCCGGCCGGTTCCGGCTAGGAGCTCCCCGCGAGCACCTCGCGCAGCTTGGCGGCGAAAGCTTCCGGCTGGCCCGCGTAGCCGAATTCGCCGTCCATGAAGCCGCCGTGGTGGCTGGGGAAGACCACGGCCTCGGTGCCGAGGAATGCGGCGGTCGCGAGCGCCGTGCGGCCGGTCTCCACGTCGAGGGATTCCTCGCCGACGGCGATCACCAGGCGGGTGGGGGCGGATTTCAGGGCGTCGACGTCGGGGCGGTAGTCGCTGACGGCCCAGGCGAGGTCGGAGAGCAGGGGATTGTCCCGGGTGCCGTCGTCCTCGGTGGGCATGCCGAGCTGGGCGGGATCCGGTGGGGGAGTGGCGAAGTAGTCGTCGGTATAGGGGCCCGGCCACGAGGTCATGGCGATGAAGGCAGCCATGCCGGCCCCGAAACCCTTCGCCCGGTAGGCCTCGGTGACGGCCGCGCGGGCGCGCGCCGCGGGCTCGGCGTCGGGGAGCAAGGTGATCAGCGGCGGCTCGTGCGCGACGAGGGTGAGCACGTCGCCGAAATGGGCCGCGACCAGCGCGAGGCCGACGATCGCGCCGCCGCTGCTGCCGAACAATTCGACCGGCCCCGCGCCGAGCGCCTCGATCAGCGCGTGCACATCGCCCGCCTGCACAGTGGGCGAGTGTGTTTCGACCCCGTCGGACCGCACACTGCGACCGAGTCCGCGCGGGTCGTAGGTCACGACCGTGCGCTCCGGGAACCGGGCCACCAGCGCGCGGAAGCCGCTCGCGTCCATCGGCTGGGCGATCAGCACCAAGGGTGGCCGCCCGTCGGCGGTGGGCAGCGGACCGTGCACGTCATAGGTCAGGTCGACCCCGTCGAGCTCGAGTACGTGAGTCGTCATACGGGTGTAGACGACGCCCGGAACGAAAACTCATCGGTGCGAATTCGCAGGCCGGTCGGACGACCTGACTGCGAGCGGGGGACGGTCGCGACGTGCGGCGTCCTCGCCCGGGAATTTGTGCCACTACTCTCCGGCGGCACAGGCTGGTTCGAGTAGGCGGCCCGGCGACAGTTCGCGCTCCGCGACCGCCGGCTCGGAATCCGTGGCCGGTTCACGTTGAAGTTCGGACGCTACCGATCTCGGGCGGTGCGAAGCCCGGCTTCCATCTCGTCCAGCTCCGCGAGAACCCGCGCCAGACGCTCGCGATCGGTGTCCTCCAGACGCACCGCGCGGGCGCGCGCCAACGCATGCTCGGCGGCCTCGAAATCCTCCGCGCGCAGCGCGAGTTCGGCTCGGTAGGTGAAGGATTCGACGAGTTCGGCCGGGGTGGCGGTGTCTTTGTCGCGCTCCAATGCGGCGTCCAGGATCTCCGCCGCGCGGACGTGTTTGCCGTGGGAGTCACCCATGACGATCGCGCGGCGCAGGGATGTGGTGAGTTTGGTCGCGGCCGGGTCGGCGGGGGTGGGGGACGGGTCGTCGGTCATGAAGCGGACCCAGTTGCCGCCGGGGTCGATGACGGTGAAACCGGTGCGGTTGCCGTCGTTCTTGCGGATGCGGGGACGGGTCATGCGGGGGATGCCGGAGACCAGGAGTTTGCCGTGGACGCGGCGCATGCCCGCCGCGAACGAGTCGAACAGCGCGCCCGTGTCGGACACCAGGACTCCGCAGGTGCCGTAGGAATCCTCGGGGTCGAAACCGGGGATGCCGAAGAAATCGAGCCGGATGTCCTCGCGGCGCAACGACACGTACGGGTTCGGGACCTTCTGGTAGTAGGCGCGAGAGAAGCCGAGCATGGTGTAGAACTCGACGATCTCGTCGATGGAGGGGCAGGGGAGCATCGGCACCATGGTCTCGTTCGCCACGATGTCCTCCTCACTTCGGTGATCGGGTTGCCTTGGGTGCGAAGGTCATTCGCGCTCGCCGGCCATGGTGAACGCGCCGTCCTCCAGGCGGCGGATGAGCCGGCGCGTCCATTCCGCGCCGTTGTCGGCGGTGCGCAGCCACAGCGAGATCACCTCGCCGACCGGCCCCCACGCGTCGAGGTCGGCTTCGCCGGGCAGGTGGGCGGTGATGCTCGCGCGCCACTCGTCCATCGCGCGGGCGCGGGCGCGCAGCATCTCCAGCGCCTGATCGCGGGGGAGGTCTTCGATCAGGCCGACGGCCGCGCCGAGCACGTCGAGACCCGGCGCGTGATCGGTGAGCGCGCGGCCCAGCAACGCGAGGTATTCGCGCTCGCCCGCCTCGGTGAGCTCGTACTCGATCCGCGGCGGCCCGCCCGCCTCCGAGGGCGCCGTCTCGTGCGCGATCAACAGTCCCTGTCGCGTCATGCTCTTGAGCGCGTGATACACCGAACCCGAAGTGGCCGTGGACCATTCGTGCGCGCCCCACGACTCCAGATCCGCGCGGATCTGATACCCGTGCGCCCGCCCCCGCCTGCGCAACGCGCCTGAGACCAACAGCCGTACCGAGTTCACAACCTTCCTTCCGAGCGGTTAGCCAAATTTGGCTAATCGCGAGGCTACACCGGACCGCGCAAGATCACTAGCCTCGGAGGTACGCGCCCGTTGCTCTCGATCGCCGTCGACGCCGCTCTCGCACTCGCCGCGTGCTCCGCCGATTCCGAGCGCGGCGTCCGTGGCGGCCCAGGTGGACGTACCCGGCGCCGCCGCGGTTCAGCCGATTCGCTCGCCCGTCTCCGGGTCGAACAGGTGGACCGTCGCGTCGGACCGCTTGCGCAGCCGGACCGCGTCGGCGAGCTTGGCCGGGATGCGCGGCAGCGACCGGGCGACCAGCTGGGTGCCGGGGGCCGGGTGGCCGTAGATGTAGGCCTCGCTGCCCAGATCCTCGATGAGGTCGATGACGATCTCGATGCCCTCGCCCTCGGACAGCTCCAGCTGTTCGGGGCGGATGCCGACGGTGACCTCGCTCAGCCCGGCCTCGTGCAGCAGGGTCAGCTGGTCGCGCTCGAGTTCCAGCGTGGCCTTCTCGCCGATGCGCACGCCCTCGGCGGTGATCGGCGCGGTCATCAGGTTCATCGCGGGCGAGCCGATGAACCCGGCGACGAACGCGTTGGCCGGACGGTCGTAGAGCTCGGTGGGCGAGGCGAACTGCTGGAGCCTGCCGTCGCGCAGCACCGCCACGCGGTCGCCCATCGTCATCGCCTCGACCTGGTCGTGCGTGACGTAGACGGTGGTGGTGCCGAGCCTGCGCTGCAACGCCGCGATCTGGGTCCTGGTCTGCACGCGCAGCTTCGCGTCCAGGTTGGACAGCGGCTCGTCCATGCAGAACACCTTCGGCTCGCGCACGATCGCGCGGCCCATCGCCACCCGCTGGCGCTGCCCGCCGGACAGCTTGGCGGGCTTGCGATCCAGGTACTGGGTGAGGTCGAGCAGGCGCGCGGCCTCCTCGACCTTGGCCCGGCGCTCGGCCGTGGGAACGCCGCGCAACTTCAGCGCGAAGCCCATGTTCTCGGCGACCGTCTTGTTCGGGTACAGCGCGTAGTTCTGGAACACCATCGCGATGTCGCGGTCCTTCGGCGCGACGCCGACCATGTCCTTGCCGCCGATCTCGATGGTGCCGTCGTCGATGTCCTCGAGCCCGGCCAGCATGCGCAGCGCGGTGCTCTTGCCCGAACCGGAGGGCCCGACCAGCACGACGAATTCGCCGTCGGCGATGTCGAGATCCAGCGAATCCACCGCGAGTCGATCCGAACCCTCGTAGATGCACGAGGCGTTGCGGTAGGTGATCGTTGCCATGAGTGAAATGCCTTCCGGGAACGGGGATTACTTGATTGCGCCGAAGGACAGGCCGCGGACCAGCTTGTTCTGCGCCAGCCAGCCGCACAGCACCACCGGCAGCGCGGCCAGGGTCGCCGCGGCGCACAGCTTGGCCCAGTACAGGCCCTCACCGGCGATGAAACCGACCATGAACACGGGCATGGTCTGGGCGCGCACCGCGGTGAGGCTGACGGCGAAGAAGAATTCGTTCCACGAGAAGATCACGCAGATCAGCGCCGTCGCCGCGATGCCGGGGGAGACCAGCGGCAGGATCACCTCGCGCACCGAGCGCCACAGGCTCGCGCCGTCCAGGCTCGCCGCCTCCAGCAGTTCGCTGGGCACCTCGAGGAAGAACGAGCGCATCATCCAGATCGCGATCGGCAGGTTCATCGCCGTGTAGAGCACGACCAGGGCCCAGATGTTGTCCAGCAGGCCGATATTCGACACGATCACATACAGCGGCACGATCGCCGCGACGATCGGCAGCATCTTGGTGCTGATGAAGAAGAACAGCGCGTCCTGGGTCTTGGCCACCGGCCGCAGCGAGAGCGCGAACGCCGCGGGCACGCCGAGCAGCAGCACCAGCGCCGTCGAAATGCCGGTCGCGAACAGGGAATTCAGGAATCCGGTGCCGACGCCCTGGTCGAAGACCGCGCGGAAACCGTCCAGCGTGGGGCTGAACACCACCTTGGGGGTGGTGGTGTAGGCGTCGACCTCCTGTTTGAAAGCGGTGAGCACCATCCAGAACACCGGGAAGAAGAAGCCCAGCCCGGCGATCCAGGCGATCACGCCCCAGGGTTCGAACTTGCGGCGCTTGACCTTGTTCGCGCGCCCCGCCGTGGTGGTTGCGGTACTCATCACGCTGCCTCTTCCTTGCCGGTGAATGTCTTGAAGATCAACCGCAGTGCGAAGTTGGCGATCACCAGGGTGAAGATCACGACGATCACGCCCATCGCCGCGGCCTGGCCGATGTCGAAGCCCAGGAAGGCGCGCTGGTAGATGTAGAACGGCAGGTTGGAACTGGCCGTGCCCGGCCCGCCCTGGGTGATCATGTAGATCGCGTCGAAGGTGTTGACCAGGTAGATCGCGCCCAGCACGGTGCCGAGTTCGATGAACCGGCGCAGGTGCGGCAGGGTGAGTTCGCGGAACAGCTGGAACGCGCCGCCGCCGTCCACGCGGCCCGCCTCGAGCACGTCGCGCGGCATCGATTGCAGGCCGGCCAGGATCAGCAGCATCATGAACGGCGTCCACTGCCACACCAGGTTGATCATCACCGCGGCGAGCGGGAAGCGGCTCACCCAGTCGACCTCACCCACCCCGAACGGGGAGAGCACGAAGTTGACGATGCCGAACACCGGGTCGAGCATGGCGGTCTTCCACAGCAGCGCGCCCGCCACCGGAGTCACCAGGAACGGTGTGATGAGCAGTGTGCGAACGATGCCGCGGCCCAGGAAGACCCGGTCCAGCAGCAGCGCCAGCAGCAGGCCGAGCACCACCGAGATGAGCACCGTCCCCACGATGAGGATCACGGTGTTGAACGCGACCTGCCAGAACGTGCTGTCGACCACCACGTCGAGGTAGTTGCGCAGCCCCACGAAGTGACGCGAGCCCGGCCGCACCAGATTCCACGACAGCGTGGAGTAGTAGAGGGTGAACAGGAACGGGATCTGGGTCACCACGATCATGAAGATCAGGGCGGGCAGCAGCGGTCCGCGCCTGCGCCACCCTTCGGCGCGAGAGATGGTGGTGTTCTTCGACTTCCGGATCGCGGCGACGCGGTCGGCCTGGGTGCGCGGACTGTGTTCCTGCGGGGTCTCCGGGGCGATGGCGGTCATGACGTCTCCTGATAGGTGCGGCCGACGGACTGCGCGTAGTCCTGGGCTTGCTCGAGCGCGGCGGAGACCGATTTCTGGCCGGCGATCGCGGCGCTGATCTGCTGGCTCACCCGGGTGCCCAGGTCCTGGAACTCCGGGATGGCCACGAATTGGATTCCGGTGTAGGGCACCGGATCCAGCGTCGGCTGGTTCGGGGTGGCGTTGCCCAGGGAGTCGAGGGTCAGCTGACCGTAGGCGGCCGAGGCCTCCTTGTACTCCGGGATCTCGTAGGTGGAGAGCCTGCTGCCCGGCGGTACCCGCTCCCAGCCGAGTTCGGTGCCGACCAGCTGGATGTAGTCCTTGTCGGTCATCCAGGAGATGAATTTCCATGCCGCGTCGGGCTTGTCGCTGCTCACCGGGATGCCCAGCGACCAGGTGTAGAGCCAGCCGGGGCTGGCCTTGTCGACCTTCGGGGCCATCGCGTAGCCGATCTTGCCCGCCACCGTGGAGGAGTTCGGATCCTCCAGCACCGACACCGCCGAGGTGGCGTCGTACCACATCGCGGTGCGGCCCTGGCCGAATTGCGTGGCGCACTCGTTGAATCCGCTCGTCGCGGCGCCGGACTGGCCGTAGTCGCGCAGCAGGTCCACGTAGAACTGCACGGCGCTCTCGGTTTCCGGGCTGGTGAGCTGGGCGTTCCAGTCGTTGTCGAACCAGCGGCCGCCGAAGGTGTTGATCACCGTGTTCACCGGCGCCAGCACCTCACCCCAGCCGGGCTTGCCGCGCAGGCAGATTCCCGACATGTCGGGCGAATCCAGTTGGCGCGCCGCGTCGGCGACCTGCTGCCACGTGGGTTCGCGCGGCATGGTGATGCCCGCCTGGTCGAACAGGTCCTGCCGGTACATCAGGAACGAGGACTCGCCGTAGAACGGCACCGAGTACATATCGCCCTCGTAGGACAGGGATTCGCGTAGCGAGGGGATGAAATCGTCGGCGTCGTAACCGGGCGTCTGGTCGATGTAGTCGGAAAGATTGACCAGCCAACCGTTTTCGGCCCACTGCGGGGTCTCGTAGTTGCTGATCATCACCACGTCGAACTCGCCGCCGCCCATCGCGGTGGAGGCGGTGATCTTGGCCCGCGCCTGATTCTCCGACAGCGTGACGAAACGCAGGTCCACACCGGGGTTCTCGGCTTCGAAGCGGTCCGAGAGCGCGCGGGCGTCGGTCATCTGGGAGTTGGACACCATGGCGATGGTGACGGTCTGATCGGTCGTGCCGAGCGTTCCCGCACCGGCGCAACCCGCCGATGCCAGCAGCGCGACGGCCGCGAGGCAGCCCGCGGTGCGGCGCCGGACACGTCGTTGTGTTTTCACGGTCAACTCATCCTCACTGATCCAACAGATAACGGGCACAGTCGATATCGCAGACGAGCAGCTTGGCCAGGCCGCCGCGCACCGCGCCGAGGACGGCGCGGTGGCGGCCCGCGCCGCCGGCGATCAGGATCGTCTTGGGACAGGCCCGGATGTCCTCCAGCGGCACCGAGAGGGTGCGCTCCTGCAAATCGCTGTCCACCGGTGTGCCCTCGGCGTCGAAGAACCGGCCGCCGATCTCGCCCACGGCGCCGAGATCGAGGAGTTCGTCGAGGGTTTCGGCGTTCAGGAAGCTGCCTTCGAACAGCGTGGTCGCGGTGGAGGCGGGGCCGACGCCGAAGAGCATCGCGTCGGCGGTGCGACCGGCCTCCAGCGTCTGCGAGAGCATCGAATCCGCGCGCAGCGAGGCCACGGTGGCCGCGTCGGCGTAGAGCGGGGCGGGCAGGCGGACGATGTCGGCCTGCAACATCTGGGCGCAGCGGCCCAGGATGAACTCGGTGCCGGTCTGGTAGTCGGCGGTGGTGATCGCGCCGTCGAGCTGCACCACGGCGCGGCAGGTGGCCAGCCCCGAGGTGAGCGCCATCGCGACGGCCGCCTGCTCCGGGCCCCAGGTGATGCCGAGGACATCGTCGGGCGCGAGGCGCCGCAGCAGCAGCGCGGCGGCGGCCCGTCCGATGCCGGTGTAGAGCGACGGGTCGCCGGGCGGCCCGGGGTCGAAGCGCGGCGCGGCGACCACCACGGCCTCGGTGAGGCCGAAGCGGCGTTCCAGCTCGCGTTCCTCGTCGGCGTGCAGGTCGTCGCGCAGGCCGGGCGGGATGACCACCTCGATGCGGACCAGTCCGTTGGCCTTGGCGCGCGCCACCAACCGGCCCGCGGTAGGGCGGGAGACGCCGAGGCGCTTGGCGATCTCGGCCTGGGTGAGGCCGTCGAGGTAGTACATGGTCGCGGCGCGCAGGGCCAGGCGCAGCTCGTCGGGTGCGTTCGCGCCCTGGCCGCCCTCGGCCGCCGGAACCGCCACCTCTGTCACCGTCGACCTCCGGATGCTCCGCGCCTCAGGCCGATTCTCGGTGAGCATGTGCTCAGTAGCCTGAGTAGATGCTCAATACGCTAACATGTGGACTGTGACGTACACAACACCTTCGCCGGGCGCGCGGATGCGGGCGGCGGTCCTGGTCGCGCCGGGACGCATCGAGATCGAGAAGCGGCCGGTGCCCGCGCCCGCGCCGGGTGACGTGCTGGTCCAGGTGACGGCGGTGGGGGTGTGCGGGTCCGACACGCACTACTTCCGGCACGGGCGCGTCGGCGATTTCGTCGTCGCGCAACCGCTGGTGCTCGGGCACGAGGCGGCGGGCCGGATCGTCGGGGTGGGTGCCGGCGTCGACGCGAGCCGGATCGGGCAGCGGGTCTCGATCGAGCCGCAGCGGCCCGACCCGAGCAGCGCCGAGACCCGTCGCGGTGACTATCACCTGTGCCCGCACATGCGGTTCTTCGGGACGCCGCCCGTCGACGGTGCGTTCTGCGATTACGTGACCATCGGCGCCGACTTCGCGCACCCGGTGCCCGACAGCCTGTCCGACGAGGCGGCGGCGCTGTGCGAGCCCCTGTCGGTGGCGCTCGCGGCCGTGCGAAAAGCGTTGATATCCGGTGGTTCTCGCGTGCTGATCACCGGTGCGGGGCCCATCGGCCTGCTCACCGCGCAGGTGGCGCGCGCCTGCGGGGCGGTGGAGATCGTGGTGAGCGATCCGGACGCCGCGCGACGGGAGCGGGCCGTGGCCTCTGGAGCGACCACGGTGTGCGAGCCGGGCGACGACCTCTCCGGCCTGCGGGCGGATGCGTTCATCGACGCCTCCGGTGCCGCCTCGGCCGTCGTGGCGGGCATGGGGGCGGTGCGCCCGGCGGGCACGGTGGTGCTGGTCGGGTCCGGTGCGAGCAGTATGGAACTGCCGACCCAGCTGATCCAGAACCGGGAGCTGACGGTCACCGGCGTGTTCCGCTACGCCCACACCTGGCCCGCGGCGATCGCGCTCACGGTGACGGGCAGGATCGACCTGGACGGGTTGGTGACCGCGCGGTTCCCGCTCGAACGGGTCGCCGAAGCGCTGGACGCCGATCGCGTGCCCGGCAACGTCAAGACGGTGGTGGAGGTGTCATGAGGCTCGACGCGAAAACCTTGCCGGAGATCGGCATTCCCGCACCCGAGTACGACCGCGCCGGAATCGGCGTCGGCATCGTGCATTTCGGTGTCGGCGGCTTCCATCGCGCCCACCAAGCCGTCTATCTGGACCGGTTGATGAACGCGGGAGAGGCGCGGGAGTGGGGCATCTGCGGGGTCGGGGTGCTGCCCGGCGACCGGCGGATGGCCGACGCGCTCACCGTGCAGGACGGGCTGTACACGCTGCTCGTCGAACATCCCGACGGCACCCGGTCGGCCCGCGTGATCGGGTCGCTGGTCGACTACCGGTACGCGCCCGACGATCCCGAGTCGGTCGTCGAACTGCTGGCCGCGCCGTCCACCCGGATCGTGTCGCTCACCATCACCGAGGGCGGGTACGACATCGACGCGGCGGCGGATGCCGAGGTCTCCGTATTCGGTTTGCTCACAGCGGGATTGGCGCGTCGGCGGGAGCGCGGGGTGCCCGCGCCGACCATCGTGTCGTGCGACAACATCGAGGGCAACGGCGTGGTCGCGCGCCGGGCGCTCACCGGGTACGCCGAACGGATCGATCCGGGCCTGGCCGCGTGGATCGCCGCCGAGGTGCGGTTCCCGAGTTCGATGGTCGACCGCATCACCCCCGCCACCACCGAGTCCGTGATCGACGCCGTGGCAACGGAATTCGGCGTGGAAGACCGGTGGCCGGTGGTGGCCGAACCGTACTCGGCATGGGTGCTCGAGGACGACTTCGCCGACGGCAGGCCGCCGCTGGCGGACGCGGGCGTGCTGCTGGTGGACGATGTGACGCCCTACGAATTGATGAAGCTGCGGCTGCTCAACGCCGGGCACCAAAGTCTGTGCTACTTCGCCTATCTTGCTGGATACCGGCTCGTCCACGAGGCGGCGGCCGACCCGCTGTTCGCCGAATTCGTCGGCGCCTACATGGAATACGAGGCCACACCCACTCTGCTGCCGGTGCCCGGAATCGACCTCGCCGACTACCGGCGCACGATCCTGCGCCGCTTCGCCAACCCCGGCATCGCCGACACCGTCGAGCGGCTGTGCGCGTGGTCGTCGGACCGCATACCGCAGTGGTTGCTGCCGGTCGTCCGCGCCAACCTGGCGTCCCGGGGCTCGGTGCGCCTGGCGGCCGCCACGGTCGCGTCGTGGGCGCGGTATGCCGAGGGGGTGGACGAGCACGGCGAGCCGATCCACGTGGTGGACCAGCTGGCCGACCGGCTGGTTCCGCTGGCGCGGTCGCAGCGGGACGATCCGATCGCCTTCCTCACCGACACCGCCGTCTTCGGCGATCTGGCCGAGCAGCCGCGCTTCGTGGACGCGTATGTGCGCGCGCTGGACTCCCTGCACCGTCATGGTGCTCGGGAGACGTTGGCGCACTTGATCTCCGAGGTGACGGTATGAACGGCGCGCTCGTCGTGGGCGAGGCGCTGATCGACGTCGTCGTGCGCGACGGGCGGATTCGCGACGAACACGTCGGCGGCAGCCCGCTCAACGTCGCGGTCGGACTCGCGCGGCTCGGCAGGCCCGTCGACTTCCGCACCCACCTCGGACCGGATCTGCACGGCGACGACGTGGTCGAGTACATCACCGCCTCCGGAGTCCGGCTGCCGCCCGGACGCTCCGCCGCGCGCACCTCCACCGCGATCGCCACCCTGGACGAAAACGGCTCGGCCGACTACGAATTCGACCTCGACTGGGACCTGCCGGTGCCCTCGGACCTCGGCGATCCACGGGTGATCCACACCGGTTCCATCGCCTCGGTCCTCGAACCCGGGTGCCATGCCGTGGCCGAAATGCTGCGCGCAGGAAGGACATCGGCGACGATCACCTACGACCCGAACGTCCGGCCGTCGATCATCGCCGACGAGGACGCGGCCCGCGCGCGCATCGCCGACCTCGTCGCGTTGAGTGATGTGGTCAAGGTCAGCGACGAGGACCTGCACTGGTTCGATCCGGACCGGACCCCGGAGGAGGTCGCCCGCGACTGGTTCGCCTCCGGCCCGGCGCTCGTCGTCGTCACCATGGGCGGCCGCGGCGCCTTCGCGGTGAGCGGTACGGGCCTGGTGACAGTGCCCGCCTACCCGGTCGACGTGATCGACACCGTCGGCGCGGGAGACGCCGCCACTGCGGGCCTGCTCGACGCCCTCTGGTCCGCCGACCTCCTCGGCGCCCACCGCCGCCCCGCCCTGGCGGACATCGACACGACCACCGTCGCCCGCATCCTCCGCACCGCCACCCTCAACTCCGCTCTCACGGTCGCCCGCGCCGGCGCCGACCTCCCCGACCGCGCCACCCATGACGAGGCAGCGGCCCGCTACGCGGGGTCGTCAGGGTGACAACTCCGACAGAATCACGGCCGCGACGCCTTAGTCGAGTGGTCGCTCATGCAAAATATGTTGTCGCAGAATGTAATTCAGGCTTCGGTGCGCCGCGTACCGACCGTACCCTCGAGCCCGCACATCGTTCGGCGGGACGGCGGCGGGTGTGCTCACCGTGGTGGGCCCGGCCGTGCTGGTGTACCGGCGGCGCATCAGGCCTGCGGTCTTCCGCGCCTCCACCGCCGATGTCAGTAGGTCCAGTTGGTGCCGGTGCCCCGGTACTGCTCGACGGAGATGGGTTCGACGCCGGGCTTCATGCGGTCGAGGTAGAGCTGTCCGTGGAGGTGGTCGACTTCGTGAGCGACGAGGCGCGCGAGACCTCGATCGAATTCGGTGATCCGGGTGTTTCCGTCGATGTCGGTGTGTTCGACGTGGATCGTCAGTGGTCGCGGTACCCGGCCGCGTAGGTCGAAGAAGCTCAAGCAGCCTTCGTACTGTTCGTCTTCACCGCTGGTTTCGACGATGCGTGGGTTGAACAGGGTGATGGTGTCCCCGGTTGGGGTGCGCACGATCGCTGCGGCACGGCTGATCCCGATCTGGGGCGCGGCGATCCCCATTCCTTTGCCGAACACGTGGGCCTGGGCTACTCGTTCGGCGGCCGCGGTCAGTTCGGTGACGACACGGCGGGCGTCTTCGGCTTCGGCAGGTAGGTCGAACGGGCGGGCGATCCGGCGCAGGATGTCGTCGCCTTCTTGAGCGATGCCGAGGCCGGCCATGACCTTGCTCGGTGGGGTGTATTCGTAGTCGTTGCGTCCGCGGAAACTCCATTCGAGGCGGTAGCGCGCGTGCAGGGGCGGGTGCTCGGTGGACCAGGCGTAGGTGTGACGTTCCTGGTCGGTCCGGTGGTTGATGGGTGTGCGGAACGGCTGGCCCTCGGCGGCCATCGAGGTTTGCAGGCCCCAGACCGAGGGCTGCAGCGCGGCGGGGAAGTCCAACCGTACCGACAGGCGGTTGGTGGGCAGGCGGACCGCGCGCTGAAACCAGTTGCCCCAGTGGATCGCCGAGACGGTGTACTCGTATTCGATCCAGCAGGCGTGGCTCGGGTAGAGCGGGAAATGGCGGCCGCCGCCGAATTCGCTGAACTCGAGCCACACTTCTTTGAACGCATCGCGGTCGTGGTGGACGGTCCACGCCATGGGCTCCGCGCGGTGGTCGCCGTGCCAGGCGTGCAGCCCGATCTCGTCCCAGGTCAGTGGATGTTCCTGGTAGAGCTGGTTGGATCGTTCGGGGTCGCCGGGGTAGCGGTCGACCGAGATCCTGATCAGGTAGCGGGTGATCGGTTCGGCGCCGCCGTTGATCAGGCGGCGCCGTTGACGGAGCCGGTAGGTGTGGCCGTCGAAGGACAGGCTCGCGTCGTCATGGTCGACCACCAGCGATCCGATCGTGTCGGCGGTGTCGGTGACGGGGATTGCGCGGGCCGTGGTGGAACGTCCGGCGCTGAACTCGGCGAACGCCGCGCGTAGCGCCCCGCCGGCTTGCAGGGTCGACTCGGCGCAGGCGGCGAAGTCCCTCGACGGTCGCTCGGTGCCGGATTCGATCTTGGACACGTAGGGGCGGCTGTAGCCCAGTTTGGCAGCCAGCGCGCGGCGCGACAGGCCGCGCACGTCTCGCCAGCGGCGTAGCTCGAGTGCGAAGACGTTGACCTGCGTCGCGGGATCGTCGGCGGGCGATGTGTCGGCCGGGGTCACTGTCGCGGTGCTCCTGTTCGCCGGGTGTGCGTGTGCGTGAGTATCCCGTGAGTATGCGCCCACACTGTCGAAACATCCTGCATCCGTGGGGAAATGGGACACCAACGGCCCGGAATCCACACTCTGACCTTTGCGGGAGAGCCCGGTGGGCCGACCGAGTTCGGGGAGGTACGTATGAGCAGAGTCCTGGTGACGGGAGGCGCGGGTTTCATCGGCTCGCACTACGTCCGGCATCTACTGGACCACGACGACGTCGAGAAGATCACCGTGCTCGACGCGCTCACTTACGCCGGGCACGCGGGAAACCTCGGCGCCGCGATGCTCTCACCGCGGCTTCGCCTGGTTCCCGGCGATATCGGTGACACCGCCCTGGTAGACGAGTTGGTCGCAGATCACGACGAAATTGTCCACCTGGCCGCGGAATCGCACGTCGATCACTCCTTCACCCAAGCAGCCCGCTTCATCTCCACGAACGTGGCGGGCACGCAGACGGTTCTCGAGGCCGCGCGCCGGCACGGGATTGCCAAGGTGGTGCACGTGTCCACCGACGAGGTGTACGGGCCGGTGCTCGACGGCGCCGCCAGCGAGGACGCGCCGCTGGCGCCGACGGTGCCGTACGCGGCGAGTAAGGCCGCCGGCGACCTGATCGCGTTGTCCTACTTCAGCACTCACGGCGTGCCGGTGTGCGTAACTCGCTCGTCGAACAACTACGGGCCGCATCAGCACCCGGAAAAGATCATCCCCGCCCACATCACCGCGCTGTTGCACGGCGCCGAGATCGTGCTGCACGGCGACGGTCAGCACGTGCGGAACTGGCTGCACGTCGCCGACAACTGTGCGGCCCTGGAACTGGTGCGCCGCCACGGCGTTCCCGGTCAGGTCTACAACGTCGGTGGCGGAGTGGATCTGACCAACGAAGCGCTCACCGGACTGATCCTGGATGAGATGGGTGCGGGCTGGGATCGTGTGATCCGGGTGCCCGATCGCTGCTGCAACGACCGCCGATACGCGATGACGTGGGACAAGATCGCCCGGCTCGGATATCGGCCGCAGCGCGGCATCGCCGACGGGCTGGCCGAGACCATCGCCTGGTACCGCACCAACGCCGACAGGTGGGCACCGATGCTGGCCGCCCGTACCGGCTTCGGAGTCCACCGGTGACCGGGCCACGAGTGTTGGTCACAGGTATCGGTGGCCAGCCCGGATTCGATATCGCCCGGCGTCTGGAGCAACTCGGCGTCACGGTGATCGGCGCCGACGCCGACCCACTGGCCAACGGGCTGCTGCTCGACGGGATCGAACCACGGTTGTGCCCGCACGTCACCGATCCCCGCTACGGGGAAGCCCTGGTGAATCTGTGCGACACCGAGACCGTCGACGCGGTGGCCCCGACCGTGGAATCCGAGTTGCCTACTCTGATCCGTTTGGCAGGTGAGTTGGCCGCGGTGGGCGCACGGACCTGGCTACCGACCCGCCGGGCGGCCGATGCCTGTCGAGACAAGGCAGTATTCGCCCAGACGCTCGTCAGAGCCGCCGTCGCGCACCCGCCGACCTGGCTGCCCGAGCAACTCGACGACGCGCCCGCCGACGGACAGTTCGTCGTCAAACCTCGCACGGGTCAGGGCTCGCGTGGAGTCCTGCAATGCCGAGGCCGGGACCGCGCCCGCGCAGCGTGCTTGCTGATCGAGGACTCGATCGTGCAAGTCCAGCTCACCGGAACTGAATTCACCGCGGACTGCCTCGTCGGCGACGACGGCCGTGCCGGTGTTGTGCTGCGGTGGCGGCTGCTGACCAAAGGGGGGTTGTCGATCGTGACCCGTACTTTCACCGACCCCGAGATCGACGCGCTGGTGCGCGACGCCCTGGCCGCCGTCGGCATCAAGGGGTGGTGTTGCGTACAGGGATTCGCCACCGACACCGGGCCGCAGGTCACCGAGATCAACGCGCGCCCGGCCGGTGCGTTCTTGGCCGCCGAATCTGCGGGCGCCGACCTGACCGGCCAATACCTCGCTGCGCTGCTCGGCGGGCCGATCGACCACGACCGGCTCGCTTACCAATCCGAGGTCACCCTCACCAAATACGTCGCCACCCTCGCCGTCACCACAGGAGACCGAGATGCCCACGCACACTGACACCCCGGCCATCGCTCGCAACGCCGCTCCGTACCTGCACGGTCCCGAAACCGCCGCGCTCACCGACGCGTTGATCGCAGGGCAGTACGGGCACAACACCGAAACCGAGGCATTCGAGCGGGAACTTGCCGACCATCTCGGCGTCGTCGAGGTCGTGACCACCCACCGCGGCACAGCAGCTCTGCACATGGCGTTGATGGCGGCCGGGATCGGGCGCGGCGACGAAGTCGTAGTCCCCTCTCAAACATTCTGTGCCACCATCCACGCCATTCGCGCCGCCGGCGGCGTGCCACGTTTCGCCGATATCGACCCCACCACTCAGTGCGTCACCCCCGACACCGTCGACGCCGCGATCACCGTTCACACCCGCGCGGTGCTGCCGGTCTTCTACGGCGGCCGCGCGGTCGACCTGACCGAACTCCGACTGGCCGACCGGGAGATCGCCATCGTCGAAGACGCCGCCCACGCCTTCGGCTCCCGCCACAGCGACGGCTGCCGCGTCGGCGCGACTGGTCAGCTCACCTGCTTCTCATTCGGCCCGATCAAGAACATCACCTGTCTCGAGGGTGGAGCGATCGTGGCCCGCAACCGCCGCGAAGTCGAACGACTACGCGCCTTGCGCACGTTGGGGATCCGTGCCAACCAGCTGACCCGCATCCGCACCACCGACTATCGCGTCGACGGGCACGGACTGCCCTACCACCTGTCCGCCGTTCACGCCGCCGTCGGCCGCGTGCAGCTGGCCCACTTCGACAAAGTCGCGACACTGCGAACCGCACTGTGGCGCAGCTATGCCGGTGCGCTCGCCGCCCTCGACGGCGTGGAACTTGTCGACGTCGATATAGACAACACGGTGCCGTTCAACCTGGTCGTGCTCGTCGACAATCGCGACGAGGTGTTCGCGCGGATGCGGGCCGCGGGCATCGGCGTCGGAGTTCACTACCCGCCCAACCACACTCAGCCCGCCTTCGAACGTTGGTACCGTCGCCTGCCCGCTACCGAACACAGTGCGCCGCAGTTGTTGTCGCTGCCGTTCCATCCCGCCATGACCGAGGTCGACGTCACCACAGTCGTCGATGCGCTGGCGGCCGCGCTCACCCGGTGCGGCTGACTGACGGTTCGCCCGCGGCGACGGTGCGCACCAGCTCGGCGAGCCGCGCTCCGGCATCGGGGCGCCCCAGCTCGCGGGCGGCCTTGCCCAGCCGGGCGCGAGCGTCCGGATCGGCCAGCAGTCTGCTGACTGCCGCGCTGACGGTCTGCCCGGTCACCGTGCCCGACACCGTGATCGCGGCACCGGCCCGCTCCAACAACCGCGCCGCTCGCGCCTGCTCACCACCGGCCGAGGACGCCAGCGGGATCAGCACCGCGGCCTTACCCAGCGCGGTCAGCTCAGCGATCGTGCCCGCACCGGCCCGGCACACCACGACATCGGCCGACGCCAGCGCATCGGCCATCCCCGCGCCGTCGATGAAGTCGACCACGACGTAGCGCCCGGACACCTCGCCGGGCAACGCCGCTGCCGTCTCCTGCAACGCCGACAGATCCGCAGCACCGGCCTGGTGGATCACGTTGGCCTGGGCCAACAGTGACTCGAGCGTCTCGGCCAGGGCAGTGTTGATCTGGTGGGCGCCCTGGGCGCCGCCGGTGACCAGCACGGTCGGCAAGCCGGGGTCGAACCCGCCGCCGAACCGCTCCAGCGCGGCCGCGGCGCTGCCGGTGAGCACCGACTCGCGAACCGGGTTACCGGTGACCACCGCACGCGCGGCGGCACGCGGCGGCAGCACCGCGACGCTCGCCTCCGACGTCACCGCCACGGCGGTCGCGATCCGCGCCAACACCTTGTTGGCCAAGCCGAGCCCGACAGTCTGCTCGTGAACGACCAGCGGAACACGCACCACACCGGCGGCCACGCCGACGGGTACAGCCACGTATCCACCGGTGGTCAACACGACGTCGGGGGCGAATGCGCGCAGCCGCCGCACGGCTTGGGCCACACCGATCGGCACCCGTGCCATGTCGGTCACATTGGCGCGGTTGAGCATTCGCAATGGGTTCCGGTCCCGGCGCAGTTTCCCGACGGCCACGGTCGCGAACTCGATGCCGTCGGCAGCTGCGGTCTGCTGCTCGAGCGAGTCCGCCTGCCCGAGCCACAGCACTCGCGTCGAGTTGTCTCGAGCGCGCAGTTCCCGCGCTACCGCGAGCGCGGGGAACACATGCCCACCGGTACCGCCTCCGGCGATCGCTATCCGCACGACACTGCCTTTCGTGGTCGACAACGAGCTCGAGTCTGCCAGCCGGATGACTCTTCGGCGCCGACCAGCACGCCGTGGAACTCTACGGCTGCCCCCGCCCCGGGCATCGGGGTATCGAGCATGACCTCGCACCTGTGGAGGTGCGCGTGCTCGGGGTGTGGTTCGGCGGATTGATGAGAAGTGCCCGCTCGGCCGGTGGGCCGGATTCATCGAAAACCCTTGCAAGACAGATCGCTTGCCCACCTCCGACATCGAGGCGGAGTGCCGCGGGGGTGCCGGGCCGACGGGCGCCGAGAGCGCCCCAGGTTGAACCACTGAAACTCTCTGACTAAAGTCAAAGAAATGGGCGACGAGCTGATCGGGCGGGTGCGGCGGTTCAACCGGACGGTCACCGAACGTGTGGGGGTGCTGCATGATCACTACCTCGGTCGTGATCGGCCGATCGGTGAGGCCCGATTGCTGTGGGAGGTGGGGGAGGGCGGGTGTGACGTGCGGTGGTTGCGGCAGCGGCTCGGCTTGGACTCGGGTTATGTCAGCCGGTTGCTGCGCTCCCTCGAGGCCGACGGCTTGGTGACGGTGGCGCCGCACCCCGGCGATCGGCGGTTGCGCACCGTCCACCTCACCGACGCGGGCCGCGCCGAGCGGGCCGAACTCGACCGTCGCAGTGACGAACTGGCGGCCTCGTTGCTCGGCCCGCTCAACGGGGCTCAGCGCGAGCGGTTGGTGGCGGCGATGGCCGAGGTCGACCGGCTGCTCACCGCGTCCACCGTCACCGTCGACGTCGTCGCGCCCGATCACCCCGACGCCGCACACTGCCTGCGGTCCTACTACGCCGAACTCCACGAGAACTTCGACACCGGATTCGACCCCGGCCGGAGCCTGCTGCCCGACGCCGGGGAGCTGAGCCCGCCGCGCGGCCTGCTGCTGGTCGCCCGCCTCTACGGCGAACCGGTCGGCTGCGCGGGGTTGAAACTGCCCGTGCACGGCGTCGCCGAGATCAAGCGGATGTGGGTCTCCCCGGACGTGCGCGGCCTCGGCCTCGCCCGCAGGCTGCTCACCGAACTGGAAGCACACGCCGCCCGACACGGCCACGACCGCGTCCGCCTCGACACCAACAAGACGCTCACCGCCGCGATCGCCCTCTACCGCGCGCACGGCTTCGAGGAGATCGCGCCGTTCAACGACGAGCCCTACGCCGACCACTGGTTCGAGAAGCGGATCGGCTCGTAGCGGAGCTTTTTGGGAGCGATCACAGCGAAACCGGCCTGATCCTCGTCACGGTGGACAGGATCCGGCGCACCCGGAGCAACCCGGCCCCGAACCGCGACCTGTGCCGTAAGTTCGCGCGTACCGCTTCGTCTCGGAGGGATGTGAGGCATGGTCGCCGGTCGGTTGCCCAAGGGACGGCTCGCGCGCAGCGGCCGGATCGGACGTCTGGCCGCCGGGCAGGCGGTGCGCGGCGTCGGGACGCGGTTGTCGATGATCGGCAAACCCGAGCAGGCCAGGCAGTTGCTGGCCGAGCGGTCCGCGTTGCAGGCCGCCCAGCAGGTCGTCACCGTGCTCGGCGGCATGAAGGGCGCGTCGATGAAGCTCGGGCAGATGCTGTCGGTCCTCGACATCGACCTGGTGCCCGAATCGCATCGGGAACTGTTCCGCACCAAGCTGTCCGAGCTCACCGACCGCGCGCCGACGGTGCCGTTCGACACCATGCGCGCGGTGATCGAACAGGATCTCGGACCGCTGGCGCGGGCATTCGCCGACTTCGACGAGACGCCGGTCGCCGCCGCTTCGATCGGCCAGGTGTACCGGGCCAGGACCCACGACGGTCGCGACGTCGCGGTCAAGGTGAAGTACCCGGGCGTCGACGAAGCCGTCGAGTCGGACATGCGCAACCTCGACCTGTTCAGCAAGCTGTGGAAGTCGATGTTGCCCAGCGCGGCCGACGCCGGTGTGCTGGACGAGATCAGCCGCAATATCGCCGGTGAGCTGGACTATCCGCGCGAGGCGCTGGCCCAGCACCGGGTGTCGGAGCGCTACCGCGGGCACCCGTACATCACCGTTCCCGACACCGTGCCCGAGCTCTGTTCGCACCACGTGCTCGTCAGCGAATTCGTGGCCGGGCATCCGTTCCAGCGCCTGCAGGAACTGCCCGACGCGGCGCGCGACGAGTTCGGCGAGCTGATCTACCGCTTCTACATCAGCGCGATGTTCGCCGACCACGAGTTCTGCGGTGACCCGCATCCCGGCAATATCCTGCTGGCCGCCGACGGGCGCCTGGCCTTCGTGGATTTCGGGCTCTACAACCGGATGGACCCCGCGCACCTGGACTTCGAGCGCATGGTGCTGCGCGCGGCGGGCGAATTCCGTCCGAAGGATATCTACACGACGTGGGTGGCGCGCGGCATCGTCGACCCGGAGTCGGCCGTCACGCCGGAGGAGTGCCTGGAGTACGTGTGGGCGGCGGCGGGGTGGCACCTGCTGGACGAGGAGATCACGGTGACCCCCGAGGTCGCCACCAGCGCGATCCTGCTGGCCGTGGACCCGAGGGCCGCCGAGTTCCGCAATATGCGCCACCAGTTGCTGCCGCCCGAGCACGTCTTCTCGCGCCGGGTGGACCTGTGGACCTTCGCCGCGCTCGGGCAGCTCGGCACCACCAACAACTGGCATCGCCTGGCGCGCGAATGGCTCTACGACGAACCGCCCGCCACCGAGATCGGCCGGGCCGTGGCGCGGTGGCGCGCGGACGCCGTTGGGTAGCGGCACAAACATTCGCGCTCCCCGCTGGGACCTGTCGGAATCTCCGCAGACGGACGTCTGACCAGGTTCGGGTGTCGGGCATCCTCGGAGCGGGTCGGTACCGGCCGACCCGGAGGAGAGGTGGGCGATGCGGGAATTCCAGGCCGGAGGCCACAGCCGCGGGGCGCGGATCGTCCGGCTGCTGTGCCGGATCTTCGTGCGGCCGACCCTGACGATCTGGCCGGTGCGCGGCCCGCTGGCGCCGTTCATGGGACTGGTGGATCTGGTGCACCGGCCCGTGCCGCGCCTGGCCGAAACGGAGTTGCGCACTGTGCGGGGCGGGCGGTGGCGCGCCGAGCTGGTCACGCCGGAGCGGCGGCCGGCGCGGCCGGGGGCGATCATCTACTTCCACGGTGGCGCGTTTGTGTTCTGCGGTGTGGCGACCCACCGCCGCATCGTGGAGCGCTTGGCGTTGCGCACCGGGATGCCGGTGCTGTCAGTGGACTACCGGCAGCATCCCGTCGGTCGGCTCGCCGACGCGCTGGACGACGCCGCCGACGCGGCCCGCTGGCTCGGCGACTACACCGGCGGCGAACCCCTGGTGTTCGTGGGCGATTCGGCGGGCGGCTTCCTCGCGTTCCAGCTGGCCTTGCAGGCGGCGGCGCGCGGCGTGGCGAAACCCGTTGGGGTGGTTGGCTTGTCGCCGTGGCTGGACATGGACCCGGCCGCGAAGCAGGCCCATCCCAACGCCCGCACCGATGTGTTCCTGCCCGCCCGCCGTTTCCCGGAGATCGCGCGGCTGATGGCCGGTGACGACGAGGGCGTGGTCGACCCGGCGCTGTCGCCGGTGAACGGGCCGCTGTCGTCGCTGCCGCCGGTGCTGTTGCACTGCGCCGCCGAGGAAGTCATGCGCGTGGACGCCGAACTGATGGCCGACCGGCTCCAGGCGCGCGGCGTGCCGCACCGGCTGAAGGTGTGGGAGGGGCAGGTGCACTGCTTCCCCGTGCTGGGCAACATCCTGCCGGAAAGCCGGGCCGCGCTCGCCGAGATCGCGGACTTCGTCCTGGACGTCGTCGACGGAGCGCAGGCCCAGGCGGGCTGACCGCTCAGATCCCCAGCCCCTCGGCCAGCACCGGCCACGACTTCTTCAGCGCGTCCTGCCAGTACCCCCACGAGTGGCTGCCCGTCGGCTGGAAGTCGAACGTCGCCGGAATGCCCAACTCGCCCAACCGGTTCCGCATGTTGTGCGTGCACCAGTTCACCGCGGCCTCGATGGCGCCGCCCAGGACGAGCTGGTTGAGGAACCCGCGCGGCCCCGGCTGCATGTGGGTGCCGCCGTACACGTCGTACATGCCGGGCACGCCGGTGCCGGTGGACAGGAAAAGCTTTGTGCCGCGCAGTTTCTCGGCGTGGATGTAGGGGTCGTTGGCGGCCCACATCGGATCGTCGGGCGGGCCGTACATGTTGTCGGCGTCGCCGCCGCCCCAGTTCTCCACCGCCAGCCGGATGAAGCGCTGGCCGATCGGGTCGCTGGTCTGCGCGCACCCGCTGTAGGCCGCCACCGCGCGGAACAGTCCGGGCGAGGCGATCGCCAGTTGCAGCACCGAGGTGCCCGAGGTGGACAGTCCCGCAATGGCATTCACGCCGTTCGCGCCGACCTCGGCGTCGACGAGCGGCGGCAGTTCCTCGGTGAGGAAGGTGCGCCACTTGTACCGGCCGAGCCGGGGATCGTCGTCGCGCCAGTCGGTGTAGTAGCTCCATCGGCCGCCGACCGGCTGCACCACGTTGACGTGCTTGTCGGCGAGGAACTCCAGCACGTCGGTGTTGCCCTGCCAGGTGGCGCTGTCCTGGCCGCCGCCCCCGCCGTTGAGCAGGTACAGCGTCGGGGCGGGCGTGGAGCGATCGGTGGGGCGCTGCACCTTCACCATGATGTCGGTCCCCATCGCCGCGGAATGGACGCGCAGTTGCAGCGTGCGGTCGTTCTCCACCCACGAGCCGGTCACGGCGGCCCGGTCGGGCTCGGCGCGCGAGACCGGTGTGGCGGACAACCCCGCCGCGAGGGCGAGGGCGGTGCAGGCGACCAGAAGAATCCGGGCCGGGTGGCGGGATCGGGTGGGCGCACTCATGGCTGTCTTCCTCGTGAAGTAGGCGGATCTCGTTCGCGGCGCGCGGATTTCGGTTCCGAGGCGCCGGGAGGCCCACCGAGCGGCCGTGTCGGGATGCGCTCGGTGGGCCGTTTTCACCGGATGGCGGACCGGCAGGTTCCCGTCAGAGGGAACCACCGCCTCCGATGAGCCACGGGTTGAAGGTGCAGTTCAGGTTCGGGAACCGGACCGGGTCGAGCGCCCGCAGCGCGATGGACAGGGCGCGCGGCGAGTACAGGATGGTCAGGTGATCCGACAGGTCCTGCTCGCAGCCTTCCTGAAGGGTGATGTTGTCCACCTTCACGCCCGGCCCGGCCTGCAGGAAGGTCGAGTCGTACGGCGTGGTGATCTCGTCGTAGCGGGTGCCGACGACGGTGTAGTCCACCCCGGGGATGGTGTCGCCGTTGGCATTGAGCTTCTGCACGAACTCCGAGCCCACGGTCTGCTGGATACCGGCGTGGCCGACGAAGATCTCGATGAATCCGAGGATATCGATACCGAGATTGTTGATCGCCCGCCCCAGCGCGCCGATGCCGATCAGCGTGGTGCCGTGGTGCGTGGCGCCATAGGTGATCAGGTTCTTCACCTTGTCGGCGCCGCCCTCGAACTTGGTGTACCAGTTGGCCATCGAGCCGCCCTGCGAGTGGGCGATGATGTCCACTTCGGAGGCGCCGGTGGCGGCCAGCACCCGGTCCACGAACGTGGCCAGCTGCTTGGCCGAATCCCAGATGTATCCGGTGCCCATCACGCCGGGCAGCACCGACCCGAGCCCACCACCCTCGAGCAGGTTCGAGCGGCCGTAGTTGAACGTGAAGGTGCAGAACCCGGCGTCCTTGATGGGCTGGCCCATGAACGCGTAGCCGTTGTAGGCGTTCATCCAGGTGCCGTGCAGCATCACCACGGGACGCGGGTTCTCGGCGGTCGGCTTGCAGTTCCAGTCGTTGGCGCCGGGGGGCGCCGCGTCCGGATTGGCCAGGCCGTAGCCGAACGCCGCCAGCCACGAGGTCATCTGCGGCCCGTGGCCGATGGTGTCGCTGGCGTACCCGCCGGAGGAGCCGGAGCTGGAACCGGAACCCGCGTAGCAGTCGCCGGACCCGTTGCCGGAACCGGTGCCGCTGCCGGAGTCGCACGAGGAGCCGGCGCCGCTGCCGGAATCGGCCACCGGCCCGGCCTTGCGGCCCTCGGCGATGTACTGCGCGAGATCCTGCTCGGTGGGCGCTTCGGGGGAAGCGTTGGCGGTCACTCCCGTGAGGCTCACGGCGAGCACGGCGACACCCGCCATCACCGCGGCACTGAACAGACCCGCCCACGGGCGGCGGCTGATACTTCGTTTCATTCGGATGCCTTCCTGAAGAACGACGTCGTCCTACTCGGTTTCGGGCGACTGCCGGTAGGCCGCCGGAAACTCGGGCAAACGCTATTCCTTCGAAAGGTGTTGAATCGCACCGTGAGGCGGTCGTCTGGACATTTCACCGACGAATCCCGGACGTGGTGGTCAGGCATAAAAAGGCCGAACAGGCCAGGGTTTCCGAGGAACTCACAAAACTGGGCCGCCAGGGTGTGGACGGCATCCCAAAGCCGATCCGCGGGCGCGGCGATCAGCGTGGCGAAGCCGAATATGCCGCCGATCGCGGCGAATTCACAACGATCGGCCGCCACCGTCTAGGCCCGATCATAAGACCGTCTGTGCGGCAGCCAATTACAGAGTAGCGCGTGCGGTGAGTTGTCCTCGACTCGTGCCGGTGCGGTCCGCAACGGTCGATTCCGAGAAACCATGGAAGGGAATTCCCCACGCCTTCGCCCGCCCGGTGCGGATATCGACGGCCTTTCCCCGGAGTAGTCCCATGCTCGTTTCGATCTCGAAGACGCGATCCCGATTCGGCGCCGTGGTGGCGCTGGCCGGTGTGGTGGCGATCGCGTCCACGCTCCTCGGTGCTTCCTTCGCCGTCGCCGACAGCGGCGGCCCGCCGCCGGCTCCGTCGGTGGCGCCCGCCGCGGGATTGGCGTTCCGCGGCCCGGCCACCGCCATCGTGATCCTCGGGCACGGACTGCTGCCCGACGGCGGGATGCGCGACGAGCTCTACGCGCGGCTGCGCGCCGGCTACGCGCAGGCGTTGCTGGCGCCCGCCTCACCGGTCATCGTGACCGGCGGCAACCCGCGCAACGGGCGCACCGAGGCGCAGGCCATGGCGAATTGGCTGATCGGGCACGGACTCCCGGCGCACCGGGTGGTGGTGGAGGACCGGGCCACCTCCACCGCGGAGAACGCCTTCTACTCGGCGCGGATGCTGCGCGAGGTGGGGGCGGCCGACGCGGTGCTCGTCACGTCGGCCGACCACATCGCGCGGGCCACGCGCCTGTTCCAGCACGCGGGTGTCGCCGTGATCGCCGAGGTGACCCCGGATCAGGTGCCGAACCTGCCCGCCGCGTTCGGTCCCCGGCCGTGACCGTGCCGACCCGGATCCGCCGAATCAGAACGGAATTCGCCTCATGACCGAACAGCAGCCGTCCGTCTCCACCCACCACGCCGATCGCCTCCTCGACAGCGGCACGTCGGTGACCTGGTCGGTCCGGATGGAAGCGATCAAGAAGTTCGCGGCCGCCACCAAGAATCACCACGCCGCGCACTGGGACCCCGACGCCGCGCAGGAACTGGGCTTCGGCGGTGTCGTGGCGCCGCCGGCGTTCTCGCTGGTCCACCTGGACCGCCTGCGCCGCGACGCGGTGGCGCTGCACACCCGCGATGTGCCCGACCTGCGCATCCTGCACACCGATCAGACCGTCGATTTCTACGAACCGCTGATGGCGGGGGACCGGCTGCTGTGCCGGGTGCACGCCGAATCGTTCCGGTATTTCGCCGACTACCGGGTGCTGTGCCTGCGGACCGCGCTCATCGACGAATGGGGCCGCACGCTGCAATGCGATCGCACGACGATGCTGGCCCGCGCCTCGGGTGGACCGGCGGCCGGGTCGCAGCAGTTCCCGGAATCGTCGGGGGCGCAACGCACTCCGACGCGGCCTGCGATTCCCCGGCGTTATCCGAACACGAGCCTCGATTTCGAGAGCCTCGCCGTGGACGCCGAATTGCCCGTGCGCACTTACGATGTCGCCGGAACCTATCCGCTGGTGACCGACCCGGTCGACGCCGCCGCGTTCCGCGCGCTGGATCTCGGCTACCTGACCGGCTACCTCACCGACTGGATCGGTGACCCCGGCGCGCTCACCCGGCTGCGCGTGCAGCGGGCGCCGGGCATCCACCACCCGGGCTGCGCGGCGCGCCGGAACCTGCGGCTCGCGATTCGCGGCCGGATCACGGCGCTGGACACCGAGCGCCGGCGGGCGACGGTGACGATCGATATGCGTGCCGAGGGTCGGCGCGTGTTCGGATATGCCGCCGCCGATATCGATTTCACGGTCTGAGGTCGGCAGGGGACCATTCGCCGGATCGCGGCGGCGAACGCCGCCGCGACATCCGATCGGCTCGGGTCGCCGGACAGTGCGTGCGGTGGCCGCCCGAGGCGTCGGCGGACCGGCGGGGTGCGCCGCTCACCGTAGTCCGGATCGCGGCGGGCGTTCGAGGGGCCGGCCCGGAACCGTGGTCGACGGTTTCCTAGGCGTGCCGGACGACGCGGTCCAGGGCGCGCGGATCGGATTCGTGCCGGCCGGCCTCGTCCTACGGGATGCGATGCGCGCCGGGTGCCGCGCCCACGAGCGATTCGGACCTGGCGTTGTGGAACCGGTAGCGGTGCGCGGTGGGGCGCGGCTCGGCGGGCGGCCGTGACGCCGTATCGCCGGACGATTCCCCGTGTGCCGCCGCGCGATTGGCGCGGGCGATCAACGCCGAGCGCAGGTACCACAATCCGTCGGCCTCGGCCGGGTCCAGACCGGTGAGGGCGCCGACGCGGCGCAGGCGGTAGTCGACGGTGTTCGGGTGCACGTTCAGCAGTCGGGCCGTGCGCCGTCTGCTCAGGTCGTTGTCGATGTAGGTCGCCAAGGTGCGCAACAGATCCGGGTGCCCGTCCAGCGGCGCGAGCCGCGCGTCGAGCAGGTCGCGGCCCATCCCGGGGCGGGTGAGCTGGAAGTGCAGCGCCAGGTCGGCGAACCGGTACAGGCCCGGGGCGCGGCCGAGCTGGTCGACGGTGTCGAGGAGTTCGTGCGCGTCGCGGGCCGCCGTCGAGATCCGGTCGGCCGGTGCGCGAACGACCGTGGCGCGCAACGGCACCCGCGCGGCGGAGCCGAGCCGGCCAACCAGATCCGCCAGACCGGATTCGGCGCACGCGGTGGTGGGCACCAGGATCGTGCCGCCGTCCACCGAGAGCAGCGAGAGCACCTGCTCGCCGAACTGCGTCGCGAGGGCGGCCTGCACGCGGCGCAGCTTGCGGCGCGCGACGACCTGGCGGTCCAGCTCCGCGTTGTGCTCGTCGGGGTGGGTGGGCAACTCGACGGCCAGCACGAAATACTCCGCGGCGATGGCGATTCCGCATTCGCGCGCCATCGCGGAGTCGGCGTGCCCGGCAAGCAACGCCGAGGTGAGGGTGTGGGCGGCGGTGTGGTGCTGGCCCGCGATGGCCTTGTGCTCGCGGACGTAGGACTTGCTGACGGTGGCGGTGACCAGGTTCAGCAATTCCAGCATGGCCGCCGTGCCCGCCACGATGTCGAACTCGGCGGCGGGCCCGACGCGGCCGGGCAGCAGGTCGAGCCCGGCCTTGAACCCCTCGTGCACCGCGTGCATGACCACCTCGATGGGGATGCCCTCGCACGCCCAGTTCGCGGCCGCGGCCTCCAGCCGCTCGGTCCGCGCGGGCAGCGGACCGCCGCGCAGGCGGTCGATCAACCAGCCGAGACAGACGCGCACCACGCCGGTGACGCCGGGGCCGAGCCCGTCGCCCGGCAGGGTCCGGCACGTCGCGACGGACTCCTCCAGGTGGGCGACCACCTCGCGCGCCAGCGCGTGCAGGTCGTGCGGTGCGGGCGACACTGCCCGTCCCGCGGGGTGGGTGGTGGGGCGGGCGATGCTCTCGATCGTCACGGTGACCTCCTTGTCACGTACTGCCGTACGCGCCGCGGCCCGGGGACCGCGAGCGCCGAGCGATCACCGATCGAACACTGTTGCTGTTACCGGCCGTTCGCTCTATAGGAACGGTAATCTGAGCTGGCGCTCACCTTCTACTCCGTTTCATTTCCGTTTCGTACGACGGAAAAGTGGGCGTCTACCAGGGGCGATGGCTGGCTCGGACAGGCCGGATGTGCGTGCGACTCACCAACTGTTCAGGTGAGTGCTCATCTTTTCGGCGCGCGTCCGGGTCACTCGGCCGTGCGCTGCTCAGCGATCGATGACGGTGTGCTCCACCTCGCCGATGCCGTCGAGGGTCAGGGTGAGCGTGTCGCCGGCCCGCAACCAGTGGCCGGTCTCCATGCCGCTCCCGCCGGGCAGGGTGCCGGTGCCGAACAGCTCGCCGGGCAGGAGTCGTTCCGAGCGCGAGGCGTGGGCGAGGACTTCGCCGATGCTCCACCGCATTCCGGCGCTGCTCACCGTGCTCACGGTGCTGCCGTTGATCGCCACCGTCCCGGTGAGCGCCGCGACGCGGGGCGCGATCTCGTCGGCGGTGACCGCGGTGGCCGACATCGAGTTGGCGAAGTGCTTGGACTTCTGCGGCCCGAACCCGCTGGCCATCTCCGCGCGCTGCACGTCGCGGGCGCTGAAATCGTTGAGCAGCACGAACGCGCCGACGGCGGCCAGCGCCTCCTCCGGCGTCGCGTCGAGCAGCGGGGCCGCGAGCACGAAACCGATCTCGAGTTCGTAGTCCAGCGCCGTCGTGTAGGCGGGCGGGCGGATCGGCGTGCCGGTCGGCACGAACGTGAGGTGGTTGGACATGTAGTACATCGGCTGGCGGTGGAACAGCGCGTTGGGCTTGAACAGCGGGAACGGCCGGCCCGTCACCGACTCGTAGGCGCTGGTCACCCGGTGCTGGCCGGGGTGGAACCGCCGCACCAGCCCGCGGCTGGCGTCGACGGTGTGCTTCTCGTAGAGCATGAAGTCCCGGAACGACAGCGGCTGGAACGGCAGCAGGTGGTCCGAATCCGCCAGGTGGCGTTGGGCATTGGCCCACTCCCACTCGGGCGCGAAGGTGCCGCCGCCGAGCGCCGTGCTGTCGGAGGCGCGCCATTCGCCGTCGTCGGTCCTGGCCTGGAGTTCCAGATGGTCGTCGACGCGCACTCGCCGCAACGTGGTCATGGTGTCCTCACCTTGTTTCGGAACGGTTGATCCGACCGTAGCGCGCGGGACGGCTCACCGGCACGGAGCCGGGTCTTGCCCGGTCGTCAGTTCTGGTAGAGGATGCTGCCAGATACGGGGCGCGGGTCGCTCGTGTGCGGCGGACGTGTGCCCCTCCGTTCGACCCTGGCACGCGGACCCGCTGCCGAGTGAGGAACCCATGACCGACGCACTGGTGGCGCGCGAGGACCGCGACGGCGTCACCACGCTGACGCTCAACCGTCCCGACAAGCTCAATGCCCTGCACGAGGGTGTGTTCGCCGATCTGCGCGCGCATCTGGAGGATCTGGCGAAGTCGGTGCCGCGATGCCTGGTGCTCACCGGGGCGGGGCGCTCGTTCTGCGCGGGCCACGATCTGACCGCGCTGGCCTCGGGCGACGCCGAGGGCTCCCGTCATTTCGAGGCGGAGACCGTCGACCTGCTCGAGTCGTTCCCGTGCCCCACCATCGCCAAGATCCGTGGGCACTGCCTGACGGGCGGGCTGGAGCTGGCGCTGGGCTGCGACCTGTTGGTGGCCACGGAATCCGCGAGTCTCGGTGACACCCACGGGAAGTGGGGCCTGGTCCCGGTGTGGGGGATGTCGGTGCGGCTGCCGGAACGGGTCGGAATGTCGCGCGCCAAGGAACTGAGCTGGACCAGCAGGCGTATCGACGGACCCACCGCGCTGCGGTACGGACTGGTGGACCACTGCGTGCCCGACGACGGACTCGACGCCGCGGTCGAGGCGCTGGCGGCGGAGATCGTCGCGAATTCGCCCGGCACCAACGCGATCTACAAGAAGCTCTACGCCGACACCGCCACGTCGGGCCGGCGCGCGGCGCTGGCGGCGGAACGCGAACTGCCGCACGGGCTTCCGGACGACATCGCCGAACGACTCGGCCGGTCGGGCGGGTAAACCCCGGCGGCTCAGTGCTTTTCGCCGGGCAGTTCGCTCGCCTGGCGAATCCACGCTACGAGCTGGGCGTCGTCCACGGCGTCGTCTTCGTGGATGTTGAAGTGCCGCTGCTCGGGGTGTTTCGACGCCTCGGGCGGCATGGGGTTCAGGGACGTGCCGAACTCGGAAAGACGCAGTTCGGGCCGCGAACTAGACTGCCGACGGTGGGCTTGGTGTTCGAGACGCGGGCGTCGGATTCGCCGTGGATCTCCTCGGTGTGGACGTGCCGTAGCGAGCGGATCGCGGAGATGACCTCCGTGGCGACCGAGACCTGGGGGCTGGTGTTCTGGGAGCAGGAGGGCGCCGCGCACGCGGGCGTCACCGGGCCCGAGAGCCGCACCGGCACCGCGCCGGTTCCGGAGGGCGCGGATTTCGTCGGCGTGCAATTCGCGGTCGGGACGTCGCTGCGCGCGGTGGCCGCACCGTCGCTGGTGGACAGCGGGATCATGCTGCCCGACGTGACCGACCGCGGGTTCTGGCTCGATGGCTCCCGCTGGGAGACACCGCGCCCCGACGATGTCGAAGCGCTGGTCGAGCGGTTCGTACGCGGCGGCGTCGTCGCGCGAGACCCGCTGGTCGCCGAGACGTTGCACGGCGCGCCGCCGACGGTCACCGAGCGAACGCTGGAACGCCGCTTCCGCGCGGCGACCGGCCTCACCCGCGGTGCGGTGCGCCAGATCGAGCGGGCCCGCACCGCCGCGATCCTGCTCGCCTCGGGCGAGACGCCCGGCGACGTGGTGAGCAAACTCGACTACTACGACGAGCCGCACCTCGCCCGCGCGCTGCGCCGATTCGTCGGGCGCACGGCGCGCGAACTGCGCGAGGGCGTGGGCGGCGCGATCGCCCTGGACCCGGCTCAGCGCACGACGGCGTAGATCAGTTTCGTGATGCCGTTGGGGTAGGACTCCGATTCCCGCAAGCGCAGCGACTGCTTGTCGCGGTCCTCTCGGCTGAACAAGTGTTTGCCCGCGCCCAGCAGCACCGGAAACACCAGCAGGTTGTACCGGTCGATCAGGTCGGCCTCGCCGAGCCGCCGGGCCAGTTCCGCGCTGCCGTGGATGAAGATGCCCCCGCCCTCGGTCTCCTTGAGCTTCACCACCTCCTCGGTGGATCGCAGGATGGTGGTCGGGCCCCATCCGTCGACCAGGGCGTCGGCGGAAAGGCTCGTGGAGACAACGTATTTGGGCAGCTCCTTGTACGCGGCGTGGTCTTCCGAATCCCGCCAGACCGGGGCGAAGGCCTCATAGCTGCGCCGCCCGAACAGCAACGCCGTGGTGTCCGCCAGCTCCTCGCCCTTGAGCGCGAAGGCCTCCGGCAGGAACTCGGTGTCCAGCACCCACCCGCCGCTGCGGTGCCCCTCCACCGTCCCGCCGGGCGAGTCGACCACCCCGTCGACCGACATGAAACCCGTGTAGACCAATTCGCGTGTCAACGAACCCTCCTGAGACCGAATGTTGTGGCCGAACCCGGCCACTCGCGCCCCCACTCGGCGCGCTGTCGTCCCCCAGCGTAGGGGCGGACGATCCGGCCGTCTTGGACGAAACCGACACCGATAACCTCCCTGCATGGCCGGACCGAGGGACGCACTGAACGAGAGCGCCGAGTCCGCGTTGCGCCGATGTGGGAGCGATCCGGTCGCGCTGGCCGGCGATGCCGCGTTCGCGACGGCGTGGCGGCGGGCGGATCCGTCGATGCGTGCGGCGGTGCTGGTCGACCTGGCCTGGCGCCACCGGCACCGGCACGTTCCCGAGGTCACCGCCGCCGGGGAGATCGGCGGCGTCGACGCGCCGACGTACGCGCGGCTCCTCCGGCTGCACGCGGCCGAGTTCTACGGCTCGGACCGGCCGGACGAGCTATCGCACGGCATGGTCGGCGGATTGGCGCGGATGCTCACGTGGCATCCGGACGATCTCGAGCTGAGTCCGGCGACGGTGCTGCTGGTGCTGAGCGCCCGGCCGGCAGCGGTCGCGTAGGAGCGAGACGCCCGAGCCGGTGAGGTCGTCGCGGTAATCCGCACGCCACGCCATGGTCAAGGCAGTGGTCTTGCCGCGCACCGGATCTCCGGTGCGGGTGGTGAACGGGCCGTCGGCGGCTTCCGGGTGCGGGCCTTCGACAGCCCTGCGGCCGGCGACCGCGAAATCGCGCGTCGGGAGTGTTCTTTCTCCGCGAGGTAGGACTCGGGCGGCGCACCCGGGCTCTTACGGCTCGGTCAGTCCGGTGCCCGGCCCAGGATCGCGTCGAGATCGTGCCCCCGCGCCGTCTCGGTGAGGGCGCGGGCGAGCACCGAGCCGGGCTCGCTCGCCGGGGTGAACAGTGCGACGTCGGCGGAGATCGACGGGTCGTCCAGGTGCAGGACGCGGGTGCCGGGTGGGCGGCGCAGGGCGTGTAGCCAGGTGTCGGGGACGATGGTGCGGATCGCCTCCGACAGCGCGGGCTGGGAGACGTAGCAGGCGGCCGCGGCGCGCGCGAAGTGCCGTTCACGGGCGAGTGCCACGAAGTACCCGAGCTGACGAAACAACATGCTCCACTCCGATCTCGGTACGGACCCCTCGACATCACACACCTCGCGGGCGATCGGTGCCATGCTGGTGGGCATGAGTGACGACGAGACCGCCTGGTACTACAACCTCGAGACGCACCGCGCCGAGCAGGGCAAGCTCGGGTGGGTCGGCAACCGGATGGGGCCCTACCCGGACCGCGCCACCGCCGAGCGGGCGCTCGAGATCGCCCGTGAGCGCAACGCGGCCGCCGACGCCGACGACGAGGACTGAGCGCCCGCGACGGTCGCCTCAGCCACGACCACTCCGCGCCTCGACCCCCGGGGTCGGGGCGCTGACGTCGTCATCCGTGCGCGAAGTGCGGGACCGGCGCACCAGCACCGCCACCGCGATCCCCGCGCTCACGCCGATCAATGTGTCGACGCCGCGTTCGGTCAGCATGGTCATCGGCTCGGCGGGTGCGGCCAGATCGGTCATCAGCATGATCAGCGGGGTGAAGAACCCCAGCGAGAGCGCGTAATTGCGGGTCATGAACAGTTCGGTGGGGGACAGCAGCACCATCACCAGCACCGCGAGCGTGCCCGGCGACGGATTCGGCAGCAGGAGCGCCGCCGTCACCAGCAGTCCGGCGAAAGTGCCCAGGATCCGGTGGATTCCACGGGTGATCCGACCAGCGCACCTTGGCCAGCACCGGATACATCATGATCAGCAGCCCGATCGCGATGGGCAGCGAGATGCCGTCGATCTCCGCCGCGCCCAGCGCCTCGCCGAGGCCGGGGATCAGTCGTCCGAGCAGCAGGCCCGCCACCATCGCGGCTCCGATCCACACCGGCAGGTAGCGGTCGAGCGTCGAGAGTTTGCCGGCCACGGCCGGTGGCGCGGTGTCCACCGTCATGCGCCGGCCACCGTCAGGCGATCGGAGTCACCGGCGAGGACGCCGGAAATCCGTTGCAGCACTTCGTGAACCACGCGGTAATACACCCAGGATGCGCGGCGTTCACTGGTCAGCAGGCCTGTCTCGCGCAGCCTTAGACATACATCGATATTGACAGTTATCGATATCAATGCCAAGCGAACGGCCGGTGAACGTGACCCCGATCGGACTCAGCGCACCGGACTGCGGCGTTCGAGGAAGACCGCGTCCCGCCACGCGTCGCCCACTCGCACCACGCGCTCGCGCACGCCGACTGTGCGGTATCCGGCACTGTGGTGCAGGGCCAGGGCGGCGCGGTTCTCCGGGGAGAGCGAGGTCTGCACGGTCCACAGCCCGGCCTCGTCGGCCGCGACGACCTGCGTGAACAGCAGTGACTTCCCGATACCCCGGCCACGGGCCCGCTCGGTCACATAGATCTCGCTCTCGGCGACGCCGCGATAGGCGGGGCGGTCGGAGACCGGGCTCAACGCCGTCCAGCCGACCACCCGGCCCGCGACCTCGGCGACCCACCGATGGTCCGGAAGCCAGTGCGCGGTCGGGTCGGCGGGGGATACCGCGTCGAATTCGGCTGCCTCGGAACAGATCTCGCGGATCGCCCCGGCGTCGGCGTCGGTGGCGGCGCGCACGCTCACATCGGGCGGCAGCTCGCTCGGACAGCACGGCCGCGGCGCGAGGACGCCCATCACGGCATCGGCGGCGTGCGGCAGGCCGGTGCAGCAGGCCGGGTTGATCGCGACCACTGTCGACGTGCCGTTCTTGTGCAGCGTGACGAAGCCCGTTTCGGCGAGTTTGCGCAGGTGGTGCGACACCGTGGGTTGGCCGATGCCCAGCGCCTCGGCCAACTCGCCCACCGTGATCCCGCCCGCGCGGGTCGCGACCTGGTGCAACAGGCGCACCCGCGTGGGATCGGCCAGCGTCGCGAACCAGCCCGCGTACCTGGTCGCCTCGGCCACCGGCAGCGCGTCGTCCCGGGCCGAGCCGCCGGTGCGGACGGTCGGCATGTCGAGCGCAGTCATGCGCCCAGTATATCGACGAACGTCGATGGTTGCCTTCATCGACGTGTGTCGGCAGAGTCTCGGGAACATTGATCGATGAACATCGATTAAAGAGGTGTGTGATGGCTTCGGAGCTTCCTGTCGTCGTGATCGGCGCCGGTCCGGTCGGGCTGGCCGCCGCGGCGGAACTGCGCGAGCGCGGGGTGCAGGCGGTGGTGCTGGAACGCGGCCCCGGCGCGGGTGCGGCCGTGGCCGAGTGGCATCACGTGGCTGTGCTCCCGGTGGGCCGAGCTCGTCGCCCCGGCCGCCCGCCGGCTGCTCGACGGGGCTGCGTGGACCGCGCCGGACGCCGACGCGTAGCCGACCGGGCGGGAGTGGGTGCGCGACCATCTCGTCCCGCTGGCATCGGCGCTGGGGCCGCGGATCGACCCCAACGTCCACTCCTGTGGCACCGTCTACCCGCACGGCGTGCACGAATTGACCCATCCGGAACCGGGCTTCTACCTGGCCGGCATGAACAGCTACGGCCGCGCCCCCACGTTCCTGGCGATGACCGGTTACGAACAGGTCCGCTCGCTCGCGGCCGCCCTGGCCGGCGACCACGAGTCGGCCGAGCGGGTCGAGCTGGTACTCCCCGAAACCGGAGTATGCGGCGGCGCAGGCGTTTTCGACGACCCGGACGCCTCCGCCGAGAGTTCCTGCTGCCGGCCCGCACCGGCCGCCGAGCTGATCAGCCTGACGCCGCCGGACTCGCGGCCGTCATGATCCGGAGGTTGTTCACCCTTCGAGCGCTGAACCGCCGCCCGCGCGGAACAATCCCGGGTAGTCCACGACGAATCCGTTGGGGTCGACCGTGATTCGGCGGGTGAAGTCGCGGTCGAGGGATTCGTAGAGGTAGGTGTCGGGGGCGAGGCGGGTGTAGCGCTGGGGGTCGGGGAGTACGCGCAGGGAGGGGGATTCGACGTAGGCGGTGACGATTTCGGCGGACGAGCGGGGCGGCAGGTTCAGTCGCCGGATCGGCAGCGTGTTGGTGAACGGGCTGAACGACAGATCGATGTCCACGGCGCCCGCGAGGTCGGGCCGGGGTTCGTCGTCGGCGAACCACGCGCCGTCGGTGTCCCGGCGCAGGAGCAGTCCCCGTCCGTCCCGCGTCCGGATGGTCAGGGCTCGGAACACCCACTCCGAGTCGAGTTCCACCGCGTAGTCGTAGCGCTGGTCGCCGACCTCGACGGTCGACCGGACGTCGATCCGGTCGGCGGCGGTGAGGCGCAGACGTTCGGTGCTCGGCGTCTCGACCCCGTGCCAGATGTAGGACGCGTCCTGTGCCATGGGCTCCCTTTTGTGCGAGATTCACGACCGCCTCAGTACAGCACCCGCCGCGGCGTGGATCGAGCCCGCGCCGGTGCCGACGCGGGTTCGAGGGGCCGAACTCAGCCGGGAAACACCTGCCACGCCGTGAGGAGCAGCAGCACGCCCAGCCCGAAGTCGAGCACGACGCAGAACTCGGTGAGCGACCGGCTGACCACCTTCTCGCGGACGAAATGGATCACGTCCCAGAGCGCGTGGCCGAGCGCCGCGACCGCGGCGAGGTGCGCGGCGATCAGCGGCCCCGACATCATCGCGGTGAGCGCGATCGCGCTGAATCCCGCGAATCCCAGTGTCTGGACGCCCAATTCGCGGCGGTCGATGCGGTCGCCCCGGAGGAATCCGAACACGGCGAACCCGACGCCCATGGCGAGCAACGCCGCGGTCGGGTCCACGCCGACGAGCGGGGCCGGGAACACGACACCGCCGGCGACACCGACCATCACCCAACCGCTGCGGCGCGAGCCGATCGCGGCGGCGGCCAGGTAGCACATCGCGGCTCGCGGCCACCACCGCCATCCACGGGTACGTCAGAATGATTGTGCGCCAGGCCTTCCCGGACGACGACGAGGAGGCCATGGCCACGGCCATGTGGTCGATGGTGCACGGCCTGGCGTTCCTGTTCCTGCACGGCAAGTTCGACGCCACCGCACCGGGCGCGCCCGCCGACACGGTGCGCGCGCCATGCTCGAGGCACGCGCCCGACGGCGGTGACTCGTGGCGTTCGGAGCTGCTGTGTGGGAAGCGGTTTCACCGATCGTGGTGTCGGCATCGGCCGGTGAAGACGGTCGCGATCACCGGCCGCAGCGACGTGTCGACGAGTGTCTCGGCCGCGCCGCCGGGTTCGAGGGCGAGCGAATCCGCGATACCGCGAGCCGTCGCGAGGATCATGGTCGCGGCGGTGTCGCCGGCCACCTCGCCGCGGACCTCGCCGCACTCTTTTCCGTTCTCGACGGCGGTGGCGACGCGGCGGTGGGTGTCGGCGTTCGCGCGCCGGGCGAGTTCGGCGAGGGAGTCGTCATGGAACGCCGAGGTCCACAGGGTGCGTTCGACGCGGAACTCGATGGCCCGTTCGGCGTCGAGCGGTAGCAGCTCGCGCAGGCAGTCCAGCAACATGACCGAGATCGGCTGCTGCGCGGCTTCGCCCGAGGTGATCCGGGCGGCGATGCGTTCGTCGATGCGGTGCAGGCATTCTTCGTACGAAAACCGCAGCAGCGCATCCTTGTTCGCGAAGTAGTGCTGAATGAGTCCCACCGAGATGCCCGCTTCGGCGGCGACGCGGGCGAAGGTCACCCGCGCCGGTCCCTCGGTGGCGAGCAGGCACTGGAAGGCGCGCGCGATCGACTCGCGGCGTTGGTCATGGTCGGCGACGCGGGGCACGTGACAAACAATATACCCATATGGTTATGTGTTCCAATATGGCCGTATTGTTACGTCGTCTGGTGTGGCTCCTGCCGGTGCTGACGCTTCTGGTCGGGTGCGCTGCCGAAAGGCACACCGTGCAATTCGATTCCGCGACAGGCGAATACGCCGAGCTGGACCGCTATGCGCTGTCCCGCATGCAGGCTGTGCGCATTCCCGGAATCGCCTATGCGGTCGTAGAACCGACGGGTGTGGCGCACACCGGCGTCTTCGGTGTCGACGGCGACGGTGACGCGGTGACGGCATCGACACCCTTCCTGTGGGGCTCGGTCGCCAAGCCGGTGGCGGCCACGGTGGTGACGAGCATGGCCGAGCGCGGCGAGGTGCGGCTCGACGCGCCCGTCATCACCTACCTGCCGTCTTTCCGGCTGCGCGACGCCGCCCGCTCGGAGCGGATCACCCTGCGCCACTTGCTCGCTCAGACCAGCGGGTTGCCCACCTCCACCCGGTACACCGACCGCCCCGATGCCGGACGCACGCCGACGAGCGCCGTCGCGGAACTGACGGAGGAGGACCTGGTCAGCGAACCCGGGGCCGAACACCACTACTCGAGTACGAACTATCTGGTGCTCGCGGCGGTCGTCGAAGCGGTCACCGGGAGGTCGTTCATCGACGTGCTCACCGAACGGTTGCTCGTGCCTCTCGGCATGGATTCCGCCGTCATCGACGCGAACCGGGCGAGTGAGGTGCCGAAGGGCCACCGCTTCGTCTTCGGCCGGCCCGTGCCGTTCGACGCGCCTTTCGATCCGGCCGGCGTGGCCTACGGCTATCTCGGCGGAACCCTGCGCGACGCAGCCGCTTTCGCGTCCGGGGCACTGGGTGGCAGCACGGGTGTGATCAGTGACGACCAGCGCGCGAGCATGTTTCGCGGTGAGACCTCGACCGGCACGGGCCGGGAATACGGCCTCGGCTGGCGGCTGTGGTCGCTGCCCGGCACCGAGACGCCGATCGTCTGGCACGGTGGCGCGGCGCCCGGATACTTCGCGCAGGTCATTTTGCTGCCCGAGCAAAAGCGTGCCGTGGTGCTGCTGGCCAATTCCTACAGTCCACTGCACGAATCCCGTTACCTCCACACGGGTTTCGGCCTGGCCCGGCTGCTGGCCACCGGCACGCCCGCTCCTGACGACAGCGCCGGCCGCGTCTACCCGGCGGCCCTGACCGCGCTCGCGCTCTGCCTGGCACTCCTGCTCGCGCTGAACGTCCGTACGCTCCGATTGATCACCCGGCGCCCAGCCGACGGACCGCTGTGGCGGCCGATCGCACTCGGTCTGGCCCGGGTCCTCGTCGCCGCCGGTGTGCTGTACGGCCTCGGCTCCATGCTGCCCGCTTCCCAGGGAACCACGCTGCCTCAGATGGTCCTGTGGACCCCCGATCTCGCCTGGCTGGTCTACGGCATCCTCCTCCTGACCGCCACCCTGCTGCTGGCCCGCACCGTGCTCGCGGTGCGCACGGTGCGCGGCCGGACATCCCTCAGGACGGCAACGCGGGTTTGACTCTGCCCCTGAGTCCCCGCGGCCTGTCCGCCCATCGCGAGGTCGCCGTCCACGTGAGCCCGCCGGCCCGGGCCCCGGGCGTTCACGATGGCTTGGGATCCCGACGTTACCCTGGTCCCGCTCGAGGACGGCGCGGCAGTCGGCCGCCCGATCGCCGACTTCCCGTCGGCAACGAGCGTCGAGCGTCCACCCCGGCGCGATGGCCGGAGCCGCCGAATCGACGTAGTCTCGGCAATGTCGAGTCACGACGTTGATTCCGTCGGCAGGGGAAGTTCATGGCGATCGCACGGCTGGGCGCGGTATCACTCGACAGTGACGACCCGAGCACGCTGGGTCGGTTCTATCGCGAACTGCTCGATCTGAGACTGGTTTACGAGTCGGCGGAGTTGGTGGTGCTCCGCGGCGGCGACGTCACGATCACCGTCGAAAAGGTTGCCGACTACAAGGCTCCGGATTGGCCGGACGACCGGATCCCCAAGCAGATGCATCTCGATCTCTTCGTCTCGGACCTGGACGAATCCGAATCCGCCGCGCTGTCGATCGGCGCGACGAAACCGGACACCCAGCCCGCGCCGGACAAGTGGCGGGTGCTGCTCGATCCCTCGGGCCACCCCTTCTGTCTCACGTTGCCGCCCAACGGATTCACTCTCTGAGAAAGCGCAGCAGTTCCGCCGTGACGAACTCGGGGTTCTCCTCGGCGAGCCAATGGCCCGCGCGCGGCACGTCGACCGCGCGCACGATCGTGGTCATACGCGGGGCGACGGTGGCGCGGATGGCGTCCACTTGGCCTTGGGCCGCCATGAGCAGGGTGGGCACAGTAACCGGCGCCGCTGCCACGGTGTCGCGCACGTCGTCGTCGAGCGCCCGGTAGAGCTCGAAACCGCCGGACAAGACCTCGGGCCGACTGTATGTGCGGGTGTACTCATCGATTTCGGCATCGGTGAAGGGGGAGTGGTCCGAGGTGCCACCGAAAGCTGTTCCGCCGAAAGAGACTTGCGGATAGAACAGCGCCAGGTAGTCGCGCACGTCGTCGCTCATGACCGTCTCGGGGACCTCTCGCTGAGTATGAAACGCGATGTGCCAGCTCAACGTTCGGTACGTGGACGCGTCGATCGCGGGTCCCGGAAGCGGCAGGTCCAGGTAGCCGAGCTTGGCGGTGTCGCCGGGGAACTGGGCGGCGTACTGGAACGCCACCGCCGCGCCGAAGTCGTGTCCGATGATCGCGGCGTCCCGGATCTGGAGCCGATCGGCGATCAGCGTGTGCACGTACCGCGCCAGCGTGGCCTTGTCGTAGCCGGTCGGCGTGCCGGTGCTGTCGCCCAGTCCGGGCAGGTCGACGGCGTAGACGGTGTGGTGTTCGGCGAGGGCGGGCATGATCGACCACCAGCCGTACCACGTCTGCGGCCAGCCGTGCAGCAGCACCACCGGCGACCCGCTGCCACCGGCGACGTAGTGCATCCGGACGCCGTCCACGTCGGCGAACTCGTGCCGGAACGTGCCCTGGAACGCCGGGTCGTCCCGCGTGGCGGAGGTGTGTGCGGCGGTGTCGGCCGCCGGAGTGGCGCAGGCGGCCGTGCCGATCGCGAGCAGCAGGGCGAGCACGAGACTCGCCACCGGTCGCGAGGTTCGGCGTATCGATGACGGGGGCATGGGGTCCTTTCCCGGCAGGGGGAGTCGGCGTGCGTCGACATCGCGGTGGATGTCGGCCGCCGGTCGGGCGGGTGACGTCCGGCCCAGTTTCAGCGCCCCGCAACATTTCTGGCGCGAAAATTTGCCGACTCGGCAATTCGCCGGTGCGGGCCGCCCGCCGCGCACCGGCAGCCCCTCATCCACTGCACACCCTCGGGGGTGCCCTTCGTGTCGGTCGAATCGAAGGCCGCGCCGTCGACCGACGCCGGCCTGTTCCGGGATCGCTTGTCGTAGCGGCTATCTCGGAACAGGGCGGCATCGGCCACGGAACTCGTCGAGCGACCGGGTGCGGAACGGCCGCGCTCTACCGGTCGGCGGTAGCGGGCGTCAGCGCGGCCTGCATCGCGACCCCGTCGACGTAGGAGTGCTTCTCCTTGATCGCGCCGTTCTCGACCAGGACGAAGTCCGCGAGATCCATCCGCAGGGGATTGCCGACGGCGGTCGTGCCGGTGAGTTCGAACTGCGCGACCCAGAAGTCGTCGCCGACGCGCAGCGCGATCTGGTGGAACGTCAGGTCGGGGACGAGAGTCAGGAATCCGGCCGCCGCCTCGCGGATGGCCGCGCGACCGTGCGCGGGCTCCTGGCTCGCGTGCAGGTGGAACAGGGAGTCGGGGGTGTGGAGTTCGGCGATCCGGTCGGGCGCGCGATCCTGCCAGCACGCGTGGTAGCGCTCGAACAGTTCGCGGGTGGCGGTGCTCATGGCGGTGTTCCTATCTCTGTGATCCCGGCGGACAGCCGGGCGTTCGACGGGCTTCGTCACCCGCGCAACGCGGAGCCGAAGAGCTCGGCAGCCGCGGCCAACTCGCCGCCACGTTCGTCAACGCCGCGTACGGGCCGGACAGCCCATTCCTCGCCGTCCCACGATCCGGTCGGCCTGCGCTCGGCGGCGACGGCAGCCCACTCTTCGGCATGCGCGCGGATCGAGGCCTGCGTGCTCGCCGGCAGGTCGGCGCGCTCGGCGATCCCGAGTCGAGACCACCGCTCGGCGCCGGGCCGCCGCTCGGCGACGGCGCGATCCAGTGCGGCGGTCTCGGCATCGCCCAGGATCTCGGGATCGGTCGGGTACGAGGGTTTCGTCAACGGTGTCTCCCTCGGTGCGGATCGGGGAATTCCAGTGTGGCCGGGGACCTTCGGCCCGGGCGACGGGCGCGCGCCGCCACTTCCGCCGCCGCCGTTGTGCCGTCGCACAACGGCGGGCTATCGTCGGAACTGTGACGCAGCACACCCAGATCGCCTCGGTGCACCTGCTGCACGCGCTGCGCAGCGATCTGGACGCGATCTCCGAGCACGTGACCACCCGGATCGAACACGACGGGCAGGACTACGGCGACGCCGTACTCGGCCACGACGAACTGCGCACCCTCGTCACCGACAACACCGCCGCGCTGCTGGACGCGATGGCGGGCACCCCCTACTCGCTCGAACCGGCCCGCCGCACCGGGCGCCTCAAGGCCGAGCGCGGAGTTCCGCTCGACAGCGTGCTGCACGCCTTCCGGGTCGCCGGCTTGGCCATCTGGGAGGTCGCCGTCGCCCGCGCCGGTGGCGAGGATCGCCCGGGACTCCCGCAGCTGTCGACGCTGGTGTGGGCGACCGTCGACAAGTTCTCCCTCGCCGCCGCCGAAGCACACCGGCGCGCCGCCGGAACCGAGGATCGGCGACCGAAGCAACTGCTGTTGCGGGTGCTGCTCGATCCCGATCTGCCCGCCGCTCAACGCGAGGGTCTGCCCGAGAAGATGGGGATGGCGCCCGGCGCGACCTTCGCCCTCCTGGTCGGCGATGTCCGCGTTGCCGCGACGGGGGTCACGACCGTCCGTACGCTGATCGGCGACGACCGCGTGACGCTGGTGGCCGCGGCTTCCTCGGGCCTGCTCGACCACGCCCTGAGCGCGATCACCGCCCGATCCGGTGCCAGCCGTCCCTTCACCGATCTGCGCTGCGCGCCCGTCGCTCTCGACCAGGCCCGCCTCGCCCTCCGGTGCTCGGCGCCGTCGGAGAACCGTGTACACGCCTACGCGTCGTCGCCGGTGCGGGCGCTGCTCGCGGCCCATCCGGACCTCACATCCGACGTGCTCGCCGATCCGCTCGCCGCACTCGCGACCCTCCCGGCGGCCGACGCCGACGCCCTGGTGGAGACGGCCTTGGCCTGGTACGAGCTCGGCGGTTCCACCACGGCGGTCGGCAAGCACCTGCACCTGCACCGCAACACCGTGCTGCACCGCCTCAACCGGATCGAGCGCCTGACCGGGAAGGCGTTCGCCGTCCCGGCCGAGGCCGCCCTGCTGTATCTCGCCTTGCAGGCCCGGCTGTTGTCGGCTCGGAAGGTGGGCGATCCGGATACCTGACCAGTCGGGCGGGTATCCGCACGTCAGCACGCCCCGCCCAATCGGCGAACCGGGGTGGGACCGCGGCTCTGAGCAGGCGGGCGGTTCGTCGAGACGCTTCGTTGTCTCCGGCCCCGCGCACCCCAGCCGGATACATTGCGGTCCGCACACGTCAATGGCCGGCTCTCCCATTCCGTGGACCGGCCACCGGGCACCGTCAACGGGTTCGAGCCGCTCGGCCATGGCTCAACTGTGTGGGATGTCGGCAGCGGTTGATCTACCTGCACACCGCCCGATCCGCCAGGGGGTGAGGACGGCCGTGATTGATGTCAGGGATCCCGGTAGATGGCGTTCTCACACACCGTCCCGCGAAGGGTGAAGCCGACGGTTCAGCTACCGGACATGCCGTGGCGTATCCGACCTGACCGCGTCACCCGCCGGTACCATCGCTGCGTTGATCGTCCAATCTGTACCCCTGGCTCGGTCCATGCCCCGGTAGCGAAGGAGCAGGACTGTCCAAACCTCGTCGATGGTGCATGATGCTCATCGGTGCGGCTCTGGCCGGCGCCAAGGCGTGGGGCGCCGACTCCTCCGAGCCCAGCAAGGCCACCACTGCCCGCAGCGCTACCAGGGGCGAGCGCCCCGGATCGGAGTATCCGTTGAACCAGCCGCTCGTGGTTACCCCGCTGAACTTCGTACGCGCCGAGACCGACCGGCAGTTCGCTGTATTCGTCGACGACCGGGGAGCGTTCGGCAAGCTCTATCACGCGCGGGAAGTCGCTCCGATCGACCGGCAGCCCGTGGTCCGGATGAACCGCGACACGATCTACTCGACCGGGGTGTTCGACCTGGATGCGGGCCCGGTCACGGTCACCCTGCCTGATCCGAGTACCCGGTTCATGTCCATGCAGATCATCAATCAAGACGAGTACGCTCCTGACGCCCTCTATGGCGCGGGCAGCCACACCCTCGACCGCGACACCGTCGGTACTCGATACGCCGCGATCGTCATCCGTACCTTCGTCGATCCCGGCAATCCCGCCGATATGGCCGCCGCGCACGCTCTGCAAGACGCGATCAAGGTCGAACAACCCGGCGGCCCAGGAAAATTCGAGATCCCGCAGTGGGACAAGACCAGCCAGGACAAGGTCCGCGGCGCGCTGCTCACGCTGGCCTCCACCATGTCGAACTTCACCTCCGCGTTCGGCGAGCAGGACGCCGTCGACCCCGTCGCGCATGTGATCGGCGCCGCGGCCGGCTGGGGTGGCAACCCAGCGCGCGACGCGGTGTACGAGTCGATCACCCCGACCGAGAACGACGGCCGGACCACCTACCGTCTGCATGTCGAAGATGTTCCGGTGGACGGATTCTGGTCGATCACCGTCTACAACACCGAGGGCTACATGCAGCCCAACCCGCAGAATGCCTACTCGGTCAACAACGTCACCGCCGCGACCAACCCGGACGGCTCGGTCGATATCCAGTTCGGCGGCTGCGATGAGTCGACACCCAACTGCCTGCCCACCGCACCCGGCTGGAACTACACCGTGCGCCTCTACCGCCCGCACCAGGAAATCATCGACAGCACCTGGACCTTCCCGAACGCGGAACCCCTCCGGTAGCGACCCTCCGGGCAGGTTCGGCTGCTGGTCCCGGTCGCGGCAAGATCGAAGAGCTCGCCTCGCCGAGTACACCAAGGCTTTGACGTCCAGGACGCCGATGCGGCAGAGGGTGCGCGGGGCCTCCTCGCTCGCCTGCCGATCGCGAAGACGATCACCTGGATCTGCCTCATCAGATCATCGCGGTCCCGCATGGACTGCTATCGGCCGCATTCTGACGGCGACCCGACTACCTGCACGTCCCGCTCCACGGAGGGCGCCTCGCCACGTGCTCCGAGCCGCTGAGCGGTCCTGGCTCGTGTGTATCGGCCGGCGGCAATGTAGTCGCCGATGGTTCCGGCTAGGTATCCCTCGGAGGAGACACCGACGATCCAGCCGAGGTCTTCCAGTCCTGATTCTCGCGGTGCACTGCCGACCAGTACGCCGAGTAGCCCGACGAAAAATGAGAGTGGTTCGGGTGGCGACGCCCGCGGCAGGGGGAGTCGGCGTCCGCACAGCCGGAACGAGGCGCCTCCTCCAGGCACATCCTGGCAACACTCGGGTTCACCTCGCGCGCGCAGATCGCGGCCTGGATCGGGGGTTGGCACGGGCGCCTGATCAATCCTGACTGCTCCCGCCCCGCGACATCCTGTCCGGAAAGGACATCGGGTTGTCCGCAGCGGCCATGGCCGATCGCCTGTCGTGCACCCAGGATCGCCGAGGTGACCGAAATCAACTTTGTCCGTGCCGGCCAGGGTGCGACGCTTTCGATTTCAGGATTCCGCTCGGCTGCACACGCTTCCCGTCACCATCGCTTGGGGCACACGTGACCGGTTGCTGGTGTACCGGACGCAGAGTCGCGAGGCGCGAACCCGGTTGCCGCACAGCCGGCACATCGCGATGCCGGTGTGCGGCCACATCCCCTTCTACGACGATCCCCAGCGCTGCGCCGACGCGATCCTCGAGCAGCTCAGAGAATCCGGCGTGTCACCATGCCGGTCATGACCGGCCCGACCCGCACGTCGTCGCCGGTGGTCGGTGCGTGCACCATGGTGCCGTCGCCTAGGGAAGTCGCGACATGACCGGGTCCGTCCGGCCCCAGTTCCCGAAGAGGAGATCGCCGGGTGGTGGAATCCGGACGCCCGAGCCGTCGGGAGCCGTGGGTGGTGTGGACGCGTCGGCGCCGAGGCGGGTCGCCGCCGCGTCGAGCGCGGTATCCACCTCGTTCTGGATCGGCTCGGGCAGGCTCGCCACAGCCTGGTCGACCATCGGTGTGATGACCGGCACGAACATCTGGACGGCGTCGCCGACCGCGGGTGACGGCCGGGCGGAGCCGATCAGGTGTTCGGTTGTCGTTCGCGGCGTCGGAGGTCGCGATCGCGATGACCGCGATGATGGCAGCCGGGTCCGTCATCGGGCACCGGCCTGTCCGGTGGAAGACGAGTGTGGATGCTGTGTGTGGTCGCGGTGAACCGCGCTGTGACCATGGATGACTCGAGACATGACATCTTCGCTCGATCGTGGTTACGGCAGTAGCGTCCAGCGTGGGACCTCCACGCCGTCGCCCACCACGGCCGAACGACCGGGGACATACCTGTTTCCGCCGCGTCACGTCCCCGTGGCCCACCCTCACCGGGTGTCGCGACTGATCCGGTCGTGGTAGCCGCGGCGTTCTTCGTGGTCGGTGTTCAGGGCGTTCTTCCCGCCCATCCGGAGATTGAGCGATTCCGCGGCGCGGCGTGGCAGCAGCCGCTGTCCGGCCAGCAGGACCCCCGCCAGCCGGGGCACGTACACCCGTGCTCGCGCGACATCGCGGGTGACCGTGTCCACCACGGCACGGGCCACCTCCGTCGCCTCGACCGGCTTGACCAGGGGAATACGGAGACTGGTTCCCGGCACCGGGAGGGAGACGGTCCCGTCCAGGCCCGCGACCAGCTCGGTGTTGACCGCGCCCGGAAGGACGGTCGAGATCCGCACTCCGCTGTCCCGGTATTCCAGGCGGGCAGCGTCGCTGAAGGTGATGGCGGCCGCTTTGCTCGCGTTGTAGGTGGCCATGCCGGGCAGCGCGACCTCGCCCATCGTGGAGCAGATGTTCACGATGTGCCCGCGGCCGCGCGGAATCATCAGCTCGAGTGCCTGCTTGGTCCCGACCATCATCCCGAAGGCGTCGATCTCCACGGCGCGCTTGGTCATCGCGTCGTCCTCGTCCAGCAGCGATCCGACAGGCATGATGCCCGCGTTGTTGACCAGCACATCCACCGGTCCCAGTTCGCGTGTGACCCGCGCGAGGAACGCGCGGAACGATTCCGGATCGGAAACATTCACCGAGCAGTAGCACGACAAGCCCAGTTCTCCTGCGGCAGTGTGCAACCGGTCCTCGCGCACGGCGCCGATGGCGACGTGCGCGCCACGCTGGACGAACGCCCTGGCAATGGCGAATCCGATCCCTCGTGAACCTCCGGTGACAGCGACGACGCGCCCGGTCACTGGTGACGACATGAACAACCCCTTTGCCGGGCGGCACGACCTGCCACCCACCCGTTGAATCGGCCTCCGCAATCGTCACAGTGCGACGCCGGCGCCCGAACCCGGGAACCGGTGACTGTCCGCTTATGGCTATTTGTTGCCCGGGCAGGACATGTCCTGCCCGGGCGTCCTGCGGATAACTTCTGGACCATGCGAGCAACGAGGCTCTCGATAGCGATCATCGGCTGCGGATTCGGCGGCCTTGGCGCGGCAATCGAGCTGGAACGTAACGGTATTCGGGACTATGTCGTCTTCGAACGCGGCGACGGCGTCGGTGGCGTCTGGCGCGCGAACACCTATCCCGGTGCGGCGTGTGATGTTCCGTCCCCCACCTACTCCTACTCCTTCGAACTCGAATCGGAATGGTCACAGCGATTCGGGACGCAGGCGGAAATCAAGGCTTACTTGGAGCGGTGCGCCGAGAAGTACGGCGTACTCGGCAACATCCGGTTCAACACCGAGGTGGCCGCGGCAACCTTCGACGAGCGGTCCGGCAGTTGGCTGGTGGAGCTCGCCGATGGGGAGAAACAGTGGTTCGATGTCGTGATCATGGCCCCGGGACAGCTGTCCCGGCCGCAGATTCCGCGTGTCGAGGGCATCGAATCGTTCACCGGTCCGCAATTCCATTCGGCGCAATGGGACCACGGTGTGGATCTCGTCGGCAAGACCGTCGCGGTGATCGGCAGTGGTGCCAGCGCCGTGCAATTGGTTCCCGCGATCGTCGATGGAGTCGCCCGGCTGCACGTGATCCAGCGCTCTCCGAACTGGGTGGGCAACAAGTGGAATCATCGCACGAACGCACGGATGAAATGGCTGTTGCGTACCGTTCCGGGGCTGGCGCGAGCGCAGCACAATATCGAATGGCTGTGGTACGAATCCCGAGTTCCGATAATCTCCCGGGCCTTGACCCCGGAATCTGGACACGGGGTTTGTGTTTACGCGGCGTGAGCCATGCTATCGAGTGCGTGGGCGGTTTCGTAGTCGACGGGGCTGAGGTAGCCGCAGTAGGAATGCCTTCGCAGGGTGTTGTAGCGGGTGATTCACCGGAACACCGCCAACCGCGCCGCTCGCGGTGATTCCCACCGGGCCGCGCCTTGCAGCGTCTCGCGTTTCAGGGTCGCGTTGAACGATTCCGCGAGGGCATTATCCGCGCTTGTGCCCACCGAGCCTGTCGATTGGGTGACACCCAGTTTCGTGCAGAGTGTCGCGAAAGCCTTTGCGGTGTACTGACTTCCGTGATCGGCATGAAAGACGGCTCCAGCGAGACTGCCGCGGGTCGCGGCTGCGGCGGTGAGGGCGTTTTCGACCAGTTCGGTGCGCATGTGCTCAGCGATCGACCAGCCGACCACGCGGCGGGAGAAGCAGTCGATCACCGTGGCCAAGTTGCAAGAACTCGCCGTCTCCGCAGGGCAGGTAGGTGATGTCGCCGACGTATTTGGTGTTCGGTGCCGACGCGGTGAAATCGCGGCGGACCAGGTCTTGGGCTGGGGTATCGGCAGGGTCGGGCAGGGTCGTTCGGTGCCGGCGGCGAAGCCGTAAGCCCTCGATGTTGTTCTCGCGCATGATCCTTGCGATGCGTTTGTGGTTGATCCGTGCTCCGGCAGGTACATCGTGGTTGAGCTCGGCGGTGATCCGGGGCCGCCCGCAGGTGTTGTCGGCGTCGTGGACCGCGCGGATCCGGGTGGCGAGGTCGGCATCGGCAGCAGCGCGGGTTGCTCGTTGGTCGGCGGCACTGATCCAGGCGTAGTACGACGATCGGGCCAGGCCGATGACCTGGCATAACCGCTTCACCTCGAAGGTGTGGCAGTGGTCGGCGACGAACTGGAAGCGGGTCACCAGCGCGTCTCCCCGGCGAAATATTTGGCCGCCGATCGCAGGATGTCACGCTCGGTCTCGAGCTTGGCCTTCTCGGCTTTGACCTGGGCGAGCTCTGCCCGCAGGCGGGCGGCTTCTTGCTCGGGAGTCTCCTGCCTGGTGGGCCCGGGCACCGGATTTGTTCGGGGTTTCCGGATCGGGACACCCGGCTTTCTTGAGCCACGCGGTCAGTGAGCCGTGGGATATGCCGAGGTCGGTGGCGATCCCGGCGATGGTCGCGCCGTCGGTGTCGCGGTAGAGCGCGACCGCGTCGCGGCGGAACTCCTCGGTGTAGTTCTTGTTGGACATCGGGTAGATCTTCTCGCTTTCCCTGGTCTGAGACCAAGCTCAAGCGTGTCCATCACCCGGGGGCAAGGCCCAAGCACTCGTTGCGGCTAACTAACAACCACCGAGCACGAAGTGCCCCAACATGACTGGACCTGGTACTTCTGCCGGTCGACCCGCCGTCAGCCTTGGCGTGAAGGTGCCGTTTGCGCCGAAAGCACCACGTAAGGCAATTGCCCATGGTTGAGCGCTGACGAGATTGTCGGTGGTCGTCTCTATGGTGCCCGGTATGTCTTCGACCGTGACCGAGGTTGATCGCCGCCGCCGCGATCAGGCGATCACTGCCTGCTGCCTGGCTGCCGCTGCCCTTGGAGATCCTGATCTGGCGCCCCGCAGGCAGGGGCGTGCGTTGATGAGTTGCCTGGGGGTTCTGGCCTCGATATATCCGGTGGGGCAAGCTCCGACCATGGCGCAGTTCCGCAGCGGCCTCTCTCGCCCGTTGCGGCAGTTGCTACCCAATGGGGTCGACTCGGGGGGAGTCGGTGATCTGGTGCTGCTCGACGGGATGGGGCAGTTCAGTGACGAGGCCCGCGACCTGTGTGTCGAGCATCTAGTTCCGTCAGCGGCGTTGGACGAGCACTGGCCATGGGCAAAGGTCGCCACGGAACAGGAGGAGCGGCGCATCTACGAGGTGCTGCGACGGTTGCCCGCGAAGGACTACACCCGAGCCCGCGAGCTGCTTGTCGATGAGCCTTCCGGAGACCTGCGCGATTTGCGCCGTACCTGGGACGCGATGTGGGGACGGTTCGAGCACTACGAGCACATCGTGGAATGGGCATGGTGCCAGATTCGCGGATGGTGGTTCGCGTGTCCGACTTGCCGTTGGCCGATGCGCGTGGTCGGCGCAGGTGCGGTTGTGGAGGTGCGTTGTGAGGCACACGCGCGCAACGGCATCACCTACACCTGCCACACCGACGGACCTACCGACCGCGCTCCCGTCCTTCAACCCGCAGGCCCACACGCGAGTGAGGTCAAGGCTCGACCGGCTACCCCAGAGTCGCGCGCGGTGTCACGGGTGATCTGGCGTTATGTGACCCTGCCGGGGATCTTGGAGTGCGACCTGCGTGACCACGCCCGTGCGGCTGGCGCGAAAGTTGATATGTGGCCTCACAAAGATCGCTACGATCTGCGAATCACACTGAAGGGGAAGGTGTGGAGGGTTGATGCCAAGGCGTGGGCGTCCCCAGTCGCACTCGGCGAGGCGCTACGCGAGACGGAACCGGCCGAGCCCGGATTGATCATCGTGATTCCGGACCACCAACGCAGTAGCCGCGACCTCCTGGCCGCCATGTTGCGCGGTACCGGCTACCGGGTCATGACGGCGACCGACCTGAAGAACGATGTCGACAGGTCCGCGGGGGTGCAGCGGTGACCAGTCTGCGCCAGTTGGCCACGCAGATCGCATGTGCGTTCTCTGAGGAGTTCTTCGGGTTCCCTGGCGCCGACGGCCGCACCGTCGTCCCACTGGACCAGGCGGGTCTGATCGCCTCGGGCAGGATGGATCTGTGGTCGGACTGGCCCGACCAGCCCGAGGACACCCAGCGGCTGGTGGGACAGTTCCTGCGACTCCGCCACAACGAGCTCGGCTCGCCCCGGCGGTTCCTCGAAGCAGCCCGCAAGCTGCGCCACGATCAGAACAGCCCTTACCAGGTGCCCGACGAGATTCCCGACAACGCGGTCACCTACGTGATCGCCCGGCACGGCCAACGCCCACTCGAACTCGCGCAGCGTCTGCTCGAGGAGGCCGAAACCAAGTATCTACAGGGCCGGCGTCCGCTACCGGTGGCCGGACCCGGCAAGTACCGCTTCGGCTGGCACGGCGAGTCCACAGTCAAGCTGCCGATCACCGTGCACGGGGCCACGGTCGCCCCCGTTGTGCTGGACACAGCCGGGAAGGTGGATGACGTCAAAGTCAGCCCGGCCGAGCTCAAGGCACTGGCAAACCATCTGGCTCAGGTTTCGGGATCCTCACACTGGCAGAGCGGCATTATCGAGGAGCTGTTCGACAAGCTGCGCGACGTCGATGACTTGCCTGTGACCGAGTTGCTGCTGCGAGCTGGGGGCATCCGGTTGCTCAACGCGCCGACCGGAGTCGGTAAGAGCGTGCTGACCCGGTTGCTGGCAGTCCATTTGGCACGGCAGGGCGTTCCCGTGGCGATCGTGGTGGGCACTATCCACGACGCCCTTAGCACCGCCGAGCAGATCGCTGACGAGGAGAACACCGCGCGGCGCCTGACCACGAGTATCGAGCACGACCTCGCCGTCCTGGGCACCCCCGCTCGGTGTGTAGCTCTCGTGTCTCCGCGGCGGCTGGAGGAAAAGGCCACTCAGGCGGCCGAACGCGGTGAGTGGGATCGCTTCGACCAGCTGGGTTATGGCTGCGTTCTGCCCGCCCTCACCGTCGACGGCCCGCCGCCTGCCGCACCGGACGAGCCTTGCACCTCCCTGCGTGCTCTGCCTGAGCCCGACCAGGAAGAGACCAGCTCTGACAAGAAGGGTAGGCAGGCCAAGTCTGATGCAGACCAGCGGTACGCCTGTCCCATGCTGAGCGCGTGCGGGCGACATCGAGGGTTCCACAATGCCGCCGCGGCCGACATCATCGTTACCAACCACCACAACCTGATCCACGGCACGGTGCCGATACCTGTACGAGTCGACGGCATCGACCACAGCCGTATGCCGGTGCTGGAGTTCTTGATGCGTCGCTGTCCGGTGCTGATCATCGACGAGATCGACCTGTTGCAGAGCAACATGTTCGACGCCGGTGCCCGGCAACTGGTGCTCGCCGCCAGCGGTGGGCGACAAGAGCTGCCCCTGGCCCAGCTCGACACCCAACGCACGATGCTGATGCCCGCTGAGGACCGTGAAGTTTTTCCAGCCCTGTCTCGCACCCGATTCCTGGCTGACCAGTTCCTCAACTACATACTGGAACAGGACCTTTGGTTGGAGGCAGACCTGGACCGCCCAGGCTCCGGCTGGCATGTTCCCGGCGCCAACGACCGCATGCTGCTCCAAGCCCTGTTCGGTGTCGAGGACGATATCGACGGGATCGCACCGGAAATCTACGAGCAGTTCAATGCCTTGTTCCCAGATACTCGCGAGGTCAACGGCGGAACGCCGCCGCGCAAGATGCGCAAGGTCGCCACTCTGCTGCGCTCGGTCGTCAGCAACGACACCGGCCAGGACCGGATTCGTGAGGTCACGCACAGCCTGCACCGCACGCTGGCCCGACGAGTGCGGGATAAGGACCTGCGCCGCGCCGTGGTCAATGCCCTGCTCGTGCGGACATGGCTTGGCGCGCTGCACCAATCGCTGACTCGGCTGACCTTTGCGGTCAGCTCACCAGGCACTGAGCTTCCCGCGGCACGCGTGCTCGCAGACAAGCTCGGCAACTTCGTCCAGCACGCCACGATCCCCTACGGCCCGCTCGGGTACCTGCTGTTCGGATTCCGCGTGGACAAGGTGTCCGACCCCTACCCGCAGGGCAAGCTGTCGGTGCAGGCCATCGCCGGTGACCCGCACACCACCATTGCGCAGCTGGGCGGCACTGTGGCCCTGGCCACCGCGGGTGTGCAACGGATCGTCTTGGGCTTGTCGGCCACGGCGTTTTTCCCCGGCGCCGCCCGTGAGCACATCAAGGCCGAGGTCACCTACGCCATGACCGACGCAGCGCCCGGGGCGTTCACCACCCGAGCGGGCAAGGCGCTCGACGAGGAGTTTCAGGCCATCCACATCGGTGGCCGCTCCGAGTCCCACAAGCCTGACGCGATCCGGGAACTCGGCAAGACCCTGTGGGACCAGCACCTGGACAGGCACCTACGCAAGCTTGCCGAGACCGCGCCCGATCGGGAACTGTGCATGCTGGTCGGCAACTCCTACAAACATGCCGCGCTGCTCGGTGCCGGGATCGCCTCACACATCGGCGACCCGAGCTGGGTTGCCGTTGTCGTGCCGAAAGACCATCGCTCGTCTGCCGTGGCGTTGCCGTCCGGGGTAGTGCGTGTGACGGTGGAGGATCTGGAGGCACTGCCGCGCGAATATCCGAATGTCAAGGTCTGCATCGCGCCGTTGAGTTTGGTGGCGCGTGGTCTCAACATCCTGGTACCCGGTGACCAGCGCTCCGCGCTGGCATCGGTCTGGGTGTGCGTGCGTCCACCGACTCAACTGACCGACTCGGCCGAGATGTTCGCCAGCGTCAACTCCCATGCGCTCGACATCGGCATCCCTGGTCCGGGCCCCGCAGCCGTACTGAACAAGCAACGTCAGGCCGCGTTCTCACGGCTCTACCACATCCTGGCCAGCGATCCCAGATTCAGCAGGCTCAGCCGCGTGCTCAAAGCCGAAGCCGTAGCGGGGATGCTTGTCGACCTAATCCAGCTCGCCGGACGCGCTCGCCGCGGCGGCACTCCGGTCGAGCTCTACCTTGTCGACGGTGCTTTCCACGACGCCAAGTTCGGCAGCGACCTGCCGGGCCTGCTGCGCTTCTACTACGACAACCTCACCCCAGCCAGCCAGCGTGCACTGAGCCGCATCTACGGCTCCACACTGGTGTCCTGGCTCGACTTCGCCGGGATCGACCACACTTCCGAGGACGACAACCGATGACCATGGGCGATGACAAGCTGCACTTGCTGGCCTACCCGCTGACCGCAGAACTGCACGGGGTGGTGCGTGTCTACCGCTTCCCAGAACGAGCCCGCGACGTGTGGAGCGACTTGCTCGATCGCTACCGCGACATCACCGGCTCCCACGGAAACTTGCCCTACGCCGGCCTGGCCACCGCGCTACGCGCCATCGGCCGCACCAGCGTCAACCTGTTTCCGACCAGCCGCAACAATCCACCCCGGCAAATGATCAGTCGCCGCAGCCTGGACAGCCGCGACATCCACGACGCCGTGGTCCTGTGGGAACAGGCTCTGCTCAAGGTGCCCGAGGACGAGATGAGTTTTTCCTACGCCAGCGAACTGGCGGAACTCCTCGCCAGCATCGAGCCCGATGAGGTCATGTTGGGCAACGAGATCAAGCGGGTGGGTGACCAGCCCGATGCGGCCTATTGGGTGTACGACGCGGCCACCTGGGAAGTGGCCCAACAACTGGCCGACCGTACGTGGAAGATCGACGACCGTGAAATCGCCCTGCGGGCCGACACCCAGGGAAACCTGCTGGTCTGGGACAAGGACCTGCTGTGGACCGGCCAGTGGGAGAACGACGAGAACAACCCGTCCTATGCCGCGCTTCGCGTGCAACTAACGATGAAGACGTTGCCCTGGATGCGCGACCCGGTCGTTGTCGTCGACCCCTCGGTGTCCAGGCTCAGTCGCTGGCTCAACTCATCCCGCACTGCCTGGCTGGCCCAGCGCTCGACACAGGATCCACTGCTCACGCTCGCCGTCGAAGGCCGCGGCCGAGCGACCCGGATCGAACGCACCAGCGACATCGCCCTCACAGTGTGGGCACGCCTGGGTGGCGAGACCCTGATCCGGCCAGAAGATCGCGACATGACCGGCGAACCCGGCAGACTGCGTGCGCTGGTCCCGAAGTCCGTACGCTTCCCGATCGGCCGCGGCGTCGGCATGCACACCATCCGTGAACTCAGCAGTCACCTGTCCACGGTCCTGGATACCCCCAACATCATCGCCCGCAACGTAGCTGGCCACAGGTTCCCCAAGGGCACGCGCCGACAAGTGACAGCGGGCCGGGACACCGACCTGCTCGACGAATCCGCCCTGCCCACAATCATCGAAGCATCAGGCTGCCGACGCCTACGGATCCTTGTCCTCTACCGCCACCAGCACACCCGGACCCGGCTCCAGCGCCTGCTGGCCTACCACTTCAACCGCCCCGACCTCGCCGACATCGGCATGCCAGAGGACGAACCGACACTGATCGGCGACCACGTCGAAATCATCTTCCACCGGGCCGCCGCATTGCTGGCCCACGGCGACCACTCCGGCCGAGCTGAGCTCTTGGCTGCGGTGCCTCACCTCGACGTACCCGACGACACACGGATCGTGGCGCTGTGCGAGACCGAGTACGACGCGCGCGCATGGGCCGCGCAACGCAAGCAGTCCCGTCGACCCGACAGTACGGTGGACGACCCTGATCTGACCGACGCCAAGCACCCCCTCAACCGAATGCTTGCCCAGCACCACGTACTTGCCCAGTTCATCACCACCAAGCCCTCGCCCAAATCAGACACCGAACCGGCGACGAAGACGAGCAACGGGAACGCCACCGACGGTACCGAGTCCGGCAACAACGAGACCGCTCCCAGTGAGGAGAATGACCCGCTGACCAAGCTGGGACTCAGCCTGAAGAAAGATCATCCGGGTCACAACGCAGTCGCCGACATGCTCCGAGCCGCTGGTCTGATCCATCCTCGACTCAGCCGAGCGCTGGCCTACGGCCGCTACGGTTTGAAGGAACCCGTCGCGTTCGTCGGCCTTCACATCCGCGAACAGCGCGGGGCGCGTTGGACTTCGGCGGGACCGCGCCTGAGCTGGTCGCTGGTGGCGCTCATCCCCGAGGGCGACCACTGGCACACCAAGGCATATCAACCCAAACGACACCCGCGCGGGGGAACAACTGGGTGGCAGGACTACTTCGCCGCCAACACTGCCTTTCGCTCGCACTCGCTGCCCGAAGGTAAACGCCAAGACCTCTCGCTCGTCGACAGCATTGACACCGCACTCGGCCAACTCCAAGACCACCTCGATACCGCCACCGGCTACGTCCTGCTGGTTTCTGGAGACAGCTCCCGCGCGCTGTGGCCGCTCCTCGCCAACAAGAACCTTGACCTGCGTCCGGACTCAGCAGGCCGGATCAACGACCGGCCTGCGCTCCCAGGGTGCAGCCCCTCCAGTGGTCATCGCCCGCGGGCCATCGTTCGCGTGACCTCCGGCTCCCGTGACCTCCCCCGGCCGGTCGAGTTGCACGTTGGCGTAGACGAGAGACAGACGGAAGGAACCGTCCAGAAGGAGCCTCACATCAAGAAGACCACCGAGGGTCTCTACCAGCTCGACGGAGCCCAGAACACATGGATCCTGTCCAACATCCCGCGCCAGTTCACAGGCGGGCGCCGGTACAGCCGGGCGGGAGAGCACGGCACCCGTTGGACCGCCGACAACGAAGCTGGCCAACACACCTGGTATGCCCACACAACCACCGAGATCGTCGTCGTCGGCGCAGACACAGACCCGATCCGCTACGCCATCGCCGCCGCACGGCTCTGCGACCACGCCGTCTCATGGGATGGCCGCACCAGCTACCCGGCGCCCATCCACCTCGCGGCCAAAATGGATAAAGACCACCCCGACTATCGCCGCACCATCGACCTCGACGACGAGGTAGACCTCGACGAACTCAAAGACGGCGTCGTCTGATCCGACGACGGGTGGCTGGTCCGTCGCCAGCTGACTCGCGTCGCGGAATGTCAGGCGGATTCGACTGCGGGACGGCTCACAATTGGTGGGCGGTCAGAGGGGGCCGGGCTTGCTTGCCCGTCCTTGGCGTGCCTCCGGGAGGTGTCACCCGCCCGGCGTGCAACGCCGCAAACTAGGCCGTGGCTTGGCCAGACGCGGAAGAAACTAGCCATGCGGTACCCCGTTTCGCGTCCCCATTGGCAGCGGGGCGCTGCGGCGTGCCAGGAGTCCATACAGGGTCGCCGCTGACGTGTACGGCTTGGCGGATGAGACGCGATGCATGCCGCGCAAGAACGACACCATGACATTCGACGCATACGTCTCAGCTGGTCACGGACAGAGGGATGAGGCGCCGAGCGAGTCGCGGGAATACCGATTAGTGATACTCGTGTTGAGAATCCTGGGTAAATCGTAGAAAGCAGGGGTGGACCCGAAAAATGACCAGGTCAGCGGTGGTATAGGCTTTGTCGGTCATGAAGTCGGCTTTTTCGGGTCCGGTCACCGGTGCTGCGCCCAGGACGGTCTACCTCGATCACGCGGCCACCACACCGATGCTGCCCGCCGCTGTCGAGGCGATGACGGCTGCCATGACGCGGCCGGGCAACGCGTCGTCGGTGCACGGGTCGGGGCGCGCGGCGCGGCGGTTGCTGGAAGAGGCGCGCGAGTCGATCGCCGAGAGCCTGGGGGCGCGGCCGTCGGAGGTGATCTTCACCTCGGGCGGCACCGAGAGCGACAACCTGGCCGTCAAGGGCATCTACTGGGCGCGCCGCGACGCCGATCCGCGCCGCACCCGCATCATCGCCAGCTCGGTCGAGCACCACGCGGTGATCGACGCCATCGAGTGGCTCGAGCGGCACGAGGGCGCGCGCGCGACCTGGCTGCCGGTCGACGCCGAGGGCATGGTTTCGCCCGCCACCCTGCGCGAGGCGCTGGCCGCGCACTCCGACGAGGTCGCGCTGGTCACCATCATGTGGGCCAATAACGAGGTCGGCGCGATCCAGCCGATCCGCGAACTCGCCACGGTCGCCCAGGAATTCGGCGTGCCGATGCACAGCGACGCGATCCAGGCGGCCGCGCAGCTGCCCATCGACTTCGCCGCCAGCGGCCTGTCGGCGGCGAGCTTCGCCGGGCACAAGGTCGGCGGCCCGCACGGCGCCGGCGTGCTACTGCTCGGCAGGCAGGTCGAGGTGGTGCCGCTGCTGCACGGCGGCGGTCACGAGCGCGACCTGCGGTCGGGCACCTCCGACACGCCCGCCGCGGTCGGCCTGGCCACCGCGCTGCGGATCACGGCGGCCGAGCTGCCGATCCGCACCCCCGAACTCGCCGCGCTGCGCGACGCGCTCGTGGACGGCGTGCTCGCCACGATCCCCGACGCCGTGTTCAACGGCCCGGTCGACGAGCGCCGCCTGCCCGGCAACGCGCATTTCACGTTCCCGGGCTGCGAGGGCGACTCGCTGCTCATGCTGCTGGACGCCGCCGGCATCGAATGCTCCACCGGCTCGGCCTGCAACGCGGGCGTGGCGAGCCCGAGCCACGTGCTGATCGCGATGGGCGTCGAGCCCCGCGTCGCGCGCGGCTCCCTGCGTTTCTCCCTCGGGCACACGTCGACCCGCGCCGACGTGGACGCCCTCCTCGATGTCTTGCCCCAGGTGGTGGAGCGGGCCCGCGTGGCGGGTCTCGCCGGTGCGAAAGGTGGTGTGTGATGCGGGTTCTCGCGGCGATGAGCGGTGGTGTGGACTCGGCCGTTGCGGCGGCGCGCGCCGTCGACGCCGGACACGACGTGGTGGGGGTGCACCTGGCGCTGTCGGCCACACCCGGCACACTGCGCACCGGCTCGCGCGGCTGCTGCTCCAAGGAGGACGCGGGCGACGCGCGCCGCGCCGCCGACGTGCTCGGCATCCCGTTCTACGTCTGGGATTTCGCGGACCGGTTCAAGGAGGACGTGATCGACGATTTCGTCGCCTCCTACGCCGCCGGTGAGACGCCGAATCCGTGCCTGCGCTGCAACGAGAAGATCAAGTTCTCCGCCCTCGCCGACCGGGCGGTGGCGCTGGGCTTCGACGCCGTCGTCACCGGGCACTACGCGCGGCTCGACGGCGGCGTGCTGCGCCGCGCGGTCGACGCCGACAAGGACCAGTCCTACGTGCTCGCCGTGCTCACCGCCGACCAGCTCTCCCGCGCGATGTTCCCGGTGGGGGACACGCCGAAGCCCGACATCCGGGCCGAGGCGGCCGAGCGCGGACTGGCCGTGGCGAACAAGCCCGACAGTCACGACATCTGCTTCATCCCCTCCGGCGACACCCGCGCCTTCCTCGGCGCGAAGATCGGCGTGCGGCCGGGCGCGGTGGTGGACGCCGACGGCCGTGAGCTGGGCAAGCACGACGGCGTGCACGGGTTCACCATCGGACAGCGCAAGGGTCTGGGCCTGCCGGGCCCGGCCGCCGACGGCAAGCCGCGGTACGTCACCGGGATCGATCCCGAGTCCGGGACCGTGCGCGTGGGTTCGGTGGAGGATCTGCACGTGTGGACCGTGCTCGCCGACCGGGCGATCTGGACCTCGGGTGAGGTGCCGGACGGGCCCGTCGAGTGCGTGGCGCAGGTGCGCGCGCACGGCGGCACGGCGCCCGCCGTCGCAGAGCCCTCCGGCGCGGGGCTCGTGGTGCGGTTGCGCGAGCCGTTGACCGGTGTGGCGAAGGGGCAGGCCGTGGTGCTGTACCGGCCCGATCCGGCGGGCGACGAGGTCCTCGGCAGTGGGACGATCTCCGGTACGTCGCGGGAGCTGGCGCCGGTTTCCTGAGCGGTGTGGCTGGTCGATGTCTTTCCGTCAGCAGGCGGGACGGCCCGGGTGTAGCGGAGTGGAATGGGCGACGTGAGCGAAACCGTAACGGAGAGCACGATTTCCGAGGTACTGCGGGGCGGTGTCGCGACCGGTGTCGGGTCCTGGCCCGGCACCGACGCGCGCGAGGCGGCCGCGACCGTCGTCGGTGAGCTCACCGACTTGGCGCATCTGGCGGAACTGCCCGCGCGCGGGGTCGGCGCCGATATGATAGGCCGCTCCTCGGCGCTGCTCGTGGACCTGCGGTTCGATACCAGCACACGCGGTTACCGGCTCGCGGCCCGTCCGGGAGCGGTGTCGCGGCGCGCGCACGACCTGCTGCGCGGTGATCTCGACGCCCTCGAAGAGGTGTGGGAGACAACGGGTTCCGCGGGGACCGGCCGCGTGATCAAACTCCAGGCCACCGGCCCGCTCACCCTCGCCGCCGAAGCGGAGCTGCCCGTCGGGCACCGCGTGCTCACCGATTCCGGTGCGGTGCGCGATCTTTCGGAATCCCTGGCCGAAGGACTGAACCAGCACGTCGCCGAAGTCGCCAAGCGCTTGAACGCGCGGGTGGTGCTGCAACTCGACGAACCCTCGCTCGGCGACGTACTCGAAGGATCATTGCGCGGCGTGAGCGTGCTCGACACCGTGCGCGCCGTACCCGCGCCGGAAGCGCTGGCGATTCTCGATTCGGTGATCGAAGCGCAATCCGTTCCGGTGCTGGTGCACACCTGCGCCGCTCGGCCGCCCGTGCACTTCCTGCGCGGAAGTCAGGCCGCCGCAATAGGTTTCGACCTCTCCACCATCGCCACCCGCGATCTGGACGCCCTCGGCGAATCCCTCGACGCGGGCAAACGCCTCGTCCTCGGACTCGTCCCCACCACCGCCCCCACCACCTCACCCACCTGGCGCGACCTCGCCGAACCCGGCGTCCGCCTGATCGACCGCCTCGGCTTCCCCCGTTCCGCGCTGCGCGACGTACTCGTTTCGCCGGCTTGCGGGTTGGGGGGTGCGCCCCTGGGGTGGGCGCGAAAAGCATTGGAGCTGGCGACCGAGGTCTCCCGCGCCTTCGCCGAGGACCCGGAGTCGTTGGACTTCTGATCACCGTCGCAGGTGCGGGCGACAACCGCTGCCTGTTGGTTCACGGAGGGAGGCTCACGCCGGTATCGTCCGCCCACGGCCGAACCGTCGCCGACGCGGTCAGTAATGGTAGCGAGCTTGGGCGATGAGGATGTTGTCCCCCGAGATGGCGTAGACCAGGCGATGTTCGTCGTTGATGCGGCGTGACCAGTACCCGGACTTGTCACCTTTCAACGGCTCGGGCTTCCCGAGCCCGGTGAACGGATCGCGTTCTATGTCGTTGATCAAGCGGAGGATCCGGAGCGCCAGTTTGCGGTCGGTGGAGATCCGGTGAGCGAGGTCTTCGAATGCGACCTTCGCGAACGTGACCTTCACCCGAGTTCCTGCGCGAGGCGATCCAGGTCGACTTCGACAGTATCGCCGGCTTCCAGTTGCGCGACCCCCTGGGCAAGCCGGGCGGCGTTGGCCGGAGAACGCATCAGGTAGAGGGTTTCGCACAAGGAGTTGTACTCGTCCTCGGAGATGAGGACGGCGTTTCCTTTGCGGCTGGTGATGTGGATGGCGATGGCATCGTCATTGACTCGTTCGATGAGTGGGTAAAGGCTGGCTCGTGCTTCGCTGGCAGACATGCTGGTCATCGCTGTACCTCTCCGGCTACACGGTCGACGGTACCGGAATGTGGTACGAGTTGCCGAGGGTTGGTCGCCGCGATCCGAGCCCTCGGGACCCCCGGCAGAGGCTTCCCGAACCCGCTTCCACCACCCCGCCGACGTGCCGGAATATGTCGGTGGCCTGCGCTAATGTGCTGTTCGTGAGTGAGAGCGAGAGTGTGGCGGTTCCGGCGACGGCGGAGCAGCGGGTGGCGTGGCAGCGGTTGGCGGACGAGGTGCGCGAGCACCAGTTCCGCTACTACGTGCGCGACGCGCCGGTCATCTCCGACGGCGAGTTCGACGAGCTGCTGCGGCGGTTGCAGGCGATGGAGGAGGAGCATCCCGATCTGCTGACGCCCGATTCGCCGACCCAGCTGGTCGGCGGCGGTTTCGCGACCGATTTCTCGCCTGTCGACCACCTCGAGCGGATGCTCTCGCTCGACAACGTCTTCAACTACGACGAGCTGAGCGCCTGGGCGGCGCGTGTGGAGGCCGAGACCGGTTCCGATCTGCACTACCTGTGCGAGGTGAAGATCGACGGTGTCGCGCTGAACCTGGTGTACGAACGCGGCAAGCTGGTGCGCGCCGCCACGCGCGGCGACGGCCGCACGGGTGAGGACGTCACGCTCAACGCCCGCACCGTCGAGGACGTGCCCACCGAGCTCACCGGCACCGACGAGTTCCCGGTGCCCGAGCTGCTCGAGGTGCGCGGTGAGGTCTATATGCGGCTGGAGGATTTCGAAACCCTCAACGCGTCCATCGTCGCGGAAGGCAAACCGCCGTACGCGAATCCGCGCAACACCGCCGCCGGCTCGCTGCGGCAGAAGGACCCGGCGGTCACCGCGCGGCGCAGGCTGCGCATGATCTGTCACGGCGTCGGCCGCACCGAGGGCTACACGCCGTCGTCGCTGCACGAGGCGTACTCGGCGTTGGCGGCGTGGGGGTTGCCGGTGTCGGCGCACACAAAGCGGGTGCAGGGCATCGACGCGGTGATCGAGCGGGTCGAGTACTGGGGTGAGCACCGGCACGACATCGAACACGAGATCGACGGCCAGGTGATCAAGGTCGACGAGGTCGCGCTGCAACGCCGCCTGGGCGCCACCTCCCGCGCACCGCGCTGGGCGATCGCCTACAAGTACCCGCCGGAGGAGGCCACCACCACGCTGCTCGACATCCAGGTCAATGTCGGCCGCACCGGGCGGGTCACGCCGTTCGCGGTGATGGAGCCGGTGTCGATCGCGGGATCGACGGTCGCGATGGCCACACTGCACAACGCCTCCGAGGTCAAGCGCAAGGGTGTGCTGATCGGCGACACCGTCACCATCCGCAAGGCGGGCGACGTGATTCCCGAGGTGCTGGGTCCGGTGGTGGACGCGCGCACCGGGGCGGAACGCGAATTCGTCATGCCCACACACTGTCCCGAGTGCGGCACCGAACTCGCGCCCGAGAAGGAGGGCGACGCCGATATCCGCTGCCCGAATCAGCGGGCGTGCCCGGCGCAATTGCGCGAGCGCGTATTCCACGTCGCCAGCCGCAACGCCTTCGATATCGAAGCGCTCGGCTACGAGGCCGCGATCGACCTGCTGAAGTCCGGCGCGATCGCCGACGAGGGCGACCTGTTCGACCTCGACGAGCCGCGCCTGCTCACCACCACGCTGTTCGTGAACAAGGACGGCAGCCTCTCCGCGAACGGCAAACGCCTGCTGGAGAACCTGAATTCGGCCAAGGACCGCCCGCTGTGGCGGGTGCTTGTCGGCCTGTCGATCCGGCACGTCGGCCCCACCGCGGCGCGTGCGCTGGCCGCCGAGTTCGGGGAGATGGCGCGCATCGAGTCCGCCACCGCCGAGGAACTCGCCGCCACCGACGGCGTCGGCCCCACCATCGCCGCGGCCGTGGTCGAGTGGTTCACCGTCGACTGGCATCGCGCCATCGTGGAGAAGTGGCGTGCCGCCGGTGTGCGGATGCGCGACGAGCGCGACGAGTCCATCGCACGCACCCTCGAAGGGTTGTCCATCGTCGTAACCGGCTCCCTGCAAGGCTTTTCACGCGACGGCGCCAAAGAGGCGATCCTGATGCGCGGCGGGAAGGCGGCGGGTTCGGTGTCGAAGAAGACCGCGTTCGTCGTGATCGGTGACGCGCCCGGTTCGAAGGCGGCGAAGGCCGAAGAACTCGGTGTCCCGATTTTGGATGAGGAAGGGTTCGTGCGGTTGCTGGCGCAAGGACCGGAGGCGGTCACGCCCGCGCCCGCCGACGAAGAGTCCGAGGGCTGAGCGGTAGGGTCCAAGGGCGAAAGTCCGCCCAGGGCTGTGCCCCACGATGCGTCCCAATGCGCCGAAAGCTGAGCGGCTGTGCCCGAAAACCCGGACGCCGGTCCGTGGGAGTGGACCTGGAGCGCCTTGACGTCCGCCGAGAATGAGCAGAACGGGGCGCGCCGGATTCGGGCAGGATGGCGCAGGTGTCGACAGTACGTCCCGTAGAGGACTTGATTCATGTAGACGATCCGGCGTGGCCGGGGCTGCGCAGCGAGATCGCTTCCGCCGCAATCCCGATCACGGTGCTCCCGATCGAGCCGGCGCAGGGCCAGTCGGTGTTGTTCCGGCTCCAGGTGACGGCGTGGTCGACCCTCGGCGCCCTGGCGCTGCACACCGGTGGGATCGTCGCCGAGCACGGGTGGTTGCGCATCCTCGGCGGCGGCTACGACGGGCTGCCGGATCTGGCGACCGCGAACGGGATGGGGGAGCCCGGTGGCGGTGCGCCGGGTGCGCTGACCGTCGCGGTCGACGCACTGGGCGGGCGCTTCGCCGTCAACGGGGGCGCGTTGCCGGGTGAGCCCGGCGAGATCTGCTATTTCGGGCCGGAGACCTTGCGGTGGGAGCCGATCGGCGGCGGCCATTCGGCGTTCCTCTCCTGGGTGCTCTCCGGTGGACATGCTGATTTCTACGAGGGCATGCGGTGGCCGGGGTGGGCCGGGGAGGTGGGCCGGCTGCGGCTCGATCAGGGGTTGTCGGTGGTGCCGCCGCTGTGGAGCGCCGAAGGGCGGGCCGGTATCGCGGCGGCCGATCGCCGCCCGGTGCCGATCGGCGAACTGCTGGCGCTGCACACCGACATCGCCGCGCAACTGGGCTGAGCACACACCCTTGACCTCAACCTACCTTCAGGTATGAAGATCGGTGTCGTACCTGGATGTGAGGAGAGTGTCATGGGATTTCATCGGACAGCGCTGGTCACGGGTGTGTCGGCGGGGCTGGGGGCGGCGTTGGCGCGTGGGTTGGTCGAGCGAGGGTGGCGGGTGGTCGGGACCGGGCGGCGCGCCGAACCGCTGGAGCGGATGCGGGAGGAGTTGGGGGAAGCGTTCGTGCCGGTCGTCGGCGATGTGACCGATGCCGCGCACCGGGCGCGGGTGGCCGAGGTGGCCGGTGGGGCGGGGGATCTGCTGTTGGTGGTGAACAACGCGGGGTGGTTGGGGCCGAGTCCGTTGCCGCGCTTGGCCGCGTTTCCGCTCGACGCGCTCGAGGCGCTGTTCCGGACGAATGTCGTCGCGCCGCTGGGGATCATCCAGATGGTGTTGCCCGTCCTCGCGCCCGGTGCCGCGGTGGTGAGTATCAGTTCGGACGCGAGCGTCGAACCGTATCCCGAGTGGGGCGGGTACGGCGCGACGAAGGCGGCGTTGGATCAGCTCAGCGCGGTGCTGGCCGCCGAGCATCCCGACCTCGACGTCTACACCTTCGACCCCGGCGACATGCGCACCGCCATGCATCAGGACGCGTTCCCGGGTGAGGACATCTCCGACCGTCCCACACCGGAATCCGTGGTGCCCGCACTCCTGCGGCTGGTCGACGAACGACCCAAGAGCGCGCGGTACGCGGTGTCCGACTTCGCGGCGGCGCGATGAAGGTGGAGGGCAGGAGATTTCGCGAGAGTGGACGCGCCGGGAGTCCGGACCGGCACGTCGACAGCGGTCGAATCGGGGGTGCGCGCGAGGGAGGCCCCGGTCGTGTATACCGGCCTTTCGACGCGAATTTCGTCCTGCCGGAGCGGCTCAACGCGACAGCCCCGCCCGAGGCGCGGGGATTGTCGCGCGACGATGTGCGCCTGCTCGTCGCCGACGGCGGCTTGACGCACACTCGATTCCACCGGCTGCCCGAACATCTCGCGCCCGGCGACGTCCTCGTGGTGAACAACTCCGCGATGGTGACGGCCGCCGTCGAGGGCGAGGTCGCCGGCGCGCCGGTGGTCGTGCACTTCTCGACCTGGCTGGACGACGGGACGTGGGTGATCGAGCTGCGCACGAAAGACCGCCTGCCGCTGGCCGATCGGAGCTTCGAGCCGGGCGATGCCGTCGACCTTCCCGGCGATGCCCGGATGACGCTGCGCGCCCCGTGGCTACCGGGCGGGCGGCGACTCTGGATCGCCGAGGTGTCCACGGATGTGCGAGCCCTGCTGTGGCAGTACGGGAATCCGATCACCTACGCGTACGTGCCGGAACGCTGGCTACCCACGTACTACTCCACCGTGTTCGGACGCGAGCGGGGAAGCGCTGAAATGCCCAGCGCCGCAAGACCGTTCACGCACGAACTGGTGCTCGATCTGGTCGCCTCCGGCGTGTGGCTGGCACCGATCACCTTGCACACCGGCGTCTCCTCACCGGAGGCGGGCGAACCGCCGAGCCCCGAGCGATTCGACGTCCCCGCCGCCACCGCGCACCTGGTGAACGACGCGCGGGCGGCGGGCGGCCGGATCGTCGCCGTCGGCACCACCGTCACCAGGGCGCTCGAATCGGCCACGGCCCCCGACGGTTTCGTGCGCGCCGCGTCGGGATGGACCGATCTCGTGCTCGGCCCCGCGCGCCCCGCCCGCGTGGTGGACGGCCTGATCACCGGATGGCACGCGCCCGGGGCCTCGCATCTGGACCTGCTGGTCGCGGTGGCGGGGGAGGACACGGTGCGCCGCGCCTACGCCGAAGCGCTCGACGCCGGCTACCTGTGGCACGAATTCGGCGACAGCGCGCTGCTGTTCGCGCCGGACCGGACGCTCAGGTCGCGCTGACGGCGACGGTCGCGCTCTCCTGACCGCGCGGTTCGAACGCCGCGCAATGGCCGGGGCCGAGTTCGACGGTGCGGTTATTGATCCGCCGCTCGCCCTTGGTCTCGATGACGACCTTGGTGCGGCTCATCGAGCAGACCTTCACCACGGTGGGGTTGGTGTAGGTCTGCGTGCCGCCCTGGCAGTGGTTCGTCGAGGCGTAGAGGAACACCCGCGCCGTCCCGTTCGGACACTTCGCGTCGGCCATCGCCACCTGCGGCACGGCCACCACCGCGCCCGCCGCCAGCGCGCCGATCACCGCGGCCCGAACCGTCAGCCGCGTCAGTTTCGTCGGCACCATCGTCCACCTCATCTTCTTCAGCGTCATCCATCAGGCACGACCCACCTTGCCCCGACCGGCCGCGATTGCCCAGCATGCTAACGCCGATCCCCGCCCCCGTCCGCCCGAGCCGCCCCGCACCCGCTCCGACCGGGGGCGCTCGGTCCTCGGCCCGCGAGACACACGCCGGAAACCCTCCCACCGACGCGCCCACCCGGCGAGCACGTCGGCGGGGTGGGTGTCGCGGCCCCGCGCCCGAACCGGAAGGATTGCGGCATGCTGCGGAGTTTTCAGGTGACCAACCACAGAGCGCTGGCCGACCGGCAGGAGTTGCGGCTCACGAAGGGGAGCGGGCCGGTGGCGGTGCCGGTGACCGCGATCCACGGCGGCACCGCGGCGGGCAAGACGAGCCTGATCGACGCGCTCGGGCGGATGCGCGAGGCCGTGCTGGAGTCGGTCACCGGGTGGGACCCGTACGCGGGCCCGGTGCGCAGTCCGCACCTGGGCGCGCCCGACCAGCCCACCGAGTTCGTGGCGTCGTTCGTCGCGGAGGGCTGCCCCTACACCTACGGATTCCGCATCGACAACGCCGAGGTGGTCGCCGAGTGGTTGCACAGCCATCCGCGCTCGCGCAAGCGCATCGTGTTCGAGCGCACCGGTGAGCAGATCAAGATCGGCCCGATGTTCGAGGCGGCGCTCTACGGCATCGCGGCGCTGGTGCCGCTGGTGCGCCCGAACGCGCTGCTGCTGAGCCTGGCCGGGCAGATGTACGCCGAGGCGTTGGTGCCCGCCTTCCGCTGGTTCTCGGCCATGCTCGAGGTGCAGCGCGGGGAGGCCGAGCCCGACGCGATCGCGCACCGGCTGGGCGCGCACCTGTCGCGCTCCGGGGAGAACGCCGCCCGCCTGCTGCTGCTCCTGCGCGCCGCCGAACTGGGCATCACCGATCTGCTGATCGCCGAGCACGACCCGCTGTACGCCGACTACCTGCGCGAACTCGACGGCGATATCGAGGCGGGCGCCAAACAGCTGGAACTGTGCGCCACCTCGCCCGGCCACGCCGACCAGCTGCTGGAACAGAGCGGACTCACCCCCTTGCTGCTCGAGCGCGAACTCTCCAATCTGCGCGCCGCCCGCGACGCGCTCTACGCCAGGATGGTGGCGCGCCGCGGCGTCGGGCTGAAACTGGTGCACCGGGGCATCGACGCGCCGTTCGACATCGCCGACGAGTCCACCTCGACGCTGGCGCTGCTGCGGCTGCTGCCCACCATGCTGGACGCGCTCGACAACGGACGGGTGCTCGCTGTCGACGACATCGACGCACGCCTGTCGGGCGAGCAGGCCGACCGGCTGATCCAGCTGTTCCAGAACCCGGAGACCAACGCCAACGGCGCGCAACTGGTGTTCACCACCGGCGACCGCAAGCTCATCGACCGCGGCAACGGGCGCTCGCAGCGCACCCGCACCGCGGTGTGGCAGGTGCGGCGGGGCGAGAACGGAGCCGCCGAACTCGCGGCCCTGTGACCACACGGCCCTAGGATCGAGACATGCTCGAATTCGCCATGCTCATCATCATGGTCGCCGTGCTCGTGGCGTTGCTGGTGTCCTTCCGGCGCGGGCGGGGCGGCGGCAGCCCGCTGGCGCAGGCCGAGGCGGGGTCGCTGTACGTGACCGGGGTGAGCCCGCGCCCGGACGCCGAGGGCGAGCAGTACGTGACGATCACCGGCAACCTCACCGGACCGTCGGTCGCGGGCAAGGTGGTGTACGGGCGGTTCGCGTGGGACGTGAACCAGTGGCCGTCGATCGGCGACTACATCGACGTCGTGTACCCGCCCAAGAACCCGGACCGCTGGCGCATCGCGCACCCCGGCGCCCGGCCCGGACTCGGCTCCTGAACCTGTGACCAGGACTATCGCGGCGATGTCGCCGACGATGGCAGGATGCCGGGCATGGGTGCTGATGACGTGATCGTCCGTGCCGCCACGCCGCGCGACTTCGACGCGGTCGGGGCGCTGACGGTGGAGGTGTACGTGGGCGAGGGGTTCGTCCGCGCCGAGAGCCCGTACGCCGCGGAGCTGGCCGACACCGCGCGCCGGGCGGCGGACGCCGATGTGCTCGTCGCCGAACACGAGGGCGTCGTGATCGGATCGCTTACTGTCGCGGCGCCCGGCACGCCCTTCGCGGACGTGGCCCGCCCCGGCGAACTCGAGTTCCGCATGCTGGCCGTCGCCAAGCGGGCGCGCGGCCTCGGCGCGGGAACGGCGTTGGTGCGCACCGTGATCGACCGCGCGGCCGCCGAGGGATACGACGCTGTCGTGCTGACGACCATGCTGCCCATGGTCGACGCGCTGCGCATCTATGAACGACTCGGTTTCGTCGCTGTGCCCGAACGGGATTGGGCGACGCCGATGGGTGCTCCGCTACGGGTGTACCGGCTCGCTCTCGGGGCGTAGTCGTCGGAAATTCGTCGCGAGCAGTGGGTCGGGGCCTACACGCCGCGCAGTGCGACGACTGGCACGCGACGCGCCGCGCGCGCATTCGACACGACGAACACCCGTGGCGAACTCGTCGGAAGGTGCGGGTGGACCGGACTCTCGCGAGAAAGCTTGTGCGGCAGTCGATTCAGCCGAGGACGGTGGCGACGATGCCGGCGAGGTAGCCGAGGCGGGCGACTTCCGAGGGGCGGAAGTCGGGTCCGCCGGGGCGGCCGAGCAGCAGCACCTTGCCGGTGTTGCCCAGGGGCGCGGCGGCGAGCTTGGTGTCCATATCGCGCCAGATCTGCGGCACCCACTCGGCCTCGGGGTCGAGGGTGGAGGGCTTCTCCAGCGGCATCCACGGCGCCGAACCGGCCTGCGTCTGTGGGGCGCTCTGGCTGCCCACCACCCGGTAGGCGCCTTGCGGGCCCATATCGATGATGGTGCTCCAGCCGACTCGCAGCACCCGCGGCACACCGTCCACCAGCACCTGGAGGCGATCGTCGCGGGCACTGGCCACCTGGTCGATCAACTCGAGTTCGCGGTGGGTGTCCAGGACGCCGGAGTACGGGCGGATCGAGTCGACGTGCACGTCGCCGATCGACTCCGCCGCCGTGATGAGCGTGTCGGGCAGTGCGTTGGGTGGAACCTCCACGACGAGATCGTCCACCGCGAAGCCCGCGCCGCGTTCGACCACATCCAGCGAGAGGATGTCGGCGCCCACGGAGCCGAGTGCGACCGCGAGTGCGCCGAGGCTTCCCGGGCGATCCGGAAGTTGCACGCGGAGCAGGTATGACACGCGCGTTCCTTTCCTCTGGCCGGCCGAGCCTGGTGGTCGGATACCCGGGTCTGGCAATACTTACACCCCCCGGCCGCGCTTATCGAGTCGAACTGCGGCCGGTGAGGAATGCCACGCCGGTTTTTCGTCACGATACGGCGTGTCGCGCTAGTTGTGGGGGTGTGTCGTCGGGATGTAACCCGCGCGAGTACGGGTTACCGGGGCGCTCGTAGACTGTCTGCTCGGGTGACATGTGACAACACCGCACCTGTGACAGATCGGCGGTTGTGACGGAACGGCACAGTGCGATTCCGGCGCGGCGCCGATGCGGTCACGCGATTCGGCCGGGAGGCCGCGCATCTCACCCCGGTGCGATCGGACCGAGACCGATCACGTCCGACCACACACCAACGCCGAAAGGGGTCCGCGGTGCCCGCCATCTCCCGCGACGAGGTCGCACACCTCGCCCGGTTGTCCCGGCTCGCGCTGTCCGAGGCCGAACTGGACCAGTTCGCCGGTCAGCTGGATTCGATCCTGAGCCACGTGCGCACCATCTCCGAGGTCGCCGCCGCGGACGTGTCCGCCACCGCTTCGCCGAACCCCGCGGTCAACGTGACCCGGCCCGACGTGATCACCCCGGGGCTCACTCCCGAGCAGGCGCTGGCCGCCGCGCCCGCGGTGGAAGAACAGCGGTTCATGGTTCCGCAGATCCTGGGGGAGGGCGAATGAGTGAGTTGACGAAGGCCACGGCCGCGGAGCTCGCCGCGAAGATCCACGCCCGCGAGGTCTCCTCCGAGGAGGTGACCCGCGCGCACCTGGACCGCATCGCCGAGGTGGACGGCGAGTACAACGCCTTCCTGCACGTCGCCTCCGACGCCGCGCTCACCGCCGCGCGCGCGGTCGACAAGCAGCTCGCCGACGGCACCGTCGCCTCGCCGCTGGCCGGAGTTCCGTTGGCGCTCAAGGACGTGTTCACCACCACGGACATGCCCACCACCTGCGCGTCGAAGATCCTCGAGGGCTGGATCTCGCCCTACGACGCCACGCTCACCACCAAGCTGCGCGAGGCGGGCATCCCGATCCTCGGCAAGACCAATATGGACGAGTTCGCGATGGGCTCCTCCACCGAGAACTCCGCCTACGGCCCTACCCGCAACCCGTGGGACACCACCCGCATCCCGGGTGGGTCCGGCGGCGGTTCGGCGGCGGCGCTGGCCTCGAACCAGGCGCCGCTGGCGATCGGCACCGACACCGGCGGTTCCATCCGCCAGCCCGCCGCCGTCACGGCCACCGTCGGCACCAAGCCGACCTACGGCACGGTGTCGCGGTTCGGTCTGGTGGCGTGCGCGTCGTCGCTGGATCAGGGCGGCCCGTGCGGGCGCACCGTGCTCGACACCGCGCTGCTGCACGAGGTGATCGCGGGCTACGACCCGAAGGACTCCACCTCCCGCGACGTGCCGGTGCCGCCGGTGGTCGCCGCCGCCCGCGAGGGCGCGTCGGGCGATCTGCGCGGCGTGAAGGTCGGCGTGGTGAAGGAACTGCACTCCGACAGCTATCAGTCCGGCGTGCTGGCCTCCTTCGACGCGGCCGTCGCGGTGCTGAAGGAACTGGGCGCGGAGGTGGTCGAGGTGTCGTGCCCGCACTTCGAGTACGGCCTGCCCTCCTACTACCTGGTGATGCCCTCGGAGGTGTCGTCGAACCTGGCGCGCTTCGACGCCATGCGCTACGGCCTGCGCGTCGGCGACGACGGCGGCCACAGCGCCGAGCAGGTCATGGCGCTCACCCGCGCGGCCGGGTTCGGCCCGGAAGTCAAGCGCCGCATCATGATCGGCACCTACGCGCTCTCGGCCGGCTACTACGACGCCTACTACGGCCAGGCGCTCAAGGTCCGCACCCTCATCGCCCGCGACTTCGACGCCGCCTACGAGAAGGTCGACGTGCTGGTCTCGCCGACCAGCCCGTTCACCCCGTGGAAGCTGGGCGAGAAGGTCGACGACCCGCTGGCCATGTACCTGTCCGACCTGTGCACCCTGCCCACCAACCTGGCCGGCCATCCGGCCATGTCGGTGCCGTCGGGGCTCAGCGAGGACGACGGCCTGCCCGTCGGCTTGCAGATCATGGCCCCGGCCCTGGCCGACGACCGCCTGTACCGAGTCGGCGCGGCCTACGAAGCCGCCCGCGGCCCCATCGCCTGAGACGCGCGAAAGCCGGGCCGGGAGTGATCCCGGCCGGCCTCGTCGGGAAAGTCAGGCGGTGCGAAGGGATTCCGCGCGGCGCTGGATGCCCTCGGTCATACCCTCGAACCCTTTGCGCAGGTGCTTGCCCAGCAGCCCCGCGACGACCGGGTGGAACCAGCCGTTGAGCTCGAAATGCGATTCGTACCTGGTGCGTTCGGGACTGACGGCGGTAACGGTGTGGGAGCGCAGGGAATTCAGCGCGCCGAGCGGGACCGGCTTCATCGAGTAGCTGAGTTCGCGGCCCGGGGTGTGGGTGCGGATCCACTCGCGCTGGCGGCGCGGGCGGGGGCCGAGGCGCACCAGCATGTCGATGGGCTCGCCGGGTTCCAGCGTGCTGGTGCACTCGGGGACGAAGGGGTTCCACTCGCCGTAGCGGGGGAGGTCCGTGATCACCTGCCACACCAGCTCGGCCGGTGCGTCGATGTACACGGCCGAGTCGATGACAAAGCCCATGCCAGCAAGTTAGAACAAGTTCTAGTGTGGCGTCAATCCGGTCAGCAGTCGCCGAGCGCGGTGCCCTGGTCGGTGCCGTAGCGGTGGCCGTGGCCGGGCGGCGCGTCCAGCGCGGCGAGCAGGTCGGCGGTGGTCTGCACGAAGCTCACCCCGGGGAGCCACGGCGGCAGCGGGGCGTCGCGCCGCACGCCGGTGAGGTCGGGCGCCCGCCACAGCAGCGCGGGCGACCAGTGCACCACCGGGTCGGAGCTGTTGGACAGGATCGTGGCGCCGGCGCGCGGCGCGTCGTTGGCGGGCGGGCCCGCCCACAGCGCGGCGCAGGTGCGGCGGTCCTGGTCGGCGGCGTCGGCGAACACCGCGCCCCCGCCCGACGCACCGAGGCTCTGCCCGTAGACGAACAGCTTCGGCGGGGCGTCCATGCTCGCGACGCGGCGTTCCACCGCCGTGAACAGGGCCCGCGCGGCCTCGACCGCCTCGTCGCGGCCGAACGCGAAACCCACCCAGCTCGGCGCGTAGGAGTACTGCATGCCGACGACGGCCACGTCACCGGCGAAGCGTTCGGCGAACCCGGTGACGGCGTTCGCGTCGATCCAGCCGGAACCAGTGGGAATCGCGACCACGATGTTAGACCGGGTCAGCCCGCCGGAGCGCTCCAATTCCCGGACCACCAGCGCGACACGGGAATCCAGATCGGGCGCGGAATCCATCCCGACGTAGACCCGCACGGGTCCCTCCGGCCCGCCCGTCACGAAACGCCGCCCTTGTACACCGAGGGAATCCCAGCTCACCTCCGACTCGGCGCTCCCCGACTTCGTGAACGAAACGGGTTGCGCCACACCGTCGTCGAACAGGGCGTTGGACGCCGCGTAGGACTGCTGCCGCCACCCGGCGAGCGCGGGCGCGAGCACGAAGGCCGACATGGCCGCCACCAGCAGTGCCGCCACCACCGACCGCAGCAGGCCCAGTCGGCGTGCTCCCGCGCGCACGGCCGCCGAGAGCCCGACCAGCAGTCCGGCGACGACGGACGCGACGAGCGCGCCGATCAGCCAGTAGTTCGCCGCGATCGGGGCGGCTCCCATGGCGGCACGTAGTTCGTTCTGCCACATGCCCGCCCGCCACGCGGCCGTGAGCACCACGACCGCCGCGGCGAGGGCGAGCGGTTTGCGCCAGTGCCGCACGCGCTGTCCGAGTGCGACGCCGCGCCTGCCGAGCGCTATGCGCACCACCCCGACGACACCGAGCGCGAGCGCCACCAGCAGACCGGCCAGCACGCCCTGCGCGGAGGGGGTGCGGGGCAGCAGTCCGGGTGCCAGCGAAATCAGCACGCCGGCACCGGCTCCCAGGGTGGTGCCGACTCGTGGATAGGTCAGCTTGGACAGCAGGCGTTCGGGGAGCGAGATCCTCGGGGCCGGTTCGCGTTCCGGTTCGGCCGCTCCGGAGTGGGGCCGGGTGAGCGTCGTTGTCATGACGAAACCTCCACGGGATCAGCGGTGTTCACCTTCCGGCGGGTGCGGCCGAGGACCAGCACGAACAGCGAGCCGAGGCCGAGCAGGCCGACCCCGGCGCTGCCCAGCACCCATCCGCTCGCGTCGCGCAGCGATTCGGTGACCGGTGCGCCGTAGTCCTGGCGGCGGGAGTTGAGATCGACCACGGTGTCGGCGATTCCGGCCATGGCGTGGCAGCGTGCGCGGCTGACCGGTTCGGCGCGGGTGTCGCAGGCTTCGCGCATCCGGCGGTCGAGGGTGGCGTCCAGCGCCTGGCGCGCCCAGGGGCCGAGCGGTTCGCCGCGCAGGTCGGCGTAGCGGAGCAGGTCGTAGCCGAGATCGTGGGCCTTGCAGGCGGTGTCGAACTCGGCGGGCAGCGGGACGGGGGACGAGCAGTCGCCGCCGGGATTGGCCAGCAGGCCGTCCACGGCCTCGGGGAGGTAGCCGAAGAGCTCGGCGAAATCGTCCGGAATCCCCGCGGCCGAGACGGATTCGGCGTCGGTCAGGTGGCCGACGGCGAACGCGGCCGCCCGGTTCTCCGTGACGGGCAGCGCGGGCTCGGCGGCGCCGGCGGTGGGCGTGAGGACGACGGCGGCCGCGCAGGCCGCGGCCGTCAACGCCGCCGCCCGGCGTCCCCGCGTGGAGGCGCCCCGGCGGCCGGTAGTGGTCGTGGTGCTCATGCCTGCACCTCGCTGGCGCTCGGCTCCGGCATGCGCACGGCGCGCTGGCACACGATTCGCTCACTGCGTTCGCTCATGATCTTCGACGCTAGAAATCCGGCACCCTCTCGCGCGTCCCGCCGCGGAGCGTTTCCCGGGCACTACCTGCGGCGGATCGCGGCGCCCTCCTCACCCTCAGGTACTGGACGCGAGTTCCCCCGTGGGTATGACGCCGCGCGGGCCGGGGGTTCCTAGTGTCGTGGGTATGAAGGAGAAGAGCCGAGCTCTGACCAAGCGGATGAGCGCGCGGCACTGGTTCGACGCGGGCACGGTGTTCGTGGCGCTGGTGTTCTACGCGGTCGCCTGGCCCACCCTGCACCTCACGCACGAGGTGTCGCCGGCCGTGCAGCCGTTCGTCGCGGCGTTCGCGGCGTTCCCGATCCTGCTGGTGCGTTTCAACCCGCAGCTGGGCTGGGCGATCGCGGCCGGATCGGCGCTGCTCATCGCGCTGGCCATCCCGCACCAGCCGGGCAACGAGATGCCGTTCCAGGTGGTGCACCTGCTGACGCTGCTGGTGCTGCTGTTCGCGGTGGCGCTGCGCGCGCCGATGCAGATCGTCGCGGTGGCGTGGATCGCGAGCTCACTGCTGTTCGGCACCACCATGCCCGGGTCGGCGAACGCCGCGTGGGGCTGGCCGATCGGGTTGGCCGCCGTGGTGCTGTTCGGGCTGATGGTGCGCTGGCTGGTGCTCTCCCGCCGCGAACTGGTGCGCCAGGAGGAGGTGACCGAGCTCGAGCGGGCCCGGCGCGCCATCCTCGAGGAGAAGGCGCGCATCGCCCGCGACCTGCACGACGTGGTGGCCCACCACATGTCCCTGGTGGTGGTGCAGGCGCAGACCGCGCCGTACCGGGTGACGGACGTGAGTCCGGCCGCGCGGGAGGAGTTCGAGTCGATCGGCGCGACCGCGCGCGAGGCGCTCAACGAGATCCGCGGCATGCTCGGCGTGCTGCGCAGCGACGGCCAGCTCCCCGAACACGCCCCGCAGCCCAAGGCCGCCGACGTGCTCGCCCTGTTCGACGGCGCCCGCCGGGCCGGGGTGAGCATCGACTGGACCGTGGCGGGTGATCTCGCGTGGGTCGGAGAGACGACCGGTCTCGCGCTCTACCGCATCGCGCAGGAGTCGCTGTCGAACGCCTCTCGCCACGCTCCCGGCGCGCCCGTGCGGGTCACGGTGACCGTGGGCCCCGAGGTGACCCTCGTGGTGGGCAACGATCCCGGCGTCACCCCGGCCCGCCCGGTCGGCAACGGGGGCCACGGCATCGCGGGCATGTCGGCCCGCGCGCTGGCGGTCGGCGGCGAGGTGACGGCCGGGCCGCGTGCCGACGGCGGCTTCGAGGTGACCGCCCGGCTCCCGCTGAACCAGCCGACCGTCGCACCGGATCCGGCGCAGCTCGCCGAGCACTGAGCATGGAGGGGAGGTGGTGGAGTCCGTGTTCCGGAACGGGTGGCGCCGTGCGCGCGGCGGGCGAACTAGGGTGGGCGCGTGGCTATAACGGTTCTGATCGCCGACGACCAGGCGATGGTGCGCCAAGGGTTCGGCGCACTGCTCGCCGCGCAGGCCGACATCAGCGTGGTCGGCGACGCGCCCGACGGCAAGGTCGCGGTGGCCGAGGCCAAGCGGTTGCGGCCCGACGTGGTGCTGATGGACGTGCGCATGCCCGAGATGAACGGGCTCGACGCGGCGCGCGCCATCCTCTCGGCCGGCTTCGATCCGCCGGTGCGGGTGCTGATGCTCACCACCTTCGATATCGACGACTACGTGTACGAGGCGCTGAGCATCGGCGCGAGCGGCTTCCTGCTCAAGGACGCGCCCGCCGAGGAACTGGTGCGCGCGGTGCGGGTGGTCGCCGACGGACAGGCGCTGCTGGCGCCGACCGTCACGCGCAGGCTCATCGCCGACGTGACCAGCCGCCGCGCCGCCGCGCGCCCCAAACCCGCGCCGCAGCTGTCCACGCTCACGCCGCGCGAGCGCGAGGTGCTCGAGCTGATCGCCAAGGGGATGTCCAACACCGAGATCGCGGAGTCGCTGTTCGTCGCCGAGCAGACCGTCAAAACCCATGTGTCCAAGGTCTTCTCGAAGCTGAACCTGCGCGACCGCGCGCAGGCCGTGGTGCTCGCCTACGAGACCGGCTTGGTGACCCCCGGCTGAGTCAGCAAGTGCCGCCGGGCAATTCGTCCAGGTGGCGGTGGATCAGGGCGGCGAGGTCGTCGAGCAGGGCGACCGCGTCCTCGAAGCCGCCCGAGTCGGCCTCGGCCGCGAAGGCGACGGCGAGCCGGCCGCCCGGCGCGGGCACCACACCGAACTGGCGCACCAGGTACACGCCGGTGCCGTCGTCGGGGCCCCACCCGCCCTTGAACCGCGCGTCCGCGAAAGCGCCCAGGCCCCAGGTGTGTTCGGCGGTGATCTCGCCCATCATGCGCACCACCGGCTCCGCGCCGGGCAGGCACGGCAGGCGCGAGGCGAACCGGATCTGATCGGTCAGCGACCATTCGGTGGCGCCGAACGCGTGATAGTCCAGCTCGGTGCGCGGGCCGGCCACGCCGGTCGTGGGGTTGCCCGCCTCGGCGAGCACGTCTTCGACGGCGCGCGCGGCCGCGAGACCGCCGCCCAGCGAGTTCCACAGCGCGTCGGCGGCGTCGTTGTCCGACACCGTGATCGAGGCTTCCGCGGTGTCGAGCGCGCCCTCCGGATCGGCGCGCAGCGCGGCGAGCGCCAAGGGCACCTTGATCGTCGACCACGCCGCCCCCGAGGACCAGTCGCCGAAGACCGTGATCCTGTTGCCGCCCAACGGCATCACCGCCAGGCCCACCTGACCCGGCGCCGAGGACTGCCAGCGGGTGAAATCCGCCGCCAGCGAGTTCGGCAGGCGCACCGCCGCGTGCGGGGTCCAGCCGCCCGCGGTGCGGACGAGATCGCCCTCCGATTCGGTGAGCCCGCACCCCGCCGTGACCAGTGACGCCGCGACCAGCGCGCCGGCCACCACCCGGCGACAGGCGGCGGCTCGTGACGACCTCACCACGGTGACCCTCCCCGCGCCGCGCTCGCGGCGCCCTTCGAGCTCTGCCCGGCCGCGAACCGCCGGCCGGGACGCACCACCGTCCTCGCTTGGCAATCGGGAGCGGGGATGATGTGCTGTGGACAGTTTCGCCGATCATCCGGCGGATGGGAAACCGGGGACCGGAGGTCGCCGGTAGGCTGTGAGACCTGTGGAAGGGGGTCGCCTTGCTCAGCAGCGGTGAGGTGTTCGCGGGATTCACCGTGGAACGCCTGCTCGGGCAGGGCGGGATGGGGTCGGTGTACCTGGCCCGCCACCCCAGGATGGCGCGGCTCACGGCGCTGAAACTGCTCAACCGGGACCTGTTCCTCGATACCGAGGTGCGCGCGCGCTTCGAGCGGGAAGCCGACCTCGCGGCCCAGCTCGACCATCCCGGGATCGTCACCGTGTACGACCGCGGGTCCGAGGACGGGCAGCTGTGGATCTCGATGCAGTACGTGGACGGTGTCGACGCCGCCGCGGTGAACCCGATGACACTGCCGCCCGAGCGGGCGGTACAGATCATCGAGGGCGTGGCCGACGCGCTGGACTACGCGCACGGCAAAGGTGTGCTGCACCGCGATGTGAAACCGGCCAACATCATGCTGGCCCGGTCGCGCGCGGGGAAGGGGGAGCGGGTCTTCCTCACCGATTTCGGCATCGCCCGCCTGCGGGAGGACTCCACCCACCTCACCCAGACCGGCATGTTCACCGCGACGCTGGCCTACGCGTCGCCGGAACAGATGACCGGCGCGCCGCTGGGCAACCGCTCCGACCAGTACTCGCTCGCGTGCGCGCTGTACTGGCTGCTCGCCGGCATCGGACCGTTCGACGCCGACAACCCCGCCGACATCATCCACGGCCACCTCCAGCTGGCGCCGCCCTCGGTGCGGTTGCGCAGGCCGAAGCTGAATCCGGCGCTGGACCTGGTGATCGCCGCAGGCATGGCGAAGCGGCCGGAGTACCGGTACGCGACGTGCACGGAGTTCGCCGCCGCCGCGCGCAAGGCGTTGACGGCGGTGGGGCCGCCCCCGCTGCCGCCGCCTCCGCCCGTCGTGTACGCGCCGCCGGTATATCCGGGGCCGCCGGGTTACGCGCAACCCGTTCCGCCGCAGCAGGTTCCGAGGCATCCGTCGCAGTTGCCGCCGGGGGGTGGGATGCCGGTGCCGCCGGGGGGCGCGGTGCCGCCGAGTGTGGTGCCCGGTGTGGTGCCACCCGGTGGGGGTGTGGTGCCGCCTGGAGGTGCGGGAGTGCCGCATGCGGTTGCGCCCCACGCCGGGGCGCCTGCACCGCACCCAGGTGCTGTGGTGCCGAGTTCCGGTGCGCCGCAACCCGGTTCGGCTGCGCCGCCGGGGGCCGTTGCACCGCCCGCCGGTTCTCAGGCGCCTTCCGCTGGTGTTCCCCATGCTGGGCCGGGTGGTGTGGTGCCGCACGCGGGTGCGGTCGCGCGGCAGGGAATGCCCGCACCACCGCCCGCGCCGCCCTATGGCGCGGCTGTGCCTGATGCGGTTGCGCCACAATATGATCCGTCTGCACCGCCTGGTCCGCCCGGTGCGCCGTACGCTGATGCTCAGCAACGGGCTGAGGCGCGTGGGGCGCCCGGTGGGTCCGTGCTCCCGGCCGGTGCGCAGGGGTCGCCCGCTGGGCCGGGAGAGCAGGTAACCCGGCGGATCGGGGTTGTCGGTGCGGGCCCGGGCGGTGGCGCCGCGGTAGGCGAGTCCGCTGCTGTCGGCGATCCGTCGTGGCGGGCCGGTGCGGGGGACGAGGCTGCCGGGGGACCCCCTGAGCACGGTGCCTCGACGGGTTCCGATGTACCGCAGCAGGGTCCGGGGCGGATGGACTCGGCCCAGAATGGCGTGGGGGATACCGCAGGGGAGGGGCCGCCGGGTGCCCCTGTGTCGGGGCGAGATTCGCAGCGGCCGGGCGCGGGGTCGCCGGAGGGGGTCGCGTCGCCGGGATCTGCTGTATCGCAGCAGGACGTCAGGGACGGGGACGGCGTGCGTGCTGTCGAGGTGAGCGGGCGAGGTGCTGCCGTTGCGGGGAAGGATTCCGGGCGGCTCGGTGACGCCGATGGGGTGAGCTCGGCGGAGCGGAGCGAATCGCGGGATTCCGCTGTGCCGCAGCGGGGTTCGGCGGAATCCGGCTGGGGCGGACACGGTTCCACGCAGGCGACGGCCGCCGATGATGCGAGCGATGGTACCGCCGACGATGCGAGTGGGGGTGGCGCCGCGAGCGAGCAGGCGACCCGTCGGATCGAGGTTGTCGGTGGGCATGGCGCCGCGGCGCACGACGCGTGGCAGGGTGACGCCGAACCTCACCTCGCCACCGTCGGGGATGCTGCACAGGGTGAGGCCGGACGGGTCAGTCTCGTGAAGGGGCGCGGGGCGGCCGGCTCCAGTGGGCCGGAGGCGCATGCGCCGGATGTGGAGGCGTCGGGACGGGGCTCGGCTCCGCCTGTCGCGCAACCGGTTCCGGGTGCGGGGGCCGCGATCCCGCCGGGTTATCCGCCGTACGGGAATCAGCAGGTGGCGCACCGGTTCCCACGAAAGCCCAGGGGGTCCTGGGTCGTGGTCGTGCTGGCGCTGGCGGCCGTGGGCATCCTGGTGGTGGCGGTCGGGGTGGCCGCCGTGGTGCTGCTCGGGTCGGACTCGGAGGAGCAAGCGGCCGTGAGTGTTCCGACCACCACCGGTGCGCCCGCTCCCGCCGCGCCGGACCCGTTCGAGGCGAGCCGGGATGCGTTCCCGTCGCTCTTGCCGCGGGAATCCGGCGACATCGGTGAGGGGTACGAGGGCGCCACCTGTTACGCGGAGCGGCCCGGTGACCGGCTGCGGGTCGAGGTGGACGCGCTCACCGGCAGCGACTGGGTGCTGGCGTGGGAGTGTCGCCGCGACGTCGACGACTCGCTCAGCATGAACTACACCGTCTTCGAGTACGAAACCCCGACCGCCGCGAGGGCGGTACTGGCCGCGCTACCCATCACCGACGCCACTCCCGGCCGCAAACAGGACGTCCCGTACACGGCTTACACCTGGACCCGCGAGGACCCGCAGGGCCCCGTGCCGTCCTACTTCGCCACCGCCCACCTGATCATCGGATTCCCCACCGACCCCGACCGCTCCACCTACCTGATCCACGTCAGCCACCGAGGCGCCTCCACCCATCCCCTCGCTCCCCGCCCCACCGCCGCCTCCGAACTCGACCGCTGGTGGGCCGAAGCCCCGCTGTGAACGGGTCGGTCCGCACGGAGTCCCGGTCACGCATCCGTGTGAGTCTCCTTGGCGTGGAGACGTTGACGACCCCCCCTCACTCCACCGCCAGCGCCGCGACGATCGGCATGCGGGCCGCGCGGAGGGCGGGTGGGATGGAGCCGAGGAGGGCGAGGCAGAGGGCGGCGAGGCCGTAGACGATCAGCATGGGGCTGGCCTCGTAGACGATGTCGATGGTCATGGCCTGGCCGATGGCGACCGTGGCCAGGTACTGGACGGCCGCGCCGACAGCCAGGCCGATCGCGGCGCCGATGAGGCCGATGCCCGCCGCCTCCGCCAGCACGGACCGGAGCAGGAAGCGGCGGCTGGTGCCCATGGCGCGCAGCACGCCCAGCTCGCGGCGGCGTTCCAGCACCGAGAGCATCAGTGTGTTCAGCAGCGCGACCGTCGCCACCAGGACCACGATCCACAGGATCGCCCGGCTCATCGACGAGCCCTGCCGCACGCTCCCGGACACCGCGGTCAGCGCCTCGTCACCGGAGGAGACCGTCAATTCGGCGGGCACGACCTCCCGGACGGCGGCGCGCACCGCCACGGGGTCGGCGCCCGGTTCGATGTCGATCGCGATGACGGTCTCGCCCGGGCGCTGATACCACTGGCGCAGGAACTCCACGTCCATCATGACCACGCCGGATATTGCCGACATGTACGGAATCACTTGCAGCACAAGCACGGTGTGCGGGCCGGTCGGCGTCTGCAAGGTCAGCTCGGACCCGGTCGACACGCCGAGTGAGCGCGCCACGTCGCGCGACACCACCACGCCCTCACCGGATGCCATGCGCGGCAACAGGTCCCGGTCCACCGAGCCCTCCCGGATATCGCCGCCGGAGGCCGGGAACCCCTGCAACATCACCCGACCGCCACCGAGCGTCGCGAACGCCATCTGCGCGGGTTCGGCGAACTCGACTCCCGGCACGGCGGCCAGCTTTTCCGGCAACCCGGCGGGCAGCAGCGGCCCGGTGGGGAACTGCTCCATGGGCGCCGGGCTGACGTAGAGATCGGTGCGTGCCATATCCGAGAACGAATCCGTGGCCGAATCAACGAGATTGGCCGACGCCCCGCCCATCGCGACCGTCGCCGACACCCCGATCATCACCGTCATCGCGGTCGCCCACACGCGGCGCGGCGCCCGCTCCAGCGTGGTGGCCCCGAGCGCGCCGGGCGGCCCGAACAGCCGCGCGATGGCGGCCGCGCCCCGCACGATCGGCCCGGTCGCCGCGAACGCCAGCAAGAGCGCGGCGGTGAACGCCGTCGTGATCGACGCCAGCGACAACCTGCCGAGATCCGCCCGGGCGATCAGCACGGCGGCGACCGCCAGCCCCACGCCGAGCGCCACCGCCGTCCAGCGCAGCAGCGGTCGCGTGGTGTCGGCCTGCCCCACCCCGACCGGTGCCAGCGCCTCGATCGGCTGCACCTTGTACACCTGCCGCGCGGCGATCCCGGCCGCGATCACACTCGCCAGCACGCACGCGACGATCGCCGCCGGGATCGCGTACACCGGCACCATGTACTCGGTGCGCGCCTCCACCGACTGCACCATCGCCGCCGGAATCCGGTCCAGCGCGGTCGATCCCATCGCCATGCCGAGTAGAGCGCCGAGTCCGCCGCCGAGGAGTCCGAGCAGCGCGGCTTCCACCAGCAGGTCGCGCACGATCGGCCCGCGCCGCCCGCCGATGGCCCGCAGCAGCGAGAGCGCGGGCCTGCGCTGCGCCACCGCCATGCTCATCGCGTTGTAGATCAGGAAGGCCGAGACGATCAGCGCCGCGAACGACGACATCAGCGTCGAGTACCGCATGATCTGGATCGCGCCACTGGCCTGCATCGTCCGCAGATCCGGGTCGGCGACCACGGCTCGCCCGCCCACGGCGTCGGTGAGCGCGGCGCGCAGCGCGCCCACGTCGGCGCCGTCCTCGGCGACGATCTGCACCGAATCCAGCATCCCCGTGCGCCCGGTGAGCAACTGCGCCAACGGAAGTGGCGCGGCGATGAGGTGCCCGCCGTTGAGCCTGCGGGAGACCTCCTCGTCGAGAACCCCGGCGACCGTGACTGTTCCGCTGCCCAGCGGGAAGGTTTCACCTTTCGCGTAGCCCATGGCCGCGCCCACCAGCACCCCGCGCGGCGTGCTGATCAGCGCGGCGGACTGCTCGCCCATCGGACCGGCTAGATCGCTGCCGAGCGCGCCGACGTTCGCGTCCGCGCCGATCAGCAACGCCCGCTCGTCGCCGGCGCCGATCGGGGCCCGCAGCATCGGAACCGCCGTCGCCACACCGGGTGTCGCGGCGATGGGCCCGAGCAGCGACTGCTCGAAACCGCCGTCGGTGATTCCGGTGACCTCCAGGACGGCCGTGCCGCCCAGCGATTCGGTGAGCCGGTCCACCGACCCGGTGACCGAGCCGGTGATGCTGAGCACCGCCACCAGTAGCGCGCCCGACACCGCCATCACCGCCAGCGACATCAGCGTGCGGCCGCGGTGGGTGAGCAGCTCACCGATATTGAACAGCCGCAGGCGATCCCACGCCGCGCGCATCATGCGTGCACCGCGTCACCGTCGAGGTCGGCGCGGCGCACCACGTCGGTGGAGCCGATCCGCCCGTCCCGCAACGTGATCACGCGGTCGCAGTATTCGATCGCGCCCATGTCGTGGGTGACCATGACGACGGAGCTGCCGCCGCCTGCGATCTCGCCGAGCAACGCCAGAATCGCCGCGCCCGTCTTGGAATCCAGGTTGCCGGTGGGCTCGTCGGCCAGGATCAGCGGCGGGTCCATGATCAGCGCGCGCGCCACCGCCACCCGCTGCATCTGCCCGCCGGACAGCTCGGCGGGACGGTGCTCGGCGCGGTCACCGAGGCCCACCCGCTCCAGCAGCTCCAGCGCCCGGGGCTTGGCCTTGCGTAAGCCGGTGCCGTCCAGCAACTTCGGCACCGCGACGTTCTCCCACGCCGAGAGGGTGGGCAGCAGGTTGAAGAACTGGAACACGAAACCGACGCGGTGGCGGCGGAATTCGGACTGCTGCTCGTCGGTGAGCGCGCCGATCTCCTCGCCCTGGAAGCGGATCGAGCCCGCGTCGGGGGAGTCCAGCGCGCCCAGCAGGTGCAGCAACGTGCTCTTCCCGGAACCGGAAGGGCCGATGATCGAGGTGAATTCACCCGCCTCGACCCGCACGCTGACTCCGTCCAGCGCGCGCACCGTCTGCTCTCCGATCCGGTACTGCTTGACGACATCCGACAGTTCCAGCATGGCCGGCTCCGGCATGGTCCGGTCCCCCTCTTCTTTCGTTCGTCTTTTCAGCGCGCCAGCGCGGGCGTGGCGCTGCGCACGCCCCACCGATCGAGCACGGCGCGCAGGGCGGGTTGTTCCGCCGTGAGTTGCAGGTAGACCTCGACCTCGGACATGCCGAGCAGGAGGCCGAGTTCCGAGCGCGCGGCGAGGTGGTTGTGCCACCGGTACTCCAGCGCGAGCAGCAGCCCCTCGGGTCCGCCGAACAGGCGCTCGAGTCCGGGCAGGTCGTCGAACAGATCGGGACGGTCCGGGTCGACCGCCGCCCGGTCCAGCACGGTGTGCACGATCGCGGTCCTAGCGTGTACGTCGTCCCAGGACATGACATCGGCCTTTCGTGATGTGTCCGCCGGCTGCCGATCGGGCGGTCCGGCGAGGGTGCGGTCCACGCTACGGAGCGCCGCGCACCCTGTCCTCGTGCCGCGGCAGCGAATCCTTCTCCTACCGGGGTAGGAGAGCCGGACCGTTTCCGGGACGATGCGGCCACCGGCGTGACGGGGCTAGCCTGACACAATGGGTGTGATGCAGGCCATCCCTTCCGAGGCGGGTGCGCGGCCGGTGCCCTTCCGCGAACGGGGCACCGTCGGCTACCGGCTGCGCGAGTTCGCCCGCGACCCGCTCGGCGTCTTCCTCCGCAATATCGCGGAGTTGCCGTTCGACTATCCGCCGCGGGTGATCCTGTTCGCCGACGTCGCGATCTTCGCGATCGCCCTCGCGGCCACCGCCCAGCGCCACGAGTATTTCCCCACCGCGCTGCCGTTCCTGGCGATCATGCTGCTGCTGGTCTCGATTCCGCTGTTCTGCCTGGTCGGCGTAGTGCCGAACCCGGCGACGCTGGGTTTGTGCGGCATGGTGGCGACCGCGTTGTTCCTGGTGCAACCGGTGGACAACGACATCGCGCCGTTCGTGCTGGTCCTGGTGGTGGGCGAGGTGTCGGCCATCGCTTCGGCGCGGGTCGGCGTCGCCATCGCGGCCGGAGCGATCGGCCAGCTGGTGCTGTTCGACGTGTTCGCGCCCTCGATCGGCGCCCCCGCCGGGCAACTCGACGCCGTGTCCATGTACGCGATCGGCGTCCTGCTGGGCCTCATGTGCGGGCTGATGCTGCAATACCAGCGACGTTTCCTCTACCAGGAGCGCGACTACCAGGAGATCCGCGCGGCCCGCGCCGCCGAGGAGGAGCGCAGGCGCATCGCGCGCGAGGTGCACGACGTGATAGCGCATTCGCTCAGCGTCACCCTGCTGCACCTCACCGCGGCCCGGCGTGCACTGCAGACCGACCGCGATGTGGACGAGGCCGTCGACGCGCTGGTCGACGCCGAACGGCTCGGCCGCCAGGCCATGGCCGATATCCGCCGCACCGTCGGGCTGCTGGATCAGCGGCCCGCCACCACGGCGCCCGAACCCGGCATCGGCGATATCGAGGACCTGGTCGGCGATTTCGTGCGCGCCGGACTCGACGTGCGCTACCGGCCCGACCCGGATGTGAGCCCGGTGTCGGCGGCGGTCGGTCTCGCGCTCTACCGCATCGGGCAGGAATCGCTGGCCAACGTCGTGAAGCACGCGCCGGGCGCCTCGGCCACCGTGCGGCTCTCGGTCGGCACGACCTCGGCGGCCCTCACCGTGGGCAACACGCTGCCCGAGGGGCCACCCGCGCACCCGGGCCACGGCATGGGATTGACCGGTATGCGCCAGCGCGTCGAGCTGCTGGGCGGGCGGTTCAGCGCGGGGCCGCACGACGACGGGTGGCAGGTGCGCGCCGAGTTCCCGCTGTACGCGGCCAAGTCGTGGCCGGCGTGCCCGATCACCGAGAGCGCCCTTCTTCGGCCACGCAACGCGATGCCCGGATTGGAGAGTGCGTGACAGCGATAGCGCCGAACGGCGGCGAGGCGCTGGTCCACGTTCTCGTCGTCGACGATCAGGAACTGGTGCGCGGGGGAGTGCGGCGCATTCTGCGCAGGCGGGACGGCTTCGTGGTGTCGGAGTGCTCCGACGGTGACGAGGTGGTGGCCGCCGTGCGCGCCGACCGTCCCGACGTCGTGCTGATGGACCTGCGCATGAAGCGCGTCGGTGGCATCGACGCCACCCGCATGCTGCGCGGCCTCGACGGCGCGCCCCCCGTGCTGGTGCTCACCACGTTCGACGATGACCAGCTGCTGTCCGGAGCGCTGCGCGCGGGCGCGGCGGGCTTCATCCTCAAGGACTCGCCCGCCGAGGACCTGATCCGCGCCGTGCGCACCGTCGCCTCGGGCGGCGCGTGGCTGGACCCCTCGGTCACCGACCGGGTGCTGTCCACCTACCGCAGCGTGCGGCCGGTGTCCACACGCGCCGACAGCAGGCTGGCCGAGCTCACCGCCCGCGAGTACGAGGTGCTCGAACTCATCGGCCGCGGCCGCGTCAACGCGGAAATCGCCAGGGAACTGGGCATCTCCGAGGTCACCGTGAAAAGTCACGTCGGCCACATTTTCGGCAAACTGGATCTGAGGGATCGCTCGGCGGCGATCGTCTTTGCGTTTGACCACGGAGTGGTCTCCCCCGGAGAATCCACTCCTTGACGGTAGCCCGGCGATCCGGGTCACCACCGGATGTGGAGGTTGCACGGGGTGGACGGACCTGGATGGCGGGTCGGTAGTCGGTTCGGGCCGTACGAGCTGCGCGCGCTGCTGGGCAAAGGCGGCATGGGCGAGGTCTACGAGGCCTACGACACCGTGAAGGACCGCGTGGTGGCGGTCAAACTCCTCTCCGAGGAACTCGCGAAGGACCCGGTGTATCAGGTGCGGTTCCGGCGGGAATCGCAGGCCGCGGCCCGGCTCGCCGAACCGCACGTCATCCCGATCCACGACTGGGGCGTCATCGACGGCGTGCTGTTCATCGACATGCGCCTGGTGCGCGGTCTGGACCTGCGCACCCTGTTGCGCGCCACCGGTCCGCTGGACCCGGAACGCGCTGTCGGCCTCGTCGAGCAGATCGCCGCGGCCCTGGACGCCGCGCACGCGGGCGGGTTGGTGCACCGCGACGTCAAGCCCGCCAACATCCTCGTCACCGACGCCGACTTCGCCTACCTGGTGGACTTCGGCATCGCGCACACCGAGGGCGATTCGGCCGTCACCCAGGTCGGGATGGCGGTCGGTTCCTACATCTATATGGCGCCGGAGCGGTTCGACGTGGGGCCGGTGACGGGTCGCGCCGATATCTACTCGCTGGCCTGCGTGCTGCACGAATGCCTCACGGGGGCTTCGCCGTTCCCGGCGGCCAGCATGAGCGTGCTGATCAAATCGCATCTGGCGGAGCCGCCGCCGCGTGCGAGCGAGCAGGTGCCCGGCATCCCGCCCGCGCTGGACGACGTGATCGCGCGCGGCATGGCGAAGGATCCGGGCGAGCGGTTCGCCACGGCGATGGAACTCGTGCGCGCGGCGCGGGCGGCGTTGTCGGGTGCGGTGCGGCCGAATCCGGGCGCGGGCGGATATGCGCGCGGTGCGCATCCGGTCCCACCGGGCGCCGCCGCGGGTCGGGGTGGACACACGACGGGCGCGCAAGCGGTCCCACCTGGCACCGCGTCGCGTTCGGGTGGGCACGCGACGGGCGCGCATCCGATCCCGCCGGGCGCCGCCGCGCGTTCGGGTGGGCACGCGACTGCTGCGCGAGCGGTCCCGCCGAGTGCTGGTTCGCGTCCGACCGGACACACGACGGGTGCGCAGCCGCTCGCGCCCGGTGCCGCGGTGCGACCACCCGTGGTCCCGGGCCAGACCACCGGCGCGCAGCCGGATCCGGCCGTGTCCGCGCCGACGTTCGTGGTGCGCGTGCCCGCGCGTTTCGCCGATCCCGACGGGACCGGGGCGAATCCCGTGGTGCCGCCGGAGTCGACGGGGGAGATGTCCATCCCGGCCGTCATCCGCCCGTCGGACCCCACCGCCGTGCACCCCACCGAGATCGAGTTCACCCCGCTGCCCACGCAGGAACAGCCCGCGGTGACCCCGCCGCCGCCCTCGGCGACCGGGCCGATCCCGCAGGTGCGTCCGTTCCCCGACGCCCACCTGTACCCGGAGGAACAGCGGTACGCGGATCCCGCCGAGCCCTACGAAGCTCCCGAGACCCGCGTGTATCCGTCGGTGGCGCAACCTGCTCCGGAGACCCGGGCGTACGGCGCGGCGGAAGGTTATGGGAATCCGGACGCCGGGTACGGCGCTCCGGACAGCGGATACGGAAGTCCCGAAGGCGCTTACGGAGCTGCGCAGGGTACCTATGCGAATCCCGATGCGGCGTACGGGAGTTCCGAGGGCGCCTCCGGAAACCAGGGCGCGTTCGGAGCTCCCGACAGCGGATACGGCGGCCCCGGTGTGGATCCGGACGGGCAACTCGCTCCGGAGACCAGGCGTTATCCCGAACCGCCGTTCCCGCCGCCGGCTCAGCCGAGGCACACGGCCGAACCCGCGCCCCGGCCCACGTATCCCGATTACGGCGCTCCCGCGCAGGCGTACAGCGCCGTGAACTACGACGACAGCCCGCAGGGTGGTTACGACTCGCCACGCGGGTATGGAGCTCCGGGCGGTTACGACGGGCCGGGCGGTGGCGACGCGCAGGGCGGTTACGGCGCCGCGGGTGGGTACGGCGCTCAGGGCGGTTACGACCAGCAGAGCGGTTATGACCAGCACGGCTACGACCAACAGAGCGGCTACGACCCGCAATCCGGCTACGGCGCGCCCGACCCGAACCGGCGCGGCTACGACCACGACCGGTCCGACGAGCGCCGCTCGGTCGTGATGCCTGTCCTGGTCTCGCTGCTCGCGATCGTCGCCATCGCGGTGGTCGGCGTGGTCGGCTGGCAGGTGCTGCGCGGCGGCGGCGACGAACCCGCCGCGGCGGGCACCACCGCCGCACCCCGCACGACGCCCCCCGCGGCCGGTCCCGCGACCTCGGACGCGCCCACCACCGCACCCACCACGACCTCGGCCACCCCGGTCCGGCTCCCGGCGGGCGCGACGGCCTGCGGCGCGGATTCGGCACCCGCCGGCCAGTTCTCGCGGGCGGCCATCGGCAACTCGGTGACGAGCTGCCCGTTCGCCGAGGAGGTCCGCCGCGCGTACGCCGCGTCCGAGTCCGCCACGGTGGTGGCGACCAGCCCGGTCACCGGCCGCACCTACACCATGACGTGCACGCCGCAGGGCCAGCTGGTGGCCTGCTCGGGCGGTGAGAACGCCCTGGTGTACGTGTACTGACGACGATCACCCGGTCACGTTAGGTTTTGCTAACCTAACGACATGGCCAAGCGCGTGAAGTACGTCAAGCCCGCGGAGCGGCGGATCCGTTCCGCGCAGACCCTGGCGAACAAGCGGATCAGTCCCAACTTCGTCCGGGTCACCGTGGGCGGCCCGGACCTGCACGATTTCGACGCCATGGGGTTCGACCAGTGGTTCCGGCTGTTCCTGCGCCGCGACGGTCAGACCGACCTGCGCCTGCCCACCGTCGCCAATGACCTCTGGTACGCCCAGTACCTGCTGATGAGCAAGGATTCGCGCCCGCTGGTGCGCAACTACACCGTGCGCGCGTATCGTCCGGCCGGCGAAGGGCAATACGGCGAGCACCCCGAGATCGACATCGATTTCGTCGCGCACGGCGACGACAGCCCCGCCTCGCGCTGGGCGAACAACGTACAGCCCGGCACGCCGATCGGCCTGTTCGACGAGGGCCTGATGTACCAACTGCCCGAGCACGCGACCTGGTCGCTGATCGTCGGCGACGAGAGCGCGTTGCCCGCCGTCGCGGGCATCCTGCGCGACGCGCCCCGCGACCTGCGCGGCGCCGCCTATATCGAGATCCCGCATCCCGACGACGTCCAGGAGCTGGAGGCGCCCGAGGGCGTGCGGGTGCACTGGCTGCCGCGCGCGGACCCGCACGACGAGGTCGGCAAGCTGGCGCTGGACACCGTGCGCGCCGCCGAGGTGCCGTCCTCCGGCGTCTACGCCTTCGTCGCCGGGGAACAGAAGCTCGCTTCCGGCGTGCGCCGCTTCCTCGCCAACGACCGCGGCGTCCCCAAGGCGGACATCACTTTCACCGGCTACTGGCGCTTCGGCAAGGCCTCGCCGAGCTAGGCCGCGACCGCGCTGCCGGCGCGAAATAGGCCGGGAGCTGCGAAGTTACGGTGGTGTAGGTCTGCGGGCGGCCGTGATCGGCGGCGGCCGCTACTATGCCTGCATGGATGCGCGCGGACTCTTGGGGGGCGTGCTGACTTGTAGTCCGGTGAGTACGCAGGGATTCTGATTCGCGATATGGCTAGTGATGAACCGGGGCGTCTGGCGAAGGCGCTGGGGGCGAGTGCGCTCGCCGTGCTGTTGCTGACATCCTGTGGCACGGAGTCCGAGGGGGCGGCGGCACAGGAGACGACCACCACCACCCGCGCCGCGTCGGACACGGGGCAGCAACGCCTCCAGATCACGGTTCCCGGCACGCTGGCCCACGGATTCCAGGAATTGACCGCGCAATTGAGCGGCACCTTCGGGATGGCCGTGATGCCGGTCGGCGGCGAGCGCATGGTCACCTTCGGCGACTGGACCACCGGCCCCGCCTGGTCGACCATGAAGGTGCCGCTGGTGATCGCCGCCCAGCGCGATAACGCGGGCGCGTCCACCTGGTCGATGTCGGCGGCGATCACGTCGTCCGACAACGCCGCCGCCGATGCGCTGTGGCAGGGCCTCGGCACCGGGCAGCAGGCCGCGCAGGCGGTCGAGGCCGTGCTGCGCGAGGGCGGCGATCAAACCACCGTGGTGCCCGCGACCCGCAGCCGCGCCGAGCATTCGGCGTTCGGGCAGGCGGAATGGTCGCTGTCCGAACAGGTCCGGTTCGCCTCGCGGTTGCCCTGCCTGCCGCAGTCGGACACCGCGCTGAACCTCATGGGCCAGATCATCCCCAACCACCGGTGGGGCCTCGGCCAGCTCAGCGCCGCGGAGTTCAAGGGCGGTTGGGGGCCCGACGCCTCGGGCGCGTACCTGGTGCGCCAGTTCGGCGTGATCGACATCCCCACCGGCCGCCTCGCGGTGGCCTTTGCCGCGCAACCCGATTCGGGCGCGTTCGCCGACGGGATGAACGCGCTCAACCGGATGGCGACGCTGCTGTCCCAGCACCTCGGCGAGCTCACCGGAGGCTCCTGCCCGCCCTGAGTCCCGCCGTTACCCAGGGTTCACGGGGGCGGGGATGCCGCGCGCGCCGGGGAGGGGCAAGATAGCGGCCATGCGCATCGGAGTCTTGACCGGAGGCGGGGACTGTCCAGGGCTGAACGCGGTCATCCGTGCCGTCGTTCGCACCGCGAACGGACGCTACGGCGACGCGATCGTCGGTTTCCAGGACGGGTGGCGCGGCCTCTTGGAGGACCGCAAGATCCACATCCACAACGACGACCGCACCGACCGGCTGCTCACCAAGGGCGGCACCATGCTGGGCACCGCCCGCACCAACCCCGACGTGCTACGCGACGGCCTCGGCAAGATCAAACAGACCCTGGACGACAACGGCATCGAAGCGCTCATCCCGATCGGCGGCGAGGGCACCCTCACCGCCGCCAGCTGGCTGTCCGACGAGGGCGTGCCCGTGGTCGGCGTGCCCAAGACCATCGACAACGACATCGACTGCACGGACGTCACTTTCGGCCACGACACCGCGCTCTCCATCGCGACCGAGGCCATCGACCGCCTGCACACCACCGCCGAATCGCACCAGCGCGTGATGCTGGTGGAGGTGATGGGCAGGCACGCGGGCTGGATCGCGATCAACTCGGGCATGGCCGCGGGCGCGCACCTCACGCTGGTGCCGGAGGTCCCGTTCGACGTGGCCGAGGTGTGCTCGATGATCAAGAAGCGATTCCAGCGCGGCGACAAGCACTTCATCTGCGTGGTGGCCGAGGGTTCGCACCCCGCGCCGGACTCCGGGTTCGCGCTGCGCGAGGGCGGGATCGACGAGTTCGGGCACGAGCGGTTCACCGGCGTCGCCCAGCAGCTGGGCGCGGAGATCGAACGCCGCATCGGCAAGGAAGTGCGCACCACCGTGCTCGGCCACGTGCAGCGCGGCGGCAGCCCCACCCCGTACGACCGGGTGCTGGCCACCCGCTTCGGCCTGCACGCCGCCGAGGCCGTGCACGCCGGGCACTTCGGCCAGATGGTGGCGCTGCACGGCACCCAGATCGGCCTGGTGCCGCTGTCGGAGGCCACCAAGCAGCTCAAGCGGGTGCCGCCGGAGCGCTACCGCGAGGCCGAGGCGTTCTTCGGCTGACGCGGTGGCCGGGGCGCGGCCGGCGAACTACGCTGGCCGCCATGGGTCTTGCCATCGAGGATCTGCCCGCCGCCACCGCCACCGTGCTGCGCCGCCGCGCGCGGGCCGCCGGGCTGCCGATCACCGCGTACGTGCGCGCCGAACTGGTCGCGCGGGCGTCGGGGCGCACGCCGGAGGACACGATCGTGGACTTCCTGCGGTCGGCGGGGCGTGACCTCAACCCGGAGATCGACGCCGACGCGTCGGCGCTGGTCACCCTCTACGACCTGCCGTCCGACGCGCTGGCGGTGTTCGGCGCGCGGGCGCGCGCGGCGGGCCTGCCGCTGGGCGAGTTCGCGCGCAAGGAACTGATCGGCTCGGCCCGCCGGGCCACCGTGGCGGACTCGCTGGAGGAGTTCCGCGAGGTGATGGGGGAGGACGCCGACCTGTCGGAGGTGGCTGCGGCCATCGCCTACGCGCGCGGAGCCTGACCACTGCTCGACGCCGAACGCGGAGGCCGGCGAGTCCGCGTCGTCATCGACGGGATCACCGGGACAGCTCAGGTGAAGATCATCCGCCAGAGGTATGGGCCGTAGCCTCTCGGTGGACGCCGAACCAGGTGTGTTTGAGTAGGTTCGTGCCATGCGAAAAGGTCGGTTGATTGCGTTGGCCCTGTTCGTCGTCACCGCGATGGTGGCAGGGTGTGGATCCGACGCGGACCCGCCCGACCCCACCAAGGGCGACTGGCACGGCGCGATCGAGATCCCCGGCCAGGCGGTGAACGTCGGCGTCACCTTCGGCGACGACGGCACCGCGACCATCGACATCCCCGACCAGGGCGCCGAGGATCTGCCCCTGAAGGATGTGCGCTCCGATCGCGAGGCGGTCGAATTCGCCATTCCCGACATCCCGGGCGATCCGGTCTTCAAGGGCAGGTACGACTCCGAAACCGGCAAGATCACCGGCGATTTCACCCAGTCGGGCCAGTCGTTCCCGCTGACGCTCGAGCGCGGCGCGCTGGCACCGCCGGCCCGCCCGCAGGAGCCGAAGCCGCCGTTCCCGTACGAGTCCGAGGACGTGACGTTCACCAGCGGTGACATCACCGTCGGCGGCACCCTCACCACACCGGAAGGCGACGGCCCGTTCCCGGCCGTCGTGCTGATCACGGGCAGCGGACCGCAGGATCGCAACGAAACGCTGTACGCGCACAAGCCTTTCCTGCTCGTCGCCGACACGCTCACCCGCGCGGGGTACGCCGTGCTGCGCACCGACGACCGCGGCGTCGGCGACACCGGCGGCGATCTGAACCAGGCGACCTACGACGATTTGGCGAACGACGTCACCGCGGGGATCGACTTCCTGCGCGCTCGCTCCGAGATCGACCCCACCCGGATCGGACTGTTCGGCCACAGCGAGGGCGGCTACCTCGCACCGATGGTTGCCGCGCGGCCCGACAGCGGGGTCGCGTTCGTCGTCCTCATGGCCGGGCCCGCGGTGTCCGGTGGTGACGTGCTCATCGAACAGTCCGGGGTGATCATGCGGACCGAGGGCGCACCCCCCGAGGTGATCGACCGGCAGATCGCCGACACCACCGAGATGGTGGCGCTGATCCGGGCGGGCGATATCGAGGGCGCCAAGCGAGCGGTCGAGCGCAGCAACGCCGCGCTGCCCGAGGAACTGCGCCTGCCGGAAGACGACGCGAGTGCTCAGATCACCCCGTACTTCGCCGCGCTGATCAACTACGACCCGGCCCCGGCGCTGTCGGCGCTGCGCATTCCGGTGCTCGCCTTCTACGGTGACCGGGACCTGCAAGTGCTGTCGTCCCAGAACGAAGGCCCGGCGCGCGCGGCGCTCGCGCAGAACCCGGACGCCACCGTGCACGTCTTCGGCGGCCTGAATCACCTCATGCAGCCCGCCGAGACCGGCGCGCCGAGCGAGTACCCCACGATCGAGACCACCATCGACCCGCAGGTGCTCACGTTCATCACCGACTGGCTCACCCAGCACGTCCCCATCTCGTAGTGGACGCGGACCGGCCGTATCCGAGTACGGCCGGTCCGCCCGCCCCGTCGCACGTCGGTGGTCACCGTCGGGCGTTCGGGGCATCGTCCGAGCTGCCCGATCCGTCCGCCATACGGTGCCTGCTGAGCGTGTGCCGCATCGCCGAACGGGATCCGCGATTGCGGGTAGAGCGAATGGGCGATCAAGCCCGACCTCGGCTGCCGTCCGGGGCTTCGCGCGTGGTGGTCGCGTCGTGCGGCCTTCCCCACGCCTCGACCGTAGCGCTGGTGCGTGACGGCGACTGCGGGTCCGAGGTGTTCCTGCGGCGACGGGTCGGCCGACGAGTCATCGCGGCCGAGGGGCGCGGCCGAGGGGATCGCGGGCCCCGAAGCCGGTGATCCCCCGCCAGGTCTGGTTCCCGCGCACCAGATCCGGGCGCGGAAGCCGAGGGCGAAGTACATACACTTGTCGCCATGAGTGCACCCACGGTCGAGCTGATGGACTATGCCGATGTCGTCGCCCGCTACGAGCCGGTGCTCGGCATGGAGGTCCACGTCGAGCTGTCCACCGCGACCAAGATGTTCTGCGGCTGCCCCACCGAATTCGGCGCGGAGCCCAACACGCAGGTGTGCCCGGTGTGCCTCGGACTGCCCGGCTCGCTGCCGGTGGTGAACCAGCAGGCGGTGGCCTCGGCCATCCGCATCGGCCTGGCGCTGAACTGTTCGATCACGCCGTGGGGCCGGTTCGCGCGCAAGAACTACTTCTACCCGGACCAGCCGAAGAACTACCAGATCAGCCAGTACGACGAGCCGATCGCCACCGACGGCTACCTCGACGTGGTGCTCGACGACGGCAGCACCTTCCGCGTGGACATCGAACGCGCCCACATGGAGGAGGACACCGGCAAGTCGGTGCACGTCGGCGGCGCGACGGGCCGCATCCACGGCGCCAGCCACTCGCTGCTGGACTACAACCGCGCGGGTGTGCCGCTCATCGAGATCGTCACCAAGCCCATCACCGGCGCGGGCGAGCGCGCCCCCGAGGTGGCCCGCGCTTACGTCACCGCGCTGCGCGATCTGCTCAAGGCGCTCGAGGTGTCCGATGTGCGCATGGAGCAGGGCTCGCTGCGCTGCGACGCGAACGTCTCGCTGATGCCGGTCGGCGCGAGCGAGTTCGGCACCCGCACCGAGACCAAGAACGTCAACTCGCTGCGCAGCGTCGAGACCGCCGTGCGCTACGAGATGCGCCGCCAGGCCGCGGTGCTCACCGGCGGCGGCACCGTCGTGCAGGAGACCAGGCACTTCCACGAGGCCGACGGCTCCACCTCGCCCGGGCGTCGCAAGGAGACCGCCGAGGACTACCGCTACTTCCCCGAGCCCGATCTCGAGCCGGTCGCGCCCGACGCGGCGTGGGTCGAGGAGCTGCGCGCCACCATCCCCGAGTACCCGTGGCTGCGCCGCGCCCGCATCCAGGCCGACTGGGGCTGGTCCGACGAGGTCATGCGCGACGTGGTGAACGCGGGCGCGCTGGACGCCATCATCGCCACCGTCGAAGCCGGCGCCCCCGCCAACGAGGCGCGCTCCTGGTGGGTCAACTACCTCACCGAGAAGGCGAAGGAGCGCGAGGTCGCCCTCGAGGACCTGCCGATCACGCCCGCCCAGGTCGCCGAGGTGGCGGCGCTGGTCGAGGCCAAGGCGGTGAACAGCAAGGTCGCCAAGCAGGTCGTCGATTTCGTGCTCGCCGGCGAAGGTGAGCCCGCCGCCATCGTGGAGGCCAAGGGCCTGGGCATGGTCAGCGACGACAGCGCGTTGCAGGCCGAGGTGGAGAAGGCGCTGGCCGCCAACCCCGATATCGCCGACAAGATCCGCTCCGGCAAGGTGCAGGCCGCGGGCAAGATCGTGGGCGACGTCATGAAGGCCACCAAGGGCCAGGCCGACGCCGCCCGCGTCCGTGAACTCGTGCTGGCCGCCTGCTCCTGAGCATCGGAACCGCCCGCGACCGAATCCGGTCGCGGGCGAGCTTCTTCTAGTCCGGTCCGGTGCCGCCCGCGGAATCCGGCGGGATGCGGACGACGCGGTCGTCGTTGGGGCCGGGCTGTCCGTCGGACTTGTTGACGGTGCCGACCCACACGTTGCCGTCGGGGCCGATGGTGGCGCCGCTGAGGCGGCCGTAGCGGTCCTGGGCGAGCATGCTCGGGGCGGTGGTGATGGTGCGGGTGCCGGGGTCGGCGGTCGCGATGGCGAGCGCGTTGGCGAAGGTCAGCGCGACCGCGACGGTGTCGCCACCCGCCGCGCAGCCCGCGACGCCGGGGCGGTCGGGCCAGGTCCACCCGGTGATCACCGTGCCGTCGTTGCCGAGGCGCTGCAACCGGTCGACGGCCGGGGTGCGGTCGGTGATCCACACGCCGCTGTCGCCGTCGCGGCACAGATCGCCCGCCACGCCGATGCCCGACACCGCGATCTCCGGCGATGCCGAACCGGGCGCGGGGGAGTTCAGCCGCAGCACCTTGCCCGCCAGCGACGACGGCGAGGTGGCCAGGCCGGGATTGCCCGCGTCACCGGTGAGCACCAGCAGCTGGCCGGGGTTGGCCCATTCGATCGCGCCACGATTGCCGGTGGCGCCCTTCGGGATTCCCGTCAGGATGGGCTTCGGCTCGCCCTCCTCCGCGATGCGCACCACCCGGTTGTCCGAGGCGGTGGTGATGTAGGCGAAGAGCAGGCCGTCCTCGCGGTAGCTCGGTGAGAGCGCGATATCGGTGAGGCCGCCGTCGCCGGAGCCGTCCACCTCGACCCGCGCCACCTCGACCGGCGGGGTGTCGGGGTCGACGACCTTCAGGATGCGCCCGGTGCGCCGCTCGGCGACCAGCGCGCCCTCCCCGATGCCGACCAGGCCGCCGGTGGTGTCGAGGCAGGTGGCGACCACGGCCGGGTCCTGATCGATGCACGGACCGCTGGGGCGGGTGGTGGACGGTCCGCTGTCCTCCGGCGGCCTCGGGTTGGCCGGGTTGAACGTGGGCTCGGGCGTGAACGGGCTCGACGCGGAGTCATCGAACCGGGCGCACCCGGACAGCGCGGCGACCCCGAGTGCCACGCTCATGACGAGACGTCCCACGACAACCAATCTCATGCCCCTGACGTTACGGAAATACCCGCAGGCGCGCCGCTCCCGGGTGCGTGTTGACACGCCGTCACCGCCGGACTCCCGCGCACGCCCGCCGCGACATAGGGTGTACACCCATGACCGAGCGTGAGCGATCCATCGGCGCGGGGGAGCCGGAAACCAGTGAGGCGCGCCTGTGACCGACAAGCCGAACGACACCGCGACGGGTGAGCAGCCCTCGGCGACCACCACCGGCCGCGGCGTCACCAGCCCGTTCGATTCGCCGACCGAACAGTTCCCGCAACCGGACCTGACCAAACCGGCGCCGGGCGAACTACCGCGCACCGACGACGAACTCGGCCTGGACCCCGACGTGCCGGGCACGGGCAAGAATCCGGGGGCCGCCGACTTCCCCGCCGACGATTCGCCGACCTACTCCTACGCCAGCATCCCGCCCGCCGCCAACGCGCCGGGCGAGCCGAGCAAGGCGGCGCGGCGGCGCGAGGCCGAGAACCGGCGCGGCACACTGGATCTGGGCCTGCTCCTGCTGCGGGTGGTGGTCGGCGCGACCTTCCTCTACCACGGTTTGCAGAAGCTGACCGGCTGGTTCCACGGCCCCGGCCTGGACGGCACCCGCGACATGATGGCCGAAGGCGGCTGGGACCACCCGACGGTGTCCACCGTGCTGGTCACCGTCGGCGAGGTGGGCGGCGGCATCCTGCTGATCCTCGGCCTGGCCACCCCGCTCGCCGCGGGCTCGGTGCTCGCGGTGATCCTGAACGCGTGGGCCTGGAAGCAGGGCATGATCCCCGGCTTCCAGTACAACAGCGGCACCCCGACCGGCGTGGAACTCGACAGCATCCTGGCCGGCGCGGCCGCCGTCCTCATCCTCACCGGCCCCGGCCGGCTCTCCCTGGACCGCAACCGCGGCTGGGCCACCCGCCCCGCCTGGGGGTCGTTCGCCGTCCTGCTGCTGGCGATCGCCGCCGCCGCGCTCACCTACTGGTACCTGCACGGCGGCAACCCCTTGACGGGGATCGGGCCCTTCGACTGACCAGCGCGCCCGGCACAACCGCGCGAGGCAGCCGTCGCGAGACGGTCTCGGGTTGTGCCGGGGCGTATCCCCGCTGACGACGTGGGGCCGCAGTACTGGCGCGATGTGAGCGGCGATCCTCGCTCGCACGGCAGATACGTCCCGAGAATGCCGAACGGCCCCCGAAACATCGGGGGCCGTTCGGTTTTCGCGGATCAGGGGACGCGGCGGACAGCGCCCTTGTCGGCCGAAGTGGCCAGCGCCGCGTAGGCGCGCAGGGCCGTGGTGACCGGGCGGTCGCGGTGCAGCGGCTGCCAGGGCCGTTCGCGGGCCTCCATCTTGGCGCGGCGCTCGGCCAGCGTGGCGTCGTCGACCAGCACCTCGAGCGTGCGGGTGGCGACGTCGATGCGGATCTGATCACCGTTCTCGACCAGGCCGATCACACCGCCGCTGGCGGCCTCGGGGGAGATGTGGCCGATGGACAGGCCCGACGTGCCGCCGGAGAAGCGGCCGTCGGTGATGAGCGCGCACTGCTTGCCCAGGCCCGCGCCCTTCAGGAACGCGGTGGGGTGCAACATCTCCTGCATACCCGGCCCGCCGGAGGGACCCTCGTAGCGCACGACGACCACGTCGCCGGGCTTGATCTTTTTGCCGAGGATGACCGACACGGCCTCCTCCTGCGACTCCACGACCACCGCCGGGCCCTGGAACGAGAACAGATCCTCGTCGATGCCCGCGGTCTTCAGGATCGCGCCGTCGGGCGCGATATTGCCGCGCAGCACCACCAGTCCGCCCTCGACGGTGTAGGCGTGCTCCTTGTCGCGGATGCAGCCGCCCGCCGCGTCGGTGTCCAGCGAGGACCAGCGGTTCTCGGTGGAGAACGGCTGCGTGGTGCGCACGCCGCCCGGCGCGGCGTGGAACAGCTCGATCGCCTCGTCGGACGCCTTGCCGGATCGGATGTCCCAGGTGTCGAGCCATTCGTCGAAGCTCGCGGTGTGCACGGTGGTCACGTCGGGGTCGAGCAGTCCGGCGCGGCGCAGCTCGCCCAGGATGGCGGGGATGCCGCCGGCGCGGTGCACGTCCTCCATGTGGTAGTCCGAGTTCGGCGACACCTTCGACAGGCACGGCACCCGGCGGCTGATCTCGTCGATGGTCTGCAGATCGAAGTCGATCTCACCCTCCTGCGCGGCGGCCAGGGTGTGCAGCACCGTGTTGGTGGAACCGCCCATCGCCACGTCCAGGGCCATCGCGTTGCGGAAGGCCTTGGCGTTGGCCACGTTTCGCGGCAGCACCGAGGCGTCGTCGTCGCGGTACCAGCGGTTGGCGATGTCGACGATCACCCGGCCCGCCCGCTCGAACAGGGCACGGCGCGCGGCGTGCGTGGCCAGCGTGGAGCCGTTACCCGGCAGCGCCAGACCCAGCGCCTCGGTGAGGCAGTTCATCGAGTTCGCGGTGAACATGCCCGAACAGGAACCGCAGGTGGGGCAGGCGCTGCGCTCGACCTCGCTCAGGCCCTCCTCGGACACCGCGTTATTGGCGCTGGCCGAGATCGCGGTGATCAGGTCGGTGGGCGCCTGCGCGACACCGCCGACCACCACCGCCTTGCCCGCTTCCATGGGGCCGCCGGAGACGAACACGGCCGGGATGTTGAGCCGCATGGCGGCGTTCAGCATGCCGGGGGTGATCTTGTCGCAGTTGGAGATGCACACCAGCGCGTCGGCGGTGTGCGCGTTGGCCATGTACTCGACGGAGTCGGCGATGATCTCGCGCGAGGGCAGCGAGTAGAGCATGCCGCCGTGACCCATGGCGATGCCGTCGTCCACGGCGATGGTGTGGAACTCGCGGGGCACGCCGCCCGCGGCCCGGACCGCTTCGGCCACGATCTCGCCGACGTCCTTCAGGTGCACGTGGCCGGGCACGAACTGGGTGTAGGAGTTCGCGATCGCGACGATCGGCTTGCCGAAATCGGAATCGGTGAGGCCGGTGGCGCGCCACAGCGCGCGAGCGCCTGCGGCATTGCGTCCGGCGGTGGTGGTGCGTGAGCGAAGGGGTGGCATTTGGGGGGTCCTCGGGTGGTCGCGGGGGCTGTGGTGCGACGGCGCCGAACGATTTCGGCGGCCTGTCTACGTTACTCCCCGACTCGGCGCGTCCGGAGCGCCCGTGCGGGCTATCGAGTACGCGTAGCCGGAGATGTCGCCGAGGAGTGGTCCCTCCGCATTCGCTCCGGGCTGCGCATCGGCGGTCCTTCCGCGTTCGCTCCGGGTCCCGCTTCGCGAACTGTGGGTGTCCCGCTTGGCTGGGGAGCTTGTTGCGTGTTGGGCTACCCGGTTGGTTGGGGGTTGGCCTTGCGCTGGTTGCCGGCGAACCCACTTGGTGGCAGGTCAGCCGCGCGTACCTGGGCGCAACCCGCTTGGTCGGGAGATTATTCCGTGAACACCGAAGGTGTGATCCGTTCGTGGTGCCCGCGGAAGGTCGTCGCCGAGTGTCTAGTCCGAGCCGCCGCTCGCGGAGCCGCTGTCGCCCGAGCCGCCACCGGTCGCGCCGCTGTTGTCCGACGAATCGCTGTCCGCGGACCCGCCCGCCGACTCGGCCCGCTTCTGCGCCTCGCGTTCGGCGCGCGCGGCCTCGGCGGCCGCCGCGAACAGGTCCGGGATGCGTCCCTTCGACGCCTCGATGAACTTGCGCAGCTGGTCGTAGCTGACCGCGGGCAGCTTCACCTCGGTGTCGTCGGTGAGGTGCGCGCGCACCCAGCCGCGCGGCGGGATGCTCACGCCGCGGATCCGGTCCCAGTCCAGGTGCCGCGAGCTCGTCACCGTGCGCAGATCCAGCCCCCGGTCGGACACGACGGTGCGGGTGCGCTCGATCCAGTAGATCGCGAACAGCGGCAGGATCGCCGTCCAGCCGAGCAGGGCGGGCCAGCCGACGATGAAGATGAACACGCCGAGGGCGAGCACGACCACGCCCAGGTAGTTGAGCCGGGTGACTCGGATGACCTTCACGTCGCCGCGACCCGTATCCGATCCCGCCGCGGCGGTGTGGGACGATTCAGTAGGTGGCACGGACTGATGCGGTGATGACACACCACCATCCTCGCATCCTGGTAATCGGACACAAGCAACCACTGGCGTCCCACATAATGGGACATACCGGGTCAACTGTTTGACTCTTCGGTTCACGCCCGCTTAACGTCGTGCGCGTGAATCGAAACGAGTTGCTCGTAATCGGCCGGCGCGTCCAGCGTTGAGCCTGACTACCTGAGTCGAATACGTCAGCTCGCGTTGCGACGCGCCACCCTCGAACAGCCTTGTGCTGATCGAGGGCTTTTTTGTGTTCGGGCAGTGCCCGGCGCGGCGGGTCGCCCGACCGGTCGTGTCAGGCACAGCAGTGTTGTCCGGAGTCGAGAACGACAAAAGTAAGGAACGAAGACGGTGAGCGCACCAACCGCACGGCCCGGGCCCTCGGCCCGCAGGTCAGCGCCTTCGGCGAACCAGCAGGCGACGCCTGCTGCCCCGACGACCACGGCGAACCGCCGCCAGGTCCCGCCCGAGCGGGTCACCGGCGCGCAGTCCGTCGTGCGGTCGCTCGAGGAGCTCGGCGTCGACACCGTGTTCGGCATTCCGGGCGGCGCGATCCTCCCGGTCTACGACCCGCTCTTCGACTCCACCAAGGTGCGCCACGTGCTGGTGCGTCACGAGCAGGGCGCGGGTCACGCGGCCACCGGATACGCGCAGGCCACCGGCAAGGTCGGTGTGTGTATGGCCACCTCCGGCCCCGGCGCGACCAACCTGGTGACCCCGATCGCCGACGCGCAGATGGACTCGGTTCCGATCGTCGCCATCACCGGCCAGGTCGGTCGCGGCCTGATCGGCACCGACGCGTTCCAGGAAGCCGACATCTCCGGCATCACCATGCCGATCACCAAGCACAACTTCCTGATCACCGACGGTCACGACATCCCGCGCATCCTCGCCGAGGCGTTCTACCTGGCCGCCTCCGGCCGCCCCGGCGCGGTGCTCGTCGACATCCCCAAGGACGTGCTGCAAGCGCAGACCACGTTCTCCTGGCCGCCGGAGATGCGCCTGCCCGGCTATCGCCCGGTCACCAAGCCGCACGGCAAGCAGGTGCGCGAGGCCGCCAGGATGATCCTGGAGTCCAAGGCCCCCGTGCTCTATGTCGGCGGTGGCGTGATCAAGGCCGAGGCGTCGGCCGAGCTGCTGGAACTGGCCGAGCTGACCGGCATCCCGGTGGTCACCACCCTGATGGCGCGCGGCGCGTTCCCCGACAGCCACACCCTGAACATGGGCATGCCCGGCATGCACGGCACGGTCGGCGCGGTGGCCGCGTTGCAGCGCTCCGACCTGCTGATCACCCTCGGCGCGCGCTTCGACGACCGCGTCACCGGCCAGCTGGACTCGTTCGCGCCCGACGCCTTGGTGATCCACGCCGATATCGACCCGGCCGAGATCGGCAAGAACCGCCACGCCGACGTGCCGATCGTCGGCGACTGCCGCGAGGTCATCGCCGAACTCATCGAGACGCTGAAGTCCGACCCCGCGGTGGGCGACGGGCCGCTGCTGAACCTCACCGAGTGGTGGACCTACCTGTCCGGTGTGCGCGACCAGTACCCGCTGGGCTGGACCGCGCCGTCGGACGGGTCGCTCTCGCCCGAGTACGTCATCGACGCGCTGGGCCGCCTGGCCGGTCCCGACGCCATCTACTGCGCGGGCGTGGGCCAGCACCAGATGTGGGCCGCCCAGTTCATCAAGTACGAGAAGCCGCGCACCTGGCTGAACTCCGGCGGTCTCGGCACCATGGGCTACGCCGTCCCGGCCGCCATGGGCGCCAAGATGGGCGCGCCCGACAAGGAAGTGTGGGCGGTCGACGGTGACGGCTGCTTCCAGATGACCAACCAGGAGCTGGCCACCTGCGCCGTCGAGGGCGTGCCGATCAAGGTCGCGCTGATCAATAACGGCAACCTCGGCATGGTCCGCCAGTGGCAGACCCTGTTCTACGAGGAGCGCTACTCCAACACCGACCTGGGCACGCACACGCTGCGCATCCCCGACTTCGTCAAGCTGGCCGAGGCGCTGGGCTGCCACGGCATCCGCGTGGAGAAGGAGGAGGAGGTCGAGGCCGCCATCCGCGAGGCGCAGTCGATCAACGACCGCCCGGTGGTGATCGATTTCATCGTCGGCAAGGACGCCCAGGTGTGGCCGATGGTCGCCGCGGGCACCAGCAACGACGAGATCATGGCCGCGCGCGGCATCCGCCCGCTGTTCGACGAGGACGAGCAGGCCGCCGAGCCCGCCGTCATCCACGAGGCGATGACGCACGGCAAGACCGAGGGGACCGAAGCAGAATGAGCAGCACCCACACCCTCAGCGTCCTGGTCGAGGACAAGCCAGGCGTGCTCGCGCGCGTCGCCAGCCTGTTCTCCCGCCGCGGATTCAATATCGAATCGCTCGCGGTCGGCGGCACCGAGGTCAAGGACATCTCCCGGATGACCATCGTGGTCACCGTGGAGGACCTGCCGCTCGAGCAGGTCACCAAGCAGCTGAACAAGCTGGTGAACGTCATCAAGATCGTCGAACAGGACGCCGACGCCTCGGTGGCCCGCGAGCTGATCCTGGTGAAGGTCCGCGCCGACGCCAGCGTGCGGACCCAGGTGATCGAGGCGGTCAACCTGTTCCGCGCGAAGGTCATCGACGTCTCGCCGGACGCGCTCACCGTCGAGGCCACCGGGACCCGGTCCAAGCTCGACGCGCTGCTGCGCATGCTGGAGCCGTACGGCATCCGCGAGATCGTGCAGTCCGGTGTGGTGGCGGTGGGCCGCGGTCCGAAGTCCATCACCGCGACGCGCTGACCGACCGACAGATTTTCATAGTCGCCCCTGGTTCTCGTGTGCCCCGCGCACGCGGGGCACACGATGCGAGAACGCTGGGCAAAGTTCCTCACACACGTGAGGAGAAGGGACAACCACTGTGGCAGTCGAGATGTTCTACGACGACGACGCCGACCTGTCGATCATCCAGGGCCGCAAGGTCGCTGTCATCGGCTACGGCAGCCAGGGCCACGCGCACTCGCTGAGCCTGCGCGACTCCGGCGTCGACGTGCGCGTCGGTCTCGCCGAGGGCTCGAAGTCGCGGCCGAAGGCCGAGGAGGCCGGCCTGACCGTCGGCACCCCCGCCGAGGTCTCGGAGTGGGCCGACGTGATCATGGTGCTCGCGCCCGACACCGCGCAGGCCTCGATCTTCACCAACGACATCGAGCCCAACCTGAAGGACGGCGACGCGCTGTTCTTCGGCCACGGCCTCAACATCCACTTCGGCCTGATCAAGGCGCCCGCCAACGTCACCGTCGCGATGGTGGCGCCGAAGGGCCCCGGCCACCTGGTGCGCCGTCAGTTCGTCGACGGCAAGGGCGTTCCGGCGCTCATCGCCGTCGATCAGGACCCCAAGGGCGAGGGCCAGGCGCTGGCGCTGTCCTACGCGGCCGCCATCGGTGGCGCCCGCGCGGGTGTCATCAAGACCACCTTCAAGGAAGAGACCGAGACCGACCTGTTCGGTGAGCAGGCCGTGCTCTGCGGTGGCACCGAGGAACTGGTCAAGACCGGTTTCGAGGTCATGGTCGAGGCCGGCTACGCGCCGGAGATGGCCTACTTCGAGGTGCTGCACGAGCTGAAGCTGATCGTCGACCTCATGTACGAGGGCGGCATCGCGCGCATGAACTACTCGGTGTCCGACACCGCCGAGTTCGGCGGCTACCTGTCCGGTCCGCGCGTCATCGACGCCGACACCAAGGAGCGCATGAAGGCGATCCTGAAGGACATCCAGGACGGCACCTTCGTCAAGCGCCTCGTCGCCAACGTCGAGGGCGGCAACAAGGAGCTCGAGGCCCTGCGCAAGCAGAACGCCGAGCACCCCATCGAGGTCACCGGCGCCAAGCTCCGCGGCCTGATGAGCTGGGTCGACCGCCCCATCACCGAAACCGCCTGAGTTTCGCAGTTCGACCGAGGGGCCTGCTCACCGCGTGTGAGCAGGCCCCTCGGTGTCTGTTGGGTAACCTCGAGGAGTGACGGAAGGAACACCAGCTCAGCGGCTCCGGCTCGCGCTGCAGATGTCGGAGTTCGGCGTGCAGATGTACCGAACTCGCATGCGGCGCATCTTTCCGGCCGCATCGACGGAGGAGATCGAGTCCAAGGTGCACGCCTGGCTGCTGTCCCGTCCGGGCGCGCCTGCCGGCGATGCCACCGGTCGTCCGTCCACCAGATTCGCGTGAACCCGCTCGAAGCGGCGCTGCGTCGTTCGGCCGCCGATATCGACAGACTCGGCTATCGCTGGGCGCTCGTCGGTGGGTTCGCGGTGTCCGCTCGTTCGATCCCCCGGTTCACCCAGGACATCGACCTGGCCGTCGCGGTAGCCGATGACGGCGCCGCGGAAGCCTTGGTACGCAGCATGTTCGACGCGGGATACGTCATGTACGCGTCCGTCGAGCACGACAACGGCCGACTCGCAACGATCCGTTTGCGTCGAGCCTTCGGCGGTGTCCCGGTTCTTGTGGACCTTCTCTTCGCGAGCTCTGGAATCGAGCCGGAGATCGTCGATGCCGCGGAGGAGTTGGCAATCGTGCCCGAATTCACGCTCCCGGTCGCGACAACCGGGCACCTCATCGCGCTGAAGATACTGTCGCGAGACGATTCCGCCAGACCCCAGGACTTGGCGGACCTGCGTGAATTACTCGCCGTGGCGACCGATGACGATGTCCGAAGCGCACGAACGGCGGTCCGCCTGATCACGGAACGAGGATTTCATCGCGATCGCGACCTCGAGGCGAGCCTCGATTCCCTCATCTCGAAACCGACTGGCACATAGGTATTTGCAAAGGCGGCCCGCTCCCTTTCGGGGAGCGGGCCACCATCGTGTCCGGGCTCAGGGGTAGAGGTAGAGGGGGTTGGCGGGGTTGACCGGGTTCATGGGGTTCATGGGGCTGATCGGGTTGTTGGGATCGGCCATGCTCGGCAGTTCGTAGTCGGAGACGTGGCCGCACGCGGCGGTGCCGTGGTGGGCACAGGGTGGGCCGGCGTGGGCCGCGGCCGGGAGGGCGAGTGCGGTCAGGGGTGCGGCGGCGAGCGCGGCCGCCACGGTGAGGCGGGCGAGCAGGCGGCGCTGGGGTGTCATGTGAGTCCTGTCGTGACCGTGAGGGAGGGCACGGGCCGACCCGCGGGCGCGTTTCATCGCCCGATCGGCCCGAGGCCGTCGGCGGGGAAGGTGCTGGGGCTAGCTGCTGCCGAAGGAGCCGGAGGGGAACGGACGCCAGAAGGGCGGGCCCCACGGGTTGTGGCCGGGCCAGCGATCGCACTTGTTCCACGGATCCCAGCTGTTGTGCCAGCCCCACGGGCCGCAATCGCGCCTGTCCCACTTGTCGCGGTCGTGCTTGTCCCACTTGTCGTGGCGGACCTCGGTGACCGACGGCGACGCCGGTTCGGCCGAGGCGGGTGCGGCGGCGAGGGTGAAGGGGATCGCGGCGACGACGCTCGCCATGGCGATGCGGGCCACGGTGCGTTGTGCCGAGGTCTTCGTCGACATCATGAATCCTTTCGATGGACCTGCCACCTGGGCTGGGCGGAAGGTCGGAATGGTGGCTGGTCACCTGCGCTGCCCGACCCGACTCGGCGCGACGACCGCACAACCCCACTGTTGCGCACTCGCTGCGAAAGGTCAGCAAGTCGGACCGGATTCGAGAAGAATTTCAGTCCTTCGGAGGACACGGTGGAAGGGAGGCCCCTCGGGTGTCCTAGGGGATCACCCTGAGAAGCGGCGATTTCCGTTGTCGCCCAGCGGGATCGGGTGCCGCGCGCGGGTAGGTGCGGGTCGCCGAATCCGGTGGTGAGCAGTGGCGAATTCAGGGCAACATTAGTTCTTCCGCGCGCCTCGTCCTCCCGCCGACGTGGCGCCGGCCGCGGCGCGGTGGTGCTTGCTCCCGCCCACCGACCGGATCAGACTGGGATGATGGCGAACCCGACCGTCATCCACGCCGACCGCACGGCCCTCGCAACAGGTCGCGCCATCCGCAAGCAAGTACCCAGATCCTCCCTCGGCTCGTGGCGGCCGGGAACCCACCGCACCGATCCAGTTACCATCCTGGAGCGCCAGGCCGCGACCCGTCTGCCGGACCTGGTCCCCATCCGTTACTCCCGGATGGCCGCCGCGCCGTTCCCCTTCCTGCGCGGAGCGCCGGCCATCATGGCCGGCGACCTGGCGGCTTCCCCCGGCACCGGGCTGTGCGTGCAACTCTGTGGCGACGCGCACCTGTCGAACTTCGGCGTGTTCGCCTCCCCGGAGCGCGCCCTGGTGTTCGACCTCAACGATTTCGACGAGACGCTGCCCGGCCCGTTCGAATGGGACGTCAAACGGCTCGTGGCGAGTTGCGCCGTAGCGGCGAGGGACAACGGGTTCGACGACGAGTCGGCCGCACGCGCCGCGCGGGCCGCCGCGTGCGGGTACCGCGAGTCGATGGCGCGGCTGGCCGCCCTCGACAGCCTGACCGTCTGGTACGAGCGCATCGACGCCGAGGAGGCCGCCGCGCTGGTGCGCAAGCCGCGGCAACGCGATCGCGTGGCGAAACGCCTCGACGCCGCGCGCAACCGCACCAGCTTGCAGGCGCTGACGAAATTGACCGAACCCGGCCCCGACGGTGTGCCGCGCATCAAACACCGGCCACCGCTGCTGGTGCCGGTGGCGGAGTTCGACGAGCGCGCGGTCGCGGACGTGTTCGCCGAATTCCGCGACAGCCTGCCGGAGGAGCGGCGCGTGCTGCTGGACCGGTATCGCTTCCTGGAGACCGCCCGCAAAGTGGTCGGCGTCGGCAGCGTCGGCACCCGCTGCTTCATCGCCTTGCTCGCCGACCGCGATTCCGGCGCGCCGCTGTTCTTGCAGGTCAAACAGGCGGAAACCTCGGTGCTGGCACCACATCTGGCGCCGAGCCGGTTCCGGCACCAAGGGCATCGGGTGGTGCACGGTCAGCGTGTGATGCAGGCCGCCGGCGACATCTTCCTCGGCTGGGCCACCGGGCCCGAAGGCCGGTTCTTCTACTGGCGGCAGCTGCGCGATATGAAGGGGTCGGCGGAGGTGGGGGACATGTCGGCCGGGACGCTGACGCGCTACGCGGAGTTGTGCGGTCGCGTGCTGGCGCGGGCGCACGCGCGGTCCGGGGATCGGGTGGCGATCGCGGCGTATCTGGGGAGCGGGGAAGCGTTCGATCGCGCGATGGAGGAGTTCGCGCTCGCGTACGCCGAGCAGACGGTGGTGGATCGGGCGGCGTTGGTGGAGGCGATCGAGTCGGGGCGGGTGCAGGCGGCCGAGGCTGGGGTGTGAGGTGGTATGAGCCCTCCCGCGTGCTGGGCGGGTGTTGGTGGCTGCGGCTCGAGGGGTACGTGTCTTCCCGCGTGCTGGGGCGGGTGTTGGTGGCTGGGCCGGGGGTTCGGGAGGCGTGTGTCCTTGCGTGCTGGGGCGGGTGCAGGTGGCTGAGGCCGGGGCTCGAGGCGCACGTGTCCTCTCGGGTGCCGGTGGCTGAGGCTGGGGCTCGAGGGGGCATGAGTCCTCCCGCGTGCTGGGCGGGTGTTGGTGGCCTGAGCCGTGGGCTCGAGGGCGCGTGTCCTCCCGGCGTGCTGGGTCGGCGTCGGGCGTGCGGGGACAGTCGGCCGTGGGCACCGGTTGGTGGAGGCCACCCTGTAGCCGGCTCGGGTTGGCGCTTGGGCGCGTGGAGTCCAGCCGGTGCTGCGCTCCCTCTCCACCGCCCTGCCTACACTGGCTACCGATGAGTAAGTTCTTCGATTCGGTGGACGCGGTGACCGAGCGGCTCACCGCGGCGGGCTACCTGCCCTCGCTCGACATCGCGACCGCCGTGTTCCTCGCCGACCACCTCGGCAAACCGCTGCTCATCGAGGGCCCCGCGGGCGTCGGCAAGACCGAGCTGGCCAAGGCGATCGCCACCTGCGCCGACGCCGAGCTGATTCGGTTGCAGTGCTACGAGGGCATCGACGAGGCGCGCGCCCTCTACGAGTGGAACCACGCCAAACAGCTGCTGCGCATCACCGCCACCGACGAGCGTGACTGGGACCGCACCCGCGACCACGTCTTCACCGAGGAGTTCCTGCTCGACCGCCCGCTGCTGGCGGCGCTGCGCAACACGGGCCGCACCGTGCTGCTCATCGACGAACTCGACAAGGCCGAGGTGGAGCTCGAGGGCCTGCTGCTCGAGGTGCTCGGCGACTATCAGGTGAGCATCCCCGAACTCGGCACCGTCACCGCGGTCCGCAAGCCGTTCGTCGTCGTCACCTCCAACGCCGACCGCGATCTGTCCGAAGCGCTCAAACGCCGCTGCCTGTACCTCCACATCGACTATCCGACAGCAGATCTCGAACGCGCGATCGTCCGCGCGAAGGTCCCCGAACTCGACGCCGCACTCGGCGAACCCGTCGTCCGCACGGTGGGCGCACTGCGGGCCCTGCCGCTGCGCAAATCACCGTCGGTGGCCGAAACCGTGGACTGGGCAAGGACTCTCGTCGCGCTCGGCACCCGGACATTGACCGGAACGGTGGTCCGCTCGACACTCGGGGTGTTGTTGAAGCACCAGTCCGATCATCGCGTCGCGATCGAGAAACTCGGTCTGGGGCAGGACGATTCGCGATGAGCGGTAAGCACGCGGCGCAGCGCTCGTCCGAACGGCCTCCGACGCCCACCGATCGTCTCGTGGACTTCGTCGGACTCCTGCGCGAGTACGGCATCAACGCGGGGCCGAGCGAAACCCTCGACGCGGCAGCGGCCATGCTCGCACTCGGCACCGCGGACCCGGCCCGGCTGCGCTCCGGGTTGGCCGCGTGCTTGCTGCGGCGCGGTGGGCAGCGGGCGGTGTTCGACCAGCTCTTCGACCTGTACTTCCTGACCGCCGAGCTCCCGGTCCCCGCCGGCGCCGCCGAAACCGTCGACGATCTGCGTGAACGCCTCACCGCGGCGCTGGTGGCCGACGATCAGAGCGCTCTAACCGAACTCGCCCGCACCACCCTCACCGAACTCGGCGGCTACGGCGGCGTCCAAGCGGCCGGCCAGAGTTCCCGCCCGCTGACCACCGCCTCCGGGGCGGGATGGTCCTCCTACCAGACGATGAAAGCCCTTCGGCCGGAGGAACTTACCGAACGCGTCGTCGCGGGCATGGCGGGAGCAGGCGAACTCGACACCGCCGTGCATTCGATCGAAGCCCGCCGCCGCGTGGAAGCGTTCCGCACCTCCGTGCAGAACGAGGCCCGCCTGCGGTCGGCCCAACTGCGCGGCACCGACTACATAGCCCGCCGCGGCGTCGAATCCGCCGTCGACCGCGTCGACTTCCTAGGCGCACGCGAACGCGACCTCGCCGAGATGCGCCGCCTAGTGAATCCGTTGGCGCGCAAGCTCGCCACGCGCCTCGCGGCCCGCCGCAAGAAGGCCGTGCGCGGGCAGATCGACATGCGCCGCACCCTGCGCCGCTCGATGGCGACCGGCGGCGTCCCCGTCGACCCGGTGCTGCGCGCCCGCAAACACGGCCGCCCCGACCTGGTGGTGCTCGCCGACCTCTCCGGCTCCGTCACCGGATTCGCCGAATTCACCCTGCACCTCGTCCAAGCCCTGCAAGACCAGTTCAGCAAGGTCCGCAGCTTCGGCTTCGTCGACACCTGCGACGAGATCACCGCCTTCTTCGCCCCCGGCGAACCTCCCGAACCCGGCCTCTCCGCCCGAATCATCCGCGAGGCCACCGTCTCCCGCTTCGGCAGCAGCAACTACGGCGAAGCCTTCCGCACCTTCGCCGACCACCACCTCGACGCCCTCGGCCCCCGCACCTCCCTGCTCATCCTCGGCGACGCCCGCACCAACCGCACCGACCCCGGCCTCCCCCACCTCACCCCCATGCTCGCCCGAGCCCGCCACGCCCACTGGCTCAACCCCGAACCCGCCCGCTCCTGGACCACGGGCGACTCGGCGGCCTCTGCGTACGCCGACCTGGTCTCCATGCACGAATGCCGCAACATCCACCAACTGACCACGGTAATCACCCGTTTGCTGCCGGTGTAGGGAGCGGGCGCTACGCCGGTCGGATCGTCACCTCGACATCTCAGATCGAGTTCTGGGCGGCGAGAACAGCAGGCAAGGCCTCGAAGGCCGCGGTCGACAAGTCACCAACGCAGTGTCGTGAGATCGCGAAGAGAGTTCGAGCCGTTTGGCCGTCTGGCGCTCGCACCGTCCAGCGATGACGTCGCTATCCCGTTGTCGGCGAAGGGATATGCTGCCGACGAGAAGCTCCCACGGGCTCCCGGACACGCGGGAGACCTCGGGGAGGACTTCGACGGAAGCGACAGCCCGGTTGGTGGCCTCGACCTCCTACCCAGTCGTAAACTTCCGATACATACGGTATTCCGCCAGCCGGACGGCAACCGCTCGGTGCCAACAGCCGGGACCTTCGACGGGACGTTGCTGAGCGATGATCGACCTTGCGGGAGTGCGTGGGCGCTGCGGTGTGACTCAAGGAGTAACAATCGTTCCCGGGAGGGATATAGAGTTTGCGCCAAGCTGGCGAACCACGTTGCTGGCACACCGTCGGCAGGGGTGCCGACACGCAGGGGTTAGTGCAAGTCCAGGTCTGGCAGCTGTATTGCTGAGTCAGAGTCAGGGGAGGTACCGAAATGACAGCGAGCCAGTGGATGCCGGATCGCGCCCTTGTGGGCGAGCTCGAAGGGCTCTTCGCCCGGGCCATCGAATCGTACAGAGCGAATCCGAACCTGGTGATGGAGCACGCCAACCACGAGGAGTCGATCAGGGTCGGTGGGTACTCGAACCGTACGCTGCTCGAGCTTGTGCAGAATGCGGCCGACGCCATGACCGGTACGCCCAGTACCAGCACCGACGGTCGTGTCGAGATCGTCCTTGACCTGTCAGCCGGCACGCTGTATTGCGCCAACGCGGGGCGCCCGTTCTCCAGCAGTGGCTTGACAGCCCTCGCACACGCTCACCTCAGCGGGAAGCGGGGTGACGAGATCGGACGTTTCGGCCTCGGGTTCAAGTCAGTCCTCTCGGTGACCGACAAGCCACAGGTGTTCAGTCGTTCCGTGTCTTTCGAGTACAACTCCGTTGAGGCGAACCGTGCGCTTCGCGAAGTCGGTGCGCAGGCGCGAAGGTTTCCTGTCCTCCGCACTGCGACACGGATCCGGAACATCGAGAGCGAATTTGCGAACGATCCGATTCTCAATGAGCTCTCGCAATGGGCTGCAACGATCGTCAAACTGCCGGCCCTGCGCAAGATTGCGAATCTGCAGAAAGAGATAAAAGGGTTTCGATCGGAGTTACTGCTGTTCGTCGAGGCTGTCCGCGAGGTGCATCTGCGTGTCGTCGGAGTAGGTGATGAGTTCGCAACCAGCCATATCTCGCATGCGCTCGGTCATGGAAAATTCGAGATCGAACGTCCGGACGGAAAGAACAGTATCTGGTATGTCGAAACGTCCATGCACTCACCGAGTTCCGAGGCGCGTCGAGAGGTAGGTGAGGCGGTCTCGCGCGAGCGGGTCAAGGTGACGGTCGCCATGCCGGAACGATTTTCCGGCCTTCAGACCGGTAGGTTCTGGTCGTACTTCCCACTGCAGGATGAGACGACGGCCTCGGCGCTATTCAACGCACCGTGGAGCGTGAATGATGATCGCACGACATTGCTGCACAACAAGTACAACAGAGAGATTGTGCAGACTTTGTCGTCGATGTTCGTAGACCTTTTACCTCGCGTTGTTCAGGCAGACGACCCCGCGGCACATCTAGACTACATGCCTGCGCGTGGGCGTGAGAGCCTCTCATTCGGTGACGACTTGCTTTCCGCTTACGTGCCGCGGTTGGCTGCCCAGTCTCCGCTTGTCCCGGATGGTCAAGGGAGACTGTGCCTTCCGGAAGAACTGACGCCGTTGAGCTTCTTCGTGCCGGATGCCACCAGTCGCGATCACGAGGCGTGGATCAAGGCGCCGAATACCGGCGATGACGTCCCTCATTGGCGGTGCTACTCGACACCTCGTCGTATCGCACGGCTTCGCCAGATGTATGTCTTCAGTGGGGACGCTGAACAGGTTGATCTGCGGACCCGTGATGAGATAAAGGCGCTTGAGCATGTGCGTACTCGGGGTATTCTGTCGTGGCTCCGAGAGTGGGCCACCGGAGATACGTCGTCGGCTGCGGCTGCGCTATCCTTTGTGCTCCTCCATCCCAAGATAGAAGGGATTCGAGGGGCAAAGGTAATCCCGACTACCGCTGGCCTCAAGTCGCTGAATGACCGACCGCAGGTATTCCTTAAGCGGGTGGATGAGATCGAGCTCGACGGATCAAGCTTCGTGGTTCCCGAGTTCCTCATGATCGGTGGGGTGGAGAAGAATCTCAGGGAACAGGGGTTTCGCGATCTCGACCCTGAATCGATCCTGCGAGCTCGAATCGCCACACTTTCGCAAGCGTCCGGAATTCACGACCAGGAGAAGTTCTGGGATGCGGTTCTGGATATCCGCCCGGACCAAGCCGCGCGTATCGTGCAGGACAAGAATAAGGGCCATCTCATGGTGCCGACCGTCGATGGCGGATGGGCCACGCCAAGAAGCGTACTTGATATCGACGGTCTTGGCGGTGGCTTGGACGGCCGCCGTCTTGACCGCAACAGATGTGTGCCAGAGGTGGCCTGGGCTGCTGGTGTAGTTCACGAGCCGATCGCCAACTATCCTTTTGAGGACGAGCTCTGCGCGGACCGGTACTACGACTTCGTGCTTGCAGAACTGAACGGTCGGCTGGGCCCAGGCGACCGCGGCATCGAGAACGTCGAGTTCGACCAATACTCCGGTGCGGGGCCGTTCTCCGCGTTGCTACTGATGGCAGAATCGGGTGCGTCAGAGGCGACCCGTGCCGACTGGACGCGTAGGCTTCTCGAAATGGATGAGAATCCTCGCTGGACTTGTGAGGATGTTGATACTCAACAGACATGGCAAGTGCTCTCCCCGGTACGGTGGGCGGTCAACACGCAAGGGCTCGTCTCGTCATCCGGAGGATATCGGCCTCCGTCGCAAGTGGTTTCGGCATCGATGCTGGAGTTCCAGGATTTTCTTCCGCTTTACCGCGGGCCTCGAGCGCTCGAGGACGAACTTGCCCTTCCACGGAACCTTGGCGATGTGCCTGCCGACGTTCTTCGGGAAGCGCTCGGCCAGGGCAGCTTCAAATCGCGTATCGGCGATGGGGCTCTCGCTACCTTTGTGCTACAGGCAAGCAAGATTGCCTATGCCGACAGCAATCCGCCGCAAATTCCTGCCAAAGTCGGTCATGCAATCGAGGGGCGCAGGCCGGGTTTAGTTTATCTCGCGAGCAACGACGAACAACAGATGCTGCTCAGTCAGAAGCAGAAGCCTCATCTTCGGGTACCAGAGGCGGAAGTCGATGAGTTCGTGTCTCGTGTCGGATGCAGGCGATTCGAGGACAGTTTTTCTTTTTCAACGATCGTCGAAGGTCGGCAGGAGCCGGATCCTGTCGTGGACCTGTACCCCGGGCTTCAGGAGTCGTGGCTGTTCGACGCCGACAAGCTCTCCCACGCGAAAGTCGCTCGAGCTTTACACATCGCCAAGCGCGTGACAACAGAGGACGGCGTGGAGGATCAGGCGCTGCCATGGTATCTGGATGGGTTGACGCTCGTTGTGCCCAATGATCTAAGCGAGCGCCAGATCCTCGAGATTGTCAACGACGCTTTTGGGCTGCGAATGTCTAATGCTGACCTCGACAACGTCGAAAAGATGGCACTGAATCAGCAGCTGGAAGGATGGCGTCAGCAGGCGCGTGCGGCAAAGAACGATGCGGAGCGGTTGAGCGTATTCTTCGGCGATGACACATTGAGGGAGAATCTGCCCCGCGGCCTATGGCAGGCGCTTGAGGCGCAGGGTTTGGTCGATAGTTCATCTTCGGTTGCCGGACTTTTTCTAACCGTGTATGGAAGTGACTCCGTAAAGCAGCTCGCCGATCAATTCCGTCTCGAGGGCTACACAGACGTGCCCACTGGATGGTCGGGGGGCGGTAAGACTATTGACTGGCTGCGCAAAATGGGATTCGGCACAAAGTACGCCGGCCGACGGGCAGAGCCACAGGCTAATGAGTTCATTGTGCCGGGTGCTGTCAATCTGAATGGTCTGCACACGTACCAGAAGAAGATCAGCGAGAAGCTTCGAACCGTTCTAACCCAGCCCTCGGACAAGGGTCCGGCGCAGAAGTGCATGGTTGAGCTTCCAACCGGTGCTGGAAAGACACGAGTCGCCACGGAGACCGTGTTGAAGCTCTTCAAAGACGATGTCATGAACGGAACGGTTCTGTGGATCGCGCAGTCCACCGAGTTGTGTGAACAGGCCGTGCAAACCTTCGATATAGTCTGGCGACATCTTGCCGATGAGAGGCCGCTGTCGATTGGGCGCCTTTGGGAGAACAACACCGTCCACGAGCCTGACACAGAGTTCAGTGTCGTTGTAGCGACAGATGCCAAGCTGGAAGCAATCCTAGAACAATCACAATATCAATGGCTCCGTCACGCGGCAGCAGTGTTTGTCGACGAGGCGCACCGGGCTGGAAATTCGAAGCGTTATACTCAGATCTTCCGATGGCTGGGTGTAGACGGTCACAATTGGGAGCGCCCGCTCGTCGGGCTGTCGGCGACGCCGTTCAAGGGACGTGCCGAGGACGGCCGACAGACCAGGGAGCTGGCCGCCCGGTTCGGTAACAACAAGCTGGCCGCCTTCGAATCAGATGCCTATCGCCAGCTGCAGAAACTCGAGGTTCTTGCCAAGGTCAAGCACGAGGTTCTTCCTGGTGTGGATGTGGACTTGAGCGATGATGAACTCCGTAGTATCCAGGACAACCGCAAAGTCGACCGCCCCCTGCTGGAGCGTCTCGGCAAGGACCAGGCGCGAATGAAGGTATTGGTCAATCACATTTTATCCCAAAATCCCGATTGGCCGATCTTGGTGTTCACGCCGAGTGTTCTCTCCGCTCAGGTGCTCGCAGCTACCCTGCGATATCGAGGTAGTGAATCCGCGGCAATAAGTGGTCAGACGGGTCGGCAAGAACGCCGTGATGTAATCAAGAAATTCCATGACGGAGAAATTAGGATCCTGGCCAACTGTGACCTCCTCGTCCAGGGATTCGATGCTCCGGGCGTCCGTGCCCTCTACATTGCGCGTCCAACCTTCAGCCCCAGCTCGTACATTCAGATGGCTGGACGTGGCCTGCGAGGCCCTGCGAACGGAGGAAAAGAAGAGTGCCTGATCGTGGACGTTGCAGATAACTTCGGTGCAGTGAACGATTTTCTCGGCTACCGCGAGTATGAGGATCTGTGGAAGGAACAGCACGCATGATCCTGGTTCCGAGCCTTCGGGATATAGAGATATCAACTACGAGCTCCGCGGAAACCCGCGTTGCGCGGCTTCTGCAACAGGTCGACGGGCCGCGGGACGCAGTGGCTTTTCACTCCGTGAAGCTTCGCAGTCACTCTGTGAAGCAGCACGCAGAAGCTGACTTTGTCCTGTTGTGGAATGGCGTAGTAATCGTGATCGAGGTCAAGGGTGGTGGAGTGCGCAAGCACGAAGGCACCTGGTACAGCGTCGACCGTCGAGGCGACTGGCACAAGCTGAGGGAGTCCCCGATGGAGCAGGCGCAGAGCGCGATATATGCTCTGCGAGACATCCTCGATGAGGAAAAGGCCGGTTGGTTTGCGCATGAAGCAGTCGTAATCACTCCGGATATTGAGGCGCCTCCGTCGTCGATGGAATGGAAGAGCAGCCATTGGTGGGCAAAGGAGACGATGAACGTCGCCGACCTGACCGAGGCGCTCAGTGCGGTTGTGAAAGGATCGCGCAAGGCGCCCCCGCGACAGAAGCTGGCGAGTGCGGACCTATTGCGCACTCGTCTCTTTGGGGAGTTCACCAGACTCCCTGCCGTCGACGCTCAGCGTGGCGCTGTGATCGAAGAACAGAACCGTGCGACGGCTGGGCAGGCTGAAGTACTTGCAGCACTTGCGATGAACCCACGCATGTTGGTTTTCGGAGGTGCGGGTACCGGGAAATCTCTCATTCTTGCGGAGGCTGCGAAGCAGGAGGTTGGCGAGGGAAGAGCTGTCCTCATCACATACCGATCGCCCGCGCTTACTCGCTTCTTCGGTCCTCTGGTTGAAGACTGGGACATCGATCTGATGCCTTTCGGTGACCTCGCAGAAGGCAGGCAGTACGACGCCGTCTTCGTGGACGAGGCGCAGGATCTCATGAACGCGGACGGTATGGATGCCCTGGACCAGGTGATTCGCGGGGGTCGAGCTGGCGGACGTTGGAGGATGTTCCTCGACCCGAACAACCAGGCGCACGTTGACGGGGAGTTCGACGGCGAGGTTTGTGATCTGGTGAAGACCGAGGCAACCCAGCTCGAACTACGAAAGAATGTACGAAATACTCGCGCAATTGTCCACGTGGTGCAGGAGTACCTGCGGGCTGACGTTGGAGATCCGGGCATCGTCAACGGCGACAAGGTGTACTGGCACAACGCTGCCGACGAGGCCGGCGTATCGACGGCAGAACGCGTTGCACGCAAGCTGGTCCGAGATGGAGCGCGGCGGGATGAAATCTGGATCATCGACACCTCGTCGACTGCGGCGCCGCAGATTGGCGACGCGAAGTTCGTGGTCACCAGCCCGCGGTACGCGAAGGGGCTCGAAGCCGAGCACGTTGTGGTGTGCGGTTTGCCAGAAAAGCTCGACGACAGCGGTATCGCAGCGTTCTATGTGGCGGTCACTCGGGCCCGCGTCACACTGCACATTGTTGTTACCGCAGGTGACAGGAAGCGGCTACAAGACCTTCTTCGGAAGGTTCGTCAGTGAATCTCACGGTAGCGCAGCAACAAGCCCTCGGCCATCTCCGAGCGTCGTTGGTTGGGCCGGAAGGAGGCCCTACTGAGACCGTTGGTAATCCTCCTTACAGGCAGTATGCAGTTGGCATGCTTTTTCCTCTGGAAGGTGGCGGCGTGAGGCCGGGCGAGGGGAGGGGACCGGAAATCGAGGACGTCGATGCAGATGTCGTCGACGGCGATGTCGAAGAGTCGGGTGCAGCTGTTCCTCTCGCCGAGGACTGGCGGCCGTCTTCGGTGGCGGTATCGTTTGTAACCGGTGCCGAAACGGTGCACGTCGACTTCGCCTGTGGCACATATACACAAGTCGAAGGCGATGGCCCTCCAAGGTGGCAGCGGACCCCGCACTCTTTCACCGATCTCGCCCTCTCAAAAGGGACTGGCCCTCGCCGGCTCATGGCCGATCGCGTACCTCTAGAGATCGGTGCGCGATGGCGAGACTACAAGGGTGCTCAGCTCGTGACCGTGCATGTCCGTGTACAGACACGGTCAACCGGTGACGAGAGGCACGATGTGCCGCTTATGCTCTTTCAGGCAGATCTGGGCGTCCGACCGGTCAACGGACACGTTCTCGAGTACGACATGACTCGGGCGTTCGATGCTGACCCCGAGGCTGCGGAGCTCCGGGTTCGGTACCGGAACCGCAAGGTGTTCGCAGTCGGACATGGTATGGCTGCTGATTGGGAACTCGGTGAGAACGGTTGCTCACGAGTGTTTCTCAGCCCAGTGCCCGCTTTCGTCGTTCCAGCGGTTGAGACAACCGGTTTCGCTGAAGGTTCCGCGGAAGCCCAGGCGTTGGATTTGAAGTACCTCACCACGATTAGTGAGAGTCCTGACACCGTGCTCGCCTCGCTGCAAGCATTTGTCGAAGCTTTCGTGCGTTGGACGATTCAGCAGAGTGCGCGGGTGGACGAATTCGGGAAAGATAGTTCGGTTGCACGCCGGATCGTCAGCCGATCTGAACGAGCGGCGGATCGCATGGTCCAAGGCCTGGACGTACTGCGCGATCCTCATAGAGATCAGCTGCGCATAGCCTTTGGGTTGGGTATGGAAGCCATGAGGCTTCAGATGCTTCAAAGCCAGAAGGTCGACGGGAAGGTGCTACGCGAGCCTAGGTGGCGGCCGTTCCAGCTCGGGTTCTTGCTTATCGCGCTGGCCTCTACCGTCGATCCGGAGCACGACGACAGAGAACTCGTCGACCTGATCTGGTTCCCGACCGGTGGCGGCAAGACCGAGGCGTATCTAGGTCTCGCTGCGATCGAGATATTTCGCAGAAGACTTGCCTACGGTTTGGCAGGAGGAGGAACTGCAGTACTGACGCGGTACACACTTCGGCTGTTGACGTCGCAACAGTTCCAACGTGCAGCAGCACTTATTTGTGCCATGGAACTTATGCGTGTGAAGCACCCGTCCGTCGATGGTATGCCGCCCTTCTCGATCGGGCTGTGGGTGGGAAACGAAGTCACGCCCGGAACTCAGACCGAAGCACTCGAGGCCCGCGACCGACTGATCAAGGCGGCGCGGCCCGAAGAGGCCAATGGTTTCCAAGTCGAAAGCTGTCCGTGGTGTCAGACAGCTCTGGTGCCGGAGAGTAGAAGTAGCAACGCGTCGGACTACGGCGTGCGCCAGGAAGGCAGCGCCACGGTGCTGTACTGCGTCAACACAGCGTGCGAGTTCCATGACCGACTCCCCCTCGAAGTGGTCGACCAGGCCATCTACGAGGAGCCGCCGACAATTCTTCTCGCGACCGTCGACAAGTTCGCTCGTCTCCAGTTCAAGCCCGAGGCGGGACGCTTGCTAGGTATCGGGACGACGTTCAAGCAGCCATCGATGATCATCCAAGATGAGCTGCATCTGTTATCAGGCCCTCTGGGGACGACGGTGGCTGTCTTCGATGCGGTGACCCAAGTGCTCCTGAGTCGTTCAGGCACCACACCGAAGATCGTCGCCTCAACAGCCACAATCAGGGCCTCTGACGATCAGGTCAAAGGACTGTACGGACGGGAGGTCGCTCTCTATCCGCCCTCCGGACTCGATGATGATCGGACGTTCTTCTCCCGCCCTGTCGAGAGTGGAGAGGGGCGCCTGTACGTCGGACTGATGCCCCAGTCAGTGTCGCAGCCATCCGCCGTGATCTCCGCCGTCACCCCGCTCGTCGAATTGCCGGGTGCCCTCTCGCTCAACGGCGTTGATGGTCCGCCCAGAGATGCCTATTGGACCGTGGTCCTATACCACAACAGCCTTCGGGAACTGGGGCGGACCAGTACTCTTGTCGTCGACGATGTCAACGGTCGCCTCGAACCGAGAGCTGAGCGGCTCGGAATTCCGCTCCGACAGATCAGGGCGGGGAAGGTTCTCGAACTTACCAGTAGGCGCGGCGCAGAAGAGTTGCCCAATGACCTTCGGGCGTTGCGAACGCGCGCGGACGCGTCCGATGAGGCAGTGGACGTCGTGCTCTCGTCGAATATGCTGTCCGTCGGAATCGATATTCCGCGGCTCGCGGTGATGCTCATGGTCGGGCAGCCCAAGACCACCGCGGAGTACATCCAAGCCACCAGTCGTGTTGGACGAGGCGATATTCGGGGTGTGGTGGTCACACTGTTCCGCTCCAGCAGAGCGCGGGACCGCTCTCACTTCGAGTCCTTCCGCGGGTACCACGAGGCGCTATACCGCAGCGTAGAACCGACGAGCGTAACTCCGTGGTCATTGGCCTCGCGTGATCGATCGCTCGCCGGGGCCGTCGTAGCTTTGCTACGGCAGTCGATCTCGCCTTTGGCTGCCAACGACGGAGCCATTCGTTTCGACCTCCAGGACGACCGCTTCAGCCATGTTGTAGAGCGGCTGGTGAAGAAGTTTCTCTCCTATGTCGACAAGTCCGAGCCGATCGAGCTTCGCGAGACCGAGGAAGCAGTGTGGAGGTTGCTACGCGATTGGGATCGACGGGCTTCTCAGGCACGGGAAGATAAGAAGGGTTTCGGATATGAGCGTCGTTCCAAGTCCGAGTCCGGCGCATTGCTCAAGAGGTTCGGACAACCGGGCGAGGGTTGGCTCGTGGGTGACTCCATGAGGTCTGTCGAGCCGAACGTGGCCGTCGAAGTCCAGGAACCGCAGGAGGAGGTGCTCCGTGGAAAAGATCAAGCATGATCTCCGACTTTCGGAGACGATCACACCGTTCGGCGTAGGCGCGATCACCGATATCCGCGGGGAGTCACTCATGGCGCCAGACACATCGTGGTGGGACACCAAGACTGCGTCGGAAGTCGTGTGCGAGCGGCTTATGGCCAGACTTGGAGCGGGCGTCCTCAGGCAGCCTCCTACGCACGCTGGTCGCACTGGCAAGACCACGGCATCGCTGCTGTATTGGAGGTTTCCAGCGTGGCGGTTCTGTGAGCGATGTGGGAAGCTCTCAAAGCTCACGGGGCGCAAGAAGGGAAAATGGGACAACCACTGTGAATGCGGTGGATTGCTGGTCCCTATGAGGTTCGTTGCAGTCTGCGAGAAGGGCAGTCACATACAGGACATTCCTTGGTTTCAGTGGGCACACCGCGGACGCGAAGCGGAGCTGAATGAGGCGGTACGCGTATGCCGAGCTTACAAGGAGTTGCGATTTCGCAAGGTTGCTTCACGAGGGGAAGGACTCGGATCACTCGTTGTCACTTGCTATGGGTGCGGAAACTCGCGTTCCTTCGCAGAGCTCGTCGGCAGAGGATCGCTTGGCCGTGACGGTATTCGGTGTGGGAGCCGACAGCCTTGGGAGCATGAGGACACGATCGGCAGGGAGCCGTGTTCCCATCCGCTCGTAGCGGTGCAGCGAGGCGCTACCGGCAACTACATCGCGGAGCGGATCTCCGCACTCGACATCCCGGAGGAGCGCCCGCAATCAGCTCGAGTCGCCGACAAGATTCGAGGACACGTCTACTTTGACAGGCTCGTTGCCGACAACGGTGGACCCCAAGCCGAGATGGTCGCAGGCTGGATCGCCGAGGAGTTCGGCGTAACCGCCGATGCGGTTCTCGCCGTTGCCGCAGGGAAGGACGCTACTGCCGATGAAATGCTGCTCGACCTCAAAGATGGTGAATGGGCGGCATTCGTAGAGAAGCTTTCCTCCCGGCGAGACACCAGTGGAGGAGAGTTCGTGGTCGATGGCCGTTCGCTTCGTGAGGTGGACGGGCCGAAGAGCCTGCTCGAAGTTGTCAACGGGGTCGGGCAGGTCCGCCGAGTCCGAGAGGTTCGAGCGCTGCGAGGTTTTCGCCGTTATGACGCCGACGCTGCGCTGGTTCCGGCGGATATCGGTCCGAATAGGTACCGATACCCGACCTACCCGGCCGTCGAGATGTTCGGAGAGGGGGTATTCCTTCGGTTCGATGAGCAGGTTCTGTCCGAATGGGAGTCTTTGCCGGAGGTTCAAGCCCGTGCGAGTATCCTGGCGCAGCGTCGTGCGGGCGTCGAGTGGGCAAAGAAGCGCATGGATGCCGCCGAACCGCGCTATATCGCGCTGCACACCTTCGCTCATCTTCTCATCCGCAGGCTGGCTTTCGAAAGCGGCTACGCATCTGCCGCGCTCCAGGAACGTATCTATGCGAATTCGGACCGTTCGGACAAGACTGCCGGAATCTTGATATACACCGCGGCAGGCGACGCGCAGGGAACACTCGGTGGCCTCGTCAGACTTGGCGAGCCAAAGAAGCTGGTTTCACTGCTGGTGTCAGCGCTCGAGGATGCCGATTTCTGTTCGAACGACCCGGTTTGTATTGAGAGCGACAGCCAGGGTGCATCGCAACTGAATCTTTCAGCGTGCCACGGGTGCTCGCTTGTCAGCGAGACCTCGTGTGAGACGGCGAACCGCCTACTCGACCGCCAGCTTGTATTGGGGGGAAGCGACGTTCGTGGGCTCCTGGACGGGGTGCTGGACGAAACCAGGCAGGCAACGTCCAGCTATTGAGACGGGCGCCGTTCTGACCGTTCGGCGCGACCTGACTCGGCGGGGCGACTTGGTGCGAATAGCATGCACTCGACCGAATGCGTCCATATGGGGCTGGTTTCAGCTTTGGGCGAGGTCCGGCAACCGTCCAGCGAGTAGAGCCGGCTCGCCCGCAAGTGTGCGCCGCTGTACTTCAGCCCAAGGGACCTCGAGAACCCGCCTAACGTCTTCGCCGTCAATCTGTTTACCTAAGGCAGCCGAGAGGACATGTAGTGCGAAGACTGGAGGTACGGCGTTACCGATTTGTTGTGCGACCGCACCACCTGACCACGGATAGTCCAGCGGGAAGCTCTGTAGACGACCGGCCTCTTCCAGCTTGAACCGGCTCTCTTGGCCACTGGCGATCACGCGATTACGCGAGATCTTCCCCGTCACGGTTGCGGCGGGCTGATATGACGTTCGTCTGCCTCGGAGCTTGGGGTCACCGCCTGTGCCGTAGTTGGACACGACCTCGAACGGGATACGCCTGTGCGGCAGTGCGTCTCCCATCGTCTCCCATGGTTGCCGAGTTGCATCACCTGCTGAGCGATCGCGCCCCTTTCGGTAGCGTCGATGCGTCGGTTTCGGCAGTTTGCGTTCTCCATCAAGGGAAGCTATCAAAACCGCACGTCGGCGTGTCTGAGGTACTCCGAACTCCTCCGTATGGAGCACACCGAAATCAGCCTGGTAACCGATCCGCTCCAGAACTTCTGCCATAGCCTCCCACACCGGTAGTACAGCTGGAACCTGCTCCAGCACGATGGTGCTATAGGCAGAGCCGCTCTGATGCGCTTCGAGTCCCCATCGCAACGGCTCGAGTACCAGTCCGGTCCGTTCGTCGTCGAACTCTGCGATCTCGGGACGGACATCGTCGCCCGCGCCCATGCGCGCGATCAGGGCAAGTACACGATCCAACGCCTTCCGGCCAGCGCCAGTGCCCGCGACAGTGAACGTCTGGCATGGAGGCCCGCCGGTAAGGATGGTTGCTGAACTTACCGACGTGGGGCCGAACGCCCGCACATCGTGCAGTTCGTGGTTGAAGCCCGCCTTGTGGCGTGTCGCACAAGCGTCAGCATCCCACTCGAAGCCGTACACATTCAAACCTAACCAGCGCGCGGCGACATCGAACCCACCTGGCCCGGCAAACAAGTCGACCATGTCCACCTGATCGAGATCCACAGAAGCCACGGGCATAGCACTGGATCGTAGTCGGTCTGAGGGGCCGTTCACACTAGTGCTTGAGCGCGGACATCAGCGCCTGCCCGATCGCTCGAGCGACCGGTGGTGGTGTCGCGTTCCCGACCTGCCGATACTGTGCGGTCTTTCTTCCGCACAGTTGCCAGTAGACCGGGAATCCTTGCAGAATCGCAACCTGGTCGACGGTGAGTCGGACTCGGCCGTTGGCAACATCCGGCTGGAATCTGAAGTCGCAGCTGGGTGGTTCGTCCCACAGCGACTTACCCTCGATACCGAGCCGTGCCCACGCACGTTGGGATCCGCTCGGGCCGAGATCTGCACCGCCTCGGTCCCACGATCCGCCGACTATCGTGGGTGCGAGATCGTCGGCATACGTTGCCCAAACATCTGCTTCTGCCCAGCCACGCGACCCCATTGATGCTCTGAGCACGGAGCCGACGGTGAGATTGGACGACGGCGGCGCCGTCGGGAGATTAATTTCGAACACCTCCATTCCGCGATCACGAAAAGCAACTAGCAGTCCAAGTAGACGGTGTTGCGGTACACCGAAGTTGGAGGCATCGATCACCAGCCATCGGTAGTCATATCCGGCGCGGATCAGGTATTTCTCGACGTAGGAACGACTTTCGGCGTAGTCCGACTTGAGCACAAGGTCCGGGACGTTCTCTACCAGCAAGGCGCGTGGAAGTAGTTCACTCACAAGGCGACCGGTGGTTTCCAACAAGGCCAACTCGGATCCGTCTCCACGTGGGCGTGAGACTGTTGCCGCCGACCGCACTCTTGGCAAACCTGCAGCCAGCAGGTCCACTCCGTCACCGGCATCGAGATGGGTACGAAGATCTAATGTAAGCAAATCAGCCTGCAACACCGACCATTTCGGGCGATTTGTGCGGAGCGTCGTACAGGCGATACCCAGGTTCTCGATCAGGACCAGCGGATCGAACCCTGCCTGCTCGAGGCCGAGCGCCATGCCTCCAGCGCCAGCACAAAGCTCGATCGACTTGAATCGACGCCCGACCCTTGTAGACCGCAGGCTAACACCCCGCTTGTCGCCCATCGACGCCCCTCTTCCAGCGTCCTACGATCGTCACCTAGTCCAGGATAGCCCGGGAGCGCGATTCGAGGCGTTCATACGCAGCAGCGTTCTGCGTCGGGCCTTGACCCCGGAGATTGGACACGGGGTGTGTGATTACGCGGCGTGAGCCACGCCATCGAGTGTGTGGGCGATCTCGTAGTCGACGGGGCTGAGGTAGCCGCAGTAGGAATGCCTTCGCAGGGTGTTGTAGCGGGTGATTCACCGGAACACCGCCAACCGCGCCGCTCGCGGTGATTCCCACCGGGCCGCGCCTTGCAGTGACTCGCGTTTCAGGGTTGCGTTGAACGATTCCGCGAGGGCATTGTCCGCGCTCGTGCCTACTGCGCCTGTCGATTGGGTAACGCCCAGCCTCGTGCACAGGTCGGCGAACGCCTTTGCGGTGTACTGACTTCCGCGATCGGCATGAAAGACGGCTCCAGCGAGACTGCCGCGGGTCGCGGCTGCGGCGGTGAGGGCGTTTTCGACCAGTTCGGTGCGCATGTGCTCAGCGATCGACCAGCCGACCACGCGGCGGGAGAAGCAGTCGATCACCGTGGCCAAGTTGCAAGAACTCGCCGTCTCCGCAGGGCAGGTAGGTGATGTCGCCGACGTATTTGGTGTTCGGTGCCGACGCGGTGAAATCGCGGCGGACCAGGTCTTGGGCTGGGGTATCGGCAGGGTCGGGCAGGGTCGTTCGGTGCCGGCGGCGAAGCCGTAAGCCCTCGATGTTGTTCTCGCGCATGATCCTTGCGATGCGTTTGTGGTTGATCCGTGCTCCGGCAGGTACATCGTGGTTGAGCTCGGCGGTGATCCGGGGCCGCCCGCAGGTGTTGTCGGCGTCGTGGACCGCGCGGATCCGGGTGGCGAGGTCGGCATCGGCAGCAGCGCGGGTTGCTCGTTGGTCGGCGGCACTGATCCAGGCGTAGTACGACGATCGGGCCAGGCCGATGACCTGGCATAACCGCTTCACCTCGAAGGTGTGGCAGTGGTCGGCGACGAACTGGAAGCGGGTCACCAGCGCGTCTCCCCGGCGAAATATTTGGCCGCCGATCGCAGGATGTCACGCTCGGTCTCGAGCTTGGCCTTCTCGGCTTTGACCTGGGCGAGCTCTGCCCGCAGGCGGGCGGCTTCTTGCTCGGGAGTCTCCTGCCTGGTGGGCCCGGGCACCGGATTTGTTCGGGGTTTCCGGATCGGGACACCCGGCTTTCTTGAGCCACGCGGTCAGCGAGCCGTGGGAAATGCCGAGGTCAGCAGCGATCCCGACCACGGTCGCGTCTGCGGTGTCGCGGTAGAGCGCGACCGCGTCGCGGCGGAACTCGTCGGTGTAGTGCTTCTTGGACATCGGGTGAATCTTCTCGCTTTCCCTGGTCTGAGACCAAGCTCAAGCGTGTCCATCACCCGGGGGCAAGGCCCGTCACCCTTTGAGCCCACTCTCGTCGCTCGACATCTGCCGTGTAGTCACTGTGCTGGTGTCGGAATAGCGGATGTTGTGCCAGGAACCAGCACGTACCAACCGGCGAGGCCGCTGGCGGATCGCCCGCGGTGGGTGGCGGGGCGTGCCGGGTTCGGTGAACAGGATGGCGGAGCTGACCGATGGCAAGCTGGCCGCCTCGCTGAGCAAGGGCGGGCGGCTGGAGCAGGGGCGGCGACGTGGGGATGGAAGTCAGCGGCGGACTTCGGTCAGTGGCACCGGCCGCCGCTCCCGGCGCGACACCTCACAAGCCTCCGCAACATAAAATGCTTCCAGCGCATCCGCTGGGGTGCAGGGACTTTCGAGGCTTCCCGCGACCACTGAGAGGAAGGTTTGGAGTTCGGTGGTGTAGGCCTCGCGGAAGCGGTCCATGAAGTTGGGGTATGGGGGGTGGGGGGAGGGGGTGGCTCCGGGTTCGGCGGAGTGGAGGGGGGAGCGGGGGTCGAGGCCGACGATGGTGTTGGTGGTGGAGCCCAGCACTTCGAGGCGGACGTCGTAGCCGGCGCCGTTGTAGCGGGTGAGGGAGACGGTGGCGAGGGTGTCGTCGTCGAGGCGCAGGAGGACGGCGGCGGTGTCGACATCGCCCGCGGCGGTGAAGAATTGGTCACCGCGGTTGGCGCCGGTGGCGTAGACCTCGACGATGTCGCGGCCGGTGACCCAGCGGATGATGTCGAAATCGTGGACGCCGCAGTCGCGGAAGAGGCCGCCGGAGCGGGGGATGTATTCGGCCGGGGGCGGGGCGGGGTCGAGGGTGGTGGCGCGCACCGTGTGGAGGCGGCCGAGTTCGCCTGTGGCGACGGCGTTTCGGGCGGCGCGGTAGCCGGCGTCGAAGCGGCGTTGGAATCCGATCTGGACCGGGACGGTCGAGTCGGCGACGTGCTCGAGGACGGCGAGGGTGCCGTCGATGTCGGCGGCGACCGGCTTCTCGCAGAACACGGGGATGCCGCGGTCGACGGCGGCGGTGATCAGCTCCGGGTGGGAATCGGTCGCTGTGGTGATGACCAGGCCGTCGATCCCGGAGCCGAGCAGGGTCTCGATATCGGCAGCGAAGCGCAGGCCGAGTTTGTCGGCGGCGCCGCGGGCGCGATCGGGGTCGGCGTCGGCGACCACGACGGTGTCGACTTCCTCGAAAGCGGCGAGGGTTTCGGCGTGCGCCACGCCGATGCGGCCGGTGCCGGCGAGGCCGATGAGGCGAGGGGTGACGAGCTCGGACACGATTGTCTCCGTTCGGATTCGGGGGTCAGCGCGGCGGCACGGCGGTCGTCGCGCGGACCACGAGAGTGGGCTCGAGGCGCAGCCGGACCGGGGTGGTCCGCCCGTCGCGGAGCCGTTCGGCCAGCGCCACCACGGCGAGCCGGCCGATCTTGGTGCGGGGCTGGTCGACGGTGGTGAGCGACACGTGCCGCAGCGCGGCCAGTGAGCTGTTGTCGTAGCCGACGATCGAGACATCCTGCGGCACACGCAGTCCCGCTTCTTCCAGCGCCGACATGGCGCCCACGGCGTTGAAGTCGTTGCCGCACACCAGTGCCGTGGGAAAGGCGTTGCGGGAGAAGAGTTTCAGGATCTTGCCGACGGCGGCGATGCCCGCGTCGTCGGTGTGCTCGCTGGGGATGACGAGGGGTTCGAGCCCGTGCCGCTCCATGGCGGCCACGTAGCCGCGGCGGCGGGGCGCTGCGGTGAAGGCCGACCCGCCGTCGAAGTGCACGATGCGGCGGTGGCCGAGCCCGGCCAGGTGGTCGACGGCCAGCGCCGCACCGGCCTCGCCGTCGTCGTTGACCGTGTCGACGGCGGCGATGGACGAATTGCGCGACACCAGCACGATCGGGCACTGCCGGGCCGCCTCGCGGATCGCGGCGGCGGGCAGCACGGGAGAGAGCAGCACGATCCCGCCCGGCCGGAACGACAGTAGCGTTTCGAGCGCCGTGCGTTCGCGGGTGGCGCTGCGCCTGCCGGTGTTGAGGATCAGTTCCAGCCCGGCGTCCTGCGCCGCCGCGTCCATGCCCTCGACCACATCTCCGAAATAGGCGTTGCGCAGGTCGGACACCATGACGCCCACCATGTTCGAGGTGCGGCTGGCCAGCGACCTGGCCAGCATGTGCGGTTGATAGCCGAGGTCCTGCGCGGCGGCCAGGACGGCCCGGCGACGGTGCTCGCTCACCTTGGGCGACCCGCGCATGACCAGGGAGACCAGCGCGCGGGAGACGCCGGCGCGGGCGGCGACGTCCTCCATCGTGGGTCGGGTCACGGGAGCCTCCGAGGGGAGCGGCGAGTGGGGATGTGAGGCACGGTACTGGGTCGGCGCGCCCCGGGCAATAGAGCGCTCCAATACCTCCCCGCCAACCCGCGAGCTACCCGCCGGTAAACAAGTACCGCGAGGTAGATGACGAAAACAGCCTCGTGCGTACCTCTTGACACACTATGACGCAGGTTACATAGTTGGAGCGCTCTAACGATTTCCACGAGCGCCCCCGTGACCGATCATCGACAGGCCGGAGTAGTCCTGATGACCGATTCGACACACCCCCTGCGCCTGGCCGCCGCGCCGATCTCCTGGGGCGTCTGCGAAGTGCCCGGCTGGGGCCACGTGCTGGACGCGCGCACCGTGCTCGCGGAGATGGCCGGGCTCGGGATCACCGCCGCCGAACTCGGTCCGCCGGGCTACCTCCCCACGGAACCGGCCAACCTGCGCGTCCTGTTGGACGAGTACGGCATCGGCGTGGTCGGCGGTTTCTTGGCGGTGCCGTTGCACCGGGAGACCGGCGCCGCGCTCACCGCCGCGCGCGACACTGCTCGCCTGCTCGCCGCCGCGGGCGCCGAAGTGCTGGTGCTGGCCGCCGCCACCGGCGAATCCGGATACGACAGCAGGCCGGTGCTCACCACCCACGAGTGGCGCACCTTGATCGACACCGCCGCCACCATTCGCGACATCGCCGCCGAGCACGAGGTGCGCACGGTCCTGCACCCGCATGTCGGTACCTGTGTGGAGCGCGACAACGAGGTCGAACGGTTCCTCGCCGACTCCGACCTCGACCTGTGCCTGGACACCGGCCACCTGCTGATCGGCGGCACCGATCCGGTCACGCTCGCCGCGCGTCACCCGGACCGGATCGGCCACGTCCACCTCAAGGACGTGCGCGCGGCACTGGCCGAGGAGGTACGCGCCGGCCGTGCGGAATACAGCGCCGCGGTGCGCGACGGCCTCTACGTCCCGCTCGGCGACGGTGACGTGGACATCGCCGCACTCATCCGCCACGTACACGACGCGGGATACCGCGGATGGTATGTGCTGGAACAGGATACGGCCCTCGACCCCTCCGGCACGGCGGCCGGACCGACACACGACACCCGTCGCAGCCTGCGGTACCTGGCGGGCCTCGGCATCGAAACCGCCTGTGCCGGAATCTGATCGGAACGAGCAAGTGAGGACAACGATGTCTGGATCACTTCGACGGCGCCGGTGGCGTGCGCTGCCCTGGCTGGCCGCGGGCGCGGTGCTCGCGGCGTGCAGCGGGCCGGGCGCCGACACCGCGGGCACCACCCAGACCCCGGTCGCGGCGGGCACTCTCGAATCGGTCGCGGTGGTGACCCACGGCACCGCGGGCGACGCGTTCTGGAACGTGGTGAAGAACGGCGCGGAGGCGGCCGGGGAGCGGCTGGGCGTGCGAGTGGACTACACCTCCGACGGTGATCCCGGCGGGCAGTCGAAGCTCATCGACAACGCGATCGCCCAGGGCGTCGACGGCCTGGTGGTGTCGATGGCGAACCCGGAAGCGCTGCGGCCCTCGGTCGAACGGGCGATCGCCTCGGGCATCCCGGTGGTGACGATCAACTCCGGCGAGGCCGACTCGGCGCGGTTCGGCGCGATCGGCCACGTCGGGCAGAGCGAGCGCCTGGCCGGTGAATCGGCCGGACGGCGGCTGGCGGAGGCGGGAAAGACCAAGCTGCTGTGCGTGATCCACGAGGCGGGCAATATCGGCGCCAACGAGCGCTGCGGCGGCGCGACCAACGGATTCGGTGGCAACGCCACCACCTTGCAGGTCGACATCAACAATCCGACCGACGCGCAGGCCAGGATCAAGGGCGCGCTGGAGGCCGACCGGTCGATCGACGCGGTCCTCACGCTGAACTCCCAGATCGCCGCCCGCGCGGTGGACGCGGTCTCGGAGTCCTCCTCGCAGGCGGCGGTGGCGACATTCGATCTGAATACCGATGTGGTGGAGGCGATCCGGTCGGGGCGGCTGCTGTTCGCCGTGGACCAGCAGCAGTACGAACAGGGCTACCTGCCGATCGTGATGCTCCAGCTGTACCGGACGAACCTGAACTCGGTCGGCGGCGGCCTGCCGGTGCAGACGGGGCCGGCGTTCGTCGACGACGGCAACGTCGACGCCATCGCCCCGCTGGTCGGCCAGGGCACCCGGTGACACCCCAGGAGTGATGAAATGACTGTTGCCACAAAGACATCCTCCGCACCGGGGAACCTGCCCGACGCGGGCCCGTCCCTGCTGAACCGGCTGATCGTGCGGCCCGAGCTCGGCGCCGCGCTCGGCGCGGCCGTGGTGTTCGTGTTCTTCTCGGTGATCACCGATCGGTTCCTGAGCCCGCTCGGTGTCGCGACCTGGCTGGACGACGCCTCGACGCTCGGCATCATGGCGGTCGCGGTGGCGCTGCTGATGATCGGCGGCGAATTCGACCTCTCTGCCGGGGTGATGACCGCGTCCACGGCGCTGATCACGGCGATGCTGGCGGTGCACGCCGGCTGGAACGTGTGGTTCGCACTGCTGGTCTCGCTGGCGTTCGCGCTCACGGTGGGCGCGCTCAACGGGTGGGTCGTGATGCGCACCGGCCTACCGAGTTTCATCGTCACGCTGGGCACTTTCCTTGCCCTGCAAGGGCTCAACCTGGGTGTGACGCGGCTGGTCACCGGCACCGTGCAGGTCTCGGGGATCCGCTCGGCCGACGGATACGACTCGGCCGGTTGGGTTTTCGCGGCCACCACCAATATCGGTGACGCCCGCATCCAGGCGTCGGTGGTGTGGTGGATCGTGCTCACCGCGATCGCCGCGCTGGTGCTGGTGCGCACGCGGTTCGGCAACTGGATCTTCGCGGTGGGCGGTTCGCTGGTCAGCGCGCGGGCCGTCGGCGTGCCCGCGGTGCGCACCAAGATCCTGCTGTTCATGACCACGGCGTTCGCGGGCTGGGTCGTCGGCTCCTGCAATATCATGCGATTCGCGAGCGTGCAGGCGAATCAGGGTGTGGGACTGGAGTTCCAGTACATCATCGCCGCGGTGGTCGGCGGTTGCCTGCTCACCGGCGGCTTCGGCTCGGTGATCGGGGCCGCGATCGGCGCGCTCATCTTCGGTATGGCGCGCCAGGGCATCGTGTTCGCCCGCTGGGACAGCGACTGGTTCATGTTGTTCCTCGGCATCCTGCTGCTTTCGGCGGTGCTGGTGAACAACGCCTTCAAGAAGCGCGCGGAAAGGGTGCGACGATGACCGCTCTGATCGAGACCGAGGGGATCGGTAAGCGCTACGGCGGGGTGGTCGCCCTGCGCGATGTGTCCACCGTGGTGAACGCGGGGGAGGTCACGTGCGTGCTCGGCGACAACGGCGCGGGCAAGTCCACGCTCATCAAGATTCTCGCCGGGGTGCATCAGCACGACGCCGGTGAACTGCGGATCGACGGCGCGCCGGTGCGGCTCGCCTCGCCGCGCGAAGCGCTCGATCGCGGGATCGCCACCGTCTACCAGGATTTGGCGGTGGTGCCGCTGATGAGCGTGTGGCGCAACTTCGTACTCGGTTCCGAACCCACCTACGGCTGGGGTCCGATTCGCCTGCTGGACCGCCGCAAAGGACAGGAGATCGCGCGAAACGCCCTGGCTGACATGGGCATCGACATCCGCGACTTGGAGCAGCCGGTCGGCACGCTCTCGGGCGGGCAGCGCCAGTGCATCGCCATCGCGCGCGCCGTACATTACGGCGCGAAGGTCCTGATCCTGGACGAACCCACGGCGGCGCTGGGTGTGAAGCAGGCCGGTGTGGTGCTGCGGTACGTCGTGCAGGCGCGCGATCGCGGCCTCGGCGTCATCCTCATCACGCACAACCCGCACCACGCCTACCCGGTCGGCGACCGGTTCCTGCTGCTCAAGCGCGGCACCATGCTCGGCTCCTACGAGAAGTCCGAGATCGACCTGCCCGAGCTCACCCGGCAGATGGCCGGTGGCGCCGAACTCGATGCGCTCCAGCACGAATTGGAGCGGGTGGTCTCGCCGTGAGCGCGCTCCAACTGCTCACCGTGGGACGCGTCGGCGTGGATCTGTATCCGTTGCAGAGCGATGTCCCGCTGGCCAGGGTCGAGACGTTCGGCAAGTTCCTGGGCGGCACGGCCACCAATGTGGCGGTCGCGGCGGCTCGGCTCGGCAGGCGCTCGGCGGTGCTCACCAAAGTGGGGCCCGACGGGTTCGGCGATTTCGTGCGCGAGGCCCTGACCGGGTTCGGGGTGTCGCCCGCCCATGTGGGCACCGCCGCGAATCTCCAGACGCCCGTGGTGTTCTGCGCACTCGACCCGCCCGCCGACCCGCCGCTGCTGTTCTATCGGGCGCCGATCGCGCCCGATCTCACGCTCACCGAGGACGACGTGCCCTGGGATGTCGTGGAATCCGTTCCGGTGCTGTGGGTTACCGGCACCGGGGTGTCGGCGGAGCCCGCGCGTGGCACCCAGCGCGCGATCCTGATCCGGCGGGCCCGGCGCGGGCACACCGTGCTGGACCTCGACTACCGGCCGATGTTCTGGCCGGATCCGGAGGTGGCGAGCGCCGAAATCGGTTGGATGCTCGACCATGTCGACGTGGTCGTCGGCAACCGCGCCGAAGTGGAGGTGGCCGTCGGCACCGCCGACCCCGATGCCGCCGCCGATCGCCTGCTCGCGCGCGGAGTGCGGCTCGCGGTGGTGAAACGCGGCGCGGAGGGCGTACTGGTGGCGACCGCCGAGGACCGCTGGACGGTGCCGCCGTGCCCCGTCGAGGTGGTCTGCGGACTAGGGGCCGGTGACGGATTCGGCGGCGCGCTGGTGCACGGACTGCTCGCGGGCTGGCCACCGCAGCGGATCGCCGCCTACGCCAACGCCGCCGGTGCGCTGGTCGCCTCGCGCCTGGCCTGCGCCGACGCCATGCCCACCGCGGCGGAGATCGAGGAGATGCTGTGTTCCTGACCGATGGAACCCGCACCCTGTCCGACGAACGCTGGCGCGAACTGCTGCGCGTGCGCGGCACCGATCCGGGCGCCGTGCACCAGGCCTACGCGGGCCGCCGCCGGCGCCCGAACCTGTTGTCCGAGCGGGGAACCCTGTTCCTGGTCGCCGCCGACCACCCCGCGCGGGGCGCGCTCGGCGTCGGGCCGGACCGCACCGCGATGGCCGACCGGCGCACGCTGCTGGAGCGCTTGCTCATCGCGCTGGACAACCCGGCTGTGGACGGCGTGCTCGGTTCGCCCGACATCGTGGAGGAGCTGCTGCTGCTCGGCGCGCTGGACGACAAGGTCGTCATCGGGTCCATGAACCGGGGCGGGCTGGCCGGCGCGGACTGGGAGATCGACGACCGGTTCACCGGCTACGACGCCGAATCGCTGGTGCGCTGCCGCCTCGACGGCGGGAAAATGCTGCTGCGCCTGGTGGATTCCGATCCCGGCACGGCGCCGACCCTGCACGCGTGCGCGCGGGCGGTGACCCAGCTGGCCGAACACGGGTTGATGGCGATGGTGGAACCGCTGCCGTACCGGCGTGACGAGAACGGCGCGCTGGTGATGCAGAAGGACGCACCGGATCTACAACGCGCCATCACGGTCGCGGCTGGTCTGGGCGTCACCTCCGCGCGCACGTGGCTGAAGATCCCCGCGCCCGAAGATCTTTCGGTGCTGGACGCCACGACGCTGCCAGTGCTGGTGCTCGGCGGCGTGCCGTCGGGCAATCCGGCGACCGACCTCGCGTCGTGGGGCGGGGCGCTGCGGCACGACGTGGTGCGCGGATTGGTGGTCGGGCGCACGCTGTTGTATCCGCCCGACGGTGACGTCGCGGGCGCGGTGGCCGCGGCGGCGCGACTGCTGGAGGCGCGGTCATGACGGCATTGCACCGCCCGGCCGGAACCCTGTGCGACGGTGACGATCCGGTCCTGCTCCGCCCCGCCGACGCGGGCTGGACTTACGCGGGATTGCGCGTCCTCCACCTGTCCGCCGGGGTGCCCCGCACCGTCCACACCGGCGAGTTCGAGGCCTTCGTGCTGCCGCTCTCGGGTGGCTGCGCGGTGCGCGTGGACGGACGCGAGTTCACCCTCACCGGAAGGGATTCGGTGTTCACCAGGGTGACCGACTTCGCCTACGTGCCGCGCGACGCCGAGGTGGAGCTGATCGCCGAGCGTGACGCCGAGATCGCCCTGCCCATGGCGAGATGTGATCGGCGGCTGACGGCGGAATACGGCCCCGCCGAAGGGGTTCCGGTCGAGGTACGCGGCGCGGGCCGAGCCACCAGGCAGGTCAACAACTTCGGTACCCCGGGCGTCTGGGAGCATGCCGACAAACTCAACGCGTGCGAGCTGATCACCCCCGACGGCAACTGGTCGTCGTACCCGCCGCACAAGCACGACGAAGCCTCCGAATGCGAGGTGATCAACGAGGAGATCTACTACTTCCGCATCGCCGGGCGCGACGAGATCACGCCGGGGCCAGAGGGATTCGGCCTGCACCGCACCTACACCGCCGACGGTGAGCTGGACGAGAACGTCGCCGTGCGCGACGGTGACGTATTCCTGATCCCGCGCGGCTACCACGGCCCGTGCGTGGCCGCGCCCGGCTACCCCATGTACTACCTCAACGTACTGGCGGGGCCCGCGCCGCAGCGCTCGATGGCGTTCTGCGACGATCCCGCGCACAGCTGGGTCCGCGCGCACTGGGAGGGCGAGACGGCCGATCCGCGCTGTCCGGTCACGACGCACGAAGGACGGGTTCGATGAAACTGACGACGGCCCAGGCCCTGGTGGCATGGCTGATCGCGCAGCGGTCGCAGACGCTGGACGGCCGCGAAGTCCCGTTGTTCCCCGCCGTTTTCGCGATCTTCGGCCACGGCAACGTGCTCGGGCTCGGGACGGCACTGGCCGAGCGCCGCGACGAGGTCCCCGTGTGGCGCGGACATACCGAGGAGGGCATGGCGCTGGCCGCGGTGGGTCTCGCCAAGACGACGCACCGGCGACAGGTCGGCGTGGCCACGTCCTCGATCGGTCCCGGCGCGCTGAACATGGTGACGGCCGCCGGGGTGGCGCACGCGAACCGGCTGCCGCTGTTGCTGCTCCCCGGTGACACCTTCGTCAGCCGCGCGCCCGACCCGGTGCTGCAACAGGTGGAGCACTTCGACGACCCGACCGCCACCGTCAACGACGCGTTCCGCGCGGTCAGCCGGTACTTCGACCGCTTGACCCGGCCCGAACAGCTGATCTCGACACTGCCGCAGATCGCCCGGGTGCTCACGGATCCGGCCGACGCGGGACCGGTGACGCTCGCGCTACCGCAGGACGTCCAAGCCGAGACCTTCGACTTCCCCGATGCGCTGTTCGAGCCTGTGCTGCACCGGATTCCACGTCCGCGCCCCGACATCGACGCTCTCGCCACGGCCGCCACGGCAGTTCGCGCGGCCCGGCGGCCGCTGCTGGTGCTCGGCGGTGGCGTGCGCTATTCGGGTGCCGGGGAGCGGGCGCGGAAACTGGCTGAGCGGCACGGGATTCCGATCGCCGAGACCACGGCCGGGCGAACCCTGGTGCCCCACGATCATCCGCTCTACGCCGGTCCGCTGGGCATCACCGGCTCGGCGTCGGCGAACTCCCTTGCCGCCGAGGCGGATCTGGTGCTGGCTGTCGGCACGCGGCTCCAGGACTTCACCACCGCCTCCTGGACCGTGTTCGACGCGTCCGCGCGATTCGTCACGGTGAACACCGCGCGCTTCGACGCCGTGAAGCACGGCGCGCTGGCGGTGGTGGGTGACGCCGGGGCGACGCTCGCCGAACTCGGCCCGCTCCTGGACACCTGGCGAGCCGACGAGGACTGGTCGGCCCGAGCGGCCGCGGTGCGCGGGGAATGGGACGCCCATATCGACAAGCTGCGCGCCCCCGGGTCGGGTGTGCCCAGCTACGCGCAGGTGGTCGGCATCGTCAACGAGCTGTCCGGGCCGCGTGACTATGTGCTGACCGCGTCGGGCGGCCTGCCCGGCGAGCTGGTCGGCGGCTGGCGGGCGAGCGGCGGCGCGCCGACGATGGACGTCGAGTACGGCTTCTCCTGCATGGGCTACGAGATCGCCGGCGCGTGGGGCGCGGCCATGGCCCACGCCGAGGGGCTGGTGACCACCCTGCTCGGCGACGGCTCGTATCTGATGCTGAACTCCGAGCTGTTCTCCGCCGCGTTCGCCGGGCACCCGTTCGTCGCGGTGGTGTGCGACAACGACGGCTACGCCGTCATCGCCCGGCTGCAAGAGGGCCAGGGCGGCGCGCCCTTCAACAATTTCTACGCCGACTGCCGGACGACCCACGCCGAGCCGCCACGCGTGGATTTCGCCGCCCACGCCCGATCGCTGGGGTGCGCGGTGTTCCCGGCGAATGATGCGGCCGGGTTCGCGGCGGCCTATCGGGACGCGCGCGCGGTCGCGGTCGCGGAGTCGCGCCCGGCGGTGGTGGTGGTCCGCACGCAGCCGTCGTCGTGGACGGAGGCGGGCGCCTGGTGGGAGGTCGGTGTGCCCGAACACCTGTCCGGACGTTCCTCCTACGAATCCGCGAAAGCGGATCAGCTCCGGTATCTCGCGCCGGGCAAAGAGAAACGGAGTTGACCCGAACTCGGCGCTCGGAAGGTGAGGTTTGCCTGACATTTGCGGTCACAGGTACGGCTGATTTCCGCGATGACGGTACGCGGCAGTACCCGCGGGTTCCGGTCCGCGGCCGTTCGGGCGGAATGGCTCCAGCGGCGTGACCGCGCGGCGGATCGATGTCGGTTGACTATGGTAAATCGTTGCGCTGCAACGTCTTACGAAGGAGGTGTGGTGGGGGGCGGGGCGGGCCGGATGAGCCGGGCCCTGGCGGCCCGTGAGCGGGGGAAGTGGGTGGTGCTGCCGGGTGGAAATACCGCCCGGTAGCCGTCGGTGTTCGCTGCCCGGCGTTGTCGCGCCGCACGACACGTGGGGGTCCCGACGTTGAATAGCTCACAGTGCTCGCGCCGAAAAGTGGAATAAATCGTCGGATGATGGCATTGTAGATCTACGAGACCGGGGCATAACGCTAGCGCCCGGCTCGTCAACAAGAAAGTATGAAATGGCTCAAGGCATTGTGAAGTGGTTCAACAGCGAGAAGGGCTTCGGCTTCATCGCTCAGGACGGCGGAGGCCCCGACGTCTTCGTGCACTACTCGGCGGTCAGTGGCGCCGGGTTCCGCTCCCTGGATGAGGGACAGCGCGTGGAGTTCGAGATCGGCCAGGGTCAGAAGGGCCCGCAGGCCCAGGACGTCCGCGTCGTCGCCTGATTCGACGTGACTTTGCGAGGTCCCGCACCGGCAACGGTGCGGGGCCTTTCGCTATGTCCGGGCACGTCGTGACCGGCGGGCCCGTGGACCGGATGGCGCCCGCCGTAGTACCCTTCCCCGGTTCTGCGCGTTCGGAGAAGGTGCGGCGTATGGCTCAGGGCACAGTGATGTGGTTCGACAGTGAAAAGGGTTTCGGGTTCATCGCCCAGGACGGCGGCGGCTCCGACGTGTTCGTGGACTACCTCGAACTCGAGGGTTCCGGCTTCCGGTCCCTCGCCGAGGGGCAGCGGGTGCAGTTCGAGCTGCGCCACAGCAAGTCCGGGCCGGAAGCCGTCGGCGTGCGCGTCATCGGCTGACGGCCAGCGCCTGCGCGCGGAAGAACTCCGCCGTGAGCTCCCGCGCCCGCGACCGGTCCCCTCCCGACGAGGACGGGAATTCCATTGCCGCGCGGTCGAACTCACCCTCGAGGAAGGCCACGATCGGCGCGGGCACCGCACCGTCGCCCATCTCCCTGGTCCGCGACTCGAGCTCGGTGAGCTCGGCGATCGCCGCGACCAGCTCGACGGGCAGCTCGCATTCGGCCAGCAGCGTGGGCAGGTGCATCGGCGCGACCGCCGCGTCGGGATGCTCTCGCAACCAGCGCAGCGCCATCGCCGGGCGCAGCGAGTAGAACACCTTCTTCAGCGAACCGTTGCGGTGGTGCAGCGCCCACTGCTTGCCGCCGAGGTGCAGGTAGTGGCGGGCCACGCGGTCGCGGTCGGTCACCCGCGCGGCGAGTTCCCGTAGCTCCGTGCGGAATTCGGCGTCGCCCCGGTACACGATCGGCGACATCAGCCACTCGATGAGCACGGCGTTGCCCGCCACCAGCAGGCGCAGCGCCTTGGTCAGATCCCAGCCGTTCACGTCCAGCAGACCCACCAGCGGCGTCTCGATCACGTCGCGCGAGGTCCACGGCGACAGGTAGGTATCCAGGTGCGCGACGTAGACGAAACGGCAGTCGTAGTCGGAGTCCGGCGACGGGAAACCCCAAGCGCGGCTGCCGCTTTCGACCGCCAGCCGCACGTTCACGCGATGCTCGCGCGCCACCCGATCCAGCTCGGCGTCGATGGACCCGACCACGGTCGGGTCCATCGAATCGGGCACAGCGCGCAAAGACATGCGCTCGATGCTAAAGGCGCGGCGCGGCCGACTTCATCTCCTTTTCGGCGGGACCCACGACCACGGCGACCACCGCGGCGAGCGCGAGACCCGCGCCCAGCGCCATCGCCGCCGTGCTGCCGAACCCGTCCGCCGTGAACCCGCCCACCAGGGCGCCGCAGCCGATGGCGGCGTTGAACACCGACACGTAGACGGCCGAGACGCTCTCCCGCGCGTCCGGCGCGGCGGTGAGCACCCAGGTCTGGGTGCCGACCGACACGCCGCCGTAGGCCAGCCCCCACACGGCGAGCAGCATGCCGGCCGACAGCGCCGACGTGCCGAGCACGGGCAGGAGCGCGACGCTCACCGCGATCGTCGCACCGAGGACCAGCATCAGGGCTCGCGGCCGGACCGCCGCCACCGATCCGGACACGAAATTGCCCGCCACGCCAACGATTCCGTAGATCAGCAACAGCAGGCCCAGCTGCGCCGCGCCGACGCCCGCGACCTGTTCCAGCACCGGCCGCACGTAGGTGTAGGCGGCGAAGTGACCGGTCACCAGCAGCGCCACGACGATCAGTCCGACCCGCACGCGCGGATCGATGGCCCGGCGCAGCGCGCCGCGCACCGAGACGGCGCCCTCGGCGGGCAGCCGCGGCAGGGTGAGCGCCAGCGCGAGCAACACCGCGACCGACAGCCCCGCGACGGCCACATACGCCGCGCGCCACCCCGCGACCGACCCCAGCACCGTCCCGGCGGGCACGCCGAGCACCGAGGCCACAGCCACGCCACTGAACACCACCGACAGCGCCCGCGCCATCGACCGCGCAGGCGCCAGGCGCACGGTCACGCTCGCCGCCAGCGCCCACACCCCGCCCATGCCGGCGCCGACCAGCACGCGACCCGCCATGAGCATCGCGTAGCCGGGCGCGCAGGCGGCGGCCAGATTGCCCACCGCCACCACCGCGAGCAGGACGCACAACAGGGTGCGGCGGTCGAACCGGCCCAGCCAGGCGGTGAGCGGCGCGGCGGACACCGCGGCCATCAGGCCGGTCACGGTGAGCGCGAAGCCGGCCGCGCCCTCGCTCACGCCGAGGCTCGCGCCCATGGGGGTGAGCAGTCCGACCGGCAGCATCTCGGAGGTGACCACGGTGAACGTGGCGCCGCCGAGCGCGGTGACGCCGAGCCAGGCGCGGCGCGGCGAAAGGTGCTGGGCGGGAGGGTTTTCGAGGCACGGGGTCGTCACGGTCATGTCATCCAGCCAAGAGCGCGACCGGGCCGGAAACAACGGCGAAGGTCTCATCGTTGCATGAGCCGGACTCATGGATCGACGGCGGAGGTGCGGATGAGCGGTGTGGAGCTGCGCGAAGTCGAGGCGTTTCTCGCCCTGGCCGAGGAACTGCACTTCGGGCGCGCCGCCGAACGGCTGTACGTGTCGCAGAGTCGGGTGAGCCAGCTGCTGCGGGCGCTGGAGCGGCGGGTGGGTGCGCGGCTGTTCGACCGGAGCAGTCGCCGGGTGCGGCTCACCCCGCTCGGCGCGGACTTCCTCGAGCGGGTGCGCCCCGCGTACGCGGCGTTGCACGCGTCGGTGGACGCGGCCCGCGCCGCCGCCCGCGACGTGTCGGGCCGGTTGCGCGTCGGATTTCAGGGCGCGATCAACGCCCACATCATGGCGGCGGTCGGCGTGTTCGAGGAGCGGCATCCGGACTGCGCCGTGGATCTGGTCGAGATCCCGCTGGCGGACCCGTTCGGCCCGGTGCGGCGCGGCGACGCCGACGTGGCGGCGGTGTTGTTGCCGATGGCGGAGGACGATCTGGTGCTCGGGCCGTCGTTCTCCGAGCAGCCGATGATGGTGGCCGTGGCCGCCGGGCACCCATTCGCCGGGCGGGCGGCGGTGTCGGCGGAGGAACTGGCGGAGTGCTCGTTGATCGGGATGCGCGGGCCCGCCCCCGACTACTGGCGGCGCGCGCAGGCGCTCGACGTGACGCCGGGCGGGTGCGCGATCCCCGTCGGCCCCGAGGTGGGCACGCTGGAGGAGGGGCTGGCGGTGGTGGCGACCGGGCGCGGCGCGTTACTGCTGTGCCGGCCGACGGCGTCTTATCACGAGCGACCTCCGGTCGTGTTCGTACCCGTGACGGGGCTGCCGGATTCGCGGCTCGGGGTGGTGTGGCGGCGGGGCGCGGAGGACGCGCGGGTGCGGGCGTTCGCGCGCGCGGTGGTCGCCGCGAGGGAGAGTCTCGACGCGGCGTCGGAGGTGGACGTGGAGGCGGCGGTGCGGGTCGGTTGAGGGCGTCTCCCGGATGTTTGCCGGGGGTGGGTGCGCGGCCGTGATCGCGCGGGGTGAGTCCGGGCGTTCACGCAGTCGCCGGGCGCTTTCGATCGTGTTGCCATGTATTCGCTGTCGACAATTCCCTGGGAATTCCCCCAATGGCTCCCGCCCCTGTTACTCGGGGCACGCGCGATGCTGCCGCAGCTGATTTTGAAGTGTCATTCTCGTAGATTTCCACGCGGGATTCTCATGGATTCTCAGCACGTTTCTCAGAGTTCTCACAGAAAAGCGAGGATCATTCGCGCGCGTACGCACTGGACGTGCGACCAGGTTTGGGAGGCTATGAAATCCCAGGTGAGACCCCATTTTCCAGGGCGAGATCGGCGTGTGCGGTGTCGACTGGATCACTCCGAATCGAAAAATGTTGTCTGCGTCACAATCCTGGAGAATTTCGTAACCGAGTCCGCTCGGCCGCCGATGTGCCGTGTGTCAGCCAGCTCGTCTGGATGAATTCGACGAAAGAGGAATTAATTATGATCCCCGTTATCATCGACACCGGTAGTGCTGCCATCGACGGCCTGTTCAACACTCTCGGTGCCGCGCTGCACGGTGTGCTGAACACCCTGTGGACGGGATCGTTCGGCGGCCGCTGATCAGACGTCGCGATCGAGGTTGTCGATCGCCCCGCGTGCGCCGGGACCGGCACGCTGACGAGGCCCCGCACCCCCTCGGTGCGGGGCCTCTGTCGTGCGCGGGGCCGGGGTCGTCCGTGGTGCCCCGGGCTGAGCGCCGCCGCTCGTCACCGGAGCTGTTCGCGGATCGCACCGCCCGCTGCCCACCGCGCCGCAGCAAGCACGCGGCCGAGCCGGAGCGCGGCCGCGCCGGGTCCGCCGTGCCGAGCGCGAGCAGTGTTCGGGCGCTTGCGCCGGGGCGTGGACCGGTGTCCCCAGGTGTAGGGCTGTCGCAGACGGCTGTTCATGCCCCGTCGCTGACCGCTGCCGGGGCTGTTGCGGACCACGTCGGAGCGCCGCGCGGTATGAGAACGCCACTGGACGCGATCGCCATGCGCCCGAACGCGGCTCCAGCGGGCGGTCCGCCCTCTGCCCCGCGCAGCCGGGTTGCGGCAGAACGGCATTCGTTCGGGAGCGCCCGCCGCGACCGGTGTATCGGACGGCCGCGGCCACCCGAACCGTCCGCCCGCCCGACCGGGTGGTACCCGTTCTCGAAACGCCGCCCATTAAGCTGATCGGCGGTAAATGCCGACCCTTTCCTCCAGGAGTACCCCACAGTGAGCCAAGCAGGCCGTCCTGTTGTTCTGATCGCCGACAAGCTCGCCCAGTCGACCGTCGACGCGCTCGGTGACGGCGTCGAGGTTCGCTGGGTCGACGGCCCCGACCGCCCGGCCCTGCTCGCCGCGGTCCCCGAGGCCGACGCGCTGCTCGTGCGCTCGGCCACCACCGTTGACGCCGAGGTGCTCGAGGCGGGCAAGAACCTCAAGATCGTCGCCCGCGCCGGCGTCGGCCTCGACAACGTCGACGTGCCCGCGGCCACCGAGCGCGGCGTCATGGTGGTCAACGCGCCCACCTCCAATATCCACACCGCCGCCGAGCACGCCGTCACGCTGCTGCTCAGCGCGGCCCGCCAGATCCCCGCCGCCGACGCCACCCTGCGCGAGCGCACCTGGCAGCGCAGCAAGTTCAACGGTGTCGAGATCTTCGGCAAGACCGTCGGCGTCGTCGGCCTCGGCCGCATCGGCCAGCTGTTCGCCGCCCGCCTGGCCGCCTTCGAGACCAAGGTCATCGCCTACGACCCCTACGTCTCCCCGGCCCGCGCCGCCCAGCTCGGCATCGAACTGGTCACCCTGGACGAGCTGCTGCAGCGCGCCGACCTGATCTCGGTGCACCTGCCCAAGACCCCCGAGACCAAGGGCCTGCTCAGCAAGGAGAAGCTGGCGCTGACCAAGCCGGGCGTCGTGATCGTCAACGCCGCGCGCGGCGGTCTCATCGACGAGCACGCCCTCGCCGATGCCATCAAGTCCGGCCACGTGCGCGCCGCCGGCCTCGACGTGTTCGAGACCGAGCCCTGCACCGACAGCCCGCTGTTCGACCTGCCGCAGGTCGTGGTCACCCCGCACCTGGGCGCCTCCACCTCCGAGGCGCAGGACCGCGCGGGCACCGACGTCGCCAAGTCGGTGCTGCTGGCCCTGGCCGGCGAGTTCGTGCCCGGCGCGGTGAACGTGACCGGCGGCACGGTCGGCGAAGAGGTCGCTCCGTGGCTCGAGATCGTGCGCAAGCAGGGCGCCCTGGTCGGTGCGCTGTCCGACGAGCTGCCGGTGAGCGTCGAGGTGCAGGTGCGCGGCGAGCTGGCGTCCGAGGACGTGGCCGTGCTCGAACTCGCGGCCCTGCGCGGCATCTTCTCCGCGCTGGTCGAGGCGGGCGCAAACGGGCAGAGCCCGGCGGTCACCTTCGTCAACGCCCCCGCGCTGGCCAAGGACCGCGGCATCACCGCCCAGGTCACCACCGCTTCGGAGAGCCCCAGCCACCGCAGCGTCGTCGACCTGCGCGCCGTGTTCGGCGACGGCCGCACCCTGAACGTGGCGGGCACCCTGACCGAGCCGCAGCAGGTGCAGAAGATCGTCAATATCAACGGCCGCAACTACGACATGCGCGCCGAGGGCCTGAACCTGGCCGTCCTCAACTACGACGACCGTCCTGGCGCGCTCGGCAAGATCGGCACCAAGCTGGGCGAGGCCGAGGTGGACATCCTGGCCGCGCAGCTGAGCCAGGACATCGACAAGGACGGCGCCACCGTCGTCCTGCGCGTGAACAAGGAGGTGCCCGCCGACGTGCAGTCCGCCATCGCCGAAGCGGTCGGCGCCGCCAAGATCGCGCTGGTCGACCTGTCCTGAGGGCTGTTCCCGCACGCACGAGTCGCGCGCCGTCACCGGAAAGGTGGCGGCGCGCGCCGCGTCTCGGGCGGACCGGCGATCCCGCATGGTGGTCACCGGGTCCTACCGGATGGACACGAATGGCCGCCGACCTAGTACCGTGACGGGTGCTCGGCGCTCGCCCGGATCCGCACCGGGGCGGGCCGCCCGGGACGTACCTCGTCCCGCCCGCACGCGCACCATCGCCGGTCACCCGCCGCGCGTCACGGCGATAACGAAACGGAGTTGTCATGAAGCTTGCTGTCATCCCCGGCGACGGGATCGGTCCCGAGGTCATCGCCGAGGCGCTCAAGGTGCTCGACGTGGTGGTCCCCGGCGTCGAGAAGACCCACTACGACCTGGGCGCCAAGCGCTACCACGCGACCGGCGAGATCCTGCCCGACTCGGTGCTGCCGGAGCTGAAGCAGCACGACGCCATCCTGCTCGGCGCGATCGGCGACCCGTCGGTGCCCAGCGGGGTGCTCGAGCGCGGCCTGCTGCTGCGCACCCGCTTCGCGCTGGACCACCACGTGAATCTGCGCCCCTCCAAGCTGTACCCGGGCGTCACCAGCCCGCTCGCGGGCACCCCCGACATCGACTTCGTGGTGGTGCGCGAAGGCACCGAGGGCCCCTACACCGGCACCGGCGGCGCGATCCGCGTCGAGACCCCGCACGAGGTCGCCACCGAGGTCAGCACCAACACCCGCTTCGGCATCGAGCGCGTGGTGCGCTACGCCTTCGCCGCCGCCCAGGCCCGTCGCAAGCACCTGACCCTGGTGCACAAGAACAATGTGCTCACCTTCGCCGGCTCGCTGTGGCAGCGCACCGTCGACGAGGTCGCCACCGAGTTCCCCGACGTCACCACCGCCTACCAGCACATCGACGCGGCGACCATCCACATGGTCAACGATCCGGGCCGCTTCGACGTGATCGTCACCGACAACCTGTTCGGCGACATCATCACCGACCTCGCCGCGGCAGTGAGCGGCGGCATCGGCCTGGCGGCCAGCGGCAATATCGATGCCTCGGGCACCAACCCCAGCATGTTCGAGCCGGTGCACGGCAGCGCGCCCGATATCGCCGGTCAGTCGAAGGCCGACCCGACAGCCGCGATCCTCTCGGTGTCGCTGCTGCTCAACCACCTCGGCGATGCCGAGAACGCCGCCCGCATCGAGGCGGCCGTGGCCAAGGATCTAGCCTCGCGCGGTGGCCCGGCCTCCACCGTGGAGATCGGCGATCGCATCGCCACCTCGGTCTGACCTCGTCGTAAGCGGCCCCGCATCCGCCGGTGCGGGGCCGTTTTTGCGGGTATGCCACTAGCATCGGTGGTTCCACACGCGCGACCGGATGAGAGGGGAGGCGGGTGCGAACAACGAAACGCGGATGCGGGCCGTACACGGTCCGGGACCTGCACACCCTCCCCGAGGACGGGAAGAGCTACGAACTCGAGGACGGCTGGCTCGTCGAACTGGTGCGCGGCGCCCGGCACAATCACGTGACGCAGCGGCTCGCGCGCTTCCTCGACGTGGGCGCCGACCACGCGGTGCACGTGTGCGTGGGCGGCGGCTGGGCGATCACCACGCCCGGCGGTGTGCGCAGACCCGACATCGTGGTGGTGCCGCGCGATGTGGTGCGCGCCGCCGTCGTCGCCGGGCCGCCCCGCGTCATCCCGGGCGAGGCCGTGCACCTGGCCGTCGAGGTGATCGCGCCGGGCACCGGCAGCGAACGCACCGACCGCGTGCGCAAGGTGCGCGAGTACGCCGCGGTCGGCATCCAGCACTACTGGATCGTCGAGCACCACCCCGACGTCCGCATCCACCCGTTCGTGCTCGACGGGGAGATGTACCGGTCCGCGCCCTCCGTCGGCGCCGGCGCCACCCTGGACACGAAAATCGGGCGGGACAACCACTTTCGGGTCACCGTGCACCCGGCCGCGCTGCTCGAGGTGTGAGTGTTCCACCAACGTGGTTCTGTCGCAGCGGGTCTCGTCACGCATCGGGCCGCCCAGCTCGTCGGCGCCACGCTCCGCACCTCTACGCCGTCGCGTCACCGACCGCTGCTTTCCTGGCGACCGCTCGGTCGCTTCAGCGAGGTCGTCCCCTCCGGCAGCGTTGCGAACGTCCGAGCTCGGCTCGGCCTGGGCGGCGAGCGGTCGACGGTTGCGACGCCGGGTTTCGGCCGCGAAGCTGCTGCGGCGAGCGCAGGTTCGGTGCTGTGCGTGATCGGAGGCACCTGATACGGGCGCGGGACTCGCGTTCCTCGGCGGCTTTTCCGCCGCCGCCGGGCGTCACGCACGCGGAGTCGGTCGCCGTCTGCCGGGGAAACCGGCGGGTCACCGAGAACGGCGCTCGGTCGGCACGAGCGGGATCGCCGCCGTCGCGCACAGCGCGGCGGCCAGGTAGGCGGCCTCGAAGCCGGTGACGGTGATCAGTGCGCCGAAAACCGGTGGGATGGCGGCGATCGCGAGGTTCTGGCCGGTGTTCTGAATGCCCAGGCCCCGCCCGCTCCAGTGCGGTCCGGCGTGCTCGGCGACGGCGGTGAACGCCAAACCGTTGTCGGAGACCGTGATCACCGACGCCGCGACCAGCAGGGGGATCGCCGCCCACCACCAGTGCGTCCACGCCGCGAAAGCCAGGGCGCCCGTGGAGATCACGGCCGCCACGGCCACCGTGCGCAGCGGGCCGAGCCTGCTGCCCACGCGGTCCGACCACGCGCCCGCGCCGATCCGGCCGAACGCGCCCAGCACCTGCGTCACCACCACCAGCGCGCTCGCGGCCGGGATCGACCAGCCGGCGTCCAGGTGCAGCCACAGCAGCGCGAACGTCCACAGCGTGCCCTGCGGGATGCACAGCAGGATCGACACCGCGTGAATGCGCCAGAGTGTCGCGTCACCGCGATACGGATTGGCACGGTCGGCGGCGGTGCCTTTCGGACGCGGCGGATCGATGATGCCGAGGAAGCAGGCGCCCGCCGCCACCCCGGCCATCACGGCCGGTACCAGCAGTGCGGCCGAAACCCCGTGCGCCCCAGCGACGGCGGGGATCGCCAGCGCGCCCAGCCCGACGCCGAGCGGTTGCGCGCTCTGGCGGATACCCATCGCCAGACCGCGCCGGTGCGGCGGGAACCAGCCCACGATCACGCGGCCGCTCGCGCCGTTCGTGCTGGCCGCGCCGATGCCGCCGAGGAACAGCAGTGCGCCCAAGGCGATTTCGTTCGTCACTGTCGCGGCCGCGCATCCTGCGACGAACATCACCAAAGGCCCGCCCACCAACACCTTTCGCTCGCCTATGCGATCCACCACATAGCCCCAGGCGATGAGCGTGCACACCAGTCCGACGGTCGGCATGGCTACCAGCAACCCTGCGGCGGGCAGCGACATCCCGCCCGACGTGAGCGCGGGCAGCAGGAACGGAGTGCCGTGGACGAACATCGCGCTGGCCGCCTGCGCGAACACGCCGAGGCCGAGCATGGACCACATCCGGGAGTCGCGGATCTCGGTCACGGTAGCCATCGGCTTCACCTCAATCTCAAATATTGGGACTCTATTCCCATAAGATGAACGCAGGGCTCACGCTACACCCGCGCGGACACCGCTGTCGCGCCGGATGGCGCGCGTGCCGCCTGCCTGGGGTATCCGACCGCGCGGTCGGGCGCGTTCGGGCAGGTCGATAGACTTCCGGCCATGCGTCTAGGTCGAGTTGCCAGTCCCGATGGGGTCGCGTTCGTCAGCATCGAGGGGGAGGGGGGCGGCGGCGCGGGCGGTTCCGCCGTCGCCAAGGAGATCGCCGAACACCCGTTCGGTACGCCGACCTTCACCGGGCGCACCTGGCCGTTGGCCGACGTGCGCCTGCTCGCTCCCATCCTGGCAAGCAAGGTGATCTGCGTCGGCAAGAACTACGCCGCCCACGCCGCCGAAATGGGCGGCCCCGCCCCGGAAACGCCCGTCATCTTCATGAAGCCGAGCACCGCCATCGTCGGCCCGAACGCGCCGATCATCCTGCCGCCCAGCTCGTCTCAGGTCGACTACGAGGGCGAGCTCGCCGTCGTCATCGGCCGCCCGTGCAAGGACGTGCCCGCCGCGCGCGCCAAGGACGTGATCCTCGGCTACACCGTGGCGAACGACGTCACCGCCCGCGACCAGCAGCGCCAGGACGGTCAGTGGACCCGCGCCAAGGGGTACGACACGTTCTGCCCGCTCGGGCCCTGGATCGAGACCGACCTCGATCCGGCCGATCTCGAGATCGTCACCGAGCTCGACGGCGAGGTCCGCCAGCGCAGCCGCACTTCGCTTCTGCTGCACGATATTCCGGCCCTGGTCGAATGGGTGAGCGCGGTCATGACCCTGCTGCCCGGCGACGTGATCCTCACCGGCACACCGGAAGGCGTGGGCCCGATGGTGCACGGGCAACAGGTGTCGGTCACCGTCTCGGGCCTGGGCACGCTCACCAATCCCGTTGCCGCCAAACGCTGAATCGAAAGAGAGCCATGACACAAGTACGGGTCCGATTCTGCCCGTCGCCGACCGGAACGCCGCACGTCGGCCTGATCCGCACGGCGCTGTTCAACTGGGCGTACGCGCGCCACACCGGCGGCACGTTCGTCTTCCGCATCGAGGACACCGACGCGGCACGCGATTCCGAGGAGTCCTACCAGTCGCTGCTCGACGCGCTGCGCTGGCTCGGGCTCACCTGGGACGAAGGCCCCGAGGTCGGCGGCCCCTACGGCCCCTACCGTCAGTCCCAGCGGCGCGACCTCCACCTGGATGTGGTGCGCAAGTTGCTCGAAGCGGGCGAAGCGTACGAATCCTTCTCCACCCCCGAGGAAGTCGAGGCGCGCCACCGGGCCGCGGGCCGCGATCCGAAGCTCGGCTACGACAACTACGACCGCGACCTCACCCTCGAGGCGATCGAGGCGTACCGCGACGCCGGACGGCCCGCCGTCATCCGGTTGCGGATGCCCGACGAAGATCTCACCTGGAACGATCTGGTGCGCGGCGAGACCACCTTCAAGGCGGGCACCGTGCCCGACTTCGCGCTCACCCGCGGCAACGGCGACCCGCTCTACACGCTGGTCAATCCCGTCGACGACGCGCTCATGCGGATCACCCACGTGTTGCGCGGCGAAGACCTGCTCTCCTCGACGCCCCGCCAGCTCGCGCTGTACGCGGCGCTGCGGCGCATCGGGGTCGCCGAGTTCACGCCCGAGTTCGGTCACCTGCCGTTCGTGATGGGCCAGGGCAACAAGAAGTTGTCCAAGCGTGATCCGGAGTCCAATCTGTTCGCGCACCGCGACCGCGGATTCATCCCCGAGGGTTTGCTGAATTACCTCGCGCTACTCGGTTGGAGCATCGCCGACGACCACGACGTGTTCTCCATGGCGGAGATGGTCGAGGCCTTCGACATATCGAAAGTGAATTCGAATCCGGCCCGATTCGACCAGAAGAAGGCCGACGCGCTCAACGCCGAACACATTCGGTTGCTGGAGCCCGGCGATTTCACCCGCAGGCTGCGCGAGTTCCTCACCGCACAGGGCCACATCGGGGCCGAAGTGGACGACAAGGTGTTCGCCGCGGCGGCCGAATTGGTGCAGACCAGGATCGTCGTCCTGGGCGACGCCTGGGGGCTGCTGCGTTTCCTGTTCGTGCCCGAGGACGAGTTCACCGTCGACGAGGCCGCGGCCGCCAAGAATCTCGGCGCCGACGCCACCCCGGTATTGGACGCCGCGATCGCCGCGCTGGAGCCGGTGGCCGAGTGGACCACCCCGGCCCTCGAAGAGGCGCTGAAAACCGCTCTCATCGACGATCTGGGGCTCAAACCGCGCAAGGCGTTCGCACCGGTGCGGGTCGGGGTGACCGGGTCGCACATCAGCCCGCCACTGTACGAATCGCTCGAACTGCTCGGCCGCGACACCACCCTCGCGCGGTTGCGCTCCGCGCGGGAGTGGTCGGCGCAGAGCGCCTGACGGGCCGAACGTCGCGGGGCCTTCGTCCGCCCCGTGTGCCGGCCGGGATCGCCACCCGGTCGGCACACGGCCGCCCGAGCGCTCGAAAAGGTGGGTTTGACCAGGCGATTTGTAGTTTACCGGCAGAGGTTTGGTAGTCTCTTTCTCGGCCGGAACGAGGCCCCGAAGCCAGCCAGGTAGCGGGGTCGAAGAGCCTGGTCATTGGGGTATGGTGTAATTGGCAACACAGCTGATTCTGGTTCAGCCATTCTAGGTTCGAGTCCTGGTACCCCAGCGGAGAATGTTGCATCGCTCTCGGTTCGCGGCCGAAAGTTGTTCAGCATCCGGCGATTTGGTCGCCGAGCTTCGGTGCGCTAAGCTAACCGAGCTTCCACCGGATCGAAAGATCCACACCGGAGGATCACCGAGAAATCGGATGATTCAGTCCTGGCCCCGTCGTCTAGCGGCCTAGGACGCCGCCCTCTCAAGGCGGTAGCGCGGGTTCGAATCCCGTCGGGGCTACGCAAATCGGCGGCCCATGCTCATGGAGAGCATGGGCCGTTTTTGCTACGCAATGCTTTTGCGGGGGCGCAGCCCCCGCGGCCCCGCCCGGCGGGGCGTTGCCCCCCGGACCCCCCTTGTCGTGGTGGGTGCGTTGGGTGGGGTGGCTGCGGGGGTGGGGTGGTTCCGTTGGTGGGGAATCGGTGGGGGCGTCGTTGGTCGTCTTTGGGGACGGTGTTCGCGGGCTTCGCCGCGTCTTGGTGGTGCGTTGGGTGGATGTCGGCGGGTTTGTTGGTGGTTGTCTCGCGTGGACGGTGTTCGCGGGCTTCGCCGCGTGGTGGGCGAGGGTTGGGGGAGTTGTGGGGCGGTCGCTGGGTGTCGGTGGTTGCGTTCGCTGATCTGCCGGTGGGATTCGCGGGCTTCGCCGCGTGGTGGTGGGTGCGCTCGGTGGAGTGCGGCTTTGTGCGTGGTCTTCGGGTGGCCGGCCGGGGTGTGATGCTGCGGGCTGACGGCCGTTGACGCGGAACGGCCCGCCGCTTGCCGGAAGGGCTGGCGGCGGGCCGTTGCGGTGGGGCGGGTTCTATCCGCTCTTGCGGCGGAACTCGCGCTTGTGGCTGGCGGCGTTGTGAGGGCCGTTGGCCTTCGAGTGGCCGTCCAGGTGGGCGCCTCCCGACTGGGCGTGATGGGCGTTCTTGCGTTCCAGTGCCTCGCGGAACTTGCGCTTCACCTCGTCGGCATTGCCGTGTGAATTACCCGATTCCGTCATGGCTGCTGCTCCTGTCGTCGCGGCCGCGCGCCGCTAACGGGCGGCGCTGCCCAGCCGAATCGTGTCGAACGCTCACGACGCTAGTCCGCCCGGCCGACCGTGTCAGCCCAATTTCCCCCGGCACGCGGGCTCGCCCTGTGGGCGTCGCGTTCGGTAGTGGTGGTTGCGTGTGCGTGGGTGTCGTCGGGTCGACGAGTGCGTGGGCGTCGCATTCGGCCGCGGCTGGTGGGCCCACTGTGCTTGGTCGCGGCCGGCAGGGGAGGCCGGCATCGCGCACGAGCGGTGGTCGCTCTGTGTGGCACTCGGCGCGTTCGATGCCGGACCGGAGCTCAGGGCGGCAAGTGCGAAGGTGCGCGGCGATGCCACCTGCGACGTCGGGGCGAGGAGGCGTCACCACCCGGAGGGATCGTGCGCACCGTCGCCGACTCGACCCGCGCTGGTGATGGCGGTGCGGGTGCGGGCCTCGAGCGGTGCTCTCGAACCGACGCCGATCGCACCGCGCTCGGATCGAAAGGTGGGTCGCCCCGCCGTCAGTCCAGCGCCCCCGCCGTCGTGCCGCCGAGCGGCAGTTCGGGCAAACCCAGTTTGCGGTGGTCCCAGCTGCGGACGCGGGTGGGGATCACGCGGACGGCGACGCGCTTGTGGAGCATGTTCTCGACCAGCGGGCGCACCTCCTCGGAGTAGGGGCCCGTGTAGCGCTCCCAGACGCTCACGCCGACGGCGAACAGGCGGTCGGGGTCGTCGACGATCTCGGCGCGGCCCTCGAGGGCGACGCCGCGCAGCTGGTCGTAGGTCTGGCCCGCCTCGACCATGCAGGTGACGCGCGGGTCGCGGCGCAGGTTCACCGCCTTCTGCGATTTGGCCTTGGTCTCGAACCAGATCTCACCGTCGATGAGCGCGTACCACATCGCGGTCAGGTGCGGCGTGCCCTGCGGGCCGAGGGTGGCCAGCGTCGCGATGCGGCTGCGCGCCAAGAAATCCGCCACCTCGGCCTCGGACATCACGATCTGCGCCCGTTGATTGACTCCCATGAGCCAACTCTAGAGAACGAATCTGAAACCTGTTACAGGCGCTTGTGCAATGCGTCGGCCGCGGCCACCAGATCCGCTGCCCACCGCGCCCCCGGCCTGCGGCCCATCCGGTCGATCGGCCCCGACACCGACACCGCCGCCACCACATTGCCCGCCGTATCGCGCACCGGGGCCGAGACGCTCGCCACCCCCGCCGCGCGCTCGGCCGCGCTCTGCGCCCACCCGCGCTTGCGCACTTCGGCCAGCGCCCGCTCACCGAACACGGCGTCCGACAGCACGGTGCGCTGCACCTCGGCGTCGGCCCACGCGACCAACACCTTCGCCGCCGACCCCGCGGTGAGCGGTAGCCGCGCCCCGATCGGTACGGTGTCGCGCAACCCGGAGGGCGGTTCCATCGCGGCCACGCAGACGCGCGCGTTGCCGTCGCGCAGGTACAACTGGACGCTCTCGCCGGTGATCTCGCGCAGGCGGGGCAGAATGAGCGAGGCCGCCTCCTGCAACGGATCGCTCGCGCCCGTCGCCAGCTCCGCCAGCGCGGGGCCGGGCCGCCAGGTCCCGCTGTTGTCGCGGGCCAGCAACCGGTGCACCTCCAGCCCCACGGCCAGCCGGTGCGCGGTGGCGCGGGGCAGGCCGGTGCGCGTGCACAGCTCGTTGAGACCGCAGGGATGCTCCGCGACGGCGTACAGGACCGCCACTGCTTTGTCGAGAACGCCGATGCCGCTATGCTGTCTCATAGAACGATATTAGCGTCTCGGATATTGAGATAGTCAACTCTGTCCGGCATGTCGCCGCAGCCCGGCGGCGCCGGTGGTCGAGGTATCCGCCGACGCGACCACAACGTTGTGCAGCGGGAGCGGCGCGCCCAGCCCGGATCGCGAACCCCCCGCTGCTCGTCCGAAAGGTGATCCGAGAATGGCCGACCGCCCACGCACCCTGGCCGAGAAGGTGTGGGAAGAGCATGTCGTCGTCCGCGGCGAGGGAGAGGGCGCCGCGCGCGAGCCCGATCTGATCTACATCGATCTGCACCTCGTGCACGAGGTCACCAGCCCCCAGGCGTTCGACGGCCTGCGCGCCGCCGGGCGTCCGGTGCGCCGCCTCGACCTCACCATCGCCACCGAGGACCACAACGTCCCCACCATCGATATCGATAAGCCCATCGCCGATCCCGTCTCGCGGACCCAGGTCGAGACGCTGCGCCGCAATTGTGAGGAATTCGGTGTCCGCCTGCACCCCATGGGTGATCTGGATCAGGGCATCGTGCACGTGGTCGGCCCGCAGCTCGGCCTGACCCAGCCCGGGATGACCGTGGTGTGCGGCGACAGCCACACCTCCACGCACGGCGCGTTCGGCGCGCTGGCGATGGGCATCGGCACCAGCGAGGTCGAGCACGTGCTCGCCACCCAGACGCTGTCGCTGCGCCCGTTCAAGACGATGGCCGTCAATATCGACGGCACGCTGGCCGAGGGCGTCACGTCCAAAGACGTGATCCTGGCGGTGATCGCGAAGATCGGGACCGGCGGCGGCCAGGGCTACGTGCTGGAGTACCGCGGCGAGGCCGTGCGCGCCATGTCGATGGAGGCGCGGATGACGATGTGCAACATGTCCATCGAGGCGGGCGCCCGCGCCGGCATGGTGGCCCCCGACGAGATCACCTACGAGTTCCTGAAGGGCCGCCCGCACGCGCCGCAGGGCGCGGACTGGGACGCGGCGGTCGCGGCGTGGGAGGCGCTGAAGACCGACGAGGGCGCGGTTTTCGACGCCGAGGTGCACATCGACGGCAGCGCGCTGACGCCGTTCGTCACCTGGGGCACCAACCCGGGCCAGGGCCTGCCGCTGGGCGAGGCCGTCCCCGATCCGGCCGCCATTGCCGACGAGAACGAGCGCCAGGCCGCGGAGAAAGCGCTGCGGTACATGGATTTGGAGCCGGGAACTCCGCTTCGGCAGATCCCGATCGACACCGTATTCGTCGGATCGTGCACCAACGGGCGCATCGAGGATTTGCGCGCGGTGGCCGGGATTTTGAAGGGACGCCGCGTCGCCGAGGGTGTGCGAATGCTGGTTGTACCGGGCTCGATGCGGGTGCGGGCGCAGGCGGAAAAAGAAGGATTGGGCGAGATTTTCACCGCCGCGGGCGCCGAATGGCGGCAGGCGGGTTGCTCGATGTGCCTGGGAATGAACCCCGATCAGCTTTCCCCGGGCCAGCGCTGCGCCTCCACCTCCAACCGCAACTTCGAGGGCAGGCAGGGCAAAGGTGGCCGCACCCACCTGGTTTCCCCGCTGGTGGCGGCCGCGACAGCCGTGCGGGGCACGCTGTCCGCGCCCGCGGATCTGAACTGACCCGGCCCCCGACGCCTCACTCACCCAGGAGATTCCGATGCAACCGTTCACCGTGCACAAGGGGATCGGCGTGCCGCTGCGCCGCTCCAACGTCGACACCGACCAGATCATCCCCGCCGTCTATCTGAAGCGCGTCACCCGAACCGGATTCGAGGACGGCCTCTTCGCGGGCTGGCGGTCGGACCCGGGCTTCATTTTGAACACCGGGCCCTACGACCGGGGTAGTGTGCTGGTTGCGGGTCCGGATTTCGGTACCGGTTCCTCACGCGAGCATGCCGTTTGGGCGCTGTCCGACTACGGCTTTCGAGTCGTGATCTCGTCCCGGTTCGCCGACATCTTCCGTGGCAATGCGGGCAAGGGGGGCCTGCTGGCGGCCCAGATGTCACAGAACGATGTCGAAATGCTCTGGAAGATGATCGAGGAACAGCCCGGTCTCGAATTGGTTGTAGACCTGCGCGAGCGCACCGTCACGGCGGGAACCGTCGTGTTGCCGTTCGATATTGATGACTACACGCGCTGGCGTCTGTTGGAGGGTTTGGACGACATCGGCTTGACGCTGCGCCGTAGCGACGTCATCGCGGACTACGAAAAGGCAAGGCCGGCTTGGAAGCCCACGACCCTGCCCGCGCGCATTTCACAGGCCTAATCGTTCCCGAGCGATAGCTGGACGCCATGGCGGTCGGTAGCTAGACGTGTGCTAAACCACGATGAATTTTGGCGTGGCACATAGACTCTTGCTCAATGTGGGTTTACCGTGGTACCTAGTCGGTCCGACGACGGGCCATTAGTCTGCGGAGGATTCAATGAACAAGGCGGAACTGATCGACGTTCTGACCGAAAAGTTGGGTACGGACAGGCGCACGGCTACCGCGGCAGTCGAGCATGTTGTGGACACGATCGTGCGCGCGGTGCACAAGGGGCAGAGCGTCACGATCACCGGATTCGGTGTGTTCGAACAGCGTAAGCGTGCCGCCCGTGTTGCCAGGAACCCGCGCACCGGTGAAACCGTCAAGGTGAAGCCGACTTCGGTGCCCGCGTTCCGTCCCGGCGCCCAGTTCAAGGCCGTCATCGCGGGTAAGCAGAAGCTCGCCGCGAGCGGTCCTGCGGTCAAGCGGGGCGCGAATGCCCCTGTGGCGGCGAAGAAGGCGGCCGCGAAGAAGACGGCGGCCAAGAAGACCGCCGCCAAGAAGGCGACCGCCACCAAGGCTCCCGCCAAGACCACGGCGCGCAAGGCGGCGGCCAAGGCTCCCGCCAAGACCACCGCGCGCAAGACGGCGGCCAAGAAGACCACGACCGCCGCCAAGAAGACGACGGCCGCGGCCAAGAAGACCACGGCGGCGAAGAAGACCACCGCCGCCAAGGCCACCGCCGCCAAGAAGACGACGGCCGCCAAGAAGGCGCCCGCCAAGAAGACCGCGGCGAAGAAGGCTCCCGCCCGCCGCGCTCGCTGAGTTCGCGCCGGCGGCCCGGCCGGCACGGACACGTCATACGGACCGGAAACGGCCCCGGGGTTCGCCCCGGGGCCGTTTCGGCTGTGCGCGTCCGGTTTTCACCGACCGGATACCCGCACGATCCCCTAATCGCCCCCTAATCGGCCTTCACGACGCCGGTCGACAGCGACCGGTCCAGGTGGTCGGCGGCCACCATCGCGCCCTGGTGGAACGAGAGCACCCAGACGCTGCCCTTGCGGTTGCGCGCGGGCGGCAGGGTGACGCCGTCGCGCTCGGCCCACCACCGCATCAGATCGGGAATCACCTTGCCCTGGCTGCACACCACCCGCACGGTGCCGTCGGGGATCAGCTCCAGCGCCCGCTCGCGCGCCTTCTTCGGCGCTGCGGCGTAACCGGTTTCGGACAGCAGCGGCTCGCGGTGGATCTCGGCGCCGAGCTTGTCGGCCAGCGGCTCCACCGTCTGCACGCAGCGCAGCGGATCGGCCGAATACACCTCGGCCGCACCGAAAGCGAGCAGATTCGGCACCAGCCCGCGGGCCTGCTCGCGCCCGGCGGGTTCGAGCGGGCGCTGATCGTCGGGGCCGTCGAACCGTTCCCGGCGACCGGCTTTCGCGTGCCGGACCAGCAGCAGGGTGTCGGTGGCCGCGGGCAGCCTGCTGAACGCGCGCACCACCTGGCGGTCCATCGGATAGGACAGTTCGTCCATCACCCGGTCCAGCGGATACCAGCGCAGCAGGTCCACCTCCGAGTTGGCGGCGAACTCGCCCGCGGTGGCCTGCGCCGCCCAGTAGTCCACCCGTTTCAGTTTGCGGTGCCCGGGGATCGGGTATGTGACGTGGCCGAGGTAGCGGCCCAGCCGCGAGTCGATGCCCGTCTCCTCTCGCACCTCGCGCACGGCGGCAAGCACGGGCGTCTCACCGGGGTCCAGCTTGCCTTTCGGCAGTGACCAGTCCTGGTACTTGGGCCGGTGCACGACGGCGATCTCCACGCCGCCGCGCTTCTTCGCCCCGCGCCGCCACAGCAGCGCACCCGCCGCGTGGATGTTGGCTCGTACTCGGGGATCCCAGATCGGTGCGCCGTCCATCGCGTATCCGGTTGTCGCGTTCACTGCTGTCCGGGCCGCCGCAATCGCATCAGGAACTCTTGGTGGTCGCGGACCCGTTCACCGTCGGCGCCGCCCGGTTCCGGTGCGGCGTGCCAACTGCCGTCGGCCTGCAGCACCCAGCACCGGGTGGTCGGATAGAGCGCCGAATCGAAGACACCCCCCAGCTGCTCGGCCAGCTTCGGGTCCTTCACCTGTGCCATCACCTCCACCCGGCGGTCGAGGTTGCGGTGCATCATGTCGGCGCTGCCGATCCAGTACTCGTCCTGCGCCTGGAAGTGCAGCACCCGCGAATGCTCGAGGAAGCGGCCGAGGATCGAGCGCACCTCGATGTTGTCGCTCATGCCGGGAACACCCGGGCGCAGCCCGCAGATGCCGCGCACCACGATCTGCACGGGCACGCCCGCCTGCGAGGCGCGGTAGAGCGCGTCGATCACCTGCTCGTCGACGATCGCGTTGGCCTTCAAGCGGATTCGCGCGTCGTGGCCCTGGGCGGCGAGTTCGATCTCCCGCTGGATGCGTTCGATGATGCCCGCGCGCACACCCTGCGGCGCCACGAGAAGGTTGCGGTAGTTGGCTTTTCGCGAGTATCCGGTGAGTGAGTTGAACAGGTCGGTCAGGTCGGCGCCGATTTCCGGTGCGGCCGTGAGCAATCCGACGTCCTCGTAGAGGCGTGCGGTCTTCGGGTTGTAGTTGCCGGTGCCGATGTGGCAGTAGCGGCGGATGGTGGAGCCCTCACGGCGCACCACCAGGCAGGTCTTGCAGTGCGTCTTGAGGCCGATCAATCCGTACACCACGTGCACGCCGGCCTGTTCGAGCTGGCGCGCCCACTTGATGTTCGCCTGTTCGTCGAAGCGCGCCTTGATCTCGACCAGCGCGACGACCTGCTTGCCCGCCTCGGCGGCGTCGATGAGCGCGTTGACGATCGGCGAATCACCGGAGGTGCGGTACAGCGTCTGCTTGATCGCCAGCACCTGCGGGTCGGCCGCGGCCTGCTCGATGAAGCGCTGCACGCTGGTGGAGAACGAGTCGTAGGGGTGGTGCACCAGCACGTCGCCCTCGCGCAGCGCCTGGAAGACGTTGCGCGGCGTCTCGCGCTCGCCGAACGCGGGCGGGGTGGCCGGAACGTACGGCGCGTCCTTGAGATTGGGCCGGTCCACCCCGTACACCTGCCACAGGCAGGACAGGTCGAGCAGGCCGGGCACCTGCACCACGTCGGCGGGGTCCACGTCGAGTTCGCGCAGCAGCAGATCGAGCATGTGCTCGGTCATGTCATCGGAGACCTCGAGCCGCACCGGCGAACCGAAACGGCGGCGCGCCAGTTCGCGTTCCAGCGCTTGCAGCAAGTCCTCGTCGCGGTCCTCGTCGACCTCGAAGTCGGCGTTGCGGGTGATCCGGAAGGAGTGGTGCTCCACCACTTCCATCCCGGGGAACAGCAGATCCAGGTGCGCGGCGATGAGCTCTTCCATCGGCAGGAAGGCGGCCACCGGCGAGCCGGACGCGGTGCGGCGCACGCGCACGAACCGGTCGACATTGTCGGGCACCTTCACCCTGGCGAAGTGCTCGCCGCCGGTGACCGAATCCTTGACCGTCACCGCGAGGTTGAGACTCAGGCCGCTGATGTAGGGGAAGGGGTGCGCCGGGTCGACGGCCAGCGGCGTCAGGACCGGGAACACCTGATCCTGGAAGTAGGCCGAGAGGCGGGTGCGCTCCTCGTCGTCCAGATGCGCCCAGTCGATGATGGCGATGCCCTCGGCGGTGAGTGCGGGCAGCACCGAGTCCAGGAACACCCCGGCGTGCCGGACGGCGATCTCCTGGCTGCGCGCGGTGATCAACTCCAGTTGTTCGCTGGGCGAACGCCCGTCGGCCGAGCGCACCGACAGACCGGTCTCCGCGCGGCGTTTGAGCCCGGCCACGCGCACCATGTAGAACTCGTCCAGGTTCGAGGCGAAGATCGCCAGGAATTTGGCGCGTTCGAGCAACGGCAGCGACTCGTCCTCGGCGAGGGCGAGCACGCGCGCGTTGAAGTCGAGCCAACTCAGCTCGCGGTTGAGGTAGCGATCACGTGGCAACTGCTGTGTGGCCGTCTCGGCCTCCAGTGGTGTCGCGGCGGGGGGCGGTGTGGGCAGCAGCTGTTGCTTGACGGTTTCCGTATCGCTCACGTCAACGATCATCCCCTACGAGTGGCCGCGTGTGCAGGCCGACACCGGGATTCGCGAGCGGATCACACCGGGTGCGGCGATCCGCTAGCACACGCGGCGAACCGGCGCGTGAACGCGATCGGACCAGCCGATGTCGAGGAGGGCGGCGCGGGTGGCCGGACCGGTGCCGAGTGCGGCCGCGGCGGCGAGATCCTCGGCGGTGTCGACGTCGAGCCGCAGGCCCGGCCAGGCGCCCGCCAGCGCGACGGCGCCGGCCGCGACGTGCCTGCGCGCCGAGCCCGCGCCGAAGCGCGGATCCAGTGGCGCCTGCGGATCGCGGACCAGCAGTGCGGCGGTGCCGGTGCCCGCGTGGTCGATCACGACCGACCGGTGGCCGGGGGGCGCGGTGGCGATCATGTCGGAGAGTTCGGCGGGGCGCAGCGCGGGCAGATCCGCTTGCAGCGCGAGCAGTTCGACCGGTCCGTGGCGCTCGCGCAGCGCGGCGGCGGCGTCGGACAGCGCGGTGTTGAGCCCGTCGGAATCGGCGATGCGCGGTTCGGGGTGCACTTGCGCCCCGAGGTCGCGCGCCAGCTCGGCGACCGCCGGGTCGGGGGTGACCACCGTGACCGACCGGACCTGCGGTGTGGCCGAGGCGGCGGTGACGGTGTCGCCGAGCATGGCCAGCACCAGCCGCGCCCGGTGCTCCGGGCGCAGCCGGTCGGACAGTCGGCTCTTGGCCAGATCGAGGCTCTTGACCGCGATCACGGCGTGCACGGCGTGCGAACGCATGGGTCCAATCCTTCCACGGCGCCGCATATCGCTCGTGGCATAGTGGGCTGATGACGAGGGCTGCGGTACTTGGTGCGGGATCGTGGGGGACGGCGTTCGCGAAGGTGTTGGCCGACGCGGGTACCGACGTGACCATCTGGGCGCGCCGCGCCGAGGTGGCCGAGGCGCTCGCCACCGAGCACCGCAACCCGTTGTATCTGCCCGATGTGCAGCTGCCTCCGGTCGCGGCCACCGACGACCACGAGCGCGCGCTCGAGGGCGCCGAGATCGTGGTGCTCGCCGTGCCGTCCCAGTCTTTGCGCGCGAATCTCGAGGTGTGGAAACCCGCGCTGCGCAACACGATCGAGCGCAATGACGCCACGCTGCTGAGCCTGGCCAAGGGCATCGAGACCGGCACGCTGCTGCGCATGAGCCAGGTGATCGCGGAGGTCACCGGTGCCGAGGAGAGCCGTGTGGCGGTGCTCTCGGGGCCGAACCTGGCCAAGGAGATCGCGGCCGGGCAGCCCGCGGCCACGGTGGTGGCCTGTTCCGACGCCGACCGCGCGGTGGCGGTGCAGCGGGCCAGCTACACCGGGTACTTCCGGCCCTACACCAACACCGATGTGGTGGGCTGCGAGATCGGCGGCGCGTGCAAGAACGTGATCGCGCTGGCGTGCGGCATCGCCTCCGGAATGGGGCTGGGCGACAACTCGATCGCCAGCCTCATCACCCGCGGGCTCGCCGAGATCATCCGCCTAGGGGTGGCGCTCGGCGCGAATCCGGTGACGCTGGCCGGCCTGGCCGGGGTGGGCGATCTGGTCGCCACCTGCACCTCGCCCCTGTCGCGCAACCGGTCGTTCGGGCACGTGCTCGGCGCGGGCGGGTCGATGGAGGCGGCGCAGGAGGCCACCCATGGACAGGTGGCCGAGGGTGTGAAGTCCTGCACATCGGTGCGCGCGCTGGCGGCGGCCAATGACGTCGAGATGCCGCTGACCAACGCCGTGCACCAGGTCTGTCACGAGGGCCTCTCGGTGGCCGACGCGGTGGGCAGCCTGCTCGGCAGGCGCATCAAACCGGAGTGAGCCCTCACGGGGGTGGACGGCACCGCGCGCCCGTGCGGGTACGGTTCGGTGCATGACGAACCGGATCAGGGTCGCCGTGGTGTTCGGTGGGCGCAGCAACGAGCACGCCGTGTCGTGTCTGTCGGCCGGTAGCGTGCTCGCCCACCTGGATCGGGACAAGTACGAGCCGGTGCCGATCGGCATCACCACCGGCGGCGCGTGGGTGCTGGGCAGCACCGACCCGTCCGCGCTGCGCCGCACCGGCGATGAGCTGCCGTCGGTGGACGCCTCCGGCACCGCGCTCACACTCACCACCGATCCGCAGCGCGCGGGCTCGCTGGTGCCGCTGGACGATCCCGCCGCCGCGCTCGGTTCCGTGGACGTGGTGTTCCCGATCCTGCACGGCCCGTTCGGCGAGGACGGCACCCTGCAAGGGATGCTCGAGCTCGCGGGCGTGCCCTATGTCGGGCCGGGCGTGCTCGCCAGCGCGGCGGGCATGGACAAGGAGTTCACGAAGAAGCTGCTCGCCGCCGACGGGCTGCCGGTGGGCACCCAGGTGGTGCTGCGCCCGGGCGTCGCGACGCTGACCGAGGACGAGCGCGACCTGCTCGGGCTGCCGGTATTCGTCAAGCCCGCGCGGGCCGGATCCTCGATCGGCATCACCAAAGTGGACGACTGGACGGCGCTCGACGCCGCGATCGCCGTGGCGCGCGCGCACGATCCGAAGGTGATCGTGGAGGCGGGCATCGTCGGCCGCGAAGTGGAGTGCGGGGTGCTGGAGTTCCCGGACGGCCGGGTGGCGGCCAGCGTGGTCGCCGAGATCCGGATGCCCGACGACGACGCCCCCGAGTTCTACGACTTCGAGACCAAGTACCTCGACGACGTCTGCGAATTCGACGTGCCCGCCAAGCTCGACGACGACGTGTCCGAGCAGATCCGCGAACTCGCCGTGCGCGCCTTCCGCGCCCTGGACTGCCAGGGGCTGGCCCGCGTCGACTTCTTCGTCACCGACCGGGGTCCGATCATCAACGAGATCAACACCATGCCCGGCTTCACGTCGATCTCGCTGTACCCGCGCATGTGGGAGGCCAGCGGGGTCGACTACGCGACGCTGGTGTCGACGCTGGTGGAGACGGCGGTCGCGCGGGGGACCGGGTTGCGCTGAGGGTCGCTTCGCGGCGTGTACGCTCGAATCATGGTGATCGCGGCCACGATTCCGGGGTTGGCGCTGCTGCTCATCGCGCTGTCGTTCGCGGAGGTGATGTGGCGCAGGGCGACCGGCCGTGCCCTGGTGCCGTGGATGCGGGGCGACGGCCGCCCGGTCTCGGCCGTCGGCTTCGAACAGTTCGACGCCGTCTTCAACAGCGCCCGCCACCTGGAACTCGACCAGCGCCGCACCACCTCGCTCCTGCGCGAGGACGAGAGCGCGGGTGCGCCGGGACCGGTTCGGGTGGACCTGGGCTCGGGAAAGGTGACGATCGCCCCGGCTGAAGTTCGCGACTGACAGCCGCTCTGCGGGTCAGTTGGGGAGGGGGCCCGGGTCGATGTCCTTGGCGGGGAGGGTGGCGGCGATGGTGTCGGAGACGACCTGGAGGGGGGTGGGGCCGTAGGCGTCGGGGACGGTGAGGGCGATGTAGGTTTCGCGGTCGACGGCGAACCAGGTGCCGGTGGCGGCGACGTCGTCGCGGACCTGGAACCACTGGACGCCGTTCACGATCTGTAGCGGCGAGGCGCGGTTGAACTCCAGGGGGCGGTCCAGGCCGCAGCGCAGCACGATCGGGTCGCCGCCCTCCTCCGGCTGCCACGCGCGGGTGGCCTGCGGGGCCGGTTCCACCAGGGTCGCTTTGGTGTACTCGCCGAGTTCGGCGGGCAGCGCGGGCAGCAGAGCCAGGCAGGTCTCGCTCTCGGCGGCGGGTGCGGGCACGGGGCCGAGGGCGAGCGGCTCGCGTTCGACCGGCATGTTGCGGGCCAGCACGGCGGCCACCAGGATGCCGACGATCAGCACGACCGGCAGGGCGACGGCGGTCGCGATCAGCGCGGGTGGGTAGGAGGGGGATGCCTTGTCGTCGGACCCGGTGTCCTCGGCGGACGCGGCGCCCTCGGCGGGTCCGCCGCCCTCGCCTTTGCTCATGGAAACCGCTGGGGTGGCGGAGGAATCGTCGGAGGCCCTCAGGGATTCCGATCCCCTGTCCTCTGCCGATCCGCTCTCGGATTCGGCGTGCTCGGACTTCGCGCCGGAGCCCGCGTCGCCCGCCGAATCGGCGGTTCCGGTCTCGGCGTCCTGGCCGCCCGCGCCCACCGCGTCACTCTCCCCGGCGGTGCGCGGCGTCTGCGCGTCCTTCGCGTCACCATCCGTCGGGTCCGACGCCATCGCTGTGCGGTCCTTCCTGTTCACGCCCACCGGGCCGGTGGTTTCGATCGCCCAGCACAGGGTACCGTCGAGCCGATTCCAGGCGGCATCACCTCGGGAAGGGACGGGTCATCGGCGAGAGCGCGGCGCGGCGGACGGTACGCGAGCTGGGGGAGTTCGCGCTGATCGACCGCATCAACGCACACCGGGTGCAAGCGCCGGGCGTGCTGCTCGGCCCCGGCGACGACGCGGCGCTGATCGCGGCGCCGGACGGCCGGTTCGTCGTCACCACCGACATGCTGGTGGAGGGCCGGCACTTCCGCCGCGACTGGTCCGGCCCCCGCGATATCGGGCGGAAGGCGATCGCGCAGAACGCCGCCGATGTGGTGGCGATGGGCGCGGCGCCCTCGGCGTTCGTGGTGGCGCTCGGCTGCCCCGCCGATACCCCCGTCGACGTGATCGACGCCCTCGCCGACGGCATGTGGGCCGAGGCCGGGCGCGCGGGCGCGTCCATCGCGGGCGGTGATCTGGTGCGCAGCCCCGAGCTGGTGATCTCGGTGACGGCGTTCGGCGATCCGCGCGGCCGCGAGCCGGTGCTGCGCTCGGGCGCGCGCCCCGGCGATCGGGTCGCCGTCGCGGGACGCCTCGGCTGGTCGGCGGCCGGACTCGCCGCACTGCGACAGGACCGCACCGGCGACGAATTCGCCGAAATCCTTGCCGCCCATCGTGTTCCGCAGCCCCCCTACGACGCGGTGCTGGGGGAGGGGTGGCGCGGCTGCCGATCCCTCACCGACGTCTCCGACGGCCTGCTCGCCGACCTCGGCCACATCGCCGCCGCGTCCGGTGTCGCGATCGACCTGTCCGCCGGTGCGTTACGCGACCCGGAACTCGAGCGCTTCGCACGCGCCCTGGATGACGATGCGGCGCAATGGATTCTGACCGGCGGCGAGGACCATGCTTTCGCGGGCACCTGGCCCGGTGACGCGGACCTGCCCCCCGGTTGGCGCGCGATCGGCGTCGTCACGGCAGGTGAGGGCGTCACCGTCGACGGGACGCGCAGGCCCGGCGCGGGCGGCTGGGAATCCTTCGGTGGGGTGGACTCGGCATCCGGACCCCGATCACGCTAAGTTGTGCGGTCATGGGCGCGAAACCACTGTCGGAGATCATGGACCCGGGCTGGGCGCAGGCGCTGGAACCGGTCGCGGACCGCATCAGGGAGATGGGCGAGTTCCTGCGCGCGGAGAACGCCGCGGGCCGCGGCTACCTACCCGCCGGTGAGAACGTGCTGCGCGCCTTCCAGCGCCCCTTCGACAAGGTCCGCGTGCTCATCGTCGGCCAGGACCCGTACCCGACGCCCGGCCACGCGATGGGGCTGAGTTTCTCTGTCGCGCCGGATGTTTCGCCGGTGCCGCGCAGTCTCGCCAACATTTTCACCGAGCTGCACAAGGACCTCGGCCACCCCACCCCGTCCTGCGGCGACTTGAGCCCGTGGTCCGACCAGGGTGTGCTGCTGCTGAACAGGGTGCTCACCGTCTCGCCCGGCCAGCCCGCCTCGCATCGCGGCAAGGGCTGGGAGGCGGTCACCGAGCAGGCCATCCGCGCGCTGGTCGCGCGCGACGAGCCGCTGGTCGCGATCCTGTGGGGCCGCGACGCCTCCACCCTCAAGCCACTGCTGAGCGAGGCCGAGGTGCCCTACATCGAGTCGGCCCACCCCTCGCCGCTGTCCGCCTCGCGCGGGTTCTTCGGTTCGCGCCCGTTCTCGCGCGTGAACGAACTGCTCGACGAGCTGGGCTCCGAACCCGTCGACTGGCGCCTGCCCTGACTTCTCCGCCCGATATCCGCACCACCGAGTTACCCCAGATGAGGAGCAATTCCATGCAGCACAACACCGTTCGCGGCGTCACCGCCACCCTGGCCGTCACGGCCGCGCTGGCCGGTGGCATGGCGTCGGCGAGCGCGGCGCCGCTGCCGCTCGAGCCTTACACCGAGCCGGTCGCGAACACGCAGGTAGCCGAGGAGTTCACCTCGTTCGGGTCCTCCACCATCTCCGCGTCGGTGAACGCGAAGGTCGCGTGCCTGTTCCAGCGCACCTTCAGCGCCATGGTGCTGGACTGCTGATTCCGGCGCATCTCCCGTAGACCCGAGCGAGCGCTTGTGCGATGCTCGGATCGTGAGTAAAGCGAACTATCTGCTCGAACCGACCCGCCTCACCCTGCGCGGTTCGGGCGGGCTGGAGCTGGCCGCCGACCGGTTCGGACCGGTTGACGGCCAGCTCGTCGTCTTTCTGCACGGTGGTGGCCAGACCAGGCACTCGTGGAAGGCGACCGGCGCGAAGCTGGCCGCCTCCGGGTTGCAGGTCGTCACCGTCGACGCCCGCGGCCACGGCGACAGCCAGTGGGCGCCCGACCGCGACTACTCCCGCGCCAGGATGGTCGCCGACCTGGGCCTCATCCTCGAACAACTGGGCGCGACGCCGGAGAACGGCGCGGTGGTGGTCGGCGCGAGTATGGGCGGTGTGACCAGCCTGCTCGCCACGCGGTCGCCGGCCGGGCCGCTCATCCGCGCGCTGGTGCTGGTGGACATCGTCACCCGGCCCGAGCGCACGGGCGTGGAGCGCGTCATCGACTTCCTCGGCAAGCACCGCGACGGGTTCGACACCCTCGAGCAGGCCGCCGACGCCGTCGCCGAGTACCTTCCGCACCGCCCGCGCCCGAAGAACACTGACGGCCTGCGCCGCAATCTGCGCGAGCGCGACGGCCGCTGGTACTGGCACTGGGACCCGGACATGCTCCGCGACCGCGTGGAGGACCCCTCCGCGATGATCGAGTCGATGGAGGCCGCCGCGCGCTCCCTCACCATCCCGGTCCTGCTGGTCCGCGGCGTCCAGTCCGATGTGGTGAGCGAGGAGGGCGCGGCCGCCTTCCTGGCACTGGTCCCGCACGCCCGGCTCGCCGAGATCGGCGGCGCCGCCCACACCGCCGCGGGCGACGACAACGACGCCTTCACCGACGCGGTCGCCGAGTTCGTGGTGGAGGCGGTAGCGGACTGACAGATGTTCGTGCGAACGGAGGCTAGGCGTCGGCTCGACCCGGCGGGCCTCTGCTACGTCTCAAGCATCGACATGACGTGTCGACGGTGCTGAATTCGCCTCGACCACACGCACTTCCACCACCAACCCGACCTTGGTCGCGAGATTCACGAGCACATCGATCGAGAACCGGCTCAGTTTGCCGTTCTTCAGTTCCGAGATCCGTGGTTGCGTCACGCCGAGGTTGTCCGCCGCGACCTGCTGCGACCAGCCGAACTCATCGATTCGATCGCGGATCGCGCGCATCAACTGAGACCTGACCTCGAGGTTTTCCGCCTCGGCAGGGGTGTCTGCCAAGGCATCGAAGACCGATGCGTACTCCTGCTGAGTGTTCTCCTGCTGCCTGGTCATGAGATTGCCTCTTGTTCCGGACCGTCCACTATGCGCTGGGGAGCGAGAGATGGTCACGCCGTATAGCTCTTTGTCGTGCCGTTCATCTCGCACGGACCTGGCGGCCGTGCGAGCCCGGTTCCTGTCTTCGTTGCTGGGACTCTTCCACAGCTTGCCGGTACCGCCTGGCACCGACATCAATGGCTGACTTCGGAGTCTGGTTGGACTTCTTCTGGAAGCCGTGAAGGATGCATACTTTCCCGCCGATATCGGCGACGTAGAACACGCGGAACCAGCCGTCGTCTTCAGCTATACAGATCTCCACGCGCCCTTGCCGACACGTGGCATCGGTTTCGCTCCTCTCGGCGTCTCTCCGAGTTTCCTCCTTCACGCTGACTGGTATACACAATTATGTATATCAGCTGGTAATTGGGGGTGATCAGTCATTAACAAAGGGTGTGCGTGCCTGCTCGGGGGCGGGCACGCGGGAGGTTCAGGTGAGGGCGGTGTAGTCGGGCTTGCGCTTGGCGACGAAGGCGTCGACGCCTTCGCGGCCGGTGGGACTGGCGGCGGACGCGGCGATGAAGTCGCGCTCGCGGTCGAGCTGCTCGTCGAGGGTGTTCGTGACCGACTGGGCGAGAAGGGATTTCATCGCCGCGTAGGTGGAACGCGGGCCGCGGGCGAGAGTCGTTGCCAGGGCGAGGGTTTCGGCGCGGACGTCGGCGTCGTCCACCAGGCGGCTGAGGATGCCGAGCCGCACGGCTTCCTCGCCGTCGAGAATCGCGTCGGTGAGCAGGATTTCGCGCGCGCGGCCCGCGCCGACCACACGCGGCAGGGTCCACGACATGCCGCCGTCGGGGCTGAACCCGATGCCGGGGTAGGCGGGGCGCAGCTTGGTGGAGGGTCCGCCGAGGGCGATGTCGGCGGCGAGCACCAGGCTCATACCCGCGCCCGCGGCCCAGCCGTGCACGGCGGCGAGCACCGGGACGCGAGTGGCGTCGAGGGCGCGCACGAAATCGTGCAGTTCGGTGGCGAGCTGGTGCAGGCGGCCCGCGCGGTCCTCGGCGGCGGCGAAATCGCGCACGTTGCCGCCCGCGCAGAAGTTCGCGCCCGCGCCGGTCAGCACGACCGCGCCGATCTCCGGTCCGAGGTCGGCCAGCGCGGCGGTGCCCGCGTTGATCCCGGCGAAGTCCATCGAGGTGCCGTTGGCGGCGGTGGCGATGGTGATCTGGAGGACGCCGTCGGTGGCGGTGATGTACTCGGTCTGCTCGGTGGAGGTCATGGACCGCACCCTATCGTTTGCTCGGTCGGCCTTCGACGGGTCCCGGGGGCCGTACCATCCGCAGCTGCTGGGCGACGGTGAACGCCTCGGTCCGCCGCCCGCCGTCGAGCTCGAAGCCGTACTTGCGATAGAACCGCCGGGCGCGCGGGTTCGCCTCGAAAACCCAGAGGTAGTGGGACTTTTCGGGGACGAGTACGGCACGCATCAGGTCGTGCGCCACACCTTTCCGTACCAGGCGGCCCGCACGTACAGCGCGTACAGGATGCGCTCGGCGGCGGCATCGTCCTCGCCGACCGCGGCCCTCGCGAACCCGATGACCTCGTCCCCGTGCAGGGCGACCACCGTGTCGTGGGGGTGCGCCACCCGGAACCGCTCCAATTGCTCCGCTCGCCGCTCCACATCGAACGCGTCGAGCACGTGGTCGGGCACGATCCCCCGATACGCCTCCCGCCAGCAGGCGATATGGCACTCGGCCAGCCCCCGCACGTGCCGGGCCTCCAACTCCTCGATCCGCCACTCGCTCACGCCGAGGCGCCGTTCGCGGGCGGGGAATCCTCTTGTGCCGGACGGCAACTGGGGTCGTGGGCGAGGAAGAGGCGTTCGAGCGCGGCGTGGAACGACCCGCGCTCGTCCGCGCTGAGCGGCGCGAGGAATTCGTCCTGGGCGGCGGCGAGCAGGGCCAGGGCCTCGCCGAGCGACCGCTGCCCGGACTCGGTGACGGTGACGAGGAAGCGCCTGCGGTCGGTCGCGTCGCGCTCCCGGCGCGCGTAGCCGAGGGATTCCAGCTTGTCGACCACGCCGACCATCGTCGTGCGATCCAGCCCTGCCACCTCGGCCAGTTCCCGCTGCGAGAGCGGCCGCGCGGCGGCGAATCCGAGCACGCGCACGTCCCGGGCGATCAGCTGCCACCGGGTCAGCAGTGATTCGGTGCGTTCCCGCATGACCTCGCCGAGCCGCATCACGAGATACCCGGTCGAGGACGTGACGAGTTCCGGCTGCACCGGGGGAAGGCGACCCATGTGTTCACCCTACCGATCATTGTCAACACCTGTGATGGTCATATAGCCTGATAATCAGTGCTACTGATGAATTGGAGATTCGACATGACCACAGGACGTGGTGAGCGAACGGTTCGAGTGCTGCTGGTGACGACGGGGGTGGTCACCGCGACGCCGGCTTTGGCCCTGCTCGACCCGTACGCGCTGGAATGGACCTACGGCGTGACGAATCCCGACGCGATGACCCTCGCGCTGCTGCAACATCGCGGCATGCTGCAATTCGTGCTGGGCGCGGCTCTGGTGTGGGCGGCGTGGTTCCGGCCCGCCCGCCCGGCCGCGGCGCTGGGGGCGGTCGCGACGAAAACGGTGTTCCTCGCATTGATTCTGCCGAACGCCGCGATCCGCGGTGATCTGGCGCTGTTCAGCGTTATCTTCGACCTGTTCTGCGTCGTGGTGCTGACGGCGATCGCGGTCCGGCAGCTGTACCCTCAATTCGCCGCACGCGCGCTGCCGGCGTAGAACGCAAACGCGGACAACGCTTTCCGGTCATGTGTGGCGAACCTCGCCACCGTGCCGCCGCCGAGCGGGGGCGCCGAAGCGCGAGGGCCGCGCGGTCAGTCCTGGTCGCCCTCGCACCAGTCGTCGAAGGCGTCGAACGCCTGCTGGGCGGGCTCGGGGATAGAGTCCTCGATCGCGTCTTCGATGGGGTCCCACGCGGCGGCGCAGCCCTCGGGGGCGGGCGGCCACGTCTCGATCCACTGGGCGAGCGGGCAGGTCGGCCGCTCCTCGGGCTCCTGCGGTTGGGCGTTCGCGACGCCCGCGACGGCCAGCGTCAAGCCCGCCGCGACACTGGTGGTGGCGATGATCCGGTGCACGATTCCCACGACATCCTCCCGTCCACGCTGACATGAATGCCTGCGATCGTACGCCCGCGGGAACGAGCCCCCGGTCAGCGTGCGCGAGCGCTCCAGCGGCCGTCGTAGCGCACCTCGATCGGGTGCTCGAACGCCGTCGAGACGTGCTCGGTGGTGATCACCTCGGTCGCGGTGCCGGAGGCGACCGTCCGGCCGCCTGCGATGAGCAGCGCGTGCGTGGTGCTGCTCGGCAACTCCTCGAGATGGTGGGTGACCAGCACCGATGCCACGCCGGGGTGGCTGCGGTCGAGGTCGTCGATGGTGGTGAGGAGCTGTTCGCGGGCGGCCAGGTCGAGACCCGTGGCGGGTTCGTCGAGCAGCAGCACGTCGGGGTCGTCGATCAGGGCGCGGGCGCGGACATCGGCGAACCTCTCTACTTGTCTGAGGAGTTCAGTGTAGTTGTGCTGGCCGCGGCGGACATTCAGTTCGCCCCCGGGGAAACATCCTCTGTGACAACGGGAATCAGCGTCTCGAGAGCCGGGTGCAGCTCGGCGAGTTCGGTGAGTGCCTTCGCCCACTCCGGGCGGCGGTGCGGGGACAGGGCGAGGGCTTGGCGCAAGCTGGTGGCGGCGTTGGGGTTTTCGTCGATCGCGGCCGAACAGGCGTCGTAGAAGCCGATGACGGCGAGGGCGTCGTGGTCGCGGGCGGTGGTGAGGGCGACCTCGACCAGCAGTTGGAGAGCCGGGGCGCGGTGGAGGTCGCGAATGGTGGCGTCGAGCAGGGGCGGGAAGCGGGTGGGGTTCTCGACGGCCGCGAAGACCTCGTCCAGCAAGTCCTGATCGCGCTCCTCGACGGCGAGGGCGACCAGGCCCGCGGCGCGCCGGAGCCGGACGTCGGCGGGATCGGCCCGGACCTGCTCCATGATGGCGGCCAAGGTGCCCTCCTCGGCGAGGTCACCGAGATCGCCGCGCAGGGTCTCGCGCTGCGTCGCGGCGGGAGCGGACAGGAAGTCCCTCCACGCGCCCAGGCGCAGGAGGGGTTCGTAGGCGTCCTCGACACCGTGGTCCTTGGCGTGGTCGCGGGTCGCGGCGAGCCGGGCGGCGTGGAACTCGTCGACGATCAGAAACGCTTCCGCCACAGCGACATCCGCGTGCGGTCGCAGCAGTTCGGGATGGTCGAGCAGGACGTCGCGTTCCTGGTCGAAGGTCTCGCACTCCACCCATCGCATGGCCGTCTCGACCAGCCGTGCGTCGACCGTCATCCACGGCGCGGGTTGCGTGCCGGTGCGCTCGGCCCACCACGCGTCCCAGGTGAGCGGATCGTTGCGGCGGTGCCAGCGCACCGCGTGATGGAGAATCGCCAGCAGTCCGCGGTCGGTCACCTCGGACTGCAATTGCGCCAGCCATTCCAGGGCGCGCCTGCTGCCCGGGTGTTTCCCGCGCGCGCGGGCCAGTCGCAGGAACTGCGACGGTTCGGTGTCCAGGTGCGCGATGGCGCGCTGCCACGCGTCCTCGGCCTCGTCGCGCCTGCCCACCTGGGCGAGGGCGAGTTCCAGCGCGTGCAGGGCCTGCGCGAGGCCGGTGACGCAGGACCGGTCCGTAGGGGAGAGGTGGCGGTAGATGTCCACCATCTCCTCGTAGGCGGTGACGGTGTCGTCGAACCGTTCCCCAAGGTCGTAGAGATCGGCCAGCGTGCCGAGTGTGGCGAGCAGATCGGGGAGGTGGTCCGGATCGTCGCCGGCCAGGTGCCGGTAGAGACCGCGTGCCTCCTCGACGGCGGTGATCGCGCCGTCGGTGCGGCCGGCCTGCCCGAGTGCGGCGCCGAGGCTCGTCAACGCCTCCGCCAAGGCGTCCGGGTCGGCGGCGAGCGACCGCTGCCGGGCGACGGCCCGTTCGGCGGCGGTCACTGCGGGGTCGCGCCCGTTCTCGCGGTCGTGGGCGCCGAGCGGATCGAAGGTCAAGGCGAACTCCGAAGGGTAGGCGGTGGTCGGGGTGAAACGGCTCCGGTTTGGTCGAACGTCCGGGATTTCGGCCTGTCAGAGCCGTTCCGGACGCGCCGACACCACCACACCACACCGCCCGCCGATTGCCGAGCGCCGGACGGGCAAGTCGGGGGAAACGCCGGGTGAAAACCCGGGGCGATCAGCCTTTGGCGAGCAGCGCGCCACCGAGTCCGACCAGCGCCACCCCCGACAGCGCGGAGATGCGGCGGCGAACGGTGTTGCGACGCAACAGCTCCTCTGCCTTCCCGAGCAGGGCGACCACCGCGCAGTACCAGGCCAGGGCGAGGACCCGGAAGGTGGCGGCCAGCACCGCGTGCTGGGCCAGCCCGGTGAGCGGGTGCAGATCGAACTGGGGGAACAAGGAGAGGTAGAAGGCGGCGACCTTCGGGTTCAACAGGTTGCTGAACAGTCCCTGCCGGAAGCCCGCCGCGCGGGTGGCGGTGCGGCGCGGCGCCGGTTCCGCCGTCACCGGTTCCCGCCCGCGACGGGACAGCGCGCAGCGCGCCGATCCCCAGGTAGAGCAGGTAGGCCGCGCCCGCCACCCGCAGGGCCAGGTACACCGGTTCGGATGCGGCGAGGATCGCGGTCAGGCCCACCGCCAGCACCGCGTTGCCGGTCATGATCCCCGCCGCGGTCGCCGCCGCGCCGGGCCGCCCGCCGTAGGCCGCGTTGCGCAGCAGGAGCGTGAGGTCGGGCCCCGGCACCACGATGATGATCAGCGAGACGGCGACGAAGCCGAGTAGCTGGGAGAGCGCGGCACCTCCTCCGCGAACGCGGTCAGCGCGCGAACATCACTGTCATCGATACCGAAGCACGCCCGTACGTACGGGCGCAACGGCGCGCGGTCGTGGAACGCGTCACCGGGAATGGTGGCCAGCCCGTAGTCGCTCAGCAGCACCTCCGCGGCGTCCCAGCCGGTGGCCACGCCCATCTCGGTGCAGTCGACGAGCAGGTAGTACGCGCCGTCGGGCGAGTTCGGGCGCAGGCCGAGCGCGGTGAACGCGGCGGCCACCACGTCCTTGCGGCGGCGCAGATCTGCGCGCATCGACTCGTAATAGCCGGAGGGCAGGCGCAGCGCGGCCACCGCCACTTCTTGCAGCGGTGTCGGCGCGCAAACGGTGAGCAGGTCGGCCGCCTTGCCGAGCCCCGCCGCGAGCGGACCGGGGGCCGCGGCGTAGCCGAGTCGCCAGCCGGGCACGCCGTAGGTCTTCGACAGACCCGAGATGGTGACCGTGCGGGCGCGCACCTCCGGAGCCAGCGCGGCCGGCGACAGGTGCGGCGCGGCGTCGAAATAGATGTACTCGTAGATCTCGTCGGACAGGATCAGCAAGTCGTACTGTTCGGCGACCGCCGCCACCGCCTCCAGTTCCGCGCGCGTCAGCCGGTGCCCGGACGGATTCGACGGCGTGCACACCACCACGGCCCGGGTGTCCCGTGAGACGGCGGCGCGGAGCATGCCCTCGGTGAGCCGGTCGGTGAACGGGTCCAGCGGCACGGTCGCGACCTGTAATCCGTGCGCGCGGGCCAGATCTCGGTGATAGCTGTAGAACGGTTCGATGAGCAGCACCTCCGATCCGGGGTCCAGCAGGGCGAGCAGGGCCGCGCTGTAGGCCCCGGTCGCCCCGATGGTCACCACCACCTCGTGTTCGGGGTCGTACTCGATACCGTTGTAGGTCAAGAATTTTCGTGATATCTCACGACGCAACGCCGGCTCGCCCCGCGCGGGGCCGTAGGACTGGTTCGCGCCCGCGGCCCGGTGCGCGAGGGCATCCAGCAGCGCGGGCGGCGGCGGTGTGCGCGACAAGCCCTGGCCGAGGTTGATCGCGCCGCGCGCGATACTGCGCGCGGTGGTGTCGCGGATCACCGAATCGGTCACCGACGAAAGTCGTTGGGAAACCATCGATTTGCCTCCCTGTTCAGTAGCGCTCAGGCGGCGGTCCAGCCGCCGTCGACTTCGACCGTCGCGCCGGTCACGTACCCGGCCACATCGGACAGCAGGAACGCGCTCACGCCGACCAACTCCTCCGGGCGGCCCCATCGCCCCGGCGGAATCCTGGCCAGCAGCGCCGCCGACCGGTCGGGGTCGGCGCGCAGCGCGCCGGTGAGATCGGTGGCGAAGTACCCCGCCGTGATCGCGTTGACCCGCACCCCGGCGCTCGACCACTCGACCGCCAGCGCTCGAGTCAGTTGTGCCACACCGCCTTTGGAGGCGGCGTAGGCGACGACATGGCGTCCCCCGGACTGCTGCAGCACCGACGAGAGATTCACGACACTGCCGCGTCCGGCCGCCAGCATATGCCCTCCGACCGCCCTCGTCACAGCGAAGATTCCCGTGAGATTCGTCGCCAGCGCCGCCTCGAACCGCTCCACCGGAACTTCGGTCGCGGGGGCACGCGAGATGATGCCCGCGCTGTTGACCAGACCGTGCGGCACGCCGTGCGCGGCAACCAGGTCATCGATCGCCGCGGTGATCCGCGCTTCGGGCGCGGTGACGTCCAGCGCGATGCTGGAGGCTTTCGAACCCGAATCACGCAGTGACGCGGCGATATTCGCGGCCGTGCCGGCGTCGCGGCCGCCGATCACGACATGTGCGCCGAGCCGGGCGCGGCCGGTCGCGATCGCCCGCCCCAACCCCCGGGTGGCGCCCGTCACGAGCACCACCCGGTCGGTCAGGTCGAACAACGCGCCGGCCCCGCTCGCCCGCGCGTTCCCGACTCACGAAGCGACCGCCGCCAGTTCGCGGTCGATGGTCGTGCTGTGGTACCAGGGATTGCCCGCCGCCTCGGAGATCAGATTGCGCGAGTCGACCTCGCGATACCTGCCCGATTCCAGCGTGGCGCGCTGGATCACCTCCAGTGCGTGGAAGTACTTGTGCAAGAAGGTGTCTCCGCGCAAGGTCGGCCGGGTGAACCTGATCTCGGCGTTCTCCGGCCGCGGCGCGGTGAGTAGCGATTCCAGGTTCGCCGCCTTGCGGCGGGTGTACTCGTCGTCGTCGGGATCGTCGATGAGCAGCACGCTGTGCCTGCGCTCGGGGTCGGAGAGCGTGGCGACCTCGCTGTGGCAGAACTCGTGGAAGTAGGTGCGGGTGGCGGGCACCATCGCCATCTCGTTCAGGTGCATCTTGGCCAGCTTCAGCAGGCTCTCATGCCATTTGGGCGTGGCGATCATGATGTTGGCGTCGATGCTGCGCTCCGCGAACGCCCGTGCCACCTGGGCGGACGGCACGTCGTACAGGCCGTCGAGATCGGCGGCCAGCGTGGCGAGCTTGTCGTGATGGTCGTCCTCGATCACCCCGAGCCGGGCGAACAGCCGATGAAGCGGGAATAGCGATTCAAACGAGTTTCCACCGAAACCCCCTCGTGGGTATGCCGAACCTGAGAACATGGAATGTCAATCAGTGGAGCGCGCCCGATTCGAGGGTAGGTGCGCGCGTTTCGGCGGGGACACACATTCGATCCCGGGGATCGGAAGTGTTGCCGTCCGTGGTGAGAGGCGCTCCGGTGCAAGGGATTCGCCGATTCGTCCGATCTGCCGCTATTTCGCCGAGGAATGGCGAGGGTGAAATTCTATGGCACGCCATCGAATGGTGCGAGAGTGAATTCTCGCGCCGTTGCGGTGGGAGTCAGCCGGTTTCGCGGGGTTTGTCGGGAATGCCGAGGCGCAGATGCTCGCTGTGGTAGATCGCCTCGTCGAGAAGTTGGGCGACGTGGGTGTCGTAGAGGGTGTACACGATGCTGCGGCCGGTGCGGGTGCCGACGACCAGGCCGAGATTGCGCAGCAGGCGCAGCTGATGGGAGACGGCGGACTGCTCCATGCCGATGGCCTCGGCCAGCTCGGTCACGGCGAGGGGGCCGTGGCGTAGCTGGGTGAGGATCATCAGGCGGCTCGGGGTGGCCAGCGCCTGGAGCGTGGTGGCGACGTGGGCGGCCGCTTCGGCGTCCAGACGCGCGGCGGGGCGGTCCCTGCCTTCGACGCCGTGTCCCATGGGGGCAGGGTACCTCGAGCAGAACATATGAAGACATGTTCAAGTATTCTGATATGGTCGGGTCGTTCCGTTCGTCGTCCTGGAGGTGGCCTGTGGTCGCGCCGACCGTTCCGTCGACCCGTCCCGCGCGGCGCGTGCCAGTGCGTCGGACCAGGTTGTTCGAGCTCGCTGAGATGCGCTGGGCCGCAGCATCTCTGGTGCTGTTCCTGGCGGGATTGGCCGCGCAGCTCGCCGGTGCTCCGGAGTGGTCGTGGTGGGGCTTGTATCTCGCCTGCTATGCGGCGGGCGGCTGGGAGCCGGGACTGTCGGGATTGCGGGCGCTGCGGGAGAGGACGCTCGACGTCGATCTGCTGATGGTGGTCGCCGCGATCGGCGCGGCCGCGATCGGTCAGATCACGGACGGTGCGCTGCTCATCGTCATCTTCGCGACGTCCGGGGCGTTGGAGGCGCTGGCGACCGCCCGGACGGAGGACTCGGTGCGGGGGCTGCTCGACCTCGCGCCCGACACCGCCACCCGGGTGCGTGCCGACGGTGCGGAGGACGTGGTGGAGGCGGCGCGGCTGGCGGTCGGCGACGTGCTGGTCGTGCGCCCCGGAGAACGAATCGCCGCCGACGCCACGGTGATCGACGGGGCGAGCGAAGTCGACCAGGCCACCATTACCGGCGAACCGCTACCGGTCGACAAGGGCGCGGGCGACGACGTGTTCGCCGGAACCCTCAACGGCACAGGCGCTTTGCGGCTGCGCGTCGACCGGCGGGCCGAGGATTCCGTCGTCGCGCGGATCGCGGGGTTGGTCGATCAGGCCGGTCGCACCAAGGCGCGGACCCAGCTGTTCATCGAGAAGGTCGAGCAGCGGTATTCGATCGGGATGGTGATCGCGACGCTGGCGGTGTTCACGGTGCCGTTGCTGGTGGGCGAGGATCTGGAGCGAGCCCTGTTGCGCGCCATGACCTTCATGATCGTGGCGTCGCCGTGCGCGATCGTGCTGGCGACGATGCCGCCGCTGCTGGCCGCCATCGCCAACGCGGGGCGCCACGGTGTGCTGGTGAAGTCGGCGGTGGTGATGGAACAACTCGGGCAGTCGAGTGTGATCGCGTTCGACAAGACCGGCACCCTCACGCGCGGTACGCCGCGACTGGTCGAGATCCGCGTGCTGACAACGGAGTTCGGCGAGCGCGAACTATTGCGGCTGGCGGCATCGGTGGAGCACTTCAGTGAACATCCGCTGGCGGTCGCGGTGGTGCGGGCAGCGCGTGGGCGCGGGATCGAGCCTGCGGCGGTGACCGATTTCGTGGCGTCGCCGGGGCGCGGTGTATCCGGCGTCGTCGGTGGACGGCTCATCGCTGCCGGATCACCCGCGGCGGTGTTGGGTGAATCACTCGGTGAAACAGTGGCTTTCACCGTCGAGGAGTTCCAGTACCGGGGCTGGACGGCCGTCGTCGTGACTTGCGATGGAGAGCCCGTCGGGGTGCTCGCGCTCGCTGACGAGTTGCGACCCGACGCGGTGGACGCGGTCGGCGCGGCGCGCGCCGTCACCGGTGCCGCGCCGATTCTGCTGACCGGTGACAACGCCGCGACCGCGAGCCGGTTGGCCGCGGAGATCGGCATCGCCGACGTTCGCGCGGATCTGCTACCGCACGAGAAGGTAGCTGCGGTGGAGGAATTGCGCTCGGCGGGGCATCAGGTGACCGTCGTCGGCGACGGCATCAACGACGCCCCGGCGCTGGCCGCCGCGCACACGGGCATCGCCATGGGCGGCGCGGGCGCCGACCTCACCTTGCAGACCGCCGACGCCGTCGTCGTCCGCGACGACCTCACCGCCATCCCCGCCGTCATCGCCCTCTCCCGCCGCGCCCGCCGCATCGTCATCGCCAACCTGACCCTCGCCGCCACCGCCATCGCCGTCCTGGTGATCTGGGACCTCGCCGGCCACCTCCCCCTCCCACTCGGCGTGGCGGGCCACGAAGGGTCCACAATCCTGGTGGCCCTCAACGGTTTACGAATGCTCCGCTCGTCGGCGTGGAAGCAGCCGTCTCCGGTGGACTGAGTTGCCGGTAGCGCCATCGGCTGCGGGCGACCCCGTGCCTCCGCACGACCGACGTCGCGAAGCCCCGTGCGGCTACCGGCAGGGTCCGCCGCCGACCAGGGCACGGGACGGCGACCTCATACGTCGCGGCGAGCGAGGGCACTAAGCACTTCATCGCAGGACAGCGAGCATCAGGTGGGGGATTCCTGGTGGGTGTGCGAGCTGGAAGTGGGGGTTTCGCGGGCGGGTACATTCGGGCGGGGGTCGGTCCGCGCTGGAGGGAGGGTGAGGGATTGTTCGAAGTGGAGGGGGTGACGAAGCGGCTCGGGGAGACGGTCGCGAACGACGGGGTGTGTCTGACGGTGGGGGAGGGGGAGTTCTTCGGGTTGCTCGGGAGCAATGGGGCGGGGAAGAGCACGCTGGTGAAGCTGATGCTCGGATTGCTCGAACCGGACGCGGGGTGCGTGCGGTACCGGGGAGTGGACGTGCTGGAGCGGCGGGCGCGGGTGGTGGAGTCGGTGGGGTACATGCCGCAGTCGGCGTTCGCGTTGAACAGCCTCACCGTCGCCGAAGCGCTGCTGTACACGGCGAAGATCAAGGGCCTCGGCCGGGCCGCGGCGCGCGCCGACCGGGACCGGATCGTGGACACCCTCGATCTGGGCGCGCTGACCGGCCGTTCGGCGCAACGACTTTCGGGCGGCCAGCGGCGGCTGTTACAGCTGGGTGTGGCGTTGACAGCCGATCCGCCGGTGCTGGTGCTGGACGAGCCGACCAACGAGATGGACCCGATCCGACGCCGCGAGGTGTGGGAGTTGCTGTGGCGGCTCAACCGCACGGAAGGCAAGACGATCATCATGGTCACGCACAGTCCGGCCGAGGCGGAGCGCGTGCTGAACAAGGTCGCGATCTTCGACTCCGGCCGGCTGGTGCGGCTGGGCAGTCCGGCGGGATTGCGGGCCGAGACCGGCAGTCGGCTGCGGCTGCGGGTCGGAACCGACGAGTTGGCGACCGGTGTCGAGAGCCTGCGGAACGCGGTGGAGCCATGGTGCACCGACCTCACGCTCACCTACGACGCGCTGCTCGCGCACACCGAGCCGGGCGCGGTGGAGGCCGTGGCGCGCGTGCTGGACGAACTGGGCGTCCACGACTACACGATCGGGCCGGTGGGCCTGGAGGACATTTACATCACGGCGCTGTCCGGTGACGGGGAGGGGCGGCGGTGAGGGATGTCGGGCATGTCCTGGACGTGGTGCGCATCCAGCTCACGAACTGGCGCTGGTCGTGGCCCTCGATGGTGCTGACCGGCATGATCACGCCGATCGTCTCGCTGCTCGCGCTGGGCGCCATGTCGTCGGAGACCGCTGCCAAGCCCCACATCTTCGCGGGCGCGCTGACCATCGCCCTGCTGTTCGAGATGCAGAACAAGATCGCCGCGAACTTCTCGCACATGACCGACACCGGCGCATTCGAGTTCTTCGCCTCGCTCCCGCTGCGCCGCGAGTCGCTGATCGCCGGCACCCTGGCCGCGTTTCTGCTGCTCGCATTGCCCGCGCTGGTGGTGACGACGGTGGTCGGCTGGGCGGTCCTGGATCTGCGTTTCACCCCGAACGTGCTCGCCGTGCCGCCGGTGGTGTGCGCGGTGGCGGCCTTCGCCGGGATCGGCGCGATCATCGGTGCGGGCTCGTCCTCCCCGAACCAGGCGTCGGGCCTGAGCCTGGCGGTGACCGTGCTGCTGTCCGGCGCGGGCCCGGTGGTGATCCCGCCGGACCGCCTCCCGTCCTGGCTGCGCGCCGTGGGCCCCTACAACCCGGCCGCCCTCGCCTCGGACTCGCTCCGCGCCCTGTCCACCGGCGCCTCCACCTACGGCCTCCTCTGGAACCTGACCGGCCTGACCCTCTTCGCAGCCCTGGTCCTCCTCCTGGTCCGCCGCGTAATACCCTGGCGCGGCCGCGAACGTCCGTGCCGACCCCTGGTCATCTCCCGACGTGCGCCGCGGCCCCGGCAACTCGGGCGTCGAACAATGTGACGGCCGGTTCGTCGCGATCTGCCTCAGGGCTCATACCCACGACTCCCACAGTGCGACAACTCTCGATCCGTCGTTCGCCAGTGCGGCACCACGCCTACCCGCCGACGAATTGCGCCAGGTGATCCCCGTGCAGCGCATCCGGCGAAGCGCGGTCGGGACACGAGCGGACACGATATGCCGCGGCCCGAGGCCGCGCGGCACCGCAGCGGCGCGATGACCGTCGCGGGACGAGTACCGCGAATAGCCAAGACCGGCAACGAGATCGGCGAACCTCGGCCTCCGGCGCGACCGACGCCGCCCGGACCGCCGCAGTGCGATCCGACCGCTCGAGCACCGCCCACGACGATGCCGCCGAATCGGTTGGCGAGCCGGCGGGCAGACCGTCGCCTGAACGGCCGCTTCCCGGAACCTGAGGTCCGCGTGAATTCGGCGGTGTTTCCGCAGCTCCGCGCAGCGAGTGATTGCGAGTTGTCGGGGTGCGGTGGTAAGGGAAGACTAGGGTGATGGATCATCTGGGTTACGCGGAGTTCCTGTCCTCGAAGTACCGGACCGGCATCGCCATCGAGCCACGTTCCAGCTGGTGGGAGTGGCGCGGGCGCGATGTTCACCTGCTTCGCGCGGTCGTCGATGACGCACCGGTCCGGATGGTGGTCATCCACGGCGCGGGTGGACACGCCGCGATGCTGTGGCCGTTCGCAGCCGCGGTCGCCAGCGAAGGCGTCGACGTCACGGCCCTCGACCTGCCCCTGTACGGGCGGACGGTGGAGCCGAACCCCGCGACGGTCCGCTACGCGGACTGGGTCGACCTGCTGTGTGACTTCGTCCATACGCAGACCGCGATCGACGATCGTCCGCTCGTGCTCTTCGGCGCGAGTATGGGCGGACTGCTGGCCTACGAGGTCGCCGCCCGCACCGACGCGGTGGCCTACGTGGTGGTGACATGCCTGCTGGACCCGGCCGATCCGCAGGCCCGCGCCGCCGCGATGCGCTGCGCCGCCGCCGGGCGTTACGCCCCCCAACTGCTCGGGGTGACCGACACGCTGTTCGGACGCGTACGGGTGCCGATCCGATGGCTGGTGAAGATGGACAAGATGAGCCGGGATCCGAAGCTGTCCAAGCGCTGTGCCGAGGACCCGGTCGGCGGCGGGGTTTCGGTTCCGCTCGGATTCTTGGCGAGTTTCGTCGCCTACCCCACGACGCCTCCGGAGGAATTCGCCACACCGATCACCTTGGTCCACCCAGCCGCGGACGAGTGGACACCACCCGTTCTGAGCGAGCGGTTCCTCGCGCGCATCCCCGGCCGAACCGAGATGATCCTGCTGGAAGGTTGCGGACACTTCCCTGTCGAGGAGCCCGGGGTCGGGCAACTGGCGGACGCACTGCGTGCCGTGCGCGCGCGGGTGATCGAGTCAATCCAGTGACGGCATCCTGCTGTTCTCAGGGGCCAGTCGGCACACCAGTTCCAGCAGGCTGTCGGTCGTGACCGGATGCCAGAGCCGCACACGATGCACTTGGGCGTCGACACCGTGGATGACCGCACGCGCGGTCATCATCGAATCGTCGCCGCCGCGGCCACATCGTTCGAGATGAAAGGCGACCTCCGTGGCCAGGTACTCCTCGAAGGCCTGGACGGCCTCCAGCTCTTCGATGTGCCGGAGCACCAGGCGATGCATCAGAGCGTGCACCGCGGGCGGACTGCTGTGCAGATCCATGACGACGTCCAGGATCGTGCGCATCGTGACCTCGAACGGCGGCAGCGTCCGGCGCAGATCGGACAGGACCGCACCCAGCCGACGGCCGCTCTCGATCAGGTGACGCTCGGCCAGACTGTAGAGCATCGCCTGCTTGTTCGGAAAGTACTGGTAGAGGGTCCCGACCGACATCCCGGCGCGTTCGGCGATGCGATCGGTTGTTGTGGATAGGCCCTCTTTCGAAAACATCTGGGCGGCCGCCTCCAGCAGGACGTCCACCGTATTTCGAGATCGATCCTGGCGCGGTCGTTTTCGCGGTTTGTCGAGCATCGACTAGCCAGAGTACCGGAGCGACCGGCCCGCGACCCGGCCTTCGATGGTCCCGGCCTGGATTCACGCGGCAGAGGACAGGGCTCGCATTCCGCCGCGTGGTGTAGATGTTGATCTTGGGTCACGGTAATCTCCCATCCGTCTGCATGCCCGATTCATGCGGTTCTCTGGGAGGTCTTGCAGCGGCGGCAATGTGGCCCTCGGCGCGGGACCTGTGTGGTGATATGGGGTGGTGCTGTGCAGTTTTCGGTCCTCGGTCCAATCCGCGCTCATAGCGAAGACGGCAGCGATTGCTCGCCACGGACATTGAAGCTCCGGATACTCCTCGCCCTGCTGGTGGAGGGCGCCAATGGGGTTGTCTCGGTCGATGAACTGGTCACCGGATTGTGGGACAAGCCGCCGAAGACCGCCGTGTGCGCGGTACAGGTCTACGTGTCGCAACTGCGAAAGCACTTTGCGTCACTACCCACGCTCATCGAAACCCGCGACCCCGGCTACGTGTTGCACTCGACTGCCCAGCAAAGCGATCTGCACCGCGCGGAACTCCTGCGCGCACAGGTCAATGCCGCCGAATGCCGCGGCAACCGGTCGGAGGCCTCGGCGTTGTTGTCCCAGTACCTGGCCCTCTGGTCCGGACCCGCGTTCGCCGACGTTCGGCGAACGGCCCACATGACCCAATTGGCCGCCTACTTCGACGAGCAGCGAGCCCGCGCTCTGCAACGCAGGATATCGCTGGATCTCGTGCTCGGACGCCACGAGGCACTCGTCCCCGAACTGGTCGATCTCGTTGCGCGTCATACGCATTGGGAAAAGATCGGGGCCTACCTCATGCTGGCTCTCTTCCGGTCCGGGCGCGCGGCCGACGCATTGGCGGTGTTCACCAGGATCAGGAATTCACTGGTGACCTCACACGGCATCGGGCCGAGCCATGAACTGAGAATCCTCCAGCAGATGATCCTGCGCGGCGATCCGGACCTGGCCGACCCCGCACTGCTCGCCGAACCGATCGGCACGGGCGATGGCGTGCTCCGCGCCCGCGCCCGCGTGGTCCTCCCGCACCGGCCGATTTCCAGGCACCACTCCTGACGCCGGCGGCACGGGCGGAGGTTCGTGACCTTGCCGCCGTGCCGTGCCGCCACGGAGTTCGGTCATGCCCGGCCCCGCCACGGTCGCGCCGAGCGACCGGTCGCCGATCCTGGCGCCGGTGGCGTCCTCGGAGATCTGCGCTCGAGCCGGCGGGCCTGCGTTCGCGGACCGGCGTCCGGCTACCGACGCAAGCGCAACCTGCTGAAACATAATATCTCCGAGAATGACCCATAAATGGCGCTTAAGCCTCACTTAAACCTCGCCGATAAGACGCTGAATCGACATGCCTGAAATCGCTTTCCGGCCTTGATTTACCCGCACCGGCGCGTCACTCTGAAGTGACCGGGAAATACTCGTCGCACATTTCGATCCGATCGGAGCGCTGCATGCATACCGAATCCGCAGGCTGGAAGGTGTCGAACAATTCTGCCGGACCGGACCATGGGCGCAATACGACCGACTACGATCCGAATCGATACGATTCCATCCTCACCGCTGTCGGACGCAGCTGGATGAGCGGCAAGCAGCCACACATCCGGCCCGGTCGCACGACGACGCTGGCCATCGAAACGACGTTGCCGCACGATCCGCGCACGGTATTCGATTTCTGCCTCAACGGAATCAACTTCGCTGCGACCATGCCGGATCCGCTCGAGTATTTCTGGGCATCGAAATTGCAGGGCGAACTGGGCGGGCTGTACGTATTCGATTGGTGGTACAAACGCGTCTTCCCGATTCGCTGGGCGGCGCTCGTAGACTATTACGACGACGGCCGCGAATTCTCCGACATCCAAGTGCGCGGAATGTTTCGCTATTTCCATCACACCCACACCTGCCAGCCCACAGACGATGGCGGCACACACTACCGCGACACGATCGTCTTCCGTACCGCGCTGGGGCCGTGGATGGATCGGATCGTGGTCGCACACGAGATGGAACGAGTATTCCGAGTCCGGCACGAACGCATGTCACGCATGCTGCGAGCCGGCGTCTGAGATGTCGAGGACGAGAGGAGCCGGCGATGGAAGTCAAAGCAGTGGGCACCGATCGCAAGCGCGCCCGCGAATGGGTGGATGTGCCGTTCCGACTCTATCGCAACGAGCCGAACTGGGTACCGCAACTGCGCAAGGACTCCTTTCGATACCTGGATCCCGCGCGTAGTCCGTTGCGGGGAGAGGCGATCACCGAGCACTTCGTGCTCTACGACGGCGGCGAGCCCATCGGACGCGTCGCCACGACGATCCAGCAGGCCTACATCGACAAACACCGAGAACAGGTGGGCTTCTTCGGGTTTCTGGACGCGCCCGCGGACCGCGCCGCACTCGGGGCGCTGACCACCGCGGCCGAGCAGTGGATACGCGGGCACGGGCTGCGAACCATGGCCGGTCCGTACAACTATTGGAGCGGCCAGGAAATGGGCCTGCTGGTACACGGTTTCGACGAACCACCGCAGGTGTTCCAGACCTGGAACCCCCGGGGCACGCTGGAGTTGCTGCAAGAACTCGGATTCACGATCCGCGTCGAACTCGCCGGATACCGCTTCACCGTGGCGGACATCACCCGTTTCCGGGACCGGCTGGCCCGCTACGACCGTCGCTTCGCCGACAATGCCGCGTTGACCTGCCGGAGCATGACCAGGCGCACCATGAAGCGCGATCTGGAGTTGGTACGCACCCTGTTCAACCGGTCGTTCGCCGACAACTCCGAAGTGATCGCCTACAGCCGAGAGGTTTTCGAGCGGACGGTGCTGCCGATCCGCGGCTTCCTCGATCCCTCGATGGTGGTGTTCGTGGAGCACGAGGGCAGGCCGGTGGGATTCATGTTCATCGCGCCCGACCTGAACCGGATTCTGCACGCGCTCGGCGGCCGGGCACGGCTGCGCGACTACCCTCGGGTCCGTCGGCTCAGCCGGTCCATCGACTCGGCGATGGTGCTCATCATGGGTGTGGTACCCGACGCTCCAGTCGGCGCGACGAGCAAACTCCTCGTGCACAGCCTCGACGCGCTCCGCGGCAGCCGCTACCGCTCGGTGCAGACCACGTGGGTGCACGAGAGCAACCTGTCGTTCGGCCGGGTGATCGCGCACTATCTCCGCAGTGGCGCCCACAAGAAGTGGGTGCTCGTAGAGAAAGCCGTCGCGACGTGACGGGCCCGGTCTCGGCGGGAAATCCCGTTCCCGAGCGATCGGTTCCGGCGTCGATCGTGGGAATCGGCTGCCGCTTGCCCGGTATCGGTGGCGTGGACCAGTTCTGGCGGGTACTCGTCGACGGGCGCGATTGCACATCGCCGCCGCCGCCCGCGCGGCACATCGGCGAATACCACGGCGGCTACCTGTCCGAGGTGACCGGTTTCGACAACGCGTGGTTCGGTATCTCGGAGCGTGAGGCCGCGGCGATGGACCCGCAGCAGCGCCTTTGTCTCGAGGTCGCCGTCGAGGCGCTCGATGACGCCGCGCTCTCCTTCGATGTTCGCGGCAGCGGCGCAGCGGTACTGGTCGGCGCGTCGTCGTTCGACCACGGCGCCGCCGTGCTCAGCCGTCCCGATCACGTCGGTCCCTACGCCGTGACGGGCTCGGCGCTGAGCATCATCGCCAACCGGATTTCCTACGTCCTGGATCTGCACGGGCCCAGTCTGGTGCTCGACAGCGCTTGTTCGTCCTCGCTGGCCGCCGTCGATCTGGCCTGCCGGTTGCTCGAGTCCGGCGAGGTCCCCTTGGTGTTGGTGGGCGGCGTCAACCTCCAGCTGCTGCCGTTCGTCAGCGCCTCCTTCGCCGCCGGGGGCTTCCTGGCCGCCGACGGACGGTGCAAGACTTTCGACGCCGCCGCCGACGGGTACACGCGTGCCGAAGGGTGCGTGGTGCTGGTCCTGCGGCGCACCGCCGACGCCCGTCGCGACGGTGACCGGGTCTACGCCGAGATTCTCGGGACCGCGGTCAATTCCGACGGCCGGTCCAACGGCATCTACGCCCCCAACGGACGTGCCCAGCAGGCGGTGGTCCGGCGCGCCTGGGCGCGATCGGGCCGGGCGCCTGCGGCGGCGGACTACATCGAATGTCACGGCACCGGCACCGCGCTGGGTGATGCCGTCGAGGTCGCGGCACTCGCGGAAGTGCTCGGCACGTCCGAGCGCGCCGCAGGCCGTCCGTTGCGCCTGGGGTCGGTGAAGTCGAACGTCGGCCATCTCGAAGCCGGCGCGGGACTGGTGGGGCTGGCGAAGGCGGCGTTGTCGATCCATCGCGGGATCATTCCGCCCAACGCGACCTTCGTCACCGAGAATCCGCTGCTGAAGCTGGCGGAGCGAGGCATGGCTGTGGCCGTGACACCCTACCGATGGGACCGGGACCCCGCGGACCGCCTGGCCGGCGTCAGCTCGTTCGGGTTCGGCGGCACGAACGCGCACGCGGTCGTGGGCGGAGTGGAACCCGACGGCGCCACGGTCGCCGACGCACCTGTCCTGATCGGCCTGTCGGAGACCGACTCCGATCGCTTGCGGGCGTCGGCGCGCCGGATCGCCGACTGGGCTGCCGAGGGACCGCAGGAAGTGCATGCGGCGGATATCGCGGCCACTTGCGCCCGGCCGCGCCCCCACCGCGCGCGGCTGGCGGTGATCGCCGACTCGCTGCCCGGGCTGGCGCAGTCGCTGGACCGGGCCGGGCACGGATCGGCCGATCCGGACAGCGTGGCGGGCGACGGGGCGGCGCCGCGCGGCCCGGTGCTGTTGTTTCCCGGTCAGGGCGGACAGCACTCGGCCATGGGCCGTGCGCTGTGCCGACGCTATGGCGCCTTCCGGACAGCCCTCCGGGAGGCCGTCGATGCCATCACCGAGGTGGGCGGTCCCCTGGTCCGAGCCGACGAGGAAAGTTTCGTCAGCGGGGGGACCACCGTCATCCAGTGTTCGCTGTTCGCCTATCAAGTCGCGCTCGCGGCGCTGCTGCGGCAGTGGGGAGTCGAGCCGTCCGGGGTGATCGGGCACAGTCTCGGCGAGATCGCGGCCGCCCACGTCTGCGGCGCGCTCGGACTCGAGGACGCGGCGCGGGTGGTCGTGTCGCGCAGCCGGGCACTCGCGACGTTGGACGGACACGGCGCCATGCTGGTCGCCGAACTCACCGCGCAAGATGCGGCACGGGCGATCGCGGGGCACGCCGAACAGGCCGGCGTCGCCGCGATCAACGGTCCGCGCTCGGTAGTCCTGTCCGGGACGGTGCGGGCGATCGACGCGGTGCGCGCGGAACTCTCGGCGTCCGGCGTCTTCGTGCGGCCGGTCGCGGTCGGCTTCGCCGCGCACAGTCCGCAGGTCGATCCGCTGCGCGACGCTCTCGTTCGCGAGGTCGCCGGAATCCGCCCGCTCGCGCCCGCGGTTCCGCTGTACTCGACCACGCGCCCCGGCCTGCCGGTCACCGCCGAGAACTTCGGCCCGGCGTATTGGGCGGAGAACATGCGCTCGACCGTGCGGTTGCACGACGCGGTGCGCCTCGCCGTCGCCGAAGGACACCGGACGTTCGTAGAGGTGTCCCCGCACCCGGTGTTGTTCCGGTCGATCGCGGAGTCCGGTGACACCGAGGTGTCGGTGCTCCCTGCCGCCGATCGCACCGACGAGACCCGGGCGCTGCTGCGCTGCCTGGCCGAACTGTTCTGCCGCGGAGTCGATCTGAGCTGGGACCAGCAGCCGGGTCGGCTCGTGTCGCTGCCTGCGCGCTCCTGGCGGCACCGTACCTTTCCCCTGCGCACAGACGGGCTCGCGCATCCCACGCCGCCACCGTTCTTCCCGGACGATTTCGACGACCACGTCGTCGGCGACCAGCCGATCGTGCCCGGGGCGGGATGGGTGATCGCCCTCGCCGCGGCGGCGCGGTCCGCGACGGGCGTCCTCAGCGAGGTGCGGCTGCACGAGAGGATCGAGGTCGCGGTCGCACGGGCCGGCGAGTACATCGTGAGCAGACGCACGGTGCCGGCGGGTGTACACCTCGCGGTGCACGCGGCCGACGAGCCGGACCGGGTGATCGCCGCCGCGGTCGCGCCGGAGAGGGACACGGACGTCGAGTGGGCGCGGCGCGTCGAACGAGACATCCGAGATGCCGCCTCGCACGAGATATTCGAGCCTGTTCCCGCGCGGGACCTCTACCGCCGCCTCGCCGCGGCCGGTCTCGCCTATGGCGAGCGGTTCCGGATTCTGGTCGACCCACGGGGCGCCCCCGGCATGGCGACCAGCTCACTGCGCGCCGGAGTCCCCGACGCGGTCGCCGTCGATGGATGCCTGCAAACGATAGCGATTGCCGCCAGTGCCGCTCTCGGTCCCGGGCTGACGCCCCTGCCGGTCCGAATCGACCGGATGTGGCGGTCTCCCGCCGCTACCCCCCTCGTGCGGTGCTTGGCACGCGTCACCCACACCGAACCCGATCTGCTCGTCGCCGACGTCGTGGGCATCGCCGCCGACGGATCCGCCGGCATCGTGCTCGCGGGGGTACACCTGGGCCTGGTCCCCGCGCTCGGGGCACCCGAGGTCCTGCTGCGGGAACACTGGGAGGCGATATCGGAGCCACCGCGCGACCCGGCGACCTCGCGACCGGTGCTGGTCGTCGGCGCCACTTCCGTCGCGCACCAGCTCGCCGACGCACTCGCCGGTCGTGCGCGACATACGGTGACCGGGCTCGCCGACGGGAACGAGGGTGACATCGAGGCGGCCCTCGGCGCCGCCGCCGAGGTGGTCGTCTGCTGTGCGAGCGGTCCGTCGGACCCGGACGAGGTCATCGAGCATTCCGCGGCGGCGCTCGCGCTGCTCCAACGACTCGTCGCACACCCGTCGACCCGGTCGCTGACCGTCATTCTGGAATCGGCGGGCGATGAGGTCGACGACCCGTGCCTGGGCGCGGTCGCCGGGCTCGTCCGAACGCTGATGTTCGAGAGCGGACGTGAGATCGTGCTGGCCCGGATGCCAGGAACCCCGACCGCCGCGGACTTCGCTCGCCTCACCCACGCGCTCGGCGCCGCGACCCTGCCCAGCGAGTGCCTGATCCGGCAGGGCCGGGTATTCACGCGCAAACTGGCCAGGACCGAGCGCGGGGGCCTCACGCACCCGGCCATCTCGGACGGTACGTATCTGGTCACCGGTGGACTGGGCGCGATCGGCGCGGCGATCTGCGCTCACCTGCTCGCCTCCGGTGCGGGTGAGATCGTGATCGGCACCCGGCGCCACCGCGAGCTGCCGCCCGAACTGCGCGCCCATCGTCACCGCGTCACCGTGGTGGAGGCGGACGTGGCGGTCGACGCGGATGTCCGCTCGCTGGTGGACATCGCGAGATCGCGGCCACGGCCCCTGCGCGGTGTCGTCCACGCCGCCGGTCTGCTCGAGGACGCCGAGTTCGCGGCGGTGACGCCGGCCCAACTGGGTCGTATGCACCGACCGAAACTCGTTGCGGCGCACAATCTTCTGGCGCACGCCCCGGAGCTGGACTTCGTCGTGCTGTGCTCCTCGATGGCGGGGACGGTCGGTTCGCCCGGGCAGGCGGCGTACGCTTCGGCGAACGCCGCGCTCGACGCCCTCGCGGCACGGCACCGCCGGGCCGGACAGCGCGTGGTATCGATCGCCTGGGGGCCGTGGGCCGGTCGTGGGCTCGCCGAGGGCGGCGCCGCTCACCTGCCCGGCGCCGGCGTGGGCCCTCTGCGCGCCGAACAGGCACTCGTGCTGCTCGACATCGCGCTGAGCGTCGATCTAGCCCACGTGGCGGCGCTGCGCTACGCGCCCACACGAGCGGCCGACACGCTGAGCAGACGCCTGCGTGAGATGGTCGGACCGGCGGGGGACCACCGGCCCGCGCCCGCGTCCGCGTCCGCCACCCCCATCCGCGAGACGAGATCGCGCCCGCCCGCCGTGCCGGAGCGGATTCGCGCCATCATCGCCACCGCCCTGCACATCGACCCGCACCGCGTACCCCTCGACGCGCCGTTCTCCGAACTCGGCATCGATTCCCTGCTCGCCCTCGAGGTGCGACGGACCGTGGAAGCCGCGTTCGGCGTGCGGGTATCCACCGCCGACGTCTTCGGCCATCCCACCGTGACCGCGCTCGCCGCCTTGGTGGACAGCCGGCTCTCGGCTGCCGACGATCACGACGAGGTCGAGGGTCGCCGCGCCGTGGCCGTGGACGAGGCCGCCGAATCCCCGGCCGGACTCACCGACGAACAGCTCGCCACGCGGTTGTCCGCTGTCCTGCGCGCGGTGGGGCAGGACACGGGCGACCGTTCTCAACAGCCGATTCATCCACAGCCGAACTCAGAAAGCGGGGTCCCACGGTGAGCAAGATCGTCGTCGCCGGAGCGAACGGATACACCGGCAGGCTCGTCGCCGCCGAACTCAGGACCCGCGGCGTGTCCGTGCAACTGGCCGTCCGTCGGCCCGAAGCGGGGCAGTCGCTGCTCACCGATCTCGGGCATCCGCCGATGTTCACCACCACGACATTCGAAGCGCACCGCGGCAGCTCGCCGGTACCGGGGCTCGCGGCGGGCGATGTGGTGATCAACTGCATCGGGCCCTACGCGCTCACCGGACCGGGCATCATCGACAGCGCGATCCGAGGCAAGGCGCACTACCTCGACGCCGCGGGAGAATCGGGATTCCTCCGCGAGGTCTTCGCCGGGAGCCACGCAGCCGCCCGTGCCGCGGGCACGGTGGTCGCGCCGGGATTCGGATTCGAGTCGGTACCAGGCCACCTCGCCGCGGCGCGCGCCGTGCAGGCGGCGGGAGACAGCGCCACAGGCGTGGAGATCTTCTACTCCTGCGATCCACGAGCGGCCAGTCACGGCACCGTCAACTCCGCGGTCCGGGCCACTCAGGAACCCGCGCACCGGCTGACCGGCGGCGTCCTCTTGCCGGAAGAACTCGGTGCGCGCCGACGCGTCTGGCCGATCGCGGGCAGGCGTTATCACGGCGTGTCGATCGGCACCACCGAAGCGCTGGCGCTGCCCCGGGCGTTCCCGCGGCTGCGCGAGGTGAGCTCGTACCTCGGCGCGCCCGGCGGACTCGGGCGCGTCTTCTCCGCCACCGCGCGAGCCGGTGTGTCCGCCGCACGCAACGAGCTGGGGCGGCGACTGATCGACACGCTCGAGGAGCGCACCCGGCACCGCCCGGCCAGTAGGTCGACCCGGCCGGCGCGCACTGTGGTCGCGGCGCGGGCCTCGAACTCCGAAGGCAGGCCGCTCCAAGAGGTCCGTTTCGCCGGCGCCGACCCCTACGCCCTGACCGCGCACCTGCTGGCCTGCGCCGGTGTCGCGCTGCTGAGCAGGCCGCAACTGCCTTCGGGAGTGTTGGGTCCGCTCGAAGTGTTCGACGCCAACGAACTCGAGGGCCTGCTGGCGCAGCGGCGGATGTGCCGCTTGCCGTGCAGCGTCGACGATCTGGCCGAGCCCGTCCTGACCCACGCCAGCAGACTGTGAGGGAGTCGCGATGATCTTGATCACCGGGGCGACGGGCTGCGTCGGACGGCACGTGGCCGACGCGCTGATCCGAACCGGGGAACCGGTCCGCGTGCTCGCCGAGTCGGCCGAGGACTGGCGCCGCAACAACGACGCGCTCGAGGTCGCGCCCGATCAGGTGCACATCGGCGACATCCGGGACCGAGCGGCCGTGGACCGTGCCGTCGCGGGCTGTCGCGCCGTGGTCAACATCGCGGGCGTCGCGGGCATCTCGACCAGACGGCGGGGCCTGATGCACGCGGTCAACACCGCGGGAGCCAGGAACGTCGCCGACGCCGCGCTGGGCCATCGCACGCGGCTCGTGCACACCTCCTCCGCCTCTACCGTGTGGCTTTCCGAAGCCTGCGACGGCCCGGACCGCGTCACCCCGACGAGTACGGCGCCTTCGCGCCATCCGTATCCGTCCACCAAGAGGATGGGGGAGCTGATCGTGCTGCGCCGCGTCGATCGCGGGTTGGACGCGGTCATCCTCAATCCGGGCGCGGTTCTCGCGTCGGGGGGCGATCCTCGCACCACCTGGTCCGGGCTCGTCCCGCAGATCGCGCGCCACCGCGTGATCCCCGTCCCGCCCGGTGGTTTCGGCTTCGTGGGGCGCGACCAAGTCGTGGCCGCGCATCTGGCGGCGCTGTCGCGCGGCGAGGCGGGAATCCGCTATCTGGTCGTCGGCGAGAACCTCACCTACCGCGCCTTGTTCGCCAAAGTCGCGCACGCCCTCGGGGTACGCAGGCACTGGCTCCCGGTGAGCCGACCGGCGCTGCGTATCGCCGCGGCGGCGCTCGGGCCGGCACGGGCGGTGACACCCGCGCGCTGGGACCCACTCGTGGTGCGGGAGAACCTTCCGCTGCTGGTCGAGTTCCCCCGATTCCGAGGTGATCGGACCGCGCTCGACCTCGGGGTACCCAGCCGCCGCGTCGACCCCGCCATCGCCGACATGGTCGCCGCACACCGGGCTCGGCCGGCCGCCGGGGCGCCTTGGCCACCGCATCGAAAGGGGACGCGCAGTGCGTGAGGATGCAGTCACCACCGAACTCGTCGGCCATTTGGCGGGCGTCGTCGCCGACCTGCTCGGCGTCGACGTAGACACGGTGTCGACCACCGCCAGTTTCGCGGACCTGGGCCTGGCGTCCGCGGAGTGCGTGCGGCTGACCGCCCACCTGGAGGACCGCACCGGCACGGCCGTCGCGCCCACCGCCGTTTTCGACCACCCCAGCATCGAGGCGATCGTACGGTTCGTCCTCGGCGCGGACGCGAATCACGCCGCAGCGACGGCGCATTCGGGATCGGAGCCGTGGTGACCACGTCGACGACAGCACAGCGGGCGCTGCTCGAACAAGCCCTGCGCGCGCTCGAGGATCTGCGGGGAGCCCGCAGCGAACGAATCGCCGTCCTCGGCGCCGGAGTGCGCCTGCCACCGGCGATCGACAGGATCGAAGCGGTGGCCGAGTTCGTCGACGCCGGCGGCGATGCCATCGGGCAGGTGCGGCGCCGCGCGCACGTCCGCGAACCCGCCCCCCGCGCCGACGGTGAACCGTCGGGCCTGCTGCTGGACGTGGACGGCTTCGACGCGGACTTCTTCGGGCTCTCCGGCGAGGAGGTCCGGTCGTTGGATCCCCAGCACCGCCTGCTGCTGGAAACGACATGGGACGCTCTGGCGGACGCGGGAATTCCGCCCGCGCGCCTGCGCGGCAGCAGGACCGGGGTGTACGTCGGCACCTACGCCGCCGACTGGCTGCTGCTGCGCGCCGCCGAACCGGATGGTATCGATGCCTACACCGGACCGGGTACCTCGCACGCGATGGCGGCGAACCGCCTGTCGTACCTGCTGGACGTCGACGGGCCGAGTCTGGCGGTGGACACCGCGTGTTCGTCCTCGCTCACCGCGTTGCATCTGGCGGTGCGGGCGCTGCGCGGCGGCGACTGCGAGACCGCGATCGTGGCGGGGGTCCATGTGCTGCTCTCGCCGCATTCCGACACCATCACGTCCCGGACGCTGCCGCTCTCGCCCACCGGTCGCTGCCGATCCTTCGACGCGGCCGCCGACGGCATCGTCCGGGGGGAGGGCTGCGTGGTCCTGGTGCTGCGCGGGCAGCGCGCGCTCGACGGCGGAATCACCCCGAGGGGGTGGGTGCTCGGCACCGCCGTCAACCACGGAGGACGAGCCAACGGGTTGACCGCGCCCAATCCGAAACGCCAGGAGGCGGTGCTGCGACGCGCGCTGTCCGACGCGGGCGTCGAGCCGGACACGGTCGGCTATATCGAGGCGCACGGCACCGGAACCCGGCTCGGCGACCCGATCGAAATGGCCGCTCTGGCCGCGGTATACGGCGTCGGGACGGCGCCGTGCGCGGTCGGGTCGGTGAAGGCCGCGCTGGGGCATCTCGAAGCCACCGCCGGACTGGCCGGAGTCGCGCACGCGCTCGGCGTGCTCAGGCGTGGTCGCGCGCCGGGCCTGCCGCATCTGCGACACCTCAACCCCGAGATCGAGATCGACGGCACCCGGCTGCGCGTCTGCGCCGATCCCGTGCCGCTCGCCGACGGCGCGCGGCACGCCGCGGTGAGTTCCTTCGGATTCGGCGGAGCCAACGCCCACGTCGTGCTCGCCGGGCCTGCGAGCACGGCCGTGCCCGCGACCGACCGCGTTGACGAGCCCCTGGTGCTGCCCGTGGCGGCGTCCTCGGCCGCCGGCGTGGAACGTCTACGGCGGGCGCTGGCCGGCGCGCTGACCACCGATCCGCTGCTCGACGCTCGTGAGCTCGCGCGCGGCGTCGCCGCCCGCGACCTCGGCCTGCCGTACCGCGCGGCGTGGATCGGTGACGATCGCGACGCACTGCTGGCCGATCTCGGCGCGCCGGTGAGCGCGCCGGCCAGCCCCGGCCAGCCACCCGCGATCTTCGTCTTCTCCGGTCACGGCGCCGAGTGGCCGGGCATGGGGCGCGAGCTGACCGGCAGCGACCGCCTCCGTGACCTCTTCGACGAGCTGGAGCGTGAGGTCGCGGACGTGTTCGGGTGGTCGCTGCGGGCCGCGCTGTGTTCCGACCGGCCCGATGCCTACGCCGACACCCAACGGGCCCAGGTAGGCAATTTCGCCATGCACCTGGCCATCGCCTCGCTGCTCGATCAGTGGGGTCTCGAACCCCGCGCGGTGGTCGGGCACAGCATGGGTGAAGTGTCGGCCGCGGTCGCGGCGCGGGTTCTCGACCTTCGCTCGGCGCTGACTGTGCTGGCCGAACGGGCCGCTCTGCTCAATCGCGTCGCCGCGGGAGGCGCGATGGTCGCGGCCCGTCTTTCGCTGGCCGCGGCACTCGATCTGATCGCGGAACGCACCGACGTCACGGTGGCCGCCGAGAACGCCCCGGAGTCCGTGGTGTTCTCCGGTGCCGCACCCCGCATCGCCGCGATGTGCGCCGAATTGGAAGATCGTGGTATCCGGCATCGCCGGTTACCCGTGGCGTACGCCTTTCACGGTCCGCGGCTCGCGGCGGACGCCACCGAGTTCGCCGACCGCCTCGACAGCCGCGTACGCCCCCGGCCCGCCGCCGTCGCGCTCTACTCCTCGGTGACCGGAGCGCGGTTCGACGATCCGATGGACGCACGACACTGGGCGGCCAATGTCTGCGAGCGGGTGCGGTTCCGCGACGCGGTCACCGCGGCGCTGCCCACGCACACGTCGTCGGTGGTCGTCGAGATCGGCGCGCATCCCGTGCTGACGCCCGCGCTTGTGGAAATCGCCTCCGGTGCGGGGCGTCGCGCGGCAGTGGTGGCAGCCATGTCGCGCGGACACGGTGGCGGCCCGCTCGCCGCGTTACCGGCGGCACTGCATCGGGCGGGGTGCGATCTGGACTGGCAAGCGGTGCTCGGCCGACCCACCCGGCGCGTGGGGTTCCCGTTGATTCCATGGCATCACACGGCCACCGAGTCCGGCCGTTTCGGCGCCGGCGAAGACGCGGCGCCACGTCCGCGCGTCGCGTCGCGGGAGCGCATCCTGGAAGCGCTCTGCCGTGAGCTCACCGTGGCCGTCCCGGCGATCGCGGGCGAGACGCATCCGTCCGGCGTGGCGCTCCGGGAGCGCGCCGTCGAATCGCTGCAGCTGGTTCAGGTGCGCAACCGAATGGAACAGGCCCTCGGCATCCCGATTCCACTGTCGGTGCTGCTCAGTGGCGACAGTCCCGAGCAGATGGCCACTGCGCTCGCCGGCGACGAGACGTCGTCGCGCATCGAGGAGATGTCCATCGAGGAACTGGAACAGGCGTTGAGCGCGCTCGACGCCGCCGAGGAGGTCACCGGTGACCAGTGAGACCCACGCCCCGTCCGATCGCCGGGCCCGACTGCAGAGCGAGCTGCGCCGCAGGCTCGCGGCCGCCCATCGCGCGCAGACAACGGGTGCCGGCGACGCCTACCTGCGGCATGTCAATCCGCACCTCGCCCGGCTCCTGGCCGCCCTGGACCTCGACAAACACTACGTGCGCGGGACCGGGACCGAGTTGTACGACGCGGCCGGGACCCGGTACCTCGATTTCGCCGGCGCCTACGGCGCCTTGCCGTTCGGACACGATCCCGGTCCCGTCTGGGCCGCGATCGAGCGGGCGCGGGCGACCGGCCTGCCCGTCTTCGTCCAGCCCTCGATCCTCGACGCCGCCGGCGATCTCGCCGCGCGGCTGGCGGCCGTGGCGCCGGGGCAGCTGTCGCGGGTGACCTTCGTCAACAGCGGCGCCGAGGCCACCGAGATCGCGATCAAGATCGCGCGTGCGGCCACCGGACGGCTGGGCGTGCTGAGCACTCACGACGCTTTTCACGGCAAGACGCTCGGGGCGCTGTCGGCCACCGGACGGCTCGACTACCAGCGAGCGTTCGGCGTGCCGGTGCCCCATTTCGACCGCATCCCGTTCGGCAGCGCCACCGAACTCGAGCGCGCGCTCGGCGAGCGGCCGGGCCACTACGCGATGTTCCTGGTCGAGCCGATCCAGGGTGAGGGCGGGGTCCGCGTCCCTCACGACGGCTACCTCGGCGACATCCGCCGGATCTGTGACCGGCACGGCGTCCTGCTCGCGTTCGACGAGGTACAGACCGGACTCGGCCGCACGGGCCGGATGTTCGCCGCCGAGCACGACGGCGCCGCGCCCGACATCCTCACCGTGGCCAAGGCGCTCGGCGGCGGCGTGCTGCCGATGGGCGCGGTGTTGTGCCGCCCGGAGATGGCCACCGAGGATTTCGCCCTGCGGCACACCTCGACGTTCGCCGGGAACGCGCTCGGCGCGCGCGTCGGCGTTGCGGTCCTGGATGAACTGCTGCGCGATGAGCGAGCGGTCATCCGGTCCGCCGAGCGCGCGGGCCAACTGCTGCTGGACGGTCTGCGCGCGATCGCGGTGCGTCACCCCGGCGTCATCACCGACGTCCGCGGGCGTGGTCTGCTGATCGGAGTCGAGCTGAGCGGCGACATCGGGCTCGGCGGCAGGCAAGGCTTGATCGGGTCCATAGCCGACCAGGCGAATCTCGCCATGGTCTTGACCTCCTATCTGCTCAACGTACAGCGGATCCGGCTCGCCCCCACGCTTTTCGGCACTCGTGTACTTCGGGTGGAGCCGCCCCTGACGGTCGAGGCACAGGAGTGCGAGACTTTCCTGGCGGCGATGGAATCGGCGATCGCCACGGTAGCCGCAGGCGACACCGCGCGACTCGTCGGCCACCTCGTGGGGCGCCCACCCGAATCCGATCCTCCCGCGCGGCGCCCGGTGGCGGCCTCCGCGCGCAATCCACGGCCGCGCGGCGGAGATCGCCGGTTCGGGTTCATCGCCCACCCACTGGATCTGGACAGTCTCCTCGATTTCGATCCGGCGCTGGAGGTCTTCGATCACGGTGAACGGGCCGCGCTGCTCACCCGGATGGCCCAGGCCGCCTCGGTGCTCAACCCCGCGCCCTTCCTCATCGGTACCGGCCGCATCGACAGCGTCGGCGACTGCGCCTACGGCGAGATCTTCGGGCTGCCCTACACCGCCGAGGGTCTCCTGCGGCTGCCGGGCCCCGAGGCGGTGCGACTGGTGCGCGAGGCGGTGGACCTCGCTCTTCACCGGGGCGCCGACATCGTGGGGCTCGGCGCCTACTCCTCCATCGTCACCGCCAACGGCATGGCACTCGGGGGTTACGCCGACCGGATCACCACCGGCAACTCGTTCACCGCGGCGGCCTCCCTGGACGCGATCCGCCGGGTGTGTGAAGAACGCGGGGTGGCTCGCCACGATCTGACCGCGGCGGTGCTGGGCGGCGGCGGCGCCATCGGCAGGACCATCGCCAGGGCGCTGGCCCGTGAGGTCCGGGTGCTGCGGATGGTTGGTCGCGCGGGTGCTACGGATGCCGTGTCGCGGTTGCGGGAGGCGGCTGTCGCGGTCTGCGAGCGGGCGGCCGCCTCCGGCGAAGGGCCGCTCGCGCTCGCGGCGCGGCACAGCGGTCGCACCGGCACGGCATTGGTCGACTTCCTCCTCGAGCACGGCCACCTTTCGCTGGACACCGACCCCGTCGGCGCGGCGCGCGACGCCGAGGTGGTCGTCGCCGCGACATCGGCGCCTCGCACCTTGCTCGCCGCCGCGGATTTCGCGCGGGACGCGGTGGTCTGTGATGTCGCACAGCCACCGAACATCCCCGCCGACATCGCCCGCGCGCGCCCGGACCTGACGGTCTTCGACGGTGGGATCGTCGAACTGCCCGCGGGACACGACTTCGGGGTGCGCTACGGGCTCCCGCCGGGACTGACCTACGCCTGCATGGCGGAAACCATGGTGACCGCCCTGTCAGGTGAGCGTGAATTGTCCAGTCTCGGTACGGATCTCGACGATGCGGCGATCAGCCGCCTGGCCACGCTCGCGGATCGTCACGGCTTCCGGCTCGCGCGGGCCACCACCTGGCGTCCCGATCACCGAACCGACCGGAAGGAACCGCGATGAGTACCGTCGCCGAACGAGACCGGGCCGCGCACGTCTTCGCGACGGGCGCCGCGGCGGCCCTGGTGCACGACCTGATGAAACCGCACCTCCCCCGTTACTACCTCGACTTGACAATCGCGGCCGTCGTCGGGTGGGCCGCCTTCGCCGCGTTCGCCGCGGGTGTGCCGAATGGCTGGTGGCTGGTGGTCTGGTACGTCGTCGCGGTCTTGGCGCTGTACCGGGCGGCGGTGTTCATCCATGAGATCGCCCACTTCGGACACCGGAATGCGTTCCGCCCCTTCACCAGGGTCTGGAACCTGGTGGTGGGGATACCTTTGCTCATCCCGTCTTTCATGTACGAACGCCATTGCGAGCACCACAGCAGGCGCTCGTACGGCACCGAACACGATGCCGAGTACGTGCGCTTCGCGACCATGCCCCGCGGGCATATCGCCGCTGTGCTCGCGGGCTCGGCGCTGGCGCCGTTATTCGGGCCGTGGCGATTCGGTGTGCTCGCGCCGGTCTCGTGGCTCATTCCCCGGACCCGGCCGTTCATCTACGCGCAGATGTCGACGCTCAAGATCGACCTGGACTACCGCGGCGAACCACCGCAGCCCGGGGAGCAGCGGCGCTCCTGGCTGGTACAGGAGGCCACGGCGTGCGCGCTGGTGCTCGTCGTCGCTGTCGCGGTGCTGACCGGGCACCTGAGTTGGCGGGTACCCGTGACCTGGGCCGCCGTACTGGCGGGGATCGCGGTGCTGAATTCGGTCCGGCTGCTCGGCGCGCACCGGTACCTCGGCGATCACGATCGCATGTCGGTGACCGAGCAGATGATGGACACGTTCACCTATGCGCGTCACCCGTTGCTCGGTGAGTTGTGGGGACCACTCGGATTGCGTTTGCACGCACTGCATCACCTACTGCCCGGCCTGCCCTATCACGCATTGCCCGAAGCGCACCGGCGCATGGTCGCGGCACCGGCACTCAACGCCGCCTACCGGCTCACCGAAAGCAACGGGCTGATCCCGTCGATCGCCGAACTCTGGCGCCGGGCTGGTCACGCGCGAGCCGACGATTCACTGCGAAGGGACCCGCGATGAACTCACATACCTCGACCGGCGGACTGCGCGCACGCCCGGCCCGAGCCCGGCGCCCGGTGGCGGACGCGCTGGCGTTCAAACGAGATCCGCTCGGATTCATGTGCAGGCTCGAACGCGACCACGGCCCGGTGGCGCCCTTCGGATTGGCCGGGCGCCGCGCGGTGATGGTCAGCGGCCCGGCGGAGATCAAGGAAGTACTCGTCACCCGCGAGAACGACTTCGACAAGGGCGAACTCCAGCGCAAGGCCCTGGTACCGGCGCTCGGCAAGGGCCTGCTCATCTCCGAGGGGGCGCTGCACGCGCGGCAGCGCCGGATGATCGCCCCCATGTTCGCCGCCCGGCAGCTCGGTCCGTACATCGATCCCATCGCCCGCACGATGCACCGCCACATTCGGCAGTGGCCGGTGGACAGCCCGTTCACAGTGCTGGATCGGCTGAAGGTCATGATGCACGACGTCGTCGGGGAGCTGATGACTCAGCGGCCACTGGGGCACGATGAGCGGCTCATCGCCGGAGTCACGAGGCTTTTCGAATGGGAGATGAAGCAACTGCTCGACCCGCTCGCCGCACCCCTGTGGCTGCCGACCAGAGCCAACCGTCAGATGCGCAGCGACCTCGCCGAGGTGCGCGAGGAGTTCACCAAGGTCATCGGTGAGCGCCGCCTGGACCGGGCGGACGCCGCGTACGACGATCGTGATGTCCTGGACCACCTACTCTCCGCCCGGGATCCCGACGGTGCCGCGATGTCCGACGAGCAACTGATCGACGAGCTCATCAACATCTGGGGCGCGGCGCACGAGACCTCCGCGGATGCCCAGTTCTGGACCGCGTATCTGCTGGCCACCCATCCCGAGATCCGGGACGAGGCTCGCGCCGAGGCCGAGACCGTCCTCGGGGGCCGGCTGCCCTCGGTCGAGGATCTGCCACGATTGCAGTACTGCGGCCAAGTGTTCAAGGAGGCGATGCGGCTGTTCCCGCCCGCGCCGTGCTTCCTGCGGGAGTCCGTGCGAGACACCAGAATCGGCGAGGTGGACGTGGCGGCGGGGACGTTGGTCTTCCTGTCGACCTTCGCCATGCACCGCTCGCCTGCGCACTACCCCGACCCGATGACCTTCGATCCCCGACGCTTCACCCCCCGAGCCGAACGCGCCCGGGACCGCGCCACCTATCTCCCGTTCGGGATCGGGCCTCGGGTCTGCATCGGCGGCACGCTCGCTGTCTACGAGGGACAGATCTTCACCGCGGTCCTGCTCACCAGTGGCGAACTGTCTTTCGCCACAACCCCCGTCGAGCCGACCCTGCTGATCAATCTCCGTCCCCGGGGCGACGTGCCCGCCGAATTCCGCCCGATCGAGGAACGGAGCCGTCAATGAGCGCCGAGCATCCCCTGCCCGCCGCACCGCCGGAGGATCACCCACACGATCTCGTCGCGGCCGTCCGCCACTGGTCACGGCACCGGCCACAGGCGCCGGCGCTGACCCACCTGACCCACCGGGGGCGGTCTCGCGACGACACCGTGGTCACCTACCAAGAGCTCGATCGGGACGCCGCGGCGGTGGCCGATTGGATCACGCGACACACCCGGCAGGACGACCGCGTCGCCATCATGTGCCCGCACGGGCCTGACTATGTCCGCGCGTTTCTCGGCTGCCTGTACGCGGGCAGGATCGCGGTGCCGCTGCACGCGCCGGGTGAGGCTCGCGACCGTCACCGTGTCACCGCGGTGCTGGAGGACTGCGCTCCGGCCCTGATCTTCGCGGCCGCGCCCGAGCCGGTGGCCGCGTTCGGCGCGGGCCCGGTCGCGGTGGTCGAGTCAATCCTGACGACTGCCCCGACGACCGCCGTGCCACCGGACGATGACAACCCCGACCGGATCGCCTACTTGCAGTACACGTCCGGCTCGACCCGCGCACCGGCCGGAGTCGTGGTGACCCGGGCGAACCTGGCGGCCAATCTCCGGCAACTGCGCGATGCCCTGCCCGTCGTCCGCTCCCGGCCGGTCGTGACCTGGCTGCCGATGTTCCACGACATGGGATTGGTCTTCGCGGTCGCGCTCCCGCTCAGCGCGGGCGGTCACTCGGTGTTCATGGCTCCTGGCGAGTTCGTCCAACGACCGGCGCGCTGGCTGCGCGCGATCTCCGATTTCGGCGGCGGCGTCAGCGCCAGCCCGGATTTCGGCCTGGCGACCGCGGCTGCCGACATCTCCGCCGTCGAGCGTGAGGACTTGGACCTGTCCACCCTGACGGCGCTCGTCAACGGCGCCGAACCGATCCGCGCCGGCACGCTCGCCGCGTTCACGCGGGCCTACGCGCCGCACGGCTTCCGGCCCGAGTCGCATAGCCCGGGATACGGATTGGCCGAAGCGACACTGGGCGTATCCCTCACCCCGCAGGGGCGCGGCCCGGTCGTCGGCCACTTCGACCGCCGGGCGCTGGAAGCCGGCCGGGCGGTGCCGGGTCCCGCCCGCGACGACCGTACCGCACCCGTGGTCGGATGCGGCGTCGCGCTCGACCAAGACGTCGCGGTGGTCGACCCGCTCACCCGGAATGCCATGGCGCCGGACACGGTGGGTGAGGTCTGGGTACGCGGACCCAATGTCGGACGCGGCTATTTCGGTCGCGCGGACGACACCGCCGATGTGTTCGGCGCGCGGGTCGAACCGGGCGACGGCACCGGCGGCTGGCTCCGCACCGGCGACCTCGGATTTCTCAGCGGCGGAGAGCTTTACCTCGTCGGGCGGCTCAAAGACCTCATCATCGCCCGCGGACGCAACCACTACCCGGCCGACATCGAATCGACCGCGGCCGCGGCGGCGCCCGAGATCCGCCCGGGGCACGTCGCCGCCTTCTCGATAGCCCACGAGGACGGGGAACGGCTGATCGTGGTCGCCGAAGTGGATCGCAGATACGCTCACTCCGCCTTCGACGCCGCGGAAGCGGCACGACGGATTCGCGGGGCCGTGGCGAAAGTCCACGATGTGGTGCCCCATGAGGTCATGCTGGTACAGGCCGGGCAGCTTCCCAAGACCACCAGCGGAAAGTTGCAACGCAAGGCCACGCGGGTGAAGTACGCCAACCATCGGCTGGCCGAATTCGGCTGCGGCACCGAGACGACGAGCCCGCGACCCGCTCTCGGCGCCGCCACGGAAGGAGCACCGTGACCACCGTTGTCGAGATCGAACGACTGAGAAAGTCCTACGGCGCGACGCGTGCCCTCGACGGGCTCGACCTCTCGGTCCGCGCGGGCGAGGTGCACGGGTTCCTCGGGCCCAACGGCGCGGGCAAGACCACGACGATCCGGATCCTGCTCGGGCTGATTCGCGCGGATGGCGGGACCGCCCGGCTGTTCGGGCGCGACCCGTGGCGCGACGCCGTCGATCTGCACGCTCGGGTGGGCTACGTACCCGGCGACGTGGATCTGTGGCCGTCGCTGACCGGCGGCGAGGTCATCGACATCCTGTCACGCCTGCAAGGCGAGGCCGCCCCGGCCACCATCGCCGATCTGGTCGACCGCTTCGAACTCGACCCGTCCAAGAAGTGCTCGAGCTATTCCAAAGGCAACCGGCAAAAGGTCGCCCTGATAGCGGCTTTCGCCTCCGACCCCGAGCTGCTGATCCTCGACGAGCCGACTTCGGGCCTGGACCCGCTGATGGAGAACGTCTTCACCGAGTGCGTGCGCGAGGCGACCCGGCGGGGACGGACAGTGCTGCTGTCCAGTCACATCCTCAGTGAGGTCGAGAAGTTGTGTCACACCGTGACGATCGTGCGGGCGGGCACGACGGTGACCTCCGGTTCACTGTCGGACCTGCGCCGCGCGACCCGTACACACTTCCGCGTCGAGATGGACGAGCCCGCGGCGTTCGACCTGCGCTGCGCCGAGAACATCCGGCGCAGCGCACACGAGGTCCGATTCGACATCGAACCCGCGCGGCTGAACGAGACCCTGGCCTACCTCGCGGCAAGCGACGTCCGCTCGGTGACCAGCGCCCCGCCCTCCCTCGAGGACCTGTTCCTCCACCACTACGAGCAGGCTGGTGAACTGCGATGACGATCGACCACCTTTCCACCTCTCCCGCCGTCACCGAGCCCGCGCGCACGCCGCCCGCCGAACTCCGCGCGGACGTGTGTGTCGTCGGCGCGGGCATCGTCGGACTGTTCAACGCACTGCAATACGCCAAGCGCGACTTGTCGGTGGTGCTCGTCGACGAGATCACACCCGCGCGGGCGAGCAGCTACAAGGTCGGGGAATCACTGCTGGTCTTCTCCAACGCGCTGCTGCGCTCGATCGCCGAACTCGACGAAGCTCTGTCGGCGTCGTTGCCCAAATCCGGTATCTGGATGACCTACGGTCTGGAAGGCAACCCCCGATTCGACCGTGGCATGTCGGAGTGGGCCTTTCAGTCCGACCTACCCGAGCGCTACGCCGCCGCCATCCGCAGCCCGAAGTTCCGTCGCACGATGTTCGCCGACTGCCAGATCGTCCGGCCCGAGATCGAGGAGCAGCTACGCGAGCGCGTCAGGGCCACCGCGGGCATCACCTTCGTCGAATGCGGCCGGGCCAGGCAGTTCGAGTTGTCCGACGAGGGCGACCACACACTCACGTGGCGATCGCAGCGCAAGGACGGCCCGTCCGGGACGGTGCGCGCCCGCTGGATCATCGACTGCTCGGGCCGATCGCGGCTGCTGGCGAAAACGCTCGGCCACGACATCGATCTGTCCGACGGCTTCGAGACGGCGTCGGTGTGGGCGCAGTTCTCCGGGTGCACCGACGCCGACTTCGGCCCGGCGTGGCAGTTCCACGGCCCCGGACCGGAGGTCATGCAGCGGGATCGTGACACCGTCCACCTGTGGGGTGACGGGTACTGGATCTGGCTCATCCGCCTGGTGGGCGACCGCATCAGCGTGGGCGTCAGCTTCGACAAGAGCCGAGTCGAGGTGGGCACCAAGCTGAAGGAGTACTTCTGGGACGTGCTGGAGCGGTATCCGTTGCTCGACTTCCTCGACCGCGACAACGTGCTCGAGTATCAGATGTACCGCAACGTCCAGCTGATGACCGACACCCATGTTTCCCCGCGCCGGTACGCGATGGCGGGTGACGCCGCCTCCATCATCGACGCCTATTACAGCCAGGGCATCTCCCTGGCACTGCTCGGGTCGTGGCACACCGCCAATATCGTCGACGACGACATCAATCACGGCAGGCTCGACACCGACGAGATCGCCCACGTCGACAACGCGCTGCGCGCCGACTGGCGGATCATGCGCGCGATGATCCGGCACAAGTACCAGGGCAGCCTCGCCGACGGCCGGTTCTTCCTGCTCGAGCATCTGCTGGACTACTCGATCTTCGGCTCGGCACTGCTGGGCAGATTCCAGCTCGCCCGGTGGCTGCACGAGACCGGTGGCCGTACCGCGCACGAATCGGCGGTGTGGCGCAGGCGCAGGCAACGTCTGCAGCGGCAGGTATTCCTGTCCCAGTCACTGCCGTGGCGGTTGTTCGAACCGGACAAGGTGGCGAGCGCGGTCGAGCGGATGCACGAGCGGATGGCCGCACGCGCCGAACGGCGCCTGCGCTACGGTACGCCGCAGCCCCCGGTGCAGGCGATCATGCGGGTGCATTCGCCGGTCCCCGCCCTGTGGCGGCTGTTCGCCGGACGTCGCGCGGCCCCCCGTGACCTGACCATGGGCGAAGTGCGCGAACCGGCGTTCCTCCGGATGAAAGGCACCGAATTCAGCCCGCTCGTCCTGCGCGGCTCCGGAACCGCGATCACCGCGGTATTTCTCGTCGGCTACGTCACCGACGCCGTCGGCACCTGGATCTCCACCCGCGTGCCGCGGCGGCGCGCGGCGCCATCTCGAGCCCGCTCGGATCGGTCCGGGCCGCGACCGGCAGCGGGGCGCGCGTGCTGAGAGGGGTGCGCGATCCCACACGGGTTCGCCCACAAGGCGGCGGCGCCCAGAGCCTGCGTGGCATCTGGACCGCCGCGGCGCTGATCGTTCGGCAGACGCGGGTCCTCCTGCTGCTCTGGTGCGTGGGCGTGCCCGCCATCGCGACGGCGGCCGCGGTGAGCGTCGGCGGGCTCTACCCGCCGGGGCCGCAGCGACAGGCCTACGCCCAGGTGACGGAGGGCCTGCCCGCCGCGCACGCCCTCAACGGCCCCGCGCGCGGACTCGACAGCCACGGAGGCATCTTCGTGTTCGAAGCGGGCTGGTACCTGGCACTGGCGGTCGCCGTCATGGCGATCACCACGATGGGGTACAGCACGCGGGGGCAGGAGCAGTCTGGTCGTCTGGAACTGTTGCGGGCCAGGCGTTTCGGACGCCACGCTGATCTCGGCGCGGCCGTGCTGGTGACCGCCGCGGTCGCCGTCGTGATCGCCGTCGCCGCCGCCGTCGGGGTCGGGCTCGCGGCGGGTGACCTCCGGGGCGGCATGGCCTACGGAGCGGCGCTGCTCGGCACCGGTTTGTTCTTCGCGGCCCTCACCGCGGTCGCCGCCCAGCTCACCGAGCACGCGCGGGGCACCTATACCATCGCCGGTTTCGCCCTCGCGGCGTCGTTCGCGCTGCGGGCGATCGGCGACGGCACGGCCACCGGGGCGATCTCGTGGCTCTCACCGCTGGGTTGGTCGCAAGGCATCCACCCGTTCGCCGAGAACCGGCCGTGGCCGCTGCTGCTGTCGCTGTCGGCGGCCGCGGTCCTGCTCGCCGTCGCCGTGGCCGTGGAGGAGCGCCGCGATCTCGGCTCGGGCGTGTTCGGCGCGCGCGCGGGCCGGACGGGAGCGGTGCCGGGTGCGCAGCGACCGTGGCGACTCGCCGTGCGGCTCGCCCGTGGCACCACCTTGGGCTGGGGGGCGACCGCGGCGGGCTTGGGTGTGGCGTTCGGCGCCGTCACCGTCGAGATGGGTCAGGTGGCGCAGAGCTCGCGGGCGGTCCTGGACCTGATCGGCGGTTTCGGCGGCGCCGACGTCCTGTCGTCCTTTCTTGCCATGGCGGCCCTGATCAGCGCGTTGCTCGCCGCGGGCGCGACCCTCGCGGTCGCTCTCGCCCCCGCCCGTGATGAACAGGCCGGTCGGGCCGATCTGATCCTGGCCCGACGGATGGGGCGCTCGCGGTGGCTGGCCGGGCACGCGGGCGCGGCGGCGACGACGGGGCTACTCGTGCTGGTCGCGGGCGGTACCGGGATCGGCGCCGCCCATGCGTTCCGGACAGGCGACGCGGGCCAGCTGTGGCGTTGCGCGGTCGCGACGATCGCACACCTGCCGGCGCTGCTGACGTTCCTGGGTGTGGCGCTCCTGCTGTACGGCTGGTTTCCCCGCCGGACGACGTGGGTGTGGCTCGGATACGCCGTGACAGCGGTGATCGCACTGCTCGGCCGCACGCTGCGGCTCCCCGGCGCGGCCCTCGACCTCTCGCCGTTCGAGCACTCCCCACGATTGTTCGAGACGGATCCCTCCGCATGGGGAGCCGTGTTCTGTGTGGTCGTCGCGATCGCCGCCGCGATGTCCGGGTTCCTCGGCTTCCGACGACGCGACCTCGTCTGAGCAGGTCGTCTCATCCATCTTCAGTGCTACAGGGAGGACCGCCGTGCCGACGCTCTTGGAGATCTCGACGAAACTGTTCCTGCAGATCGCGGTGATCCTCGCGGCCTACCGGTTGCTCTGGCCGCTGCTGCGGCGCCTGGCACAGGTTCAGGTCATGGCGATCATGGTCGCCGGGTTCCTGCTGGGGCCGTCGGCGCTGGGGTGGATCTGGCCGGGGGCCCAGCAATGGCTCTTCCCGCAGACGCTGGAGATCTCCGGTACGGCGGTTCAGCATCCGAACCTGACCGTCCTGTACATGGTCGGGCAGATCGGGCTGGTGCTGTTCATGTTCATGGTCGGCGCGTCGTTCGACCTCACGATTCTCGGCGCCCACCTGCGCAAGGCCTCCATCACGTCGGCCACCGGCATAGTGGTGCCACTGCTGCTGGGCGGGGCGGCCGGGTGGTGGATGGCAGGATCCCAGCGATGGTTCACCGACGCTGTCGCACCGTGGCAAGCGGCGCTGTTCCTGGCCGCCGCGGTGGCGGTGACCGCCTTCCCCGTACTGGCGTGGATCATCCGGGACGCGGGCCTGGTGCGCACCCGGCTCGGCACCCTGTCGCTGGCCTCGGCCGCGCTGGACGACGCCGTGGCCTGGCTCCTGCTCGCGGTGGTGGTCGCCACCGCGCAGGCGAGTCCCGGCGGCGCGGTGCTCGCCTGCGCGGGTGGCGTCTGCTTCGTCCTGATCATGGCGTTCCTAGCCCGGCCCCTCCTGGCGCGGTTGCGTGACGCGGGGCCCGCGCAGGGTGAACGCACCGGCGGGCTGCCTGTCGGTCCCCTGGTGGTGATTCTGATCGTGGTCCTGCTCTCGGCGAGCTTCACCGATTTCGTCGGCATCCACTCCGTTCTCGGAGCGTTCGTCGCCGGACTGGTCATGCCGCGCGGCACGCTGATCGACCGGATCCGGGATCGCGTCGATCCACTGGTGAGTTATCTGCTGTTGCCGGCGTTCTTCATCTACACCGGCCTCAACACCGAACTCGCCTTGATCTTCGAACCCGTGGTACTCGCGATGGCGCTGCTGGTCCTGCTGCTGTCGTTCGCGGGCAAGTTCGGCGCAATCGGGCTCGCCGCCCGCTGGCAAGGGATGAGCTGGCGCGAAGCGGGCACCATGGGGGCGCTGGCCAACGCCCGCGGCTTGATGGAACTGGTGCTGATCAATATCGGACTGGCCGCGGGCCTGATCACCCCGGAGCTGTTCACCGTCCTGGCCTTGATGACTTTCGTGACCACCGCCGCCGCGACGCCACTGCAACGTCTCTTCGAGCGCAGCGCCTGGAAGCAGGGGCGGGTGTTCGGGCCGGACGGTGAACAGCCCAAGCCAGTGCCGAGACCGCACGAGGTAGGCAGCGAACGCGACCCGACCGACCATGGCCGGGCGCGATCCTGATCCGGATCGGCGGGCCGCGTTCCACAGAAATGCCGGTACTACGAGACAAGTGAAGGGTGGCGCGCCCGTAGGGGCGCGCCACCCTTCACAACTGCCTGCCGACTATGACGGCCAGTGACTGCCCGGTGCGGCACCACCCGCACCGGCGGAACGTGCATAGGACGCACAGCAAAACCCCGATGCCCAAAGGACATCGGGGTAAGCCGACTTCAATTCACTCCACGCACCAACTGATCTCGCAAGAACATGGGTAACTCGCCGGGAACGCCCAGAACGAAACCCACATCCTCACCGCCGGCCCGGCAACAAGACCAACCCGTTACCCACGACCGGCGAAAAACGCGGAGAGGCGGAACAGCGCTAGCCTCGGACGACCTTGCCGGCCTTCAGGCAGGAGGTGCACACGTTCATCCGGCGGGTGTTGCCCGGGGCGACCTGGGCGCGCACGGTCTGGATGTTCGGGTTCCAGCGACGGTTGGTGCGCCGGTGCGAGTGCGAGACCGACTTCCCGAAGCCGGGGCCCTTGGCGCAGACGTCGCAGACGGCAGCCATAGTCGCGAACTCCTTCATGTCATGTGGGGACCGCCGCCTTCGTGTGCGGCATGTCCGGAAACGATGTCGTGATGTGCCCCGCCGACGGGCGGCGGATAGCGACGGCCAGGGCCGGCCGCGTGAGGCAACCCTGCAAGGGTAGCCAACGGGCTGTCGATCCACCAAACCGGGACTCCGGTGGGGCGGGCCGAGGGGCCGCCGGGCACCGCGACAGCATACCGGTCCCATGCCCGGCGGCCGCAGGCGGTGCTGCGGGATAACCTGGCGTTCGTCGGGTGTGGTCCGGGCGAGTGCGGGAGGTGACGGGTGTTCGGGCGGCGGGATGCGATCGACGGCGCGGCGCTGAGGCACTGGGGCCGGCTCTGCCTGGACGGTTTGGCGCAGCGCCGCGCCGAGATCAACGCGCTGAATGTCTTTCCGGTCGCGGATTCGGATACGGGGACGAATCTGCTGGCCACGATGCGCGCGGCCGTGGTGGCCGCCGAACCGCTGCCGGGTGGCGCGGGGGCGGACGAGGTGGCGGCGGCGTTGGCGCGGGGCGCGACGCTGGGGGCGCGGGGGAATTCGGGGATCATCCTGTCGCAGGTGTTGCGCGGGGTGGCGGAGGCGACGGTGCGGGGGCCGTTGACGGGGGATTCGTTGCGGGTGGCGTTGCGCCGGGCGGCGGCGCTGGTGCGGGAGTCCTTGAGCGTGCCGGTGGAGGGCACGATTCTGACGGTGCTGGAGTGCGCGGCCGACTGCGCGGCGGCGTGCGAGCAGGATGCGCTGGCGGAGGTCGCGGTCGCGGCCGCCGACGGTGCGGCGAAGGCGCTGGGCGACACCCCGACGCAGCTGGGTGTGCTGCGGGCGGCCGGTGTGGTGGACGCGGGGGCGCGCGGCTTGGTGGTGCTGCTGGACGCGCTCGTGGCGGTGACTTTGGGAGAGACTCCGGCCCGGCCGGAGTATGTGCGGGGGCAGTGCGGCGGTGTGAGCGAGTCGGCGGGATCTCGCGGGACCACAGGGGCCACCGGCGACAATCGGGCAGGTGGAACCCCCGGCGTTCGGACCGCTCGGGCGGAGGGTGCTGGAGGGGCGGCGGATGTGCGCAATACGGCGGCCGACGATCTCGGTTCCGTTCTCTCTCCCGGTGACGAGTACAGGGCGGGTGCGCACACCGTCCCTGCGCACCAAGACGGGGTACCGTTGGACGTCGCCGCGCCCGAGAAGGGTATGGCCGCATGCGCGGACGCGTTCGACCATGCCCACGCCGCCGCCCCGCATTTCGAAGTCATGTACGTCCTGGACGCCACCGACACCGCGAAGGTCGAGCGCCTACGCACCCGGTTGGACGAGCTGGGCGATTCGGTCGTCATAGTCGGCGACGGCGCGGGCAGCTGGTCCGCGCACGTGCACTGCGCCGACGCGGGGGCGGCCGTGGAAGCCGGGATGGCGGCGGGCACGGTGAGCCGCATCCGGATCGAGAGCTTCGCGGTGACCGCGCCCGTGCTCGAGCCAGTGCGACGGGTAGTCGTCGCGCCCGAGCGAGGGCCCGCCGACCGCGCGGTGCTGGCCGTGGCGACCGGTGCGGGCGCGGCCGCGTTGTTCGAGGCGGCGGGCGCGGTGGTGCTGAACAAGCATCCCGTGACCTCGGCGGGGTTGCTCACCGCGATCCGCAGGCTTCCCCATCGCGAGGTGCTGGTGCTGCCGAACGGCGCGCTGCCCGCCCACGAACTGGTCGCCGTCGGTGTGGCCGCGCGTGACGAGCACCGCGACGTGCTGTTGCTGCCCAGCGGTTGCATGGTGCAGGGCTTGGCGGCGCTGGCCGTGCACGACCGCGGCCGGATCGCCGTCGACGACGCGTTCGCCATGTCGGAAGCGGCGGCGGCGATGCGGTGGGGCTCGGTCCGCGCCGCCACCCAGCGCGCCCTGACGATGGTCGGCACCTGCGAACCCGGCGACGGACTCGGTCTGGTCGGGCACGACGTGGTGGTGATCGACCGCGATGTGCCGGGCGCGGGCCGCACCCTGCTGCACCGGATGCTCGGGCTCGGCGGGGAACTGGTCACGTTGCTGATCGGCGCGGGCGCCCCCGCCGGTCTGGCCGAGGAGCTGTCCGCGTACATCGAGGGCGGTTTCCCCGGCGTGGAGGTCACCGTGTATTCCGGTGGGCAGCACGGGGATCTGGTGCAGATCGGGGTGGAATGATGCGCGGGGCGAGCGGTATGGGAATCGGGGTGCAGGAGCGGCTATGGCGACACTGAGCGATCGGCTCGACCACGTTCTCGGGAAGAAGGCCGCCGACTCACTGGTCGACGCGTTCGATATGCACACCGTGGAGGACCTGCTCCGGCACTACCCGCTGCGCTACGCCACGCAGGGGCAGCCGCTCACCGAGGAGGCGCCGGAGGAGGGCGCGCATATCACGGTCATCGGGCGGATCACCAAGGCCGAGCTCAAGCCGATGCGCAACCGGCGCGGCTCGTTGCTGAAAGTGTTGCTGGACACCGGTTCCGGGCGTCCGGTCGACGTGACCTTCTTCAACGGCGACAAGGTGAAGTACGTCGTCAAGGAAGGCCTGCGGGCGATGATGTCGGGCACCGTGAGCTATTGGCGGCCCGGCACCTGGAATCTCAGCCACCCCGGCTACCTCATCCTGCCCGAGACCGAGGACGAAACCGTCGGGTCGTTCACCAAGGTCCGTGGCGGCGGCGCTCTGCGCGGACTGGCCGAGAGCGCGAAAGGCGCAGGGGGCGTGGACGTCTCGTTCATGGAGCGCGAGTTCATCCCGGTGTATCCGGCCACCGCGAAGGTGCAGAGCTGGGATCTGCTGGCCTGCGTGCGACAGGTGCTCGAGCAACTCGATCCGATCGACGATCCGCTGCCGGAAGACGTGCGCGCGGATCGCGAGCTCATGCCCGTCTCCGACGCGCTGCGCCTGATCCACCTGCCGGAGCGCAGATCCGATATCGACCGCGCCAAGGAGCGGTTGAAGTTCGACGAGGCGCTGGCGCTACAACTGGTGCTGGCCGACCGCCGCCACGAGATCGCGGGCCGCACCGCGCGTCCGTGCCCACCGCGCACGGACGGGATCGCGGCGGAGTTCGACAAGCGGTTGCCCTTCGAGCTGACCGAGGGCCAGCGCACGGTGGTGAATGAGATCTCCGCCGACCTCTCGCTGGCCCACCCCATGCACCGGCTGCTGCAAGGCGAGGTGGGGTCGGGCAAGACGATCGTCGCGCTGCACGCCATGCTCCAGGTGGTGGATGCCGGGCAGCAGTGCGCGCTGCTCGCCCCGACGGAAGTGCTTGCCGCCCAGCACTATCGGTCGCTGCGCGCGATGCTGGGCGACTTGGCGACGGCCGGTGAACTGGGTGCGGCCGACAAGGCCACCCGGGTGAGCCTGGTGACCGGGTCGATGTCGGCCTCGGCGAAGAAGGCCGCGCTGCTGGATGCCGTGACGGGGGAGGCGGGCATCGTCATCGGCACGCACGCGCTGATCCAGGACAACGTCGAGTTCTTCGATCTCGGCATGGTGGTTGTGGACGAACAGCACCGCTTCGGCGTGGAGCAGCGAGATGCGTTGCGCGCCAAGGCGAAAGACGGCGCCAGCCCGCACCTGCTGGTCATGACCGCCACCCCGATCCCGCGCACCATCGCCATGACCACGCTCGGTGACCTGGAGACCTCCACGCTCACCGAACTGCCGCGTGGGCGTTCGCCGATCACGTCGAGAGTCGTCCCGCGCAAACTGCATCCGAACTGGGTGGACCGCGCCTGGGAACGCATCCTCGAAGAGGTGCAGGAGGGGCGGCAGGCCTACGTGGTGTGCTCGCGCATCGGCGACGACGAGGACGCCGCACCCGCGAAAGGCAAAGGCCGGGGCAAGGCGCCGGAGGAGAAGGAGGCGCCGCCCACGCAGGCCGTGGTGGACATGTTCGAGACGCTGCGCTCCGGCCCGCTCGCCGAAGTGCGGGTCGGGCTACTGCACGGCCGGCTGCACGCCGACGAAAAGGACCGTGTGATGCGGGCTTTCAACGACGGCGACGTGGACGTGCTGGTGTGCACGACGGTGGTCGAGGTCGGCGTCGACGTGCCGAACGCGACCGTGATGGTGATCGTGGACGCCGACCGCTTCGGCGTGAGCCAGCTGCATCAGCTGCGCGGCCGCATCGGCCGCGGCAAGCATCCCGGTCTGTGCCTGCTCGTCACCGACGCCGCGCCGGGCGGTTCGGCGATGAGCAGGCTCGAGGCCGTGGCGGCCACCACCGACGGTTTCGAACTCGCGGTTCTCGACCTGCGCCAGCGCCGCGAGGGCGACGTCCTCGGCTCGGCGCAGTCCGGCACCGCGACCTCGCTGCGCCTGCTCTCCCTCATCGATGACCTCGAAGTCATCACCACCGCACAGGATCTCGCCCGCCGCCTGGTCGAAGACGACCCCGGCTTGCGCAACCACCCCGGCCTGGCCGCCCTCATGCGCGCGGCCGTGGACTCCGAGCGCCTGGAGTACCTGGCCAAGTCGTAGGTCAGCGCACCATCTTCGGGTACGGCAGGTCGATGCTGGTGTGCTCGGCCACCGCCAGCGGCGTCCCGATCTGCGGGAACGCGCGCTGCGGGCAGGCGGGCCGCTCGCACACCTTGCAGCCCGCGCCGATCGGCACCGCCGCGGCCGGGTCGTCGAGTTGCAGGCCCGCAGAATACACCAGGCGGTCGGCGTATTCGATATCGCAGCCGAGGCCGATCGCGAAGTTCTTGGTGGCCGTGCCGAATCCCTGCGGCGCCGTCATGGTGGTGCGGGCGATCCACAGGTAGCGCCGTCCGTCGGGCATGGACGCGATCTGGCGCAGGATCAACCCGGGGCGGGCGAACGCCTCGTGCACCACCCACAGCGGGCAGCTGCCGCCCACCCGGGAGAAGTGGAAGGCGGTGGCGGACTGGCGTTTCGAGATATTGCCCGCGCGGTCGGTGCGCACCAGGAAGAACGGCACGCCGCGCTGGCCCTGCCGCTGCAAGGTGCTCAGGCGGTGGCAGATCGTCTCGAACCCCACCTCGAAACGCAGGCCGAGCAGGTCGATGTCGTAGCGCAGTTCCTCCGCCGATCGCAGGAAGCGCCCGTAGGGCAGGATCAGCGCGCCGGCGAAGTAGTTGGCCAGCCCGATCCGCGCCAGCGACCTGGATTCGCCGGTGAGCGAAGGCGCTTCGGCGAGCACGGCGTCGAGTTCCTTGCCGTACAACAGGAATCCGAGCGTGGTCGCGATCTGGAAGGCGCGCTGCCCCGGGCGCAGCCGGCGCGCCAGCGTGAGCGTGCGGCTGTCCGGATCGTAGTGGCGCTTGGGGATGTTCGGGTCGGCGCCGTCGCCGCGCACCAGCACTGTGACGCCCGCGCGTTCCTCGGCGACCCGCGCCAACTGCCGGTCCAGTGAGCCGATGGTGAGCCCGCTCTCCTCGAACAACCGCTCGGCGGCGTGATCCAGCGACGGGATGTGGTTGTGGTGGTCGTAGAAGAAGTCGCGCACGTCCTCGTAGGGCATCGGCACCCCGGGCGCGCCGGTGGGCGCGGCCACCCGCGAGGACAGCAGGTCCAGCTGATCGGTGGCGGCGCGCAGCCGCCGGTGCATGGCGACCAGGATGCGCGCCACCTCGGGCTGGCGGGTGGCCAGTTCCTCGACCTCGGTGAGCGGCGCGGAGTCCCCGCCCGCGGCGTCGACCAGCACGTCGTGCAGGTCCGAGACCAGCCGCGCGTCGGAGTCGGCGGCGAAGAACTGCACATCCAGGTCGAAGGTCGAATTGAGCTTCAACAGCACCGGGATGGTCAGCGGTCGCTGATCGCGTTCGAGCTGGTTGAGATAGCTGGGCGAGAGGTCGAGCGATTTGGCCAGGGCGGCCTGGGTCATCCGCCGCTCCTCACGCAATCGCCGCAACCGGGCGCCCGCGTACATCTTGCGCACGCCAGCATGCTAGCCCAAGATCTTCGCAATCATCGCAACTTCGAGGATTCTTCCCCGCAGAAATCGGCATCTGCGAGGGCTTTTACCGAAATGCACCCGTGCGTAGTGTGCGAAGAGAACCGGCTGGAAATCCTCGAGCCGTCCGAACCGGAGGATGCATGAAGACCCACATCGTACGCGCCCGCGCCGCCGACGAAGCGTTTCCGCGCGAGGAGCACCTCGCGACGAAGATCGCCGAGGTGGCCGTCGACCCGGTGGAGGTGACCGCCGAGGTGCGCGAGATGATCGTGAACCGGATCATCGACAACGCCGCCGTCGCCGCCGCGTCCGTGGTCCGCAAGCCGGTCTCCAGCGCCCGCGCCCAGGCCGCCGCGCAGCCGTACACCCCGCGCGCAGGCCGCTCGGGCGCCACGGTGTTCGGCCTCCCGGCCGCCGCCAAGGTCTCGCCGGAGTGGGCCGCGTGGGCCAACGGTGTCGCCGTGCGCGAACTCGACTTCCACGACACCTTCCTGGCCGCCGAGTACTCACACCCCGGCGACAACATTCCGCCGATCCTGGCCGTCGCCCAGCACACCGGCCGCTCCGGCGCGGACCTGATCCGCGGCCTGGCCACCGGGTACGAGATCCAGATCGACCTGGTGCGCGGCATCTGCCTGCACGAGCACAAGATCGATCACGTCGCCCATCTCGGCCCGTCGGCCGCCGCGGGCATCGGCACGCTGCTCGGCCTGGACGCCGAGACGATCTACCAGGCCGTCGGCCAGGCGCTGCACACCACCACCGCGACCCGCCAGTCGCGCAAGGGCGAGATCTCCAGCTGGAAGGCGCACGCCCCGGCGTTCGCGGGCAAGATGGCCGTGGAGGCCGTGGACCGCGCGCTGCGCGGCGAGGGCGCGCCCGCCCCGATCTGGGAGGGCGCCGATGGCGTCATCGCGTGGCTGCTCGGGGGCACGGGCGTGGAGTACCAGGTACCGCTGCCCGCGCCGGGCGAGGCCAAGCGCGCCATCCTGGACAGCTACACCAAGGAGCATTCGGCCGAATATCAGAGCCAGGCTCCGATCGACCTGGCGCGCCGGATGCGCGAGCGCATCGGCGATCTCGACCAGATCGCCTCGATCGTGCTGCACACCAGCCACCACACGCACGTGGTGATCGGCACCGGCTCGGGCGACCCGCAGAAGTTCGACCCGCACGCCAGCCGCGAGACCCTCGACCACTCCGTGCCGTACATCTTCGCGGTCGCGTTGCAGGACGGCGGCTGGCACCACGAGCGGTCCTACGCGCCCGAACGCGCGCAGCGCCCGGACACCGTGGAGCTGTGGCACAAGATCTCGACGGTCGAGGACCCGGAGTGGACCCGCCGCTACCACTCGACCGATCCGAACGAAAAGGCGTTCGGCGCTAGGGCCGTGGTGACGCTGAAGAGCGGCGAGACCATCGTCGACGAGCTGGCCGTCGCCGACGCGCACCCGCTGGGCGCGCGGCCCTTCGCCCGCGAGCAGTACATCGAGAAGTTCCGCACCCTGGCCGAGGGCATCGTCGAGCCCGCCGAGCAGGACCGGTTCCTCACCGCGGCGCAGCGCACGCCCGAGTTGGCGGCCGGTGAACTCGATCAGCTCACCTTCACCGTGTCCGATGAGGTACTGGGCCGCGCGCCGCGGATTCCCGAGGGGATCTTCTGATGACCGGGCTGATGGCCGCCGCCACCTCCGCCGCCGACAAGCGCGTCGCGCTGCGGAACGGGTTGGCGTCGGGGAAGATTCAGCGTCTACCGGGAGCGTTCAACCCGCTGGTGGCCACGCTGGTCCAGCAGCTGGGGTTCGAGGGTGTGTACGTCTCCGGCGCGGTGGTCTCGGCCGAATTGTCGCTGCCCGACATCGGTCTGACCACGCTGACGGAGGTGACCGAGCGCGGCCGCCAGATCGCGCGGGTCACCGACCTGCCGGTGCTGATCGACGCCGACACCGGCTTCGGCGAGCCGATGAGCGCCGCGCGCACCCTCACCTTCCTCGAGGACGCCGGCCTGGCCGGTTGCCATATCGAGGATCAGGTGAACCCCAAGCGCTGCGGCCATCTCGACGGCAAGGCGGTCGTGCCCGCCGACGACATGGTGCGGCGGCTGCGGGCGGCGGTGTCGGCGCGGCGCGACGAGAACTTCGTGATCTGCGCGCGCACCGACGCGCGCGGCATCGAGGGCTTGGACGCGGCGGTCGACCGGGCCAAGGCCTACGCCGACGCCGGCGCGGACATGATCTTCACCGAGGCGCTGGCCGATGCCTCGGAGTTCGCGAAATTCCGTGCCGCCGTGGACATTCCACTGCTCGCCAATATGACCGAGTTCGGCAAGTCGGAGCTGATCTCGGCCGGGGAGCTGGAGAACCTGGGCTTCAACGCGGTGATCTACCCGGTCACCACGCTGCGGTTGGCGATGTTCGCGGTGGAGCAGGGCCTGGCCGAGATCGCCGCCACCGGAACGCAATCCGGCCTGCTGGACCGGATGCAGCACCGCAAGCGACTGTACGAACTGCTGGATTACCAGCGCTACAACGACTTCGACTCCGGAATATTCAACTTCACGCTGAGCGAGTGAATCATGACCGAGATCAAGAAGGGCCTGGCCGGCGTGGTGGTGGACACCACCGCCGTCTCCAAGGTGGTGCCCGAGACCAATTCGCTGACCTATCGCGGCTACGCGGTGCAGGATCTGGCGCGGCACTGCAGCTTCGAGGAGGTCGCCTACCTGCTCTGGTACGGCGAACTGCCCGATGTGGCGCAGCTGGAACTGTTCTGCCGGCGTGAGCGCGCGCAGCGGCGCATCGACCGCTCGGTGCTCTCGCTGATCGAGAAGATGCCCGACACCTGCCACCCGATGGACGTGGTGCGCACGGTGGTGAGCTACCTCGGCGCGGAGGATCCGGTGCCGGATACCGACGGCGTCGCCGCGCCGAAAGACCTGCTGGCCAAGGCACTTCGGCTGCTCGCGGTGCTGCCGACGGTGGTGGCGGCCGATATGCGGCGCCGCCGCGGGCTCGACCCGATCGCCCCGCACTCGCACCTCGGCTTCGCCGAGAACTTCCTGAACATGTGCTTCGGGGAGGTGCCCGACCAGCGCCTGGTGAAGGCGTTCGAGACGTCGCTGGTGCTCTACGCCGAGCACAGCTTCAACGCCTCGACCTTCGCGGCGCGCGTGGTGACCTCGACGCGCTCGGACCTCTACAGCGCGATCACCGCCGCCATCGGCGCGCTCAAGGGCCCGCTGCACGGCGGCGCGAACGAGGCCGTCATGCACATGATGCTCGAGATCGGCGACCCCGATCTGGCGGCGCAATGGCTGAAGGACAAGCTCGCCGCCAAGCAGAAGGTGATGGGCTTCGGCCACCGCGTGTACAAGAAGGGCGACTCGCGGGTGCCGACCATGAAAGCCGCACTCGACGACGTGGCCGAGGTCACCGGCGGGCAGCGGTGGCTGACGATGTACGACGAGCTGGCCGCGACCATGGAAGCCGCCACCGGGATCCTGCCGAACCTGGACTTCCCGGCGGGCCCGGCGTACTACCTGATGGGCTTCGACATCCCGATGTTCACGCCCATCTTCGTGATCAGCCGCATCACCGGCTGGACGGCGCACATCGCCGAGCAGTCGGCCGACAACGCGCTGATCCGGCCGCTGTCGGAGTACTCGGGCGCACCGCAGCGGGAACTGCTCGTGGCGGGCGGCGCGGCGCTGCGCTGAGCGACTGGGCCGCCCGGCGGACCGAAACCTTGTTCAACCAAGCAATTGTTTGGTTGAATCGGGCGGTCCGCAACCCCGGCCCCGAGGGAGTGACCCATGTCCGGTCCCGACGCACTCGTGCGCGCCATGTGCCGCAGCTGGTCCGACCCCGATCCCGACCGGATCGCCGCGTTCTTCGCCGAAGACGCCGTCTACCACAACATTCCGATGGAGCCGATCGCCGGACGCGCCGCGATCCGCGATTTCATCGCCGGCTTCCTCACCACCTTCGACGCCATCGACTTCGAGATCCACCACCAGGTGGTGGCGGGCGAGATCGTCATGAACGAGCGCACCGACACGCTGCGCGGCAACGGCCGCGACACCCCGCTGCCCGTGATGGGCGTGTTCGAGGTGCGCGACGGCGAGATCGCGGCCTGGCGTGACTACTTCGACATGGCGGCGATCAACCGCGCGTTCGGCCTGTCCGGCTGAGTCCGAGGCGGGCGGATCACGCCTCCCCGTGAAATCCGTTGTGTTCCTGGGGAACTCAGGGGCACTCCCGCACGTCCGAATAGACGAGCGGTGTTCACGGAGGAACGAGGAAAGGTGCCCGATGGACAGGCCGAACTGCTGGGCGGCGTACCGGCGGGGTGTCCGCCCACGCCGGACGCGCGTGCCCGGCCCGCGCCCGGTGTGCGAGAGCTACCCGCGGCGCAAGTGGCACGAACGCCCGGAGTGGCACCGGTGAACCGGGCCGCACGGATGTGTCCGTGCGGCCCGTCACCGGACAGCGGACGACCGGCGCGACCGGCCTACGGGCGCGCCGCCCGCGCCGCCTCGACCAGGTTCGCCAGCGAGGCCTCCACCTCGGCCTGCCCGCGAGTCTTCAGCCCGCAGTCCGGGTTCACCCAGAGCCGTTCGGCGGGAACGGCTTTCAGCGCGGCCCGCAGCGACACGGTGATCTCCTCGACGCTGGGCACGCGCGGGGAGTGGATGTCGTAGACACCCGGGCCCACGCCCAGATCGAAGCCCGCGGCGTTCAGGTCGTCGAGCACCTCCATGTGCGAGCGGGCCGCCTCGATGGAGGTGACGTCGGCGTCCAGGCCCGCGATCGCGTCGATGACCTCGCCGAACTCCGAGTAGCACAGGTGGGTGTGGATCTGGGTGGCATCGGACACGCCCGAAGTGGCCAGGCGGAACGACTCCACCGACCAGTCCAGGTACGCGGGCTGATCCGCCGCGCGCAGCGGCAGCAGCTCGCGCAGGGCGGGCTCGTCCACCTGGATGATCCGGATGCCCGCCGACTGCAGGTCCACCGTCTCGTCCCGGATGGCCAGCGCCACCTGACGCGCCGACTCGCCCAGCGGCTGGTCGTCGCGCACGAACGACCACGCCAGGATGGTGACCGGACCGGTCAGCATGCCCTTGACCGGCTTGTCGGTGAGCGACTGGGCGTAGGTGATCCAGTCCACCGTCATCGGCGCGCGGCGCGCGACGTCGCCGAACAGGATCGGCGGGCGCACGCAGCGGGTGCCGTAGGACTGCACCCAGCCGTTCTCGGTGGCCGCGAAGCCGTCGAGCTGCTCGGCGAAGTACTGCACCATGTCGTTGCGCTCCGGCTCGCCGTGCACCAGCACGTCCAGGCCCAGCTTCTCCTGCAGCGCCACCACGTCGGCGATCTCCGAGCGCATCCTCGCGGTGTACTCGGCCTCGTCGATCTCGCCCTTGCGCAGCGCGGCGCGAGCCAGGCGGATCGCCGAGGTCTGCGGGTAGGAGCCGATGGTGGTGGTCGGCAGCGGCGGCAGGTTCAGGCGGGCCTGCTGCACCGCGCGCCGCTCGTCGGCCGGGGCGCGACGCGCGGCGTCGGGGCCGAGCGCGGCCAGGCGGGCGCGAACCTGCGCGTCCGCCAGGCGCGGGTCCTCGGTGCGCGAGGTCGCCGCCGCACGGGCCGCGGCCAGCTCGTCGGCGATCGCCTCGGTGCCCTGGTGCAGACCGGTGGCCAGCACTCGCACCTCGGCGACCTTCTCCGCGCCGAACGCCAGCCAGGCCCGCAGCCGCGCGTCCAGGCCGGTCTCCGGCTCCAGCGAATAGGGCACGTGCAGCAGCGAGCAGGAGCTCGACACCGCGACGCCGCCCGCGCTGCCCAGCAGGGTGCCCAGCGTGGTGAGCGCGTCGTCGAGGTTCGCCCGCCACACGTTGCGGCCGTCCACCACGCCCGCGACCAGCAACTTGCCCGCCAGCGCGGGCAGCGAGGCCACCGCGGACAGCTCGATCGGCGCGGTGAAGTCGAGCGCGATGCCCTCCACATCGGTGCCGGCCAGCGCGGCCAGGGCCGGGCCGGGGTCGCCGAAGTAGGTGGCGACCAGCACGGCCGGGCGGTCCTCGCCCGCCGTCAGCTCGGTGTAAGTGGAGCGCACCAGGGCGATCTCATCGTCGGTGAGGTCGGTGACCAGCGACGGCTCATCGATCTGCACCCACTCCGCACCGGCGGCCGCCAGCTTGCGCAGCAGCTCGCGATAGAGCGGGACCAGCTCGCCGAGTCGATCCAGTGCCGCGCCTTCGGTGGCCTTGGCCAGCTTCAGGAAGGTGATCGGGCCCACCACCACGGGCCGCGCGGGCACGCCGAACCCCCGCGCCTCGGCCAGCTCGTCGATCAGCTTCTCCGGGTGCAGCGAGAACACGGTGTCGGGACCGATCTCGGGCACCAGGTAGTGGTAGTTGGTGTCGAACCACTTGGTCATCTCCAGCGGTTCCACCGAATCGTTGCCGCGCGCGGCCGCGAAGTAGCGGTCCAGCGGATCGGCGATGCCCGCCACCCGCTCGGGCAGCGCGCCCAGCAGCACGGCGGTGTCGAGCACCTGGTCGTAGTAGGAGAAGGTGCCCACCGGGATCGAGTCGAGCCCGGCCGCGGTGAGCTCGGCGTACTGCGCCTCGCGCAGATCGGCCGCCACCCGGTGCAGCGCCACGGCGTCGATGCGCCCGGCCCAGTAGGACTCGGTGGCGCGCTTCAGCTCGCGCCGCGGCCCCACCCGGGGCAGGCCGAGAACCGTTGCGGTGAAAGGAGTCTGGGAAACAGTCACGGTTGTGCTCCAGTGCCTAGGTCGTGAGCCATCGCCATGCGGGCGGCGTCGACCAGCGGACCTCGCGGGCAGCCGTGTGCAACGGAGCCCGGATGTCGTCACTGGTGGTCCGCGCGCCCAATCCACGAGGCGGTGGCCGCCGGATACGGCGTATCCGGCACAACTGGCAGGTCTTCGGACTCGCGGGCACCGGCGCGGGGGCTCCCGGCCGACCTACTGACCGTCGCTTCCCGGACTCGCGCCCAGTGCTCGATGACGGTGTTCGTTCCTGCATACCGCTGCGGGACAGTCCCGGATTCCCACCGGGTTCCCTCTCACTCGCGCCCGGCTGGCCGGGGCGGGCTTCGACTCCGGCGCGCGACGTAGGGGCTCCATCTCGTCGGCGCACTGGAGAACCAGCTGCGTCGTCCAGCATAAAAGACGCCGCGGTTATTCCGTGCGGGTACCCGTCGCGGGCGCGCACCGCGGTCGCGGGCGGGCGGTGAGATGTGACGGCCGGATGAACGCAACTTCGCACCGTTGCTATGTCTGGTTGTGAAGATCGCTGCGAAGGGTAGTTCCATGTAGGAGCCGATTCCGGGGGCAGGTACGTTGGACCGATGTTCTCGAAAGTCTTGGTTGCCAATCGTGGCGAGATCGCCATCCGCGCCTTCCGCGCGGCCTACGAACTCGGCATCGGGACGGTCGCCGTCTTCCCGTACGAGGACCGCAACTCGGTCCACCGGCTGAAGGCCGCGGAGTCCTACCAGATCGGCGAGGTCGGCCACCCCGTCCGCGCCTATCTCTCCATCGAGGCGATCATCGACGCGGCCAAGACCGCGGGCGCCGACGCCGTCTACCCCGGTTACGGATTCCTTTCCGAGAACCCCGATCTGGCGGCCGCCTGCGCGCGCGCCGGCATCACCTTCATCGGCCCCTCGGCGGAGGTCCTCGAACTCGCGGGCAACAAGGCGCGCGCCATCGAGGCCGCCCGCGCGGCCGGTCTGCCCGTGCTGAAGTCCAGTGCGCCCTCGGCCGACGTGGACGAACTGCTCGCCGCCGCAGCCGAACTCGACTACCCGATCTTCGTCAAGGCGGTCGCGGGCGGCGGCGGGCGCGGCATGCGCCGGGTGGCCGCGCCCGAGCAGTTGCGCGAATCCATCGAGGCCGCCTCGCGCGAGGCCGAGTCCGCGTTCGGCGACCCGACCGTGTTCCTCGAACAGGCCGTGGTGAATCCGCGCCACATCGAGGTGCAGATCCTGGCCGACCAGCACGGCAACGTGATGCACCTGTTCGAGCGGGACTGTTCGGTGCAGCGCCGCCACCAGAAGGTGATCGAGCTGGCGCCCGCGCCGAACCTGGATCCCGCGCTGCGCGAACGTATCTGCGCCGACGCGGTGGCCTTCGCCCGCCAGATCGGCTACAGCTGCGCGGGCACCGTGGAGTTCCTGCTCGACGAGCGCGGCAACCACGTCTTCATCGAGATGAACCCCCGCATCCAGGTCGAGCACACGGTCACCGAGGAGATCACCGACGTCGACCTGGTGCAGTCGCAGCTGCGCATCGCGGCGGGGGAGACCCTGGCCGACCTCGGCCTGAGCCAGGACAGCGTGTCGATCCGCGGCGCGGCCCTGCAATGCCGCATCACCACCGAGGACCCGGCCAACGGGTTCCGCCCCGACACCGGCCGCATCACCGCCTACCGCACGCCGGGCGGCGCGGGCATCCGCCTGGACGGCGGCGCGAACCTGGGCGCCGAGATCGGGGCCTACTTCGACTCCATGCTGGTCAAGCTCACCTGCCGCGGCCGCGATCTGCCCGCGGCGGCGGCGCGCGCGGCGCGGGCGCTGGCCGAGTTCCGCATCCGCGGCGTCACCACGAACATCGGCTTCCTCCAAGCGGTGCTCGAGGATCCCGATTTCAAGGCCGGCCGGGTCACCACCTCGTTCATCGACGAGCGCCCGCAGCTGCTCACCCTGCGCGGCTCCGCCGACCGCGGCACCAAGATCCTGACCTACCTGGCCGACGTCACCGTCAACAAGCCGCACGGCGAGCGGCCCACCACCGTCTACCCGCACGACAAGCTGCCCGCCATCGACCTGAGCGCCCCGCCGCCCGACGGCTCCCGCCAGCGCCTGCTGCGCCTGGGGCCGGAGGGCTTCGCGAAGGCGCTGCGCGAGCAGAAGGCGGTGGGCGTCACCGACACCACCTTCCGCGACGCGCACCAGTCGCTGCTGGCCACCCGCGTGCGCACCACGGGCCTGCTCGGCGTCGCCGGGCACGTCGCGCGGCTCACCCCGGAGCTGCTGTCGATCGAGGCGTGGGGCGGCGCGACTTACGATGTGGCGCTGCGCTTCCTGCACGAGGACCCGTGGGAGCGGCTGGCCGCGCTGCGTGAGGCGATCCCCAACATCTGCCTCCAGATGCTGTTGCGCGGGCGCAACACCGTCGGCTACACGCCCTACCCGGAGGCGGTGACCCGCGCGTTCGTGTCCGAGGCGACGGCCACCGGCATCGACATCTTCCGCATCTTCGACGCGCTCAACAACGTCGACCAGATGCGCCCGGCCATCGACGCCGTGCGCGAAACCGGCACGGCCGTGGCCGAAGTCGCGATGAGCTACACCGGCGACCTGTCGAACCCGAACGAGACGCTCTACACGCTCGACTACTACCTGAAGCTGGCCGAGCAGATCGTCGACGCGGGCGCCCACGTGCTCGCCATCAAGGACATGGCGGGCCTGCTGCGCGCGCCCGCCGCGGCCACCCTGGTCACCGCGCTGCGCAGCAACTTCGACCTGCCGGTGCACGTGCACACCCACGACACCCCGGGCGGTCAGCTGGCCACTTACCTCGCCGCCTGGCAGGCCGGCGCCGACGCGGTGGACGGCGCCAGCGCCGCGATGGCGGGCACCACGAGTCAGCCCGCGCTCTCGGCGATCGTGGCGGCGGCCGCGCACAGCGAGTACGACACGGGGCTGAACCTCCAGAACGTGTGCGACCTCGAGCCGTACTGGGAAGCGCTGCGAAAGGTGTACGCGCCCTTCGAATCCGGGCTGCCCGCCCCCACCGGGCGCGTGTACACCCACGAGATCCCCGGCGGTCAGCTGTCGAATCTGCGCCAGCAGGCCATCGCGCTGGGCCTCGGCGACCGCTTCGAGGAGGTCGAGGCGAAGTACGCCGCCGCCGACCGCCTGCTCGGCCGCCTGGTGAAGGTGACGCCGTCGTCGAAGGTCGTCGGCGATCTGGCCCTGGCGCTGGTCGGCACCGGCGTCGACATCGAGGACTTCGCCGCCGATCCGGGCCGCTACGACATCCCGGACTCGGTGATCGGCTTCCTGCGCGGCGAACTCGGCACCCCGGCCGGCGGCTGGCCCGAACCGTTCCGCAGCAAGGCCCTCGAGGGTCGCGGCGCGGCCAAGCCCGAAACCCCGCTCACGCCCGAGGACGAGGCCGGGCTCGCGGGCGATTCCGCGCTGCGCCGCGCCACCCTGAACCGCCTGCTGTTCCCCGGCCCCACCGCCGAACTCCTCGCGCATCGCGAAAAGTACGGCGACACTTCGGGTCTGAGCGCCAACCAGTTCTTCTACGGGCTGCGCTACGGCGAGGAACACCGCGTGCAGCTGGAGAAGGGCGTCACCCTGCTCATCGGCCTGGAGGCGATCTCCGAACCCGACGAGCGCGGCATGCGCACCGTGATGTGCATCCTCAACGGGCAGCTGCGCCCCGTCGCGGTGCGCGACCGGTCCATCGCCAGCGAGGTCCCGGTGGCGGAGAAGGCCGACAAGACCAACCCCGGCCACCTGGCCGCCCCGTTCGCGGGCGTGGTGACCCTCGCCGTGTCCGAGGGCGACACCGTCGAATCGGGCGACACCATCGGCACCATCGAGGCCATGAAGATGGAGGCCGCCATCACCGCGCCGCGCGGCGGCACCGTCGCGCGGGTGGCGATCGGCAAGGTGCAGCAGGTCGAAGGCGGTGACCTGCTGGTCGAACTGGCCGCGCCGGACTCCTCGGCGCAATGACGCGGATCGTGGCCGGGACGGCCGGCGGGCGGCGGCTGCGGGTGCCGCCCGCCGGCACCCGGCCGACCTCCGACCGTGTCCGCGAGGCGCTGTTCAGCGCGCTCGACGCGCGCCTGGACTTCGACGGCGCGCGGGTGCTCGACCTGTACGCCGGATCGGGCGCGCTGGGACTGGAGGCGCTGTCGCGGGGGGCGGCGTCGGCGTTGCTGGTGGAGTCGGACCGCAAGGCGGCGGCGGTGGTGCGCGGGAATATCGCCGACCTCGCGTTGCCCGGAGCGGAGCTGCGCGTCGGCGCGGTCGCCGCCGTGCTGGCACGGGGTGGAGCGGGGGAGTTCGACCTCGTATTCTCCGATCCGCCTTACGATCTCGCCACCGACGCGGTCACCGCCGACGTGCGCGCGCTGGCCGAGCACGGGTGGTTGCGGCCAGGGGCGGTGGTGGTGGTCGAGCGGTCAGCGCGGTCGGCGGAGATCGACTGGCCCGCGGGTTTCGTCCCCGCCAAGGCCCGCCGCTACGGCGAGACGCGGCTGGAGCTGGCGGAGCACGAGCCGCAGGACTGAGCGCTCTCCGGGCCCGATCAGGTCGCGAGCCCGGCCTGTCAGTCGGGCCGCCCGGCCGAAGGCTCGCGGAGAATGGCGTGCGGCGAAACAGCGCTCGTCGGAACCCGGCGCTCGCGGCATCGTTCGGCCGCACGCCGCCGGTCGAATCCCGGGTATCGACCTGATAGTTTCGGCTCATGGCTGGAGCTATGTGCCCCGGGTCGTTCGACCCGGTGACCAACGGACATCTCGACGTCTTCGCCAGGGCGGCAGCGCAATTCGACGAGGTCGTGGTGACCGTCGTGGTGAACCCCAACAAGCAGGGCATGTTCACCGTGGAGGAGCGCATGGAGCTGATCCGCGAGGTCACGGCCGATCTGCCCAATGTTCGGGTGGCGTCGTGGCGCGGCCTGCTGGTGGACTTCGCCAAGCAGGAAGGACTCACCGCGATGGTCAAGGGGCTGCGCGACTCCACCGACTTCGCCTACGAGATCCAGATGGCGCACATGAACAAGAAGCTCAGCGGCGTGGACACCTTCTTCGTCGCGTCGAACCCGGAGTTCAGCTTCGTGTCCAGCTCCCTGGTCAAGGAGGTCGCGAAGTACGGCGGCGACGTGAGCGATCTGCTGCCCGGCATCGTGCACAAGCGCCTGCTCGACCGCCTCGCCGAGAACAAGTAACCCGAACGCGAAACCGGCGCCCACCACATGGTGGGCGCCGGTTTTCGTGTGTCTACGGGACTCAGAAGACCAGGCCGCGCAGGGCCAGGAAGCGCAGGCCGCCGACCGCGGCGGTGATGGCCAGCACCGCGCCGGCTTGCGCGACGCCGCCGAGTCCGGGCGCCCAGACCTCGAGCCCGGCCAGCGCGGCCGTGGTGATGCCCAGGCCCAGCAGCGCCAGGCCGCCGCCCTCCCACTGCGCCGTGAACCAGCCGACGCGCCCCGCCGCGTGGAAGGTGAGCTGGCGGTGCAGTTCGTTCGCGATGATCGTGCTCACCACCGAGCCGGCGATATTGGCCGCGATCGGGCCGATGCCGTGCATGGCGAAGAACAGCAGCACGTAGGCCACATTGCTGGAACCGCCGACGAGGGCGAAACGGATGAGCTGGGCGAAGGCGCGGTCACCGCGCAGATAGCCGAGCGGGCCGGACCACAGGGCCGGTGCGGTGCGCGCGGTGGGATCAGCGACGACCACCCACGGGGTGTACAGCCCCGCGGGCACCACCGCCGATCGCGGCGCTTCCAGAACCGTCATCGTTCTTTCCGATCGAAACCGTGAGCCCTCGGTAAAGGACAACCGCGGCGGGGGCCGCATCCTTCCCGTCGGACTCGGGAGTGGTTCCACACTCACGGTGTGGCCCTGTGACCGGCTTGCGAAATCCTTGTCGGGGTCCCGCGCGCCGATCTCTCCATAGAAATTTAGCATCAAGTGGAGGGTCAGTCTCCACTTGATTGTGTGGTCTGGCAGACACTGTCACGACACACCGGGCCGGGACTCGGCAGATGCCGTGATCAGGGGCACACTGGGCACCGGCGGAGAGTTTCGCCGGAGATCGGCAGGAAAGCGGGGTAAACGAGCATGTATCGCGTATTCGAGGCACTCGACGAGCTGGTGGCGATCGTCGAGGAGGCGCGCGGCATCCCGCCCACCCGCAGCTGCATCGTGCCCCGCGGCGATGTGCTGGACCTGCTCGACGACGTGCGCGACGCGCTGCCGGGCGAACTCGACGACGCCCAGGACGTCCTGGACCACCGCGACAAGATCGTCACCGACGCCCGCACCGGCGCCGAAGCCACCGTGACCTCGGCCAACGAGCAGGCGGCCCAGACCATCGAGTCCGCGCGCGAGGAGGCCGACCGCATCCTCGCCGACGCCAAGGCCCACGCCGACCGCATGGTCGCCGAGGCGAGCGCGCACGCCGATCACCTGGTCGCCACCGCGCAGGCCGAGGCCGACCGCGTGGTCGCCGACGGCAACGCCGAGTACGAGGCCGTCACCGGCCGGGCGCGCGCGGAATCGGAGCGGATGATCGAGGCGGGCAAGGCGTCCTACGAGCGGTCGGTGGCCGAGGGCCGGGCCGAACAGGAGCGCCTGGTGTCGCAGACCGAGGTGGTGCGCGCCGCGCACGCCGAGTCCGCGCGCCTGGTCGACGCCGCGACCGAGGAGGCCGACCGCACCCGCGACGAGTGCGACCACTACGTGGACTCCACGCTCGCGCAGTTCGAGGAGACGCTGAACAGCACGCTGCGCACCGTGCGCGGTGGTCGGCACCAGCTGCGCACGGGGGCGGGTGCGCCCGACTACGCCGCCGACTACCGGCGGTAGGCGCCACCGCGGGCGTCCGGTCGGCGCGCGGGGAGCTGGTGATCGCCGGCCGTTTTGAGGTTCGACCGGGCCCTCGCGTATTGTTGAGTGGTTGCCCATCCCCCTTCCCGCAGTGAGAGTGAGTACGTGATGCCCGCCGGTTCCGGTTCCGCGTCGCGTTCGCGCGCGCGTTCCCACCGCACGCCGGACGCGGGTTTCGTGCTGGACGTCCGCAGTCTGGGCCGCAGGCCCGGCACGATGCGGGAGTTGCGGCGCTCGCTCACCACCGAGGGCCGGATCGGGCTCGATCTCATCGCCATCCCCGAGGGTTCGACGGTGGAGCTGGACCTGCAGTTGCAGGCGGTGTCCGAAGGCGTACTGGTCACCGGCACGGTGTCCGCGCCGACGGCCGGGGAGTGCTCGCGCTGCCTGGAGTCGTTCACCGACAGCGTGGATCTGCACGTCACGGAACTGTTCGCCTACCCGGACAGCACCACCGAGCAGACCACCGAGGACGACGAGGTCTACCGCATGACGGACGATCTCATCGACCTGGAACCCGTGGTGGTCGACGCCATCGGCCTCGCGCTGCCGTTGCAGCCGCTGTGCGGCCCCGACTGCGCGGGCCTGTGCCCGGAATGCGGCGTGCGGATGGCGATTGCGGGTTCTGATCACCGGCATGAGATACTTGACCCTCGCTGGGCCGGGCTGGCGAAGTTCGCCACCGGATCGCCCGGCAGCGGCGCGCCCGACGCGGACGCCGACCCAGACCGATAACCCGCCGAACAGGCAGCGTTCATCAAGACAACAGAGGAGAGTTAGTCGTGGCCGTTCCCAAGCGCCGGATGTCCCGTTCCAACACCAGGTCGCGGCGCAGCCAGTGGAAGGCCGCCGCGCCGACCCTGATCACCTGCCCGAACCGCGGCTGTGGTCAGAAGACCCTGCCGCACATCGCCTGCCCCTCCTGCGGCACCTACAAGGGCCGCCAGGTCACCGCCGCCGTCTGAGGCATTCGATCCTTCGTATCGACGTGACAGCCAGCAAGGATGATGCCGGTTCGCCCGGTGCACACCAGAGCCTGATCGAAGCGCTCGGCGTCGACGTGCGACCGGACCTGCTGCGCCTGGCGCTGACGCACCGGTCGTACGCCTACGAGAACGGCGGCCTGCCGACCAACGAACGGTTGGAGTTCCTCGGCGACTCCGTGCTCGGCCTGAGCATCACCGAGCGGCTGTACCACGAGCACCCGGACAAGTCCGAGGGCGAACTGGCGAAGCTGCGGGCGAGCGTGGTCAACATGCACGCGCTCGCCGAGGTGGCGCGCGGGCTCGGTGACGGCGGGCTCGGCGCGCACCTGCTGCTCGGCAAGGGCGAAGAGCTCACCGGCGGCCGGGACAAGCCGAGCATCCTCGCCGACGGCATGGAATCGCTGCTCGGGGCGGTGCACCTGCAGTACGGCATCCAGGTCGCCCGCGACCTCGTGCTGCGCCTGTTCGCCGACCTGCTCGAGCGCGGCCCCCGCATGGGCGCCGGGCTCGACTGGAAGACCAGCTTGCAGGAGCTCACCGCCGAACGTGGACTCGGCGTGCCCAGCTACGAGATCACCTCGACGGGCCCCGACCACGACAAGGAGTTCACGGCGACCACCGTGATCGGCGGCCGGGCCTACGGGCAGGGCATCGGCCGGTCCAAGAAGGAAGCCGAGCAGAAGGCCGCGGGCGCGGCCTATCAGGCGCTGACCGACGAAGCCTGACGTGCCCGAACTTCCCGAGGTCGAGGTCGTGCGGCGCGGACTCGCCGAACACGTGGTCGGCCGCACCATCGAATCGGTCACCGTCACCCATCTCCGCTCGGTGCGCAGGCACCTGCTCGGCGCGGCCGATCTCGCGGCCCGGATGACCGGCCGACGGGTGGACTCGGCGCAGCGGCGCGGCAAGTACCTCTGGCTCACCCTGGACGACGACGAGGCCCTCGTCGTGCACCTCGGCATGAGCGGCCAGATGCTGGTTCAGCCCGCCGGCGCGCCCGTGGAGAAGCACGCCCACATCAGGGCCGCGCTGCACGATGGCACCGAACTGCGATTCGTGGACCAGCGCACCTTCGGCGGCTGGGCGCTGGCCCCGCTCGTCGAGGTGGACGGTTCGTTGCTGCCGGAACCCGTCGCGCACATCGCGCGCGATCCCCTCGATCCCCGCTTCGACCGGGAGGCCGCCGTCAAGGCGCTGCGCGCGAAGCACTCCGAGATCAAGCGGGTGCTGCTCGACCAGTCCGTTCTCTCAGGGGTCGGCAACATCTACGCCGACGAGTCCCTGTGGCGGGCCCGCATCCACGGTAACCGGATCGCCGCCACGCTCACCCGGCCCGCGTTGCGCACCCTGCTGGACGAGGTCGGCGCGGTGATGGGGGAGGCGCTGGCCGCGGGCGGTACCTCGTTCGACGCGCTGTACGTCAACGTCAACGGTCAGTCCGGGTACTTCGAACGGTCCCTGGCCGTGTACGGGCGGGAGGACGAGCCGTGCCGGCGCTGCGGAGCCCCGGTGGCGCGCGAGAAATTCATGAACCGGTCCTCGTACTACTGCCCCCGCTGCCAACCGAAGCCTCGCTTTCGCTGACGCTCGCGAGCTACCGTTTCCTCAGGCGATCGATGTGTGGTCGGCTGAGGAAAGGTATACATGCGCAAGCTCACCTACTATGTCGCGTCGACGATCGACGGGTACATCGCCACGGAGGACGGGTCGGTCGACTTCTTCCCCGTCGGCGGTGATCACGGCCCGGCGATCACCGCGCAGTATCCGGAGACCCTGCCGTTCAAGGTCAGGGAGGCGCTGGGCATCGACAAGCGCAACGCGAGCTTCGACACGGTGATCATGGGGCGCAAGACGCACGACTTCGGCGTGCGCACCGGCACCTCGAGCCCGTACGCGCACCTGCGCCAGTTCGTCGTGTCCACCACGCTGCCCGAGGCGCCCGATCCGGCGGTCGAGCTGATCTCCGCCGATCCGCTGGCGAAGGTGCGGGAACTCAAGCGCGCCAAGGGACTCGGCATCTGGCTGTGCGGCGGCGGGGAGCTGGCGCAGGTGCTGCTGCCCGAGATCGACCAGATCTTCCTGAAGCTGTACCCGATCGTGCTCGGGCGCGGCCGGTCGCTGTTCGGCGACGGGCCTGGGCTGCCCGAGCCCGCGCGCTTCCGGGTGATCACCAGCCGGGTGTTCGAGGACGGCGTCGCCTTCGTCAAGTACAGCCGGATCCGCTGACCGGCATGCCCGACCGCGCGCCCGCCACCGAACCCGCCGCGCCGGGCCCGGTGGAGGCGCTGCGCGAGATCGGGTTCTGGCTCGAGCGCGGCCGCGCCGAGACGCACCGGGTGCGCGCGTACCGGCGGGCGGCCGACGTGGTGGCCGAACTGTCCACGGCGGAGTACGAGGCCAGGCGCGCGGCGGGCACCTGGCAGGAACTGGCGGGGGTCGGCCCCAAGACCGCGGCCGTGATCGCCGCCGCGGCCGCGGGGACCGTGCCCGCCTATCTCACCGAATTGCGCGGCGCGGCAAAGCCGATCGGTGCGCAGGGCAAGTCGCTGCGCACGCTGTTGCGCGGCGACCTGCACACCCACTCCGACTGGTCCGACGGCGGCAGCCCGATCGCCGAGATGATGGGGGTGGCGGCCGCACTCGGGCACGAGTACTGCGCGCTGACCGACCATTCGCCGCGCCTGAAGGTCGCCAACGGGCTCTCCGCCGCGCGGTTGCGCAGGCAGCTGGACGTGATCGCCGGGCTCAACGAGCGGCTCGCGCCGTTCCGGATCCTCACCGGCATCGAGGTGGACATCCTCGACGACGGCACCCTCGACCAGGAGGCGGATCTGCTGGCCGAACTGGATGTCGTGGTGGCGAGCGTGCATTCGCACCTGCGCGACGACAGCGCCACCATGACCAAGCGGATGGTGTACGCGGTGGCGAACCCGAACGTCGACATCCTCGGCCACTGCACGGGTCGCCTGGTGGAGGGATCGCGGGGCACCCGCCCGGAGTCCACCTTCGATGCCGAGGTGGTGTTCGAAGCGTGCCGCACCTACGGCACGGCCGTCGAGATCAACAGCCGGCCCGAACGCCGCGACCCGCCCGCGCGCCTGCTGCGGCTCGCGGTGGAGATGGGTTGTTACTTCTCCGTCGACACCGACGCGCACGCGCCCGGCCAATTGGATTGGCAGGGTTACGGATGCGAGCGCGCGGTGGTGAATGGTGTTCCCGCCGAGCGGGTTATCAACACCTGGCCGTTGGAGGATCTACTGGGTTGGGTGAGCGACGGGTAGCGCTGGCTGTCCAGATGCGGCGCGTCGACGTGAACGCCTTCACCCGGCTGTCGGAGGCGCACGCCGCTGAACCCCGCATCGACGCAACCACAACCTGCTCCTGCTGCAATGGCACTAACTGCCGAGCAATACGCCGAAGGCGTTGGCTTATCTCAGTGGGGTGAACGGTGGTCGAATATTCGGTGTGCGCGGCGATTTCGGGCGGTAGGCGGCCGAGAATGGGTGCACGGCTTCGAACACGGGGGTGGCTGGGCTGGTGGGTGACTTCCCGATCGACACCGTGCTCGCGGTGATCGGTCTCGTCGTGCCCGTCGGCGCGTTCCTGTGGGAGTTCGTGTTCGTGGGCCGCAGGCGGCTGGGGTACCGCGTGCAGATGGACACGCCGGTCACCGGTGAGATCGAGTCGGTGTTCCCCGGCGCGCTCGCACGGCTGCACCCCGATCTGCCCGCCAATACCCCTGACCTGCGCGACTATTCGGTCGTGCTGGTGCGCATCGAGAACAGCGGCAGCACCGCCATCGGCGTGGCGGACTATTTGGCCCCGACCGCGCGGATCGGGCTGCACCTGCGGTTCCCGCGCCGCCGGGTGGTGGGTATGGCCGTCACCGAGCTCAGCGATCCCGACCTGGCCGAAAGCCTGGGTCCCGCTTCGGGAATCGCCGTGCGGGAGGACACCGACGGGCGCATCGGCGTGATCGACCTGCCCAAGGTGCCGCTGGCGCGGGGTGACCACTACAAGATCCTGGCCATCCTGCAACGGTCCGGCGGCAGCGGGGAGTATCCCGCGCCGGTGCTGCTCGGTCGTATCAGGGGTGGGCGCGTGGTCGAGACGCGCAGCCGCACCGGCGTGCCGCGAGTCATGGTGGTGCTCACCGGGTTTCTCGTCGCGGTGATCGTGGCGCAGTTCGCCGTCGCCGTCCTGCGTCCCGATCCCACCCCGCTGGACTGCGCGACCGGGAAGCTCACGCTGATCGGGTCGTCGGCGTTCGAGCCGGTGATCCGCGACGCCGCCGCCCAGTACGAGAAGCGGTGCACCGGGGCGGAATTCGCCTTCGATTTCGCCGGTACCGAACGCGGGCTGGACCGGCTCGCCGAAGCCGGTCCGGACGCGGGCCTGCTGGCCATCAGCGACGGGGAGAAGGGGCCGGGTTACCCGGCGTTGCGTCCACGGCCGTTGGCGCTGGCGGTGTTCGCGATGTTCGTGCACCCCGAGCTCGGCGTCGCCGACCTCACCGTCGAGCAGGTGCGCGACCTGTACGCCGGCCGGATCACCAACTGGCGCGAGGTGGGCGGCCCGGATCTACCGGTGGTGCTGATCGATCGCACACCGGGTTCGGGCACCCGGGTGATCTTCGAGGACGCTCTCTTCGGCGGGGAACAACCCGCCCGTCCGCACCGCAGTTGCACGGCGATCAAGGACACCGAGGGCACCTTCTGCGACGTGCCGGTCACCAGGGAGATGCACAAGGCCGTGCGCGAGATTCCCGGCGCGATCGGCTACGGCGAACTGGCGGAATCGAATCGGGCGGGCATGCGGGTCATCGCCTTGGATGGCGTGGCTCCGGGGCGGGAGGCCGCTCTCGACGGTTCCTACCCGTTCCACGGCGTCGAATATGCCTACAGCCACGGCGATCTGCCGGTGGGTTCCCCGGCGGCCGGGTTCCTGCACTACTTGACGGCGGGACTGGGCGCGGAGGTGCTGCGCGCACACGGCAACGAGCCGTGCGTGAGCGGGTCGGATGCGCGGGGGCACTGCGCTTCCGGGTCGTAGTCGCGGTCGGGTGTGCTCCGGTTGGGGTGCCTGCGTGGGCTGTTGGCCTCCTTGCCTGTTCGACTGCGCGGGCCAGGCGCGCGAAGTGTGGCGCGCCCGGCCCGCCACTCACACGTGGTCGGGGTTCAGGCAGTAGGCCGAGGCGGCCAGGTACTGCCGGCACTCCGGGCCGTGACCGGCGTGGACCCCGCGCAGGTAGTGCGCGAGGTCCTCGTCGAGATCGGTCGGCTCCACGGCGCAGTTGCTGTGCCGCGCGTTCCAGAGGTCGCGCGTGTCGAGCGATGTCTGCATCGTTGATCTCCCACTCGCGTAGTCGTTTTCACCGTCGGCGGCCCCGCCGTCACTCGGTGATCAGTTGCCAGTCGTCGGGCAGGCGGACCGAGTGCACGGTGCTGCCCTCGGCCTCCACGTCGACGCTCAGATCGCCCAGCCGCAGCGCGGTGAGCGTCACCCGCCCCCACGATTCGGGCAGGCGCGGGCGCACCCGCAGCGTGCGGTTGGGCACATCGGGATTCAAGCCCAGGAACGAGCGCACCAGCAGCAGCGGCGCCGCGCTCGCCCAGGCCTGCGGCGAACACGACGTCGGATACGGCACCGGCACCGCGAAACGCGCGCGGGGGAATCCGCAGAACAGCTCGGGGAGCCGCCCGTCGAACGCCGCCGCCGCGTCGAGCAGCCCGCCCGCCAGTCGGGTGGCCAGTTCCACCGCGCCGGGCACGTGGCCGTAGCGCAGCAGGCCCGCCACCGCGATGGCGGTGTCGTGCGGCCAGACCGATCCGCAGTGGTAGCTCATCGGGTTGTAAGCGCCCATGTTGGAAGCCAATGTGCGCAAACCGAATCCGGTGTCCATCTCCTCCTTGGCCAGCTGGCGCACCAGCTCGGCCGCGTGCTCGTCGGAGGCGATGCCCGCCCACAGGCAGTGCGCGGAGTTGCTGGTCAGCGCGTCCACGTGCCGCTTGGTGGCGTCCAGCGCGACGGCGTACCAGCCGCGGTCGGGCATCCAGAACTGTTCGGCGAACTTGCCGCGCAGCTCGTCGGCCCGGTCGCGCAGTCGCGCCGCCCGGCGCGGCTGGCCGAACACGTCGGCCAGTTCCGCCCGCGCGAGCAGCGCGGCGTGCACGTACCCCTGCACCTCGCACAGCGCGATCGGCGCCTGCGCGAGGTGCCCGCCCGCGTCGTTGATCCCGTCGAAGCTGTCCTTCCAGCCCTGGTTGACCAGGCCCCGGTCGGTGGCGCGGCGGTACTCCACGAAACCGTCCCCGTCGCGGTCGCCGTAGCGCATGATCCAGTCCAGTGCCGCGTCGGCGGCGGGCAACAGATCCTCGATCGCCGCCGGATCCGCGCCCCAGCGATGGCATTCGGCGAGCAGCATCACGAAAAGCGGTGTGGCGTCGGCGGTTCCGTAGTAGATGGTGCCGCCGAGCACCTGCCCGCCGGAGGGGCCGCGCCGCATCTCGTGCATGATGCGGCCCGGCTGCTCCTCGGTGATCGGATTCACCTCTCGCCCTTGCAGTTCCGCGAGCTGTTGCAGGGTGCCCAGCGCCAGGTCCACCGACAGCGGCAGCGCCATCCATGCGGTGAGCAGGCTGTCGCGGCCGAACAGCGTCATGAACCAGGGCGCGCCCGCCGCCACGAACGGCCTGCCCTCGGCGGTGTCGTCGTGGATGCGCAGCGCGCCGAGATCGCTCTCGGTGCGCCGCAACACCTGGGTGAGCACCGCGTCGGCCGAGACGATATCGGTCGCGGTGTCGCGCCACGCCTCGATCTTGCGGCACGGCGCGCTCACGCCGACGTGTTCGCCCGGCGTGAGCGGCGCGGGCACCTGCTGGTTGCCCAGCGTCGGCTGCGCGATGATCTCGGTCTTCCACATGCCGCCCACCGGGACCACCACCCGCCACACCAGCGTGCCGGGCAGAACGGCCGGTTCCACGGTGGAGGTGATGGTGATCCCGCGCATCCGGTCGGTGCGGTCGTGCAGCAGCAGTTCGCCGTCGGCGACGCTGATCTCGGCCCGCACGTGGCCCGCGCGGCCCTCCTTCACCGCGAACAGATCGACGAAATCGGCGTCGACGTGCAGCTCCAGCGTCACCGCCGTCGGCTCGCGGCCCATGTTCTCCAGCGAGAGCACCTCGTGCATGCCGTCGGCGATGATGCGCTCGCGCACGACGAGCAGGGTGCTGTCGGCCAGGCCCTCCTGCGGCGGCCTGCGCAGCACGAACCGCGCGATGAAGGCCTCGGGGGTGAGCACCGACAGCGATTCCGCCGGTTTGCCGTCCACCATCAGCTCCCACCGCGACAGCACGCGCGCGTCGCGGAAGAACAACCCGTGCGGACGGCCCTGCTCGACGTCGCCGAGCCGGTTCGACAGGCAGAAGGTGGCACCCTCCACCAGCGTGACCGACCCGGCGCCGCCGAAACCGGCCGGCTCGCCCGAGTTGAGCGGCGCGGGCACAGCGGTCACGCCAGACCGCCCGCGCCGACCGGGACGGCCAGGGGCGGCGTGAGCGCGTCGGCGAGCAGCCGCTCGCGCTCGAGCAGGGTGCGGTAGACCCGCTCGTAGCCGCGCCCCAGCCCCTCGGAGCCGAAGTTGGCCTCCACGTGCGCCCGGCAGGCGACCGGGTCATAGTGGCGGACCTCCTCGACGGCGGCGGGCAGGTCGGCCGGGTCGTCGCAGATGCGGCCGGTGACGCCGTCCACCACCACCTCGGGCACCGCGCCGCCGCGCAGTGCGACCACCGGGGTGCCGCAGACCATGGACTCGATCATCACCATGCCGAACGGCTCCTCCCAGCGCACCGGGAACAGCAGACACCGTGCGCGCGAGAGCAATTCGCGCTTGGCGGTGGCATCGGCCAGTCCGAAGACGTGGTCGCGCTCGGTGAGCAGCGGCCGGACCTGTTCCTCGAAGTAGGCCCGCTCCGGCGGTTCGCTGCACTTGCCCGCCAGCACCAGCGGGATGCCCGCCGCGTGCGCGGCCTCCAGCGCCAGGTGCGGCGCCTTGCACTCGTTGAAACGGCCCAGGAACAGGGCGTAGTCGTCCTTCTCGGTGACGAACGGCCACTCCCGCGTGTGCAGGGCGTTGTGCACGCGCCCGGCCCACGGCAGGTCGGGGGCGAGTTCGCGCTGGCGGTCGCTGATCGCGACCAGCGAGACCTCGCGGCCCAGTTCGCGGTAGTAGCGGTAGCAGTCGTCCTCGACCGGGCCGTGCACGGTCACCACGGTCGGCAGGCCGAGGCCGCGGTAGGCGGGCGCGTTGAGCGGGCCCGCGAACGTGTGATCGTGCACGAGGTCGACGCCGTCGGTGGCGGCGAGGCGTTCGATCGCCCGCCGCACCTTCAGCGCGTGCACCACCTCGGGGAACGGATCGCCCAGTCGTTCGGGCAGCGCGCGGTCCCACACGGGGACGAAACGCGCCTTGGTGCCGGGCTCGCCGGCACCGAACAGGGTGACGTCGTGGCCGCGCTCGACCAGCGCGTCCACCAGGTCGGCGACGACCGCCTCGACACCGCCGTACGCCTTGGGCGGGACATCGAAATACGGGGGCACAACCATCGCAATGCGGAATCGGTTCGAAGCCACATCTCGCGCCGAAAGCGACGCGGGGAACACAGCGCTCATGACCTTCCTTCCATGGACACAACCATTCGCACTCGCATCCACCCGGCAAATGTGCCGGGCGTAGAACAAGGTGGCCGCCGTCAGCGGGGGTGGAGATGAACTGCACCGCCGTCCATTGGGGCTTGGTTGGCCTGTCACGCTGGACCGTGAGCAGGGGAGGCCGAAGGTTTTGTACCTCCGTTGACGTGTCTCAAACCTGCAAGTTGGGGTTTATGTTTACCAAATCGTTATGATACTGATAAGTAGCTCGCCCCGGTCAGTGCTGGTTCTCGATGATGATCGAGCCCGTTTCGCCGGGATTGGTGAATTCCAGCAAACTCGCGGATTCCGTGCGGAGCGCGGCCTCGTCGGCGGCGGTGAGCGGATGCCACGGGGTGATGCGCACGACGGCGCCCTCCAGCGCCCAGCGGCCGTGCACGAAGCCGTCCACCAGGTACATGGGCACGCCGGCCGAGGCCTCGCGCGCGGTGCGGGCACGGTCCTCGTCGCTGATCATGCGGCGGCGGTCCTTGTGGCCGAGCAGGGCGTTGTCGAAGGCGGGCAGCAGGCGCACGGGTGCGTCGAGGTCGGGGTCGGCCAGCGGCGCGTCCGGGAGGTCGAACAGCACGCGGTGCCGGTCGTCGGTGAAAACGACCAGCTCCGAACGCATTTCGTCGACCACCTCGGCCAGCCGGGTGACACCCGCCCAGGACTGCATGTCGGCGACGGTCGCGGGGCCGAACGCCGCGAGGTAGCGGCGAATCAGCGCGCGGGGGTCGGGTTCGGCCATCGGCGCGCCGATCCACTCCTCGCCCAGGCCGACCGTGACGTAGCGGTTGCGCCAGCGGCCCCAGTCGCCGGTGCCGTCGCCGTGCACCAGCGGGACCAGCAGTTCGACGCTCTCGGCCAGTCTGCGCGCGTGCCTACCCGGGAAGTGCGCCGTGAGCAGCTCCCCGAAATCCCTGCGGCTCAGCTGTTTTCCGGCGAGTGTCGCGCGCCCGGCGGCCGCCAGCTCGGTGCGGTCGATGCCCTCGATCTCGTCTCGGTAGTAGGCCACGTTGAGCGAGGACGCCACGGCCGCGTGCACCGTGGGGCGCAGCCAGCGGAAGTCCTCGGCGCAGGCCAGGTGCACGGTGCGCCGGATCAGCAACGAGCGCACCAGCTTGCGTTCCCGCAGCAGCTCGGCCAGCTCCTCGTGCCGGAACTCCGCCGAGCGCGTCCACAGTCCGATGTAGGGCCAGTTCGGTTCCTGCCCCTGCACCGCCACCAGCTGCCGCACGAGCTCCAGCGGACTCTCCTCGGTCCGCTCCGCGAGCCGCTGCCGCAGCAGCAAGGTCCGATTGAGTTCACGCAGCGACAGTTCCGTCATGCCCCCTATCCTGACCGAACCCACCGACAGGTCGGGGGATGTCCGCGGTCGCGCTAGGCCTGGCGGAGCAGCCCGGCGGCGAGTCGCCGGGCGGTGGCGATCTCGGCGTCCTGATCGAAGCCGGGATCGGAGGCGACGCGCGCGAAGAACCCCTCCACCAGGGCGGAGAGCCAGGTCGCGGCGCTGTCCGGGTCGAGCGCGGAATCGATAGCGCCACGGTCGATTCCGGCCCGGACGGCGGTGGCGAACGTCTCCCGGGTCTCCCGGTCGGTGGTGCGGAAGACCGCCGCAAGTTCGGGGTCGCGATGGGCCTGCGCCCACATCTCGAACGCCAGTCCCGCCACGTGCCGGTCGGCCGCGAGGCGGCAGAAGCCCTCGATCGTGTCCAGCAGCGCGGCCCTCGGGTCGGGGGCGTCGGCCAAGCCCGCCATCCGCGCGGCGGTGCGCTCCCGATCCCGTTCGGCCACGCCGAGCAGGACGTCGTGCTTGGTGGGGAAGTAGTGGAACAGGTTGCCGGTGCTCATCCCGGCCGCCTTGCAGATGTCGGCGGTGCGGGTGGCGTCGTATCCGTGCTCGGCGAACAGCGCCGCCGCCGCGGCGAGAAGGGCTTCCCGCCGCGCCGCGTACTGCTCGGGGTCGACTTTGCGCATGATCAACACTGTGGCGGCTCGGGTGACGGACGCGGCGCGCGGGGGTGCGTACCGGCTAGCGGCCCTCTCCGGCGGGCCTGTCGGGCTGGGCCATGAGGTGGAAGAACTGGATCGCCTGGATGACGAGATTCGGTCCGCCGACCAGGATCGTGCCCGCGACCACACCGGCCGCCGCGCCCACCACCATGCCCGCGACGCACCCGGCGATCGGGCCGCCGAGCGGCAGCAGCGGCCAGGTCAGCGGCACGGCGGCACCGAGCAGGCAGCCCAGGCTGCCGCCGATGACGGTGCCGATCAGGGAGCCGACGGCGGTGCCGAAGGTCAACTGCGGCGCGATGATCCCGATGACGCGGGGCAGCTTCGCCAGCAGATCGCCGGGGCCGGCGATCTGGGTCGCCACCGCACCCGGTTCGGGTCTGGTGGGAGTCAGCGTCGCGCGGTTGCCCTCGGCGGTCGCCGCGATCGGATAACTCCTGTCGCCGAACCGGTACTCGAGGGGGAGTAGATCGAGGGCGTTCGCTCCCGGCCGACCGGCACGCAACTGGCCGTCGGCGGTGTGAAACACGGTATCGGCGCTCTCGACGACGACACTGTCACCTTCGACGCGGGCGGTGAAGCCGATGGCGGGCGCGGGCGGGGGAGCGGGGTGCGCCGCAGCGGGAACCGTTGTACTACAGGCGATGACGGCGGCGCCGAGTGCGGCGGCGGTGAGCGTGGCGAGACGCATGATTGGATCCGATCTCCCGGAATTAATAATTCATTGAGTAGTCACTTAAATATAAAGCGGGTCCGGTGCGCGGGCAAGGCGGAACGGCGACAGGCCCGGGAAGCCGGTCCCGGGCCTGTCGACGGGTGGGGGTCAGCTCTGGGTGGGTACCGGGCGGTAGAACCACTCCTCGAGGTCGAAGTCCTCACGGATCTTGCCCTCGTCGACGAGGAACTTCTTGGTGCCCGTCAGCAGGGTCACGCCGCGTTCGGGGAAGGGGGTGTCGGGGATGTAGGTGCGGTCGGCGCCGGCGCGGACCACGGCTTCGGGCGCCTTCGACTGGGCCACCGTCCCAGTGCTGGGCGGCATAGGTGTTGGCTTCGGTGAGCGCGGCCTGCCAGGCCGGGCCGAAGTCCGCGTGCGTGTCGAGGAAGGCCTGGCTGCTGACCGCCACGGAGGTGCCCGCGAGGTCGGGGTGGCTGTCGCGGACCGAGTCGATCTGCCGGAATCCCTTGGCCAGGAACGCTTGCAGGAACGAGGACGGGTCGGTGTCGGGCAGCGCCGCCGCCGCGATGTCGCCGTTGTTGAGCGGCGCCTCCGCGCGGGGATCGACGCGTGCGCCGAAAGATTCAGTGGCGGTGAATATTCCGGTGAACGCTTCACCCTCGGAATTCGCCGGGGCGCACCCCTTTCACGCGGGTGAACGCGACGCTGAGGGCGTAGCCGTCGCTGTAGCCGACACGCCGGGCGATCGTCGCGAGGGTGTCGTCGGTGTGGCGTAAGCGGTCGGCGGCCAAGGCGATTCGCCAGCTCGTCAGGTACGAGACCGGTGGTTCGCCGACGAGTTCGCCGAACCGGCGCGCGAACGCGGCGCGGGAGACGCCGACGGCGGCCGCCAGCGCGGCGACCGTCCACGGGTGGGCCGGATCGTCGTGGATGAGGCGCAGGGCGGGGCCCGCCACCGGATCGCCCAGCGCCCGGTACCAGCCGGGCGCGGTGGAATCGGCCCGGTCGAACCACGCGCGCAGCGTGCACACCAGCAGCAGGTCCATCGCCCGGTCCAGGATCACCTGCTGGCCCGGCCGGTCGGCCGCGATCTCGGCGGTGACCAGGTCCATCAACGGGGACTCGAGCTGGTCCGGCGGCACGATCAGCACCGGCGGCAGGGCGTCGAGCAGCCAGTCGCTCACCTCCGACCGGATCGGGTAGAGGCCGGTGACGAGCGCGGCGGGCGCCGCCGCGTGATCGCCCCACGTGTGCGGGCCGAGGAATCGCGACTCGGAGATGTCGCGGCCCAGGTCGTCGGTGCAGAAGTCGGCGGATTCGACCAGGACGCGCGGCGGGGTGCCCGGTGCGTCGGCGACCGCGTACGGCTCGGGGCCGCGCACGATCGCGATGCTGCCCGCCGTGAGCGGCACGGGGTCCCGGTCGTCGCGCAGTAGCCACCCGTCGCCGCCCACCATGGCCAGCACGGTCAGGGGGCTGCGGTCCAGGAACCGGATGTGCCACGGCGGATCCATGCGGGAGAGGCGGATCGAGGCGTGGCGGGCGCGCGTCTCGTGGAGCATCGAGTCCAGAACGTCCACCCGTAGACGATCTCACATCGACCGTGGATGCGCGACCATTGGACGTCTCGCCCCGGTCGGATTCCATGAAGACATGACCTATCTCGTTCTGGGCGCCACCGGCAAGACCGGCCGCCATGTCGTTCCCGCCCTCACCGCGCGCGGCGTCACCGTGCGCGCCGTCTCCCGCGCCACCGGATTCCACTGGGAGGATCCGTCCACCTGGGACGAGGTCCTGGCTGGTGTGCGCGGCGTCTATCTCGTCGAGAACGACGAGAACCCCGATCCCGTAGCCGATTTCGCGAAGCGCGCGGCGGCGGCCGGCGTGCGCCGGCTGGTGTTCCTCTCGGCGCGCAGCGGCGACGCCGTCACCCTCGCGCCGAAGCGGGCGTCCGAGCGCGCTGTGGCGGAAGCGGGCGTGCCGTGGACCGCCCTGCGCCCGTCCTGGTTCACGCAGAACTTCACCGAGTTCCCGGTGTTCGCCGACCCGCTCGCGACCGGGGTGCTCCGACTGCCCACCGGCGACGGCCGCGAGCCGTTCATCGACACCCGCGATATCGCCGAGGTGGCCGCGGCCGCGCTCCTCGACGACGGCCACGAGGGCCGGATCTACGAGTTGACCGGTCCGCGGGCACTGAGTTTCCCGGAGTTCCTGGCCGAGTACGCCCAAACGACGGGGCGCGCACTGCGTTTCGAATCGGTGGGCGAGGAGCGGTATCGCGCCGACGCCGCGGCGGAGGGGATGCCGGAGGAATTCGCCGAACTGCTGGTCCGGCTGTTCCGCGAGATCCGCCACGACGGCGGCGCGAGCATCGCCCCGGGGGTGGCGGAAGTGCTCGGCCGCCCGCCGCGCGACCCCGCCGTGTGGATGCGTGAGCAAGCCGGGAAGTGACGAAAGCCGGTGCCGGATCGACTGATCCGGCACCGGCTTTCGCGCTGTGCGTCAGCCCCGGTACGGATGTTCGCCGTCCAGCGCCAGGTTCAGGTCCAGCACGTTCACCCTGGGCTCGCCGAGGAAGCCGAGCGTGCGGTCGCTGGTGTGCGCTTCGACCAGGGCGCGCACGCGGTCCTCGCCGATGCCGCGGGCCGCGGCGACGCGGGGGATCTGGATCGCGGCGTAGGCGGGCGAGATGTGCGGGTCCAGCCCGCTGCCGCTCGCGGTGACGGCGTCGGCGGGCACCACGGGATCGGCGGGCGCGTCACCGCGAATGGCGATGATGCGGCCCTCGGCGTAGTCGCGGCCCGGTTCGGCGCATTCCACCGACACGCCGAGGTACTCGGCGAGGAACGGGCTCGCCGGGCACAGCTCGTTGACGCTCACCACCGCGACGGGTTCGATGACCTCGCCCATGGCGTCGCGGGGCCCGATCACCGAGAGCACCGCGCCGACACCGTCTTTCGTGCAGTACGGGCGGGAGCCGTCGACCCCCTCACGGTCGGCGATCTCCTTGCTGCGCGTGCAGACCGTGGTCAGCAGGCTGGTGCGGTCGGCGGTGTCCACGATGTCCTCCGGGCCCAGGTTGCTCGCCGACGTGGACATCGGGTCGTACCCGTCGCCCGCGGCCGACGGGCGGCTCTGGAAGTACTGGATCAGTGCCGCGCCGTCGGCGTCGGTGAAGGACTGGCCGATGAGGCTGCTGCCCACCACCTTTCCGTCCATCGTGACGAGCGAGCCGTCGGCCTTGCCGTTCAGCCCCGGCAGCTGCGCGACCGCGAAAACGGCCAGGGGATAGAGGATTCCGGTGATCGCCGTCAGCACCAACAGCGCGCGCAGTGCGGCGAGGTGCTGACGGACCCAAGTGGAGATACGCATATCAGGACATCCCGGGGAGGAATTGGACCAGCAGGTCGATGAGTTTGATGCCGACGAACGGGGCGACGAGACCGCCGAACCCGTACACGGTCAGGTTGCGGCTCAGCAGCGCCGACGCGTCGGCAGGCCGGTAACGCACACCGCGCAGTGCCAGCGGGATCAGCGCGACGATGACGAGCGCGTTGAAGATGACCGCCGACAGGATTGCCGACTGCGGGCTGGCCAGCCGCATCACGTTGAGCAGGTCCAGCCCCGGGTACAGGCCCACGAACAGCGCCGGGATGATCGCGAAGTACTTGGCGATGTCGTTGGCGATGGAGAACGTGGTGAGCGCGCCCCTGGTGATGAGCAGCTGTTTGCCGATCTCCACGATCTCGATGAGCTTGGTCGGATCGGAGTCCAGATCGACCATGTTGCCTGCCTCTTTGGCCGCCGACGTGCCGGTGTTCATCGCCACGCCCACATCGGCCTGGGCCAGCGCGGGGGCGTCGTTGGTGCCGTCGCCGGTCATGGCGACCAGCCGGCCGCCGTCCTGCTCCTTCTTGATCAGGGCGAGCTTGTCCTCCGGCGTGGCCTCGGCGAGGAAGTCGTCGACACCGGCCTCGTCGGCGATCGCCTTGGCGGTCAACGGATTGTCGCCGGTGATCATGACGGTGCGGATGCCCATCCGGCGCATCTCGTCGAAGCGCTCCCGCATGCCCTGCTTCACAACGTCCTTCAGATGGACGACGCCGAGCACGCGGGCCTTTCCATCGCGGACCTCGCCGACGACGAGCGGTGTGCCACCCGAGGCGGACACGCCGTCGACGGTGACGCCGACCTCGCGCGGAATCGAACCACCTAGTGCGCGAACCCATTCGGTGACCGCGCTGGCGGCACCCTTGCGCAGCGCGTGCCCGCCGGGCAGGTCCACGCCGGACATGCGGGTCTGGGCGGTGAACTCCACCCAGGTGGCGCCGGTGAGCTCGCCCGGCGTGCGTTCCCGCTTGCCGTGGGCGTTCTTGGCGTACACCACGATCGAGCGGCCCTCGGGCGTTTCGTCGGCGAGACTGGACAATTGGGCCGCGTCGGCCATCTCGTCGGCCGAAATGCCCGGCATCGGCACGAATTCCGAGGCCTGCCGGTTGCCGAGGGTGATGGTGCCGGTCTTGTCCAGCAGCAGCGTGTTCACATCGCCCGCGGCCTCGACCGCGCGCCCCGACATGGCCAGCACGTTGCGCTGCACGAGGCGGTCCATGCCCGCGATGCCGATGGCCGACAGCAGCGCGCCGATCGTGGTCGGGATCAGGCAGACCAGCAGCGAGACCAGCACGATCCCGGTGATGCCGTGGCCGTCCAGCGCGAGCGAATCGGGCACGCCCGGACTGGACTCCTTGGCGAAGATCGCCAGCGGCTGCACCGTGACGACCGCGAACAGGAAGATGATCGTGAGCGCGGCCAGCAGGATGTTGAGCGCGATCTCGTTCGGCGTCTTCTGCCTGCTCGCGCCTTCGACCAGGGCGATCATCTTGTCGATGAAGCTGCGGCCCGGCTCCTGGGTGATCCGCACGACGATGCGGTCCGAGAGTACGGTCGTGCCGCCGGTGACGGCGCTGCGGTCGCCGCCGGATTCCCGGATGACGGGGGCGGATTCGCCGGTGATGGCCGACTCGTCCACCGAGGCGATGCCCTCCACGACATCGCCGTCACCGGGGATGACCTGACCGGCCTCGACGACGACGTGGTCGCCACTGCGCAGTTCGGGGGCGCGGACCTCCGCCTCGACCACCCGCCCGCCGGGCGCCCAGTCGACCAGGCGGCGGGCGACGGTGTCGGTCTTGGCCTTGCGCAGGGTGTCGGCCTGCGCCTTGCCGCGCCCCTCGGCCACCGCCTCGGCCAGGTTGGCGAAAACGACCGTGAGCCACAGCCATACGACGATCGCCCAGGCGAAGAAGCTCGGGTCGGCGAGCGCGAGCACGGTGGACCAGACCGCGCCGAGCTCCACGATCAGCATGACCGGGTTGTGCCACAGCGTGCGCGGGTCGAGTTTGCGCAACGCCTCGGGCAGAGAGGTCAGCAGCATCGTGGGGTCGAACGGGCCGCCGGACACCCTGTGCTCGCGGCTGGGGGCGTCCGCCCGCGGTTTCTCGGTGAGTTCCGGTGTGGTGGTGGGCATATCAGTGGATTCCTTCGGCGAGTGGCCCGAGCGCGAGTGCGGGGAGGAAGGTGAGGGCGACGAGGATCACCGTCACGCCGACGACCAGGCCCACGAACTGCGGGCGGTGGGTCGGCAGCGTGCCGATCGACGCGGGGGAGCGGCCCTGCGCGGCCAGCGAACCCGCCAGGGCGAGCACGAAGATGATCGGCAGGAACCGGCCGAACAGCATCGCGAGGCCGAGGGCGGTGTTGTACCACTTGGTGTTGCCGGTGAGGCCCGCGAACGCCGAGCCGTTGTTGTTGGCCGCGGAGGTGAAGGCGTACAACACCTCCGACAGTCCATGCGGCCCGGAGTTGAGCATGCTGTCGCGCTGTCCGGGCATGGCCATGGCGATCGCGGTGAAGATCAGCACCAGCAGCGGACTGACCAGGAAATACGCCGCGGCCAGCTTGATCTCGCGCGGGGTGATCTTCTTGCCCAGGTACTCCGGTGTGCGCCCGACCATGAGTCCCGCGACGAACACGGTGATCACGGCGAGGATGAGCATGCCGTACAGGCCCGAGCCGACACCGCCGGGTGCGACTTCACCGAGCTGCATGTTGAGCATGAGCATCAGGCCGCCGAGGCTGGTGTAGGAGTCGTGGAACGAGTCCACCGCTCCGGTCGAGGTGAGTGTGGTCGCGGCCGCGAACGTGGCCGAATTCGCCACGCCGAAGCGGGTTTCCACGCCCTCGGTGGCCGCGCCGACGGCGTCGGGCACGGTGCCGTTGTGCTGGAGCTGGAACACGGTGGTGAGCGCGATGCTCGCCAACGCGATGACGCTCATGACGGCGATGATCGCGTAACCCTGTTTGACGCTGCCCACCATGCGGCCGAAGGCGCGCGGCATGGCCGTCGGGATCAGCAGGATCAGGAAGATCTCGAACCAGTTGGTCCACGTGGTCGGGTTCTCGAACGGGTGCGCGGAGTTGGCGTTGTAGAAGCCGCCGCCGTTGGTGCCGAGTTCCTTGATGGCCTCCTGCCCGGCCACCGGCCCGCCGGGAATGGTCTGCTGCGCGCCGGCGACGGTCTGGGCGACCTGCTCGTGCAGCTGGAAGTTCTGGATCACGCCGCCCGCGACGAGCACGACGGCGCCGACGAAGGCGATCGGCAGCAGGATGCGGATCGTGCCGCGCACCAGATCGACCCAGAAGTTGCCCAGTTCGCCGGTGTCGCGCCGGGCGAAGCCGCGCACCAGCGCGACCGCGACCGCCATGCCGACCGCGCCCGAGACGAAGTTCTGCACCGCCAGGCCCGCCATCTGCACCAGGTGGCCCTGGGTGGACTCGCCGGAGTAGTTCTGCCAGTTCGTGTTCGTGACGAAGCTGACCGCCGTGTTCCACGCCAGCGCGGGCGTCATCTCGGTGGCCGGATCGTTCAGGTGCAGCGGCAGCTCGCCCTGGACCAGCTGGAAGAAGAACAGGAACAGGATGCCGACCGCCGAGAACGCGAGCACGCTGCGCGCGTACACCGGCCAGCTCTGCTCCACTTCGGGTTTCGCGCCGATGGCCCGGTAGAGGAGCCGTTCGGCGCGGGAGTGCGTGGTCGCGCTGTACACCCGGTGCAGGTAGTCGCCGAGCGGCACGTGCACCAAGGCCAGCGCGAGGATCAGGGACGCCACGAAGACGATCCCCGCCGTGGTCGTGTTCACCTAGAACCTCTCGGGGTACAGCAGCGCGGCGACGAGGAACACCGCGACAAGGACGGCCAGCGCGAGACCGATCACGTTCGCGATCACAGTTTCTCGACCCCCCGTTGGATCAGGCCGAGCAGCGCGAACAGCGCGACGGTCAGTGCCGTGAACACCACGACGGACATGACTCTCCTACCTCCTGCGGTCCCGGCGATCGGGACGCGCGAGGTCCGAGTCAAGCGCCGATGCGGGCGCGTGGATGGGTCCCTGACGAGTTCTTGGCGTCGCGGCGCGCGGACTTGACGGTTCGTTGACGAGATCCGCGGGGTGACCGGGGACGCGGCCGGTGCGGCGAATGTCGTCAAAGCGGCGGCGGTGAGCGTCAAGAAATCGTAAAGATCCAGGTCGGCGCGTTTCGCGACGGTAGAAATCGACGGGTCGGACGAGTGGAAAGCACTACCCGCCCGGTGGTCGATCCCGCCCGTGGAGAGGAATGAGATGTCGGTCGTGACCGTCGCGCTGCTCACCGGATTCGTGCTGGGCGCGCTGACGATCCGTGTGTTCGCGCTGCGCGAGCGGCGCCGGGTGCGCCTGAGGACGTACCGCACCGGTGGCTGAGGGAGTCGGTACCGCGTCGGCGCCGCGGTGTGGCCGATGGCGCAGGATGATCGGATGAGAGACGGCAAGCTGCGGATCTACCTCGGCGCCGCGCCCGGCGTCGGGAAGACCTACGCCATGCTCGCCGAGGCGCACCGGCGGCTGGAGCGCGGGCGCGACGTGGTGGCGGCGGTGGTCGAGACCCACGGGCGCACCAAGACCGCCGAACTGCTGGAGGGCATCGAACGGATACCGCCCAAGCTGGTGGAGTACCGCGGCGCGGTGTTCCCCGAGCTCGACGTCGAGGCGGTGCTGCGCCGCGCGCCCGCCGTGGCGCTGGTGGACGAACTCGCCCACACCAACACTCCCGGCAGCGGCAACGAGAAGCGCTGGCAGGACGTCGCCGAACTGCTCGACGCGGGCATCGACGTGATCTCCACGGTGAACGTGCAGCACCTGGAGAGCCTCAACGACGTGGTGGAGCGCATCACGGGCGTGCGGCAGCGCGAGACGGTGCCCGATGCCGTCGTGCGCGGCGCCGAGCAGATCGAGCTGGTCGACATCACTCCGGAAGCATTGCGGCGCAGGCTTTCCCACGGCAACGTGTACGCCGCCGACAAGGTGGACGCCGCGTTGCGCAACTATTTCCGTCCCGGGAACCTCACCGCGCTGCGCGAGCTGGCGCTGCTGTGGCTGGCCGATCAGGTCGACGCCGCCCTGGCGAAGTACCGGGCCGAGCACCACATCACCGAACCGTGGGAGGCGCGCGAGCGGGTGGTGGTCGCGGTGACCGGCGGCCCCGAATCGGAGACGATCGTGCGCCGCGCCGGGCGCATCGCCACCAAGTCCAGCGCCGAGCTGATGGTGGTGCACGTCGTGCGCGGCGACGGGCTGGCCGGGGTCTCCGCCGAGCGCCTGGCGCGGCTGCGGGAACTGGCCGCGAGCCTCGACGCGAGCCTGCACACCGTCACCGGCGACGACGTGCCGGGCGCCCTGCTCGAATTCGCCACCGAGGTCAACGCCACGCAACTGGTGCTCGGCACCTCGCGGCGCTCCCGGTGGGCGCGCATGGTCGACGAGGGGATCGGCGCCTCGGTCGTGCAGCGCTCGGGCAAGGTCGACGTGCACATGGTCAGCCACGAGGAGGCCAATCGCGGGTGGCGATGGCGCACCCTGGTGCCGCGCCAGCCCGCGCTGGCCTGGCCCGCCGCCGTCCTGGTGCCGCTGCTGGTGTCGCTGCTCAGTGCCGCCGTCCTGGACCGGCACCTGGAGCTGGGCGGACTGAGCGCGGTGTTCTTCGTCGGCGTCGTCACCGTGGCGCTGCTGGGCGGCGTGCTGCCCGCCGCGTGCTCGGCGCTGCTGTCGGGGCTGATGCTCAACTGGTTCTTCACCGGCCCGCGCTACAGCCTCACGATCGCCGAGCCCGACAACTTCATCACCATCGTGGTGATGCTGTTCGTCGCCGTGGCGGTCGCGGCGCTGGTCGACGTCGCCGCCAAGCGAACGGGACAGGCGCGCAAGGCTTCCCGAGAGGCGGAACTGCTGGCGGCCTTCGCCGGGGCGGTCCTGCACGGTGCGGATCTGCCCGGGATGCTCGAGCAGGTGCGCGAGACCTTCGGGATGCGCGGGGTGAGCATGGTCGGCGGGGGCCGGGTGCTCGCGAGCGTCGGACCGGAGGCGCCCGCGAACACCGCCGCCGCCGACACGGTCGTGGAGGCGGGGGACGGTTCGGGCGCGCTGCTGCTGGCGGGGCCGACACTGGGCGCGGCGGACCTGTCGATCCTGGTCGCCGTCGCGAATCAGGCCGCCGGGCTGGTCCGCCAGTCGCGGCTGGCCGAGGAGGCCAAGGCCGCCGCCGCACTGTTCGAGGCCGACCGGCTGCGGCGGGCGCTGCTCTCGGCGGTCGGCCACGACCTGCGCACGCCGCTGGCCGGGGCCAAGGCCGCCGTGTCCAGCCTGCGCAGTGACGATATCGAGTTCTCCGCCGAGGACACCGCCGAGTTGCTGGAGACGATCGAGGAATCCGTCGACCAGCTGACCGCGCTGGTGGACAACCTGCTGGATTCCTCGCGGCTGGCCGTCGGTGTGGTCCGGCCCACGCCGCGCCAGGTGTACGTGGACGAAGCGGTGCACCGCGCGCTGGTGAGCACCGGGATGGGCGCGCGCGGGCTGCGGCGCGCGGCGATCGGTCGCGTCGAGGTGGCGGTCGGGGAGGTGTCGGTGCTCGCCGACGCAGGTCTGCTGGACCGGGTGCTGGCCAACCTCATCGACAACGCGCTGCGGCATTCGCCGCGCGAGACGCCGGTGCGCGTCACCGCCGAGCGCGACGGCGACCGGGTGCTCATCGCGGTCGCCGACCGGGGCCCCGGCGTGCCGCCCGGCACCGAGGACCAGCTGTTCGAACCGTTCCAGCGGCTCGGTGATCGCGACAACACCACCGGCGTCGGCCTCGGCCTCTCGGTGGTCCGCGGGTTCGTCGAGGCGATGGACGGCACGGTGCACGCCGAACCGACGCCGGGTGGCGGACTGACCATGCTGGTCGAACTGCCCGCGGCCGGTGCGGGCGAATCGGCGGAGGCGGACGACGAGGCCGTTGCGGACCGGTTGGATCCCGGACCTGGCGGCGCGAATCCGGCGGGCGCGCACTCCGAGGTGGACGTCTCCGGGGCGGATGAGCGAATCGCAGACCGTCCGGGCGCGGAGCAGAGTGCGGACAGACCCGGCAGCGCCGACGACACGACGCGTGCCGGGAGACCGCGCGGCGTGCGGTGGCGATAGGACGATGAGCTGTGGACGATGGCGACCAGGGAGGTCGGGACGCGGATGACGGAGGTGGGCGAGTATGACGCGGTGCGGACGGATCCCGCGGTGAGCGAGGGCAGGCAGACCGCCGCGCCGGTGAAGGTGCTGGTCGTGGACGACGAACCGCAGATCGTGCGCGCCCTGCGCATCAACCTGTCGGTGCGCGGCTACGAGGTGAGCACGGCGGGCACCGGCACCGCCGCGCTGCGGGTGGCCGCCGACAAACACCCCGACGTGGTGATCCTCGATCTGGGACTGCCCGATATCGACGGCATCGACGTGCTGGCCGGGTTGCGCGGATGGAGCACGGTGCCGGTGATCGTGCTGTCGGCGCGCACCGACTCCGCCGACAAGGTCGAGGCGCTGGACGCGGGCGCCGACGACTACGTCACCAAGCCGTTCGGGATGGACGAGCTGCTGGCGCGGTTGCGCGCGGCCGTGCGGCGGGGCGCCTCGGGCGCCGACACCGGTGACGCGGTGGTGGTGACCGAATCGTTCACCGTCGATCTGGCCGCCAAACAGGTCACCAAGGACGGCGAACCCGTGCACCTCACACCCACGGAATGGGGGATGCTGGAGATGCTGGTGCGCAACCGCGGCAAGCTCGTGGGCCGCAAGGAACTGCTGCGCGAAGTGTGGGGTCCCTCCTACGCCACCGAAACCCATTATCTGCGCGTGTATCTCGCGCAGCTGCGCCGGAAACTGGAGCGCGACCCGTCCCATCCCAAGCACTTGCTGACCGAGGCGGGCATGGGATACCGCTTCCAGGTGTAGCCCGGCGGGCGGTGTGGCGGAGATCGCCCGCCCGGAATGGCGCCCGCGACGGTGCTGTTGCCAGGCGTGAAGCGACCGCTACGAGGATGGCAGGATCAGACCCATGGCTGAGAACACCGCTGCGACCGCGACCGGTACGTCATCGACCACGGGGGCCGCGAAACCGGGGGAGCCCACCACCCTGTGGGTCGAGCGCACCGGCACGCGGGCCTACACCGGGCGCAGCTCGCGCGGCGCCGAGGTGCTCATCGGCTCGCAGGGCGTGCCCGGCGTGTTCACCCCGGGCGAGCTGCTCAAGATCGCGCTGGCCGCCTGCTCGGGCCTGAGCGCCGACTTCCCGCTCTCACGCAAGCTCGGCGACAACTTCGACGCGACCATCCGCGTCTCGGGCGACCCCGATCGCGAGAACGAGGTGTACCCGCAGCTGGAGGAGGTGTTCGAGCTGGACCTCAGCGAACTCGACGAACAGGCCCGCGAACGCCTGCTGGTCACCGTGCAGCGGGCCATCGACAAGGTGTGCACCGTCGGGCGCACCCTGAAGGCGGGCAGCAAGGTGACGCTGTCCTTCGAGGTCGACGCCTGAGCGGGAGCGCGCCGCGGCGAAAGCTGGAACACACGGCGCGCCGGGAGGTGCGGGCGTGCGCGGCCGACCGGTGGCGGGACACGGGGGCGACACGGCCCCGGGCGAGTGAGGGGTGAGACGAGCATGAGCGAACCGACGGCGGGGACACCCGACGAGAACGTCCGGCTGGTGGCGTGGGTGCACGGTCTGGTGCAGGGTGTCGGGTTCCGATGGTGGACCCGGTCGCGCGCACTGGAATTGGGGCTGGTCGGCCACGCGCGCAACACCAGCGGCGGGCGCGTGCACGTGATCGCGGAGGGGCCGCGAGTCGGGTGCGAGCGGTTGCTCGCACTGCTGCGCTCGCCGGATACGCCTGGCCGGGTGAGTCTGGTTGTGGAAAGCTGGGAGCCCGCGCGGGGTGATATGACGGGATTCGAGGAGCGCTGAGTGGTGGGTCCGACGGTGACGGGGAGGGATCGGTGAGCACGCAGAACCCGGGAGACGACCAGCGGCCACCTGATCGGCCCGGCGGGGAACCCGACTGGGCCAGGCCCGAACTCAACATCCCGGAGCCGGGGCAGACGGGGCCGGACGAGCCGGGGCAGCAAGGCCCGGCCGGTCAACCGTGGCAGCAGGGTTCGGCCGGGCAGCCGTGGCAGCCGCCGGAGCAGGGGCAGCCGGGAGTTCCGCCGGGGCAGGAACAGCCCGCTGTGCCGCCCTCCGGTCCGCGTCCCGGCAGCATCCAACGGCAGGAACCCGGTGTCACCCAGCCGCGCCCGCCCACCGTGGCCGAGGCGCGCGCCAGGGACAAGGCGCGCCGCGACGCCGCTGCGGCGGCAGCGGCAGCGGCGGCCGCCGCGGATGCCAAGCGCCGCACCCGCAATCGGGTGCTGATCGGCGGCGTCGCCATCGTCGGCGTGGCCGGATTGGTCGGCGGCGGGTACCTCGCCTACCGCGCGCTGAACGCCGAACAGGTCACTGCCTACTGCGTGAAATACGAGGACGGACAGGAAGTCGTCGTCGAGGACCGTTACTGCGAGGGCAGCAATGGTGGCTCCGGCGGCGGCTCGTTCGTCGTGCTCGGTGGCGGCCCGCAGTACCGGTACTACTACGGCGGCAACAACACCGTCGGCAAGCCGCCCGTCGGCGGCACCACGGTGAAACCCAAAGGCGCCGAGATCAAGACGCGCTCGGGCACCACCATCCAGCGCGGCGGGCTCGGCAGCAAGAGCACCGGCGGCGGCTCCTGATGCGCCGGGTACGCGGCACACCGCGACCGGGCTGGCAGCAGATCATCGAGAACCAGGGGCTCGTCTACGGCTCACCCGGACGCGACGCCAGCGGACTGCCGCGGCCGTACTGGGATGAGTCGGTGCACTACGAGTTCGCGATGGACGAGATCCTCGCGCTGGAAGCCGATGTCGAACTGCTGCACTCGATGTGCCTCAACGCGGTCGAACACGTGATCCTCACCGAGCGGTTCGCGGATTTCGGTCTGCCCGACTGGAGTTGGGGGCCGATCGCCGAATCCTGGCGCCGCGGTGACCCATACGTCTACGGGCGCTTCGACCTGCGCTACGACGCGCGCAAACCCGCGAAACTGCTGGAGTACAACGCGGATACGCCCACCTCGCTGCTGGAGGCGGCGATCGTGCAGTGGCACTGGCTGACCGACGTGTTCCCCGGCAGCGACCAGTGGAACTCCTTGCACGAGAAGCTGGTCGAGCGCTGGGCCGAGGTGCGCGCGACCCTGCCCTCGCCGCAGTTGCACTTCACCTGGTCGGGGGCCGACGCCACCGGCGAGGACAACGTCACGACCGCGTACCTGCAGGAGACCGCCGCCGAGGCCGGCTTCGACACCGTCGCGCTGCCCATCGAGGAAGTCGGATTCGACACGGAGCTGGCGCGTTTCGTGGATCTGGCCGAGGCGCCGATGGAGTCGGTGTTCAAGCTCTACCCGTGGGAGTGGGTGCTAGACGACGAGTTCGGCAAGCGCGTGGTGGAGAGCCTGCCCGCGACCATGTGGGTCGAACCGCTGTGGAAGACGCTGCTCAGCAACAAGGCGATCCTGGCGGTGCTGTGGGAGATGTACCCCGGCCACCCGAACCTGCTGCCCGCCTACCTGGATCAGCCCAACGAGCTCACCGAGTACATCCGCAAACCGAAGCTCGGGCGCGAGGGCGCGAACATGACCATCGTCGGCGCAGGCATGGAGACCGCCACCGGCGGCGTGTACGGCGCGGAGGGTTTCGTGTACCAATTGCTCGACCCGCTACCGGTGTTCGACGAGATGCGCCCCGTGCTGGGGGCGTGGCTGGTCGGCGACACCGCCGCCGGGCTCGGCATCCGCGAGACCGCCGGACTGATCACCGACGACGGCGCGGCCTTCGTGCCGCACCGCATACCCACCGAATAGACCACCCGCACAACACATTCCGGAAGGACCACGATGACCGCAGTCGCCCTCGAATCGGGGTACTGGAGTTCGCTCGGCGAGGGCGTCGGAGCGATCCTGCTCTACGCCCTGGTCGGCCTGGCGCTGATGCTTGTCGGCTTCTTCGCCATCGACCTCACCACCCCCGGCCACCTGCGCGAGCTCGTCTCGGCGGGCAAGCCGAACGCGATCATCGTGACGGCGGCGGGCATGGTGAGCATGGCGTTCATCGTCGTGCTCGCCATCTACGCCTCGGCGGGCAGGCTCGCCGAGGGACTCATCGCCGCCCTCGTGTTCGGCCTGGTCGGCATCATCGCGCAGGTGATCTCCGTGCGGGCGCTGGAGCGGGTACTCGGCATCGACATCGGGGCGACGCTGCACTCCGATGTGCGCACCACCGAGGTGCTGGTGGTGGCCGCCGCGCACTTCGCCATCGGTCTGGTGGTCGCGTTCGCGATCCTCTGACCGCCCGCGGTCAGTGACCGCGCGCGATCCACTCCGCCAGGTGCGGTTTCTCCGCGCCGATGGTGGTGCCGTCGCCGTGCCCGGTGTGCACCATCGTGTCCTCGGGGAGGGTGAGCAGGTGGTCGCGGATCGAGTCGATGATCGTGTCGAAATCGGAGTACGACCGGCCGGTGGCGCCGGGACCGCCCGCGAACAGGGTGTCGCCGGTGAACAGCGCGCCTTGCTCCGGTAGGTACAAGCTGACCGAACCGGGGGAGTGGCCCGGGGTGTGCAGCACGTCGATGTCGATGCCCGCCACCGTGATCCGCGACGTGTCCGCCAGGGACCGGTAGTCGGCGTCGGGGTGGGTCATGCGCCACAGCGGTTCGTCGCCGGGGTGCAGCAGCACCGGCGCGTCCAGCCGCTCGGCCAGCTCCGGCGCGACGGTGACGTGATCGTTGTGCCCGTGCGTGCACAGCACCGCGATTACGTGCCGTCCGCCGACGGCCTCGACGATCGGCGCGGCGTCGTGCGCGGCATCCACCACCAGCACCTCGCGCTCGTCCCCGATCAGCCAGACATTGTTGTCGACCTCCCACTCTCCACCATCGAGAGCGAACACACCCGAGGTAACCACTCGTTCGATACTCACTTCACCACCTCCAGAAACGGTCATACAAGACTCTTCGTCGACGCTTCATCAATCGGCGACAACTGATTTCACGAGCACGTGGGCAACTTTTCGGGGACCGGCTCACCCGACCCCCACCAGACTGGCTGACCGCCGCGAACGATCCCTGCATCTGACGCAGCCGGCTTGCACACATCGAGGCCGGCAAGAGGGTAGCCTGGCTCCTTGTTGGTTGTGGCGGATCACCAGCGGGCCTCTCAGCGCCCCTGAATCGCGGGTCGGCTCCGGACGGGAGACACGGTCCCCTCGCGCAGCGCACGCCGCCTCACCGCCTCGAATTATCTGTGCTATCGGCACGAAACCTCGGAAAAGGAGCGCTCGACTATGCGTTGGACCACGAAGGTTACGGGTGTATCGGCGGTGGTTGCCGGTATCGGCGCCGCGATGATCGCGACGTCCGGTTCGGCGGCCGCCGAACCGCGCGATTGCGTACTCGACCGCACGCCGACCGGCGCCTCGGCGCACTGCGGCGGTGACGGGACCTACATCCTGGAAGTCGATTGCTTCGGGCTGAATCTGGCCGGGGGCAGCCCGGTGTTCGGTCCCTACAACAAGTCGGTGACCGGTTTCGGCGGCGATCCCGCTTCCCGCCCGGCGCGGGATTGCACGATGCCGTTGACCCTCGGACAGGTCGGAATTGCGGTTGATGCGCGAATCACCCCGTTCCCGACGCGGCCCGGCCTGCCCCCGAACGCCTGGGAATACGATCCCGGCCGCCGGTAGGCAACTCGTCACCACACGACGACCGAGCGCAGCACCTCGCCCGCGTGCATGGCGGTGAACGCCTTCTCCACCTGGTCCAGGGCGATGCGTTCGGTGACGAACTTCTCCAGCGGCAGCCGGCCCTGGCGGTACAACTCGACCAGCATCGGGAAGTCCCGCTCGGGCAGGCAGTCGCCGTACCAGGAGGACTTGAGCGCCCCGCCCCGGGAGAACAGGTCGATGAGCGGCATCTCGATCGTCATGTCCGGGGTGGGCACGCCGACCAGCACCACGGTGCCCGCCAGGTCGCGCGCGTAGAACGCCTGCTTCCAGGTCTCGGGGCGGCCCACGGCCTCGATCACCACATCGGCGCCGAAGTCGCCGGTGATCTCCCGGATGCGCTCCACGGCGTCCTCGGTGTTCGCGTCCACGGTGTGTGTGGCGCCGAAGTCGGTGGCCCAGCGCAGTTTTCCGGGGTCGCGGTCGACGGCGATGATGGTGCGCGCCCCCGCCAGCTTCGCGCCGGCGATGGCCGCGTCGCCCACGCCGCCGCAGCCGATCACCGCGACGGTGTCGCCGCGCGAGACGCCGCCGGTGTTCACGGCCGCGCCGATACCGGCCATCACGCCGCAGCCGAGCAGTCCGACGACCGCCGGGTCGGCGTCGGGATCGACCTTGGTGCACTGGCCCTCGTGCACCAGCGTCTTGTCGGCGAACGCGCCGATTCCCAGGGCCGGGCTGAGTTCGGTGCCGTCGGGCAGCGTCATCTTGCGGCTGGCGTTGCGGCTGTCGAAGCAGTACCAGGGGCGGCCGCGCTTACACGCCCGGCATTCGCCGCACACCGCGCGCCAGTTCAGCACCACGAAATCACCGGGCGTCACGTGGGTGACCGCCTCGCCGACGGTCTCGACCACGCCCGCGGCCTCGTGACCGAGCAGGAACGGGAACTCGTCGTTGATGCCGCCCTCGCGATAGTGCAGGTCGGTATGGCAGACGCCGCACGCCTGGACGCGAACCACCACGTCGTGCGGGCCGGGATCGGGAATGACGATGTCGACGAGTTCGACAGGGGCGCCGACGGTTCGGGCGATCACCCCGCGCACAGTCTCGGACACTATTCCTCCTCGATGCTCGTATGCCGATACCGGCATACGAGCCAGCGTATCGGCATCGCGCGCGTGCTCCCGCGAAACCAGTTGACATTCCACTGTGGGAGGAGCACTCTGGACTGACCAACATTCCATTGTGGAGGGTGGGAAGGTGAAGGGGATAGGAAATATGGACATCACGCCCGGAACCCGCGCATCCGATGCCGAGCGCGACCAGATCGTCCGGCAACTCGGCAGGCATATGTCCGAGGGCAGGCTGGACCTCGCGGAATACGACCAGCGGGTCGCCCGCGTCTACGGGACGACCACGCGCGAGGACCTGCAACTCGTCCTCGCGGACCTGCCGAAGCTCGAGCGCGAACGCGGCGCGACCACCACGGTCGCGAAGGCGCGCGGCCCGCGCATTCCGGTGTGGCAGCGCATCGAGGGCAGCGCCTGGCTCGGCGTCAGCGTGCTCGTGCTGGTCATCTGGGGCGCCATCTCGCTCGGGGTCGGCGAACTCACCTACTTCTGGCCGATGTGGGTCATCGGGCCCTGGGGTGCGGTGCTCGTCTTCCGGATGCTCACCGGGTTCGAGTCCGGGCGCGGGTGCGGTGCGCCCAGGGTGCGCCGCGCCGGCTGAATTCTGTCGGAGGGGCTCCCCGGTCCGCCCTGTTGTGTCGGTCAGAGATAGCGGTGCGGACGTCGGCGCGGTGGCTCTTCGTCCTCGGGGTGGTCGGCGTACGGCGTTGCGGGAGTAGACGTTCGGGGCCATCGCTCGGGCGTAGACGACGGCGCGGCCGCGCCGCGCCGTCGATCCTGGTCCGCTCCGAGGCTCGAGGGTTCGCGATCGGTATATGTCCGGTGGTCCGCGCCGCCGCGGGGGGCTTCGTCGAAGGCCCAGCGGCCGCGCGGTTGTTCGTGGGGTGGGGCGGGTTCGTCAACGTGACGCCGTGACGGTTCGCGGCGATCGGGGACGAACCGGTCGGGTCCGGGCCTGCGATAGTTCGCGTCACCAGGTGCCGGGGGCCGCAAAGTCGGGTGTTCGGGCAGCGGCATGGACGGATGCGGGTCGCCGTCGGGTTGGGCCCGGCGCGACCACCGCGCTTCGTTCTCCCGCGCCGCCGCCTGCCGCCTGGCGATCACTCGCGGATCCGCCGCACGGGGACGACGCTCGGCGGGAGCCTGGGGCGACAGCTCGGGGCGCTCGGTCGCACGTCGCGAGGTGGGCCGGAAGATGGGCAACTTGTCGGTGATCCGGCTCGGATGCTCACCCTTCTCCCGGTAGGTGGCCGCGATGCCGTGCGCGCGCAACCATCCGCCGGGATCGGCGGCGGCCTCGGGCGTGAGCGTGGGCACCACCTCGTCCAGCAACGCGATCAGATCGCCGTCACCGCCGAGCGCCTTTCGCACCGCGTCGAACGTCGCGGGCCGGAACGTCCACGACCATTCGTGCCCGGCGTGCGGTCCCTCCTCGACGCGTCCGTGGAACACCAGGTTGCCGGACCCCGCGATGCGGGCCCGCACGCTGCGGTCGCCGGAATCGAACACGAACTCCTCGGGCGGCTCGTCCGGGCGGCCGCGGTCGGTGCGGGAGATCTCGAACCACGCCGTCACCATGGCTCCCACGCCCAGCGCGGCGGCCGCGCCCAGTTCGATCCACACGTCCAGGGGGATCACCTTGCGCGTCCGGTCGCAGGCGTGCAGGAACAGCAGGCAGCCCGCGACCAGCGCGGCGATGCGGGTCAGCCGCAAGGCCGTGCCGGTGTCGATCGAAGGTGCGCGCATCCGTTGACTGCTCCCGGGGAACGAGGCCACTTGCGGAGACAGAGAGGATCGTAGGCCGCCGCCACCGCGCGTGGCAGCCGACTCCGTCGCACCGGGTGCCGACCCGGACCGCCCGGTGGCCTCGGCAAACGCCGGGCATCCCGGATCCCCCGCTCCCGGCGTGTGAGTCGTTACCCTGGAGCCGTCGCGCCCCGGCTCCGACCGGCGGTTAGCATGGCTGGTCACCCCGCGCAGCACGCACCGGCCACCGCGCACGGAAAGGTCGTCGAACTTGCATCTCAAGAGCTTGACGCTGAAGGGCTTCAAATCCTTCGCGTCCGCGACGACGTTGCGGTTCGAACCGGGCATTACCTGCGTGGTCGGGCCGAACGGCTCCGGCAAGTCCAATGTCGTCGACGCGCTGACCTGGGTGATGGGCGAACAAGGCGCGAAGGCCCTGCGCGGCGGCAAGATGCAGGACGTCATCTTCGCGGGTACCGCGGGCCGCGCGCCGCTGGGCCGCGCCGAGGTGACCCTCACCATCGACAACTCCGACGGCGCGCTGCCCATCGACTACGCCGAGGTGTCCATCACCCGGCGCATGTTCCGCGACGGCGCGGGCGAATACGAGATCAACGGCAGCTCCTGCCGCCTGATGGACGTGCAGGAGCTGCTCAGCGACTCCGGCATCGGCCGGGAGATGCACGTCATCGTCGGGCAGGGCCAGCTCTCCGCCATCCTGGAATCGCGGCCCGAGGACCGGCGCGCCTTCGTCGAGGAGGCGGCCGGTGTGCTCAAGCACCGCAAACGCAAGGAGAAGGCGGTCCGCAAACTCGAGGCGATGCAGGCCAATCTGGCGCGCCTCACCGACCTCACCACCGAGCTGCGCCGCCAGCTCAAACCGCTGGGCCGCCAGGCCGAAGTGGCCCGCCGCGCGGCCACCGTGCAGGCCGACCTGCGCGACGCGCGGCTGCGCCTGGCCGCCGACGACCTGGTCACGCGCCGCCGCGAGCTGGAGAGCCAGCAGAGCAAAGAGGCCTACGCGCGCGAACAGCAGATCACCGTGCAGGCCGAACTGGACGCCGCCAACGCCGCGTTGACCCAGGGCGAGTTCCAGCTGTCGAAGCTGACGCCGAGCGCGGAGGCGGCGGCGCAGACCTGGTTCCAGCTCTCGGCGCTGGCCGAGCGGGTGAACGCGACCATCCGCATCGCCGAGGACCGGGCCAGGCATCTGCACACCGACGCGCCGGTGGGCACCGGTCGCGATCCCGAACAGCTCGAGGCCGAGGCCGACCGTATGGAGGCCGAGGAGGCCGAACTGCGCGAGGCCGTCGAGATGGCGGTGGAGACGCTGGAGGCCGCCCGCGACGCGCTCGCCGAACGCGAGCACGCCGCCAAGGCCGCCGAACAGGCGCACCTGGCCGCCGTGCGGGCCATCGCCGACCGGCGCGAGGGCCTGGCGCGGCTCTCCGGCCAGGTCGACACGTTGCGCACCCGGGCGCAGTCGGTGGACGCCGAGATCGCCCGCCTCTCGGTCGCGATCGCCGAGGCGCGGCACCGCGCCGAGGCCGCACAGGCCGAATTCGACACGGTCCAAGGCGAACTCGGCGAACTCGACGCCGGGGAGGAAGGGCTCGACGCCCAGCACGAACACGCCGTGCAGGCTCTCGAGATCGCCGACCGGCGGGTGACCGAACTGCGCGAACAGGACCGCGACGCGAGCAAGCTCGTGGCCTCGCTGACCGCCCGCATCGAAGCGCTCGGCATGGGCCTGGCCCGCCGCGACGGCTCGGCCTGGCTGGTGGAGAACCACGCCGACGGATTGCTCGGGCCGCTCTCGGGGCTGCTGCGGGTGCACGCCGGATTCGAAACCGCCGTGGCCGCCGCGCTGGGCCCGCTCGCCGACGCCGTCACCGCCGAGACCGGCGACGCGGCGCACGCGGCCGTGCGGGCGTTGAAGGAGGCCGACGGCGGGCGCGCCGCCCTGGTGTTCACGGCGGCCGCCGCGCCCGAGCCCGCGCGCGAGGCGCTGCCCGGTGGGGCGCGCCGGCTCGCCGAGGTGGTGGAGTGCCCGGAGGCGGTGCGCGCGGCCGTCGCGGCGCTGACCGCAGGCATCGCCGTGGCCGACGACCTCGCGGCCGCGGCCGAACTCGTCGCGGCCCGCCCCGACCTGCGGGTGGTCACCCGCGACGGCGACCTCACCGGCACCGGCTGGCTGGTCGGCGGCTCCGACCGCGCGCCCAGCCAGCTCGAGATCCAGGCCGATATCGACACCGCGCGCGCCGAACTCGTCGCCGCGCAGCGCCGCGCCGAGGAACTGGAGGCGGCGCTGTCCGGCGCGCTCGCCGAACAGGCCGACCGCAAGGAAGCCGTCGACCACGCGCTGCTCTCCCTGCACGAATCCGACCAGGCGCTGATGGCGATCTACGACCGGCTCGGCAGGCTCGGCCAGACCGCCCGCACCGCGCAGTCCGAGGGCGAGCGGCTGGGCGCCCAGCGCGCCGAAGCCGAGGCCGGGCGCGAGGAAGCGCTCTCGGCCCTGGCCGATCTCGAGGACCGGCTGCGCCACGCCGAACTCGAACAGGCCGACGTGGACGCCGACGGGCTCGGCGCGGCGGGCACCGAGACCGCGGGCCGCGACCGCGAGGAGGCGGCCGCCGCGCTGGCCGAGGCCCGCTCCATGGAGGTCGAGGCCAGGCTCGCCGTGCGCACCGCCGAGGAACGCGCGGAATCGGTACGCGGCAAAGCGGATTCGCTGCGCCGGGCCGCCCGCGCCGAACGCGAGACGCGGGCCCGCGCCGAACGCGCGCAGGCCGCGCGCAAGCGGGCCGCGGCGGTCGCGGCCGCCGTCGCCGAGGCGGGGGCCCGGGTCGCGGCGGAACTCGAGCGCGTGGTGGCCGAGGCGAGCGCCCGCCGCGACGAGCTGGTGCGCCGCCGCACCGAATGCGCCGCGCAAGTGGACCAGGTGAAGGAGCGCGTCCGGGCGCTCGGCACCCAGCTGGCCCAGCTGACCGACGCCGTGCACCGCGACGAGGTGGCCAAGGCGCAGGCGGCGCTGCGGATCGAACAGCTGGAGACGACCATCGCCGAACAGTTCGGCATCGCGCTGTCGGACCTGGTCGCCGAGTACGGGCCCGAGGTGCCGCTGCCGCCCTCGGCGCTGGAGATGCAGGAGTACGAGCAGGCCAAGGAGCGGGGCGAACAGGTCAGCCCGCCGCAGCCCATGCCCTACGACCGGGCCAGTCAGGAACGACGCGCCAAGCGCGCCGAGAAGGATCTCCAGACCCTCGGGAAGGTGAATCCCCTGGCGCTGGAGGAGTTCGCGGCGCTGGAGGAGCGCTACAACTTCCTGTCCACCCAGCTCGAGGACGTCAAGAACGCGCGCAAGGACCTGCTCGACGTGGTGGCCGAGGTGGACGCGCGCATCCTGCAAGTGTTCACCGAGGCGTACGCCGACGTGGAGCGCGAGTTCGTGCAGGTTTTCGCGAAGCTGTTCCCCGGCGGTGAGGGCAGGCTGGTGCTCACCGACCCCTCCGACATGCTCACCACCGGCATCGAGGTGGAGGCGCGCCCGCCGGGCAAGAAGGTCAAGCGCCTGTCGCTGCTCTCGGGTGGCGAGAAGTCGCTGACCGCCGTCGCCCTGCTGGTCGCCATCTTCCGCGCCCGGCCCTCGCCGTTCTACGTGATGGACGAGGTGGAGGCCGCGCTCGACGACACCAACCTGCGCAGGCTGATCGGCCTGTTCGAGCAGCTGCGGGAGAAGAGCCAGCTCATCGTCATCACCCACCAGAAGCCCACCATGGAGATCGCCGACGCCCTCTACGGCGTCAGCATGCGCGGAGACGGCATCACCCAGGTGATCTCACAGCGGTTGCGCAGCGGGGACATGGCCGCCGCACCGGCATAGGGCGGGCAGGTCTGCGCGGGCGAGTGCAGCGGCAGATCAGCTCCACAGGTCATCGCGAGCGGGCAGCGTGACAGTGCCCGACTCGAGGTCGACCAGCGGATCGTCGCCGGATATCCGGTCGTCGAGCTTGGCGACCGCGATCCACTCCTTGTGCTCGTGGATGTGTCTGCGGGACGGGCCGAAGATCTCATCGACTTCCGCGCCGACAGGGTCCCGCCGCCCGCGCCACCTCCGGAAGAAGCTCACCGCGTCCAGCGTACGCATGGTCAGCGGGCCGGAACCGGGGTGAAACGGCGGGGTTGCCAGACGCGCCCGCCGCCGTTCGGCACCGCGTTGCCGAACTGGACGTCGGCGAAATGGCAGCCGTAGCCCAGGGTGCCGGGTGCGGCCAACTGTTCCACCAGGCCGTGGCGGACGTCGGCCGAGCGCATCGGGTCCAGATCGGCGACGGCGGACAGTTCGGGGTGGGCGATCTGCAACGACGAATGCAGCGCGTCGCCGAACGCGATCAACCGCTGCCCGTGTGACTCCAGGACGTAGCCGGTGTGCCCGACGGTGTGGCCGGGCAGCGCCAGGGCGCGCACGCCGGGGAAGATCTCGTCGCCCTCCTCGACGGGACTCACCTGTCGCTCGAACATGGCCAGCATCTCCGGCCGGGTGCCCGACATCGCGGCGAGCGCGCGCTGCCGCCACTCCTGCGCGCCGACGAACACCCGTGCGTGGGTGAACGGCGGACGCGGCTGCCCGGGCGCCGCGCGCCACAGCCAGCCGAAGTGGTCGGCGTGCAGGTGGGTGAGCGCGACGGACTCGACCTCGGCGGGCGTGCGCCCCGCCCGGGCGAGGCTGTCCAGCAGCGCGCCGCCGCGCAGGATGCCGACCCCCGTCCGGTAGACCAGCGGCCCGAATCCGGCGTCGATCAGCATCGCCCGGGTGCCGTGCTCGACCAGCAGCCCGCCGACGCTGCCGACGAAACAGTCGTCGGCGAGGTATTCGCCGTGCCCGCGCCAGAACTCCTCGGAGGCGGCGGGCAACCAGGCGCGCGCGTTCATGGTGGTGAGCCCGTCCGGCAGATACGTGACGGTGAGCTCACCGCACGACACGGTGCGGATCGGTGCGGGGTTGGTCAAACGCTCGGCGATCGGATCCATCGCGGCTCGGCTTTCCTGCGGCGGTGCGTGCGGCGTGAGTGGCGCTGATGTCCGATGACTCTAGCCGTGTTTTCCGCCACTGTCGCCTCGGGCGGCACGAATGGCATTGTCAGACTGAGGATTTCGTTATGAGGTCGGTCAACTGCGCGGGCAGTCGGGGAGCCCCTGGCACCCGCGGAGTGACCGTTCGCGCGGGGTGCGCCGGGGCCGGTCCCGCGCCACCCGCGCGGGACCGGCCCGCGCCTAGAGCAGATCGCTGACGTCGTCGGGGACGTCGACCGCGTACTTGCGCAGGATTTCCATGGAGATCACTTCGAGCGCGTTCTCGTGGGTGGCGGCCAGCACCACCGGCGCCGCGACACCGTCCTCGTGCGCGTGCAGCCACCGCACGGCGACCACGCACCACCGGTCCCCGGGTTGCAGGCCGGGGAAGTTGTTCTCCGGCCGCGGCGTACTCAGATCGTTGCCGATGGACGCCTGGTGCTCCAGGAACTCCGCCGTCACGACGGTGCACACCGTATGGCTGCCGAGGTCCTCCGGACCGGTGCTACAGCACCCGTCCCGGTAGAAGCCCGTCAGCGGATCGGTGCCGCACTCTTCCAGCGGCCCCCCAAGCACGTTTCGATCGGTCACGCCGCCGATCCTATTGTCACTTCGCGAGAAGTTCCGCAGGACAAGAAATCTCGTGGGGCCGAGTGTCGCGGCGCGACCGGCGCACGGCCGCGCTCATCAGGGGCGATGTGTTCTGCAAGGATGGTCGGCGTGAGTTCCGAAGCCTGGATACTGATAGCCGCGATCGCCGCCGTGCTACTGGTGGCGCTCGTCACCGGATTCATCCTCTACAAGCGCAGGCGGGTGTCGATCGCCGCGCCGGAACCGGACAAGGAGCTGACCGACCGCTCCGGCGGGTACACCGCCTCGGGCGGGTTCTCGTTCAGCCAGGGCGGCACGGCAACCGCACCGCGACCCGACCCGCCCCTGCTGGAACGGACCGACGACGAGGGCCAGCCGCACGTCGGCGACGACGCGGCCATCCCGCGCGACGCGCCGAAGCGCGGCATCACCAACGTGCGGCTGCCGGAAGCCGACGTCTTGGAACCCCCGCAGCCCACGTCGACGGCGCCGGCCGCCGACACCGAGGAACCTCCGAGGGCCGAGCCGGCCACCGCCGACCCGGCGGACACGACGTCGACCACCGATACCACGCCCTCGGACGCGAAACCCACCGAGATCGCGCCCTCGGACACCGCACGCGCCGAGACCGCGAAACCCGCCGAGACCGCACCGTCGGACACCGCACGCGCCGAGACCGCGAAACCCGCCGAGACCGCACCGTCGGACACCGCACACGCCGAACCGGAAACCCTGGAACCGGCCCCGGCGATCCCCGACACCCCCGCCGGTGTCGAGACCGCCCCCGGACTCGAGGAGATCGAGCCCACCGCGGGCCGCCTCGTACGCCTGCGCGGCCGCCTGTCCCGCTCCCAGAACGCCGTGGGCAAGAGCCTGCTCGGCCTGCTCGGCGGCGGTGACCTGGACGAGGACTCGTGGGAGGAGATCGAGGACACCCTCGTGCTCGCCGACCTCGGCACCGCCAGCACCACCGCCGTGGTGGAGCGGTTACGCGAGGAACTGGCCGCCCGCAGCGTCCGCACCCCCGACCAGGCCCGCGCCGTTCTGCGTGACGTGCTGGTCGAGGCGCTGCGCCCGGAACTCGACCGTTCCATCCGCGCGCTGCCACATCCCGATCACCCGGCGATCCTGCTGGTCGTCGGCGTGAACGGCACCGGAAAGACCACCACCACCGGCAAACTGGCCCGGGTCCTCGTCGCCGACGGGCGCCGCGTGCTGCTCGGCGCCGCCGACACCTTCCGCGCCGCCGCCGCCGACCAGTTGCAGACCTGGGGTGAGCGCGTCGGCGCCGAGACCGTGCGCGGCAAGGAGGGGGCCGACCCGGCCGCCGTCGCGTTCGACGCGGTGGCGGCGGGCATCGACCGCGGCGTGGACGCGGTGCTCGTGGACACCGCGGGCCGCCTGCACACCAAAACCGGCCTGATGGACGAGCTGGGCAAGGTCAAGCGCGTGGTGGAGAAGAAGGCCGCGGTCGACGAGGTGCTACTCGTGCTCGACGCCACCGTCGGCCAGAACGGGCTCACCCAGGCGCGGGTGTTCGCCGAGGTGGTCGACATCACCGGCGTGGTGCTCACCAAACTGGACGGCACCGCCAAGGGCGGCATCGTGTTCCAGGTGCAGCACGAGCTGGGCGTCCCGGTGAAGCTGGTCGGGCTCGGCGAGGGCTCCGACGACCTCGCGCCGTTCGAACCGGGCGCGTTCGTGGACGCGTTGCTGGGCTGAGCGTGACGAGGGCACGGTACGAATCGTCTCAGCGCGAATCGGATCTACCGGACACACGGCCGGGCGGGTGACTCCGGCCGTGGCCGTTTGCGCATCGGATGCTCTCGACACGCACCTCACAGCGGGTACGAAACCTCCGGTGCACGCCACGAAACCTGGTAGCAACACAACCGCGCTATCCGTTCACGCAGGTGAAACACGACAGCTCAACAGATGAAACACCGAGTGAGGACCCTTCTGTGCAGGCTTACGTCGTTGCCGGCGAAGCCCGAGATGAGGAGGAACAAAGGTGGTGAATCCCGTAATCCTGGCGGCGCCGGAGATCGGTGTGCCCGACACAGGTGACACGGCTTGGTTGCTGACCAGTGCGGCCCTCGTGCTGCTCATGACGCCCGGGTTGGCATTCTTCTACGGCGGCATGGTCCGCAGCAAGAACGTGCTGAACATGATCATGATGAGCATCAGCGCCATGGGCGTTGTCGCGGTGCTCTGGGTGCTGTACGGCTACTCGGTGGCCTTCGGCACGGACAAGGGAAGCCTGATCGGCGACCCCACCGAATTCTTCGGGCTACGCACCCTGCTGGCCGGTTTCGGTGAGGAGTCGGTCGGCGTCCCGCTGGTCGGCACGATCCCGGCGACCGTCTTCGTCGCCTTCCAGGCGATGTTCGCGATCATCACCGTGGCCCTGATCTCGGGCGCCGTGGCCGACCGCCTGAAGTTCGGCTCCTGGCTGGTCTTCGCCGGCATCTGGGCGACCCTGGTCTACTTCCCGGTCGCGCACTGGGTGTGGGGTGGCGGCTGGATCATGTCGAAGGTGGAGGCCATCGACTTCGCCGGTGGCACCGCCGTGCACATCAACTCCGGCGCCGCGGCGCTGGCTCTGGCGATCGTGGTCGGCAAGCGCGCGGGCTGGCCCAAGACCCCGTTCCGTCCGCACAACCTGCCGTTCGTGATGCTGGGCGCGGCCCTGCTGTGGTTCGGTTGGTTCGGCTTCAACGCCGGGTCGGCCGTGGCCGCCGATGGTGTCGCCGGGTTCACCTTCGTCACCACCCTCGTCGCCACCGCCGCCGCCATGCTCGCCTGGTTGCTGGTGGAGAAGATCCGCGACGGCAAGCCGACTTCGCTCGGCGCGGCGTCGGGCATCGTGGCGGGCCTGGTCGCCATCACCCCGTCCTGCTCCTCGGTCAACGTGCTCGGCGCGCTGATCATCGGCGTCATCGCCGGCGCGGTCTGCGCCCTGGCGGTCGGCCTCAAGTTCAAGTTCGGTTATGACGACTCGCTCGACGTCGTCGGCATCCACCTGGTCGGCGGTGTCCTCGGCACCGTGCTGATCGGCCTGGTCGCCGCGCCCGAGGCTCCGGCCGGCGCGGAGGGCCTGTTCTACGGTGGTGGCCTGGAACTGCTCGGCAGGCAGGCGCTCGGCGCGGTCGCCGTACTCGCCTACTCGTTCGTCGTCGCCCTCGCGATCGCCTACGTCATCAAGCTGACCATCGGCCTGCGCGCCAGCGAAGAGGAAGAATCGGTTGGCATGGACGAGTCGGAACACGCGGAAACGGCATACGATTTCGCTGCTGTGGGTGGCACGGCACGCTCGGCCGTCAAGGAGGCATGACGAACATGAAACTGATCACCGCAATCGTCAAACCGTTCACGCTCGAGGACGTCAAGACCGGACTCGAAGCGGCGGGCGTGCTGGGCATGACCGTCAGCGAGGTGCAGGGCTACGGGCGCCAGAAGGGACACACCGAGGTCTATCGCGGCGCGGAGTACTCGGTGGACTTCGTCCCGAAGGTCCGCGTCGAGGTCGTAGTCGACGACGCCTCGGTGGACAAGGTCGTCGACGTGATCGTCGAGGCCTCGCGCACCGGCAAGATCGGTGACGGCAAGGTCTGGGTCACCCCGGTCGAGTCGATCATCCGGGTCCGGACCGGCGAACGCGGTACCGACGCACTGTAAGCGCGACTAGCGGAAATCGAGCGGCGGCTCCGCTCCCACCGGACAAGCCCGGTCGGGACGGGGCCGCCCTCAGTTGGATGGGCGGTGTGGGTTGTGGGTAGTGGAGACGGGGCCGGCAAGGGCGGCGAACGGGTGTCGAACGGGGCGGCGGATCTGGTGCGGGCCCGTAAGCAGTTGCTGGACGGCGGATTGCCGCGCAATCCGCGCCTGGACGCCGAATCGCTGCGGGCCGCGCTGGTAGACCTCTACGAACTGTGGCTCACCAGCAAAGGCGCCGAACTGGGCATCACCGCCGACAGTGGACTGGCCATCGTCGCCGTGGGTGGCCTCGGGCGCCGGGAGATGCTGCCGTACTCCGATCTGGACCTGGTGCTGTTGCACGACGATGTCGACCCGGCCCGGGTCGCCGAGGTCGCCGATCAGCTCTGGTATCCGCTGTGGGACGCCCACATCAAGCTCGACCACAGCGTGCGCACCGTCCCGCAGGCGCTGCGGGTGGCCAACGACGATCTGATCGCGGCGCTCGGCATGCTCGAGGCCCGCCACATCGTCGGCGACGCCGAGCTGAGCAATCTGCTCATCGGCGGGGTGCGCCGGGAGTGGCGCACCGGGATCCGCAACCGCTTCGACGAGCTGATCACCCAGGCCAAGGCCCGCTGGCAGCGCAGCGGCGAGATCGCCCACCGGGCCGAACCCGATCTGAAGAACGGACGCGGCGGACTGCGCGACATCCAGCTGCTCGACGCGCTCGCCATCGCGCAGCTGACCGACGCCATGCCGGGGCTCGGTCCCGAGGTGCCCGGCGGCGGCCTGAAGCACGCGCACCGCAGGCTGCTGGATGTGCGCACCGAGTTGCATCGCGTCGCCGGACGCGCCCGCGACCAGTTGCGCGCGCAGGACGCCGACGAGATCGGCGCGGCGCTGCGCATCGGCGATCGCTTCGATCTGGCCAGGACGCTGAGCGATTCGGCGCGGACGGTGAGCTACTCGGTCGAGGTCGGGCTGCGCACGGCGGCGAACGCGCTGCCGCGGCGTGGGCTGGCCCGGCTGCGCCGGATGCCGGTGCGGCGACCACTCGATGAGGGGGTGGTCGAGCACGCGGGCGAGGTGGTCCTGGCCAGGGACGCGCGCCCGCAACGGGATCCGGGGCTGATCCTGCGGGTGGCGGCCGCGTCGGCGCAGACGGGGTTGCCGATGTCGGCCACCACGCTCAACCGCCTGTCCGAGGACGCGCCCGAACTGCGCGAGCCGTGGCCGAAGGACGCGCTCAACGATCTGCTCGTGCTGCTCGGGTCCGGGCGCGGCGCGATCGGCGCGATCGAGGCGCTGGACCGCACCGGGTTGTGGGGCCGTCTGCTGCCGGAATGGGGCGCGGTGCGCGATCTGCCGCCGCGCGACGCCCTGCACACCTGGACCGTCGACCGTCACCTCATGGAGACGGTCGCCTACGCGAGCGCGCTGAGCACCCGGGTGGCCCGCCCCGACCTGCTCGCGCTCGGCGCGCTGATGCACGACATCGGCAAGGGCCGCCAGGGCGACCACAGCGTCGTCGGCGCGGAACTGGCCACCCACATCGGGCGCAGGCTCGGGTTGTGGCCCTCCGACGTGCGCACGCTCAGCGCCGTCGTGCGCCACCACCTGCTGCTGCCCGACACCGCGACCCGGCGCGACCTCGCCGATCCGGAGACCGTGCAGTACGTGGTGGACGCCCTCGACGGTGACGTGCAGACGTTGGAATTGCTGCACACCCTCGCCGAGGCCGATTCGCTGGCCACCGGTCCCGGCGTGTGGGGCGATTGGAAGGCCTCGCTGATCGGCGACCTGGTGCGGCGCTGCCGCCTGGTGATGGCGGGCGACGAGCTGCCCGCGCCGGAGCCGATCGCGCCCGAACTGCTGGCGAAGGCCGCAGCGGGTGGCGTGCACGTCACGCTGGAGCCCGGCGAGGGCAAGTACACCTATGGGATCACCGTGATCGCGCCCGACACCTCCGGGCTGCTGTCGGAAGCCGCGGGCGTGCTGGCGCTGCATTCGCTGCGGGTGCTGTCGGCCTCGCTGGGCGGCGAAGGTGCTTCGGCGGTCAATACTTTCGTGGTGGCGCCCAAATTCGGCGACCCGCCCGACGCCGGACTGCTGCGCCAGGAGCTGATCCGCGCCATCGCGGGCGATCTGGATCTGCCCGCGTTGCTGGCCAAGCGCGAACGGGAGGCCGCGGGTGCCGGCCCCAGCCCGTACGCGCAGGCCGCGCCCCGGCTGATCTGGTCGTCCACCTCGACACCGGGCCAGGTGATCCTGGAACTGCGCGCGGAGGACCGGATCGGCCTGCTCAGCAGGCTGGCGGCCGCGTTCGCCGCGTGCCGCGCCGATGTGCGCTGGGCGAAGGTGGTCACCATGGGCGCGGCCGTCGTGGACTCGTTCTGCCTCGACCTGGGCGCCGACGACGGCCCGCAGCGGCGCGAGGCCATCGAGAAGGCCGTGCTCGACGTGGTCCCGCACCCCGCGCCGAAACGTCCGGAGGACGCCGACGCCGCGGTGAGCGACTCGGCGTCGTAGCGTTGCGAGAGATTCGCTCGATAGCGTCTCGCGTACCTGCCTGCGCCCCTTACGATCGGAGCGTTCCACTAGCGCGAGCACGAGGGGAGCAGGCCGGTGGCAATTCAGGTGGTGGCGGCATCGCTGATGACCAGCGACGAGACCACCCACATGGCGCGCTGCGTCGGCGAGGACCGCTGGGTCGTGTCCTGGTTGCCCGGCCGCACGCTGACCGGTCGCCAGGCGGTCACCGCCATGACGATCGCCATCGCCGTCGCCGCGAAAACGCCACCGGCCGAGGTGGATACGGCCGAGCTCGACGACCTCGCGCTGGAACTCGGGCTCACCGGACGCGAGGCCGCCTCCATGGTCGGTCTGGAGAACCACGACTATCGCGGGCCCGCCGCCCGGCGCCGCCGCTCGCTCGACCAGCGCGCGCGATGACGCACCGCCCGCGCGGGCGGGTGGACGATCCCATTACTCTGGGAGGCAATTGACGTCATTCGAGATCAGGAGCGCGATCGGTGTTCGAATCCCTGTCCGACCGGCTAACCGGTGCCCTGAAAGATCTGCGCGGTAAGGGGCGTCTGTCACCGGCCGACATCGACGCCACGTGCCGGGAGATCCGGTTGGCCCTGCTCGAGGCGGACGTCGCGCTGCCCGTGGTGCGCGGTTTCATCGCCAGGATCAAGGAGCGCGCCAAGGGCGCGGAGGTCTCCGCGGCGCTGAACCCCGCCCAGCAGGTCGTCAAGATCGTCAACGAGGAACTCGTCGGCATCCTCGGCGGCGAGACCCGCAGGCTGAACCTGGCCAAGAACCCGCCGACCGTGGTGATGCTCGCCGGTCTCCAGGGCGCCGGTAAGACCACCCTGGCGGGCAAGCTCGCGAAATGGCTCAAGGGCCAGGGGCATCAGCCGCTGCTGGTGGCCTGTGACCTGCAGCGCCCCGGCGCCGTCACCCAGCTCCAGGTGGTCGGCGAGCGCGCGGGCGTGCCCGTGTTCGCCCCGCACCCCGGCACCTCCGTCGGCGGTGGCGAGAACCCGCTGGGCATCACGGCGGCTGATCCGGTCGCCGTCGCGCGCCAGGGCGTCGAGGAGGCGAACGCCAAGCAGTACGACGTGGTGATCGTCGACACCGCGGGCCGCCTCGGCATCGACGAGGAACTCATGCGCCAGGCCGCGGGCATCCGCGACGCCGTGCAGCCCGACGAAACGCTGTTCGTCCTCGACGCCATGATCGGCCAGGACGCCGTCAACACCGCCGAGGCGTTCCGCGACGGCGTCGGCTTCACCGGCGTGGTGCTCACCAAGCTCGACGGCGACGCGCGCGGTGGCGCGGCCCTGTCGGTGCGCAACGTCACCGGCGCGCCGATCCTGTTCGCGTCCACCGGTGAGAAGCTCGAGGACTTCGACGTCTTCCACCCCGACCGCATGGCCAGCCGCATCCTCGGCATGGGCGATGTGCTCACCCTCATCGAGCAGGCCGAACAGGTCTACGACGCGCAGCAGGCCGAGGAGGCCGCGCGCAAGATCGGCAGCGGCGAGCTCACCCTCGAGGACTTCCTCGAGCAGATGCTGGCCATCCGCAAGATGGGCCCGATCGGCAACCTGCTCGGCATGCTGCCCGGCGCGGGCCAGATGAAGGACGCGCTGGCCGCCGTCGACGACCGGCAGCTGGACCGGGTGCAGGCCATCATCCGCGGTATGACGCCCGCCGAGCGCGCCAACCCGAAGATCATCAACGCCTCCCGCCGCCTGCGCATCGCCAATGGTTCGGGTGTGCAGGTCTCCGACGTCAACCAGTTGGTGGACCGGTTCTTCGAGGCCAAGAAGATGATGGCGAGCATGGGCCGCCAGATGGGCCTGCCCGGCGCCAACCGCCGCAACGCCAAGAAGGGGAAGAAGGGCAAGAAGGGCGGGCGCGGCCCCACACCGCCGAAGGTGCGCGGTGGGTTCCCGGGGATGCCGGGCATGCCCGCCGGGATGCCCGACCTGTCGAACATGCCCGCGGGGCTCGACCAGCTGCCGCCGGGGTTGGACGGGTTCGATCTGTCGAAGCTCAAGTTCCCCAAGCAGTAGGGGCCGTCGGCGTCCAGGTGCCGTGTCGAGGGACCGCTCACGGGCGGTGTGGGTAGGTCGCGGCGGTGCGCTCGGGTGAGCGTGGGCATCGACGATGCACCGCTTCGGTGCCGGGTGACCGGGCGCGATGGCTCGGGTGTTTGCTCCGGCCGGGCGGAGCTGTGCCCGTCGGACCCGGCCCGGCGCGATCGGATCTCATGTCGGCGGGTGGAAGGCTGGAACCGGTCCGGTCTGTGCATGCCGGGTCGGGGTGGCGTACCCCCGTGTGTGGGTGGTCGTCGACTTCACGGGCGGAGTAGGTTCGGTGGAGCCGACTCGCGAGGAGGTTGCCGATGCATCTGCGTGGTGTTGTTCTGCCCGGTGACGAGGTGCGCGACCTGTGGGTGCGCGACGGGCGGGTGACCTTCGAGCCGGTGCCCGGCGCCGAAACCCTGTGCGACACAGGGTGGATCGTGCCCGGTCTGGTGGACGCGCACTGCCACGTCGGCATCCGGTACGGCGGGGGCGACGAGACTCGCGAGGGCGCGATCGCGCAGGCCGAGACCGAACGCGACGCGGGCGCGTTGCTGTTGCGCGACGCGGGCTCCCCGATCGACACCCGGTTCATCGACGAGCGCGAGGACCTGCCGCGCATCATCCGCGCGGGCAGGCACATCGCGCGGCCCAAGCGCTACATCCGCGAACTCGGCATCGAACTCGACGACGAGCGCGACCTGCCGGAGATCGTCGCCGAGCAGGCGCGGTTCGGCGACGGGTGGGTCAAGATCGTCGGCGACTGGATCGACCGATCCGTCGGCGACCTGCGCCCGCTGTGGAGCGACGCCGTGCTGAAGGAGGCGATCGACGCCGCCCACGCCAACGGCGCGCGCGTCACGGCGCACGTGTTCGGCGAGGACGCACTGCCCGGCCTGCTCGAGGCGGGCATCGACTGCATCGAACACGGCACCGGCCTCACCGACGAGACCATCGAGCTGATGGTCGAGCACCGCACGGCCTTGGTGCCGACCCTCGTCAATATCGACACCTTCCCCGATATCGCCGACAGCGCGGGCAAGTTCCCCGTGTACGCCGCGCACATGCGCGACCTGCACCGCCGCGTCCGCCGCACCATCGCCGACGCCCACGACGCCGGCATCCCCATCTACACCGGCACCGACGCGGGTGGCTCCATCCACCACGGCCGCATCGCCGACGAGATCACCGCCCTCACCGAAGCAGGTTTCTCACCCCACGACGCCCTCGGTGCGGCCTCCTGGCACGCCCGCACCTGGCTCGGCCACAGCACCATCGAAGAAGGCGCCCCCGCCGACTTCGTCGTCTACCCCGAAGACCCCCGCACCAACCTCGCCACCCTCACCACCCCGGCTCACGTGGTCCTCCGCGGCCACGCCTACCCCCGCGCCAACCCGGTGACAGCCCACCGGTGAGCTGTGTCGGCGCCGTCGGTTCAAAGAATGTTTGGGACCCGGCCGCTCTTTGGCCCACCCGCCTACGACCGGTGCGAGTCAACTACCTGCGGGCGGCTCGGGGCGGATGGGGCCACCATGTAGGACAATCGACCACTTGTGGGAATTAGCGTATGAATTAACGTGAGTTATGGGTGACAAATCCACTCGGTTCGGGGTAGAAAATGGCAAGCACTATCTGTGCGATACCCCGGGGGAGGGCACGATCAGACGGATAGGACGACGATGACAGCCGAGGTTGCGATGCCCCACTCCCTTGGCGAGATGACTGTGCAAGACTGGTACGACGAAGCACGGTTTCCCGCACCGGTCGGATCGAAATCTGTTGTCTTCGAGGGATTCATCGCGAGGGGGGTGCGAGGATGATGATTTCACCACTCCCGAAGTTGTTGTCATTGGCGGAATGGGACGCGCTGCCCGAGAACACGAGCAGCCATGTCGAACTTCAGGAGGGTGTGCTCATCGTGTCGCCGCGGCCGAAGCGTCAGCACGCGCGGGCGGGGTTGCGGTTGGCTCGGCAGTTGCAGGTACAGCTGCCGCCCAAGTGGGAAGTGCTTCCCGAGTTCGAGGTGTGCGTCGACGAGGGCAGGGAGCCGACCGTGCGTGTTCCCGACCTGGTGATCACTCGGGAGGACGGTCCGGAGGATCGGTTGGCGGCTGCCGACGCCCTGCTGGTGGTGGAGATCATCTCGCCGGGATCGCGCCGAACCGATACGGTCACCAAACCCTTCGAGTACGCGAGGGCGGGTATTCCGCACTACTGGGTGATCGACCCCGTCGCGCCACTGTCGCTCACCGTCTACCACCTCGCGGGCGAGTTCGGTTACGTCGAATCGCCCGCTGTCAGCGGACAGTTCAGCACCACGGTCCCGTTTCCCCTGACCATCGATCTGGACAGCCTGATCTGAGGGCAAATCTCCGGCTCGGCAAACCGCAGTGCGCCGGGCGTGCGGGGAGTCGTACCCGGCGAGGGTGGCGCACCGTCAACCGGCACTTGCCGATGAGTTCGCGTGCCGCGTCTCGTCGCTACTACAAGGGCGACGACGAGGAGGTTCCGCATGCGCGACTTGGTGGTGACCCAGAACATCACGGTGGACGGCGTCATCGATGCGTCCGAGGGATGGTTCACGGTGGAGGACGAGTCGGTGGACGAGTCCGACATCCTGGCGGAGTTGATGGAGCAGACGGCGCGGTCCGACGCGATTCTGTTCGGGCGGACGACATTCGAGGAAATGCGCGGCTACTGGCCGGAGCAGACCGACGACAAGACCGGCATCACCGACGACCTGAACCGCACGACGAAGTACGTCGTGTCCAGCTCGATGACGGACCCGGGCTGGCAGAACTCCGTGATCCTGCGCGACCTCGACGGCGTCCGCGCGGTGAAACAACAGCCGGGCCGCGACATCGTGTGCACCGGCAGCATCACCCTGGTCCACCACCTGATCGAGGCGGGCCTGGTCGACGAGTTCCGCCTGTTCGTCTACCCGGTCGTGCTCGGCCACGGTGCGAAGCTGTTCACCGAGGGCGCGAAGGTGCCCCCGCTGCGCCGCACGGCGACCAAGACGTTCCGGTCCGGCGTCGTCCTGCTGTCCTACCGCACCGACTAGCTCGCGGAATCGGTGAGTGCACCCGACCCCACCGGGAGGCGATTTCGGCAGACCGCGCCCGGTCTGGCAGAATGATCGACCGTCCTCATGGACAGTGTCAGCCCGTCTCCGGTTACGTACCGCGCGGCGGTCACACACTTCAAGCGTGAAACCGGGCTCGCAGACCGTGCGGGTCGCTGAATCGCGCGGTGACCAACTACCTGAAAGAGGCAGATCAGCATGGCTGTTCGCATCAAGCTCACCCGCCTGGGCAAGATCCGCAACCCCCAGTACCGCGTCGTCATCGCCGACGCCCGCACCCGCCGCGACGGCCGGGCCATCGAGTCCATCGGCAAGTACCACCCGAAGGAAGAGCCCTCGCTGATCGAGATCGACTCCGAGCGCGCGCAGTACTGGCTGGGCGTGGGCGCGCAGCCGACCGAGGCCGTGCAGCGCCTGCTGGAGATCACCGGCGACTGGCAGAAGTTCAAGGGCCTGCCGGGCGCCGAGGGCACCCTGAAGGTGAAGGCCGCCAAGCCGTCCAAGCTGGATCTGTTCAACGCCGCGCTGGCCGCCGCCGACAACGAGCCGGTCGCCGAGGCCGTCACCCCGAAGAAGAAGGCCAAGAAGGACGACGCCGCCGAGGCCGAGGCCGCCACCGAGGCTGCCGAGTAATCGTGAACGAGCGCAGCGAGCGAACCATCGACACAGCGCCCACCGGGCTCACGGCGGAGCCGAGCGCCAGCGAGGCGGAGTCGTGAGCGCGGTCGTCGCCGATGCCGTGGAGCACCTGGTGCGCGGCATTGTCGCCAATCCCGAGGACGTCCGCGTCGAGCTGATCACCGGCCGCCGCGGGCGCACCGTCGAGGTGCACGTCCACCCCGAGGACCTGGGCAAGGTCATCGGCCGCGGCGGGCGCACCGCCACCGCGCTGCGCACCCTGGTCGCCGGTATCGGCGGCCGCGGCATCCGGGTCGACGTGGTCGACACCGACCAGTAATCGGATGGAACTCGTCGTCGGGCGGGTCGCCAAATCGCACGGTGTGCGCGGCGAACTCGTCGTCGAGATCCGCACCGACCGGCCCGACGAGCGTTTCGCGGCGGGCGCCACCCTGCGTGGCCGCCTGCCGCGCTCGTCGCAGGTCCGCGATTTCACCGTGGAGTCGGCCCGCGAGCACTCGGGCCGGCTTCTGGTGTTTCTCGCGGGCGTGTCCGATCGCACCGCCGCCGACGCCCTGCGCGGCACCCTGTTCGTGGTGAACAGCGAGGATCTGCCCCCGTCGGACGATCCGGACGAGTACTACGACCACGAACTCGAAGGTCTCGCGGTGCGGCTCACCGACGGGTCCGAGGTGGGCACGGTCACCGAGGTGCTGCATTCGGCGGCGGGCGAACTGCTGTCGGTGCGCGCCGCCGACGACGGGCGCGAGATCCTGATCCCGTTCGTCACCGCGATCGTGCCGACGGTGTCGCTCGCCGAGGGCGTGGTGGTCATCGACCCGCCCGAGGGTCTGCTCGATCCGGAGTGACCATGCGGATCGATGTCGTCACGATCTTCCCCGAGTACCTGGACCCGCTGCGCACGGCCCTGCTCGGCAAGGCCATCGACAAGGGCCTGATCTCCGTGGACGTGCACGATCTGCGCCGCTGGACGCACGACGTGCACAAATCCGTCGATGACGCCCCCTACGGCGGCGGCCCCGGCATGGTCATGAAGCCCACCGTGTGGGGTGACGCCCTGGACGAGGTGTGCCCCGACGACGCCCTGCTGGTGGTCCCTACCCCGGCGGGCGTGCCGTTCACGCAGGCCACCGCGCACCGCTGGGCGGACGAGCGGCACCTGGTGTTCGCCTGCGGCCGCTACGAGGGCATCGATCAGCGCGTCTTCGACGACGCCGCCCGCCGCGTGCGCGTCGAGGAGGTCAGCATCGGCGACTACGTCCTCATCGGGGGCGAGGCGGCGGTGCTGGTGATGACCGAGGCCGTGGTGCGCCTGCTCCCCGGCGTGCTGGGCAATCAGCAGTCCCACCAAGAGGATTCGTTCTCCGACGGCCTCCTCGAAGGCCCCAGCTACACCCGCCCCGTGGTGTGGCGCGACCTCGAGGTCCCCCCGATCCTCCTCTCCGGCGACCACGCCAAGGTCGCCGCCTGGCGCCGCGAACAATCCCTCGAACGCACACGAGAAAGACGCCCGGACCTGTTGCCCCCGGAGGAGCGGTAGGCCGTCCGGACATCAGGCGGCGTTCAGGTCGAGCGGGCGGATCGGACGCCTCCGCGAGGCGCTGTGAGATCGATTTCTGCGACGAGAGCGACAGATTCGCGATCGTGGAGCTCGGGATGCGAAACCTGTCGCGCCGCTGAACTGTCAGGGCGACACTCGCCGTGCATCCGGCCCGGCAGTGCGTACTCGCCTCTCCGGCCGCCATCCCCGTGTCGAAGTCCATCCGGCGCCTCAGCGGCCCGGCCGCGTCGACCGAGCGTCGCGCCGCACGGTCATCTCCCGGCTCAGGGCAGCAGGCCGAGCCGCCGCGCCGTCACCACCGCTTCGTGCCGGGAGTGCGCGTCCAACTTCGTCATCGCGTTGCGCAGATAACTCTTCACCGTCTCCGGCCGCAGTGAAAGACGCTGAGCGGCTTCCTGATTGGTGCAGCCGAGCGCGATCTCGGCGAGCACGTCGAGTTCGCGGCGGGACAGGCGCGGCGCGTCGGGGGCGGGCTCGCCGGTGAGGACGCGGGTGAGCCGGGCACAGACGCGGTGCAGCCGGTCGCGTAGGTCGTTGTCGTCGGGCAGGGCGCGCGCCACCGAGCGCAGTTCGGCGTTGATATCGCGCAGTTCCTCGGTGACGGCGGGCGCGGTGGCGGCGGCGGGAGTCACCGATTCGAGCAGCCGCAGCCGCCGGTCCACCTCGTCGCGAATGGTGAACTCGGTGGCCAGCCGCTGCCCGGCCAGCACCATGAGGTCGGCGGTGCGGTCGCCCATCGGGCTGCCGCCGCGGGTGGCGGCATACAGCACGGCGCGGGTGCGGTCGTCCACCACCACCGGCACCGCCAGCACCGACCGGATGCCCTCGCCCGACACGGGCCCGTCGTAGTGGTGCGTAATCGACGAGGCCCGCCGGTAGTCGGCGACCGACGCGGGCCGCCGCATCTCCATGACGCGTCCGCCGAGCCCGGAGGAGCGCCGCACCGGCAGCCCGCGCAACCCGTTGGTCATGGTCCCGACGAACTCGGTGAGCAGCAGCGTGTCCTCGTGCACTTCACCGCCGAACAGCACGGGTACACCGGCCCGGCTTGCGACCCAGCGGATCTCGGCGCGCAGCGCGTCACCGTCGCGCGGGCGGAGCAGGTGAGTGGTGGTCATGGGGACTCACCCCTTTTCGGGGGTAGTAACGAACGTGATGTGCCGCACATCCTAGTGGACACCAGGGTGGCCTGGATCACCAACGAGGAGAGCAAGCATGAGCACCGATCCGGACGCGCGGGTGCGCGCGCTGCTGGCGGATTACGACGGACCCGACGCCTGTGCGGCGGAACTGCTCTGCGACCGGCATCCCGCCGACGCCGTCGCGTTCACGGTGATCGAGGCGGATCTGAGCGCCACCGATCTCACCTACGGTGAGCTGCGCGAGCGCTCGGCCCGCTTCGCGGCGGCGTTGGCCGGGCTGGACATCGAGCCGGGCGATCGGGTCGCCACACTGATGGGCAAGTCGGCGGAGCTGATCGTCGCGCTGCTCGGCATTTGGCGTCGCGGCGCGGTGCACGTGCCGCTGTTCACGGCGTTCGCGCCGCCCGCGATCGCATTCCGCTTGGACGCGAGCCGCGCCGCGCTGGTGCTCGCCGACGCCGACCAGGCGGCCAAGCTCGCGCCCGGCGACGACATCGCGGCCGAGGTGCCGTGGCGGCTGGCCGTGGTGGGCGGATCCGGCGCGGACGTCCGTGCCGACGCGCTGAGCTTCGCCGATCTGATGGAGAACCACGCCGCCGACGATCCGCGGGCGGCCGCCGTCGCGGTCGGCGGTGACGGACTGCTGGTGCAGCTGTTCACCAGCGGCACCACCGGCACCCCGAAGGGCGTGCCGATCCCGGTGCGCTCGCTCGCTTCGTTCCACGCCTACCAGGAGTTCGCGCTCGACGTCCGCCCCGACGACGTGTTCTGGAACGCCGCCGATCCGGGCTGGGCCTACGGGCTGTACTACGCGATCCTCGCGCCGCTGGCCTCGGGCACCCGCAGCCTGCTGCTGCACGCGGGCTTCTCCCCGTCGCTGACGTGGGAGGTGCTGCAACGGTTCGGCGTCACGAACTTCGCCGCCGCTCCGACCGTCTACCGCGCGCTGCGCGCCGACGACTCCGTGCCCACCGGTATCGCGTTGCGCCGCGCGTCCTCGGCGGGCGAGCCGCTCACGCCGGAGGTCGTCGCCTGGTCGGAGCGCCACTTGGGCGTCGCGGTGCGCGATCACTACGGCCAGACCGAGCACGGCATGGTCATCTGCAACGCCTGGCACGAGGATCTGGACTCCGCCGCCCCGCTCGGTTCCATGGGCAGGCAGCTGCCGGGCTGGTCGTGCGCGGTGCTGTCCGACGACGCCGATGTGGAAGCCGCGCCCGGCGAACTCGGCCGCGTCGCCATCGACACCGAACAAAGCCCGCTGCTGTGGTTCCTCGGCTACCTCGACGCCCCGGAGCGCACCGCGCAGCGCTACACCGCCGACGGCCGCTGGTACCTGACCGGCGACGCCGGCTCCCGCGACGCCGACGGCTTCTTCCACTTCTCCGCCCGCGACGACGACGTGATCATCATGGCGGGCTACCGCATCGGCCCGTTCGAGGTGGAGAGCGTGCTGGTCCTGCACGATGACGTAGCCGAGGCCGCGGTCGTCGGCCTGCCCGACGAGTTGCGCGGCGAAGTGCTGGAGGCGTTCGTGGTGCCCCGCCCCGGCGTCGAAGGCACACCGGAGCTGGCCGCCGAGTTGCAGCAGCTGGTCAAGGACAAGTTCGCGGCGCACGCGTATCCGCGCCGGGTGCGGTTCGTCGAATCGCTGCCGAAGACACCCAGCGGCAAGGTGCAGCGGTTCGTGCTGCGTCAGCAGGGAGTGGCGTGATGATCGCCGTGCCGAGCTACGCCTCCGGCGTCTCCGACGCGCCGCTGCTGGGTGACACCATCGCCACGAACCTGCGGCGCACGGCGGCCGCGCATCCGGATCGCGAAGCGCTGGTGGACGTTCCGTCCGGCCGGCGCTGGACCTATCGCGAGCTGCTGGCGGCCGTCGACGCCGTCGCGACCGGACTGGCCCGGCGCGGCATCGGCAAGGGTGACCGGGTCGGCATCTGGGCCCCGAACTGCGCGGAGTGGGTGTTCACCCAGTACGCGACCGCCGCGCTGGGCGCGATCCTGGTGAACGTCAACCCCGCGTACCGCACCTCGGAATTGGGGTACGTGCTGCGGCAGGCCGGGGTCCGGATGGTGATCGCCGCACCGGAGTTCAAGACGTCGAACTACGTGGCGATGATCGAGGAGGTCCGGCCGGAATGCCCCGGGCTGGAACAGGTGCTGATCCTCGGTAGCCCGGAGTGGGACGAGGTCGCGCGTACATCGGCCGACGGCGACCGGTTGGCCGAGATCGAGGCGACGCTGTCGGCGGACGACCCGATCAACATCCAATACACCTCGGGCACCACGGGTTTCCCGAAGGGCGCGACGCTCAGCCACCACAACATCCTCAATAACGGGTATTTCGTGGGTGAGCTGTGCGGATACACCGAACAGGACCGGATCTGCGTGCCGGTGCCGTTCTACCATTGTTTCGGCATGGTGATGGGCAACCTCGCCGCGACCAGTCACGGTGCGGCCGTGGTGATCCCGGCCCCGTCGTTCGATCCGGCCGCGACCCTGTCGGCCGTCACCGCAGAACGCTGCACGTCGCTCTACGGTGTGCCTACGATGTTCATCGCCGTGCTGGCGGAGCTGGACGGTCAGCTCGAGAAGTCCGGCGCCGCACCCGATCTGACCGGATTGCGCACCGGGATCATGGCCGGTTCGCCATGCCCGGTCGAGGTGATGAAACGGGTCATCGACCGGCTCGGCATGCACGAGGTGTGCATCTGCTACGGCATGACCGAGACCTCCCCGGTGAGCACCCAGACCCGCCGTGACGACGACCTCACCCGGCGCACCGCCACCGTGGGCCGCGTCGGCCCGCATCTGGAGGTCAAGATCGTCGATCCCGCAACGGGTCTCACCGTGCCGCGCGGGGAACCGGGCGAACTGTGCACGCGCGGTTACTCGGTCATGCTCGGCTACTGGGAACAGCCCGACAAGACCGCCGAGGCGATCGACGCCGCCCGCTGGATGCACACCGGAGACATCGGCGTGATGGACGCCGACGGCTACATCGCGGTGACGGGTCGCATCAAGGACATGGTCATCCGGGGCGGCGAGAACATCTACCCCCGCGAGATCGAGGAGTTCCTCTACACCCACCCCGATATCGTCGACGCGCAAGTCATCGGCGTCCCCGATCCGAAGTACGGCGAGGAGCTGATGGCGTGGGTTCGCCTGCGCGACGGCGCCGCCCCGCTCACGGCCGAGTCCCTGCGCGAGTTCTGCGCCGGCAAACTCGCCCACTTCAAGATCCCCAAGTACGTCCACCTCGTCGACGAGTTCCCCATGACGGTCACCGGCAAGATTCGCAAGGCCGAAATGCGGGAGATCGCAAAGGAATTGCTCGGCGACGCGTGAGGCGGCCCGGTCCTCGCGAGGTGCGCACGCCGGCAGGCGATCTCGCCGAGCACGTGGACAGGTTGCCTGATCCGCCGCGATCCGGGCGACAGCCCACGATCGGCTCCGCCGCACCCACACCCGGCGAGCGGTCGCGCGGCGGCGGACTAGTCTGTGGGCGTGACGACAGCGCCTGAGATCGCCAGTTCAGAGTCGAACACCGCCGCGCCGACCGCCGCCCTCGCCAGTGTGGGCAGGCGCATCGCCGAGGAACTCGGGGTGCGCGAGAGTCAGGTGCGCGCCGCCGTCGAGTTGCTCGACGCCGGGTCGACCGTGCCGTTCATCGCGCGGTACCGCAAGGAGGTGACGGGCGGCCTCGACGACGCGCAACTGCGCACGCTGGACGAGCGGCTGCACTATCTGCGGGAATTGGACGAGCGTCGCGGCGCGATCATCGAGTCGATCAAGAGCCAGGGCAAGCTCGACGCCGAGCTGCACAAGCAGTTGATGCTCGCCGAGACGAAGGCGCGGCTGGAGGACATCTACCTGCCGTACAAGCCCAAGCGGCGGACCAAGGCGCAGATCGCGCGCGAGGCCGGGCACGAGCCGGTGGCCGACGCGTTGATCACCGACCCGTCCACCGATCCGGCGCAGTACACCGCCGAACAGCTCGACGGTGCGCGCGCCATCCTGGTGGAACGGTTCGCCGAGGACGCGGACCTGGTCGGTGAGCTGCGCGAACTGATGTGGAACCGGGGTCAGCTGACTTCCTCGGTGCGGCCCGGCAAGGAGGAGGCGGGCGCGAAGTTCGCCGACTACTTCGAATTCAGTGAACCGTTCAACAAGCTGCCCTCGCACCGCGTGCTGGCGCTGCTGCGCGGGGAGAAGGAGGAGGTGCTCACCCTGCACCTCGAGCCCGACACCGAGGAGCCGGCGCCGGGTGAGCGCACCGTGTACGAGACGAGAATCGCGGCGCGCTTCGGCATCGCCGACCGGGGCCGCCCGGCGGATTCCTGGTTGCTCGACACGGTCCGCTGGGCGTGGCGCACCAAGCTCCAGGTGAGCCTGGGCATCGACACCCGGATGCGGTTGCGGCAGGCGGCGGAGAAGGACGCCGTCGACGTGTTCGCCACCAACCTGCGCGATCTGCTGCTGGCCGCACCCGCGGGCACCAGGGCCACCATGGGCCTGGACCCGGGCTACCGCACCGGCGTGAAGGTCGCGGTGGTGGACGCCACCGGCAAGGTCGTCGCCACCGAGGTCATCTACCCGCACAAGCCGCAGGGTCAGACCGAGAAGTCCCTCGCGGTGCTGGGCGCGTTGGTCGCCCGGTTCGGCGTGGAGCTGATCGCGATCGGCAACGGCACCGCGTCACGCGAAACCGACGCCCTCGCCGCCGAACTCATCAACCGCATCGGCGCGGCGGGCGGCAACAAGCCCACCAAGATCGTCGTGTCGGAGGCGGGCGCGTCGGTGTACTCGGCGTCGGCGTACGCGTCGCAGGAACTGCCGGAGCTGGATGTGTCGCTGCGGGGCGCGGTGTCGATCGCGCGCCGCCTGCAGGACCCGCTCGCCGAGCTGGTGAAGATCGATCCGAAGTCCATCGGCGTCGGCCAGTACCAGCACGACGTGTCCGAGACACTGTTGGCCCGCTCGCTGGGCGCCGTGGTCGAAGACGCGGTGAACGCGGTCGGTGTGGACGTGAACACGGCGTCGGTGCCGCTGCTCTCGCGCGTGTCGGGTATCGCGTCCTCGGTCGCGGAAAGCATTGTCGCGCACCGCGATCAGAACGGTCCGTTCCGCAGCCGCACCGCCCTGCTCGACGTGCCCCGGCTGGGCCCGAAGGCGTTCGAGCAGTGCGCGGGCTTCCTGCGCATTCGCGGCGGTGACGACCCGCTCGACTCCTCCGCCGTGCACCCGGAGGCTTACCCGGTGGTGCGCCGGATCGTGGAGCGCACCGGCCGCGACGTGCAGGAGATCATCGGCAATTCCACGGTGCTGAAAGGCCTGCGCCCGGCCGATTTCACCGATGAGAAGTTCGGCGTGCCGACCGTCACCGACATCATCAGCGAGTTGGACAAGCCGGGCCGCGACCCGCGCCCGGAGTTCAAGACCGCCGAGTTCGCCGCGGGCGTGGAGAAGGTCGCCGACCTGGAGCCGGGCATGGTGCTCGAGGGCGTGGTCACCAACGTCGCCGCGTTCGGCGCGTTCGTGGATGTGGGCGTGCACCAGGACGGACTGGTCCACGTGTCGGCCATGTCGCACTCCTTCGTCAAGGACCCGCGCGAAGTCGTCAAGTCCGGTGACGTGGTGAAGGTGAAGGTGCTCGAGGTCGACGTCGCCCGGCAGCGCATCGGGCTGTCGCTGCGCCTGGACGACGAGCCCGGCCAGGCGGGCAAGCCCGCGTCCCAGCGCGGCCAGGGCGGTCGCGGCGAGGGTGGCGGTGGTCGCGGTGACGGCCGAGGCGGGCGCGGGGACGGCAAGGCACGGCAGAATGGTCAGGGTCGGCAGCAGCAGGGCCGCACCCAGGGCTCGCCACGGCGCAACGCCCCCGCGCCGAGCGGTTCCATGGCGGATGCGCTGCGCCGGGCTGGTTTCGGACAGTAGGCGGCGGCGGAGGCGGCCATGCGGCGGTGGCTCGAAGACGATGTGATCGCGTACGGCCGCCTGCCGCTGCTGTGTTTCCTGCTCGGATTCATCATCGGGTTCCTGTTCATCCGGCTCAGCGTCCGGATGATCCGGGCGAAGGTGCGGTGGTGGCCGGGGAATCTGCGCGCCGGTGACGTGCACGTGCACCACATGGTGTTCGGCGTGGTGCTGGTGCTGGGCTCCGGGCTGGGCCTGGTCGCGGTGGCCGAGGACGCCGAACGGTGGACGTCCTCGGCACTGGCGGCCGCGTTCGGCGTCGGCGCGGCCCTGGTGCTGGACGAGTTCGCGCTCATCTACTACCTGAAGGACGTCTACTGGGAGGAGCAGGGCCGCACCTCGGTGGACGCCGTGTTCGTCGCGCTGGCGGTGACGGGTCTGCTGCTGCTCGGTTTCCACCCGCTGTCGCTGCTGGAGATCAACGACTTCCGCGACACCGCCGACGGCTGGGCGCGCGGCCTGATCGTGGTGTTCGCGATCGTCAACCTGGTGCTGGCCGCGATCGTCATCGCGAAGGGCAAGATCTGGACCGGCCTGTTCGGCATGTTCTTCCCGCCGCTGCTGATCGTGGGTGCGTCGCGGCTGAGCAGGCCGGGTGCGCCGTGGGCGCGCTGGCGTTACGCCGACCGCAGGCGGCTGATGTACCGGGCGATCGTGCGGGAACGCCGCTATCGCAGGCCCGTGATCCGCGCGAAGATCTTCGTGCAGGACCTGGTGGCCGGTAAACCGAACGTCGAGCACGTGCGCACGGCGGCCGAGGCCGAACTCACCCGTACGGTGATCCCGGCCCCGCCCTCGCCGCACCATCACCGGCACCACCTGCACGCGCTCTGGCCCGAACGCGCCGATCACTGACGGGGCCGATTTTCCCGGCCCCTGTCTGATCTGGCACAATGCTCGGGTTGCCCCGGGTGCTAGTTCGACCCCGGAAGCATCCCCCTAATTCGGAGCATGAACCGGTCGAGCACGCAGGTGCCGCCAGGGTCCTCTGTTCGCGCGAACTCCAGAAGGATGAAAATGAACACCCTTGACTTCGTCGACGAAAAGTCGCTGCGCAGTGATGTCCCCGACTTCCGTCCGGGCGACACCCTGAATGTGCACGTGAAGGTCATCGAAGGCTCGAAGGAGCGCATCCAGGTCTTCAAGGGCGTCGTGATCCGTCGCCAGGGCGGTGGCATCCGCGAGACCTTCACCGTCCGCAAGGTGTCGTTCGGTGTCGGCGTGGAGCGCACCTTCCCGGTGCACAGCCCCAACATCGACCACATCGACGTCGTGACCCGCGGTGACGTCCGCCGGGCGAAGCTGTACTACCTGCGTGAGCTGCGCGGTAAGGCGGCCAAGATCAAGGAGAAGCGCTGAGCGCTTCGGCCTGAACCGGCACGAATGATCTCTTCTGGCCCGGCACCATACGTCAGTCATGGTGCCGGGCTAGTCTGTTCGGCGTGGCAGACGAGAGTGAGTCGGTGTCGGTGTCCGGGTCGGGAGACGAGGAGCCGGGGCGGCGCGGTAGGCGCCGGAACAAGAAGCAGCGCAAGCAGCGTCCTTTCTGGCAGGAACTGCCGATTCTCATCGTCATCGCCGCCGTCATCGCGGCGCTGATGGTCACGTTCGTCGGGCGGCCGTATGTGATCCCGTCCCAGTCGATGGAGGAGACCCTCCAGATCGGCGACCGCATCTACGTCCAGAAGATCAGCTACTACGGCAGTGGCGAGCCGCAGCCGGGCGACGTGGTCGTCTTCGTGGGACCGCCGTCCTGGAACGAGCGGTACCAGTCCATCCGCTCCGACAACGTCGTGATCCGCGGACTCCAGAACTTCCTCTCCTTCTTCGGCCTGGTGCCGCCCGACGAGAACGATCTCGTCAAGCGCGTGATCGCGGTGGGCGGCCAGACCGTGCAGTGCTGCGACGAACAGGGCCGGGTGCTGGTCGACGGCAAACCCCTGGACGAGCCGTACGCCGTCTATGACTTCCCGTACACCCCCGGCCAGTGCGCGGGTGTCGGTTGCCCCGTCAGCGGGCGGGAATTCGGTCCCATCGAGGTGCCCGAGGGCCACCTGTGGGTGATGGGCGACAACCGCAACCAGTCGTCGGACTCCCGCTTCCACGTGCGCGACGATCTGACCGGCACCGTCCCCGTCGACAACGTCCGCGGCAAGACGATCGTGAAGATCTGGCCGCCGACCCGGATCGGCACGGTGGGTTCGCAGAACCCGCAGACGAACTGACGGGCGCGGTCGCAGGATAATCGAACGGTGGGGCGAGCCGGAGTGGGAAACGCAGTGACGGCGGGCCGGACATGGCCGCCGCGTGTCGTGATGCGCAAGGCGTCGGGGCTGCGCACGCTGGAAGCGGCGCTGATCCGCAGCGGTCTGGGCCCGGTGGCCGGCGTCGACGAGGCGGGGCGCGGTCCGTGCGCGGGTCCGCTGGTGGTGGCGGCCTGTCTGCTCGCGCCCAAGTCCTACGACAAGCTCGCCGGGCTCGACGACTCCAAGAAGCTCACCGAGGCCACGCGCGAGGAATTGTTCCCGGTGATCACGCGGCTGGCGCTGGCCTGGAAGGTCGTCGTGGTCCCGTCGTGGGAGATCGACGCGATCGGCATCCACGTGGCCAATATCGAGGGCATGCGCCGCGCCGTCGCCGGGCTCGGGCACACGCCCGGCTATGTGCTCACCGACGGATTCCGGGTGCCCGGTATCCCGGTGCCGTCACTGCCGGTCATCGGTGGTGACGGCGCGGCGGCCTGCATCGCGGCGGCCAGCATCCTGGCCAAGGTGACCAGGGACCGGATGATGGTGGAGCTGGACGCGCGCCACCCCGGATACGGCTTCGCGGCGCACAAGGGCTACAACACGCCCGAGCACACCGCCGCGCTGAACGCGCTCGGACCGTGTGACGAACACCGCCGTTCGTGGCGGAACGTGCGGGAAGCATTGGCCATGACCTCGGGTTCGAGGGTCGCCGACGCGGTCCGAACGGCCGCGGAAGACGCTGTCGGAGACGGCCGAGTGGCTACCGACGCCGCCCATGCGCGATGATGTCCGCAGACGACGCAGTGCGGCGAGAAGGAGGACATTCCACCCGATGAGTGCCGAGGACCTCGAGAAGTACGAAACCGAGATGGAGCTCTCGCTGTATCGCGAGTACAAGGACATCGTCGGTCAGTTCTCGTACGTGGTGGAGACCGAGCGTCGCTTCTACCTGGCCAACACCGTCGAGCTGCGCCCGCAGAACGCCGATGGCGAGGTGTATTTCGAGGTGCGGATGAGCGACGCGTGGGTCTGGGACATGTACCGGCCCGCCCGGTTCGTCAAACACGTGCGGGTCATCACGTTCAAGGACGTGAACATCGAAGAGCTGGAGAAGCCCGACCTGCGGCTTCCCGAGTAGGTTAACGCGCGGCGCGGCCGGGCCGACCGGTCGCGCGCGGGGTTGTCCACAGATCCACGGCCGTCCACAGGGCTGATGTTCGCCCAGGTCGGCGCGGCGCCGGGTCCGGGCCGGTGGGCGACGCTCGTCGGGTGGCAGACAAACAGGCGCTCGGCGCATACGGGGAGGAACTCGCGGCCCGGTATCTGGTGGCCGCGGGGATGGAGATCGTCGCGCGGAACTGGCGCTGCCGGTACGGCGAACTCGATCTGATCGCCCGCACCTCCGACACCACGGCCTTCGTCGAGGTGAAGACGCGGACCGGTTTCGGTTTCGGCACACCCGCCGAGGCGGTCACCTTCGCCAAACAGCAGCGCATCCGCAGGCTGGCGCTGCTCTGGCTGGCCGAACAGGACGGGCCGTGGCGGCGCATCCGGTTCGACGTGGTCTCGGTGCTGATCATCCGGGGGCGCCAGCCCGAGGTCCGGCACCTCGAGGCGGTGTTCTGATGGCGCTCGGGCGCGCCCACTCCGTCGCGGTCACCGGGGTGGACGGTCAACTCGTGGAGATCGAGGCCGATATCGGGCAAGGGCTGCCGTCGGTGCACCTGGTCGGGCTGCCCGACACCGCGCTCGCCGAATCCCGCGACCGGGTCCGCGCGGCCGTCGCCAACACCGGCGAGAAGTGGCCCGACGGGCGGGTAACGCTCGCGCTGTCCCCGGCGACCTTGCCCAAGAACGGCAGCGTGTACGACTTGGCGCTCGCCATCGCCGTCCTGGACGCGGCCGGTTCGGTGCCTTCGGAGCGTTTGGCGAAGACCGTCCTGCTGGGAGAGCTCGCGTTGGACGGGCGGGTGCGCCGCGTGCGCGGCGTACTGCCGGCGGTGATCGCGGCGCGCAACGCGGGCTGGACGGCCGCGATCGTGCCGGAGTCCGCGCTCGGCGAGGCGGGGCTGGTGGACGGCATCGATGTGCTCGGTGCGCCCAGCCTGCGGCAGGTGATCGCGTGGCTGCGAGGTGAGGGCGAGTTGTCCGAACCCGACGGCGTGGTGCCCGACGTCGTCACCGCGCAGGGCGATCTCAGCGAGGTGGTGGGGCAGGACGAGGCGCGATGGGCGCTCGAGGTGGCCGCGGCGGGCGGCCACCACCTGCTGCTCACCGGGCCGCCCGGGATCGGGAAAACCATGCTGGCGCAGCGGCTTCCGAGTCTGCTCCCGCCGTTGTCGGAGGCCGAGGCGCTGGAGGTGACGGCCATCCACTCGGTGGCCGGCGCGCTGTCGGGGGACCACCCGCTCGTCACCGCACCGCCGTTCGTCGCCCCGCACCACTCGACGTCGGCTACCGCCATGGTCGGCGGCGGTTCTCCGGCGGCCCGCCCGGGTGCGGTCAGCCGCGCCCATCGCGGCGTTCTGTTCCTGGACGAGTGCGCGGAGATCGGCACGAAAGTGCTGGAGGCCCTGCGCACTCCGCTGGAGGAGGGCGAGGTCAGGATCGCGCGGCGCGACGGCGTGGCCAGGTACCCGGCCCGCTTCCAGCTCGTTCTCGCGGCCAACCCGTGCCCTTGCGCGCCCGCGCGCGACGTGGACTGCATCTGCGCACCACTGGCCCGCCGCCGCTACCTGGGCAAGCTGTCCGGCCCGCTGATGGATCGCATCGACATCTGGGTGCAGATGCACGGCCAGGCCGGCGCCACGTTCAGTTCGGAGGCCGCCGAGAGCAGCGCCGTGGTCCGCGAACGCGTCGGCGCGGCCCGCGCGGCGGCGCTGCACCGCTGGCGCGAGTTCGGCTGGCGCACCAACGCCGAGGTGCCCGGACACGCACTGCGCCAACGCTTCCGCCTGCCCCGCGAATCCGTCGCCCCTGTCGAGGCGGCGCTGCGCACCGGCCGGATGTCCGCGCGCGGCGCCGACCGCGCCATCCGCGTCGCCTGGACCATCTGCGACCTGCGCGGCGGTGACGTGCCCAGCGCCCAGGACGTCATGCTGGCGTTGAACTTCCGGCAGCGAGGTGCGCAGTGAGCAGCGGTGAGGGTGCCGGGGCTGTGTCGGGTGAGGGTGTGGCGTGCGGTGGGGAAGCCGTTGCGGAGTGCATGGTGCCGGGCGGGCGGGGTGCGGGCGGGGTGACGTCCGGTGAGGTCGCGCGATGCGATGAGGAGGCCGTAGCGCGCTGCGTGTCGGGTGGGCGCGGCGATGGTGCCGCGATGGCCGGTGGTGGCGTGAGGTGCGGGGTGGACGCTGGTGCGGAGTGTGGGGGAGCGGGTGGGCGCGGTGATGCCGCGGTGCCTGGTGCGGGTGCGGGGTGCGAGGCGGTCGCTGTCGCGGAGTGCGTGGTGCGAGGCGGGCGCGGTGGTGTCGGGTTGGTGTCCGGTGGCGATGTGCGGTGCGGGGTGGACTCTGGTGCGGAGTGCGGGGTAGAGAGTGGGCGCGGTGTTCCTGCGGCGGTGCGCGGTGCTGGGCGTGATGCGGGTGCTGTCGCGGAGTGCGTGGTGACGGAAGATCGCGGGGAAGCCTCGGCGGTGTCGGGCGCGGGCGGGCGGCGTGACGCCGAGATCGGGGCGACCGTCGAAGCGGTCCCGCCCGGTACGGGGTCCACGGCCGGTGCCGTCGAGGAGCGGCGGCTGGCGTGGGTGTACCTCTCGCGTGTGGTGGAGGGGCCGTGTGCGCCGCTGTCGGCGTTGATCGAATCGGTCGGCGTGGTGGAGGCGGCCCGCGCGGTGCGGGAGCGCGAGCTGCCTGGATCGCTGCGCGGACCCACGCGGCAGCGGCGCGGGATCGATTCGGCGGCAGCGGATCTCGAAACCATGGCGCGGATCGGTGGCCGGGTGGTCACCCCCGACGACGCCGAGTTCCGTGTACGTTCCCCGTGTTGTTCAAGGTCATGTTGTGAGCTGATGGGGTGGTATGTCGGACGAGTGGATGTTGTTCTGGACTGGTCAGGGCGGGGCCGAGGGGGATCTGAGGGAGAGGGAGAGACGCCTTGGCCTGCGCGATCGGCAGCCGATTCTGGTATCTCCGGACTTCCGGGTCGACCCTCGGCTGAGCGAATTCTTCCGCCGTTCGAAATTCGCTCTACGCGCTGCGGGCACACAAGAGTCCTACGTCCTGGACTACCGATTGTTGTTCACCTTCCTGTGGCAGCGAGGACTGAACTGGGACCGAATCACCGCGGGTGACCTGGAGGACTACGAGTACTGGCGCCGCCGGGACAAGAACAATCCGCATAGGATCGGCGGCTCGAAATGGGGCCGGGAACTTGCAGCGTTCCGGATGCTCTATGACTGGGCGGTGCGACACAGGCACATGGCCGGAAGCCCGGTGGTGTTGCGCACCAAACAGCTGCCGGACGGCAGTTCCGTGGAGGTTCCGGAGCTGGCGCCGACCGATTACCGCAGCAGCAATGTGAAGTGGCTGACGCCACGCGCATACCGCGCATGGCGGGACGTCGGGTTGCGCGGCTATACCCCTGCTGGGCTGCCGAACGTGACCTGGCGGGGCCGCAACGACGGCCGCGACACCGCTTTCGCCGATTTCGTGCTCAGCAGTGGCCTGCGCCGCAGGGAGGCTGGCACGCTGCTGCTGCCCGAGCTGCCGGATACGACGACGGCGAGGCAGCGATACTACGCAGGCCATGTCGCGCGGGACGTCGCCAAACGCTCCGGTCGGTTCTATTACGTGGAGCGCAGCGTATTGAAGGCGGTGGAGGCATACTGTGTCAGCACCCGCGCCGAGGCCGTCGCTCGGGCGCAACGCACCGGGATCTACGACCGACTGCCGAACCGGCGGCTGGTCCAACACATAAGCCCCCGAGGTTCGGTCCGTTGGGTGGATGCCAGCGGCCGACTCGGCATGGGCACATTGGACACCCTCGATGACCTGGACCGGCTGGACCTCTACATCGAGGGTGAGAACGGACTTGAGCCCCTGGCGGTCTGGTTGACCGAGTCGGGCTTGCCGATGCGCTACCGCTCCTGGAACAGGGTGTTCGGCCTGGCGAACGCTCGCTGTCAGGCGCAGGGCATGCGGGTGTTCTGCTCTCCCCACATGCTCCGGCATTCGTTCGCCTTGCAGCAGTTGATCTCTCTGCACTACGCGCTGGATCGTCGGCTCGGGCTGACACCGTCCGAACGCAAGTACTACGAAACCGTCTACGGCAACGTCTGGACGATGGTGAAGGACCTCCTCGGCCATGCGTCGGAGGAAACCACGAAGAACGTCTACCTCGAACCCGTCCGCGGTTTGCAGCTCGACACTCTGCTCAACGACACCCCAGCCGAGGACACGGACGAGCTGCTGGCACGCCTCGCGGAGCAGACCGGCCTGGTCCTCGATGTTTCCGCGGCGGCCACCGCGTGAGCCCGGGCAAACGCGCCGTGCTGCCGCCCGGCGGCTATCGGCGGCCGAGCAATGTGTCCGCTGACGGCCTGGTGGTCGATGTCGTCGCCGAAGACGGCGAACATCTCGGCGTCATCGATTTCCGCGACGCCGCGGGCCCGGAGGAGCTGCGGCGCGAGCTGGTTGCTGGGTTTGCTCGCCAGTGCTCATCAACGGGCACCTGGACCCGCTACTACTCCTGCCGGAAATACGGGGGTTTGCTCAAACGCTTCCTGGCGTTCGCCGCTGAGTTGGACGCCCCGCCCCAGCGGGTTGCGGAGATCACGCCGGCCGCCTGGTCCCAGTGGCTGATATCCGGTCGCGGCTGGGGCCATGGCGGTCAGCTGGTTGTTCGGCAGATCCTGAACGCAGCGGCGGAACTGCCTGCCGACACTCGGCAGGCGATGTCCACACGGACGCGGAAAACCGCTCGTCCCAAGCAGGTCGAGGCATACACCCTGGCCGAGTTCAAGGTGATCCGAAGCCTGGTCCGCCACACGGCACACCGAATCGAACAGCGCATCACTGCGGGGCGAGAACTGCTCACCCGCTACCGCGGCGGCGAGTTCCCCGCGGACAGCAAGGACGGTCAGGTCGGCGCGCTCCTGGACCAGATCGCCCGCACCGGCGATGTCGACCGCTACGCGGACGGACAGCTCCACGAGCGAGTGCGGCGCGTCTGCCGACGGGTCTCCGGCGGCTATCAAGGGGTCATACAGATGCTGTTCCCGTCCGGCCGCGAAATCGGCGCGTTGGCCACGCTGCTGATCTGCGAAGAAGGATGGAATCTGTCGGTGCTCGAGACGATGGAGGTCCCGGACTTCCGGCCCGACGGCGGCATAGGCGACGTCGAGATCCACCGGGTCTCCACCGTCAAACATCGGCGTCCCGCTGGGCGCAAACACGCCAGCAACAACCTGGTCGATCTCGGCCAAGGCTCACCGGGACACGCTCTGCGCCAGGTGATCGCCATCACCAACCCGACACGGGAGTCCCTAGAGACGCTAGGCCAGCCGACCCGCCGCCTACTGGTCGGCCACCGGATCAATCGCAGCGGATCCGATCGGTCGCCCTGGCTGATCGGCGCCCCCAAACACGCGATCGGCATCTGGGCCGAGACCCTTTGCCTGGAATCACCGCACGGAGGACCGTTGAAGGTCAACGGAATTCGTCTGCGTCGCACCCACCAAGCACTGTTCGGCGGTCCACGGCAGAACACCCAACGCATCCACGAGGACGTCTATCTGCTGCGCAACGCCGTCGTCCGCGAAGAATCTACCGAAATCGTCGCGACCGGCTTGCAGAATGCGGTCGACCACGCCCAAGCCACAGTCAAAATGCGGCTGCTGCGATCGTCACCGGATCCGGGCACCGCCGAACTCGCCGCCCTCGCCCAACAGGCCGGAATGCCGCTGGACCGCGCCCGCGAACTCGTCGCCGGCAACCTGGACACCGCCACTGGTGCCTGCCGGGACTTCGAGCACAGCCCCTTCACCCCGGACGGACCCTGCGCGGCGTCGTTCCTGCAATGCTTCGCCTGCGACAACGCAGTGGCCACCTCGCAGCACCTGCCACGCATCACCTACCTGCACGAGGCGCTATCCAACCTGCGATCGGCGGTCAGCCCGGCGGCCTGGGCAGCGGACTGGGCCGCGCATTACTCGCGAGTCAGCGACATGCTGCTGCGACACACAACGCTTGCCGAGCGGACCGAACTCCGCAGTCGCGCAACCGATCGCGATCGTGTGCTGATCGATCAACTGCTGAGCCGGAGGCTCGACGCATGACCAGTCCGCTCCATCACGGCCGCGACCGCCTCATTGATCCCCACCCAGCCACCGCGGTCCTTCCCGCCGAACTCGTGAGGCCAGGCATCACCGACACCGGACTCCCGCGATTCGGTGACGCTTCATGGCAACTGAGTTACCTCAACCCCAAAGGCACCGCGGGCAGCACGGCCCTGAACTGGAACCAGATCCCCGCGCGATTCCGCAACACCATCAAGCGCCTGACCTGGGCATTGCTCAACATACCCACGCCGGACGTGATCTTGACACGCCCCGGATCCACCACACGGCCGCGGCTGACGCCCAGCAGCATCCAGCACACGGTCAAAGCATGGAAACAGTTCGCCACCTGGTTGGAAAGCCTCCAGATCACGCGACTGGCCGACGTCGACACCGCGACGCTGGCCGACTACGCAGTCACCCTGCGCGACGACGGCCGCAGCCGCAACTACGCCGCCCGCCAACTGATGGCCCTGACCCGAATTTGGGCCTACTCGCCGCACCTGCTCCCGGCCGACCGCATTCCGATGCCACCCTGGGACGAATACGGCGTAGACGACTACCTGGTCGCGCCCGAGAACACCAAAGGCCGCAACCGCCGAGTCCCGATTCATCCGGCCACCATGTCACCGTTGCTGGTCTGGGCACTGCGGTTCGTCACCGACCTGGCCGCCGACATCTTCGCTGCCCGCGACGCGCGAGCACAGCTGCTGGCCCACAGCCCGTCCGAGCCAGGGCCCGACGACACTCAGATCCTGAAGAACTACTTCGACCGCTTGCGGGCCACCGGCCAGCCGATCCCCGGAACCGGCAAGCCGCTCTCACCGAACCGACGTCGCCGCGAACCAGACCACGATCAGGGCCGACACAGCGTCGACATCCGCTATATCGCCAGCGTTCTCGGAATCCACGCCCCAACGGCCCAGCGCTTCGTTTCCAACCACCTCCGCCGCAAATGGCCCGAACTGACGGTCTCCACCCGAGCAGATCTGGCCATCACAATCACCGGCCGCGTCAACGACCGGCGATGGGTCGACGGCATCAGCCTGAGCGAGGTTCCGACGCTGCTCCTGCACCTGAACACTGCCTGCCTGATCGTCATCGCCTACCTCTCGGGCATGCGCCCCGAGGAAGTCCTCCACCTGCAACACGGCTGCTGCACCCCGGTCGGCGGCGGTGACAACGGCACCGTCCGATATCGAATCGCCGGACGGCATTTCAAGGGCGTCACCGACGAGGACGGCAACACTCGTCTCGACGGGGAGGTCCGCGAACATCCGTGGACCGTGATCGCGCCAGTCGCCGCCGCGATCGCCGCCCTGGAACAATTGACCGAGGAAGGCGGACTCTTGTTTCCCGCCGTCACAGACGGCATCCAGCGCACCGGCGACCCCGGCGCCTGGCGCGGCGACGGCTTGACACCCGGCACCGCCGCCAACCGGATCGAGCGGTTCATCACGTTCGTCAACAACCTCGCCGACCAGCACGGCCGCCACCACGAATTCGTTCCCGCCGATCCCGCAGGCGGCGTTGTCATGTCGCGGTTCCGGCAGACCGTCGGCTGGTTCATCAACCGGCTTCCCGGAGGCCGCGTCGCCCTCGGCATCCAATACGGCCACCTCGAACTGACCATGAGCGAGGGCTACGGCTCCCGCGCGGGCACCAACCTCCTGGAAGTCCTCGACTTCGAGCGAGCACGCACCCTCGCCGACACTCTCGCCCAGGCCGCCGACCGGCTCAGCGCCGGCGAACACGTCAGCGGCCCCGCCGCCGAACGCTACAAAGCTAGCGCCGCCGAATTCCAACACAGCTACCAGGGAAAACACCTCTCCGACCGACAGCACCGGGCCATACTCAACAACCCCCGCCTGCGCGTGTTCGACCACGAAGACACATTGCTGGCCTGCAACCACAACCCACTCACCGCGCTCTGCGACCCAGACCGCGGCAAACCCAATCGCTCCGTCGCCACGCCCAGCTTCGACCGCTGCAAGGCTGCCTGCGCGAACATCGCCCGAACCGACACTCACATCGACCGTGCACGCCGCGAAATCGCCAGTCTGCAAGACGAAATCGACTCCGGCCTGAACCCGCACCCCATCCAGCAACGCCAACGGCAGCGACAACAGGCTCTACTTCACATCATCGACCAGCACGACCACGGCAATCCTGACCCCACACCCACGGAGCCACACCGGTGAACGCCCCTGCGCACCAAAGCGAACCAACCACCCAACTTGCCTCCACCATCGGCCAACTGCTGGCCGAGGCCAGCGCCGCCACAGGCGAAAGAAACCACGCCGACGCACAGGAGATCATCGCGATCACCGAGGCGATGATGAGACTGCTGGCCGGCGTTCCACTCCGCTCCGACGGCAAGCTGACCATCAAGTCGCTCGCCGCCGAAGCCGGGCTCCTCCGCAACAAGCTCACACACAAACACACCGGCCTGAAAGACCTATTCAACGCCCTGGTCAGGGCGCAGAACATGCGGCCCGCTATCGCGGATGACCTGCACCACGACAACTGCCAGCTACGGAACAAGCTTGCAGACGTCATCGCCGAGCGAGACGCTCTGAGGACGAGCAACCAGCGGTTCGCCCGAACCATTCACATCCTGGAACTCGAAAACCAGCAACTTCGAGAATCGACATCTGGTCACAACAACGTGCGGCTGCTACGCGACAGCTGAGATCGAATTAGGTGACCATCCATCTTACAGCAGCTGATTCAATCGGTTGAAGAGATCTTGAAATCGGTCGCGGGTTGCATCATCGATCTGATCGAGGAGATTCCCAGGGGAGCGCATCAGATGGTTGGCCGGCTGGTAATGGTCAAAACGTCCTCCATGAAGCGCTTCAACCTGCTTGACGATTCTTCCGCCTCCATTGAGTTTGGACTTCGCGAAGCGGCCGACCTTCGAGGCGCTCAGCAGTTTCAAATACCAGCTGACATCGAAAAGGTCCTCAATGTCAGCTTCACTGGTGCCAGTGATCTCGGTCAGATAGACGAGGTTCCTGTTCTCAAGAAGTCCGCGGGTTGCAAGCTGCGCAATTCGCTGGTTTCCGCCAGCGGCCACATCCATCAGAACGGCGACCGAAAGGTCACTACCGCCGAACAAGGACACAAAGGAGGGCACCTTGTCCAAGCCGCCGACGGGAGTAATGGTCCATCGAGGATCCAGGGGAACGCCTCCGGCCCGCCGGACAACATCGCTCATGATGGACAAGTACACGACATCCGAAGGTCCTTCGACGAGTAGCTGCTCTTTTCCGATGACCAACGTCTGCGTCATATCGACCCCAAGGGCACCCAGGAGCGGATACACCGTATCCGATCGGGCCTTCCAGATGTCTTGGCTAATCTGAGTGCCGTCGTTATTGATGTCTTCTACTGTCCGACAGCGTTCGAGCTTCGTCGGCTGAATCATGAATAGCGAGTGTGTTGAGTAGATGACCTGATGGTAAGGAGCGAGCTGTTCCTCGATATAGCGCAGCAGATCGGCCTGAGCTTTGGCATGCAAGTTCAACCCAGGCTCGTCGAGGAGGATAATGCGGCGCGACGCGTGGTTGGCATACTCCGAGAACGCAACCAAGAACGAGAAAAACCAGATAAAACCCTTCGACCGGCCACCCATACCGAGTGTTACCCGGTGCCGCTGGTTCTTTATGCGGATCTTGAGCCAGGGGACGGTCCGATTCGGATTATTTGGTGTCGGCTCCTTTCTCGGATCGATGTCGAGTTCTACCAGCAAGTCCGAGTTCTGCTGCCAGTACTCGAACAACTGGTCGGTCAATTCGTTGGCAGCCGACTCAAGCGCTGCTTTGCGGCTCTCATACTCGTCTTCGGTGAAGTCTGCCGTCTCGACACCGGCGAGGCGAAGCAACGCGAGTGCGGTGCGCTCTTCTGGCCTGAGATCAGCCTCGGGAACGTTCTGAAGGCGTTCGATCGACACCTCGTCGGGCAATACATTGTACTCATCGAAGTACTGAAATTCCGGCAGCCGCTCGGCGACAATGGCTCGGACCTCGGCGCTTAGATCCCGCTCATCCAAGTCATCGGCCAGTGACACCGCCGCGTCCGCGTCTGCATCGGCGCGCAAAGCGGCGATGAACTCGTCTATGTTATTAGCTGCATATCGACTCGAATCCAGCCCGGCCTTTTCCGCGAGGTGCTTGGCCGCTGCAAATTCGTCCACCGCGATGCCGAAGTATCGCGTCTTTGACGAATATTTCTTGCATACGGTAACGGTTTTGCGCGTGAGGGCTTTCGGGCCAAACAGGTTGGCGATTTCTTCGATGTCGGGTTGCTCCAACTCGAACGTCGCTTTGATCGGCTCGACGCTCGGAATGGTTGCCTTGTCCCTAGACCTATACCGACGCGGATAGTCATACAGTTCGTCGAAGTCGGTCGGATGACCACTGGAGAGCGGATTGAGTCGGTAGAGAGCCTCAAGGCTGGCAGTCTTACCTGACTCGTTCTTTCCGACCAAGGCTGTGACATCTCCAGCGAGGTCAAACTCCGTCGAGTTTGTTACGCTCTTAAACTTCGTAATACGAGCGGCCACCAGCCGCATGGCATCCCCTCTTTCTGTCTTGCCACCGTTGATGGCCCCTCTGACCGCGATCCACGAGAGTACTCCCGTCGACCGACATCGTCGCCCCGTTTCCCGCATGTCCGCCTCTCTCGGCAAGCTCGTGGGCAACACGGCAGGACTTGACACGGAACCGGAGTGGCCCGCATGGCGCCTGCTCGGGCTGGGCCAGCTCGACACGGGTCGGGACGCGGAAGGCGCGGTGCCGCTGGTGCTCTGGGTGCGCGGGCCGCGGTCGCTGCTGGAATCCAGTGAGCGCGCGCTGGCCGTGGTCGGCGCGCGGTGCAGTACCGGGTACGGCGATCGCGTAGCCGCCGAGATCGCCGGCGACTTGGCGGCACAAGGGTGGACCATCGTCTCCGGCGCGGCGTTCGGCATCGACGCGATGGCGCACCGCGCGGCGCTGGCCGTGGGCGGTCCCACCATCGCGGTGCTGGCCTGCGGCGTCGACCGGCCCTACCCGGCCCAGCACGACCGCCTGCTGAGCGCGATCGCCGACACCGGCCTGGTGGTCAGCGAATACCCACCCGGCGTACCCGCCCGCAAGCATCATTTCCTGGCCAGGAATCGCCTCATCGCGGCCCTCGCCGACGGCGTGCTCGTCGTGGAAGCCGGGCTGCGCAGCGGTGCGCGCAACACCGTGAAATGGGCGCGCCGCCTGGGCCGCCCGGCCTTGGCGATCCCCGGGCCCGTCACCTCGCTGTCGTCCACCGGCTGTCACCGCATGATCCGCGACGGCGAAGCACACCTGGTCACCTCGGCCGAAGACGTGATCGACGAAGCGGGCCCGCTGCACCTGGCGCTGCCGGGTGTCGCGCCCGCGGCCCCGGACATCCCGGCCGGCCTCGCGGGCGATCAAGCCACCGTCTACGCGGCCCTGCCCGCCGTCGGCTCCCGCCTCCCCAACGAACTCCTCCGCACCACCGGCCTGCCCCTCCACACCATCCGCGCCGCGCTGGTCGCGATGGAACTCGCGGGCTTGGTCGGCCTGGACGAAACGGGCTGGCACCGAACCGAGCCCAGCCGAAGCGTGCGCGGGAGGACCGGCTGATGAACGTTCTGACCGTCTTCGGCGCGACGTTGTGGCGCGCGCTCGCGCAGGCATGCTCGGTGGCGGGTGCGGCGCCCGCAACCGTGGCGCGAGACCGGTGGTCGTTCGCGCGCAACGGCTGGCGTCCGCCGGTTCACGATGCTCCCGGCATCCAGACCGGTCTTCACGACGAGCGCAGCTGTGCGGACTTGCGGGATCGACCGCGGGTGGACGCGCGCCGCGAGTCCGAAAGCGGTGACCGATGTGCACCGGGAGCGGATCGCCGTGCCGATCGCGCGGCCGTACGAGCCGGTGGACGCGATCTTCGCGGCTTCCGACCGTGGTGGCGGCGGTTCGGCGCGTGGGCTTGCCAAGCGGTGCGGTGGGCGCGACGGTGGTGGGGTGGAGTCACTGCCGGAGGATCTGGAAGCGCTGCTGACCGAGTACGGACGGCATCTGCGGCTGGGGCGGAACCGGTCGGAGCACACGGTGCGCGCCTACCTGGGGGACGCGCGGTCGCTGATGGCGCACCTGTACACGCGGTCGGCGGATTCGTCGGTGCGGGAACTGGATCTGGGCCTGCTGCGGTCCTGGCTGGCGGAGCTGGCGGCCAAGGGCGCGGCCCGCACCACGATGGCGCGGCGAGCGTCCTCGGCGCGGACGTTCACGGCGTGGCTGACCGACACCGGACGGCTGAGCGCCGACCCGGGTCTGCGGCTGGGCGCGCCGAAGGCGCACCGCACGCTGCCCGCCGTCCTCGGCAGGCAACAGGCGATCGAGGCCATGGACGCGGCGGAATCCGGTGCGGCCCAGCACGATCCGATGGCGTTGCGGGACCGGCTCATCGTGGAGCTGTTGTACGCGACGGGCATCCGGGTGGGCGAGCTGTGCGGGCTGGACATCGACGACGTGGACCGGGAACGCCGGCTGATCCGGGTGCTGGGCAAGGGCAACAAGGAGCGCTCGGTCCCGTTCGGCGGCCCCGCCGATCAGGCGATGGGGGAGTGGCTGCACCACGGCCGCCCGGCGCTGGCGACGGCGCACTCGGGCCGCGCCCTGCTCCTCGGCCGCCGCGGCAAGCGCCTCGACCAGCGGCAGGCGAGAACCGTGGTACACGAGGTCGTCTCGGCGATCCCGGGGGCGCCGAGCATCGCCCCGCACGGCCTGCGCCACAGCGCCGCGACGCACCTGCTGGAGGGCGGGGCGGATCTGCGCGTCGTGCAGGAACTCCTCGGCCACGCCAGCATGGCGACGACCCAGCTCTACACCCACGTGTCGATCGAACGACTCAAGAAGGTGCACGACCAGGCCCACCCGCGCGCCTGAACGAAGGCGGGGCGCCGACTCCTACGGTGCCCGAACGCGATCGGGCGGACCAGAACCGGGCGACCCCGGTATCCGATGGGCGGAGGACTCCGGCGCAGTCCGGCAGCACGGGCGTCGGCCGCGAGCGGATCATCGAACCGGGCCGTGAGATCGACGGCCTGCACCACCAGACGCTCACTCGCACCCCGCGCCACCTCGAGCGCGACGGCGTGGTGGCACGCACCGCGGATCCGGTGGTGCCCTCGCCCGCTGACCACAGAGGGTTCCTCGGGACGGCGTCGGCGGTCCTGAAACGTGGGCGGGTCACGCGCGCCCGCATGCCGATGCGCAGTTCACCGGCCCGCAAGCGGCGTGAAAACCGGTGGTCACCGGCATGGTGGACGCGTCGGCGAGGCTCGTGGACGGCCGTCCGGTCTGCCGTTAGTCTGGCGTTGCGGTCGGTTTGCCCGCGGCCCGGAACGGACCAGAGACGGAGTGATTCCCGTGCATCCTGGCGACGGTGTGGTCACCACGGAGGTGGCCCGCGCATGGTTGGGCGAGCCGGCGTTCGAATTCCCCGTGGGTGCGCGATGACGTTGCCCGACGTGGGTTCGGAATCGGAGGACGGCGAGGACGTCATCGACTACCGCTTCACCCTCGCCAACGAACGCACGTTCCTCGCGTGGATGCGCACCTCGCTCGGCTTGTTGGCCGGTGGCGTCGCCGTGCACACCCTGGTGCAGAGCTTCGAGCTCGCGGGGCTGCGCCGCGCGCTGGCCGTGAGCTGCGTCGTGCTCGCGGTGATCGTGGCCGTCGGCGCGTACTTCAACTGGCGGCGGGTCGGACGGGCCATGCGGCGCGGTGATCCGCTGCCGGAAACCCTGCTGGTGCCGATACTTTCGGCGGGCGTCGGGGTCGTCGCCGTCCTCGCGGGCGTGGCGGTGCTGCTGCGATGAGCATCCGCGATTCCACTCTGGTCCCGGAGCGCACCGCGCTCGCCTGGCGGCGCACCGCGCTCGGCGCGGTGGTCGTGGCCGCGCTGTTCGTCGCCTACGCGCTCACCAGCGGGTGGCGCGGCGCCGCGCTCGCCCCGATCGCCGCCGCGCTCACGCTGGTCGCCGTCGCCGTCGCCGGCATGGTGCGCAGCCACCGCCTGCGCACCGGGCACCGCGACCGGGCGAACCGCGTCGTCGCCGCGACGACGGTGGCCGTGCTGTTCGCCGGCGGTGTCGCGACCTATGTGGGGGCGGTGCAACCACCGGGCTGAGCGGATCGGGGGCTGTGGACGGGTAACGGCACGGATCGAGGAGGACACGATGGGTGAGGTGACCCGGCCGAGCGACGCGATCGTCGCCCGGCAGCGGCGCGCGGCGGAGGAACTGCCCTTCACCGACGAGACCGACCGCGCCGACGCCGACCGCGGGTTCGTCGCGGCGCTGGAACCGGGCGCGGTCACCTCCGAGGACGGTTCGGTGGTGTGGGACAACGACTCCTACGCGTTCCTGCGTGAACCCTACCCCGATTCGGTGCACCCGAGCCTGTGGCGGCAGTCCGGCCTCGCGGCGAAGCAGGGCCTGTTCGAGGTGACGGCGGGGATCTATCAGATCCGGGGACTGGACCTGTCGAACATGACGCTGGTCGAAGGGGAGCGGGGCGTGATCGTCATCGACCCGCTGGTGTCCCTGGAGACGGCCGCGGCCGGGCTCCGGCTGTATCGCGCGCATCGCGGTGACCGGCCGGTCACCGGGCTGGTCTACACCCATTCGCACGTCGATCACTTCGGCGGCGCGTTGGCCGTCGCCGCGCCGGAGGACGCCACGTCGGGCCGGATTCCGGTGATCGCGCCCGTCGGCTTCCTCGAACACGCCGTGTCGGAGAACGTCTTCGCGGGCCCGGCCATGGCGCGCCGCGCCGCCTACATGTACGGGGCGGTGTTGCCGCGCGGTCCGCTGGGACAGGTGGGTGCCGGTCTCGGCCAGACCAATTCGCTCGGCTCGGTCACTCTCATCGCACCGACCGTCGACATCACCGAGACCGGGCAGGAGCTCACCGTCGACGGTGTGCGGATGATCTTCCAGCTCACCCCGGGCACCGAGGCGCCCGCGGAGATGAACTTCTACTTCCCCGACCACCGGGCGCTGTGCACCGCCGAGAACGCCACCCACACCCTGCACAACCTACTGACCTTGCGCGGCGCGCAGGTGCGCGACCCGCACGCGTGGGCGGCCTACCTCACCGAGACGATCACCCTGTTCGGCCACCGCTCCGACGTGGTGTTCGCCTCGCACCACTGGCCGGTGTGGGGTACCGACCGGCTGGTGGAATACCTCGGCCTGCAACGGGATCTGTACGGGTACCTGCACGACCAGACGGTGCGCCTGCTGAACCAGGGCTACGTCGGGGCCGAGATCGCCGAACAGCTCGCGCTGCCGCCCGCGCTGGAGCGGGCGTGGCACGCGCGCGGGTACTACGGCTCGGTGAACCACAACGTCAAAGCGATCTACCAGCGCTATCTGGGCTGGTTCGACGGCAACCCGGCGCACCTGTGGCCGCACCCGCCGGTCGAATCCGCCCGCCGTCACGTGGAATTCATGGGCGGCGCCGAGGAGGTGCTGCGCAAGGCGCGCAAGTCGTACGCGGACGGCGATTTCCGGTGGGTCGCGCAGGTCGTCGACTACGTGGTGTTCGCCGATCCGCACAACGACGAGGCCAAGGATCTGCTCGCCGCCACCTACGAACAACTCGGCTACGGCGCGGAGAACGCCACCTGGCGCAACTTCTACCTCAGCGGCGCCTACGAATTGCGGTACGGATCGTTCGGCACGCCCACGAGCACCGACGCGCCGTCGGTGCTGGCCGCGCTCACGGTCGAGCAGATCTTCGACGCGCTGGCGCTGCGCGTGGACGGCCCGAAGGCGTGGGAAGCCCGGGTGGTGACCGACTGGCGCTTCACCGACGAGGAGCGCGTCCACCGGGTGGAACTGCGCAACGGCAGGCTCAGCCACTACGACAAGCCCGCCGAGGTGCCGCTGCCCGCTCCCGACACCGAGTTCACGCTCACCCGTCCCACGCTGATCCGCGTGCTGCTCGCGGGGGAGGACTTCGGCGTCGCCGTCGCCGCGGGCGACATCGTGATCGACGGCGACCCCACCACGCTCGCCGCGCTGGTGAGCATGCTCGACGAACCCGACCCGGATTTCGCGATCGTCACGCCCTGACCACCCTTCCGGGCGGGCTCGTCCCGCCGCCCGGCGCACGATCGGAGGAATCCATGTCCACCTACCGCACCCTGCCCTTACGGGACCGGCTTCGCGCCGCGCTGCCCGCGGCGATCAAAGCGCGCGACGGAGCGGCCATCTCGGCGCTGCGCTCGGCGCTGGGCGCAATCGACAACGCCGGCGCCGTCGACCTCGGTGACCGGCGCGCCGGCGCCCTCGAGGGCAGCCCCGTCGGCGTGGGCAGCGCGGAGGTCGCGCGGCGCACCCTCAGCGAATCCGACATCGAAGCCGTCGTCCGCGCCGAGATCGCCGAACGCCGTTCCGCCGCCACCGAATACGACGCTAGCGGCAGCGCCGACCGGGCCGGGCGCCTGCGTGCCGAGGCCGACGCCCTCGAATCCCACCTCTGAGCGCGGTCAGGTCCCCACGCCGAACAGCGCGCGATCGGCGTCGGGGACCCAGCACTCGGCCGCCTCGTCGCGGTTGTAGTGCTCCGCGAAGTGCGCCACGAGATGCGCCAGCCCGGGGTGCCCGTTGGTGCTGTCCCACAGCAGCGCGTGCGGGTACGCGGGGGTCGGATCCACGATCGGCACCCGCCGCAAGTGCGGATGCCAGGGATTATGGAACCCGTCGCCGCTGAACGTCGCGAGGTGATCGGAGGTCGCGATCAGATCCACGAGCGCCGTGATGGGCGCGGGCCCGCGGCTGGTGTCGACGGCGGTGAACCGCTCCGCTCGCGCGGCCGTGTCGATCGTGATGCCGCCGGCCTCCGCCAGGCGCTCGTAGAAGTCGCGCCATTCCGACGGCACCGACGCGCCGGGCACCCACACCGGGTGGTCCCGCAGATCGTCCAGCGCGACAGCTGATTTCCCCGCGAGCGGATGCTCGCGGCCGACCAGCAGGTGCAGCGGCTCCACATACGCCGCCACCGCGTGGATACGCCGCGGAAGTGGCCGCGGACCGCCGTGCGCGCGGGCGAACGCCGCGTCGGCGCGCCCGCTGAGCAGCGCCTCCCGCGAGGTGTTGAACGCGTTGGACAGCACGATCTCGGTGTCGGTCTCGGGATGCCGGTCGAGGTAGTACCGCACCGAGCGCATCGTGGCCTGCCGCTCGCCCAGCATCGCCACCCGCAGCGGGCGCGGGTCGGCGCGCACGGCGGCGACCGCGTCGTCGGCGAGCGCCAGCAGCGACCGCGCGTGCGGGAGCAGCCGCGCGCCGGCCCTGGTGGGCACGATCCCGGCGGGTACCCGGTCGAAGAGCGGCACACCCAGGTCGGTCTCGAGTTTCGCGATCCGCTTCGACACCGCCTGCTGGCTGATGCCGAGCACGGCGGCGGCGAGGCTGAACTGTCGCTCCTCCGCCGCGGCGGTGAACGCGCGGAGCGCGCCGAGGTCGAGTTCGGTCATCGGCCCTCGAAGTACAACGTTTGGTTGTTCATGAGTGCGTGTCCCTTGTTCGACGGGCGGCATTCTTGCTGGTCGGATTGACCTCGTTTCCAGCGTGAATATCCGCTGGAACACCTGAATTCCGTTCCGTTCTCGCGCGAGACAGGCCGCACAGGGGAGATCTATGACCGGCGCATCCTTCGTCCATCTGCACAACCATACCGAGTACTCGATGCTCGACGGCATGGCCAAGGTCGACGCGCTGTTCACCGAGGCCGAACGGCTCGGCATGCCCGCCGTGGGCATGACCGACCACGGCAACATGTACGGCGCGGCGGAGTTCTATCGGCGGTCACGGCAGTCGGCCGTCACGCCGATCATCGGGATCGAGGCGTACATCGCGCCGGAATCCCGGTTCTCGACCGAGCGCGTGCGCTGGGGCGATCCGTCGCAGAAGTCCGACGACGTCTCCGGATCGGGCGCGTACCTGCACATGACGATGCTCGCCGTGAACGCGACCGGACTGCGGAATCTGTTCCGGCTCTCCTCGCTCGCGTCGTTCGAAGGGCAGCTGGGCAAGTGGCCGCGCATGGACGCCGAGTTGATCGCCGAGCACGCGGCGGGCATCGTCGCGACGACCGGGTGCCCGTCGGGCGAGGTGCAGACCCGGTTGCGGCTCGGCCAGTTCGACGCTGCCTATGAGGCCGCCGGACGCTGGCGCGACATCTTCGGGCCGGAGAACTTCTCCCTCGAACTGATGGATCACGGTCTCGGCATCGAACGCCGGGTGCGGGAGGACCTGCTCGCGGTGGGCGCGAAAGTCGGTCTGACGCCGTTGGTGACCAACGACTGTCACTATGTGCGGCGCGAGCAGGCTCCTGCCCACGAGGCGATGTTGTGCGTGCAGACCGGCAAGACCCTCTCCGATCCCACCCGCTTCCGATTCGACGGCGACGGCTACTACCTGAAGTCGGCGGCCGAGATGCGCGCCCTGTGGGACGACGAGGTGCCCGGCGGTTGCGATGCCACCCTGGCCTTGGCCGAACGCGTCGAGTCGTACGACGACGTGTGGGCGGCGCGCGACCGGATGCCGGTCTTCCCCGTGCCCGAGGGACACACCCAGGACAGCTGGTTGCGCCGCGAGGTCGACGCCGGCCTGCGCAGGCGCCTCCCGGGCGGCGTCCCGCAGACCTATCGTGACCGCGCGGACTTCGAGCTGGACATCATCCGCGACAAGGGATTTCCCGCCTACTTCCTCGTGGTCGGCGACCTGGTCGCGCACGCGCGACGGGTGGGCATCCGGGTCGGCCCCGGGCGCGGGTCGGCGGCCGGATCGCTGGTCGCCTACGCGCTCTCGATCACCAATATCGACCCGATCGAGCACGGACTGCTGTTCGAGCGGTTCCTGAACCCGGAGCGCCCGTCCGCACCGGATATCGACATCGACTTCGACGACCGCCGCCGCGGCGAGATGATCCGCTACGCCACCGAGCGCTGGGGCGCGGAGAAGGTCGCGCAGGTGATCACCTTCGGCACCATCAAGACCAAGGCGGCGATCAAGGACGCCGCGCGTGTGCATTTCGGTCAGCCCGGTTTCGCGGTGGCCGACCGCATCACCAAGGCGCTCCCGCCCGCCGTCGCGGCCAAAGACATTCCGGTGGCGGGCATCACCGATTCGTCGCACGAGCGCTACGGCGAGGCCGCCGCTGTGCGCGCACTCATCGACACCGATCCGGATGTGCGGCGCATCCACGACACGGCCGTCGGACTGGAAGGGCTGGTGCGCGGCGCGGGCGTGCACGCGTGCGCGGTGATCCTGTCCAGCGAGCCGCTGCTGGACGTGGTGCCGCTGTGGAAGCGGCCGCAGGACGGCGCGGTCATCACCGGTTGGGACTATCCGTCGTGCGAGGCCATCGGATTGCTCAAGATGGACTTCCTCGGGTTGCGCACGCTCACCGTGATCGGTGACTGCCTCGACAACATCCGCGCGAACCGGGGGATCGAGCTCGACATCGAAGCGGTCGCGCTCGACGACGCGCCGACCTACGCGATGCTCGCGCGCGGCGACAATCTCGGTGTCTTCCAGATGGATTCGGCCGGTATGCGGGAGCTGCTGCTGCGCATGGCGCCGACGGAGTTCAACGATCTCGTCGCCTCGAACGCGCTCTACCGGCCCGGTCCGATGGGCGTCGGCGCGCACTGGTCGTATGCCGACCGCAAGAACGGCCGCGAAGCTGTCACACCGATCCATCCCGAACTCGACGATCCGCTGCGCGAGATCCTGTCGGAGACCTACGCGCTGATCGTCTACCAGGAACAGATCATGCAGATCGCGCAGCGCGTGGCCGGGTACTCGCTCGGCCAGGCCGACCTGCTGCGCCGCGCGATGGGCAAGAAGAAGCCCGAGGTGCTCGCCATGGAGTTCGAGAACTTCCGAAAAGGCATGCGGGACAACGGCTACAGCGACGCCGCCGTGACGGCGCTGTGGGAGGCGGTGCTGCCGTTCGCGGGCTACGCCTACAACAAATCGCACGCGGCGGGATACAGCCTGGTCATGTACTGGACCGCCTACCTCAAGGCGAACTACCCCGCCGAGTTCATGGCGGCGCTGCTCACCTCGGTCGGCGACGACAAGGACAAGTCCGCCGTGTACCTGGCCGACTGCCGCAAGCGCGGAATCCGGGTGCTGCCACCGGATGTGAACGAGTCGGCCGCGACATTCTCCTGCGCCGGCGAGGCGATCCGATTCGGGCTCGGCGCGGTCCGCAACGTCGGCGAACCGGTGGTCGAGGCGATCGTGCGGGCGCGCGCACGGGGCCCCTTTCGCGGTTTCTCCCACTTCCTCGCCGAGGTCGATGCGGCGGCTTGCACCAAGAAGGTCGTCGAATCCCTGGTCAAGGCGGGGGCTTTCGATTCACTGGGGCATCCGCGCGGTGGGCTGTCCGAGATCCTCGGCGAGGCCGTGGACGCGGCGATGAGCACGAAGAAGGCCGCCGCCCGGGGCCAGTTCGACCTGTTCTCCGCGGGCGTGACCGAGCCGGATGTCGTGTCGGCCTTCGACATTCCGGTGCCGGAGCGCGAATGGGAGCGGGACCGGTTGTTGAGTTTCGAGCGGGAGATGCTGGGACTGTACGTGTCCGCGCACCCGCTCGACGACGTCGCGCCCGTGCTGGCGGCGCGCTGTGACGCGTCGCTGGCCGACATCGGGGACAAGCGGCTGCCGCACGGATGGAAGGGCACGGTGGGCGGGATCGTCGCGGCGATCGACCGCCGGGTGACGAAGAAGGGCGAGCCGTGGGCGATCGTCCGGCTGGAAGACCTGGATGCCGGGGCCGAAATACTGTTCTTTCCCACGGCTTTCGCCGCCCTGGGCACGATGCTGGTCGAAGACGCGGTGGTGCTGGTCTCGGTGCGGGTGAGTGTGCGAGAGGACCGGTGGTCGCTGCTCGGCGAACACGTCACGGTGCCCGACCTCGCCGGGACCGGTGGCCCGCTCGTGGTGACCGTGCCCGTCGCCGCGTGCACGCCGGCGACCGTGCGCGGCCTGCGCGAGACCCTGGAACGGCACGCCGGAACCTGCGAGGTCCGGATCCAGTTCGTGGGCCGGAAGGGGCCACAGCTGCTGGGACTCGACCCCCGATTCCGCGTGACACCCTCACCCGCGCTGATGGGGGAACTGAAGGCATTGTTCGGCCCGTCGTGCTTGGCCCGGTGAGCAACCGACTCCGGCGTGGTAGGCGGCCGCCCACGAGTCCGATTCTCCGGGGAGACAGGCCTCGCGGGCGGGAGCGAACAGGCTCGCGGGAGCTAACGGTGGCGCGTGCTCACCGCCGGGTCCGGGCGAACGACTTGCCGTCCAGCGCCGAGTCGGCCGGAACGCCCAGTAGATCGAGGGCCGTCGGCGTGAGGTCGATCAGCGAATCCGCCGTTGCCGCACCGGCCGTGAACGCCGAGCCGCGGGCGATCACGAAATTCGCCGTCTCGTCGGGTGTCTGGCCACCGTGCCCGCCGGTCGGCGTGTGGCCGTGGTCGGTGGTGACGATGATCTGCCAGGTCTCCCCGGGGTGCGCCGCCGCGCGGGCGTCGACGGCGGACACGATCTTGCCGACTTCCCGGTCCACGCTGCGCAGCGAGTCGAGGAACTGCGGCGACGCGCTGCCGTGGGCGTGGCCGACGGCGTCCACCTGATCGAGATGGGTGAACAGGAAGTCCGGTCCCTCGTCGCGGATGGCCGCGGCGCTGGTGTCGCCGGTGATCGCGTCCACGGCGGCGCCGGTCGGATCCCCCGGCTGCGACGGGCTGACGACGTGGGCGTCAGCGGGGTGCCGCTGCCCACGATGATCGCGATATTGGGCCAGGTCGCGACCGACCGGGTCCGCAGCTCCGGATTCGTCTGCTCCAGGCGCGTGAACACCGTCGGCCAGGCCTCGAACGGCGTGGCGTCGAAATTGTTGTTCTTGATGCCGTGCTTGGTGTCCCACACGCCGGTCAGCACCGACGACCACGAGGGGCCGGAGATGGTGGTGTGCGGGGCGATGAAGGACTGTCCGACCGTGCCCTCGCTCGCCAGCTTCAGCAGATTCGGCGCCTTCGTCTCGACGATCTTGTCGTACATGGCGCCGTCGATGCCGATGACCACCACCTTGACCGAGTCGTCTCCCGTGCCGGGCGATCCCGACGATCCGGTACCCGGCTGGGCGGCGGCGCCTCCCGCCCCGGTCATCAGCGCGGCGGCGACCGCCACCATCACCTTGGTCTTCGTCCTGGCCTTGCCTGCCATGATCGACTTAATAGTCTAGACCATTTCAGGCTGACGGTTTTCTGGTCTAGACCATCGCGGAGGATTTCACCGACTGTTCGGCCGTGTGAACGCGGGGCGGCGGCGACTTGATCAATCGTCGGATCGGCGTGAATTCGCTTGGATCAGAGGAGGTTTGGCCCGGGGTCCGGAGCGTGCCGAGCTGATCGTGTTCGTTCGTCAGCGTCCTCGTGGAGTGGGCGGGGTGAGGATGGCCGTGGGGTGCACGGTGCCCGCGAGCAGAGCGCCGGCCAGGTCGGAGAGGCGCTGGCCGGTGCGGACCGCGTGGCTGCGCAGGCGTGCGAAGGCTTCCTCGGTGTCGACGCCGCCGTGTTCGGCGAGAACGCCTTTCGCGCGTTCGACCACCACGCGGTCGTGCAAGGCCACGGGCAGCCGGGTGCGGACCGGTTCGACGCGGGGTCGCAAGATGTGCTGGGCGATGCCGAGTGTGGCGACATCGGCGAGGATGCGCGCGGTGCGCCGGCCCGCGCGATCCAGTGCGCCCGGGATGGTGCCGAAGACGGTGAGCGCGCCGAGATCGTCGGAGTCGATGCGCAGCGGCATGGCGTACACCGAGCGGTAGCCCTGTTCGCTTGCGCGCGAAGCGAACTCGGGCCACACCAGCGCGGCTGTCGTGAGATCGTCGGCCACGGCGGGACTTCCGGTGCGGTAAGCCTGCCCGGGCGGTCCGTCGCTGGACTCCACCAGCGCCCGTGCCGGTTCGTCCGTCACCGCCAGGACCAGCAACGCGTCGCGGTGGTCGGCGAGGAACAGGCCCGCGGCCGCGCCGCCGGTGAGGTGGGCACACGCGTCGACGAGCTGCTGCGACCAGTCGATGATGTCGAAATCCCCGGTGAGCGCGCCGACGCAACCGACGAGCACGTCCAACAGCGGTGTGGGCGCTCCCATCCGGGTCTCCTGGTGGTCGATCGCGAGGAATCGAGCGGAACCGTCGAGCGAGATCTCGCTCCATGGTCGCACCCGCGCCCGCCGCTGTCGACCGAAGTTGTAGCGTCAAGTAAGTTCACTGCGCCCCGGTGCCAAGACGCGCGGCGGGCGTTCCGTGCCGACCCCTGGCGTCCCGGCCCCGCGGCATTCGCCACCAGCCGCGCGGGCCTGCATCCCTGGCTGGTGCATGCGCACCGGCCGGTCAGCCGATGGGGTGAGGGGTTCCGGCTTGAATCGGGCGGTGGCCTGCGCGTCGGCAGGCGGCCCCGAATCGATGGGGTGAGGTTGAGCGCGACTCCGGCGCGAGCACAGGGCGCCTGGCTGGCGTGGGCTGAGACGTTTCAGGTCCGCGTTAGCAGACGTCTCGCTGGGACAGCCGTCGCGGGCCGAGGACCCGCCCTGCGCGGCCGACCGCCAGACCGACCGCCAGACCGAGGGCCCGACCGTCGGGCCGTGGGGCTGACCGTCGGGCCGTGGGGCTGACCGTCGGGCTGTGGGGCTGACTGTCGGGCTGTGGGGCTGACTGTCGGGCTGTGGGGCTGACTGTCGGGCTGTGGGGCTGACTGTCGGGCTGTGGGGCTGACTGTCGGGCTGTGGGGCTGACTGTCGGGCTGTGGGGCTGACTGTCGGGCTGTGGGGCTGACTGTCGGGCTGTGGGGCTGACTGTCGGGCTGTGGGGCTGACTGTCGGGCTGTGGGGCTGACTGTCGGGCTGTGGGGCTGACTGTCGGGCTGTGGGGCTGACTGTCGGGCTGTGGGGCTGACTGTCGGGCTGTGGGGCTGACTGTCGGGCTGTGGGGCTGACTGTCGGGCTGTGGGGCTGACTGTCGGGCTGTGGGGCTGACTGTCGGGCTGTGGGGCTGACTGTCGGGCTGTGGGGCTGACTGTCGGGCTGTGGGGCTGACTGTCGGGCTGTGGGGCTGACTGTCGGGCTGTGGGGCTGACTGTCGGGCTGTGGGGCTGACTGTCGGGCTGTGGGGCTGACTGTCGGGCTGTGGGGCTGACTGTCGGGCTGTGGGGCTGACTGTCGGGCTGTGGGGTCGACTGTCGGGCTGTGGGGCTGACTGTCGGGCTGTGGGGCTGACTGTCGGGCTGTGGGGTCGACTGTCGGGCTGTGGGGTCGACTGTCGGGCTGTGGGGTCGACTGTCGGGCTGTGGGGTCGACTGTCAGGCCGAGGGCCCGACTGCCGGCCCGACGGCCCGACCGTCAGGTCGAGGTGGGGAGGGTGGCGATGTAGCGGCCGGCGATGAAGCGCTGGATGGCGCGCACGACCGGGCCGCCCAGGCGGGTGTACCAGGCGGCCGGGCGGGAGAAGGCGGTGACGAGCCCGTAGACGGAGTCGTCGGCGGGGTCGTACTCGACGGCGAACAGTTCCTCGCCGGACTCGGGGTGGCCGGGGAGGGTGCCGTAGGCGAACCCGCGGCGGTTCTCCTCCTCGAGCACGTACACCACCCGGCACGGGGCGACGATCGCCACCGGCCCCACACCGAGGCGCACCGTGAGCCCGGTCCCGGGCTCCGCCACCGGGGTGTCGGCCTTGTCGAAGATGTTGGTGCCCTTCTGCATTCGGTACGTGAGGATCTCCGCGCCCGCCCGCTCGAAGAGCTCCCGGCCGTGCCCGATGCGCCGCCGCAGGCGGAACCGGTGGTAGCCGGCCGGTGCGGTGCCCGCCGTCGCCCCGACCTCGGAATAGGTGAAGGACGGCTCACTCGTCGCGTGCTCCATCCTCCGATCATCATCCGAAACGCCGCCCGCGCCTAGCGGATCACGCCCATCTGCGTGGCCCGGTACCTCCGAGGGTCGCTTCCACCTACCTCCGAGGGTCGCTTCCACTACCTCGTCACAGCGCGAATGCTGATCGGCGCGGGTCACGTTGATCGCCCGAGAGGAAGTCGCCCATTCGGTGACTCGCACCTGTCGCGCCGCCTTACCGATCCGCTGCCCGCACCAGCACCCGCCGCGTACCCCGACACCGCCCGCGGGCAGAAGATCCCGCCTCCGCCGATGCCCATCCCCGTGGCTGTGTGGGGGTGCGCAGGCTCACCAACCAGGATCGCGCAGCGCGTGGAACGCCGTTCGGCGTGGGCAAGGGGCGGGCAGGGCATACGTCCGCGACGACGGTCGAGGGTTCGCCCGCCAGTCAGTATCCCCGAAGTTCACTTCCGCCCGGAGCCCCGGACCGAGCCTTCGATGGTTTCGGCGCCCTTCGATCGACCAGGCGGACCCTCATTGCGCCTCCACCGGATACAGCCGCAGCGGTGCAAGGCGAAGTAATCCGAGCGGGTCCAGATACTCCGGCCGCCCTCGTCTTCCGGCCTCGCGGCGCAGACCCCAGTGCAGGCAGGCCGACGCCGCGCAGCCTGGATGCCCCTCCTCGAGCGTCCCGATCGGGGTGCCCCGGGCGACCCGCCGCCCCACCGGAACCTCGGCCCGCACCGGCTCGTACGTCGTGCGCAGGCCGCCGGGATGGTCGATCGACACCACCTCTTTGCCCGCGACTGTTCCCGCGAACACGACGATCCCACTTCCCGCCGCGTACACCGATTGCCCTGGCGCACCGGCGAGATCCACGCCCCGATGCCCCGGCAACCACGGTTGGTCGGGTGGATCGAACCGCCGCTCCACCGCGGGCCGGGGCCGCAGCGGCCACCCGAACTCACCACTCGGCGCAGCCACCGCGCTCACCGGCTCGGCGAGCATCACCATCGCGACTGTGCCGAGCAGGATCATCGCCCTCAGCCACACCGTTTGCCCGCCGCACCATTGACGCACGGCGCGCACATTTCCTGTCGGCGTCGCGCTGCGCGGCCTGCCCCGCCGCCGCGGAGGTTTCTTCCTGCTCGTAGGGCATGTGCGCGCCGACCTGCATATGCCGCCGACCTGCCAATGAGGATTCGGCCGTGTGCCCCGAGGGGTGCCGATCCGCGGTTCGGATCTGTTGTTCAGGTCGTCGTCATTCGTCCAGCGCCGGAGCACGTCCCCGTAGATCCGGAGCGCATCACCGTCAATACGGGGAGGGACCGCACGCGCAGGTGCCGCAGGTCCTGACGGCTGCCGCTCGTCAGCCAGGCCGGCCGCGCTGACCGTCCGGGCCGCCCGGCCGTCGTGAGTGCGGCCCTCGCCGACGAGAATCCGTGGGCACGCGAAGCCCGGCGGCTCCGGCCTGCTCGTTCGCCTCCGCGGTCGGCGAGATCGCGATGTGGACTCCGACCTGCCGGTGCGCATCGACCACCCGTCGAGCTGCCGCTGATCGCCACACCGCCGCGACCACGGGTTCACCGCCGGACAACGCAACGGACTCCGTGCGTGGCCAGATACCCGCACAACTCCGACGACCCGGTGATCGGCACCGCGCCCCACGGAAGAGGAATCCGGAACTGAACCGCAGGGCGCGGCAAGGGCGCACGCTGCACGAACGGCAGTTCGCGCGCCACCCCCGGTGGGCACCCCGAGCCCGCGCACGGCGGTGGACCGGCGGAGACGGGCCGCGCCGAGACCACCGCGAACAACAGCAGCAACGGCAACATCATCGTGCAGGAGATCGAGAGTCGGTACATGCCTCCACAGTCGGCCGCCGAAGGCCTTCGCGGAAGCGCCGATGTGCGGAATGGGGACAACCCCGGCACCTGTGGAAACCTGGTATTTCTCCTGGTCGGGCGCACACGCCCGGGGCGATTTCGGTGCGGGCGGTCCGTGGTCGTAGACTTGTCGAGCGGTCTGTGCCAGGCATGGACCGACTTCGCGCGCCACCGTGCTCGATCGTCTCGGCGCTGTCGTAACCCAGAGCTCCTTTCTTCGGACCCTCTGTTCGCGGCGGCATCGGTACGGAACGAGGAATCGCCGGCTGGTCCCGATCGGCAACGAGCGGGCCCGACGATTCGGCGGCGCCAGGGCGGTGGATCGCCGATCCGCCGCGTCAACCGGCAACGAAAGAGAGTGCGAGAGCCATGGCTGTCGTAACTATGAAGCAGCTGCTCGACAGCGGCGCCCACTTCGGACACCAGACCCGGCGCTGGAACCCGAAGATGAAGCGGTTCATCTTCACCGACCGCAATGGCATCTACATCATCGACCTGCAGCAGACGCTGACCTACATCGACAAGGCGTACGAGTTCGTCAAGGAGACGGTCGCCCACGGTGGCACCGTCCTGTTCGTCGGCACCAAGAAGCAGGCCCAGGAGTCCATCGCGGCCGAGGCCACCCGCGTCGGCATGCCCTACGTGAACCAGCGCTGGCTGGGCGGCATGCTCACCAACTTCTCCACCGTGCACAAGCGCCTGCAGCGCCTCAAGGAGCTCGAGGCCATGGAGCAGACCGGTGGTTTCGAGGGTCGCACCAAGAAGGAAATCCTCATGCTCACGCGTGAGATGAACAAGCTGGAGCGCACCCTCGGCGGTATCCGCGACATGCAGAAGGTGCCCTCGGCCATCTGGGTCGTCGACACCAACAAGGAGCACATCGCCGTCGGCGAGGCGCGCAAGCTGAACATCCCGGTCATCGCGATCCTGGACACCAACTGCGACCCCGACCTGGTCGATTACCCGATCCCGGGCAACGACGACGCGATCCGCTCCGCCGCCCTGCTGACCAAGGTCGTCGCCTCCGCGGTGGCCGAGGGCGTGCAGGCGCGCGCCGGCCTGTCCTCCGGTGACGACAAGCCGGAGTCGGGCGCGGGCGAGCCGCTCGCCGAGTGGGAGCAGGAACTGCTGGCGCAGGCCGCCCCGGGCGCCGACGGCGCCGCCGAGGCCCCGGCCGAGGCCTGAGCCCGCGCGTAACCCGCTGTTGCGGTGGTGATCACGAAGGCGTGCCAGCGTGATCACCACCGACCGGTATTCGACTTTGACTAAGGAGGCTCGCCCCCGATGGCGAACTACACCGCCGCCGATGTGAAGCGGCTCCGGGAGCTCACCGGCTCCGGGATGATGGACTGCAAGAAGGCCCTCGAAGAGACCGACGGTGACTTCGACAAGGCCGTGGAGGTCCTGCGCATCAAGGGTGCCAAGGACGTGGGCAAGCGCGCCGAGCGCGCCACCGCCGAGGGTCTCGTCGCCGCGCAGGACGGCGTGCTGATCGAGATCAACTCCGAGACCGACTTCGTCGCCAAGAACGACGAGTTCCAGGGTCTGGCCGCCCAGATCGTGGCCGCGGCCGCCAAGTCCCGCCCGGCCGACCTGGATGCGCTCAAGGCCGTCGACCTCGGTGGCAAGACCGCCGATCAGGCCGTGCAGGAGCTGGCCGCCAAGATCGGCGAGAAGCTCGAGCTGCGCCGCGCGGTGTCCTTCGAGGGCCCGGTCGCGACCTACCTGCACAAGCGTTCCTCGGACCTGCCGCCCGCCGTCGGCGTGCTGGTGGAGTACCAGGGCGAGGGCGAGGCCGCCGCCGAGGTCGCGCGTGCCGCCGCCATGCAGGTCGCCGCGCTCAAGGCCAAGTACGTGACCCGCGACGAGGTCCCGGCCGACGTGGTGGAGAACGAGCGCCGCATCGCCGAGCAGACCGCGCGCGAGGAGGGCAAGCCCGAGGCCGCTCTGCCCAAGATCACCGAGGGTCGCGTCAACGGCTTCTTCAAGGACGTCGTCCTGCTGGAGCAGCCGTCGGTCACCGACAACAAGAAGACCGTGAAGCAGCTGCTGGACGAGGCCGGTGTCACCGTGACCCGTTTCGCCCGCTTCGAGGTCGGCCAGGCCTGATCGCCTGACGCTCACGCACGAATGCCTCCCGCGCCCACCGCGCGGGAGGCATTCTGCTGTCGGCACGGCTGCCCCGGGGACTCCGGGCTACACCGCGCCCGTGCGCTCTCGTACGCTGCCTGCGTGCTTCCTCACCCCGCCCCGGTCGTGCTCGACGTCGCCCGCCAGAGCAAGGCCAAATCGGCGGCGGGCATCGCCGTGGCCGGTGCGTTCGGCGCGTTCGCCGTGCTGAGCGCGCTCACCGACCGGCTGCCGGGCGGTGTCGTCACGAAGGTGCTCGGGTTGCTCTTCGGCGGTTTCCTGCTGCTGATCGCGCTCGGCGGTGCGCTGGCGTGGCGGCTGATCACCAGACCGCGCAGGCTGGTCATCGGGCCGGAGGGGCTGAGCTGGGACGATCCGGCCGGGCGCTCCTGGACCGTGGGGTGGGGCGAACTGTCGGCGGTCGCGGTGTCGCGGACCGTGAATCGCCGTCCGACAATGCTGCCGCCCACGGCGATGGTGCGGCTGGACCTGTTCCCGGCCGGTCCCGGATTCCGCGACCGGCACCCGGAAATGGAGCACCTGTGGGAGTTCCACCGCGTGCGCGGCGGATACCGGCTACCGTTCGGACAGGAGGCCGGGTTCGTCCCGGTGCTCGACGACGGGTTGCGCCGGTTCGGGGGCGCGCGCTACCGGGGAGTACAGGACGAGGGTTTCACCGTCGGGTTGTTCTGAGCGTTGCCGGGGGTCCGCATCGCGCGCGACAGGCGATGAGGCAGGATGGGAACGCTTCGGATATTCCCGATTCTCTCGATATCGAACACCAGTGACGCCGACTACCGAAGGAGAAGAGCGCCGATGACCGACCCGGGGACCGATCGCCCAGGATATGGCCGGGTGCTCCTCAAGCTGGGCGGCGAGATGTTCGGCGGCGGCACGGTCGGACTCGACCCGGACGTGGTGCAGACGGTCGCCGAGCAGATCGCCGAGGTCGTCGCGACCGGTGTGCAGGTGGCGGTCGTCATCGGCGGCGGCAACTTCTTCCGCGGCGCCGAACTCGAGGAGCGCGGCATGGAACGCGCCCGCTCGGACTACATGGGCATGCTCGGCACCGTGATGAACAGCCTTGCGCTGCAGGACTTCCTGCAGAAGCAGGGCGTGGACACCCGCGTGCAGACCGCCATCACCATGGGCCAGGTCGCCGAGCCGTACCTGCCGCTGCGCGCCAAGCGCCACCTGGAGAAGGGCCGCGTCGTGATCTTCGGCGCGGGCATGGGCATGCCGTACTTCTCCACCGACACCACCGCCGCGCAGCGCGCGCTGGAGATCGGCGCCGAGGTGGTGCTGATGGCCAAGGCGGTGGACGGTGTCTTCAGCGCCGACCCGCGCGTCGACGCGAACGCCACCCTGTACACCGAGATCACCCACAAGGAGGTCATCGAGCGTGACCTCAAGGTCGCGGACGCGACCGCCTTCAGTCTCTGTATGGACAACCAGATGCCCATCCTGGTGTTCAATTTGTTGACGAAGGGCAATATCGCCCGTGCGGTAGCCGGTGAGAAGATCGGCACATTGGTTCGGTCCTGACGCCGCAATCCCGCGGATCATGCCGATGACGACGCTGTGGAGGAAACGGTCGTGATTGAAGAAGCGCTCTTCGACGCCGAGGAGAAGATGGAGAAAGCCGTCTCGGTGGCGAAGGACGATCTCGGGTCCATCCGGACCGGTCGCGCGAACCCGGGCATGTTCTCCCGGGTCGTCGTCGACTACTACGGATCGCCGACCCCGATCACCCAGATGTCCAGCATCACGGTGCCCGAGCCGCGCATGGTGGTGATCAAGCCGTACGAGGCCGGGCAGCTGGGCGCGATCGAAACCGCGATCCGCAACTCCGATCTCGGCGTCAACCCCACCAATAACGGTGACATCCTGCGCATCAGCATCCCGCAGCTCACCGAGGAACGCCGCCGCGAGCTGGTCAAGCAGGCGAAGTCCAAGGGGGAGGACGCCAAGGTCTCGATCCGCAACGTGCGGCGCAAGGCGATGGACGAACTGGGGCGCATCCAGAAGGATGGCGAGGCGGGTGAGGACGAGGTCGGGCGCGCCGAGAAGGAGCTCGACAAGACCACCGCCAAATACGTGAGCCAGATCGACGAACTGGTCAAGCACAAGGAATCGGAACTGCTCGAGGTCTGACGCAGGACCGTCAGGGGCCCGCCCGGGCGCGGGGGACGAACGGAACGACGAGTGAGCGACGGGACAATCGTGGCCGACAATGCCGCCGCCACCGGTGCGGCCGAGGAGCCGACGCCGGTGGACGGCGCCGACGCGACAGCCGGGCACACCGGCGACGCCGCGGACGGGAGGCAGGTGGACGCCGCCCCCACCCCGGCGCCCGCCTCGCGCGCGGGGCGCAACCTACCCGCCGCGCTCGCCGTCGGATTCGGTCTCGGTCTCTCGCTCATCGCGATCCTGCTCTTCGCGCCGCTGGTGTTCATCCCGGTGGCGGCCACGGGTGTGGGTGTGGCGACCTGGGAGGTGGCCAAGCGCCTGCGCGAGGCCGACGTGCTGGTGCCGCGCATCCCGCTCATCGTGGGCGGCCAGGCGGTGTTCTGGCTCGGCTGGCCGTGGGGCGCCAGCGGTGTGGCGGGGGCGTTCGCCGCGACGGCGCTGGTGTGCATGGTGTGGCGGCTGTTCGACCACGGATTGCAGACCGCCCCGCGGAACTTCTTGCGCGACACCGCGATCGCGGTCTTCACGCTGGCCTGGATTCCGCTGCTGGCCTCGTTCGCGACGCTGCTGCTGCTCGAACCCGACGGCAACCTGCGGGTCCTGACGTTCATGATCCTGGTGGTGTGCTCCGACGTCGGCGGCTACGTGGCGGGCGTGCTGTTCGGCAAGCATCCGATGGTGCCCTCGATCAGCCCGAAGAAGTCCTGGGAGGGTTTCGCGGGTTCGCTGGTGTTCAGCGTGATCGGCGGTCTGCTCACGGTCACCCTGCTGCTGCAGGCCAATTCGATGATCGGCGTGGTACTCGGCGTCGGCCTGGTGCTGGTGGCCACCGTCGGCGACCTCATCGAATCGCAGATCAAGCGGGAGCTCGGCATCAAGGACATGGGCACGCTGCTGCCGGGCCACGGCGGCATCATGGATCGCCTGGATTCGATGCTGCCGTCGGCGTTCGTGTCGTGGCTGGTGTTGAGCACCCTGATCTGACGGATTTCGATCCGGCGCGACATGACGCCAAATGCGCGTGTGCGCGATAGCGATCGTCCATGATCGTGGCATGTCTGCGAACGCCGAGTACCAGCCCGACGCGGGCGGTGCCGACCTGCCGCCCGAGGCCGCGCCCAAGACCGCGCCCGAGTCCCGGCCCGCCATGACCGGGGACGCGCCCGACCTCTCCTCCCGGACCGGCTACGCCTGGGTGGGACTGGTGGTCGGCGCGCTGATCCTGGTGGTGCTGTTGATCTTCATCCTGCAGAACCTGGACACCGTCGAGGTGAGCCTGTTCTTCTGGGATTTCCACCTGCCGATCGGGGTGACGGTGCTCCTGTCGGTGATCGCCGGGGCGCTGGTGATGGCGTTGGTCGGCGGGGTGCGCATCCTGCAACTGCGGCGCGCGGCCAAGCACTGAGCGGTGTGTCCTCGCGCACTGTTGTGGGCTGGGCATTCGCCGCGCGCGGGCGGATGAGAGACTGGAACAACTATGACCGTCTCCCTCCCCCTGGTTTTCGATGCCCCGCGCCGCGGTATGCCCCCGCGGCATCTCGCCGATCTCGACGCGGACGGCAGGCGGGCGGCGGTCGAGGAGCTCGGGTTGCCGAAGTTCCGCGCCGACCAGATCGCGCGGCAGTACTACGGGCGGTTGCAGGCCGATCCCGCGCTGATGACCGACCTGCCCGCGCCCGTGCGGGACAAGGTGGGCGAGGCGCTGTTCCCGCCGCTGCTGTCGGTGGTCAAGCACGTGGCCTGCGACGACGGCAGCACGCGCAAGACGCTGTGGAAGGCCGGTGACGGCACGCTGCTCGAGAGCGTGCTCATGCGCTACGAGGACCGCAACACCCTGTGCATCTCCAGTCAGGCGGGCTGCGGGATGGCCTGCCCGTTCTGCGCGACCGGGCAGGGCGGGCTGAACCGCAACCTGTCCACCGCCGAGATCGTCGACCAGGTGCGCGCCGCCGCGGCCGCCCTGCGGGACGGCGAGGTGGCGGGCGGGCCCGGGCGGCTGTCCAATATCGTGTTCATGGGTATGGGTGAGCCGCTGGCGAACTACAAGCGGGTGGTGGCGGCAGTGCGGCGCATCACGTCGCCTGCGCCCGACGGGCTGGGGATTTCGCAGCGCAGTGTGGTGGTGTCGACGGTGGGTCTTGCGCCGGCGATCCGCAAGTTGGCCGATGAAGATCTCTCGGTCACCTTGGCCGTCTCTCTGCACACTCCCGACGATGAACTCCGCGACACCCTGGTCCCGGTCAATAACCGCTGGCCCGTGGCCGAAGTTCTCGACGCCGCACGCTATTACGCCGACAAGTCCGGCCGTCGCGTTTCGATCGAGTACGCGTTGATCCGCGATATCAACGACCAGCCCTGGCGGGCCGACATGTTGGGGGAGAAGCTGCACAAGGCGCTGGGTTCGCGCGTGCACGTCAACCTGATCCCCCTGAACCCGACCCCCGGCAGCAAGTGGGACGCGGCCCCGAAGCCGGTCGAGCGCGAGTTCGTGCGCCGCGTCAACGCGCAGGGTGTGCCGTGCACCGTTCGCGATACCCGCGGTCAGGAGATCGCGGCAGCGTGTGGGCAGTTGGCTGCCGAGAACTGAGTCCGCACTGTCGAGTGTCCCTGCGACGTGAGCTGCCGTCCGCATCCCCGCGGAGGGACTGGCCGTCGGCTCCGGGAGGCTGCTCAACGATTTCGCCGATGACAAAACGTTTGGTGCCGAGATTCGTGACGGCGTGGCGCGGTGAGCCACGCCACGCCGTCACGAGATCGGGGTCGCCGCGCCTGTCGAGCTCGAATTGACCGGACTCGAGTGAGGGGCGTGTCTGCGCTATGGGCGTAGGGCGTGTGGTCAGGCCTTCAGGGTGAAAGTCGCGGTGCGGACGGTGTTTTCGTGTTGGAAGTCCAGGAATAGGCGGTAGGTGCCTGGGCCCGGGACGAGGGTGTGGAAGGTGATGGTGGGGCCGGGGGCGGTGGTGCCGTCGCCGGGTTCGCCGTTGGGGTGGACGTGGATGTAGGCGAGGTCGCCGGCGCGGAGGATGACGAGATGGCCGTAGGCCGCGAGGTAGGGCTGTAGGTCGGTGACGGGTTCGCCGCCCTTGCGGACGGTGAGGGTGAGCAGGTGGCCCTCGCCGGGGACCAGGTCGCCGTCGAGGGTGACCTCGTAGTCATCGATCAGGGAGGTGCGGGTCGGGGGCGGAACCGCTTGCGGGGCATAGTGACCCGCGACGGCGAGGTCGGCGCCGAGGGTGAGGGTGCGGCCGAGGGCGCGCGGGGCGATATCGGTGAACACGCGGTAGGCGCCCGCCTCGGGCAGCGTGAGGCGCACCGACCAGGTCCCGTCGGCGGCCCGCTCGGGGTGGACGTGCCAGAACCCGGTGAGTTCCCGCCGCGCGACGATCAGGTGCAGTTCGCGGTCGTGGAGCGGCGCGTATTCGGTGACCGGCGTGCCGTCGGGGCCGAGGATGCGGAATCGGAAGTCGATCTCGCCCGGCTCCACGATCGAGTTGTCCAGGGCGAGGGTGTAGCCGTCCTGGGTGATGAGCAGGCCGCCGGGGAACTCGGTGGTGGCGTGCCCGTCGTGGGCGGCGTGAGAACCGTGGTCGGCATGGCCGCTGTGGTCGGCATGGCCGCTGTGCTCGGCGTGACCGTCATGCTCGCCGTGACCGCTGTGCTCGGCGTGACCACTGTGCTCGCCATGACCGCTGTGCTCGCCATGACCGCGCTTGTCACCGTGCTCGGCATGACCACCCTGGCCGCCGTGAGCACCGTGAGCATCGTGATCGGCTTGCTCGCCGTGACCGGCAGCGTCGCTCGTATCGGCTTGCACCACTTGGCGATCAGCGCTCCCGCCCGCGGCACCGTGTCCACCGTGGTCCTGATGTCCGGTATGCGCGTTCATATCGTCCTCTTCTCCTCGTGGTCCGTCTCGGACTCTAATACCCCTAGGGGGTATATACCAGGGGTGGGTATGTGATCCGCGCTACGCGAGCATCACCGGGCTGCTGCCGGTGGTGGGCCAGTGGCGGTGGTTGCGGTCGATCACGTAGGGGTGGGTGTGCTGGTAGAACCGGTCGTCGACGCGGACCGCGTCGACGAGGATGTCCGGGTCCACGGTGCCCACCTCGTGCAGGTGGGTGATCTCGGTAGGGTCGTCGCTCGGCCAGAAACGCAGGGCGGCGGCGATTCCCGCGACGGCGAACGCGCTGAGCGTCGCCCAGGTGACGGTCAGGCCGGCGGCCGTGGTGAGCCACCCGGCGATCGGATACGTCACCAGCCAGGCCAGGTGCGAGAGCGAGAACTGCGCCGCGAACAGCGCGGGCCGGTCGCCGGGGTGCGAGGACCGGCGCAGCACCTGTCCGGTCGGCGTGAGCACCGCTGCCGTCCCCGCGCCGACCACGGCCCAGACGGCCAGCGCCGCCGTCCATCGCCACTCGCCGCCGCTCGCGAACGACAGCGCGACGGCCGCGCCGAGCCCGGCGAGCAAGGTCGCGCCACCGGCCAGCATGACCGGCCGCTCGGGCACGCGATCCAGCAGGCGCGGCAGGGTCAGCGCGACGGCCATCGTGCCGAGGCCGTTGGCCGCCAGCAATATCGCCACACCGGACTGCGTCCCGCCCAGCGTGTCGCGCACGTAGTTCACGGTGTTCACCATGATCACCGAACCCGCCGCCGCGACAACGAGATTCAGTCCGAGCAACCCGCGCAGCCGCGGTGTCGCGAGGAAGATCCGCACGCCCGCGGCGATCCGGTCGGTGAACGTGCCCGCCGCGGTCGCGGTCGAATCGGGAATCCGGGTGGTGATCACCAGCACGGCCGAGATCACGAAGCCGACGGCGGTGCCGACGAAGAGCCAGTGGAAGCTGATCACGGTCAGCGCCGCCGCGGCCAGCATGGGGCTGAGCAGGGTCTCCATGGTCGCGGCCAGCTGTGCGGCCGACAGCGCCCTGGTGTACTCGCGCTCGTCGGGCAGGATGTCGGGGATGACGGCCTGGTAGGTCGGCGTGAACGCGGCGGACGCGGTCTGCAGCACCGCGATCAGCACGTAGATCTGCCAGATCTGGTCGATGAACGGCAGTGCGAGCACGACGCCGGCCCGGATCGCGTTGAGTCCCACCAGGAACGGCCTGCGCGGCAGCCGGTGCGCGTGCGCCGCCACCAGCGGCGCGACCGTGACGTAGACCGCCATCTTGATGGTCAGCGCGGTGCCCAGCACGGCGGCCGCGTCGGCGCCCGCGAGTTCGTAGGCGAGCAGGCCCAGCGCGACCGTGGTGAGCCCGGTGCCGAACAGCGCCGACACCTGCGCGATGAACAGTCGCAGGTAGTCGCGGTTGGCGAACAGTGACGTGAACATCGGGTCGGCCCTTTCCGATCGCGGCGCCGTGCGGTCGACGCGAACAGCAATATACCCCTATGGGGTATTCCCTGCGGGCGAACACGATCCCGGGGCGGCGCTGTGGCGCAGATCATGAGTAACGCTGAGAGATTGCCGGAATGCGGGCCTGTGCGGGTGTAGTTCGGCTATCACTCCAGGTGGATCGGTGCTGTTCGCGTCCGTTTTGGGTTCTTACGAAACTTTTCGTTACTTCTCAGCAACAAACACGTGGACACTTGACCAGGGATTTCCGAACCGGGAATCCACGCCCGCACCGGGCAGCGCTCACTAGGGAAAGCACGAAGTTTGATGAAGTTCCGTACTGTCGCCGCGACCTCGGTCCTCGCCATTGCCGCGCTGGGCGTCGTCACCGGCACCGCCCACGCCGCCCCGGCCCCCGCTCCCGCCCCCGTCATCCCGTCCTTCCTGGAGGGTGTCGACCAGGGCATCGCCCAGGTGCTGCCGAGCATCGGCTGGAAGACCGCCCTCGAGGGCGACTCGGTCGTCGTCGAGACCGACGCGGGCTCGCTCACCACCGCCGACAACCAGCTCCAGGTCCGCGACGATCAGGGCAACGTGGTGGTCGGCTTCCCGCTGAGCTACACGCTGAACGATCTCGAGTACCCGATCGCCGCGAGCGTCGACGGCCTGCGCGCCGTGCTCACCCCGAACACCGACCCGGCCTCGGCGCGCCCGTCGAGCCTGCTGCGCGACGTGGTCCGCCAGGACGCCTTCGACGACGCGGTCTCGGCCGCCGCCACGCAGTTCGGCATCGTCACGGCCATCGGCACCCTCGTCGGCACCCTGGTCGGTGGCTTCGGCGGCTGCGCCATCGGCGCGGTCGGCGGCCTGGTGCTGGGTATCCCGGTGCTCGCGCTGGGTGGCGCGACCGGTATCGCCGGTTGCCTCGCCGGTGCCGCCGTCGGCATCCCGCTCGGGGCGGCCGCGGGCCTGGTGCTCACCGGTGTGCCCGCCGCGATCGCCATCGGCATCGGTTTCCACAACCGCATCAACGCGCCCGAGAACCAGTAAGGCGCTCCCGCCGGCCCGGGGTTCGCGACGCGCGGATCCCGGGCCGTCCTCTGTCCGGCCCCGCGCGATCGGAACGCGGGTAGTAGCGTCGAGGCCGATGAACCGGAGGCCCGGCGGACCACGCCGGGGAACTGCGTCCAGAGGGGACCATTGCTTCAGCCAGGTGACGTCTTCGCCGGATACACCATCGAACGCCTGCTCGGCCAGGGCGGGATGGGCGCGGTCTACCTGGCGCGGCACCCGCGGCTGCCCCGGCGCACCGCGCTCAAGCTGCTGAACCGGGAACTGTTCGCCGACAAGGAGATCCGCGCCCGCTTCGAACGTGAAGCCGATCTGGTCGCCCAGCTGGACCACCCCAATATCGTGGCCGTCTTCGACCGCGGCATCGACGACGAACAGCTGTGGATCTCGATGCAGTACATCGACGGCGTGGACGCCTCCACGGTGGACCCCCGCACGCTGCCGCCGCCGCGCGCCGCCCAGATCGTGCTGGAGACGGCGAAGGCGCTCGATTTCGCCCACGCGATGGGAGTGCTGCACCGCGACGTGAAACCGGCCAATATCCTGCTCGCCCGCTCGGCGGGCCAGGAGCGGGTGCTGCTCACCGACTTCGGCATCGCCCGGCCGCGTGAGGACGCCGCGCATCTCACCCAGACCGGCACTTTCACCGCGACCCTGGCTTATGCCTCACCCGAACAGCTCACCGGCGCGCAACTCGACCACCGCACCGACCAGTATTCGCTGGCGTGCACGCTGTTCTGGTTGCTGACCGGTGAAGCGCCGTTCGAGGCCCCGCAAGCCGTCACCGTCATTCAGGGGCATTTGCGCAGACCGCCGCCCGCGCTGAGCTCGGTGCGTCACGGTATGCCGCCGGCGCTAGACGGGGTGCTGCACCGGGCGCTGGCCAAGCGCCCGTCGGAGCGGTTCGAGACCTGCGTCGAGTTCGCCGAGGCCGTGCGACAGGCGATGCTCGGGCCGAATCCCGTCGCGGCGCAATCGGCTCCGCGTCCGATGCCGGTGGTCGCGCCGTCCGCGTATCAAGCCCCCGCCCACCAGGGGCCACCGGCCTCCGGCGATCGAGGGCAGGTCGCGCAGTCACCCGCCGCCTACCGCGCCCCGGCACCCGGCGCGAATCCCGCACAAGCACCCGCTGGTCACTACGCGGCCGGACCGGGACCCGCCCCGCACCCACCCGGAGCCCATGCGGACCCTCGGGTACATTCCGGAGCTCGCGTGCCACAGGAATCACCTGTGCCGCATGCCGATCCGTACCCGGGGTATCGCGCGCGGCAGGCACCGGCGAACCCGTACCTCGCGCGTTCGGCGCCCGGCTACCCGGCCTATCGCCCGCCGGCCCCGCGCCGGTCCGGTGCGATGAAGGTGCTGGGCATCCTCGGCCTGGTGATCATGCTGCTCGTGACGGCGGTCGCCGTGTGGGCGTGGAACGACGAGACGACCTGGGTGTCCCAGGTGACCGGCCGGTCGCGAGGGCACCAGGATCTGGCGGCCCTCTCGGCCGCCTTCCCCCAGATGCTGCCGAGCGATAACAACGCGGGGAAGGGGTACGAGGGCGCGAGCTGCCGCCCGGCGTCACGCTGGGAGAGCTTCTACGACGAGGAAGGCGACCTCGCGGCGTTCGACTTCTGGCAGGCGCGCTGGGAGTGCCTGCTCGAAGGCGACGCCGAGCTGGCCTACACGTTCTACACCTACGAATCGGCGGCCGACGCGCGCGAGGCGGTCGAGACATTCTCGGCGACAGCGCAATCCGACGGCCAGCCGATGATCGTGGGCAACCGCACCGACCGCCTGTTCCAGTACCAGTCGTACGGGAGTTACACCTATCCGATGATCGTCACGACGTACGACGATCCGTCGCGCGAGCGCTGGGTCCTCACCTTCTCACCCGCCTACGGTGGCCCGGAGGCCTCGGCCGAGCTGATCCAGAAGGTCCGCTACGCCCCGCTCTGACCGCCCTCCGCCGGGCCGAAGCGGTTCTTCGGCGGCCGGTTGCTCGCGGCGCGCCGCTCGGCCCGCTCGGCTTCGATCCGCTCGTTCTCCTGCTGCACTGCCGCGTAATTCTCGCGCTCGCGCACCAGCCACTCCGGCGGGTCGGCCAGCAGCGCGGCGATCTCGTCGGCGGTGAGCGCGTCGGATACGCCCGCGCGGGCCAGGCCGCTGTTGGTGACGCCCAGTTTGCGGGCGGTGATGTCGCGCGGGAACGGTCCGGTGCGGCGCAGCTCGGTGAGCCAGGCCGGGGGATCGGTGCGCAGCCGCTCGAGATCGGCCCGGGAGAGGGGGGAGTTCCGGAACTCCTCGGGCGCGGCGGGCAGGTGGATGCCGAGCTTGTTGGCCGCCGTCAGCGGCTTCATCATCTGCGGTTTCTGGTCGGAACTCACCGCTAGAGCCTACTGGGCCGCGTGCGCGGGCCGGTGCGCGCGGTGTCCTAGGCTTGTCGGGTGAGTGAACCCGGTGCGCGAACCAGCCCGCTCGAGTCGATCGACGCCGAGCGTCTGCGGTGGTTCGTCGCGGTGGCCGAGGAACTGCACTTCGCGCGGGCGGCGCGGGCGCTCGGCATCTCCCGGCAGCGGCTCAGCCGCACGGTTGTCGAGTTGGAGGACGAACTCGGGGTGGAGCTGTTCGCCCCGGACGTCACGCCGACCCAGCTCAGCGAGGCCGGTCGGGACACCCTCGCGGCGGCGCGCGAGATCCTCGCTCGCGCTGTGAGCACTTCGCCCGCCGATCCCGAATCGCGGTCCCTGCGTGTGGGATTCGTACCGGGCGTGACGGTGTCGAAGTGGGAGCGGATCTGGGCGGACCGGTTCGCCGAGACGCCGCTCGAGACGGTCCCGATCGCGGCGGCCGACCAGCTGACCGCGCTGCGCGAGGGCCTGGTCGACATGTGCTTCGTGCGGCTGCCGATCGAGCGCGACGGGATCGACGCCATTCCGCTGTATCGCGAACTCCCGGTCGTGGTGGTGCCCAAGGAACACGAGATCTCGCTGTTCACCGAGGTACGCGCGGCCGATCTGGCCGACGAGCGGATGCAGGACGCGAGCGATGTGGACCAGGCGGCGGTGATCCTCGAAATGGTCGCCGCCGGTGTGGGTTTGGCGATCGTCCCGCATTCGATCGCCCGGTTGCACGCGCGGCGCGACCTCGTCTACCGGACGGTCACCGATCATCCCGACACCGAGATCGCGCTGGCCTGGCCCGCCGACCGGACCACCGATCTGGTGGAGGAGTTCGTGGGCGTGGTGCGCGGACGGTCGGCACGCAGTTCGCGCGCGCCTGCGGGCAGGCAGAACAAGGAGCGCGGGGCGGCCGCCAAGAAACCGGCGAAGGCGCGGAAATCGACGGCGAAACCCGCGAAGAAGCAGGTCAAGCGGCGGGGCCGCTGAGACCGGTCCGCGAATCCCGTTCGCGGACCGGCGTGTTCGCGACGAAGCGCTACCGCGGCTTGCGGCGCCAGATCTTGTCGTAGATCAGGATGCCGAAGATCGCCAGCGCGAAGCCCACCAGGTACAGGTTCTCGACCTGGCCGGAGTGGTTGCCGATCAGCATGGCCAGCAGGATCAGCGCCACGATCCAGGCCGCCACGCGGAAGGTGCGGGGCGCCTCACCGCTCCAGCCCCAGGCGGCGGAGGGGACTTCGGCGGGGTCCACCTTGGTGACGATGCCGCGTTCGGTGTCGGCGGGTTCGATATCCGTGGCGGCCACGATCGCTCCTCGGCTGTTCGGGTACCGGTATCGGTACGAACTCGGACTTGTGCCGCATATCGTGACATACGACGCCGCGTCGTTGGAAGTCGGGCCGCGCGGGGCGGGTGCGGCGGTAGGACACAATGACGGGGTGTCCGACATCGTGAGAGTCCTGCTGCTGGGCAGCACCGGATCCATTGGAACCCAGGCGCTCGAGGTCATCGCCGCCAATCCCGGCAGGTTCGAGGTGGTCGGCCTGGCCGCGCGCGGCGGCGACACCGCGCTGTTCGCCGCGCAGATGGCGGCCACGGGCACGCGCAACGTCGCGCTGGCCGATCCGGCCGCCGCCGAGGCGCTGGACATCGAGCTGGCCGGACCCGAGGCCGTCACCGAGTTGGTGCGCCGCACCGAGGCCGATGTGGTGCTCAACGCGCTGGTCGGCTCGCTCGGCCTGGAACCGACGCTGGCCACCCTGGCATCCGGCACCCGGCTGGCGCTGGCCAACAAGGAGTCGCTGGTCGCGGGCGGTTCCCTGGTGACGCGCGCCGCCGCGCCCGGCCAGATCGTGCCGGTGGACTCCGAACATTCGGCGCTGGCGCAGTGCCTGCGCGGCGGCCGCGCCGAGGAGGTGGGCCGGCTGGTGCTGACCGCCTCGGGCGGCCCGTTCCGCGGGTGGACCGCCGAGATGCTCGAATCGGTGAGCCCGGCCGAGGCCAAGGCACACCCCACCTGGTCGATGGGGCTGATGAACACGCTGAACTCGGCATCGCTGGTGAACAAGGGCCTGGAGCTGATCGAGACGCACCTGCTGTTCGGCATCCCCTACGACCGCATCGACGTCACCGTGCACCCGCAGTCGATCGTGCACTCGATGGTCACCTTCACCGACGGGTCCACGCTCGCCCAGGCCAGTCCGCCCGATATGAAGCTGCCGATCGCGCTGGCCCTCGGCTGGCCCGACCGGGTGCCGGGCGCCGCGCCAGCCTGCGATTTCGGCACCGCCGCGACCTGGACCTTCGAGCCCGTGGACGATGCGGTGTTCCCGGCGGTCGAACTGGCCCGCCGCGCCGGGCAGGCGGGCGGCAGCGTCACCGCGGTCTACAACGCGGCCAACGAGATCGCCGTACAGGCTTTCCTCGACGGCGCGATCTCGTTCCCGGGGATCGTGCGCACCGTGGCGCGGGCCGTGGAGGCCGCCGATCAATGGCGGGCCGAACCGCGCGACCTCGCCGATGTGCTGGCCGCCGACGCCTGGGCGCGCGAGTTCGCGCGCGGTCTCGTGCGGGCCTGAGCCCGGACGCCGACGCGCCCGCCGAAGCGGGTGCTGGCAGACTGGGCCATGCGTGCGGGCGCGGCCCCGTTAGGGTGGTCGGGGTGCTCGCGACCGCGCCGGACGCGTGCGCGGGACGATTCATGGGCTGCGCGACGCAGGAGGACTGGAGAGCAATATGGTGTTCGCCTTGGGTTTCGTGCTGTTCGCGGTCGGCATCCTGATCTCGGTCGCCCTGCACGAATGCGGACACATGTGGGCGGCGCAGGCCACCGGCATGAAGGTGCGCCGCTACTTCGTCGGCTTCGGGCCGACGCTCTGGTCGACCAAGCGCGGTGAGACCGAGTACGGGCTCAAGGCGATTCCGCTGGGTGGATTCTGCGATATCTCCGGCATGACGGCGCTCGACGAAGTGCCCCCGGAGGATCTGGATCGCGCCATGTACCGGCAGGCCACGTGGAAGCGCGTGTTCGTCATGTCGGGCGGCATCGCGATGAACTTCGTGCTCGGCTTCGTACTCATCGTGGTGCTGGCCGTGGGCTGGGGTCTGCCGCAGCTGGACGCGCCGCCCGCCGCCGACCGCGCGCCGGTGGTGGGCGCGCTGCAGTGTGTGTCCGACGAGTTGCCCGACGGCACGCTCGCGCCCTGTGAGGGCGCGGGCCCGGCCCAGACGGGCGGGCTGCAACTCGGCGACGAGGTCACCGCCGTCAACGGCGTCGCCGTGAGCACCTGGGGCGAGTTCACCGCCGAGACCCGCAAGCACGAGGGCCCGATCACCTACACCGTGCGCCGCGCGGGCGAATCGTTGCAGGTCACGGTGACGCCGCAGAAGGTGCTCCGCTACGCCGAGGACGGCACCAGCGCCGACGTGAGCTCTGTCGGCGTCATCCTGGAGCAGCCGCGGATGGAGCCCTACGGCTTCCTGCCCGCCATCCCGGCGGCCGCCTCGTTCACCGGTGACCTGTTCGTGCGCACCTTCCAGGCGCTGGCGCAGATGCCCGCCAAGGTCGCGGCGCTGTGGGATGCCGTCACCGGTGGTGAGCGCGATCCCGAGACTCCGGTCAGCATCTACGGCGCCAGCCGCATCGGCGGCGAGAGCGCCGAGGCCGGCGTCTGGGAGATGTTCGTCCTGATGCTGGCCAGCCTGAACTTCTTCCTCGGCGCGTTCAACATCCTGCCGCTGCTGCCGCTGGACGGCGGGCACATCACGGTCGTGCTGTACGAGAAGATCCGCAACACCATTCGCGGCTGGCGCGGTCTGGCGCCCGGCGGCCCCGTCGACTATCTGAGGTTGCTACCCGTGACCTATGTGGCGGTGGTGCTGGGCGGCGCGTACATGGTGCTCACCCTGACCGCCGACATCGTCAACCCGATCCGGCTGTTTCCCTGAGTTCGCCCACGCCCTGTATCCTGTCGCGGGCATCCGGGGTGGGGCCAACACCGGCCGCTTGTCGTGGGAGTCACACGGTGGTGGTCCCGCGCACGCGACTAAGCTCGGTAATCGAACGGCCCGCAGACGTAGGAAAGTAGGCAGCCGAAAGTGACCACCGCAATCGGACTGGGGATGCCGTCCGCTCCGGCGGCTGTGCTGGCGCCCCGCCGCAAGACCCGCCAGCTGATGGTGGGCGGTGTCGGCGTCGGGAGCGACCACCCGATCTCCGTGCAGTCGATGGCCACCACCAAGACCCACGACGTGAACGCGACGCTGCAGCAGATCGCCGAGCTCACCGCCTCGGGCTGTGACATCGTCCGGGTGGCGTGCCCGCGCCAGGAGGACGCCGACGCGCTCGCGACCATCGCGCGCAAATCGCCCATCCCGGTGATCGCCGACATTCACTTCCAGCCCCGCTACATCTTCGCCGCCATCGACGCGGGCTGCGCCGCGGTCCGCGTGAACCCCGGCAATATCAAGGAGTTCGACGGCCGCGTCAAAGAGGTCGCGCAGGCGGCGGGCGCGGCGGGCATCCCGATCCGCATCGGCGTGAACGCCGGTTCGCTGGACAAGCGGATGATGGAGAAGTACGGCAAGGCCACCCCCGAGGCGCTGGTGGAGTCGGCGCTGTGGGAGGCGAGCCTGTTCGAGGAGCACGGCTTCGGCGACATCAAGATCTCCGTCAAGCACAACGACCCGGTGATCATGGTGGAGGCCTACCGGCAGCTGGCCGCCCAGTGCGACTACCCGCTGCACCTCGGTGTCACCGAGGCCGGTCCGGCGTTCCAGGGCACCATCAAGTCGGCCGTCGCGTTCGGCGCGCTGCTGAGCGAGGGCATCGGCGACACCATCCGCGTGTCGCTGTCCGCGCCGCCCGTCGAGGAGATCAAGGTCGGCGGCCAGATCCTGCAGTCGCTGAACCTGCGCCCGCGCAAGCTCGAGATCGTGTCCTGCCCGTCCTGCGGCCGCGCGCAAGTGGACGTGTACACCCTCGCCAACGAGGTGACGGCGGGGCTCGAGGGCATGGAGGTGCCGCTGCGCGTGGCCGTCATGGGCTGCGTGGTGAACGGTCCCGGTGAGGCGCGCGAGGCCGATCTGGGTGTCGCGTCCGGCAACGGCAAGGGCCAGATCTTCGTGAAGGGCGAGGTCATCAAGACGGTGCCCGAGCACCAGATCGTGGAGACCCTCATCGAGGAAGCCCTGCGCATCGCCGAGGAGATGGGCGAGGACGCGCCGGGCGGCGAGCCCGTCGTCACCGTCGGCTGATCCACCTCACCTGCGGTTTTCGAATACCCGTACCGGAACCTTCCGGTTCGTGGCAGGCTGTCGGTGTGCGGAGTCTGCTGGAGCCGACGCGACGGGCCAAGTACGCCCCCGCGCGGCAGCTCGCGAATCGGGATCTGGCGCAGGTCCTGCGCGTGCTGGATGCGGATCCGATCGCCTCGTGCATGATCGCCGCCAGGTTGCAGGAATTCGGGCTGGCCGCGAACACGGGCGCCGGGGAGCTGTGGAGTCGCGGCGGGCCCGCCGAATCCCTGTGCTACTCGGGCGCGAACCTGGTGCCGCTGCGCGGTGATCAGGACGCCCTGCGCGCCTTCGCCGATCGCGCGGGCCGGTGGCCGCGCGTGTGCTCGTCGGTGGTGGGCCGCCAGGAACTCGCGCTGCCGCTGTGGGAGATGCTGAGCGAGAAGTGGGGTCCGGCGCGGGAGCTGCGCGGTACCCAGCCGCTGCTCGCGCTCGCCCAGCCGGCGTTGGTCGCCGCCGATCCGCAGGTGCGCCGCGCCCGCCCCGACGAATTGGATCGCTACCTGAGCGCGGCCATCGCGATGTTCATCGAGGAGGTCGGCGTCGATCCGCGGGCCGGCGACGGCGGGCGCGGCTATCGCCGCCGCATCCAGAGCCTCATCGAATCCGGCCGCGCCTGGGCACGTTTCGACGACGGTGAGGTCGTGTTCAAGGCGGAGGTCGGCTCGCTGTCCAAGCGCACCGGGCAGATCCAGGGCGTGTGGGTGCACCCGGATCGCCGCGGGCGCGGCCTCGGCACGGCGGGTGCCGCAGCCGTCGCGAACGCGGTGGTCGCGTCGGGTCGTACGGCCAGCCTGTACGTCAACGACTACAACACCGTGGCGCGGCGCGCATACGGTCGCGTCGGGTTCCGCCAGATCGCCACCTTCGCGACCGTGCTGCTGGACTGACGCGCCGGAGAATTCGGCAGCCGCCCCGCTCAGCGCGCCTTTCCGGTCCGATCGGTCGGGGCCGTTACGATCGGGCCGTTATGGCGACTCGACTGTTCCTCCCGCTCCTCGTGGCGGTGCTGGCCGTGGCCGGTGTGGGGTGCTCGACCGGTCCGCAGGGCCCCGCGCCCGCGGCCGACGATTTCGTCGCCGCCTTCGCCGACCGGGATCTGCAGCGCGCCGCCGACCAGACCAGCCAGCCCGAGAAGGCCCTGGCCGCAATGACTTCCGCGTGGGAGAACTTGCAGGCCGAGAGCCTGTCCGCCCGCACGGGCGCGGCGCGCGTGACGGGTGACACCGCCACCGTCGACTACACCTACGAGTGGCAGCTGCCCAAGGACCGCGTCTGGACCTACACCGGACAGTTGCAGATGGGTCGCAGTGGCGGCCGCTGGACGGTGCGGTGGACCTCGTCGAACATCCATCCGGAACTCGGCGACACCCAGACCATGGAATTGCGCTCGAATCCCGCCCCGCGCGCCCGGGTGAACGAACAGGGCGGCAGCGACGTCCTGGTCCCCGGCAAGGTCACCCGCGTGACCTTCGACGCCACCCAGGCCACCGACGCGGGCGCGGTCGCCACCCGGCTGTCCACCGCATTGCGCCCGTTCGACAAACGCCTCACCCCCGAGGCCGTCCTGAACTCGGCGCGCACCGCCGCCGGCCCCTACACCGTCCTGCTGCTCACCGAGGTCGAGTACAACCGGGTCGGCGCCGACCTCATCGGCCTGCCGGGGGTGACGCTCACCCAGGAGTGGGACATGGTCGCCACCGACCGCGAGTTCGCGCCCGACCTCATGACGCAGGTCCGCAAGACGGTCATCGCCGAGGTGGACGGCAAGGCCGGGTGGAGCGTGGTGACGCGCAATGCCAACGGCGCGGACACCTCGGTGCTCACCGAGGTGCCCTCGCGGCCCGCGCCGTCGTTCGCGCTGAGCGTGGACCGGTTCATCCAGTACGCCGCGCAGCGGGCCGTGGAACCGCGCACCGAACAGACCATGATGGTGGTGATCCGCCCGTCGACCGGCGCGATCCTGGCCGTCGCGCAGAACGCGGCGGCCGACCGGGACGGGCCGGTCGCCACGATCGGGCAGTACCCGCCGGGCTCGATCTTCAAGACGGTCACCGCGGCCGCGGCGATGGAACACGGCACCGCCACCCCCGACACCGTGCTGCCCTGCCCGAGCAGCATCGTCATCGGGGAGCGGACCATCCCCAACTACAACATGTTCAGCGTGGGCAGCGTGCCGATGGCGACCGCTTACGAACGGTCCTGCAACACCTCGTTCGCGAAGCTGGCCAGCGAACTGCCCGCCGATGCGCTGCACGTGGCGGCCGCGCGCTTCGGGGTGGGCCAGGACTATTCGGTGGTCGGCCTGCCCACCACGTCGGGGTCGGTGCCGCCCGCCGAGGACATGGTGCAGCGCACCGAGGACGGTATCGGGCAGGGCAAGGTGGTGGTGAGCCCGTTCGGTATGGCGCTGATGGCGGCGGCCATCGCGAACGGGTCCGCGCCCACGCCCTATCTGATCGCGGGGCGCGAGACGACGGTGGAGGGGGAGCGGCCCGCGCTCGCGCCCGAGGTGGTCGAGGGGCTGCGCATGATGATGCGCAAGGTGGTGACGGGCGGTACGGCGGAGCGGATCCGGGATCAGGGCGAGGTCTACGGCAAGACCGGTGAGGCCGAGGTGGACGGCGGGTCGCATTCGTGGTTCGTCGGCTATCGCGGTGATATGGCCTTCGCGACCCTGCTGGTCAAGGGCGGCAGTTCCGACAACGCGGTCGCGGTGACCCGCGATATGTTCGCCGCGTTACCTCCCGGCTACTGAAGTCCGCCGGTGCCCGCCGGGGTGAACGGCTGGCCGACGTGGCCGAACGAGACATCGGTGAACGGGTCGAAGCCGCCCGTGCCCGCGCCGCCGAGGAGCTGAAGGGCCACGGTTCCGGCGGTGATGATGCCGGCGGTGGCGAGGAGCGTGGTGGATCGCTTCATGGTTCGTACTCCCTCGTTCCGGGGATGGACGGGTGAGGTGGCGGCGCGGCGGTGCGCTCGAAGTTAGCTATAAATTAGCTGAATGGGACCATAGGACGGGGAGCGTCGAAGCGGCAAGAGGAACGTGTCCGAGAGCACAGCGGCCGGGCGGACCTGGTCATTCCCGGCCGGGAGCCTGGGGCTTGACGGGCGCGCACGGTTCGTCGGGGTGAGCGCGCGGTGTGTGAGGTGGGTGCGGACGGAGATCGAGCCCGGGTGCGGGGCCCACGGCTCCGCTGATCAGGCCCGGTGCAAAGTGGCGGCGAGGTGGTGGGTGAGCGGCTCGCCGACGGCCGCCATGCGAAGGGTGTAGTCGATGGTGTCGCCCGCGACGCGGAACGAACGGCCCAGCGCGGTCACCAGTTTCGCGGTGCTGCTGCGCGCGATGCTGGTGGAGTCGAACTCCATGCGCAGTTCGTCGCCGTCGATGGTGAGCCCGCCTTCGCAGATCTCGGTGATGCCGGTCGGGTGCGCGAGGATCAGCTCGACGTGGTCGGGGCGCGGGCAGCGCAGGTAACCGGTCTCGGCGTGCATCGGCCTGCTGCCGTCGGCGGCGCGGGTGCGCTGCCGGTAGGTCAGGAACGGGCGGCCGAGGTGGCCGAACCGGACCTCTTCGACGTAGTCGAAATCCTCGATCGTCGGATACTCGCCGTGGCCCGCGCCGCGCCACGTTCCGAGCAGCGGGGCGAGCGGAGCGATATCGGGGTGGGGGGCCACGGGAGGTTGCGGTTCGACCACGGCGGTCAGCCTAGACCCGCGCGCGGTGACGCGCGCGACGTGCACCCGGTTTCGTCCGGAGTGAGGCCAGGCTGTCCTGATTTCCGGCCGGGGGTCGCGGTGCGGGCCGCGCGGTGGTACACCTCGGATATCGCGAGTTTCGCGCTCGTGCGCGACGGTACCGAGGCGGTGCGCGTACCCCTCGGCCCGTGGATGATGGTGTCGCGGAGGGCGGTGAGATGACGCGCGGTGGTGCGGCTGACTGGACGATCCCCGGCAAGGAGTTGCTGCTCGCGGCCTGCCGGGGACTTCCGCACGACGATCACCCGGTGCTCGAGGCGGCGGGCGAACTCGCCCAGCTGCACGCCCTGCGGGAGCGCACACCGGTGCGCCAGGCGGCGAAACTCGAGCGCCGCCGGACCCAGCTGGTGCGCGCGATCGACCGCTGGATGACCTTGGTGACGCCGGTGCCGCCCGCCCCGTGCGCGCGGCGCGAGACGGTGGGCGGTGTGGTCGACCGGCTCGCCCAGCTCACCACGCAGGCCTACCTGCCGCTCGCCGCCGCGCCCGACGCGGTGTTCTACGAGGCGTGGTTGCAGGTGGTCGAGACCGCCGACAGATACGAGGATCTGGTGGACGAGATGCGCGGTGCGGCGCGGCGCGCGCCGACGGCCTAGCGGTCGCGACGGAACAGCCGGAACCCGCGCGCGGTGCGGCGCGGCAGCGTGGCGTACACCATCGTCATGTCGGCGAACACCTCCGCCTCCTGCTCGCCTTCGACGCCGAACTCGTTGCGGCCCAGCACGTGCTGCGCCGCCAGCGAGGGCAGCAGCGCGGCCAGTTTCGGCGACAGCGGGGTGGCGGGTTCGGCCAGATCCTTGCCGTGGCCGAGCAGCATGTGGCCCACTTCGTGCAGGATGATGTGCTCGGCGTTGCGGTCGGTGGCGTCGGCGTCGTAGACGATGATGTCGTCGTGTCCGCGCGCCACCCAGAGTCCCTTACCGCGACAGCCGTCCTCGGCGAGCATCGCGGCGGACACCGGACGCAGCGAGATGGAGCGTCCGCGATGGGCGGCCACGGCGGCCAGATACGCGTTGAGGTCCCACGGAGCGGGGAGCGGCACCGTCCGGGTAGCTTCGCCGAGACGGGCTTCCATGCTGGTCATCGGCGCTCACTCTACCCATCGCTTCGTACGGCGTCACGCCCGTGTCACGGGGCGCTCGCGCGTGATCGGCTCGGGCAGCGCGGGATTCGCCGCGGGCGGCCTGTTCAGCGCATTTCGGCGGCGATCCGCTCGATCAGCGCGACCGAGTCGCGCGGGCTCAGCGCCATGGCGCGCAGCTGGTCGAAGATGACGCCGAATCGGCGCACCTCGGTGTGCCCCTCCACGAGCGCGTCACCCGCGATGCCCTCGACGTAGACCAGTTCGGGATCGTTGGGGTCCTTGAAGTCCAGCAGTGTGAACGCGCCGGGCATGCCGGGGTGCGCGCCCGCGTCGAAGGGGAGGATCTGCAGGATGATGTTCTTGTAGGTGCTCTGCGCGGCCAGCTTCTCCAGCTGACCGCGCATGGTGGCGGGCCCGCCGACGACGCGGCGCACCGCGGCCTCGTCCAGCACCACCCACAGTTCCAGCGGTTCGTCCCTGGTCAGCACGGCCGAGCGGTTCAGGCGGGCCTCCACGCGGTTGTCCACCACCGAGTTCTCCACCTTCGGCATGGAGGTGTCGACGACGGCGCGGGCGTACTCCTTGGTCTGCAACAGGCCGGGGATGAACGAGGTCTCGTAGTGCCGCGCCGACAGCGCCTCGGACTCGAAGTTGATGTAGGCGGCGTAGACCTCGGTGAGATTGGCCTCGTACGGCCGCGACATGCCGGGCTTCTGGGCGTCGGCGAGCAGATCGACGGCGTACTTGCGGCGTTCCGGTTCCACGTCGTACAGGTCGAGCAACGCGGTGAGGGTGCGGCGTTGGGGGCGGGCCTGGGCCGCCTCGATGCGATACAGGGTGGTGACGTTGATCCCGGTCCGTCCGCTCACCTCCTCCTTGCTCAGCCCGACGCCCTCGCGCATCTCGAACAGCAGTGCGGCGAGGCGGCGCAGGCCTGCGGTGAGAACGGTCCGTTTTCCTGCCATGTTCACCGAATCCTTTCGCGCCGATGCGATCCGCAGCGGGCCCCAGCGTACCGCCGCCGGGCCGGTCGGCACGGCGATTCGCGCGGGGCGTGCGGGAACCTCGCCGGGTCGGGCTCGCCGCGTTTTCAATGTGCAATCGGCGCGTCAGCCGCGTGCGTCCGGACGCGGTTGCGGTGTGATCGGCGCGTGAGCCGTCCGCACTCGGTGGCGGCCTTCTCCGTTCAGGTCGCGGAGTCGAGTTCGGCCAGCCGGTGGGCGATCCCGGCGCGCCCGGTCAGGCCCAGCTTGCGCAGGATGCGGCTGAGGTGGTCCTCGACGGTGCGCGGGCTCAGGAACAGCAGGGTGGCGATCTCCTTGTTGGCGTGGCCGCGCGCGGCGAGTTCGGCGACCTCGCGCTCGCGTGGCGTCAGCTCCGTCGCGGCGCCCGGGGCGCGGCTGCCCGCCAGACGGCGCTGCGCCGAGGTGGCGGCGGTGATCAGTCGGGTGGCACCCGCGGCGGTGAACAAGTCCCGCGCCGCGACGAGATGTTCGGTGGCGCGGGTGAATTCGCCACGGCGCCCGGCGATGTCGGCGGCCAGCAATATCGCCAGTCCGCGCTGGACGGGCATGTCCGCGGCCTCGAACTCGGCCGCGGCCGCCCGCGCGACGCGCTCGCCGGACTCCGGATCGCCGGTGGCGCAGAGGTATTCGGCGCGGACGAGGGTGGCGGCGGCCCGCTGGCTCGCCAACCCGAGATCGTCGGCCACCGCCTCGGCGCGGCGGAGCTGCTCGTGCGCCCGCTCCGTATCATCCTGCGCCAGCAGGATGTTCGCGTAGCGGGACAGTTGGGTGGGCTGCATCGGGCCCGGCCGGTCGTCCAGGGCCGCCGGGAGGTCGGGGGGATCGACGACGCCGAGGCCGACGCCCACATCGCTGAGCGTCCACTCGACGACCTGCCGCCACCACCGCATCACCGGCCGAGGCAGCCCCGCCACCTCCGACCACTGCCGCCGAACCTCGTCGTCCGGCGAGGTCCATTGCCGCACACGGATTTTCAGCGCGCCCGCCAACGGCAGCAGATCGGGGTAGCCGAACCGTTCCGCGAAATCCTGCGCGTCGTCGGCGGCCGCCAGCGCGTCGGCGGGCCGCCCGAACTTGTGCAGGACGTAGGCCCGCACCGTGTGCAGTTCGGCGAGGGCGTAACTGCGGCCGAACCGCGCGCTCACCCGCACCGCGCGATCCAGGTGCGGCAGCACCCGCGCGTGGGCATCGAGGAAGAAGCCGGACCAGCCCAGCGCGGGGACCGCGTGCACCACCTCGCGCAGCTGATCGTCGTCCAGATCGCGGAACGCGCGGTCGGCGGCCGCGAACGCGGTGCGCGCGGCCTCGATCCGCAGTTCCGACACCGTACCCAGGCAGCCCAGCGCGGTGGCCGCCGCGCGCACCGCCGGATCGGCCACGGCCTCGGAGGTGAACAGCGCGCCCAGGCGCGCGCGGCCCTCGGCGTCCTGATGGTCCTGCATCTCCAGGATGGCCAGTTCGAGCTGGACCGGCCCGTCGCCGGGTAGCAGCGGCAGGTCGGCGGCCGTCGCCAGCAGCGCCCGCGCCCGGTCCACCCGGCCGAGCATCCGTTCGCACCGCGCCGAGAGCAGCAGCGCCTCCAGCCGGTGCGGTCCGGTACTCGTGACGAGCGGCTCCAGCACCTCGCGGGCCCGTTCGCCCGCACCCGAGAGCAGCAGCGCCCGGCCCAGCAACAAGGTGTCGCCGGGGTGGTTCCCGCGCGCGGGATCGGCGCGCCGCGCGGCATCGAGCCAGCGCACGCTGGTCGCGGGTGCGGTCGCCAGTGTCTGTTCGGCGGCCAGCCGCAGGTGCGCGGCGGCGTCCTCGTCGGCGCCGAGCATTCCGAGTTCCAGGTGCCGGGCCAGCGCCGGCGCGGCCGCACCCCGCGCCCGCAAAACCGCCGCGACGCGATGGTGCGCGGCCGTGCGCCACCCGGCGCCGGCCAGCCGGTGCGCGGCGGTGCGCACCAGGGGATGGCTGAAGGAGATCGTGCCCCCATCGACCGTCATCAGTCCCCGCGCGCACAGCGCGTCGAGCGCGGCGGTCACCTCCGGCATCGTCGATTCCGCAGTGGCGCAGAGCATTTCGAGGTCGGTGTCGGGCCCGCACACCGCCGCCGCGGTGACCACCAGCCGCTGCGGCTGCGGCAGCTGGGCGAGTTCGGCGCGCACCGTCCGGTCCAGACCGGCGTAGGCGTCGTCGTCCGCGGGCTCCCGGTCCGGCAGGTCGGCGAGCAGCAGCAGATAGAGCGGATTGCCCCCGGAGGCGGCGAGCAGCTTCGCGCGCCGGGCGGGCGTGGCCTCGGGCAGCAGATCGGCGACCTCGGGCTCGGTGAACGGCGGCACGGTGACGGTGCGGACGGACGTGCCGGTCGCCGACAGCGCCCGGGTGAGGGCGGGCGGGCACTGCCCGGTCCGGTAGGCCAGCACCAGCCGCAGCGCGGCGGGACGGTTGCGCACCAGGAAGGTCAGCAGGCGCACCGATTCGGTGTCCAGCCAGTGCGCGTCGTCCACGATGAGCACCGTGTCGGTCAGCAGTTTGCGCAGGGCGCGTCCGAGCCGGGTCGCGTCGGCGTCGTCCGGGATACCGGCGGTATCGGCACCCGTGTCCGCGAGCCGCTCCACTATGTCGTACGCCACGTGCAGCGGTTGCGGCCGCTCGTCCTCGGTGGCGGTGACCGCGATCACGCGCCCGCCGTGCCGCGCGGCGGCCGGGGCGAACGCGCCGAGCAGCCGCGACTTGCCGATGCCCGCGGGGCCCTCGACCAGCGCGACCCACGGCTGGCCTGGCGATTCCGCGGCAACGCCGAGTGCGGACAGCTCGGCGCGGCGCCCCACGAACGAACGCTCGACCATGTCCCTCCGCCCCGGTTGACAGCAAACGCGCCGCGAAGAGCTTAGCCCCGGCTCACCGGGGCCCGGGGCGATCCCGTGGTTTCCCGGATGCTCGGGCGCCCGTGGTGCGGTGTGGTGTTCGAGGCCGGTCGCGCCCCTGGCGGGGCTGCGTCGAAGGGCACGGCGTCGTCCGGGATTCGGCGTGACGAGGGGTATCCCGGTCGGCCGCCCACCCTGCCCTCCGAAGAAAGTGACACGAATGAAGTTCGTCGGTTCCGGCCTGCTGAAGCGGGTGCCGTTGGCCCTGGCCACGGTGGCGGCACTCGCCACCCTGGGTTGTTCGGCGGTCGAGAAGGCCACCGATGCCGTGCAGGACGCCGGCAAGTCGGACACCGCCCGCGCCAACGTGGGCGATTGCATCAACGTCATCGAGAGCTCGATGATCAACTCGGAGACCGAGCCGGTCGACTGCGCCGCGGACACCGCGGTGTACCGGGTCGCGCAGGTCCACGACCAGAAGACCGAGTGCCACGAGGACTACACCTCCTACGAGGAGACCCTCAACGGCGGCACCACGGCCTTCCTGTGCCTGGCGCCCAACTTCAAGCAGGACCTCTGCTACAACGAGAGCATGATGACGGGCTACAAGTACGTGGCCTGCAGTGCCCCGGAGGCCAGCTTCCGGGTGGTGCAGCGCATCGACGGCCAGGCCGACGAGACGCTGTGCGGGGAGGAGGCCGATCAGGTGCTCCTGCTCACCGAGGAGAAGACCACGTTCTGCCTGGGCGATCCCGTCTGACCTCGCGCCGGTGACCGGCCGCGTCCACCCGGGCGCGGCCGCGTCTCAGCGCATCAGGCTGCGCAGCGCCAGGATCCCGCCGGCCAGTCCGAGGAAGCCGCCCAGCACCGCCGTGGCGGGCACCTCGGCGACCAGATACGGGCCGTCGCGCTGGACGAGCAGCACCACCGCGCCCAGCAGGCAGCTCACCGCGATGAGGGCGGTGATCACCCGCTGCACCAGTCCGGTGACGAATGCGCGGTCCTCGGGATGGTCGAACATTCGGGTGCCCACGGTGAACCTGCCGTCGGCGAGGTCGGCGGTGAGCGCGTCGATTCGGCTCGGAAGGCGTTGCAGCACAGGCAGACTCGTCAGCAACTGGCCCTGGGCCCGGGCCGCCAGCCGTTCCGGGCGGGCGATCTCGGTCAGCACACCGCCGCCGCCCTCGCGCGCCGCGGTCATGAGATCGAAGCCGGGATCGAGCAGCAGCAGCGTGCCCTCCAGCGACGCGAGGGTGCGGAACACCCCGGCGATCTGGCCGGGGATCGCGAAGCCCGCGCCGGTGATCAACCGCACCATGTCGCCGAACAGCGCGCCGCTGCCGCCGGAGCCGAATCCGTTGCGGTAGCGCACGATCAGCTGCCCGAAGCGCCGCTCGAAGTCGCGGCGCGCGAACCCGTCCGGGGTGCCCAGCAGCGTGAGCAGCCCGTCGGTGGCGGCCACCGAATCGTCGTTGTCGATGGCGAGCAGCAGCGCGGCGATGGCCAGGCGCTCGGTCTCGTCGAGGCGGCCCACCGCGCCGAAGTCGAGCAGGGCCAGGGTGCCGTCCTCGGCCACCAGGACGTTGCCCGGGTGCAGGTCGGCGTGGAACACGCCCACCACCAGGATCTGCCGCAGCACCTGCGCCAGCAGGGTGGCGGCCGCGTCGCGGCGGACCGCGAGGTCGATCAGCGCGAGGAACGGCCCCGCCGAGCCGACCGGGGTGCCCCGCACCCGGTTGGTGACCAAGACGGTCCGCGACGACAGCTCCGGGTACGGCGTGGGGATGACGATCGGCGAATCCCCCGTGGCCGCGGCCAGATTGCGCATGTTGTCCAGTTCGACCGTGTAGTCGAGTTCCTCGCGCAGCGAGGTCGCGAACCCCTCGACCAGGTCGACCACCCCGATGTCGCGCGCCCACGCGGCGTCGCGCTGCACCCGCCGGGCCAGACGGCGCAGAATGCGCAGGTCGCGATCCACCTGGGTGCGCGCACCCGGCCGCTGTACCTTCACCACCACCGACGTGCCGTCGGTCAGGCGCGCGGCGTGGACCTGGCCCACCGACGCCGCGGCCAGCGGCGTGCGGTCGATCTCGGCGAAGAATTCCGCGACCGGCCCGCCGAGCGAATTCTCCAGCGCCGCTGCGATCTCCGGCCAGTCCAGCGGGGCGGCGTCGGATTGGAGCGTGGCGAGCTCGTCGGCGATCCCGGCGGGCACCAGATCGCGCCGCGCCGAGAGCATCTGGCCCAGCTTCACGTAGGTGACGCCGGCGTCGCCGAGCGCGTCGCGCAGCCGGGCGCCCACGGTGTGCGCGTCGCCGTTCCCGCGCCACGCGCCCCGGCGCAGGAATCCGCCCAGTCCGCGCCGCACCAGGACGACGAGCAGTTGCAGATAGCGCTTCGTCTCCTGCTGGGTACCGTACCAGCGCCGCACCAGCGTGATCGGGCCCGGCAGCGAACCCGTCGGCACGACGATCTCGGCGACGTAGAGCACGGCGAGCAGCACCACGAACAACCACGCCCACACCAGCACCACCACCGCTGCGGTACCGGCGACATCGCGGACGCCGCCGTCCTCGTCCATGGTGCCCAGGGCTCGCACCAGGGCGTTGGCCGCGGCCGAACCGACCGTCGGGAACAGCGCGGACACCAGGATCGTGCGCGGCCACCCCACCGGCGCTCCGATCACCCGCCGCGCCACGCCCGCGATGAGCCAGGCCGTGAGCGCGGTGGTGGCGAGCAGAGCCACGACAGCCATGCGGGTCCTCCCTCGGGGTGCGGATCGTCGGACTCAACGTAGCTATCGGCGGGCGAAACCAGCATCAGGGAACACCCCTAGGGCCGCCCTGATTCAGCGGGCGGCCGAGATGGTGTGGTGCCCAGTGTTTCTCGGAACAGCTCTGCCCGGCGCGACCGGCGGATATCCTTGCCTTCTACGAGCGAGGCAAGGGGGAGTTCGTGAAGCGAACCGGGTGGGTGGCTGTTCGTGCCGCGGCAATCGTGGCGGCGGCGTATCTGATGGTGGTGGCGATCGCGGCGGCGATGATCACGCCACCGGGTTCGGCCGTGATGGCGAGGTTGCGGGCGCGTCGGCGCTGAGGGTTTCGGCGCGGGCGGGGTTCGGTGAGCGCGGCCTACAGTGCGGGCGGGGCTTCGCCAAGAGCTGGGCTTCGGCGAGCGCAGGGCTGCGGTGAGCGGTTTGCGCTGCGGTGAGCGGTTGCGCTGCGGCGGCCGGGGTTTGTGCGGCGGGTCTGCGAGGTGGCCGGGATCGGGCGGCGTCCGGGCTTCGGCGCGGGCGGGCTGCGGTGCGCGCGGTGCATTGGCGAGGGCGTGGCTGCGGTTGACCGGGTTGCGTGCGGCGACCGGGGTTTCGCGAGGCGGCTCCGGCGGGAATTCAGCCCTGGGACTGTTGACGGGGCCGGTCCCCGCTCGTATATTACCGATTAGTCAATTATGTGTGTGACAATCGGTAACACATTCTGAGAGGTGTCGCTATGGCAATCGTCCGCACCGCGTCCCGGGCCTCGCGATGACCACCCCGGCCCGCTTGCGCACCTACACCCACGCCGGACTCACCTTCGATGTGCTCGACGACGGACCGCTGGACGGCCCGATCGTGGTGCTGCTGCACGGATTTCCGCAGTCCGCGTCGTCGTGGGAGCCGACCGCCCGCCTCCTGCGCGAGCGCGGTTACCGGACGATCGCGCCCGATCAGCGCGGCTACTCGCCGGGCGCCCGCCCGCGCGGGCGGTGGGCCTACCGCACCTCGCTGCTCGTCGACGACGTGGTGGCGCTGATCGACACCCTCGGTGGCCGGCCCGTCCACCTGGCCGGGCACGACTGGGGTGCGGTCGTCGCCTGGTCGCTCGCGGCCGCCCGTCCCGAACTGGTCCGCACGCTGACCTCGGTGTCGGTGCCGCATCCCGCCGCGTTCCTGCGGTCGATGCTGAGCAGCGATCAGGCGCTGAAGTCCTGGTATATGGCCGTGTTCCAGGTGCCGTGGGTGCCCGAGCGCGTGGTCGCGCGGAACCCGGCCTTGCTGGAGCGGATGCTCGAGCGTGCCGGGATGGACGCGGACGCCGTCGCCGAAGTGCGCCGCACGGTGGTCGACGGGGGAGCCTTCGGCGCCGGCCTGAACTGGTACCGCGCCATGGCCCTCGGCTCCCCGGACGCGTTGCGGCGCAAGGTCTCCGTGCCCACCACGCATGTGTGGGGCGACCGCGACATCGCGCTCGCCAGGCGCGGGGCGGAACTCGCCGAACACTACGTGACGGGTCCGTATCGCTTCGAGCACTTGGCGGGCGCCGGGCACTGGATCCCCGAACAGAACGCCGAACGCCTCGCCGAGATCATCACCGCGCGCATCACCGACGCCCAGGAAGCGGACGCACCGCGCTGAGTTCGCGCGGATACATGGTGCGCGACAACATATTCCGACGCCCGACGCCCGACGCCCGACGCCCGACGCCCGACGCCCGACGCCCGACGCCCGACGCCCGACGCCCGACGCCCGACAACTCGAGCGCCCTCAGCGGTCGTAGTGATCGGACGCCCCGATGAAATCCCCTCCACCGGAGCGAATCGCCCACCTGACATCCGCACGCCCGCCGCCCGCCGAGTCTCGCGGGCGTCCACACCGAACGCCGCCCCGTCGTGGCACACCCGGAGGTAGACAATGTCGTCGAATCCCGTTCCTGACAGACAGCACGGACTGCTCGGCTCGGCCACCCGATTCGTGGTCGACCACATCCGCCCGCGCATCGACCGCAGGCTGCGGGCCTCGACGCGGCCGTTCACCCGGCCGGAGATGATGCGTCCGCACCACGATTCGCGGCGCTTCTGGACGCACTACGGCGTCTTCGTCCCCGATCTGCCCGCCCCGCACCGCTACCTGAACACGATGACGCTCATCGGCCCCACGGGGACGATGATCTTCGACAACGACCACCTCGCCGCGCCGGATGTCCGCGACACCGCGACGGTGCTCTCGTCCACCGCCCACAACGACCAATATCACTACCGCGCCTACAACATCGCGACCGAATGTCGTTTCGCCCCCGATGGTTCGGCGCTCGAATGGGGCTCGGATCTGTCGATCACCCGCGACCACCCGGCCTACACCGTGCGCGGCCGCTACGAGCATTTCGGCGTCGACCTGGCGATCACCGCCACCGACCAGGTGTCCTGGTTCGTGCGCAGCCGCGTGTACGACCACTTCAGCCTGCTCGCCACCTACACCGGCACCCTCACCGACGCGACCGGCGTCACCGAGATCGGCGGCCTGTGCACGGTCGAGTACGCGCGTTCGATCAGCCCGCAGGCGTTCTCGCAACGCCCGCTGCCCGAGCGGTACAAGCTCCCGGCCGACTTCTTCACCTATCAGATCATCGACCTGGACGAGCGTAATCAGTTGCTGCTCACCGAGGTCCGCGCGGCCGGGGCGGTCGCGTGCCGGCTCGCGTATCTGCGCACAATCGGCGGCAGCGCCCGCGTCTTCGAGGACGTGACCTTCGAGGTGCTCGCCCACCGCGACGAGCCCGCCGTCGACGAACTGGGCCGGCAGATGCGGGTGCCCGCCCGGATGCGCTGGACGGTCCGCGACGGGGGAGCGGACCTGCTCGCGCTCGAGGCCGAGGTCGATACGCCGCTGCGCTGGGGTCACGGCCGCGGCTACGTGGGCGCCTACTCCTATTCCGGCAGTTGGTCCGGCCGCGCCATCTCGGGCAGCGGGTACCTGGAATGGGTGGATTGCGAGCCCTCGCCCGCCTGATCCCCGCCGCCCGTACTACGGCTTGGCAACGTTTTCGGCACGCCGCAATTCGGAACCATCTGGTCTGGTCCGAGACACGAATAGTGATTGCTGAATGTTGGCTGGCAACAAGTTGGAGGGCAGAGGTGTGCTGGATCTGAAGGTGGCGGTGGTAGGCGCCGGGTTCGGTGGGATCGGGATGGGCGTCGCGCTACGTGAGGCGGGCATCACCGAGTTCGCGATTCTCGAGAAAGGCGCCGATGTGGGCGGCGTATGGCGCGAGAACACCTACCCCGGGTGCTCGTGCGATGTGCCCGCGCATCTCTATTCGTTCTCTTTCGCGCCTTATCGTGATGCGCGGCAACGCTATCCGGGTCAGGAGGAGATTCTCGACTATCTGCGCGGCGTGGCCTCCGAGTACGGCCTGCTCCCGCACATGCGGCTGAACACCGCCGTGGTCGCCGCGGAGTACCGGGAGGAGACCGCGCGCTGGGAACTCACCACCGGCGGCGGCGAGCGGGTGCTCGCCGACGTCGTGGTCTTCGCCGTCGGGCAGTTGCACCGCCCGAACATTCCCCGCATCCCCGGTCGCGACAAGTTTGCGGGCGCCGCGTTCCACACCGCGCAATGGGACCACCACCAGGACCTGCACGGCCGGGCGGTGGCGGTGATCGGCACCGGCTCCTCGGCCGCGCAGCTGCTGCCGGAGATCGCGAATCGCGCGCGGCGCGTGCACGTCTACCAGCGCACGCCGCACTGGCTGCTGCCCAAGCCCTCGCGCGAGTTCGGGGCGCTCACCGGCCTGGCGCTGCACCTGCCCGGCGCCCACGGCGCCTACCGCAAGGCGCTCTACCACGGCGCCGACGCGGTGCTGGCGCCCATCATGCGGCGCGGCTGGTCGGCGCGGCCCGCCGAGTGGTTCGCGCGCGCCTACCTGCGCCACCAGGTGACGGACCGGCGCCTGCGCGCGGCCGTCACGCCCGACTATCCGATCGGCGGCAAGCGGATCGTGTTCGACAGCCGCTTCTATCCGACTCTGTCGCGGCACAACGTGAAGCTCGTGACCGATCCGATCAGCCGCATCACCGCCGACGGCATCGAAACCGCCGACGGCGCACACCGTTTCGCCGACGTCATCATCTACGCCACCGGCTTCCGCGCCACCGAGTTCCTCACCCCGATCACGGTGCGCGGGCGCGACGGACTGCTGCTGCACGAGGAGTGGGCCTCCGGTGGGCACGCCTTCATGGGCCTGGCGGTCGGCGGCTTCCCCAACGTGTTCCTCATCGCCGGCCCGAACTCGTTCACCCCGGCGGGCAGCAACCCGTCGATGAAGGAGCATCAGATCGCCTACATCATGGAGTGCCTGCGCTGGCGGGACTCGCTCGGCGCGGCCGCCATCGAGGTCAGCGACGAGGCCATCCGCCGTCATCAGCGCTGGCTCGACCAGGAGATCGCGAAATCGGTGTGGCCCGAGACGAGTTCGAGTTGGTACAAGCACGCCAGCGGCCGCGTCACCAACCCGTGGCCCAGCACCACCCGCACGTTCGGCCGGATGCTCCAGCACGACCCGGCCGAAGCGTTCGTCGCCGTGAATCCGGCGCGCGTCAGCACGCCCGAACCCGCTGATCTCAACGGCTGACTCCCGAGCACGACGCCCGCTCAACCGCGCCGCCCGGCCCTTCTCGGCCGGGCGGCGCTGTGTTTCTCGGGTGGACGAAATCCCGATGGCCGCCGAGTTATTCATCCGACCGGTCTGATTTCTCCGCGCTCATCCGACCGGTCAGTCGCATTTGCTTCGGATTAGCCCTGGACAGTGTCTGTCCCACAGGGTGAAAGTCGTTCCCCGCCAAAACATGTTGGGGTCGCGTTCGCCCGCGTCCCGCGCGGGCAGATCGGGGTCCGAAATCGTTCAGGGGGGTTGATGAATCGCGCCCGCTGGCGGCGCGGATTGGCCGCTTCTCGCAATGAGGCGGCAACCTGCGGCAGCGTTCCGTCGGTAACAGATACCCACCGCCGCGCGCACTTCCTAGTTCGCACTATTGCGTTTCAAAGTCTTGTGTTCTTGCATCTGTACGCGCATGATCCAGCTAGCCTTGGTGTGACCGAGCCGATCCGATGTCCGGGAATAACCGAATCGAGAGCCAATGATGTTGGTAAATAGAGCGTTGGTGTCGGGTGTTGTCGAGGGGGAGATGTGAGCGCGCCTGCGGTGGGGGCACTGCCGACCGCGCCCCAGATACTGAGCGCCTTCCAGGGACGCCGCTTCCAGGACCGTGAGCTGTTGCGGTCGGCGCACGCGCTGGCGGAGCTGCACGCCCGCCGCGCCGAGGTGCGCGACGCGCGGCTGGTGGCCGAGATCGATTGCCGCCGTGGCGAACTGGTGGACGACATCAACGACTGGATCGCGCAGGAGCTGCCGCAGCACCGCCACGGCGCGTCGCTGCACACCGAGAGCCTCGGCGCGGTCGTGGACCGCATGGCGCGCAGCTGGGCGCAGGCGAACCAGGCCATCGACGTCGACGGCCCGCGCAGCGACAACACCCATAAGCACTGGTACCACCTGGCCGAACTGGTCGACGGATACACTGATCTGGTATCCGACGTGGCCGGTGGCCGCCGTCGACTGCCCGAGCAGTAGCCCGCCCCGGCCGCGTCCGCCCGCGGTGTCCCGCCCGACCGGCGACACCGCCCGCCGAGCGGCGAGTACTCGTCGCCCCCGGAGACGGCGGGCGCAACGGGGCGCCCCGCCCGGCGTGCCGCGCGGTCGACTGGCGCGGCACGCCCGCCCGGAACCCAGCGCTCACGTCGCGGCCGCGCGGCGTTCCCGGCGCCGTCGCCGGTAGCGGCGAATCCGCCCGGCCAGCAACACGATCAGGGTCACCCCGATCAGCAGCAGCGCGCCCGCGATGATCGCGGCCAGGACGGGGAAGAACACGGCCAGCGTGATCACGCCCGCCACGCTCAGATCCTCCACCGCGCTGGTGACGATATTGCTCGCCGGTTCGGGCGAGGTGTTCACCGCCATCCGCAGCCCGGCCTTGACCAGATGACTGATCAAGGCCGTCGTGCCGCCCACCGCGGCCGCCGCCAGTTGGGGCAGCGAGTCGTCCGATCCCGCGATCAGCGCCGCCACCACCGCGCCCGCGGCGGGCCGGATCACCGTGTGGATCGCGTCCCAGAAGCTGTCCAGGTAGGGCACCTTGTCGGCGACCAGTTCGATGAGGAACAGCACGGCGGCCGCCACCAGCACGTCGGTGCGCTGCAAGCCCTCGGGCACCTCATCGGAGACGCCGGTGAGTCCGAAGAGCCCGAACAGCAGCACCACCGCGTAGGCGTTGATGCCGCTGGCCCAGCCCGCGGTGAAGATCAGAGGCAGCAGAGACACCCTGTGATCCTATGCGCGGATCAGCGCAGTGCCGCGCGGCCTTTCAGCCGTCCCAGCACCACCAGCGCGACGAGGGTGACCAGCACGAGCAAGGTGGTCCCGGCCGCGGCGTCGAACACCTCGCCGCGATCGGTCTGGGCGAAGATGGTCACCGGCAGGGTGCGCCAGGCGGCGGGGTAGACCATGATCGTGGCCCCCAGTTCGCCCATCGACAGCGCGATCGACAATCCGGCCGCCGCGCCCAGCGCAGGCAGCAGCAGCGGCAGCGTCACCTGGCACAGCACCCGCACCGGTCCGGCGCCCAGCGACTCCGCGGCCTGGTGATAGGCGGGGTCGAGCCGGTCCAGCGCGGCCGAGACCGCGCTGAACGCGTAGGCGAGCACCAGCACCGTGTGCGCCAGGATCACGATCCATCGGGTGCCGCCCAGCAGCAGCGGTTGCTCGTTGAACGCGATGAGCAGGCCGAGCCCGATCGCCACCGACGGCACCGCCACCGGCAGGTGGAAGACCGCGTCGGTGGCGCGGCGCAGCCAGCCGGGCGCCTCCCGCGCGGCGAGCGCCGCCCAGGTGCCCAGCACCAGCGCGAGCGCGCCGGCGAGGAGCGCGGTCTGCAAGCTCACCGACAGGCTCGCCGCCTCCCGGCCCGACAGCGCCGCACCGAGATTGGCGAATCCGAGATCCGAGGGCAGCGGCCCGGTCCAGCTACCCGCCAGCGATGCCGCGACCACCGTCGCGATCGGCGCGACGAACACGACCGTCACCACCAGACCGAACACCGCGAGCACCGCGGCGCGGCCGGTCCTGGTCCAGACCAGCACGGGTCACCGTCCTTTCCGCGCGGTCATGCGCGCGAACACGACTCGGTAGAGGGCGTAGAGCGTGAGCGACAGCGCCACCTGCACGGTGGCCAGCACCGCCGCGCCGGGCAGGTCGAAGGTGACGATGCCGCGCGTGTAGATCAGCGCGGGCAGCGTGAGCACGCCCTTGGCGCCGGTGAACAGCACGATGCCGAATTCGTTGAGCGTCAGCAGCAGCACCAGGCTGCCGCCGGCGGCCAGCGCGGGCCACGCCTCGGGCAGCACCACCTGGCGCAGCACCCGCCACGGCGAGGCGCCCAGGCTCGCGGCCACGTCGAGTTGTTCGCGGGGCAGCTGGGCGAAGGCCGCGAGCAGGGGCCGCACCACGAACGGCGTGAAGAAGGTGATCTCGGCCGCGATCACGCCGAGCGGGGTGTAGAGGAAGTCCAGCAGCGGCGTCGTGCGGCCGGTGATCTCGGAGATCAGCGCGTTCACCGCGCCCGCCGTGCCGTAGAGGAAGGTGAACGCCAGCGTCACCAGGAACGACGGCAGGGTGAGCACGGTGTCGATGAGCCGGCCCACCACCGCCGATCCGGGGAACGGCACGAACGCCAGGACCACGGCGAGGAAGGTGCCGAGCACCAGGCAGCCCGCGGTGGAGGCGACGGCGATGGACACGGTGCGCCACAACGCGTTCCGGAACGCTTCGGAGCCGAGCACGTCGGTCCACACCGTCAGCCCGCGCCCGTCGGGCGTCACCGTGGATTCGGTGAGGACCCGCAGGATCGGGTAGACCGCGATGAGCAGGACAACGAGCAGGGGCGGCAGCGCCCACGCGACCGGCTGCCACCTTCGGCCTTCGCGTACCGGGTCCGGTTCGGTCTCGGGTGCGGGCGTGTCGAGCAGCGCGGTCATGCCGGATCCTCCGCGTCGCCCGAAGCCGCCGCGCCGCCGACCGGCCGGGGGATCAGCACACCGGCGGGGTCGGGCAGGCGCACGCCCACGGCCGCACCGGGTTCCGGCTCGGCGTGGCCGGGCACGTCCACCGCGAGCGCGGCACCGAGTCCGTCCACCTCGATCTCCACCCGCGTCACCGCGCCGCGCCACACGTTGCTGAGTACGGTGCCGGGCAACGCATTCCGCTCGCCGGGCCCCGTCAGCGTCACCGTGTGCGGCCGCACGCAGAGCAGGGCGGGTGAATCCGGTTCCCAATCCAGCGCGCCGATACCGGGTTTCGGCGCCTCGGCGCGCAGGGTGTGCGCGCCCGCGGTGACCAGCGCGGTCCCGCCCGAGGACCGGTTGACCGTGCAGGGCACCAGGTTCGCGCCACCGAGGAAGGCGGCGGTGAAGTCGCTGGGCGGGCGCTGCCAGAGGTTGCGCGCGGTGTCGATGTCGACCAGCCGCGCGTCCCGCATGACGGCGATGCGATCGGCCAGCGCCAGCGCTTCGGCTTGATCATGCGTCACGTACAGCATCGCCGTGTCCGGCAAGGCCTTTCGCAACTGTTGCAGTTCACCGAGCATGGAGTGGCGCAGCTGCGCGTCCAGCGCGGCCAGCGGCTCGTCCAGCAGGAGCACCTTCGGGCGGATCGCCAGCGCGCGGGCGATCGCCACCCGCTGCTGCTGTCCGCCCGACAGTTCCCGGGGCAGCCGCTTGGCGTAGTCGGCCATGCCCACCATGCTCAGCGCCTCGGTGACCCGCGCCGGAATGTCCCCGCGCGGCACGCGATTGGCCTTCAACCCGAACGCGACGTTGCCTGCCACGCTCATGTGCGGGAACAGCGCGTAGGACTGCACCACCACGCCGATGCCGCGTTTGGCGGGGGAGAGGTGGGTGACGTCGCGCCCGGCCAGCCGGACCGCGCCCGAGGTGGGCCGGACGAATCCGGCCAGCGCCTTGAGCGCGGTCGACTTGCCGGAGCCGCTGGGCCCGAGCAGCGCGACGGTTTCGCCCGCGGCGACGCGCAGCGTGAAATCGGCCAGGGCGACGGTGGACGTGCGACCGGTGCCGTACCGCACGCCGACGCGGTCGAAGACGATGGCGGGTTCGGTGGCCCCGGTCGCGGAAGTCCCGGTGGCCGTGGACGATTCGGTGAGCGTCTCGCCGCGGATCATGTCAGCCTCCGATGGCCTGGTTGTAGGCGGCGAGGTCGGCGTCGAGTTCGGCGAGCACGCGCGACCAGTCCGGCCGCACGATCTCCACGCCCTCGAGCAGCGAGGCCGGCGTGGTGCCGGAACCGGTGCCGCTGACGTCGGTGCGCGCCGACACCGCGAACGCGTCGGGACCCAGCGTCTGCTGCACGTCCTTGCTGAGCAGGAACTCGATCAGCTTGCGCCCGCCCTCGGAGTTGGGCGCGCCCTTCGCCAGGCCGATGAAGTACGGCAGCGCCACCGTGTGCTTGGCGCCGCCGGGCGAGGCGGGGAAGAAGATGTCGAACGTGGAGCCGCTGGCGGTGATCGATTCCATGTTCATCTGGATGTCGCCGTTGGCGATGAGCAGTTCGCCCTTGTCGACCTTCGGCTGGAGCTTGCCGGTGGACGACGACGGCCCGACATTGTTGACCTGCAACGCGTTCAGGTAGTCCAGCGCGCCCTGCTTGCCGCGCAACTGCTGCAGCAGGATCAGCACGGCGGTGCCGTCACCGGCCTGCCCCGGCGTCGAATATTGCAGTTTGCCACGGTATTCCGGCTTCAGCAGGTCGTCCCAGGTGAGGGCGGACGCGTCGACCGAGGAGTGCGCGATGAAGTTCAGGTAGTTGCCCGCCAGGCTCACGTACTTGCCCGCGGGGTCCTTCTCGGTGTCGGGGTAGGCGGCGGTGTCGACGCCGTGCGGCTCGAGCAGTCCGGCGCTGTCGGCCTTCTGGATGAACGGCGGCAGCGTCACCACCACATCGGCCTGCGGGTTGGACTGTTCCTTCTCCAGCCGGTTCACCACCTCGCCCGAGCCCGCGGCGACGAGGTCGACCGCGATGCCGGTCTCGGCTTCGAACTTCTCGAACTGGGTGGCGTACCAGCCGTCGAGGCCGTCGGCGGAGTAGACGGTGACCGTCTCCCCGCCGGATCCGCCTGCGCCGGTGCCGCCGCAGGCCCCGGTGACGGCGACGGTGGTGGCGGCCGCGACCAGGAGGGCGGTTCTGTTCAGGACTCGGGACAGGCGCGTGGGTGAAGTACGCACGATGGCAGCATCTTTCGCTTCGTGGGGGTTCGATGGTCGACGGGACAGGGGTTTCGCCCGCGTGAACGCGGGAGCCTCAGCCGCGCTCGGCGCGGATCAGGTCGGCGAACTCGGTGACGGAGGGCACCACGTGGGTCGCGCCCGCGGCGCGCAGCTGCTCCTCGTCGTGCGCGCCGGTGAGCGTGCCCGCGACGATCCGGGCGCCCGCGGCCAGTCCGGTCGCGATATCGCTGGTGGTGTCGCCGAGCACGGCGACCCGGTCGACGGCGTCGACGCGCAGCCGCAGCAGCGCGGTCAGCACCAGATCGGGGTAGGGGCGGCCGCGACCGGCGTCCGAGGGCGCGAGCGTGAGGTCGGTCAGGTCCGCCCAGTCCAGCGCGGCGAGCAGGCGATCCTGCGTCGCGCGGCTGAAACCGGTCGTCAATGCGACGCGCACGCCGTCGGCGCGCAGGCCCGAGATCGCCTCGGCCGCACCGGGAATCGGCGTGACGCCGACCTCGTCGATGAGCGCGTCGTAGGCCGCTTCGAAGGCCTCGTTGGCGGTGCGTGCCCGGTCGTCGTCACCGAGCAGGGCGCGGAAGACGCTGATCTTGGACTGACCCATCGTCTCCAGCACATAGGCGCGGGCCTTGTCCCGCTCGGGGCCTTCGGCGGGCAGTCCGGCGGCGGTGGCGGCGGCCTCGAAGGCGCGCACCACCAGGCCGTCGTCGGCGACGGTGGTGCCCGCCATATCCAGTACGGCGAGGTCGATCGTCTTGGGCGACATGGGTTCTCCTCAGAGTCCGAGCAGGTCGGCGGTTTCCTCGCCGAGGGCGGGGCCGAGCGTCATCCCGCGGCCGCCGGGGCCGGTGATCACCCGGATGTGGTCGCTCGCGGCGGCGCGGGTCACCAGCGCGCCGGGGTCGACGCTCTGGCTGTAGACACCGGCCCAGCGGCGCACGATCGGCGGCAGCTCGCGGCCGAGCAGTTCCTCGGTCACCGTCGTGAGGTGGTCGTAGGGGGCCTCGTCCACGTCGAAGGCGAACGGCTCGGTGTACTCGTGGGTGTCGCCGATGGTCAGCCCGCCGTGCAGGCGCTGCACGCAGAGCAGCTGCATCTTGTGCTCGGCGGCGGTCGCGGTCTGCGCCTGTTCGCGGGTGAGCGCGTCCACCTCGGGCCCGGCGAAACCGGGGTAGTAGCGGAAGCTGTCGCCGTCGGCGATCGCGGTGGTCAGCGGCTCGCCCAGCGGCGCGGTCTGCATCATCTGCAGTCGCACGCGGCGCACCGGGAGGTCGGCGACCAGTTCCTTGGTGAGGCCCGAGTGGGCCGCGCCGGGGCAGTGCAGCACCAGATCGGCGGCGTGCGTGCGGCCCTGATCGTCGAGCACCGTCGCGCCGGAACCGGTGTCGGTGACGGCCCTGGCCTCGGTGCCCGCGTGGAAGACGTAGCGCCCCGAGGCCGTGAGGTAGGCGCGCAGCGCGGGCAGCGCCTGGCGCGACTCGACCGCGGCATCGGTCGAGCAGTGCAGTCCCGCAAGGTATTTGCCGCGCAGCGCGGGATTCAGCGCCCGCACCTCGCCGGGCTCGAGCAGCGTGAATCCGCGCGCCTCGGCGGTCTCGCCCGCCGCGGCGGCTTCGGCGACCGCCAACTCCTCGGGGGTGCGCACCAGCGTGATCGACCCGGCGGGCCGGAAGCCGACGCCGGGGACCTTGCCGCCGATCTCCTCCCACAGCTCGCGCGAACGCAGGGTGAGCGCCAGCTCCGCGTCGGTGCGTCCCGACACCCACACCAGGCCGAAGTTGCGCACGGTCGCACCGCGCGCTTCGGGCTCGCGTTCGAGCTGGACTACCTCGTGTCCGCGGCGGATCGCGGCGACGGCGTGCGCCGTGCCGAGGATGCCGCCGCCGATGATGACCAATCGCATGGGAACCATGGTGGGCAATGGTCTAGACCAATGAGTGTTTCCTGTGCAAACGCCAGGTTAATAATTGGTATAGACCAGTCTCGGGTACGCTGGGCTCATGGAGGCGACCGAACCAGCGCGCGCCGCGCGCGCCGAAATGCCCAGGGCGAACGGCGATTCCGCGATTCCGGGGCGGCTGCCCAAGTCGTACCACGTGCGGACCGAGCTGGAGCAGATGATCGACGGTCTCGCCGAAGGCGATCCGGTGCCCTCCGAACGGGAACTCGCCGTCCGGTTCGCGGTCGCGCGCGAGACGGTGCGCCAGGCGTTGCGAGATCTGTTGGTGGAGGGGCGGGTTCGCCGCCAGGGCCGGGGCACCGTGGTGTCGCGTCCGAAGATGGTGCAGCCGCTCTCGCTGCGCTCCTACACCGAGGGTGCGCTGAGCCTCGGACGCGTGCCCGGCCGCATCCTGGTGGGCTGGGAAGACCTCCCCGCCGACGCCGACACGGCCCGCGATCTCGATATCGCCCCCGGCGCTCCGGTCATGCACCTGGAGCGGGTCCTACTGGCCGACGGGGAACGCATCGGCCTGGAGAGCACGTTCCTGCCATTGCCGCGCTTCGCCGGCCTGCGCGACGGCTACGACCCCACCACCTCGCTCTACGCGGCGCTGCGCGAGCGCGGCGTCACCTTCGGCGCCGCAACCGAACGCATCGAGACCGTGCTCGCCTCACCCCGCGAGGCCGCGCTGCTGGAGTGCAGCACGGCCATGCCGCTGCTGCTGCTCAACCGGCGCAGTGTCGACCCGGACGGCGTCTCCGTCGAGCGGGTGCGCTCGCTCTATCGCGGCGACCGCATCGCCTTCGAGGCGCGACTGGTGGAGTGAGGCAACGGGTCTCACCGCACCTGCGGTGCGACCTTGGTGCCCAGCAGTTCGATGCCGTGCACCACCTTCTCGTGCGGCAGGGTGCCGACACTGGTGTGCAGCATGAACCGGTCGAGGCCGAGGGTATCGCGCAGATCGGCCACCTTCTCGGCGACGTAGTCGGGTGTCCCGACGAACAGCGAACCGCTCTGGGAGCGCATCGCGTCGAACTGCGCGCGGGTCATCGGGCCCCAACCGCGTTCGCGTCCGATGATGCCCATCGCCCGCGCGTACGGCTCGTAGAAGTCGGCCACGGCCTGCTCGTCGGTGTCGGCCACATAGCCGTGGGCGTGCACCGCGACCGGCTGCCGTTCCTGTCCGCCCTCGTCGAGCGCCCGGTGGTAGAGGTCGACCAGCGGCTTGAACCGCGCGGGCTGCCCGCCGATGATCGCGATCGCCAGCGGCAGGCCGAGGAGTCCGGCGCGCACCACCGATTCCGGGCTGCCGCCGACCGCGATCCACACCGGCAGCGGCCGGTCCTCGGTGCGCGGGTAGACGATCGTGTCGCGCAGCGGCGCGCGGAACCGGCCGGACCACGTGACGGGCTCGTCGTCGCGAATCTTCAACAGCAGCGCGAGTTTTTCCTCGAACAGCTCGTCGTAGTCGGACAGGTCCAGCCCGAACAGTGGGAACGACTCGGTGAAGGAGCCGCGCCCGGCCATGAGCTCGGCCCGCCCGTTCGACAACCCGTCCAGCGTGGCGAAATCCTGGTACACGCGCACCGGATCGTCGGAGCTGAGCACGGTCACCGCGCTGGTCAGCCGGATGCGCTCGGTGCGTCCGGCGATCGTCGCCAGCACGACGGCGGGCGCGGAGGCGGCGAAATCCTTCCGGTGGTGTTCGCCCACGCCGTAGACGTCGAGTCCGGCGCGCTCGGTGGCGACGGCCTCCGCCACCACCTCGCGCAGCCGCTGCGCCGCGCTGGGCGCGGGGGCGTCCGCGGTGGGGTACAGCTCGGCGAAGGTCGTCAGTCCCAGTTCCACAGCGCACATCCGATCCGTGAGTTGCCTTGTTCGATCGGTCGAATAAACGGACTGTGGTCCGAATCTATTCCGTCCGGCGGCGCGAGACGGTCCGGTGCCGCGTGACGGGTCGGCGATGCCGAGAGCCGGGCGTCGGCCTGCCCGCTCAGCCCCGGCGCATCGGGATGTGCATGATCCCGTCGTCGTCGAACTCCTCGCCGTCGGGCTTGAAGCCGTGCTTGGCGTACAGGTCCACCAGGTAGGTCTGCGCGTTCAGGCGCACCGTCGCCGAGCCCGCCTCCGCCAGCGCGGCCTGCAGCAGGCGGGTGGTGTAGCCGTGGCCGCGTGACGCGGGGGCGGTGCACAGCCTGCCGATGCGGAACGAGGTGACGCCGTCCTCGTGCTCCTCGAGCAGCCGCAGCGTCGAGATGACCTCACCCTCGTCGTCGAGCCAGAAGTGCCGCGTCTCGGGCAGCAGGTCGCGCCCGTCCAACTCCGGGTACGCGCATTTCTGCTCCACGACGAAGACCTCGACGCGCAGTTTCAACAGCTGATACAGGGTCGCGGTGTCGAGATCCTGCGCCCATGACCGTTTGAGAACTACCGTTGACATCATCGCTCATTGCTATCACAGACCCACGCGCGTCGGCGGGTGAAGCGGGTCACGACTCCCGCACGGATTCGTCCCCGGAAACGCGAAAACGCCCGGAGGCCGGGCGTTTCCGTGGACGACGCGTGCGCTCAGCGCGCGGCGGAGACTCCGGCCCGCTCCGGCTCGGTGGTGCTGCCGGTGAGCTCGAGGGCCTTGTTGGTCCAGTCCCACACCTCGTGGAACAGCGCCTTGTTCTCCGAGAGCTTCACGCCCAGCGACGGCACCATGGACTTCAGCTGCGGCGCCCACTGCTCGTACTCGCTCGGGAAGCAGCGCTGCAGCACGTCCAGCATCGCGGTGACGCAGGTCGAGGCGCCCGGCGAGGCGCCGAGCAGACCGGCGATGGTGCCGTCCTGGGCGGCGATCACGGCGGTGCCCAGTTCGAGCACGCCGCCCACACCCTTGCGGCGGATCATCTGCACGCGCTGACCGGCGGTGATCAGCTCCCAGTCGTGGCCGTGCGCGCGGGGGATGAACTCCTCCATCGTGTACACCTTGCCGGCCTGCGACTTCAGCAGCTCCGACACCAGGTACTTGGCCAGCGGCATCTCGGTGAACGCGACACCCAGCATGGAGCCGATGTTGTTCGGCTGGATCGACTTGAACAGGTCGGTGTTCTTGCCGTCCTTGAGGAATTTCGGGGTCCAGCCCGCGTACGGGCCGAACAGCAGGCCGGGCTTGCCGTTGATGACGCGAGTGTCCAAGTGCGGCACCGACATCGGAGGCGCGCCCACGGCCGCCTTGCCGTACACCTTGGCGTCGTGCTGGGCGATCAGCTCGGGGTTGGTGCAGCGCAGGAACTGGCCGCTCACGGGGAAGCCCGCGAAACCCTTGATCTCCTTGATGCCCGACTTCTGCAGCAGCGGCAGCGCACCGCCGCCCGCGCCCACGAACACGAACTTCGCGTGCACCGTGCGGGTTTCGCGGGTGCGCACGTTGCGCACCTTCACGATCCAGCTGCCGTCGGACTGCTTGGACAGATCGCGGACCTCCTGGCCGAACGCCAGATCCGCGCCCGTCGCGCCCAGGTGGGCGAGCAGGCCCTTGGTGAGCGAGCCGAAGTCGATATCGGTGCCGCCGTCGGTCCAGTTCAGCGCGATCGGGTCGGCGAAGTCGCGGCCCTTGGCCATCAGCGGCAGGCGGCGGGAGAACTCCGCCGGGTCGGTGATGTACTCCATGCCCTCGAACAGCGGGTGCGGGGCCAGCGCCTCGTAGCGCTTGCGCAGGTAGTCCACGTCGTCGGCACCGTGCACGAAGCTGACGTGCGGGATCGGGTTGATGAACCCGGACGGATCGCCGAGCACGCCGTTCTCCACGGCGTACGCCCAGAACTGGCGCGAGACCTGGAAGCGCTCGTTGATGTCGATGGCCTTGGACACGTTGACCGTGCCGTCGGCCTCGAGCGGGCTGTAGTTGAGTTCACACAGGGCGGAGTGACCGGTGCCTGCGTTGTTCCAGGGGTCGCTGCTCTCGGCCGCGGCCGCGTCGAGTCGTTCGAACAGCGAGATCGACCACTCGGGCTGCAACTGACGGAGCAGCGCGCCGAGGGTGGCACTCATGATCCCGGCACCGATGAGTACGACATCGGTCTTTTCAGTCACGGTGTTCGGCACGGGGCGATCGACTTCCTTGTCACTTCTGGCGCGGCCACCAGGCGCGGTGGGCCTTGCCTACGGGCGCTGTGCGGTTGTGGACGAGCCTGTCATGACTCGGCGGGCGATAAGGTTACCCGCCGTTCACCTAAGCCCAATTGTGCACCTCACCCACGGGATATCCGAGAACGAACCCGGTGAATGTGAGATATCTTCCTCCCGCGCCGCAGGTCGGGCGCGGTCTTCAATGCGGAGCCCGGCTGGCCTAGATTGAAGACCGTGACGAACGAGACCTCGCTGGGCGTGTCCGAGATCACCGATTCCAGCGTCGGCACCTGGCGGGCCGACGTGCTGGGCGCCGGTTTCGAGCAGCGCACCATCCCGCTGGGCCCGGATCCCGACGGCGAAGGGGACGTGGTGGCCACCCTGGTGCGCCACACCCCCGACGCGGGCGCCCCGGCCACCGAGACCGCCGTCCTCTACGTGCACGGCTTCACCGACTACTTCTTCCAGGTGCACCTGGCCGAGCACTTCGCCGGTCGCGGACACCGCTTCTACGCGCTGGACCTGCGCAAATGCGGCCGCTCGCTGCGCGACGGGCAGAGCCTGCACTACGTCACCGACCTGGCGTACTACGACGAGGAACTGAACGAGGCGCTGCGGATCATCCGCGAAGAGACCGGGCTGCCGGTGCTCATCGTGGCGCACTCCACCGGCGGGCTCGTCACCTCGCTGTGGCTGGACCGGCTCAACCGCCGGGCCGGCAGCGTCGCGTCGGGCGTCGTGGGCGTGGTGCTCAACAGCCCGTGGCTGGACCTGCAGGGCCCGTCCTACTACCGGACCGTCGGCACGCCGCTCATCGACGCGCTGGGCCGGTTCCGCAAGACCGCCACGCTGCCCGGCGCCGAGATCAGCACCTACGGCCACAGTCTGCACAAGGACGCCGCGGGCGAGTGGGACTACAACCTGGACTGGAAACCGCTGGCCGGCGCCCCCATCCGTTTCGGCTGGTTGCGCGCCATCCGGCGCGGGCATTTCCGGCTGCACCAGGGCCTCGACATCGGCGTGCCCGCGCTGCTGCTGCGCTCGCGGCTCACGAAGTTCATGCGCCAGTACGGTCCGGCCGCCGACGTCGCCGACACCGTGCTCGACGTCAAGCAGATCCAGCGCTGGGCCGGCTGCCTGGGCGACCGCACCAATATCGTGCCGATCGAGAACGCGCGCCACGACGTGTTCCTCTCCGCGCCCGAGGTGCGCGCCAAGGCGTTCGAAGAGCTGGACAGCTGGCTGGACTGGTTGGCCGAGTACCGGCGCAAGTCACCAGAGGCCGGTGCGTAGCACGATCTCGGTGGCCAGTTCCTGGTCGGCTTCGGCGGCGACATTGTCCACGTCGACCTGCACCACCCGGAACTCGCCGTAGACGAACCGGCCCGAGGCATCGGCGACGCTGCGCGGCAGCCGCTTGGTCACCAGCATGGTGACCGGCAGCTCCAGCGGGCGGCAGTCGGCGTCGGCCACGTGGCCCGCGCCGTCGGGCGCCGCCGGGTGGCCGTGGTCGGCCACCACCAGGCTGATGAACCGGCCGAACGGTCCCGCGCAGGTGCGCCACGCCAGCGCCGCGCCCGCCCCGCGCCCGGCGACGTGCGCGTAGGGCACGCCGAGTTCGTCGAGCAGAGTGTGCACCGCCGCCGGATCCAGGTCGTCGACGGCCTCCACGGCGAGGGTGCGCAGGTCGGAGGTGTGCAACCGGGCCGCGAGCCGGTCGTAGACGTCCGCCGGGTCGCCCACGTCGGGCAGCAGCAGCACCGTGTGCCGCGATGCGGGACCGTCGACCCGCACGGTCCAGGTCCGGTCACCGACCGTGATCCGCCGAGTCTCCATGCCCGAGTACGGTACACGCCGCGCGTGTGTCGGACAGCGGGCAACGGGTACTCGTGACGATTCGGACAGTGGGCGGTTTCGGGTGGTGGTGGACACCGCGGGGGGAGTGGGTGTGCGGTGGGCGTGTGAGGGAGGTGACGGGGCGGTTTCCGGGGCGCCCCGGGGCAGCCGCTGGAGTGGTCGAGGGCGGCTCTGTGTGGGCTCAGCGCTGGGCGCCGAGGGCGTTGGCCCCCTCAGGGGGACCTAGCTCAGTGCACACATGTGGGTCCGGCACATGCTGCCAAGCAATACGCCGAAGGCGTCGGATCTCGGTTACGGCACCGGATCGGCGAGGGCGGAGGTGAGGACCGGCAGGTCCGGGGGAACGCCGTGGGTGATCAGGTGATCGAGCCGCTCCAGGTCGAGGTGGGTTTCCATCAGGTCCGCGAGCAGATCGAGCTGGGCGGTGCGGACAGCGGCCACGGAGGTGTCCGGCGCGACCGCGAAACCCGCGCGTCCGGCCCGCTCGGCGACGGTGCGCAGCCAGTCGCGGCGGAACACGTCGGACTCCATCAAGCCGTGCAGGTGCGTACCCCAGATCGCTTCGCGCGCACTGCCTTCCGGCGCACCGTCCGCTTCGAGCCAGGAGGTTTCGGCATGGCGCGTGACGCGTCCGTGGTGGATCTCGTACCCCTGCAACGGAATTCTCGTCGAGCTGCGACCTTCGGTGCGCCGCAGCACTTTCGGATCCTCGAACTCGACATCCAGATCGAGCAGCCCGAGCCCGTCGACCGCACCGGCCCCCGACTCCACGCGGTCGGTGATGCGCCTGCCCAGCATCTGATAGCCACCGCAGATGCCGAGAATCGGACCGCCGCGCGCCGCCCGCTCGCGCAGGGCGTCGGCGATGCCGTTGCGCCGCAACCACTCCAGATCCGACACGGTCGCCTTGCTGCCCGGCACCACCACCAGGTCCGCACCGGCCAGCCGCGACGCGTCTCGCACCCAGCGCACCGCCACGCCCGGCTCGCAGGCCAGCGCTTCCACGTCGGTCGAGTTCGAGATGCGCGGCAGGCGGATCGCCGCCACCGTCAGCCATTCCGTGCCCGCGGGCGGTCCCGGCCGCCCCACGGGCGCGTCGGCGACGGTGCCGAGCGAATCCTCGGCGTCGAGCCAGAGGTCGTCGGCGAACGGGATCACGCCGAGCGTCGGCCGGCCGGTGAGCTCGGTCAGCCGGTCCAGTCCGGGGCGCAGCAAGTCGATGTCGCCGCGGAACTTGTTGACCACGAAGCCCGCGATCAACCGTTGGTCCTCCGGCTCGAGCACGGCGAGCGTGCCGAACAGGTGCGCCAGCACGCCGCCGCGGTCGATATCGCCGACCACCACCACCGGCAGCGCGGCCGCCGTCGCCAGACCCATGTTCGCCAGGTCTGTCGCGCGCAGGTTGATCTCGGCGGGCGAGCCCGCGCCCTCGCAGATCACCACGTCGAATTCGTCGCGCAGCGCGGCCAATTCGGCCGCCACCACGGCGCGCAGCTCGCGCCGGTGCTCGATGTAGTCGGCCGCTCCGACCGTGCCGATGGCCCGGCCGCGCACCACCAGCTGCGAGCGCCGATCGCTGCCCGGCTTCAGCAGCACCGGGTTGAATCGCACACTCGGTTCGAGCCCGCACGCCCGCGCCTGCAACGCCTGCGCGCGCCCGATCTCCCCGCCGTCGAGGGTGACCACGGAGTTGTTCGACATGTTCTGCGCCTTGAACGGCGCGACCCGCACCCCGCGCCGCGCCAGCATCCGGCACAACCCGGCCACCACGACGCTCTTGCCCGCGTCGGAGGTGGCGCCCGCCACCAGCAGCGCGCCGCGCGGGCTCACGGCAGGGTCAGGATTTCCGAGCCGGTCTCGGTGACCACCAGGGTGTGCTCGAACTGGGCGGTCCACTTGCGGTCCTTGGTGACCACGGTCCAGCCGTCGTCCCAGATCTCGTAGTCGATGCCGCCGAGGTTGATCATCGGCTCGATCGTGAACGTCATGCCCGGCTCGATGACCGACTCCACGGCGGGCTGGTCGTAGTGCAGGATCACCAGGCCGCTGTGGAAAGTGGGGCCCACGCCGTGCCCGGTGAAGTCGCGCACCACGCCGTAGCCGAACCGGTTCGCGTACGACTCGATGACCCGGCCGATCACGTTCAGCGCGCGCCCGGGGCGCACCGCCTTGATGGCGCGCAGGGTGGCCTCCTCGGTGCGCTCGACGAGCAGGCGCACCTCCTCGTCCACGTCACCGGCCAGGAACGTCTTGTTGGTGTCGCCGTGCACGCCGTGGATGTAGGCGGTGACGTCGATATTGACGATGTCGCCGTCCTCGATCACGGTGGAGTCGGGGATGCCGTGGCAGATCACCTCGTTCAGCGAGGTGCAGCACGACTTGGGGAAGCCCTTGTACCCGAGCGTCGAGGGGTAGGCGCCGTGGTCGCACAGGAACTCGTGCGCGATGCGGTCCAGCTCGTCGGTGGTCACGCCCGGCGCCACCGCCTTCCCGGCTTCCTCCAGCGCCTGCGCCGCGATCTTGCCCGCGATCCGCATCTTCTCGATCGTCTCCGGCGTCTGCACCCACGGCTCGCGGCCCTCGTTCGCCGTCTTCTTCCACGCGTACTCCGGACGCTCGATGGAGCGCGGCACCTCGCGGACGGGCGAGACAGTGCCGGGAACGAGGGGTTGACGTGTGCGCACGGACATGGGTCCAGCGTATCGGGCGCGGGGAGCGGCGTCGTCGCGACGTACTGGACGTTCGGGTGTGGGGGCTTTGTTCCGGATCGATGGGGTGTGGTGGGCCGTCGGCGAAGACCGCGACGGTGAGTGCGTGCCGGGGGCCCGCCCAGCTGCCGTGGGACGGGGCGGGTGGAGCGCCGAGCTTCCGTAGGACGGGAGCGGGTGGCCGCTGAGTTGCCGTTGGGCGGGGCGGGTGGAGCGCAGTCCGCCGCAGCATGAGCGGAAGGTCCGGGGTCCGGGGTCGAGGGCAGGGTTACGTGCTGGGAGTTGGCGTGCGTGCGCGTGCGCCGCTTACCGGCGGCGAATAGGGCCGAACGGTCGGGTGAGTGCGGGACGGCAGTTGCGTCGTTCGGCGGGGCGCGGTGGTCGTGTCGGTTATGAGGTTGTGCGGCGGGGCGCGGTCATCGCGTCGCTCATGAGTCGGCGGTGGGCGGCCGCATCTCGCGGAGGTCCGGCTAGCGTCTTCGGGGTCCCGCGCTCGGTGCGGGGAGCAGGTTCGGTGGATGGGTCCAGCGCCGAGTGCCGGACGGTACTCGCCGCAGTGGTCGAGCTGCGGGTCGGGGATTCGGCGAAAGTTGGTGGAACCGTAGGGGGTTTGGCTGCGTCTAGTGGGATGTCGGTATGTTTGTGCCCGGTAACGGTCGGGTGGAGTCGTCGGAGGGGTCGATCGGGTGGGTATCGAGATTCCTGAGCCGCTGCAATGGGCCGCGAAATACGTTGTGGGGGCAGGGGATTGGCCCGAGGGTGACGAGACCGCGATGCGCCGGGTGGAGACCGCCTGGACCGGGCTGGCCGACTCCCTGAACGACCTCGGCGCCGACGCCTCGACCGTCGTCAAGGCGGCGCTGACGGCCGTCGACGGTGATACCGCCGAGGCGCTGAGCCAGCACTGGGAGAAGCTGGGGGAGGGGCAGGGGGCGTTCGCCGGCCTGGTCAAACACGTCGAGACGCTGGCCGATCAGATCGGTGACGGCGCGGCCGATATCGAGCACACCAAACTGGTGATCATCGCATCGCTGGTGATCTTCGCCATCGAGATGGCGGCGGCGCTGGCCGCGATGGCGACCGGTGTCGGCGCGCCCGCCGGTGCGGCGGCCGGTGCCGCGGCCCGTGCGGCGACGCAGGTGGCGATCCGCGTCGCGATCAAACAGTTGATCAAGCGGATCATCTCCAAGGCCGCGATGAAGGCGGCGGGGCGCGCCGCGCTGCGGGGCATGTGGGAGGCGGTGCTCGAGGAGGCGATCCTCGACGTGGGCATCAAGCTCGCCCAGGTGGCGGCGGACCGGCGGGACCCGCTGTCGAAGGAAGAGTGGATCGAGTCCGGGCAGAATCTGATCTCCGCGGGTGTCGGCGGGGCCACGGAGGGGTTGTTCAGCGGCGGCGGGGGTCGGCAGCGCGGCGGGGACGGGAACGACGGGGGGAACGGGAACGGGTCGGGGGATGGTGATGGGAACAACGGTTCCCAGAACAACAATTCGCAGAACGACGATGACTCGCAGCCCGGGAACAACAATTCGCAGGACGACAGCACCAACCCGAGCGGGAACAACAATTCGCAAGACGACAGCACGAATCCGAGCGGTACCAACCCGAGCGGCAATAACAACTCGCCCGGCGGAAATAACAACTCACCCGGTGGGAACAACAACAACTCGCCGAGCGGGAACAACAACTCGGACGGAGACGGGTCGCCGAGCGGCGACAACAACTCCCAAGACGACGACAGCACGAACCCGAGTGGCAATGACGATTCCTCCGACGGCGACGGCTCGGACGGCGGCGATGCGCCGGGCAACCGCTTCACCGAGGCGTTGAAGGACGGCGCGAAGGACACGCTGACCGGGCTCGGCAGCGAGGTGGCGTCGGCCGCGACCGAGGCGGCGTTGACCGGCGAGGAATTCAACCTCGAGGACGTGCTGTCCGCCGACACGTTGACGTCGTCGCTGGCGGGCGGTGCGCAGTCGTCGATGGAATCGCTGGGCAACAGTGGTGGTGATGGGGGTGACGGCAACGACGGCGGAAACAATAACGGCAACAACAACTCCGGGGATGGCGAGGAGGGTTCGCCGAACCAGGACCAGAATTCCGGGGAGGAGGATCCCGGTCAGTCGCAGCCGTCGGGATCGAACGACGAGGACAGTTCGACACAACCGTCGGGATCGCAGCAATCGCAGCCATCGGGCTCACAGCCTCCGGGGTCCTCGAACGACCCCGGGCAGTCCCAGCCGTCGGGCAACCAGCAGTCGAATCCGCCGTCCGGTTCGCCGAGCGGGGCGGGGGAGTCGCAGCCGTCCGGGGGCGAGCAGTCGAACCCACCGAGCGACCCCGGCCAGACCAACCCCTCGGGTGGTCAGCAGTCGAATCCGCCGTCGGGGTCGCCCAGCGATCCGGGGGAGTCGCAGCCCTCAGGTAATCAGCAGTCGAATCCGTCGCCGGGCTCGCCGGGCGATCCGGGGCAGTCTCAGCCATCGGGCAACCAGCAGTCCAATCAGCCCCCGAGCTCGCCTGGCGATCAGAGTCAGTCGCAGCCCTCGGGTGGTCAGCAGTCGAACCCGTCACCGAGCTCGCCATCGGACCCGGGGCAGCCGTCGGGCAGCCAGCCGTCGCCGGATTCGCCGGGCGGAGCGGGGGAGCCACAGCCGACCGGTGGTCAGGCCAACACCCCGAGCGGCCCCGAGGCTAACGATCCCGCGAGCAACCAGCAGTCCAGTCGGCCCCCGAGCTCACCGACCGACCCCGGCCAGTCGCAGCCGTCCGGCAGCCAACAGCCGACGACTCCTGGTGACTCGGGCCAGTCGCCCTCCGGCAACCAGCAGTCGAACCCGACGCCGGGCTCTCCGTCGGACCCGGGGCAGTCTCTGCCGTCTGGCAGCCAGCAGTCGACCCCGTCCGGCGACCAACCGCAGCCCTCGGGCAATCAGAACCCGACGCCGGGCTCTCCGTCCGATCCGTCCCCGTCCCAGCCGGGTTCGCAGCAGAACCAACCCTCGACCGGCCAACCTTCGGACAACGGCACCCCGTCCCAACCTTCGGGAACCCAACAGCCGACGAGCGGCACACCCACCTCCTCGGATCCCGCCCAACCCTCGGGCACGGGTCAACCGACCGGCGCCCCGCTGAGCGGCCAGCCGTCCACCCCCTCCACGGGCTCTCCGTCGCAGGGCCAGCCCACCGGCACCTCCCAGCCCAACCCAGCCGACACCACCCCTTCCGGCCAATCACCTTCTCGCGCAACCACACCCCCCTCGGATACCGAAAACAGCGCGCCCGGCACGCCCACCGGCACTCCCGTCACGGGCGTTCCCGCTACGCCAGCCCAGGGCACGCCCTCGTCGAACACCCCGTCCTCCACGGACACCACGACCGCGGCGGCCTCCACAATGACCGCCCCACCCACCACCGGCACCCCATTCACCGGCTCACCGGCCTCGACCCCCGTCGACACCGCCCGCCCCACCTCTGGTGATCCCGGCGTGGGCGCCCCAGCCGCAGCGGCGGCCCCCAACGCAGCCCAACCCCGCCCGGCCCAGAGCCCGCCGGGAACCCAGAACACCCCGAACCATCCGCAGGGCCAACCGAACCCTCAGCATCATTCGGACCCCGCGCGAAACCCGAATCCCGCTCAGAGTCAGCAGAACTCACCGAGCCGGCCGGCGCAGCACCAGCCGCCGAACCCCCCGGCGCAGTCGAACCCGCAGCGCCCGAACGACTCCCGGACCCCGGCGAACCCGCAGGCCCAGCCGAACGACCGACCCTCGGCGTCGCCGACCAACCCCAACCCGCAGGGCCAACCGACCTCACGGGACAGCTCGAACACTCCCGCGAGCCATCAGAACTCGCAGAACCAGCCGAACGGCCAACGCCCCTCGAATCCCCAGGTCCCCGGATCGCCGAATCAACCGAACTCACCGGGCCGAACCAACTCGCCTGAGGGCCAACCCAACTCGCAGCATCAACCGAACGCACAGCGCCCGTCGGACCAGCCGGGCCCCCAGCGCCCGACCGGGTCCCAGTCGGCGAACCCGCAGAACCACCCGAATGGCGATCGCCCCTCGGGCGATTCCCCACGCCAGCCCAACCCCCTCGGCCCAGCCAACCGCCCCGGCCACGACCCCGCGACCCACAAATACATCGCCCATTTCAACGACGGCCGCCCCATCCCGCGCGACCCGTTCTACGCCGGCCAATACAACCCCCACATCGGCCGCTACCAACCCACAGACGCCGAAATCCGCGCCGAACGCACCCACATCGCCACCAGCCCTCCAACCAACACGCCGCCCGGTCCTCCCGCACACCCGGGCAATTCCGCCTACCCGCCCAACCGCGGCCCGGCCGCGAACACCCCCGGCCACCCGACGTTCCCTGCGGGCCCCAACACCCCGAACCCCAACCAGCCCGGCCAATCGTCCTGGCAAAACCAACCCACCTCCCCGACCCGCCCCCAACAGGGCTTCCCGAATCCCGCAAACCCCGGGAATCCACACCACCCCAACCCTTCTCAGCCGGGCACACCTCCGCGTCCTACGCCTCCGCCCGGCTTCCAAAACAAGCCGAACACACCGGGTAATCCGAATCAGCCGAACAACCGAACCCAGCCGAACGGCCCGAATCAGCCGGGCAACGGCAACCGGCCCGACTACCCGAGTCAGCCGGCCAACCCGAATCGGCCTGACTACCAGAACCAGCCCGGTAACCCGAACCAGCCGACCAACCCGTACCAACCGGGCGACCGGAACCACCCCGGGAACCCGAACAATCCGGCAAACCAAAGCCGCCCGGACACCCCCTTCAAAAACCTCCCGGACACCCGCGCCCCCCTCTCCGCCCAGCCTCCGAACCCGGCAACCCCGAACCTCCCCACACAACCCCTCCCGAACACCACCCCCCAAAGCAACACCCCGAACCAGCGCTCCTACCAGGACTGGCAAAACTGGTTCAAACAAACCGAATACAACCCGAACTCCACCCCGTGGAACACCCAACCGGCCGACGCCACCCCCGACCGGCCGACCATCCCTACCCAAAACGAGCCGACCACCCCCTCCAACACCACCAAACCCGAAACCCCCACCGACCCAACCAAACCCGACAACCCCACCAAACCCGACGACGACACCTCAACCGACCCCACCAAACCCACCACCCCCCGGGTCACCCACACCCCCACCAGCACCGCCCTCGGCGACGACCCCGCCACCCGCCGCGTCCAACAAAACCTCCGCAACGAGGGCGACTTCGACGTCATCTTCCACGCCGACCAAAACGGCAACCCCCTCAACAACCTCACCCCCGACCAAATCGTCGACGCCATCCGCAACAATCCCGACTACACCCCCGGCACCCCGATCCGCCTCGTCGCCTGCAACACCAGCAACAACCCTGACCTGGCCCGCCACATAGCCAACGAACTCGGCGTCCCCGTCCACACCCCCTCCGACGCCGTAGGCACCCCCAACAAACCCGACAGCCCCGCCCACATCCGCAACAACGGCACCTGGACCACCACCACCCCCGAAGGCCAAACCCCCACCACCCCACCCCAAACCCCCACCAACACCCCACCCCCATCCCCCGACACCCCCATCGACTACATGGGCGATGATGCTGTTGACAACAGCAACCGCAACTTGAGACCGGACGTTATCGAATGGGCCCGTTCAACGGAGAACGAACCAAAACCGTTGGCTGCGGGCGGGGAAACCGAGCAGCGGCTCCGCGATCAATTTAAGCTGCCAGACGGTGGGAGCGCGCGAATAAAAGCAGATAATGTAGAAGGAATTATACGAAACTTGTGCAGCCATCCTGATGGTGCTCGTATTGCAGAAATTATAGCGAGTGGCAATCTGCGTCATTGTCGCGGATACTCGGACCAGATCGCGAACTTGGCCAAGCGGGACGAGACTTCTCTGAATGCGGCAATCGAACAGATTAGACTGGGGCAGAGTTTGTTCGAAGCGGGTGTGCGTGATATAGAGTTCGAATTGAAGGGGGAAGGCAATGATCTGAAGCCGGGCGTCCGTACCGGAGATGGAACTGATATCGACGTTCTCGCTCGCGACAACAATGGCCGAACCTACGCGTACCAGCTGAAGAGTGTGGCGAACCCGAAGAAGATCTTCCAAAAAGTGGATGCTAACATGTATCAGCTCCAGAACTCGGGTGCGGACGTCAGGGTATTTGTGGTTGACACGGCGGGCACCCTGGAGGAGGTCAATATGCACAGAGTGGCTGAGCGGTTGGGGCAGATGCACTCTTCTGCTGATGTGCAGATTCTTATCCGAACTGTGGATGGGCACGTTGTTCGTGTCCCTGCTGATGGCATTTTTTCTCCGGGAGAGGCTGAGTCGTGATCACTGAGTCGGAGTCGATCGCACGGTGGACGTGGGGGCGCTACACACCTGCCGATCAAGTGCTGGAACTTTCGGCACTTTCTGGTGCCAGAAGCGTCCTTGACGTGCTTGTAGGGTTGCGGCTATCCGACGAGAGTGTCGAGGCCCGTGTGATCGTGAATCAGGTCGGTCGATCCAACGTTGTTCTGTGGGACGGCACAATCGTACTGTCGGCGGGTATGTCGCAGTCGGACATGGGTCGGGTCGTAGAAGACCTGCGATCCAAGGCTATTGAGGGGGAGGTCGGGTCGGTGACAGCTTTCGTGTACTGCACACCGACGATCGTGATCGGTCCAGAAGGGCGATCAGAGAGGCAAGAGAAGGCAATACGATTTGTCGCGTCGGCGCGGCAACTGGATGAACCGCATCTCTCCATCTCCTTCGAGACCTTCACTGATGCTTGGTTGCCCTTCGATCTCAAAGGGCGCCCGCAAAAGTTTGTGTATGCTTACAATGCGCCTCGTCTGACGGCCGCGTTGGATCGGATATCTGACTTGATGGATGACGAGGCCGATCCTGATACTCCGACGCTTTTTGCGAACGCCAGTGAAACAGGGATCTTGAACGATTTCAAATTGAACGGTGATCCCGCGGATACATGGTTCTTTGAAGTTCGGCGACGAAACTCTATTTTTCAGAAGAATGACGCTGAAAGCGGATTCAACCGGTCCACCGACGGCCCTGTCGTGTACATGCCCGTTATCGGTGAACCCGGGCTACTCGGATACTTGTGGGCCTCCGATGCAGGGAGCGCCATGTCGTTCGAGCCGTACTGGCCGGAAGATGCTGGGTATGCGGCGGGGCTTGTATGGCTGGATAGGATAGGCCGCGCTTATGCTGGAGGTATGACACCGCTCCGAGCGCTGGAGGCGATGGCGACGTATCCGGATGATCCGGTTTCCGGTAAGGCCATCTCCGGGGAGTCTCGCGAAGTAAGCGACTTAAGTGAGTTGTACAGTATGGCAATTCCTAATTCCTATCTTGACAGCTGACGTGATCGAGGCTGGTCCGATGACCTATCATGCGTCTCCATTCGGGATACCGGTGGCCAAACGAAATGTGTCACGATGTCCGTGTTCAATATTGATGGGAGGCGTCAATGAGAATCCAAGCTCATACGTTACCCCGGGATGATCCGGTTTTGCAGGCAGAGAAGTTTCGGGCCAGGATTCCGAAGGCGATCAGCAGAATCTCGAGTACCGGTGAATTCTTCGACACTGCATTCAACACGGCAATGGCCAACGTGGGCGCGCAGTTGCTGGTTGACTCAGAAGCGATGAGTATTAATTCATGGGAGGCTGTTGTACCCGCATCGCAGATCGGGTCTACTATATTCGCTGCAGCCACTGCAGAACCTGGAGATTCTGTTGAGTGCAGAATAAATCACGAAGTCCACACATTTTCGTCGATCGGATCAGCGTATTTGTAAACGCCGGAAACTGGCTGTCAGCATTCTGGCTGGCGATCGTGTGCCGTGATCAGGACAAGTTGGATTCGCTATCGGATGTGCCGATAGAGCTGCTGCGTGCATCTGGTCAGGAGTACGATGAATACGTCTACGATTGGGTCGATACACTACAGAGTTACTGGGCAGAGCGGCCGGGCCTGATCGAGAAGCTGACGGCGACTTTGCAGAATTCCGATCCTGCTGTTGCGGCAATTGCGCCACGAGAACTTCTGGACCATATACTGTACCCTCCGATCAACCTGTTCTACAGTTTCATCCGGCGCGGACAGGTCGACTACAACGACGCTCTTGTGGAAGCTGTCAATTTACACAAAGAATACTGAGGTGATCTCACCGACTTTCAATTGTTGCGGCGGTATTCGGAATAGTGAACACTTTGCCCCGTTGCAGGGCTTGTCCGGGAACTATTGCGCCGTGCTCAACCTACCCCCGCCGCGCACCCGCCAACTGAAACGCTCCCACCGCGAGATACGCCCCGGTCAGCCCGGTGAACCCCGCCGCGAGCCCACGGGGGAGGGTTCCGCGGGTGAGTTCGGTGCCGCCGGTGGTGGTGTCGAGGGCGTCGACCATGAGGGCGAGGTGGTGCCAGCGGGGGCGGTCGGTGGGGCTCGCGGTGAGGTAGCCGAGGCCCAAGGCGAGGGCGCGGGCGCCGTAGATGCGGGTCATGTAGGTGAGTTCGGGGGTGGGGTGGACGCGGGCGAGGCGGGCGGAGCGGCGTGGGGCCGCGAGGGCGGCGAGGCCGAGGGCGATCCGGCCGTAGGCGAGGGCGCGCATGGGGCGTGGTGGGAGGGTTTCGTCGGGCATGTCACGACTGTGTCGTGGTGAGGGGCGGGTGTCGATTACCTCGCAGGTAAAGGCTGGGATCTGCTCCGCGGGTGAACGTCGGTCGGACTGTGGGTGGTCTCGCGAGCTGTGCCGCATGTGGGCGCTGGTCCGACGCCGGACGGCGCGAGGCTACGACACGTGTCGTGTTCCGGGAGGGCGCGAGGCTACGACACGTGTCGTGTTCCGGGAGGGCGCGAGGGGAGCAACTGCTCGCCTTCTCCGACGCCGCGGGGTGGTATCGGGGTCGAGGGAAGTAGCGGCATAGGGTGGGGGTGTGTCCGTGTCCCATGTCGAGTCCGCAGCGTCGTTTCGTTCGTCCCGTGCCGAGGTCGAGGCCGGTTTTCCGTTCTCCGCGGTGGTGGGGCAGGAGCGGTTGCAGCTGGCGCTGATCCTGTGTGCCGTGCACCCCGGGATCGGTGGTGTGCTGGTGCGGGGGGAGAAGGGGACGGCGAAGTCGACCGTTGTGCGCGCGCTCGCGCAGTTGTTGCCGCCGGTCGTGGACGAGACGGGTGCGCGGCCCGCGAAACTCGTGGAGCTGCCGGTGGGCGCCACCGAGGACCGGGTGGTCGGCTCGCTGGACCTGGAGCGCGTGCTGCGGGACGGGGAACAGGCGTTCCGGCCAGGTCTGCTGGCCGCCGCCCATCACGGCGTGCTCTATGTCGACGAGGTCAACCTCCTGCACGACCATCTGGTGGACGTGCTGCTAGACGCCGCCGCGATGGGCCGCGTGCACATCGAACGCGACGGGGTGTCGCATTCCCACCCGGCCCGCTTCGTGCTGGTCGGCACCATGAACCCGGAAGAGGGGGAGCTGCGCCCGCAGCTGCTGGATCGCTTCGGCCTCACGGTCGACGTGGCTGCCTCCCGCGACGTGGACGTCCGGATGGCCGTGGTGCGCCGCCGCCTCGACTACGAAGCCGATCCCGCCGCCTTCGCCGCGCGCTACGCCGCCGCCGACCGCGAGATCGCCGACCGCATCCTCGCCGCCCGCGACCGCCTGCCGCAGATCGGCCTCGACGACGTGGAACTGCGCCGCATCGCGGCTCTGTGCGCGTCGTTCGACGTGGACGGCATGCGCGCCGACCTGGTCGTCGCCCGCACCGCGACCGCGCACGCCGCGTGGCGGGGCGCCGACAGCGTCACCGAGGAGGATGTGCGCGTCGCCGCCGAACTCGCGCTGCCGCACCGCAGGCGGCGCGACCCGTTCGACGAACCGGGCATCAGCGAGGAGCAGCTCGACCAGGCGATGAACGACGCGGCCGAGGAAGCGGCGCGCGCGGAAGAACCCGAGCCGGGTCCTGAGAACGACAGCGCCACACCGTCTTTGGACGATGACCCGGAGGACCCGGGCGATGGTCCGGACGGTCCCGACACGCCACCGGACGGTCCCGGTTCGGGCCGTTCGGGCGAAGGCCGTTCGGGCGCACCGGCTTCCAGTGCCGCCAAGCCGCCCCGGTGGGAAGTGCCCGGCGTCGGCGAGGGCGCGCCGGGCCGTCGCTCGCGCGCACAGACCAAGAGCGGGCGCGTCGTGCGCTCCACCACCGAGCCCGGCACGGGGCTGCACCTTCTGGGGACGGTGTTCGCCGCCGCCCCGCACCAGGTGAGCCGAGGCCGGTTCGCCGGACCGCTGGCGCTCACCGCCGAAGATCTGCGCGGCGCGTATCGCGAAGGGCGCGAAGGGAATCTGGTGGTGTTCGTCGTGGACACCTCGGGTTCGATGGCCGCGCGGGACCGGCTCTCCGCCGTCACCGGCGCGGTGGTCGCGCTGCTGCGCGACGCGTACCAGCGCCGCGACAAGGTCGCCGTGATCACGGTGCGCGGCCAGGACGCCGAACTCGTGCTGCCGCCGACATCGTCGGTCGATATCGCGGTGCGTCGCCTCGCCGGCCTGCGCACCGGCGGGAAGACGCCGCTGGCGGCCGGTCTGCTGAAGGCCCGCGAGGTGGTGCTGCGGGAGCGGGTGCGCGACCCGCGCCGCCGCCCGATGCTGGTGCTGCTCACCGACGGTCGCGCCACCGGCGGCACCGACCCGGTGCTCCGCGCGCGCACCGCCGCCGGACTGGTGGCGGGCGAGGGCGTGACCTCGATGGTGGTGGACTGCGAGCACGGCATGGTGCGTCTCGGGCTCGCCGCCGAGTTCGCGCGGGCGCTCCAGGGCGGGTGCGTGCGACTGACCGAGCTCACCGGCTCCGCGGTCGCCGAGATCGTCCGTGCCGGAACCGATTCCGCGCGGGCGGCGTGAACACCGCGCGACGTCGATCCGCGCTTCCGCATGGTGGCTCCGCGGTGAACGACGTGAGGAGAGGCGATGCCTAAAGGTGTACCGGAGACCGTCCCGGACGACGGGTTGACGACGCGACAGCGGCGGAATCTGCCGGTGCTCGCGGTGCACACGGGTCCGGGGAAGGGGAAGTCCACGGCGGCGTTCGGGATGGCGCTGCGCGCCTGGAACCAGGGCTTCGACGTGGCGGTCTTCCAGTTCGTGAAGAGCGCCAAGTGGAAGGTGGGGGAGGAGGCGGCTTTTCGCACGCTCGGGCGGCTGCACGACGAGACCGGGGCCGGCGGTGCCGTCGAGTGGCACAAGATGGGCGAAGGCTGGTCGTGGGCGCGTAAACACGGCACGGAAGAGGATCACGCGGCCGCCGCGCTGGCGGGGTGGCGGGAGATCGCGCGCCGGCTCGCGGCCGAGCAGCACCGCTTCTATGTGCTGGACGAGTTCACCTACCCGCTGAAATGGGGGTGGGTGGACGTGGACGAAGTGGTCGAGACTCTCACCCACCGGCCCGGCAACCAGCACGTCGTGATCACCGGGCGGGACGCGCCGCAGGCGTTGGTCGAGGCCGCTGACCTCGTCACCGAGATGACGAAGGTCAAGCATCCGATGGACACCGGCCGCAAGGGTCAGCGGGGCATCGAATGGTGAACCGCGCGACGGGGATCTGATGGGCGCCGCACCCGCGGTGGTCATCGCCGCACCTGCGTCGGGCAGCGGGAAGACTACTCTCGCAACAGGTTTGATCGGTGCGCTGCGCCGAGCCGGGCATCGCGTCGCGCCGTTCAAGGTGGGGCCCGACTACATCGACCCCGGCTATCACGGGCTCGCCGCCGGGCGGCCGGGCCGCAACCTGGACCCGGTGCTGGTCGGCGCGGAACGCGTTGTGCCGCTGTATCTGCACGGTGCCGCGGGGTGTGATCTGGCGGTGGTCGAGGGCGTGATGGGTCTGTTCGACGGGCGCATCGACGAGAACCACGCGGGTCCCGTCGCGGAGGGTTCCACCGCGCAGGTGGCCGGATTGCTCGGTGCGCCGGTCGTTCTGGTGGTCGACGCCCGCGGTCACAGCCAGAGTCTCGCCGCGCTGCTGCACGGTTTCGCCACCTATGACAGCGGTGTCCGCCTGGCCGGGGTGATCCTCAATCGGGTCGGCAGCCCGCGTCACGAGCAAGTGCTGCGCGCGGCCTGCGCGCGCGTGGGCCTGCCGGTGTTCGGGGTGCTGCCGCGCATGGCGGAGCTGGAGGTGCCGTCCCGGCATCTGGGGCTGGTGCCGGCCGTCGAACACGGCACCGCCGCCGTGGTGGCGGTCGAGGCGATGACGGATCTCGTTGCGGCGCATGTGGATCTGGATGCGATCGTGGCTGCGGCTCGGGGGAACGCGGTCGGTGAACCGTGGGACCCGGCGCGAGTGGTGGGAGAGCTGCGATCCGGTGAATCAGCCACCGGTACAACCGATCTCGTCCGGGATGTGTTCGAACGATCGGCCGACGGCGACCGTACACCGACCCCCGACCGCGCTCCCGGCTCTGCCCCGATAATCGCCATGGCGGGTGGGCCCGCCTTCACCTTCGGCTACGCCGAGCATCGGGAACTGCTGATCGGGGCGGGCGCGCAGGTGGTCGTCTTCGATCCGCTGCGCGACGAATTGCCCGACGACGCAGCGGGTTTGGTACTGCCCGGCGGTTTCCCCGAGGAGCATGCCGCCGATCTGGCCGCGAACACCCGACTGCTGGCCGCGGTGCGGGAGCGGAGTCTGCACGGCATGCCGGTGCACGCGGAATGCGCCGGTCTGCTGTACCTGACACGCACGCTCGACGGTCACGCGATGGCAGGTGTGGTCGACGCGGACGCGGTATTCGGCCCCCGTCTCACCCTGGGCTACCGCGACGCCGTCGCGCTGGCGGACTCCGCGCTGTGGCGGGCGGGGGAACGCGTGCGCGGGCACGAATTCCACCGCACCGAACTGGTGGCGAACGGCGACGACCACCCCGCGTGGGGGTGGCACGGCGGCAGTGGTGAGCGGGTGCGGGAGGGCGCGTTGCGGGGCAACGTCCACGCCAGCTACCTCCACACCCACCCGGCTGGAAACCCTGCGGCCATAGTGCGTTTCGTCGCAGCGGCCGAGGTGTTCGCGCGGGCAAGTGTTCGGTCGTGAGCCGGTCGGTCGGGCAGTGCGGTTACATACACCAGCGGTACGCGACATGACACCCGCTCACGACCCATCATCCGGCCTGGCAGTCGGAGTGGGGTTGCGCCCGGGCACCTCCACCACCGACATACTCGCTGCCGTGGCGGAGGTTTCGCGCGGCGCGACCATCCGGTGCTTGGCAACGGTGGACCGCCGGGCGAACGATCCCGGACTGGTGGCGGCCGCACGACGGCTGGGCGTCCCGCTGCGCGCCTACTCCGCCACCGAACTCGACGCGGTCCCGGTGCCGAACCCCGACAGCCGGACGAAGGTGGCGACCGGCACCGCCAGCGTCGCCGAGGCGGCCGCGCTGCTCGCCTCCGGCGCTCGGGAGCTGTTGTGCGCCAAGCGGATCGTGAACGGCGTGACGGTGGCATCGGCAACCGTCCGCCCGTCGGCGTCCCATCGCGCACGCCCGACGCGTCCGCCGCCCACCCTGCGGCAGCCTGCTCGCCCAGTGCCGCCGGGATGACCACCCCGCGGCGAAGTCCGGTAAGCGCGGCGAACCCACCGACAATCGCCCTACGGCGCCACCGACCCCCAGTCCGCGAACCCGCTCGGATCATGACGCCCAATGCTCGCGTGCTCGAACAACCCCCACCCTTCCGCCGACCCGCACCGGGCATGAGCCACGTGGTCGATCACCCCGTACGGGATGCGCCCGGCCACGGCAGGATCGGTCAGGTCGTACAGCCGGGATTCCGACCAACCCCGGCCCTTCCACTGCCCGTGCAGCCAGTCGGGGTCGCCCCCGTACCCGCAGCCGACGTGCAGTGGCATGCCGATACCTGCCGTGATCTCCACTTCCAGGGGCTTTCCATCCGGTGTGGTGAGGTCGAGCCGGGCGCCGACGGGAATTCTTGTCCCGGAACGGTATTCGATGTGCACGCGCGGCCAGCCGAGTTGTTCGACGCGTCCGTCCGGCCACACTCGCACGGCGTCGTTGAGGGTGCGCCGCCCGTGTGGCTCCTCCTGCACGATCACGACGATCGCGAACTCCTCGAACCGCAACGGCACGTACAACCACCAGAACCCGCCCGACGGTTCGGCCGCAGCCCGCCCCGGCGGCTCCGATTCGCCGACCGGGCGGATACCCCAGGAGCGGTCGCGAGTTCCGGTCCACACGGCGGGATCGACCGTGATCTCCGAATCGGCCACGTGCAGTGCGCCTTCCCAGGAGCCGACCTGCGCGAACCGGGATGCATCGATGATCGGACGGTTCCCGTTCAGGATCAGATGCGGTTGCTCCTGCACGGTCGGGAATGCCCCGGTCCACGTGAGATCGCATGCCAGATCCGCGCTTTCGCACACCAAGCGCAGTTTCTGGAGCGGTTCGATCACTTCGATGCGGTAGTCGCCGACGCGCATGTCCAGGCTCCGCTCCCCGAGGGCGTCGGAGAAGCGCACCGAGCGCACCTCGTCGCCGCGGCGCACCGCCAGGTAGGCGTCGGTCACGCCGAGGTTCGGGTACACGCCGAGGCCGGTGACGAGCAGGGTGCCGCCGTCGCGGTCGTGGGCGTTGAAGTAGCTGCGGTCGTAGAAGTTCCGATCGCTGGTGCCGACCCTGGCCATCGAGAGCGGTGTCTGGTGGATCGGGTATTCGTCCAGCGGAGCCGGTCCGGCCATGGTAGTCCTCACGTCCATTCGTAGGTTCCGTCGAGCAGTGCTTCCAGGCTCGCGCGGTGCATCACGTAGTCGTCGCGGTCGGCGGTGTCGGTGTCCTCGCCGAAGTGGATCATCCGCCGCTTGATCCTGGCCATCACGATGGCGTGCCGCAGCGCCGCGTACACCAGGTGCCAGTCGAGGTCGCGCACTGTATGCCCGCTCAGCTCTTCGTATTTCGTGACCACTTCGGAGCGGCGCAGGAAGTCGGGCAGACCCGGCTGGTCGAATCGCTCGGCGAGATCCTGGAAGAACCGGTGGATGAAGATGATCCACGCCACGTCCAGTTCGCGCGGGCCCAGACCGGCCATCTCCCAGTCCAATACGGCCACCGGTTCGAAGCCGTCGTAGATCACGTTGCCCGGACGGGCGTCACCCCAGGAGAGCACCTCCGGTCCGGGATCGGCGGGCCAGTGCGCGTCCAACCAGTCGAATGCCCGCTCGATGAGCGGGATCGGGAATCCGTCATCGGCCAGCGCCCACCGGTACCAGGCGCGATGCCAGTCGACGTGCCTGCGCAACGCGTCTCCGGGGCCGTCCAGCATCGGAAAGCGCAGCGCCGCATCGGGAATCGCGTGGATGCGGGCGATGATGTCGAGGGTCCGCTCGGTCAGCCGGGCGCGCTCGGCCGGCTCGGCGTCGAAGAGCCAGCCGTAGAAGACATAGGGCGGGTTGTCGGCGGGCACCCGGCCGTCCACCCGGCGCATGACGAAAAATGTGGTGCCCAGGTGGCTTTCGTCCTCCTCGAGCCAGCACAGCTGCGGCACCGGCACATCCGTGGCCGCGGCGACGCCCTCCATCACGTGGTATTGGCGCGCCAGATCGTAGGTTTCGAAGACCGGGAACGCCCCGGGTTCCGGCGCGAGCCGGGCCACGAACGAACCGGACTCGGCGACTCCGCCCGCCTGCCATTCGGCGTCGAAGAACACCGACGTGCTCGACATCCCCGACCCCTGCGGCTTCGCCAGCGCGCTGATGCGCGGCGGGGCGTCGGCGCCCACCCGGGCACCGAGCCAGCGCGAGAGATCGGCCCCCACCTCGTCGAGATCGCGGTCGCTGACGGTGAGCCTGCGCTGCGCGGTGGGGTCCGGCTCGTCGGCCATGGTCGTCCTCCTCGTCCCTCGGGCGTCACACCGCCCGGTCCGGCGCTGCCTCCCGGACTACGCGACTGTAACGCGTTCTAGGTGCGGGTCGGGGGCGATCGGATGATCCGCCCACTGGGTGGCATCAGGGATTGACTCGGGGGTGGGTCATCCTTTCGAGCGACGCCCGCTACACCGTCCGGCCGACCCGGAAATCGGGAACTCGCCGGACGCGGGGAGGCGCCGCCTCCGCATAGGTTCGAAGGGCCCCGGGGTGGACTACGAAGGAGTGGCGGTGGCCATGAGCGCGACGCAGGTACTGGAGCGGATCGATGACGTGGACCCCGTCGAGGTGCGGCCGTGGCATCCCCTCGCGCGGATCGTATTCCGTTTCTGCTTCAGCTATTTCACGTTGTTCTGCCTCGTCTTCGCGCAGATCCTGTTCGTCTTCACGGGCTACGCGGCTCGCTGGTTGCCGGACGACGCGATTGTGTGGCAGATGCGGGCTACCGCGCCGCTGACCGAGTGGGTCGGCGAGCACATCTTCGGTGTCGAGGCCGTCCTGCACATGTCGGGCAGCGGCGACCAGACCGTGTTCTGGGTGCTCGTCGCGACGGTGCTCGCCGTGGCCGTGCTCGTCACGGCGGTCTGGTCGATCGCCGACCGGCGGCGTCCCGCCTACCCGACGCTGGCCGCGTGGTTCGTGACCGGGATGCGGCTGTGCCTGGGCGGGCAGATGCTGCTCTACGGCTCGGTCAAAGCGGTGCCGAACCAGATGCCCTACCCCGAGCTGACCACCCTGCTCGAGCCCTACGGCAACCTCAGCCTGATGGGCGTGCTGTGGAACCAGGTGGGCGTGTCCCCGGCCTACCAGGTGCTGCTCGGCACGGCCGAGGTCCTGGGCGGTCTGCTGCTGTTCCTGCCGCGCACCGCCACCGCGGGCGCGCTGCTGAGCCTGGTGAGCATGGCGCAGGTGTTCGTGCTGAACATGACCTACGACGTGCCGGTCAAGATCCTGTCCTTCCACCTGGTGCTGCTGAGCCTGATCGTGCTCGCGCCGCAAGCGAAGCGTCTGCTGAATTTCCTTGTGCTGCAACGGGTTACGGAACCCGCCGTGCAGCCGAAGCTGTTCGGCTCGGCGCGGGCCAACCGGATCGCGGCCGTGGTTCAGGTGGCGCTCGGGCTGTGGGTGTGCGCCGGCGCCGGATACGGGGCGTGGGTCAACTGGCGCGAATACGGCTACGGCGCACCGAAACCCGAGCTCTACGGCATCTGGGACGTCACCGAGTTCGCGGTCGAGGGTACGCCGGTGCCGCCGCTCACCACCGACGAATACCGGTGGCAGCGACTGATCATCGACACCCAGCTCACCAGCTACCAGCGCATGGACGACACCATGGTGCCCACCGTGACCGACATCGACGCCGAAGCCCGCACCATCACCGTGAACTCCGCCGCGGACGGAGTCACCCGGGTCGCCGTGTTCACCTACGACCGTCCCGACCCCGACCGGCTCGTGCTGCGCGGGGAGATCGAGGGCAGGCCGGTCGCGCTCACGCTCGAGGAGTTCGATCTGGACTCGCTGCCGCTGCGCGGCGACCGGTTCCACTGGGTGCAGAACGCGCCCGAGAACTGAGGCACGGCGCGTCGGCCGGGCGCTGATTGCTCGTTCCGGCCGGTCACGCCGTAGGCTCGAAGATTGTGCCGAACACGTCAGACACCCCCGAGCAGCAGCCGACCGGCGACCCGAACTACCTGGTCGGGCTGGACCTGAACGGTCGCCGCGTCGTCGTGATCGGCGGTGGCACCGTCGCCCAGCGCAGGCTCGGCCTGCTCATCGCCTCCGGCGCCGACGTGCACGTCATCAGCCGCGAGGTGACCCCCGCCGTCGAGGGGATGGCGACCTCCGGTCAGCTCACCCTCACCCTGCGCGCCTATGTCGACGGCGACCTGGCCGACGCCTGGTACGCCATCGCGTGCACCGATGAACCCGAGACCAACGCCGCCGTCGTCGCCGAGGCCGACCGGCGGCGGGTGTTCTGCGTCCGCGCCGACGTCGCCCGCCTCGGCAGCGCCGTCACCCCCGCCACCGCCCGCTACGACGGGCTCACCCTCGGCGTGCTCGCCAGCGGGCAGCACCGGCGTTCCGCGGCCGTGCGCAACGCGCTGCTCGAGGCGCTGCAATCGGGTGTGGTGACCGATGATTCGATCCCCGTGACGCCCGGCGTCGCGCTGGTGGGCGGCGGCCCCGGCGATCCCGACCTGATCACCGTGCGCGGCCGCAGGTTGCTGGCGCGCGCCGACCTCGTGGTCGCCGACCGGCTCGCCCCGCCGGAACTGCTGGCCGAACTCGGGCCCGACGTCGAGGTGATCGACGCCGCGAAGATCCCTTACGGCCGCGCGATGGCGCAGGAGGCGATCAACACCGCGCTCGTGGACGGCGCGAAGGCGGGCAAGTTCGTGGTGCGGCTCAAGGGCGGCGACCCGTATGTGTTCGGCCGCGGGTACGAGGAACTCGAGGCGTGCGTCGAGGCGGGCGTGCCCGTGACGGTGGTGCCGGGCGTCACCAGTCCCATCTCGGTGCCCGCCGCCGCGGGCATCCCGGTGACCCACCGCGGTGTGACGCACGAGTTCGTGGTGGTGAGCGGGCACGTCGCGCCGGATCATCCGGACTCGCTGGTCGACTGGCCCGCGCTGGCGCGGCTGCGCGGCACGCTGGTGCTGATGATGGCAGTGGAGCGGACCGAGCAGTTCGCCACCGCGCTGCTCGACGGCGGCAGGCCCGCCGACACCCCGGCTACCGTGATCCAGGAGGGAACGCTGCGCACCCAGCGCGTGCTGCGCGCGGATCTCGGCACCGTCGCCGCGCGGGTCCGCGACGAGGGCATCCGTCCGCCCGCGATCATCGTCATCGGGCCGACGGCGGGATTCTCGGCCGAGTAGCGGGATCTCGGCCGTGCCCCGGCGGACCGCCCTCGCCTCCCGCTCGCCCGTGGGATCGGGTAACCAGCACCGTGGTTTACAGTGACTCACTGTGCTCGAGAAACCCGCGGCGACGATGCAGTATCCGGTGACGCAGCGGGCCTTCGGGCTCGCGATACTGGTCCTGAGCGGGCTGCAGCTCATGGTGGTGCTCGACGGCACGGTCGTGATCTTCGCGCTGCCGCGCCTGCAGGACCAGATGGGACTGTCCAGCGCGGGTAGCGCGTGGACCGTCACCTCCTACGGTCTCACCTTCGCCGGCCTCATGCTGCTCGGCGGCCGCCTCGGTGACGCGTTCGGGCGCAAACGCATGCTCATCGTCGGCGTCGGCGTGTTCACGCTGGCCTCGCTGGTCTGCGGCCTCGCCCAAGGGGCGGGCATGCTCATCGGGGCCCGCGCGGTGCAGGGTGCGGGCGCGGCGATCGCGGCCCCCGCCGCGCTGGCTCTGGTGGCCACCACCTTCGCCCCCGGACCGGCCCGCAACCAGGCGATCGCCATCGTCGGTTCCATGGTCGGCATCGGCTCGGTGGGCGGTCTCGTCGTGGGCGGCGCGCTCACCGAGGTGTCGTGGCGGTGGATCTTCCTCATCAACGTCCCCATCGGCGCGCTCATCGTGCTCGGCGCGGTGTACTGCCTGGCCGACACCGGCCACCACCGCGTCACCTTGGACATCCGGGGCGCTGTGCTCGGCACGCTGGCGTGCGCGGCGATCGTCTTCGGCGCGACCGAAGGCCCGCAGTTCGGCTGGACCAGTCCGGTGATCATCGGGTCGATCGCGGGCGGTCTCATCCTGCTGGTGATCTTCGTGCTCGCGGAGCGCAACGTGAACGACCCGCTGCTGCCGTGGTCGCTGTTCGACAGTCGCGACCGCGTCACCACCTTCCTACTCATCCTGCTGGCCGGCGGCGTGCTCGGCGCGATGACGTACTTCGTCGCCCAGTTCATGCAGAACGTCATCGGCTACAGCCCGCTGCAAGCCGGCCTGGCCTCGATCCCGTTCACCATCGGCATCGGCGTCGGCGGCGCGCTGGCCTCCAAACTCGCCATGCTCGTCGCGCCGCGCTGGCTGCTGACCGGCGCGGCGACGGTGCTCGCCATCGGCCTGCTGTTCGGCTCCACCCTCGACGGCGACGTGAGCTATCTGCCGACGCTGCTGATCCTCTTGCTCGTCATCGGGTTCGGTGTCGGCATCGCGATGGTGGTCGCGCCGCTGTGCGTGCTGGTGAACGTGCCGCCGTCCGATATCGGCCCGCTCGCCGCCGTCGGGCAGATGTTCATGAACCTGGGCACCCCGATGGCGATCGGTGTGCTCACCCCGATCGCGGTGTCGCGCACGCTGTCGCTCGGCGGCACCACCGGCAAGGCCTCGGAGATGAACCCGGCCGAGATCGCGGCGCTCGGCAGCGGCTACACGTTCGTCCTCGCGGTGTGCGCGGGCATCGCGGTGCTGATCGGCCTGATCGCGCTCACGTTGCGCTTCACGCCGCAGCAGGTCGCCCAAGCCCACCACGCGCAGGAAGAGGCGCAGCGGGCCTGAGCGGCCGTCAGAACTGGCCGACGACCTTGCGCGGGGTGAGCCGCACGATCACCCGCTCGTCCTGCGCGGCGTCCGGGTTGATCTTGTCGAAGGTCTGACCGGTGTACTTCAGGGCGAGCTCGTCGGGGAGCTGCTTGTCCGGGTCGGGGGTCACGGTGGCCGTGCCGCGGATCTCGGCGTAGATCTGCGGCTGATCGGGCGGGCTGATCAAGATGGTGATCCGCGGGTCTTTGGCCAGGTTCTTGGCCTGCTGGCGGGTGGCGGTGGTGGAATACAGCAGGTCGTCGCCCTCGCGCTTGAGCCAGATCACCTTCAGCTGCGGGTGACCGTCGGGGCCGAGGGTGGCGACGGTCGCGTAGACCTTCTCATCGTCGATGTACTTCTTGAGTGCGTCGGAGAGTGTCGATGTCACGCTTGGTGGAAACAACGTGGCGCACGGGCGGATTCCGTATCGCGCACGATGATTCGAAAGGGATCCGGCGGGCCCGTGCCGTGCCTGTGCCGGGCGGCTCGAAACCGCCGGTCGACGGTGGGAAATCGCACACTCCCGCGGCGTTGTCGGGGCCGGGATCGCCGGGGACACTGGGCCGATGGGGATCGAGGAGGATCTGCTCGCCCGATGGGCGGCGCTGGCCGGGCCCGGCACCGAGCACGTGGGCGAGGACCTGGTGCGCCGCTATCGGGAACCGCACCGGCACTATCACACGGTCGAGCACCTGGCGGCCATGCTGCGCGTGATCGACGAGCTCGCGGCCGACGCCGACGACCCGGACGCCGTGCGCTACGCCGCGTTCTTCCACGACGCGATCTACGCGGTGGACCGCGACGACAACGAGGCGCGCAGCGCCGAACTCGCGGAGACCACCTTGCGCGAACTCGGGCTCCCCGAGGACTTGGTCCGCGAGGTGGTCCGGTTGGTGCTCGTCACCGCGGCCCACGCCCCCGAGGCCGGTGATCGCAACGGCGGCGTCCTCTGCGACGCCGACCTGGCGATCCTCGCGGCGGGCGAATCCGCTTACGCCGCATACGCTTCGGCGGTGCGGGCGGAGTACGCGCACGTCCCGGACGATCTGTACCGCAAGGGGCGGTCGGCGGTGCTGGCGAACCTCGCCGCGCTGCCGCAGCTGTTTCACACGGACACCGGGCGGGAACGGTATGAGTCGGTGGCGCGCGCCAATCTCGCGGCGGAATTGGCGCGGCTCTCGGGGCGCGCCGGCTGATACCGGACTCGATTCCCGCGGGCGACGCGGGGCCGATCGCACAGGGCCGCCCTCCGGCGGACGCTGTCGATCCACGCCGTGTTCTTCGATGCTGCCGACGGTGTCGATCCGGCCGAATCGAGACAGCGCCGTGTCCACCGCGAGCCGGTTGACCGCCTCGCCGGAGACGTCCCCGGCGACCGTGACGACATCGCCGCCAAACGTGGCGAGCCCCGCCTCGGAAACGTCCACCGCCACCACCCGATACCCGCGCTCGGCGAACAGCTCGGCGGTCGCGCGCCCGATGCCCGACGCGGCACCGGTTATCAGGGCGACAGGTGCGCCGTCGGGAGACAGTGTCATGGAACAGCTTTCGCGTGGGGCACCCGGTCCAGCGTTCCCGTCACACCCTCGCGACGCACGCGTTCGGATCGCCGCGATCGAATCGCAACGGGGTGCCGCGCGATGGACCCACGTACGCGAACGACAAACGGCACCGCGGTGGTGGACCTGCCCGGGGAAGTTCCCGTGGCTGTGCGCGCCGCGACCAACCCTCAGGTGATGATGAGAAGTTCCGTAGGCGAAGCGATTTCGGCACGCAGCCCGGCCTTGCCCGCCACCCGGGCGACGGCGCGGATATCGCCCGGCTCGGCGCGGGTGAGCACCAGGGCGCGGGCGAGCAACCCCTTGTGGTGCTTGTTGAAGTGGCTCACCACGGTGCGGGAACCGTCGGGGTGCTCGGTGAGGACGTTCGCGGTGATCGCGCCCGGCACCCGCCCGAGCTGCTGATAGACGCCCGAACGCAGGTCGATCACCAGATCGTCGGCGGCTTCGGCGCGCAGCGCGGCGGGCAGGTCGTCGCGCCACACGGCCGAGAGCGTGGGCAGGCCGGGCAGTTTGGACCCGCCGGAGAGGCGGTAGGCCGGGATGGGATCGGTCGCACGCACCGCGCCGAACAGCGCCGAGCCGATGGCCAGCCGCGCGTCGGCCTTGGCGCGCTGCGCCTTGGTGAACGACTTCGCGTCCAGCGCGTCGTACAGCACGCCGGTGTAGCGCTCCAGCGCCGGACGGGTCGGCGAGATGCGCAGCGCCGCGTTGCGCGCGAGCTCCGCGTCAGCCCCCTTGCCGAGCCCCAGCGCGGAGCGGGCCGCGTCGGGGTCGGCCGACAGCGCGATCACCTCGGTGACCAGTTTGTCGCGCACCGCCGTGAGCTGCGGCATCGCGAGCGCGTCCAGGTCCAGGGGCGCGCCCGTGCCGCCGTCGGACTTGGTTTCGGAGGGAGGAAGCAGCACCAGCACGAGCCGTTACGGTACCGGCCGCCCGCCGCCGGGCCGCGAAAGGGATAATGCCTTGCAGACGCCGCGCGGCCAGGGACTACGCTTCAGAGCCGTGATCACCCGCCTCTCGCACCTTTTCCTGCGTACTCTGCGCGACGATCCCGCCGACGCCGAGGTACCCAGTCACAAGCTTCTCGTCCGCGCCGGATACGTGCGCCGGGTCGCCCCGGGCGTGTACTCGTGGCTGCCGCTCGGCCTGCGCGTGCTGCGCAAGGTCGAGAACGTGGTGCGCGAGGAGATGAACGCCATCGGCGCGCAGGAGATCTCGCTGCCCGCGCTGCTGCCGCGCGAACCGTACGAGACCACCAACCGGTGGACCGAATACGGCGACGCCCTGTTCCGCCTCCAGGACCGCAAGGGCGCCGACTACCTGCTCGGCCCCACCCACGAGGAGCTGTTCGCGCTCACCGTGAAGAGCGAGTACAACTCCTACAAGGATCTGCCGGTCACGCTCTACCAGATCCAGACCAAGTACCGCGACGAGGAACGCCCGCGCGCGGGCATCCTGCGCGGGCGCGAGTTCGTGATGAAGGACTCCTACTCCTTCGACCTCGACGAAGACGGCCTGAAGGCCAGCTACAACGCCCACCGCGACGCCTACAAGCGCATCTTCGACCGCCTCGACGTGCGGTACGTGATCGTGGCCGCCACCTCGGGCGCGATGGGCGGCAGCGCGTCGGAGGAGTTCCTGGCCGACAGCCCCGTCGGCGAGGACACCTACGTGCTGTGCCGTGAGTCCGGCTACGCGGCCAATGTGGAGGCGGTGGTCACGCCCGCTCCCGAACCGCAGCCGGTCGAGGGCAAGCCCGAGGCCGTCGTCCACGACACCCCCGACACCCCGACCATCGCGACGCTGGTCGAGTGGGCGAATCGGGCGGGCGTCCTCGGCCGCGAGGCCACCGCCGCCGACACGCTCAAGAACGTGATGGTGAAGCTGCGCCACCCCGACGGCAAGACCGAGATCGTCGGCATCGGCGTGCCCGGTGACCGCGAGGTGGACGACAAGCGCCTGTCCGCGTCGGTCGAGCCCGCCGAGGTCGAACTGCTCGACGAGGCCGACTTCGCCGCCAACCCGTTCCTGGTGAAGGGCTACATCGGCCCGAAGGCGTTGCAGGAGAACGGTATCCGCTACCTGGTCGACCCGCGCGTGGTGACCGGCACGGCGTGGATCACCGGCGCCGACAGCCCCGGCAAGCACGTGGTGGGCCTGGTCGCGGGCCGCGACTTCACCCCCGACGGCACCATCGAGGCCGCCGAGGTCCGCGACGGCGATCCCTCGCCCGACGGGCGCGGCACCCTGGTGTCGGCGCGCGGCATCGAGATCGGCCACATCTTCCAGCTCGGCTACAAGTACACCGACGCGTTCGAGGTGGACGTGCTCGGCGAGAACGGCAAGCCGGTGCGGCTCATCATGGGCTCCTACGGTGTCGGCGTCTCCCGCATGGTCGCGGTGGTGGCCGAGCAGCAGCACGACGAGAAGGGCCTGCGCTGGCCCGCCGCGATCGCGCCCTTCGATGTGCACGTCGTCATCGCGAACAAGGACGACGCCGCCCGCGCGGGCGCCGAGGAGGTCGTGGCCGGACTCGACGCCCACGGTCTGGACGTGCTGTTCGACGACCGCACCGCCTCGCCCGGCGTGAAGTTCAAGGACGCCGAACTGCTCGGCATGCCGTGGGTGCTGGTCATCGGCCGCGGCTGGGCCGAGGGCAAGGTGGAACTGCGCAACCGCTTCACCGGCGAGGCCGAGGACGTGCCCGCCGCCGACGCGGTCGCCACCGTGGTCGCGCGGATTCGCGGCTGATATCGCGCGTTGCGCCCCGGCCCGTTCGACGGGCCGGGGCGCTGTGCGTTTCAGGGTCGGTTGTCACGTACTCCCGCGGGTTCCGCGCCCACCCGCACCAGCAGTTTGCCCACGTTGCGCCCGGTGAGCAGCCCGCGGAACGCCTCGGGCGCCCGGTCCAGCCCGTCGACGATGTCCTCGCGGTAGCGCACCTTCCCGTCGCGCAGCCAGCCGCTCATGTCGCGGACGAAGGCGTCGTGGTGGGTCGGGACGAACTCGGACTGGAGGAAACCCCGCACGGACAGGCTGAGGGTCAGCACGCGCCGCAGGAAGCCGGGCAGCCGGTCGACGCCGACGGGCGCCTCGGTGGCGTTGTAGCCGGAGACCAAGCCGCACAACGGAATCCGGGCGAAGATGTTCAGCCGCTCGAGCACCGCCTCGGTGACGGCGCCGCCGACGTTCTCGAAGTGCACGTCCACCCCGTCGGGTGTGGCCGCGGCCAGGTCCTCGGTGAAGGTGGGAGAGCGGTGATCGATCGCGGCGTCGAAGCCGAACTCCTCGATGAGCAGGCGGCACTTCTCCGGACCTCCGGCGATGCCGACCGCCCGCGCGCCGTGGATCCGCGCGAACTGGCCCACCGCGGAGCCGACCGGTCCGGCCGCCGCGGCGACCACCACGGTCTCGCCGGGGCGCGGCTTGCCGATCTCCAGCAGACCGGCGTAGGCGGTGAACCCCGGCATGCCCAGGACGCCGAGCGCGGTGGAGATCGGCGCGGATGCGTCGATGCGGGAGACCGTCGCGGCGTCGACCACCGCGTGCGTCTGCCACCCGGTGTAGCCCAGCACCACGTCGCCTGCCGCGTAGTCGGGCGACTCCGAGCGCACGACCTCGCTGACGGTGCCGCCGACGATCACATCCCCCAATTCCAGTGGTGCGGCATAGGATTTCGCCGTGCTCATCCGCCCGCGCATGTACGGGTCGAGCGAGAGATAGACGGTGCGCACCAGCAGTTGGCCCGGCCCCGGCTCGGGTAATTCGACGGTGACGAACTCGAAGTCGCTGTCGCTCGGTTCGCCGATGGGGCGGTTGGCGAGTCGGACCTGGGTGCTCTTCGTGCTCATATGTCGTCTCCCTGGAGGGTCGCTGATCGGGGGCCGCGACGGGTCCGGTTCGGAGTCGCACGCACCCCGGACGCGCGGCGTCGCCCGGCCGGCTCGCGACTGCCGTCCAGCTTCGACAAATCCCGGCGGCGCGAAATTCCCGCACCGCGAGGCCCGGAGTGCGCGGGGCGTTTCCTGCGCCGATGTCGGAAAGTGGCTGTCAACCTACGCTCGCGTAGGTGAAAGTGCTGGTCAGCGTCCCGGGAAGGGCGCGCGCGGGGCTGTTACCCACTGGTAAGTTGACCGGCATGACCGATGCGTTGTTGTTCAACCCCGCCACCTACGACCCGCAGCAGTTCGACGCCGAGACGCGACGACTGCTGAAGGCCACCATCGAGTGGTTCGAGAGCCGGGGCAAGCGGCAGCTGCTCGACGACGACCACAACGCGGTGTGGACCGCGGACTTCCTCGACTTCGTCGCGAAGGAGAAGTTGTTCGCGACCTTCCTCACCCCGGCGGCCTACGCCGACGGCGACGAGAACCGCCGCTGGGACGCCGCCCGCAACGCGGCCCTGTCGGAGATCTTCGGCTTCTACGGCCTGGCCTACTGGTACGCCGAACAGGTCACCATCCTCGGCCTCGGCCCGATCTGGCAGAGCGACAACGAGGCCGCCAAGCGGCGCGCCGCCGCCGACCTCGCCGACGGTCAGGTCATGGCGTTCGGGCTCTCGGAGCAGAAGCGCGGCGCCGACATCTACAACACCGATATGGTGCTCACCCCCACCGAGCCGGGCAGCGCCGATCACGAGGCCGGAATCCTGTTCCGCGCCAACGGGTCCAAGTACTACATCGGCAATGGCAACGTGGCGAGCATGGTGTCGGTGTTCTCCCGCCGCTCCGACGTGGAGGGCGCCGAGGGGTACGTGTGGTTCGCGGCCGACAGCCGGCACGAGAACTACCACCTCATCGATAACGTTGTGCGCCAGCAGATGTACGTGAGCACGTTCCGCCTGGAGGACTACCCGGTGCGCGCCGAGGACATCCTGCACACCGGCCCGGAAGCGTTCTCGGCCGCGCTGAACACGGTGAACGTCGGCAAGTTCAACCTGTGCCACGGCGGTATCGGCATGGTGGAGCACTCTTTCTACGAGGCCATCACCCACGCCAACAACCGCATCCTCTACGGCAAGCGCGTCACCGACTTCCCGCACGTGCGCAGCAATTTCGTCGACGCCTACACGCGCATCGTGGCCATGAAGCTGTTCAGCGACCGCGCCGTCGACTACTTCCGGACCGCGAGCCTCGACGACCGGCGCTACCTGCTGTTCAACCCGATGACCAAGTCCAAGGTCACCTCCGAGGGCGAAGCGGTGATCACGCTGCTGCTGGATGTGCTGGCGGCCAAGGGATTCGAGAAGAACACCTACTTCAACGAGGTGCAGCGGCTCATCAACACGCTGCCCCGGCTCGAGGGCACCGTGCACGTGAACGTCGGGCAGATCCTGAAGTTCATGCCCAACTACCTGTTCAACCCCAAGGAGTACCCGGAGGTCGGCACCCGCCAGGACGCGGCCGACGACGAGTTCTTCTGGCGGCAGGGTCCGGCGCGCGGCGCGGGCAAGGTGCAGTTCGCCGACTGGAGCCCGGTGTACGAGAAGCACTCCGACGTGCCGAACGTGGCGCGCTTCTACGAGCAGGCCCAGGCCCTGCGCACCCTGCTGGCCACCGCCGCGCCCGACGCCGACCAGCAGCAGGACCTCGACTTCATGCTCACCATCGGCCACCTGTTCTCCCTGGTGGTCTACGGCCAGCTGATCCTGGAGCAGGCCGCCCTTACCGGCCTCGACGTCGACGTGCTGGACCGCATCTTCGACTTCCAGGTACGCGACTTCAACGGCTACGCCACGACCCTCTACGGCAAGCCCTCCGCCACCCCGGCGCAGCAGGAGTGGGCGCTGTCGGCCCTGCGCACCCCGGTCGCGGATCGGGAGCGTTTCGACCGCGTGTGGGCGCAGGTCGAGTCGTATGACGGCGCGTATGAGATGCGGCCCTGAGCAAGGAGATTCGCGCACTCCGGGGGTGAGCCCGGTGGGCGTGACGGCCCGGCGCGCGTGTCAGCTTGGTGGTGCGTCGGGCAGGAGCCGTGTGGCATGCCGACTGCGCGAGTAGACCGCCCCGGCGACGGTGCGCCGCTGCCGCCCATGTCCGGTGCGCGGCGGTGGGTGCTGAGCGCATCACCTCGCGCGGTCCGGCGACGCTCGATTCTGCGCGCGTGGTGGCGCGGTGCGGTCGCAGCGTGGCGTTGTCGCCGTGGGCGAATCCGGGGCGGCGCGGTCCGGCCGTCGTTCGGGGCCGTTCGGGTGGCGGCGCCCGTGGCGGCTGGTGGCGAGAGTTCGTGTCATCGACCAGCTGGGTGAACGCGTGCTCGTGGTGCCGAGGCCGAGCGGGCTGGTCTGGTGGCGCGCGGGTGGATCGGGTGTGAGGCCGGTCGCTCGTGGGCGGCCGAATCGGGCGGCCGCGCCTAGAATTCGGGCATGTCCGAGCGACGGCGATTCCGGTGGGCCTGGTGGTTACTGGCCTATGCCGCGTTCGGGCTCGGTGTGCTCGGGGTGGTGCTGCCCGGGCTGCCGACCGTGCCGTTCATCCTGCTGTCGGCCTATGCCGCCGCGCGCGGTTCGGAGCGCCTGCACCACCGGCTGCTCACCGATCGCCGGTTCGGCCCGATGATCCGTGACTGGCAGGAGCACGGTGCCGTCAGCCGCCGCGCCAAGTGGCTGGCGGTGACCACCATGACCGTGTGCGCGGTGATCCTGTTCCTCGTCTCGCCGATGTGGTGGGTCGCCGCGTTCGGCACCTCGATCATGGTGATCGTCGGCACCTGGCTCTGCTTCCGGCCGGAGCCGCCGGCCCCCGAGGACGCGCGGCTCGCGGACCGAGTGGAATCGCCGGACCGGGCCTAGCTTCCGCGTCCGAACGATCTTGTCCGCCCGACCGCTCGGCTTCGACCGGATGACCCGGTGCCGCTGCTGACATCGGGAGACTCCGCTGTCGCCTGTGTTGGACACGTTCCGGCGCGGGCATGTGATGTCGGCGACCGGCAGCAGCGCTTGGGCGGGAACCACCCGTACGCGTGCTGGGCGCCGCGGTGCTGGGCGATGAACCGGCCCTCGATGGTGCCTACGGCCCGGGTAGTCGAGCACGGCGGGGTGATGGTCTGGGGTCGGCTGCGGCGGTGCGATGTTCACCCCCGTCCCGCGGTTTACCCCCGTCCAGCGCGAGAGCTCCGCAGCCACGCCCGGGGGAGTGGCTGGTTCGGTGGTCGAGCCCGGGGGTGTGGCTGGTTCCGTGGTGGCGCCCGGTGGTGCGATGGCTCCGCAGTAGCCCGAGACGGCTCCGGGGTGCGTTCTCAGGGCTTCCCGGGGAACGCCGCCGTCGGCTCGCCGAGGATCACGCGCCAGCGGGCGAGGCGGAGCGCGGATTCGGTGAGCGCCTCGACGGCGGTGCGGCGGGTCTGCTCGGTGCCGCCCTGCTCGGCGACGGCGCGCCAGGCGATGGCCGTGTCGTTCTCGACGGTGGCGGCGAGGCGGGCGGCGTCGATGGACCCTTCGATCGGGAAGGGCATCGTGTAGGCGGGGTCGGGCGGGGGAGCGGTGACCCCGGCGGCCTCGAGGGCGTCGACGGTGGCGTCGCGGCGGGCACGGTGCGCGGCGGTGCTCTCGGACACCAGGCGGGTGCGTTCGGGCGAGGCCCAGGCCGCGATCACACCGTAGGCGTAGACGGCGGCGTGTTCGGCGGCCAGGGCGTCCAGCAGGGCGCGGTTCTCGGCGTCGGTCATGCGAGCAGCACCTCCGCGTGGGCCGCGCAGGCCGCGCTGATCGACGCGAGCAGGCCCGAACGGTAACCGGACAGGGTGGCGGCCAGTTGCGCGGCCGAATCCCGCGAACTCGTCAGCCGCGCGCGCAACTCGTCCACGCCGGCCGGTGCGACCGGGGCGCCGGTGGCCCCCGGGCTCGCGGCGGCCGAGACGGGCGTGAGTTCGCGGGTGCGGTGCACCGGCGTGGTGCCGTCGCCGTAGACGCCGATCACCCGCGCCACCTCGTCGCGCAGCGCGTCGGCGTGCGCCGTGCGTTCGGCCGCGATCGCGGTGAGCGCGGCGTGCCGCTCCGGGGCCAGCGCGATCGCCGCCGTGGCGGCCGCGGCGTCGGCCCGGGCCGTGATCTCTTGCGCGGCAAGGGGATCGGGATCGTGAATCGTGTCGTCGGTACACCCGGCGACCGCCCCCACGGCCAGCGCGCCCACGGCGCCGGCCCCCGCGACCCGGAACGCGGTCCGACGATCGAACACGCTGTGGCGCGTGGGTTCGGCTGCCGCACAGGCGAACTCGTCACGGACGATAACGACGCGGCCCCCGGAGGTGTGCCGGTCGGCGCGACTGCCGGAGCGAAACCCCGCGCGCGGCGGGTGGGGTAGACGGATGGGCACCGCACCATCGTGCCAGACCGCCCCGACGCCCCCGACCACCCCGCCCCGGCCGTACACGGCGGAAGTGGCACCGCGACACCCGCGCGCGACCCGCCGTGTCCGGCGCGATGACCAGGCCCGCTGGTCCTATACACTCTCGTGGCGCGTTACGCTAGACCTTCGGTACAGAAAATTCCGACCGCGTCACAACTGAACCAGGAGCCGCCCACATGCCCATGCCGACGGAGGAACGGGTGAGCCAGCTCGTCGCTGGACTCGTCGAACGCCGAGGATTCGACCTCGAGGGCGTCGACATCACGACGGGCGGGCAGGCCAGGGTCATCGTGACGGTCGACAGCGACGGTACCGCCGATCTGGACGCCGTCGCCACCCTCAGTTCGGACCTGTCGGCGGTGCTCGACGACGCGGGCGATTTCGGGGAGACGCCCTACCTGCTCGAGGTCACCACCCCGGGCATCGACCGCCCCCTCACCGCCGCCAGACATTGGCGCAGGGCCCAGGGCCGCAAGGCCCGAATAACCCTGCGCCCGGACGCCGAGCCTCCCGAACCCGGCGGCTCGTCGCGGTTCGAGGCGCGGATCGGCGCCCTGGGCGAGGATGCCGTCGCGCTGGTGCTCGGCGGCAAACGCAATCCGCACCGCGTGACCGTGCCGCTGGCCGATATCGCCGAAGCCGTGGTGCAGGTCGAGTTCACCCCGCCGGGGGCGCGGGAACTGGAGCTCGCGGGCGGGGTCGCTCCCGGCCGCCCGGCACCGGGACAGGACGACGTCCCGGACCCCACCGATGCAGTACCCGTAGCAGCGTCCGGTTCGACCGAAGGGATCGTGGAATGAACATCGAAATCGAAGCCCTGCGCGCGATCGTCGCCGACAAGGGGATCTCGATCGAGACGGTGATATCCGCGATCGAGTCGGCGCTGTTGACCGCCTACCGCCACACCGAGGGCCACCAGCCCAACGCGCGGATCGACATCAACCAGAAGACCGGTGTGGTCCGCGTGATGGCCCGCGAGGTCGACGCCGACGGCAACGTCGTGTCCGAATGGGATGACACGCCGGAGGGTTTCGGCCGGATCGCGGCCACCACGGCCCGCCAGGTGGTGTTGCAGCGGCTGCGCGACGCCGAGAACGAGAAGTCCTTCGGCGAGTTCTCCACCCACGAGGGCGATATCGTCGGCGGCGTCGTGCAGCGCGACGCGCGCGCCAACGCCCGCGGCACCGTGGTGGTGCGCATCGGCAGTGAACTGCACGGCACCGAGGGCCTGATCCCGCCGGCCGAGCAGGTGCCCGGTGAGACCTACGAGCACGGCGACCGCATCAAGTGCTACGTGGTGGGTGTCTCGCGCGGCCCGCGCGGCCCGCAGATCACGCTCTCGCGCACGCACCCGAATCTGGTGCGCCGGTTGTTCGCGCTGGAGGTGCCCGAGATCGCCGACGGTTCGGTCGAGATCGTCGCGGTGGCGCGCGAGGCCGGGCACCGCTCCAAGATCGCGGTGCGCTCCACCGTGCCCGGCGTGAACGCCAAGGGCGCGTGCATCGGCCCGATGGGCCAGCGCGTGCGCAACGTGATGAGCGAGCTGGCCGGCGAGAAGATCGACATCATCGACTACGCCGAGGATCCCGCCACCTTCGTCGGCAACGCGCTGTCGCCGTCGAAAGTGGTGTCGGTCACGATCGTGGACGCCGACGCCCGCGCGGCCCGCGTGGTGGTGCCCGATTTCCAGCTTTCGCTGGCGATCGGCAAGGAGGGCCAGAACGCCCGCCTCGCCGCCCGCCTGACCGGTTGGCGCATCGATATCCGCAGCGACGCGGCCCCTGACGTGGGCGGCGGCATGCGGACGGAGGCGCACCGCAGTTGACCCGAGTCCCCACCGCGCACACCGGATCCACGCCCGGCGATGACAAGTCGGCAACATCTGTGGGGGAGGGGTGCGGCGCGCCGCACGCGGCAGCGGTAGAGTGGTCCAAGGTTCAGCACGAGCCTTCGGCTTCTTCGCCCGATCGCACCACCGAGCAACACCGCGCACCCTCGCGGCGCTCGGCCCCGGTGCGGACGTGCGTGGGATGCCGGAAGCGCGAGTTGGCCGCCGACCTGTTGCGGATCGTGGCACAAGATCGGGAATCCGGAGACGGATCCCGTATCGTCATGATCGTTCCCGATCCGCGGCGCAGACTTCCCGGGAGGGGTGCCTGGTTGCACCCCCTTTCGGCTTGTCTGAGCACGGCAGTTCGGCGCCGAGCGATCGGCAGAGCACTACGAGTGTCCGGAACACTGGATATCTCAGCCCTGGAGCAGTACCTCGAGAACAGGCACGAGCACTCATGAGCACACCGTGAAGTACCAACGATGAACGTCCATCGGAGATAACCCGAGGTCGTGCGGGCCGCCGTCCCCTGAAACGGTGGCGCTGCTCGACCTCTCAGTGAGGAGAGCAGTGGCAGGCAAGGCCCGCGTGCACGAGTTGGCCAAAGAACTCGGTGTCACGAGCAAAGAACTACTCGCAACGCTCAAGGAGCAAGGCGAGTTCGTGAAGTCGGCGTCCTCGACGGTGGAAGCACCCGTCGCCCGCCGCCTGCGCGAATCCTTCGCGGCGAAGTCGGCGCCCGCGAACGGAACCAAGTCCGCGGCCCGTCCGGGCCCCGCGACGGCGGCCCGCCCGGCCGCGAAGCCGGCTCCCGGTGGTCCGCGTCCCGGACCGCGCACCCCCGCCGCTCCCGCGGCCTCGTCGGCACCCGCTCCCACGGCGCGTCCTTCCGACGCCCGCCCCGGTCCGTCCGCGAAGCCGGGTCCGGCGGCGCCCGCCCGTGAGTCCGCTCCCGCGGCTCCGGCGCAGCCGCCCGCGGCCAAGGCGGCCCCGAGTCCCACCGGTCAGCGGCCCGCCCCGGGCGCTCCGCGTCCCGGTCAGCAGCAGCGTCCCGCCGGTCCGCAGGGTGGTCCGCGCCCGGGTCCCAAGCCCGGTCCGAAGACCCCGCGCGTCGGCAACAATCCCTACTCCACCGCGCCCGCTCCCGAGCGTGAGCGCCCGGCCCCGCGTCCCGCCCCCGGCGGTCCGCGTCCGGGTCCCGCGCAGGGCGGTCCGCGTCCCGGCCCCGGCCAGGGTGGCCCGCGTCCCGGCGCCGGTCAGGGCGGTCCCCGCCCGGCGGCCGCGCAGGGTGGCGGCGCCCGTCCCGGCGGTCCGCGTCCCAGCCCCGGCTCGATGCCGCCGCGGCCGAATCCCGGTGCCATGCCCGCTCGTTCGGCCCGTCCGGGTCCGAGTGCGGGTGGTCGTCCCGGCCGTCCGGGCGGTGCGCCCGGCGCGGGTCGTCCCGGTGGCGGCGGTGGCGGCTACCGCGGTGGCGGCGGCGGTGCGCCCGGTGCCGGTGCGGGTGCTCCCGCGGCCGGTGGCGGCGGCTTCCGCGGTCGTCCCGGCGGTGGCGGCGGCGGTCGCCCGGGTGGTCCCGGCGGTCGCGGCGGTGCCGCGGGCGCGTTCGGCCGTCCCGGTGGCGCCCCGCGTCGCGGACGCAAGTCCAAGCGCCAGAAGCGCCAGGAATACGACTCGATGCAGGCGCCCGCCGTCGGCGGCGTGCGGCTGCCGCGCGGCAACGGCGAGATCATCCGGCTCGCCCGCGGCGCGTCGCTGTCGGACTTCGCGGAGAAGATCGACGCCAACCCGGCCTCGCTGGTGCAGGCGCTGTTCAACCTCGGCGAGATGGTCACCGCGACCCAGTCGGTGAACGACGAGACCCTCGAGCTGCTCGGCAGCGAGATGAACTACGTCGTGCACGTCGTCAGCCCCGAGGACGAGGACCGCGAGCTGCTCGAATCCTTCGACCTCACCTACGGCGAGGACGCGGGCGGCGAGGACGATCTCGTGCAGCGTCCGCCGGTGGTCACCGTCATGGGTCACGTCGACCACGGCAAGACCCGACTGCTGGACACCATCCGCAAGGCCAACGTCCGCGAGGGCGAGGCGGGCGGCATCACCCAGCACATCGGCGCCTACCAGGTCATGACGCATCTGGGCGAGGAAGACCGGCTCATCACCTTCATCGACACCCCGGGTCACGAGGCGTTCACCGCCATGCGTGCCCGCGGTGCGAAGGCCACCGACATCGCGATCCTGGTGGTCGCCGCCGACGACGGCGTCATGCCGCAGACGGTGGAGGCGATCAACCACGCGCAGGCGGCCGACGTGCCGATCGTGGTGGCGGTCAACAAGATCGACAAGGAAGGCGCGAACCCGGAGAAGATCCGGCAGCAGCTGACCGAGTACAACCTGGTGGCCGAGGAGTACGGCGGCGACACCATGTTCGTCGACATCTCCGCCAAGCAGGGCACCAATATCGACGCCCTGCTGGAAGCGGTCCTGCTCACCGCGGACGCGGCGCTGGACCTGCGCGCCAACCCCGATATGGACGCCCAGGGCGTGGCCATCGAAGCGCACCTGGACCGCGGTCGCGGCCCGGTGGCGACGGTGCTCATCCAGCGCGGCACGCTGCGTGTCGGCGATTCCATCGTCGCGGGCGACGCCTACGGCCGCGTGCGCCGGATGATCGACGAGCACGGCGACGACGTCGAGGCGGCCCTGCCGTCGCGGCCCGTCCAGGTCGTCGGCTTCACCTCGGTGCCGGGCGCGGGTGACAACCTGCTGGTGGTGGACGAGGACCGCATCGCGCGGCAGATCGCCGACCGCCGCAACGCCCGCAAGCGCAACGCCCTGGCCGCGCGCAGCCGCAAGCGGATCAGCCTGGAAGATCTGGATGCCGCTCTGAAGGAGACCTCGGAGCTGAACCTGATCCTCAAGGGCGACAACTCCGGTACGGTCGAGGCCCTCGAGGAAGCTCTCATGGGCATCGAGGTCGGCGACGAGGTGCGCCTGCGGGTCATCGACCGCGGTGTCGGTGGCGTCACCGAGACCAACGTCAACCTGGCCTCGGCGTCGAACGCGATCATCATCGGGTTCAACGTGCGCGCCGAGGGCAAGGCGACCGAGCTGGCCAACCGCGAAGGCGTGGACATCCGGTACTACTCGGTGATCTACCAGGCCATCGACGAGATCGAGAAGGCGCTCAAGGGCCTGCTCAAGCCGATCTACGAAGAGGTCGAGCTGGGCCGCGCCGAGATCCGCGCGATCTTCCGTTCCTCGAAGATCGGCAATATCGCCGGCTGCATGGTCACCTCGGGTGTGGTCAAGCGCAACGCGAAGGCGCGCCTGCTGCGCGACAACGTGGTGGTCGCGGAGACCACCACCATCGCGTCGCTGCGCCGGGAGAAGGACGACGTCACCGAGGTCCGCGAGGGCTTCGAATGCGGTCTGACGCTGACCTACTCCGATATCAAGGAAGGCGACATCATCGAGGCCTACGAGCTGCGCGAAAAGCCGCGCGACTGAGGCCGATCCGAGTTCCGAACGCCGCACCGGCGTGCGGTCGCCCCGCTAGGGGTGGCCACGCGGGGTGCGGCGTTCGCCTCGGTCCGACCAACACAAGAAGAGGTGTGCGTGTACCTGGGGGCGCTGGAGTTCGACATCCTGCTCGGCGATGTGCACTCGCTGAAGGAGAAGCGGTCGGTGATCCGTCCGGTGCTGGCCGAGCTCCAGAAATTCGGGGTGAGCGTGGCCGAGGCGGGGGAACACGACCGGTACCGGCGGACGTTGCTGGGGGTGGCCATGGTCAGCTCCGGCATGGACCACCTGACGGCCGTGCTGGACAAATGTGAACGCCACGTGGCGGCCCGTCCGGAGTTAGAGTTGCTGGCAGTACGCCGCCGCATCTTCGGACCGGAAGACTGACCTGACGGCACGCGGGCCCTCCGCCGCCGTCTCATCGAAGTGAGGAGGAACAGGCCATGGTGGATCAAGCCAGGGCGCGCCGACTCGCGAAGCGGATTTCCTCGATCGTGGCGACCGCGATCGAATACGAGGTGAAGGATCCGCGGCTGCGTTTCGTGACGATCACCGACGCGAAGGTCACCGGTGATCTCCGCGAGGCCACGGTGTACTACACGGTGATGGGCGAAACCATCGACGCCGAACCGGATTACGAGGCGGCGGCGATGGGGCTGGAGAAGGCCAAGGGCGTGCTGCGTTCCAAGGTCGGCGCGGGCACGGGCGTGAAGTTCACCCCCACGCTGGCGTTCGTCCTGGACAAGGTGCCCGATGCCGCGCGCGAGATGGAGGAACTGCTGGCGCGCGCCAAGGCGGCCGACGACGAGGTGGCCAGGGTGGCGGCCAACGCCACCCCTGCGGGCGACGCCGACCCGTACAAGACCGACCGCGACGACGACGAGTAGCGCGCGGCGCGGATGACGAACGGTGATCCCGGCCTCGACGCCGCCGTCGAGGCGCTGACCGGTGCGCGATCGGTCACCGTGCTGTGCCACGTGCAGCCCGACGCCGACACCATCGGCAGCGGGCTCGCGCTGGCGCTGGTGCTGCATCGCCGGGGCGTGCCGGTGTGGGTGTCGTTCGCCGAGCCCGCCGAGCTGCCCGCGTCCATGCGGACGCTGCCCGGGGTCACGCATCTGGTGCCGCCCGACGAGGTACCGCGCGCCGTGGATCTGGTGGTGGCGGTGGACTGCGGCAGCGCGAATCGGCTCGGCGCGCTCGCCGACCGGTTGGACGGCGCGCGCACCACGCTGGTGGTCGACCACCATCGGTCGAACACCCGTTTCGGGCAGCTGAACCTGGTGGATCCCAGCGCGGAGTCCACCACCAGCGTGATCGCGCGGCTGCTCGACGCGTGGGGCGAACCGATCGATGCCGAAGTGGCGCACTGTCTTTACGCCGGACTCGTCACCGACACGGGATCGTTCCGCTGGGTGCGTCCCGGCACGCATCAGCTCGCCGAACGGCTGCTCGCCACCGGCATCGATGGCGCCGAGATCGCGCGCGCCTTGCTCGACACGCACCCGTTCGACTGGCTGCCCATGCTTTCCCGCGTGCTCGGTTCGGCGCGGCTGGAGCCCGGCGCGCGCGGCGGCACCGGCCTCGCCTACGCGTTCGTGCGCCGCGACGACGTGACGGGCGTGGGCCCGGAGGAGATCGAGAGCGTCATCGACATCGTGCGCACCACCGCCGAGGCGGGAATCGCCGCCGTGTTCAAGGAATCTCGCACCGTGGACGGCCGCTGGACGGTTTCGTTGCGCTCCCGCGACACCGGACCGGGCGCGCGCGACGGCGTGGACGTCGCGGAGATCGCGACGGCGCTCGGCGGGGGTGGGCACCGGTACGCGGCGGGGTACACGACCCACGGTGGGCCGGAGGATGTGGTCCGGGCGCTGCTCGTGGCGCTGGGGTAGTGATGGTGCCGACGGATGTGATGCCGGTCCGCCCACGTCGGTTCCGGAGCACGATCGATCCGCCGCGGAGGTGCCCGATCGGAGAAGCGACAGGTCGACCGGTATCCGGTGCCGGCGAGCGCGACTCGCACAGCGTGTTCGAGGTGATCTGCCGCACCCTGCCCCGCGTGTTCCTGGACGTCGGGTCGCCGATGGACGCGGCGCACGGCCTGGCACGCCGCGGGTGGATCGCGTGACGTGGCGGCACATCCCGGCCGCCGCTGTGCCGGACGGAATGTCTCAGTGGCACCGGGCGCGACCGGGTTTGCCGCAGCCGTCGCGAGTCGCACTGTGCTGGTCGGGTCAGCCGAGGAATGCGGCATTACGGCGGTGCGGGCGGTACGCCGCGGAGTGCGGCGACCGACGCGGCGCGGACGCGGGGACCTATCAGCGGGCTTTCTACTCGGATGGTGAGAATCGTTGAGCAGCAATGAGATCGAGAAAGGCAGCGCGGCCGCAGCCGATCCGTCCGACGCCGGGCCGAAACGGATGCTGGCGCTGGCGCTGCCCACGCTCGGCGTGCTCGTCGCCGAACCGCTGTATCTGCTGTTCGATCTCGCCGTGGTCGGCAGGCTGGGGGCGCTCGCGCTGGCCGGGTTGGCGGTCGGCGGACTGATCCTCTCGGTGGTGAGCACGCAGCTCACGTTTCTGTCCTACGGCACCACGGCGCGGTCGGCGCGGCGGCACGGCGCCGGTGACGAGCGGGGCGCGGTGACCGAAGGCGTGCAGGCCACGTGGCTGGCGTTGCTGATGGGCACGGGGATTCTGATCGTCATGCAGATCGTGGCCGGGCCGGTCACCGCGGCAATCGCGGGTGGGGGCGATATCGCGGCCGAGGCGCTGGACTGGGTGCGGATCGCGCTGTTCGGTGTGCCGCTCATCCTCGTCGCCATGGCGGGCAACGGGTGGTTGCGCGGAGTGCAGCAGGTGCGCCGTCCGCTGTTGTATGTCGTTGCCGGGCTGGGCCTTTCGGCGGTGCTGTGCCCGCTGCTGGTGCACGGGCTGTTCGGTGCGCCGGATCTCGGGCTGGTCGGGTCGGCGGTCGCCAACGTGATCGGGCAGACGGTGACGGCCGCGCTGTTCCTGAGTCCGCTGCTGCGCGCGGGTGTTCCGCTCGCGCCGCACTGGTCGGTGATGCGCGCCCAGCTGGTGCTCGGCCGCGACCTGATCGTGCGCAGTCTGGCGTTCCAAGCCTGTTTCGTGTCGGCGGCGGCGGTGGCCTCGCGTTTCGGGGCGGCGTCGGTGGCGGCGCACCAAGTGGTGCTGCACCTGTGGAATTTCCTCGCGCTCACACTGGATTCGCTCGCCATCGCGGCGCAGACCTTGGTCGGCGCGGCACTCGGCGCCGGGAACGCCGGGGGAGCGCGGCGGCTGGCCCGGCGCGTCACCGCGTGGTCGGAAGTGTTCGCGGTGGGGCTGGCGCTGGTCTTCGCCGCCGGCTACGCCGTGATCCCGCGCCTGTTCACCGACGACCCCGACGTGCTCGAGCGCGCCGGTGTGGCGTGGTGGTTCTTCGTCGCGCTGATCCCGGTCGCGGGTGTGGTGTTCGCGCTCGACGGTGTGCTGCTCGGCGCGGGCGACGCCGCCTACCTGCGCACCACGACGCTCGCCTCCGCCCTGCTCGGGTTTCTGCCCGCGATCTGGCTGTCGCTGGCGTTCGACTGGGGACTGGCCGGCATCTGGACCGGGTTGGCGGCGTTCATGCTGCTGCGGTTGGCCGCGGTGGTGTGGCGGGCGCGGTCGGGAGCCTGGGCGCGCGTGGGCGCGGAGGTGCCCGCCGGGCGGGCGTGATCGGCCGCGTCGTTCGATAACGACTTTCATTCCTGGCAAGATGTGGGCATGCTCGAGCAGCTACCGGGGCGGGGTCTGCGGACCAAGGTGTCCTCCACGTATGTCCTGATCGGCCTGTTGGCCGTGGGCGTGCTGACGCAGGCGTGGTTGATGTCGGCGGTCGACTCGAGCGCGCGATTGCAGACCGCCATGACGATGTTCGTCGGCGTATTCGTGCAGGCTGTCCCGTTCCTGGTGCTCGGTGTGGTGGTGAGCGGAGTGATCGCCGCGTTCATATCGCCGAACCTGTTGCGGAAGGTGTTGCCGCGCAATGAGAAGGCGGCCATCGGTGTCGGGGGATTGGCGGGGGTCGCGCTGCCGGGGTGTGAGTGCGGTGTGGTGCCGGTGGCGCGACGGTTGATCGATCAGGGGGCGCCGAGTTCCGTCGCTTTGGCGTTTCTGCTGTCGGCTCCCGCCGTGAATCCGGTGGTTCTGGTGTCGACCGCCGTCGCGTTTCCCGGTGAGCCGGGGATGGTGGCGGGGCGGTTCGTCGCGTCGCTGGCCACGGCGGTGGTGATGGGGTTGCTGTGGTCGCGGTTCGGGAGTCCATCGTGGATGCTGCCGCGCGGCGGTGCCGACCACTGCGTCAGCGGGCGCACCCGCGCGGCGGTGTTCGTGGAGGCCGCGCGTCACGACCTCCTGCAAGCCGGAGCGTTCCTGGTGCTGGGCGCCGCGATCGCCGCCGCCCTGCACGTGATCGTGCCGCCGCACTGGTACGAGCAGCTGGCCACGCAGATGCTGCTGGCGATCCTGGTGCTCGCGATCCTGGCCGTGGTGCTGGCGCTGTGCTCGGAGGCCGACGCGTTCGTCGCCGCGAGCATGTCGTCGCTGCCGCTGCTGCCGCGCCTGGTGTTCCTGGTCGTCGGTCCCGCTGTCGACGTGAAACTGTTCGCGATGCAGGCAGGGACTTTCGGGCGCGCGTTCGCGCTGCGTTTCGCACCGGTGACCTTCGTGGTGGCCGTTGTGTGCGCGACGGTGGTCGGGTACGTGACGCTCGGCGGTGCGCGATGAGGCGCGAGACGCAGAATTTGCTGCTGTTGATCGTGGGCGTGGCGGTTCTGCGGACCACGCTGGATGGGACGTATCTGCGGTATGTGAAGGAAGGGTTGTATCCGTTTCTGCTGGTGAGTGGGGTGGTGATCGTCGGGCTCGCTGTGTATGCGATCGTGCGCGACATCGTCGACGAACGTTCTCGGCGTAGGGGGTTCGGGGGCGGACACCACCATGGATCTCTGGTGCTGGGGGGTTCGCCGGTTCACGAATCCGCCTGGCACGAACCGGATATCGGGCCGGCGGTCGGACCGGCAGGGATTCTCGTGCATCGGCACGGACCCGTGGGGTTCTCAGCCCGACGGGGTGTTACCGCAGCGGCTTCCGGCCACGAGGCCGATGCCGGAGCAGACTCCGCGACCGCCGCCGGCGCGGTTGGTATGGGAGCCGCCTCGGTGTACGAGGCTGATGCGGCGGCCTCCGATCGCGCGGTTGGTACGGGAGTCGGCTCGGCGGACGGGGCTGACACGGCGGCCTCCGATCGCGCGGTCGGTACAGGAGCGGCCTCCGCTTCCGGGGCTGGCGTGGCGGCCTCTACTCACGGAGTCGGTATGGACGCGGCCTCTGGCCGCGGGGCCAGCACCGCGGCGGCCTCCACCCGCAAGGCTGGTGCGGAAGCGGCCTCTGCTCACGGAGTCGGTGCGGCAGTGACCTCTGCCCGTGGGATCGGCGCGGCGGCGGCCTCTGCTCACAGGGTCGGCGAGGCTCCGGCTTCCGCCCACCGGGTCGGTGCCGCAGCGTCCACCCACAGGGGCGGCGCGGCGGCGGCCTCGGCTCACGGAGCCGACAACGCAGCGGCCTCCGCCGAGGGCGCCGGTACATCACCCGACCACTCCCACGAACACGGGCGCGTCCAATGGCTACTTCTCGCCCCCGTCATCGCCCTACTGGTCTTCACACCGCCCGCACTGGGCGCGAACGGAGCTCCGACGGGCGGCTCGGCGCGCCCGGCAGCTGTGTCCGAGATCCCCGAAATGCGCGAATTCCCGCCCCTCCCAGCCGAACCCGCCCCCACCCTCACCCTGATCGAGGTGATGAACCGCGCCAACCTCGACTCCACCCACTCCCTCGACGGCCGCGAAATCACCCTCTCCGGCTTCATCCTGCGCGCCGAACACGGCGACGGCCTCGACCTCGCCCGCGTCGCCATCAGCTGCTGCGTAGCCGACGCCCGCTACGTCCGCCTCCACCTCACCGCCCTCCCCCAACCCCTCCCCGAAGACACCTGGATCGAAGTCCGCGGAACGGTAGTCCCCAACAGCGCCCCCACCGACCCAGACCTGACCCCGACCCTGACAGTCCACGACTTTCGCTTGATCGAGCGACCGGAGAACTCCTACGAACGAATCCGCTGAGTGCGAGAGTCGACCCCATCGAGACTTCGCCAACTCGGCACAATTCACGAACCGCCCCGACGCGCCCTCCCGGAAGCCCGGATCGGAGTAGTGGTCGAAAAATGGGTTACCCACCGGTAGAGTGCCTGGTCAGGAAGTGTGCTCCCCACGCACGTGGGGATGGTCCTTTGGCGGGTTCCGCCCAGGTTTGGGTATCTCTGTGCTCCCCACGCACGTGGGGATGGTCCGGAACAGTCGCACGATGACCGACGAGAATGACCGTGCTCCCCACGCACGTGGGGATGGTCCGCGTTCGGCCTCACCACGGTCGGCAGCCTCGACGTGCTCCCCACGCACGTGGGGATGGTCCGTCATCACGTGACACGCGAGTAAGCTGGTCGTTGTGCTCCCCACGCACGTGGGGATGGTCCGAACGCTCCGCCGCGCCGCCGAACCCCTCTCCAGTGCTCCCCACGCACGTGGGGATGGTCCCTCCGCAGGAATCGGCGGAGGAGGCGGTGTCGGGTGCTCCCCACGCACGTGGGGATGGTCCTGCCTGAGATCCCCGAACCCACCGTCCGCTGCAGTGCTCCCCACGCACGTGGGGATGGTCCGTGGTGCGCCATCTCTCGGCGGGCGCGCGGCCAGTGCTCCCCACGCACGTGGGGATGGTCCGCCCTCATTGGTGACGATGACGCGCCGCGGACCGTGCTCCCCACGCACGTGGGGATGGTCCCCTGGCGACCGGCGCGCACGGAGTGATCCAGGGGTGCTCCCCACGCACGTGGGGATGGTCCGGAGTGAACGGCGATGCCTGACACCACGACCCGGTGCTCCTCACGCTCGTGGCGGCGTGTCGGGACGGTACGCAGTCAGTCCGACTCGGATTTGGCGAGTTGGCGCACCACCACGCTCGCGGGGCGGAGGGAGCGGGTGCCGACGGTGAGGCCCGGGGCGATGAGCGCGTCGACGGTGCGGTCTTCGGATGGGTCGGTGGTCGACACCACGTCTGTGGCTTCCATGGTCAGCGAGTCGAACGCTGTTCCGGGGCCCGGGGTGAGGAGGGTGGCGCCGCGGCCGGTGAGGAGGCGCTCGATGCGGGTGGTCACGGCGTCGAAGGCGGCGCGTTCGCGCTCGGATTCGGCGGTGGCGGCGCAGGCCGAAGTGTCGCCGTGGAGGGCGAAGAGCTCCACAACCAAGGGCAGGTCCGCCCCCGCGCGGTCGCGGCGGTCGCGCTCCTTCGCCTCGTCGGCCAGGCGGTCGAGGGTGGCGGCTTGGCGGGTGACCACGCGGGTCAGGTCCTCGACGCGTTCGGCGAGTTGGGCGAGGGTCTGCTCGACGGGATCGGTCATAGGCGCACTGTAGCCGCGCCGATCGGGTTGCGCGTCAGCCGGATTCGCCCGTCACGGGCCGGTGTCGGAGGGGACTGCTACCATCGCGTCCCATGGGGGTCTACGGCATCGACCTGGGCACTACCAATTCGGCGATCGCGCGAATCGACGCCGACGGCAGGCCAGAAGTACTCATCGGCATGAGCGGTGAATCGACGGTTCCGTCCGTCGTGCTGTTCGCGTCCGCGTTCGATCACCTGGTGGGTGAGGGCGCGCGCCGCCAGGCCCGGCTGGACCCCGAGCACGTGTGCTCGCTGGTCAAACGCCGGATGGGTGACGCGCAGTGGCGGTTCGCCGCGCACGGGGAGACCTGGTCGGCCCCGGCCGTCTCGGCGCTCATCCTCAAGAGCCTGGCCGCCGATGCGGAGTTCGGCGGCGGTGAGCCGGTGCGCCGCGCCGTGATCACGGTCCCCGCCTACTTCGGAGACGAGGAGCGCCGCGCCACCATCCAGGCCGGCACCTACGCGGGCCTCGACGTCGCGGGCGTGCTGTCCGAGCCGATCGCCGCCGCCTTCTCCTACGGTTTCGGCAGGCTCGACGGCAGCGTCGACGTCGGCAAGGGCGGCGCCCGCGAGACCGTGCTCGTCTACGACCTCGGCGGCGGCACCTTCGACGCCACCGTCATCGAACTGGCCGACCGCCGGATCTCGGTGCTCGCCGTGGAGGGCGACCACCAGCTCGGCGGCGCCGACTGGGACGAGCGCATCGCCCTGTATCTGTCGCAGCAGTTCTGCGCCGCCAACCCCGACGCCGAGGACCCGCTCGACGATTCGGCCGGTTCGCAGATGCTGGTGCTGGCCGCCGAGCGCGCCAAACGTGAACTCAGTGAGGCCGACAGCACCGAGGTGGTCGTCGCGCACGACGGCGTCCGCGCGGTCGTCACCCTCACCCGCGACCAGCTCGAGTCCATGACGGCCTCGCTCCTGCGCCGCACCATCGACCTCACCCGCGACTGCCTCGAGGCCGCCGCGAAACGAGGCATCACGCACGTCGATCGGCTGCTGCTCGTCGGCGGCTCCTCGCGGATGCCGATGGTGGCGCGTGAGCTGAAGAACGAACTGGGCCTCGTCGGCGAACTGCGCGACCCGGATCTGTCGGTGGCGCGCGGTGCCGCGCTCTACGGCGAGAAGCTGGAGATGGAGCGGCTCATCGTCGCCGACCTCGTCACCCGCGGCCGGCTGCGCGACGGCGCCACGCTGAACGAGGCGGCACCGGCCGATCTCGAACAGTCGGTGTCGCGGGTCGCCGCGTCGTTCGGCCAGCCGGTGAGCCTGGTGCGGCGCATGCTGGAGATCCAGGTCGACACGGTGGTGTCGCGCGGATTCGGTGTGCTCGCGCTCGATTCGCACTACGGCCTGGCCGCGGCGTGGCTGGTGCACCGCAACCAGACGCTGCCGGTGCGGGTCCGCCGCTCCTTCGGCACGGTCCGCGAAGATCAGGACCAGATCGAGCTGACCATCGTCGAGCAGCAGGGCCAAGCCGCGTCGGTGCGCCCCGAGGACACGAAAGTCCTTGTGGAGGGCCGTATTCGCGGCATCCCACCCGGGTATCCGGCGGGCAGCGAGGTGCGCGTGACGTTCGAGATGGGGTTCGACGGCGTCCTGCACGTCACGGCGCATCACGTGGACGCCGATATGCCGCTCACCTTGTCGGCGCAGACCGGGGCCACGCTCTCGCAGTCGGAAGTGGCGCGCGAACTCGACCAGGTGCAGCGCACGCGCCGCCGCGACAGCTGAGCCGCCCCATGCACGCCTTCGACCCGAACGACTACCGCAAGCGCGTCCTGGCCGCCGTCGAGCGCCGTGGCGGGCCCGAGCACTCGGATCCGTTCGAACTCTACGACATTCCGCTGGACGAGGCCGAAACCCTCAGCGACGCTGAGGTTTCCGCGCGGGTCGACGAGGTGTGGGGGTTCTGGCAGAAGCAACGTGACCACCCCAAGTACCGGGTGCTCGTCGGGTTGCTGGTGGAAAGCCACGACCGGCTGTCCTACCTGCTGCTCAACGCGTCGGCGCGGGGGGCCGAAGCCCTGCGGATCCGGCAGGAACGCGAACTGCGCGACGCCGAACGCTACGAGATGCTCGACACCGCCATCTCCCGCCTCGTGCAGCGCCACGGCGGCATTCCCGCCGCCAAGGTGGCCGGGCTCGAGGAGATCGGGGCGATGGGCGGGCTCACCGCCGCCGAGATAGCCGCCCGGTTGCGCAGGCATCGGGTCATCCAGGAAGCCCCGGCGCCCGCCGCGTCCGCTCCGGCCACGGTGCTCACCGACCAGCGGCGCAAACAGATCAAGCAACTACTCGGCGAATGGGAAAGGCTGGTCGACGGCCCGCCCGCGCCGACCTTGCTGGGGCTGCTCGGTCTCGATCCCACCCGAGCCACCCACACCGGCGAGATCCGTTTGCGCGCAGAAGCTTTGCGCGCGCGGGCGCGGGAACTGCCCGCCGGGCGGATGCGCGCGGTGCTGGACGAACTGCTCGTGCACGTCCAGGATCTGCTGGAGCCGGGTGGCGCCGTGGTGGCGGAGTACGTCGCGGCGATCCGCGAGGACGTGGCGGCCGAACTGCGGCCGAAGGTGCGCGCGGCGGTGCTCGTCGAGGACGAACTCGTGGGGGAGGACTACGAATTCCTGCGGGACGAGGCGATCGAGCTCGGGCTCGATCACGCGGGCGCAGTCGCGTTGCTGGCCGAACTGGCCGCCGATCTCGGTGCGCGCGTGGGGGAACCGACCGGGCCGAACTCCTTCTCGCAGGGGGCGGCGGCGTCAGGTTCGCACTCGCATGCACCCGCACCGGCGTCCGGCTCCTACTCGCAGACCCCCGGGGCTCGCTCGCGAACCCCAGCTCCAGGGCCCGGTTCCCATTCGCGAACCCCGGCCCCCGGGCCTGGCTCCTACTCCCGGTCGCCCGCTGCTGGTTCTCCCGCGCCGTCACGTCGGCAGTGGGAGGAGCCGCTGAAGGAGGCGCGCGCCGCGCTGCGGGCGGGCCGCGCGCAGGAAGCCGCCCGCCACATCGCGCGGGCGCGGCAATTCGACCCGGCCGGTGATGGCGCCACCCCGATCCGGTCGGTGTCCGACGAGGTGGAGCGCGTGCTGTCGGAGGCCGCCACGCACTGGCGCGTCGCGCTGGCCGCCGTCGCCGCCAAACGCTACGTCGAGGCGCTGGACCGACTCGGGCAGTTGCGCCGCACCGCGGCCGACGTGCCGCCGCCGAACGGGTCGGCGTCGGGACTGGACCAGCTCATCGCCGATGCCGAGCGTGCGGTCGCCGAGGTGGATCGCCTTGTCGCGGCTGCTGATTCGGGTCCGGCCGCCGACCGTTCCCGCACGTTGCTCGCCGCTCGCGACATGTGCGTCGACCACCCCGGTGTGCTCGAAGCGCTCGCCGCCACCCCTTTGGCCTCGCCCGGCGCGGTGCGCGCCTCGCGCCTGCCGAGCGGTTCGGTGGAGATCAGGTGGGAGCCGTCGTCCACCGCGGGTGTGAGCTACCGCGTCACCCGATTGCAGCCGGACGGTTCGTGGAAGGTTGTCGGCCGTACCCGCACCACCGATATCGAAGACGGTGGTGCTCCGGCCGGTGAGCTGGCGGTGTACGCGGTGGCTGCGGCGGATTCCGGTCGGTACTCCGAGGCGGTTCGCTCCGACGCGCCCCGAAGTCCTTCGGTGAATGAGAGTTCGGCGCCCGGTATCGGTGCGGTCGGTGGTGCCACGGCAAGTGCCGGTGCGAGTTCCGCGCAGCCCCGGTACGTCGCGCCTGCCTCGGGTTCGGCGACGGCTGGGAACGCCGCGACCGGGGAGGACGTCGCGAGTGCCTGGACCGCTACGACGTCCGAACACGGTGCAACCGCGCCGACATCCGGGCCGGACGTGAGCGCCGCGGCGGTGGACCCTACGGTAAGAGGTTCCGAGCCCGTCGCGGGCTCCGCAACGGGCACCGGGCCGACCACCGCCCCGGGCGGGCAGGAGCGAGTCGCTGATGCTCCGAATGCCGGTGGTGCCAAGAAGATCGACTACCGGCGTCCACCGCGCGCGGCGCGGGCCACCGCCCCCGCACCCACCCCCTCCGCGTCCACCGTCGAGACACACGTCCCCTCGGCGGATCCGGCGCAGCGTGAACTTCCTTCTGCCGGTGCGGAATCCAGCGCCGAACACTCGGTCGCCGAGGGGTCGGAACCGGGTTACGAACAGGTGCGCGCGGCGTCGATCCCGAACCCGGGCGATGCTGCCACCGGTGCAGTGGCCGGGCACTCGGGCGGCCGACTCGATGAGAGCGGCGAAGCATCGGCTGCCAGCGCGACGGCCGCAGCGCCCGCGGAGACCGTTCGATTCCCCGCGGGTTCCGTGCCGCAGCGTGATCCGTCTGCCGGCGCAGAATCGCCGTCGGGATCGCCCGGGGACGTCGCACCTGCGAGAGCCGCTGCGCCCCAGGGTGATCCGTCCTCGGGTACGGGATCATCCGCCGGAGCGCCCACTGCATCGCCTCCTGCCGCCGCGGGTGCCGTCTTGCCGCAGGATTCGCAGTCGCCCGACACGGCGGAGCCGAGTGCGATGTCGGCCGCAGCGGCCACCACATCGAATCACGCCGCACCGCAAGGTGATCCGATGCCGGACGGCATCCCCGTCGTCTCCGCCCTCCGCGAAAACGGCGGCCTTCTCCAGTTCGACTGGCCCACCGGCGTCACCGAGGTGATGGTCGTGGCACGCCCCGACGCGCCCCCACTCACCCCGGACGACCCGCAGGCCCGCGCCTGGAAGGTCACCAATATGCGCTACGAGATCGACGGCGGCGTCCGCGTCCCCGCCGACCTCCCGCGCCCGTGCCACGTGGCCGTCGCCTCCTGCCGCCGGGAACCGAACGGCCGGCTCATCGTCGCCGGCGGCTTCGCCCCCACCACCCACATCCTCTGGCCCCATCCCTGACTCCGGTTGACCGCGCCTGGGCGGTTGATTCCTGGGGCAGTGGTCATAGGCGATGAGGGATCTGGGGGTGTCCGCCGCTTCGTTCGTGGTCGGTCACCGATCCATCCGGCCGGATTCGAGCCGCCTGGTTCGTCGTGTCTGGAGGCGGAAGTCCGCGCGCCCGACAGGGTGCATGCATCGGGCGTACGATGACTGCATTGACAGCATTACGGGAGGGGTGAGGGCAGTGGTCAACCTGACGGTGCGGAACATTCCGGACGAAGTGCACCGTGCCCTGCGGCTGCGGGCGGCGGCGCACGGTCGGAGCGCGGAGGCGGAGTTGCGGTCGATCATCGCCGAGGCGGTTCTGCCGCCCGGTCGCGTGGAGCTGGGGTCTGTCCTGGTCGAGATCGGGCGGGAGGTGGCGCTCGGCGACGACGAGGTCGACGCGCTGGCGGCCCGTGATCGGACCCCGGTGCGGCCGATGGAGTTCGGGTGATCATCCTCGACACGAACGTCATCTCCGAACCGCTGCGCAAGACACCCGATCCGCGCGTCGTCGCCTGGCTCGACGCGCAGAATGTGGCGACCCTGTACCTCTCGGTCATCACCATCGCCGAGTTGCGGTTCGGTGTCGCGGCCATGCCTTCGGGAACGCGGCGAGATCTGTTGCGCGACAACCTGGAACGCCGGGTGCTGCCTTTGTTCGATGGGCGAATTCTCGACGTCGATATCCCGGCGTCCGGCGCGTACGCCGATCTCATGGTGACGGCCCGGTCGGCCGGAGTGGCGATCGGGATAGCCGACGGGCTGATCGCCGCCACGGCGGCGGCCTCCGATATGGCGGTCGCCACCCGCGATGTCGAGCCGTTTCGCGCCGCGGGGGTGCCCGTGGTCGATCCGTGGCAGTGAGGGGTCCGGAATGGGATCGCGCCGGGGAGCGTTCGCATCGGGCATGGTCGGGTGGCGGAAGGAGCTCGGTATGACAGGGTGGGTGTGGTGATACCCAAGTTGATGGCGGTGAGCGACATTCATGTCGGCCACCAGGGGAATCGTCCCGTCGTGGAGGAGATCCGGCCCGATTCGCCGGAGGACTGGCTCATCGTGGCCGGTGACGTCGCCGAGAAATCCGACGACATCCGGTGGGCGCTGGAGCTGTTGCGCAGCCGGTTCAAGCAGGTCATCTGGGTGCCGGGCAACCACGAACTGTGGACGACCGCCAAGGATCCGGTGCAGATGCACGGCGTCGCCCGTTACGAGTACCTGGTGTCGATCTGCCGCGATCTGGACGTGATCACCCCGGAGGATCCGTTCCCCGTCTGGCGCGGCGCGGGCAGCGAACAGTACGGCGGCGCGGTCACCCTCGCGCCCCTGTTCCTGCTCTACGACTACTCGTTCCTGCCGGAGGGCGCCACCACCAAGGCCGAGGGCCTGGCGATCGCCCGCGAACGCAACGTGGTGGCCACCGACGAATTCCTGCTCTCCCCGGAGCCGTACCTCACCCGCGACGCGTGGTGTCACGCCCGCGTGCAGGTCACCAAACGCAAGCTCGACGCACTCGGACCCGACACCCCGGTCGTGCTGATCAACCACTTCCCGATGGTCCGCCAGCCCACCGACGTGCTGTTCTACCCCGAGTTCGCGCTGTGGTGCGGCACCGAACTCACCGCCGACTGGCACACCCGCTACAACGTGGTGTGCTCGGTGTACGGGCACCTGCACATCCCGCGCACCTCGCACTACGACGGCGTCCGCTTCGAAGAGGTGTCGCTCGGCTATCCGAGAGAGTGGCAGCGGCGCGGGCTGCCCGACCGGCTGCTGCGCCAGATCCTGCCCGCCCCGGAGTACCCGCCCGGCACCCTCAACAAGTGGGGCGGCCACTTCCAGGTGACACCCGAGATGGAGGCGGCCGCCGCCGAGATGCGCAGCCGCGCCCAGCGTCGGCGGGGCGTCTGAGCGGCCGGTAGGCTCGATCGGGCTACGGAGTTGGTGGGCGCACGGGCGATCCGCCCGGCGGGAGGACGGTCCGCACCCGGACCGCGCGGAGAGGTGAAGACGCTGATCGAGAACATTCTGCCCGGCGGGATCGCCTCGGCGGAACTGCTGGACTACCCGGATGATCTGAAACCCCATCCGGCGGAAGAGCATCTCATCGCCAAATCGGTGGAGAAGCGCCGCCGCGACTTCATCGGCGCCCGGCATTGCGCCCGCCTCGCGCTGGAACAGCTCGGCGAGCCGCCCGTCGCCATCGGCAAGGGCGAGCGCGGGGCGCCGGTGTGGCCGCGCGGCATCGTCGGCAGCCTCACCCACTGCGACGGATACCGGGCGGCGGCGCTCGCGCACAAGATGCGGTTCCGTTCCGTCGGGATCGACGCCGAACCGCACGGCGCGCTGCCCGAGGGCGTGCTCGAATCGACCAGCCTCCCGGAGGAACGCGCATGGCTGGCGTCCACCGACACCGGCCTGCACCTGGACCGGTTGCTGTTCTGCGCGAAGGAAGCCACCTACAAGGCGTGGTTCCCGCTCACCACGCGCTGGCTCGGCTTCGAGGAAGCGCGCATCACGTTCACCGTCGACGAGGTGGGGGAGGGCACCGGCTCGGGCACCTTCCGCAGCGAACTGCTGGTGCCCGGCCAGACCCATGACGGCGGCCTGCCGCTCACCTCGTTCGACGGGCGCTGGCGCATCGGCGACGGTCTCATCCTGGCCGCGATCGCGCACGCATGACCGACGCCGGAACCCGCCCCGACGTGCTCGGCGGCCTGCTCATCGTCGACAAGGACGGCGGGTGGACCAGCCACGATGTGGTGTCACGCTGCCGGAAACTGTTGCGCACCAAGAAAGTCGGGCACGCGGGCACCCTCGACCCGATGGCCACCGGCGTGCTGGTGCTCGGCGTGGAACGGGCCACGAAACTGCTCGGCCTGCTGACGCTGACCACCAAGGCGTACACGGCGACCATCCGGCTCGGCGCGGCCACCAGTACCGATGACGCGGAAGGGGAAACGCTCACCACCTCGTCGGCGCTGCACGTCACCGACGCCGAGATCGCGGCGGGGGTCGCCGCGCTGACCGGCGAGATCCAGCAGGTCCCCGCCACGGTCAGCGCGATCAAGGTGAACGGGGAACGCGCGTACGCCCGCCATCGCGCGGGCGAGGAGGTGAAACTGGCCGCCCGCCCGGTCACGGTGTCGCGGTTCGACGTGCTGGCGCGGCGGGACGTCGCCGACGGTGGGTACGTCGACCTGGACGTGGTGGTGGAGTGCTCGTCGGGCACCTACGTGCGCGCGCTCGCCCGCGATCTGGGCGCGGCGCTGGGTGTCGGCGGCCACCTCACGGCGTTGCGCCGCACCCGAGTGGGCCCCTTCACCCTCGAGCACGCGCGCACCCTCGAAGCGCTCGCCGACGATCCCACCCTGAACCTCGGCATCGACGAGGCCATCCGAATCGCCTTCCCGCACCGCACCATCGACGCGGACGAAGCCGAATCCCTGCGCGACGGGCGCTGGCTCGACCCGGTCGGTATCGAGGGCGTGCACGCCGCCCTCACGCCGGAGGGGATCGCCATCGCGTTGCTGGAGGAGAAGGGCAAGCGGTCGTCGCCGGTGTTCGTGGTGCGCCCGCGCGGATTGGTGGACTGAGGGACTTGGGCGCCTCGCCAGTTGCGAGTGCGCCACGTGGTCGGGGGCAGTGCCGATTCCGTCATTCGCTGCCGTCGCGGGAAGGCGAGCCGCCGCCGGGTGTTCGAGGGAGCAGGCCCGAATCCCGGTGTGGCCGTGGGCTGCTGGGGGCGGGCGGTCCCCGTACAGTGGGCGGTGGTTGTAAGCGCCGGATTGTGGGCCGGGAAGGCAGTGGGTATGAGTGAGAAGCCGGTCGACACGTTCGAGTTGTGGGATCGGGATGGCGACGGGCTCGTCTCGGTGCGCGACATCGTCGAGGGCATCGGGTCGCTGGGGCTCGAGGTCGACACCGAGGCCGTGGAGCGGATGGTCGCGGCCGCCGACACCAACGGCGACTTCCTCGTCTCGCGTGCCGAATTCGACGCCGCGCTGGTGGCCGGGCGTCTCGACGTGAACGACGCCGACGCCGCCTTCCGCGTCTTCGACGCCAACGGCGACGGGCGCATCTCCGTCGAGGAACTGGAGAACCTCATCCGCCACGTCGGTGCGGGCCTGATCGATACCCCGGCCGCCGACCTCCTCGCGGCGGCCGACCACGACGGTGACGGTTACCTCTCCCCGTCCGAATTCCGCGCCCTCCTGGACGAACTCGCCCGCTGAGCGGGAGGCCGCGAGAGCGAGCGTTCCCCTCCGAAGTCCCGCCCCTGCGGGACGACCTGGCTCGCTGAGCGGGAAAGCCGCGCGAGCAGCCGTCGGCTGAGTCGTAACGCGCGTCGGTGAAGTCGCCGAGGCCCGTGGGTCGACCGGCCCCGGCCCTGACGGTGTGCGGGATCAGCCGACCGGTGGCATCGGGGCGGTCTCGTGGACCGTCACCACGACGGCGAGATCGCCGTACGGGGCGGAGCCCAGTGCCATCCGGTGGTACAGCTCGGCCAGTCCCAGACGCATGCCGTATTTGAGTTCCAGACCCGCCGTGATCTTGTCGAACAAGGGTCCCGCGTGGACGACTTCGGCGACGCCTTGATGCTGGCGGGAGCCGACCGCGGGCCTGCCGCGCCAGTCCCCGGCCTGCACGATCACACGCGGATCCCGAGCCAGCTGCCGCGCTTCGCTGGACCCGGACGAGAGACGGAACGCGAGCCGGCCGCGATCGATCGGGATCACCAAGTGGGCGACGGTCGGCCAGGGTCCCGATGCCACCGACCGGGTCACCCGCACCGTGCTCGCGTCCCACCAGAGCATGCCGGGATGCCATTCACTCGGCCGGTCGTGCGTCCCGGCCGGAGCGACAGGCGCGGCCGGAGGACGAGGTGCCGAGAGCAAATCGGCCGGTGCGGAGTTGCGGCCGGGCGGGGTGGGTCCGGGTGATCCGCCACCCGGGCCGGGAGGTGGGGGAACAGGGACTCGAGGCGTAGTGGATGCGACAGCACGGCTGGGAGGTGCGGCGACCACGGCGGCACGACCGTGGGGTGTGGCGGCGTGGACAAGGAGTTCGGTGGGTGCGGAGCCGGAAGTCGGAGTCTCGGTGGACGCGGCGCCGACGCTGTGCGTAGCGGTGGCACCGGGTGCGTCAGCTGCGCCGAGAGGTGTGCTGGGTGGGGCGGGCGCGGTGGCGCGACCGTGAGGTGCGGCGGCGGGCGCGAGAGCCTTGGTGGGTGCGGCCGCACGAGTCGGAGTCTCGGCGGCGACAGAGTCGCGCGTCTCGGTGTGGGTGCCAGGTGTGGTGACCGAGCAGCGAGTGGCGGCGGGGTCGCGGGGTGTTGCGGTGGCCACGAAGGGCTTGGTGGGTGCGGCGGGAGCCGGAGGCTTGACAGGTGTGGTTACGGCGCGGGGCGAACCCGTCGTTGTGGTGGCCGCGACTGCGTTGCGAGGCGCTCTGGGTGTGGCCGGTTCGCCGGTGCGACCGTGGGGTGCGGCGGTGTGCGTGAGGGGCTTGGCGGCGGCACGAGTCGGGGTCTCGGCAGCCGCGGCGGCGCTGCGTGACGCGGTGATGGCACCGGGTGCGTCGGCGGCGCGGAGAGGCGCGTTGCGTGCATCGGGTTCGGTGGCGCGGCTGTGGGGTGCGGAGGCCGGCGCGACAGGTGCGGCGCCCTCGCTGGGAGTCGTGGTGGGCGCGATCGGTCCAGCACCGCCGCGGGGTGCGGCGACCGGATGGGGTGGTGTGGTCGAGGTGGTGGCGAGGTCGAGGGGTGTGGTGAGTGAGCCGTCGAGGCTCAGCTCGAGGGTGGGGGGTGCGATGTGGTTGAACGGGATGGTGGGGGCGATGTTGTCGAGGGCGCCGTACATGGGTCGAGACCTCCGGTGACAGGTCGAGCGTCGGTGGAGTGGCGCACCGGGACCGGGTGCGGAACGTCGTCGTACCCGCACGCGGATTCCGGGCGGTAGGTGCGAGGGCGGAGCAGGTGTTCTCCACTGAGTGGTGGAGAAAATCTGACTACCACAACATAGATTTGATATAGCACTGAGTTGAAGTCTCTGCAATGTGATCTTGTGTCGGCCCAGATCTGTTGGCCGACAGCTGTTCTCGTCGTTGTTCGCAGCGGTCCCGGAAATGTTCGTCCCGGATGTGGAGAGCGGTCCGGCGTCGCCACCAACTGCCGCCCGCGCCGGCCGATTCCTACCCCCCCTCGGGGGCCGCCGGGATCGGCCCGAACGCGACCGGCGACAGCGGGGTCCGGACCTGCGCGGCATCCCGGATCGCCGAAGCGGCGTCCAGGGTCGCCGTGGCGTGCGGTCGGGATCGCTGAGGTTGGGTCCCCGGGGTCGCTGGGGCGTGCGGTCGGGTCGCCGAGGTTGGGTCCCCGCGATCGCCGAGGCTTGCGTTCGCGGTCGCCGAGGCGCGCATCCGCGACCACCGAGGCGCGCATCCGGCCCGGTTTCCCCACGCACTCCCCGCAGCAGGCGGATCATCTACCTCGACAACGAAACTTCAGGCGACCACGTGCGGTCCCGCGACCACACCGATCACGGATGGGCGCGGGCCGGTAACTCCCTGGCTCACTTGACCGGTGCGGGCTGACGCGGGGGTCGTGCGCTCGATAGGCCGGGTGTCAGCGGACTCTGCGGAGGTGTGTGGTGAAGCGGTGGTTCGGGTGTGTGATGGCGGTGTGCGTGGCGGTCGCGGTGGCCGGGTGCGCGAAAGACCGGGCGGCGGAGCAGGTCGACAGCTTGCCGAGCATCACCCTGCCCGATGCGACGACCGCGCCGACACCGCAGAGTCCGGGGATCGCGGCCGCGCCCACCGCGCCCGGCGGCGGGCAGCCCAGTCCGGTGCAGCCGCCCTCGGCGCCGCCGCCCGCCATTCCGCCGGAGTCGCCCGCGCAGGGGACCGTCGTGCTGGAGACGGTGACGCTGGGTGGTGCGGCCGTCCCCGGCGTGCCGGTGACGCTGATGCGGATGCAGCCCTGCGACCAGGCGAACAACGATATCCCGTTGGGCGCCACCGAGATCGGGCGCTGGGACGCCACCACCGGCAGCGACGGGCGCGCCACGTTCACCGCTCCGGTCGGCTGCTACCGCTTCCGCATGGACCCGCCCGCCGGCACCGATCCGGTCCCCGAAGGCATGCACACGCTGTTCGTCACCCACGCCGGCCAGCACGTCACCGGGCAGCTGCGGTTCAACGACCCGGTGTCCGGACCGGAGTGCGCGGTGACGCGGATCGTCGACGATCTCGGCCGCCACGGTGAACTCGGCGAACTCGGGAACTACGTCCCCTCGGTCTCCGGCTGCGACGGCGGCTGGGCGGTCATCGTGTGGGACATCCCCGGCGACAGCCAGCGCATCGTCCGCCACGGCCCCGACGGCTGGCGCACCTACGTGCGCTTCCCGCACAACCAGTGCTGGAGCGAAGCCGTCGCCGACGGCGCCCCGGCCCGCCTGGATATCTACTTCACGGCGTGCTGACCGCGACCCTCAGGTCGTGATCCAAATGGCGTCCGTAGCGGGACGCCCCAGGTCGATCGGCGCTTCCGCGTCCCCGATCCGCACCGCGATGGTCCCCGCGAAATCGCGCCGCTCGACCACCGTGATCAGGGTGTCCAGCGCGATCCCGACCGAGTCGAAGTAGCGCAGCATGTCGGGGTCGGAGTCGGAGATGCGGGCGACGCGTCCGCCCTGGTTCGCCTCGAAATCGGTGAGCTGGCGGGCCGGGGGCGTGGGCACCGCGCCGTCCACCGAGGGGATGGGGTCGCCGTGCGGGTCGCGGTCGGGGTAGCCGAGTTTGGCGTCGATGCGCGCCATCAGCAGTTCCGACACCGCGTGCTCGAGCACCTCGGCCTCGTCGTGCACCTCGTCCCAGCCGTAGCCGAGCTCGTTGACGAGGAACGTCTCGATGAGCCGGTGCCTACGCACCATGGCGACGGCGGCGCGGCGGCCGTGGTCGGTGAGCGTGATCGATCCGTACCTGGCGTGTTCCACCAGACCCTGGTCGGCGAGCTTGCGCACGGCCTCGGACACGGTGGACGCCGAGACGCCGATGCGTTCGGCCAGCAGCTTGGTGGACACCTTCTCCTGCGACCACTCCTGGGCGGTCCAGATGACCTTCAGATAGTCCTGGGCAACCGAGGTCAGCTCCGGTGCGAGGGTGGCGGTGCTGCCCGTCGGCTCGGTCGCCGCGGAGCCGTCGCTCAACTCGCGGCGGGTGGCGATATCACGTTTGCCTGGCACATACCCGAGCTTATGCACATCGCCGCATTTTCACACAGTCGGACACCGGGATGCGGCCAAGTCGTGTTCGGCCGTCCGCCCGGTCGCGATCGCCCCCGTGACCAGTCGCGACGGCGGGCCGCGTACCCCTCGGTGACCGTCCGGCGCGGTACGCCGCGGTGTCGCGTGCGCGACCGGCGGGGAAGCGTTGTGTGACATCCGGTACGCCCGAATAGGGTTCGTTCCGGGGCTTGCGTAGGCTGCGAACTGTGCAGAGATGGCGAAGTCTCGACGAGGTGCCCGCGGACTGGGGACGGTGCGTGCTCACGATCGGCGTATTCGACGGGGTGCACCGCGGTCACGCGCAGTTGATCAGCAGGGCGGTGAAATCCGCGGCGGCGCGTGGCGTGCCGTCGGTCCTGATGACGTTCGATCCGCATCCGATGGAGGTGGTGCGGCCCGGCTCCCACCCGGCGCAGCTCACCACCCTCACCCGGCGCGCGGAACTGGTCGAGGAACTCGGTGTCGACGTGTTCTGCGTGATGCCGTTCACCCACGAGTTCATGAAGCTGACCCCCGGCCGCTACGTCCACGACCTGCTGGTCGAGCGCCTGCACGTGGCCGAGGTCGTGGTGGGCGACAACTTCACCTTCGGCAAGAAGGCCGCGGGCACCATCGAGACCATGCGCGAGCTGGGCGACCGGTTCGGCTTCGAGGTCGACGGGGTCACGCTGCTCGGCGAGCACGCGGTGACGTTCTCCTCCACCTACATCCGCGCTTGCGTCGACGCCGGTGATATGGCCGCCGCGGCCGAGGCGCTGGGCCGCCCGCACCGGGTGGAGGGCGTGGTCGTGCACGGCGACGGCCGCGGCCGCGAACTGGGCTATCCCACCGCGAACGTCGCGCCCCCCATGCACGCGGCGATCCCGGCCGACGGCGTGTACGCGGGCTGGTTCACGGTGCTCGGGCCCGGCCCGACGATCGGCACCGTCACGCCGGGCCAGCGCGCCATGGCGGCGATCTCGGTGGGCACCAACCCCACGTTCTCCGGTCGCGCGCGCACGGTGGAGGCCTACGTCATCGACGGTGACGCCGATCTGTACGGCCAGCACGTGGCGGTGGACTTCGTCGAGCACGTGCGCGGTATGCAGAAGTTCGACTCGATCGACGCGCTGCTCGCCGAGATGGGCCGCGATGTGGACAAAGCTCGCGGGTTGCTCGAGAGCGCCGAGCGCCGCGCCGCCTCGTCGTAGCGCGGGGTCGCTCCGGGTGCGGCACCACCTCGGGACGGACCCGATTCGGTGCCGAAATCCACCTCCGGTAAGGTGGACCCTCGGGTTTGCTGCGGTCCGCGGCGGCGCCCACCCGGTTCGCCGGTCACCTCACACGCGGAACTGAGAAACAGGAGTGGATGCCCCGTGGCGCTGACCACCGAGCAGAAGACGGCCATCCTGGCCGAGTACGGCCTGCACGAGAAGGACACCGGTTCGCCGGAGGCCCAGATCGCGCTGCTGTCGAAGCGGATCGCCGACATCACCGAGCACCTGAAGGTCCACAAGCACGACCACCACACCCGCCACGGCCTGATGGCGCTGATCGGTCGTCGCAAGCGGCTCTCGAAGTACCTGCAGGACAAGGACATCCAGCGCTACCGTTCGCTGATCGAGCGCCTCGGCCTGCGCCGGTGACCCACTGATCGCCCGGCTCGCCGCGCGGCGGGCCGACCGATCTCGCGAAAGCCGGTGGACGGTTCACACCGTCCACCGGCTTTTCGTTTGCCCGGGCGCGAGTGTGCCGTGCGTCATACTCCTTGACTCCTAACAGTACGAGCGTACGGTGAGAATTGTAAGGCAAGCCTTACCTAATTCACTCGGTCTGTTTCGGCTCGAGGAGGCTGTATGACCAGTACGCTCGCCCCACGAACAACCACCGAAGTCCAGCGTCTCGCGGACTTCGTCACCGCGGCGGATTTCGACCGAATACCACCGGATGCGCTGGAGCAGTTGAAGATTCGCGTCCTCGACACGCTCGGCGTCGCCATCGGCGCGCTCGACGCGCCACCCCTGATCGCCATTCGCGGGCTGGTGGAGGATCTGGGCGGCGACCCGCGTTCCACCATGATCGGCGGCGGTCGCTCCGCGCCCGACCGGGTCGCCTTCTACAACGGCGCGCTCAGTCGCTACCTCGATTTCATGGACTCGTTCATCGGCCGCGGCGAGACCAACACCCGTCCGACAACCTGGGCGCGGTGCTCGCCGCCGCCGAGAGCGTGGGCGCGTCGGGCCGGGAGTTCCTGACCGCGCTGGCCGTGGCCTATCAGGTGCACGTGCGCCTATCCGAGGCGGCGCCGGTGCGGGACAAGGGATTCGACCACACCACGCAGGGCGCGTACGCCGCGGCGGCGGGCGCGGCGAAGGCGCTCGGACTCGACGCCGCCCAGACCGCCAACGCGATAGCGATCGCGGGCACCGCCAATAACGCGCTGCGCGTCACGCGCACCGGCAATCTCTCGCACTGGAAAGGCTTGGCCTACCCCAACACGGCCAAGGAAGCCACCTTCGCGGCGCTGCTGGCGAGCCGGGGGATCACCGGACCCGAGGCGGTGTTCGAGGGCAACAAGGGATTCAAGGACGCCATCGCCGGGCCGTTCGAGATCGATTGGGCGGCAGAAGGTCTCGACGCGGTGCTGCGGACGATCGTGAAGAAGCACAACGCCGAGATCCACTCGCAGTCCGCGCTGGACGCCGCCCTCGACATCCGCGCGCAGGACGGTTTCACCGCGCGGGCCGTGCGCGCCGTGCGGCTGCGCACCTTCGACGTGGCGTTCTCGATCATCGGCGGCGGCGAGGAGGGCGGTAAGCACGACATCCGCACCAAGGAGGAGGCCGACCACTCGCTGCCCTACATGCTGGCGGTCGCCCTGCTCGACGGACACCTCACCCCTGAGCAGTACACGCCCGAGCGGATCGCCGCCGACGACGTGCAGGAACTGCTCGCGAAGGTCGAGGTGACCCCCTCGCCCGAGCTCACCGCGAAGTTCCCCGGGCTGCTGCCCGCCGAACTCGAGGTCGAACTCGCCGACGGCACCGTCTTCGCCGCCGCCCGCGACGACTACCGGGGCTTCGTCACCGATCCGCTCACCTGGGCGGTGGCCCGCGCCAAGTTCGACCTGCTGGCCGCCCCGTTCGCCGATACCGCGCTGCGCGAGGACATCGCCGACGCCGTGCGGCGGCTGGAGGACCTGGACGTCGCCGCCCTCACCGCGCTCCTGGCCCGCGTGTCCACCGTCCGGTCCGACGCGCACTGACACCGGGCGAACCCTCACCACCCGAAAGGCAACCACCATGACCACCACCGAAATTCGACCGGTCGACAATGCCGCGGGCCTGGCCCCCGGCACCGCCTTCGACTTCATCCCGCGCGCCCACCGGCCCGCCAAGCCGCGCGCCTACGGGCTCACCGAGGTCCGCGGCCCCTACTACTCCACCTACGGTGTGCGGCACCTGGCCGACGTGCTCGAGGTCGCCGGGCAGTGGGTCGACGGCGTGAAGTGGGCGGGCGGCTCGTTCGCGCTGCTCCCGCGCGAGCAGGTCCGCGCCTTCAGCGATCTCGCGCACGAACACGACGCCTACATCTCCTCCGGCGGCTGGCTCGAGACCGTGCTGCGCTACGGCGACCAGTACATCGACCGGTATCTCGCCGAGGCCAAGGAGGTCGGATTCGACGTCATCGAGATCTCCACGGGCTTCATCTCGGTGCCCACCTCCGGGCTGCTGCGCTGATCGAACGCGTCAAGAAGGCCGGACTGAAGGCCAAGCCCGAACTCGGCATCCAGTTCGGTTCGGGCGGCGACTCCACCGAGGCCGAACTCGCCGCCGAGGGCAAGAAGGACGTCGGCGATCTGATCGAGCGGGCCAAGCGCGCGCTGGACGCGGGCGCCGACATCATCATGATCGAGTCGGAGGGCATCACCGAGAACGTCGCCGACTGGAACACCGGCGCGGTCGCCCAGATCATCAACGGCGTCGGCCTGGAGAACGTGATGTTCGAATCCGCCGATCCGCTGGTCTACGAGTGGTACATCAAGAACTACGGCAACGAGGTCAACCTCTTCGTCGACCACTCGCAGGTCCTGCAATGGGAAGGGTTGCGGCAGAACATCTGGGGCAACAAGAGCACCTGGGGCCGCATCGTCAACGTCTGAGGCAGGGCCACGAGCGGCCGTCGCGTTCTGTGCGGTGGGATTTCCGGCGACACGCGGCCCGGCAGAGGCGATCGATGGACCCTAGGTGGTCGGACGTACAATCTTTTCGTTGGCTATCCGTGCGCGAACGCCGAACAGTATTCTGCGCACGGCAACACCGCACAGCCGTACGCACCCGAACGCGTGGCGTCGGTCTTCGGTAGTGGCCTCTCGGCCGGTGAGAAATCCGCCGTTGGGCTTCGATCGATGACCGCCTCCGCGTCGCCGTCTCCAAGGGGACACGGCCGGGTGTGCGCGTCGCGGCCGAGAAGGCTGCCGCGCGCCCGTGCCGGGTACGGCTGACGACAGTCGGCTCGCGCTCGCATGCGCTCGAGCCGGCGAGACGAGAGGTTGAGAGAAGAGAGATGACCGAAACAACTGAACGCAAGTCCTCGGCCGTGGAGGTCGAGCCCGGTGTGTTCGAATCCGTCGCGCTGATCGATAACGGCAGCTTCGGCACCCGCACCGTGCGTTTCGAGACCGGACGCCTGGCCCGCCAGGCCGCCGGCTCCGTCGTCGCCTACCTGGACGACGAGACCATGCTGCTGTCGGCGACCACCGCCAGCAAGGCGCCCAAGGACCAGTTCGACTTCTTCCCGCTGACGGTGGACGTCGAGGAGCGCATGTACGCCGCGGGCCGCATCCCCGGCTCGTTCTTCCGTCGCGAGGGCCGCCCCTCCACCGACGCGATCCTGACCTGCCGCCTGATCGACCGCCCGCTGCGCCCGTCGTTCGTCGACGGCCTGCGCAACGAGATCCAGGTCGTGGTCACCGTGCTGAGCCTGGATCCCAAGGACCTCTACGACGTGGTGGCGATCAACGCCGCGTCCGCGTCCACCCAGATCGCGGGCCTGCCGTTCTCCGGCCCGGTCGGCGGCGTGCGCGTCGCGCTGATCGAGGGCCAGTGGGTCGCGTTCCCGACCAACGAGCAGCTCGAGGACGCCGTGTTCGACATGGTGGTCGCGGGCCGCGTGGTCGAGTCCGGTGACGTCGCCATCATGATGGTCGAGGCCGAGGCCACCGAGAAGGTCATCGCGCTGATCGAGGGCGGCGCGCAGGCGCCGACCGAGGCCGTGGTGGCCGAGGGCCTCGAGGCCGCCAAGCCGTTCATCGCCCGCCTGTGCCGCGCGCAGTCCGACCTCGCCGAGCTGGCCGCCAAGCCGACCGGTGAGTTCCCGGTGTTCCTGCCCTACGAGTCCGACGTGTTCGAGGCCGTCGAGGGCACCGCGAAGGTGGAGCTGAACCAGGCGCTCAGCATCGCCGACAAGCAGGAGCGCGAGGCCAAGATCGACGAGGTCAAGCTCGCCGTGCTGGACCGGCTGGCCGACGACTTCGCCGGCCGCGAGAAGGAGCTGGGCGCCGCGTTCCGCTCGGTGACCAAGAAGCTGGTGCGCCAGCGCATCCTCACCGAGGGCTTCCGCATCGACGGCCGCGGCCTGGCCGATATCCGCGCCCTGTCCGCCGAGGTGGCCGTGGTGCCGCGCGCGCACGGTTCGGCGCTGTTCGAGCGCGGTGAGACCCAGATCATGGGCGTCACCACCCTCGACATGGTGAAGATGGCGCAGCAGGTCGACTCGCTCGGCCCGGAGACCTCCAAGCGCTACATGCACCACTACAACTTCCCGCCGTACTCCACCGGTGAGACCGGTCGCGTGGGCTCGCCCAAGCGCCGCGAGATCGGCCACGGCGCGCTGGCGGAGCGGGCGCTGATCCCCGTGCTGCCCAGCCAGGAGGAGTTCCCGTACGCGATCCGTCAGGTGTCGGAGGCGCTGGGCTCCAACGGCTCCACCTCGATGGGCTCGGTGTGCGCCTCCACCCTCGCGCTGCTGAACGCCGGTGTGCCGCTCAAGGCGCCGGTCGCGGGCATCGCGATGGGCCTGGTGTCCGACACCGTCACCAACGACAAGGGCGAGGACGAGGTCCGCTACGTCGCGCTGACCGACATCCTGGGCGCCGAGGACGCGTTCGGCGATATGGACTTCAAGGTCGCCGGCACCCGCGACTTCGTCACCGCGCTGCAGCTGGACACCAAGCTGGACGGCATCCCCTCGCAGGTGCTGGCCGGCGCGCTGAGCCAGGCGCACGACGCCCGCGTCACCATCCTGGACGTGATGGCCGAGGCCATCGCCACCCCGGACGAGATGAGCCCGTACGCGCCGCGCGTCACCGCGATCAAGATCCCGGTCGACAAGATCGGCGAGGTGATCGGGCCCAAGGGCAAGGTCATCAACCAGATCACCGAGGACACCGGCGCCAACATCTCCATCGAGGACGACGGCACCGTGTTCGTCGGCGCGACCGACGGCCCGTCGGCGCAGGCCGCGATCGACGCGATCAACGCCATCGCCAACCCGCAGCTGCCGAAGGTCGGCGAGCGCTTCCTGGGCACGGTCGTCAAGACCACCGCCTTCGGCGCGTTCGTCTCGCTGCTGCCCGGCCGCGACGGCCTGGTGCACATCTCCAAGCTGGGCAACGGCAAGCGCGTCGCCAAGGTCGAGGACGTGGTGAACGTCGGCGACAAGCTGCGCGTGGAGATCGCCGATATCGACAACCGCGGCAAGATCTCGCTGATCCCGGTCGAGGAGAACGCCGAGGAACCCGCCGCGGCGGATGCCGTCGAAGCCGGAACCGAGTAGTACTGGTCTTTGTGACGACGAAGAAGACGGCAACCCCCCTGCTCCCGACCGGGCAGGGGGGTTCGTCACTGGAGCGGCGGGTGGACGAGACGACGATGGTGGACACCGGGGTCCGGCGCACGGAGTTGCCCGGCGGACTGCGGGTGGTCACCGAACATCTACCCGGTGTGCGTTCGGCCTCCATCGGCGTATGGGTCGGCGTCGGCTCGCGCGACGAGGGCCGCACGGTCGCGGGCGCGGCGCACTTCCTGGAACATCTGCTGTTCAAGGCCACGCCGAGTCGCACCGCCCTGGACATCGCGCAGGCGATGGACGCGGTCGGCGGCGAGCTCAACGCGTTCACCGCGAAGGAACAGACCTGCTACTACGCGCACGTCCTCGACGAGGACCTGCCGCTGGCGGTGGACCTGGTCTCGGATGTGGTGCTCAACGGGTTGTGCCGCGCCGAGGACGTGGACGTGGAGCGGCAGGTGGTGCTCGAGGAGATCGCGATGCGCGACGACGACCCCGAGGACCTGGTCGGCGACGCGTTCCTCACCGCCCTGTTCGGGGATCACCCGATCGGGCGGCCGGTGATCGGCTCGGTGGAGTCCATCGAGGCCATGCACGCCGCGCAGCTGCGCGGCTTCCACCAGCGGCGCTACCGGCCGGACCGGATGGTCGTGGCGGTCGCGGGCAACGTGGAGCACGACCACACCGTGGAACTGGTGCACCGCGCGTTCGAGAACCGGCTCGACCCGTCGGCCAAGCCCGCGCCGCGCCGCGAGGGCCGCTTCCGGCCGACCGGCGCTCCGTCGCTGCACTGGAGCCACCGCGACAGCGAACAGGCGCACCTCGCGTTCGGCGTGCGCGCGTTCGGCAGGCACGAGGGCGAGCGCCGCTGGCCGCTGTCGGTGCTCAACACCGTGGTGGGCGGCGGGCTGAGTTCGCGCCTGTTCCAGCGCATCCGGGAGGAGCGCGGGCTGGCGTACTCGGTGTACTCGAGCGTGGACACCTTCGCCGACACCGGCGCGTTCTCGGTGTACATCGGCTGCCAGCCGGAGAACCTGGGCAAGGTGGCGTCGCTGGCGCGCACCGTGCTCGAGGAGGTCGCCGAACACGGCATCACCGACGCCGAATGCGCCCGCGCGAAGGGGTCACTGCGCGGGGGATTGGTGCTGGGACTGGAGGATTCGGCGTCGCGGATGAACCGCATCGGCCGCAGCGAACTCAGCTACGGCAACCACCGCAGCGTCTCGGAGACGCTGAGCCGCATCGACGCCGTCACCACCGAGGAGGTCAGCGCCGTCGCCCGCACGCTGCTGTCGCGGCCGTACGGGGTGTCGGTGGCCGGACCGTACCGGCGCAGGCGGGACCTGCCCGCGGCGGTGCGGCGGTTGGTGGACGCCTGACGGGCGAAAGACGGTGCGGGACGGGGTGATCCGGCCCGCGGGAGGGGGAACTGTGCACGTCGAGACGCGGCTGGAAAGGGCGCGCGCCGCCAAGAAGCTGGGGCGCTTGGACGAAGCACGGCGCATCGCGGGGGAGGCGCTGGCGAGCGCGCCGGACGATCCCGCGCTGCTCGAGTTGCTGGCCGATGTGGCGTACCGGTTGGACGACACCGACGAGGCGCTGCGGCTCGGGCGGCAGGCCATCGCCGCCGATCCGGCGCGGGTCGACGCGTACCTGACGGTCGCGTGGGCCTCGGCCGGGCTCGGGGACAAGGACGAGGCGCTCCGGTGCGCGCGCGAGGCCGTTCGGCTCGCACCGCACAGCACACCGGTCCTGCTCGCCCTGGCCCTGCTGCTCGCGGTCTACTCGGCACAGGACCCCGCGATCAGCGCGGAGGCCAAGGAACTGGTCGAGCGCGCGGTGGAGCTCACCCCCGGCGACGCCGACGTGCACGCGTCCGCCGCCGACGTGCTCCACCAGTTACACGAGCGCGAGGCCGCCCAGGCGCACGTCGACGCCGGACTCGCGGAAGACCCCGCCAACGAGAACCTGCTGCGGATCAAGGCCCGGCTGGAGGTGGACGGGTTCCACCGGTATCGCGCGGCCGCCACGCTGCGCGGCCTGCTCGGGACCCGGCCCGGTGACGCCGAGGCGCGCCGGATGCTGGCGTCGATCCTGTGGCGCGCGTTGCTGGGATTGGTGACAGTGCTGTGGGTGTACGTGCTCGCGACGGCGACGCTGTCGATGCTGCTGCCGATCTCCGCGCTTCGGGGTGCCAGCGCGGTGTTCTTCGTGCTGGTGCCGTTCGCGTGGTTCGGCGTCTTCCGGAAGTTGCGGCGCAGGCTGCCGCCGCGCTACATCCGCACCAGGCTCCGGGACAGGCCGTCGGCGGTCCTCGCGTTGGTGATGCTGGTCGGCGTGACCCTGCTGGCCTGGTTGGGCGGGGTGCTCGTGCGCGCCGAGTTGACGACCGGGCTCGTTCGCCTCGGCTACTGGGTGATGCTGTTCGCAGTGGTCGCCGCGGCGCTGTCGCATCTGGCGCTGTATCGGGCGTGGATGCGCGGCTACGCCGACGAGGCCGAACACGACGGGCACGAGACGTACGTGATGGTGGGCCTGGTGGTGGTCGTGCCGGGTGGCGTGATCCTGCTCGCCGCCTTGGGGATTCTCCGGTTCTTCGCGCGCCAGCCGGTCGCGTTCGCGGTGGTGATGACCACGCTCTGCCTCATCGCGCTCACCTTCGTGGTGGAGGCGGTGCGGGCCTTGGTCGCGCGGTGGGGAGAGTGGATCGGCCCGGGGAAGATCCTCGCGGGACTGCTCGCGGTAGGCGCGCTGGCGATGGCCGGAATGTGGTGGGGCACGGTGCATTTGACGACCGACCATATTCCCGGGGTGCCGCAACGGTACGGGATGGAGTCGTCTGTGCCGTAGCCGGCTGGTGTGGCTTGCCCTGCCACGGCCGACCCGTCCCCGCTCGGCCGGAAACGGGGCCGCGCTCAGTCCCCGCTGGCGCGGTTGGCGGCGTCGACGATCGCCGGAAGCACGCCCGGCAGTGCGGATTCCAGGTCGTCGGCGCGCAGGCGCTGGCAGGTGTGGCCGTCGATGACCAGGCGTTCGATGATGCCCGCTTCGCGCAGGATTCTGAAGTGGTGGGTGGCGGTCGATTTGTTGATCACGTCGTAGAGGGCGCCGCAGCGCACGGCCGTGCCCGCATTGCTGAGGCGGCGCACCATCTCCAGCCGCACCGGGTCCTGCAGGGCGCCGAGCACCGTGGGCAGGGGCGCCACCGGCGCGAGGGTCTCGGTCTCGGTCATGATCCACCTCACACAATAGGGGGTTTGATGATCATCGAACCGGGTTGTAGGGTCGATGGAGTTCGATCAACGTCAAACTTACCTGATCGGGAGCATGATGACAGCGTCAACGGCCGTGGTCGCCGACGAGCGGATCGCCCAGCGCTGGGCATACGGTCTCGTCCTGGCCGCGAGCGGCGTCGCCCTGGGCGTCTCCGGCGTGCCCGCCCCCTTGTACGGCCTCTACGAACAGGAGTGGCACCTCTCGCCGCTCACCACCACGGTGGTGTTCGCGGTGTACGCCGTCGCGGCGTTGGTGGCGGTGCTGGTGTCGGGGCGCATCTCCGACGTGGTGGGCCGCAAGCCGGTGCTGCTGGGCGCGTTCGCGACCATGATCGCCGGGCTCGCGGTGTTCGTGGTGGCCGATTCGGTGCCGATGCTGTTGCTGGCCAGGGCCTTACACGGCATGGCGGTCGGCGCGACCGTGGTGGCCGGCGCGGCCGCGCTGCTGGACCTGCGCCCCGATCGCGGCGCGCGCTCGGGGCAGCTCAGCGGTGTGGCGTTCAATGTCGGTATGGCCGTGGCGATCATGGGCTCGGCCCTGCTCGCGCAGTACGCGCCGTACCCGCTGCGCACGCCGTACGTGGTGATCACCGTGGTGTGCCTCGCGATCGCCGTGGGTGTGCTGTGGTTGCGCGAACCGCACGGCGCGCGGGTCGCGGGGCGCATTCGTATCGCGAAACCGGCTGTGCCGCATGAGATCCGCACCGACTTTTGGTTCTCGGCGATCGGCGTAATGGCGGCGTGGTCGGTGCTCGGTGTGCTGCTCTCGCTCTACCCGTCGCTGGCGGCGCGCCAGACCGGCATCCACAACCTGGTGTTCGGCGGCGTGGTGGTGGCCACGACCGCGCTGGCGGGTGCCACCGCGCAGTTGTTCGCGACCCGCATCCCCGCGCGCCGGGCGGCCATTGCCGGCGATATCGGTATGGCGCTGGCGCTGCTGCTCACGGTGCCGGCGCTGGCCACCCACAGCTGGGTGGCGGTGCTCGGCGCGGGCGTGGTGCTCGGCGCGACCTTCGGCCTCGGCTTCGGCGGCTCCCTGCGCCACCTCTCGGAAGTGGTGCCGCAGAACCGGCGCGGCGAGACCATGTCGGCGTACTACCTGCTGGCGTACTCGTCGATGGCGCTGCCCACCGTGGCGGCGGGGTGGGCCGCGACGACCTGGGGTCTGGACCGGGTGTTCCCGTGGTTCGTGGCGGTGGTGGCGCTGGCCTGCCTGGTGGCGGCGGGCTTGGGTGTGCGGCGCGGGCGGGTGCGCGCGGAAGCGTGAGTCACCGGTCGGGCAGGGCGGTTTCGTGCACCGTGAGCCACCGGAATGAATCGCCTTGCGCTAGTAGGACTGCCGTGACACGTCGCGCGGAGGTGTGACCGTCCCTGCGGTGGCTTTCCAGGAACCGGACCACCGCCTGATCCCCGGCCCGCGCCACGACGGTGATGTCGGACACGTCGATCGTCAAGCCGGGGGCGGTGTTTCGCGCACCACCCAATCCTTCGAGCAGTGCGGTCCGGTGCGCGATCTCACCCGACACCGTGACGATCGTGAAGTCCACGTGCTGCGCGGCGGCGAAACGCTCGAAGACCTCGGGCGCGGCCGCCGACCCGAGCCAGGCGGCCAGATCGTCGTGCAGGTTCCGGACCGCCGCGATGAGGTCGGCGTGCGCTTCGCTGGTCACGAGACGAGCTTAGCGACGCGGCGGCCGTGAAACCGGTTGCGCCGCTGCGGCGGCCGTCCACGACGGGGTGGTCGCCCGGTGCCGGTCGGGCTAACATGCAGCTCATGCGAAGGCGGGGGAGGACGATCAACCGATTACATCGCGCCGGGCTGTTGCTGGCGGTCATCACCGTGGTGCTGGGCGCGCTGGCGATCGCGGGCCTGGCGTGGTGGGTGCTGTGGTGGGTGTTCGGCGCGCGGGCCGAGACGCCCACGCAGATGGACCTCGCCAAGATCGCCGTGTCGGTGGCGGCGTTCGTCGGCGCGGCGATCGGCCTCGTCGTGGCCTACCGCAGGCAGCGCGACTCCGAACGCGGGCGGTTCGCGGAACTGTTCGGCGCGGCCGCGGCGCAACTGGGCGACACCGATCCTGCCGTGCGGATCGCCGGTGTCTACGCGATGGCCGGTGTCGCCGACGAGTTCTCGGCGCCGAGCAGGCGCCAGCAGTGCATCGACGTGCTGTGCGGATATCTGCGACTGCCCTACGACCCCGAGGACGGCGCGAACCATCTGGTGTCGCGCACGGAGGCGGTCGAGGAGGCCGGGCGCCGGGTCGAGCGCGTGCAGCAGTTGCGGCACAACGACCGCGAGGTGCGCAGCACGATCGTGCGCGTCATCGCCCAGCACCTGCGGCCGTTCTCCGATGTGTCGTGGTCACGGTGCGATTTCGACTTCACCGGCGCGGTGTTCGAGAACGCGAATTTCGAGGCGACGGAGTTCGGCGGGCGGCGCACCCTGTTCGCCAAGTGCGTGTTCGTCGGTGACCGGGATGCCTACTTCCATCGCACCCGGTTCACCGGCGTGCACGTCACGTTCCGCGGCGCCACCTTCCGGGTCCCGGTGGTGAACTTCGACAAGGCCGAATTCCACGCGGGTCGCACCACTTTCGACGACGTGGTGTTCGACAGCGCCAAGACCACCTTCGCCGAGTCCGTGTTCACCGGCGACCGCACCGGATTCACCGGCGCGCGGTTCGCCGGTCCCGCCACCTCGTTCCGCGCGGCCACCTTCCGCGCCGACGACACGATCTTCGAGAAGGTCGTGTTCGACGGCGACAAGACCGACTTCGACCACACCCGCTTGGCGGGCCGTCGCGTCACCTTCGCGGGCGCGCTGTTCTACGCCACCGCCGTGTCGTTCGAGGAGGCCGAACTGGGCGCCCCGGCGCGCAGACGCGGCCGGGGCACCCGCGAGATCGGTTTCACCGGTGCGGAATTCCACTCGGCGGTGAGTTTCGCCCGCGCCGGGTTCGCCGGTCACCTCATCGACTTCGCCGAAGGCGATTTCTTCGGCGACATCTCGTTCGTGGCGGCGCGCTTCACCGCCACCGAGATCCGTTTCGACCGCCCGAAGGCGTGGGTGGGTGTGCGATTCGACTGGGACGACGACGCGTCCCGCAAGCCCACCTCGGTCACGCCGAACCAGTGGCCACCCACGCCGCCGAGCGCCTGACCCGGGTTACGCCGGCCAACCGCCGTAGGGCACGGTGATCAGCTCCAGATAGTGGCCGGCGGGGTCGAGGAAGTAGACGCCGCGGCCACCGTCGTGGTGGTTGATCTGCCCCGCGTCCTGCTGGCGCGGATCGGCCCAGTGATCCAGCTTGTAGCGCAGGATCTTGGCGTAGGCTGCGTCGAACTCCTCCTCGGAGACGAGGAAGGCGTAGTGCTGCGGCGCCATCTCCGCATGGGGCGGGATGTCCGCGAAATCGAAAGTGACGCCATTGGCCACGGGAAGCGGGATGAACGGGCCCGCTTCCGCTCCGGGGGTGAGGCCGAGCATGTCGGCCCAGAACTCCGCCGATTCGCGCTTGTCGCGCGCCGCGACGATCGTGTGATTGAACTGGATGGACAGGGGATTACTCCTGAGATTCGTGACGGTCCCGACCCTGGGCTCGGTACAAGGCGGCCGACAGGAGCACCATCACGGCGAACCAGACCAGACCGCCACGGTGCCGCTGACAACCCCTCACAGGCCGACGGCGCTCGCCGCGTGATCGGTCTCGTGCCACCGCCGCAGTTCCTCGCCCGCCGCCCACGTCGCATGCGTGCCGCTGGAGATCCGCTCGGGCAGGGCGAGCGTGCAGACCGGTCCGTCCTCCACCCGCGCCGCGTCGAACACCAGGCAGAACGAGGCGTCCCGGTTCATATCGGTGGTGAGCGTGATCAAGTAGCCATCGTCCTCGGCCGTCGCGCCGGCCCGGGGCGCCATCGCGGTCTCGCTGCCGTAGACGCCCTCGCCGTAGGCGTAGTGCCGTTCGGCGCCCGTGCGGACGTCGTGGCGGACCAGCCCGTCGAACAGGAACCAGCCCGGCTTGCCCGTCGAGGCGTAGATGTAGCGGTGCGCCCGGCCGCCGAAACGCGGGTTCAGCATGCCGAATTCGGTGATCCGCTCGGTGAGCCGCTCCTCGCGCACCGCGCCGGTGCGCAGGTCCAGGCGCCACCGGTGCAGCCGCGATTCGAAGCGGTCGAGCGCCAGGTAGCGGAACGCGCGCTGCCACTTGTCGGCGTGCACGTCGTCGGCGGGTTCGGGCTCGTCCTGGAAGAAGCCGTCCAGGACGATGGTGTCGCCGTCCTCGTAGGCGTTGACGAAGTGCAGCACGTAGGTGGGATCGGCCTCGAACCAGCGGATCTGCTCGGGCCCGCCCCGGCGCGGGAGCACGGCGAAGCGGGACGGCACGTCGCGATGGAAACGCGGCACGTGCGCGCCCTCGGCCAGCAGTTTCTCGTCCCAGAACAACGGCAGATCGTTGAGGATCGCGTAGTTCTCGGTGAACGCCATATCGTGCGGCAAGCGCGGACCGGGCAGCGGTATGTCGGTGTAGTGCACCAGGTCGTCGTTGCCGTCCACCACGCCGTAGTGCATGTACGGCGCGTCCTTCCCGAAATTGAAGAACAGCATCTCGCCGGTCGCGTCGTCGATTTTCGGATGCGCGGAAACGCCTGCGCGCGAAGGGAATGCGCCGCCCCACGTCGACTTGCCGAGCGTGTCGGCGGTGTAGGGGTTCACGCGGTAGAGATCGCCGCACTGGTAGAAACTGGTCAGCGCGATCCCGCGGTGCACGACCACGTCGGTGCTGGACGCGTCCTTCATCCGGCCACGCGCGCCCCAACCGTCTTCGCGCGCCGACCATTCCGGCATCTCGGAGATGCCCGCCCACAGCGGCCCGCGCGCCTCGCTCTCCGCGAGCAGTCCGTCGGTGCGGATGAACCTGTTGCGGTAGAAGGCTTTTCCGTCCCGGAACCCGACCACGTGGATCATCCCGTCGCCGTCGAACGGGTGGTAGTTCTTGATCGCGGGGTGCAGCGGGTTCTCGGTGTTGCGCAGGTAGATCCCGTCGAGGTCGCGGGGGATCTCGCCGGCCACCACGTCGAGGTCGTCGGCGTCGCGCTCCACGGTCTGCGGCCGCCACGGGCCGGTGCGATAAGGGTGGTCGTCCTCGGGGGACAGCGTCGACAGCATCCGGCCGACGATCTCGACATCCATGACGAATTCCTCTCCGGTCTCAGGCCGCGTCGACGACGAAGCTCACGACGGTGGCGGTGCTTCCGCCGAAGTTCAGCGTCGCGAACCGCGACGCCCCCTCGACCTGATACGCACCGGCCGTGCCCGCGACCTGCTTCGCGGCGTCCAGCACCATCCGCACCCCGGATGCGCCGACCGGGTGCCCGCCGCCGATCAGCCCGCCGCTCGGGTTGATCGGGAACCGGCCGCCGATCGCGATGTCCCCGTCCTCGATGGCCCGCCACGATTGTCCCGGATCGGTCAGGCCGATGTGGTCGATCGCGACATACTCGCTCGGGGTGAAGCAGTCGTGCGTCTCGAGCCCGTGCACGCCCTCGAGATCGGTGCGCGCCCTGGTGAACGCGTCGGACACGGCGCGGCGCAGGTGCGGGAAGATGTAGGGCTCGCCGGCGGCGCGGGACAGTTTGGCCGCGAGGTCGAGCGCGGCCGTGCGGTGCCCCCACCCGGCGATCCGCGCCACCGGCTTCGCGCCGGGGTGGGCCTTCAGGTAGGCGTCGCTGACCACCACCAGGCCCGCGCCGCCGTCGGTGATCTGGCTGCAATCGAAGCGCCGCAGCCGGCCGTCCACGAGCGGGTTGACCTCGTCGCGCGCGCCCTCGGCGGCCAGATCGGGGACCGACCAGGTGCGGGTCTGGGCGTTCGGATTGCGGCGGGCGTTGGCGAAGTTGAGCTCGGCGATGCAGTGCAGGTACCGCTCGTCCAGGCCGTAGCGGCGGTCGTACTCGTCGGCCACCACCGAGAACATATGGGGCCACACGAATTTCGCGTCCTCGCCTTCGTGGCCCACCCAGGCGGCCGCGCCCAGGTACCCCGACGCGTCGTCGCCCGGCACGGTCTTCTCCAGTTCCGCGCCGACCACCAGCGCGCAGTCGTGGTCGCCGGTGCGCAGGTCCGCGATCGCGGCCAGCAGCGCCACAGAGCCCGACGCGCACGCCGCCTCGTGCCGCGTCGCCGGGACGCCGTGCAATTCCGGGACCACCGTGGCGGGCATGGCGCCCAGATGGCCCTGGCGCGCGAACATTTCGCCGAAGGCGTTGCCCACGTGGATAACTCCGATATCGGCGGCCGGTGTCGCGGCCGCCTCGAGGGTGCCCGGGACCACTTCGGCGAACAGTCCGGCGAAGTCGACGCCCTCGCGCGCCAGGTTCCTGGCGAAATCGCTCTGATAGCCACCGAGAATCCAGATCGACGTATCGGTCATCGCATAGTCCTTCGCAGACGGCAGCGCGCGGATCCGCGCGTCTCTACTACTATTAACAGAGTCACTGGGGTTCGTCCAGGGTGGTGCGGGTTCCGGCGCCGTGCGGCGGGGCCCGGTCGGTAGGATGTGGAACTCATGTGCGGCAAGCGATCGCCTTCCGAGCTGCGAGCGGGCGGCGACAACGCGATCGCCGTGACGCTCGGTCTGCTCGGCGACGAATGGAACCTGTGGATCCTGCGCCACGCGTTGCGCGGGGATCGCCGGTATCTGGACTGGATGTCGCGCGGGGGCATCTCCAACGCGGTGCTCACCCACCGGCTCAGCCAGCTCACCGACGTCGGGCTGTTCACCCGGTCCGCCTATCAGGACAATCCGCGGCGCTACGAGTACCTGCTGACCCCGCGCGGGCGCGGCGTGTGGCCGATCCTGCTGGGACTGTGGAACTGGGAACTGCGCTGGTCGTCGGCCGCGGTCGACCTGCCGCGCATCGTGCACGCCGACTGCGGAGCGCCGTGCGTGCCGGAGCTGCGCTGCGGGATCTGCGCGGAGGTGCTCGACCTGGACTCCGTCGTCGCGGACCCCGGTCCCAGCGGGGAGTGGGGACGCAGCGTGCCTGCCGCGTCGGGGCGCAGGCGGTCGTCGTCGGCGAGCGCGGCGGCGATCCTGCCCGACACCATGCGGCTCATCGGCAATCGCTGGTCGGTCGCGGTACTGGGCGCGCTCATGCTGGGCACGCACCGTTTTCGCGACTTCAGCGCGCGGGTGGGCGCGTCGCCGGCGATCATCGCGGGACGTTTGCAGGACTTCGTCGCGGCGGGCGTCGCCGAGGCGGCACCGAACCCCGACCGGCCCGGCTGGGTGTGGTATCGCCTCACCGACAAGGGCCGCGACTTCTTTCCCGTGATCTACCTGATGATCACGTGGGGGCAGCGCTGGTTCCGCGCGCCGGAGGGCGACGCGCTGGTCTTCCGGCATCGCGACCACGAGCACGCGCCGGAGCCGCGCTGGGTGTGCGATCAGTGTCACCAGCCGATCAGCGGTGGCTCGATCATCGAGCGTCCGGGCCGTCGGTCCGGGGTGCGGGGTCGTTCGCCCGCCTGACGGACCACGGTCGGAAACTTTCGGAATCCCCTTCGCGGGGTGGCCGGATCGTGCTACTTTGCGACTGGTTCAATTAACAGAGTGACTTGCTCGCGGGATGCGGTGAGTCACTGCCCGAGGTGCGCGCGGCGCACCGTCAAGGAGATCTCCGATGGACGGCGTGTACGTCTACGACGCGATCCGGCTGCCACGGGCGCGCGTGCGCCGGGCGGGCGGAACGCTGGCCCAGGTGCCGCCGCACCGCCTGATCGCCCACCTGCTGTCGGCGCTCGAGAAGCGGCACGGCGTCGCGAACTCGGTCGAGGAGGTGGTGCTGGGCATCGGCACCGTGACCGGTGAACAGGCGGGCGATCTGGCGCGCGTCGCCGTGCAGGCCGCCGGCTGGCCGGATGCGGTGCCCGGGGCGGTGGTGTCGCGGCTGTGCTGTTCGGGGATCGACGCCCTCGGGCGGGCGGCCGCGGCCGTGAGCTGCGGGATGAGTGATCTGGTGGTCGCGGGCGGGGTCGAATCCATGTCGCGGGTGCCGATGCTCAGCGACCGGCCTCTGTTCGCCGCCGACGAGAGCTTGGGCGACACAACGGGTTTCGTCACCATCGGGGTGTCCGCCGATCTGACCGCCGCCGTGAGCGGGTTCACCCGGGATCACCTGGACCGCTACGCGGTGGAGGCGCACCGGCGGGCGTCGGAGGCTCCCGAGCAACCCGGGATCGTCGCGTATCAGGATTCGGAGCGCTTTCTCGAGCGAGACGAGGGCGCTCGCGCTGGTCTCGGGCTCGACGCATTATCCGCACTGCCTGCGCTTTTCACCGAGGACCCCGGCTGGGCGCGCATCGCCCGCGAACTGCCGGACCTCCCTCGCCCCGAGGCGGGGCTGCACACCCTCGCCACCGCACCCGCGCTCTGCGATTCCGCGTCGGCGGCCCTCGTCGGCAGCGAAGCCGCCGGTGCCGCGCATGGATTGCGCCGGCGCGCGCGGATCGTCGCGGTGACGCACGCCGCGGTCCGGTCGCCATTGCTGACCGCGACCGTCGAGGCGAGTCGCCGGGCGCTGGCCGCGGCGGGGATCGCGGCCGCGGATCTGGACGTGGTGGAAGTGAACGAATCCTTCGCTGTCACACCGCTTTTGCTCACCCGGGAGCTGGCGCTCGATCCCGGCATCGTCAACACCGACGGCGGCGCGCTGGCTTTCGGCCATCCGCTCGGCGCCACCGGCGGCATCCTGCTCACCACCGCGCTCGACCGCCTCGAACGCACCGGCGGCACGCACGCGCTGATCACCGTCCCGGCGGCCCTCGGGCTCGGTTCGGCGCTGGTGCTGCGCCGCGAATGAACGGCTCCGTCTCGTAAGTCCTCTGCTGACAAGGAAATGCCCATGCTCGACGCACAACCCCGCACCGCCGGACCCCTCGATCTGCTCGGCTGTCACCCGCGCGACCGGGTCGACGACTACCTCGGCAAGGGGTGGTGGCACGCCGAGACCATGCTCGACCTGTTCGACGACGCCGTCGAACGGCGGGGCGACGAACCGGCGGTCACCGACCCCGCCAACCTCTCGTCCTTGACCGGTGCGACCCCCGAATCGGTGACCTGGCGGCAGCTGAACGAGCGCGCCGACGATCTCGCCACGACCCTGTGGCGCAACGGAATACGCGCGGGCGACGTGGTGGCGATGTGGCTGCCCAACACGGTGACGCAGGTGGCCGCCTACTTCGCGCTGTGGCGGCTGGGCGTGACCGCCACACCGATGCCGATGGCGTACGGCCGGCACGAGCTGTCCACCGTGCTGGCGCGATCGGGGGCTCGGGCGGTGATCACGGTGGGCGCGTTCGGTGACTCGGCACCGGCCGAGGTCGCGTCCGGCGGCGATATCCTCGTCTTCGCCACGGGCACTGGGCTTCCCGAGGGCGTCATCGACCTCGGTGTACGGCCCGGCGCCGACGACGTCGGCGACATGCGGGAGTACCGGTCCCACATCCGGCACACGGTGAACGACCGCATCACGATCTGCTGGACCAGCGGCACCGAGGCCGCGCCGAAGGGCGTGCCGCGCTGCCACGGGGATTGGCTGGCCGTCGGACACGGTGTGCAGGACGGGATCTCCGTCGCGGAGACCTCGGTGGTGCTCAATCCCTTCCCGCTCGTGAACATGGCCGGATTCGCCGGATCGCTCATGCCGTGGCTCATCGGCGGTGCGCACCTCGTGCAGCACCAGCCGCTCGATCTGGCGGTGTTCCTCGGGCAGATCGAGCGGTATCGGGCGACGCACACGATCATGGCGCCCGCGATCCTCACGCTGCTGCTCCAGCGGGCGGAACTGCGTGCGTCGGTGGATCTTTCGTCGCTGCGCACGGTGGGATCGGGGGGCTCGGCGCTGCCGCCTGGGGTGGTGCGCGCCTGGCAGGACGATCTCGGCGTGGAGGTGACCAACTTCTTCGGCTCCAACGAAGGCGTGTGCCTGATGGGAACCTACGCCGACACCCCCGATCCGACCGTGCGGGCGCAGCACCTGCCCAACTACGGGTACCGGGGCCGCGAGTGGACGGCGCGGCTGGCCGCGCACACCGAGGTGGCGCTGGTGGATCCGCGCACGGGGGAGCGGGTGACGACGCCGGGCGGGATCGGCGAGCTGCGCATCGCCGGGCCGACCGTGTTCGCGGGCTACCTCGGGGGGACCGAGGCCGCCGACCCGTTCGACGCGGACGGGATGCTGCGCAGCGGTGACGTGTTCGAATTGTGCGCTCCCGACGGGGAATACCTGCGATTCGTGGAGCGCAGCAAGGAGATCATCGTGCGCGGCGGGATGAACATCGCCCCGGCCGAAGTGGAAGGACTGTTGATCGACCACCCGGGGATCGCCGACGCCGCCGTGGTCGGCTACGACGATCCCGTGATGGGCGAGAAGTGTTGCGCGGTGGTGGTTCCCGCGCCCGGCGCGGACGTGACGCTGGAGTCCGTGCGGGACTTCCTCACCGGGCGCGGTGTGGCGGGGTTCAAGATCCCCGAACGCCTCGAGCTGGCGGAGGCATTGCCGCGCAACCCCGTCGGCAAGCTGCTTCGCCGCCGGATCAAGGAGAGCCTGTCGTGACGACCGATCTGCTCGGGGCACTGCGGATTCCCGTGGTCGCCGCGCCCATGTTCCTGGTGTCGGGTCCTGGCCTCGTGATCGCCGCCGGTGCGGCCGGAATCCTCGGCTCCTTCCCGACCCAGAACTGCCGCACCGCCGCCGAACTGGATCAATGGATGGGCCGCATCAGCGATGCGCTGAATCCCGCTGGGGCGCGATCCCGTCCGTGGTCGGCCAACCTGATCACGCACAGCAGCAACGCCCGGCTCGCCGACGACCTGCGGCTCATCGCCGAATACCGGCCGCCGGTGGTGATCACGGCCCTCGGTTCGCCCCGGCCCGCACTGGAGACGGTGCACGGCTACGGCGGCCTCGTCCTCGCCGATGTGGTCGACCTGCGGCTCGCGCGCAAGGCCGCGGAGTGCGGCGTCGACGGGCTCGCGTGCATCGCGGCGGGCGCGGGCGGGCACACCGGCCACCTGTCTCCCTTCGCCTTCGTGTCGGCGGTCCGCGAATTCTTCGACGGCCTCGTGATCGTAGGCGGCGGCATCGGCGACGGTCATGGCGTCGCGGGCGCCGTCGCCGCCGGGGCTGACCTCGTCTACCTGGGAACCCGCTTCCTCGCCACAGCCGAGAGCATGGCGCCGGCCGAATACAAGACGATGGTCGTGGACCACGGCGCCGACGACCTGGTGGTCAGCGCCGGTATCACCGGCACCCCCGCATCGTGGTTGCGCCCGAGCCTGCTGGCCAGCGGCCTCGACCCGGATCGGCTCGACCCGGCCGCCGTCTCCCGCAACTATTCGGCCGGAGGTGACGCGATCAAGCGGTGGAAGGATCTGTGGGCCGCGGGGCAGGGGCTCACCACGATTCGGTCGGTGGAGAGCGTCGAGAATGTGGTGGAACAGCTTGCGGGGGAGTATCACTCGGCGCTGGATCGGGTGGTGGGGTTGCGGGGGCGAGCGGTGCCGGTGCGGTAGTGGGTTGATTGTCCGGGCTGGAGGGAAGTGATCCGGCGCGCGCGGGGCCGGGGTAGCGTCGCGAGAATGAAGATTCGAGGGGCGGTCCTGGAGCGGATCGCGGCGCCCACACCGTTCGCCGAGTCGGCGCCGATCACCGTCTGCGAGCTGGACCTGGGCGAACCGGGGCCGGGTGAGTTGCTGGTGCGCATCGAGGCGGCCGGGTTGTGCCATTCGGACCTGTCGGTGGTCGACGGGAACCGCGTGCGCCCGGTGCCGATGCTGCTCGGGCACGAGGCGGCCGGGCGCGTCGAGGCGGTCGGGCCGGGCGGCGGCGATATCGCCGTGGGGCAGCGCGTCGTCATGACCTTCCTGCCGCGCTGCGGCGACTGCGCGGGCTGCGCCAGCGAGGGCCGGACCCCGTGCGGGCCGGGCAGCGTCGCGAACAACGCGGGCGAACTCCTGGGCGGCGGGCGGCGCCTGCACCGCGACGGCGGCGAGGTGCACCACCACCTCGGGGTGTCGGCGTTCGCGACGCACGCCGTGGTGGACCGGCGCTCGGTGGTGCCCGTGGACGACGACGTCCCGCCCGAGGTGGCCGCCGTGCTGGGGTGCGCGGTGCTGACCGGCGGTGGGGCGCTGCTGAATTCGGCGCGTCCCGGGCCCGCCGACCGGATCATGGTGGTCGGCCTCGGCGGCGTCGGCATGGCGGCCGTGCTCGTCGCGGTGTCGCTCGGCGCGCCCGAGGTGATCGCCGTGGACACCGTGCCCGAAAAGCTCGCGCTGGCAAAGGAACTCGGCGCAACCTCGGCCTACACACCCGCGCAGGTGGTGGAGTCCGGCAGCCAGGCCGAGGCCGTGGTCGAAGCCGCGGGCAACGTGCGCGCCTTCGAAACCGCCGTCGCGGCGACGGCTGCGGGCGGCGTTACCGTCACCGTCGGCCTGCCCGCTCCCGACGCCCGCGCCGGCATCTCCCCGCTCGGCCTGGTCGCCCAGGGCCGCTCCATCGTGGGCAGCTACCTCGGCTCGGCCGTCCCCGCCCGCGACATCCCCGAATACGTGCGGATGTGGCGCGAAGGCCGCCTGCCCGTCGAGCGCCTGATCTCGGCGCACATCGGCCTGGACGAGATCAACCGCGCGATGGACGAACTCGCGGCGGGCCACGCCCTGCGCCAGGTGATCGTCTTCTGAGGGTTCGGTTCGGTGCGTGTCCCTGAGCCGCGCGGGGGCCGGTCGAGGTCGGAGCGTTGTCGGGGGTGCGGAGCTCGGGTACGCGCTCGGTGTCGAACGTGTGTCCGGAAGTCGTCGGCGATGCCGCGCACTCTCGGCCGGAGCGTGCCGCCCCACGCGGTGTGGGCACTCGCCGAAACGCTTGGTGCGGTGGGTGATCGGCTGCTACTCTCGACTATGACCAGAGTGGTCAGAATGGTCGTATCGGGCGCGATCGTCGCGAAGGGGTGACTCATGCCGGATCCGGACGAGGTGCGGGCGGATGTCGCCTGGCCGGTCGCCACCGCCAAGGCGAAGTTCTCCGAATTGATCGACACGGTGGAAAGGGAGGGGCCCCAGGTGATCAGCAAGCACGGGCGGGAGATCGCGGTCGTGGTACCGATCGAAGAGTGGCGTCGCAAGACGCGCCGATCCGGGACCCTCGCCGAGTTCCTCGCGCGCTCGCCGCTGCGCGAGAGCGACCTGTCCATCGAACGCGTGCGGCTCGGCGCGCGCGACGTGGAATGGTGACCGGGTACCTACTCGACACCTGCGCCGTCTCGGAATGGGTGCGGCCGCGTCCGAACCCCGGCCTGGTCCGCTGGCTCGACGAGGCCGACGAGGACCGCCTGCACCTGAGCGTCCTCACCCTCGGCGAAATCCGCACGGGCATCGAACGATTGGACGACTCGGTGCGCAAGCGGCAGCTGGTCGAATGGTTGACGGTCGCGCTGGTCGAGCGATTCAGCGGCCGCCTGCTGCCGGTAGACGAGACCGTCGCGCAGATGTGGGGGAGGGTGCTCGGGCGCGCGCACTCGGCCGGCCGCGCGATCGCGCCCGCCGACGCGCTGCTCGCCGCCACGGCAGAGTCCTACGAACTCGAGGTCGTCACCCGGAACGTGCGCGACTTCGAGGCGGTGGGCGCGACGGTCGTGTGCCCCTGGGAGTGACCACGGGCCCGCGATGAACGTATGACGCTATGCGCGCCTATGCATGCGTCAACGCGGCAATTCGACGTCGGGTGCGCTCCGTCACCACACGGCACCGACGAGGGGGAGGGGGCCGGGCAAGCAGTAGGCTGACCCGGGAACACCAGCGGAACGAGGAGGTGCGGTGACCATTCGGGTCGGAGTGCTCGGAGCACGCGGAAAGGTCGGACAGGCGATCTGCGCGGCCGTCCAGGCGGCGGACGACCTGGAACTGTCCGCCGAGGTCGACAAGGGCGACGCCCTGGAGACCCTCACCGCCACCGGAACGCAGGTCGTGGTCGACTTCACCCACCCCGACGTGGTGATGGGCAACCTGAAGTTCCTGGTGGAGAACGGCATCCACGCCGTCGTCGGCACCACCGGCTTCGACGCGGGCCGCCTCGAGGAAGTGCGCGGCTGGCTCGCGGGCAGCCCGTCGACCGGCGTGCTCATCGCGCCCAACTTCGCCATCGGCGCCGTGCTCTCCATGCGGTTCGCCGAACAGGCCGCTCGGTTCTTCGAATCGGTCGAGGTCATCGAACTGCACCACCCGAACAAGGCCGACGCGCCCTCGGGCACCGCCTACCGCACCGCCGGTCTCATCGCCGAGGCGCGGGAGAAGGCCGGGGTGGGCCGCAGCCCCGACGCCACCACCGCCGAACTCGAGGGCGCGCGCGGCGCCGACGTGGACGGTGTGCGCGTGCACTCGGTACGCCTGGCCGGACTCGTCGCCCACCAGGAAGTGCTGTTCGGCACCCAGGGCGAGACCCTCACCATCCGGCACGACTCGATCGACCGCTCCTCCTTCGCGCCCGGCGTCCTGCTCGGGGTGCGCGGGATCGCCGAGCGCCCCGGCCTGACCGTCGGACTCGATCCGTTCCTGGACCTGTGAACGCGGTGGCGGAGACCGGCGCGGGCCGCGGCGAGATCATCCGGATCGTCGGGCTGATCGGCGCTCTCGTACTGGCCTGCGTCCTCTACATGATCGCGCTGGGCGGCATCGCGTTCGTGCTGATCGGGTCGGGCGAGATCGCCGGTATCGCCATGGGCATCGGCGTGCTGTTGCTGCCGTTGATCGGCGTGTGGATCGTCGTCGCCACCCTGCGCGCGGCACTGGCCCACCAGCGCCTCGCCCGCCGCATGCACGCCGAAGGCCGCGAACTCGACATCTCCGACCTGCCGCGCCGGGCCTCCGGCCGCATCGAACGCGCCGCCGCCGACGCACTGTTCGACCAAGTCCGCCAGGAATGGGAAGCCGCCCCCGACGACTGGCAGGTCAACTACCGCCTCGCCCGCGCCTACGACTACGCGGGCGACCGCCGCCGCGCCCGCGACACCATGCGCCGAGCCGTCGCCTTGGAAAAACTGGAACGCGACACCAGCGGAGGGTAACGAAAAGTGGCCCGGCTCTTGCTCATCCACCACACCCCGTCCCCGCACACGCAGGCGATGTTCGAGGCGGTGGTGTCCGGCGCCACCGATCCGGAGATCCAAGGTGTGGAACTCGTCCGCCGCGCCGCCCTGGCTGTCACCGCCGTCGACGTCCTCGAGGCCGACGGCTACCTCCTCGGCACCCCGGCCAACCTCGGCTACATCTCCGGCGCCCTCAAACACGCCTTCGACACCTTCTACTACCCCTGCCTCGACTCCACCCGCGCCCGCCCCTACGGCCTGTACCTGCACGGCAACGAGGGCACCGAAGGCGCCGAACGCGCCGTCGACAGCATCACCACCGGCCTCGGCTGGACCAAAGCCGCCGACTACGTGACCGTCTCGGGCAAGCCGGCCAAAGCCGACCTGGAAGCGTGCTGGGAACTCGGCGCGACCGTCGCGGCCCAGTTGATGGACTGAGCCCTCTGGACCCCGTCAGGCGATGCGGGCGGGGAGGTCGCAGTGGTGGGGGGTGAGGGGGAGTTGAGAGAGGCCGCCCCAGTAGAGGGCGACGATGGTGTCGGCGGCTACGTGTTTGGGGATCGGGCGGCCCGCTTCGAGCCAGTGGCGGGCCGTGTAGCGGCTGGCGCCGACCAGGCCCGCCGCGAGCATGCGGCTGCGCACGGGGTCCAGGCGGGAGTCGCGGCTGATCGCGTCGGCGATCAGGGTGATGCAGGTGTCGACGGCGGTGTCGACGCGCCACTGGACCGAGGGCTCGTCGAGGACGTCCGCTTCGAAGATCAACCGGAAGCCCTGGGACTGCGAGTCGATGAAGTCGAAGAGCGCGCCGACCGCGGCCTGGATGCGGAACAGGTTGCCGGATTCGGTGGCCAGCGCCGCGCCGATCGCCGTCGACAACGTCGCGACGTGGTGGTCGAGGACCGCCAGGTACAGCTCCAGTTTGCACGAGAAGCTCTTGTACAGAACAGGTTTGGAGCACTGCGTCAGGCGCGCGATATCGTGCATGCCGGTGCCGTGATAGCCGCGGGCCGCGAACAGCTCCGACGCGACAGTGAGGATGAGCTGCCGGCGTTCCTCTCGCCATCCCTCTGCGCGCATGTCACTACTCTTCCGTTCCGGGTGCAGGCCGAGGTGCCGCGCACGCCACGAGATGAACCAATACAAGATTCACTTGCGTGTACTGTACCGAACTGGGCCCAGATTTCTGATGGCACATCTCATATCGCGGGCGCTTAAATGGATTCACTTAGGGCCGCCGGCAGACCGCCGCGCCGGCGAAGGAATCCGGTGCCGGCACACCCGCGGGCCCATGACGCGAGACCTGTGCACCCACGAGCGAAACGCCGACACCCCTTATTTCTGGTGTCTGACCATGAGTGCGCGCGGACCGGCATACTGCGAGGTGACGTTATTGCGGTGGGGACTGTGGGCGAGTTGCTCGGGATGGGAGTTGTCGAGGTGACGAGGGCCGAAGGGGGCGAGTCGCCGCGGCGGATCGCATTGGTCGAAGACCACGAATCCGTCGCGATCGGACTCGCCGCGATGCTGGCGGCGGAACCTGACCTCGAACTGGTGCACACCGCCGGAACCGTGCCGGAACTGCTGGCCGCGACCGGGCCACGGCCCGAACTGGACCTGGTGGTGCTGGATCTGCGGTTGGCCGACGGTTCCGCGCCCGAGGACAATGTGCGCGCGCTGCGCGAACGCGGCGTCGAGGTACTGGTGTTCACCGGCGCGGACAACGCGTTCCTGGTGCGGTCCGCGGCCCGCGCCGGCGTGCTCGGCGTGGTGCGCAAGTCCGAGGACGCGTCCACCGTCGTCGCGGCGGTGCGCCGTGCCGCGTCGGGCGAACAGGTGGTCACCACCGACTGGGCCGCCGCCATCGACGGCGACCCGCAGCTCTCCGACGTGGGCCTGAGCCCGCGCCAGGAGGAGGTGCTCACCCTCTACGCCTCCGGTGAGAAGGCGTCCAGGGTGGCGCGGCTGACCGGCCTGTCCGAACAGACCGTCAACGACTACCTGGGCCGCATCCGGCAGAAGTACGCCGACGCGGGACGGCCCGCACCCACCAAGACCGACCTCTACAAGCGGGCCGTGGAGGACGGATGGCTACCGGTACCCGAGCGGCATCCGCGCGGATGATCTCGTCCAGCACGCTGGACACCGCACGTTTCGCGACCGACCCCGCCGCACCGGCGTCCCGCCGGTGGCGTGGGTTCGCCGCGGTGTCCCCGACCCGGGAGGACGAGCCCGCGTCCGACCGCATCCTGCGCCGCCTCGGGTTGACCTTCGGCCTGGCCGGCGTCATCGCGGCTGTGGTGCAGATTCCCGAGATCGCCGATCAGAGCCGATTCGCGCCGGTGGGCTGGACGCTCGCCGCGATGCTGCTGGTGTTCGGGCCGTTCGCGGTGCTCGCCGCCGTCTCGCCCCGGATGAGCAGGCGGGTGATCCAGACCGTCGCGGGCGTCGCGGCCGTCGGGTATCCCACCGCGATGGTGGTGCTGATTATCGCCTATCAGCAGCCCGAGACCGACGCGACCTCGCTGTGGTTGTACCGGATCTTCGCGCTCGGCGTGCTGGCCGCCGCCCTGGCCTGGCGACCGGCGATCGCCATCGGCTATCTGCTGGTCGGCGGGATGCTGGCCGCCTGCGCGAACATGTACATCCTGCCGCACGGCACCGCGTTCACCCTGTTCGTCGACTTCGCCAGGGCGGCCGGGCTGTGCGCGCTGTTCCTGTGGTGCGCCATCTTCGCGCGCGCCGCCGCGGCCCGGGTGGACCGGGAATCGACGCTGGCGGGCAGCCGGGCCGCCGCGGTGGCCGGCGCCGCCGCGCGCGACCGGGAACGCGCCCGCTTCGCCGCGCTCATCCACGACGCGGTGCTGTCCACACTGCTCGACGCCTCGCGCGGCGGCACCGAATCGCCGGTGCTGCGCAAACAGGCCGAACGCACCCTCGCCCAGCTGGACGAACTGCGCGGCACCGAAGCCGAACCCGACCGGCTGGGTGCCCAGGCGGCCGTCGGGTTCCTGCGCGCGGCCGTGCACGAGGTGAATCCGGGGATCGAGTTCGGGGTGCGGCGCTGGCCCGGCGTGGACGACCTGCGCCTGCCCGTCGACGCGGCGGGCGCCATGGCCGCCGCGCTGGCCGAGGCGGTGCGCAACAGCCTGCGCCACGCCGCTACGCCCGGACGCGAGGTGCACCGGTCGGTGACCGTGACGTTGAGCGCGGGCGGCATCCGGGCGGTCTTCCGCGACGACGGCGCGGGCTTCGATCCCGGGCAGGTCCCGGCCGACCGGCTGGGGATCTCGGTGAGCATCCTCGGCCGGATGCGGCGGCTGGCGGGCGGTGCGGCCTTCGTGGAATCGCAGCCCGGTGAGGGAACGACGGTGACTCTGGTGTGGGGTAGTGATGGGTGACGCCGATTCCGAAGTGGGACTGCGGGATCTGCTCGGCCTGCGCGACGCGGCGGCGTGGCTGTTCCTGCTCATCCTCGAAGTGACCATCGTGATGTACATGGCGCGCACCTTCTACGACGGGGCGCCGCTGAACGCCGCGATCGCGGTGGGCCTGCTGGTCGTGGCGGGCGTGCTGGTGCTGGTGGTGCCGGTCGATCCGCTGCCCTGGCCCGCCACCGTGTTCGTCATGGCCGCCGGACCCGCCGCGACCGCGCTGACCACCACGCGGATCGACGCGGACTGGACCAAACCGCTGTGGTCGGCGTTCGCCTCCTCGTATGTGCTGGCGGTGCTGGTGCTGCGCGGGCGGCTCGGCGCGGCCTGGGTGGGTATGGCCGGCGTCGCCGCCGTGGTGGCGGGCGTCGGCATGACCGCGGGCGTGGCCGGGCGGGTATTGCTCGGCACGATGGTGCCGATCGCGACCGTCGCGGGCGTGTCGGTGTGTGCGGCGATCATGCGCCCGACCCAGCGCTCCCTGCGTCTGCTGCGCGAGGAAGCCACGATGCGCGCCGCCGCCGAGGCGACGATGGCCGCCGAGAACGGTGAGCGCGATCGTCAGCTGGCTCGGCTGGACAAGGTCGCGCGTCCCATCCTGGAGCGCATCGCCGACGGCGCCGAACTCACCTCCGCCGAACGCGAACAGTGCCGCCTGCTCGAAGCCGAACTGCGCGACGGTCTGCGCGCGCCCCAACTCGTCACCGACGAACTCAGCGCCGCCGCCCGCGGTGCCCGCTCCCGCGGTGTGGAGGTGGTGCTCCTCGACGACGGCGGGTTCGCGGGGGTGCCGCGGTGGGTGCGGCAGAACGTGATCGACGCGGCGACAAAGGAACTCGACGCCGCGAACGCCGGATCGGTGACCGTGCGGGTGCTGCCGATGGGGCGGCGGATCGTCGCGACTGTTCTCGCGAACGCGCCGGATCTCGATCGGCGGACCGAGATCGACACGGCGGGAACGGTTTCCGTCGCTTGAGGGCATGCCCGCCGTGCGGGGTTCTGTCGGAGGGATCGATCGCGTGGCGCTGCCCGCCCGACGCCGCTTCCACTTCATAGATGCGTCGTCCGGTACGCCGATGTGGCGGACTGCCGCCTCGGCCCCCTCGTCGATACGCCGTCTCGAGGTCATGTGCCGGGCTGGCGGAGCAGGCCGGTGACGAGCAGGCCAACGAGCCGGCGCGCGTCGTAGCGTGGATCCTGCTCGGCGAATATGCAGAGGTTGCCGATACCGCTTTCATGACGTCAGAGGAAGCGCGGCGCCCGACGCAGATCAGCCCGGCGGAAGGGCCCACCGCTCATGCAGTATCGAACGCTCGGACGCACCGGCGTCCGGCTCTGCTCGACCCGGCCCTCCGGAGGCGCTGAGAACGCACTCGAACCGGTAGACGGACAGGTGCCTTTTCGCCGCGTTCCGTGATCGGCGCACCCGTCAGGGATGTTGCCGAACAGGCACCGGAGCACCGCAAGGGCCGGATCATCTGATCTCGGGACTCGGGTCGGTGGCCGTAGCGAATGCGCCGGGGCGTTTTTCTGTCGGTGGGCTGACGTAGGGTGCGCGGCGTGGTGGGTATCGAGGTGGAGACGGTAGGGGGGTCGCGGGGGCGGCGTGGGGCGCCGAAGGGTGGGAAGGGGGTGAGTGCTGCGGCTGCGCGGCGGATTGCGTTGGGGGCGCAGGGGTTTGGGAAGAGGAGGCCGGGGCGGGCTACGCGGCGGACCGTGCTGGATGTGGTGAGCAAGACGCAGGTGTTGCAGTTGGATTCGGTGTCGGCGGTGGTGCGGGCGCACTATGCGCCGGTGTTCAGCCGGATCGGGGCGTACGACCGGGCGTTGCTGGATGAGGCGGCGTGGAGTGATACCGCGCGCAGGCCGCGGCGGTTGGTGGAGTATTGGGCGCACGAGGCGGCGCTGATTCCGGTGGAGGACTGGCCGCTGATGCGGTGGCGGATGGAGAAGTACCGGCACGGGCGGTGGGCGGGGATGCGGGAGATCGTCGCACGCAATCCCACGCTCGGCGACGACATTCTCGACGTGATCACCGAGGTCGGCGCGGCGACGGCGGGGGAGGTGGAGAAGCACCTGGAGATGGACAAGCCGCGGCCGAAGGGGTCGTGGTGGAACCTCAGCGATACCAAGATGATCTGCGAGCAGCTGTTCGCGGCGGGCGCGCTGTCGGTCGCGCGGCGGGTCGGCTTCGCCCGGCACTACGACCTCGCCGAACGCGTGGTCGGGCCCGAGGTGATGTCGCGCGTGCCCGACGAGGCGGACGCCGTCCGCGAGCTGGTGCGCCGCGCCGCGACCGCGCTCGGCATCGCCACCGAACCGGACCTGCGCGACTACTACCGCCTGCACCGCAGCCAGACCGAACCCGCCCTCGCCGACCTGGTCGACGCGGGTGAACTCGAGCCGGTGACGGTGACGGGCTGGGACAAGCCCGCCTACCTGCACACGGCGGCGGCCACGCCCCGGCGCGTCGAAGGGGCGGCGCTGCTGTGCCCGTTCGATCCGCTCATCTTCTTCCGGCCGCGCACCGAGCGGATCTTCGACTTCCACTACCGCATCGAGATCTACACCCCCGAACCCAAACGGGTGCACGGCTATTACGTCTTCCCCTTCCTTCTGAACGGGGAACTGGTCGGCCGCGTCGATCTGCGCGCCGAGCGCGCCAACGGCCGCCTGCTGGTCCCGGGCGCGTTCGCCGAACCGGGCCGCGACACACCGGAAGTCGCCGCGGCGCTGCGTATTTCGCTGCGCGAGATGGCCGATTGGCTGGAGCTCGACGACGTGGTGATCGGCGAGCGCGGCGACCTGGCCCCGCTGCTGTGAACGCGGGCCGGGTCCGCGTCCGACGGATCCCGTCGGACAGATCCGTCGGCCACCTGGATCGCACGACGGGGACGTCGGGTGTCGAGGCGTTTCGCTGACCGCACTTGGGCCCCCTTCGACGGGACTCGACCACAGTGGCGCCGGCGCGAATCAGCGCATGTCGGGTGGACGGCGTCTGCGATCTGCCCGCGAGATCAGTCCTCCCGCTTGGTCTCCGGATCGCGCGTGGATTCCGTATCCCGCCATGGCCCCGGATCGCGGCGCGGCCCCGGCCCGCGCATCTGATCGCGCAGCGCCCCGTATACGGCGTTCGACATCCACGAGTTCAGCGAGACGCCGCTGGCCGCCGCGGCCTCCTCGGCCTTGGCCTTCATCTGCTCCACCAGGCGCAGGGTGACGCGGCTGATGTCGCCGGTCATCTCCTCGATGGTGGGCGGCTCGTCGGCGGTGGTGTTCTTGCGCACGTCCACGGTGGCGGCGGCGCCGTCCATGGTGACGCGCACGGTGCGATCCTCGAGCGCCGCGCTGACCTCGGCGGCGAGGTCGGAGAGCGCGGCGAGCAGGACCAGCCGCGCGGAGGATTCGGTCGCCGCGGCGAGCGCGGCGGCGGTGGCCTGGGTCTTCTCGTCACCGAGCGCGGCCGCGGCGATGAGGTTCTCGCGCAGCTGCGCGGTGTACTTGTCGAGTTCCATGACATCAGTGTGACGCCACGAATGATGTCACGCAAGGAAGTCGATGATGTCATTGTGATGTCGAACGGTGGCGGAGAACCCGCACGGACAGGCCGAACGGTGTCAGGGTGTCGAGAGCGACCAGGGGACCGGGTAGCCTTTTCGACCATGACGAACGGTGAATCGACGCCACCGGAGCTGCGTGCCTCCGGCACGGTTGGTGTCGCCATGGTGACCCCCTTCAGCGCCGACGGGAAGCTGAACGTCGACGCCGGAGTGACGCTGGCCCACCGTCTCGTCGACCGCGGCGTCGATCTGCTCGCGATCTCCGGCACCACCGGGGAATCGCCCACCACCACCGAGTCCGAGAAGGCCGATCTGCTGCGCGCCGTCGTGGACGCCGTCGGCGACCGCGCCACCGTCATCGCGGGCGCCGGTACCTACGACACGGCGCACTCGATCGAACTGGCCCGCAACGCCCAGCGCGCGGGCGCGCACGGACTGCTCGTCGTCACCCCGTACTACTCGCGCCCCACCCAGGACGGGCTGATCGCGCACTTCACGGCCGTCGCCGACGCGACCGATCTGCCGGTCACCCTCTACGACATCCCGCCGCGCTCCATCATCCCGATCGGCCCCGAGGCGCTGCGCGTGCTGGCCGAACATCCGCGCATCGTCGCGGTGAAGGACGCCAAGGGCGATCTGAACGCGGGCGCGGAACTCATCGCCACCACCGGGCTGGCCTTCTACTCCGGCGACGATTCGCTCAACCTGCCGTGGTTGTCGATCGGCGCGACCGGATTCATCAGTGTCATCGGGCATCTGGTGCCCGAACGACTGCGCGAACTGCACGACGCCTACTCGGCGGGCGATGTGGCGCGCGCCAGGGACATCAACGCGAGTCTGGTCCCGCTCAACCACGCGATGGCGCGATTGGGCGGCGTCGCCATGACGAAAGGTGGTCTGCGCTTGCTCGGCATCGATGTGGGGGAACCGAGGCTGCCGCAGCTCATGCCGCCCACCGATCAACTCGACCGGCTGGCCGAGGATCTGCGTGTCGCGGGGGTGCTCGCATGAGTGACGGTCCGGCACCAGCCCGCCGCCCCCGCCGCACGGCAGCCCGCGCCGCGGGCGCACCCGAGCCGGCGCCCGCCACCCCGCCGCCCGCGGAACGTCGTGACGAGCAGGCCCCGGTCGCCGCGGAAACGCCGGCCGCCGGGCAATCCGCACCGGCAGCCGAGCAGCCCGCCGCTGAAAAGCCCGCCGCCGCAACGGAAGTGACGTCCTCGCGCGCGGAATCGGTGCGTCGCTCCGACCGCGCCAAGGCCACCCAAGCCAAGCAGGACCAGCCCAAGGCCGACGCCGAGCCCGCGCGCCAGAGCCGGGGCAAGCCCCAGGACTCCGGCCAGCAGGGCCGTCGCGGCGGTGGCCGCGGCCGCCCGTCCGGTCGCGGCCGCGATCAGGCGCCCGCCGAACCTCCCGTGGTCGCCGCGCAGGACCGCCTCGGCACCCCGCCGAAGCTGCCGAAGAACGGCCTGCGCATCTTCGCGCTCGGCGGCATCGGGGAGATCGGCCGCAACATGACCGTCTTCGAATACGGCGGCAAGCTGCTGATCGTGGACTGCGGCGTGCTGTTCCCCGAGGACCAGCAGCCGGGCGTCGACCTGATCCTGCCCGACTTCCGTCCCATCGAGGACCGGATGGCCGACGTGGTCGCCATCGTGCTGACCCACGGCCACGAGGACCACATCGGCGCGGTGCCGTTCCTGCTGAAGATGCGCGGCGACATCCCCGTCCTCGGCGCGAAGTTCACCCTCGCGCTGGTGGCGGCCAAGTGCCGTGAGCACCGCTTGCAGCCCAAGCTGATCCAGGTCGCCGAGGGCGAGACCACCGTGCACGGCCCGTTCGAGTGCGAGTACTTCGCGGTGAACCACTCGATCCCCGACGCGCTCGCCGTCGCCATCCGCACCCCGGCCGGGGTCGCGCTGCACACCGGCGACATCAAGCTGGACCAGTTGCCGCTGGACGGCAGGCTCACCGATCTGGCCGGCTTCTCCCGGCTCGGTGACGAGGGCGTGGACCTGTTCCTGGTCGACTCCACCAACGCCGAGGTGCCCGGCTTCGTCACGCCGGAACGCGAGATCGGCGGCGTGCTCGACACCGTCATCGGCAAGGCGCGCAGCCGCGTGATCGTGGCGTCGTTCGCCAGCCACGTGCACCGCATCCAGCAGGTGGTCGACGTGGCGCAGAAGTACGGGCGCCGGATCTGCTTCGTGGGCCGCTCGATGGTCCGCAACATGCAGATCGCGCAGGATCTGGGCTACCTGACCGTGCCCGACAATATCGTCGTCGATCTCGATCAGGCCGCCACCCTGCCCGGCGACAAGCTGGTGCTCATCTCCACCGGCTCGCAGGGCGAACCGCTCTCGGCGCTGTCGCGGATGGCCCGCGGCGACCACCGCCAGATCAACATCCGCCCCGACGATCTGGTGGTGCTGGCCTCCTCGCTGATCCCGGGCAACGAGAACTCGGTGTTCGCCGTGGTCAACGGGCTGGCCCGGCTGGGCGCGACCGTCATCACCCAGCAGAACGCGAAGGTGCACGTCTCCGGTCACGCGTCCGCGGGCGAGCTGCTGTACCTGTACAACGCGGTGCGGCCCACCAACGCCATGCCGGTGCACGGCGAGTGGCGGCACCTGCGCGCCAACGCGGCGCTGGCCGTCGCGACCGGTGTGCCCGAGGAGCGCGTGGTGCTGGCCGAGGACGGCGTGGTGGTCGACCTGGTCGACGGCATCGCGACCATCGTGGGCCGGGTGCCGGTCGGTCACGTGTACGTGGACGGGCTCTCGGTGGGCGACGTGGGCGAGTCCACGCTGTCGGATCGCCTGGTGCTCGGCGAGGGCGGTTTCATCGCCATCACCGTGGCCATCGACTCCACCACCGGCAAGGCGGTGAGCACCCCCGAGGTGAGCGGGCGCGGCTTCTCCGACGATCCGACCGCCCTGTCGGCCGCCGCCGAACTCGTGGAGGCCGAACTGCTGCGCCTGGCGGGCGAGGGCGTCACCGACACCCACCGCATCGCCCAGTCCGTGCGTCGCGTGGTCGGCCGCTGGGTGGCCGACACCTACCGCCGCCGCCCGATGATCGTGCCCACCGTCATCGGCGTCTGACCCCCCGCACACGCGAGAAGCGCCGGAAGGCAATGCCTTCCGGCGCTTCTCATGTCGTCACGACGGGCGTTACTGCGCCTGGCAGGCCGCCGAGTCGAGCTTCGCGGCGCGCACGATATTGCAGGTGAACTGGTGCGACACCTTCCAGGTGTCGCCCTCGGCCACGAACTCGACGAAGGAGTTCTCCACCGGCTGGCCGCCGATGGTGACATCCGCGTCGGCCTTCAGCTTGCCTTCGCTCGGGTCGCCGACGTTGGTGATCTGCACCGTCACGTCGTTCTGCTTGGCCGCCTCGACCAGCTTGTCGACCAGCTGGGGGTCGCGCTCGGCGTCCTGGATCCAGGAGATCTTCTCCTCGGTGCCGACCGACGGGTCGAACGCCTTGTTGATGCGCTCGTTGAGCTCCTCGACCGTCGGCTTGGGCAGGTTCGGCGGCGTGGTGGTGGCGGGCGCCTCGCCCTCCACCGTGGCCTCCTCGCTCTTGCCCTCCTCGAACTGACCCGCGGGCGAGGTGGTGGCCGCGGAGCCGGTGGACGAGTCGTCGTCGGAGCTGCTGCACGCGCCCAAGGCGAGTGCCGACGCGGTCGCCACCAGGGCGATCGCGGCGCGAATCGAACGGTTCTTCACGTGATTCCCCTGTTTGGAAGTGAGTCGCGGTCCGGTGCCGGACGCGAAGGTGTCGGACTACAGCGAGTAGCCGGAGGTGCAGCGCCAGTCGACGACCCAGCCGCCGGACAGGCGGCCCAGCGCGGCCGAGCGGGCGGCGGAGTAGCTGGCGCGCGCGGCGCCGCTCCAGTACGACCGGTTGCTGGCGAGCACGCCGCAGCCGTTGGTCCACGACACCAGCGTGTAGCAGCCCGCGCCGCACACGCCCACGGCGGCGTTCTCGGCCTCGGCGTAGCTGCCGTAGTTGTTGGCGATGCCGTAGGCGCCGCTGCGCGACACGGCGATCGCACCGTAGTACCCGTACTGGGCTTCCGCGGCCGGCGCGGTCACCAGCATCGAACCGACCGTCGCCACGATGACCGCGGCGGCGGTGAAGAACTTCTTCAAGACGAATCCCCTTCTGGAAAGGTCCACGACCCTATGGACGAGTGACAAGCTACCGAGCAACGCCGTAGGAAGCCAGTCCGAAACTCGCGAATCGCGTTTTCGGCCTGTCTCCACGGCGCCGCCGTGGGATATGTTCTGCGCGTGAGCATGGCACAGCGAGAGCGCTCGGACCTGGTGGACGCGATGAACGTGGCGGGTCCCGACGCGGCGACCCTGTGCGGCGAATGGACCGTGCGCGATCTGGCGGCGCACCTGATCGTCCGGGAGCGCAGGCCCGACGCCGCTCCCGGCATCCTGCTGAAGCCGTTCGCGGGCTACCTGGCATCCGTGCAGGACAAGGTGGCGCGCAAGCCCTTTCCCGAGCTGCTGGAGCTGGTGCGCACCGGTCCGCCGTGGTGGTCGCCGCTCAAGCCCGTGGACGCGCTGGCGAATCTGAGCGAGATGTTCATCCACCACGAGGATGTGCGCCGCGCCGAACCCGGTTGGGCGCCGCGCGAACTCGCCGCCGCCGACGAGGAGAAGCTGTGGCGGCTGGTGCGCCGCGTCGGGAAGATGGCCTACCGCGCCTCGCCCGTCACGGTCGTGCTCCGTACGCCGGGCGGGGAGACGGTCACCGCGAAGCGGGTGGCCGAGCCGGTGGTGAGTCTGGTCGCCGCGCCGTCGGAACTGCTGCTGCATGCGTTCGGCCGCGATCAGGTGCGGTTGGAGACCGAGGGCGATCCGGACGCGATCCGCACCGTGCTCAGCTTGGACCGTTCGGTCTGAAACCGCGCCGTTCCGCGTCGCGAGCGGCCGATTTCGGGCCCGACCGGGGCGATTGGGACGGACGATACGTGTGTTGCGGATGGTGGGAATGGGGCGCTTCCCGCTAGCCTGGGTCCATGGCAGGTAAGTCCCGCGGCACCACGACACCTCGTGCGCGGGCGGGATCGACCCGGGGGAGGACCACCGCGGCGCGCTCTCGTTCCGCCACACCGCGCCGTGGCACGGCCGCGCGCGGACGTCCCGCGCCCGCCCGCAGGCCCGCGCGCCGGGCGTCGAACACCGCGCCGCTCGCGGTGTTCAAACGCAGCGTCACCGGCGGCTGGACCATGCTCGCGCGCGGCGTCGGCGCCACCACCCGCACGCTCAGCCGCGCGGGCGAGATCGAACACGGCCACCGCCGCGACGGCATCGCGCTGGGACTCATCGCGCTCAGCGGCGTCATCGCCGCGGCGGTGTGGCTCTCGGCGGGCGGCCCGATCGGACGCTGGGTGGAGGAGGCGATCCGCGCGGTCTCCGGATCCGCGTCGGCCGCGCTGCCGTTCGTCGCGACGGGCATCGCCGTCATCCTCATGCGCACCGAACCGCATCCCGAGATCCGGCCGCGCCTCGTGCTGGGCGGGCTGCTCGTCGGGTTGCCGCTGCTGGGCATCTGGCATCTGGCGGCGGGCGCGCCCACCGACGCGCACGGCCGTTCCCGCGCCGCCGGTTTCGTCGGATTCGTCATCGGCGGACCGCTGGCCGACGGGCTCACCGCCTGGCTGGCGGTGCCGATTCTGGTGCTGGCCATCGTGTTCGGCGTCCTGCTGCTCACCGGCACCACCGTGCGCGAGGTGCCGCAACGCTTGCGCGAATACTTCGGCACCGCCGCGGGCGGTGACGAATACGGCGAATTCGCGCCCGAGCGCGGCGAATTCGACCCGGCCGACTACGACCCCGAGGGTTTCCCGGTGCGTCGCACCGCCTCCCGCCGCCGCGGCCGCACGCCCGACGAGAACTACCCGCCCGACGAGTTCGGCGGCTCCGACGAGGTCACCGAGGTGCTGGGCGAACCGCCGCTGCGCGACGCCAAACCCATCGCCGCCGAACCGCCTCCGGCGCCCCCGAAGCCGAAGAAGAAGCCCGCGCCCAAGGTCCAGGACCAGACTCCGCCGCCCCCGAAGGAGCCGGAGTTCGTGGCGGACCGCGTCATCGAGGGCGACTACACGCTGCCGCCGCTGAGCCTGCTCACCGACGGCGATCCGCCCAAGAAGCGCAGCGCCGCCAACGAATCGATGATCGAGGCGATCACCGAGGTGCTGGTGCAGTTCAAGATCGACGCGGCGGTCACCGGATTCGTGCGCGGCCCGACGGTCACCCGCTACGAGGTGGAGCTCGGGCCCGGCGTGAAGGTCGAGAAGATCACCGCGCTGGCCCGCAATATCGCCTACGCGGTGGCCACCGAGAACGTGCGGCTGCTCGCGCCGATCCCCGGCAAGTCGGCGGTCGGCATCGAGGTGCCCAACTCCGACCGCGAACTGGTGCGCCTGGCCGATGTGCTCAAGGCGCCCTCCACCCGCAACGACCACCACCCGCTGGTGATCGGTCTCGGCAAGAACATCGAGGGCGAGTTCGTCTCGGCGAACCTGGCCAAGATGCCGCACCTGCTCGTCGCGGGTTCCACCGGCTCCGGTAAGTCCAGCTTCGTGAACTCCATGCTGGTCTCGCTGTTGCAGCGGGCCACGCCGGAGGAGGTCAGGATGATCCTGATCGACCCGAAGATGGTGGAACTCACGCCCTACGAAGGCATTCCGCACCTGATCACGCCCATCATCACCCAGCCGAAGAAGGCCGCCGCCGCGCTGGCCTGGCTGGTGGAGGAGATGGAGCAGCGCTACCAGGACATGCAGGCCAACAAGGTGCGCCACATCGACGACTTCAACAAGAAGGTGAAGTCGGGCGCCATCACCGCCCCGCTGGGCAGCGAGCGCGTCTACCGGCCCTATCCGTACATCCTGGCCATCGTGGACGAGCTGGCCGACCTCATGATGACCGCGCCGCGCGATGTGGAGGACGCGATCGTGCGCATCACGCAGAAGGCGCGCGCGGCGGGCATCCACCTGGTGCTGGCCACCCAGCGGCCGTCGGTGGACGTGGTGACCGGCCTGATCAAGACGAACGTGCCGTCGCGGCTGGCGTTCGCGACGTCCTCGCTCACCGACTCGCGCGTCATCCTGGACCAGCCCGGCGCCGAGAAGCTGATCGGCATGGGCGACGGTCTGTTCCTGCCGATGGGCGCGGGCAAACCCACCCGCCTGCAGGGCGCGTTCATCAGCGACGAGGAGATCCACGGCGTCGTCGACTTCGCCAAGAACCAGGCCGAGCCGGACTACCAGGAGGGCGTCACCGCGGCCAAGGCCGGCGAGAAGAAGGACGTCGATCCCGATATCGGCGACGATCTCGAATTGCTGGTCCAGGCGGTCGAATTGGTGGTCACCTCGCAGTTCGGCTCCACGTCGATGTTGCAGCGCAAACTGCGCGTCGGGTTCGCCAAGGCCGGGCGGCTCATGGACCTCATGGAGACGCGCGGCGTGGTGGGGCCCAGCGAGGGGTCCAAGGCCCGCGACGTGCTGGTCAAACCCGACGAACTCGACGGTGTGCTGTGGTCGATCCGCGGCGGCGGGGACGAGGCGCCCGAACCCGAGGAGTGAGCGCTCACCACAGGTGGGTGTGGTGGATCAGCGCGTCCACCAGCAGGGCGATGCCGAAGAGCGCGAACAGGATGCGCACCGACGCCGGGCCGTAGCGGGTCATCCCGCGCAGGACGGCCCGGTAGGCGCGGCGGGTGCGCCGCGTGTCGCGGGCGGCCAGCGCGAGCACCAGTAGCGGCAGCGAGAGCGCCAGCACGCAGTAGACGACGATGATCGCGGGCCACCCCGGCGGCTGGCGGGCGGAGAGCATCGCCAGACCGGCCAGGTACGGCACCGCCGTCGGCGCCTGCGCCAGGCCGATGGCCATCCCGACGAGCGCGAGCACCCAGGGGCGCCTGCGGGCGCGCACGGCCCACGCCGGTGGCTCGCGCACCGAACCCGCGGGCAGCGCGGCCAGCGCCAGCAGCACCGCGGCGGCCACCAGTTCACCCCGGTAGCGAATGGCGGGCGTCATCCGGAAATCGACCAGCTCGGTGAGCCAGCCGATGCCGAGCACGGTCAGGATGCCGAACGCGGTGGTCATCGCGAACACGCCCGCCACGAAGCTCAGCCCGCCCGGCAGCGGTGAGCGGCGGGCCAGCTTGCTGTCGGCGACCACGGCCGCCGTGACGCCCACCAGCAGCAGGTCCAGGGAATCCAGGAAGGCGAATCCGGCGAGCGCCAGGAGCAAGGTCGACATGACGCCACCGACCTTACGGGGGCGGCAGGTGTGTGTGGAATCATGGGGCGGCAACGACCCCGCAAGCCGACACGAACGGACAAATCGGGCAGTATGGCCGTCATGACCACCAACTCCGACAGGGCCGCGATATGCAGGTGACCGCACTCGTCTGGGTGATCACGATCGCGGTGATCCTCGGGCTGTTCGTCTTCGACTTCTTCGCGCACGTCCGTACGCCGCACGAGCCGACTTTCCGCGAATCCGGCTTCTGGTCGGCGTTCTACATCGCGTTGGCGCTGGCCTTCGGCGGGATCGTCGCCTGGCAGTGGGGCTCGACCTACGCCGGGGAGTACTACGCCGGTTTCGTCACCGAGAAGGCCCTCTCGGTGGACAACCTGTTCATCTTCCTCATCATCATGACCACGTTCGCGGTGCCGCGGATCTACCAGCAGAAGGTGCTGCTCATCGGCATCGTGCTGGCGCTGGTCATGCGCGGTGTCTTCATCGCGATCGGCGCCGCCGCCATCAACGCCTTCAGTTGGGTGTTCTACCTGTTCGGCGCGTTCCTGATCTATACGGCCGTGAACCTGCTGCGCGAGAGCGGGCACGAGGTGGAGGCCGAGGAGAAGCGCGACAGCCGCATCGTCGCGCTCGCCAAGCGCTATCTGCCGACCACCGAGGAGTACCACGGCGACAAGCTGGTCGTGCGGATCGACGGCAAGCGCGTGGTGACCCCGCTACTGCTGGCGCTGCTGGCCATCGGCTTCGCCGACCTGCTGTTCGCGCTGGACTCCATCCCCGCGATCTACGGCCTCACCCAGGAGCCGTACCTGGTGTTCACCGCCAACGCGTTCGCGCTCATGGGCCTGCGTCAGCTGTACTTCCTGATCGGCGGCCTGCTGGACCGCCTGGTGTACCTGTCCTACGGTCTGTCGGCCATCCTGGCGTTCATCGGCATCAAGCTGGTGCTGCACGCGCTGCACGAGAACACGCTGCCGTTCATCAACGGCGGTGAGCACGTGAAGGTCCCGGAGATCACCACCCCGGTGTCGCTGAGCGTGATCCTCGGCATCCTGGTGATCGCCACCGTGGCCAGCCTGATCAAGACCAGGGGCAAGGCCGCGTCCTCGACCTCGACCAAGTCCGAGTCCTAGCCGCAGGGTGCGCGCCCGGCCTCGCGCCGGGCGAGCGTCCGCGTCAGGCGAACGCGCCCATCACCGGCTTCCACTCGACGGCGCGGACCGCGTCGATGAGGTTCTCCCTGGCGAACGGGTCGTGCGCCAGCAACTCCTCGAGCGTGGCCGCGTCGTCGGCGCGGAAGAGCAGCAGCGCGCCGGAACCGTCCGGGTACGGGCCGGTGGAGAGCACCGTGCCCGCCTCGACGAGCCCGTTCAACCAGGCCCGGTGCTCGGGGCGGTGGGTGTCGCGGGCCGCGACGGTGGCCTCGGAGTAGGTGTAGTGGACGGCGAAGATCGGCACGGCTTTCGCTTTCTCGAACGGGGGGATCTCAGAGGGTGAGCAGCATGCGGGTGTTGCCGAGAGTGTTCGGTTTCACATAACTCAGGTCGAGGAACTCGGCGACGCCGGTGTCGTAGGACCGGCACATCTCGGCGTAGACCTCGGCGGTGACCGGGGTGCCGTCGATCTCGGCGAACCCGTGCCGCGCGAAGAACTCCACCTCGAAGGTCAGCACGAACAGCCTGCGCAGCTCCAGTTCCCGTGCCACCGCGATCAGCCGCCGCACGATCAGCTTGCCCACGCCGGCGCCCTTGACGTCGGGGTGCACCGCCACGGTGCGCACTTCGCCCAGATCGGCCCACAGCACGTGCAGCGCGCCACAGCCGACCACACGGCCGTCCCACTCGGCGACCCAGAACTCCTGCACCGCCTCGTAGAGCGTGACCAGGTTCTTCTCCAGCAGGATACGGCCCGCGTACACGTCGACCAGGCTCTTGATCTGCGGAACGTCAGAGGTTCGCGCTCGTCGCACGACGGGGCCCGCGCCAGGCGCGGCGGCTGCCGCGCTCGGATACGTGTCGCTGGTCGGACCACCTGCCGGTCCCCGAGAGGTCATGGGGTGCACAGTAGTCGGCCGGGTTACCGATAGTCTGATTGTGTGCCGCACATCCTGTCGTTCCGCTCACCGCATCGCGCCGGGGTAGCGCCGACGGATGTGCGCGTGGTCGTTTCCGCGACGCTCGCGTGCGGGGCGGGGGCATGAGCGTGCAGCCGGAGGAAATCGATCGGGGCTGGCCCGAGGCGGGTCTGCGACGTCCGGAGGCGTCCGGCGTCGCGGCGGAGACGCCGGTCCCGCTGCTCAATATCGCCAACGTGCTCACCATGGCGCGCATCGCGATCGTGCCGCTGTTCGTGCTCGCGCTCTTCGCGGGCGGCGGGCACGACACCGCCTGGCGGATCACCGCCACCGCGCTGTTCGCCTTGGCCGCCATCACCGACCGCTTCGACGGTCAGCTGGCCCGCAAGTACGGGCTGGTCACCGATTTCGGCAAGCTCGCCGACCCGATCGCCGACAAGGCGCTCATCGGCGCGGCCCTCATCGGGCTCTCCGTGCTGGGCGATGTGCCCTGGTGGATCACCCTCGTCATCTGCGGCCGCGAACTGGGCATCACGCTGTTGCGGCTGCTGGTGGTGCGGCGCGGGGTGATCCCGGCCGGGCGCGGCGGCAAGCTCAAGACGCTGGTGCAGTCTGTCGCCATCGGGGTGCTGCTGCTGCCGCTGGCCGGCGGTTTCGCCACCGCGGGCATGGCGCTGATGTACGTGGCGGTCGCGCTCACCGTCGTCACCGGGCTCGACTACGTCGGCCAGGCCGCGCGGGTGTGGTTCGCGGGCGGATCGGCGCGGAACCGCGCCGCATGACCGATCCGCTCACCACCGGCACCGACGCGGCCGAGCTGGTGCGCGCGCTCACCGCGACGGGCCACACCGTGGCCACCGCCGAATCGCTCACGGCGGGCCTGGTGGCCGCGACCGTCGCCGGGGTGCCCGGGGCCAGCAAGGTGCTGCGCGGCGGGCTCGTGGTGTACGCCACCGACCTCAAACACACCCTCGCCGACGTCGGCGCCGACCTGCTCGCCACCGAGGGACCGGTGTCGGCGGGCGCCGCCGAACAGCTCGCGGCGGGCGCCAGGGCCCGCTGCGGCGCCGACTGGGGGATCGGCCTGACCGGCGTCGCCGGACCCGATATCCAGGACGGGCATCCGGTGGGCACGGTGTTCCTCGGCCTGTCCGGACCGTGGCACTCCGAGGTGATGCGGTTGCAACTCCCGGGCGACCGGTGGACGATCAGACACACCGCGACTCGCGTCGCGGTGCGGGAACTGCTGCGGTGCGTTCAGGGCGGCTGAGTTTCGCGGGAACCATCGCGGCACCCCGGCACGTTGTGCTGGAAAGAACGGTGCACGCGTGGCCTGCCCTCGGGCGGCGCCGGGCGATCGGGAGCGAAGGAGATCGACATGACGCTGCTGCGAGAGGCGATCGGGGACAGTCTGCGGCGTGCTCGTCTCGCCCAGCACCGAACCCTGCGCGAGGTGTCCACCTCCGCGCGGGTGAGCCTCGGCTACCTGTCCGAGGTCGAACGGGGCCGCAAGGAGGCCTCCAGCGAGCTGCTGGCGGCCATCTGCGCGGCGCTGGACGTGCCGCTGTCGCGCGTGCTGTGGGACGTGAGCACGGTGATGGCGGGTGCCGACGGACCACCCGTGGAGGAGGCCGCCGCGGTGCCGGAGGCCGAGCGCAGCGAGGCCCCCGCCCCCGCCGAGGCCGCGGGCGAGCCCGCCGCCGCGACCATGTCCGCGGGCGCCGACGCCCGCCACCGGATCGCCGAGGAGACCAGGATCGTCATCCCGGCCCCCAAGGCCGACATGCTGGTCCTGGTGAAGAGCAACTGAGCGAATACGCCCGCTCGCGGGCAACGCTGCGGGCGGGCGCCGAAAACGGCTAGATTCTGTAGTAGGCGTCGATCGGGCCGGGTTGCTCCGGTCCGGCTGCCGCATGGTGGAGGATAGGCAATAACCGGGCGCGCGAAAGTCGCGGGCCCCGGCCGCGTCAAGCGGTACATCAGATGGAGGCGGGATCAATCGATGGCTAATCCGTTCGTCAAGGCCTGGAAATACCTGATGGCCCTCTTCGACTCCAAGATCGAGGAGCACGCGGATCCGAAGGTGCAGATCCAGCAGGCTATCGAGGAAGCCCAGCGGCAGCACCAGGCCCTCTCACAGCAGGCCGCGTCGGTCATCGGCAACCAGCGTCAGCTGGAGATGAAGCTGAACCGCCAGCTCGACGAGGTCGAGAAGCTCAACGCCAACGCGCGCCAGGCGGTGCTGCTGGCCGACCAGGCCGCGGCCGCGGGCGACACCGAGAAGGCGATCCAGTACACCAACGCGGCCGAGGCCTTCGCCGCGCAGCTGGTCACCGCCGAGCAGTCGGTGGAGGACCTCAAGGTGCTGCACGACCAGTCGCTGCAGGCCGCCGCGCAGGCCAAGAAGGCGGTCGAGCAGAACGCGATGCTGTTGCAGCAGAAGGTCGCCGAGCGCACCAAGCTGCTCAGCCAGCTGGAGCAGGCCAAGATGCAGGAGCAGGTCTCGGCCTCGCTGCAGCAGATGGACTCCACGCTGTCCGCGCCCGGCACCACCCCGAGCCTGGACGCGGTGCGCGAGAAGATCGAGCGCCGCTACGCCAACGCGCTGGGTTCGGCCGAGCTGGCGCAGAACTCGGTGCAGGGTCGCATGATGGAGGTCCAGCAGGCCAGCATCCAGATGGCCGGGCACAGCAAGCTCGAGCAGATCCGCGCCTCCATGCGCGGGGAGTCGCTGCCCGCGGGCGGCCAGCAGCAGGCCGCGCCCACCCAGGTCAACCCCGCGGCCGCCCCGCACCTGAACAAGGGCCAGGCCGCCCAGCAGTAGGCAGTTCGATCGAGAAGGGACCGGCGCGGTGGACGACGCGAACCGGCGCACCCCCCGGCGGGCGAGCTTGTCATGCCCGTCGGTGCGCACCGCCCGGCCCGCCGTCGGCCGCGCGACGTCCCCGCTCGCAGGTGTGAGGTAGAAGCATGAGCCGCAAGCGAACTCCCGCCCGCGCCTGGCAGGCGCCCGCGCCGCATCCCGGGCAGTTCGGCATGCCGAACGGGTCGCTGCCGGAGACGCTGCGCGATATGGGGGAGCATGCGCTCGTCGCGGTGCGCCGATGGGCCGATCCCCGGGAGCGAGAGCTGCGCAAGCGCCGCCGGGCCCGCCGCCGCAGCTACCAGCTCGGCACCGTCTCCGGCCTCACCACCGCGGGAACCGTTGGGCTGGTGGTGATCTCGGCGCCCGCCTGGGCCGTGGTGGTTCTCGGTGGCGGCGCTGTCGCGCTGGTCACCGGCACCGCCCTCAGCGCCCGCCGCTACCTGCGCCTGCGGCGATCCCCGCTGCCGCAGGCGGCGTTCGTCCCCCGCAAACAACCTCCGCTGCGCTCGGCCGCCCGCGCGCCGATCACCCGCCTGATCGGCGTCGAACGGGCGATGCACGGCCTCGTCGCCCAGATCGCCGCCAGCCACCGGCTCCCCGAGGACGAACTCACCGAGATGGTCGAGACCGCCGCCTCCGGCGCCGCCGCGCTGCACGCCCTGGCCTCCGACATCGTCGGCATGGAACGCGCCATCGCCTCCCTCGGCCACACCAACCCGCAGGCCGTGCAGGCGCTGATCGGCAACGTGCGCTTCGCACTCGGCCGCATCGAGGCGGGCATCGCCGAATACGAGCAGGTGGTCGCCGCCGCGGGCCGGGTGCTGGCGGTGCCGGAGAGCAGCGTCGTGGCGCACCGCTTCGACGGGATCGTGGCCGAACTGCGCGACGCCGCCGACCGTCTCGACGGCTGGGCGCAGGCGCTCACCGAGGTCGCCGACAGCACCGCCGTCGCCGCGCCGAACCTGTCCACCCTCGGGTACCGCACGGAGCGCCCGCTCTCGGGGTGAACCCTGAAATGCACCCCCATATCGCTGTTGACCTGGTGATTTCTGCCGCCCGGGGTGTCAGCATGGAGGTGTCGGATCGCCGGTGGGGCGCTTCGAGCGAAACGTCCAGGAGGCTGGAAATGCTGTGGAAGATCATCGGAGTCGTCGCGGTCGTCTGGATCGCCCTGGCCATCATCGGTGCGCTGATCAAGGGGCTGTTCCCGATCCTGGTGATCAGCGCCGTGGTGTTCGGCCTGTACCTGCTGTACAAGGCGGTGTCGGGCTCGGACAATTCGGCCAGCAAGCTGTAGACCGCGAAAAGCCAACGGGCCGTACCACCTCCATCGAGGAGGGGCACGGCCCGTTTCCGTGTGACTAGAGCTGACCGCTCTCGGCGATGACGACCTCGCGGGTGGGCTGCCCGGACTCCGAACCGGCCTGCTCGACGGCGGTCACCACGTCCAGGCCCTCGACCACGGTGCCGAACACCACGTGCTTGCCGTCCAGCCACGGGGTGGCGGCCGTGGTGATGAAGAACTGCGAGCCGTTGGTGCCGGGGCCGCGGTTGGCCATGCTCAGCACGCCGGGGCCGGTGTGGGTGAGCTGGAAGTTCTCGTCGCGGAACGTGTCGCCGTAGATGCTCTTGCCGCCGGTGCCGTCACCGTTGGTGAAGTCACCGCCCTGCGCCATGAAACCCGGGATGATCCGGTGGAACTTCGACCCCTTGTACCCGAAGCCGCGCTCCCCGGTGGCCAGCGCCCGGAAGTTCTCCGCCGTCTCGGGCACCACGTCGGAACGCAGCTCGATCACCACGCGCCCGGCCGGGGCGCCGTCGACGGTCAGATCGAAGAACACCCGGGGCAGCGCGTCGGCCTTGGCCGGGGTGGCGGTGAGCGGACCGGAGGCGAACAGGGCCAGGAGCGCGACGCCGAGGACGAGGGCGGCGCGAGTGAGCTTGGTCATGGCCCCACTGTCTACCGCACCCGGGTGGCGCGCGCGACACTCGGTCGGACATTCTCGGCCGGAGGCCTCGCGCCGGCGTGTTGAATGGGTCCATGGAGCAGCTTCCGGAGGACTGGCAGCGTGGTCTGGTGATCGCGGCGCATCCCGACGACATCGAGTACGGCCCGGCGGCCGCCGTCGCGCGCTGGACGAGTCAGGGCAAGGACATTCGCTATCTGCTCGTCACCAGCGGCGAGGCGGGGATCGCCGGCTTGCCGCCCGCCGAGGCGGGCCCGTTGCGCGAGGCCGAGGAGATCGCCTCGGCGAAGGTGGTGGGCGTGCCCGAGGTCGAATTCCTCGGCTATCCGGACGGCCGGATCACCGAGAGCCTGGCACTGCGCCGCGATCTGGCCGCCGCCCTGCGCAGGCACCGCCCGGAGATGGTCGTGCTGGGGCATTTCGGCAACACCTGGGCGCCGGGCATCGCCAACAGCGCCGACCATCGCGCCGTCGGGCGGGCCGCGCTGGACGCGGTGTCCGACGCCGGGAACGAGTGGATCTTCCCGGAACTGGCCGAGCTGGCGCCCTGGTCGGCGCGCTGGGCCGCGGTGGCGGGCCCGGTCGTGACGCACGCGGTGGACGTCACCGACCACATCGGCGCGGCCTACGCCTCGCTCGCCGAACATCGCCGCTACCTGGAAGCGCTGAGCCCCGAACCCGTGGCCGACCAGGTGCGCGCCGTCGTGGACCGGTCCACCGGACCCAAGGAGGGATTCCCGGCCGAGCGGGCGGTCGGCTTCGAGCTGTATTACTTCGGGTGAGCGGCGCGCGGAACGCGAAACCGCTTGTGGCGGTGGGTCGCATTCCCGTCCGGACGGGCCTTCCCGCCGAGGTGCGGCCATGTGGCAGGCTGGGCGGATGCGTGTAGCCGTGGTTGCCGGTCCCGATCCGGGACATGCCTTTCCGGCGCTGGCGCTGTGCGAGCGGTTCCTGGCCGCCGGTGACGACCCCGTGCTGTTCACCGGTCCGCGCTGGTTCGACCAGGCCAGGGACGCGGGCATCGCCGTGCGCAGGCTCAAGGGTCTCGCGCCGCGCCCGGTGGACGACGACGGCGACGCCGGCCGGCGCATCCACGAGCGGGCCGCGCACATCTCCACCGAGATCCTGCCCGACCTGAGCGCGATGCTGCCCGAACTCGTCGTCTCCGACGTGCTCACCGCGGGCGGCGGGATGGCCGCCGAACGCCTGGGCGTGCCCTGGGTGGAACTGTCCCCGCACCCGCTCTACCAGCCGTCGAAAGGGTTGCCGCCCATCGGGAGTGGGCTCGCGCCGGGGGAGGGACTGCGCGGGCGGATGCGCGACGGCGCGCTGCGCGCGATGACGGCGCGCGCCATCCGCAACGGGTTGCGGCAGCGGGCGAGAGCGCGGGAGGGCGTGGGCCTGCCCGCCGAGGACCCGGGTCCGGCGGCGCGCCTGCTTGCCACCCTGCCCGCCCTCGAGGTGCCGCGCCCGGACTGGCCCGAGAACGCCCACGTGGTGGGGCCCCTGCTGTGGGAGCCGACCGAGCACGAACTGGCGCTGCCCCCGGGCGGCGAGCCGCTGGTGATGGTGGCGCCCTCCACCGCGCACACCGGCGTCGCGGGGATGACCGAGACCGTGCTGGCCGGGTTGGACGGCGCGGGCGTGCGGGTGGCGATCTCGATGATCGACACCCCGCCCGCCGACCTGCCGCCGTGGGCGACGGCCGGGCTCGGCCGCCAGGACCGGCTGCTCACCCACGCGGCGGTGGTGGTGGGCGGCGGCGGCCACGGACTGCTGGCGAAATCGCTGCTCGCCGGCGTGCCCGTGGTCACGGTGCCCGGCGGCGGCGACCAGTGGGAACTCGCCAATCGTGCCGCGCGCCAAGGCAGTTCGATCGTCGTGCGCCCGCTGACCGCCGAGTCGGTCCGCGCGGCCGTGCAGGAGATGCTGGACCACCCGCGCTACACGGCCGCCGCCGAGGCCGCCGCGCTGAGCAACGCGGAGGTGGCCGACCCGATCGAGATCTGTCACCGGGTGGTCGAGAGCGTCCGGGCGTCCTGAACCGCCGGGGCGCACCCGCGCGGACGCGAGTATCTTGAATACGGTGCGGTTGACCGAGTTCCAGGAACTGATGCACGGCGAGTTCGGGGTGGCGCGCGGGGACGCCCTGCTGGCCGACCATGTGATCCCCAGCCTCGGCCGGACCGGCGCCGACGCCATCGAATCCGGGGTCGATCCCCGCGACGTGTGGCGGGCGCTGTGCGCCGAGTTCGACGTCCCGAAGGCGCGCTGGTGACCGCGGACCGGGTCGCCGAGCGGCGTCCGTACCGCCTGGACGAGCGGTTGCGCATGGTGCCCGTGGACCCGGAGGGCTTGGCGGCCCGGGTCGCCAAGGCGAACCCGCACGACTTCGCGAGTTTCCGCCAGACCGGACTGGAACTGATGCTGCTCGGCAGGCACGACGCGGCGCTGGACCACCTGGACCGGGCCGCGGAACTGGCCGTCACCGACCGCCAGCGGATCTCGGTCTGGATCAACCTGGCCGACGTGCACCGCTACCGGGGCGCCGCCCCCACCGCCGAGATCCTGTACCGGCGCGCCGTCGAGGCCGCGCGCGACGCCGGCGACGAGGAGGCGCTGTCCTTCGCCGCCCAGCATCTGGGCAAGGCACTGGCCGAACAGGGCCGCGCCGCCGAGGCGCGCGCACTGCTCAATGAGGCGCTGCGCCTGCGTCTCGCCGAAGGCGACGCCGAACTCATCGAATCCACCCGCACCGCCCTGGAGAACCTGGCCGAGCTGGTGATCCCCCTGCCCGCCGCGGTGACCGAGCTGCTGGGAGAGAACCCGGCCCACTCCGACGAGCACGAGGGGCTCAGCGGTGGCGTGGTCCGGGTGAACGGCACGTACTGGCTCAAGCGCGGCCCGCACGCGGTGGCCGAGCACGACCGGCTGATCTGGTTGCGCGGGCGGGGGATTCCGGTGCCGGAGGTGGCGGTGTTCGCCGAGGACGTGCTGGTGCTCGCCGACGCGGGCGCCCCCAGTCTGGCCGCCGCGCCCGGCGATTCGCCGGGCACGGCCATGGGCGAGGTGCTGCGCCGGTTGCACGCGCTGCCGGTGTCGGAGTGCCCGTTCGACGGCAGGCTCGACGTGACGCTGAACCTCGCGCGCAGGCAGGTCGTGGAGGGACTGGTCGACCCCGCCGACTTCGACGCCGACAACGCCGCGCTCACCCCCGAGGAGATCCTGGCCCGGCTGGTCGCCGAGCGCCCGGCCACCGAGGACCTGGTGGTGGCGCACGGCGATTTCACCCCGCCCAACGTGCTGGCGGGCGGAACGCTGCTGGACGTGGGCGCGCTCGGTCTCGCCGACCGCTACCGCGATCTGGCGCTCGCCGAACGCGACCTGCGCGAGGATTTCGGCCCGGCCGAGGTGGACGCGTTCTTCGCCGCGTACGGCCTGACCGATCCGGACCGGGTCCGCCTGGACTACTACCGCCTGCTCGACGAAGTGTTCTGAGCGGGACTCACGGTTTCCTGGCGTAGTGCCGCGCCGCCTTGGTGCGGTTGCCGCAGGTCGTCATGGAATGCCAGCGCCGGGTGCCGTTGCGCGAGGTGTCGTAGAAGAACAGCACGCACTGCGGGTGCGCGCACTGCCGGATGCGCTCGGGCGCTTCGGCCAGTAGCGAGAGCAGGTTCTCGGCGGCCAGCCAGGCCGGCAACCACCACTGTCGCGGCACGTCGGGCGTGCTGGCGGGCCCGTTCTCGGTGAGCGATCGGCGCAGGCGTCCGTGCTCGAGCACGGCGTTGAGGCCGGCGTGGTCGGCGTCCACGACGGTGGCGTGCACGGCGTCGCGGGCGGTGCGCACGGCGGTGAGCGTGCGCACGTCGGCGGGGAGCTCGCGCAAGCCCGCCGCGTCGAGCCAGACGCGCAAGCCCGCCACGTCGGTGAGCAGGTCGCGCGGGCCGGTCTCGTCGATCCAGCGCGTGTTCAACAGGTCCAGTGCGAGGGGTTCGCCGACGTGCGGACGCGGATCGAGCATGCCTGAGGGTAACGAGCGGCCGGCGGGTGTTTCGGCCACCACCGTTCTTCTAACCTCCTAAAACCATTTCAACGGTTGACGCACGGGGAGCTCGCGCGCTACGGTTATAACCGTTCAACAATCATACAACGGTTATAACCTCGGAGGAATCATGACCGCAGTGGCCGCACCCCAGCTCGCGACCGGGCACGTGGGGCTCAACGTCTCGGACCTGGATCGGTCGGTGGCGTTCTATCGCCGCGCGCTCGGCTTCGACGAACTCGGCGCGGGCGGGGAGGGCACGCGGCGCTTCGCCTTCCTCGGTGCCGACGGCAAGCTGCTGCTCACGCTGTGGCAGCAGTCCGAGGGCGAGTTCTCCACGGCGACACCGGGACTGCACCACCTGTCGTTCCAGGTCGACGACATCGATCAGGTGCGCGCCGTGGAGGCCACGCTGCGCGAGTTGTCGGTGCGCTTCGCCTACGACGGCGTCGTCGCACACGGGGAAGGCGCGGCCTCGGGCGGCATCTTCTTCGCCGATCCCGACGGCATCCGGCTCGAGGTGTACGCGCCCGGCGGCGCCGAGGCCGCGCCCGCACCCAGCGGCGCCGCGCCCACCTGCGGCTTCTTCTGAGCGACCGGACCCGCACGCCCGGAAGGGGATTCGTGATGACGCCGTTCCACGCCGGCGAGCTCGCGGTGCAGCGCCGGATGGCGCAGGCCGACATCGCGGTGAAAGTGGCCCGCACGATCCGCACGGGCGTGCCGCCGGTCGCGGCGGAGTTCCTGGCCGCGCAGCCGATGGTGGTGCTCGGCGCCGCCGACGGCGCGGGGCGGCTGTGGGCGAGTCAGCTCACGGGGCCGTCCGGCTTCGTCCGCACGACGGGGGAGGACGCCCTCGCGGTGGACGCGCGTCCCGCGGCCGGGGATCCGCTGGCCGAGGTGCTCGCGGGCCCCGCGCCGGTCGGCATGATCGCGCTGGAGCCGAGGCGGCGCAGGCGGATGCGCGTCAACGGGCACGCCGTCCCCGACGGGACGGGCCTGCTGATCACCACCGACCAGGTGTACTCGAACTGCCCGAAGTACATCTCGCGCAGGGAGATCGAGGACTATCGGCCGGGGGAGTCGTCCCCGGTGGCGCGTGGCACCGAACTCGACGCCGCGCAGCGCGCCGCCGTCGCGGCCGCGGATACCTTCTTCATCGCCAGCGCCGACGAAGACGGCAACGCGGACGCTTCGCATCGCGGCGGCAATCCGGGCTTCCTGCAAGTGCTTTCGCCGACCGAGCTGCGCTGGCCCGACTATCGCGGCAACTCCCTGTTCATGACGCTCGGCAACCTCGCCGTGCGCCCGGAATGCGGCCTGCTGATCCCGGACTGGACCACCGGAGGCGCGCTCCAGCTCACCGGCACCGCCGAGATCCGTTGGGAGACAGGTCTGTTCACGGCGGGTGCGCAGTGCGTGGTCGACTTCACCGTCACCGGTGTGGCCGCCGTCGCGACGGGCCCGTTGCGCTGGGGGCCGCCCGAGCTGTCGCCGGTCAATCCGTGAACGCCGGGTGGGCGCACGCCCGCCGCGGTTGTCGATGAGTTCTGCCGGTCCCCGGGCGGCGGGGCGGCCCGCGCCGTGCACGTGTGCGGGGTGGTCCGCCGGACCGACGGATCGCAACCGCGTCCGGGAGTGTCGTGGGCGCGTGTCGTTCGACCGCGCTGCTGCCGGGCGCGCGGGGCGTGCCGTGGGCGCGCGGGTCGTCCGGTCGGCGAGGTCGCCCGGCATCTCGCGGGTGCCGCGTGACCCGGGTGCGTGGGTCCTCGAGGGGCGGGGCGGTCCCGTCCGCGCGGGGTCCGGAACCGCGCCGCGTGTCGCCGGGCGCGTCGCTTGACTCGAACACTTGTTCGTCTAATGTGGTCATCGGAACTTGTCGGTGCCGCCCTCTAATGTGGGCGCCAACCACAGATCGAGAGACTCACCCGGCGAGAAGGGGATCGAAGGACATGGCACCACAGGCGTACGACCGCGACAAAGCGCTCGAACTGGCACTGGCCCAGGTGGAGAAGAGCTTCGGCAAGGGCGCGGTGATGCGGCTCGGCGAGGAGGCCCGCCAGCCCATCTCGGTGATCCCGACCGGGTCCATCGCGCTGGACGTGGCGCTGGGCATCGGCGGCCTCCCGCGCGGCCGCGTCGTCGAGATCTACGGCCCGGAATCCTCGGGTAAGACCACCGTCGCGCTGCACGCGGTGGCCAACGCCCAGGCGGCGGGCGGCGTCGCGGCGTTCATCGACGCCGAGCACGCGCTCGACCCCGACTACGCCCGCAAGCTCGGCGTCGACACCGACGCGCTGCTCGTCTCCCAGCCCGACACCGGTGAGCAGGCGCTCGAGATCGCCGACATGCTGGTCCGCTCCGGCGCCATCGACATCATCGTCATCGACTCGGTGGCCGCGCTCGTGCCGCGCGCCGAGATCGAGGGCGAGATGGGCGACAGCCACGTCGGCCTGCAGGCCCGCCTGATGAGCCAGGCGCTGCGCAAGATGACCAGCGCGCTCAACAACTCCGGCACCACCGCCATTTTCATCAACCAGCTGCGCGAGAAGATCGGCGTGATGTTCGGCTCGCCCGAGACCACCACCGGCGGCAAGGCGCTGAAGTTCTACGCCTCCGTGCGCCTGGACGTGCGCCGCATCGAAACCCTCAAGGACGGCAGCGACGCGGTCGGCAACCGCACCCGCGTCAAGGTCGTCAAGAACAAGGTGTCGCCGCCGTTCAAGCAGGCCGAGTTCGACATCCTGTACGGCCACGGCATCTCCAAGGAGGGCTCGCTCATCGATATGGGTGTCGAGCAGGGCTTCATCCGCAAGTCCGGCTCCTGGTACACCTACGAAGGCGACCAGCTGGGCCAGGGCAAGGAGAACGCCCGGAAGTTCCTGCTGGACAACACCGATGTGCGCGACGAGATCGAGAAGAAGATCAAGGAGAAGCTCGGAATCGGCGCGGATGTGACCGCCGACGTGGCCGAGGTGCCCGCCGATTTCTGAGTCCACCCCCTGCCGGCGTCCCCGTCGCGCCGATCGGCCCGCCCCCGGGCAGGCCGATCCGGTGCAGGATATGCGGCGCCGACTGCACGAACTCCTGTCCGCCGGACCCGTGGATACCACGGAGAACCGTTCCGGCGCACGGGAATCGGGACCTGTCCGGTCGGTCGAAGGTGGTTCGGCCGATGCGGACTTCCTGGGAGCCCGGTCGAGTTCGCCCGATCCGCAGCGGGCGGACTCGACCGGGGCCCCGTCCCGGAACGCGCGGCGAGGACGCTCCCGCCGCGGCGACTCCCGGTCCGGCGCGTCCGCGCGCGGCCGGGTGGGCCCGGTGGCGGCCGGGTCCGAGGGGGACGCGTGGGAGACGGAGGCGGGCGCGAGCCGGTCGACGTCGGAGCGCGCCCCCGTCGGCGGGACGGTCGAGCAGGCGAAAGAGGCGTGTCTGCGCCTGCTCGCCGTCCGCGCCCGCAGCCGTGCCGAACTGCTGAATCGCCTGGCGGCCAAGGGGTTCACCGTCGAGGTCGCCGAATCCGCCGTCGCGCGACTCGCCGAGGTCGGCCTGGTGGACGATGCCGCCTTCGCCGAACAGTGGGTGCACGCCCGGCACACCTTCTCCGGTAAGGGGCGCCAAGCCCTCGCCCAGGAACTGCGCCGCAAGGGCGTGGCCCAGGAAGACGCCGCACCCGCCCTCGCCGCGATCTCCACCGACGACGAACAGGCCCGCGCCACCGATCTGGTCCGTCGCAAACTCCGCACCCTGCCCCGGGACCTGGACCGCGACAAGGCGATCCGCCGCCTCGTCGGCATGCTGGCCCGGCGCGGCTACAGCCAATCCACCGCCTACACCGTCGTCAAAGCCGAACTCGCCGCCGCCGACCACGAACCGGCTGATCCGCACGGCCTGGACGACCTCGGCGAACCCTGACGACGGCACGGCTCACCCCGGCGCGGCCCCGCGAACATCGCGCGTGATTCGCCCGTGATCCGGCCCGCGCGCAGTGACGTGGATTACTCGAAACCCCTCCGCGTATTCTCCCTCGGGCCGAGGGGAATTCGGCGCGACGGCATATCCGCCGGTCCGAAGTCGATCATCCTGTTGCCACGGGAAATACGATCACTGCGAACACGACAGCACCCGAATATCACACCTAGAGTTGCCCTATCGTCTTTTTCATCGCGACCTAGGTTCTGCTATGGGGTGATTGTCATGACAACCTGCCACCTGCGAGCCGATCACGCGAAGCCCATCGACGCGCTTCTCGGCAATCGGGCCCAACGGTACTTCGGTGACGGATTCCGGCAGGGAACGGTGCGCTTCACCCGTGCCGCCGCCACCGATCCCGACGAGAACGCCCGCTGCGTCGGGTTCGGTTCCCTCGAGTATCCGGGGATGTGGTCACTGAAGAGTTCGGGGCCGCAAAGTATTCACGTCAGCACGATTGATACTTATCTGCTGGCGGTGTCGGCCGCATCGTCGCTATTGGAGACCACACTCCTGCGCGGGCGGCGGCGGGGCGACGATCCGCTCGGCTCGGCCTGGGTGCGCCGCTGCATCATCAAGGCGGGCACCGTGCCCATAGAAATGGGGCTCGACCGGATTCCCGTTTCCGCGACCCGGATCAATTCCTCCGACGCCGCCGCCGGACGCGTCCACGTGATTTCGGTGACGGTCGGAAATATGCTCGCGATTCTCGATATCGACACCGGGTCCACGGTGCCGCCGCAGAGCGCGACGGACGTACCGCGCAGCTATCGCGGGCACGCCACCGATCTCGCCGGCGTCACGGTGGCGCCGGACTTCTCGTCGGTGTCGGCCGACGCGGAGTACCGGACCGTGCCGGGCCCGGCCGAGAGCTACGCGGAGATCGAATCGCGGTTCCCCGGCAGCGTCACCTTCGCCGAGGCCTTCGTGGACATGCTCCAACTGGGCCAGGTGGGCCTCTACGCGATGGACGGCTTCGCGCGCGCGGACAGCAACACGCTCTGGATGCGCAGCACCCACTACGAGGCCACGACGCCGATCCGCCCGCGCGAATCCGGTGAACGGGTCACCACCGAGATCCACGGCGCGCGCGTCGTCACCCTGAAGGGCAGGCGGTGGCGCGCCGCGACCCTGGTGTCGCACCGCCCGTCGATGACGCTGAGTTGTTCCGTGGCACACGCGCTTCCGGACATCTCCCTCGGAAAGGTCGGCCACGATGACAGTGCGGCACACGGTATCGCTGCTGGGCATCGGCGGGTACGTTCCGTCGACCCGGCTCACCAATAAGCACCTGGAACAGCGCTTCGACACCACCGACGAGTGGATCACCCAGCGCACCGGGGTGCGGGTGCGCTACCACGCCGGTCCGGGCGAGGCGACGGGCGATCTGGCCGTCGCGGCCGGGCGCCGGGCCCTCGACCACGCGGGCCGCGACGCGGTCGACGCGGTGATCGTCGCGACCACCACCCCCGACCACCCGTGTCCGGGCACCGCGCCCGCGGTCGCCAGGCGGCTCGGGCTGGGCACGGTGGCGGCGTTCGACGTGCAGGCGGTGTGCAGCGGATTCCTGTACGCGGCCGCGATCGCCGACTCGTTCGTCCGATCCGGTGCGGCCGCTTCGGTTCTGGTGATCGGCGCCGACACGTTCAGCTCCATCCTGGACCCGGCCGACCGCACCACCTCGGTGATCTTCGGCGACGGCGCGGGGGCCGCCGTCATCGGCCGGTCCGCACGTCCGGACGAAAGTGGCTGGGGCGCTTTCGATCTCGGCAGCGACGGCGACGCGGCGGACTGGATCACGGTGCCGGGCGGCGGTTCCCGGGCCGCGTCCGCCCCGCACCTGGCGCTGGCCCCGGCCTTCCGGATGGAGGGACGCAAGGTGTTCCGGGCGGCGGTGGACTCGATGGCCGCGTCGTGCCGGACCGTGCTGGCGCGGGCGGGTTGGCGCGCGGGCGAGGTGACCCACGTCGTCGGGCACCAGGCCAATATCCGCATCCTGCGCTCCCTGGCCCACGTGCTCGATGTGCCGGAATCGCGCCTGGTGGTGCACCTGGACCGGGTGGGCAACACCTCGGCGGCGTCGATCCCGCTGGCGTTGACCGCGGCCAGCGGCCGTTTCGCCCCCGGCGACAAGATCCTGCTGACCGCGTTCGGCGGCGGCCTCACCTGGGGCGCGGCCACGCTCGTGTGGCCCGACGATGTATCCGCTACGACAGTGCTGGGAGAAACCGATGACTGACGTGACCTATCGCGAGCTGGCAGAACTGCTCGATCAGCACTTCCCCGAATTCGCGGGGGAGGTCGGGGAGGACACCACCTACGACGACCTGGATCTCGACTCGCTGGTGCTGGTCGAACTCGCCGTTGTGGTGTCGAAGAAGTTCGGCGTGGTGATCTCCGAGGAAGACGTGTTCGACGCCAAGGGTTTTCGGGCGCTGGCCGAGGTCGTGAACCGGCGCAGGCGGGAGGGGCCGGTCGGTGCCGCGGTGGACTGACCGGACGGGACCCCACCGCATGGTGTTCGCCGACGTGGACGGCACGGTGCTGCGGGGTTCCAGCCTGATCGACTTCCTGCTGTTCGACGCGCGGCGGCGCGGGGTGCGCGCGGCGGGGGAGGAGCTGGTCGCAACGGTGCGCGCGGCGGTGGCGGCGGGAGCGCCGCGCCACCGCACGGCTCCGCTGCTGTATTCGTGGTGGGCCGGTCGCCCGGTCCCGGAAGTTTTCGAGGCGGCGCGCGACTGGGTCGGCGCGCGGGTGCGGGCCGGCGATCTCGTCCATCGCGCCGTGCTGGACGAGATCGAGGGCCATCGCCGCGCGGGTGCGGAGGTGGTGTTCGTCTCCGCGTCCTTCGACGCGCCGCTCACGGCATTGTCGGAAGCATTGGGGGCCAACGCTTTCCGATGCACGCCCATGGAGGTGCGCGAGCGGGTCTACACCGGCGCGACCGGCGCGCCCATGCTCGGCGAGCGCAAGGCCGAGGTGGTGCGCGGCTGGCCCGTGCCCGCGGGCGCGCACCGCGTCGGCTACGGCGACCACGTGAGCGATCTGCCCATGCTGGCGGCCGTGGACGAACCCGTCGCGGTGACCGACGGGAGCGACGAAGCCCTGGTCACGGCCGCGCGAGCCCGGGGCTGGCGGGTGTTGCGCGCCGTTGCGGTTGAAGCAAATCGCTCGAACTCGTAATATCCGAGTTCGAAGTATATTCCGAGCCGGGGTCGTCCGGCTGCCACTTGTTCGCCCCTTCCCACGGAGGCATGACATGGCTCTCCCCACCACCGAGGCGCGCGCGTCCAACCCGGTGCTGGCCCTCGCCGCCCTGGCCATCGCCCAGCTGACGATCGGCCTGGACTACAACATCGTCTTCGTCGCGCTGCCGGAGATCTCGTCGAGCATGGGGTTCGGCCCGAACCACCTGCAGTGGACCGTCAGCGCCTACACGGTCGCGTTCGGCGGCTTCCTGCTGCTCGGCGGCCGCTGCGCCGACCTGATCGGCCGCAGGCGCATGTTCTACATCGGTCTCACGCTCTACGCGGCGGGCTCGACGCTGGGTGGTTTCGCCCAGAGCCCCGGCCTGCTGCTGGCCGCCCGCGCCGTGCAGGGTCTGGGCGGCGCGGTGCTCGCACCCGCGACGCTGTCGCTGATCACCACCGCGTTCAAGGAAGGTCCCGAACGCAACCGCGCGCTGGGCATCTGGGGCGCGTCCGGCTCTAGCGGCATGGTGCTCGGCTCGCTGCTCGGCGGCGTGCTGACCGAATGGCTCGGCTGGCGCGCGGTGTTCTTCGTGAACCTGCCGATCGTCGCGCTCGCCGCGGTGCTGGCCGCGGCGTCCATCTCGCGTGACGCGAACCCGCCGGTGTCGTTGCGCTCGTTCGACATTCCCGGCGCGATCGCCATCACCGGCGCGTCGACGCTGCTGGTGCTCGGCCTGGTACAGGGGCCGGAATCGGGCTGGACCGCACCGCTCACCGTCGTGAGCCTGCTCGCCGCGCTGGCGCTGGTGCTGGTGTTCGTCCGGATCGAATCCCGCACCGCCGAACCGCTGATTCCGCTGCGCGCGTTCCGCTATCGAAATCTGGTGCTGGGCGCGGGTATCGCGTTCAGCTTCATGGCGACCCTCGGCGCCATCCCGTACTTCCTGACCACCGTGTTGCAGAACGTCTACGGCTACAGCGCGTTCGAGACCGGGCTCGCGTTCATCCTGCCGTGCGCCTGCGTGCTGGCCGGCACCATGATCGGGGCGCGGCTGGCCTCCACCATCGGGCTGCGCGCTATGCTGCCCGCCGCCATGCTCGCGGCCGGGGCCGGGATCCTGCTGTTCGCGGTGCTGTTGCGGACCGACGGGTCGTTCGCCCGGCTCGCCGTCGGCATCGCGATCTTCAGCCTGGCGCAGGGCGTGATCTTCACCGGCATGTACGCCGCCGCGACGTCCGGGCTGCCCGACGAGGAACAGGGACTGGCCTCCGGCGTCGCCTCGAGCGGACAGCAGATCGGCGGCGCGGTCGGCCTGGCCGTGCTGGTGGCGGTGGCGGGCGCGGCGGGTGCCGACGCGGTGGGCGACGCGGCCGTCGTGGACGGGGCCCGCGCGGCCGCGTTCGTCGCGGCGTTCCTCATCGCGGCCGCCTCGATTCTCGGTCTGGCGCTGCGCATTGCGCGTCCGCAGCCGGACGCACCGGAACCAGGCCCGGTGCCGGAGGCGACCGGCGCCGACGGCGCGCGCGTGGCCGGTCTGGCGGCCGAGGGGGAGCGCCGATGAGCGCCGCCGCCCCGCTGCGGGTGGGCATCGTCGGGCTCAGCGCGTCGAGCGGGTGGGCCTCGCGGGCGCACGTGGCCGCGCTCGACGCCAGCCCGCACTTCACCCTGACCGGCGTCGCGGGCAGCACGCCCGCCTCGACGGCGGCGGCCGCCGAGAAATACGGGCTCCCGGTGGCCGCGGCCGATCCCGCCGCGCTGGCCGCCGACGAGCGGGTGGACGCGATCGTGGTCGCGGTGCGGGTGCCGCGCCACGAGGAGATCCTGCGGCAGGTGCTGCCGTTCGGCAAACCCACCTTCAGCGAATGGCCGCTCGCGCCCGACGCGCGGATCGCGGCCGAGCTGGCCGGGCTCGCCGAACGGCACGGCGCGCCGACGGCCGTCGGATTGCAGGCCAGGCACGTGCCGCAGGTGCGCCTGATCAAGCGACTGCTCGAGGGCGGCTATATCGGAGATGTGCTGTCCGCCAGGCTGATCGGTGACGCGGGCGGGTGGGGTGCGGCGACGCAGTCCGCGACCGCCTACACCGTGGACGCGGCCTCCGGCGCCGGGATGGCGGCCATCCCGTTCGGCCACACCCTCGACGCGGTGATCGACGTGCTCGGCCCACTGCACCCGGCCGGTGTCGTCACCGCCGTCGGGCAACCGGTGGTGCGGGTCCTCGACACCGGCGAGACCGTCCGCAAGACCACGCCCGACCAGCTCGGCCTGGTGGCCACCACCGCGGACGGCGCTGTGTTCACGGCCCACTACCAGGGCGGGCTCGGGCCCGGTACGACGTTCCTGTGGGAGATCCGCGGCACCGCGGGCGCCCTGCAATTGACCGGCGCCACCGGACATCTCCAGTTCGGCGCGGTCACACTGCGCGGCGCCAAGGGCGACGGCGACCTCGCGGAGCTCGAACCCGTCGCGGGGACCGACTACCGCGGGGTCGGGAGCGGTCTGAGCGGTCCGGCGGCGGTGGTCGCCGAGCAGTACGAAGCGTGGTACGAGGCGCTGACCGGCACGCCGTCGGAGCACGGCACGGCCGTCGACTTCCGGCACGCCGTCGCCCACCACGACCTGATCGACGGACTCCTCGCCCCGGGCCGGGTCGCCCGGAGCGCGGAACGCGACGAGCGGCGGCCGCACGTCATCACCTGACCTTTTCGATCCAGACGGCGTCGCTGCGACGGGGCAGTGCGGGATGCCGGCGGCCGGTCCCACCGGTCGCGGGACAGTATCAGGGAGGGAGACGAGCATGTCCGCTGCCACGAACATCCGGATGGTCGACGGCGACAACACTCCGCTGCGCGAGCTGGGGAATTTCCTGGCCAGGAAACGCGCGGCCATCCGGCCCGAGGACGTCGGGATTCCGGTCGCGCCGGGCGGCAAGCGACGCACGCCCGGCCTGCGCCGGGAGGAGGTCGCGTTCATGGCCGGCGTCGGATTGTCCTGGTACACCTGGATCGAACAGGGCCGCGCCGAGAACGTTTCGGCCTCGGTGCTGGACCGGCTCGCCGAGGTGCTCCAGATGACGTTGAACGAACGTCTCTATCTGCGCAGGCTCGCCGGCCTGGATTCCAAGGTGGCCCGGCCCGACAACCTGGTGCCGGTCGGACTGCTCCAGCCGTATCCGGACAGCTGGGCCGCCGGGCCCGCCTATGTGGTCGACTACACCTGGAACGTGCTCGTCGTCAACGAGGCCGCGCGCGAGATCCTCGCGCTCGCACCGGGGGTCAACCTGCTGGCGTCGGTGTTCGAGGACCCCGCCGTGAGCGGGGCGTTCACCGATGTCCCGCGCGCCCAGGAGGAATGGGTGGCGCGCTTCCGCACGCACATCTCCAGCTATCCGTGCGACGAGCGGATCTGCTCGCTGGTGCAGGGACTCTCCGACCGCAATCCGCGCTTCCGCAAGCTGTGGCAGCGCCACAATATCGCCGAGGATTCCTGCGGCGACATCCATCTCAACACCGACCGCGGCCCCACGCTCATGCACTGGACCACCCTGTGCTTCACCGAGCGCATGGGAATGAAGTTCGTCGCGTATTACCCGTTGCATTCCGAATCCGGCGGCGAATATTCCTGAGCCTGTTGGCCGCACACATACTCTCATTGCGCACAGGACATGGCGCGGCGGATATGCGAATCTGGGTCGACGGATTCGATTTCCGTGCCGATACGCACTCGTAGGCGCCGATTCAACCGGCCGACGGAGGAATAATGGATACATCATTCGGGATATTTCTTTCGCCGTTGCACGATCCGAAAACCGACCCGCACGTCAATATCCACCGGGATCTGGAACTGGTGGAATTCGCCGACCGGCTCGGCTTCGACGAATGCTGGTTCGGCGAGCACCATTCGCTGGGCTGGCCGCTGATCGGCGCGCCGGAGACGATGATCGCGGCTGCCGCCGTGCGCACCAGCCGCATCGTGCTGGCCAACGGCGTGGTGACCGTGCCGTTCCACCACCCCTTCCACATCGCCACCAGGGCGCTGCTGCTCGACCACCTCACCCGCGGCCGCTACATCCTCGGCCTCGGCCCCGGCGCCACCCCGAACGACGCCTACATGCTCGGCGTCCCGGCCGAGGAGCTCAAACCGCGCACCAAGGCGGCGCTGCCGACGATCATCGAACTCGTCAACGGCGACCGGCGCCTCACCGAGCACACCGACTGGTACGACCTGGTCGACGCGCGCATGCAACTGCCCCCGTACACCAAGGGCGGCATCGGGTTCGCCGTGTCGAGCGTCGGGTCGCCGTTCGGACCGCAGGTGGCCGCCGAATTCGGCCTGAGCCTGCTCTCGTTCGGCGCGCCGCCGCCCGGCTGGCCGGGTGCGGATCTGGCGGGGCAGTGGCGGATCGCGGAGGAGTCGGCGGCCGCCCACGGCACGACCGTGGACCGCGCCGACTGGCGGATCGCCGTCCCCATCCACATCGCCGAGACCAGGGAAGAGGCCTACGCCGCCGCGGAATACGGCTTCGGCCGGTGGATGCACAACTACTGGGGCGAGGCCGTCGGCGCACCCGTCACCCCGGGGGCGTCGCCGCGCGAGGACATCAGCACCGCCGTCGCCGAGAAGCGGGCGATCGTCGGGTCGGTCGAGGACGCGGTGGCCGCGATCGCCGAACTCCAGGACCGCACCGGCGGATTCGGCACCTTCCTGGCGTACTCGATGAACTGGGCGTCCTGGGAGGCCACCAAGCGCAGCTACGAACTGCTGGCCACCGAGGTCGCGCCGGTGTTCACCGGATCGACGGCGCGCGGGCTGGATTCGATCGCGTGGAGCAAGCGGTGGCAGGCCGACCGGGCGGCCGCCGCCGAGGCGCCCGTGCCGGTTCCGGTGCGCTGATGGGCATCCGGATCGCGCTGCTCGGCGCCTACGGCGCGGGCAAGACGACCCTGGCCACCGCGGCCGCCGCCGCGCTCGGGATACCGGCCGTGCAGGCGGACGGGCCGATGCGCCTCGACCCGGCCGACCCCGGCGAGAACGTGCACGACTGGACGCCCGCGCAGCTGTTCGGGCTGACGGTGGAGCGGTACGCGGCGCGCCGGGCGGCCGAACGCCACGACAGCTTCGTCTCCGACGGCGGCGTGCTGCACGAATTCGTCTACGGCGCACTGCGTCTGCGCTACGGCTCCTATCCGGGCACCCGCCGGCGCGCCGACCGCGCCCAGGTCCCGGCCGACGATCTGACGCGCACGCTCTCGCTGTTCTGGGCGCCCTACCCCCACGTCGAGCGCTACATCGACGCCACCTACACCCTGCTCGTCCATCTGCCTACCCGGTGGCCGCAGCCGGATGAGGACCCGCCCATCGACGAGCTGTTCCGCGCGCACACCGACGCCATGATCACCGAAATCGGCGCCCGATCGCGCCTGCCGGTGCACGTGCTCACCGGCGACACCGTCGACGAGCGGCTCGACCAGCTCACCGGGATCGTCGGCTCCACCCACCCGAAAGGGGTTCTGACATGACCACATTCGCCGAGATCACCGCCAAACGAGGCCCGGCGACGCCGCTGAAGGAGCGCGTCGCGCCCACCATGGCGCTGCCGAGTTTCCGCGACAACCCCCGGCTCAAGCTCGCGATCTCCGGCACCTTCTCCTCCGGCAAATCCACCACCACCGAGGCGCTGTCGATCGCCACGGGGCTGCCGCGCACGCACGCCAAGACCTCGCGCCAGTTGCTCGTGGACCTGGTGCCGGGCAAGACGGTGATGGAACTGAACGCCATGGAGCTGGTGAAACTGGGGCTGCGCCGCTTCGAGGAGCGCGTGCACAACGAATCCGGGCCGGGGCCGTTCATCTCCGACGGCGGCGTGTTCCACGAGTGGGTGTACTTCGAGGCGCGCATGCGCGTGGGCATCAACCCCGGGGCGACCTGGTGGTTCCAGTGGATCAAGAAGGCCGTGGGCTTCCCGGTCAAGCGGTTCTACCAGCGCTACACCGACACCCTCGGCGATATCACCCGGGCGCGCGCCAAGCGGATCTACGACGCGTACGTGCACCTGCCGGTCGAGTTCGACATGGAACCCGACGGGCACCGCCCGGTGTCGGAGCCGTTCCGGCGGCTCTCCGACGATCTGCTCATCGCCGCGCTCGAGGATCTCGAGATTCCCTACCGGGTGGTGGGCGGCACCATCGCCGAGCGGGTGACCACCATCATCGAGCTGTTCGATCTGCCGATCGCGGTGCCGGTGGAGGAGGCGATCGAGCAGGCGCGCCACCGGGTGGCGACCGACCTCGACGATCTCAAGGCCGATGCCCGCTTCCACGAGGCGCAGCGCGAGAAGAGCCTCTACCGGCGGATCAGCTACGCGTTGCGCTACTGAGCGGGGGACCGGCCGCGGTGCCGGATCATCCAGGGAGGGAACGAATGATCGGCAACGACAGTCGTCCGGCCGCGATGGTGGCGGACGGGCGCGCGCCCACCATGACCGCGGTCGGGCAGCACCGGCTCGGTGATCCGGACGTGCTCGAGCTCGTCACCGTGCCGGTGCCGCGGCCGGGCCCGGGGGAGGTGCTGGTGCGCGTCGCGGCGACCAGCCTGAACCCCACCGACTGGGTGCACCGGCGCGCGGAGGGGTTCCTCGGCGCGATCCCCGCGGGCGCGCCGCCGCGTGTGCTGGGCTGGGACGTGTCCGGCACGGTGGAATGCGTCGGGCTCGGCGTCACTCTCCACGACGTCGGCGACGACGTGTTCGGCATGCTGCCCTACCCCGGCGGGTATGGCGCGGCCGCCGAATACGTGGTCGCCCCCGCGCGGGCGCTGGTGCCCAAGCCGAGGGACGTGCCCCACACGCACGCGGCCGCCGTGTCGCTGGCCGGCGTCACCGCCGTGCAGGCGCTGATCGACACCGCGCACCTGCGTCCGGGCGACCGGGTGCTGGTGCACGCCGGGGCCGGGGGCGTGGGTCACCTGGCCACCCAGCTGGCGGCGGGGCACGGGGCGCACGTGGTCGCGACGGCCAGCCGCGGCCACCACGACTTCGTCAGCGAGTGCGGCGCGTGCCAGGTGATCGACTACACCACAACCCCGTTCGAGGACGAGGCGCACGACATCGACGTCGTCATCGACTGCGTGGGCGGCGACTACCCGGACCGGTCCGCGCGGACCCTGCGCGACGGGCGCGGCACCATCGTGTCGCTGGCGCTGAACCGGACCGAGCGGCTGCCCGCGCGTCCCGGACTACGGCACAAGCTGATGCTGGTCGAGGCCGACCACTACAGCATGTGCACCCTGGAGGAACTGCTCGCCGACGGCGTCCTCACGCCGCACCTCGCGGCGACCTTCCCGCTGGACCGCGCCGCCGACGGGCACCGGCTCGGCGAGACCGGCCACGTCGCCGGGAAAATCGTTCTCACGACCTGAGCGGACCACCATGACCCGAACGATCGTCGATCAGCACGCCTTTCGCGACACCCTGGGCCGGTTCGCCACCGGCATCGCCGTCATCTGCACCGTCGAGGACGGTGAACCGCACGGCTTCGCCTGCCAGTCGTTCACCGCGCTGTCTTTGTCGCCGCCGCAGGTGCTGTTCTGTCCGGCGCGCACCTCGCGGGCCTGGGCGGTGATCGCGCGCACCCGCTCGTTCGCCGTGAGCGTGCTCGCCGGCGATCAGCGCCCGGTCAGCGGGGTCTTCGGCTCGAAGGCCGAGCGGAAATTCGATGCGGTGGAATGGTTTCCGGCGCCCGGTTCCGGCAATCCGGTGCTGGCGGGCAGCCTGGCCTGGGTGGACGCCGAGATCACCTCGGTCGCCGACGGCGGGGACCACGAGGTGGTGATCGGCCGGGTGCTGCGCGTCGGCGTGGCGGACGCCGACCCCGGCCCGCTGCTGTACTACCGGGGCCGCTACGCCGGCGCGCTGGTCAGCGACCCGTAGCGGCGGCCAGGCGCTCCTCGGCGCACGAATCCACCGCCTTGCTCAGCAAGCGCGAAAGCTGTTCCTGCTCACCGGCATCCAGGGCGTCCAAGGGGGACCGCGCGGACAGGGCGGCCAGCACGTTGGCGCGACAGCGCTCGCCGCTCTCGGTGAGCACGACCTGCTTGGAGCGCCGATCCCGCGGGTGCGGTTCGCGGCGGATCAGCGACTGCGCCTCCATCCGGTCGGCCACGTAGGTGGCGTTGGACGCTTCGCAGGCCATCCGCGTCGCGAGTTCGCGCAACGTCATCGGGCCGTCGAGTTCGCGCAGCGCGACGACCTGGGAGGTGGTGATGCCCAGTTGCTCGGCGACCGCGCGGGAATGCGCATCCAGCAGTTGAGCCAGTCGCGCCGCCAAACCGGCGACCTGATCACGGGATGCGCATTCTTTCGGCATGGTTCCATCGTATCGCCGCCAATGGTCGCGGTTCCGCCGAAACCGGTATTCCGTGACTTCTCGGGCGGGAATATTTCTCCGCCGTTTCGAAAGTGTTCGATGTATTCACGCGACGGCGTCGCGGATTCGTACCGGCGAAATGTGATTTCCGGCAAACGCACGGCGGCGGCGGTATGAAACCCGCGCGAACGCCGAGCCCGGAATCGAGGGCACGCCGGTGCCGCAGGCGGGCGCGAAGCGCACCGGTCGCGCGGCCCGGCCCCGTACGATGTTCGCTGAGGTGTTACCGAGACAGGGTGAAGGGAGGAGTACCGGCATGACCATCGATATTCGCAAGGTGACCGTTCTGGGAACCGGGGTGCTCGGTTCGCAGATCGCCTTCCAGACCGCGTTCCACGGCTTCGATGTCACCGCCTACGACATCGACGACGAAGCGCTCGACGCCGCGCGCGACCGCTTCGCGACGCTCGTCACCACCTACGAGGCCGAGGTCGAGGGCGCGGGCGGCGGCAAGGCCGGGCGGACCGCCGAGAGCATTACGCTGACCGCCGACCTGGCCGACGCCGTCAAAGACGCGGACCTGGTGATCGAGGCGGTGCCCGAGGTGCTGACCATCAAACAGGACACCTACCGCAAACTGGCCGAATTGGCGCCCGAGCGCACCATTTTCGCGACCAACTCCTCCACGCTGCTGCCCAGCGATATCGAGGACGCCACCGGCCGTCCCGACAAGTTCCTCGCCCTGCACTTCGCCAATCGGGTGTGGAAGTTCAACACCGCCGAGGTGATGGGCACCGCCGACACCGACCCGGCCGTGTTCGCCGCGGTGGTCGCGTTCGCGGAGAACATCGGCATGGTGCCGATCGAATTGCACAAGGAGAAGGCGGGTTACGTGCTGAACTCGCTGCTGGTGCCGTTCCTGAACTCGGGCATCGCGCTGGCCGCGGGCGGCTACGCCGACCCGGAGGCCGTCGACAAGACCTGGCGCATCGCGACCGGCGCGCCCATGGGCCCGTTCCAGATCCTCGACATCATCGGCCTCACCACCCCGTACAACATCCTGGCCAACAGCGGCGAGGCCGACGGCGAGCAGCTCGCCGCCTGGCTCAAGGCGAACTACATCGACAAGGGCAAGCTCGGCATCGCCACGGGTGAGGGGTTCTACCGCTACAACGGGTGACGTCGCGATCGGTCACCCGCACCGATCGCCGACGAGCCGGGATCGGTCGTCGCTCCTCACGAAAAACGAAGGCGGCCCGCGAGATTCGCGGGCCGCCTCGTCGTCGCGTGGATCAGGGTTTCTTGGTGACGTCCACGCCCGGCGCGGCGTCGGTGATGACCGAGTCCGCGGCGAGCACCGCACCGCCCTTGGTGCGCTTGCGGATCCGCAGGCGCTGCTCCACCTTCGTCGCCGTCCAGCTGAGCGCGCTGTTGAGCAGGATCATGATGATCGCCACCACGATCAGCGACGGGATGATGTTGCCCTCGAGCGCGCCGAGCGACATGCCGTTCCGGACGATCTCCTCGTAGGTGATGATGTAGCCCAGCGCGGAGTCCTTGAGCGCCACCACCATCTGCGAGATGAGCGCGGGCAGCATGGCCGTCACCGCCTGCGGCAGCAGCACCAGGCGCATCAGCTGCGACTTGCGCATGCCCAGCGCCACCGCCGCCTCGGTCTGCCCCCTGGGCAGCGAGAGGATGCCCGCGCGCACGATCTCGGCGATCACCGCGCCGTTGTAGATGGTGAGCGCGGTGACGACCGCGCCCAGCGCCAGGTACTCCGAGTCGAACACGTCGTAGAACCCGTACACGGCGTAGAGGAAGATCATCAGGATCAACACCGGGATGGCGCGGGCAACCTCGACGATCGTGCCCGCCACCCAGCGCACCGCCCGGTGGTCGGACAGGCGCGCGATGCCGAACACGGTGCCGAGCACCAGCGCCAGCACGATGGACAGCAGCGCCGCCACGATGGTGCCGCGCAGACCGGGGATCAGGTACGTGCTCCACACGTCGCCGTCCAGGAACGGCGTCCACTTGTCGGCCGCGAACTGGCCCTGCTCGTCGAAGCCGCGGTAGACGAACCAGCCCGCGGCCACGACCGCGATCAGCACCAGCAGCGAGAAGAAGTGATTGCGCAGCCGCGCCTTCGGCCCGGGGGCGTCGAAGAGAACAGAGGCCTGTGCCTTCATCGCGCCACCTCGTATCGCTTGGCGAAGTACCCGAACAGCAGACCCATCGGCAGCGTGAGTATCACGAAGCCGGTCGCGAAGATCGCGCCGATGAGCAGCAGCGCCGCCTCGGTCTCGAGCATGTTCTTCATGAGGAACGACGCCTCGGCGACGCTGATGGCCGCGGCGACGGTGGTGTTCTTGGTGAGCGCGATCAGCACGCTGCCCAGCGGGGCGATCACCGACCGGAAAGCCTGCGGCAGCACGATGAAGCGCAGGTTCTGGGTGAAGGTGAGGCCGAGCGAGCGGCCCGCCTCCGACTGTCCCATCGCGACGGTGTTGATGCCGGCGCGCAGCGACTCGCAGACGAACGCGCCGGTGTAGATGGACAGGCCGATCACGGCCCACCGGAAGTTGTTGTTCGCCAGCGAATCCGGGCCGTCGGCGGCCAGCTTGATCTGCAACTGGGTGTAGAGGCCGACCGAACAGAACAGCAGGATCAGCGTGAGCGGGGTGTTACGGAAGATGTTGACGTACGCCGCGCCGACCCAGCGGGCGACCGGTACCGGCGAAACGCGCATGCCCGCGACGATCGTGCCGAGCACGAGGGCGCCGATCGCGGACAGCACGGCGAGCTGGATGGTCGTCCAGAAGGCGTCCAGGAGCTCGGTGTCGTACTTGGAGATCAAATCGAACACGGTGGGTGCGTGCCTCCGATCAGGACGGATCGCGGCGCGGGCGGCCTGCGATCGAGGCGGGTGGTCCCGGGATCCGCCGGGACCACCCGCACGAGGGTGGTGAGATCAGTACCGGTCGACCGTCGGCGTGGGCGGGGTGGGGTAGCTGGCCGCCTGGCCCACCGTCTCCTGGAACGCCCGGTCCCAGCTGCCGTCGGCGAACATCGCCTCGATGGCGTCGTTGATCTTGCCGCGCAGTTCGTCGTCGCCCTTCTTCAGGCCGATGCCGTAGTTCTCGGTGGTGAACGGCTCACCGACGACCTTGTAGGTGCCGGGCGACTGCGAGGCGTAGCCGGCCAGGATGATGTCGTCGGTGGTGACCGCCGCCAGCGCACCGCTGTTCACGCCCTCGAGGCACAGCGAGTACGTGTCGTAGGTCTGCAACTGGGTGTCGGGGAAGTTCTTCTGGATGTTCTGCGCCGGGGTGGAACCCGTCACCGAGCACACCGTCTTGCCCGCGATCGACTCCGAACCCGTGACCTCGGTGTTGTCGGCCTTCACCAGCAGCGACTGGCCCGCGATGTAGTAGGGGCCGGCGAAGTCGACCTTCTCTTTGCGCGCGTCGGTGATCGAGTAGGTCGCGACGATGAAGTCGACCTGGCCGTTCTCGATCAGGGTCTCGCGCTGCGGGGTCGGGGCCTCCTTGAAGGTGATGCCCTCGGGCTGCACGCCCAGCTTGCCCGCGACGTACTTGGCGACCTCGACGTCGAAACCGCTGTAGGAGCCGTCCCGGTTGCGGATGCCGACGCCGGGCTGGTCGAACTTGATGCCGATGGTGAGCTTGCCGTCGGCGGCGTTCTCCAGGGCCGACTTCTTCTCGCCGCCGCCACAGCCCGCGGTGAGCGCGGCGGCCAGGGATACGGCGAGTGCTCCGACACCGATCCGGAGCGCACGGTTGATCCTCATGGATTACTTCTCCCTCTCATGGGTGTGAACAGCTGGACTAGTGGCTGAGAATCTTGCCCAGGAAATCCTTGGCGCGCTCGGATTCCGGTGCGGTGAAGAAGGTCTCGGGGTCGGCATCCTCGACCACCTGTCCGTCGGCCATGAACAGCACCCGGTTGCCCGCGCGGCGGGCGAAGCCCATCTCGTGGGTGACCACGAGCATGGTCATCCCCTCCTTGGCCAGCGAGACCATCACGTCGAGCACCTCGTTGACCATCTCCGGGTCCAGCGCCGAGGTGGGCTCGTCGAACAGCATCACCTTGGGGTTCATGGCCAGGGCGCGCGCGATGGCGACGCGCTGCTGCTGGCCGCCGGAGAGCTGCGCGGGGTACTTCTCGGCCTGGTTGGCGATGCCGACGCGCTCGAGCAGTTCCATCGCGCGGGCGCGGGCCGCGTCCTTCTTCTGCTTGCGCACCTTCAGCGGCGCGAGCATCACGTTTTCCAGAATCGTCTTGTGCGCGAACAGGTTGAAGGACTGGAACACCATGCCGACATCGGCGCGCAGGGCGGCCAGCGACCGGCCCTCGGCGGGCAGCGGCACGCCGTCGATGGCGATATCGCCGGTGTCGATGGGCTCGAGGCGGTTGATGGTGCGGCACAGGGTCGATTTCCCGGAGCCGGAGGGTCCGAGGACGATCACGACCTGTCCTTTGGGGACCTCGAGGTCGATCTCACGCAACACGTGCAGATCGCCGAAGTGCTTGTTCACCTTGCGCATCGAGATCATCGGTGGCGCGGTGTCAGCGGTGGTGCCCTTGTCCAGGCTCGTGGCGTCCCCGGTCGGTTCGGGCGCGGAGGCGGCGTCGGTCATGGTCCATGACCTTAAAGGGAAAAGCCGGATTTGCCGCGCTTTCCGCGACACGCCGTCACGGCACGCCGAATCGTCACACTGCTGTAATCTCGCGGCTCGGCAGGCTACCGGGTCGTCACGTGCGCGGATGCCCGCGAGATTCGATTTTCGGGGCTGCGTACCCTGGACGGGTGGATTCGATCGGACAGCTCGCGACACCAGTGCGCAGTTACGAGGTCCGGACCTTCGGCTGCCAGATGAACGTGCACGATTCCGAACGCCTGTCGGGATTGCTGGAGGACGCCGGCTATGTCAAGGCCGCGCCGGGGGCGACGGCCGACCTCGTCGTCTTCAACACGTGTGCGGTGCGCGAGAACGCCGACAACAAGCTGTACGGCACCCTCGGTCACCTCGCGCCGGTGAAGGCGGGCAGGCCGGGCATGCAGATCGCCGTCGGCGGCTGCCTGGCGCAGAAGGACCGCGAGACCGTCGTGCGCAAGGCGCCGTGGGTGGACGTGGTGTTCGGCACGCACAACATCGGCTCGCTGCCCGTGCTGCTGGAGCGCGCGCGCCACAACGAGGAAGCCCAGGTCGAGATCCTGGAATCGCTCGAGGCGTTCCCGTCCACGCTGCCCGCCCGGCGCGAGTCCGCCTACGCGGGCTGGGTGTCGATCTCGGTGGGCTGCAATAACACCTGCACGTTCTGCATCGTGCCGTCGCTGCGCGGCAAGGAGGTCGACCGCCGCCCCGGCGACGTGCTCGCCGAGGTGCAGGCGCTGGTCGATCAGGGCGTCGTGGAGGTCACCCTGCTGGGGCAGAACGTGAACTCCTACGGCGTGAACTTCGCCGACCCCACCGAGGACCGCGACCGCGGCGCCTTCGCGAAGCTGTTGCGCGCGTGCGGGCGCATCGAGGGGCTGGAGCGGGTGCGCTTCACCTCCCCGCACCCCGCCGAGTTCACCGACGACGTGATCGAGGCGATGGCCGAGACGCCGAACATCTGCCCGCAGCTGCACATGCCGTTGCAGTCCGGGTCGGACCGGGTGCTCAAGGCGATGCGCCGCTCCTACCGCAAGGCCCGCTACCTGGGCATCATCGAGAAGGTCCGGGCGGCGATGCCGCACGCGGCCATCACCACCGACATCATCGTGGGCTTCCCCGGCGAGACCGAGGAGGACTTCCTCGAGACCCTCGACGTGGTGCGCCAGGCACGGTTCACCAGCGCCTATACCTTCCAGTACTCCAAGCGGCCCGGCACGCCCGCCGCCGACATGCCCGGCCAGCTGCCCAAGCAGGTCGTGCAGGAGCGCTACGACCGGCTCATCGCGCTGCAGGAGGAGGTGTCGCTGGCGGCCAACCGCGCGCTGGTGGGCGCCGAGGTGGAGCTGCTGGTGGCCGACGGCGCGGGCAAGAAGAACGCCGCCACCGCCCGGATGAGCGGGCGCGCCCGCGACGGCAGGCTGGTGCACTTCCGGCCGGGCGGCACCGCCGAGCCGATTCGTCCCGGCGATCTCGTCACCGTCGACATCACCGGCGCCGCACCGCATCACCTGATCGCGGACTCGGCGATCAAAGCGCACCGGCGCACCCGCGCGGGTGACGCCCACGAGCGCGGCCAGACCCCGAAGACCGAACCGATCGGCGTCGGGCTGGGGCTGCCGAGGATCGGCGCGCCCGCCCCCGAGCCGGTGGCCGCGGGCTGCGCGACCGGCTGCGGGACATGAGCGCGGCGCGCGGGACCGATCCGGACGACGAGCGCCGCCCCGGCGACGACTCCGGTACTACCGCGCGTAGTGGGTCGGCGGACGCGGCGGGCGACGGGGATGGCACAGTGGAGGCGAACAGCCGTCCGGTCCAGCCGCCCGAAGGAGACGAGAGCGCCGTGAGCTCGGTGGAGAGCAGGGAATTCGAACAGTTCCGCGACGACCTCGACAGTGTCGAGCGGCGCCTCGCGGGGGAGATCGACCCGGGTGCGCGGGCCATGGTGGTGGCGGTCGCGGTGTTCGCGCTGCTGCTCTCGCTGGCGCTGCCGCACGCGGGCACCGCGCGCGGTTTCGACGTGCTGCTGAACACCGAGGCGAGCACGATCGAGCACATCGGGCTGCCCTCGCGCCTGTTCGTCGCGTTCATCGCCGTGTTCGGCATCGGCTTCTCGCTCCTGGCGCTGATGACCCGGCGCTGGGTGCTGGCCTGGATCGCCGTCGCGGGCTCGGCCGTCGCGAGCGTGTTCGGCGTGCTGGCCATCTGGCACCGTCAGACCCCCGGCCTGGACAACTACGTCGGGGCGGGTCCCGGCATCGGCCTGATCCTGGGCGTGCTCGCCGTGATGACCCTGACCTTCCACTGGGTCCGCGTCGTCTGGAGCCGCACCGCCATGCACCTGGCCGCCGAAGAACAGCGCCGCAACGCCGCCGCGGCCGCCGAGAACGAGGAGCGCCGCCGCCTGCTGGGCGAGTGAGTCCGGGGGACTGTTGGGCGAGTGGGCGCGGGGCAGCGCGATCGGCGTGAGGATCATCCACACTCACGGCAGCGTCCCCGGCGACCACCCCGAGCCCCACGCATGCCGCAACCCTGAATGACCACGCGAAAGTGCTTGGTGCGCAGGGTGATTCGTGAACTCAGCGGTTGCTGACGGCGCCCTCGGCGGCCTCGGCCCATTCCCGCCACTGCTTGGCCTGCTCGAGCGCCTTCTCGGCGTCGCGCTGCTTGCCCGCGGCCTGCGCCTTGGCGGCCTGCTCCTCGAAGTGGGCGACCTTCTCGCGGAACTGGGCGGCGCGGGCCACCGCCTCCGGATCGGTGCGCCGCCACTGGGCGTCCACAGCCTCGCGGACCCGCTTCTCGATGGCGCGCAGCTTGCCCTCGAGCTCCTGCATGCGCTCGCGCGGCACCTTGCCGATCGCGTCCCACTTGTCCTGGAGTTCGCGCAGCGCGGCGCGGGCGGCGTCCAGGCCGTTGGCCGGGTCGATGTGGCCGTAGGCGCGCAGCAGTTCCTCCTTGGCGGTGGCGTTCGTCTCGAACTCCGCGTCGCGTTCGGAGACCGCGGCGTTGCGCGCGGCGAAGAACACGTCCTGGGCGCTCTTGAACCGCCGCCACAGCGCCTCGTCGGCCTCGCGGGGCGCCCGGCCCGCCGCCTTCCACTCGGTGAGCAGATCGCGGAACACGGCCGCGGTGCCGACCCAGTCGGTGGAACCGGACAGTTCCTCGGCGCGCACGCACAGCTCTTCCTTGCGCGCCTTGGCGGCGGCGCGTTCGCGGTCGAGTTCGGCGAAGTGCGCGCCGCGGCGGCGGTTGAACGATTCGCGCGCCTTGGAGTAGCGCTTCCACAGCGCGTCGTCCACCTTGCGGTCGACGCCGCGGATGGTCTTCCACTCGTCGAGGATCTCGCGCAGCCGGTCGCCCGCGGCCTTCCACTGGGTGGACTCCGCGGCGATCTTCTCCGCCTCGGCGCACAGCGCTTCCTTGCGCTCGGTGTGCTCGTGGCGGGCGCGCTCCTTCTCCTCCTTGGCGTGTGCGGCCGCTTCCTCGGAGTGCTCGGTGATGGCCTCGAGCCGTTTGGCGAGGCCCTCGATATCGCCGATGACGGCGGCGGTGGGCAGCGACTCGGCCAGCGCCAGGGCGGCGGCCTTGGTCTTGCGCGCGTCGGCGCCCGCGGCGAGGCGGGCTTCGAGCAGCCCGACCTCGGTGGCCAGATCGTCGAAGCGGCGGCCGAAGTGGGCTAGGCCCTCGGCGGCATCGCCGGCCTGCCAGGACCCGATGACGCGCTCGCCGTCGGCGGTCTTCACCCAGGCGGTGCCGTCCTCGTCGACGCGGCCCCATTTGCTCGGATCGGTGACGGTGGGGACCACCACGGGGTGCGGATGATCGTGACCCGGGACGGCGTGCGGCTTGGGATGGGCCGTCCCGGCGCCCGGCTTGGGTGCACCGGAGGGGCGCGGCGCGGTGCCGGGGGTGGCCTTCGCGGTTCCGTTGCTGTCGGTCATTGCTCTCCGTCCCTGCCGCGCGTCACGGCTGCCTGGTTACACCCTGGCTCATCCCGTGCAACCCGGTCCGAGCCCTGTGGACCATAGGTCCCCTCACCCCCGAGGGCGCGAACCCCGGGAGCTGTCAACCCGTCATGACCTGGGTTGTCGTCCCTCGACACTATCAATCTCGGCGGCGATTGACCCCACAGACACGAGAAGCCGGGGGCGTGGGTGAGCGGGCACCGCCGTGCGGCGGGCCGCGCGGGCGAACCGCTACCGTTTACCGCGTGTTGAGTATCGCCGCCCTGGTTCCGTCGCCGCCGGTCCTGGTCCCGGAACTGTCCGGCCGCCCGGTGGCCGCGACCGGGGCGGACGCCGACGACCCGCTGGTGTCGCTGCGCGCCGCCGTGCTGGCGGCGGGGCAGCGGCTGGCGGCCGTGGCCGCGCGGTGGACGGTGCTCGGCGCCGGGCCCGAAGCGGCCTCGCTCGGACCGGAGGCGAGCGGCACGTTCCGTGGTTTCGGTGCGGACGTGCGCGTTTCCCTGGGCGGCGCGGCCGGTCCGCCCGACCCGCTGCTGCCGCTTGCCGCGCTGATCGCCGGATGGTTGCGCGAGCAGGTCGCGCCCGAGGCGCGTGCCGACGCGCGCATCGTCGCGGCCGCCACCGCGGCCGAGGGCTGCGCCGACGTGGGCGCGATTTTGCGCGCGGAACTGGACGCCGACCCCGAACCGCACGGCGTGCTGGTCGTGGCCGACGGCGCCGCGACCCTGGCGAAGAACTCGCCCGGCTATTTCGACGAACGCGCCGAGGCGCACCAGGACGAGCTGGACCGTGCGCTGAGCGCGGGCGACCGGGCGGGCCTGCACGCGCTCGACCCCGGGCGGTGCGCGGAACTGGTCCTCGCGGGCCGCCCCGCCTACCAGGCGCTCGGCGGACTGTTCGCCACCGACCCCGCCGACCCATCCGTCGAAACCCTGTATCGCGCAGCACCTTTCGGCGTCGGCTACCACGTGAGCCTCTGGCGGCCCACCCGGGAGGCGCGATGACCCTCCCGATCGCCGTGGTCGGCCCCACCGCGACGGGGAAGTCCGATCTGGGCCTCGACCTGGCCGAACGCCTCGGCGGCGAGATCGTCAATATCGACGCCATGCAGCTGTACCGGGGCATGGACATCGGCACCGCGAAGCTGCCGCCCGCGCAGCGGCGCGGCATCCCGCACCACCAGCTCGACGTGCTCGACGTGACCGAGACCGCCAGCGTCGCCACCTACCAGGGGGCGGCCGCCGCCGACGTCGAGGACATCCTGGCCCGCGGCCGCGTTCCGATCGTGGTCGGCGGTTCGATGATGTACGTGCAGGCGCTGCTGGACGAGTGGGCGTTCCCCGCCACCGATCCCGAGGTCCGCGCCCGCTGGGAACGGGTGCTCGAGACCGAAGGCGTCGCGGCGGTGCACGCCGCCCTGCGCGCCGCAGACCCGGTCGCGGCGCGCACCATCCTGCCCACCGACGGCCGGCGCATGGTGCGCGCGCTGGAGGTGGTCGAGCTGACCGGGCGGCCGTTCGCGGCCTCCGCCCCGGTGATCGGCGAACCGCGCTGGGGCACCGTCATTCTCGGCGTCGACCGGGACACCGCCGCCTTGGACGAGCGCATCGAGCGCCGCACCGCGCTCATGTTCGAGACCGGACTCGTGGACGAGGTGATCGGCCTGCTCGACCGGGGCCTGCGCGACGGCGTCACCGCCCGCCGCGCCATCGGCTACGCGCAGGTGCTCGCCCACCTGGACGGCGAATACGATCTGGACCACGCCCGCGAACGCACCCTCATCGGCACCCGGCGCTACGTGCGCAGGCAGCGCTCCTGGTTCCGCCGCGACCCTCGGGTCCGCTGGCTGGACGGCGCCGATCCGGGGCTGCTCGACGCGGCGCTGGCCGCCGTCGCGACCGCGCGACACGACACAGAACGGACCCCGCAGTGACCCGACGCGTCAGCACCCGCAACGCTTCCGTGCAGGTGTGGCAGGCCTACCTGAACAACCGCACCAAACGGCACCGCGACGGCCGGTTCCTGGTGCAGGGCGTGCGCCCGATCACCCAGGCGGTGGCCAGCGGCTGGCCGCTGGAGACGCTGATCTACCGGCTCGGCGGGCCTGAACTCTCGTCGTGGGCGCGCGACCTGCTCGACGACACCGATGTGCCGAGCGTCGGGCTGGTGCCCGAGCTCATGGCCGATCTGGGCGAGAAGGCGAGCGGCACACCGGAATTGGTGGCTGTCGCCGAGACGCGGCACCCGGATCTGGACGAGTTCGCGCCCGGTGAGCCGGGCGAGGACGCGCCCGTGATCGTGGTGTTCGACCGCCCCAACTCGCCGGGCAACCTCGGGACGCTGATCCGCTCGGCCGACGCGTTCGGCGCCGACGCGGTGATCGTCACCGGGCACGGCGCCGACCAGTACGACCCGCAGGCGGTGCGCGCCTCCACGGGCTCGCTGTTCGCGGTGCCGGTGTACCGGGCGGCCGGGCCCGCGCAGGTGCTGGCATTGCGCGACCGGCAGGTGGCGCGCGGCATCCCCACCGCCGTGCTGGGCACCGACGAGCACGGCGCCGGCCCGCTCTACGACCGCGACCTCACCGACGCGGTGATCCTGGTGGTGGGCAACGAGACCTCCGGGATGAGCGCGGCCTGGCAGGATGCCTGTGACGAGGTGCTGTCCATCCCGATGGGCGGCACCGCCAGCTCGCTGGGCGCGCCGTCGGCGGGCGCGGTGGGGCTCTACGAAATTTCCCGGCAGCGCCGGACGTTCGCCAGATGACGACATGAGGAGATCACACGCGTGACGGACATCGAGTTCAGCAAGGGCCACGGCACCCAGAACGATTTCGTGGTGCTGCCCGACGAGGATGTCCGCCTCGACCTCACCCCCGAGCGCGTCGCCGCGCTCTGCGACCGGCAGCGCGGGCTCGGCGCCGACGGCGTGCTGCGGGTGGCCCGCGCGGGCGCGCTGCTCGCGGCGGGCGTGCTCCCCGCGCTGCCCGAGGGCGTGAGCGGGGACGACTGGTTCATGGACTACCGCAACGCCGACGGCTCGATCGCCGAGATGTGCGGCAACGGCGTGCGCGTCTTCGCGCACTACCTGGCCGCGACCGGTCGCGAGCCGCGCGGCGAGCACGTGGTGGGCAGCCGCGCCGGGGCGCGCCCGGTGACCGTGCACGCGGCCGATCCGGTGCGCGGTGAGGTGACGGTGGGCATGGGGGTGGTGCGCGAACTCGGCGAATCCACCGCGTCGATCGCGGGCTGGGCGGTGCCCGGTCTCGGCATCGATGTCGGCAATCCGCACCTGGCCTGCGTGGAGCGGGGACTGTCGGCCGAGGCGCTGGCCAAACTGGATCTGACCGTCCCGCCGGGCTACGACCCCGACCTGTTCCCGCAGGGGGTGAACATCGAGATCCTCACCCCGCTCGGCGGCGACGGCGCCGTCGACATGCGCGTCTACGAACGCGGTGTCGGCGAAACCCGTTCCTGCGGAACGGGAACCGTCGCGGCCGCGGCGGCGGCGCTGGCCGCGGAGGGTTTCGCGATCGCCACCGATACCGGCGAGGTGACGGTGCGGGTGCCCGGGGGAGCGGTGACCGTCACGGTGGCGAACGGGTCCGCGACGCTGCGCGGGCCGTCCGAACTCGTCGCGACCGGCAGGCTCGCGGGCCCGTGGTGGGACGGTCTGTGACCGTTCGCCGGGCGGATAACCGAATGCGCCGGGTCGCCGGACCTGGCAGCATGGAAGGCGTATGAGGAATTCAGAGACATTCGATATGACCGAGGCCGACGATCTGGACCCGGCCGAGGAATCGCGCGAGGGTGACGTGGTGGCCGAACATGCCGCCCGCATGCGGCGCAACGGGTGGAGCGCCGAGCCCACCGTCGGTGAACTCCAGCTCGAGGACCGCGGTTCGCTGCGGCGCGTGGCAGGACTGTCCACCGAGCTCACCGACATCACCGAGGTCGAGTATCGGCAGCTGCGCCTGGAACGGGTCGTGCTGGTCGGGGTGTGGACCTCGGGTTCGGCGGCGCAGGCCGACGCGAGCATGGCCGAGCTGGCCGCGCTCGCCGAGACCGCGGGCTCGCAGGTGCTCGACGCGCTGATCCAGCGTCGCGACCGGCCCGACCCCGCGACCTACATCGGCTCCGGCAAGGCCGACGAGTTGCGCTCGGTGGTGCTCGAGACCGGCGCCGACACCGTCATCTGCGACGGCGAGCTGACCCCGGCCCAGCTGACCGCGCTGGAGAAGGTCGTCAAGGTCAAGGTGATCGACCGGACCGCGCTGATCCTGGACATCTTCGCCCAGCACGCCACCTCCAGCGAGGGCAAGGCGCAGGTCGCGCTGGCCCAGATGGAATACATGCTGCCGCGGCTGCGCGGCTGGGGTGAGTCCATGTCCCGCCAGGCCGGCGGCCGGGCGGGCAGCAATGGAGGTGTGGGCCTGCGCGGTCCCGGTGAGACCAAGATCGAGACCGACCGCCGCCGCATCCGCGAGCGGATGGCCAAGCTGCGGCGCGAGATCCGCGAGATGAAGACCGCGCGCGAGACCAAGCGGGCGCGGCGCACCTCGTCGGGCATTCCGCAGGTCGCCATCGTCGGCTACACCAACGCGGGCAAGTCCAGCCTGATGAACGCGCTCACCGGCGCGGGCATCCTGGTGCAGGACGCGCTGTTCGCCACCCTGGACCCCACCACCCGCCGCGCCGAGCTGGACGACGGGCGCGAGGTGGTGTTCACCGACACCGTCGGCTTCGTGCGGCACCTGCCCACCCAGCTGGTCGAGGCGTTCCGCTCCACGCTGGAGGAGGTGACCGGCGCGGACCTGCTGCTGCACGTGGTGGACGGCTCCGACCCGATGCCGGCCGACCAGATCAAGGCCGTGCGCGAGGTGATCACCGACGTGATCAAGGAGGCCGGGTCGGCCGCGCCGCCGGAGTTGCTGGTGGTGAACAAGATCGACGCCGCCGACCCGACGGAGCTCACCCGGCTGCGCGGGGTGCTGCCCGACGCGGAGTTCGTCTCCGCGCGCACCGGCGCGGGCATCGAGGAGCTGCGCACCCGTCTGGCCACCGTGCTGGGCGGGCTCGACGTGGAGGTCGGCGTGCTGCTGCCCTACACGCGGGGTGACCTGCTCGCGCGCATCCACGCCGACGGCAGGCTGCTGTCCACCGAGCACGAGGAGACCGGCACCCGGGTGCGCGCCCTGGTGCCGCGCGCGCTGGCCGCGGCGCTGTCGGAGTTCGCCGACGGCGGCGTGCCGGTGGCCGCCGAGAAGTAGAACCGACCGCTCCGTACGCGCCCGTGGTGGTGATGTGCGGGGCGGTTCGTTCGTGCCGGGTGTCACTCCCGGAATCACCCTGGCGGACAAGGGGATTCGCACGGCAATTCGGCCTCGGTGGTCGTTGCGGCGCCATGCGGTGTGACCGATCCCACCTCGCCGAGCGACCATCCTGCAACCTGTTCCACCGTGATCCGGTAGTCTGGTTCGCGACGCCGCGACCGTCCGTGGTGCAGGGGACTTTCATTCCGTACGACGATGTGCCGGGATTATCGACATCCGATGGGGACGACACATGCCTGAATCCTCGCCCGCCGTGGCCCAGCTGTCCGACGGCGCACCGCTCGACGTGCGCCTCGGCGAGACCGACCTGCGCGTCCTCGAGGCGCTGCTCGCCCCACTGCGCGCCTGGACCAGTCCGCGATTCCTCGGCCTGGAGAACATCCCCGCCGACGGCCCGGTCCTGCTGGTCGGCAACCACAACCTCATGGGCGCCATCGACGCGCCCCTGCTGATGCCCGCCGTGCTGCGCGAGCGCGGCCGCGTCATCCGGGGGTTGGCCGAGCACGTGCTCATCGCGGTGCCCGGCGTGCGGCACTTCCTGCACCACTACGGCGCGGTGCGCGGCACCCGCGACAACTGCATGGCGCTGCTCGGGCGCGGCGAGGCGGTGCTGGTGTTCCCCGGCGGCGGGCGCGAGGCGGTGCGCCGCAAGAACGAGAAGTACCTGCTCAAGTGGGAGGGGCGCACCGGTTTCGCGCGGATGGCGCTGGAGGCGGGCGTGCCGATCGTGCCGGTCGCCATGATCGGCGTGGACGACGCGTTCGACATCGTCTTCGACGGTGACCACCCCGTCCTGCGGCCGCTGCGCTGGACCGTGCAGGCCCTCGGCCTCAAGCCCGACCTCACCCCGCCCCTGCTGCGCGGCGTGGGCCCCACCTTCCTGCCGCGCCCGGAGCGCTTCTACTTCTCCGCCGGCGTGCCCATCGATCCGGCGCCGTGGCGCGGCGCGGGCGATCTCGACGCCGCCGCCACCGAACTGCGCGACGTCGTGCGCAAGGCCCTCGAAGAGGAACTGAAATTCCTGCTCGCCGAACGCGACCGCGACTCCGGCCGCACCCTCACCGGCCGCCTCCGCGGGTTGCTCCCGTTCTGATCCGATCGGACCACCTCCTACCTCACCCGGCTGCGGGACCGTCGGCGAGCGCGCCCCACAGCTCTCTGCGCACTCCGCCGTGATGGGCTCGACCTCCACCGCCCGGTCGGCACCTCGGTCCCGCGGCCCCACTCTCCGCCTGGTCGACGGCACGGGCGGCGACCGAGCGGCCGGGCGGCAGCGCAGCACCATCGCTGGGCCTGCCCGCGTGATCGTCGTCGGCTATGGGTTCGCGCGCTCTCCGCCGGGTGGTCAGGTTTGCCGGGAGTGGCGCTGGATCGGACTCCGTCTACTCCGCTTTTCCTGGTGAAACCGCGCGTTCTCCGGGCGTGAAGTTAACAGTCATTCATGTTTCGGGTACCGTGTGCGGTAACGACGGGTCGGTGTGGACCGGCCGGGTGTCACCAGGAGGTTGGTTGTGGAGCGCACACTTTTCGAGCCCGAGCACGATCTGTTCCGGGAGTCGTTCCGCAAGTTTCTCGATCAGCACGTCGCGCCCCACCACGCGAAGTGGGAAGAGCAGGGCATCGTCGATCGCGACGTGTGGCTCGAGGCGGGCAAGCAGGGCTTCCTCGGCATGGCCGTGCCGGAGGAGTTCGGCGGTGGTGGGGTGCAGGACTTCCGCTACAACGCGATCATCACCGAGGAGTGCGTGAAGGGGCAGTACTCGGGCCTGGGCTTCGCCCTGCACAACGACGTGGTCGCGCCCTACCTGCTGGAGCTGGCCGACGAGGAGCAGAAGCGGCGCTGGCTGCCCGGCTTCTGTTCCGGGGAGCTCATCACCGCCATCGCCATGACCGAACCGGGCACCGGCTCGGACCTGCAGGGCATCAAGGCGCGTGCGGTGCGCGACGGCGACGAGTGGATCCTCAACGGCGCCAAGACCTTCATCACCAACGGCATCAACGCCGACATCGTGATCGTCGTCGCCCAGACCGATCCGGAGAAGGGCGCCATGGGCTTCAGCCTGCTGGTGGTCGAGCGCGGCATGCCCGGCTTCGAGCGCGGCCGCAACCTCGACAAGATCGGCCTCAAAGCCCAGGACACCGCCGAGCTCAGCTTCACCGACGTGCGCGTGCCCGCCGCCAACCTGCTCGGCACCGAGGGCATGGGCTTCATCCACCTCATGCACAACCTGCCGCAGGAGCGCCTGTCCATCGCCGTCATGGCCGCCGCCGCGATGGAGGCCTGCCTCGACATGACTTGCCAGTACGTGCGCGACCGCAAGGCCTTCGGCAAGCCGATCGGCGCGCTGCAGAACACCCGCTTCGTGCTCGCCGAACTGGCCACCAAGACCACCGCCGTGCGGATCATGGTGGATCGCTTCATCGAGGAGCTGAACGCGGGCAAGCTCAGCGTCGAGGACGCGGCCATGGCGAAGTGGTGGAGCACCGAGGAGCAGCTCGACCTCATCAACCGCTGCCTGCAGCTGCACGGCGGCTACGGCTACATGAAGGAATACCCGATCGCCAAGGCCTACATGGACGCCCGCATCCAGACCATCTACGGCGGCACCACCGAGATCATGAAGGAGATCATCGGGCGCGGGCTGAAACTCGCCTGACACCGGGCTGTTTCGCGCAGGGGAGGGGGCCGCCGCCCCGTCCCCTGCGTTCGGACGGGGCTCGCGGCGTCACGCCTGCGACAGGGTACCCACGGTCGCGCCGAGCGCCAGGAGTTCTTCCGCGACCAGTGCGGAAGCCTGCCGAACGGTGGTGTAGCGCACGGGCAGTCGGGTCTGGGCGATGTCGTTGAGCATCCCGAGGACGGCCTGCACCCGGAGGCGGGCCGCGGGCGCCGACCACTCCGGGTGGACGGCTCGGACGGTGCGGACCCAGTCGAAGACGTAGTCCAGCTGGACGGCGCGAATCTGCTGACGGTGCGGCTCGGGGAGGTGGATCACCTCGGTGAGCAGGACCTGCACCAGGCCGGGGTTGTCGAACGCGAAGGCGAGATAGCTCGCGATCAGCGCCCGCACCGCGTCGGTGTCGTCGCGCGCGGCCGCGAGGGCGCGATTCATGTCGATGCGCAGCCATTCGGCGCCACGGGTGAGTGCGGCGGCCAGCACGTCCTCTTTGCGGGCGAAGTGGTGGTAGACGCTGGGCCCGGCGATGCCGACGACCGTACCGATGTCCTCCATACCGACGTGGGCGTAGCCGTCGCGGGCGAACAGGTCGATCGCGGCGGCCAGCAGTTGCTCACGCCGCGTGCCGGGGCGCAGCGGCGCCTCCGGCGCGGCACCCGATGTCCCCGTCCGGAGCGCGGGCACGGGGGCGTGGACGACGGTCTCGATCAATGTGCCGAGCAGCGTGGAGAATTCGGGTTCGGGCAGGGTCACGTTGTGGAACGAGACGCTGGTCGCGACGGCCACCGCGCACGTCGCGAGCAGAACGGTAGCCTCGGCACCGAGGTCGGGACGCTGCGCGGCGATCTGGTCGGCCACCCGGCGGCGGAACCCGCGCATGCGGTGGTGCAGCGCGGTGCGGGTGTCCGGGGGGAGCTGCCGGGCCTCACGCCGCCACAGCACACCGACGTGGCGTTGCGCGATCGCGGCCGCGGCCAGGTCCGAGGCGAGCGGACGGGCGCCGGACTCGGTCTCGTCCAGCAGCCGGTCGGCGGCGTCGAGCGAGTCGGTGATCACCGCTTCGAGCAGCTGCCGCTTACCGCGGAAGTGCCGGTAGAGCGCGGAGGGGCCGACGGCGACCGCCTCGGCGATATCGCTCATCGCGACGTTGGCGTACCCGTCGCGGGCGAACAGCTCGGTGGCCGCGTCGAGGATGAGCGCCCGGCGGTTCGCCGGGCGTGTGCCGCGTGCGGGGCGGGCGTCACGCGTGGCCGGACTCCCGCTCACCCGCACCCCCTTCTCCGTCTCATGACACGTCGCGGCCGGCCTGTTCCCAATGCGGCTTGCGCAGCTCGCGTTTGAGGATCTTACCGGCGCCCGACAGGGGCAACGCGTCGGCGAACTCGACGCTGCGCGGGATCTTGTAGTTCGCGATGAGGGACTTGCAGTGGGTACCGAGTTCCTCGGCCGTGGCCGTCCGGCCGGGCGCGAGGACGACCACCGCGTGCACCCGCTCACCCCAGTCGGCGTCGGGGATGCCGATCACCGCGCACTGGGCGACGGCGGGATGCTTGGCCAGCGCGTTCTCCACCTCGGCGCTGTAGACGTTCTCGCCGCCGGTCACGATCATGTCCTTGAGCCGGTCCACGACGAACACGTAGCCCGCCTCGTCCATGTAGCCGCCGTCGCCGGTGTGCATCCACCCGTCGACCACCGCGGCGGCGGTCTCCTCGGGTTTGTTCCAGTACCCGAGCATCACGTTGTCGCCTTTGACGACGATCTCGCCCACGGTGCCGCGTGGCACCTCGTTCCCGTCGGGATCGACCACGCGCACCTCGGCGTGTGCGACGGCCCGCCCGGCGGCGCGCCGCAACTCGGGCCGCCGGTGGTCCTCGGCGGTGAGCAGCGTGGCGATCGGGGAGAGCTCGGTCATGCCGTAGGCCTGGGTGAACTCCGCCGAGGGGAAGGCCTTCGCCGCCCGCTCGAGCAGCGCCTCGGAGATCGGTGAGGCGCCGTAGAGCACGCGGCGCAGGCCGGACAGGTCGTGCTCGGCCGCGCCGGGGTCGTCGACGAGCATCTGGATCATGGTCGGGACCAGCAGCGAATCCGTGACCCGGTGTTCGGCCATGGCTTTCAGCACGCCGGGCGGGGTGAACACCGGCACGATCACGTGCGTCGCGCCCAGGACATTGCCGATGTTCCACGCCGCGTAGTCGGCGAGGTGGAACATCGGCGCGGCGTGCAGCAGGCGGCCGTGGCGGGTCGCCAGGTCGGTCGTGGCGAGTGCGCCCAGCGCGGAGGTGACGACGTTGTCGTGGCTGAGCATCACGCCTTTGGGGAAGCCGGTGGTGCCGCCGGTGTAGAAGAGGCCGAGCAGCTCGGCGCCGCCGGTTCGGGTGTCGGGCGCCGGATCGGACTCGGCCACCAGCGTCTCGTAGTCGAGGGTGCCGTCGGGCCGTTCCCCGTCGCCGATGAACACGACGTGTTCGAGCGGGTACTCCGCCAGGATCGCGGGCAGGGCCTGGGCGAACATGTCGTCCACGAGCAGCGTCGTCGTGCCCGAATCCCGCAGCGAGTAGACGATCTCGGCGGGACTCCACCGGATGTTGACCGGGTTGACGACCGCCCCGAGCCACGGCACCGCGATGTAGTACTCGTGATACCGATCGGAATTGAGCGCCAGAATGCCGACGCGGTCACCCTTGCCGACACCGAGCCCGCGCAGGGCACCCGCGAATCGCGCGACGCGGTCGGCCGATTCGGCGACGGTGCGGGTGCGCTCCCCGTAGATCGTCGCGAGGGCGTCGGGGCGCTGCTGGAGCGCGCGGTGCAGCGACTGCGTGAGGTACATCAGAAATCGAACCCTCCGCCGCAAACCAGCGTCTGCCCGCTGACGTAGTCGGACTCCGGCGTGCACAGCAGGTACACCGCGCCCGCGGCTTCGGCGGGCGCGCCGCCGCGCCCGAGCGGGATCATCCGCTCCATGGCCGCGAGCAGGTCGGGGTTGACGCCGACCTTGATCTGCTTGCCCGCCACGTCGATGGTGCCGCCGGTGTCGGCGGGCGCCTCGGTGAGCCGGGTCTTGATCAGGCCGAACGCGACCGTGTTGGCGGTGACGTTGTAGCGGCCCCACTCCTTGGCGATCGTCTTGGTGAGGCCCGTGAGGCCCGCCTTGGCCGCGGAGTAGTTGGCCTGCCCGGCGTTGCCGCCGGTGCCCGCGAGCGAGGAGATGTTGACGACCTTGCGGCAGGGGACGGGCTCGCCGGCCTGCCGCGCCTTCTTCACCAGGTCGCTGATCACCGGCTGCGCGGCGCGCAGGATCTGGAACGGCGCTTTGAGGTGCACGTCGAGGATCGCGTCCCACTGCTCGTCGGTCATCTTCTGGATGACGCTGTCCCAGGTGTAGCCGGCGTTATTGACGATGATGTCGAGGCCGCCGTAGGTGTCGACCGCGGTCTGCACGAACCGCTCGCCGAACCCGGATTCGGTGACGCTGCCGACGCAGGTGGTGGCGGTGCCGCCCGCGGCCTCGATGGCGGCGACCGTCTCCTTCGCCGGTTCGGCGTCGAGGTCGTTGACGACCACGCGCGCGCCTTCGGCGGCCAGTTTGAGTGCGATCTCGCGTCCGATGCCGCGGCCGGAGCCGGAGACGATCGCGATCCTGCCGTCGAGATTACCCATGGTGTACGAGTCCTTCCTGAAGGGAGATGCGGGCGTCACCGGTCAGGGTGACGGTGCCGTCGGGCAGGGTGACCGCGAGGTCGACCGTGGCGATATCGCCGTCGACGGCGGTCACCGTGCCCGTGCAGATCGGTTCGGCGTGTACCGGTGTGATGGCCGCGAAGCGCACTTGGAACGACCGGATGCCCTCCTGCCGAACCCACGAGGTGAGCAGCCTGCCGAGGTAGGCCATCGACAGCATGCCGTGCGCGAACACGTCGTCGAGCCCGGCCGAGCGCGCGACATCGATGTCGATGTGCATCGGGTTGTGATCGCCCGAGGCGCCGGCGAACAGCGCCAGCGTGGTCCGCGAGATCGGGGGCAGTTTCAGCGGGGGCAGTTCGGTGCCGACGGTGACGGTCATTTGCGCACCACCACAACGGTTTTCAGGTCGGCGACGGCCGAGCCGTCGGCGCGGGTCACTGCCGTCTCCTTCACGATGAACGTCAACGCGCCGCCCTTCTTCTGGTACGTGTCGGTGATACGCGGCGTCGCGGTGAGCGTGTCGCCGGCGCGCGCGGGGGAGTGGTAGACGAACGACTGCTCCCCGTGCAGGACCTTGCGCAGGTCCACGCCGAGCTCGGCGAGCCAGGCGAACGGGTCGGGCTGTTCGAGTTCGATCGCGAACAAGAACGTCGGCGGCACCACGTCGGTGGGGTTCGGCTCGCCGATCGCCTTGGCGAACAAGCGGAGCCGGCCCGCGTCGATGTACAGCGTCGAGGGAGCGAGTCCGGTACCGATCATCGGCCCACCTTTTCGTAGAGCGTGACGACCGTGGCACCGCCGAGGCCGATATTGTGCTGGAGCGCGACGATGCAGCCGTCCACCTGGCGTGCGTCGGCCTCGCCCCGCAGTTGCCACACCAGTTCGGCGCACTGCGCGAGTCCGGTGGCGCCCAGCGGATGTCCCTTCGACAGCAGCCCGCCCGACGGGTTGGTCACGACCCGCCCGCCATAGGTGTTGTCGCCGTCGAGGATGAACTTCTCGGCCGTGCCCTCGGGCGTGAAGCCCAGTGCCTCGTAGGTGAGCAGTTCGTTGGCGGTGAAGCAGTCGTGCAGTTCGGCGACCTTGATGTCCTCGGGGCCGACACCGCTGGCCTCGTACACCTGCCGGGCGGCCTCGCGCGCCATGTCGTAGCCGACGATCGCGGCCATCGACCGGGATTCGAACGTCGAGGCGGTGTCGGTTGTCATCGCCTGCGCCGCGATCGCGACATCGGCGCGCAATCCGTGCGTGCGGGCGAAGTCCTCGCTGCAGACCACGGCGGCTGCCGCGCCGCAGGTGGGCGGGCAGCACTGCAGGCGGGTGAGCGGGCCGTAGATGTGCGGGGAGGCGAGCACTTCCTCGACGGTGAGCTCGTCGCGGAACACCGCGTAAGGGTTGTGTTCGGCGTGTTTTCGCGATTTCACCGAGATCGCGGCGAAGGTCTCCGGCGCGGTACCGTACTTGTGCGCGTACTCGCGGCCCGCGCCCCCGAACAACTGCGCCGCGAACGGCGCCTCGCTGGTGCCCTGGATGTCGTGGACGATCTCCGAGAACGAGTCGAACGGCGTCGGGCGGTCGGTGAACGACATGGCCAGCGCGCCGCGCTGCATCTGCTCGAAACCGAGGGCGAGCACGCACTCGGCCGCGCCCGAGGCCACGGCCTGGCGCGCCAGGTACAGCGCCGACGACCCGGTCGAACAATTGTTGTTCACGTTGAGCACCGGGATGCCCGCGGGGCCGACCCGGTACAGCGCGGCCTGGCCGGAGGTGGAATCGCCGTACACCCACCCGGCGTAGGCCTGCTGGATGAGCGAGTAGTCGACCCCGGCGTCGGCGAGCGCAGCCCTGGTCGCCTTCTCGCCCATCACGTCGTAGGTCTCGGTACGGCTGGGGGTGGTGAAGGGAATCATCCCCACACCGGCGATGAGCGCTCGGCGTGACATCGGTGTCTCCTTGGTGCTGCCGGAATGAATCTAATAGATATTCACATAGCACGGTAAGGTATCAGCCGAAGCCGGGCAATGGGCCGGTTTCAACGAAAGTCGCAAGATTCACTTATGGCGGGTGCCGCAGTCCCGGGCGCGGGGGTGAACGCGTCGGTGTCGTCCCGCGACAGGCGCGGATTCAGCCGGTCGGGAGCAGGCAGGCGACGACGGTCCGGGTGGGGCGCGCGGCCGTGGCCGGATCGTGGTGGTCGATGCGGAATCCGTTGGCGCGCAGCAGGTTCACCAGTCCGTCGCCGCAGACCTCGCGGGCGTGCCCGGGTTCCATGACGAGGAGGTAGGCGTCCACGGCGAGACCGGTCAGGGCGGGGCGGTCGAGATCGACGGCGACGAAGCGACCGCCGGGGGTGAGCACGCGGGCGGACTCGCGGATCGCCGCGCGGCGCACCTCCGTCGGGACCTCGTGCAGGCCGAACGCCGCCATCACCACGTCGAAGGAGTTGTCCGGGTAGGGGAGCGCGGCGACATCGCCGCGCACCAGATCGACGGTGGTGATACCCGCCGACGACAGCTTGCGCAGGCCGACCGCGATCATCTCGGGGGAGATGTCCACGCCGACCGCGTGCGCGCCGGGCCGCCGCCGCGCCGGCAGCCGGGATGCGTAGCCGGTGCCCGCGCACAACTCTCGCACGCGCCCTGCGCGACGTGGCGCACCAACTCCTCGTGCGGGCGGCCCGGCAGCAGCGGGTTCGCCGCCTCCAGCACCTCGCCCGCCAGGGTGAACTTCACGCGGTTCCGCAGCGTCGACAGGGGAGTCGACCTACGGTCGGCGCACCGCCCCCACGAGGTACGAATCCGGCGTCACTTGCGCCGGGTGCGCACCAGCAGGCCGGCCACGTGCGCGCAGGCGGCCGAGCGCGCGCCCTCGGCGTCGCCGGAGCGGATCGCCGCGACGATGCGGTCGTGCTCGACCACGGCGATGCGGCGATTGTCGGGTGAGGTCCACATGTCGGAGCGGTACAGGTGCGCCTGTCCGTCCAGCCGGAACAGGGCCTCGCTCAACGGCTTGTTGTCGGCGATATCGCGGATGGCGGTGTGGAATTCGAGGTCGAGCCGGGCGTCGCGGCGCTGGTCGGCGGGCGAGTCCAGCAGATCGCGCTGTTCGTCGAGCATCGCCGACAGTTCCGCCACGTTGCGGTGCGTGGCCCGCAGCGTGGCGTGGTAGGCGGCGAGCCCGTCGAGGACTTCGCGGACCTGGAACACCGACCGGATGGTGTCGTCGTCCACGGTGTCGACCTTGGCGCCCGCGTTGCGGGTATAGACGGCGATGCCCTCGTTGATGAGCTGCTGCACCGCCTCCCGCACCGGCGTGCGGCTGACGTTCAGCTTCGCCGCCAGCGCGGGCACGCTCAGCGGCGTACCGGGCGGCAGGTCGCCCGCGAAGATCTGTTCGCGCAGGGTGGCGTGGACCGATTCGGCGAGCAGGGCGCGCTCGGTCGTCGTCATCTGTTGTTCTCCGCTGGTCCTGGCCACGCCCCACGGTAACGCGGGGCGTGGCGGGCTCGTCGTGGCGCGCGCGGGATCACCGGTCGCGGGCCGCCAGCACGCGCTCGGCTTCGCGCAGACCGGCCGGCGCGACGCCGGACTTCATCCCCGCCAGCTTGGCGGCGATGTTCTCGGCGATGGTGATCGGCGGATAGCCGGTCTCGCCGGGGCCGAGGCAGCCGGGCAGCGTCTCGATCACCGCGTCGTGGTTGCCGTCGAAGAAGAACGCCGCCGAGCGCCGCCGCCGGATGCGGCCGTCCACGATGGGCGGGTCCACGCGGTGCACCGTGGACAGCCACCGGTCGTTGGTCCAGCGCGCCATGGCGTCGCCCAGGTTCACCAGCAGTGCGCCCTCGGCGGGTTGCACGTCGTGCCACACGCCGTCCCCGTCGAGCACCTGCAACCCCGGTACGCGGTCGGCCCAGAGGATGGTGAGGATGCCGAAGTCGGTGTGCGCGCCCATGCCTGTCAGCTCACCGGCGAGCTGGATCTCGGATTCCGGTAGCGCGTAGTTGTTCATCTTCAGCACTTCGATCGAGTGATCGGTGAGCGCGTCGAAATAGCCTTCGGGCAGATGCAGCGCATCGGTGAACGCGCGCAACAGGATTCGCGACAGCTCCTGCGCGTGCCGGAAGTACTCCTCGATCGCGGGCCGGAATTCGGGCAGCACGCCCGGCCAGGTGTTGGGCGCGTAGCTCACGGCGGGCAGGGTCAGGCCCGGGTAGGCCGCGGCCTCGGTGCCGACGGTGAGCGATTCGTAGAAGTCGTTCATCATCGACGCCGACGCGATGCCCAGACTCATGCTCAGCGACTCGGTCTTCGGCGGCGAGTAGCCGCGATTCTCGGTGACGGGGCGCCGGTACTCCTTCTTCGTGTCGAGCGGCAGTGCGAAGAACGCGTCGAGCGCGTCGGCCAGGGCGCCGGTGACCTCGTCGGGAATGCCGTGCCCGACGATCTGGACGAAGCCCACCTCCCGGCAGGCGCGGTCCAGACGCGCGGCGAGCTCGGCGCGCGCCTCGGCGGACGATTCGACGCGGTAGGGCGTGATATCGATGGCCGGTACTTCGAACGTGTCGGACATATGTTCTCTCCCTGAGTGATTCATCGGTGCTCGCCCGAGGTGTGCCACTTGCCGACGAGCGCCCGCGAGACGGCGCTGAACACGACGAACACGGTGACGCCGAGCAGCGCGGCGAGGATGATGGCGGCGAACAGGTCTTCGGACTGCAACCGGCTGCGGTAGACGTCGAGCAGGGTGCCGATGCCGGGCTGGCCCTTCGCGAAGAACATGTCGCCGATGATCGCGCCCACCACGACCAGTCCGCCGGAGATCCGCAGACCGGTGAGGATGGACGGAAGTGCCGCGGGCAGTTCGAGTTTCACCAGCCGGTCCCACTTCGACGCGCGCGCCAGCGTGAACAGCTCGTGCTGGCTGCGCTCCACGGATTGCAGGCCGAACAGCGTGTTGGTGATGATCGGGAACAGCGCGATGATCACGCACACCAGCGTGCGCGCGAAGGTGCCGTAGCCGAACCACAATCCGATCAGCGGCACCAGGGCGAGGATCGGAATCACCTGGAGGGCGACGGCGTACGGGTAGATCGCCCGCTCCACCCACCGGGCGCGGCTCATGAGGGTGCCGATCGCGACGCCCGCCACCGCCGCCACGGCGAATCCGATCGCGGCCACGCGCGCGGTCACCGCGAGCGCCTCCAGCATCGGCCCCACGTGGGCGGGGTCGAGCAGCGATTCGGTGAGCACGCGGTGCGGGGCGGGCAGCAGGAAGCGGCGCTCCGGCGCGAGCACGAGGTAGGTGACGGCGTACCAGGCGGCGATCCCCACGGCGAACGACGCGAGCGGCAGGCCGATCGCGCTCGCGGTGCGTCCGGCGAGGCGGCCCAGCGTGGCCGAGTGGTCGGCCGGTTCTCTGGCTTTCGTCGCGGTGGCGGGCATTTCGGTGCGGGACACCAAGGGGACGGCGGTGTCGGTCATCGGGTTCCTCCGTGCAGGGACGCTGAGATCCGGGAGACGTGGTCGGTGAAGGCGGGCTCGTAGCGCAGGCCGGGGTCGCGCGGGTACGGGAAGTCGATGTCGATCACGTCGGCGATCCGGCCCGGCCGGGGCGTCATCACCACCACCCGGTTGGCGAGGAACACCGCCTCCGACACCGAGTGCGTGATGAACATGGCGGTGAATCCCTTGTCGCTGTAGAGCTTCTGGAGTTCGCCCTGCATGTCCAGGCGGGTCATCTCGTCGAGCGCGCCGAACGGTTCGTCCAGCAGCAGCACCTCCGGCGCGAGGGTGAGCGCGCGGGCCAGCGAGGCGCGCATCTTCATCCCGCCCGACAGCGTCTTGGGCAGCTGCCCGGCGAAATCGGTGAGGCCGACGGCGGCCAGCGCGGCGTCGGCGCGGGCCCGGCGGGTGGCGCGGTCGGCGCCGCGCAGTTCGATGGACAGCTCCACGTTGCGGCGCACGCTGCGCCACGGCAGCAGGGTGGGCTCCTGGAAGATGAAGCCGACCGATTCGGTGGCGACCGCCGCGGACCCGGAGGTCGGGCGTTCCAGACCGGCCGCCATGCGCAGCAGCGTCGATTTGCCGCAGCCCGAGGGACCGACGACGGCGACGAAGTCGCCGCGCCGCACCCGCAGGTCGATGCCCTCGAGGGCGACGGTTCCGGTGGGGAACCGCTTGGTGACGGAATCGAAGGACAGCTCGACGCCTTTGGTCAGTGTCCGCGCGTCCGAATCGCGCATCGTGTTCGCGAGCCCCATGCCTGGCCTCCGGGTCGGTGTGTGCATGCAGATCCACATGCTCGAACGTGACCAATGGTGGATTACATGTATGACGTGGCAATTGCCCCGTGTTACGCCGGGATGACTTTCTGCGTATTTACCTGGACATATCAGCGTCATCGGGAGAGTTCACGGAGTGGAAACAAATCCGACATTGCATGTAATCACCGGCGTTCGATAGTGGTCGTCGTTCGTCGGACGACCCGATCGGCGACCACCACCGCCCCCGCGGTACCCCGTTCGACCGGCGTTGCCCCGCCGCTTTCCCGTCGAGGAGACCAGTGACACCATCCCGATTCCGCACCCCGGCCGCCCTGGCCACCGCGGTCCTCGCCACCCTCACCCTGGCCGCGTGCGGCGGCGACGCCACCGACACGGCCGCCGTCGCGCTGGAGCCGGCCACCGGCGCGCGGGCGCTCGCCGACGTGTGTCCCGCGACCGTCGACATCCAGCTGCAATGGCAGCCGCAATCGGATATGGGCGCGCTGTTCCAGATGCTCGGCCCCGGCTACACCGTCGACACCGACGCCCGCTCGGTCACCGGGCCGCTGGTCGCGGGCGGCAAGGACACCGGCGTCGACCTCACGCTGCGCGCGGGCGGCCCCGCGATCGGGTTCCAGTCGGTGTCCTCGCAGCTCTACGTCGACGAGGAGATCGACCTCGGCATCGTGCACGGCGACCAGCTCGTGGCGGCGGCGGGCAGCCAGCGGGTGATCGGCCTGACGCCGCTGCTCGAGTACAGCCCCGCGATCCTCCTGTGGGACCCGGCCACCCACCCGGAGTGGCAGACCATCGCCGATATCGGCAAGTCCGGCGCGACGGTGGTGGTGTCGAAGGAGCAGATCTTCCCGCAGTGGCTGGTCGCGAGTGGCCTGCTCGAGGCCGGCCAGCTCGACACCACCTACGACGGCGCCCCCGCCCGTTTCGTCGGGGACCCCTCCATCGCCCAGCAGGGTTTCGCGAACTCCGAGCCCTACTCCTACGAGAACGACACCCCCGCCTGGAACAAGCCGGTGAAGTACGCGCTGGTCAAGGACGCGGGCTTCGACATCTACGCCTCCAACGTGGTGGTGCGCCCCGACAAGCTGGACGCGCTGACGCCCTGCCTGGAGCGGCTGGTGCCGATCATCCAGCAGTCCGGCGTGGACTACGTAGGCGCGCCGGAGCGGGCCAACGAGACCATCGTCGACATCATCGCCGCCGACCTCGCCTACAAGCCCTACAGCGCGGGCCAGGCCGCGGCGGGCGCGGAACTGCTTGCCGCGCAAGGGCTTCTCGCCAACGGGGCGAGCGGCACGTTCGGCACCTACGACCCCGCCCGCACCCAGCGCACCGTCGACCAGCTGCTCCCCATCCTCAACGCGGGCGGTGCGAATCTGCCCGCCGATCTGACCGGCGCGCAACTGTTCGATCCACGGTTCACCGACCCGTCCATCGGCATCCGCTGACCCCACCACGAGGAGATTCCCCATGACGCTCACCGAATTGCAGCGCGAGTCCAGGATGGGCGCGCTCGGGATCGAGACCACCGACCGCGAGATCCGCCGGATCAGCCTGGCGGACTTCGACTCCCGGCGCGCGGCGATCACCGAGGAGCTGTGGTCGGCCGCCACCGACATCGGGTTCTTCCAGGTCGTCGACCACGGCATCGACCTGGCGCGGGTGCGGGCCGCGTTCGCCGCGGCCGAGGCGTACTTCGCGCTGCCCGCCGAGGTGAAGGGCAAGTACCCGCTGAAGAAGGGCTTCAACTCCGGCTGGGAGTCCATGACGCAGGTGCGGCCCTCCATCGGGACGCCGGACCAGAAGGAGTCCTTCCAGGTCACCCGCCCGCACATGGACGACCTGTGGCCCACCGAGGACGAGCTGCCCGGATTCCGCGACACCGTGCTGGGTTTCGAGGCGTCGTGCTGGGAGCTGGCCATGCGGGTGCTCTCCTGCTTCGCCGACAAGCTCGGCTTCGAGCGGGACTTCTTCGCCGCGGCGCACGACCCGTCCACACCCGCCTACCAGAGCACGCTTCGACTGCTGCACTATTTCGCGCTGCCCGAGGACGCGGAGTTCGGCCCGGACACCTGGCGGGCCGGGGCGCACACCGACTTCGACTGCCTCACACTGCTTTTCCAGCGTGCCGGGCAGGGCGGTCTGCAAGTGTGTCCCGGCGCGGAGATGGAGACCCAGGAGTGGACGCCGATCGAACCGGCCGACGAGGTGATCACCTGCAATATCGGTGACATGCTCACCCGCTGGAGCGACGACCGACTGCCCTCCAACTTCCATCGCGTGAAGACGCCCGGCCCCGGCGAATACCGCGGCGCGCGCTACAGTCTCGCGTTCTTCGCGCAGGCCAACCGGGATGTGGTGATCTCCGGGCCGGCGGGCAAGTACCCGCCGATCACCGCGGAGGACTACCTGTACCAGCGGGTGAACGCCAACTTCGCCCGGCCGGCGCGATGAGCGCCGCGCTGCGCGGACTGCTGGGTGCGCTGCGGCGGCTGTGCGGGGACGCCGCCGCCGTGCACACCACGCTGCCGTTCAATCCCGGCTGCTGACCACTGATTCCGGAGCTCTACGGAGGATGCGATGACCACGACCGTCACCGGCGTGACCGTCTACACGGGCGGCGGCTGGCTGCCGGACCGTGATGTGCTGATCGAGGACGGGCTGGTGACGGCGATCGCGCCCGCGGGCACGGCGGGCGCGGGCGGCGTCGACGGGCGCGGGGGCTACCTGATCCCCGGCTTCGTCAACACCCACACCCACCTCCAGCAGTCGCTGCAACGCGGAATCGCCGAGGGGACACCGCTGTTGGAGTGGTTGCTCGCGGTCGGCGCGGAAGCCGTCGCGATCACCCCGGAGCGGGCCTACACGGCGACGGTGGCGGCGGCGCTGGAGGCGTTGCGCAGCGGGACCACGACGCTGATGGAGCACATGTGGCCGCATCCCTCGGCGGAGGTGCACGACGCCGTCGTCCGAGGATTGCGCGATACGGGGATTCGCGCCGTGCTCGGGCGCGGGATCGCCGACCGCGCGGACGCCAGCCGGCGGTGGGGGTTCGAACCGCGGCTCATGCAACCGCTGGACGACGTGCTCGCGCATACCGAACAACTGTTGAAAGACACCGAGGGCAGCGTCATTCAGGTCGGGCTCGCGGTGCCCAATCCGCGATCGGTGACGCCGGAGGGGATGGGCGCGATCGGTGAGTTCGCGCGCGAGCGCGGGCTGCCCGTCTCGATCCACCTGCTCGAGACGCCTACCGACGACCTGATGTGCCGCGAGCACGCCGGGCTCGGTGCGGTCGACTACCTCGACGCGCACGGGTTCCTGTGGGATCGGGTGCTCGCCGTGCACTGCGTCGCGCTGGACGAGTCCGGACGGCGCACACTCGCCGAACGCGGTGTCGCGGTGTCGTACAACCCGGTGAGCAATATGCGCTTGGGCAGCGGCGTGGCGGCCGTGCCCGATCTGCTCGACGCGGGCGTCGCGGTGGGGCTGGGCGTGGACGGCGCGGCCAGCAACGACACCCAGGACATGCTGGAATCGCTGCGCGCGGGCGCCTACGTGCAGCGCGCCGTGCGCGGGCGGGCCGATCTGCTCGGGTTCGCGGACATGCTCGACATCGCCTCGGGCGGCGCGAATTCCGCGCTCGGACTGCCCGCGCGCTCGGGCGGGGTTACGGTCGGGGACGTCGCCGACCTGACGTTGCTCCGGTTCGAGCGGGACTTCGCGACGCTGCCCGTGCGCGATCCCGGAGCGTCGATTCTCACCACCGGCAGCAGCCGGATCGTCGACACGGTGCTGGTGGGTGGGGAGGTTGTGGTGCGCGACGGGCGCAGCACCCGGGTGGACGAAGCCGAGCTGGTCCGGGAGCTCGTCGCCCTGGGGTGAGTGTTCGTTGCCGGTCCGAATCCCAGCCATCCCCTCCCCGGCGATCGTACTCGGTCGGCCCAGCATCATTCACCGCACCGTCTCTCGGCCACCGGCGACCCGTCCGCCGATCGGCCGTGCCGCGACCCGAGAGGTCCGACAGCCCAGCATCGTTCATCGAGTTGCCCGGTCCGCGGTGGCACGACGGCCCTTCTCGCTGACCGGGATTCCAGCCGATCGTCCCGGTTCGCCCGGGACCGAAGACGAAGGAGAACCCACATGACCGCACTATCGGGCGCGATCGTCCTCGGGCCGAACCAGTACGGCAAAGCCGAGAACCGCGTCGTGCGCATCCACCGCGAGAACGCCCGTCACGAGATCCGCGACGTGAACGTATCCACCACGCTGCGTGGCGATTTCGCGGCCGCCCACCTCGAGGGCGACCAGTCCGCGGTGCTGCCGACCGACAGTCAGAAGAACACCGCCTACGCCTTCGCCAAAGACCGCCTCGGTGCGATCGAGGACTACGGCCTCGATCTGGCCCGCCATTTCGCCAGCCGTTTCGCCGCCGTCGACTGCGCCCGGATCGATATCGAGGAGTACCTGTGGCAGCGCGCGACCGTCGCGGGGCGCGAGCACGACCACACCTGGATCCGCCGCGGGCAGGAGGTGCGCACCGCCGCCGTCACAGCCACTGCCGATGAGGCCTGGGTGATCGCGGGTCTGAAAGACCTCACCCTGCTCAAGTCCACCGGCTCCGCCTTCGAGGGCTTCCTGGTGGACGAGTACACCACCCTGCGCCCCGCCGCCGACCGCGTCCTCGCCACCACGGTCACCGTCGAGTGGCGTTACACGGCAACCGATATCGCTTGGGACACCACCTACGCGGACGTCCGCGCCCTCTTGATCGACCGCTTCGCCGACGTCGACTCGAAAGCCTTGCAGCAGACCTTGTTCGAGATGGGCAAGGCGGTCCTCGAAGCTCATCCACCCATCGCCGAAATCCGCCTCTCCGCCCCGAACAACCACCACTTCGCCTACGACCTCACCCCCTTCGGCCTCCCCAACCCCAACGAGGTCTTCCACGCCGCCGACCGCCCCTACGGCCTCATCCAAGCCTCCGTCCTCCGCACCGACGCCCCTGACGCGGGACCGTCCTGGCAGAAGGGCGCGGCCTGAATCGGCCGTCCTGTATGGCCGGCAGCCGCCTGACGCGAGGGAGTGTGCCACCTCGATCGTCACCTCGTGGCAGGCGTCGAGCCGCGTCCCGCCACCGCACCGCCTTCCGGTCGGCGGCGTCAACCGCGTCCTGAGCGCGCCAAGTATTCCAGCGCGAGCGTCGCCGCGTTGGCGCCGCACATGCCGTGTGCTCCGGGGCCCGGTGGGGTGGCGGCGGAGCAGAGGTACATGCCCGGTAGGCCGAGGGTGTAGGGGGACAGGGTGATTCGGGGGCCGAAGAGCAGTTGGCGGAGATCCTTGGCGCCGGTCATGATGTCGCCGCCCGCGAAATTGGCGTTGCGGGCGGGGATTTCGGTGGTGGACCGGACTTCGAGGCCGATGATCCGGTCGCGGAAGCCGGGGGCGAAGCGCTCGATCTGGGCGATGATCGCGGCGGTGGCGTCGCCCGGGTAGCCGTGCGGCACATGCGCGTAACTCCACACCGGGTGGACATCGCCCACCGATCGCGACGGGTCGGCTAGGTACTGCTGGCCGACCAGGACGAACGGACGCTCCGGCATCCGGCCCGCGTGGATGTCGCGTTCGGTGGCGGCCAGTTCGGCGTGGGTGCCCGCGAGATGGACGGTGCCGGCCCGGTGCGCGTCGGGGTTGGTCCACGGCACACCACCTTCCACCGCGAAATCGACCTTGAACGCCCCCGGCCCGCGCCGGAATCGCCGGAACGCCTTGGCGATTCGGGTGGGAAGCCGGTCGCCGAGAATGCGGGCGACCGACGCCGGATCCAGATCGAACAGCGTGACATCCGAATCCGCCAGCTGCGCGGCGGATTCCACGCGCACCCCGGTCTCGATCTTGCCTCCCAGATCGGCGAGCAACGCGGCCAGCGCGCCGGTGATGGCCCGCGACCCACCCTCGGCCACCGCCCACCCGTAACGGTGGCCCGCCGTGAGGATGCCCAACCCGATCGCCGAGGTGAGCGGGTAGTGCAGCGGCCGGAACGCGTGCGCCGCCACTCCGGTGAACAGTGCGCGCGCCTGCGGCGTCCGGAAGTACCGCGCGAACGCCGAACCGGGCAGCGCGGTCGGTGCGCCGAAGCGCGCCAACGTGATCGGGTGCCGGGGCACCCGCAGCAGCGGCCGCATGATGTCCTCGGCCAGCGCGTCGTACCGGGCGACCGGTCCCTCGAACGCCCACCGCCACCGCGCGCCGTCACGGCCGAGCCCGGCGGCGGTCCGCTCGACCGAGCGATGCAGCACGCCCGCCGATCCGTCGTCGAGCGGGTGGACGCAGTCGATCTCGGGCAGCCGCCAGGTCAACCCGTACCGGTCCAGTCCGAGCCCGTTCAGGAACGGCGACCCCACGGCCATCGGATGGATCGCCGAACAGTGGTCGTGTAACAGCCCCGGCACGATGGCTTCGGAACTCCTTGTCCCCCCGCCGATCTCGTCGGCCGCCTCCAGCACGGTCACCGTGACGCCCTCGGTGGCGAGGGCGACGGCGGCCGCGAGCCCGTTGGGGCCCGCGCCCACCACCGTCGCCGTGCTCACGCCAGCGCCTCGCGACCCTGCTCGGCGGGGCGCTCGGCCCGCGCCGCCGCCAGCGACCAGGTGACGTGCAGCGGGATCGGCCCGTTCGGCAGCCACGGCTGCTCGGCGACGGCGTCGGCCACCCGCCAGGTGCCGGTCTCGATGACGCCGTGCGCTGCGTCGATCAGCTTGTAGCGCTGGATGCCGCTGCCGAACGCCTCGGACTCCACCCACGCGATCACGCACTCGCCCGGTGCGAAGCGCGCCTCGCTCTGCACCGCGCGGATCATGTCCTCGTCGTGCAGGTGCCCGTCGCCGAAGTTGAAGCCCAGGATCGAGTTGCACAGGAACTCGGCCTCGCGCACGGTGCGCGTATCCACATCGGGCAGGCGGGCGATGAGCAGCGAGAACAGGCCGCGCGCCTGGCTGTGCATGCTGCGCCACGCGACCGTCTTCTGCAGGGTGATCTCGGCCCACGGCGGTTCGTAGCCGAAGGCGATGAACTGGTCGATCTGGTTGCCCGACGAGCGGGTGACGCGGTTGAGCTTGTCCTCCGCGCCCGGCGCGAACGCCCACACCGCCGACGCCCAGTTGCCCGCGTACTGCCGCATCGAGGGCAGGAACGACACCTTGTCGGGACGCAGATTGCCCAGCACCGGGAAGAACAGCAGTGCCACCGCGAGGCCGATCAGCAGCCACGGCGAGGACATGTCGGCCAGCGAGAAACCGTTCCAGTTCGGGAATCCGAGGAACAGGAAGACGGTCGCGTAGGCGAACACCACGTTCCATTCCAGCGGAACCGCCAGGGGGAACGTCGAAATGATGAACAGGTGGAAGGTCACCATCACGAGCACGGCCGCCAAGGTGAGCCACTTGTTCGTGGAGAACAGCAGGGTCAGCGGAGCCACGATCTCGACGAACGTGCCGCCGCCGTGTGCCATCACATCGGCCAGCCGCGAGGGACGCATGTCCTTCGGGAAGTCCCGGTAGTGCGCCCGCTTCACGAACTTGAAGGGAATCGACGGGCTGTTGGACACCATGGGCGGAACCACATTCGAGAAGTGCCTGCTCAGCTTGGAGAAGCCCGCGCCGACCCACACCACCACGATCAGCATCTTCAGCGCCACGATCATGTCCACGAACGGCAGCGCCGCGAAGAACACCAGCGCGGGCAGATACTGCTCGCCGCGCGCGGCCAGGAAGATCGTCTTGTCCCGCAGGCCCACCAGTATCAGCAGCGCGATGGGCGCGATCAACAGCGCCGGAGCCACCAGGCCCGAGGTGATCGAGGGCGCCACGCTCGCGAGCGAATCACTGGGCACGCCAGGCGAAACCAGCGCGACCACGAGGCTGGCCAGCAGCGCCAGGTACAGCGTCACGTCGACCCAGGTGCGCCGGTCGCCGTTCGTGCCCGGCACCCACCGCCACGGCCGCAGCCGGATGGTCCCCGGCCGCGCCCAGAAGCGGATGCCGCCGGTCATCGGCTTGACCTTGCCCGCCAGCGGCCCCCAGGACCCGGCCACGCCGATCGCCTCCAGCAGCACCGTCCACAGGATGACCTTCTGGTAGACGATGGGCTGGTTCCACCAGTCGGCGACATGCCAGAACGCGGGCAGCCCCGAGGTGAGCGTCGCCACCGTGATGCCGCCGATCGCGAAGAACACGACGAGCTTCGCGATGTAGACGAGGTGCACCATGCGCGGCGACCCGAAGCCGTTGTCGGCCCAGTCGAGCGCGAGGATGCGCATGCGCTCCATGAGCGGTCTGCGCAGGAACGATTCCGGCTCCACTGCCGGCAGGTCTGGTGTGGTGAATCCCATTGGAGTAACCCCTGATTCGTTTCGGAGGGTGCGATGTCAGACGGCGTCGGCGGTGACGAGGGCGCGGCGCAGCGAGGGCTTGTCGAGCTTGCCGACCGCGTTCTTGGGCAGCTCGTCGAGCACGGTGACGTCCACGGGCAGTTTGTATTTCGACATCCGGGCGCCGACGTGGGCGAGGATCCGCTCGGGCGGCAGGTCCGCGCCGGAGTTCAGCGCGACGAACAGCACCGGTTCTTCGCCGTACAGCGCGCTGGGCCTGCCGACCACGGCCGCCTCGGCGACCTCGGGCAGCTGGTAGACGACGTTCTCGATCTCCTTCGGGTAGATGTTCTCGCCGCCGCGGATGATCATGTCCTTGGCGCGGTCCACCAGCACCAGGTAGCCGTCGGCGTCGAGGTAGCCGATGTCGCCGGTGTGCAGCCAGCCGCCGGCCAGCGTCTTCGCCGTCTCGGCGGGACGATTCAGATAGCCGCGCATGACATTCGGGCCCTGGATGAGTACTTCGCCCGCCTCGCCGTCGGGTACCGGCGCGCCCGTCTCGTCGGCGATCCGCACGCGCTGGCCCGGCAGCGGGCGGCCCACGGTGCCGGGTTTGCGCGGCCCGGCCACCGGGTTGAGCGTGCTGGCGCAGGTGCCCTCGGACAGGCCGTAACCCTCGACAATCGTGATGCCGTAACGGGATTCGAACTTCTCGATCAGTTCGACGCTGGCCGGAGCCGCGCCGCAGATGCCGAACCGCACCCGCGAAGTGTCGGGACGGACCTGCGGCGGCAGGTCGGCGAGCATCGTGTAGATGGTCGGCACCGCCGAGAAGTAGGTGGCGCCGCTGGTGACGAGCCGGTCGAAGAACGTCTTCGGGCTGAAGCGCCCGGCGATGGTGGTGCGCCCGCCCGCCAGCAGCGGCGAGAGCGTGCTCACCACGATCCCGTTGACGTGGAACAGCGGCAGCACCAGCAGGCTGTGATCGGCGGCCGACAGTCCCAGCGCGTCGATCATCATGGCGCACATGGCATTCAGGTTCGCGTGGTCGAGCACCACGCCCTTCGGGCGGCCGGTGGTGCCGCTGGTGTAGATCAGCAGCGCGGGCTCGGCGTCGCCGACGCGGACCGGTTCGGTCGCCACCGGTTCGGGGTGGAGCAGTTCGGCGGGGGAGACCACGATCGTGTCGCCCGACGCGTAGGTGCTGTCGGTGACGAGCACCTTGGCATGCGCGTCGGTGAGCTGGTAATCGACCTCGGCGTTTGTCAGCGCCGGATTGACGGGCGTGAGCGCCGCACCCGTGTACCAGGCGGCGAACAGGGTGACGACCAACGTCACCGTGTTCGGCAACATGACGGCGACCACGTCGCCCGGCCCCACGCCGTGCGACCGCAGCGCGGCGGCGGCGCGGCGCACCCGCTCGTCGAACTGCGCGGCGGTGAGAGTGACGTCGTCGTCGGAAAGGCAAGGCGCGCCGGGGTTCTGGCGTCGGCGCGTGCCGGGGAGATCGGCGAGAGGCATGGGCGGTCCTGGTGTGGTGGTCCGGCTGATGACTCCCTAAAGGTAGGAATCAGTGACCTGGACCACACCATCGTGCGACGACGAACTACTCGCGCGGCTTTGTCTCCCGGAGACAATCGGCGGAGCTCGGCGGAACCCCGGCTCGCCAGAACCCCGGGGCTCGGCAGAACTCAGCGCCGCAGCACCGCCGACCCGAGCCAGTGGCAGGCCAGCAGCGCCACCTCCACGTCGAGGCGGTCCGCGCCGATCGGGCGCCCGCGCCGGTCGACCGCCTTGCGCACGCGGTACTTCACCGAGTTGAAGTGCAGGTCCAGCTCGAGCGCCGCCGCCTTGTAGCTGGCGCCGGTGCGCAGGAAGATCCGCAGCGTCTCGCGCAACCGGGCGTCGTCGGGGCTGTCGGTGGCCAGGCCGCCGAGCACGTCGCCCACCCATTCGCGCAGGTCGGCGGGATCGTCACCGAGCAGCGCGACCAGCGGCAATCCCGGATCGTCGGCGGCCACCACCCGGTGGCGGCCCGCACCGGCCACGGCGACCGCCCGCGCCCGCTGGGCCTGCCGGTGCGAGCGGCGGAAGCCGTCGATCCCCGCGCCCGGCCGCCCGATCGCGGCGTGCGGCGCGCCCGCCTGCCGGGCGAAGAACCGGCGGACGGCGGTGACAGGGCCGTCTGGTGCGGCACGGAACGGCAGCCAGGCCCAGCCGCTCGCGGTGTCGGTGGCGGCGAACAGCGGCGCGGCGTCGGTGCCCACCGCGTCGGCCAGCTCCCGGGCGAACCGCTGCAACCGGGTGAGCTGCTCGTCGTCGCCCGGTACGGCTTGCCCGTCGGGATACCACAGCACCAGCGCGAGGTGATGCCAGCGCAGCGGGTAGCGGATGGTCTCGGTCTCGGCGTCCACGTCGACGGGCGCGCGTTCGGCGAGCAGTTCCCGCACCCGCAGCGCGCGCACGCTGTTGCGGTTCTCCAGCCAGCGGTCGCGCTCCTCCTCGTACACCGCGACCACCTGCTGGCTGATCCAGTCGATGTAGGCGAACAGCACCCGGGTGATGGTCTCGATCGCCACGATCCCGGTGCCGGGCGGCATGTCGATACTGCGTAACTCGGCGAACACCAGCTCGGTCAACCGGCGCTGCCCCAGCCGGTATGCCCGGACCAGCGCGTTCACCGGCACACCGTGCTGGGCCAGGCGGCGCGCGTATTCGAGCGCGGCCGCGGGCGCGGTGATGCGCTCGACGGCGATGCCGTGGCGCAGCGCGTGCAGGATGGTGTCGACATTGCCCTCGACGCTGGCGCCGAGGAGTTCGAGGGTGCGCGCGTCGACGCGCAGCTCGGAGATCTGGTCGGTGAGCTCGTCGCTGATGACGCCGCTGACCTCGGTCACCCGCTCGTTCATGCGGGCGGCCAGGACGGCGACGTAGCCGCTCACATCGACCTCGTCGTCGGGACTCACGCCTCGAGGGTAGAGCGGCGAGCAGCGTGGGGAGGGCGTTTGCGTTGTCTCCCGGAGACGAAGATTCGCGGTGCGCGGGGCCGTCAGATGTCCGCGCGCAACAGGTCGAGCACCGCGTTCGGAGTCCAGCGCGGCGCCGCGCCCGGCCGGGTCGCCAGGTATTCGGCGATGCGGGGGAGCGGCCAGCCGTGGGATTCGGCCAGTCCCGCCGCGAGGTGGCGCAGGTACGCGGCGGCCGGCGGATTGCCCGGCAGGTCGGTGTGCCGCCACGGCGCGGTGCAGGTGAGGATCGGGTGACCGTCGAGATCGCCCGCGTGCACCAGGGTTTCGTAGCGGCCGGGCCCGAGGGCGTGGTGGCCGTCGGCGAGAACCTCGGCGAGCTCGAGGTCTTCGCCGGGTGGCCGGTACATCTCCTGCGCGACGATGTCCGAGAACTGCTGGGCGGTGATCAGATACGCGTGCGCGGCGGTCTCGCCCGCCGCGTTCGGCGTGTAGAAGGCGCGGCCGCCGGTCCAGGTCAGGGATTCGGTGGCGAAGTACAGCAGGCCGGGCAGCGTGACCGGGCGCGACTCGCGTGGCTCGGCGGTGTCGCGGCAGCCGGGCAGGGTGATCGCGCCGCCGCTGGGCCGTCCGCCGGCCAGGTAGCAGCGCAGCCGCTGCCGGTGCATGTTCGAGCCGTACGCGGCGTACCACACCCTCCCGGTCACCAGGCCATTGTGCCTCCGATGCCCATCCCCGGCGGCGGTGACTACGAATACTTCGACACAGTCCGTCGTTCGCTCGGCGGTGAGCGGGGCGACCGGCGGGTCACACATTGGGAGGAGGAGCGATGATCCCGCAGTTCGTGAATGCGCTGATAGCGGCCGTGAACGACTTCCTGGCACGGCTGTTGGTTCCGTGACCCCGGAGGGCCCGGGTGTGCCCCACCCGGGCCCTCACCACCAGCCGGTCGCCCGCTGCAACGCCAGGCACGACAGGGCCAGCACCAGGCCGAGCGCCCCGCCGAACACCAGCGGTCGCACGCCCGCCGAACGGATCCGCCGCCACGACAGCGAGGTCCCGATGGCGGCCAGCACCGCCGCGATCAACCACGTGCTCGTCCGCGACAGCGGCTCCGCCCAGCTCTCGGGCACCACCCCGAGCCCGGCGATCACCGAGGCCGCCACGAACAGCACCACGAACAGCGGAATCGTCCGCCACGCCGCGCGTTGCGCGCCGCTGGCCCCGCGCGAGCCCAGATGCAGTCCCACGCACATCGGCACGATCAACAGGCTGCGCACCAGCTTCACGATCACCGCGAACTGGGCCGCCGCCGCGCCGAAGATCGTGCCCGCGGCCAGCACCGACGACGTGTCGTTGATCGCCGTGCCCGCCCACAGGCCGAACGCCTCCTGCGACATGCCGAGCATTCGGCCCACCGGCGGAAACACCAGCACCGCAACGACATTGAACACGAAGATGGTGCCCAGCGCGTAGGCAACCCGCTCCCGGTCGGGGCGCAGCACCGCCGTCGCGGCCGCGATCGCCGACGCGCCGCAAATGGTCGTGCCCACCGCGATGAGGGTGGCCGACTGCCGGTCCATCGCCAGCATCCGGCCCACCAGCAGGGCGGCGACGGCGCCCACCACCACGGTGCCCGCCAGCACCACGGCGGTCTGCCTGCCCACGCTCAGCACCGCGCCGAACGGCAGTCCCAGACCGAGCAGCACGATGGCCGCGCCCAGCACCCGCTGCCTGGTCCATTCCAGTCCCGGCCCGAACACGCCGTCCTCGTCCACCGCCCGCCGCCGCGCGACGCCGACCGCCGCGCCGATCGCCAACGCCACCACCGGCGCGCCCAGCACCGGCAGTGCCGAGCCGATCAGCACGGCGACGGTGGCGAGCGCGGCGACGAGCGCGAGTCCGGGCAGGAATCGGGGTGAACAGCACATGCCTCACACCTTCACCGGCGCGCGCCGCGCCGAGTAGAGGCCGATTCGGCAGAGGCTCATCAGTGTGGCTTATGGGCATGCCGCGCGGTCGCGGTCGGGGGACTCCGCATAATCGTCCCCATGACGCTGCCACCGGGAACACCCGATCTGGAGGTTCTCGACCTGCTCGTCTCGGTCGCCGAACTCGGCAGCCTCGGGGCGGCCGCCCGCCGCCACGGCATCAGCCAGCCCGCCGCGAGCATGCGGATCAGCGCGCTGGAGCGCCGCCTGCACCTGCGCCTGCTCGACCGCGGGCCGACCGGCTCGGCGCTCACCGACGCGGGGCGCGCCGTGGTGGACCGCGCTCGCGACGTGCTCGAGGCCGCCCGCTCCTTCGGTGACGCGGTCGCCGAACTGCGCGCGCGAGCGGTGCCGCGCCTGCGCGTGGCCGCGTCGAAAACCATTGCCGACCATCGCATTCCGCAGTGGTTGCAGACACTGCGGGACACCCACCCCGAGGTGTCGGTGGCGCTGGAGGTGGCCAACAGCCGCCAGGTGATGGACATGGTGCGCGGCGGTGGCGCCGACCTCGGCTTCGTGGAAGGACCGCATCCGCCGCCCGATCTCGGCAGCCGCGTGCTCGGCGCCGACGAACTGGTGGTCGTGGTGGCACCGGCGCACGCGTGGGCGACCCGCCGCGACCCGCTCACCGTCGACGAGCTGGCGGCGACGCCGCTGCTGTGGCGCGAACCAGGCTCGGGCACCCGCGACGCGGTCTGGGAGGCGCTGGCCGAGCGGGCCGAACCCGCCCGTCCCGCCGCCGAACTCGGCTCGGCGGCCACCATCGTCGCCGCCGCCCGCACCGCCCTGGCCCCGGCCGTCCTCAGCCGCCTCATCGCCGCACCGGACTTGGCTTCGGGCGCGCTGGTGGAGGTTCCGCTCGCCGGCGGCCCGGTGCTCACCCGCCAGTTCCGCGCGGTCTGGCGGCGGGGCGCGCCGCCGTCCGGCCCGGCGCGGGCGCTGGCGGATATCGCCGCGGGGGATCTGCCCGCGCAGTAGGACTGTTCGCGGGCTTCCCGGTGCCGGTCGGTCAGTCCCGCGCGGTCTGGCGCCCCGGCACCGGTGCGGGCGGTCACGGCGTGGATGTCCGCGCGCGAGGTGCCGAGACCGGGCTCGGGTGACAGCGGCGCGTTTGGTGTGCCGCCCGACCGGCGACGGGGTTCGTGGGCAGGAGTGTTCGGCGTGGTATCCGAGTGCTGCTGCTCGCGTGGGGGTGTGCCGGTCACGGAACGCCGAGATTGCCCAGCGCGTGGGCTCGCCATGGGTACCGGGAGCTGTCGGCGCCTGCCCGCCGCAGCGCCCGGAGTGGTCCGCTCGCACTTCGCCGACCTCGCGCGCAAGTGGTGGTATTGCCGGATGCCCGCGCATTCGCGCAGGTAGGGGCACCGGTTCGGCGGCAGACAACTGGCGTAACCGCGCGGTAATTGCCGGAAACGCCGCGCGTAACCATCTCTTCCCAGCATTTGCCGCATGACAGGCAGAACGTATTCGCGGCTCCCGGGGAGCACCGCCGGGGGGAGCAGGCGCTCGGCGCCTGCGCGGCGGATCAGGGACATCCTGCGGGCGCGCATCCGCAGCGGCGTCTACGGCAACCGGCCGCTGCCCTCGGAGGCGCAGTTCGCCGCCGACTTCGCCACCAGCCGCAATATCGTGCGCGACGCGCTCACCCTGCTGCGCGACGAGGGACTGGTCGACCGCGTGCCCGGCGCGGGCACCTTCGTGGTCGTCGACAAAGCGGTGCAGAGCCTGGACCGCCTGCGCGGGCTCGCGGAGACCTTCGAGACCGGCGGCGACCGGGTGGTCAACACCGTGCTGCTCGCCGAGGTGGTGCCCGCGACCCCGATGGTGGCCGAACGCCTCGAACTCGAGCCCGCCACGCCGGTCGTCGCGCTGGAACGAGTCCGTCACCTCGACGGGGAACCGCTTTCCCTCGACGCGAGCTACCTCACCGCCGACGTGGGCGCCCCGCTGCTGGACATGGACCTCACCGGTTGCGACGTATTCCGTTTGCTGGAAGCCGAATTGGGCCTGCCGCTGGGTTCGGCGGCGGTGTCCATCGAGGCGGTCGCCGCCGATCCGACGGTCGCGGGCCTGCTCGCGGTGCGGCCCGGCTCGCCGCTGCTGTTCCTGGAACGACTCACCTACACCGACACCGGCCGCCCCATCGACCTCGAGTACGTGCGCTATCGCGGCGACCGGTTCTCGCTGTCGGGGCGGCTGCACCGCATCCCGGTCGCGCCGAATCGCGGTGCGCCCGAACCGAACGAAAGGGGCTGATCCGGATGTCGACCGACATTCCACCCGCCGCCACCCGCCGGGAACTGGCCTGCGATGTGCTGGTCGTGGGCGGCGGCACCGCGGGCACCATGGCCGCGCTCACCGCCGCCCGCCACGGCGCCGACGTGCTGCTGCTGGAGAAGGCGCACGTGCGGCACTCCGGCGCGCTGGCCATGGGCATGGACGGCGTCAATAACGCGGTGGTGCCCGGCAAGGCCAGCCCCGAGGACTACGTCGCCGACATCACCGTCGCCAACGACGGAATCGTCAACCAGCGCACCGTGTATCAGACCGCGACCCGCGGTTTCGAGATGGTGCAGCGGCTCGAGGGCTACGGCGTCAAATTCGAGAAGGACGAGCACGGCGAGTACGCGGTGCGTAAAGTGCACCGCTCCGGCAGCTACGTACTGCCCATGCCGGAGGGTCGCGACGTCAAGAAGGTGCTGTACCGCACTTTGCGCGCCCGCGACGTGCGGGCCAAGGTCACCATCAGCAACCGGGTCATGCCGGTGCGGGTCCTCACGGTGGGGGGAAAGGCGGTGGGCGCGGTCGGATTCGACACGCGCACCGGGGAATTCGTGACGATCTCGGCGGGCGCGGTGATCCTGGCGACCGGCGCCTGCGGCCGCCTGGGCCTGCCCGCCAGCGGCTACCTGTACGGCACCTACGAGAACCCCACCAACGCCGGCGACGGCTACGCCATGGCCTACCACGCCGGCGCCGAGCTCTCCGGCATCGAATGCTTCCAGATCAACCCGCTCATCAAGGATTACAACGGCCCGGCCTGCGCCTACGTCGCCAACCCCTTCGGCGGCTACCAGGTCAACGCCGAAGGCAACCGGTTCGTCGACTGCGACTACTGGTCGGGCCAGATGATGGCCGAGGTCAAACGCGAACTCGACAGCGCGCGCGGCCCCATCTACCTCAAGCTGAGCCACCTGCCGGACGCCACCATCACCCAGATCGAAGGCATCCTGCACACCACCGAACGCCCCACCCGCGGCACCTTCCACGCCGGGCGCGGCACCGACTACCGGACCCGCGACATCGAGATGCACATCTCCGAAATCGGTTTGTGCAGTGGGCATTCCGCCTCGGGCGTCTGGGTGGACGAGCACGCGGCCACCACCGTCCCCGGCCTCTACGCGGCGGGCGACATGGCGCTGGTCCCGCACAACTACATGATCGGCGCGTTCGTCTACGGCGACATCGCGGGGGAGAGCGCCACCGGCTACGCGAAGTCCGCCGCCCGTCCCGCCCTCCCCGAGGATCAGATCGAGGCCGCGCACGCGCTGATCTACCGCCCGCTCGGCAACCCGGACGGCCCGCCCCAGCAACAGGTCGAATACAAGCTGCGCCGCTTCGTCAACGACTACCTGCAACCGCCGAAGACCCAGCGCTACCTCACCCTCGGCGTGGAGGCCTTCGAACGGATGCACACCGATATCGCCGCCATGGGCGGGCGCACCCCGCACGAGCTGATGCGCTGCGCGGAGGTCACGTTCATCCGCGACTGCGCGGAGATGGCGGCGCGGGCGTCGCTGCGGCGCACCGAAAGCCGGTGGGGCCTCTACCATCAGCGCGCCGACTGGCCGAATGCCGATGACGCCGAATGGTTCTGCCACCTGAACCTGAGGCGCGGCGACTCGGGCGCCATGGAGTTCGTGACGCGTCCGGTCGCGCCCTACATCGTCCCGGTACCCGGCTTCACCCGCCCCGACGGCGTCCCCGACGTCGCGGCGCCGGATCTCGTCGGCGCGTGGAGCGGACGATGAGCGCCCGGCTGCTCGCGCTGATGGACCTCGCCGAAGAGTGTCCCGAACTCACCGAACTCGCGCCGTTCCTGCGCGATCCCGATCCGGAGGTCCGGCGCACCGCGCTCTCGGTGCTGAGCGAGACCACCGAGGAGTGGGCGGCGGCGTCGCCGCTCATCGCGGCGGGACTCGCCGATCCCGACGTGTCGGTGCGGCACGCCGCGATCGGCCTGCTCACCGAACTGCTCGAAGTGCTGGTTCCCGGAACGGAATTCGACGCGGTGCTGCGCGCCGCGGCCGGCGCGCCGGAACCGGCCGTGCGCGCGGCGGCGATCGAAGCGCTCTGGCGGCACCGGCGCACCGACGCCGCCGAACTGGCCGGGCGCCTGGCCGATCCGAACGCGGAGGTGCGCCGCGTCGTCGTCGGTGGGCTCACCTCCGTCGACGCCCTGGCCGAATTGGACACCGCGGCCGTCGATCCCGCGCCGCTGGTGCGGATCGCCGTTGCCAAAGGCGTCGCCGCCGTGGGCGATCCGCGCGGCGCGGCCACGCTGACCGGGCTCGCCCGCGACGACGACCCGCTGGTGCGCGCCGCCGCGTTCACCGCCCTGGCCGCGACCGGTTGCGACGGCGAGGCGTCGGCCCTCGCCGCGTCCGCGATGACCGATCCCGCCTGGGAAGTCCGCCAGGGCGCGGCCGCCGCACTGGCGGTGGCCGACCCCGACCTGGCCGCGCCGCTGCTCGTCGCGGCGATCACCGACGACAACCTCGATGTCCGCAAGGCCGCCGTGCGCGGACTGGCCGAGCGGATCGCCGAATACCCGGAGGTCACCGAAGCCCTTCGCACCGCCCTGGAGGACCCGGACGCCGACGTCCGCGCCTTCGCCCGCATAGGGATAGCCAACTCCGGAAAGGACCTCTGATGGCCCAGGTGAACACCCGTGTCGACGTGCCGGTCACGGTCGACGACGCCAAATGCATCGACGGCTGCACGCTGTGCGTCGACATGTGCCCGCTCGACTCGCTCGCGATCCACCCCGACACCGGCAAGGCGTACATGCACGTCGACGAGTGCTGGTACTGCGGTCCGTGCGCGGCGCGCTGCCCGGTCGACGCGGTCACCGTGAACATCCCCTACCTGCTGCGCTGATGGCGGGTGGAGGGCATCACGATGAGGAACACACGTATCCGCGCCGCCGCGCTGCTGCTCGGCCCCGTGCTCGCCGCGACGTTGCTCGCCGGCTGCGGGTCCGGCGGTGACGACGGCGCGATCACCGTCAATGTCGGGTACCAGTCCAAGACGATCAACACCGTCACGGCGGGCACCCTGCTGCGCGATCGCGGCACCTTCGAGGCGAAACTGGCCGAACTGGGCGCGGCCACCGGCGTCACCTACCGGGTGGAGTGGAAGGACTTCGCCTCCGGGCCGCCGCTCACCGCGCAGATGCTGGCCGGCCAGGTCGACATCGGCTCCATGGGCGACGCGCCGCTGCTGGTGAACGGCTCCAAGACCCGCGATCACGCCGACGTCGCCTCGGCGCTGATCGCGGTCACCGGCTACAACCTGCGCGGTTCGCTGAATCAGGTTGTGGTGCCTCGGGATTCGCCCGCGTCCACGTTGGCCGATCTGCGCGGCGAGGTGGTGTCCACCAGCGTCGGGTCGGCCGCGCACGGCATGCTCGCGACCGGACTCTCGGCCGCCGGGCTCACCCTCGAGGACGTGAAGCTGCTCGGCCAGGACCCGCCGGTCGGCGCGTCCGCGTTGCAGGGCGCGCAGGTGGCGGCGCTGGCGCAGTTCGTGCCGTGGCCGCAGACCCTGGTGTTCGACGGCAAGGCGCGCCTGCTCTACGACGGCGGCAGCGCCGAGATCCCGACCTTCCACGGCGTCGTGGCGGGCAAGCGATTCGGCGAACAGCATCCCGCGGTGGTGCAGGCGTTCCTCGCGGCGCAGCGCGAGACCACCGACTACCTCAACGCCAACCCCCTCGAAGCGGCGCAGCGCGTCGCCGAGATCACCGGCATCCCCGCCGAAGTGGTCTACCTCTACAACGGTCCCAACGGCCTGGTGAGCTTCGATCCGACCATCAAACAGCCTTTGGTGGAAGCCCTCGGATCCCTGCTCCCGTTCCTCCAGAGTTTGGGCGCGCTGGCCGATCTCGACCTCGGCCGGTTCGTCGATGACAGCCACCTGCGCGCCCTCTACGGCGCCGACTACGACCTCGCCCGCGACAGCACGGCCGCGCCGAGCCCGCTCGCCGGAACCGACCCGGTGTGCGGCGGTGTGGCCGACGATCCGGCCACCGCTTCGGAGGTGTGGTTCGCGGGACAGGACGGCACCACCGTCACCAGGACGCCCGCCTGCCTGCTGCGCCTCGTCGCCGAACGGGGCGGTGACCTGCGCGCCGCCTACGTCCCCGACGCGGGCACCGGCCTGCGGATCTTCGCCACGGCCGCCACCTGGGTGCACGACCCCGCCGCCGCGCCGGAGGAACGGCTGCGGCCCTTCGCCGTGGCCGCCGACGCCCGCGCCTACGCGGACAGCAGACCCGGCAGCACCGTCCTCGAGTACGCGGACGCGCTGCGAGCGCGCTAGCGGCGCACCGACTTTCACCCGACAGGAGTTCACATGACCCTCTCCGCGGAACCCCTCACCACCGCACCACCCGACGCCGGAGTCGCCGGTGGCAAACCACTCCGTATTCCATTGCCGGGCAAGGCGATCACGCGTCGTGCTCGGTCGGCGCTGCTGACCGCCGTTCCATTGGCGGGCCTGGTGCTGCTGTGGTACCTGCTCACCACCAACCAGGTGGTGCTGTGGCTGCGCTTCGACAAGATCCCCACGCCCGGTGCGGTGTTCGAGTCCTTCCGTACCCAACTCGGCACCGCCTCCTACTACGGCGACATCCTCGCCAGCACCCGCCGTATCCTGATCGGATTCGGCCTGGCCACCGTGACCGGTGTGCTGATCGGCATGGCGATCGGGCGCTCGCGCACGGTCAGCGCGCTGGTGCGGCCGGTGGTCGAGGTCTTCCGGCCGATCCCCGCGATCGCCCTGGTGCCGCTGGCCATCCTGCTGTTCCCGACCGGGGAGCAGGGCATCGTGTTCATCACGTTCTTCGCCGCGTTCTTCCCGGTGACCGTCAGCACCATCCACGCCATGCACGCGCTGCCGAAGGTGTGGGAGGAGGCGGCCCGCACGCTGGGCGCGCGACGGCACGAGATCCTGTTCCGGATCGCGCTGCCCGGCGCGCTGCCCGGCATCTTCTCCGGACTGTCGGTGGCGATGGGTGTCGCGTGGATCTGCGTGATCAGCGCGGAGATGATCTCCGGGCAGTTCGGCATCGGCTACTTCACCTGGCAGTCCTACGGTCTGCTCGACTACGCGAGTGTGGTGGTCGGCATGCTGACCATCGGCCTGCTCGGCTGGGCCACCGCGTTCGGGGTGGAACAGCTCGGCCGCCGGGTGAACCGATGGCTGCCGAGGGCCGTCCGGTGAGCGCGGGGGCGTCGGTGCGGTTGGCGGGGCTGCGCATCGCCTACGGGGACAGCCTCGCCGCCGAAGTGGACCTGACGGTGGCGCCGGGGGAGATCGTGGTGCTGCTCGGGCCGTCGGGCTGCGGCAAGTCCACGGTCCTGCGCGCGATGGCCGGGCTGCTGCCGCCGGTCGGCGGCACGGTCTCCGTCGACGGCGCGACCGTCGGGGCGGACGCCGGCGGCTGCGCCATGGTGTTCCAGGAGGACGCGCTGCTGCCGTGGCGCACCGCCCGCCGCAACGTGGAGTTCGCGCTGAAGTTGCGCGGCGTGCCGCGCGGCCGGCGGCGCGCGGAGGCGCTGGACCTGCTCGACCAGGTGGGCCTGGCCGGCTACGGGGACCACCTGCCCGGCGCGCTCTCGGGCGGGATGCGCCAGCGGGTGCAGCTGGCCCGCACCCTGGCCGCGCGGCCGCGGGTGCTGCTCATGGACGAGCCGTTCGGCGCGCTGGACGCCCAGACCAGGGCCGAGATGCAACGGCTGCTGATCTCGGTGTGGCAGCACCACCGCACCACCGTCCTGTTCGTCACCCACGACGTGGACGAGGCGCTGCTGCTCGCCGACCGGATCGTGCTGCTCTCGCCGCGCCCGGCGCGGATACGGCGCATCGTCGCGATCGACAGTCCCCGGGCGCCCGGCGCGCGGTTCGAACCCGAATTCGCCCGCAGGCGATACGAAATCCTGGCCGCGCTCGGCGAGACCGCCGCCGGCTCGACGGAGAGGAGCGCGTCATGACCTTCGTCATCGGCGCCGCGTGCGTGGACGTGATGGACCGCGCGTGCGTGGAGGAATGCCCGGTGGACTGCATCTACACCGGCGGGCGGATGGCCTACATCCACCCCGCCGAATGCGTGGACTGCGGCGCCTGCGAACCGGTGTGCCCGGTGGAGGCGATCTACCTCGACGCCGACATCCCGGCCGACCAGCGCGAGTTCGTCGACGAGAACGCGCGGTTCTTCGCCGAACCGCTGCCGGGGCGCGAGGCGCCGCTCGGATCGCCGGGCAGCGCGGCGAAAGCCGGTGAGATCGGGGTCGATACGCCGTTCGTCACGGAGTACGGGGTCTGACCCGATCCGGTGGCGGAGCGTCCCCCCGTGCGCGCCCTGGTCCGGTGGCGGAGCGTGCTCCGAGCCCGCCCGGTCCGGTGGCGGAGCGTCCCCCGAGCCCGCTCCGGTCCAGCGGCGCAGCATCCCTCGCGTCCGCGTGGGGTACGGGGAGAACCCGCGGTCGCGATACAGCGCGTATTGCGGCGCGCCCGCCACGGTCTCGTCCGTAGGTCGACCGTGGGAGGCAGGCAAGCGCCGGCGACACCGCCTCAGTGGAATGGCACAGCCTCGCTCGGGCCGCCCATGATCCGGCGTCACCGGCGTCACCGGCGGTCACCGGCGTGACGCGCGATATCTGTTGTAGCGCTGTGTGTTTCGGTGACAACGTCGTCGTCCGCGATGTCGCACCACTTCCAGTTACCGTCGAGTAACCTACGCCCGTTGTGAGTACTGAACAGTACCGCGCGAACTGGACACCGGATCGGCTCGGAGTTGGTATTTTCCCGGAAACCCGCCGTACGGCGGGTGTGGTACGAGTCGACGGGGGACCGCGGGCGCGTGTTCGAGTGGGATCTACCCGGCAGCGGGTCGGGTGTGCTGATGTTGGCGCGGGAGCGTGGCGTGGCGGCGGCGCCGGGGCCGCCGAGCGCGGACTGGGAGCTGGGCGCGGTGCGCGTGCTGGTGCGGCGTTTCGGCGGCGAACCCGGCCTCGGGCTGGAAGCGGGCCGCCGGTGCGCGGTGCGGGTCGGCGGGCCGTGGGGGCTGGCCGCGCTGTCCAGCAGCACGCTGCGGCAGGTGATCGACCTCGCGGTGCGCTATGCCGACCCTGGCTCCGGTCTGGGGCGCTTGACCTTCCGGGAGGACGAGCGGGAGGCGGCGCTGGTGTTCGACGACCTGTCGGTGCCCGGCGATCTGCGCCCGTTTCTCGCCGAGCGCGCCTTCGCGGAGATCCAGGGGATCGGTGCGCGATTGTTCGCCGCGGGGTTGCCGGTGCGGCGGGTGACGTTCCGGCACGGCATGCCCGCGCACACCCGGCGTCATCGCGCCGTGTTCGGGGTGGAGCCGCACTTCCGCGCGGCCGAGGACGCGCTGGTGTTCGCCGCCGCGTCGCTGGACCGGCGGTTGCCCCGCCCCACCAAGGGCGCGCGCGACTCCGCGGCGCGCCTGTGCCGGGATCTGTTGGACGACCGCAGCATTCTGACCGGCGTGGCCGCCGAGGTGCGCGAGGTGCTGATCCGCGATCCCGGCGTGATCCCCGATCTCACCGAGGTGGCCGCCGCGCTGTACATGAGTCCGCGCACCCTCTCGCGCAAGCTCAGCATGGAGGGCACCACGTTCCGGGTGCTGGTGGACGAGGTGCGCCAGGCGCTGTCCGAACAGCTGCTCGGGCACACCCGGATGACCACCGAGCAGGTCGCCAGCAGGCTCGGCTACGCGGAATCCGCGTCGTTCATCCGCGCCTTCCGGCGCTGGAACGGGTGCCCGCCCAGGGATTTCCGCTCCCGGGCGGGCGTCCGTGCCTGAGCCGCGCTAGATCTTGCGGATGACGGTGACGACCTTGCCCAGCACGCGGGCGTCGTTGCCGGGGATCGGCTCGAACAGCGGGTTGTGCGGCATCAGCCAGACGTCCTTGCCGGTGCGCTTGAAGGTCTTGACGGTGGCCTCGCCGTCGATCATCGCCGCGACGATATCGCCGTTGTCGGCGACGTTCTGCTGGCGCACCACCACCCAGTCGCCGTCGCAGATGGCCGCGTCGACCATCGACTGACCGACCACCTTCAGCAGGAACAGCGAGCCCTCGCCGACCAGCTCGCGCGGCAGCGGGAACACGTCCTCCACGGCCTGTTCGGCGAGAATCGGCCCACCGGCAGCGATCCGGCCGAGCACCGGGACGAACGTCGGCTCCGGACGGCCGGAATCGGCCACCGCCGCGTCGGCGTCGTCCAGGGCGGCGGCGCCCGGCAGGCTGGTCACCGCGCGCACGGCCTCGTCGAGGCCGCGCACGTCCACGGCGCGCGGACGATTCGGGTCGCGCCGCAGGTAGCCCTTGCGCTCGAGCGCGCGCAGCTGGTGGGCCACCGAGGAGGTGGAGGTGAGGCCGACCGCGTCGCCGATCTCCCGGATGCTCGGGGGGTAGCCGCGCTCGCTCACCGAGGTGCGGATGACCTCGAGGACCTTGCGCTGACGCGCGGTGAGATCGGTGCCGTTGAGAGCGGGGTCCGCGCCGGTGCCGCCCTCGTCGTCCGCGTCGTCTGTATGGCTCACCGGGTCCGCCCTTCCTGTGGTAGTCATCGCCCTTCGAATCTAGTCCGGTCCCGGCCCCGGATCAAACATCTGTTCGACGCATGTCGGGCGTTTCCCGCTGACATTGTCGGTGGCTCGTGGTAGAAATTCGAACATCAGTTCTTCGAACAAGTGATCGAACGCGACTCCTTCGAGCCATCCCCACAGCATCCATACGGAGGTTTGTCCGATGAACACAGCGATCCGCGAAACCCGCACCGCCGCCGATGCGCCCGCGCCGCTCGACCAGCTCCGCGCCCGGCGCACCGCCCAGCGCGGCGTCGTGCGGCGGGAGGTCGCCGAGCGCGGCCCCCGCGCGGGTGGCCCCGGCGTCGACGCGCGTGTCTACCGGCGCGGGCCGGTGCGCACCCCCGCCCTGCGGTACACCCGCGGCGCGCACCCGGTGCGCAGCGCCGAGGAGGCGCAGGTCGGCTTCGCCACCCTCGCTCTCGCCGCCCTGATCACCGCGATGTTCGTCATCGCCCTCATCGGCCTGGCCCACTGGCGCGCGGGCTCGATCGAGGGCACCGTGCCCGCCCCCGCGCCTGTTCAGGTCGAACAGCCCACGTGGGGTGGCGCCGTCCCCGCGCGCTGACGCCGCGACGGGGTCCCGCCGGGCCGTGGCCGATCCGGCCGATTCGGCGGCCGAAAATATCGATCGAGAACTGGAACACGTTGCTACTGTGCTGAAAACGTGACCCAGGCAACATCTTTGCCTCGATCGAGTCGGGATCCCCAGCCATGTCGCAGCACCCCGCGCGTCGCGCGTCGCGCGCACTCACCGCCCTGCTCTTCTGCCTCCTGCTCGGAGTCGCCGCCCTACCCGCCGCGCACGCGACGCCCGCCTACCACGGATATCTCGACCTGCCCTCCCTCAACGGCGAGGGCGAGCGCGGCGGCGGCTTGCATCCGGATCTCCCGCTGGACGAACCCACCCTGCGCGCCGCGCTGGATCGGGCACGTGCCGACGGGATCGCCCCGCGCCGCTACGCCACACTGCTGCACCAGTATTGGCTCGTGGTGGCCACCGGCAACGCCGCCATCGACCTGACCGGCTGGGACCCGAACCGCGGCGTCGCCGCCAACGCGCCCACGTTCAACCAGGTCTACGTCAACTACTTGCGCTTGGCCACCGCGCATCCCGAGTTCTGGTGGGCCGGTCTGGCCGGCATCGCGGGTGGTTCGTTCGCCTCCGGCTTCTTCGACATGAGCGACGTGGGCGGCGTCCTCGACCTGCCCGGCATCCACCAGCTCGGCAACGCCGTCGCCGACCTGTTGCGCGGCACACCACCGGAATTGGCGGGCGCCGTGCCCGCCGACATCCGGCTGCTGGCCACCGAGGGATCGCGTCTCACCGTCGCCGACATCACCTGGTACCAGACCCGGCTGATGATCATGCAGCGCCACATCTTCACCGACCTGGTCCCCATGCACGAGGCTTACGTCGCCCGCGGCCTGGCCGGGATCGACGAAATGCTCGCCGCCGGCCTCATCGACGCCGACATCCACGCGGCCTGGCGGTCGATCGAATCCGGCACTCGCGAGGGCTACATCGACGCCCTGATCCGCATGACCGACCGCGAGCAGAACCACGTCATCGCCGACCAGTGGGACGAGACCTCCGGCGGGCGCGGCGTGATGGGCCGGGTGCTCACCTATGTCAGCACCGTCGCGGGCAAACCCGCTGTGCCCGGCGTGCGGGCGCCAGGGGTGTTCGCGCCCGTGACGGTGCGCGCCGAAGTGGGCGGCCGCAGCCTCGCGCTGCGCATGCCGCTGCCCGATTTCAACTGGGCCGACCGCGACACCCGCTGGACCTACATCACCGGCGACCTGGTGCCCCGCCACATCGATCTGGAGTCGAACGCCGCGCTCGCCGCCACCGTGCTGGGCGAGCCGTTCGCCGACAAGCTGGCGCGCGGCCGGTTGCTGCCCCGGCTGCCCGATCTGCTCGCCGATCTCACCGCGCACTGGCAACTGGTCGGGTGATCGGCAGCGCCGCCCGGAACGCCCGGTTCCGGCACGGGTATCCTCGAAGGACTATGAAGGTATACCGGAGGTCGCCAGGGGTATACCTGCGCCGGGTACATCGACGAAGGATCTCGGATGCATTGCCCGTACTGCCGACACCCTGACTCGCGGGTGGTCGATTCGCGCGAGGCCGAGGAGGGCGCGGCCATCCGCCGCCGCCGCTCGTGCCCGAACTGCGGGCGGCGCTTCACCACGGTGGAGACCGCGATCCTGTCGGTGGTCAAGCGCAGCGGCGTCACCGAACCGTTCAGCCGCGAGAAGGTGATCCGCGGTGTGCGGCGCGCCTGCCAGGGCCGCGAGGTCGACGACGACGCCCTGAACCTGCTCGCCCAGCAGGTCGAGGACGCGGTGCGCGCCAAGGGTTCCCCGGAGGTCCCCAGCCACGAGGTCGGCCTGGCCATCCTGGGCCCGCTGCGCGATCTGGACGAGGTCGCCTACCTGCGCTTCGCCTCGGTCTACCGTTCCTTCACCTCCGCCGAGGACTTCGAACACGAGATCCGCGACATGCGCGCCGCCCGCGCGGCGGCGGCCGTCACCGCCGACTGAGAGCGCGGTCCGAGGTCGGACCGCCCGAGCGTGTTTCGACCGGTCGGCCAGGGCGGTCCCACGTGCCCCGGCCGAGGTCTGCCATTCGGGCGGGCCGGAGAAGAGGTGGGGGAGTAAGGCGCAACGCCGTCGCGGGTTCGACCGGGCGCTGTTTCGGCGACGTGGCCCGGTCGTCCCTCAGCGGCGTATCGAGGCGATCGCCTTCTCGATCCGTTTGGCCGACACCGGGTACGGGGTGCCGAGCTTCTGGGCGAACAGGCTCACGCGGAGTTCCTCGATCATCCACCAGATCGCGGTGACGTCGGGGGCGTGTTTACGCCCCTCGGGCAGGCTCGCGACCAGGCGGTCGTAGGCGTCGAGCACGCGGTCGATCTCGGCCATGCCCTGACGGTCGCGCACGGCCGAACCCGGCAGCGATTCCAGCCGCGCCAGCGCGGCCCGGAGGTAGCGGGGGAGTTCCCGCAGCCGCTCCCCGCCCCATTCGGTGACGAAACCGGCGAACACCAGGTCGGCGAGCTGGTGGCGGACGTCGTCGGCGATATCGCGTTCGGCGACACCGGTCAGCGCCGAGGACACCGCGTGCGCCGCCGCGAGCACCGGCACCACCCGCCGCACGATCCGCGCCACCTCCGTCGCCAGCTTCGGCCGGACGGCGGCGACGAGCGCGTCGAAGGCGCCCGGATCGCGCACCGGCCCGCCCGCCGCGGCGATCAGCTCGTCGGCGGCCGCGGCGCGGCAGTCCTCGATCAGCGCGTCCAGCGAACCGTACGGATTCTGGCTCAGCGCAAGGCGATCCGTGGCCGACAGCCCCGAGGTGACGGTGCGCGTGGAGGTCGGGATCGCGGCCAGCACCAGGGCGCGGGTGCCCGCGCGCATGGCGGCGGCCTGGGCGGCGGGGGAGCTGAGCACCCGCACCGCGACACCCTCCTTCTCGGGCACCAGCGCCGGGTAGCCGGTCACGGTCTGCCCCGCCACCTGCCGGCGCACGGTGGGCTCGAGCGTGCCCAGCGACTCGGACGTCCACACCGTCGCGGCCGGGCGTTCCGCACCCGCTGCGGCCCGCGCGACCGACTTCGAAACCTGTTCGGCGAGCTTGGTTTTCAGTGCGGCCAGGTCCTTGCCCTTGGCGAGCACCCGCCCGCCGCGATCCACGGCCGCGAACGTCATGCGCAGGTGATCGGGCAGCGCCGCGGGGTCCAGATCCTTCGGCGCGATGGTCACCGACCCCAGGCGTGTCAGTTCCCGCGCGAGCCCGGTGCGCAGCGGCTCGGCGCGCGGGGTGAGCGCGGCCAGCGCGGCGGCGGCGAAGTCGGGCGCGGGAACCACGGTGCGCCGCAAGGTCTTCGGCAACGTCTTGATGAGCGCGGCGGCCAGCTCCTCCCGCATACCGGGCACCAGCCAGTCGAAGCCGACGGCCCGCACGTGCGCGAGCTGCTCCACCGGGATGCGGACGGTGACGCCGTCGTCCTCCTGACCGGGCTCGAACTGGTAGGTCAGCGGGAAGCTGAGTTCGCCCTGGCGCCAGGCGTCGGGGAACGCGGTCGGGTCCAGCGCGGCGGCCTTCTCGTTCACCACCGTGGATTTCGTGAAGTCCAGCAGCGCGGGATCTTTGCGTCGCGCCGTGCGCCACCAGGTGTCGAAATGCCGCGCCGACACCACGTCGGCGGGGACGCGCTTGTCGTAGAACTCGAACAGCACCTCGTCGTCGACGAGGATGTCGCGGCGGCGCGCCCGGTGTTCGAGATCGGCGACGTCCTCGAGCAGCGCGCGGTTGCGATGGAAGAACTCGTGGCGGGTCTGCCATTCGCCCTGCACCAGCGCGTGCCGCAGGAACAGTTCGCGCGACAGTTCGGGATCGATGCGCCCGTAGTCCACCGGACGCCCCGTCACCAGCGGCACCCCGTAGAGCGTGACCCGCTCGTAGGCGCGGGCGGCGCCGCGTTTGCTGGACCAATGCGGTTCGGAGTAGGTGCGTTTCACCAGATCGCCCGCGAGCCGTTCGGCCCACTCCGGTTCCACCTTGGCCGCCATCCGCCCCCACAGCCGGGAGGTCTCGACCAACTCCGCCGCCATCACCCACCGCGGCGGCTTCTTCGCCAGCGACGAGCCGGGGAAGATCATGAACTTGGCGTTGCGCGCGCCGAGGAACTCCCGCGATTCGGCCTCGCGCACACCGATATGGGACAGCATGCCCGCCAGGAGGGATTGGTGGATCGCCGTCGAGTCCCAGGGGAGACCGTCGGACACGGTGGGTTTGCCGCGCCCGGCGCCTCGCGCCGCACGGCCGGAGCCGGCCGCCGCAGGCACAGATTCTGTTGCCGCCGAGGTGGTTTCGGAATCCGATCGGCGACCGGAATCCCTCGCCGTCCGGCTGCTTTCGGCCGACCAGCCCAGTCCCTTGGTGATGGTCCGCAGCTGCCCGTGCAGATCCTGCCACTCCCTGATCCGCAGGTAGTGCAGGAACTCGTCGCGGCACATGCGCCGGAACTGATTGGACGACAGCGACTTCCGCTGTTCGGTCAGGTAGTCCCACAGCCGCAGGTAGGCCAGGAAGTCCGAGCCCTCCACGGTGAACCTGGCGTGCTTCTCATCCGCGGCCTGCTGATGCTCGGCCGGGCGCTCGCGCACATCCTGGATGGACAGCGCCGCCACGATCACCAGCACGTCGGCCAGGCAGCCGTCGCGATGCGCCTGCACCAGCATCCGCGCCATGCGCGGATCGACGGGCAGCTGCGCCATATCGCGGCCCACCGGCGTGAGCGTGAGCTCGGCTTCGCCGCGCGCCAGCGCGCCCAGCTCCTCGAGCAGGGCGATGCCGTCGCGGATGGCGCGACCGTCGGGGGCCTCCACGAACGGGAAGCTCTCGATATCGCCGAGCCCGAGCGCGGTCATCTGGAGGATGACGGCGGCGAGGTTGGTGCGCAGGATCTCCGGTTCGGTGAACGCGGGCCGCGACTCGAAATCGTCCTCGGCGTAGAGGCGGATCGCGATGCCGTCGGCGACGCGGCCGCAGCGGCCGGAGCGCTGCCGCGCCGAGGCCTGCGAGACCGGTTCGATCGGCAGCCGCTGCACCTTCGTGCGCATCGAATAGCGCGAGATGCGGGCGGTGCCCGGATCCACGACATAGCGGATGCCCGGCACGGTGAGTGAGGTCTCGGCCACGTTGGTGGCCAGCACCACGCGCCGGCCGGTGTGCGGGGCGAACACCCGGTGCTGTTCGGCCGCCGAGAGCCGGGCGTAGAGCGGCAGGATCTCGGTGCGCGGCAGCTTCAGATCGCGCAGGGCGTCGGCGGTGTCGCGGATCTCGCGTTCCCCCGAGAGGAAGACCAGCACGTCGCCGTCGCCCTCGGCGAACAGTTCGCGCACCGCGTCGCCGATGGCGTCGGTCGGGTCGCGGTCCACCACCCGGGTGTCCTCGTCGTCCTCGTCGGCCGCGGGCAGCTCCAGCGAGAGCGGCCGGTACCGGATCTCGACCGGATAGGACCGCCCGGAGACCTCGACAATCGGTGCGGGCGTGCCCTTCTCGTCGGCGAAGTGCCGGGCGAACAGCTCCGGGTCGATGGTCGCCGAGGTGATGATCACCTTCAGGTCGGGCCTGCGCGGCAGCAGCTGTTTCAGGTAGCCGAGCAGGAAGTCGATATTGAGGCTGCGCTCGTGCGCCTCGTCGATGATGATCGTGTCGTAGCGGCGCAGCAGCCGGTCGCGCTGGATCTCGGCGAGCAGGATGCCGTCGGTCATGAGTTTGACCAGGGTGCGCTCGGAGGCGTGGTCGGTGAAGCGCACCGTGTAGCCCACCACGTCGCCCAGTTCGGTGCCCAGCTCCTCGGCGATGCGTTCGGCGACCGTGCGCGCAGCCAGCCTGCGCGGCTGGGTGTGGCCGATGGCGCCGCGGATGCCGCGGCCCAGTTCCAGGCAGATCTTCGGGATCTGGGTGGTCTTGCCCGACCCCGTCTCGCCCGCGACGATCACCACCTGGTGCTCGGCGATGGCCTTCGCGATATCGGCGCGGCGCGTGGTGACGGGCAGCTGCTCGGGGTAGCGAATGCGCGGCACCGCCGCGCGGCGTGCTTCGACCCGCAGTTCGGCGGCGTCGATCTCGGCGGCGATCTGCTCCAATTCCGCGCCGCGGGCCCGGTCCAGCCGACGGCGCAGCCGGTGCTCGTCGCGGAGGGAGAGATTCGCCAGGCGGGTGCGGAGCTCGCGCGCTCCGGTGTCAGCTGTCCTGGTCATCGCGCCGTCCAGCCTACCGGGCCGGGCCCGACCGCCCGTCGTGACGGCGGCGACACCCGCCCGCGCGGAGATTGCCACCCGTGTGCCGGTGCCGGTGATTCGGCGGGGCGATCGGCCCCGCGTGTGCGAGGATCGCCCCATGAACGCGGGCTCGGGCACGGCGTGGTGGATCAGGGGGCTCCGGGTTGCCTTCGGTGTACTCGGTGTCGTGGCGCTGGTGTGGATTCCGGTGCGCAACCTGGACGTCGAGACCTTCTCGACGGCGAACTACTTCAGCTACTTCACCATCCAGTCCAACGTCGTGGGCGTCGTGGTGCTGTTGATCGGCGGCCTGCGCGATCCGCTCGCGCAACGCTGGCAGGTGATCCGCGGCGCGGCCACGCTCTACCTGATGATCACCGGCGTCGTGTACGCGGTGCTGCTGGCCGATATCGACGTGATGCTCACCGACAAGTGGATCAACGACATCCTGCACCGCGTGCTCCCGATCGTGCTGGTGCTCGACTGGCTCGCGGCCCCCGCCGCCCTGGCGATCACCGGCAAACTGATCGGTGGCTGGCTGATCTATCCCGTCGTCTACGGCGCCTACACCCTCATTCGCGGCCCGATCGTGGACTGGTACCCGTACCCGTTCATCGATCCTCGCGAACAAGGTTATGTGTCGCTCACCATCGGGCTGATCGTACTGACCGGGGTGTTCGCGCTGCTGGCCGTGGCGGTGGCGGCGGTGGGGAATCTCGCCGGGCGGTGGCGGGAACGGAGTCCGGCCCCATAGGCCCCGGCCGGGCGGGCGGCGGCGCGGTGCGGTAAAGGTGGTGGACATGAGTGCGTTGTGGCATGGGTTCGCCGATATGGGTGCCGTCGAGCGGGACGGCGCGTTCGTGGTGGCGCGTGGGGAGGGCGCCTACATCTACGACGAGGCGGGCACCCGCTACCTCGACGCCACCGCCGGGCTGTGGTTCGCCAACGTGGGGCACGGTCGCGCGGAGATCGCGGAGGCGGCCGCCGCCCAGATGCGCACGCTCGCGCACTATTCCAACTTCGGCGATCTCGCCGCGCCCGTCACGCGGGAGCTGGCCGAGCGGCTCGCGGCGATCGCGCCGGTGCCCGGCAGCAAGATCCTGTTCACCTCGGGCGGTTCGGACGCGATCGACACCGCCGCCAAGCTGGCCCGCCGCTACTGGCACGTGCGGGGCAAACCGGAGAAGACGCTGGTGGTGGGCCGCGAACGCGCCTATCACGGCATGCACATCGGCGGCACGGCGCTCGCCGGTATCCCGGTGAACCGCGAGGGGTACGGCGAGTTCGTGCCCGATGCGCGCACCGTCGCCTGGGACGACCCGAAGGGCCTGCTGAGCCTGATCGAGGAGGTGGGCGCCGACCGCGTCGCCGCGTTCTTCTGCGAACCGGTCATCGGTGCGGGCGGGGTGTACCCGCCGCCGCAGGGCTATCTCGCCGAGGTGCGCGAGCTGTGCCGCGAGCACGACATCCTGTTCGTCGTCGACGAGGTGGTGACCGGGTTCGGCCGCATCGGCGGCAGCTGGTTCGCCTCCTCCCGCTTCGACCTCCAGCCCGACATCATGACCACCGCGAAGGGCCTCACCAGCGGCTACCTGCCGATGGGCGCGGTCTTCGCCGCGCCGCACCTGGCCGAGCCGTTCTTCGCCGGCGGGGTGTGGTGGCGGCACGGCTACACCTACGGCGGGCACGCGGCGGCCGCCGCCGCGGCCATGGCGAACCTCGACATCCTCGAGCGCGAGAACCTGCTCGCCGCCTCCGCCCGGCTGGAGGGCACGCTGCACGAGAAGCTCGCCCCGCTGGCCGCGCACCCGCGCGTGTCGGAGGTGCGCAGCGGGTTCGGCGCGGTGGCGGCCGTGCAGCTGGCCGATCCGTCCGAAGCGCTCGGACTCGTGAAAGACCTGCGGGCCCAAGGGGTTTCGAGCCGTGCCGCCGGGCAGGGCGCCTTGCAGATCTCGCCGTCGTTCGTGATCACCGACGAGCAGGTGGACGAACTCGTCGCCGCATTCACGCGCGCGCTCGGCTGACCGCACCCGAAATTCACTGGCCGGGCGTGCCCGCCCGGCGCTACCTTTTCCTGTTCGCATTCGTCGTCGCGGGGAGGGAAAGGTATGGAGGCGGCCGTCACGGTCACTCCGGATCAGCTGCCGGAGCTGTTGCTGCACGTCGCCGTCGTCCGGCCGGTATTCCTGTGGGGCGCACCGGGTATCGGCAAGAGCTCGCTGGTGCGCACGTTCGCCGAATCGCTCGGACTGGAGTGCGTGACGCTGCTCGGCACCCAGCTGGCGCCCGAGGATCTGATCGGGGTGCCGCAGATCGTCGGCGACCGCAGCCGGTTCGCGCCGCCCGAGATCATCGCCCGCCCGGAGCCGTACTGCCTGTTCCTGGACGAGCTGAACGCCGCCTCCCCGGAGGTGCAGAAGTCGTTCTACTCGCTGATCCTGGACCGTCGCATCGGCACCTATGAACTGCCCGCGGGCTCGGTCGTCATCGGCGCGGGCAACCGCGCCACCGACAACGCGCTCGCACGCCCGATGGCCTCGGCGCTGGTCAACCGCATGGTGCACCTCCACCTGCGCGCCGATGTGGACGACTGGCTGAAATGGGCCGCGCACCACGACATCCACCCGTGGATCGTGCGCTACCTGACCCAGCGCCCCGACCACCTGTGGTCGCCGACGCCGAAGACCGAGGCGCCGTTCTCCACCCCGCGCGGCTGGCACATGCTCTCCGACGCCCTGCACTCCTGCGGCGAGGACGTCGGCGCGGAAACCCTGGAAGTGCTGGCGGCGGGCACCCTCACCGCGGGGCACGCCTCGGCGTTCCGCGCGTTCGTGAAGACCATCCGGCACGCCTACGACCTCGACGCCGTGCTGAAGGGCGAGGCGGATTGGCCGCGCGAGCCCGCCGACCGCGATCTGCTCTACTTCCTCTCCGAGACCTTCCGCGCCCGGCTGATCAAGGAGTTGCCCGGTGCGCGCGCCCAGGTTTCGCCCACGGTGAGCCGATTCGTGTTGCGCGCCAAGGCGATGCTGGTCGAGCTCGCCGAGATCTCGGTCGAGTGCGCGCAATTGGTGATCGCCTCCGACGAGGACGGCGCGCCGGTGCTGCCCGCGTGGTTCCTCGTGGAGGTCTCGCGCGATCTGCCCCGACTGGCCGCGCGGCGCTGAGATGGCGGGTTCGCGACGCAAGCGCAAGGAATCCGTCGACCCGTGGCGCAAGGCCGTGGAGGACGGCTGGCAGATCGCGCGCGGACACCGCGCGCTGGGATACCTGGCGGGCCACTTCTACGCGCTCGATGAGCACACGCCGCGCGAGGTATGGGCGCAGATCTTCGGCGGCGCCGTCGGCTTCCACCCGAAACGTCGTGCCACCGCGGCGGAATGGGCGTGGGCGTTCGCGCACTGCCTGCTGCACGCGGGGTTCGGGCACCTCGATCCGCGCATCGCCGACCGACGCAATCTCGGCCCCGAGCCCGACGGCTCGGCGCGAAGGCGCGATCTGTGGGAGCCACATCCGGCCTATCGCGCCGCCTGTTGCGCGGTGGTCGATCAGTACCTGGCCACCATGAAGATCGGCGCCCGCCCGCTCGACTTCCCGGCCGCGCCCCCGATCTCGGACGAACACGCGACGGCGCTGCGGTGGGGCGACACCGCGGTTCCCGCAGCCTACGAGCGGCCGGAGACCCCCGATTTCTTCATCAGTGGCGCCGGGGCAGCGGCCCGCGCCGACCACCAGGGCGCGTTCGCCACCGGTCTGGCCGCGGCCGCCCGCGACGCGCTCGCCCTCGCCGGTGGTGTGCACACCGTCGACGGACTGCGGAACAAGCAGCCGTGGGACCTGGCGCTGGGCTGGTTCGTGTCCTCGTATCCGCTGCTCGGCGCGCTGGCCGCGGGGATGACGGTGGTGGCCGACGCGGATCTCGCACGCGGCTGGGACATCTCGATCGCCGCCGTGAACGCCGAAGCGGCCGAGATCTACGTCAACCCGCTGGCCGGGCTGACGACCGACGAGTGGCGTTTCGTCCTCGCGCACGAGATGCTGCACGCCGCGCTGCGCCACGGCGAGCGCGCGGGCTGGCGCGACCACTACCTGTTCAACGTGGCCTGCGACTACGTGGTGAACGGCTGGCTGGTCGAGATGGCGGTGGGGGAGATGCCCGAGGGCCTGCTCTACGACCCCGAGCTGAAAGGGTGTTCCGCCGAGGAGATCTACGACCGGCTCGCCACCGACCTGCGGCGCCAGCGCAAACTGCGCACCCTGCGCGGACGCGGTCTGGGCGACGTGCTCGGCGAGCCGCCGGCGCATCCCGGCAGCGCCGGACGCTACGTGGACCTCGACGAGTACTACCGCAACGCGCTCGTCACCGGGCTGGCCTACCACCTCAACAGTGGGCGCGGCGACGTCCCCGCCGGGCTGGAACAGGCGATCCGGGCGCTGGACCAGCCGCCGCTGCCGTGGGACGCGCAACTCGCGCGCTGGTTCGACGAGTACGTCCCGGCCGTCGAACGCCGCCGCAGCTACGCCCGCGCCTCCCGGCGCCAGGCATCCACGCCCGACATCCCGCGCCCGGCCTGGGTGCGCCCGGAGGATCAGGTGCGGATGCCCACGTTCGGCGTCGTCCTCGACACGTCCGGGTCGATGGATGTGAAGCTGCTCGGTAAAGGGTTGGGCGCCATCGCTTCCTACGCGCTGGCACGGGACGTGTCGCGCGCCCGGGTCGTCTACTGCGACGCCGCCGCCCACGACGCCGGCTACCTGCCGGTCGAAGAGATCGCGCGCGGCGTGCGGGTGCGCGGGCGCGGCGGCACCGTGCTGCAACCGGGCATCCGCCTGCTCGAACGCGCCGACGACTTCCCGCCCGACGGCCCGATCCTGGTCATCACCGACGGCGCCTGCGACGTCCTGCGTATCCGCCGCGAACACGCCTTCCTCATCCCGGCGGGCGCGACCCTGCCGTTCCGGCCGCGCGGTCCGGTCTTCCGGATGCGGTGAGTGGTCGCGGTGGCGGCGGAGGCCGGCCCCGGAACCGCTGTGGTGGAGAGGGTTTCGCTCGCCAGTGTGACCCGCGACGGGTCCGAGCGCCTCCATGGTCACTGTGCCCGTGCACCGATGCGACGGAGGCCGTTTCGCGTTCCAGTGCGCAAAGGCAAGGTCAGCTGCCTACAGGGCCAGGGTGAAGAACATGCTGTGCGTGTCCTCGATGTACTCCCCGAACGGTGGGCAGCGCACGAATCCGTGCCGCTCGTAAAGGCGTTGGGCGGGTGCGTAATACGGTGCCGCGCCGGTCTCCAGGCTCAGCCGCCGATAGCCACGGTCTTGTGCGACGTTGATTATGTGAGCGAGCAGCGCAGCCCCCACACCGCGGCCGGTGTGTCCCGGTGCGGTGCGCATGGATTTGATCTCTCCGTGCTCGGCGTCGAGTTCCTTCAGCGCGCCGCACCCGAGGAGGACGGTGGCGTCGCGCATGCTCCACACGGTGACGCCGGGCGCGCGCAGGGCGCCGGGGTCGAGCGCGTGCATGCTGTCGGCGGGGGAGTGCGCGCGCATCTCGGCCAGGTGCGCCGTGAGCAACGCGAGGATGTCGGGGCCGGTGAGGTCGTCGACGCCGATGCGCGGCTGCTGGGACATGAACCAATCTTGACCCTGGATTCTCGACGGCGCGAGGCGCGGCACCTACTGTGGGATAGCTGACTTCCGGGTGGTGGTGTGACATGAAGCGGGTGAGCGCGATCGCGACCGGCGCGGCGCGGCGGATCGCCGACGAGACCTACTACGCGAGCCTCGCGGTGCGCGCCGGGCTGGTCACGCCGGAACGGCCGGATCGGTTGGTGCACATGGGCGCCGCCGTGGCGCGCTTCGGCACGCTCGGCGGACTGGTCACTTTCGCCGCGCTGCGCTACCGCGACCGCGCGGCGCTGATCGACGAGCGGGGCGCGGTCACCTTCCGCGAACTCGACGAGCGCAGCAGCGCCCTGGCCAATGCCTGGCGAGCGCGCGGCCTGCGCGACGGCGAAGGCGTCGCGATCCTGGCCCGCAACCACCGCGGCTTCCACTACGCCCTGTTCGCCGCCGCCAAATGCGGTGCGCGCGTCATCCTGCTCAACACCGATTTCGCCGGACCGCAACTGCGCGAGGTGGCCGAACGCGAAGGCGCCGACCTGCTGGTCCACGACGACGAGTACACCGGCATCCTCGGCGACCTGCGCACCCGGCGCGGCCGCTTCCGCGCCTGGACCGACGCGCCCGCCGTCGACTCCCTCGACAACCTCATCGCGGCCGGTGCGCGCACCCCGCCGCGCCGCCCGGCCACCACCGCGAAGATCGTGCTGCTCACCAGCGGTACCACCGGCACGCCCAAGGGCGCCGCCCGGCGTGAACCGCTCTCCCTCGCCCCGCTCGGCGCGATCCTGAGCCGCATCCCGTTCCGCGCCCGCGAAGTCACCGAATGCCCGGCGCCGCTGTTCCACACGCTCGGCTTCGCGCACGCCATCATGGCGCTGGGCTTCGGGTCGACGCTGGTGGTGCGGCGCCGGTTCGACCCGGCCGAGGTGCTGCGGAGCCTGCACACCCATCGCGCGACGGCGCTGGTGGCGGTGCCCGCGATGCTGCGGCGCATCGTGGACCTCGGACCGCAAGCGCGTGCGGGACTGGACTTCTCGCGGTTGCGCATCATCGTCGTCGCGGGTTCACAGCTCGGCGCGGAACTGTGCGTGCGGGTCACCGAGGCGTTCGGGCCCGTGGTGCACAATCTGTACGGCTCCACCGAGGTCGCCTACGCGACCATCGCCACTCCCGCCGATCTGGCCGTCGAGCCGGGCTGCGTCGGCAGGCCGGTGCCGAGTGCCACCGTGAAGATCTTCGACGACCACGACCGGGAGCTGCCGCGTGGCCGCACCGGACGCATCTTCGTGGGCAACGACTTCCGGTTCGACGGCTACACCGGCGGCGGCGACAAGACCCGCCTCGGCCGTCTGATCGCCACCGGCGACCTCGGCCATTTCGACAGCGCGGGCAGGCTTTTCGTCGAAGGCCGCGAGGACGACATGATCGTCTCCGGTGGCGAGAACGTCTTCCCGGGCGAGGTGGAGGAACTGCTCGCCGCCCACCCGGCGATCGAGGAGGTCTGCGCGTTCGGGGTGGACGACGAGCGCCACGGCCAGCGCCTGCGCGCCGTGGTGGTCGTCCGCCCCGGCCACTCGCTCACCGCCGACGACGTGCGCGACCACGTCCGCAGCCACCTGGCCCGCTTCAAAGTGCCCCGCGACGTGCGGTTCGCCGAGGCGTTGCCCCGCAACCCGACCGGCAAGGTCCTCGTCCGCGTCCTGCGCGAACAGCCCTAGCTCCGACCCGTTTTCGCGGCCGCGGTCGCCTTCTCCTCTGTTCTCGGAGCCGCGTCGTCGGGCGGGCTACCGCGGCATCGGCGTGCCGTCTGCATTGCCGAACGGCGATCTGCGCGCGGCTAGGAAGGCGATACGCGCCTTACGCCGCACCGAACAGGCGGCGCACGCGGCGGCGCAGGTGGATGGGAGCGGGGCGCGCGGTCGCGAACCAGCCGGGCTGGCCGACGTCCACCAGGCCGCCCCGGCGTTGTTCGACGCACGCCACGATGGCGTCGGCCACCGGTTCCGGGCCCGGCGCGTAGCCGGGTGCCACCGTGCTGACGAGCACGCCGCGTCCGGCCAACCCGTCCTGGAGGGCGGCGCCGAGCCCGGTGACGGCGTGCTTGGTGGCGCAGTAGACGGCCGTGCCGAGCGCGCCCGTCACGCCTGCCGCCGAGCCGATATTGACGATGTGGCCGCTGCCCTGGTCGAGGAATGCCCGTGCGGCCGCGCGGGTTCCGGCGATGACCGCGCGCAGGTTCACGTCGATCTGGCGGTCGGTATCGGCGTCGGACTCGACCAGGAACTCCTCGGCCGGTGGCGCGTCGGCGGCGTTCACCACCGCGTCGAGCCCGCCGAGTTTGCGCGCGGCCGCGTCGAGAAAGTCGGGGAACGCCTCCGCGCGAGCGGTGTCCAGCGTCAGGCCGTGGATCACGCCCCCGTGCAATCGTCCGAACTGATCGGCCACGGCGCGCGCCCGTCCGTGATCCGGGTCCCCGATCACCACCCAGGACCCGGCGGCCAGGAAGGCCAAGGCGGTTTCGCGGCCGATTCCGCTCGCCCCACTGATGATCGCCACACGTTTGCCAACAAGTGTCCTCTTCGACATATGTTCTCGCTCGCCTCCGTTCGCCTTCGACGGTAAGGCCGCGCTGACGGCGGAGCCATGCGATGTCGGGTCACGACTTTTCGTATATCGGCCAGTCCCGGCGCGCGATGCGCGAAGTTCGCCGACTCCGGGGCGGACGCCGGGGACGCGCGGCTGTCCTTGCGATGTCCGGCCAAACGCATGCGGATTCCGGCCAGCGGCGTCCACCATGGAACCGTGTCCTCCTGGGAGTGGCGGCGTTCGGTGACCCTGTCGGCGGTCTTGGTCGAGCTCGCGGGCGAGTACGGCCTCGGGCCGGGAGAGTGCCTGCGCGGCACCGGGATCGAGCCGGCGCTGCTCGGCACGCCGGGCGGCGAGGTCACCGCCGCGCAGGAGCTGGCGCTCGTCGGCAATGTCGTCGACCGCTTCGGCGACCGGCCCGGCCTGGGCATCGAGGCCGGAATGCGCACGCACGTCACCAGTTACGGCGCGCTCGGACTCGCCCTGCTGAGCAGTTCGACCGTGGGCTCGGCGGTGGATCTGCTGCTGCGCTACATCCGCATGACCACCACGTTCGCCCGCACCTGGCACGTGCGGCGCGACGGCCACCTGCTGCTCTACGCCGACGACCGCGACATCGCGCCCCCGCTGCGCGGCTTCCTGCTCGAGCGCGATGTGGCGGTGCTGCTGCGCAACTGGGCCGCCGTCTGCCAGCAGCCCGCGCCGGTGGTCCGCGGCGAGGTGGCCTGGGACCTGCGCCCACGCCTGCAACCGCTGCTGGACGACTACGGCATTCCGTGCACCGACGGCCCCGGCCCGCACCTGGTGGTGTTCGACACCGCGGGCTTCGAAGACCCGCTGCCGCAGGCGAGCCCGCTCACCGCCCGGTTCTACGAGGAGCAGTGCGCGCGCCTGCTGCGGCGGCGCGGGCTCGAGACCGGCGTGGCGGGTGCGGTGCGGGAGGTGCTGCTGCACCGGCTCGGCGGGCGCGTCGCCCAGGAGGACGTGGCGGCCGCGCTGCACATGAGCCTGCGCACCATGCGCCGCAGGCTCGCCGAGGAGGGCACCTCCTACCGCACGCTGTGCGTGGAGACCTACGGCGGGCTCGCCGAAGAGCTGCTCGCGACCGGGCTCACCGTCGAGGACGTCGCCTACCGCATGGGATACGCGGGCGCGCCGAGCTTTTCGAACGCGTTCAAACAGTGGCGCGGTGTCTCGCCCGGCCGCTTCGCGCGCACCGCGCTGGAGCGGCACGGCGCCGGAAACGCCACCTCCCGCAAGCGCCGGGTGCGAGCATGAACTGAGCAGTCCCACGATCGCGGCGACGAAAGGTGGTGGGGTGTGGCCGAATTCGTGCAGGAATACGCCGCGGTGCGGTGGACGGTGGTGGTGGCGTTCCTGGTGGCCTCGGTCATCGTGGTGGCGCGGTTCGCGACCGTCCGCCCGGCCGTCGCGAGCGGCCCGGATCCCGCTGTCGCGCACCGGGAATCCGACGCCGCGCACCTGGTGATGTGCTTGGTGATGCTGGCGATGCTGGTGTTCCCCACCGGCGCGTCGCCGCACGCGCTGCGCGGGGTGCTCGTCGCCATGACGGTGGTGTTCGCCGCCTCCGTGGTGCACCGCCTCGCGCAGTGGCGCGCGGGTGTGCCGGAGGCCGCGGCGGGGGCGTTCGCTATCGGCTACCACGCGGTGGCGGCCGGGGCGATGCTGTTCGCCATGGGCGGGCACGGCGCGTCCGGGCACACCGGCCCACCGATGCTCCCCGCGCTGGCGCTGGCCGCGCTGTTCGCCGCCGACGCGCTCGCGGTGCTGCTGGCCCGGGGTGGGCACCGGCTGCCGCATCCGATCGGCGGGAGCCGGGTGGCGTCGATCCCGCACGTGGTGATGGACCTCGGCGCCGCCTACATGCTCATCGCCGCCGTCGCCGGCTGACGATTCTCAGATGTCGACCACCGAGTCGGCTACCACCCGGCCACCCAGGCGCACCCAGCCGTCGGAATCCCATTCGGTGAACAGCTGCGAGCCCGCGCCCTGCGTGATGATCAGGCTGCGCCGCAACTGCGCGGTGAGCGCCACCGCCGCCGCGCCGGTCGCCTGGTCCTCCTCGATGCCCAGCGTGGGCGCGAACATGCGCGAGCGGATCGCGCCGCGATGCTCGTCGGTCCAGGTCCACAGGTAGTGCGGGCCGCCGGGAAAATCGTCGGGGCGCAGCGCGGCCAGTTCCTCGGCGTCGGCGAGCTGGTGGAGTTCGAAGGCGGGCGCCCACGCGGCCCGCGCCTTGATCCAGGTCAGGCCCTCGGCCAGCTCCACGGGCACCGGACCCGCCGGCATCTCCAGCACCCGCACCGGGGTGCCCTGCTCGGCGAACCACCAGGCGGTGCCCACCGAGGGGTGACCGGCGAAGGGGAGTTCGACGGCCGGGGTGAAGATCCGTATCCGGGCGATCTCGTCGACCGGGTCCTCGACCACCACGGTCTCGCTGTACCCGGCGCGCGCGGCCAAGGCCTGCCGGTCGGCGGCGCCGACATCGTCCGCGCGGGCGATACCCAGATGGTTGCCGAGACGTCCGGTCGCGTCGGTGAATACGCGCAACACCTCGATCCGTGTGCTCATGGCCTCCGGTTCATCCTGTGTGCCCATGGCCGCGAGCCTACCGGCTGCACCCGCTGGCAACCCATGGGCGAACACAATGTTCACCACACGACGGAGGCCCCGACCTGTCCGGGTCGGGGCCTCCGCAGCGGAACGCGTCTCAGACCGCGGCGCCCGCGAGCGCCTCGGTGGACTGCACGGCCTGGCCCACACCGGCCACGATGGCGGCGGCCCGCAGCGATTCGAAGATCACCTCGCGGTCCACGCCCGCCTCGCGCAGCGTGTGCTCGTGCGCTTCCAGGCAGTGGGCGCAGCCGTTGATCGAGGAGACCGCGAACGACCACAGCTCGAAATCGGCCTTGTCGACGCCGGGGGAGCCGATGATCTGCATCCGCAGACCGGCCCGCAGGTCGTCGTAGCGGCCGCCGAGGAACGCCTTGCCCCGGTAGAACACATTGTTCATGCCCATGATCGAGGCGGCGCCGAGCGCGGCGTTGTACGCCTCGGCCGACAGGATGTCGGCGGCCTCCTCGGCGATCTCGCGCAGCGTCGTCGCCGACCGGGTCGCGGCCGCCGACGCCAGCAGGGTGCCCCACAGCTGCTGCTCGTTCAGCACGGTGGTGCGTGCCAGGGAGGACAGGTTGAGCTTGAGGTCCTTCGCGTACTCGGGGAGGGAGTTCTTCAGGTTCTCAATGCTCATTTCGTATGGTTCCTCTTGTCGATCTGGGCCCCGGCGGGCCGGTGTGGGAAGGTGCTCCCCGCATGGCGCGGGGCGCGGATTCGATAGGGGGAGCGGGGATTCCGGCTCAGACGCTGGCGGCGAGCAGCTCGCCGGCGTTGATGGTCGGGTCGCCCTTCTTCCAGTTGCAGGCGCACAGCTCGTCGGACTGCAGGGCGTCGAGCACGCGCAGCACCTCGTCGACGTTGCGGCCGACCGAACCGGCGGTCACCGAGACGAACTGGATCTCGTTGTTCGGGTCGACGATGAAGGTGGCGCGGTCGGCGACGCCGTCGGCGTTGAGCACACCGGTCGCGGCGGCCAGCTCACGCTTGAGGTCCGACAGGATCGGGAAGGGGAGGGTCTTGAGGTCCTCGTGCTGGGCCCGCCACTGGAAGTGCACGAACTCGTTGTCCACCGAGGCGCCCAGCACCTGCGCGTCGCGGTCGGCGAACTCGTCGTTCAGCTTGCCGAAGGCGGCGATCTCGGTGGGGCACACGAAGGTGAAGTCCTTCGGCCAGAAGAAGACGATGCGCCACTTGCCCGCGTGGTCGTCGCTGGTGATCTGGGTGAAGTAGTCGTCGGGCTGCTGAGCGTCGACCTTCGACAAATCTCCGCCGATGACGGCCTTGAGGTTGTATGCCGGGAACTGGTCGCCGATGGTCAGCAGGGCCATGCTGTCTCTCCTCGTGATTTCGTGGGTTTGACGTGCGAAAGCGTTCGTCAGTGATCTTGCCGAAAGAACGGTGAAAGGTAAAGGTGATCAGTCGCACTACACTGATAGGCGTGACTGATCAGACTTATCAGCCGACACTCTCGCAGCTGCGTGCGTTCGTGGCGATCGCGGAATACCGGCACTTCGGCACCGCGGCCGCCCGGCTCTCTGTGAGCCAGCCCACGTTATCGCAAGCGCTGGCCGCATTGGAAAACGGCCTGGGGCTGCAGCTGATCGAGCGCAGCACCCGCCGCGTCCTGGTCACGGCGGCGGGCATGCGGCTGCTGCCGCAGGCGATGGCGACGCTGGAGGCGGCCGACCGCTTCGTCGCCACGGCCACCGGCGACGGGCTGGGCGGCGCGCTGCGGCTGGGCATCATCCCCACGGTCGCGCCGTATGTGCTGCCGGGCCTGCTGCCCGAGCTGCGCAAGCGCCTGCCGGCCCTGGTGCCGCAGGTGGTGGAGGATCAGACCGCGCGGCTGCTCGAAGGGTTGCGCACCGGCGTGCTCGACGTGGCGCTGCTGGCGTTGCCCGCCGACGCGCCCGGCCTCGTCGAGATCCCGCTCTACACCGAGGAATTCGTGCTGGTCACCCCGCGCGGGCACGAGTTGGCCGGCCGCCGCGACATCGCGCCCTCGGTGCTCGGGTCGCTCCCGCTGTTGCTGCTCGACGAAGGGCACTGCCTGCGCGATCAGGCGCTGGAGCTGTGCCGCTCGGCCGACGTGCACCCCGGCGCCGTCGGCGATACGCGCGCCGCCTCGCTGGCCACGGTGGTGCAGTGCGTGGCGGGCGGGCTCGGTGTCACGCTCATCCCCGAGATGGCCGTGCCCGCCGAAACGGCAAGGGGCACACTGGAAACGGCGCGCTTCGCCGACCCGGCGCCGGGCCGCACCATCGGCCTGGCCTTCCGCGCGTCCAGCGCCCGGCGCGAGGACTACGAGTACCTGGCCGCCATCATCCGCGCGCAGCGGCCGCTGTGAGGCGTTGACCGGGCGGGCGGTGTCTGGGACGCTGCTGACGTGCGGATTCATCATCTCAACTGCGGCTCGATGGCGCTGGGCATGGTCGACCACTGCCTGCTGATCGAGACCGAGACCGGACTGGTCCTGGTGGACACCGGCTACGGCACGGCGTGCGTGCGCGATCCGGGCCGGATGGTCGGGCCCGCGCGGTTCGCCCTCGGCGCGGCACTGGCCGAGCACGAGACCGCCGTGCACCGCGTCCGGGCGCTCGGCCTGGACCCGGCGGACGTGCGCGACATCGTGCTCACCCACCTCGACCTGGATCACGCGGGCGGACTGTCCGACTTCCCCGACGCCCGCGTGCACGTGCACGGTCCGGAACTGCGGGCGGCCGAGAAGTCGCGGAATCCGCGGTACCGGCCCGCCCAGTGGGCGCACGGCCCGAAGTGGGAGATCAACGAGGCGAACGGCGGGGACGAGTGGTTCGGCTTCCGCGCCGTGCGCGAGCTCCCCGGCCTGCCGCCCGAGATCCTGGTGGTGCCGCTGTACGGCCACACCGCCGGGCACGTCGGCGTCGCCGTCGACACCGGGCAGGGGTGGTTGCTGCACGCGGGGGATTCGTATTACGTGGGCAGCGAAGTCGATCCGGTGCGCCCGCACACGCCGTTGATCTTCACGGTGCTGGAGGCGCAGTCATTGCTCAGTCAGGTGTTCCGGGACAACAAGCGGCGGTTGAGCGAGCTCAACCGCGAGCACGGGGGCGAGGTCACGGTGTTCTCGTCGCATGACACGAAGGCGTTCGAGCGGCTTTCGGGGTAAGCCAACGCCTTCGGCGTATTGCTCGGCATTTGGTGCCAATGCCACAGGTGTGGGTTGTGGCTCGGTCGGACTCCGGGTGTGTTCCGGGAGTCGCTCGGTGAGCCACCCCTTGCCCGCTGCGGCTGAGGCGCTGTCGGTGGGCGGCGGGATGACAAGCGTCGGCTGAGTGAACTCGGTCATGACCACGGGGCTTTGGTTCGGGCGGGTGTGGGGCCAAGTGCCTTATCCGTGATCGGGTGAAGTGCGCGTTCACCGGCCGACGTCGTCGGCCTTTGCTCGGCATCTAGTGCCGATGGCATACCTGTGGTTCTGGCAGGCGGGGGTTGGTGAGTGACGTTAGAGTTGGTCGGCAAAAGGGAGGAGAGTGCGTTGCACGATTCGACTGCCGGGCGGCTGAGCCGTGTCGCCGAGCCCGGGCTCGCCCTTTTCGCTTATGGCACACTGCAATTCCCCGAAGTGCTGATGCGGTTGATCGGGCGCTGCCCGGATCTGGCGCCCGCGCGGGTGCCGGACTGGCGGGTGGCAGCCCTGCCCGGTCGGGTGTACCCGGGCCTGGTGCCCGCGCCCGGTGCGAGGGCCGTGGGGAAGCTGGTGACCGGGTTGAGCGAGCGTGAGTGGGCGGTGCTCGACGCGTTCGAGGACGACGAATACGAACTGCTGCCGGTGGAGCCCGAAGGGGTCTCCGGCATCGTGCTGACCTACGTGTGGACCGCCGAGGTCGACGAACACGACTGGCGCGCCGAGGAATTCGACGCCGAGCTGCTGGCTGACTTCCTCGCCCGCTACACACACGGCCAACTCGCGCCACCCTGAGCGAACCAGGGGATGCAGGCGCGAAAACCCCGGCTCCGGTGGGAAATCCCTTCGGGGCCGGGGTTTTTCGGTGGGTCAGGCGTGAACGCGCAGGGCGTGTGGTTCGATGGCGCCGCGGATCAGGGCGCGGCCGTCGACGGTCTCCGGCCGGTAGGGGAGCCTGGTCAAACGGTCCACCATGCCGGGCACCGGATCGTCGATCTCGTCCACCAGCCCGAACAGGAACGACCATTCGTGCTCGTCGCTGCCGTAGTGCACGACCGTGCCGAACTGGTCGTGGAAGCGCTGCCAGGAGCGCTTCAGGGTCTCGTTGCGCCACATCGTCGCGCACCCCGCCTGCGCGCTCAGCACGCCGCCGGGAGCGAGCAGAGCCCGACATCGGGACAGGAACTCCGACTCGTAGAGGCGGTTGTGCTGGGCGTCCTCCACCCGCTCGTCGGGCAGATCGATGACGATCACGTCGTAGCGGGCGCCGGTCCGGCGCGCGGTGGCCAGGAAGTCCCAGCCGTCGGCGTAGTGCACCGTGATCGGGCCCTCGCCGCGCACGGCGGCCTCGAGCTCGTCGGGGGTGTAGCCGTAGGGGAGGTGGCGCGCGCACAGCTCCACCTCGAGCTGATCGATGTCGACGTGATCGACGTGCGTCGCGCCCGCCGCCACCGACATCTGGCTGGCCACGCCCTCGCCGGAACCGATGATGAGGACGTTGTCGAGCTTCTCGGCCAGCACGAAGGCGGGCACCATCATCGCCTCGTGGTAGGTCAGCTGGGAATACTCGGTGGACTGGCGGTCGTCGTCGGAGAACAGGCTGACGCCCTGCTCGGTGCGCGCGATCACCATGTGCTGGAACGGCGTACGGGTGTCCACGATCACCTCGTGGAGATCCCAGAGGCGGGTCAGGCCGTCGCCGACCGGCTCCTCGATCCGCTGCGCGCCGTGTCCGCGGCGCACGACCTTCATCTGGACATCCTTCGGCGACAACGCGTCCCGCAGATGTTCGACGGCCTTCGTGGCGCCCGCGCCGATGCTGCCGCAGGTGAACACGTCGACGAAGATGTCGCCGGACTCCGGATAGGTGTGAATCGAGGCGTGGGACTCCGACAACAGCGCGAGGACGGTCACCCCCTGCGGTGCGAACTTCTTGTGCACGACATCGCAGATGGTGACGCCCGCCGCGATCAGAGACTCACGCAACGCCGATTCGAGTCGTTCGAGATCGTCGCACAGGGCTGCGTCGACACCACCGAACTCGGCCAGCACGTGCCAGCCGGTGAATTCCGCCGTCATAGGCAAACTCACTCTCGCTCAGCGCCCGAGACATGAACGGTCAAGGGCGGAAAACCATTGAAGGACACCGACGAATAGCTCGCGGTATAGGCGCCGGTGTCGAGGATCTGGAGGCGATCACCGGCTCGCAACGTGGTCGGCAGAAGGACCCGTGTGCGTTGATACAGTACATCGTCGCCGTCGCAGGTCGGACCGGCGATCACCGCCTCGTCGACGGGGTCTCCGTCACGGTCGGTGACGAAGCGGTAGGCGATGTACTCGTTCTCGGTCTCGGCCATGCCGTTGTAGCGGCCGATGTCGAGATACACCCAGCGCCGTCCGTCCGGCGCGTGACGCACGCCGACGACCTCGGCGTGGATGGTGCCCGCGTTCCCGACCAGCGCGCGGCCCGGCTCTATCACCAGATCCGCTGTCTCGGGCAGGAATTCGGCCGCCGCGGCGTTCACCACGGCGGCGATCTCGCTCAGCGCGGGCGCGGCGTCGGCGTACGAAATGGGCAGGCCACCACCGATGTTCACCGAGGTGACGCGAATATCTTTGTCCGCCAACGCGTCCGCGATCGCCCCCGCCTGCCGGATGCCGATCCGCCAGGCCTCGGGATCGAGCTGCTGGGACCCCACGTGGAAGTACGGACCCGCCACCGCGAGACCGAGATCACGCGCCCGCACCAGCAGGCGCAGCGCCTCGGCGGGGGTGCAGCCGAACTTCGCGCCGAACGGGGTGCGCGACTGCGGCGCCGAGGCCAGGAACCGGCACTCCACCTCCGCGCCCGGCGCCAGTTCGGCGATGCGCTCGAGATCGTCCTCGGTGTCGAAGGCGAAGCGGCGCACCCCGGCGGCGTGGGCGCGGGCGATATCGGCCGCCTTCTTGATCGGGTTGCCATAGCAGAGCTTGCTCGCGGCGACGCCCAGGCCCAGGCACAGGTCGATCTCCCCGATGCTGGCCACGTCGAACTCCGCGCCCTCGGCGTCGAGCAGCGTGATCAGCTCGGGCACCGGACTCGCCTTCACCGCGTAGCGGAGGCGCGAGCGCGCGCCGCGGGCACGCACGGCGGCGTCGAGCGCGCGGAAGTTCTCCCGGACGCGGTCCGGGTGGATGACGAGGTACGGGGATTCGGGCATGGTTGATCTTTCGCGTGGGCGGCAGCGGAGAGAGTATCAGCGGCCCCTACCCGGGAACGAATCCGTCGAAACCTGGAATTCTTCCGGTGTGGACAGGGGGGACGGCGCGGGGTGAGGGCCTACCCTTCGGACACCGTGACCTCGTCGAACACCACTTCGCCCGCCGCGTCGGACTCGGCCAGATCGACCACCGCCTCGATCGCCCAGCCGTGTTCACCGGCCGGATCGTCGAGGGTCTGGCGCACGTGCCAGAAGCCGGGACGCGTTTCCACCTGGAACATCTGCGGGCCGCGCGCGTCGGGCCCGGTTCCGATGCTCTCGTACTCCGCGAAGTACGGCGCCAGCGCGGCCTCCCAGTCCGGACCGGGGCCCAGCGCGGCCAGCTCGTCCCAGCGGCGCAGCGCGGCCAGATCCACCCGGCGGAACATGGCGTTGCGCACCATCACCCGGAAGGCGCGCTCGTTCGCCGAGATCGGGCGCACCGCCTCCGCGCCGAACGCGACCTGCTCGGCGTCGGCCTCCGCGCCGGGGCCGGTGAGCTGCTCCCATTCGTCGAGCAGGCTCGAATCCACTTGGCGCACCAGCTCACCCAGCCATTCGGTGAGGTCGTCGAGCTCCTCGGTGCGCGCGGCGTCGGGCACGGTGCGGCGCAGCGCGCGGTAGGCGTCGGCCAGATAGCGCAGCACCACGCCCTCCGAGCGGGCCAGCTCGTAGTGGGAGATCAGCTCGGCGAAGGTCATCGAGCGCTCCACCATGTCGCGCACCACCGACTTCGGCGACGGCGCGAACTCCGACACCCACGGGTGCCCGGCGCGGTAGGTCTCGTAGGCCGGTTCGATCAGCTCGGCCAGCGGCTTGGGCCAGGTGACCTCCTCGAGCAGCTCCATGCGCTCCTCGTACTCGATGCCGTCGGCCTTCATCTCGGCGACGGCCTCGCCGCGGGCCTTGTGCTGCTGGGCCATCAGCAGCTGGCGCGGGTCCTCCAGAGTCGATTCGATGAGTGACACCACATCGAGGGTATACGTGAGGGAGTCGCGGTCGAGGAGTTCGAACGCGGCCAGCGCGAACGGCGAGAGCGGTTGGTCGAGCGCGAAATCGCGTTGCAGATCGACGGTGAGGCGGGCGTAGCGGCCCTTGGCGTCGGGTTCCGGCAACTGCTGCACCACGCCCGCGTCGCGCAGCGCGCGGTACAGGCGGATCGCGCGCAGGATGTGCCTGCGCTGCGCCGGGCGCGGTTCGTGGTTGTCCTCGAGCAGGTGCCGCATCGCCTGGAAACAGTTGCCGGGCCGGGCGATCACGTTGAGCAGCATGGCGTTGGTCACCGCGAACCGCGACACCATCGGCTCCGGCTGGGCCGCGACCAGCCGGTCGAAGGTCTCCTCGCTCCAGGACACGAATCCCTCGGGGGGCTTGCGGCGCTGCACTTTTCGCTGTTTCTTCGGGTCGTCGCCCGCCTTGGCCAGCAGGCGGGCGTTCTCCACCTCATGCTCGGGGGCCTGCACCACCACCGTGCCCATGGTGTCGAAGCCCGCACGCCCGGCGCGCCCGGCGATCTGGTGGAACTCGCGCGCCTTGAGCCTGCGGGTGCGCACGCCGTCGAACTTGGTCAGGCCGGTCAGCAGCACGGTGCGGATCGGCACGTTGATGCCGACGCCGAGGGTGTCGGTGCCGCACACCACCTTCAGCAGACCGTCCTGGGCCAGCTTCTCCACCAGCCGGCGGTACTTCGGCAGCATGCCCGCGTGGTGCACGCCGATGCCGTGGCGGATGAGCCGCGAGAGCGTCTTGCCGAAGCCCGCCGCGAACCGGAAATCGCCGAGTGCCGCGGCGATCGCGTCCTTCTCGGCGCGGGTGGAGAAGTTCACGCTGGTCAGCGCCTGCGCCCGTTCCAGCGCGGCGGCCTGGGTGAAGTGCACGACGTACACCGGGGCCTGATGGGTGGTGACCAGTTCCTCGAGCGTCTCGGTGATGGGTGTGCGCACATACGAGAAGTGCAGCGGCACCGGCCTTTCCGAGCCCGAGACGACGGCGGTGGGGCGGCCGGTGCGGCGCTCCAGATCGCGGGCGAAGAAATCGACCTCGCCGAGCGTGGCCGACATCAGCAGGAACTGGGCGCGCGGCAGCTCCAGCAGCGGCACTTGCCAGGCCCAGCCGCGGTCGGGGTCGGCGTAGAAGTGGAACTCGTCCATCACGACCTGGCCCACGTCGGCGCCGGGGCCCTCGCGCAGCGCCAGGTTGGCCAGGATCTCGGCGGTCGCGCAGATGATCGGGGCGTCGGCGTTCACGGCGGCGTCGCCGGTGACCATGCCGACCTTGTCGGCGCCGAACACCTCGCACAGCGCGAAGAACTTCTCGCTCACCAGCGCCTTGATGGGCGCGGTGTAGTAGGTGCGCTGCCCCCGGGCGAGCGCGAACAGGTGCGCGCCGACGGCGACCAGGGATTTGCCCGAGCCGGTGGGGGTGGCCAGGATGACGTGGGATCCCGAGGCCAGCTCCAGCAGCGCCTCGTCCTGCGCCGGATACAACGGCGTGCCCTGCTCGGCGGCCCACATGCCGAACGTCTCGTACAGCGCGTCGGCGTCGGTACCCGGAATGTCGAGCAGCTCGGTCAGATCCACTCCGACCAGCTTAGGGGACGGTCCGCGCGCGTCCCGGTCCGGTGGTCACCCGTCCGTGACGGCGCCGCCGCCCGCGGAGTCTCAGGTGTTGTCGCCGCCCTCGTAGCCGCCCTGTTCGGCCAGGAACCGCTCGAACTCCGCGCCCAGTTCGTCGCCGCTGGGCAGCTCGCCGTCGCCGGCCAGCAGGCTGGACTGGCGCTCCTGGGAGGTGACGAAGCTGTCGTACTGGCGTTCCAGCGCGTGCACCACGGTCTCCACCTCGGAGTTTCCCGCGATGTGCTCGTTGACCTGTTCGCGGACCCGGGCCGCGGCCTCGCCCAGCGCCGCCAGTGGCAGCGTGAGCCCGGCGTTGTCGGCGACGTTCTCCAGCAGCGTCTGCGCCGCCTCGGGGTAGGCGGTCTGGGCCAGGTAGTGCGGCACGTGCACCGAGAACCCGACCGATTCGTGCCCGTGCTGGGCCATCCGGAACTCCAGCAGCGAGGACGCGCTGCCCGGCACCTGCAATTCGCCCGGCCAGCGCTGGTGATCGCCGATCAGGTCGCGGTCGGAGGAGTGCGCGGTGATACCGAGCGGACGGGTGTGCGGGATGGCCATCGGAATGGCGCTGAGCCCGATACTGCGCCGTACACCGAGCTGTTCGGCCAGCAGCCGCACCGCGGTGGTGAACTTCTCCCAGCGCAGGTCCGGTTCCAGACCCGCCAGCAGCAGGAACGGGGTGCCCGCGGTGTCGCGCAGCGCCCACAGGTTCAGCTCCGGCTCCGCGTAGTCGGCGAAGTGGTCGGTCTTGAACGTCATCAGCGGGCGGCGCGAGCGGTAGTCCAGCAGCTCGTCCACGTCGAACGAGGCGACCAGTTCGCTCTCCAGGCTCTCGCGCAGGTGCGTGGTGGCCAGGCGCACGGCGTGGCCCGCGTCGGTGAACCCCTCCAGCCCGTGGACCAGGACCGGGCCCGAGCCGTCGGCGGACGACAGCTGCGGAGCGGGGAACTCCAGTTCGTACATTCGCGACTCGTAGTCCATCGCGTACTCCTTCCTGCGCGGTCCGCCGTCGCGGCCGGTCGCGGGCAGCGCGGCGGGGGACCCACGTCCATTGTCCCCCATGGCGGCGCGGCGCACCGAACATGGTGCGGACACCGACCCGTACGTGATGCCAACAGTCGCGCGGCACCGCGCATTCCCGAACGCGTTGCGCCCCGCGCACTCCCCGGGTCGGCGTCGGCGTGGCATCGCGGCCGGGCACCGTGAGTTTGGCACAGTGGGCGTGTGACTGTGCCGGTTTCGTCGGGGCCGAGGTACGTGGTCGTCGCGCTGGCGCTCGCCGCGTGCGCCGCCCTGCTGGCCGGCTGCGGGCAGACCGTCACCGGCGAGCCCGTGGCCGTGGAGCAGCCGGTGCGGCGGGTCGACGCCCAGCTGAGCGCGTTGCTGCCCGATCCGGCGCGGTTTCCCGCCGGGTATCCCGCGGTGGTGCTGCCGCCCGAGGCGGCCGCGCAGGCCGCGGGGGATCTGAACGGCGTCGCGCGCGGTTCCTCGGTGCGGCCCGAGACGTGCGCGCCGCCCGAACAGCGGTACGGGCCGGACGACACGGTGATCGCGGTGGGGACCGCCGAGCGGACCCGCGCGACCCTGACGGTCGAACTCACCCGCACCGATGATCCGCTGTCCGCTCTGCGCGAACAGGTGCGCCGGTGCGGGGAACTGCGCGTGGGCCGGGCTGGCGCGACCGCGACGGTGACCACGACGCTCGACCCGTCCCCGCCGGTGGACGCCGACGACACGCTCGCCCTGCGGCGCACGGTCGCACCCGATGTGGGCGGCGCCGGGCTCACCCAGTCCATGCGGACGCTCGCCGGCCAGATCGGCGATGTGCGAATCACCGTGACGTACATGACATTCGGCGACGAAACCCCCGATACGGCGGCACTCGACGAGTTGTTCACCACGGCGGTGGGGAAGGTGCGCGCGGCCTAGGGTCTCGCGTGTCGTGATCGCCGGTCACGGAGCAGTCCGGCTCGGCTCCGAAAACTTGCGCCGTGCGTGTCTGTCGTTGCCGGGTACCCGAGCGCAGTCGTGCCGCCGGCGGCGGGAGCCGAGTGGCCGGCCCGGTTGCGCTGCGAGCCCGGCACGGGCCGGGTTGTGCACAGCCGCCGTGTTTTCCCCAGGCCTGTCATCGGCCCAGGTCGGCGCCCCGGCGGCGGTGCGCCGGAGCGCGGAGCATGGCGGCATGACCACTCCAGCGAATCCGGCCCGCGGCACGGGCGCCGCGGCACGCACCGCAGCCACCGACCGTGCGCGCGCCGAACCGGCCGCCCCGGACATCGCCGTCCGCCCGCCGGGCGTGCGCCACCGCCCGCCGGGTGCCCGCCCCGCGCGAATCTGCCCGCGCCCGCAGGGAATCGGCCTCGACCGGCCCGCCCGATACCTGCGGGGCGATCCGGGTGAGGCCCGCGGCGGGTACATCCCGGAATGCGCGGAACCCTCGCCGATGTACCGGGGCGGCTACACCCGGCGCCCGGTGCGGGTGGACGATCCCGGCGAGCTGATCGCCGCGCTCCCCGCCATGGTCGGCTTCTACCCGCACCGGTCCCTGCTCGTCGCCGTGCTCGGCCCGCCGGTCGCGCCGGGCGCGAGCTCCGGGATCGCCGCCGTGGTGCGCTTCGACCTGGACCCGCCGGGTGGGCGGCGCGGTTCGGCGGCCGCGTTCGCGGACTGCGTGCGGCGCATCTGCGCAGCCGAGGGCGCCAGGGAGACGCTGGCGGTGATCGTCGACGACCGCATGGACCCGCCGCCACCCGGGGCCCACTCGGGGCACGTGGTGATCGCCGATCTGATGCTGCACCTGGGTGGCGACGGCATCCGCGTCCGCGGCGCCTGGGCCGCCACCGCGATCGAGGAGGGCGGGGCGTGGTGGAGCGTGCGCGGCCCGGTGTCGCAGGGGGAGCTCCCCGATCCGACGGCGTCCACCGTCGCACTGGCCCACGTCCTGGACGGGCGGCCGATCCTGCGCTCGCGCACCGAACTCACCGCGATCGTCCGGCCGGACGCCGCGCGGGTGGCGGAGGTGTCGGCCGCGCTCGGCGACGCGCTGGGCCGGGCGCGCGACCGGCTCGCGGCGGCCGTGCGCCACGACGACGTCACCGGATACCGCAGGCGGGCACTGGAATACGTGCTGTGGCAGGTGGCGTGTGCGGGCTCCGGCACCATTCCGGCCGCGCGCGAGATCGCGGAAGTGCTTGCCGCCCTGCGTGATCGCACGGTCCGCGACGCGATGTTCGCGCTCGCCGCGGGCGACCACGCCGCCGACGCCGAGCGCCTATGGGTCACGCTGGTGCGGGCGGCGCCGGGTCGCGACCGCGCCGAGGCGGGCGCGTTGCTCGGCTACAGCGCGTATCTGCGCGGGGACGGCCCGCTCGCCGGTATCGCGCTGGAGTCCGCGCTCGACGCGGACCCGGACCATACGATCGCGATGCTGCTGGACACGGCGCTACGGGCGGGCATGCGCCCGGAACAGCTGCGCCGCCTCGCCCGCACCGGTCACGACACCGCCGCCCTGCTGGGCATCGATCTGGGACCGGTACGGACGTGAGGGCGGCGTCAGGGGGCGCTGTGCGCGCGAGAACCGAGGGAGCGCAAGAACTCCCACGCGTCGGCGACGATCACGTCCAGATCGGTGTGGCGCGGTGCCCAGCCGAGCTCGGCGATCACCCGTTCGCTGGAGGCGATGAGGGTGGCCGGATCGCCCGGCCTGCGCGGCGCGTCCTGTGCGGCGATCGGCAGGCCGGTGACCCGCTCGCACGCCGAGATCACCTCGCGCACCGAGAATCCCGCGCCGCTGCCGAGGTTGTAGATCCGGTGCACGCCCGGTTCCGAGGCGCGCAACGCCAGCAGGTGCGCGTCGGCGAGATCGCGGATGTGGATGTAGTCGCGCACCGCGGTGCCGTCGGGGGTGGGCCAGTCGGTGCCGAACACCGAGATGGCCTTGCGGTGCCCGAGCGCGACCTGGAGCACGAGGGGGATGAGATGCGTTTCCACCACGCGGTTCTCGCCGAGGCCGCCGTAGGCGCCCGCCACGTTGAAGTAGCGCAGGCTCGTGGCCGCCAACCCGTGCGCGATCGCGTAGGAGGTGATCGCGTGATCGATGGCGAGTTTGGAGGCGCCGTAGGGGTTGGTGGGCGCGGTGGGCGCGTCCTCGGTGATCGGCACCCGTTCGGGCTCGCCGTACACGGCGGCGGTGGAGGAGAACACCAGGCGCGGCGTGTTCGTCAGGCGCATCGCCTCGAGCAGTTCGAGGGTCTTCACCACGTTGCCGTGCCAGTACTTCTCCGGCTGCTGCACCGATTCGCCGACCAGCGACTGCGCCGCGAAATGCAGGACGCCGTCGAAGGATTCGGCGCGCAGCAGGGCGGGCGCCGCCTCGGCCACATCGCCCGGCACGAACCGGGCGCCCGCGGGCACGCCCTCGGCGTTACCGGTGGAGAGATCGTCGACGACGACCACCTCGTGGCCGTCTTCGAGCAGGACCTGCGCGCAGACGCCGCCGACGTAGCCGGCGCCGCCCGTGACCAGAAGTCTCACGGATCAGACCAGCCTGACCTGGACGGCGTGCGCCATCTCGTCGGACAGTTCGAAGCCGTCGTGACCGGGAACGGTGATGATCACCGAACCGGGCTTGGTCTCCACGGTGACGCGGGCGTCCGGCACCACGCCCGCCTCCCGCAGCTGACCGATGACCTCGGGGTCGGTCTGGATGTGCTCGGCGAGGCGGCGCACCACGACCGCGTGCACCTGCCCGTGCGGCAGCTCCGAGAGCCGAACCAACTGCTCCTCGATCGCGACGGGTGCCTCGACACCCAGTTCGTCCAGTCCGGGGATCGGGTTGCCGTACGGCGAGGTGGTGGGGTGATTGAGCACCTCGACCAGACGCCGCTCCACGTCCTCGCTCATCACGTGTTCCCAGCGACACGCCTCGGCGTGCACGTTCTGCCAGTCCAGGCCGATGATGTCGACCAGCAGGCGCTCGGCCAGCCGATGCTTGCGCATCACGGCGACGGCCATGCTGCGCCCCTTCTCGGTGAGCTCGAGGTGACGGTCGCCCGCGACCAGCAGCAGGCCGTCGCGTTCCATGCGCGCGACGGTCTGGCTCACCGTCGGGCCGCTCTGCTCGAGGCGCTCGGCGATCCGGGCGCGCAGGGGCACCACGCCCTCCTCCTCGAGGTCGTAGATGGTACGGAGATACATCTCCGTGGTGTCGACCAGATCCTTCACCTGTTACCCCTTCGTCGGCACGAATTCTACCCACGCAAGCTCGTTGGGCCGTGTGCCGGACCGGTACGCGTCCCGACGCCGGAACCCCTGTCGGCGCACGGGCTGTCGCCGCGTTCGCACTTGTTCTCTTTCTACTGCATGCGAACGTCCGACGGGGCCGGTAGCTTCCCGCGTACCGTTGCGAGCATGGCCACTGCACCCTCGGCGTCCTCCCGGGAACCCGGGGCGCGCCGGAGCGGGAGCACCGTCGTCTGGAGCGATCGCTATGTCGACTACTCCTGGACTCCGGAGCACCCGATGAAACCGGCGCGCCTGAAGTTCACCATGGCGTTGGCGGAAAGTCTCGGATTGTTCGACGGTGTCGAGCGCTTGGAGCCGGCGGAGGCGGGCCTGCCCGACCTGCTGCGCGTCCACACCGCCGACTACATCGAGGCCGTGCGGCACGCTGTCCAGCCCCCTGGCGAACCGGTGGCGCCACCGTACGGCCTCGGGTCCGCCGACAACCCGGTGTTCCCGCGGATGCACGAGGCGGCGTCGGTGATCGTCGGCGGCACCCTGGCCGCCGCGCGCGAGATCGCCGAGGGCCGCACCCGCCGGGCCGTGAGCATCGGGGGTGGTATGCATCACGCCATGCCCGACTCGGCGGCCGGCTTCTGTGTGTACAACGACGTGGCGGTCGCCATCTCGTGGCTGCTCGACCACGGCTTCGACCGGATCGCCTATATCGACGTGGACGTGCACCACGGCGACGGGGTGCAGCGGGTGTTCTACACCGACCCGCGGGTGCTCACCGTGTCCATCCACCAGCACCCGGCGACGCTGTGGCCCAACACCGGCTGGCCGGAGGAGACCGGTCTCGGCGCGGCGGAGGGCACGGCGATCAACCTGCCCGTGCTGCCGGGCACCCCCGACGCGCAGTGGTTGCGCGGATTCCACGCGGTGGTGCCGAGCGCGGTGGCGGCGTTCCGCCCGCAGATCGTGGTGAGCCAGTGCGGGGTGGACACCCACCGGGAGGACCCGCTGGCCGATCTCGCGCTCACCGTGGACGGGCAGCGCGCGGCGTTCCTGGCGATGCGCGACCTGGCCGACAAGTACGCCGAGGGCCGCTGGCTGGCCGTGGGTGGCGGCGGCTACGGACTGGTGCGCGTGGTGCCGCGGGCGTGGACCCACCTGCTCGCGGCCGCGCTGGACCGCGAGATCCCCACCGGCACCGCGATTCCCGCGGACTGGCTGGAGATGATCGGGGCGGCCGCGCCGTCGATCACCCCGCCGCGCACCATGGGCGACGGAGGGAACATCGAGTTCCGCCCCTGGGACGGTCCCGGGGGCGCCGTCGAAACCGGGGACGCCAGATTCGACCGCCTCCAGCGGTCCATCGACACGGCCGTATCGGCCACCCGCCGGGCGGCTTTCGGCGCGCTCGGTCTCGATCCGGAGGACCCTCGTGACTGACCAGCCCCTCGTCCCGGACTCGCCGTCGACCCCGGCCGTGCCGCCCCCGCCGCCGGAGCACTGGTTCGCCGACGTGCTCGCCTCCGACGGGGGCGTGGTGCGCCTGCGCCCGGTCACGCCCGAGGACGCCGAGCGCATCCAGGAATTCCACCGGGCGCTGTCCGAGCGCACCCGGTATCTGCGGTATTTCGGTCCGTACCCGCGGATTTCGCCCAAGGACCTGTACCGCACGACCCACCTCGACTACCACGACCGCGTCGGGCTGGTGGTGGAGCTGGGGGAGTCGATCATCGCGGTCGGCCGCTACGAACTGCTCGATCGCACCGGTCCGCGCGCCGCCGAGGTCGCGTTCGTGGTGGCCGACGAACACCAGGGCCGCGGGCTGGGCTCCATCCTGCTCGAGCATCTGGCCGGTGCGGCGGCGGAGAACAAGATCGAGACCTTCGTGGCGGACGTACTCGCGGAGAACACTGTGATGGTCACCGTGTTCCGCGAGGCCGGCTACCAGGTGGAGCGCAGCCGCGACGGGTCGGTGCTGCACCTGGAGTTCGCCATCGACCCCACCGAAGCGCTGGTGTCCGTGCGGGATTCGCGCGAGCGCGCCTCCGAGGCGCGCAGCGTCGGCAACCTGCTCGCACCGCGGTCGGTGGCAGTGATCGGGGCGACACCCGCGGTCGGGCGGGTCGGCGGCGCGGTGCTGGCGAACCTGCTCTCCGGGGTGTTCCAGGGACCGGTGTTCCCGGTGAACCCGACGCGTCAGGCGGTGCGCGGCGTGCGCGCGTACGCGACGGTCCGCGAGATCCCCGACGAGGTGGACGTGGCCGTGGTCGCGGTGCCCGCCGAGGCGATCGACTCGGTGCTCGACGACTGTATGGCCAAGGGCGTCAAGGGACTGGTGGTGCTCACCGCGGGCTTCGGGGAGACGGGCACCGAGGGGATGTCGGCCGAGCGCGCCCTGGTCGCGGCCGCGCGGATGCACGGGATGCGGGTGGTGGGGCCGAGCGCCCTCGGCATCGCCAATACGGATCCGGCGGTCTCGCTCAACGCGACCTTGGCCCCGGTGCTGCCCGCGCGCGGGCGCATCGGATTCTTCTGTCAGTCCGGCCCTTTGGGCGCGGCGATCCTCGCCGAGGCCGCGGCACGCAACCTGGGGCTGTCGACGTTCGTGTCGGCGGGCAACCGCGCCGACGTGTCCGGCAACGACCTGCTCCAGTACTGGGACACCGCGCCCGACACCGACGTGATCCTGCTGTATCTGGAGAGTTTCGGTAATCCGCGCAAGTTCTCCCGCATCGCGCGGCGGGTGGCGCGCGGCAAGCCGATCGTCGCGGTGAGCAGCGGGCGTCAGGTGGCGCGCGGCGGGGCGTCCGGCGATATGGACCGCTCGATCGTGCGAGACCTGTTCGCGCAGGCCGGCATCGTGCAGGTGGACTCGATCTCGGAGCTGTTCGACTGCGCGGCACTGCTGGGGTATCAGCCGCTGCCGGGCGGGCCCCGTCTCACGGTGATCAGCAACAGCACGGCGCTGAGCTGGCTGGCGGCCGACGCCGCGCGCGGTGAGGGACTCACGGTGGGCGAGCCGGTGGACCTGGGGCCGCAGGCCACACCCGGTGCGTACCTGGACGCGGTGGTGGAGGCGTTGCGCTCACCCGAAACCGATTCGGTCATCGTGGTTTTCGCGCCGCCGGTGCCCGTGCCGATGGGCGCGTTCGCCGACGCCATCCGGGAGGCGGCGAGCGCGGTGCCCGAGGCGGAGAAGCCCATCCTCGCGACATTCGTGGCCGAGCAGGGCCTGCCGAATCTGCTCACGGTGCGCGGGCCGGGCGGGATGGCGGTGCGCGGGTCCATCCCGTCCTACCCCGATCCGGAGCGGGCGGCCCGCGCCCTCGCGCGGGTGCGCCGGTACGCCGAATGGCGCACCCGCCCGGGTTCGGCGGTGGTGCGACCCGAGGGGATCGACGCCGAGCGCGCGCGGGAACTGGTGTCGCGGTGGATGGCGGAGTCCGGTGGGCGGTGGCTCACCGACCTCGAGGTGGCGGAACTGCTGGCGTGCTACGGGATCCGGGTGGTCGACTTCCGGGAGGTGCGCGACGCCGAGGAGGCAGTCGCGGCGGCAGAGGAACTCGGCTATCCGGTGGCGGCGAAGGCGACGGGGGAGATGTGGCGGCGCCGCCCCGACCTGTCGGGTGTGCGCCTGGACCTGTGGCGGCCCGAGGCGGTGCGGCAGGCCTACGCCGACCTGGTGGAGGTCTGCGGGGACCCGGTGCTGCACATCCAGAAGATGGCGCCCAAGGGCGTGGGCTGCATCGTGCGGGTGCAGGACGATCCGTCGTTCGGTTCGGTGATCGAGTTCGGCCTGTCGGGCATGATCATCGAATTGCTCGGCGACCGCGCCTACCGCGCGCTGCCGCTCTCGGCCGACGAGGCGGCCGCGCTGATCGACGCACCGCGCGCCGCGCCCCTGCTGTCGGGCACACCGGCCAGCCCACGCGTGGACAAGGCCGCCCTCGCCGAACTCGCCCAACGCATTTCGGCCCTCTTCGACGACCTCCCGGAAATGCGGGAACTCTCCTGCGACCCCGTCCTGGCTTCGCCCACCTCCGCCGCCATCCTCCACGCCCGCGGCCGCGTCGGCCCCGAACCCAGCCGCTTCGACACCGGCCCCCGCCGCCTGGCCTGACGCCCCCAGAGGCTATCGGGAACGGAACTCACGGCGAGCCTGTCGGTGGCCGGGGTGGACGAACGCCCCGGGCGGATGAGCGGGGAACTCGTGACGGCGGTCGGGGTGGGCTGACGGGCCCGGAGGATTCGGGGATGGAACTCACCGCGGACCTGGCGGCGGCCGGGGTGAGCGGATGCCTCGAGCCGATTCGGGATGGTACTCGTGGCGGACCTGGCGGCGGCCGGGGTGAACGGAAGCCCGAGCCGATTCGGGGATGGAACCCGGCTTGATCTGGGACGATCGAGATTCGATCAGAGAGGCTCGGGATGAAAGGTGCGGGGGTCGCGGGGTTGGCCGCGCTGGTGTGCTCGGCCGCCGCCTGTGCGTTGCCGTTCGGGGCCGGGTCGCCGGTGGTGCGGGAGGATGAGCTGGAGCGGTCGGTGCGGCAGTCGCTCGGGGAGGAACTGGGGCAGGAGCCGGAGGTGGACTGCCCCGGCGATCTGGAGGGCACCGCGGGCACGACGATGCGGTGCGCCTTCACCGCGGAGGGCAAGACCTTCGACCTGACCGTGACGGTCACCTCGATCGAGAACGACACGGTCAAATACGACATCGAAGTCGAGTCCGCGCCGTGACGCGACGCCGACAAGAGTTCGCCGACCGGCTCGCGCGAACCCGGAGGGGGGCGGGACGCGCGGACACCGGTCGGCGCTGACGGTGACCGGAACGGTCACCGAGCTGGGGGCCCGAGCCGCGGGAAAGCGGCGCCCGGCGGGTGGATCAGCTGGCGTAGGCCCGCAGGCGGTCGGCCCGCTCACCCTTGCGCAGCTTGGACATGACCTCGCGCTCGATCTGGCGCACCCGCTCGCGGGACAGCCCGAACAGCTTGCCGATCTGGTCGAGGGTGCGGGGCTGGCCGTCGTCGAGGCCGAACCGCAGGCGGATCACCTGCTGCTCGCGCTCGTCGAGGGTGGCGAGCACGCTGCGCACGTCGTGGTGCAGCAGGCCCGCGATCACCGCGGACTCGGCGGAGGTGGCCTCGGAATCCTCGATGAAATCGCCGAGCGGGGCCTCTTCGTCGTTGCCGACCGGCATGTCCAGGCTCACCGGGTCGCGGCTGTGGTCGAGCAGATCGGAGATCTTCTCCACCGGGATGCCGGACTCGTTGGCCAGTTCCTGGTCGGTCGCCTCGCGGCCCAGCTGCTGATGCAGTTCCCGCTTGATCCTGGCCAGCTTGTTGACCTGCTCCACCAGGTGGACGGGCAGGCGGATGGTGCGGCTCTGGTCGGCCATACCGCGGGTGATGGCCTGGCGGATCCACCAGGTGGCGTAGGTGGAGAACTTGAAGCCCTTGGCGTAGTCGAACTTCTCCATCGCGCGGATGAGGCCCAGGTTGCCCTCCTGGATGAGGTCCAGCAGCGGCATGCCGCGGCCGGTGTAGCGTTTGGCCAGTGACACCACGAGGCGCAAGTTGGCTTCCAGCAGGTGGGCACGGGCGGCCTGGCCCTCGCGCACGATGATCGCGAGATCCTTCTTGCGGCTCGCGGAGAGCCGCTTGCCCGTCTCCAGCAGGTGCTGGGCGTAGAGGCCCGCCTCGATGCGCTTGGCCAGCTCGACCTCGTCGGCGGCCGTGAGCAGCGCGGTGCGGCCGATCCCGTTCAGGTACACGCGTACCAGGTCGGCGGCGGGGCTCTGGGCGTCGAGGTCCGAATCGCTGGTGCGCACACGAGTGGTGGCGGGGCTTGTCATGACTTGCCTCCTGTCGGTGGTGTCTCACTCCGAACAACGGACCCGACACGGAGAAAGTTCCCCGCACAGGCGCCGATAAACCGCGCTGAACTGCGGCTTTCGGCACCTGCGTCTGAGAAGTTCCTGAGAACAGCGCGCCGGGGAACTCGCGGGGGTCGTCTCGGACCCGACCGGCGCGCTCCGCCTCACCCGGCGGACGGAACCGGACGGATCAGACCGTGCCGCACCAGGCCCGCCACGACCGCGAGCGCGTCGGCCGCGAGTTCCGGGGTGACGTCCTCGTATCCGTGGGCGAGTGCCAGCAGTTCGACCAGCTCGTATAACGGGAGCCCGTCGGAGCGCATTCCCGCGACCAGGGAGATCGTCGTCCCGTCCACCTCGTGCTGCCAGCGCGGTCCGTCGCCGCGGTGCAGGCGCGCGACGCGTTCGTCCCAGCCCTCGGGGCCGGGCAGGAACACCCGCTCGAGGGCGGTGGCGGGATCCACGGCGAATCGGGTGGACCAGGCGAGCCCTTCGTCGGCCGCCGCGGCGCGCAACCAGGCCGACCGCTCGAAGTAGGCGCTCGCTTCCGCGCCGAGCGGGTCGTCGAACCCGTGGGTGAGGTCCTCGGCGAGCAGTTCGGTGGGGCCGTCGATCGCGCGCAGGTAGACGAAGCCGAATCCGATGCCCTCGACGCCGGCGGCGGCGAACGCGTCCAACCAACGTTCGGCCCGCTCCTGCGCGGCGGGATCGCGCGGGTCCAGCCCCGCGTCGCGCAGCCAGGTGCCCACGTACAGGGCGGGATCGGCGACGTCGCGCTGCACCACCCAGGCGTCCACCCCGTGCGCGGGCAGCCAGGAGGAGACCCGGTGGCGCCAGTCCTCGCCGTCGACGTGGACCCAGGCCGAGAGCATGGCGGCGGTGCCGCCGGGGGCGAGTAGATCGGGCGCCCGGGAGATGACCAGTTCGCTTGCGCCGTCGAGCGCCAGTCCGGAGTCGCGATAGGTGTGCTCGATGCGCGCCGGACCCACGACGAACGGCGGATTGGCGACCACCTGATCGAAACGCCTGCCCGCGACCGGCTCGAACCACGAGCCTTCCAGCAGTTCGATGTCGAGGTCGTTGAGCGCGGCGGTGGCCTCGGCCAGCCACAGCGCGCGCGGGTTCACATCGGTCGCCGTGACCGAGCGGGCGTAGGGCGCCGCGTGCACCGCCTGCACGCCGCAGCCCGTGCCGAGATCGAGCACGGTGCCGACCGGACGGGTCGGGGTGGCGCGCAGCAGCGACAGCGAGGCGTGGCCGACGCCGAGCACGTGATCCTCGGTCAGCGTGCGCCTGCGCATGGAGTCGTCCAGATCGGACAGGATCCAGCGGTTGCCCGCGCCCGCGTCGAGGGGGCGCAGGTCCAGCGCGGCGCGGATCTCGTCGCCGTCGCGGGTGAGCAGGCCGGCCGCGAGCGCGCGCTCCACATCGACGGGCGCGAGCGCCGCGCTCACCTCCCGCTCCGGCAGCGCGTCGCCGAGCAGCAGCAGGCGGATCAGCGTGCCCAGCTCACCGAGCGCACGGGCGGCCCGGCGCACCGGCACCGGCTCGGACCGGCCCAGCGCCGCGTGCACGTCCTCGCCCAGCGCGGTGAGCAGGGTGTCGGCGTCGTACCCGATCCGGGTCAGCGTCGCCCGCAGATCCGGGCACAGCGCGGTGAGCAGGGAGCCGGTGGTCGTCTGATTCGCAGGCACCCCCGTACTCTGCCACCGCCGGCGACCGGCCCCATATCCGCGCGCCCGGTGTCGCGCCCCGATCGCCTGCCGAGAGGAGTGCCCTTCGCACGGGGCGATCACCGCAGTGACGACTGGATGCTGGCAGTGGTCCGCTGACCAGAGTCGAATCCGTGGCCGCTCCCGGGGCATCCGGTGGTGGGGGAGACGCCACGCATGCCGAGACAACGGTTGGTTGGTGGATTGCACCGCCCGGTCGGGCCGCGTCCCGGGTGCGGTCGCAGCGGTGGGCGTGGCGGGCGCTGGGATGCGGTCGCTCCTGCGAGTCGGATCCGGTTGGCTCCGCTCCGGTTTCCGGAGGGGAGCGGACTCGATACCGTCGGGACGCCCCCTACACCCCTTCCGGGTCGCGGCTCGTCACGCAGTACTCCAGGTCGGCCGGGTCGGTGAGGACGATCCAGTGCTCGTGGCGGCGCACGACGGTGGCGCCGAGGGATTCGTGCCAGGCGGCGGTGGCGTCGATGTCCGAGGAGGACAGGTCGATGTGGGCGGTGGTGGGACGGTCCTCGCCGAGGCGCTGCAACAGGAGCTGGATCGGCAGCTGGTCGGCCGACCGCAGGCGGGCGAATTCGGGCAGGCGGCCCGTCGTGTACTCCCAGCCGGTGAGTTCGCTCCAGAACTGGGTCTCGGTGGCGTGCGCGGAGTCTCCGATATCCAGACAGACCTGGTCGAGGCGGGTGAGGGTGCCGTCGGGCGCGCGGAAGGCGGGCGCGGGGGCGCCTTGGGCGCGCCCCGACGGCGTGAAGCAGAAGATCTGCCCGCCCGGCGAGCGCAGCACCGCGTAGTCGGGGTGGTTGGCGACCAGGTCGGCGTCCAGGTCCAGGGCCGCGCGCACGGCGGTGGCGATGTCGTCGACGTCGAAGTCCAGGTGTACGCCGCCCAGTCCGGCGACCGACTGCATCTTCACGCCGGCCGCGGCGAACAGCGCGGGATCGGGGAGCAGCGTGAGGAATTCGTCGTTCGGGCCGCGACGGGGCGAGAGGGCGGTGCCCGTGATCGTCGACCAGAACGCGGCGCAGTCGTCGAAACGTTGTGCGGGACGGTCCAGGAAGGCCCATGCCCAGCGAATCACGGTGTTCTCCTGTGTGGTTCGGCGCGGGCCGGTGTGGTGGGCGCCACGCGGTGCGGCACACACAGTAGGGCCCGGTGCGAGACGTGTCGAGGCGACGTGGCGTGATCTCGAGGTTCTGTGACGTTTCTGCCACTAGTTCGCGGGGGTAACCTCCGGCAAGCTCGGCGGGTGACCGAACTGCGTACCTCACCGGCGGCCACCGGTTCCGGCCGCCCGCACCCCGCCTGGATCGTGGCCGGCGTCGGCTTCGTCGCCCTGCTGGGCGCGGCCGCGTTTCGCTCGGTGCCGAGCGTGCTGCTCGGCCCGCTGCACGAGGAGTTCGGCTGGTCGCACGGCACCATCGGACTGGCCGTCTCGCTGAATCTGCTGCTCTACGGGCTGATCTCGCCGTTCGCGGCGGCGCTGATGGACCGGTTCGGCATCCGCCGGGTGGTGGCGTGCGCGCTGGTGCTGGTGGCCGCGGGCAGCGGCCTCACCGTCTTCATGACGCAGGCGTGGCAGCTGGTGGCGACTTGGGGACTGCTCGTCGGCGTCGGCGTGGGGTCGATGTCGATGCCGTTCGTGGCGACCATCACCGGACGCTGGTTCGTCCGCCATCGCGGCCTGGTCACCGGCGTGCTCACCGCGGCGGGCGCGACGGGCCAGCTGATCTTCCTGCCGTTGATCGCCGCGCTGGCCCAGGACCACGGCTGGCGGTTGCCCGCGCTGGTGGTGGCGGGTACCGCGCTGGCGGTGGTGCCGCTGGTGCTGCTGTTCATCCGCGAGTACCCGAGCGATGTGGGCGTCGCGGCGTACGGCGCGCAGCCCGGCGCGGACGCGCAAGTGCGCGTGCCCGCGGCCGGTGCGTCGCGGGCGCTGACCGTGCTGGGCCGCATCGCGCGCACCCGCGGATTCTGGCTGCTGGCAGGCGGTTTCGCGGTGTGCGGGGCCTCGACCAACGGGCTGGTCGGCACGCATTTCGTGAGCGCGGCGCACGACCACGGAATGCCCCCGACCACGGCGGCGGGCCTGCTCGCGCTGGTCGGGGTGTTCGACGTGGCGGGCACCATCGCCTCGGGCTGGCTCACCGATCGCGTCGACCCCCGCTACCTGCTGCTGGCCTACTACAGCCTGCGCGGGCTGTCGCTGATGATCCTGCCCTCGCTGTTCGCGCCGCACACCGAGCCCAGCATGTGGGTGTTCGTCGTCTTCTACGGCCTGGACTGGATCGCGACCGTGCCGCCGACGGTGGCGCTGTGCCGGGAACTGTTCGGCGACGACGGGCCGGTGGCGTTCGGGTGGGTGTTCGCCTCGCATCAGATCGGGTCGGCGTTGGCGGCGACCGGCGCGGGCGTCATCCGCGACGCGCAGGGCAGCTACGACCTCGCCTGGTACGTGGCGGGCGCGCTGTGCGGACTGGCCGCCCTGATGTCGATCCTGGTGCGGCGGCGCGCCGGGTGAGCCTCAGCCGTCGATCGCGTTGTGCGGCGTGGACTCGATCGCGCGGCGCGGGCGGTCCCAGCGGCTCGGCTCGTCCTTGCTGCGCGGCGGCCGGTCGTTGGCGATGAGCACCGCGATCCACGGCAGCGGCACCGAGGCGCCGATGATGAGCAGCGAGATCCACGGATTGGCCCAGATCCCGTAGGCGGCACCGGCCAGCACCAGTGCGGGTATGCGGAACGCCATGATGATCGTGTAGCGGCGCACCCGCGCCCGGTGCTGATCCTCCAGCGACGGGGCGGCCTCGGTGATGAGCACCGGATGTTCTCGGTCGGCGCCGGGGAAGTACCCCCGCGATCGCTTGGTGGAGGTGGGCACCGTGACATCCGGCCCGTGGTCGCTGTCGCCGGCGTTCGGGGTATCGCCGTCCTGCTGCATACCTCGAGTCTTCCACTCCGCGCCCGCCCTGCACACCCCGAGGTCGGTTCTCCTCGCCCGCGAGCGGGCCGGCCGCCGCATGCGGCATCATGGAATCCGTGAGTACCGACACCCTGGTTCGCCCGGATACGACGACCGACGAGACGACGGGCGACGACACCCCGAAGTTCTTCCACTACGTGAAGAAGGACCGGATCGCGGAGAGTGCCGTCATGGGCACCATGGTCGTCGCCCTGTGCGGCGAGGTCTTCCCCGTCACCCGGTCCCCGAAGCCCGGCTCCCCGGTCTGCCCGGACTGCAAGAAGGTCTACGAGACCCTCCGCAAGGGCGACTGACTCGAACGTCGTCGCGCCGCACCTCGCGCGGTGCGGCGCGTTGTCGTGCTCGGTGTGCGGTGCTCCAGGTTGTGCGCAGTGCTCTAAGTTGTGCGCAGTGCTCTAGGTTCCGCGGAGGGCGTCGGGCACCTGGGCCAGCGTTCCGTCGTCCTCGGCACGCTTCTCGACGGACTCGGCCGGCGGATCGTCCTTCGCCACCGGCTCCTTCACCAGCGACACCGTCGCCTCCTCGTCGTCCCCGCGCACCTGGTTGGTCCACCACTCCTTCATCTGCTCGATGCGGGTGGCGCGGGCGGGCCAGAACTCCTGGACTGCGGCGTTGAACTCGGCGCCGAGGATCACCGCGAAGCCGAGCGAGAACGTGAACAGCAGGAACGCGATCGGGGTGGCCAGCGCGCCGTAGCTGACGCCGGTCTCGGTGATCCAGGACAGGTAGCGCCGCAGCCCCTCACTGGCCGCCATGAAGAACACGCCGGCCACCAGCGCCCCGCCGAAGAGCCGGTGCCAGGGCAGCGTGCGGTGCAGCGCGAGCTTGTAGAGGGTGGTCAACCCGACGATGAGCAGCAGGCCGACGCCCGGATAGTAGAAGCTGTCCACCAGCCGCAGCCCCGGCTCGCGCCACGAATCCGGCAGTACTCGCCCGATCAGGGTGGGCCCCAGCGCCACCAGCGGCAGGATCAGCACCGCCGCCACCAGGAACTGCACGTAGAGCAGCAGCGCGAAGATGCGCTGCCACACCGGGTGCCTGGCATCCTTCTGGTCGTGCGCCTCCACGATGGCGTCCACGAACGTGGCCATCGCCGAGGAACCCGCCCACAGCGAGAGCACGAAGCCCACCGACACCACCGCACCGCGCCCGCGGCCCAGCACATCGGCGACGGTGGGCTCGATCAGATCGTTCACCACGGCGGGACTGAACAATTCCCGGCTGAACGTGATGATCTTGGAATTCACGATCTCGACGGTGTCGGGCCCGAACCAGCCGCCCACGTACCCGAGGCTGCCGAGCACGCCGAGCAGCAGCGGCGCCAGCGAGAGCGTCTGCCAGAACGCGGCCGCCGCCGATTTGGCGAAGATCGAGTCGTGCCAGGCCTTCACCGCCACCCGCACCACGAGCCTGCGGGCCTGGCGCAGCCCGTGGCGCACCCGGCGCGCCGCGGCGGCCGGACCGCGTGGCGGCACGCCACCGCCGCCGCTGTGGACCGGCTCCTCGCCGTCCCACGCGGCGCCCTCGGGTAGCGCGCTGACATCGGACATGTGCCTACAGCATCGCGCACCGGGCCGCCGCGCACAGCGGCGTCCCCGCGACGTGTCGGCGGGCGACGGGTGAACATCGTGCGCGAACCCCCGATCGCTGTGACGCGGATCAAGCCCGCCGCGTCGGTTTGGCGACACGCCGTCACGGGCCGCTACTGTCTTCTTCGTGACGGGTTCGGATGGCGCTGCGGCGGGAGATGGGGCGACTCCGGGCAATTCGCACACGCCCGCCGGCGGGGGTTCGCTGCGCGCCTGGCAGCGCCGCGCATTGACGAAGTACCTGGCCACGAAGCCGCGCGACTTCCTCGCGGTGGCCACGCCCGGTGCCGGTAAGACCACCTTCGCGCTGCGCGTCGCCGCGGAACTGCTGGCCGACCGCACCGTCGACCAGGTCACCGTGGTCGCGCCGACCGAGCACCTCAAGCACCAGTGGGCGGGCGCGGCGGCCCGCGTGGGCATCCAGCTCGATTCCCGGTTCTCCAACGCGACCGGTGGCACCTCCGGCGACTACCACGGCGTGGTGGTCACCTACGCGCAGGTCGCCTCGCATCCCTCGCGGCACCGGGTGCGCACGGAGAACCGCAGGACGCTGGTGATCCTCGACGAGATCCACCACGCGGGCGACGCGAAGAGCTGGGGTGAGGCCACCGAGGACGCGTTCGGCAGCGCGACGCGGCGCCTGGCGCTCACCGGTACCCCGTTCCGCTCCGACGACAGCCAGATCCCGTTCGTCACCTACGAACCCGACGAGTCGGGCTTCCCGCGCTCGCGCGCCGACCACACCTACGGCTACGCCGACGCGCTGGCCGACGGCGTCGTGCGCCCCGTCGTCTTCCTGGCCTACTCCGGTGACGCGCACTGGCGCGACAGCGCGGGCGAGGAGCACACGGCCCGCCTCGGCGAGCCGCTGAACGCCGAGCAGACGGCCCGCGCCTGGCGCACGGCCCTGGACCCGGCGGGCGACTGGATCTCGAAGGTGTTGCGCGCCGCCGACATTCGCCTGCGCCAGAAGCGCACCTCCGGCATGCCCGACGCGGGTGGCCTGGTGATCGCGACCGATCAGGAACGCGCCCGCGAGTACGCCGAACTGCTGGAACACATTTCGGGGGAGAAGCCGGCGCTGGTGCTCTCCGACGATCCCAGCTCCTCGCAGCGCATCGGCGAGTTCAGCGCGAGCACCCAGCCGTGGATGGTGGCGGTGCGCATGGTGTCCGAAGGTGTCGACGTGCCGCGCCTCGCGGTGGGCGTGTACGCGACGAGCGCGTCGACGCCGCTGTACTTCGCCCAGGCCATCGGCCGTTTCGTGCGCGCCCGCAGGCCGGGGGAGACGGCGAGCGTGTTCCTGCCCTCGGTGCCGGTGTTGCTGGATCTGGCCGCGCAGCTGGAGTTGCAGCGCGACCACGTGATCGGCAAACCGCACCGGGAGAAGAACACCCTCGACGACGAGCTGCTCATCGACGCGAACCGCCAGAAGGACGAGCCGGGCGAGGAGGAGAAGAAGTTCGTGGCGCTGGCCGCGGACGCCGAACTCGACCAGGTGATCTACGACGGTTCCTCGTTCGGTACCGCGACTGTGGCGGGCAGCGACGAGGAGGCCGACTACCTCGGCATCCCCGGCCTGCTCGACGCCGAGCAGATGCGCGCGCTGCTGCGCGACCGCCAGGCCCGCCAGGTCGCCGACCGGGGCGAGGTGAAGGTGCAGGAGGCCGGCCCGCAGGTCGCGACCGCCGCCGAGCGGGTGGCCACCGCCGACCGCCTCGGTGAACTGCGCCGCGAGCTGAACAGCCTGGTCGCCATGCACCACCATCGCACCGGGAAACCGCACGGCGTGATCCACGGTGAACTGCGCCGGGAATGCGGAGGCCCGCCGACCGCGCTGGCCACCGCCGAGCAGCTCCACGAGCGGATCGCGGCGCTGCGCCGTCGGTGAGCCTCAGGACGGCCAGGCCGCCATCGCGACGTCGATGGATCCGGTGAGTTCGTCGAGCCCCGCGCCGTCGCGCGCCTGGATCGACAGCCCGTACAGCACGGTCGTGTAGAACGTGGCCAGCGCTGCGGTGTCGACGTGCGCGGCCAGATCCCCTTCGGCCACACCGCGATCGAGGCGCGCGCGGATCTCCGCGGTGGTCTCGCGGCGCTTCTCGACGAGGAAGTCGCGCACGCCGGTGCTGCGGGTGGTGTAGGTGGCGCCGGCGAGAACCACCATGCAGCCGCGCGGTTTTCCCGCCTCGGTGTACGCGACGGCGTTGTCGCGCAGCATCGCCTCGACGGCCGCGCGGGCAGTGGGTTCCTCGCGCAGGGCGCGGTCGGTGTACCCGCCCTCGGCGTCGCCGTAGACGTCGACCGCCGCGCGGAACAGCTCCTCCTTGGAACCGAACGCCGCGTACAGGCTGGGGGAGTTGATGCCCATCGCGGCCGTGAGATCGCTCATCGACGTGCCTTCGTACCCGTGCTCCCAGAACACCTCCATGGCCCGGCGCAGCGCCACGGACCGGTCGAACGCCCGCGGCCGTCCCCGTTCTGCCATCGCGCACCCCTTTCTGTACCGATCATTAAATATACCCGTTGACAGATACGGTGCCGTGCGCTTGGCTATTTATGTATCAATCGACACAGAATTGGAGTTCTCCGATGACGGATCTCGCGGGCAAGGTGGCACTGGTGACGGGCGGTAGCAGGGGGATCGGCGCGGCCATCGCCCGCCGCCTCGCCGCCGACGGCGCCACCGTCGCGCTGACCTACCGCAACGGCGGTGCGCTCGCCGAGGAGGTCGTGAGCGGCATCGAAGCCGGGGGCGGGCACGCCTTGGCCATCCGCGCCGACAGCGGGGACGCGGCCGAGGTCGCCGCCGCCGTGCACTACGCCGCCGACGAACTGGGACGCTTCGACATCCTGGTGAACAACGCGGGCATCTTCGCGGCCAAGCCCTTCGAGGAGTTCTCCGTCGAGGAGGTCGACCGGGCGCTGCACGTGCACGCCCGCGCCGCGTTCGTCGGCGCGCAGGCGGCGGTGGGGCGGATGAACGGCGGCGGGCGCATCATCAGCATCGGCAGCAATCTCACCGAACGCGCGCCCTTCGCCGGGCTCACCCTCTACAACCTCAGCAAGTCGGCGCTCAACGGTTTCACCAAAGCCCTTGCGCGCGAACTGGGTCCGCGCGACATCACCGTCAACCTGGTGCAGCCGGGCTCGACGGACACCGATATGAACCCCGCCGACGCCGAGGACGCCGCCGATCAGGTCGCGCTCTCCGCGCTCGGCCGGTTCGGCGCGGCCGAGGACATCGCGGGCACCGTCGCGTTCCTCGCCGGCCCGTCGGGGCGCAATATCACCGGCGCCATCCTCACCGTGGACGGCGGCACCAACGCCTGAGCCGCACGGCGGCCATCGCGGGCTCGCCGCCCGGCGCCGAGCAGGGCAGGGACCTCGCCGCTGGTCGCCGGCGTCCGCTCAGCGCACCATGCACGCCGCGCGGTGTTCTCGCGCACGACCCGCCTGCGACGCGGTGGCTCATCCGCCGAAGTACCGGCCGGGCGGCACACCCACGGCCCGCCGGAACGCCGCGACGTACGCGCTGGGCGTGGCGTAGCCGACCCGCCCCGCGATCCGCGCCACCGGCAGGCCCGCCGCGAGCAGCGGCAGCGAGGCCGCCAGCCGGGTCTGGGTGCGCCACTGGGCGAACCCGAGCCCGGTCTCGGCGGCGAACAGGCGGGCCAGGGTGCGGGAGCCGGCCGCCACCTCGCCGCCGAACTCGGCGAGGGTGCGCTGATCGGACGGGTCGGCGGTGAGCGCGTCGGCCACCGCCAGCGCGCGGGGATCGGTGGGCCGGTGCGCGCCGATCGGGATCACGTCCACCGGCTCGAGCAGATCGAAGACCACCGCCTCGGCGCGGGCGCGCGCGGCGGGGTCGACCGTGCCGGTGAGGTGGCCGAACAATTCGCCGAGCAGCCGGCCCACCCGCAGCATGGTCGGCGCGGTGAGCGTGACCGGGCAGCGCTCGGGTTCGACGAAGATGCCGCTCAGGGTCGCGCCGTCGGCGGTGCCGGTGCGGTGCGGGTGCCCGCCCGGGATACACAGCGCGCGGGTCGGCGGCAGCACCCAGTGCCCGCGGGCCGTCTCGACGGCGAGTACTCCCCGTGCGGCCCAGGCGGTTTGGTGCTGCGGGTGGGCGTGCGTGTCGAACCAGTGTCCGGCGGGCAGGCGCGCCGCGCCGAACACCATGGCCGTCGGTCCCGGTGGTGCGCTCACCAGCGCGGGATGTCCGTTCTGCGACACGGTTCGTCACGGTAGCCGCTCGCGGACGGGCGTGGGGATTCCTACCGTCGAGGGATGGCGATGAACTTCCTGCACCGGTGGTGCTGCCGGTCGGCGATGTAGGAGCGGGTCAGCACGACGCGGCTGGTGCCGTGGGCGCTGGACGGGCTGGACCTCGGCGCGTCCACCCTCGAGATCGGCCCCGGTTATGGCGCGAACATCCGCGCGCTGCGCGAGCGCACCGGCGCGCTCACCGGCGTCGAGATCGATCCCGAGCTGGCGGCCCGGCGGCGGACCACACACCCCGGCGAGGTGCGGGTGGTCGAGGACGACGGCGCCGAAATGCCGCTGCCCGACGGGGGATTCGACTCCGTGGTGTCCTTCACGATGCTGCACCACGTGCCGTCCCCCGAGCGTCAGGACGCCCTGTTCGCCGAGGCGCTGCGGGTGCTGCGCCCCGGCGGGGTGTTCGCGGGCAGCGATGGCCTCGACGGCTTCGGCTTCCGCCTCATCCACCTCGGCGACACCTGCGTGCCCGTCCCCCGGACACCGCGACCGGCCGCCTCGCCCGCGCGGGATTCACCGATATCGAGATCGCAACGGGCGCAAGCAGTTTCCGCTTCCGCGCCCGCCGGCCGGACTGACCGCTCAGCCCAGCACCTGGACCGCGTAGAACACCGCGGTCAGCACGGCCAGCGCACCGAGCGCGGTGCGCAGGGCGGTGTCGGGCACGCGCGGTTGCAGGTGCGCGCCCAGGTGGCCGCCGCACAATCCGCCCAGCCCGCAGGCGAATCCGAGGAGCCACTCCGGGGCGATATCGGGGCCCGCGGTGGTGATCGCGAGCACGGCGTAGGTGAGCGCACCGACGATCGAGGTGACGAAGGTGGCGGTGAGCGCGGCGGGGGCGAGCACCGCCAGCGCCACGCCACGACCGGCCAGGATCGGGCTGAGCAGAGTCGCCACCGATGCCGTAGACGCCCCCGACCACGCACACCGCGAGCGCGGCCACGCCCACCGTCGTGAGGACATCCATCCGCACACTATGGCAGGACCCGCGCCGCTCGGATCCTCACCCGGCGTCGAAGAAGTGCTCCGGGTCGAGGGTGTGGAGCGGGGTCCAGCGGGGTGATTCCGGGGCGGTGTCCGAATCCGGGTGGGCCGCTTCGAAATAGCCCTGGAGCTCCAGCGCCAGGCGCGGGTGCTCGTCCACGCGGCGGGCCACGTCGTAGAGCACCGCCAGCAGGTGGACGCAGCGGGGGTTGCGCGCCGGACAGGAGCAGTCGGTCGCGGCCAGGACCGGGGCCGGGTGCACGCCGGCGCCGGCCAGCGCGCGGTGCGCCTCGTCGGTGACGATCGTCGCGTCCGGGATCACGGCGGCGATGGCGTCCACCGTCTGCCGCGACAGCGGTGCGACCTCCACGTGGGTCACCGACGCCTGTCCGCCGCGATGGATGTGCGCGCGCACCACCCGGCCCTCGACGGTGGCCGACACGCCCTGGTTGCGGGCGATGCTGCGGGCGCGGGGCAGCATCGGATCGGGCCGGGTCTGGCGCAGCGGTTCGGCCAGGCGCACCCAGTCCCGGCCCCACGCGGTGTAGCCGAATTCGTTGTCCGCCATCAGTTCTCCCGCTTGCGTCGCAGGATCTCGACGAGCTGGTCGTCGTCGAGGTTCGCCAGTGCCGCGATGCCCGACTCGTCGGACAGGTCGGTCAGCGCGGATTTGCGGTCGTGCATGCCGGCGATGTGTTCCTCCACGGTGGTGGCGCTGGTGAGCGTGGTGATGGTGACGGTGCGGGTCTGGCCGATGCGGTGCGCCCGGTCGGAGGCCTGCGCCTCCACGGCGGGATTCCACCAGCGGTCGAAGTGGATCACGTCGGCGGCGCGGGTGAGGGTGAGCCCGGTGCCCGCCGCGCGCAGGCTCAGGACCAGCACCGGCGGCCCGCCCTCGGACTGGAACTCGCGCACTATCGCGTCGCGCGCGGCGCCGTCGAGGCCGCCGTGGAAGAACGGCGCGTCGATGCCGAACTGCTCGGCGAAATGCCGCACCAGCAGCTCACCGGTCTGCCGGTACTGCGTGAACACCAGTGTGGGAGAACGCGTTTCGAGATTGGTGGCGACGATGTCGGCGCACTGGTCGAGTTTGCCGGAGCGTCCGGCGAGTTCGGTGAGCTCGCCGGTGATCAGGCCGGGGTGGTTGCAGACCTGTTTGAGCGCGGTGAGCGCGGCGAGCACCTTGCCGCGCCGCGCGAACCCGGAGCCGAACCCGTCGTCCACGGCGCGGTCGAGCAGCCGGTCGTAGAGCCGTTCCTGCTCGGCGGTGAGGTCGCAGAGCAGATCGGTGTGGATCTTGGCGGGCAGGGCGGAGGCGACCTGACTCTTCTTGCGCGCCAGCATGATCGGCTCGAGCGCGTCGCGCAGGCGGGCCGCCGCCGTGGTCGAGCCCTCGCCGATGGGCCGCACGAACCGGCGGCGGAACTGGGCGCGGTGCGCGAACAGGCGCGGGGCGACGAGGTTGAGCAGCGCCCACAGCTCCTCGAGGTGGTTCTCGACCGGCGTGCCCGTCAGCGCGATCTTCGCGGCGGCGGGCAGCGACCGCGCCGCGCGGGAGACCTGCGTGCGCGGATTCTTCAGCGCCTGCGCCTCGTCGAAAACAGCTGTTGCCCAGTGTGTTTCGGTCAGCGCCGCGCCGTGGATCCGGAGGGTGGGGTAGCCGGTGACGACGATGTCCCCGGCGCCCGCCTTCAACTCCCCGCCCCGCCACGCGAGGGCGCGCGGCCCCGGCGCGAATCGCGCGATCTCGTGCACCCAGTTGCCGACGAGCGAGGTCGGGCACACCACCAGCTGCGGCCCGTCCTCGGCGCGGCCGGTCAGGAACCCGATGGCCTGCACGGTTTTTCCGAGGCCCATCTCGTCGGCCAGGACCGCGCCGCCGTACGCGTCGATCGTCTCGTGCAGCCAGCCCACGCCGCGCACCTGGTACGGACGCAGATCCGCACGCACCACCGGCGCGAGATCGCCTGCCAGACGGGTGGTTTCGCGCAGCACCCGCAGCGCCCGCTCGCTCGACACGATCGACGTGCCCACGGCGTCGGGAACGGCGTGCGCGGCGGGTGGCAATCCGTCCGGAGTGTCGCCACGCAAGACTTCCTGCCAGCGGAGCAGGGAATCGGCCGGCGGGGAGCCGGCTTCGGCAGCGGCCAGTTCGTCGGGAGTGACCACCGCGCACGCGACGTCGACGACTTCGATTCCGCTCCGATCCGGGGTGGGGACGGCCAGCGCGAGGGTCTCGCGATCGCCGAATCCGTCCGGTGCCGGGCCCGGTGCGCGGCCGGACCAGGTCCACAGGGCGAAGAGGTGGCGGTCGGGCAGGTAGGTGGCCTGTGTGGTGCGCAGGGCAAACCCCCATGATTGTCGTATGGTGTACGGAATGCTGGGACAACGTACACCATACGATGTTTTATTCCCAGGCCGTCTTTCGAGGAGTGTTGCGTGCCGCACGATGACGCCGCCGAGGCCAGGCAATTGCTCACCCTGCTGTGGCGCGAGGTGCTGCCCCCGCGCGCGGGCGGGCGCGGGCCGAAGCAGACCGTGAGCGTGGACGCGGTGGTGGCCGCGGCGGTGCGACTGGCCGATCGTGACGGCTACGAGAAGGTGTCCATCCGCGCGGTCGCGGCCGAACTGGGCCTGCGTCCCATGAGCCTCTACACCTACGTGCCGAGCAAGCGGGCGCTGACGGCGCTCATGGTCGACGCCGTCGCCGACGAGGACGCGCCGATTCCGGCGGAGCTGCCGGCGCGGGAACGGATGGCGGGGATCGCGCGCCAGGTGCGTGCCGAACTGCTCGCCCACCCGTGGTTGCTCGACGTCTCCCCGTGGCGCATGGTGTTGGGGCCCGGCCGGATGCGCCGCTACGAGAATCAGCTGGCCGCGCTCGAGGGGATCGGCCTGACGGATCTGGCGATGGACCGGGTGGTGGCGGTGCTGACCGAATTCGCCACCGGGAACGCGAGGATGGCGGTGGCGGCCGCGCGCGAGACGGCCGAGCTCAGCGACGAGCGGTGGTGGGAGCGCTACGGGCCGGAGCTGACCGAGATCATGCCCGCCGACCGTTTCCCGCTGGCCGGCCGGGTCGGCGCGGCGGTGGGGGAGCACTATCGCGCGCCCGCCGATCCGGACGGCGCGTTCGAGTTCGGGCTGGGCCGGATGCTGGACGGCATCCTGGCCGGACTCGACGGCGACGCCGCGAAGGACTGACTACAACACAGCGGCAGCGGGCGACGTGTCCGTCGCCCGCTGCCGGGGATGTTCAGTTGTTCGATGCTGTTGTGTCGGGACGTGAACGGCGGGTCAGAGGGCGGGCGCCGATTCCGTGTCGATGACGGCCTCGAGCTCGCGCAACCGATCCATGTGCTCGTTCGCGTGATGCTGGCAGAAGAGCAACTCTCCACCTGCGGGCAGGGTGGCGCGCACCCGTGCGGCCGCCCCGCAGCGGTCGCAACGATCGACCGCGGTCAGTGGGGTGCTTGTCAGGGTTCCTGGCATGACTCCTCCGTCCTGGCTCCCGGCACTACAGTCCGTTCACCTGGTGTGGGGCCCGTGGTCACTCACCACGAGCTCGCTACCGCTACTTCCCAGCAGTGGTATGACTACTCTGTCAGACGTTCGGGACGGGGGCATTGTTCCCGCAAGTGATTCTGTGTGTTTTCTCTAACACGACCTGGTGTTTCGCTGAAGGCGAACATCCCAGCTCGCGCGGACCGCACACCGTCGATCACCCCACGAACACGCCTATCCAGTTGGTCTGGAAGGAGATTACCCGTGACGTACGACACTCAACCGCCGGTTTGGAGTTGTGACCTGGCACAGGGCGCGCAATTTCCGGCAAACCACCGCACGCCGCGTCCCGCTGCCGTAGTCGTGGTTTCGTGGCGAGCCCGGCGGGATGCGTGGCGATCGCGAGAAGTGGAGTCGACGTGCCGCACGGTGGCCCGCGAGTGCTCGGTCCGGCCGCGCGGCGGTTCGTCCCAGGGGCTTGTCAGGCGCGGTGACCTGCGCCACTATACTCTATGTCATCATGCATAATCCGCAGCGGTGAGGAGACGGGCGTACGGCATGGAGATCGGTGTGGTGGTGGAGCCGCGGTTGCCCGGCGCCCTGGAGTTCGTCGGGGAACTCGAGCGGCTGGGGGTGTCGTCGGTCTGGGTGCCGGAGGTCTGGGGGTACGACGCGCTGACCGCGCTCGCCTTCCTGGCCGCGCGCACCGAGCGAATCGGGTTGGGCACCTTCGTCGTTCAGCTCGGCTCGCGGAGCCCGGCGCTGCTGGCCACCTCGGCGCTGAGCTTGCAGGTGCTCTCGGGGGAGCGGTTCCGCCTCGGGATCGGGGTGTCGGGTCCCCGGGTGATGGAGGGGTGGCACGGGGTGCGGTTCCGGCGCCCGGTCCAGACCACCAGGGAGACCATCGAGATCGTGCGCGCCGTCGCGCGGGGTGGGCCGTTGCGCTACGAGGGGCAGGTGTACGAACTGCCGCTGCCCGACAGTCGCGGCCGCGCGCTGAGCCCGCTCACGGCGCCGGGCCACGTCCCGGTCTACGTCGCGGCGATGGGGCCGGCCAACCTGGAACTCACCGGCGCCGTGGCCGACGGCTGGCTGGGCAACGCGTTCATCCCGGAATCCGCCGAGGTGTTCTTCGCGCCGCTGCGCGCGGGGGCCGAGTCGCGCGGCCGGACGCTGGCGGATCTGGATCTCGTGGCCCCGGTCGCGGTGGAGATCCACGACGACGAGGCCGCCGCCGCGGCCGCCCGCCGCCGCCACGCCGACGGCTACGCGTTCACCATCGGCGCCATGGGCTCCTCGGCCGGTGAGAACTTCTACAACGCGGCCTTCGCCCGCCTCGGCTTCGGCGCACAGATCGCGCGGGTCGCCGAGTTGTGGCAGTCCGGGCGGCGCGAGGAGGCTCGCGCGGCGGTGCCGCTCGAGCTGGGCGCGCTGACCAACCTGGTCGGCACCCGCGCGCACGTCGCGCAGCGGCTCGACCGCTACCGCGAAGCGGGGATCACCACCGTGCTGGCCAAATCGGAGGGCGGTTTCGACGCCCAGCTCGCGACCGTCACCACCCTGCTCGAACTCGCCCGCTGACGAGCGATCGTTCCGTAAGAAAGGAAACCCGTGCGCTACCGCGACTGTCCGACGATCGAAGTGACCCGGCGCGTCGCCTGCACCCCCGAGCAGGCATGGAAGCTGGTCACCGACATCACCTTTCCCGCCCGGCACTCCACGGAGGTGGAGTCGGTGGAGTGGATCGCCCCGGCCGATCGGGTGGCGCCGGGGGCGCGGTTCCGGGGCAGCAACCGGCACGAGGCGCTGGGCGCGTGGCAGACCGAGTGCGAGGTCGTGGAGGTCGAACCGGAACGCCGCTGGGTCTACGACGTGCACGGTCCCGACGGGGTCGGCGCCACCTGGGGCTTCGAGATCGACCCGGCCCGCGACGGTGTGATCGTGCGGCAGTGGGCGCGGATGGGGCCCGGCTCGTCGGGGCTGAGCGTCGCGATCGCGAGCATGCCGGACAAGGAGGCGCGCATCGTCGCCAACCGGCTGGCGGAGTGGGAGCAGAACATGCGGGCCACCCTGGCGGCGATCGAGGCGGCCTGCGGTTCGGCGGGCTGATCGCCCGGTCAGCGTGTCTTGGTGAGGAAGAGCTGGGACTCGACCAGCAGCTCGAGCTGCTCGGCGACCTGGTCGAGCGGTGCGGTGCTGCGCTGGGCCCGGCACAGCACCGTCGCGCCCTCGATCGCGGCCAGCGACATCGTGGCCAGCCGCGCCGACACCGCGGGTGCCAGCCCCTCGGCGTCGAACGCGCCGGTCAGCGCCGCGTGCCACCGCGCGAAGAGGGCCTCCGCGTGGGCGAACAACTCCGGGTCGTCGTCGGCGGGGCCGACCGCTACCGCCACCACCGGGCAGCCCGCCGTGAAGTCGCTGTCGCGCAGGATGGTGCGCCACAGGTCGGTGAAATCGGCCAGCGCGCCGCGATATCCGCGCGCGGAGGCCGAGTCGATGATCGTGCCGATGGCGTCGCCGGCGAAGCGGAGGGCCTCGGTCAGCAGTTGCGCTCGCCCGCCGGGGAAGTGGTGATACACCGAGCCGCGCGGAGCGCCGCTGCGGGCGAGGACGGCGTCGATGGTCACGCCGCCCGCGCCGCGTTCGCGCAGGACCTCGACCGCGGCGGTCACCATGCGCTCCCGCGTCGACTTCCGTTCCGTCACGCCGACCTCCACCCGGCACCGCGTCGCCTTGCCGCGCGAGAATTATAGGAGACAGCATAATCCGTGCTCCGTGCTCCGTGCTCCGTGCTCCGTGCTCCGTGCTCCGTGCTCCGTGCTCCGTGCTCCGTGCTCCGTGGTCGCGGACGCTCGCGCGATCCCAGGACGCGGTGAAGCCGGCGGTTGCGCTGTTCGATCAGGCGTGCCAGGAAGGTCGCCATTCAGCGCGTGCACAACTCGCCGACGCCACCCCGGCGTGGACGCGAGCCCCACTCCGAACGTCACCCGCGTGCCGAAGCTGCGCCCCATAGGATCGTCGGGGCGTGCTCGATCGACGCGCACCGGCGAGACAGGAGTGGGATGTGCCCGTGACCCCCGACAGCCGTCGACTGGTCCACCTCTGTGACCCGGAGCAGTGGCGGACCGCCCAGCGGCTCGGCGAACACCGCCCGGATTCCCTGACCACGGAAGGCTTCATCCACCTGTCCGCCCCCGCCCAGGTCCACCTGCCCGCCAACCGCCTCTTCGCGGGCCGCCGCGATCTGCTGCTCCTGCACATCGACCCCGGCGCCCTCACCGACCCCGTCCGCTGGGAACCCGGCGTCCCCACCGACCCGGCCTCCATGCGTTTCCCCCACCTCTACGGCCCGCTCCCGGTCGCCGCCGTCACGGCGGTCAGCGACTACCTTCCCGGCCCCGACGGCACCTTCGCTCCGCTGCCGGACTGAGTCAGTGCGCCCGGGATTGGCGGGCGACGATGGCGGCCTGGACCCGGGATCGCACACCGAGTTTCGTGAGGACGCGGGAGACGTGGGTCTTCACGGTGGTCTCGCCGATGAACAGGCGGGCGGCGATCTGGGCGTTGGACAGGCCCTCGCCGAGGCAGTCCAGGACTTCGCGTTCGCGCTCGGTGAGGTCGGCCAGGCCGTCCGGTTCGGTGGTGGCGGCCTCGGGTGGGGTGGCGGCGAAGGCGGAGATCACCGCGCGGGTCACCTCCGGGGCGAGCACGCCGTCGCCCGAGGCGACCGCGCGCACCGCCTCCACCAGCGCCTGACCGGACGTCGATTTGAGGACGAAGCCGGACGCGCCCGCCCGCAGCGTGCGGAACACGTACTCGTCGAGGTCGAACGTGGTGAGGATGAGCACCCGCGCCAGGCTGTCGGTGGTGATCCGCTCGGTGGCCTCGATCCCGTCCACGCCCGGCATACGGACGTCCATGAGCACCACGTCGGGCCGCAGCGCCTTGGCCTGCGCCACCGCGATATCGCCGTCGGCGGCCTCGCCCACCACCTCGATGCCCTCGGCGGTGTCGAGGATCATCCGCAGACCCGCCCGGATGGCGCCGTGGTCGTCGGCGATGAGTACCCGGATCATGACACCTCCGCGTTGCGAGTCGGCGCCGCCGCCAGCGGCAGTTCGGCGTGCACGGACCAGTCGCCGTCGACGGGGCCCGCGGTGAAACGGCCGCCCAGGGCGGCGGCGCGCTCGCGCATGTTGATCAGCCCCCGGTGCGCGGAGTCGGGGTCGGCCGACGGCCGGGCCGCGGTGGTCGTGGGATTGCGGACCGTCACCGCGAGGGTGTCGCCGCCGGCGCGCACGCCGATCTCCACACGCTGCCCCGGCGCGTGCTTCATCGCGTTGGTCAGCGCCTCCTGGATGATCCGGTAGGCGGCCTGGTCTACGGCGCTGGGCAGCGGTTCGTCCGGCAGCGCGTCGGCCACGCGCACCGCGATCCCCGCCGACCGCGCCGCGTCCACCAGGATCGGCAGCTGCGCGAGCGTGCGGGGCGCGACGGCGTCGTCCTCGGCGCCGTCGTCGCGGCGCAGCAGGCCGATCATGGTCCGCATCTCCTGCAGCGCGCTCACGCTGTTGGCGCGGATGGAGCCGAGGATGCCCGCCATTGCGGGGTCGGCGGGGCGCGCGTTCAGCACGCCGAGCGCGGCCTCGGATTGCAGCGCGATGGCCGACAGGTGCCCGGCGATCACGTCGTGCAGGTCGCGCGCCATGGTCTTGCGCTCGTCGGCGATGGCGGCGCGCCGGTCCAGTTCGGCCACCAGGCCCAGGGCCTGCGCGCGGGATCGTTCGGCGGCGGCGACCTCTTTGTGTGTGCGCACCGACAGCGCCCACCAGATCGGCGTGCCCACGAAGGCCGCGGCCGCGGCCGCCGAGAGCACGAACACGCGCCAGTCCCCGGTGCCGGCGAGGACTCCGATCGTGACGATCACCGAGAGCGTGCCCGCCGCGATCGTCACCCGTCGCGACACCACCGCGCTGCCGTACAGCACAGCCGCGTAGATGAAGTCGGAGTAGATGATCCACACCGGCACGGTCGGGCCGAGCGCGAAGTCCACCCCGAGCGGGACGAGTCCGCCGAGCAGCGACACCAGCGGCCTCCGCCTGCGGAACAGGCTCAGCGCGCACAGCAGCATGAGGACGCCGAACCGCACGGCCAGCGGCGGCTGGGCGCTCGCGTTGCCCATCGGGTACAGCCCGGACAGGTACAGGCCCGCGCCGAGCGCGAAGATGAACGCGCTGATCAACGCGTCCTGCGCGGTCGCCGACAACGCCTGCCACTGCCTCACCGCACCATCACAGCACACGCGCCGCGACACCCGGGTCGGCCGAAGTGATGACGCGCGATCGATCCGACGGCCGACGCCCCCGGCACGGCCCTCGCGCCAGGCTCGGAGCGTGACACTGCTCCTGGCTCTGATCGGACTCGCGCTGGTCGACTCCACCAGCATCGGCACGCTCATCGTCCCGCTCTGGCTGCTGCTCGCCCCGGACCGGCCGCCCGCGCGCCGCCTGCTGATCTACCTCGCCGCGATCGCGACGTTCTACTTCGCCCTCGGCGTGGTGCTCTCCACCGTCGTCGGCGCCGGGCTCGACCGGTTCGGCGAGCTGGCGCGCAGCCCGGTGGTGCTGGTGCCGCAGCTGGTGCTCGGCGTCGCGCTGTTCGCCGTCTCGTGGCGGTTCGACTCCAAGAAGCGCCGCGCCCGCGGCGCGCCGGACCGCATCGCCGCCTGGCGGGACAAGGCGCTGCGCAGGCAGAACACCGGCGCGGGCCTGGCGATCCTGGCGGTGAGCGCGGGCACGCTGGAGGCGTTCTCGATGCTGCCCTACCTGGCCGCCATCGGCCTGCTGGCCACCAGCGACGTGTCTGCGGCGGGGTCGGTGGGCCTGCTCGCCGGGTACTGCGTCGTGATGGTGCTGCCCGCGCTGGCGCTGATGGCGGCAAGGTCGTTGCTGCACAGCAAGATCGAGCCGCTGCTGCGCCGGGTCGACGCGTTCGTCTCCCGGCACGCCGACAGCGCGACGGGCTGGGCGCTGGCCATCGCGGGCATCGTGCTGGTGCGCGGGGCCATCGGCGGGTTGGCCGCCACCTAGCGTCGCGCGCGGCGCTACCCTGGCGGAGTGAACGTCGACGTCACCGCTCTGCCCGGTATCGGAGTACGCAAGGATTTCCAGGTGCGCTCCGGTCGCCGGATCGGCGTCGTCGACCATCGGGACGGCGGCATCGATCTGATCGTCTCGAAGGTCGGCGACCCCGACGCCTGCGCCGCCCAGGTCGCCCTCACCAGCGACGAGGCCGCGGTGCTGGCCAATCTGCTCGGTGCCCCGCAGCTGGTCGCCGAGTTGCGCGCCGACCACCGCGACCTGCCGGGCATCACCACCCGTCAGCTGCCGGTCGGCGACGACTCCCCGTACGCGGGCCGCACCCTCGGCGAGACCGCCATGCGCACCCGCACCAAGGCCTCGATCGTCGCAGTCATGCGGGCGGGCCAGCTGCACGCCTCGCCGGGCCCCGATTTCACCTTCGCCGCCGACGACCTGCTCGTGGTGGTCGGCACGCCGGACGGACTCGACGCCGCCGCGAAGCTCCTCGCGCGCGGGTGAGCCGGTGAGTACCACCGCGCTCGGGCTCATCCAGCTCGGGGCGGTGTTCTTCGCGCTCGGCATCCTGGGACGCGTCGCGGGCCGCTTCGGCATGTCACCGATCCCGCTGTATCTGCTGGGCGGGCTGGCCTTCGGCGTGGGCGGCGTGGTGCCGCTGGACGAGGCCATCGACTTCGGCCATCTGGCCGGCGAGATCGGCGTGGTGCTGCTGCTCCTGCTGCTCGGCCTCGAATACACCGCCGCCGAGCTGGTCACCGGGCTGCGCCGCTCGTGGCCCGCGGGCCTGATGGACCTGGTCGTCAACGCGACGCCGGGCGCGGCGGTGGCGCTGTTGCTGGGCTGGGGTCCGGTCGGTGCGGTGGTGCTGGCCGGCGTCACCTACATCTCGTCGTCCGGGATCGCCGCCAAGGTGCTCACCGACCTGGGGCGGCTGGGCAACCGGGAGACACCGGTGGTGCTGTCGATCCTCGTGTTCGAGGACCTGGCCATGGCCGTCTACCTGCCGATCCTCACCACGGTGCTGGCCGGGGTGGGATTCCTGGCGGGTCTGGAGACGCTCGCGATCGCGCTGATCACCGTCACGGTGGTGCTGCTGGTGGCGCTGCGCTACGGCCACTATGTGTCGGCGGTGCTGTCCAGCTCCGACAACGAGGCGTTCCTGCTGAAGCTGATCGGCGCGGCGCTGCTGGTGTCGGGTCTGGCGGCCACGCTGAACGTGTCGGCGGCGGTGGGCGCGTTTCTGCTCGGCATCGCGATCTCGGGGCCCACGGCGCACCAGGCCGCGAAACTGCTGGAGCCGCTGCGCGATCTGTTCGCCGCCATCTTCTTCGTCGCGTTCGGCCTGAGCATCGACCCGTCGGCGATCCCGCCGGTGCTGGGCTGGGCGGTGGCGCTGGCGGTGCTCACCGCCGCCACCAAGATCGCCACCGGGTGGTGGGCGGCCGGTGTGCAGGGCATCGGCCCGAAGGGCCGGGCCCGGGCGGGCGCGGCGCTGGTGGCGCGCGGTGAATTCTCCATCGTCATCGCGGGATTGGCGGTGGCGGCGGGCGCGGTCACCGTCGAACTCGCGGCGCTGGCGTCGGCGTACGTGTTGTTGATGGCGGTGCTCGGGCCGGTGGCGGCGCGGGTGGTGGAACCGGTGGTCGACCGGGCCCAGCGCGTGCGGAAGGGCTAGGACCGCACGGCGCGGTGGCGCTCGATCCGTCGCCAGAACAGCGTGGCCGCCGTGCCCACCAGCAGTCCGATGAGCGCCGCGCAGAAGTGCCCGTAGTCGGTGAAGGTGGGCTCGATCACGATAGCCACCACCAGCGCGCCGAGGACGACGACCACCCACACCACCCGGACCCACCCGCGAAAGCGGAACGCGAGCGCGGCGAGCACCGCCGTGAACCCGTAGCTCGTGCCGACGTCGGCGGCCGTGGCGACGCGCACGGGGATGAGGTCGCGGTCGAGGGCGCGGTCGATGGCGGTGACCACCAGCAGCGAGGCGCCGATGTGCCCGGTCGCGAACAGCGCGATCCAGCGCCCGGTGCCCAGCCACCGTTCGGCGGCGGCCATCACCACCAGGAACTCGGCGATGACGAGCCACGGGAACCCGCCCTCGATCCAGAACGCCGACGCCACCAGCACCTGCACCGGGTCCCGTTGCATATTGCGCAGATTCGTCGACGCCGACAGGATCAGCCGGTGCTCGACGGACTCGCCCACCCCGCGCAGCGTCCACCAGGTGACGAACAGCGTGAACGCGTAGGCCACGCTGGCCGGGGCGGCGGCCAGGTGCGCCCGGAGCGCGCCGGGTAACCGGCGCACCAGGCCGGGGCGGCGCAGCCAGTCGCCCGCGGCCCGCAGTTCGGCGCCGAGATCGACGGTCTGAAGCCAGGGAACGGCCACACCGGCAGTCTGCCGCCTCGTTCCGGCGTGTGGCGTTCGCGACGCGCCGCGAGGCCGCAGTGCACTCGTAACCTCGATTCACACCCGGGCAATATTCGCTCTCAACAATCGGACCACCGACCAGTACACGGCCCGAGGAGTGCGCGAACCATGGCGATCGACGCGGCGAAGACCACCGGGGACGACGTCCCCGACGACTATTTGGCGAAGCGGACCCTGCGTTCCGGGTCCGCGGGCTGGGTGCTGCTCGCCGGGCTCGGCGTGAGTTACGTGATCTCCGGCGACTATTCCGGCTGGAACTTCGGCATCGGGGAGGGCGGGTTCGGCGGGTTGCTCATCGCGACCGTCGTCATCGCCGCGATGTACCTGGCGATGGTGCTCGGCATGGCGGAGCTCTCGGCGGCGCTGCCCGCCGCGGGCGGCGGCTACACCTTCGCGCGCCGCGCCCTGGGCCCCTGGGGCGGATTCGCCACCGGCACCGCCGTTCTGCTCGAATACGCGATCGCGCCGGCCGCCATCGCCACGTTCATCGGCGCCTACGTGGAATCGCTGAATCTGTTCGGCATCACCGACGGCTGGTGGGTGTATCTCGCGGTCTACGCGCTGTTCATCGGCATCCACCTGAGCGGGGCGGGGGAGGCGCTCAAGGCGATGTTCGTGATCACGGCCATCGCGCTGGTCGGCCTGCTGATCTTCGCCGTGTCCGCCTGGGGCCGTTTCGATCTCGCGAATCTCACCGATATCCCCGCCGACCCCGAGGCGGTCGGCAGTTCGGAGTTCCTGCCGTTCGGCGTGATGGGCATCTGGGCGGCGGTGCCGTTCGCGATCTGGTTCTTCCTCGCCGTCGAAGGTGTGCCGCTGGCCGCCGAGGAAGCGCGCGATCCGGAGAAGAACGTGCCCAAGGGCATTCTCATCAGCATGCTCGTGCTGATGGGCACGGGTGTGGTGGTGCTGTTCCTGGCCACGGGAGCCCTTGGCGCGGAAGCCATCTCGACATCCGGTAACCCGCTGGTGGAGGCGCTGGGCGACGATGGCGCGGCGCGGGTGGTGAACTACATCGGCCTGGCCGGGCTGATCGCGAGCTTCTTCTCCATCGTCTACGCGTACTCGCGCCAGACGTTCGCGCTCTCGCGGGCCGGCTACCTGCCGACCAGCCTGTCGGTGACCAACTCGCGCAAGGCGCCGGTGCTCGCGCTGATCGTGCCCGGCGTGATCGGTTTCGGGCTGTCGCTCACCGGGCAGGGCGCGATGCTGCTGAACATGGCCGTATTCGGCGCGGCGGTGAGCTACGTGCTGATGATGGTGAGCCACATCGTGCTTCGTGTGCGCGAGCCCGGTATGCACCGGCCTTACCGCACGCCGGGCGGCATCGCCACCACGGGATTCGCGCTGGTGATCGCCTGCGTCGCGGTGGTGGCGACCTTCCTGGTCGACCCGGTCGCGGCGGGCTGGACGTTCGCCGCGTTCTGCGCGTTCCTGCTGTACTTCGCGGTGTACAGCAGGCACCGGCTGGTGGCCGCCTCGCCCGACGAGGAGTTCGCCCTCCTCGCGAAGGCCGAGGAGGAGCTGGAATGACCCGCTACACCCAGCGGTTGCGGGGCGTCAGCTATTCGTTCGACGGCCTGGTCGATCTGCTCGCCAAGGCGACGCCGTTGCGCAGCGGCGACCAGCTGGCGGGCTGCGCCGCCGCCACCGACGCCGAACGCGCCGCCGCGCAGTGGGCGCTGGCGGAGGTGCCGCTGACCGCGTTCCTGCGCGATCCGGTGGTGCCGTACGAGACCGACGAGGTCACCCGGCTCATCATCGACACCCACGATCGCGTTGCCTTCCAACCGATCTCGCATCTCACCGTCGGGGGGTTGCGAGACTGGTTGCTGGCCGTCGCGGCGGGGGACGGTGGCGCGGCCCCCGCCGCGACATTGCGCGCCGTCGCGCCGGGGTTGACGCCGGAAATGGTGGCGGCCGTGAGCAAACTGATGCGCAACCAGGATCTCATCGCGGTGGCGAAGGCCGCCGAGGTGACCGCCGCGTTCCGCACGACGATCGGCCTCCCTGGCCGGTTGGCGACGAGGTTGCAGCCCAACCACCCCACCGACGATCCGCGCGGGATCGCGGCGGCGGTGCTGGACGGACTGCTGCTCGGCTGTGGCGACGCGGTGATCGGCATCAACCCGGCCACCGATTCCCCCAGGGCCACCGCGGATCTGCTGCACCTGCTGGACGAGGTGCGCACCCGGTTCGACATCCCGGCCCAGTCCTGTGTGCTCGCGCACGTGACGACCACGCTGGGGCTGATCGAGGCGGGCGCGCCGGTGGACCTGGTGTTCCAGTCCGTCGCGGGCACGGAGGGCGCGAATTCCGCCTTCGGCGTGGACCTTTCGCTGTTGCGCGAGGCGAACGAGGCCGGGCGCTCGCTCGGGCGCGGCACGGTGGGCGACAACGTGATGTACCTGGAGACCGGGCAAGGGTCGGCGCTCTCGGCGGACGCGCACCGAGGTACCGGCGGCCGCCCCGTCGACCAGCAGACCCTGGAGGCGCGCGCCTACGCGGTGGCGCGGGCGCTGGACCCGCTGTTGGTCAACACGGTCGTCGGGTTCATCGGCCCCGAATACCTCTACGACGGTAAGCAGATCATCCGCGCGGGCCTCGAGGACCACTTCTGCGGGAAGCTGCTCGGCCTGCCCATGGGCGTCGACGTCTGCTACACCAACCACGCCGAGGCCGACTCCGACGACATGGACACCCTGCTGACGTTGCTGGGCGCGGCGGGTTGCGCGTTCGTCATCGCGGTGCCGGGCGCCGACGACGTGATGCTCGGCTACCAGAGCCTGAGCTTCCACGACGCCCTCTACGCCCGTCAGGTGCTCGGCCTGCGGCCCGCCCCCGAATTCGAGTCGTGGCTCGCGGGTCTCGGCATGCTCGACCCGTCCGGGCGCCTGCGCGCCGTGCCGCCCCTGGCCTCGCCGCTGCGCGCCTTGGCGGGATGAGAGGCGGAATGCGTTTTTGGGCAGGCGAATCAAGCTCGGTAGATATCCGGGGCGAGTGGCGCTCGCGCCGCGTCTCGGAGGGGCGCGGGTGGTGCCGGACGGTGCGGTGGTGCAGTCATGAACCTTCGCAATCCGATACTCGACCGCCGCGGTCGCGCGTGTTGCCCGACGGTGTGGTGCAAGGAGGCGGTTGGGTGAGCGAGTGGAGTGCCGGATCGGAGAGGCCGACGTGGCGTCGAACGCGCATCGGAGGCAGGGAGACGACGAGATGAGCGACGGGATAAGGGTGATCGGCGCGAGCGCCGTGGAAGACGTTGCCGCCCAGGAATTCTGGCGCGAGCTGCGGCGCACGACCCAGGCGCGGATCGGGCTCGGCCGCACGGGCGACGCGTTGCCCACGCGCCGTGTGCTCGAGTTCCGTGCCGCGCACGCCGCCGCGCGCGACGCGGTGCACCTGCCCTTGGACGTGCCCGACCTCGCCGCCCGCGTCGCCGAGGTCGGCCTGGGGGAGCCGGTGCACGTGCGCAGCCGCGCGGGTGAGCGGGCGGAGTACCTGCGCCGCCCGGACCTCGGGCGCCTGCCGGACGATCTGCGCGCGGTTCCGCACAGCGGCGCCGATGTGGGATTCGTTCTGGCGGACGGTCTTTCGCCCCGCGCCCTGGCAGACCACGGCCCCGCGACCCTGGCCGCGCTGGCCGCCGAACTCGCCGGGCATCTCACCCTCGCACCGCCGGTGATCGCGACCCAGGCGAGGGTGGCGCTGGGCGACCATGTCGGCGCGGCCCTGGGCGTCACCACGGTCGTGGTGCTCATCGGCGAGCGCCCCGGCCTCTCCGTCGCCGACAGCCTGGGCCTGTACCTCACCCACCTGCCGCGCCCCGGCCGCACCGACGCCGACCGCAACTGCGTCTCCAATATCCACCCGCCCGAAGGCCTCGGCTACACCGAGGCCGCGAAGGTCCTCGCGAGCCTGATCACCGGCGCCCGCACCCTCGGCCGCTCGGGCGTCGACCTCAAGGACACCTCCCGCACGGAGCTCGATGGCGGGTCGGCTGCGCCGATCGGTGAGTGAAACCGAGGCGGTCCAGGGTAATTCGCCTGGTCTCGGCCCGACGCCCGGAACGTGCGGTGGGGGCCTTCGCCGCCCGGTCCGGTCGGGCTCCGGGCGGGGCACACGAGAGGGAACGCGCTCACCGGCCGGTCCCGACGACCTCGCCTGGTGCGTGACGAACGAGCCGGCCCAGCCGACGCCCGCACTGGCGGGTCCGGCCGAATTCGTCACCGGCGCAAGCTCATGGTCGGCGGCGCGAGAGCAATCGGCAGCGCATGTCCACCTCTGCGCCGTGACCGCGTCCGGTCCGCGCATCGGGAGGGGCCGGCCGTCAGCGGCGTGACACGTCGTCGGTGGTCGGCCAGTAGGGCGTGCTGCGCAGCGGCACCACGACCGCGCCCACCGAGGCCGGTTCCCGTTCGGGGAGCGGCAGATTCGCGATGTCGTCGGCGGCGGGACGGTAGGGACGAGGGCGGGGCGGTGGGGGATCGTCGCGTTCGATGGCGGTGAGGCTCACCGCGATGAGGACCAGCATGGTGACGATGCTGATGCCGACGATCAACGGCGCCAGCAGTTCCATCGCGCCGGCCCCGCCCACCGGCTCGTCGTGCCCGCCGCCGTGTTCGGCATGCATGGACGCCATACCGGTGTAGTGCATACCGCACACCGCCGCCGCCATGATGAGCGCGGCGCCGACCGTGGCGAGGAAACGCTGGACGCGCACCGTGAACCACAGCGCCGCCGTGGCCGCCACCACCGCGATCGCCACGGACAGCGCCACCAGGGGCGCCGAATAGCCGATCGTGGCGTGCGAGCGCAGCGCGACCATGCCGGTGTAGTGCATCGTCGCGACGCCCAGACCGGTCACCGTGCCGCCGCTCAGCAGCGCCGTGACCGTCGGGCGCGGCCTCACCACGACGAACAGGCCGATGCCGACCACCACGATCGCGGTGACGGCGCTCACCAGCGTGAGCGGCACGTCGTAGCGGATCTCCACCCCGGCGATGGAGAAACCCAGCATGCCGATGAAGTGCATGACCCAGATGCCGGTGCCGCCGAGCGCGAGCGCGGCCAGGAGCAGCCAGCCCACGCGGTTCGAGCCGGTGCGGGCGCGGGCGGCGCACTGCAATCCGAGCAGCGAACCGGTGAAGGACATGAGGTAGGCCAGCAGCGGCGTCAGCCACCCGTAGCTGAAGTGGTGGATGTCGAGCAACGTGCAACCCCAGGGACCGGGCCGAGACCGCCCGGCGAGGTGAAAAACTTGCGATTCAGACTGTACGACAGGCGCGTTCGTCCCGGGGGCGAAATCCGTTCGGGCGGGAGTGTTCTGGATCACTTCACAACGGCATCGCCGCGCGGCTGTACGAGGCCCGACGAACGACACTCGGCCCGCGCCGGAAACGACACCGGGCCCGTGTCCCCTCGCGCTGCCGGTAATGGCAAGCGCCGCAAGGGGATACGGGCCCGGAAGCCTCGGTTCTAGTCGAGGTAGTCGCGCAGCACCTGCGAGCGGCTGGGGTGGCGCAGCTTGCTCATGGTCTTGGACTCGATCTGGCGGATGCGCTCACGGGTGACCCCGTACACCTGACCGATCTCGTCCAGGGTGCGCGGCTGGCCGTCGGTGAGGCCGAAGCGCAGCCGCACCACGCCCGCCTCGCGCTCGGACAGCGTCTCCAGCACCGACTGCAGCTGATCCTGCAGCAGCGTGAAGCTCACCGCGTCGACCGCGACCACGGCCTCGGAATCCTCGATGAAATCGCCGAGCTGGCTGTCGCCCTCGTCGCCGATGGTCTGGTCCAGCGAGATCGGCTCGCGCGCGTACTGCTGGATCTCGAGGACCTTCTCCGGCGTGATGTCCATTTCCTTGGCCAGCTCCTCCGGCGTGGGCTCGCGGCCCAGGTCCTGGAGCAGCTCGCGCTGGATGCGGCCGAGCTTGTTGATGACCTCCACCATGTGCACCGGGATGCGGATGGTGCGGGCCTGGTCGGCCATGGCGCGGGTGATGGCCTGCCGGATCCACCAGGTGGCGTACGTGGAGAACTTGTAGCCCTTGGTGTAGTCGAACTTCTCCACCGCGCGGATCAGGCCCAGGTTGCCCTCCTGGATCAGGTCCAGGAACGCCATGCCGCGGCCGGTGTAGCGCTTGGCCAGCGACACCACCAGGCGCAGGTTCGCCTCGAGCAGGTGGTTCTTGGCGCGGTTGCCGTCGCGGATGATCCAGTTGAAGTCGCGGCGGGTCGCCACCGGCAGCTTCTCGCCCGCCTCGGCGAACTCGCGCATCTTCTCCGCCGCGTACAGGCCGGCCTCGATGCGCTTGGCGAGCTCGACCTCCTCCTCGGCGTTGAGCAGCGCGACCTTGCCGATCTGCTTGAGGTAGGCGCGGACCGAGTCGGCCGAGGCGGTGAGCTCGGCGTCCTTGCGGGCCTGGCGCAGCGCCTCGGACTCCTCCTCGTCCCAGACGAAGTCGCCGGAGGCCTTGTCGGCGGCCGTGGGCTCCTCGGCGCCCTCGGCTTCGGCCTCCTCGGGCTCGGTGGTCTCCTCGACCAGTTCCGCGTCCTCGGCGAGATCGCCCTCGTCGACCTCGAGGTCGTCGAGATCCTCCAGATCGATGGCCTCGTCCTCGATGGCCTCGTCGGCACCGGGCTCGCCGTCGGGGCCTGCCTTCTTGGTGGCGGCCTTCTTGGCGGGCGCCTTCTTCGCCGCGGCCTTCTTCGCGGGCGCCTTCTTGGCGGCGGCCTTCTTGGCCGGAGCCTTCTTCGCGGCAGCCTTGCGGACCGGCCGTGCTGCGGTTACATCTGTGGGGTCGGCATCGGCCGATTCGGCGGTCTGACGGGTCGTGGCTACCACGTACGCCCTTTCGTGACGGTCTCGTGCGGCGTCACGCCAGAGTGGTGTTCCGGCGGAGCGGTCTGTCGGGTTTCACCGGCGCAGCGCCGGTCGGGTGTCTCCGGCGTGCCGCCGGGCGTGTTCCATTGTAACGATCCAACCAGGGTACTCACGGCACGATGCCCAGTTGCGGCGCGGCCGGTCGCCCCGGCGCGCATACGGAGGGCAGTACCCCGGCATCCGCGCGGCAAACGATTCACGGCGCGAGGCCGGAGTCGATGGCCATGGCCGCGCCCACGATGCCCGCCGTGTTCCGCAGGTGCGCGGGCACCACCGGAGTTCGGTTGCCGAGCAATGGAATCCACTGGTCGGCGTCGCGGCTGATGCCGCCGCCCGCCACGATCACCTTCGGCCAGAACAGGTTCTCCAGGCCGATGAGCACCGTGGAGACCGCCGCGGCCCACTGCGGATAGCTGAGCCCGTCGCGATCCTTGATCGAGGCCGCGGCGCGGTGCTCGGTCTCCATGCCGCCCACCTCGAGGTGGCCGAGTTCGCTGTTGGGCACCAGCGTGCCGTTGTGGATCAGCGCCGACCCGATGCCGGTGCCGAAGGTCAGCAGCAGCACCAGCCCGTCGAAATCCTTTGCCGCGCCATAGCGGTCCTCGGCCAGACCGGCCGCGTCGGCGTCGTTGAGGACGGTGACCTCCCGCCCGCCCAGCGCGCCGGAGAACAGCGCGCGGGCGTCGGTGCCGATCCAACCCTTGTCGATATTGGCGGCGGTGCGCACCACCCCGCCCAGCACCACGGCGGGCACGGTCAGCCCGACCGGGCCGGACCACTCCGCCTCGGCGACCAGTTTCGCGACCGCCTCGGCGACCGCCTGCGGGGTGGACGGGCGCGGTGTGGCGATCTTGATCCGCTCGTGGAGCAGCTCGCCGGTGGCCAGATCCACCGCGGCGCCCTTCACCCCGCTGCCACCGATATCGATACCGAACGCGTGCCCCCGAGCGGACATGGCTAACCCCTCGTTCCCATAGCTGGCCGATGTGGAAAGCAGCACCCGTCGCACCGGAACCCGCGCGCCGCGGCTCCGGGCGTGCGAAAGGGTGCCCGACGACGGCGCTGTGTCGTGCACGACAAGAGTAGTCGGGTCCGTCCCGGCGTGCGCGCACGGCCGTGATCGCCGTCGCACCCGCGCCGCGCGGCGCCCCGGCCGCTGCGCGCGCCCGCCGATCTGTGATGCGATGGAGTCGTGCCCGAATCCAGGACTCCCGTAGCCGAAGCCGCCCCCGAGACCCCCGCCGACGCCGCCGAGTTGCGCCGCGTCGCGATCGACCTCGCCGAACGCGCCGCCGAGCACGTCCGCGCCCGCCGCCCCGAGGTGTTCGGCCCGGCGGGGGAGCGGGCCGACGGCGCGGTGCGCAGCAAGGCCCACGCCACCGACCCGGTGACCGTGGTGGACACCGAGAGCGAGCAACTCATCCGCGACCTGCTCGCCGAGCATCGTCCCGGCGATCCGATCGTCGGCGAGGAAGGCGGCGGCAGCCTCACCGGCGACGACGCCGTGCACTGGGTGGTCGACCCGATCGACGGCACGGTGAACTTCCTGTACGGCATTCCCGGCTACGCGGTGTCGGTCGCGGCCCTGCGCGGCGGCAGGCCGGTGGCGGGCGCGGTGGTGGACGTGGCGCGCGCCGTCACCTACAGCGCGGGCCTGGGGCTCGGCGCGACCTCGGTCACCGCCGACGGGGTGGTCGACACGCTGCGCTGTTCCGCGGCCGACGAGGTGGCCATGTCACTGGTGGCGACGGGGTTCGGCTACGGCGCGCACCGCCGCACCCGCCAGGCCGCGCTGATCGCCGAAGTGTTGCCCCGGGTGCGCGATATCCGCCGCTTCGGCGCCGCCGCGCTCGATTTCTGCCACGTGGCCGCCGGGCGTGTCGACGCCTATTTCGAGCACGGGCTCAACGCGTGGGACTGGGGTGCGGGTGCGCTGATCGCCGCGGAGGCGGGCGCGCTGCTCACCCTGCCGCCCGCGACCTCCACGGGCGAGCGGGGGGAGCTGGTCGTGGCGGCCGCGCCCGGCATCGCGGCCGAACTCGGGGCGCTGCTCGCCGCGGTGGGCGCGACCGACCCGATCCCGGACCGCTGAGCGGCTAGCAGCGGGCGGTGCGCGCGGCCTCGAGCAGGTCCACGTCGATCGCGGCGTTCTCGCCGGCGGGGGCGTTCTTGAGGGCGCGCAGCACCTCTTCGGCGTCGTTGCTGGGCTGGATGTCGCGGAACAGCGAGCCCAGCACCAGTTCCACCACGTCGTCCTCGCGCTGATCCTCGATCAGCTCGGCGCACGGCACCACCAGCTGCACGGCCGCCGCGGCCGGGCGCCCGTTCACGCCGAAACGGATCTGGCCGGTGCACTCGAGATCGCCGTTGACGTATATCGGATCGTTGCCGATCTGGGTGTCGGGCGCACTCGCGAAACCGAGATCGCCGAGCTGCGCGGCGACGTGCGCGGCCTGGCCGCGCTGATTGTTGGCGTTGAGCACGCGCACCCGGCTGTCGGTCAGGCGCGCGGGCTGCACGTCCTCGAGCCGACCCGAACCGACGCGCTGGCCCAGCGCAGGCGCGGGCGCGGCGCCCGGCTCGGCGGCGGGGCTCGGCGAATTGCACGCCATCGCAGTGGTATCCGCGTCCTCCGTCGTCAGCGCGCGCACCCAGACGATGGCACAGATCACCGCCATGACGGCCATCATGACGAGCCAGGGCTGGGGGCGGCGGCGTGGGTACGGACGGCCCTGGGGGTCCGTCGCACTGCCTTCGGTGATCAGGGAAACCACGAGCCACACTCTACGAAAGTCCGCGCGAGCCGGTGCGGAAGGTCTCGGTGAGTTGATCGCTCGGTGTCGATTCCCCGTCGTTTTCGACTCATCTGTGTTTTGATTGCGACTTTTCGCGCGCCGTCCGCTATTGTCTGGCGGCCCAGATCGAATCGCCGGCGGCGAATACGGTGGTCGGTCGCGGGAACAAGAAGGGCATGTCCTGCGTTTACCGAGCGCTGTCGGGAGTGGATCACGGCGATCCCACCCGATAGGTGAACGGTGCACGTGTGATGTGCACCACCGGCGGGGCGGTGCGGTCACCCCGATTCCGGCGCGGAATCGGAGCGACAACAGCCGGTCCGGGATATACGGAGTAAGGACGAGGGGAAGACGACATGGCAACCGACTATGACGCACCGAGGCGCACCGAAACCGACGATGTGTCGGAGGACTCGCTGGAGGAGCTGAAGGCTCGTCGTAACGAGGCGCAGTCCGCCGTCGTGGATGTCGACGAATCCGATACCGCGGAGTCGTTCGAGCTTCCCGGCGCCGACCTGTCCGAGGAGGTGCTGTCGGTCCGGGTGATTCCCAAGCAGGCCGACGAATTCACCTGCTCGAGCTGTTTCCTCGTGCACCATCGCAGCCGACTGGCCAGCGAGGCGGGCGGGCAGCTCATCTGCATGGACTGCGCCGCCTGAGCCCGCGCGACCGCGCGCACACGGCCGGACCAGCCGGTCCGGCCCGATGACACAACTCAGCCCGCGCTCGGCAGCCCGAGCGCGGCCAGGACCTTTTCCGGATGACGGGTACTGACCAGCCAGTACGGCGTCGGATCGTCCGGATCATCGAGAACGAGCAACACCATGGGGCCGACCCAGGGCCGATGTTGGACATAGGCGGCCGGGTCCAATTGGCGGCCGAGGGCCGCACTCTTCGCGGAGGGGGGAACCACCGTCGCGCGAGCGACGAAATTCACGGGCAGATGCGCGCGGTCGGCGCGCAGTTCCGGCGTGCCCGCGCCGTCGTCGGTGACCTCCACGCGGTGGCGGCTGAACCACAGCAGCACCCACACCGGGATCGGGAACAGCAGCGCGTACGGCAACCAGGCGCGCAGCCCCGGCGCGCCCATGTGGATCTCGGCGGCCAGCAGGCCCGCGATGCCGAAGCCGATCGGCCACCACCACAGCGGCACCCACAGGCGTTCGCGATACCGCGGCCGCGCGGGCGCGCCCGGGCGGTCACGACCCGGTTTCTCGTTGTCCGTCACGGCGGGGTTGGGCTGGTCCGACACGTTTCCACAGTAGGCCAGCCGACCGCGAAGCCCGACGCCAGGTACGCGTACTCTCGTGCACTGTGAGCGCACTTTCACCGATACCCCTGCTGCGGCTGGATCCCGGCATTCCCGTGCCGACGCGCGCCCACGCGGGCGACGCGGGCGTGGACCTGTGCACCACCGAGGACGTCATCCTGGAGCCGGGCGAGCGCGTGCTCGTCGGCACCGGTGTGGCCGTGGCGCTGCCGGTCGGCACGGTGGGGCTGATCCATCCCCGGTCGGGCCTGGCCGCCAAGACCGGTCTCTCGGTGGTGAACACCCCGGGCACCGTGGACGCGGGCTACCGGGGCGAGATCAAGGTGTGCCTCATCAATCATGATCCGCGCACGCGCATCGAACTGCGCCGTGGCGACCGGATCGCGCAGCTGCTGGTGCAGCGGGTGGAACTGGTCGACTTCGTGGAGGTCGACCGGCTCGACGAGACGACACGGGGTGCGGGTGGTTACGGGTCCAGCGGCGGGCACGCCAGTCTGGGCGCGGGGACCGAGGCGGGCCGGGCGACCGGCGGGGAGGCGTGAGGCGAGGAATGTTCGGGAAAAAGAAGAAGCAGTCCGACGAATTCGACGACGACCGGTTCGACGAATACGGCGACGAGTACGACTACGACGAGGACGAGGCGGACTACGACGAAGAGCCCGCCTACGCCCCCGCGGCCGAGGTGGACGCCGAGGCGCCGCCGACCGGCCCTTACGACTACGAGGACGTGGCCGAACTGCTGGAGGCGGTCGCCGACCAGCGGCTGGATCTGGGGTCGGTGATCCTGCCGGTGCCGCCGGGCGGGCAGTTGCAGGTCGAGATGACCCCCGACGGCACCCCGCAGGCGGTGCACCTGGCCACCGAGCACGGCAGGCTCACGGTGGCCGCCTACGCCGCCCCCAAATCGCCCGGCCAGTGGCGGCTGGTGGCCGCCGATCTGGCCGAGTCGCTGCGCAAGGACGGCGCGCGGGTGGCCATCGAGACCGGTCCGTGGGGCCGCGAGCTGCTGGCCATCACCGAGGGCGCCGATCTGCGCTTCATCGGTGTCGACGGCTACCGCTGGATGGTGCGCCTGGTCGCGGCGGGCCCGCGCGGCGCCGCCGACGACGGCACCCCGCTGGTCACCGCGGCGCGCGCCATCCTCGGCGAGACCGTGATCCGGCGCGGCACCGATCCGCTGCCCGTGCGCGATCCGCTGCCGGTGGTGCTGCCCCAGCAGCTCGCCGAGCAGCTGGCCGCCGCGCATCAGGCGCAGGTCCAGCAGCAGCAACAGCAGCAGGTGGCCGCCCAGGCCGCGGCCGCCGCGCAGGCGCAAGCGCAGGCCGCGCCCCAGCCGGTGCGGCCGCAGCCCCTGCCCGAGGGACCGCGCCGCGGTGTCGAGGGCTCGGCCATGCAGCAGTTGGGATTGAACTAGCCGGAATCCGCCCAACGGTTGCCCGAGCAGCCGTGGCGCGGATTCGGTGTTCGTGAATGGCGGGCTCGCAGTGGGCTCAGTCGAAGTCGGGGAATCCGGTGTGTCCCAGGATCGCCGGGTCCGCGCCGAGTTCGTCGAGGGTGATGCGGTGCAGCCGCGCGTGCGGGAGCGCCGCCGCCCACTCGCGCGCGACGTCGAACGGATGCACGGGGTCGTCGACCGCCGTCACGACGGCGACCGGGGTGGCCACGGCGGCGAGCAGATCGGTGCCGGGCCACTTGTATCCGGCGGCCTCCTCCAGCGCGTCGGGCAGATGCGGCCACTGGGAGCGCCACGACCGGGTCAGCGCGTCCGCGAGCCAGGCCGGGCTGCTCGCGCGCATCCGCGCCTCGACCGCCTCGAGTCCGTCGGCGCGCAACTGCTCGGCGGTCACCGCCGCGCTCAACGCGGCGGGGCAGTCGGCGGTGTCGGGCCCGGTCCACGCGGGCAGCGCCGCGACCACGCCCGCCACCGAATCCGGGTGTGACGCAGCCCATTCCACCGCTATCGCGGCGCCCAATGAGATTCCGGCCACCACCAGCGGACCGTGCCGCGCCGCGTCGTCCAAGGCCGCCCGGCAACTGGCGACGACCGCCCGCGGATCGGGGTCGACCGCCCGCAGCGTCAGCCCGCGCGCCGCCGCCGCGGGCCCGAACGCGTGCCCCGCGAAATGCGCGTCGGAGCCGGTGCCGGGCAGGGCGACGACCTGGGTCGCGACCGGCCGTGTGCGGCCCGCCCGATCTGGGTACTCGATCACCGGGCCGAGCGTAGCGGGGCCCGTCGCCGACATCTACAGTGGCGGTGTAAGGCCATCTAGCAGGAGAGCGTGCCATGCCATCCGCAGCCTCAGGGTATTTTCGACGTCTGGGCCGCAGGCTGACCGAGGACATCGACCAGCTCGATGCCGAGGAGCTCGCCGAGACCGCGGAGGCGTCGGGCGCTCGCCCGGTGTCGGAATGCCGCCGCGGTGACGAGGCCACGATGCTGGGCCGTCTGCGCAGTGTCGAGGCCTGTTCGAAATCGGCGGGCGCCAGTGTTCAGGCGGAATTCTTCGACGGCACCGATGCCATCACCCTGGTGTGGATCGGCCGTCGGCGCATCCCCGGCATCGAGCCGGGGCGGCGCATCCTGGTCCGCGGCCGGATCGGTGATCGGGACGGCCGCAAGGTGATGTTCAACCCCTACTACGAATTGCGCGGGAACAGCTGACACGCATGCCATCGAGCCACGATAACGGCGCCGAACTCGGAACGCCGACCGATACCGCACGGCCGAGCGCCGACGCCGACGGGCTACGGCCCGACGACGGCACCGGGCTACCACCCGACCACGGCTCCGGGCCCCGGCCCGACGACGACCATCCCGGGCCCGATGCCCGCGAGGCGAAGGCCGAACAGACCCTGCTCGAGCAGATGGGCGGCTTCAGCGGCCTGATCTACTCGACCGTCCCGGTGGTCGTGTTCGTCCCCGTCAACACCCTGTTCGACCTGACCGCGGCGATCTGGGCCGCGCTCGGCGTCGCCGCCGCGATCCTGATCCTGCGCCTGGTGCGGCGCGAACCGGTCCAGCCCGCCATCTCCGGGTTCATCGGCGTCGGCATCTGCGCGTTCATCGCCTACCGGATGGGGGAGGCCAAGGGCTTCTTCCTGTTCGGCATCTACACCAGCCTCGTCTACGGCGGTGTGTTCCTGCTCTCGATCCTGGTGCGCTGGCCGCTGGTGGGCGTGATCTGGGGCGCGCTCAACGGGCACGGCTCCTCGTGGCGCACCGATCGCCGCGCGATCCGGCTCTACGACATCGCGACCGTGGCCTGGGTGCTGGTGTTCGCCTCGCGCTACCTGGTGCAGTCCGAGCTCTACGAGACCGACCGCACCGGCTGGCTGGCCGTGGCACGCATCGGCATGGGCTGGCCGCTCACCGCGGTCGCGTTCGCGGTCACCATCTGGGCGGTGCGCCGCGCCGGGCACCTGCCCGCCAAATCCAAGTCCTGACCCCGGGAAAGGTGGGGCCCGGTCCACCGCGGAGGTGGACCACTACCCACCCTTGGGTGTCTGGTCGCCGGGTCCCGTTCGACGGACGATCGTTGTCGACACCAAAAACGCAACGTTCGCCGAAAGGACTCGGAGAGTGGCTACCGAGCACAAGACCGCGACTTCTCGCACCCACGCCCATTCCAGCCCCGCCCTGTCGGAGAGCAGGCGGGTCGCCGCCGAACTCGAGCAGCTGATCGGCCCCGCCGCCGCCGGCGACAAGCGCGCGATCTCCGAGATCGTGCGGTTGGTGCACCCGCTGGTGCGCCGCTACTGCGGCGCGCGCATGGGCAACACCGCGCACCTGCAGGTCACCGCCGACGATGTGGTGCAGGAGATCCTGCTCGCCACCGTCAACTCGATCCCGCGCTACCGCGACCAGGGCAAATCGTTCCTCGCCTTCGTCTACGGCATCGCCGCGAACAAGGTGGCCGACGCGTTCCGCCGGTCCCAGCAGCACCCCACCTACCCCGTCTCCGAGGTGCCCGATATGGCGTCCACCGCGGCGGGCCCGGAGGAGTGGGCGCTGGCGCTGGAGCGGCGCGCCGCCACCAGGGAACTGATGAAGGTGCTCACCCCGGCGCACCGCGAGGTGCTGGTGATGCGGATCGTGCTCGGCTGGTCGGCCGCGCAGACCGCGGAGGCGATCGGCACCAGCCCCGGCGTGGTGCGGGTAATGCAGCATCGCGCGCTCAACAAGCTGCGCGCGCAGTTGCAGCCCGCGGCCTGAACGCCCCGTCGCGACAGCCGAGCCGTATCGGGGAGTTATGGCTGGATGTCGTGGGGCGCGAGCGCCAGGCGCAGATCCTCTTCGGCCTCCACGGAGGTCACGAACAGCAGCTCGTCCTCGCCCTCGAACGGGTCGTCGGGCTGCGGCACGATCACCCGGCCGCCGCGCAGGATCGTCACCAGGGCGGCGTCGCGCGGCAGGGTGAGCGTGCGGACCGGCTTGCCCGCCAGGGCCGTGTCGGCGGGCAGCGTGATCTCCACCAGATTGGCCTGTCCCTGCCGCAGGGTCATGAGCCGCACCAGGTCACCGACCGACACGGCTTCCTCGACCAGCGAGGCCAGCAGGCGGGGCGTGGACACCGCCACGTCCACGCCCCAGGAGGCGTCGAAGAGCCATTCGTTGCGCGGGTCGTTGACCCGGGCGACCACGCGGCGCACGCCGAACTCGGTCTTGGCCAGCAGGCTGTGCACCAGGTTGGCCTTGTCGTCGCCGGTGGCGGCGATGACCACCTCGAACGACTCCAGACCCGCCTCCTCGAGCAGCGCGAGCTCGCACGCGTCCGCGTGCACCCACTGCGCGCCGGGGACCGATTCGGGGTCGATGTGGGCGAGCTGGCGTTCGAGCAGCATCACGCGGTGCCCGCCGCGCAGCAGTTCCCTGGCGATGGAGCGGCCGACCGCGCCCGCCCCGGCGATGGCGACATTCATGACGTGTCCCTCAGTCCTCGGGGGCCGGCGGTTTGGCGGCCAGCGCGACGGCCTCGCCCACGCTGCCCGAACTCGTCGCCACGTAGACGACGTCGTCGGCCTGGACGATGGTCTTGCTGTCGGGCACCACGCCCTGCCCGAACCGCAGGATGAACGCGACGCGCACCGAAACGGCCTGTTCCAGATCGCGCACGGTGCGCCCGTACCAGTCCTCGTGCAGCGCCAGCTGCGCGACGGCCATGGTGCCGGTGGGGTCGCGCCAGGTGGTGGTGCTGGTGTCGCCGATGAGGGTGCGCAGGAAGCGGTCGGTGGTCCACGGCACGGTGGCGATGGTGGGGATGCCGAGCCGCTCGTAGACGGCGGCGCGCTTGGCGTCGTAGATGCGGGCGACCACCCGCTCCACGCCGAAGGTCTCGCGCGCCACGCGCGCGGAGATGATGTTGGAGTTGTCGCCGGAGGAGACGGCGGCGAACGCGTCGGCGCGCTCGATTCCCGCGCGGGTCAGCACATCCCGGTCGAAGCCGACGCCCAGCACCCGCTCGCCGGGGAAGTCCGCGCCCAGACGCAGAAACGCGCCCTCGTCCCGGTCGATGACGGTCACCTCGTGACCGACCCGGACCAGGGCGCGCGCCAGTGACGAGCCGACCCGCCCGCACCCCATGACCACTACGTACACCGTGCAACCTCGCTCTTGGACACCGTGGCGGACGCGCCGCGGCCTGTGGGCGCAACCGTACTCGCCACACGCGCCCATGGCCCATTTTCCCCGTCGGCCGCGAGGGCAAACCCGAATGTGGCACGCCACCGGTCCAACCCCCGGCGCGATCGGGCCACGAGGGATCTATGCTCGCTCCAGTGTCCAAGATGACGACGGCAGCCAAGCGGTTGCTGCTCGGCCGGCCGTTCCGTAGCGATTCGCTCGGCCACACCCTGCTGCCGAAGCGAATCGCGCTGCCGGTGTTCGCCTCCGACGCGCTGTCCTCGGTCGCCTACGCGCCGGAGGAGATCTTCCTCATGCTGTCGGTGGGCGGCGTCTCGGCCTACCTGTACGCGCCGTGGGTGGGCGTCGCGGTCGCCTTCGTCATGGCGGTCGTGGTGGCCAGCTACCGGCAGAACGTCCACGCCTACCCGTCGGGCGGCGGTGATTACGAGGTCGCGACCAAGAACCTGGGACCCACCGCCGGGCTCACCGTCGGCAGCGCGCTCCTGGTCGACTACGTCCTGACTGTGGCGGTGTCGATCTCGGCGGCCGCGTCCAACATCGGCTCGGCGATCCCGTTCGTCAACACGCACAAGGTGTTGTTCGCGGTGGTGGCCATCGCGTTGCTCACCGCGATCAACCTGCGCGGCATCCGCGAATCGGGCGCCGCGTTCGCGGTGCCGACCTACGCGTTCATGATCGGCATGTTCGCGATGCTGGGCTGGGGCCTGTTCCGCACGATGGTGCTGGGGGAGGAGCTCACGGCGGAGTCGGCCGGGTTCCAGCTGGAGGCCGAGGACAGCTACCTCTACGGCATCGCGCTCGCGTTCCTGGTGGCGCGGGCGTTCTCCTCGGGCTGCGCGGCGCTGACCGGTGTGGAGGCGATCAGCAACGGGGTGCCCGCCTTCCGGAAACCCAAGTCGCGCAACGCCGCGACCACACTGCTGATGCTCGGCGCGATCTCCATCACGCTGCTGATGGGCATCATCGTGCTGGCCCAGAAGGTCGGCATCGTCTACGCGCACGACACCGACCACCTGATCGGGGCGCCGCAGGACTACCACCAGAAGACACTCATCGCGCAGCTCGCGGAGACGGTGTTCCAGGGCTTCCCGGCCGGGTTCTTCTTCATCACGATCGTCACGGCGCTGATCCTCGTGCTGGCCGCCAACACCGCGTTCAACGGCTTCCCGGTGCTGGGTTCGGTGCTGGCGCAGGACCGCTATCTGCCGCGTCAGCTGCACACGCGCGGCGACCGGTTGGCGTTCAGCAACGGCATCCTGTTCCTGTCCGGCGCGGCGATCGCGTTCGTGGTGGTGTTCGGCGCCGAAGTGACCCAGCTCATCCAGCTCTACATCGTCGGGGTGTTCGTCTCGTTCGTGCTCAGCCAGACCGGCATGCTGCGGCACTGGACGCGCGCGCTGCGCACCGAGACCGATCCGGCGCAGCGGGCCAGGATGAAGCGCTCGCGGGTGATCAACGCCGTCGGCCTGACCGCCACCGGCGCGGTGCTGGTGATCGTGCTGGTGACCAAGTTCTTCGCGGGCGCGTGGATCGCCATCCTGACGATGGTGTCGATCTTCGTGGTGATGAAGATGATTCGCCGCCACTACGATTCGGTGGCCAGGGAGCTCGACGAGTACGAGTGGGACGGTGTGCTGCCCAGCCGCACCCATTCGATCGTGCTGGTCTCCAAACTACACCTGCCCACCCGTCGCGCCCTCGCCTACGCCCGCGCCACCCGCCCCGACACGCTCGAGGCGATCACGGTGAACGTGGACGACGCCGACACCAGGGCGCTGGTGCGGGAGTGGGAGCGCAGCGATATCACGGTGCCGCTCAAGGTGATCGAATCGCCGTATCGGGAGGTCACCAAGCCGGTACTGGACTACGTCAAGCGGGTGCGCCGCGACGCGCCGCGCGATGTGGTGACCGTGTTCATCCCCGAGTACGTGGTGGGGCACTGGTGGGAACAGGTGCTGCACAACCAGAGCGCGCTGCGCTTGAAGGGGCGGTTGCTGTTCGAGCCGGGCGTGATGGTGACGAGCGTGCCGTGGCAGTTGAGTTCGTCGGCGCGGGCGAAGCAGGCCGGTGTGATGAACGCGCCCGGTGCGTTCCGGCGCGGGTACGAGGACCGGCAGTGAGCGGGGACGGTTGTCGCGGCGCGGCTGTGAGCGGGCTCGGCAGTGAGGTGACGCTGTGAGCGGAACTTCTTGGTACGGAAGAACTTTCGAGATTCACCTCGGCCCGCCGGGGCACGGCGGGTTCTGCGTCGGCAGGCACGAGGGCCGGGTGGTGTTCGTGCGGCACGGACTGCCCGGCGAACTGGTGCGGGCGCTGGTGACCGAGGATCGCGGCGGATCGTTCTGCCGCGCCGACGCCGTGGAGATCCTGGAAGCGTCGGTCGACCGGGTGCCCTCGACGTGTCCGGTGTCGGGGCCCGGGGGAGCGGGGTGCTGCGATTTCGCGCACGCCACCCCGGCGGCGCAGCGGGCGCTGAAGGCGGCGGTGGTCGAGGAACAGCTGCGGCGGGTGGCGCGTATCGAGCGCGAGGTCGTGGTGGAGCCGGTGGCCGGATACCCCGCCGACGCGTCGACGGGCTGGCGCACCCGGGTCCGGCTGCCCGTCGACGCCGAGGGCCGGGCCGGGATGCACCGGTATCGGAGCGCGTCGGTGATCCCGGATCTGCGCTGCCCGCAACCTGTTCCGCGCGCGATGGACGGGCTGGCCGACCGGCTGTGGACACCGGGCGCGGACCTGGTGGTGACGGTCGACGGGGACGGCGTGCGCCATGTGGTGGAGGTCGCGCCCGCCGAAACCGGTGGGCGGGGCGGTCGTTCAGGTCGTGGGGGCGGTAGGGCTGGGCGTGCGGCGGAGGACCGTCGTGGGCGCGGTAGTGCTGATCGTGGGAGTGCGGGGCACGGCGGTCGTGGGCGCGGCGGGGCCGATGGTGAGCGTCCCGGGTCCAGCGGGCGTGGGGCCGGGGATTCTGGCTCCGGGCGCGCCGGTGGCTCGCGTCCGGGCAGGGCGGAGGGATTCCCGGCGGGACCCGGTCGGCGGGACCGTCCCGGAGGCGAGCGTCGCGGCGATGAGCCGCTTGCCGCGCCCTTCGACAGCGGATCGGCGAGCGGCGGCTCGGTGCCGGAACCCGGTGGGGGAGAAGGGGTGCCGAGCCGCCGCCAGGCGATGGCGCGCCGGGCCGCCGCGCACGCCGATCGCGTCGAGTACGTGATCGAAGGCACCGGCCGTGCCGTCGAGTACGTGGCGGGCCGCCGCTGGGAGGTCTCCTCGACAGGCTTCTGGCAGGCGCATCGTCTTGCCGCCCAGTGCTATTCGGACGTGGTCGCCGACTGGGCCGGACTGTCACCGGGCGCGCGCGCCTGGGATCTCTACAGCGGCGCGGGCGTTTTCGCGGCGCGCTTGGCCGAAGCGGTCGGCCGGACGGGCGCGGTGCTGGCCGTCGAATCGGCCCGCCCCGCCGTCGCCGACGGTCACGCCGCCCTGCGCGACCTTCCCTGGGTGGACCTGCGCGCCGACCGTGTCGAACGCTGGATCGGCGCCCACACCGTCACGCCGGACGCCGTCGTCCTCGACCCGCCCCGGGCGGGCGCGGGCCGCGACGTGATCACCGCCCTCACGGCGGCCGCCCCCGATCGCATCGTCCACATCGGTTGCGACCCGGCCTCTTTCGCCCGCGACCTCGCCCTCTACATCGAGGCCGGGTACCGCCTGTCCGCCCTACGCGCCTTCGACGCCTTTCCCTCCACCCACCACGTCGAGTGCCTGGCCCTGCTCGAACGCTGAGCGGGGCGGGCTTCACCGGATCTTGGTATCGGCCGTGGCCGGCCGAACATCCTGCCCCCGCCACGATCGGCCGTGGCCGCCGGGAATTCGCGGGTGCGCTATGACCGGGCGCGTCGCCAGAGCTGCCTGGTGACGGCCATGGCGGCGAACGCTCGCGACCCACGTCGCGGCGGCGATCGCCGAGACGCTCAGGCGCTCCAGGCCGGGTTGCGGCCGAGGTAGCGCAGCAGGGCGGTGGTGGGGTCCTCGTTCGGGGCCACCTCGTCGGCCGGGGCGTAGACGCCGTAGGCGCGCAGCGGCTCGACGAACTGGCGTGCCGCGTCGAGCAATTCGCGCGACATCTCCGGGGTGAGGGGCGAGGGCTGGCCGGTGGCCAGGGCGATGTCCCAGGCGTGCACGGCGGCGTCGAGCGCGCAGGCGGCGACGCCCAGCGCGGGCGGCATGGAGTTCGGCGGGACCGGGACGGGAATTTCGGTGGCGTCGGGGGAAACGGTGCCGAACGCGTCGGCGGCGGCACTCACCGCCTTCTCGACGAGGGCGACCGGGTCGCCGGACAGCGTGCCCGACGGGGCGAAGGGATCCTCCTCGGGGCCCGGCCCGCCGGTGAGGAAGGCGGCGAATCCGAGCTGATCGCCCGCGGAATGCTGCACGACCTGCGTGACATTCCACTCCGAGCAGGGTGTGGGCGCGGCCCACTGGTCCGCGCGTACCCCGGCGACGGTGGTGCGCAGGGCGTCGTGCGCGGCGTCCAGCAGGGGCCAGGTGTGCTGCGTCATGATGTGCTCCTTCGTTCGGCGTTGACACCACTGTAGCGGAATGAAGCATTCCGTTCCAGTGGTGCGCCGAACTCTTCTCACCCTGTTTCGCGGCAGCGGTCGCAGATCACTCCAGGCGCCAAGTGGCGCGCAGGGTGGCGTTCACCTCCGATTCGCCGAGTTCCACCTGCACCGAGCCGCCGTATTCGGCGATCGGCGCGGCCATGGCGCGCATCTTCGGCGCGAAAGACGGTGCGGCGGCGGTGTTCTCGGTGATCTCCAGCACCTCGCCGAGGGTGCGTCCGGCGCGTTCGGCGTAGCGGCGCGCGCGGCCGAGCGCGTCGTCCCAGGCCGCGTCGCGGGCGCGGGCGAGCAGGTCGGCCTGATCGGCGAAGGTGAGGGTGAGCCCGCCCAGCCGCACATCGTCACCGCCGGCTTCCACGGCCCGCGCGAGGATGTCGGCGGGCCCCGGATCGCCCGCCAGATCGCGCAATGCGATCACCAGATCCGACGTCGCCACGTACCCCGTCACCCGATTCCCCTGCCCCTCCGTCCACACCGTCTCGCTGCGCACCGACAACCCACCGGTCGCGATGTCGGTGTCCCCCACGCCGTTCCCGCGCAACGACGCCGTCACCGCCGCCACCCGCTCCCCGGCCCGCCCGTAGGCGATCGCCACCGTGCTGGCCCGCGACTCCACCGACAACGTCACCCGCATCAGATCCGGCTTCTCCCGCACGCTCCCCGCCCCGAACGTCGTCACCACCCCGTCGACCTTCTTGCCCATTACGTCACCTCTTGTCTCGGATTCGATCGGTCCCATCCTTCAACGGCTACCCGACGATGATCGTCCCCTCGTCGTTCGCTTGCTCACGTGCCACGGTCGTGCGTTCTCGATCGACGCGCCGCGTCCAACTTGGTGAGGCGTTGTCGGACTGCTCAGCTCGTGTCGGCTGCGTCGTGCCGCCGCCCGAGATCGGGCGTGGGCTCCTCCGGTACCCTTGACCAGCGTGTTCGGCAATACGCCTGTGCCGCAAGGTCTTTCCGGTGCCCGGCCTTGGATACAGGCGATCGAGACGGTGTCGTATGTATCGCGGCGGCGGCCGGTGCAGCCACCGCGCGATGTTGTCATTGTCGGCGCGCGTGCAGATGAAGCTATCGCAATGTACGAGCGAGTCGCGGCATACGTGTGTCCGAGTGAGCGGTCCTTCGCGCCCGTCCGCTATATAGGATTCTACTGCGACAAGAAGATCGAGCCGTATTTTCCGGCTGTTGAAGAGGTGGTCGTACCCACTCGGTGGAGTGGCGATGAGGACTGCGCCACGGCTGGAAGGGTGGTGAGCAATTCCAAGTGTTTTTGTTGTCGGAGAAACGTGCATCGGAAACGCTGACTCGGCCCGGAGATACGCCGATCGTGCACAAGAAGACGGGTCGCGGCTCGGCCTTCGTGCAGTACAAGAGGTATTTCGCGCACTCGGCGCTCATGGCGGCGGATGACACTGAGCATCTCTCGTGATGTCCGTTCCGAATGCGACCGGCGCAGCCGCTCCCCGGACTGCGTGGGCAACGCTGTTCGTGACACTGGTGCGCAGACCAGTGGGTCACGTCTCCGGGAGACATGAGACTCGCTCTACGGAGTGTTGCTGGGCGGCGCGGTCGGAATGCAGCGCCGGCCGGCGACGGTTACGAAGTGAAGAAAATCGAGCGCGCGATGACGCGTACGGGCGCGAGTGTGCTCACGACCTTCACCCCGGGCTTCGCGATCCGGACCTGCTGGGGCTGCTTTCCGAGTGGTCGAGCGGATGCTCGCCGATTGACCGTGCGGACACTCATCGGGGTAATCCCTTGTCCGCCAGCAGAATTAGTTTCTAGTAGTCCCCGCCCCGCACGGCGATGGCGCGCACCGCCGCGTCCATCTGCGCGTAGGCACCGGCGGCGAGGCGTTCCAGCAGCGCGAGTTTGAGGTGGGGAGCCTTCTCGGTGAGGGCGTCGAAGCGCGGTGGCGGGAGGACGGCGACGCGGACGCGGGAATCGGCGCGGACCTCGTTGACGAAGGGCCCGCCGACCAGCATGGGGATCTCGCCGAAGGACATCCCCGCCGACAGCGTCACCAGGCGGTGGGTGCGGCCGTCGCCGCCCTCGAAGGTGATCCGCACGCGCCCCTCGAGGATCAGGTACAGCCCGGATCGTTCGCTGCCCCGCCGCGCGATCACTTCGCCGCGTGCGATGGTGCGGGTCTCGAAATCGGCCGCGAGACGGGCGCGGTCGTCGGCGCTCAACGCGGCCAGCAGGGGATGTTCGGCGACGGTGATGGACACGCACGCCTGCTGGCCGGCCGGACGGTGCCGCTCCAGCACGATGTCCTCGCACCACTCCGTCGCGGTGTCGCGGTCCACGAACACCCGCCCGCGCGGGTCACGCGGGTCCAGGCTCGACACCAGGTGCCCGAGCTTGGCGTCGGGATCGACCAGCGCCACCCGGCATCCGGCCGCCGCGAGTTCGCGCTGCAACCCGTCGAGCATCGTCACCGCGATCGCGCTCACGTCGCCGACTCGGCGCAGATCGATCACCAGCGCGTCCAACTCCCCGGCCTGCGGTTCGATCACCCGCACGGCCCGTTCCGCACCGGCGAACAGCAGGTCGCCGTGCAGTTCGTACACCCGCGCGCGCGACCCGTGCGCGTCCAGCACGGCGATCTCCTCGGGGCTGCGCCGCCGCCGCGACGGCACCTCCGCCACCGTGTAGTCCGCGCGAATGGCGGCGCGCGCCGCCCGCGTGACGTGCAGGAAGTGCAGTTCCAGCCGTCGCGAGAGCTCGCGGCAGGCGGCCACGCCGCGCACGCTGTTGCCGTGCTCGTCCAGGCGCGGGGAGTACACGGCGATGCCGATCTGGCCCGGCAGCACCGCGAGGATGCCGCCGCCCACCCCGCTCTTGGCGGGCAGCCCGACGGTGGACACCCAGTCGCCCGCCGCGTTGTACATGCCGCACGTGGTCATCACGCTCAGCACCTGTTCGGTGAGCGCCGTGGACAGCGCGCGCTCCTTGGTGAGCGGGTTGACGCCGTTGTTGGCCAGCGTCGCCGCCATGATCGCCAGATCGCGGCAGGTGATGTCGACCGAGCACTGCCGGAAGTAACGGTCCACCGCGTCGTCGGGGTCGGCGTCGAGGATGCCGAAGGAGCGCAGCATGTAGCCGATCGCGCGGTTGCGATAGCCGGTGCGCGCCTCGGAGGCGTACACCGCTTCGTTCAGCGTCAGCTCGCGGCCCGCGAACCGCGAATACGTGCGCCGCACCCGCTCGAACTTGTCGGCGGCGTCGCGGCCGTCCACCAGGGAGGCGGCGGTGATCGCGCCCGCGTTGATCATCGGATTGCGCGGGCGCTCGGTGACGGGGTCGAGGCTGATCTCGTTGAAGGGCTCCCCGGAGGGCTCCACATCGATGCGTTCCGCCACCGCCGCGAGCCCGCGATCGGCCAGGGCCAGCGCGTAGGTGAACGGTTTGGAGATGGACTGGATGGTGAACGGCAGGTCCACATCACCGGTGCCGTAGACCCGGCCGTCGGCGGTGGCCAGGCACAATCCGAACGAATCCGGGGGCACCGCGGCCAGTTCCGGGATGTAGTCGGCGGGCGCGCCGGAGGTGTCGGCCCGGCACAGGGCGTACACGTCCTCGACGATCCCGGCGACCACACCGGGATCGACCGCGCGCGGAACCTCGGCGATGGGGGCGGCCACAGGACAACTGTAAAGGGCGGGCGCGCACCGCGGCTGGAACGCCGCAACCCCGTTCCGTCAACGTGACGGGTGCGATGCCGTCCTTCGTCGGCAGTGCCCTGACCGGGCGGGTACGGTTGGGAGAACAGCCGGACACCGGAAGGTGTCCGCGTATGTCCGGTCTCACAGCCCGTGGCGGAGGTGTCGGGTGCGGGCGGTTGTCGGGCAAGGGCATCCGTCGCACCTCCGTAGACTGACCGGATCAGAAGCGCTATCCGGAGGGAGCGAGTTCAGGTGGGAGTCCTTTCCCGGGTCGACACGCCCGAAGACCTGCGCCGGCTGACCGTGGCCGAGGTGCGGGAGCTGGCGGAGGAGATCCGTGAGTTCCTGGTGACGAAGGTCGCCGCGACGGGCGGTCACCTCGGCCCCAACCTCGGTGTGGTGGAGCTGACCATCGCGCTGCACCGGGTGTTCGACTCGCCGGCCGACCCGCTCATCTTCGACACCGGCCACCAGGCCTACGTGCACAAGATCCTCACCGGTCGCAAGGACCAGTTCGACGGCCTGCGCAAGCGCGGCGGACTGTCCGGCTACCCGAGCCGCGCCGAGAGCGTCCACGACTGGGTCGAGTCCTCGCACGCCTCGGCCGCGCTGTCCTACGCCGACGGCCTGGCCAAGGCGTTCGCGCTCACCGGTCAGCGGGACCGGCACGTGGTCGCGGTGGTCGGCGACGGCGCGCTCACCGGCGGCATGTGCTGGGAGGCGCTGAACAATATCGCGGGCGCCCCCGACCGCTCCGTGGTGATCGTGGTCAACGACAACGGCCGCTCCTACGCGCCCACCATCGGCGGGCTCGCCGAGCGGCTCACCGCGCTGCGCACCCAGCCCGTCTACGAACACGCGCTGGACGCGGGCAAACGCCTGCTCAAGAGCATTCCCCGGGTCGGGGAGTCGGCGTATTCGATGGTGCACGCGGTCAAGGCGGGCATCAAGGACGCGGTGAGCCCGCAGGAGCTGTTCGGCGATCTCGGGCTCAAGTACGTGGGCCCGGTCGACGGGCACGACGCCGCCGCGATGGAATCGGCGCTGCGGCGGGCCAAGGACTTCGGCGGCCCGGTCGTGGTGCACGCGGTGACGCAGAAGGGCCGCGGGTACGCGCCCGCCGAGAACCACGTCGCGGACCAGATGCACGCCTGCGACCCGATCGACCCGCTCACCGGCGAACCCGTCGGCGGTCCCAAGGCGGTCGGCTGGACGTCGGTGTTCTCCCAGGAACTCATCGCGCACGCCGAGCGCCGCGACGACATCGTCGCCATCACCGCCGCCATGCCGGGTCCCACCGGGCTGGCCGCGTTCGGCGAGCGGTTCCCGGACCGCATGTTCGACGTCGGCATCGCCGAACAGCACGCGATGGCGTCGGCGGCCGGCCTGGCGCTCGGCGGGCTGCACCCGGTGGTCGCCATCTACTCGACCTTCCTCAACCGCGCGTTCGACCAGCTGCTCATGGACGTCGCGCTGCTGAAGCAGCCGGTCACGGTGGTGCTGGACCGCGCGGGCATCACGGGCACCGACGGCGCCAGCCACAACGGCATGTGGGATCTGTCGGTGCTGGGCATCATCCCCGGCATCCGGGTGGCGGCCCCGCGTGACGCGGCCACGCTGCGCGAGGAGCTCGCCGAGGCGCTGGCCATCAGCGACGGCCCCACCGCCGTGCGGTTCCCGAAGGGCAGCGTCGGCGACGACATCGCCGCCGTGGAGCGCCTGGACGGCGTGGACGTGCTGCGGCTGCCGGAGGGCGACGGCGGTTCGGCGCAGGCCCAGCGCGGCGACGTGCTGGTGGTGGCCGTGGGCTCGTTCGCCTCGTGCGCACTGCGCGTCGCCGAACTGCTCGAGCCCGAGGGCGTGAAGGTCGCCGTCCTCGACCCGCGCTGGGTGCTGCCGGTCTCCGACACCATCGTGAAGCTGGCCGAGAACTACCGCCTGGTGGTGACGCTGGAGGACGGCGGCCTGCACGGCGGCATCGGCTCCACCGTCTCGGCGCGGCTGCGCGCCGCCGGACTCGACGTGCCGACCCGCGATCTCGGTGTACCGCAGGCGTTCCTGGACCACGCCTCGCGCGGCGAGGTGCACGAGGAGCTGGGGCTCACCCCGGCCGATGTCGCGCGCCGCATCCGCGGCTGGCTCGACGCCCGCTGATCCGGGGGTTCCCACCCGTTCGACCGAGGTGCGGTGCTGGCCGTAGGGAAGCATCGGCGGCTGGGGTGTCTGCGGGTGGTGCGCCGGGGCGACACCGTCTACCTGGTGTGGCTCCGGCCGCCCGAGGTGACCGTCGCACAACCCGGCGCGAAGGCGCGCACCGCATCCGACCGCTCACGAGTCAGGCCCGCATGGTGCTGCGGCAAGGGGTGTATCTGCCCCCGTTCGGGGAACTGGCCGACCCGCGCGCCATCGCCGAGCAGCGCGGCACCCTCGACGGTTTCGAGGTCACCCTCGCTGTGCCGCCGGAACGCGACGGCGAACGTGCCGCCTACGAACGGCCGGCGCCACCTGGTGGCTGCGCCAGCTCCCCGAAATCTCTTCCCGCGAAGAAGCTTTCACGCTGGCGCGGCGCGGGCCCTCCTGCGAAGGGGCGACGCGGCGGCGCCTACTTCTCGGCGGTCAGCGCCGCCGCGAGCACGGGGACGGCGAGTTCGCGCTGCCACGGCCGCGCGCCGCCCGACTTCAGGAAATCCTCTATCGCCGAGGACAATTCGGCCGCGTCGGCGCGCTGGTAATCGGGCAGGCCGTCCCAGCACAGGCGGCGCACGAGGTCGGGGGAGAGCAGGTTCTCCACGGGAATGCTGTGGCGCGTGGACAATTCGCCCATGGCGGTGCGGGCGCGGGTGAGGCGGGCGGCGGCGGCCGGATCGCGGCGCTCCCAGCGGTTCACCGGCGGCGGCCCGTCGAAAGGCTGTGTGAGCGGCGGGAGTTCGCTGTCGGGCAGGGTGCGGGCGCGGTCCACGGCGCCCAGCCATTCCCGGGAGTAGCGGCGCTGGCGCGGCCCGCCGAACACCGGGAGGGCGCGCAGTTGCGCGATGGTGCGCGGGTCGGCGGAGGCGGCGGCGACGATCGCGCTGTCGGGCAGGATCCGGGCGGGCGCCACATCGCGGGAGCGGGCCAGCGCGTCGCGGGTGGTCCACAGCTCGCGCACCACCGCCAGCTGTCTGGTCTTGCGCAGCGTGTGGATGCCGGAGGTGCGCCGCCAGCGGTCCGCCTTCGGCGCGGGCGGCTCGTTGGTCCGCACGTGCTCGAATTCCTGTGCGGCCCAGTCGTTTTTGCCCTGCTCGTCCAGATCGGCGGCGACCGAGTCGCGCAGTTCCAGCAGCAGTTCCACGTCCAGCGCGGCGTAGTTGAGCCAGTCAGCGGGCAGCGGCCGGGTGGACCAATCCGCCGCGCCGTGCCCCTTGCGCAGCGCCCGGCCGAGTAGTCGCTCCACCATCGCGGCGAGCCCGACGCGCTCGTAGCCGGCCAACCGACCGCCCAGCTCGGTGTCGAACAGCCGCGCCGGGCGCAAGCCCAGCTCCGCCAGCCCCGGCAGGTCCTGGTCGGCCGAATGCAGCACCCACTCGAGTTCGTTGATCGCCTCGGCCAGCGGGGTGAGCGCGTCGGTCACCGGGATCGGGTCGATCAGGAAGGTGCCCGCGCCCGCGCGGCGCAGCTGGATCAGGTAGGCGCGCGCCGAGTAGCGGAAACCGGACGCGCGCTCGGCGTCGACGGCGAGCGGGCCGTGCCCCGCGGCGAGGGCGCGGGCGGCGGCCGCGACCTGCTCGGCGGTGTCGAGCACCGGTGGCACCCCGTCGGCGGGCGCGAGCAGTGGTTCCGCTGGGTTCTCTCCCGCGCTGCGCCCCTCGTCGGGCTGGTCTGCTTCCGGCATAGACCTGAACTTTACGTTGTGGTCAGGTACGTACGTTGCTGGTATGCGACTCCGGGTGCGCGGAAAGGCTCCCGGGAACGCCCGGCGCGACTCCGATACGTCCCCGGGTGAGCACCAAGATCGCCAGCCCCGCGCACGCCATCACCACCGTGTCGACCCATTGCAGCCGAGGTTCGATGGCGGCGGCGACAAACCCGTAGCAGACGTTCGACACCGTGTGCGCGACCACGGCGACCATCGTGTTCGCGCCGGCGGCGTTGTAGAGCCACCCCAGGACGACGGACAGGCCGTCGTCGACACGATATACAGCGCGAAGTTCGAATCGCATCGGGCGACTTCCGGATTCCACTACAGCGGCAGGTGCCACACCGACCAGGCGAGCCCGAGCACCAGGTTCGCCGCCCACGGCGCGAGCACGCGCTGGAGCCAGGGCAGCGCGTAGCCGCGCCGGACGACTGCGCGTCACGGGCCAGAAGCGCCGCCGGTATCCAGGCGGCCCAGGTGAGGGGGAACGCGGCGAGGAAGAACGGCACCGGTCGGCCGCGTGTCGGCGCGGTCGGCTGGGTCGGCATGGTGGCTCCCGGAGATCGGTGTGACAGGAGCGGCCGAAGTAACCAGCGGAGACGTCATCGGGCATCGCTACGCGGAGCGAGTCTCGGGTGAGCGGGTGACACCGGAGGGTTACGCGTCGTTGCTTGTGTAGGGGTCTGGGCGCAGATGTGTCACCCCGGCCGGGGGCAGCCCCGCCGAATAGGCGAGCACCTCGCAGAACGCCTCCACGTGCGGGCGCATCTCGGTGGTGAGCGCGGTCCAGGAGGCGCGCAGCTCGAGCTGGTGGGCGCGCGGCGGGCCCGCGATATCGCCGTAGCGGACCGAACTCGTCGCGGTGACGGTGCCGCCGAGCGCCGTGTACGGCTCGGCGCGCGACTCCAGCGAATCCACCAGCCAGCTCCACGCCACCTCGGGCAGCAGTGGGTCGTTGGCCAGCGAGGCATCGATATCGGCCTGCACGTAGGCGACCAGCCGGAACACGCCGTGCCACGCGTCGTCGCCGTCGGGATCGTGCAGCAGGATCAACCGCCCGAACGCGTCGCCCTCGGAATCGACCGGCACCACAGGGGTTTCGGGATGTTTGACTTCCGCGCCGATGGCGTAGGAGTACGGGGCGAGGCGCTGTGGGGGCCGGATGGGCGCGAGCTCGATCCGGGGATGCACTGTCGCGGTGCCCATCGCCTCGACCGCGGCGCGGAAGCGAGGTGGCTCGCCCGGGGGTCCTTCGGTCGGTGCGGCGCCGTCGCGGAAGTCGAGCGGTGTCACAAATGCGACGGTAGACCCTGGGCGCTCCCGGCGGGCGGAGGCGCGCCGCCGGAGATGCCCGCCGCCCGTGCCGGAGCGGTCGCGGGCCCGCCTACGATAGCGGTGATGAGCACCTACACCCGCCGCCGGTTGACCGACGCCCCGTTCCTGGCCGCCGCCACCGGCGCGACCCCGAGCAGGCGTCCCGTGTGGTTCATGCGCCAGGCCGGCCGCTCGCTGCCCGAGTACCGGGAACTGCGCGCGGGCATCGGCATGCTGGAGTCCTGCTTCGATCCGGAGCTGGTGTGCGAGATCACCATGCAGCCGATCCGCAGGCACGGCGTGGACGCGGCGATCCTGTTCTCCGACATCGTCGTTCCGCTCAAGGCGGCCGGTGTGGACCTCGACATCGTGCCCGGTGTGGGTCCCGTCGTGGCGTCGCCGGTGCGCACACTCGACGATGTGCGCAAGCTCCCGCGCCTGCGCCCCGAAGAGGTCGGCGCGGTCACCGAGGGCGTGCGGCTGCTCACCGGCGCGCTCGGGCAGACCCCGCTGATCGGGTTCGCCGGCGCGCCCTTCACGCTCGCGTCCTACCTGGTGGAGGGCGGGCCCAGCAAGAACCACGAGCGCACCAAGGCGATGATGTACGCCGACCCCGCCACCTGGCACGAGTTGCTCGGCGTGCTCACCGACATCACGATCGTGTTCCTCCAGTCCCAGCTCGCGGCGGGCGTGGACGCGGTCCAGCTGTTCGACTCCTGGGCCGGCGCGCTCTCGCTGGCCGACTACCGCCGGTTCGTGCTGCCGCACTCCGAGCGGGTCTTCGCCGAGGTCGCCGACGCGGGCGTGCCGCGCATCCACTTCGGCGTCGGCACCGGCGAGTTGCTGGGCGCGATGGGGGAGGCGGGCGCCGACGTGGTCGGCGTCGACTGGCGCGTGCCGCTCACCGACGCCGTGCGCCGCGTGGGACCCGGAAAAGCGTTGCAGGGCAACCTCGATCCCGCCGTGCTCTTCGCCGGGTCCGCGGCGGTCGAGGCCGAAGCGCGGCGCATCGCCGCCGAGGCCGATGAGGCGATCGTGCTGGGTGCGAGCGGGCACATCTTCAACCTCGGGCACGGGGTGCTGCCCGATACCGATCCGGGTGTGCTGACCGCGCTGGTGGAACTCGTCCACGAACTCTGAGTGGAAGGGGGCTCGGGCGGGAGTCGGGGCCCAGGGTGCCGTCGGACTGCCAGATCGGGCGCGACGGTCGGGATCGGGGCGGTTGGATCCAGGCTGCGTCGGGGCTGACGAGGTCAGGCCGAGGCGTCGGGATCCGGGCGGCAGGCGGCTCGGCACCCGAACGCGCTGCGGATCGGGGTGTGTCCTCGCAGCGGCTTCTCTCGGGCTCGCGTCCGGTAGGCATGGCCGAACGGCGAGTATCCGGATTGCCGTGCGCTGCGTTCGTGCTCGTCGGCCGCGCCGCGCTCGTGGTCCGACTCACGCGCCGGTGATCTGCACGCGCTGCGTGGGGACGGCACCGGGGCGCACTGCGAAGGCTCGGCGTGATCCAGCGAACATCCGGTGGGTCGGGCGGTCGCCGTGCGCAACGGGCGGGCTACGGTCGGGGCATGAGGATCGCGATTGTCGGGGGCGGGATCAGTGGGCTGGTCGCGGCGTACCGGTTGCGGTCGCGGCTCGGGGCCGATGCGGATCTGGTGGTGCTCGAGCGGGGGGAGCGCGCGGGTGGCATCCTGCACACCGGTGAAGTCGGCGGGGAGACAATGGATCTCGGGGCCGAGGCGTTCGTCGGACGCAGGCCCGAGGTGCCCGCACTGCTGCGGGAACTCGGCATCGAGGATCAACTCGTCACCCCCGCGGGGCTGCGGCCCCTGATCTGGGCGGACGGGTCGGCGCATCCGCTGCCGCCGCGTACGCTGATGGGCATCCCCTCCGACGCCGAATCCCTGCGCGGCCTCGTCGACAGCGACACCCTGGAGCGGATCGCCACCGAATCGACCCGCCCGCTGGCCTGGTACCGCGACGCCGACCTCGACGTGCACAGCCTGGTGGCCGACCGTTTCGGCACGCAGGTCGTGGAGCGCAGCGTCGACCCGCTGCTCGGCGGCGTGTACGCGGGCAGTTCTCGCTCCATCGGTGTGCGCGCCGCCCTGCCCACCTTGGCCGCCGCCCTCGACGCGGGCGCGACCTGCCTCACCGCCGCCGTCGCGGCCGCCCTGCCGCCGCCGTCGGACGCCCCGGTGTTCGGCGGCCTGCGCGACGGGTACCGCGTACTGCTCGACGCCCTGCTGGACGCGTCGAAGGCGCGCGTGGTCACCGGCACGGCCGTCACGCGGCTGGCCAAGTCGACGCGCGGGTGGGTGGTGGACCCGATCGGCGCCGTCGACGGCGTGGTGCTCGCGACGCCCGCCCCCGCCACGGCACGGCTGCTGCGCCACCTGGCTCCCGCCGCCGCCACCGCCGCGGCGGGCATCGAACTGTCCTCCTCCGTGGTGGTCGCCCTGTCCCTGCCGCACGACACCCCGCTGCCGCAGCACTCCGGCATCCTCGTCGCCACCGGAGAGCCGTTGCGCGCCAAGGCATTCACCCTCTCCAGCCGCAAGTGGCCGCACCTGGCCGACCGCGACACCGCCCTCGTGCGCGCCTCCTTCGGCAAATTCGGCGACGACAAGCCACTGTCCTGGTCCGACGACGAGCTCGTCACGGCCGCCACCGAGGACCTGTCGACGGTCACCGGCATCCCTCTCACCCCGCTGGCCGCCACAGTCCGACGCTGGCCAGGCGCCCTGGCCCAGTACGCCCCAGGCCACCTCGACCGCATCGCCGAACTCGAAACCGCCACAGCCGATCTCGACGGCCTCGCGCTGGCCGGCGCCTACCTCCACGGCGTCGGCGTCCCCGCCTGCGTCGCCTCCGGAGACGCCGCCGCGGAGCGCGTGGCCGCCGCCTTGGCCTGAGCCGAACCACCGGGCACAACAAGTTACCGTGACGGACGGGCCACCTCTACCGAACTCGGTCGTCGAGGTCGATGCGGATGGTGAGCATGCGCCCGCCCGTGGCGAGTCGTCGCAGGGCGAGGCCGTCCAACCGGTAGAGCGGGCGTCCCCGACCGAGTTCCGCGTGCCGGGCGCGCGCGTCGTCGTCGGGCAGCAGGTGCGCGGTCCCCGTCCGCCAGCGCGCCCGCGCGCCGTCGCGGCCGCGGCTGGGCCGCGCCTTGATCCGGACTCGCGGGTTCGCGCGGATGTTGTGCACATAGGCGTTGTCCGCCCGCCCGGCGATCAGCCAGAACGTGTTGCCTCGCAACCCATTCGCCACCGGAACCTGCCGCCGCTGCCCCGTCCGCCTGCCGACGGTCTCCACCAGCGCGAACGTCGGCGGCGCCACCCCCGCCCGCAGCGCCGCACTCATCAGCGGATGCATAACCCGGCGATTGAACGCCACCTCCCACGTCGACAGCCCCATCACCATCCCCTCCTCCGCGTCGCCGCCAGCGTACCGTGCACCGATGCCCCGACTGACCCACCGCCCGCTGCTCTACCTCGACGTGGACGGACCCCTCATCCCGTTCGGCGCGACGACCCGCGACCTGCCGGGTGGGTACCCGTCCTTCCCTCCGGAGCCACCCGCCTCGGCGAATCCCTTACTGGCCCGGCTGAATCCGGCCCTCGGCGCCCGGCTGATCGCCTTGGACTGCGAGCCGGTGTGGGCGACGACCTGGCGGGACGAGGCCAACGACGAGGTCGCACCGCGAATCGGCTTGCCGCGCTTGCCGTTCGTGGACTGGCCGGACCAGGACGACGAGGAACTCCGGCACCGGAAGACCCGTCCCCTGGTCGACCACGCCGCGGGCCGACCCTTCGTCTGGCTCGACGACGAGATCACCGACGCCGACCGCGCCTGGGTGACCACCCACCACCCCGCCCCCGCCCTGCTCCACCGCGTGGACCCGCGCTACGGACTCACGGACGCCGACTTCGACGCGCTCACCACGTGGCTGCGCACGAGCGCGCGGTGAGGGCGGCCACCCCGGCCGTATCGCGGCGTACTCGACCGGCAGCATCCCGGCACCTGGCATGCGATTGCGCGCCGCGTAGCCGCGCACGCCGACGCCCATCCGCTGCGCGACCGCCTCACCGATCTCTGCGCTCAACTTCCCGACGCCACCCTCGACCTTTGGCACGAACAGGACGCCGGGGCAGCGCATTCCGGCTGCGGCTACTGGACGATCACCGGTACGCGACGGGTCCGACGAGCATCGCACGATCGAGGATTCCCGGGACGAACCGCACTCCGGTGAGCTTCGCGGCCGAGGCGAAAGCTCTCGGCAGGGCAGCGGAGTAGTCGGTGTCCCGATCACTGTCGTCCCAGTCGCCCTCGTCGTCCCGCATGTCCAGCGTCATGCCGAGCTCCCGCATGAACCCGTTGAGCCGGTCGGGCTCGGCGCCGTGTCGGCGGTGGGGACAGTCCAAGGGTGAGTAGCCCGTGACAATCGTGCCGTCGATCGCGAGCACGAGGCTGCCCTCGGCGTAGTCGTGCCGTGCATGGTGGCAGGCGTCACCGACAATCGGCGGCTGGACGCGGACCCGCCGGCCAACAGCCCCGACCGACCGGCCGACCGCGCCCCAGTGGCACGATGGGATTCATGGCGCGACTCGATTACCAAGCACTCAATTCCACGATCCGGTACCTGATGTTCTCGGTGTTCCAGGTGCAGCCGGGCGTGCTCGGCGACGACCGCGCGGCCGCCGTGAAGGAGGCCCGCGCGTTCTTCGACGGGCTGGCCGACCGCGACGTCGTGGTGCGCGGGATCTACGACGTCGCGGGAATGCGCGCCGACGCCGACTTCATGATCTGGACCCACGCCGAGCGCGTCGAGGATCTGCAGGCCGCCTACGCCGACTTCCGCCGCACCACCGAACTGGGCCGCGCCAGCGCCCCGGTGTGGAGCACTGTGGCGCTGCACCGGCCCGCCGAGTTCAACAAGAGCCACATCCCCGCGTTCCTGGCGGGGGAGGACGCGGGCAACTACATCTGCGTCTACCCGTTCGTGCGCTCCTACGAGTGGTACCTGCTGCCCGACGAGGAACGCCGCAAGATGCTGGCCGACCACGGCAAGGCCGCCCGCGGCTACCCCGACGTGCGCGCCAACACGGTCAGCTCGTTCGCGCTGGGCGATTACGAGTGGATCCTGGCCTTCGAGGCGCCCGAACTGCACCGCATCGTGGATCTGATGCGGGATCTGCGCGCCACCGAGGCACGGCTGCACGTGCGCGAGGAGATCCCGTTCTTCACCGGTCCACGGGTGGAGATCGACAAGCTCATCGCCGCGCTGCCCTGAGCCTCGAGGCGGCCTGATCACCGCCCCGGCCTGCGCACACCCGCATGCCCCGGGTTTTCGGGGCATGCGTTGCGTATCGCGCAACCCTTACTCTTCGCTCAGCGTTCGGTCGGCTACTCGGCTGCGCTGTCCGAGGGGTGCAGCCGCAGTGCGACGGAGTTGATGCAATAACGCTTGTCGGTGGGCGTGGGATATCCCTCGCCCTCGAAGACGTGGCCGAGGTGGCTGTGGCAGTTCGCGCACAGCACCTCGACACGGTGCATACCCAGCGAATCGTCGGACCGCAGGATCACGGCGTCGGAGTCGGCCGGATCGAAGAACGACGGCCAGCCGCAGTGCGAGTCGAACTTCTCGGTGCTGCGGAACAACTCGGCGCCGCAGGCGCGACAGCTGTACACGCCTTCGGTCTTGGTGTCGGTGTACTCCCCGGTGAAGGGACGTTCGGTCGCGGCCTCGCGCAGCACCGCGTACTCGGCCGGATCCAGCTTGGCGCGCCATTGCTGCGGCGTGAGCTGGATCCGGGGCGCGGGTAGGGACGTGTCGGCGTCGGAACTCATTGCTCCACGCTAATACGTTTCTCCTCTTCGAGCTTCGTGCCATTCCTGACCTGCGCGGATTCGGGCTGGGTGACCGTGACAGGCGGCTGTTGCGGCCCGCGCGGATCGGGGGCGTCGCGCATCCACGCCGGATCGAGAACCGGCAGCCTGCCCTCGCGGCGCGCGGCCAGATACCGGTCGGCCAGCACGCAGAACACGACGATGATCAGCAGGCCCCAGCCGAATGTGATGCGAAGGTACTCGAGGTTGCGGCCGAGACTCTGCCAACGGTCCGACAACCACTTGTCGTAGGACAGGAACCCGAAGATCGCCAGCCAGGCCGGCCAGTTCCGCAGCACCGAATTGCGCAGCACCACCGACATCAGGAAGGGGAACAACAGCATCGAGTAGTACATCTGGCCCAGTCCGGCCAGCAGGAACTCCGCGAGCAGCAGCACGCCGGAGGACGTGGTGACGAAGAACAGTTCGTCCTCGCGGTAGTACCGGTACAGCAACCACAGCGAGATCGCGACCAGAGCGCACATGCCGAGGCGGATGCCCCACATCAGCGGATCGGGCAGACCGTAGTAGGCGGCGTTGCCCGGGACGGAGCTGTTGAAATAGTCCCTGGTCTCCAGCAGATACGGCAGGGTTCTGGCGAGGAAATCGCCGGCGTCCACATGCAGTGGCCACGCGATGACGTTCAGCGCGACCGGTACGCCGATCGCGGTGATGAACACCTTCCACTGTCCGCGCGCCGCCGCCACCAGCACCAGCGGCGCCAGCGTGGGTTTCACCGTGATGCTCAAACCCAGTATCGCCCCCGCCCAGAGGTCTCTGCGTCGTAGCAGCAGGTGCAGGAAGATCAGTTCCGCCAGCAGGATGCAGCCGTTGACATTGGTGAAGACCAGTGTGTTGATGACCGTCTCGGACATGAACATGGCCAGCAGCAGCGCGGGTGCGGCGACCGAGCGCACCGTGTAGTGGAACAGCTTCAACAGTAGGTACCAGGCCAGCAGGATGGCGACCGCGTTGAGCAGGATGAACAGCCACCGGGACTTCTCCGGATCGATCAGCGCGATCGGCGCGATCAGCAGTGTGCCGCCCGGTGGGTACAGGTAGTGCGGATCGACCGAGTCGAAGTTGGCGGTGTACACGGGCTGGCGGTTGAGGAAGGCCAGCGACGCGTTGTAGACCGGCTTGTAGTCATCGGTGACGAACCCGTTGACAGCCTTGATGAAGACCCGATTCAGCACCGTCATGACCGCGAGCGGCCAGAGTGCGAACTTGATCACCTCGGCGGTGGTGCGAGCAGTCCGGGGCTCGAGCTGTCGAAGTAACACTGGGGCACGGTACACCGGCCGGGCGGCGAATAGGTTGCCGGGATATGTCTCGGCGTGCCGGAGGCGACGATGCGCGACCGCTATCGGACCGGCCGGCCGGGCCGCGCCGAGATCATCGCCTGACCGGAAGCGGCTCGAGTGATCAGGCCGGGCAGGCGCTGCCGTCCTGGGGCAGCCGGGCCTCGGCCAGGTAGTCCTGCAGCAACCGCTGGGCGCATCCCGAATGGTTGACCACCGGATGGCCCCAGCCCTGCCAGCGCGCCGTGGCGTGCCGCGCGCCCGCGACACCCAGCGCACCCGTGACCGAGGAGGCGCCGTCCGCTCCCACGACCGGGTCGGCGACCCCGCCCAGCACCAGCACCGGGACCGCGATCCGCTGCGGCAGCGTTGCCGTCGCTGACACCGGCCACGCCGAGCAGTCCAGCAGCGCCAGCGCCGCCGAACGCCCGAACACCGGGAACTTCTCGCCCCAGTCGCGCATCAGCTCGGTCGCCTTGGCGGCGGTGGGCGGCTGCTGGGTGTCGGTGCAGCGGTTCACGAACTGGCCGTCGCTGGCGGTGGCCGCCGATTCGCGCAGGATCAGCGCGCCGAGCGCGGCGCGGTCGCCCCGTCCGGCCGCCGAGAGCGAGTCGGCCAGTTCGCCGACACGATCGGCCTGATCCGAGCGCGGGCTGCCCAGGAAGCCGGTGATCGCGGTGAGCAGGGCGTTGGCCGAGATATCGCCCAGCTCGCCCGCACCGGCCCGGCGCACCAGATCGGCCACCGCGCCGCGCGGATCGGGCCCGAGCGAACATCCGACGCCCACGCAGCGCTGCGCGAACGCGGTGAGCGCCGCCTCCGCGCCCTGCAGGCGCTGCTCCTCGGCGGTGACGGCGTCGGTGCCGACCGCCTCGGGGGAGTCGAGCACCAGCCGCGACACGTGGTCGCCGAATTTGCGCACGTAGTTCAGCGCCACGTGCGCGCCGTTGCCGGTGCCCAGCAGGTCGATGTGCTCGACCTCCCACTGCCTGCGCAGCTGTTCGATGTCGTCGGCGGCGTGGGAGGCGTCGAAAGTGTTCTCGTAGGGCTGCAGGAAGTCGCGGCAGGCGATGGTGGAGTCCCGGCTCAGCGCGGCCATCGCCTGCACCGGATCGCCCGCGCCCGGCCCGAACTGGGCGTTATCGGCCAGCGGATCGCGCAGTTCCGGCGGCAGGCAGTCGATCGGCTGCGACGTGCCGATTCCGCGCCGGTCCACCGCCACGACGGGGCGGTTCGCCAGCACGCCCACGCCCGCGGGGCCGACGGCGAGACCTGCCAGTGTGGCGGTCGAGGAGCGGTCCGAGCCCGAGGTGAGCACCAGCGGCGGCGCGTCGGCGGGCGTCTGCGCCAGCTTCGCCCGCATGGCGCCGTTGCGGAAGTTGCCGAGCACGGTGCCCGCCGAGTCGATCGGCGTGGAGTACTCGGCGCATTCGAGCACCAGCCCGGCGGGCGCGGGGCCGAGCCCGAGCAGGCGCAGCGTCGACTCGGTGCAGTCGCGCCAGCTCAGATCGGATTTCGGCGCGGTCGCGCGGGGCGGCGGGGGCGGTGTGGCGTCGGTGGTCTCGCCGCCTCCGCCCACGGCGGGATGCTCCACCGCCACACCGGGACGGTCGGAGGGGCCCGCGCCGCAGCCGGCGACCAGGATCGAGAGAGCCGCGGTGAGCACGGCGGCGCGAGTCCAACGCATGCGCTACAGCCTGCCAGGTTCGCGCGCGTGTTTCATCGACGGGCCCATCGGGTCAGTACCGTGCCGTCGGTGTCGAGCAGCACGTGCGCGCGGTGCAGCGGGCGGCGGAACTCGTGCGCCGACAGCGAGATTCGCCGGGCCGTGCCCCCGACGAGCAGCGGCGCGGTGGTCACGCACAACTCGTCGACCACGTCGGCTTCCAGCAGTTCGCCGAACAGATGCGGCCCGCCCTCGCACAGCACGCGCGGGAGACCGCGCTCGGCCAGCACCCCCAGCAACCCCTTCGGCGTCACCGCGACACCACCCGCCTCGATCACCTCGCCGCCCGCCTCGGCCAGTGCGCGTTTGCGATCGGCGGGCGCGGTGGCGGTGGTGAGGATCAGCGGCGGCACGGCGGCGTCGGTGAACAACCGGCACCCCGGGTCCAGCGCCGCGCTCGCCGTGACCACCGCGATCGGCGGCGGCGTGCCGTCGGGGTGCCCGCCGAACCCGCGCTCGTGCAGCGCGCGGCGCCGGGCGGCGTCGGTGCGGGCGCCGCCGTAGTTCTCGGCGCGCACCGTACCCGCGCCGACCAGCACCACATCGGCCAGATCGCGCAGGAGCATGAACACCGTCTTGTCGGCCGGGGTGCCCAGGCCCGCGGTGACGTCCTCGCTGGTCGCGGCTCCGTCGATGCTGGTGACGAAATTCGCTCGCACCCAGGGCGCGTCGGGCTCGGCCGGGTACGCGTACAACTCGGCCAGCTCCTCGGAGCTCAGGTCTGTGAGCTGGATCGCATTGGGGATACGCTGCATGAAATCAGATCACACCACGTCATTAGGCTTCGCACATGCAAGAACGCCTTGTCGATCGCCATCCGGAGGTTCCGGCGGACCAGCTCGTCGCCCAGATGGTGCCCCCGCCCATGTTCGACGAGGTGAGTTTCGGGTCCTACATCCCCGATCCCGCCGAGCCCAGCCAGGCCGCCGCGGTGAGCAAGGCCGAGGCGTTCTCCGGCCAGGTCGCCAAGATCCACAAGGCGTCGGCCAAGAAGGGCCTGTTCGGTAAGAAGAAGCAGGTCAGCGGCGCGGGCCTGTATCTGGACGGCGGGTTCGGCGTCGGCAAGACCCACCTGCTGGCCTCCATCTTCCACAGCGCGCCCGCCCCGAAATCGTTCGGCACCTTCGGCGAATTGACCAACCTGGTCGGTGCGCTCGGCTTCAATAACGCGGTCGAGCGCCTGTCCGCCAACAGCGTGTTGTGCATCGACGAATTCGAACTCGACGATCCGGGCGACACGATGCTCGTGTCGCGGCTGCTGACCGAACTGTCGGCGCGCGGCGTGTCGATCGCCGCCACCTCCAATACGCTGCCCGGCCAGCTCGGGGAGGGCCGTTTCGCCGCGCAGGACTTCATGCGCGAGATCAAGAAGCTGGGCGCGATCTTCGAGGCGGTCCGCGTGGACGGCCCCGACTACCGCCACCGCGACCTGCCGCCCGCCCCGGAGCCCACCTCGCCCGAGGCGCTGGCCGAAAAGGCCGCCGCCACACCCGGTTCCACGCTGGACGATTTCGACACGCTGCTGAAGCACCTGAGCACGCTGCACCCGTCGAAGTACGGCGCGCTGATCGCGGGCTTGTCGGCGGTGTTCATCGCGGGCGTGCACCCGGTGACCGATCAGGCCGTCGCGCTGCGCATCGTGGTGCTGGCCGACCGCCTCTACGACGCGAGCGTGCCCGTCACGGTGTCGGGCGCCAAGCTCGACGAGATCTTCTCGCAGGAGATGCTCGACGGCGGCTACCGCAAGAAGTACCTGCGCGCGATCTCCCGGCTGCTGGCGCTCTCCCGGTTCGAGGCCGCCACCGCCTGATTCGTTTCCCGCCGGACCACGGCATGTCGCGCGGTGGTTGCCTCCCGGTTGCTCCGGATTCGGCGCGGCCCGGCAGAATCCAGGCGGAATCGGCTGCCTGTCGACGGGGCCGCTCGACAGGCAGTAGTCGAAAGGCCCTTGGACCGAACCCGTGCCGCCCAGGCGGCCCCGACCGAAGGATGCCCGTGCTCCGTTCCCGTGCTCTGCGCGCACCGCTCGTCGCGCTGTGCGGTCTGACCGTCGCGTTCGGTCCCGCGCTCACCGTCGCGACCGCCGCACCGCCCGCCGCCGTCGCCGCCGACCGGTCGCTGGGACTGACCGGTGTGCAGAACGCGCGCGACGCCGGCGGCTACCGCACCGTCGACGGCCGGTGGGTGCGCACGGGTCTGGTGTTCCGCACGGGCCAGCTGGACAAGGCGACCGACGCCGACCTCGGTGTGCTCGCCGCGCGCGACGTGCGGGTGGTCGACGATCTGCGCACCGTCTTCGAACGGGCCATCGCCCCGGACCGTATTCCGGCGGGCGCGCAAGACAATTGGGACGACGTGATCGGCCAGGCGCCGCCGCAGGTGCTGGTCACCACCCTCACCGGCGGGGACGATCTGTACCGGGCGTTCGTCACGCTGCCCGGCGCGAACGCCGCCTTCGCCTCGGTGCTGCGCGACATCCTCACCACCGACGGCGCCGTGCTCTACCACTGCACCGCGGGCAAGGACCGCACCGGCTGGGCGTCGGCGGTGCTGCTCACCGTGCTCGGTGTGGACCGCGCGACGGTGACCGAGGACTACCTGCTGTCGAACGTGTATCGCAATGCGACGCCGGAGGATTCGCTCAACGGAGTGCGTCAGGAGTGGCTGGACGCCGCGTTCGACGAAGTGGAGCGCGTCTACGGCGATTTCGACGCTTACGTGCGTGACGGACTGGGTCTCACCGATGCGGAAGTGAGCGCGCTGCGCGCGAAGATGCTCGCCTGACCCGCCCGCGCGGCTACCATCCCGGCATGGCGACATTCGAGACATGGGACGGTCTGACACTCCATTACCGTGAGTGGGAGGGCGATGGCCGCACCGTGGTGCTGCAGCACGGTTTCGTCGCCGACACCAACGCCAACTGGATGGCGATGGGCGTGGTGAACGCGCTGCGCGAGACCGGCTGCCGGATCGTCTCGCTCGACGCGCGCGGCCACGGCCGTTCCGAGAAGCCCCATGACGCGCAACGGTATTCGTGGTCGGCGATGGCCGAGGACGTGCGCGCCCTCTACGACGAACTCGACCTCGCCGACGTCACCCAGGTGGGCTACTCGATGGGCGGGATCATCTCGCTGCTGGTGGCCGCCGAGGACAAGCGGGTGGGGCGGCTGGCGGTCGGCGGCATCGGATCCGGCGTGATCGACTGCGGCGGCGTCGACCGGCGCGTGGTCCAGCTCGACGAACTGCGCGTCGCGATGACCGGCGACGGCACGGACGCACCGCCCGCGGCCCGCGCGTTCCGCCTGCTGGCCGACGCCGTGCGCGCCGACCTCGACGCCATCGACGCCGTGGTCACCGGCCTGGACGCCGCCCCCATCAGCACCCTGGACGACGTCACCGTGCCCACGCTGGTCCTGGCCGGCGTGGACGACCCGCTGGCCGCCGAACCCGACCGCCTGGCCGCCGCCCTGCCCGACGGACGCCTCGTGACCGTGGCGGGCGATCACATGACCGCCGTCTCCAACCCCGAATTCGGCGCCGCCCTGGCCGATTTCGCGCGCTAGAACACCAGCCGCATCACGAAATCGTGGTGGATCCGGTTGCCCACCGTGAACGTGCGCGTGCCGACGGTCTCGAACCCGTGCTTGGCGTAGAACCGCTGCGCGCGCTTGTTCTCCTGGTTCACCCCGAGCCACATCCCCGCGTAGTTCCCAGCCTTCGCCTGCTCCAGCGCGGCCTTCATCAGCGCCGTCGACACCCCCGTCCCGTGATGCCCCGGCAGTACATACATCTTGCTGACCTCGAGCACCGGCCGCAGATCCACCGCCCGCGCCACCTCGGGCTCGGGCGATTCCCCCTCCTGCAGCATCGCGTACCCCACGATCTCCCCACCCGCGACCGCCTTCAAGACCGTCCGCGTCGGATCGCTCAAATACTCCCCGAACCGCTCCCCGGACAGCACCTCGGTGATGAAGACCTCGATATCGTCGGCCGTCGCATCCGGCGGGCAGGCCAACGGAAACGTCGCGGCCGCCACATCACTGAGGGCCTCGGCATCCCACAACCCCGCCCGGTCGACGATGACTGGCAAGTTGCTCATGTGTCCATAAGAGCACACGACCGGCGGTGAAAGCGCCCCGCGACCGGGTTCGGAAGACGAGCGCCACAAGTTCGGTCACCGGCACATCGCCGCGGGATCGGCGCCTGCGACGTCGGCGATGCGGTGGGTTCGGCGCATCCGGTCACGGCGGGCGAGTCACAGCTGGTGTCACGCGGACATGGGCGCACCCCTGACGGCAAGGTGGGGCCGAATTGACGGCGGGTGCCCGGTGAGGTGGCCGAGGATTGCAAATGTGATCCCTCGGTAACACGTTCGTGCGAGTATGACCGCCGATGTCGGCTGTTCGAGGGAGTGCGCGGTGACCGAGTTTCTGGACACGATAAACGGCTACATCTGGAGCGACGCCCTGGTCTATCTGTGTTTGGCCGCGGGCGTCTATTTCTCGATCCGGTCGAGATTCCTCCAGGTGCGCCAAGTACCCGAGATGGTGCGGTTGATGATTCGGGGGGAGAAGTCCCCGTCGGGTGTGTCGTCGTTCCAGGCGTTGACGATGTCGCTGTCGGGACGGGTGGGCACCGGCAATATCGCCGGTGTGGCGACGGCGATCGCGTTCGGCGGGCCGGGGGCGATGTTCTGGATGTGGGCCGTGGCGTTTCTCGGTGCCTCGACGTCGTTCGTGGAGTGCACGCTGGGGCAGATCTACAAGACGCGTGATCGGTTGACCGGTGAGTATCGGGGTGGGCCCGCCTACTACTTGAGCCGGGCGATGGCGCACACGAAGGCCGCCCCACTGTTCAAGGTCTACGGGATCGTGTTCGCCGCGGTCACCGTGCTGGCGTGCGGCGTGCTGTTGCCCAGCGTGCAGTCGAATTCGATGGCCTCGGCGATGAACAACGCGTGGGGTGTGTCCGAGTGGACCGTGGCGGTGGGCACGGTGATCGTGCTGGCTTTCGTGATCATCGGTGGCGTGAAGCGGATCGCGGCGTTCGCCTCGGTCGTCGTGCCGGTCATGGCGGTCTTCTACATCGCGGGCGCACTGGTGATCGTCCTGGCGAACGCGTCGGAGCTGCCCTCGATCATCGGCACCGTGCTGTCGAGCGCCTTCGGTGCGGACGCGGCGTTCGGCGCGATCATCGGTGCGGCAGTCATGTGGGGTGTCAAACGCGGCGTCTACTCCAACGAGGCGGGGCAGGGCACCGGGCCGCACGCGGCGGCGGCCGCCGAGGTCTCCCACCCGGTCAAGCAGGGCTTCGTGCAGGCGTTCGCGGTCTACATCGACACCCTGTTCATCTGTTCGGCGACCGGGTTCCTGATCCTGTCCACCGGCGCGTACCGGGTGTACGAGGGTGAGTCGGCGTCGGGAGCGGTGATCGCCGAGGGTGGTGCGCTGCCCTCGGACGCGGTGGTCGGGCCGACGTTCGTCCAGGTCGGTTTCGACACGTTGTGGAGCGGTGCGGGGTCGACGTTCATCGCGGTGTCGCTGGCGTTCTTCTGCCTGACCACGATCATCGCCTACTACTACATGGCCGAGACCAACCTGCGGTTCCTCGTCGGCAAGTACGGGCCCGCTCCGGTCCCGCTCATCCGGGGCACGATCGGGTCGAACACCACGATCCTGCTGCAGACGTTGATCCTGGTCTCGGTCGTGGTCGGTGCGGTCTCGACCGCGTCGGAAGCGTGGACGCTCGGTGACATCGGGGTCGGATTGATGGCCTGGCTCAACATCATCGGCATCCTCATCCTTCAGCAGCCCGCCTACAAGGCGCTGCGCGATTACGAGCGCCAGAAGAAGTCCGGGCTCGATCCGGTCTTCGATCCGAAGGCGTTGAACATCGTCGGCGCGACGTTCTGGGAGAGCTACGAGCCCTCCAGCAGAAAGGACCGGGAGCCCTCCCGGAACTAGGACCGAACCAGCCGGGGCAGGTGGGGTCAGGTCCCGGCGCGCGAATCCGAGCACCCCGCCGGCCACCAGTCCGGCCGTGACCCCGGTCCGCGTGGTGAGACCGACCCGGTGCGGGGCCCGGCCGGGTACGCCCGCCAGGTGCGCGAACGGTGAGATGTTCGCGCACCTGGCAGGGTGCGGTTCTGCCGCGCACGATCACGCCGACGAGCAATCGCTCGCGACCGGGATCGCACCGACGGGAGCCACGGCGCAGGGCACCCGGCCGAATGCGAGGACGGCGGCGCCGAGCGCTGGCCAGGCCACCGGGCGGCCTCGAGCGCACCGCCCAGGGCGTCTGCGAACCTCAGCGGCGCCCCGCCGATCACCACACCGACCCACATCGCGAACCCGACACCGGCCGGCACGACGACGCCCACGGTGGTGACCTGGACCTCGATCGCGAGGATGCGCGTTCGTGACAGCAGCAGCGCGAACAGCGGAGTCCACCGGCGCTCGGTCTCCTCGGCGGCGAGCGCGGCGGTCCTCCCCACGTCGTAGAGCCCGCTCGCCTCCGCCAGCAGCCGGAACATCACCGAGGCCAGCCCGGTCGCCGACTCCATTCCGGTGATCTCCGCGAGGTCGGCGAAGGGGATTCTCAGCCACGCCGGAGCGGGCACGCCCTCGGCGGTCACCTTCGACAGCAGACCGCCCACCACCAGCGCCGCGGTCGCCGTAGCCGCCGCCGACCGCGTCGGCAACAGTGGCGCGCCGAGCAGCCCCACCGCTGCGACTACCGCTGCGACACCGAATATCCCGGTCTCGTGCACGACCGCGCTTGTCACGGCGGTGCCGGTGACGACCAGAACGACCATCGCACCCAGCAGCCCGGCCACCAGCAGGAGCGCACGAAGCAGGCCCCGCACCGAATCCACCGCGCGAACCCGGCCGCGAGCAGCAGCTCCGATCGCGCCGCGTCCGCCACGCCACGACTGACGCGCGTCGCGGCCGGCGACACCCACACCGCAGCCAGGACCAGCACCGGAGTCCCGGTGCGCCACACCGTGAAACCACCCGGATCACCCAACGCCGGCGGCTTGCCGAACACGGTGCGTATCGCCGGATTCTCCGCCAGCGCGCGGATCGCGTCGTTGTCGACGGCACCGGCGCACCCACCCACTCGGAGAAGTCGATGTCCCGCTCGCGATCGGCCGTTTCGTCGGACCTGGGTTCATTTCGGCGTGGCGCGAAGGTCGCCGAACACGGCGTACGCGTTGCCTTCGCGATCGACGTTGGTGACTTGCAGGCGCAGCCGCAGGGCGTTGGTGATATCGAGGTCGATCGGGATGGTCTGGCCGATCTCGATGGAGTGCCCGGCGATCAGGACGCCGTCCGCGTAGATCTCGAACTGCATGGACAGTCCGCTCGGGGTCGCGTCGTCGCGGACACCGAGGATGCCCTCCAAGCGGGTGTACTTCCGGGCGAGGTCGTACTCGACGTACCCGGGAATCCGGACACGCGGATTGATCATGACCGAACGGGTGTAGGTCGTACCGGAGACGGCCGCGGCACCGGTATTGAATCGGTAATAGTTGCTGTCGTCGAGTCTTCGGAAGTCGGCGAGGTATTGCGTCCCGACGACGCTCGCGGAATCGGGCGTCGTGGCCGAGCCGCTCGTCGCTGTCGTGGGTGTCGTTGTCGGCGAACCGCTTCCGGTCGTGGTCGATGTGCTCGGGGGCGGCGCCACGATCGTCGTGACGACGATCGTCGGAGCCTCTTGGGCCTGTGGTTCGCGCAGTGTGACGATCGCGATCGCGGCGGCCAGGACCACCAGCGCGCCGCCGAACGCGGCCGGCGCCGCGTACCGCTTCCATCGGCGTGGGCTGCTCGGCGTGGCGGGCAGGTCCGCCAGCACCGCGTCGATCTGCGCCTGCGTCGTGGCGGCGTGAATGCGCGCCGACCGCTCGTCGAATTCGCCGATACCGATCCGGCCCGCGGAGAGGTGTTGTTCGAGAAGCGTGGACGCGCGCTCGCGTTCGGCGGTCCCGATCCTCGGCTGGAGGTTGTCGTTCATGGTCGTAGCCTTACGTTGTATAGTGTCGAGCGGGATCGACCTCGCCGTCGCCGTTTCGGCATTCCGCAAGAGATATCGCGTTATGCCCCTGGGCAATCGCGGTCGATCAGGGGAGCGGTCGGGCTATTCGAAGAGGGTCGGATCCCCCCACGCGAGTTCCGGTAGTCGCCGTGACTTGCCGATGGCGGCGGCGACACCCGCGAGCATCGGCGGGCCGATGGTGTCCGGCCGGTAGGCGACCAGTCGGAGGCGAAGGACGCGCGAGACGTCGTAGTGGATCCGGATCGGCTCGCCGTAGGTCGCCCGAACCTGTTGCCGGGGCTCGTTGTCCAAGAAGACCTGGAAATGCCCGGTCTGGTTCACATCCACGGCATCATCGAGAATGCCGACCACAGCCTCGAATTCGCGATATCTGCGGCCGAGGTTGTATTCGATGGGGCTCCTCGGGTCACCACAGAAGACGGGACAGCGATGGACGATGCTGTTCCCGTAGTGCTCGGCGTCGAGGTCCGCGCTGCCGAATCTCAGGTCGGGTCCGCGCCGCACCGGTTCCAGTACGGTCGTCAGCAGCCGGGCCTTCCTGCGCACCGGCACCGAGATCGGCGCCGTCGGTGTGGAAACCGACGTGGGCGCCGGGCCGGTGTATGGCGAGCCGATCCACTGCCCGCGATCGGGCATGGGGTGCTCGCCCCGGCCGGTGAAGGCAGCGAGTAGATCCGCCACTCCGTCACGCGTGAATTCGTCGATCACGAAGTGGGTCGCGGAGTACGGCAGTAGGAACACGGGGATCTCGTCGATCGACCGTCCGGGCAGCACTACCGGGAGAATTCGGCGCGTCTCGCCGACCAAGTTCTGTGTGATCGCGTTGCGGATCATCGCGCTCTCGAACTGCGCGCCGCGGCCGCGGTCCGGTTGCTCGGATCCCTCGGCCCGCCTTTTGTAGTCGGGTGAGGCGATGACGAGCACGAAGTCCGCCCGCGACAGCTGGTCGATCGCCCACAGCGACCAATCGCGCCGCTCCGCGTCGTACCAGCAATCCAAGTGGACATCGGCGCCGATTTCGGTCCGCAGAAAGGTCGCGAACCGGCGGACGAGTTCCTTGTGCTGCTTCGAGTCGTGCGAATACGAGACGAATACGCGTGGCTCGTCCCCGGAACGATACGAAATTCGTTCTCCGACACCCGTCATGCCTGTCCTCCGTGCCGGATTGTTGCCGTGTGGCGCACAGCTTACGTCCTGTTCGCTCGTTTGAAACCTGACACTGTCCAGTGGGCCGGATCGGCACAGTGGGATCGAAATCCACTGCGGCGCAAGTCGATAGACAGCGTGCCGAAGCTCTCGAATTGAGTCCTGCGTCCTCGCGTTCCACTCCCGGGATGAGCCTCTCGAGCCGGCTAACCGCGGGAAACTTGCCGGCCCGTGCGCCGGACGCTCTGGGAGACCGTGCGCTGAGTCCATTTCCAATCCGGCATGCGATGGCGGATCACGTAACCGGTCACGATCGCGGCGACGGCCACCAGGGCGACCAGCGCGAGCCCGCCGTTGCCCGAGCCGAGGGCGATGAGGAATGTCAGCACGGACACGCCGGTGGCGGCCAGATAAGCTACGACGTGGTCGGAGCCGTACCACTTCACCTGGGCCGCGCGGTCCACCAGCCGCTGTATCTCGCCGACGTGCTCGCGCACCTCGGCGAGTTCCTCGCCGCGCAGGTCGAGCGCCGAGATCCGCGCCAGCGTCTCCCGCGAGAACGCGAGTTGCGCTTCGTTGGTGATACTCCGGCTACCGTCGGCGAACTCGCTCCATTGATCGGTGATGGAGTCGGCGAGCGCGGCGGCCAGGCCCTCCTTGAAGTAGGCCACATCCGGATAGTCCCGAACGGCGTTCTCGTAGAGGGGAATCGCCAGCTCCACGTCCTTGTCCACGTAGGTGTTCGCGACGCCGATGGCATAGAGCGGGTTGCCCGGATCGAGAGCCCGCGCGCGTTCGTACGCTTCGCGAGCCCGCACCCAATCGCGCGCGCCGCAATGCACATCGCCGAGCACACCGTGGAAGCGAGGATCGTCGGCGTTCAGCCGGAGGGCTTCGGTGATCTCGAACAACGCATCGCTGCCGTTGTCCAATTCGAGTGAGGCTTGGGCGCGGATATGCCATGCCTCCGCGTCGCCGGGGTGCCGATGCGTCGCCTCGGAGGCGGCCATGTGCGCCTGAAATCCGTCGCCGCTGTCGAGATACTCGTGCGCGATCGATGTCCAGTCGCGCTGCGTGTCGTCGGGTAGGGGCTTGTGATCCATGAGAATGTCCCGCCTGTCGTGCTCAGAGCGCGTCGATTTTCTGAATCAACTTGCGTCGCTTGAGATATACCCGGTCGCAGCATCCCGCGATTCCCATCCGCTGGGACCAGGACGACATCCACACGGCCACGCTGACGTTTCCGTTGTCCATCTGGGTCACCGTGACCGAGAGGACGGGCTTGTCGTTGCCGACCGAGGCCAAGCCGAATCCTCGGGCCTGAAAGTTCAAATCCCCGGGTCCGTCGACCGCGCGCCACCACACGGACCCGAAATGGTCCCGTACCACATCGATTACGTGGTTGTACGGCGCCTTCGCATAGGTGTCGATCTGTTTCCTCGCACCGACGGTGAAGAAGAACGCGATCACCAGTACGGCGGCGAACGCGATACCGAGGAGGACGAGCAATGCTTCCATCGTGAGCTCCTGAACTCCGGCCGCGGCTCAGCCCGCGGCGCTGTCCAGGGCATCACGGTCGAAAGGAGACATTCCTGGACATCTGGAAAGCGCTTGAATACACTGCACGGGTGCTCGTGCCGGACCACGGAGGTGATGATGGCCGGCTCGCGGCGAAAGGTCGTCGATCCCGATTCCGCTCTGGAGCACTTCGTCACCGCGCTGAACCAGGCCTTGCTGCACGCTGAGAAGCAGCACGGAGCCGTCAGCCGGGCGAAACTGGCCAGGCGGCTGAATATTTCGCTGGGTAGCGTGTACGCCTATCTCAACGGCACGACGCTGCCGCCCCCGGCGGCGCTGGAGTCGATGCTCTTCGAACTGCATCTCGACGGGCCCGCGGTGGGGCGTTTGACGACCTTGCGTGACGACGTGGAGATCGCCCGGCGGACCCGGCGGGAGCGTGGTTCCGCGGACCCGCGCCGTAGCTCATATGCCGCCGAATTACCCAGGGATACACGGCAATTACTCGGCCGCGACGCGGAGCTGAAGCGGATCATCACCCTGCTGACGGCACCGGACACCGGCGCGAGTGCTGTCTGCGTGCTGTCGGGCGCTGGAGGTGTCGGTAAGACGGCCCTGGCGGTGCGGGCCGCTCGCAGCCTGGAGAAGGCGTTCCCCGACGGGTGCCTGTTTCTCGACCTGCGCGGCTACGCCGACACCGCCGTCATGCCGGCCGGCGAGGCCGCGGACAAGCTCTTGCGCCAGCTGAACGCGCCACCCGAGTCCGTGCCCGCGCAGCCGGACGAGCGTTTCGCCGCGCTGCGCGACTTGCTGCGCGGCCAACGCCTGCTCATGGTGCTGGACAACGTGCTCGACGCCGCCCACATCCGGCCGTTGCTGCCGACCGACGGCGAGAGCCGGGCGCTGGTCACCAGCCGGAGCAACCTCAACGGTCTCGATGACGCCGAGCGGATACACATAGCGCCACTGTCGCCGGGTGATTCGGCGGCGTTGGTGCGTGCGCTCACCGCGGATCTGGGGGCAGACCGCCGCCCGTCCGAGCGGCAACTCGAGGCAATGACGCACAGGTGCCAGGGCCTGCCGGTCGCCATCAGGATCGCCGCCGCGTTCGTGCGCACCGAACCGTGGCCGAGCGACGACGATGCCGGTGGCATCGAGATGTTCCACGACGGAGACCGCGATCTCGAAGCGTTGTTCGAACGCTCGGTGGTGCGATTGGCACCCGAGCACGCGCGGACCTTCACGACACTCGGACTCGTGCGCGGCCCCGACTTCGATATCGCGGCGGCGGCCGCCCTGTGTGACAGCGACCACGGCGTGGTCCGCCGCGCGATTCGGCACTTGATCGAGGTCAATCTTCTCGTGGCTCCGAGGGCCGGGCGCTACGAATTCCACGACCTCGTCCAGTCTTTCGCACGCCGGCGAGCCGAAACGACGCTCACCAGGGAAGAATGCGATCGGATCCACGACCGGATGGTGGATCACTACCTGTCGACCGCCGACGCGGCGGATCGTCTGCTCACGCCCGACCGGCACCGCGCCGGAATGTCCCCGGCGGCGCGCGACACCGGGCACGCGATGCGCGAATACCGCCACGCCATGGCGCAATTGACCGCCGACCGCGGCCATCTGCTGGCCGCCGCGCGGACGGCGTTCGAGCGTGGTCGTGACGAACAGTGCTGGCAATTGGCGTTCGCCGTGCGGGGATTCGCGTTCATCACCCACGACATCGATCTGTGGACCCGGACCCACGAACTCGCCTTGGCCGCGGCGGAACGCGCGGGAAACGCCTACGCCGAGGCGGTGACCACCAACAATCTGGGACTCGCCCAAGTGATGAGCGGCGACGTCGAGGCCGCGTCGGCGCGCTACCAGCGAGCCGGGACACTGTTCAGGACGATCGGCGACGCCTACGGCGAGAACGTCGCGCTGGCGCACGACGCCTGGGCTCAGTTCCTGCGGGGGGAGCTGACGGAAGCGCGGCGCAAGAGCGGTGACGCGCTCGCGTTCCTGAGCGCGAACGGACGACCGAGGAACGTGGCCATCCTTCTCCGCGACACCGCCACCATGGAGATAGCGATGGGCCGGTGGGCGCTGGCGGTGCCGATGGTCCAGGAGGCGCTCGAGGTTTTCCGCGCCCACGGATTACATCTCGACGAGGCGATCGCCTACAACGTACTGGGGCGTGCTTACCAGGGGCTCGACGCACTGCGGCAGGCGAGCGAGATGTTCTCGCGCGCGGCCGAACTCGCATCACGGTCGGGCAGTCTGCTCGAAGAGGCCCGCGGCTGTGTCGGCCTCGGTGAGATCGCGGCGGCGCAAGCCAACTGGCCCGCGGCCCGGATGCACTGGAATCGTGCGCTGAGCGGGTACACCACCTTGCGGGACCGGGACAGGCAGGACGAGATACGCGCGCGGCTGGCCGCGTTGCCGAGCGCCGGCGACTGAACCGGCGCCCGGCGTCACGCTACCGCGCCGGCGCCTTCCACTCGTACTTGCACAGCTGGCACTGATACTTCTGCCAGCCCTGGCGGTCCTTCTCACCGACATCCATTCCGGTCTTCTTGGAACATTGCGGGCAAACCTCGGCCATCGCCTGTCTCCTTCCTGTTTGCCAGCCCAGGAAGCCACACTCGGAACGGGCCGGACCACAGCAGTTGGAAACCGCTGAAAAACACCGGAAAAGACTGCGCGGGCGCACGATCCACGAGCGCTCGCGCGCGATTAGCCTGGCGTCATGCCCACATCTGCCCGGTTGCGGCACGGTGACCTGATCGCCGGACTGCCGCGTGCCACCCGCCACGGGACATCGTCATGGTGACCGCGGTGATCGCCGCCGGCGCCAGCATTGTCGTCGCGGTGCTGACGTACGCGCTGACTCAGCGCGGCGCGATACGCCAGGAGCGGCGGCAGGCGCGACTGCTGCGTGTCAGCAGCCAACTCGCCGACCTGTACGGACCGCTGCGCGCGCTGATGGAAACGAACGAACAGACCTGGGAGGCGCTGCGGGAGTCTCATCTGCCACCACGGGTGGAGCGCCGGTTCGACGCCGCCGATCCCGAGTGGCGCCGATGGCGTGACCTCGTCCTGATGCCCGCGAATCGAGCCATGCGAGACCTCATCCTCGAACACGCCGACCTCTTGCTGGAATCCGAACTGCCGGAACCACTGCGACAGTTCTGCGCCCACGTCGCCGCGTTCGAAGTCGTCCTCGCCGCCGAAGCGGACGGCATTGTTCTGCCCACTTTGGTCCGACATCCCGGCGAGGCGTATGTGCGGCAGGTGCGCGAGGCGTTCGACTTGCTTACGGCCGAGCGGCGCCGACTGCTCGCGTCGTGACCGCGACGGGGTACTCGGCCGCTTGCGGAACCACGCGCAGGATTCGCTCGGTCGGCGCGTCGGCCCCGCCGTTCCGATGAGCTGATCCGTGCGGTCGTTCAGTTCTGGAAGAGGCAGAACAGGTGTCCGGCGGGGTCGATCATCACCCGCACGTCCGGTTGGGGTTGGTGGTCGGCGAGGGTGGCGCCCGCCTCGAGGGCGTGCCGTTGGGCGGCATCGAGATCGTCGACGGGTAGGTCGAGGTGGGCGGTAATGTGTTGTCGGCCAGCCTGACTCGGCCAGGTCGGACGGACGTACCGGCGTTCGTACTCGATATCGAGGGTCATCAGGCCGGGCACGCCGGGGCTCGTAGCTGGGCCCACCCCGCCTCGGGAGGGTCGCCGGGCCGCGGGTCCTCCAGCGTGCTGATGGTCCAGCCCAGCAATCGTTCGTAGAAGCTGGCCAGTTCACTCGGGCTGGGAGCGGCGAGGGTGACGCTCGATACCCACATCGGTTGTCCGGTCACAGGTGGTGACACTACGGCTTCGCCGAGGGGGCAGCGTGGAAATCCGGGGTTGCCGGGTCGCCCAGCTCGCCGCGGTCGTGCGGCGCTGCTGGCCGGTCGGCGGACGATCGGTGGGCTGGAAGCCTTCGACCGCACGAACTACGAGATATCCGTCGATCAGAGGTGGCCACAGGCGGGGATGAGCGGCTGCGGCCGGGCGCTGCGTTCTGAGGGCCGCCCATCGGCGCGCTACCGATCGACTGCACCCGTGTCCGGTAGCTCCGCCCAATCTTGAAGGGCGGCAACGAATTCCTCGGGCGCGTCGGATTCCGGATACGTGCCGGCGCCCTCGATGATGACCGTCTTGTGGTGGGGGAAGGTGGATTCCAGGCGTTCGCGTTCCTGGGGGCGGAAGGCGATGTCGGCGTCGCCCCAGATGTCGGTCTCGACATCGGCGGCCCGCCGTACCAACTCCGCGCTGCGCCTTCCGGTTTCGAGGTCGGCCCGCACGACGGCGGCACCCTCGATGCCACCCTGCGCGCCGACCCCGCCTACATCCTCGGCCTCGCCGCCGGCGCGCTCACCGTGAGCGATGTCCTCGCCTTCGGGCTGGCCGAGATCGACGGCGACGAGGCCGTTGTCCGCGCCGTCTTCGCCGCCTGACGAGCGCCGCGCGGCACCGAGATCGACTGCGTGAAAGACGCGGTGCATCCCGGAGATTCAGACGCCGAGAACCACGAAGACCACGCACACCGCGGTGGCGAACCCGAGCCAGGCGGCGAGGCCCGCCTCTATTCGGGCTGTTCCTGCAGGGCGCGGACCTCGATGCGGGAGCCGAGCGCGGCGGAGGCCTGCTCGGCCCAGGCCAGCGCCTTCTCCTGGGTGGGCGCCTCGATGATCCAGAAGCCGCCGACGTATTCGGTCGCCTCCACGAACGGGCCGGGGACGTGCTTGGGCTCGTCGCCGGTGGCGTCGACGGTGATCGCGGTCGACGGCGGGTGCAAGCCGCCGGCGGTGACGAAGGCGCCCGCCTCGTTCAGGTCGGTGTTGAAGCGCTCGACGGCGGCCATCAAGGCCTCCATTTCGGCCGGATCGAACTCCTGCATCGACTCCATCGTCGGCTCTTCGGCGGTGTCGTGCGGGACGGTGAGGAAGTATTGCGTCATGGGGGTTCTCGCTTTCGGTTGTGCGGGTTCTGTGGTGATACTGACATCGGTGCAGACCTCGCCCGCGCCGGAAACTCATCGGTCACCCGGGGACGTGATCACGGTCGGCTCGGAGTCGACAGGTTCCTGGCGTGTTCGGCGCCGAGAGGTCACGGCCAGTCGGCCGACGGCGCGAGTCCAGATCCGCGGGGCTACAGTGTCATCGCCGCATCCTCGCTCGGCTCTGCATGTCCTCGACGCACGTGACGGTGATGTCGACGATCCGGCCGTCCAAGCCGCGTTCGCGCATCCCCGCGCCGGCGAGCTCCTCGGCGCGCAGGCGGGCGATGACTTCGGCGTCCTCCGGGCTCTCGTCCGCGACCTGGAGCAGGTAGCGGAACTGGTAGCCGATCAACTCCGGCGAATACAGGAACGTGCCCTCCGGGGTGAACCGCGCGGCGAACATGTCGTGCGCGTCCTGCTCGGCGCGCAACCGATCACGTTGGGCGGCATCGAGATTCGCGAAACGGCCGCAGACCGTGACGCGGTACGTGCGATTCATGCCGACGCCCCGTCCCGGCGGGTGGCGGCCGCGAACAGCGCCACGATCTCGGTGGTCAGCCGCTCGGCGTCGACCTGGCCGGCGCTCAATCGCATCGCGGCACTGTCCAGGACGGTGCGCACCGCGAAAGCCATGGTGCGCGTGTCGAAAACGCGCATCTCACCGCTCTGCCCGCCTTCCTCGAACAGGGTGACCAGCTCGTCGAGCGAGTCCGTCGCGCGGTCGCGGTAATACCCCCGATCCCGGCGCCCGAAGTACTCGACCACCGCGAGCAGAGCTCCGGCGGCGTCCGGGTTCCGCGCGCAGTACTCCAGATAGGTGCGAATGTAAGTGGCGAGCCGTTCGCCGCTGGGCGCGCGCTCGGCCAGGATCCGCGAAAGCGTCGGCGCGAGTTCACTCACCACCGTCTCGGCGACGGCCGCGGCGAGGTCGTCCTTGCCCGCGTAGTTGCCGTGCACCGCGCCCCTGCTGAACCCCGCGTGCTCGGCGACGGCGTGCAGGGACGTCGCGGCGACGCCCTGCCGCGCGAAAAGTTCGATCGCCGACGCGACGAGACGCCTGCGGGTCTCCCGCTGACTTTCCTCGCGGGTGAGCCTGGGCGGGCGGACGGGGGTCGAGTTCACGAATTCAGGATACGAGGTGGTATCTGAATGTCAATGTGTATCTGAATGGTCCCCTCGAGGACCGCTCGGAGGGCGAACGCGGCGAACGAGTGATCCTTCGGTGCTGCGTCCGGGTGCGGATCGCGCGCCCCACAGGCGGGTGGGCATCGCGAAAGGTGTTGCAGGGAGTCGTATCCGGTGCCGGCTCTCGGCTGGTGGGCGGTGCTCGCGGGAAAGCTTCGCGCGCATCGGGAATCGCCGGTGTTCGGCCGGGTCAGTCGGTCGTCGCGGTGGCGGAGATTTCGGGCACCTCGGCGCGGGCCTTGGTCACCGCATCGGCGATGACGTCGATCTCGTCGCGGTAGGTCCAGTCGTGTTCGCGGGACGCGGGGTTCCCCGAGCTCGAAACCGCGCAGGGGAGGGCCCGGGCGCTCCACCCGCGCTCGGTGAACGCCGTGACCAGCGGCTTGTAGAAGCGTGAGCCGATCGCCATGGCGGGGGCGATCAGCACGATCGGCGAGTTGTCGTGCGTGCGCGACGATGGCACTCGGGGTACTCCTTCGGTGGGCGGCCGTTCGGGAAATCCGCTACGGCAAGTCCGAACTCCGGCGGGATCGTCCCCGGTGACCGGTTCGGCGTGCGTCGCTCAATCCTGGAATTCGCAGATCACGACCGGGATGTCGCGGGTGGTCCTGCGCTGGTAGTTCGCGTATCCCTGGTAGGCCTCGGTGATTCGCGGCCAGAGTTCGGCCTTCTCCTCGGGGGTGGCGGTGTGCGCGTGGATCTATAGCATGACCTCGATCGACGCCCCCGCCACGCCATACACCTACACCCGCGGCGACGAATTGTTCGGCCGCGCACAGCAAGTCATCCCGGGCGGTGTTTACAGCCACCTCGGCCCGCTGGGCGGCTGCCACATTCCTCGAACGGCGTTCCCGCAGTTCGCGTCTCGTGCCGAGGGCACCCGTTTCTGGGATGTCGACGGCAACGAGTTCATCGACTACCTGTGCGGTTACGGGCCCAACGTGCTCGGCTACGGTGACCCCGAGGTGCGGGCCGCCGCCCGCGCCCAGGAGGCCCTCGCCGATGTCGTCACGACTCCCGCGCCGATCATGGTGGAGTTCGCCGAACTGCTGGTCGACACGGTGGCCAGCGCCGACTGGGCGTACTTCGCCAAGACCGGCGGCGACGTCACCACGCTGGCGGTGATGACGGCGCGGGCGGCGACCGGCCGGCGCCGGATCGTATTCTTCGAGGGGTACTACCACGGTGTGGCGCCCTGGACGCAGAAGCCGGGCGTGCCGGGTGTGCTGGACCAGGACGTCGCGGGCAATATCGAGGTGCCGTGGAACGACTTCGAGGCCCTGCGCGCGGTGTTCACCGAGCATCGCGGCGAGATCGCGGCGCTGATCGCCAACGGCTACAACGTCTCCGCGCTGTGCGGGCACGACAGTCTGCGCGACGCGGTGAGCAGCGTGTTCTACACGGGCAGCTACTGGATGAGCGCCGTGCCGTTCGCGGCGGGGATCACGACGCTGACCAAGCTGCGGCGGATCGACGGTCCCGCGCGATTCCGCGAACTCGGCACCCGGCTGACCAGCGGTCTGGTCGAGGTCGCCGCGGCCAGCGGGTACACGCTGGTCACCTCGGGCGAACCGGCGCTGTTCTATCTGCGTCTCGCGGACGACGATTCGCCGACGCTGCACCAGCGGTGGATCGCCGAATGCGTCCGCCGCGGCGCGTTCCTGGTCTCGCACCACAACCATTTCGTCAACGCGGCGCTCACCGAGACCGATATCGACCGCACCCTCGACATCGCCGATGACGCGTTCGCGGCGCTGCTGGACGCGGGTGCGTGATGAGGCGGGTGCGCGGCGAGATCGCCGCTGTCGCCGCCGCGTACGGCGTGCAGGGCATGCGCTACGCGGTGGCGGTGACGTCGCTGCCGGAGTTCAAGTCGCGGCTGGGCGTGGACGAGATGACGCTCTCGCTGATCGTGCTCGGCGCCTGCCTGACCGCGGCGCTGGGGTCGATGCTGGCCGACGCGGTAGCGGTGCGCCGGGGCAGCCGCAAAGCGCTGTGCGCGGGTCTGGTGGTGGAGGCGGTCGCGCTGCTGGGCGTGCTCACCGCCGGTGACCTGGCCGTGTTCGCGGCGGGTTTCGCGGTCTACGGCGTCGGGCTCGGCGCGGTGGACGCGGCGGCGAACATGCAGGGCGTGCTCGCGCAGCGGCGCGAAGGTGTGCCGCTGCTGGGCCGGATGTACGCCGCGTACACCGCGGCCGCCCGGGTGAATTCGTTCAACTACGGCGGCGCGGTCAGCCTCGGGATGGTGGCGTCGGGGCCGAGCCTCGGGTACGCCTTCGCCATCCCGGCGCTCATCCTCGTCGCGGCGGCGCCGGTCCTGCGGCGCGTGCGTGCCGATGCCGGGATCCGTACCGCGCCAGCGGTTCCCGAGACTGCTTGGTCACACCCTCTGTGGCCGACCCCGCCGTGGCACACTGGCCTCGACGGGGCGTTGGTGAATCCCGCTGTGGCGTCGGTCTTTCCGGACACAGTTGCCGCTACGGTGTGACCGCCCACCCGGTTACGCGGCGTGTCCGATGTGCTGGGCCGAGTCGCCGATCACCGCGCCTTCCGCGCCGGTCAAGGTCTGGATGAAGGCCAGTTGTTCGGCCCGGCCGCGCGCCGCGGCACGGGCGAACTCGCCGGGCACCACCCGCATCCAGACCGACCGCACCGCGTTCGGCGGTATCCGCAGCAGCGGATACCACGGCGGGGTGTAGGCGGGCAGGCCGAGCTGTTTCATCGCGGCGGGGCCCAGGAACATGGTGGCGATCGACAGGTGCTGGGACCGGGCGACGCGCCTGCGCAGCTCGGTGAGGTGGGGGTAGTGCCAGCCCAGCGGTTCGTCGAGCATCGGCATCGCCAGCTGGCGTGAGGTCTCGTCGGGGTTCGTGATGGCCGTCATCGTGTGGTACAGGATGCGGACGCTGTCGCGAAAACCGTTGGGCAGGAAGCGTTCTTCCACACCCATCACCCAGCCGACGTAGCGGGTGAAGTGCGCGACGGCGTCCAGGTCGCGCCGGGTCGGTAGGCGCCCGAGGCCCATGGCGCCGATCATCGGCGCGATGAGGGCGCCCACCAGAGTGGCGGCCATATCGGTCTGGTTGATCGGCAGTCCCCACTCCTCGCCCCGCCAGTCCGGCATGGCGGTGATGTGGCGGCGCACCATCGAGTGGATCATCCGCACGTGCAGCGTGGACCGATATCCCACGCCCTGCGCCAGCATCCCGCCCGGGGCGCTGACGTCCATCGCCCACTGCGTCGTCTCGGCGAACCGTTTCGCGGGACCCTTCTCCAGCGCCCCGGTGCGCAGCAGGGTCTTGTTGAAGCCCGAGGCCAGGTACCCGCCGAGGAACGACATGTCGCGGGCGACGTAGAGGCCGTCGCGGCCGCCGACCCCGAACACGAGTTCGGCGTGGCGGATCTTGTCCCAGTCCACCCAGTCCGGCGGCGTCTCGATGTGGTCCAAGAACTCGCGCAGCGGCGCGGGCGCGTCCGGCACCGCCGCGATCCCCTCGCGCAGCGCGCGCTCGAACAGCGGGCGGGTGGTCGCCATGCCCTCGCGGTACATCCAGTCGACCAGCTCGTCCATCGGCCGGTCGCCGAGGGTCAGCGCCTCGCCGAGCTCGCGGAACTGGTCGGGGGTCGGCTCGCGCAGCCCGAGGGCTCGCGCGAGCGGGGCCAGGGCGGGGCCCGCGACCGGCCGCGGTGCCGCCGGGTGCCGGGTGGGGACGGCCGTATCCACCGAATCCATGGGAGCTCTCCTTTGAGCGCGGGCGCCGCGCGGCGGCGTCCACCTGCCATCAGTTCTGGCAAGATTCTCTTCCAGAATTCGAATGTTGGCAAGGCTCTTTGCCAGATATGCGAAAAGTGCCTGCTCGCGGGGCACTGCCGGGTCAGGGCGTGGGTGGCTCGGTCGGCCGGACCCGGCGGATGGCGCGGTCGAAGGAGTTCCGGATGACCGGTGCGAACAGCGGGGCGAAGCGGGCGAGGGCGGCGGTGCGCAGATCGGGGTACACCTCGAAGCGGCGTTCCAGCACGGCGGCCAGGACGGCGTCGGCCACGCGGGCGGGCGGGATGGCGGGAATGGCGCCGTTGAGGGCGGTGGTCTCGGCCGGGCGGGTCGCCTTCTCCTCGGTCAGCATCGGTGTGTCGACGTCGGCGGGGTAGACGCAGGCGACGTGCACGCCGTGCGGGCGCAGCTCGAGGCGCAGCGCCTCGCAGAGGCCGCGCACTGCGAATTTGGCCGGGCCGTAGGCGGAATAGCCGTACACGCCGACGAGCGCGGCGGCCGACGCCACCGCGACCAGCGAGCCGCGCCCCCGGGCCACCATGCCGGGGGCGAGCGTGCGCAGCACGTGCAGCACGCCGAAGTAGTCCACCTCCATCATCCGGCGGAAGTCCTCGTCGGCGAGTTCCAGGAAACGCCCGGGTATCACCGCGCCGGCCGAGCAGACGGCGATGTCGACGGGTGCGTCGGTGGTGAGTTCGGCGATGGCCGCCCGCACCGCGTCCGCGTCGGACACGTCGGCCGAAGCCGTGCGCACCCGGATGCCGTTGGCGCGCAAGCGGTCCGCCGCGCCTTCGAGCCGTGCCGTGTCGCGGGCGATCAACGAGAGCGCCACGCCCTCGTGCCCGAGGCGTTCCGCGACGGCCAGCCCAATTCCGCTGGAGCCGCCGGTGATCAAGGCGTGCCGCCCGCGCAGATCGTTCATGGGATCACGGTAAGCGGCCCGCGCGAATTGTGAAACTGTGTTGTCTACCAACACTTTCCCCGTGCAAGTGCCCCTGATTTTGTGGGCACTCGCAGCGCTTCCGCGCCGGTTTTCGGAATCGTTCACAATTGTTGATCTTGCTGGTTGTCGGGAGAACAGTACCGCTGCGTACCGCGTCGCGCCGGACTAGCCTGGGGCTCGGGAGCGAACGGCGAGAACCTTTCCCTGACGCAGGAAAGCCGTTGTTCCGCAAGGAGTTTCACAACTCGTTTCTTTGTCCGTGGGCGCGCCCGCCCGCGGATCTTCATCCGACCGGCGGCGGGTTGTCGCGCGCGCCGGTGTCGTGGAGGAGCAGTCACGTGTCGAAGATCGCAATTGTCGGCATCGGGTGCCGGTACGCCGGCGGGATCGATTCTCCGGAATCGTTCTGGGAATTCGTGGTGGGCAAGAAGGACGGGGTGGTCGACATTCCGCCGCAGCGGTGGGATTGGCGGCGCTACTACGATTCCGACAAACGGGCCGCCGGACGGATGTACACCCGGCGCGGCGCGTTCCTCACCGCCGATCCGTGGCTGTTCGATCCGGACTTCTTCGGCATGTCGCCGCGCGAGGCCACCGGACTGGACCCGCAGCAGCGCCAGATCCTCGAAGTGGCCTGGGAGGCGCTGGACGACGCCGGGGTCGCGGGTCGTGTGTCGGGCGAACAGCTGGGCGTGTACGTGGGCGCGTTCACCGCCGACCACACCATCACCGCCGTGGCCGGTCCCGCGCTGGCCCACGTCGACATGCATACCGCCGCCAGCGCCTCCTACACCATGCTGTCCAACCGGATCGCGTACGCGCTCAACCTGATCGGGCCCGCGCTCACCGTGGACACGGCTTGCTCGTCGTCGCTGGTGGCCTTTCATCTGGCGTGCCGGGGCATCGCCGACGGCGACTGCCGGATGGCGCTGGCGGGCGGTGTGACGATGATGCTGCAACCCGAGACGTTCGTCATGATGTGCAAGGGCGGATTCCTCGCCGCCGACGGGCGCAGCAAATCCTTCGCGGCCGCCGCCGACGGGTACGGGCGCGGCGAGGGCGCGGGCATGGTGGTGCTGCGCAGGCTCGACGACGCGCTGCGCGACGGCGACCGGATCTACGCCGTCGTGGAGGCGACCGGCACCAATCAGGACGGCCGCACCACCGCGATCACGGTGCCCAACAGCGATTCCCAGGAGGATCTGGCGCGCACCGTGCTGGCGCGCTCGGGCATCGCCGCGCACCAGGTGTCCTATGTGGAGGCGCACGGCACCGGCACCCCGGTGGGTGATCCGCTGGAGTTGCGTGCCATCGGCCGCGTCTACGGCGCGGTGGCGGGGCGCGAGACGCCGCTCGGCGTCGGTTCGGTGAAAGCCACCCTCGGGCACACCGAGGCGGCTTCGGGTATCGCGAGCATCATCAAATCCGCACTGGCGGTGCATCATCGAACGCTGCCGCCGCAGGGCTGGTTCGACGAACCCAACCCCGACATCCCCTTCGACGATCTACGCCTGGCGGTGCAGCTCGAGGCGGAGCCGGTCGGGCCCGAGGTCGAGCGGATGGTGCTGGCGATCAACGGGTTCGGCTACGGCGGCACCAACGCACACGCCGTCATCGGCGAGCCGCCGCGTCGCGATGAGCACGAATCCCATTGGGAGCCGAAGCATTTCGGAGTGCTGCCGCTCTCGGCGCGCAGCGAGCCCGCCGTGCGCGCATTGGCCGCCGGCTACGCCGATCTGATCGCCGCGGGCACCGACCCGGCCCGGCTCGCCGAAGCGGCCTGGACCCGTCGCGCGCACCACCGCTTGCGTGCCGCGCTGCCTTTCGCGGACCCGGCCGGACTGCCGGACGCGCTGCGGGAGTTCGCGTCCGGGGAGGGCGCGGTGCGCCCGATTCCCGCGCGCTCGGCCGGTCTGGTCTTCGTCTTCTCCGGGATGGGCCCGCAGTGGTGGGCGATGGCGCGGGATCTGCTGGCGGCGGGCGGGGCGTTCGCCGCCGAGGCCGCCCGCATCGACGAGGTCTTCCGTGGCATCGCCGGGTGGTCGATTCTGGCGGAACTGCGCCGGCCCGAGGACGAGTCGCGCGTGACGGCGACGGAGGTCGCCCAGCCCGCCAACTTCCTCGTGCAGGTGGCGCTGGTGCGCGAACTCGCCGAACTCGGGGTGCGCCCCGAGGCCGTGGTGGGGCACAGCGTGGGCGAGGTGGCGGCGGCGTACGTGACGGGCATGCTGTCGCTGCGCGAGGCGTTGCTGGTCGCCCACCATCGCGCCCGGTTGCAGGCGAGCACCGCCGGATCGGGCGGGATGCTCGCGGTGGGCCTGCCGGCCGACCGGGTGCGTGAACTGCTCGACCCCGACGCTCGCATCGACGTCGCCGCGATCAACAGCCCGTCGGCCGCAACTCTCTCCGGCGATATCGGGCAATTGCAGGCGCTGGCCGAATCCCTCTCGGAACAAGGCATATTCGCGCGCATGCTGCGCGTCGAGGTGCCGTATCACAGCCGGGTCATGGACGGCATCCTCGACGAGCTGCGCACCGCGCTGGCGTCTCTCACGCCGCGGGAACCGGCGATCCCGCTGTACTCGACCGTCACCGGCGGGCAGGTGACCGAGGGCGGCTGGGACGCCGAATACTGGTGCGCGAACGTGCGGCAGCCGGTCCGCTTCGCCGACGCGATCGACGCGCTCGTGCGCGGCGGGCACCGGGTGTTCCTGGAAGTGGGCCCGCACCCGGTGCTTTCGGCCAACGTCCGCGAGATCCTGCTGACGGCGGGGGAGTCCGGGACGACCGTGGCGACCTTGGATCGCACCCAACCGGACGCGGAGAGCCTGCGCCGGACCCTGGCCGGTCTGTACGCGGCGGGCGCGCTCGACATCGGCGCGCTGTTCCCCTCTCCCGCACCGCATCTCCCGCTCCCGCGCTATCCGTGGCAGCAGCAGGCGCTGCGCGACGAACTCCCGCTGCTCACCCAGATGAAGCACGGCACGCCCGACGGGTACCGCATGCTCGGTGACCCGGATCTCGACGGCGGCTCCGAGTGGGAGCTGCGCCTGAGCGCCGAAACGCTACCCTGGCTGCCCGATCACGTCGTCGGCGGTGCGCGCTTGCTGCCCGGTGCGGCCTATCTGGAGGCGGCGCTGGCCGCGGCGGCCACCCGGACGTCGGCGGCGTCGGTCGCCGCCGAGGACGTCCGGTTCGTCGCACCCCTGGTCGCCGACCCCGCCGAAGCCCCGGTGCTGCGCACCCAGGTGGAGGAGTCGACGCGGCGGTTCACGATCCGTTCCCGCTCCGCCGCGGGCACGGTGTGGACCGTCCACGCCACCGGTCGTCTCGTGGAGGGCGCGTTCGAGTCGTTCGCCGTCGAGGTGCCCGCCGCCGACGGGCTGATCGAGGTCGATCCCGCCGAGTTCTACACCGGCCTCGCCGGGCGCGGGCTGGAGTACGGCCCGGCGTTCCGGCGGGTGCGCACGCTGCACGTGTCCCCGGAGGTGGCGGTCGCGACCGTCGACGCCGAAACAGATCCCGGCGCTGGCTATCTCGCCCACCCGTGCGTCACCGACGCGGCGTTCCAGACCGTGGCGCTGCTGGTCGGTTCGGCGGTGGGCCGGTTGCAGGGCACCGTGGTCCCGGTGGGAGTCGCCACGGTGCGCCGTTTCGGGCCCGTGTCGGGGCAGGTGCGGGTGGTCGCCCGCAGGCACGCCACCGACCCGCTCGCCGCCGACATCGGCGTGGTCGATGCCGAGGGGGCGCTGTGCCTGCACCTGGAGGGTGTCCGGTTCGGCTCGATCACACCGGGCCGCACCGCGCTGGACGGTCTGACGGATCTGTTCTACGAGGAGGTCTGGGACCTGCGCGACCCCCTGGACCCAGCCCAGCTGCCCGCCCCCGACGACAGTGCGACGCTGGTGGTGGCGCTCGGGAGCACGCCGCATCCGCGCGCGGGCCGCCTCGCGGGCGCGCTGCCGCACGCGTTCACGTTCGGGGTCGAGGCGAGCGACGACCTGGAAGCCGTTCTCGGGGAACGTCTTCGGACCGCCGCCGCAGCGGGCAGGCCGCGCCTGCACGTCTGCGTGGTGGCGGGCGCCGGCGACGACGTCGCGGCGCTGTGGACGCTGAAACGGATCGCCGTGACGATCGAGACCTTCCTCGACGCCGACCTGGCCGCGCGTGAGGCGACGATGCCCGGCCTGGGCGACGGCAGCGTCTACGTCACCGTGGTCACCGAGCGCGCGTTCGCCCACCCGGACGATGACGCCGAACCCGACTCGGGTCACGCCGCCCTGGCCGGGGCGCGCCGCGTCCTGCTGAGCGAGCAGTCCAGGCTGCGCTGGCGGCTGATCGACACCGATCCCGACACCACTCTCGCCGAGCTGACCGCCGAACTCACTGTGCCGGGCGCCTTCTCCCACGACAACGCCGACGAGATCATGCTGCGCAACGGTTTACGGTGGTCGCCCGTCGTGACGCGGACGCTGCCGCAGCGGCTGGCCGCGATGGACCGGGCCGAACCGCTCACCGATCCGGAGGCCAACTTCGCCCTGGAGGTGCCGCCCTCGCGGATCCTCTCGCAACTCGGGTGGCGGCGCTGCGCCCGGCCCGCGCCGGGTCCCGGGGAGGTCGAATTGCGGATGCAGGCGGTCGGCCTGAACTACAAGGACCCGCTCAAGGTCATCGGGCTGCTCGGCGAAAGAGAGTTGAGCCCCACCTATTTCGGGACCAGCCCCGGTATGGAGGGCGTCGGCGTCATCACGCGTGTGGGCCCGGGGGTGACCGGACTGCGCGAGGGCGATCTGGTCGGCACGGCGGCGCGGGGCATGCTCACCCGCTACCACCTCTCGCCCGCCGACCTGATCCTCGCGGTGCCCTGGACCACCGCGACGCCCGCGCCCGTAGGGTCCCGCGCCGCGTCCGGCGACGCTCGGAATCGGGAGACCGCCGACCGCAACGGTTCCGTACCGACCGGCGTCCCCGAAGCGACACCGATCAGCGCGCCCGTGGGCGTGGCGGATCTGTCCCTCGAGCCCGGAACCTGCACCAGCACAACCGCTTTCGCCACCGCCGAGTACGCGCTGCTGACCCTGGCGCGCGTCCGGCCCGGGGAGACGGTGCTCGTGCATGGCGCGGCGGGCGGGGTGGGATCGGCCGCGATCCAGGTCGCGAAAGCGGCGGGCGCGACGGTGATCGGCACCGCGAGCACCGTCGAACGCCGCGCCTACGCCCGCGACCAGGGCGCCGACCACACGCTGGCCTCGCGCTCGCTGAATTTCGCCGACGACGTGCTCGGGCTCACCGGCGGTCGCGGCGCGGACGTCATCCTGAGCACCGCGCCCGGCGAGGCCCTGCGCCGCAATTTCAAGGCCGCGGCCGAGTTCGGGCGCATCGTGGAGATCGGCAAGGCCGACATCTACCTCGGCGGCACCCTCGATATGGCGGCGTTCGACAAGAACGTCACCTACTTCTCCATCGACCTCGACCGGATGATGGCGCACCGGCCCGGGGAGGTGATCGCCCTGGTGCGCGGGGTCTACGAGAAGATCGGGGCGCGCGAGTACCGGCCCCTGCCGTTCGACGTATTCCCGGCCGGCGAGGTGGCGCGCGCGTTCGACGAGGTGCTGCGTTCCGAACGCAGAGGCCGGGTCGCGGTGGGCCTCACCGACGACGCGCCCCCGGTGCGCCCGGCCTGGCACGAGGTGCGGATCCACGCCGACGCGCGCTACCTGATCACCGGCGGCTTCGGCGGTTTCGGGCTGGCCACCGGCCGCTGGCTCGCCGACAAGGGCGCCCGGCACCTGGTCCTGGCCGGGCGCGGCGGCGCCACCACCGAGATCGCGCGCAGGCAGCTGGCGGCGTGGCGGGCGCTGGGCATCGAGGTCACCGAGGAACTGGTCGACGTCACCGACGCCGGCGCGGTCGCGGAGATGGTGCGCCGCAACCATTCCGAGCGGCATCCGTTGCGCGGGGTGTTCCACACGGCCGGTGCGGTGGCCGACCGGCGCGTCGCCGACTTGGACCTCGACGCGCTGGAGCGCGTGTACCGGCCGAAGGTCGAGGGTGCCCGCGCCTTGCACGCCGCCGTCACCGGCGCGGGGATCTCGCTCGATCAGTTCGTGCTCTACTCCTCCGGCGGGTCGATGTTCGGCATCTTCGGCCAGTACAACTACAACGCCGCGAACGCCGCGATCCAGGCGTTCGCGGAGGCGCTGCACCGCCGGGGCCACCGCGTGACCTGCATCGGCTGGGGCCACATGGCGGGCACCGGCGGCGGGATGGCCGCCGACGAGGCCGTCGAGAAGTACTTGCGCGCCGCGGGATTCGATCCCATCGATATGGACGACGGACCCGCCTACCTGGAGCAGGCGTTGCGGCTGGGCGTCACGCAGGCGGCGATCATCCCGATCGACTGGTCGCGCCTGGACAGCGCGGTCGCCCACCTGCGGCACCTCTCGCGCACCGCCGGCCAGGTCGCGGCGGCCGCCGAGGAGAACTCCGCCGGCGAGCGGTTGCGTGCCGCGCTGGCGGAACTCGACGAGGCCAAACGCGGTGAGGTGGTGGCGAATATGCTCGCCGAGCAATTGGCCGAGGTGATGGGCGTGTCCGCGGACTCCATCGACCTCACCGTCCCGGTCACCGAACTCGGCCTGGACTCCCTGATGGGCGTGGAGTTCGGCGCGCGGGCCAGTAAAGCCCTCGGCGTACAGCTCATCTCGCTGCAATTGGGTCGCAGTTTCGACCTGCGGCAAGCGGGCGCGCGCATCGCCGAGGCCATCGTGGCCGGACAGGGGACGCAGTCGTGAGCGGTGATGCCCGAGAGATCGCGCGGCGGCTGCTCGACGGGGTCGGCGGGGGCGGTCCGGCGGCCGCGGCACCACCACCCCCGCCCGCGCCGCCGCCCCCGCCCCGGCGCGGCCCCGGACGGCAGTTCGCCGATCACCCCGAGGTGGTCACCGCGACGGCGCGCCGCGCGGCGGTGCGGTCGATGGCCGAGCTGACCGAGATGGGCAACCCGCTGTTCCTGCCGCGCACGGGACCCAACGGCCCGGTGATCGAGACCGCGGCCGGGACGCTGACGAATTTCTCCAGCTACAACTACCTCGGCCTGGCCCATGATCCGCGTGTCGTGCGCGCCGCGCGGGACGCCGTCGAGCGATACGGCGCGTCGGCCTCGGCCAGCCGGATCATCTCCGGCGAGATCGACCTGTACCAGCGGCTGGAACAGCGGCTGGCGCGGCTCTACGACGTGGGCGGCGCGATGATCACCACCAGCGGCTACCTCACCAACGCCGGCGTGATCGGGTTCCTGCTCGGCGAGCGCGATGTGGCGGTGTGCGACGCGCTCGTCCACGCCAGCGTGGTGTCGGGCACGCGGTGGGCCGGCGCGCGGCGGATCACGTTCCGCCACAACGATCCCGGCTCGCTGCGCTCGGTGCTGCGGATGTCGCGCGCACGATTCGACCGGGCCCTGGTCGTGATCGAGGGCCACTACAGCATGGACGGCGACATCGGCCGCGTCGGTGAGATCGCCGCGGTGGCACGGGAATACGACTGCGCGGTGATGGTCGACGAGGCCCATTCGCTCGGGGTGCTCGGCGCGCGCGGGCACGGCGTGCGCGAGCATTTCGGGCTGCCCGGCGACGCGGTGGACATCTGGATGGGCACCCTGTCCAAGGCGTTGGGCAGCACCGGCGGATTCGTCGCGGGCGACGCCGATCTCATCGATGCCCTGCGTGAGATGGCGCCCGGTGTCGCCCAGCTCACCGGCGGCCCCGCACCCGCGGCGGCGGCCGCGGCGCTCGCCGCGCTCGACGTCTTGGACGCCGAACCGGGACGGCTGCAACGGCTATGGGACAACGCGCGCCTGTTCACGGTGGCGGTGCGGGCGCGCGGGCTCGATCTCGGCATGTCCGAAGGTACGCCGATCTGCCCGGTGCTCGTCCCCGGCGACGCCCAGGTCGGATTCGCCTCCGCGCTGCTGCTGCAAGGCGGCATCTACGCGGGCCCGGTTGCCGCGCCCGCCGTGGCCGCCGGGGAGGAACGGCTGCGCTTCTTCCTCACCAGCGAACACACCGAAGACCAGCTGACCACCGCCGCCGACCGGGTCGCCGACGCCGTCGCGACCGCCACCACCCTGTCCGACCTGGCCGGCGACTGGACCACCCCGAGGGAGACATGACCGATACATCTGTACTCGCCACCCGTTCCGAGACCGCCCGCTATCTGCACCGGGCCGCCGGGCGACTGGCGGGCAAGCCGTTCCCCGCCCGGTTGCGCGCCTGGGACGGCAGCGAAGCGGGGGAGGGCGGCCCGCTGATCACGCTGCACAATCCGCACGCGCTGCGCCGCATGCTGTGGCGACCGGACGATCTGGGCGTGGCCCGCGCCTACATCGACGGCGATCTCGGGATCGAGGGCGCGGCCGACGACTTCATGGTGGCCGTCATCGAGGCCGGCGACGCGGCGCTGTGGGACCTGCTCACCGGTCGCGTGGTGCCCACCCTCACCCGGGGGATCGCCGCGCTGCGCCTGCTGGGCTGGGCCGCCCGTCGCCGGGCCCTCGGCACGCCACCACCCCGTCCGGAGTCCGAGGCGCCCTGGCGCGGCGGGGCCGACCACTACGAGATGAGCAACGAGTTCTATCGCCTGGTGATCGGTGAATCCATGGTCTACTCCACGGCGCTGTGGCCCGATCCGGAGCAGCCCGGCGACCTCGACGCCGCCCAGCGGGACAAGCTGGAGTTGATCTGCCGGGAGCTGCGGTTGCGGCCGGGGTCGCGGTTGCTCGACATCGGCTCGGGCTGGGGCGCGCTCGCCGTGCACGCCGCCCAGCACCACGGCGCGCGCGTCCTGGGCGTCACGCTGGCCGCCGAACAGGTCTCCTACGCCACCGAACTCGCCGAACGCGCGGGCGTGGCGGATCGGGTCGAGTTCCGGCAGTGCGATTTCCGCGATGTGCGCGACGGGCCGTTCGACGCGATCTCCAGCATCGAGGTGTCGCTGCACCTGAATGCCCGTGCGCTGCGCGGCTTCTCGCGGCGGTTGCACGATCTGCTGGCGCCGGGCGGGCGCGTGTTCAGCCAGGACGTCACCACCACCCGGCGCGGCAAACTGCTCGAGAACATCTCGGGGTTCCTCACCGCCTATGTCTTTCCCGAGGTCCACATCCCGACCGTTCCGGCGTTGCGCCGCAGCCTGACCCGCGCCGGGCTGCGCATCGAGAGCTACTGCGATCTCACCGAGCACTTCATCGCGACCGACCGCACCTGGCTGCACAATATCGAAACCCATTGGGACGCGATCGTCGCCGAGATCGGGCTGCCGCGCGCCCGCGCCGAACGCCTGTTCGCGGCGACCTCGGTGGCGAGTATGCGGACCGGGCTCAATCAGGCGTCCTACACCATCGCCCGCCGCCCCGGCGGTGGCGCATGACCCTGCTGATCTTCCTGGCCGCCGTGGTCGCCGAGGTCACCGCGACGGTGTCGCTGAAGCTGTCCGACGGGTTCAGCAAGCTGTGGCCCACCCTGCTGGTCGGTGCGGGCTATCTCACCGCCTTCGGTCTGCTCGCGCTGCTGTTGCAGCGCGGGCTGGAGGTCGGTGTGGTCTACGCGGCGTGGTCGGCGGTCGGGTTGGCCGCCGTCGCCGCCATCGGCGTGCTCTTTCTCGGCGAATCACTCAGCCCGGCCAAGGTATTCGGCCTGACCCTGATCGTCGTCGGCGTGGTCACCCTGCAATTGGCGGGCGTGCACTGATCTCTGGTGAGGTGTCACCGTTTCCGGCGGCGCAGCGCGAATCCCGCCGCGACGGCGAGCACGACCACTAGTCCGGCGCCCGCGCCCAGCAGGACGATCTCGGGGAACCTGCCCGTGTTGTCCGTGGCCGAGGGCCGGGGGCGCGCGGTGGGGCCCGCGGTATCGGAATCCGTTCCGGCGTGGCCGGATTCGTAGGTGGGCGGCGCGCCGCCGGTGTCGGTGACGGCGAGGTCGATCCGGACGGGGAGGGCGCCGCAGTCGCCCGCGTCGCTGTTGACCCGGACCATGAGGTAGTGCGGGCCCGGCAGGGCCTGGACGCGTACCGACGGCCGCTGGTGTTCGCGGTTGAGGTAGGTCACGGGCACGGTGGCGAGCGCCTTGCCGTCACCGGGCAGCGCGCGCGCCTGGCTCCCGTCGTGACCGGTTGTCGCACTGTCGATCTGGGCACGCAGCGGTGAGTACAGCTCGGTGCCGATATTGGTGTGGAAGCGGTCGCCGGGACGGGTGCACGCCCCGAACTCCACCCGGTACGACAGCCCCTGTCCCCATCCCAGATCGACCCGGTAGAAGACGTATTCGCCCGGACGCACGGCATCGGTGTACACGCCGGAGCCGTCCAGTTCGGCGGCGACGGTGAACGATCCGCCGCCCACCACCGGCCGGGCGGGCCCGGACTGCTCGACGTGGCCGACCGGCTCCGCTCGCGCGGGCGGTCCGGCGTCGGTGGCGGGCGCTTCGACGCGGACCAGCAGTTCCAGCGGCACCCGCGCGGCGCCGGAGCCGCCGGATTCCCAGTCGACCGAGACGGCGTAGCGCCCCCCACCCTGGCAGACGTCGGGATCGTCCGCGCCGACCCGATACACCAGGGCTGCGGTGACGACCCGCCCGGTCGACGCGACATCGGTGTTGCGCTCGGTGCGGCATTCCGTGCCGTCGACGCCGTGGATCCGCACCAGCAGTGCGTTCGCCCCCGGCTCCCGCTCGTCACGCTGCCCGAACGCCGCGGTGCCCGTGAGGTAGGCGATACCGCCTTCCGGCACGTCGACCGTCCAGAACTGGCGTTCCCCGCGAATCAGGTTCGCCAGGTACTGGCCGGTGCCGAGTGCGGGCGCGTCCCGGACGTCCGGCGTTCCGCGGGTCGGCACGCCGACCGGTTCGTAGGTGCGCAACGCCGTCTCGGTGACCCGCGGCAGGATCTGTTCCAGCGCCGCCCCGGTTCCGGCGTCGGTGTAACTGCCGCCGGTGGCGTGCGCCAGGCAGATCAACTGGTCGCGCGCGGCGTCGTCGACGTCGAATCCGATGGCGTGCACGATGATCGACGCGCCGTCGGTCCGGAGGTCGCGCGCCACGTCGCACGGGTCCGGGGGCGCGCAGGTGTCGATGCCGTCGGAGACGAGCACGATCGAGCGGGGCCCGTCGGACGGCAGCCCGTCGGCCGCGTGCCGCAAGGCGGTGCCGATGGGTGTATAGCCACGGGGAACGACGCCGTCCACCGCTCGGTTCAGCCCCGCGCGGTCGAGCCTGCCGACGGGATGCGGTGTGGTGACGTCGCGGCATCCGGCCTCGCGCTCGGCCTCCGAGGACCCGGTGCCGGTCCCATACACCGAGAGCCCCACCTCCGCCGTCTCGGGGGCCGCCTCGACGAACTGACGCACGGCCCGTTTCGCGGCGTCGATCTTGGTCCCGCCGCCGGGGTCGGCGGCGAGCATCGAGCCCGACGCGTCCAGCACCAGCATCGTCGGCGCGTAGCCGCCGTCACCGGGCCGGGCGGAGGCCGCACCCGCCGGCACCGCCAGCGCCAGCAGCGCCGCGCACACCGCACCGAGAATTCGATTCATTTCTCCCCCAGGGAGTTTCACCGCCGACGATCGCGTCAAGAAAAGGCGACCGGTGCGGAATCGGCAAGCCCCGAGTATGCGGGGCAACGGTGTTGCCCGGCGCGTGCTCGCGCCGGTGCGGTCACCGCGACGCCGCCGTCACAAGAATGCCGAGGAATTGTTTGTGACGCGGCGTAGTCCTCGGCCGCGGGGCGTATTCCTCGCGGATTTCGATTGTACTGTTCGATTGTTCGGCGAATCCGGTTCGCCGCGTCGCCGATGTCTGATTCGCGAGGGCGCGACGGTTGTGAGGAATGGATGACATCTCGATCCGAGGCGTTGGAAGACAGTGTCGCCGAGAAGGATTCGCGGCCGGCTTTCGCGTGGCGCGAGGTGTCGATCGTCGCGGGCGCCGCGGGATTGTTGTTCCTGCTGCGGCTCGATCGCTATCGGATCGGTGGCGACGAACTGTATTTCGTCGCGGCGGGGCAGCGGCCGGACGTGAGTTACGCCGATCAGGGGCCCGTCGTGCCGTTGCTGGCGGCTTTGGCCGACCACCTCGCGCCGGGGTCGACGGTGGCGCTGCGGCTGCCCGCCGTGGTCTGCACGGTGGTCGCCATCGTCCTCAGCGCCGTGCTGGCGCGGGAGTTCGGGGGCGGGCGGTGGCCGCAGACGCTGGCGGCGCTGGCCTACGCGACCACGCCGATGGCGGTCATGCAGTCGGCCATGCTGAGCACCTTCGCCCTGGACATCACGCTGACCGCGCTGGTGGCCTGGCTGCTGATCCGCTGGGTGCGGGTGCGCGACGACCGGTTGCTGCTGGCGGCCGGACTGGTCGCGGCCCTCGATTTCCAGGTGAAGTGGTTGATCCCGATCGTGTGGGCGGGGTTGGCGGTGGGGGTGCTGCTCTTCGGCCCGCGAGAAATGCTGCGCCGGCCCGCATGGTGGGCGGCGTCGGTCGTCTTCGCGCTCTCGGCCGTGCCGATTCTGTGGTGGCAGCACAAGAACGGCTGGCCGCAATTGGCGATGGGCGGGATAGTCCGGGACGAGCAAATGGCCACCGCCTCGCTGGTCGCGATGCCGTGGACGATGATTCAGGTCACCGGCGCGCTGGGATTGCTGCTGCTCGCCGGAATCTGGGCGGGGCTGGTCTCGGAACGGTTCCGCCCCTACCGATTCCTGATTCCGATGATCGCCCTCGGACTACTCGGCGTGGTGCTCGGCGGTTTGCGCCCGTATTTCGTGGCCGGTGCGTTTCCGGGATTGTTCGCGGCGGGCGCGGTGTATGTGGCGCAGCGGAAATGGGACCGGCGAGCGCTGGTCGCCGGTAGCTCGCTCGTCGCGGTGGCGACCGCGATCTGCGTGGGGTTGGTCGTCGCGCTGCCGCTGCCGGAATCCCAGCTGCGGCAACCCACCGACCGGTACTCCCAGATCGACGCGCGCAGCAAGTTCTTCGGCCCCAGCGGGTGGGAGAGCCTGGTCGCGGGCGTTGCGGAGGCCCATCGCCGAGCGCCCGCGAACGGTGAGACCGTGATCGTCACGCAAAACTATTGGCAGGCAGCCGCACTCGACCACTTCGGCCCCGCCTACGGACTGCCCGCCGTCTACAGCCCGAACCGCGGATACGGATTCTTCGGCCCACCCCCGGACACCGCGACCACCGTGCTCTACGTGGGCGTGGACGACCCCGGAACCGCCCTGCCCCTCGACTTCACCGAAACCACGCGTCTGTCCGGTATCGACGAACCCCTCGGCTTCCCGGGCGTGAATCGCGATGTGACCGTGTGGCTTTGCCGCGATCCGGCAGTGTCGTGGTCGCAAGGTTGGCCCGAGATGCGCACACTGGTTCTCGTGGACGGCACGGAGCGCTAGCGGCGCAGTAGAACCGGCTGCGGATACCGGACGAAGCGCCACCCGAGTCCGCTTGCGTGTCGGCGAAGCCGCCCGCCTCCGTCGCCGGTCGAAGTCACCGAACTCGCGGATTTCCCTGAGCGACCGCCGACATCACCCGCTCGGCATGGAGCCCTTCACTCCGCCAGTGCCGCCTCCAGCATCGGCCAGGAATTGTGTAGGTCCCGCTCCCAGTAACCCCAGGAGTGCGTGCCGCTGGGGCGGAAGTCGAAGGTGGCGGGAATGTCCAACTCGCGCAGCCGGTCCCGCAGTTGGGCGGTGCACAGGTTGGCGACCGCGTCGAGCACGCCGCCGATCACGAGCTGATCGGCGAGCTTCACCGGATTGCGCTCGATGTCCGGTCCGTCGAGCGTGTCGAGCGGGCCGGGCCTGCCGTTGCCGGTGGCGACGTAGATCGCGGTGCCGCGCAGTTCGGCGGCGCGCAGGTAGGGATCGTTGGCGGCCCACAGCGCGTCGGTGGGCGGTCCCCACATATTGAGCGGATTGCCTTGCCGCCCCACGACGATCGCGTCCACCAGCGCCTGCCCGCTCGGATCGCTGGTGCGCACGCACCCGCTGTAGGAGGCCACGGCCCGGAACCGGTGCGGCGCTTCGATCGCCAGTTGGAACACCGCGGCCGCGGCCATCGACAACCCGGCCACGGCGTTGGCGCCGGTGGTGGTGAACGCGGTGTCGATGACGGGTGGCAGCTCCTCGGTGAGGAAGGTGGTCCACCGGTGCCGCCCCAAGCGCGGATCGTCGGCGCGCCAATCGGTGTAGAAACTCGCGCCGCCCCCGACGGGCATCACCACGTTCACGTGCTTGTCGGCGAAGAACGTCTCGGCGTCGGTCTTGGTGAGCCAATTGCTGCCCTCACCCCAGATCTCGGTGTCCGACCCGCCGTCGACGCCGTTGAGCAGATACAGCGTGGGCGCGGGCCTCGTGCTGTCGGCGGCGGGCAGCACGATGATCGGCACGGCACGGCCCATGGCCGCCGAGTGGACCCTCAACTCGAGCACGCGTCCCGGCCCGGCCGTGGCCGTCTCCAGACGCGAGCCGTTCGCCGCGGGTTTCGCGGCCGCCATCGCCCGAAGCGGCGCGTCCCCCGGCACACCGGGATCAGCCGGGGCCTGGCCGTACGCACAGCACAGCACCGCGGTGACCGCCACCGCGCCCCGCGCCACACCTCGCCGCCCGCGAATGCCCACCGCACCACCACCTCACGATCAGGGAAAAGTGGGGTCAGGCTACGACCGGCCGCCGCCGCGCCGGGACGGGTTGCCCGAGGTTTGGGCACATCGCCAAACCGGCGTGGGCGGGCTTGGTTCCGGACATAACAGCCGCGCGCCCCGCCGCGGCGCGCGCGGACTCCGGTCGATCGGGTTACGAATCCCCGCATCGTTTGGTCGAATTGGAAGACCCGCCGGTTCTGTATCGCCGACCCGCTCGAATCCGTCGGAGGCGCGGCGGGTACCGGGCGGCGGGGTTGCGCCGAGAGGGAGGGGTACGCCACCATCAGTACTTTTATGATAACCATTGTCATTAAGCTGCGGGAAGTGCCGGGCCCGGATGTCCCGGCGCACGGCGGCACCGGCCGTCGCACGGCAGGGATGCGGCGGGCGCGCGGTTGACGGGACGCTGAACGGGGAAATGTTGGAGAAGGGTTTGTTCCTGAGGCCGCTCGTGAGTGGGCTGCTGCGGGAGGTGCTCGACGCGCCGGACCTGGTGTCCGGACTGGTCGAGGCGTTGGGATCGCCGGTGAACATCGTGGTACCGCAACAGATGACCGAGAACGCGGCGGCGTTCCGGGCGGTGTACCGCGCGCATCATCTCAGCGGCGGTGTGTATTTCGCGCACAAGGCGAATCGGTCGAGCGCGCTGCTGCGCCAGCTCGCCGCGGGTGACACCGGCGTCGACGTGGCCTCGCTCGGCGAGTTGCAGCACGCGCTGTCCTGCGGTTTCGCCGGGGACCGGATCATGGCGACCGGGCCGAAGGACATCGATTTCCTGTGGCTCGCGGCGCGGGTCGGCGCGATCGTGAACGCCGACTCGCGCGAGGAGCTGGTGGCACTCGCGGAGCTCGTCGAGCGGCACGGGTTGGCGCCGGTGCGAGTGATGATGCGGCTGGCCGCTTTCGACTCGCCCGGGGTGAAGGTGCTGAGCAGGCCCAGCCGATTCGGCGTGCATCAGCGCGAATTGCCCGGCGTGCTGGACCTTCTCGACGGCCACCGCGACGCTCTGACGTTACTGGGCGTCGCCTATCACCTGGACACCAACGGCTTGGACGAGAAGGTGCTCGCGCTGGAGGGGTGTCTACTCGCCATGCGCGAGGCTCTCACGCGCGGATTCGCGCCCACGGCGATTGATATCGGCGGCGGCTTCGGCGTGAACTACCTGGCCGACCGCGGCGAATGGGAGCGCTACACAACCGAACTCACGCACTCGGTACTCGGCCGGCGCCCGGCCATGACGTGGCACAACCACGGTTACGGGCTGCGCGCCGAGGCGGGCACGCTGCGCGGGGCGCTCGGCGTCTATCCCGCCCACCGGCGCCTCGCGGGCCCGAAGTACCTGGGGGAACTGCTGACTCGCACGGCGCCCTCGCTGGGCAGGCCGCTGGCCACCCTGCTGCTGGAGAACCTCTACGACCTGCACGTCGAACCCGGCCGGGCGCTGGTGGACCAGTGCGGTCTCACCCTGGCCCGGGTGGCGGAGGTGCGCACCACCCACGACGGTGACGTCCTGGTGCGGCTGGCCGCCAACTCCCGCGACATCAGCACCGAGGACCATGCCGTGCTGATGGATCCGGTCCTGCTCGGCACGCGCCCGCCCGACGCCGAGCCCTCGGAGGTCTACTTCTCCGGAAACCTGTGTCTCGAAGACGATTTGATCACCCGCCGGAAGGTGACGCTGCCGCGGCCGCCCGTCCCCGGCGACGTGCTGGCGTTCGTCAACACGGCGGGCTACTTCATGGATTTCGCGGCGGACCACGCGCTGATGCAGCCCATCGCCCCCAAGGTCGCGGTCTACCGCGACGCGGGCGTGTGGAAATGGTGTCTCGATGAACAGTATTGGCCCGTGAAAGGTGATCGCGCATGAAGTACGACAGCATCCTCGACGTCATCGGGGATACGCCGCTGGTCCGGATCGATCCGGCCGTGCACGGGCTGCACCACATCGACCTGTACGCGAAGCTGGAGATGCTCAACCCGTTCGGTTCGGTGAAGGACCGCCCGGCCTGGAACATGGCGCGCGACGGACTGGCCGGTGCGGTGGAGCGCGGTGATTCGATCGTGGAGCTCTCCAGCGGCAACACCGCCAAGGCGCTGGCGGTGATCGCGGCCATGCACGGGCTGCCGTTCAAGAGCGTCACCAACCGCATGAAGGTGCCCGAGATCAAGGATCTGCTCCTGCTGCTCGGCGCGGAGATCGAGGAACTGCCCGGCCAGACCGAATGCCTCGACCCCACCGACACCGAGGATCCGCTGACCCGCATGTACCGGAAGCTCACCGAGGACGGCGGCGGCCACCTGCACACCGACCAGTACTTCAATCCGCGCAATCCCGAAGCGCACCGGTCGAGTACGGCGCCGGAGATCATCAAGGATCTCGACGGCCAGGGCCCGGACATCTTCCTCGCGTGCGTCGGCACCGCGGGTTCGTCCACCGGCGTCGCGACCGTGTTGCGCGAACACAATCCAGCGGTGTCGGTGGTCGGCCTGGTCGCGGACAAGTCGGATTTCATTCCCGGCATCCGCAATATCGACGAGGTCAACGAGGTCGGCCTGTTCGATCCGGAGAACTACGACACGATCGAGGCCGTTACCGCGCAGCAGGCCATCGACGGGATGCTCACGCTCAACCGCCGCTGCGGCATCCTCGGCGGACCCACCTCGGGCGCCGCGTACTTCGGCGCGGTGCGCCACCTCGCCGAGATCGACGCCACGCTCACCGAACGCCGCACCGCCGTGTTCATCGTGTGCGACCGCGTGGAGAGCTACATGAGCTACGTCCGCAGGCTGCGGCCGGAACTGCTCGAGCAGCCGCCCCGCCCCGATTCGGTGGACACGGTGACCGACGCCGAGGTCGCGGCGGTCGTGTCGATGGACGTGGCCGACGCGCGGCTCTGGCTCGCGGCGGAGCGGCCGCTGGTGGTGGACCTGCGCGGCGCGTTCGCGTATTCGGCGCTGCACATCGAACATTCGATCAATATCGTGGACGAGCTGTTCGACGAGCTGATCCGCGGCGGGCTGCCGTTCGGGGCGGGCAAGCCGGTGCTGCTGGTGTGCCCGGTCGGCGAGAAGTCCGCGCGCTACGCGGCGCTGCTGAGCAGGATGGGGCACCGCGACGTGCGCAGCCTGCGCGGCGGTGTGGTGGCCTGGCGCGACGCCGGCGCGCCGCTGGTGCGGGACTGAGCCATGTCGACCTCGACCGATACCTCCGTGCTGGACCGGCTCGCGCCATGGCAGGCGCGGTTGCGCGCGGAATTCCCCATCCTGCACCGTGATCCGGGCCTGGCCTACCTGGACAGCGCCGCCACCGCGCAGAAACCCGCGGCGGTACTCGAGGCCGTCACCGAATACCTCACCACGACCAATGCCAACGTGGGTCGCGGTTCCTACCCGTGGGCGACCGGGACCGCCGCCCGGGTTGAGGCGGCGCGCGAGCGCGTGCGGAAGGCCCTGGGCGACAACGGCACCGACTCGTCGGTGGAGTTCGTCGGCGGAACCAGTCACGGGTTGCGCGCCGTCGCGCAGGACTGGCTCGCCGATCTGCTCGCCGACGGCGACGAGATCATCGTCCCGTTCGGCGACCACGAGGCCAACCTGCGCCCCTGGCTGGACCTGCGCGACGAGCTGGCGCGGCGCGGGGTGCGGGTGACGGTGGTGCCGATGCCGGTGGACCCGGCGTCGGGCGACTACGACCACCGCGCCCTGCCCGCGGTGGTGACGCCGCGCACGCGGTTCGTCGCGGTCACCCACGTGCACCACGTGTTCGGCGCGGACATGAACGTGCACCGGGTGCGCGAGGCGGTGGGCCCGGACGTGCCGATCTGCCTGGACGCCGCGCAGAGCGTCGGGCACGGGCCGGTGTCGGTGGCCGAACTGGACGTCGATTTCGTGGTGTTCTCCGGGCACAAGATGATGGCGCTGCCCGGCGTCGGGGCGGTGTGGGCGCGCAACCGGCGCGGGCCACGTTTCGCCTTGCGCGGTTGGGAAGGCACGCCCAACACGGCCGGAATCATCAGTGTGGCAGCGGCTTTCGACTGGCTGGAGGGCGCCGGGCTGGAGCGCGTGCGGGAGTGGAACGCCGCGCTGTGCGTGCGGCTCACCGACGGGCTCAGCCGATTGGCGGGTGTGCGGGTGCTGGGTTGTCAGCACAGCCTCACCGCGGATTCGGCGGCGCAGCGCCGGGAGAGCATCGTGACCTTCCAGCACGCCCGGGTGCGCTCCGACGACCTGGGTTTCGTGCTGGCCGACGAAGGGATCATGGTGCGCGCCGACAATCACTGCCAGGCCGGGCGCGCCGCCGGGGACGCGGCCGTGCGGGTCAGCGTGCATGTCTACAACACCCCCGAGGAGATCGACCGGCTCCTCGCGGTGGTGGGTCGTTGTGAAGGGATGACGAGTTGAGCCAGACCTGGCCACCTCAGCGGGGCGTGCGCCCCAGGTAGGCGGTGCGGGCGGTGAGCAGGCCGAGGTCGGCGCGGTGGCCGAGCCAGTGGGCGCCGGTGGGGTCGAGCAGGAGTTCCCAAGTCGCGCGGTCGTTCTCGTCGAGGAACGGTGTCGCGCGGGCGACGCGGGCCGCGAGTTCCTCGATCACGACGGTGCGCACCTGGTCGGACACCGGTGCCGGGAGGTCGAGCAGTTCGGTGACGCTGGTGACCTCGACCAACCCGGCCGCGCGCAGTACCTCGGTCCAGCCCCGGCGCTGGCGTCGCGCGCCCGTCCGTCCCGCGAACCACTGGGTGGACCAGCGGTTGTGCGCCTCGTCCAGGCGGATCTCCAGTCCGGGCAGGCCGACGCCCGCGTCCCACGGCAGGCAGCGGGTGGGCAGTCCGCCCTCGGCCACGCAGAGGGTGCCGCCCGGCCGCAGCGCCGACGCCAGCGCCCGTACCGACGCCTCCCAGTCCAGGGTGTGGTGCAGGCACGCCGACGACCAGATCGCGTCGACGGGCTCGGGCAGCGGCGGCGCGCCCTCCTCGAGGTCGTGCGCGACCGGGAGCACCCGCTCGGCGACACCGGCCTCCCGCGCCGCCGCCATCGTGGCGTCGAGCATGGCCGGGTCCAGATCCACCGCGTACACCCGGCCGCGCGGGCCGACCGCCGCCGCCATCGCCACCGTCGCGGACCCGGCTCCGGGGCCCACGTCGACCGCGATGTCGCCGTCCGAGATCCGCAGCGGCGCGAGCAGCCGACGGGTCACGTCGAGGAACACGGCCTCCGCGGCGGCGGGGTTGCGGGTGGAGGTCCCGACCCCTGGGCGGACCGTCCGCTGGTTCGTGGTGGTCATGCCGGCGATCATAATGAACATCATTTCCATCTACCGGAGGTGGGTCGGCGTGCCGCGGACGTATCGCCCCGCGCCGTGAAGATTTTCTTAAGGATTTCGATCCGATCCCCCAGAGGAAAACAATTCCCGAGATCGGCCGGATCGCCGAACGCGGCACCCTCGACGCGTTCTTCCTCGCCGACAACCCCGCGATCCGCGAGGACTCGCTGGTCAGACCGGGCGGGCGCGCGCTGGAGCCCTCCACCATCCTGGCCACCGTCGCCGCCGCGACCGAGCACATCGGGTTGATCGGCACGCTCTCGACCACGTTCAACGACCCCGTGGAGCCGGCCGAGCGCTTCCTCACGCTGGACCACCTCAGCGGTGGGCGCGCCGCGTGGAACGCCGTCACCACCTACAACGCCGCCGCGGGCGGCAACTTCGGCCTCACCTCGCTCCCGGATCGCGCCACTCGGTACCGGCGCGCGCACGAGTTCGTGGACGCGGTGATCGCGCTGTGGGCGGCTACCCGCTCGACGAGCCCTTCCCGGAACCGGCGCTCGCCGACCCGGCCGACCCCGACGTCTTCGCCGCCTCCCTCGGCTTCCGCGAATCGCTGGTGCGCGGCATCCGGGAGCGCGGCCCCGGATTCACCCTGCGGGACGCGCTGTTCGAGTTCGGCTCGGGTGGGCACCGCCGCATCGTCGGCTCGCCCGAGGAGGTGGCCGACACCATCGAGGACTGGTTCCACGCGGGCGCCGCCGACGGTTTCAACCTCGTGCCCGACGGATTCGCCTCCGGTCTGGAGATCTTCGTCGACGAGGTGGTCCCGATCCTGCGCCGCCGCAACCTGTTCCGGCACGAGTACGCCGAGACCACCTTGCGGGAGCGTTTCGGCTCGCCCCGGTGCGCGTCAGTTCGGCGGCATGACGTGCGGCGCGAGTTCCGACCGAGAGGACCACAACCATGAGCCGACCGCGGCTGCTGCTCAACGCTTTCACCATGAACACCGCCACCCACGTCTCCTACGGGACGTGGCGGCGCGAGGACGCCAGGCAGACCGAATTCCACACCCTCGAACCGTGGCTGGAGCTGGCCCGCATCCTGGAGCGGGGCGGGTTCGACTCGGTGTTCTTCGCCGACGTGGTAGGGCTCTACGACGATTTCGACGGCGGGTGGGACACCCACGTCACCGAGGGGTTGCAGATCCCGAATTACGATCCCTCCGCGCTGGTTTCGGCGCTGGCGTCGGTGACCGAGCACCTGGGCATCGTGATCACCAGTTCGGTGCTGCAGGACCACCCGTTCTCGTTCGCGCGCAAGATCTGCACGCTGGATCACCTCTCGCGCGGGCGGATCGGGTGGAACGTGGTCACCAGCGCGCTGCGCAACTCCGCGCGCAATTTCAACCTGCCCGACCGGGTGGAACACGACGCAAGAAGCTGACGGGCTCGGACTTCCTGCCGGATTCGCATCCGGCGCGCCGGTGGCGCGGGGCGTTCAGCGAGGAGGCGGTGGCGACCGCGCCCTGAGTGTGCATGACTACGGTGTGAGGGCGTAGTCGGTCAAGGATATTCGGTCTCGGGCGATCGTGGAACGCGGCAATGAAAGCCGTTACCATATTCGATAGTTCTCGGGTTCGTGCCGATTCGCCGGTGCGGGACGCTCCTTTCGGGCCGGGGTCCGATCGAATGTAGTACGGTTTCGATACGTAGATAACGCACTCCTCCGGGAGTGCGCCGACCGGATCGGGAGCGTCCCCATGACCACCGCACCGCCGCGCGCGCGGCGCCTCCGCCTCGCGATCACCCTCGCCGCCGTGTGCGCCGTCGTGGTGACCGGGATCGTCCTCGTGGCTCGCGAACAACGCGACGCGCCCACCTCGGCCGCACCCGGCCCGGCCGCGGTGGTGCGACCCGACAGCCACCGGCTCGACGCCCCCGAGGGCGCCCGCGTGACCTTGGTGGAGTTCCTCGATTTCGAGTGCGAGGCGTGCGCCGCCATGTATCCCGTGGTGGAGCGGCTGCGCGAGGAGTACCGCGACCGCGTCACCTTCGTGGTGCGGTACTTCCCGGTCCCCTCGCACTTCAACGCCGAACGCGCCGCCCGCGCCGTCGAGGCGGCCGCGCGGCAGGGGCGGTTCGAGCAGATGTACCAGCAGATGTTCCGCACCCAGGCGGGCTGGGGCGAGCGCCGCGTGCCGCTGGACGAGGTGTTCCGCGGCTTCGCGCGCGAATTGGGCTTGGACATGGCGGCTTTCGACGCCGACTACGCCGACCCGCGCGTGGGCGAGCGGGTCCGCGCCGACTTCGAGGACGGTCTCGCCCTCGGCGTGCGCGGCACCCCGACCTTCTTCGTGGACGGCGAGCCGATCGCCCCGAACGGCTACGAGTCGCTGGCCGAGGCACTCGACGCCGCGCTGCGCTGAGGGGCCGGCGCCTACTCGGTCACGCGCGCGCTGCCGTGCTATCACCACGGGTGCTCGCCACCCCGTCGAGTGCCATCCGGTGCCGCGGGTGGTGCACGCGTCGTAGCAGGTCAACGCGTTCGTGACGGGGGAGTGCGCCGTGGGGTGCGAGGGGGTGGCATCGGGTGCCCGCGAGAGCGTCCGCGATCGGGTCGCGGCCGCAACACGATTCCCCCGAGTTGGCGCGAGAACGCGGGCACGCGGGGTTAGCATGTGCGCACTGGTAACGGTGGATTTGCCAACCCCTAGGTGGTTTCGATGACCAGAGCTGTGCCCGGACCGGTTGCCCTCGGCGACGACGCCGCGCGGACACTGGCGAACGCGACGAAATCCGTCCCGCAGATGGAGTCCGTCAGCCCCCGGTGGTTGGTGCATCTGCTCGACTGGGTGCCCGTGGAGGCCGGTATCTACCGGCGCAACCGCGTCACCCACGAGCAGACGGTGGACATCCAGTGCGACAATTTCGACGAGTCGCCCCTGCCCGAGACGTTCATCGACTACGAGCGTGAACCTCGCGAGTACCGGCTCAAAGCCGTGCACACCATCCTGGACGTGCACACCCGCGTCTCGGATCTGTACTCGAGCCCGCACGATCAGATTGCCCAGCAGTTGCGGCTCACCATCGAGGCGATCAAGGAACACCAAGAGGGCGAGCTGATCAACAGTCCCGACTACGGGCTGATCTCCAATGCCGCCGACAAACAACGCATTCCGACCCTCGCGGGCCCGCCCACCCCCGACGATCTGGACAACCTGATCGCGAAGGTGTGGAAGGAGCCCGGCTTCTTCCTGACCCACCCCGAGGGCGTCGCGGCGTTCGGCCGGGAATGCACCCGGCGCGGTGTGCCGCCGCCGACGGTGAGCATGTTCGGGTCGCAGTTCCTCACCTGGCGCGGCATCCCGATCATCCCGTCGGACAAGGTTCCGCTGGTGGACGGCAAGACCAAGTTCGTGCTGGTCCGCAGCGGGCAGTCCCGGCAGGGCGTGATCGGCCTGTACCAGCCGGGCCTCACCGGGGAGCAGGGCCTCGGACTGTCGGTGCAGTTCATGGGCATCGACCGCAGCGCCATCGCGTCCTACCTGGTGTCGCTGTACTGCTCGCTGGTGATCCTGGTCGACGACGCGGTGGCCGTGCTCGAGGACGCCGAGGTGGACAAGTTCCATGACTACGCGCCCGAGTACCGGAAGTGAGCCCGATCCGGCGGCCGCCCGCGCGGCGGACCTGCCGGACCCGGCCGCACTGAACGCCCTGGCGGCCCAGTTCTTCTCGGCCCTGCCGTCGGCGTCGGCAGGTGCGCTCACGCCGGGCGCTCTCGGCGTGAGCGGTCCCCCCACGGGACAGGTTGCCGGGATTCCGGGAGCGGTCGCGAATGGTGCCGTGCCCTCTGGGGCGTGGACGCCTTCCGGTGATCTCGCCGGGTTGACGACCCCCGGCGGCTGGTCATCGCACACGACCCAGGCGCCGCCCGCGCACGCCGGCGGCCGGCCCGCCGCGTCCGGGTCGCCTGCCGCACCTCCCGGTGGGCGCACCCCGGAGCCCACGGTCCCCGGCCGCCCGGCCGACGGCGCGGATCACGCTGTGCCGGGCACGAATTCGTGGGCACCGTCCGGGTCCGGGGTCCCGGGATACGGCAGGTTGTCGCCGACCGGCGTCTCTCCCGCCGGATTCGACCGGGCCGCGCGGCCGTCCGCCGCCGACCCTGGCTTCGATCATTCGGCTGTCGTGCCGCCCGGTACGTCCGGAGTCTCGCCGAACGCTGCCTCCGCACCGCCCGGTGGTCGCACCCCGGACCCGCATGTCCCCGGTCGCCCCGCCAACGGCGCGGATCACGCTGTGCCGAGCGCGAATTCGGCGACGAACCCGAGTCGCGTGGCGGCGCGGTCGAGTTCGGCGCCCTCGGCAGGGGGCGCGCAACCTCCGGCTATCCCGTTCGGGGACGCATCCGGGTATCTCCCGCCGTGGGAGGCGATTCTGCCCGCGCCCCGCACGCTGGACGCCGCGCCCGCCGTCCCCACCTCCGCGGCACCCGCGTTCTATTTCCTCGATCGGTCATCGAGCGCGCCCTCGTTCGCGGACACCCGCGCGACCGATTTCGCCCCCGATCCGCACCCCCCGTTCGACGTGGACGCCGTGCGCGCCGACTTCCCCATCCTGCGCGAGCAGGTGAACGGCTACCCGCTGGTGTGGTTCGACAACGCCGCGACCACGCAGAAACCGCGCGCCGTGATCGACCGGCTCACCCACTTCTACGAGCACGAGAACTCCAATGTCCACCGCGCCGCACACGAATTGGCGGCGCGCTCCACCGACGCCTACGAACAGGCCCGCGACACCGTCGCGCGGTTTCTCGACGCGGGTTCGTCGGAGGAGATCGTGTTCGTGCGCGGCGCGACCGAGGGCCTCAACCTGATCGCGCAAACGTGGGGCCGTGCCAACGTGCGGGAGGGTGACGAGATCGTCATCTCGCATCTGGAACACCACGCCAATATCGTGCCCTGGCAGATGCTCGCCGCCGAGACGGGCGCACGCCTGCGCGTGATCCCCGTGGACGACAGCGGGCAGGTGCGCCTCGACGAGTACACGGCGCTGCTGTCCGACCGCACGAAACTCGTGTCGGTGACCCATGTTTCGAACGCGCTCGGCACCGTCACACCGGTGCGCGAGATCGTGGAGCTGGCGCACCGGGCCGGGGCGATCGCGATTGTGGACGGCGCGCAGTCGGTACCGCACACCCGCGTCGACCTGCAGGCTATGGACCCCGATTTCTTCGTCTTCTCCGGCCACAAACTGTTCGGCCCCACCGGGATCGGCGTGGTCTACGGGAAATCCGAAGTGCTGCAAGATATGCCGCCGTGGCAGGGCGGAGGCAACATGATCAGCGATGTGACGCTGGAACGTTCGCTGTTCCAGCCGCCGCCCGGTCGATTCGAGGCGGGCACCGGCAATATCGCCGACGCCGTCGGCCTCGGCGCCGCCATCGAGTACGTCGAACGTCTCGGCATCGAGAACATCGCCCGCTACGAACACGATCTGCTCGCCTACGCCACCCCGCGCCTGGCCGCGATCCCGGGCGTGCGGTTGATCGGGACGGCGGCCGACAAGGCGAGTGTGCTCTCCTTCGTGCTCGACGGCTATGAACCGCTCGATGTCGGAAAGGCGTTGAACGAGCGGGGCATCGCGGTGCGCGCCGGACACCACTGCGCGCAGCCGATCCTGCGCCGGTTCGGCGTCGAAGCCACCGTCCGGCCCTCGTTCGCGTTCTACAACACCTGCGAGGAGATCGACCGCATGCTCGACACGATCGACCGCCTCGCCCGTGCCCGCCGCTGAACCGTCACGCCGGCCTGCACGCCGACGAGGAGGGTGGCAGCCTCACCCGTGCCCGCCGCTGAGCCGTCAGCGGCGGGCCGGCTCGTCGGTGTAAGCCAGGACGACCGTGAGGAACAGGTCGGTCCGGCGCCGGCGCACCACGGGATTCTCCGGTTCCATCAGGCACTGCACCAGGGTGCCGTCGTGCACCGCGATCAACGCCTGCCCCAGCGCGGCCGGGTCGCGCACGACGCGGCCCGCCCGGCGGATCTGGGTTTCCAGCAGCGGCATGATCGCGTCCGCGATGGCCTGTTCGCGGGCCACCATCACGGCGCGCAGATCCGGATTGCGCAGGGCGTGCGCGGTGAACTCGGCGGTGATGCCGTACCACTTGGCGTCGAACGGCGTCACATCCAGCAGCGCGTCGGCGATCCCCGTCATATCGGCCATGTCGGTGGGCATGGCCGCCAGCGCGGCGGCCATGTCCTCGATCATCCGCGCCGAGCGCTGGTGCCACATGGCCAGGAAGAGCTCCTCGAGCGAGGTGAAGTTCGAGTAGAACGCGCCGCGCGTGTATCCGGCGCGCTCACAGATCATCTCGACCGTCGAATGCCCGAAACCCTCCTCGGCGAACGTGTCGAACGCCGCGTCCAGCAGGCGCTGCCTGGTCTGCCCGCGCCGCTTGGTGACGCGGGGTGCGGGTGCGGCGCCTGGCGCCTCGGCGGCGGGCACCTCAGGCCCCCTTCGCCGGCTTTCGCGCCAGCGCGCGCCCGGCGGCGCGACCGGAGAAGATGCAGCCGCCCAGGAAGGTGCCCTCCAGCGCGTTGTAGCCGTGCACACCGCCGCCGCCGAAACCGGCCACCTCGCCCGCCGCGTACAGGCCGGGCAGCGGCGTGCCGTCGGGACGGATCACCTGCGAGTCCAGGTTGGTCTGGAGACCGCCCAGCGTCTTGCGGGTGAGGATGTTCAGGCGCACCGCGATCAGCGGGCCCGCGGCCGGATCGAGGATGCGGTGCGGCTTGGCGACGCGGCCGGCCTTGTCGCCGAAGTACTGGCGCGCGTTGGTGATCGCCATCAACTGCGCGTCCTTGGAGTACTTGTTGTCGATGTCGCGGTCGCGCGCCACGATCTGGCGTTCCAGCTCGGCCGGGTCCAGTTTCGGGCCGCGCGCGATCGCGTTCATGCCGTCGACGAGTTCGGCGAGGGTGTCGGCGACGACGAAGTCCACACCGTGCTGTTTGAACGCCTCCACCGGGCCGGGCGCGCCCTTGGCGACCCGGCTCTTGAGCAGCAGCTTGAGGTCCTTGCCGGTGATGTCGGGGTTCTGCTCGGAGCCCGAGAGCGCGAACTCCTTCTCGATGATCGACTGGGTCAGCACGAACCACGAGTAGTCGTAGCCGGTGGCCAGGATCGCCTTCATCGTCGTGTTGGTGTCGAAGCCGGGGAAACACGGTGCGGGCAGCCGCTTTCCGTTCGCGTCGAACCACAGCGAGGACGGGCCGGGGATGATGCGGATGGCGTGGTCGGGCCAGATCGGGTCCCAGTTGTTGATGCCCTCGGTGTAGTGCCACATGCGATCCCGGTTGACGATCGCGCCGCCGGCGGCCTCGGAGATGCCGAGCATGCGCCCGTCGACGTGCGCGGGCACGCCCGAGATCAGCGTCTCGGGGCAGGGGCCGAGGCGCTCGACCGGCCAGTTGCGCCGGATCAGCTCGTGGTTGTGGCCGATGCCGCCGGAGGTCACCACCACCGCGGGCGCGCGGAACTCGAAGTCGCCCACCACCGTGCGCGAGGATGCCTTGCCGCGCGCCAGATCGGTGTTCTCGAGCACGCCGCCGCGCACGCCCACCACCGCGTCGTCCTCGACGATGAGCTCGTCCACGCGGTGGCGGAACGCGAAGGTCACCAGACCTTTTCGCTCGGCCTCGAGCACCGGTTCGGCGAATACGCGGACCACCTCGGGGCCGGTCCCCCAGGTGAGGTGGAAGCGCGGCACCGAGTTGCCGTGCCCGTCGGCCAGCGCACCGCCGCGCTCGGCCCAGCCGACCAGCGGCGTCACCCGCAGCCCGAGCGCGTGCAGGTAGTCGCGCTTCTCGGTGGCGGCGAAGCGCACGTACGCCTCGGCCCACTGCCGCGCCCAGTGGTCCTCGTCGTCGCGGTCGAAGCCGGCCGAGCCGAGCCAGTCCTGCAGGGCCAGCTCGTAGGAGTCCTTGATGCCGAGGCGGCGCTGTTCGGGGCTGTCCACGAAGAACAGCCCGCCCAGCGACCAGAACGCCTGGCCGCCGAGATTGTTGCGGTTCTCCTGATCCAGCACGAGCACCCGGCGGCCCGCGCGGGTCAGCTCGTAGGTGGCGACCAATCCGGCCAGGCCCGCGCCGACCACGATGACATCGGCGGCGGGGGAGTCGGCACTACTCATGGCTGATCCTTCGATCGTGCGGACCGGCGTCGTCCGCTGTTCGATACAAATTTGTATCCGATACGCTACCGCATCCGATCGCGGCCGGTGTGCGGTTCACGGAATTCGCGGAGAGGTCGCCGGGGCTCGAGTGCGCGGGTCGCGCTCACGCGGGTTTCCGCCGTTTCGTGACGTGGACCGTGGTCCGTGCCACCATCGAAGGGGCGCAACATGACTCGCCGAACGGGGAGAGGTTCAGCATGAGACAGTTACCGCCCGAGTTCTTCCGCACGCCCTACGTCTTCTACGAGAAGTTGCGAGCGCAGGGGCCCGTCCACCAGGTCACCTTCCGCACCGGCGTGCGCGCCTGGCTCGTCGTGGACTACGACGCGGCGCGCGAGGTGTTGCGCGACCCCACCGTCCGCAAGGACCCGCACACCGAGAGCGGACTGGCCGCCCGGCGGGGCTCGGCGGGCAACAGCGGCGTCGGCACGGTGAACAGCAGACTGGGCTACCACCTGCTCAACACCGACCCGCCGCGCCACGCGCGCCTGCGCAAACTGGTCACGCCCGCCTTCGCGCCCGCCAAGATGGACGCGCTCGCCCCGCGCGTCTCGGCGATCACCGACGAACTCCTCGACGGGCTCGCCGCCTCGGCCGACGCGTACGGGCGGGTCGATCTGATGGAGGAGTTCGCCCTCCCGTTGCCGCTCATGGTGATCTGCGAGATGCTCGGCGTCCCGTTCGCCGACCGCGCCCGCTTCAAGGAGTGGTCGGCGATCGTCTCCGACGTCACCCTCTCCGACCCGGTCCGGATGCAGGAGGCGACCGACGCCATCGTCGACTACTTCGACGCCGAACTGGCGCGCCGCCGCGCCGGGGCCGGCGGGAACGATCTGCTGTCGGACCTCATCGCCGCGAGCGATCGCGACGACCGGCTCACCGACGACGAGATCATCTCCATGGCGTTCCTCATCCTGATCGCGGGGCACGAGACCACGGTCAACCTGATCGGCAACGCGGTGCTGACCCTGCTCGGCGAGCCCGCGCGCTACCGCGCGCTACGCGAGGATCCGGGCGGCGTGCCCGCGCTGCTCGAGGAGGTGCTGCGCTACGACGGCCCGGTGAACATGGCCACCTTGCGCTACACCACCGCGCCGGTGGCGCTCGGCGGCACCGAGATCCCGCCGGGGGAACTGGTCCTCGTCGCGCTCGGGTCGGCCAACCGTGATGACAAACACTTCAGCGCGCCCGGCGAATTCGATCCCGGCCGCGGCGCGAGCGGGCACCTGGCGTTCGGCCACGGCATCCACTACTGCCTCGGCGCGGGCCTGGCCCGGCTGGAGAGCCGCGTCGCGCTGACCGGCCTGCTGGCGCGCTATCCCGACCTGCGGCTGGCCGTCGATCCGGAGGACATCGCGTGGCGGGAGAGCATCCTGTTCCGCGGGGTACGGGACCTGCCGGTCGAACTCGCGCCCGAGCCGGCACTGCGCTGAGGCGGTCATTCGTCCGGGATTGCGCCCGCGAGCTTTGCGCGGCCGCGCGGGCGGGTACTCTCGGTGCCCATGACGAGCGGTAGCCGCATCGCGATCGTAGGTGCGGGCATTGCGGGCCTCGCCTGCGCGAAGGTGTTGGGCCGGGAGGGTTTTCCGGTCGAGGTGTTCGAACGGGCGCCCGACGTGGGTGGTGTGTGGAGTGCGACGCGGCGCTATCCGGGGCTGCGCGCGCAGAACTCCAAGCACACCTATCACTTCTCGGACTTCCCCATGCCCGAGGACTACCCCGCGGTGCCCGACGGTGCCCAGATGCAGGCCTACCTGGAGGGATACGTCCAGCACTTCGGACTGCGCGAGCAGGTGCGGCTCGGCACCGAGGTGGTGGCGGCCGACCCGGTGGACAGCGGATGGTTGCTCGAGGTCCGCGACGAGAACGGCATCCACCGCACCTCCTGTGATCACCTGGTGGTCGCCAACGGCGTCTACAGCGAACCGGCCATGCCGGACATCCGCGGCGTCGACGCGTTCCGCACCCTCGGCGGTCAGGTGGTGCACTCCTCGCAGTTCCACGATGTGGAGGCGGCGCGCGGCAAAACGGTGCTGGTGATCGGCTACGGCCAGTCCGCGTGCGATATCGCCGAGGCCGTCAGCCACGTCGCCGCGTCCACCACGGTGGTCGCCCGCCGGTTGCTGTGGAAGATCCCGCGCAAGCTGGCGCGCGGGCTCAGCTTCGAACGCCTGCTGCTGAGTCGCCTGGGCCAGGCGCATTTCCAGCACCTGGAACCGCGCGGCCTGGAACGGTTCCTGCACGGCGGTGGCCGCAGCTTCCGCGACACCGATTTCGACGTGCTCCAGGAGATGGTCACCAAGCGGCTCGGCCTGCGGGAGCTGAACCTGGTGCCGGAGGGCCGGTTCGAGGAGATCGCGCAGAGCAGCGTCGGCGTGGTCACCGACGGGTTCTACGAGCAGGTCCGCGACGGGCGCATCACCGTGCTGCGCGACACCACCGTCGACGAACTGTCCGCCGGCGCGCAGGGCCCGGTCGCGTGGCTGTCCGACGGTGCGGAGCTACCCGCCGACCTCATCGTCTGCGCCACCGGATTCCAGCGGCGCGTGCCGTTCCTCACCCCGTACATCCAGCGGCAGCTCACCGACGAGGACGGCAACTTCCGCCTCTACCGGCACATCCTGCCCGTCGAGGTCCCCAATATCAGCTTCGCGGGCTACAACTCGTCGGTGGTGAGCACCCTGAGCTCCGAGGTGGGCGCGCACTGGATCGCCGCGCTGCTCGCAGGCCGCCTCGCCGTGCCCACCCGCGAGCAGATGGGCGAGGAGATCGACCGGCGGCTGGCGTGGATGTCGGCGGGCACCGACGGCCACCACGCCCACGGCACCACCATCACCCCGTTCGCACTGCGCAACCTGGACGAGATGCTGGCGGACCTGAACCTCCGACTGCCGCGCTCGGCCCGCGCCGCCCAGTGGTTCCGGCCCGTGCGCCCCGCCGCGTACCGGGGGACGCTGGAACGGTCCAAGCCGTCGGTGGAGCCCACCCCGCCCGCCCCCGCCCCGGTTCGCGACCCACATCCGTCGCAGGCGTGAGGGGGCTGAGGATTCCTACCGCCAGGCTCGGCCTGCGTGCCGCCCGGTGATTCCTGCCAGTGCGCCCCAGCCGGGGACGATGTGAGCCGTCGGTGGGTTCGGCTCACCCGCCCGGTTCCGTGCTCATGACCGCATCCGTTGCAGGCCAGAGGATTGGGGCGTAAGCCGATTCGGCCTGCGTCCGTCGTAGCGCATCGCCCGTGGAGCGGTGCAGTGCGCAGCGGCTGGCCGGAACGCGTCGACAGCGTGGCACACGGTGGCGGGGACAGCGTGGTGCATGGTGGCGGGACAGCGTGGCGCACGGTAGCGGGGACAGCGTGGCGCACGGGGGCGGGGAGATCGGTGCCGTGCCGGTGAGGGGCACACGCAGCGGGGGGTGCGCGGGCAGGTTCCGGTCGGGCCGCCCTCGCGGATTGCCGCATGCGCAATGCTCGGGGGCTCCGATTCCATCTGTGATAATCCGCGGGTGGACGCCCTCGACCTGAATCTGCTGGTGGCGCTGGATGCGCTGCTCGAGACCGGCAGCGTCACCGGCGCCGCCGAACGGCTGGGCACGTCGGCGCCCGCGATGAGCAGGACGCTGGCGCGGTTGCGGCGGGCGCTGGACGATCCGCTGCTCGTGCGCGCGGGCCGCAATCTGGTGCCGACGCCCCGCGCCCTCGAGATCCGCTACGAGGTGCGCGCGGTGGTCGAGCGCGGGCGGGCGTTGCTGGCGGAGCGTGCCGAGGCCGACCCGGCCGGACTGCGGCGCGGATTCGCCGTGGCGGCCGACGACGCCGTGCGCGCCGGATTGGCGGGCTCGCTACTCGCGACCGTGCGCAAGCAGGCACCAGGGGTGACGCTGCGTTTTCTGTCCGACGACGTCGACGGCGTGGCGGCCTTGCGCGACGGCCGCGCCGATCTCGCGGTGGGCGTGCTCGAACCGGGCGACCCCGAGATCGCGACGCAGCGGGTGTTCGGCGACCGGCTCATCGGGGTCGCGGCGCCACGGCATCCGTTGATCACCGGCCGCGTCACCGTCGCCGCCTATGCCTCCGCCGCCCACGTGGCGGTCTCGCGCCTCGGCCGCGCCCGCGGGCCCATCGACGACCGGCTCGCCCTGCACGGCCGCACCCGCCGCGTGGTCGCCACGGTCCCCGACCTCACCACCGCCCTGCTCGCCGTCCGTCCGGGCGACCTGATCTGCCCCGCCCCCGCCCGCCTGGCCGCGGGCACCCTGCGCGCACTCGGCCTGCGCGCCTTCGACATTCCGCTACCACTGCCCGAGGTCTCGATCGGCATGGCATGGCACCCGCGCAACACCGCCGACAGCGGCCACCGGTGGTTGCGCGAAGTCGTGCGGTCGTTGCTGGCGCCGGAGGGGGAGAAGCGCAAACGCGGGTAGACGCAACGGTGGTGACCGTCAGCTCGGTGCGTACACACGTCCCACGTGCGTGTGGACGTTGCGGGTGCACGGTAGCCGCCGGACAGCGCTGCGCCGGGAGATCAACGCGCGTGTACCGTCGGCCCCGTACCGGGGGCGGTCCCGTGTGCCGCTGAGGCCGGGCGGGCATGCTTCCGCATCCGGTCACCGGTGCGGGCGTGGACCGTCGGTTGTAGCGGGGAGTGATCGCGTCGGCCTCGGTTCCGGAGACAGGCTCACTCCCCTCCAGCCACACGCGCCGCGCGCCGGCTGTGGCGAGGGGAACGTGCTCACCCGGCGACAGGCACGTCGCGGGAGGTGGCCGCCTCTGTGCGGTTACGGCTGGATCGTGCCCGGAGCTCGCTGTGCCGATAGGTACTTGCCGGCCGAATGTGATCGGCGTGCTCCACGAGCCCGTCGTGGCGGCGGCTTCGGTCCCGGTGTTCCGCGTCGACGGCGGCACCGGACCGTTGCCGGGGCTTCGTGAGCTCAGGCGGGCTCGCCGGAGGGGGAGTTCAGGGGGCGGCCGAAGGGGCCGGCCGGGTTGCGCTTGAGTTCGTCGAGCATGGCTTGGAGTTTGTCGACGTGCGAGTTGTCCTCGGTGGGCGCGCGGTGCTGGCTCGCGGCGGGGTCGTCGCGGTCGGGGCGCGGGGCGGTGAGGTTGGCGTCGGGCCGCGAGATCGGGGTGTCGTGGTGACCGTTGCCCGAGGGCGGGACGGGCTCGAACACCGACTCGTAGCCGTAGGTGTTCGCGAACGGCGGGTCCGGATTCGGCGGAACCTGATTGTGCCCGTTCGACTCCGGGGCGGTGGTGAGCGGCGGACGCGAGATGGTCGGTTCCATCCAGTCGTGCAGGGCGGGCGGGATGGCGGTGGGCTCACGCCGCGGCAGGGCGGGCGCGGGCGGGGTGGGCGACGACTCCACGCGGGCCGCGACGGCGCCGGACTCGAAACTGTCGGTGCTCTGTGGCTCGGCGGGAGCGGACGAATGGATCATGTCGTCGGTGAGTCTCGACGTCGCGGCCGGCGCGGCGTCGGCGGGAGTCGACGGGCGCAGGCGCTCGGCGCGGGTGGGGCGCGCCGCGTCGGACGTACCGGCGTGTTCGGCGGCGGTCCGCGCTCCATCCGCGAGCGGTGGTGCGGAACGCGTGAGGCCGGGGCTGTCGACGCGGGCGGCGTCGGGAGGGGGAGCGTCCGGGTGCGTGAACTCGGTGGCGTCGCCGTGCCGCTGGACGGGCGTGGTCTCCTGCTGCGCCGGCGCGAACTCGTGCCGGTGCGCGGCGTCCGGCCGCTGGTCCCGTTGCGGGTTCTGCGCGGGCGTGAACTCGCGCCACTGGGTGGGGGCGGCCCGCTGTTGCGGGGCGGCGTCGTGGGGTTCGGCGGGCGTGGTCTCGGGTCGGGCGGGTGAATCAGAGGGCCGGAGACCGGTGTTCGTCTCGTGTCGCGGGCCGGAGGCGAGGGCCGCACCGGTGTCGAGTTGCCGTCCGGTCGCGGAATCCCGCCGCCCGGAGCTTTCGTGCTGCAGCGACGTGTCGAGGGGCCGACCGGAGATGTTCTCGTGCCCGGCGGTCGTGTGCCGCGCGGACGCACTGTCGAGCTGCCGGTTATCTGCGGCCTCGGACCGCACGCCGGACGCGTTCTCGAACTGGGCCTGCGCGCTGTCGAGCCGCCGGGCCGACCCGGTGTCGGCCTGCCCGCTCGCCACGGCATCGAGGCCTTGGCCCGAGGCGATGTCGAACGGCTGGAAGGCGTTGGCGTCGTTCGGCCGTGCCGGTGTGGTCTCGCGGCCGGAGTCGTGCCACCGGCCGGGCGAGTGTTCGCGCCCCGGCGCGTTCGGCGTGCCGACCTGCTCGACGCGCGACGCGTTCGACGTTGCGGAGCCAGCACCCGAGGCTTGCTCGGCGCGTGAACGCTCCGTGGACTCGGCAGGGAGGCTGTCAACCGGCCCCACCGGGCCGTCAGTGGACTCGGCCCGGTGTCCTTCCGCGCCGACCGGTGCACCCTCGGCCGAATCCGCGCGGCGCCCCCGGGTGCGCCCGGGGAAGGAACTCCCGGCGGAATCCCCAAGGCGCCCTTGGGTGTGCCCGGAGAGCGTGTCCCCGGTTGGATCCCCCCGGCGTCCGTCGGCGTGCCCGGCGCCCGAATCCCCAACCGCCACCGTGCGCGAGCCCTCAGCCCGCGCACGCGTCCGCCCGGCGCGTGAACCCGGCACTCCGGAATCACCGGCGATCTCTCCCGCGGTCTCGGGCACCTCGAAACGGGCCCCCTCGACCAACCTCGACACGGACTCGGCCCGCGGCAGGTGGTGGCGCGCGGTCTCGGCCGCCGGGTCCGCGCCCTCGAGGCGCGCGCCGAGCGCGGACACGTCCTGTTCGGTGCGGAAGGCCCACGCCTCCAGCTTCTTCAAGCGCGTCTCGATACCGTTGTCGTCGGCCACCTGGGCCGCGACGGCGTCGAGCCTGCCGCTCACGTCGCGCAGGAGCTCCGCGATGCCGGACAAGATCGCGCCCACCGATTCGGCGCCCTGCTGGCCGTGCTCCATGCGTGCTCTACCTTCTTCCCCGTCGATGCCGAAACTGCGCGCGGCCCGGCGATTCTATCCGCCGCCCCCGGCCGTTGCGGGGCGAGCACCGGGGCGGCGCGCGGGCCGGGTGACGCGCCGCGCCGGTGGGCGGGATTGGCGGTAACTATCAATTCGGTTAAGGTCCGATCGCCGCTCCGGCGCGCCGAACAGCGAAATCCCTTGCGACACATCACACGTCAGCCTCCGATGGGTCTCGGTACGGCCACGGCTCACCCGAGTGCGGGGTAAAGGGGACTGGCGGGGAACTAGGGTTCGGGAGCACTCTGGTAGGTGGAGTTTGGTCGCGAGACCGGTGGTGTTCGGGCAGGGGAGTGATCGCGTGAGGACGAAACAGCGCGCGGAGCAGGCTTGCGGACGCCGGACGATGCTCGCGGAATTGGGACTCGGCGAGGTCGACGGCACCCGCGCCATCGCGGCGGGCCGGTCCCGCTACAGCTGCCGCTGCCCGGGATGCGCGGCGGCGCAATGGGATATCCAGCGTCTCAAGTACTGGATCTGCTCCCGGCTGGTCGCCTTCGGCGCCGACGAGGCCGAGGTGGATCAGCGCGTCAACGGCGTGCGCGTCGACATCCTGTGGCGCCGCGACGGCAAGACCTATGCCATCGAAGTGCGCGGCGGCGCGCTCGATCGCACCTTGGCGCTGGAACACACGTCGCTGCTGCGCGACGCGGGATGCGACGGCGTGCTGTGGCTGTGTCAGCCCGGCTACTGGGTCTCGCACCTGCCCGCGCTCGGCATCTCCGACTACGCGCCGCCCGCGTGCGACTACGTCGCGGTGAGCGGGATGGTCGACACCGAGTACAGCGATCTCGTGGCCCCCAGCCGCGAGCCGATCGAGCTGCGGGAGTTCCTGCGCGGCTGGGTGTCGGGCGAGATCGCGTGGGGATATCGGGACGAGAAGACCGGAGGATGGGCCACCGTGACGGATTGGGAGCGCCACACCAAGACGCAGGCGACGGTCATCGCCCGCCAGCGCGAGGAACTGCGCGATCAGCGCACCGCGCTGGCGCTGTCGCGGAAATCGGTGCGCGACACGGAGAAACAGGTCGTCAAGCTCGCCGCGCGGCTGGACCGCGCCGCCCACGACGCCGACGACCAGGCGGCGGCGCTGGCGGAGATGCAGCGCAAACTCACCGAGCACTACCGGGTGGACGCCACCCTGCGCGCCACCATCCGGACCCTGCAACAGACCGTCGGGCATTGGCAGCTGATCACCTGCTTCGCGATGCTGGTGATCATCACGTTCCTCACCTCGGCGTTCGTGCTGCTCTGAGCCGCCTGCTCAGGTGGTGAGGCGGAAAGGGGAGCGGTCCCAGCGCCATTCGTGACGCAGGGTGAGGGCGGCCAGGTCGAGGAGGTCGAAGCCGGTCTCGCCGCGCAGTGCCGTGAGCGCGGTCCACGACGTCGTGCCCGGAGGGATCGCGTCGGCGACCGCGTCGGCCACCGGGCGGGCGAGGAGATCCGGGACGCCCAGCGTGCTGCCGGTCCACACGAGCCACCCCCAGCCCCGCGCGTGCGCGGCGGCCCGCGCGGCCGCGGATTTGACGCGGTTGACGTGGAAGGCGATGTGCCCGAGCGGTTGCACGTCGATGAGGACGACCCGGCCGTCGCCGAGGTGGGCGGCCAGCGTCGGGTGGTGGACGCGCGCGTCGCCGTCGATCTCGTACGGCACGGCGAGCGGGCGCTCGCGGAAACCCTCGACCACGGTCGCGGTGTTCACGGTGCGCAGCAGGCCCGCCTCCAGCGCGGAATCGAAGCCGATGTCGCGGCCCGCCTTGTCGAAGTAGAACCGGCCGCCTTCGTCGCTGTCGGCCGTCGAGGTGGTGGGCAGCGGGGCGGGAGAGCCGGTGGGCCAGTCGGCGCCCGCGAGCAGAGCGGTCAGATCGCCCGCCGCGGCGGGTTCGGTGTCGCGCAGTTTGGCCAGGCGGCGGTTGGTCTTCATCCGCCACGCCATGATTCGCTGCATGACGTACCCCGAGACGCGTTTGGCGTCCTCGGGCGGGTGGCCCGCCAGCCGGATCTTCAGGTACGAGAGTTCGGCGGCGGCGGGATCGGTGCCGGTGGCGTAGGTGTCGCGCAGGAGGGTGCGCACGAGCTGGGAGTCGCGCGCGTCGAGCGGGTAGCGGCGCGCGAAGACCTCGGCGATCGGGTGCCCGGTGAACGCCGCCTCCCGCAGGATCTGCCCGGTGGCGCGGGTGTGCAACTGGCGCACCCGGTCTCGCGCCAGATCGAAGCGCTCGCCGATGCGCGCGAACGACTCCGGGGGTTCGCCGTCGACGCCGAGCCTGCGCGCGACGATCTCCGCGTCGCGCTTCTGCCGGTCGGCGTGCCGCGCGACCAGGCCGCCGATCACCTCGTCGATCTCCTCCAGATCGAACGTCACCTCGCCGGCGATGTCGTCGGCGAACGACACCTCCGCCACACCGTCCCCGGACGCCTCGTCACCCACGCAGCGCAGCCTAACCGCGCGCACCGACAGATCCGGGCTGTCACACCCCGGCCGCCCGCGTCGTCGTCCCGGTGAAGGTTTCGCGCTGCCCCCGATCGGCGTCGCGGCCGCCGTCTGCCTCATCGTCTACTTCCTCGGCGCGTCGGCCACCGCGATCCGCGCCCACTCCTACGGGACGTCGGTCTTCCCGCTGCTCTACCTGATTCCCGCCGCGGCGACCCTGGCGCTGCAGCTGGCGCGCTGAGCCCGGCGCACTCCCCGGACGACGGTGCGGCGGCGGCCGGGGAGTACAACTGGGTGACGGCATCGACGTCGAAAAGGGGAGCGATGGGCAAGCTGGTGCGGGACCGGATTCCCGAGATCATCCGCGCGGAAGGCGGCACCCCCAACGTGCACGTCCTGAGCACGGCCGCCTACGAGATCGCCCTGCACGACAAACTCCTCGAGGAAGCGGCCGAACTCCGCGCCGCCCAGGACCCCGCCGACCGCCTCGAGGAAGCCGCCGACGTCCTCGAGGTCCTGCTCACCGTCGCCGGCCTGAACGGCTTCGCCCTCGACGACCTCGTCCGCGCCGCCGCCCACAAACACGCGCGGCGCGGGGGATTCGACGAGCGGTTGTGGTTGAAACGGTTCGAGTGAGCTCGGGTTCGCGGCGCCTGGACTCCCCGGCACGGCCGCGACCGGGGTTCGCCTGGGTGATATTTCGATGTGAGGCGATTCTGTCCGTGTCCGGGCGCGGAGTTGAATTGTCCCGCAAGGGAACTCTCCGGACGTAGGTCCGGGTCGGCGGTCGCCGCACCGCTTGTTCGAGGAGTGTCGGTCACGCCTCGAACCAGCACGAGTGGGCCCGCAGCGCGGGCCGGGTGGGTCGGAGGTGACGCGGAAGCGCGCGTAAGTGGCACGAACACAAGTAAAGCCCCGGTGAAAACCGGGGCTGACCTGGTATTACGGTGGTGCGCGATACTGGGATTGAACCAGTGACCTCTTCCGTGTCAGGGAAGCGCTCTCCCGCTGAGCTAATCGCGCGAGGTGGAGACGGGAATCGAACCCGTGTGCACGGCTTTGCAGGCCGTTGCCTCACCACTCGGCCACTCCACCGCGCAAAGGGGGACGGCTGTTTTCACTGCCTGGCCCTACCTCTCGAGCGGATGACGGGATTCGAACCCGCGACCCTCACCTTGGCAAGGTGATGCGCTACCAGCTGCGCTACATCCGCATTCGCATCTCGGGGGCTTTCGTTCCGGCCTCCGTGGTGCGAGACAGAACATTAGCCGACGCTCGGTGAAAGGTACAAATCCGCTGGTAGAACGGTTGGAAACGGCCGAGTTGCGTCAGGGGCGCGGGGGTCTGGTGTGGTGCGCGGTGCGCGGATCGACCACTGGGGCTTATGTGTCACCGATTCACGCGCGCCCGACCCCTCCCGCACCCCCGATCAACCCTGTCCAGGTGGCGATTTGGTGACCGACCGGTGGTGCGTGCTAATGTTCCATCTCGTTCGGAGGGAACACCCTCCGGACCGCAGTCCCGGTCTCATAGCTCAGCGGGAGAGCGTCCGCCTCACACGCGGAAGGTCGCTGGTTCGATCCCAGCTGGGACCACAGCAATCCCCTCGACTGAAATGCCAGGTCGGGGGGATTTTTCGTTGCTCTGCGAGGTCTCGGCCGGTCGATTGGCCACCCCGCGCAGCGGATATGCACAGAAGCGGGATCGCCACCGGTTCCGAGGCGGCAGTCGTTCGGAGCAACGTCTTTGTCCTGGAAGTCGTAGGGCCGCGCCGGCCGTCGGCACGGGCGATCGACAGGAGATGCGGGTGATGCGGGCGATCGCCCCCGCGCGGGCGCCGCCGTGCTTCCTCGGGCGTGTGCGCGGCCGAGACACTTCTGAATCGTCGTGCGCGCCTCGGGGTTCGCCGGGTCTGCCGCCTCTCACTCCGGCAGTTCCTCGGCGGGGTGGCAGCGCGGTAGTCCAGCCGGACTGGCGTAGGCGGCGATCGGTATCAGGGGCTTGGTCGTCGCTCACGTGCCGCCGCCCGAATCGTCCGCGTCCAGCCGCCTGCGCTGGTCCGGGTGGGCGGCCCGGTCGCGTCCGCTAGTCCGGATGCGCGACGAGCACCGGGCACGCCGCCCGGTGGAGGAGGGCGTTGCTCGTCGAACCGAGGAGCAGGCCGAGAAAACCGCCGCGCCCCCGGCTGCCGACCACGACGAGTTGGGCGGTCTCGGAGTGGCGCAGCAGGTGTTTGCGGGAGCCGGCGGGGTGGATGTCGAATTCGACGTGGACTTCCGGGTACTTCGCCTGCCAGCCCGCGAGGCGCTCGGACAGCATCTCCGCGGCGGCCGCTTCGACCCCGCCGTCGGGGAGGACGCCGGTGAACACTCGGAAGGCGTCGACGGTGATGTCGTTGACGGCGTGCACCACGATCAGCGGCGCGTCGCGGAACGCGGCTTCGGCGAAGGCGGCGGCCACGGCGGGCTCACCGACCCGGCTGCCGTCGACGCCCACCACCACGGGCCGGTCGGCAGGGTGGTCGTCGCCGCGCACCACCACGATCGAGCCGTGCCCGTGCGCGCCGACCGCGTACACGGTGGAGCCGATGGGGGAGAGCGGCCCGCCCGAACCCGCGCCCATCACCACCAGGTGCGCGGTCGCCGAGGCGTCGATGAGCAGTTTCGAGGGGTGCTCCGGCGAGACCTCGGTGCGCACCTCGCAGTCCGGCGCGGCCGCGAGCGCGACCTCTCGTGCGGCGGCCACCACGCGTTCGGCGCGCTCGCGCAACGCGTCGGCGACACCGGGAACCATCGCGTCGTAGGCGCCGTAGATCGCCGTCACCGCGGTGAGGTCGTACCCGTGCACGAGGCGCAGCGCACGATTGCGGCCCGCTGCGGTGCTCGCGGCCCAGCGCACGGCGCGATCGGAGGAGAGGGAGCCGTCGACGCCGACCACGACGGCGGCGGTGGCGAGGTGGTGCGGATCCGAGGAGCGGGACATGGCGGCCTCCGGAGGGTTCAGTCGCCGCGGCGGCGACGGGATGTGGACGGGCGCCGGGTGCCGTTGCGCCCCAGCGTGATTCCCCAGCGCAGGAGCCACGCGGAGGCTCCGACGTACATCGCGAACGTCACGTAGACCAGCCCGCCGAAATCGGCGGCCCACCCGGCCAGCGCGAACGAGGCGGCCGCGGCGAGGGCCAACAGGACGGCGCCGAGGATGCGGGCCGGGACCGCCAGCACGGACAGGTCCGTGCCGGCGGCGCGGCGATCCGGGGCGGCCACGGCGTTCATCCCGGGTCCCGCGAAACGGCGCCGGGATTCGCGACGAACTGGAGAGCGGCGACCCGGTCGGCGCGGCGAGCGGACAGCGCGAGACCCGCCGCGCGGGGAGCGCGGTGGCGGGGATGAGAGGTCTCGCTGTCGATCATGTCCCCAGTCTTCGGCCCCCCGGGGTGCGCAAACAGGGGACTTCTACCCGTTTCGGAGGGCCCTGAGTCCCTTCGCGGTGACCCGGCCAGACCGTGCCGTACTTGTGACGCGTATCACGATTTGATAGCGGTTCGATGTTTCCGCCCGGAAAGCTTTCCGTGCGCTTTGCGAAGTCTTTACTATTGACAATGGCCCCGGTGCCGGAGGGGCCGCCGCTCGCGTGAAACATCTTGTGCTCCACCACGCTTCGCCCGCCGCTCGCTTTCGATGCCAGTACATGTTGACCGATGAACCGGAACGGCCGCACGCCGCGCCGGCGAAGGAGAGATATGTCCACCGACACCGATCCCGCACCACGGACGTCGCGGTCGTCCCGCACACCCCGCACCGACGCGGAGGTCACTGCGGCCCTTGTATTTTCGATCGATCATGCCGCCGCTTCGCGCGGTGCTCGCCCCCGTGTCGCGAGCCCGTCCGCGGGCGGTTCGTCAGGCCGTACGCGCGGCCGTCCGGTGCGCAGAGTCGCCAGGACGCGCGGTTACGGCGCGGTCGGCCCGGACGATCCGACCGGGATCCGGCAGGCGCGAGGGCCTCGCGCGAACCTGAGAATCCTCGTTCCCGCGACGGCGCGCGACGGGGTGGACGGCCGTGTGCCGCCCGCCTGACCGGCGTGCGCGACGGACGTGGAACGGGCGCTCCCGCTGCACGATTCGACCCTGGTGTGCCGGACAACACACCGGCGGGGAGATATGTGAGCCGCCACGAAGCTCTTCCCTCTCAGGCTTTGCTAAGCCTTTACTAATAGCCTCGTTCCAGCTTTACCTTCTCGACCCGTCGCTGTGTCGGGACAGCTTCACCGCGAGATGCCGGTTCGCGGTCTTTTGCCCTGTTGGACAAAGTTGATCGTCAACCGACGTCGGCGCCGTGCGCGCCGAGTCGGCGAAGGAGAAGCCATGGCTGTCGAGAGTGATCTCGCCCCACCCCCGACCACGCCGCGCGCACGGGCCCTGTCCGAATGGCTGGCATCCGTTGTGCGCCATGATGTTCCCGCGTCGATCGTGGTCTTCCTCGTCGCGCTGCCGCTCTCGCTCGGCATCGCGCTCGCCTCCGGCGCGCCCGTCGCGGCCGGACTCATCGCCGCCGTCGTCGGCGGCATCGTCGCCGGTGTCCTCGGCGGCTCCGTGCTCCAGGTCAGCGGCCCCGCCGCGGGCCTGACCGTCGTCGTCGCCGAATCCATCAACCAATTCGGTTGGCGCGTCACGTGTTTCATCGTCGTCGCGGCCGGGTTGTTACAGATCCTGTTCGGGCTCAGCCGGATCGCGCGCGCCGCGCTGGCCGTGGCGCCCGTCGTGGTGCACGCCATGCTCGCGGGCATCGGCATCACCATCGCGCTGCAACAGATCCACGTGCTGCTCGGCGGCTCGTCGGAGAGCTCGGCGTGGAGCAATATCAGCGCGTTGCCCGGCCGGCTGGCGTCACTGGACGCCGGCGACGCCGTGGTGGGCACGGTGGTCATCGCGATCATGCTCGGGTGGCGCTACGCACCCGAGAAGATCAGGGTGGTGCCGGGACCGCTGGTGGCGGTGCTGGCGGGCACGCTGCTCTCGCTGGTGCTGCCCACCCACGTCGAGCGGATCGTGCTCAACGGCTCGCTGTTCGACGCCATCGGCCTGCCGCAGATCCCCGACGGCGGCTGGGGCGCGGTGGCGCTCATGGTGCTCACCATCGCGCTGATCGCCAGCGTCGAGAGCCTGCTCTCGGCCGTCGCGGTCGACAAGATGCACTCGGGCAAGCGCACCAACTTCGATCGTGAGCTGGTCGGTCAGGGATCGGCCAACGTGGTGTCGGGCATGCTCGGCGGCCTGCCGGTCACCGGTGTGATCGTGCGCAGCTCGGCGAACGTGGCGGCGGGTGCGCGCAGCCGCGCCTCCGCGGTGCTGCACGGCGTGTGGATCCTGCTGTTCTCGGTGGCGCTGGTCTCGGTGGTGCAGCAGATCCCGACGGCCGCGCTGGCCGGTCTGCTCATCGTGATCGGCATCCAGCTGGTGAAGCTGGCCCACATCAAGCTCGCCCGGCGCACCGGCGACTTGCTCGTCTACGCGGTGACCGTGCTCGGCGTGGTGTTCCTGAACCTGCTCGAGGGCGTGCTCATCGGCCTGCTGCTCGCCTTCGCGCTGCTGCTGTGGCGGGTGGTGCGGGTCGCGATCGACGCCCGCCAGATCCCGCAGTCGCAGCGCTGGCTGGTGACCATCGACGGTTCCTGCACCTTCCTGGCGCTGCCGCGCCTCTCGGCGGAACTGGCGAAGGTGCCGCCGGGCACCGATGTGACCGTGGAGATGACCGTCGACTTCCTCGACCACGCCGCCTTCGAGGCCATCGAGGAGTGGGTGCGCCAGCAGGAACACGGCGGCGGCAGCGTCGAATTCGTCGAGATCGGCACCGTGCGCATGGCCGATGCGCTCTCCGGCCCGCCCGCGCGCGGGTTCGGGCGGGCGGTGTGGGACGAGATCCTGGGCCCGTGGCAGCGCGACGACCGCAAGGCCGATCCGGTGGCCGAGGGCGTGGCCGCGTTCCACCGCAGTCACGCGCACGTGGTGCGCCCGCACCTGGGCGGTCTGGCCGACCGGCAGGACCCGCACTCGTTCTTCCTGACCTGCTCGGACTCGCGGATCGTGCCGAACGTCATCACCAACAGCGGGCCCGGCGACCTGTTCACCGTGCGCAACGTGGGCAACCTGGTGCCCGAATCCGGTGACGCGTCGGTGGAAGCGGCCCTGGTGTTCGCGCTCGAGGAACTGAACGTGCGCTCGGTGGTGGTGTGCGGGCATTCCTCCTGCGGGGCCATGCACGCGCTGCACACCGGCACCGCGACCGGCCCGTCCATCGGCCCGTGGCTTGCGCACGCGAAGCCGAGCCTGCGGCGCTTCCGGCACGGGCACCCGGTCGTGATGGCGGCCCGCGCGGCGGGCTTCGGCGAGGTCGACCAGCTGAGCATGGTGAACGTCGCCGTGCAGCTGGAGACGCTGCACCGGCATCCGGTGGTGCGGCGCGCGGTCGCCGAACGCGGGGTGCGGGTGTCGGGGCTGTTCTTCGACATCGCGGGCGCACGCGTGGTCGAGGTGACGGTGGACGGCCTGGCCCACATCGAGGGCGCCACCGACCGTCCGGTGCCCGAACTGGTCTGATCCGCACGATGCCGGGGAACCCGCGGTGACCTGCCGGTCGCCGCGGGTTCTTCGTCACCGGGACCGGTCGGACGGCCGGACAGCTCGTACCCTGGCGAATGTGAGCGTGGAGTTGGAGAAGGACAGCCCCGAAACGCCGAGCGGATGGCGTGGCTTTCGCGCGCGTGTCGCGGCGCGCCCTACGCTGAACCGCGCGTACCGCATCGGTGTGGGCGTGGTCGGCGTCGCGGTGCTGGCCGTGGGCATCGTCGCGATCCCGTATCCGGGGCCGGGCTGGGCCATCGTGTTCGCCGGACTCGGCATCCTCGCCACCGAATTCGGCTGGGCGAAGAAGGCGCTGGCCGCGGTGCGGGAGCGCTACTGGCAGCTCATGAACTGGTATGTCTCCCAGGGACTGTTCCTGCGGGCCCTCGGAGCGATAGCTACTGTATTGCTCGTCCTCGCGACGCTGTGGGTCCTCGGAACATTCGGAATGGTCGGCGGCTGGATCGGAGTCGAAGCGGAATGGTTGCGCAGTCCCCTGACGTGGTGAACACCGTCCCCGGCGGCATGCTCACCGAGCCTACGTGGCTGAGCGCCAGGATCACCGAGATGGGGGAGGCTTGGGGCACCGCCGTCCCGCGCGTGGCGGGCACCCTGTGGTGGTGCATGGTCGCGTCCGCACTGGTGGAGCCACTGGCCAGGGCCTACGCCACCGGGCAGCTGCCGCCCGAACCCGCGCTGGACCGGCTCGACTGCGAGGTGCGGCCCGACGGCGGCGTGGAGCGGGTGCGCATCCCGCCGGTCGACGCGCCGGATCCCGCGCGCGCCGCGGCCGTCCTGCGCGAGACCTTGGCCGCCGTCATCCCCGTCGTGGCGGCCGTGTCGGGGGCCGGAGTGCCCTCGCTGTGGGCCGTGGCCGCCGACGCCATGGGTAACCGCGCCCTCGACGCGGGGGACGGAAGTGCGGGCGCCCGGCTGGCCGAACAGGTCGGCGGGCGATTGCCGGTGCCGCGCTTCGTCGAGGTGGGCGGCCGGACCTTCCTGCGCCGGACGTCGTGCTGTCTGGTCTACGAGGTCGACGGCTGCCAGATGTGCACCAGCTGCCCGAAGCGTCCCGCCGCCGAACGCACGGCCTTGCTCGAGCGCGCCGCGCGGGGGTGAACGGGGCGGCGCGCCTGGCTCGCGGGTCGTGGAGGGCTGGGGTCGCCAGGTGCCGCCCGTCACAGCGGTGGACCGTTCGATGGAGTGCCGCGGATACTCCGGCACGATTCCCCGCGCGCGTGCCGTCCGCGGCGGATCGCGCGGGTACTCGAAAACCCGGCTCCCGCGCCTGACACCGCTGCCCGCCGAGGTCGCCACCCTGTGGTTGGAAGTCGCGGCACGCCGAGGGCGGATCGCGAGACGCAACGTCGCCGCCCGCGTGGTGGGGGAAACGAGGCCCGGAAGTCCGTCGGGGGCCGCCCATGGCGATGGCGATGCCCGTGCGGTGGGCGGCGAAGGGTGCCCGAGGCCCCACCGCGCGAAGTCGTGCACAGGTGCGTGCGTTGTGGATTCGTGGTGGCCTGGGGGCAGGTGCGAGGATGCTGGCTGGCTAGCATGAGAACGCCCGGAGCGAACGACCGCCCCGGCGCCGACGCGCGGGAACCCGCCCGCACCCAGAACACGTCAAGGAGAGCGCCGCCGTGACCACCACCGCCGCCAGCACCCCCGCCGCCCTCGTCCGGGTGCAGGCCGGGACGACGGCGGGCGCCGCGGTGCGCGAGGCCGGACTGCCCACCAAGGGCCCGCAGACCGTCGTCGTGGTGCGCGACGCCGAGGGCGCGCTGCGTGATCTGTCCTGGGTGCCCGACACCGATGTCGAGGTCGAGCCCGTCGCCGCCGACACCGAGGACGGCCGCAGCGTCATCCGGCACTCGGCCGCGCACGTGCTGGCCCAGGCGGTGCAGCAGGAGTTTCCCGAGGCCAAGCTCGGCATCGGCCCGCCCATCAAGGACGGCTTCTACTACGACTTCCGCGTCGACCGGCCCTTCACCCCCGAGGATCTGGCCAAGCTGGAGACCCGGATGAAGAAGATCATCAAAGGCGCGCAACGCTTCTCGCGCCGGGTGGTCGAGGTCGAGGAGGCCCGCGCGGAACTGGCGGGCGAGCCGTTCAAGCTCGAGCTGATCAGCGACAAGTCCGGCATCGACGACCCCGAGGTGATGGAGGTCGGCGGCAAAGAGCTGACCATCTACGACAACCTGGACCCCCGCAGCGGCGAACGGATCTGGGGCGACCTGTGCCGGGGCCCGCACATCCCCACCACCAAGTTCATCCCCGCCTTCAAGCTCACCCGCAGCTCGGCCGCCTACTGGCGGGGCGACCAGAACCGCGAGGACCTGCAGCGCGTCTACGGCACCGCCTGGGAATCCCAGGAGGCCATGGACGAGTACCTGCACCTGCTCGCCGAGGCCGAGCGCCGCGACCACCGCAAGCTGGGCCTGGAGCTGGACCTGTTCAGCTTCCCCGACGAGCTCGGCTCGGGCCTGCCGGTGTTCCACCCCAAGGGCGGCATCATCCGCAAGGAGCTCGAGGAGTACTCGCGCAGGCGGCACGTGGCGGCGGGCTACGAGTTCGTCAACACCCCGCACATCACCAAGGGCCACCTGTTCGAGGTGTCGGGCCACCTGGACTGGTACCGCGACGGCATGTTCCCGGCCATGCACCTGGACGCGGAGCTGAACGAGGACGGCACCGTCCGCAAGCCCGGCCAGGACTACTACGTCAAGCCGATGAACTGCCCGATGCACAACCTGATCTTCCGCGCGCGCGGCCGGTCCTACCGCGAACTGCCGCTGCGGCTGTTCGAGTTCGGGTCGGTGTACCGGTACGAGAAGTCCGGCGTGGTGCACGGCCTGACCAGGGTGCGCGGCATGACCCAGGACGACGCGCACATCTACTGCACCAAGGAGCAGATGCACGCCGAGCTCACCGACACCCTGCGGTTCGTGCTCGACCTGCTGAAGGACTACGGCCTCGACGACTTCTACCTGGAGCTGTCCACCAAGGACCCGGAGAAGTTCGTCGGCTCCGACGAGATCTGGGAGGAAGCCACCGAGACCCTGTCGAAGGTGGCCGCGGCCTCCGGTCTGGAACTGGTGCCCGATCCGGGCGGCGCGGCGTTCTACGGCCCCAAGATCTCGGTGCAGGCCAAGGACGCGCTGGGCCGCACCTGGCAGATGTCGACCATCCAGCTCGACTTCAACCTGCCGGAGCGGTTCGATCTGGAGTACACCGCCTCCGACGGCACCAAGCAGCGTCCGGTGATGATCCACCGCGCGCTGTTCGGCTCGATCGAACGGTTCTTCGGCGTGCTCACCGAGCACTACGCGGGCGCCTTCCCGGCCTGGTTGTCCCCGGTGCAGGTGGTGGGCATCCCGGTCGCCGAGGCCTTCGCCCCGCACCTGGACAAGGTGATCGAGCTGCTGCACGAGCGCGGCGTGCGCGCCCACGTGGACCGCAGCGACGACCGGATGCAGAAGAAGATCTTCAATAACACCGCGCAGAAGGTCCCGTTCATGCTGCTGGCCGGCGAGCGGGACGTGAACGCGGGCGCGGTGAGCTTCCGGTTCCGCGACGGCACCCAGGTCAACGGCGTCCCGGTCGACGACGCGGTCGCCACCGTGGCCGACTGGATCGCGCGCCGGGAGAACGCCTCGCCGACGGCGGAGGGTTTCGAGATCGTCTCGGCGGCGGGCGCATGAGTATCCCGGACGCCGTGGATGACACGGAGGGGAACATCGTGGACATCGGCACGGGCGAACCCGATCGGCTGCAACGACTCTGGACTCCGTACCGGATGTCCTACATCACCGAGGCCGCCGGCTCGCGCCCCAAGGACGCGACCGGGCACCCGTTCACCGACATCCCGAAGATGTCGGACGAGGACGGCCTGATCGTCGCGCGCGGCGATCTGGTGTACGCGGTGCTGAACCTGTACCCGTACAACCCCGGTCACATGATGGTGGTGCCCTATCGCCGGGTCGCCGACCTGGAGGACCTCACCGACGCCGAGGCCGCCGAGCTGATGGCGTTCACCCAGCGTGCCATCCGGGTGATGAAGAGCGTGTCCCGCCCGCACGGCTTCAACGTGGGCCTCAACCTGGGCGGCGTCGCGGGCGGGTCGCTGGCCGACCACCTGCACCAGCACATCGTGCCGCGCTGGGGCGGCGACGCGAACTTCATCACCGTGGTGGGCGGCGTGAAGGTGATGCCGCAGCTGCTCCGGGAGACCAGGGCGCTGCTGGCCGCCGCGTGGAAGGAAACGGACTAGCCGTGCTCAGCTTCTTCGGCCGCGACACGTTCGCCAAGGCGACCGCCCCGCTGGGCAAGGCGCTGGTGAGCACCGGACTGACCCCCGACGCGGTCACCCTGATCGGGACCGCCGCGTCGATCGCGGCCGCGGTCACGCTGTTCCCGACGGGTCACCTGTTCTGGGGCACCATGGTGATCTGGCTGTTCGTCATGTTCGACATGCTCGACGGCGCGATGGCGCGGGCGCGCGGCGGTGGCACCAGATACGGTGCGGTGCTGGACGCCACCTGCGACCGGGTCGCCGACGGCGCGATCTTCGGCGGCCTGGCCTGGTGGGCGGTCTACCACGAGAACAACAGGTGGCTGTTCGCGGCGACGCTGGTGGTGCTGGTGACCTCGCAGGTCATCTCCTACGCCAAGGCGCGCGCCGAGGCGAGCGGGCTCTCGGCCGACGGCGGCCTCATCGAGCGTCCCGACCGGTTGATCATCGTGCTGGTCGGCGCGGGTTTCACCGGCATCGGCGGCCACTGGGACATCGAGTGGCTGACCTACGCCGTGCACGTCGCGATGTGGATTCTCGCGGTGCTGAGCATCATCACCGTGTTCCAGCGGGTGCTGGCCGTGCGGAATTCGCCGGGCGCGCGCGACGTGATCCCGCCCGCCGCAGCGCAGGAGGCGCGGTGAGCGCTCGCGCCGGGCGAATCGGTCATAGCGGACGTACTGTCGGAGTTGTGGCACAGGGGGCACGGTGAGTTTCGGAGAACGGCTGAGCGACGCCGGATACGCGGCGGGTTGGCGCCTGGTGCGCGCGCTCCCGGAGCGTGCCGCGCGCAAACTCTTCGACTGGGGCGGTGAACGCGCGGCGCGCGACGGCGGCCCGGATCAGTTGCGGCGCAACCTCGCCCGCGTCCTCGGCGTCGCGCCCGCCGAGGTCCCCGACGACTTGATGCGCGCGAGCCTGCGCTCCTACGCGCGGTACTGGCGCGAGGCGTTCCGGCTGCCCACCATGGACCACGCGGCGCTGGGTTCCTCCCCGCTGCACCCGGTCGGCGGGCTCGAGCATCTGGACGCGGCGCTGGAACGCGGCCGCGGCGTGGTCTTCGTGCTCCCGCACTCCGGGAACTGGGATATGGCCGGGTTGTGGCTGGTGCAGAACTACGGCGGGCTCACCACCGTGGCGGAACGCCTGAAGCCGGAGTCGCTGTTCGAGCGGTTCGTCGCCTACCGGGAGAGCCTCGGCTTCGAGGTGTTCCCGCTGACCGGCGGTGAGCAGCCGCCTTTCGCGGTGCTCGCCGAGCGGCTGCGCCAGAACAAGATCGTCTGCCTGATGGGCGAGCGCGACCTCACCGGCAAGGGCGTGCCGGTCACCTTCTTCGGCGAGCGCACCTGGATGCCGGCCGGCGCGGCGAAACTGGCCATCGAGACGGGCGCCGCGTTATTGCCGGTGCACGCCTGGTACCGGGTCACCGACGACGGCACGGAGGCGTGGGGGCTGAAAACCGAAGCGCCGGTGGACGTCTCGGGTGGCGTCGCCGCCGCGACGCAGGCGCTGGCCGACCGGTTCGCGGCCAACATCGCCGAACATCCGGCTGACTGGCACATGCTGCAACCGCTCTGGGAGGGCGATCTGTCGCCCGAGCGGCTGGCCAGGATCGCGGCCGCGCAGGCCGAACTCGGGCGCCACACGGCGGGAGACGAGGCGTCGTGAAGATCGGGATGGTGTGCCCGTACTCCTTCGACGTCCCCGGCGGCGTGCAGGCGCACGTCGTGGAGCTGGCCCGGGTCCTCATCGAGCGCGGCCACAAGGTCAGCGTGCTCGCGCCGGCCTCGGAGGAGACGCCGCTGCCGGAGTTCGTGGTGTCGGCGGGGCGCGCGGTCGCCATTCCGTACAACGGCTCGGTCGCGCGACTCTCCTTCGGCCCCATGGCCTACACCCGCATCCGGCGCTGGATCGACGGCAACGACTTCGACGTGCTGCACATCCACGAGCCCAACGCGCCGAGCCTGTCCATGCTGGCGCTGAAGATCGCCGAGGGGCCGATCGTGGCCACCTTCCACACCTCCACCACGAAGTCCTTGGTGCTCAGTACTTTTCAGGGCGTGCTGCGGCCGTACCACGAGAAGATCAGCGGTCGGATCGCGGTGTCGGAGCTGGCCCGCCGCTGGCAGGTGGAGGCGCTGGGCTCCGACGCGGTGGAGATCCCCAACGGCGTCGACGTGGCGGCGTTCGCCCGTGCCCCCATGCTGGAGGGCTACCCGCGCGCGGGCGGCACGGTGCTGTTCCTCGGCCGCTACGACGAGCCGCGCAAAGGCATGGAGGTGCTGCTCGGCGCACTGCCCGAGCTGGTGCGCCGCCACCCGGAGCTGGAGATCCTCATCGTCGGGCGCGGTGACGAGGAGCGCCTGCGCCGCGAGGCCGGTCCGCACGCGCGCCACCTGCGCTTCCTCGGGCAGGTCTCCGACGAGGAGAAGGCCTCGGCCATGCGCAGCGCCGATGTGTACGTCGCGCCCAACCTGGGCGGCGAGAGCTTCGGCATCATCCTGATCGAGGCGATGGCGGCGGGCACCGCCGTGGTGGCCAGCGAGCTCGACGCCTTCCGCCGCGTGCTGCGCGACGGCGCGGCGGGTGTACTGGTCCCGGTGGGCGACGCGCCCGCGCTGGCCACCGCGATCGACGGGGTGCTCACCGACACCGCCCGGCGCGAGCGCCTTGTCCGCACCGCGAATCAGGTGGTCGGCGAATACGATTGGCCCGTGGTGGCCGAACAGATCCTGCGCGTCTACGAGACGGTCACCGTCGGCGACACGAGGGTCCGGGCCGCCGGATGATCACCTTCTCCGCCACCACGGTCCTCGTTCTCGCGCTGATCGCGGCCGTCGTCGTGGCGATCGGCCTGTGGGCCTACTCCACGGCCAACCGGCTCGACCGGCTGCACGTGCGCTCCGACCAGTCCTGGCACGCGCTGGAATCGGCGCTGGCCCGGCGCGCGGTGGTCGCGCGCTCGGTGGCCATGGCGATCGCCGGGCCGGTGTCGGATCCGGCGCTGGCCGAACAGGCCAAGCACCTGTCCGGGCTGGCCGACCGGGCCGAACGCGCCGACCGGGCCGAACGCGAGACCGTCGAGAACCAGCTGTCCGCCGCGCTGTCGGGGGTCGATATCGCGCAGTTGCGGCCCCAGCTGGTGGCCGAACTGGCCGATGCCGAGGCCAGGGTCCTGATCGCCCGCCGATTCCACAACGACGCCGTCCGCGACACGCTCGCCCTGCGCACCCGGCGCCCGGTGCGCTGGCTGCACCTGGGCGGCACCGCGCCGCTGCCCACCTACTTCGAGATCACCGAACGCGCCACCCCCGCCGCGTCCACCGGGCTCGAGGTCGACACGATCCGCACGTCGGCGCGCGTCGTGCTCCTCGACGAGCAGGACCGCGTGCTGCTGATGCGCGGCCACGACCCCAAGACGCCCGACGTGTCGTTCTGGTTCACCATCGGCGGCGGCGTGGAGCCGGGGGAGAGCCTGCGCGCGGCCGCCGTGCGGGAGCTGTGGGAGGAGACCGGGCACCGCGCCGATCCGGTGAGCCTGCGCGGCCCGATCTGGCGGCGGGTCGCCGTCTTCCCGTTCGACGGCGAACTGATCCGCGCCGAGGAGCTGTTCTTCGCGCTGCGCGTGCGCCAGTTCGATCCGGAGCCGGGCAACCTCACCCACGTCGAGCGCCGGTGCATCACCGGGCACCGCTGGTGCACGCCCGAGGAGATCCGGGCCATCGACGCCACCGGCGAGACCGTCTACCCGTACCACCTGGACGAACTCCTGCCCGAGGCCGCCGCCGTCGCGTCGGGCAACGACGATCCCGAGGTCCGCTCCATCCGCTGAGCGCTCCGCGCCGCCCTGTGATCCGCTTCACTTCGTGATAGCTTCGGGACTGGATCGCGCCGCCGCGGGTAGCCCAGCTGCGGGCGGCGCGGTGGTACCGGAGCCGCTGCTCCCCGTCGACGTGGAGCGGTCCGTTTCGCTGGTGTGGAGGGATGTAGTTCATGTCGTACCTGCTGTTCGATTTCCTGTTGCCGATCCTGGGTCCGGCCGCCGCCGAGTATTGGGCGCAGCTGCTGGTGATCGATCCGGTCTGATTCCGGTGATCCGCCGTCGACGGCGGCGGATGCGGCGAACGGGAGCGGTGGACCGAGCGGGTGCGCCGGGGGACCAGTCCAGTGGTCTCCAACTGGCTATCAAGTGGCATTTCGGGCGGGCCTAGAATTGGCTCGTTCCTCGATCCGCGCGACCCGATAGGCGCCCATGACACAGGAGTTTGCCGTGACCACGCCCGAGCCCACCACCACCGTCGGCACCGCCCGCGTCAAGCGCGGCATGGCCGAAATGCTCAAGGGCGGGGTGATCATGGACGTCGTCACCCCGGAGCAGGCCAAGATCGCCGAGGACGCCGGCGCGGTCGCGGTCATGGCGCTCGAGCGGGTCCCCGCCGACATCCGCGCCCAGGGCGGCGTGTCCCGGATGAGCGATCCGGACATGATCGACGGCATCATCAACGCCGTGTCCATCCCGGTGATGGCCAAGGCCCGCATCGGTCACTTCGTGGAGGCGCAGATCCTGCAGAGCCTCGGCGTCGACTACATCGACGAGTCCGAGGTGCTCACCCCCGCCGACTACACCAACCACATCGACAAGTGGAACTTCACCGTTCCCTTCGTCTGTGGCGCGACCAACCTGGGCGAGGCGCTTCGCCGCATCACCGAAGGCGCGGCCATGATCCGCTCCAAGGGCGAGGCCGGCACCGGTGACGTGTCCAACGCGACCACCCACATGCGCCAGATCCGCCAGGAGATCCGCAAGCTGGCCGCGCTGCCCGCCGACGAGCTGTACGTGGCGGCCAAGGAACTGCAGGCCCCCTACGAGCTGGTCCGCGAGGTCGCCGAGACCGGCAAGCTGCCCGTGGTGTTGTTCACCGCCGGCGGTATCGCCACCCCCGCCGACGCGGCGATGATGATGCAGCTCGGCGCTGAGGGCGTGTTCGTGGGCTCCGGCATCTTCAAGTCGGGCAACCCGGAACAGCGCGCGGCCGCGATCGTGAAGGCCACCACCTTCCACGACGACCCCGACGTGCTGGCGAAGGTGTCGCGCGGGCTGGGCGAGGCCATGGTGGGCATCAACGTGGAGGAGATCGCGCAGCCGCACCGGCTCGCCGAGCGCGGTTGGTGAACAGGTTTCGACGCCCGGTCACGGAGGTTTCCGCGGCCGGGCGTTCGCGTGTCCGGGTTCGACTCTTGGGCCGGTCACACGGCGGTCTCAGAGTTTCCACAGAGCCGCCGGATAGCGTCGGGCGCGGTGCCGATGACGTCCGCTGGCCCCGCGCGGGCGCGACACGGCGCGATGACGCAGCCGGGGCGACGCGACCCGATTCGAACGCAAAGGACGACAGTTGATGTTTCGCAGGACCGGAAAGATCGCGATCGCAGGCCTGGCGGCCGTGGCGGCGCTGAGCCTGGCCGCGTGCGGCAGCGACGACGGGGGCGACGACACACCCACCACCACGACCACGTCGGCGACCGCCCAGGCCACCACCACGCAGGCGGAGAACACGCCGGCGGTGCCGTCGGTGGCGGATCTGAACGCGCAGTTGCAGCGCGCGCTCGACCCGGCCGTGCCCAACGAGGAGAAGCTCGACATGGTGCAGGGCGTCGAGGCGGATCCGGAACTGCCGGGTCGCTTGGCGCAGGCATACACCGACACCGGCGCCACCATCGAGGTCACCGACGTCACGGCGTACGGAAATGTGGTCAACGCGAAGGCGAAGGTCGTCCTCAACGGCCAGGAGAACATCGTGGATGTCCCCTTCGTCGCCGAGGACGGCAAGTGGAAGGTCCAGAAGGACTGGGCTTGCCAGATGCTCACCGCGTTCGGTCAGCAGTCGGTGGCCTGCACCGCCTGATGCGAGCCGAATAACCAAGCGCTCCAACGAACCCGGTCGTGCGTGGCCGGGTTCCGTGCCGTTCGGGGGATATTCGGACGACACCGCCCGCACCGCCTGCGAGCATGGTCGGGTGACAGCGGAGCTTCCCCATTTTCACGGTGATTTCGAGGCGCATGTTACCGTGCGCGTCGACGACCCGGCCGACGCGCTGGAGCGGCACGCGGCGGCGCACGGTGCGAAGTTCGTCCACATCGCCTTGGCCGGAGGTCGGGTGCCCGTGCAGCCGATGTTCACCCTTCGGCGCTCGGGTTCCCTTGTGGCCGTGCGTGATTCGGTGCGAGATTTCGCGGAAGGCGTGGTGGCGGCCGGTTTCGGCGTGACGCGGGTGAAGATCGAGGCGACACCGTGGGCGGCCGGTGTGCCGCGCACCGACGCCGCGGGATTCGCGCTGGGGGAGCGGTTCTACTTCGAGCATCACATCAAGCTGCTGCTCGGCCGGGAACTGTCCCTCTTCGACTACAGCACTGTCGAATTGGTTATCGGACTGCGGGAAGTGCTGGGACACAAGGAATTCACGCCGAATATGGTCACCGAACTCGTGCACTCGGAGTGCGGGGCGGGGCGCACCGATCGCATCGATCCGCGCGAGATCGCCGCATAGATCGCACAGGACAGGGGAAGCGAGTCATGACGGTTACGCCGTGGGATCGGAGGAGGACGGGGCAATGGCCCGCCGACGAGGTGGCGGCAATATTCGAGCGGTGAGGTCGGCGCGCTCTGCCGGGCGTGGGATGGAGGGTGGAGCCGGATGCCTCGGGCGGCACCCGGTTGTCGCGCCGAGATCGCCGCTCGCTCACCTCGTGCCCATCCCCGAAGAGTCGCAGCGGCATCCACGGTCAGGTCGGAGGTGGGTCCGTACCATTCGTCGAGGACTCGTCGGAGTCGGTTGCCCCGGTGGAGCTTTCGCGAAGCGCCGCGGTCCACAGCCGGATCATCGTCTCGACGCAGTCTTCCACGCTGCTGCCGGGCGGTGGGTCGAGAACAACTCCGTGGACCTGGGCTTCGACGCCCTGGGTGCAATCCTCCGGCTCCACGGAGCCTGCCCGGTCCGGCTCACCCACCCCGGCGCCGACCGCTGGACCTCGACCGCCGTCAGCCGCGCGTTCTTCGACCGCATCACCGCCCCAACCCGCTTCATCGAACTCGAAGGCGCGGGCCACTTCCCGGTGAAGCGCCCCGGCATCGACCAATTGATCAGCGCGCTCGTCGAACTACGCGACCTGGTCGCCGACGCGACCGCGGGCCCACACACCTCCTGAGAGCGCCGCACGGCCGAAACCCGGCCTCACTCACGTCGCAGCGCCGCCCGGTCCGGGTGGTCCCAGCGCACGAAATAGTCTGGTACCTCCGGGTTTTCGTCCGCGTGCGCGCCCAGCGCGGGGATGGTCCACTGTTCGCTGTCCGGGGTGTTGCGCCGCAGCGCCGCCGGGCCGAGGTCGAGGTGGACGGTCAAGTCGAAGGGGAGGGAGCGGCCCAGGAGCATCGGGCCCGCGAGGAAGAGGACCGTGTCGGTGGGGGCGGTGCGCACGGCGACGCGGGCGGAGCGGTCGGTGGACTCGTCCCAGAGGGCGGGCAGCCAGCGGCCGTGCGCGCGCAGCGCGTCGAGCACTTCGCGGCGCAGCGCGTCGTAGTCGAACCATGCTGTGCGGTAGGAGAATTCGTCCTCGCGCCCGTACTCCATGCGCAGCGAGGCCGGGCGCACGTAGTCGTGTGTCGAGACCACCTCGGCGGTGCGGCCGGTGTCGCGCACGGCCCGCGCGGCCTCGTGCGCGAAGTCGGCGGGTCGGGCGGCGTCGGCCCCGTCGATCGCGACAACGCGCCGCCCCGGCAAGTCGTGGAGGCGGACGATCAGCAGGTCGGCGAGCCCGCGCGGGGTGATGGGTGCGAAATGCGGCACGCCTCCATCACAGCAGACCGCCCCACCGCGTCTCCGATCGCGGAACAGACCCCTACGCCGGGGCAACAGGTGGGCGAACGGGGCGAATCGGATGCCGCGGGTTAACCTCAGCGCATGGCGACAATCGAAGAGGCATTGGAGATCGAGCGCCTGGAGCGGGACATCTTCCGGGGCGCGTCCCCGAAGACCCAGCTCGCGCGCACCTTCGGCGGTCAGGTCGCCGGTCAGGCCCTGGTGTCGGCGGTGCGCACGGTGGAGCCGCGTTTCCAGGTGCATTCACTGCACGGCTACTTCCTGCGGCCGGGCAATCCGCAGGAGCGCACCGTCTACCTGGTCGAGCGCATCCGCGACGGCCGGTCCTTCTGCACCCGCCGCGTCACCGGCGTGCAGGACGGCGCGGCGATCTTCATGATGTCGGCCTCGTTCCACGTCGGCGACGACGGGCCGGTCCACCAGGACGTGATGCCCGAGGTGCCCGCGCCGGACGACCTGCCCGACGCGCAGACCTCGCTGAGCCCCGAGCGGCTGTGGGCCATGCGCGAATGGGAGCACTGGGACATCCGCATCGTGCCGCAGGAGTCGGTGGCGCGGCGCGACGGTTCGGTCGCCCAGCAGCAGGTGTGGTTCCGGTACCGCCACCCGCTGCCCGACGATCCGCTGTTCCACGTCTGCACGCTCGCGTACATGAGCGATATGACGCTGCTCGGCTCGTCCAAGGTCATCCACCCCGGTGAACCCACCCAGGACGCCTCGCTCGACCACGCCATGTGGTTCCTGCGCCCGTTCCGCGCCGACGACTGGCTGCTCTACGACCAGTCCTCCCCGGCCGCGGGCTTCGGGCGCGCGCTCACCGGCGGCCGCATCTTCAACCGGGCGGGCGACCTCGTCGCGGCCGTCGTGCAGGAAGGGCTCATCCGCACGCCCCGCCAGTGAGCGAAGCGTGAGCGGGCCCACACCGCCGGGACTCGTAAGCTCGTCGGGGTGAACGCATCCCCGGTCGCCACCCCCGCCGCCGACGCGCGGCCCGCGTCGCGCCCCACCATCGGTGTGCTGGCACTGCAGGGCGACGTGCGTGAACACGTCGCGGCGCTGGCGCACTGCGGTGCCGAGCCGGTGCTGGTGCGCCGCCCCGAGGAGCTGGCCGCCGTCGACGGACTGGTCATCCCCGGCGGGGAGTCCACCGCCATCAGCAATCTGCTGGTCGCGTTCGACCTGCTCGAACCGCTGCGCGCCCGCCTGCGCGCGGGCATGCCCGCCTACGGTTCGTGCGCGGGCATGATCCTGCTCGCCTCCGAGGTGCTCGACACCCGGCCCGACGCCGAGCACCTGTCGGGCATCGATATGACGGTGCGCCGCAACGCGTTCGGCCGCCAGGTCGACTCCTTCGAGGTCGATCTGGACTTCGACGGCGTCGAGGGCGGGCCGGTGCGCGCCGTCTTCATCCGCGCCCCCTGGGTGGAGCGCGCGGGCGACGACGTGCAGGTGCTGGCCACCGTGCCGTCCGGGCCGTTCGCCGGGCGCATCGTGGCGGTGCGGCAGGGCGCGGTGGTGGCCACCGCGTTCCACCCCGAGGTCACCGGCGACCTGCGGGTGCACGGCCTGTTCGTCGATATCGTGCGCGGCGCGTAGTCCCGCGCCCCACCTGCGCGTTCGCCCGCGATCCCGGCGGCGGAACGGGTACGCGAGTACTCGCGTCCGGGGCGTGGCGGCGGCGCATCATCACTTCTCATCCGGGCGATCCCGACCGACCCGGACGTGAAGGAACCCCATCATGACCGACGTCATCACCGCACCCCGTGCGGACGAACCCGTGCCCGCCGAGGCGCGGATCTGCAATCTGGTCCCCTCCCGTGACACCGCCCGGGACTGGACGTTCGCCGACGCCCTGACCGTCGGCGCGCTCGGCGCCGTCGCGGCGCTGCCCGACAGCGTCGACCTGCGCCGCGACTGGTGGACCATCGGCGACCAGGAGGACACCGGCTCCTGCGTCGGCTGGGCCACCGGCGACGGACTGCTGCGCTACCACCTGGTCACCGCGGGCCGGGTGCCCCAGGACGCGCGCATCTCGCCGCGGTTCGTGTGGATGGCATCGAAGGAGACCGACGGCTTCTCGCAGCGCCCGGAGACGTTCATCGAGGGCGCGGGCACCGAATTGAAGGCCGCCGTGGAGGTGTGCAAGCGCTATGGCGTGGTCGAGGAGAGCTTGCTGCCGTTCCATATCGCCACCAAGATGTACCGGGGGCAGGAGAACACCTTCTGGGCGCACGCGGCGGGCAAGCGTATCGCCTCCTACTTCAATGTGGGCGTCAACCTCTCGCACTGGCGCGCCGTGCTCGCCGACGGCAAACCCATCCTGGCCGGCTTCCTCGTGGACGACACCTGGGACGGCGCGACCGCGGCGGGCGGCTTCCTGGAGGAGTTCGCGCACGGCACCGCGCGCGGCGGGCACGCCGTCGCGATCGTCGGCTACCTGGCCAGCGGGCACTTCGTCATCCGCAACAGCTGGGGCACCGCCTGGGGCGACGAGGGCTTCGCCTACGCCTCCCCGAAGTACATCCGGGACGCCTTCTTCCCGGAGGCGTACGTGGTTTCGCTGTGAGGCGACGCGGGCCGGCCCGGGGCGTCCACTAGGCTGGTGGAATTCTTCAGCCACCGACCTCGAAGGAAGTAGGGAATGAGCGGCCACTCCAAATGGGCCACCACCAAGCACAAGAAGGCCGCGATCGATGCCAAGCGGGGCAAGCTCTTCGCGAAGCTGATCAAGAACATCGAGGTGGCGGCCCGCACGGGTGGCGGTGATCCGGATGGCAACCCGACGCTGTACGACGCCATCCAGAAGGCCAAGAAGTCGTCGGTGCCCAATGACAATATCGAGCGCGCGCGCAAGCGCGGCGGCGGTGAGGAAGCGGGCGGCGCCGACTGGCAGACCATCATGTACGAGGGCTACGGCCCCAACGGTGTCGCCGTGCTGATCGAGTGCCTCACCGACAACCGCAACCGCGCCGCGGGCGAGGTGCGCGTCGCGATGACCCGCAACGGCGGCAACATGGCCGATCCGGGTTCGGTGGCCTACCTGTTCACCCGCAAGGGCGTAGTCACCCTGGACAAGAACGGCCTGTCCGAGGACGACGTGCTGCTCGCGGTGCTGGACGCGGGCGCCGAAGAGGTCAACGACCTGGGCGAGTCGTTCGAGATCATCAGCGAGCCCGGTGATCTGGTCGCCGTGCGGTCGGCGTTGCAGGCCGCGGGCATCGACTACGACTCGGCCGAGTCCGGCTTCCAGCCGTCGGTGTCGGTCGCGGTGGACGTGGACGGCGCGCGCAAGGTGATCAAGCTGATCGACGCACTCGAGGACAGCGACGACGTGCAGAACGTCTACACCAACGTCGACATCCCCGACGACGTCCTCGCCCAGCTCGAGGACTGAGCGTTTCCGCTCGCGAGCCCCGGTCCGCACAGGGCCGGGGCTCGCGGCGTCTTCCGGTCAGGCGTCGAGCTGGGCTCGGAAGTGCTCGGACTGGGCCGGGTAGTAGTCCTCGAACACGGGCAGTGTCCCGCCTTCCCGCGCGGCGGTGAGTGCGTCGAGGTAGTACTCCCAGCCGGGGCCCACCTCGCCCGCCTGTTTCGCGGTGTCGGCGTCCAAGTGATGCACGAACCTCAGCTCGGTCCGGTCGCCGTGCTCGGTGAGCGTGAGTTCCAGCCGCCAGTTGCCGGACTCGTCGGCGCTGGAGAGGGCCAGGTGGCGCGGCGGTGCGCACGCGTCGATCGTCATGGTGACGGTCGGCTGCCCTTCTTCGAACAGCAGGCGCACCGCGACCTCGCGGCCCGGCCCCGCCTCGCCCTCCCAGGAGCCGTACCAGCGCGCGGTGCGCTCGGATTCGGTGACGCTCGCCCACACGTCCTCGATCGGGGCGCGATAGGTCCTGGTGAGGACGAGATCGTGGCCTTGTTCGGTGGGGATCAGGCGGCCGGTGGGGGTGGGTGTCATGCGAAATCCTTTCGGGGGAAGTCAGTTTCGCGACGCGAGTCGTCTGGGCGTGGTTATGCGGTGTTTTTCCTGGGGGTGGCCGGTCGGCCGGAGTCGTGCTTCGGGCCTGCCGGTTTCGCCCGAGTTCCCTGGACACCGGGGGCGGTCGGATTCGCCGGGCTGTCGGCGGATTGCGCGCTGCCCGCGCGAGGCTGGTCATCCGCGCGCGGGGTGCCGCGCACGCGGTCGCGCTTGGTGCGGTGCACCTCGGTGGCCAGCGCGTCCAATCGCTGCTCCCAAACGCCCGCCACGCCGAAGCGCGCGATCCAGCCGGCGAGTTCGCCGAGCGGCGCGGCGTCGAGCTCGTAGTAACGCCGCCTGCCGCTGAGTTCGTCACGGACGAGCCCGCTTTCGCGCAGCACGCGCAGATGCCTGCTGATCGCGGGCCGGCTGACGTCGAACCGTCCCGCGATCTCGCCCGCGGTGAGCCGCCCGTCCCGCAGCATCTCCAGGATCGCGCGGCGAATCGGATCCGCGATGGCGGCGGCTACCTCGTCCACGAGTAAAGCGTAACCAATTGGTTACGCATTGTCGAGGGTCGAGGGCTCGTGGTCCGGTCGGAAGGTGCTGGCGGCCGACGATCGGGCGGGGCAGAATCCGGGGCATGACCACCGTGGAACTCGTCCGGGGTGACATCACGCGGCAGGCGGTCGACGCGATCGTCAACGCCGCGAACTCGTCGCTGCTCGGCGGTGGGGGAGTGGACGGCGCGATCCACCGTGTGGGCGGCCCGCGCATCCTGGCCGAATGCCGCGATCTGCGGGCCTCCCACTACGGTCGCGGGCTGCCGACCGGTCAGGCCGTCGCGACCACCGCCGGGGAACTGCCCGCGCGCTGGGTGATCCACACCGTCGGACCCGTCTGGTCGGAGCGGGAGGACCGCTCGGACCTGCTCGCCTCGTGCTATCGCGAATCCCTGCGCGTGGCAGACGAACTCGGCGCGCTCACCGTCGCGTTCCCCGCCATCTCCACGGGCATCTACCGCTGGCCCATCGACGACGGCGCGCGCATCGCGATCGAAACCGTCCGCGCGGCGGGCTCGGCCGTCGACACTGTGCGGTTCGTGCTCTTCGACGCCCGCGCCTACCACGCCTTCGACGCGGCGGTCCGGGCGTAGCGGCCGTGTCGCTGGTGACCGCGCACCGCACCCTCCGCTAAACTCTCGAACAGTTGTTCGTGTCTGCGAGAGGGGTTTTCGTGCGGGTGATGGGCGTCGACCCCGGGCTCACCCGGTGCGGCCTCAGCCTCGTGGAGGGCGGACAGGGGCGCACCGTCACCGCGATCGCCGTCGACGTGGTGCGCACCCCGCCCGATCTGGACCTCGCACACCGGCTGCTGCGTGTCGCCGACGCCGCCGAGGAGTGGATGGACACCCACCGCCCGTCGGCCGTCGCGATCGAGCGGGTGTTCGCTCAGCACAACGTGCGCACCGCCATGGGCACCGCGCAGGCGGGCGGCGTCATCGCGCTGGCCGCCGCGCGCCGCGGCATCCCGGTGGCCTTCCACACCCCGAGCGAGGTGAAGGCCGCCGTCACCGGCAACGGCAGCGCCGACAAGGCGCAGGTGACCGCGATGGTCACCCGGCTGCTCGGCCTGAAGGTCGCGCCGAAACCCGCCGACGCGGCGGATGCGCTGGCCCTGGCCATCTGTCATTGTTGGCGGGCGCCGCTGCTGGCGCGGATGGCCGCCGCCGAGGCGAAGGCCGCCGAGGCGCGGCGGCGCTACACCGAACGACTGGCCGAACAACGGAAGGCGGTGCGCGGGTGATCGCGTCGGTACGCGGCGAGGTGCTGGAGATCGCGCTCGACCACGCGGTGGTGGAGGCCGCCGGCGTCGGCTACCGGCTCAACGCCACCCCCGCCACGCTGGCCACACTCACCCGAGGCGCGGAGGTGCGCCTCTACACGGCGATGATCGTGCGCGAGGACTCCATGACCCTCTACGGTTTCGCCGACACCGAGGCCCGCGACCTGTTCGGCCTGCTGCAAACCGTCTCCGGCGTCGGCCCCCGGCTGGCCATGGCGGTGCTCGCCGTGCTCGAACCCGAAGCCCTGCGCAAGGCGCTCGCCGAGAGCAATGTCGCCGCGCTGACGAGGGTTCCCGGCATCGGCAAGCGCGGCGCCGAGCGCATGGTGGTGGAGTTGCGCGACAAGGTGGATCTCGTTCCGGTGCAGGCGGGTCCGCCCGGCAGCGCGCAGGCGCCCGTGCTCACGCCCGTGCGCGACCAGGTCGTGGAGGCGCTCGTCGGACTGGGCTTTCCCGCCAAACAGGCCGAGCCGTCGGTGGACGCCGTCCTGGCCGAACAGCCCGCCGCCGACACCGCCACCGCGCTGCGCGCCGCCCTGTCCACCCTCGGCAAGAACCGGTAGGACGCGATGGAGCACGACGAGGACGAATCCGCCGTCACCGCGAGCTACCTGCGCTCCGACGGCGAGATCGAGGCCAGCCTGCGCCCGAAGTCGCTGGACGACTTCATCGGCCAGCCGCGCGTGCGCGAACAGCTCACCCTCGTGCTGCGCGGCGCCCGCCAGCGCGGCGGCACACCCGATCACGTGCTGCTGTCGGGCCCGCCCGGTCTCGGCAAGACCAGCATGGCGATGATCATCGCCGCCGAACTCGGCACCGCCCTGCGCATCACCTCGGGTCCGGCGCTGGAACGCGCGGGTGATCTGGCCGCGATGCTCAGCAATCTGGTCGAGGGCGACGTGCTGTTCATCGACGAGATCCACCGCATGGCCCGCCCCGCCGAGGAGATGCTGTACCTCGCGATGGAAGACTTCCGCGTCGACGTGGTGGTCGGCAAAGGTCCCGGCGCCACCTCGATCCCGCTCGATATCGCGCCGTTCACGCTGGTCGGCGCCACCACCCGCTCCGGCGCGCTCACCGGCCCGCTGCGCGACCGCTTCGGCTTCACCGGGCACATGGATTTCTACGATCCCGAGGAACTGCGGCTCATCCTCACCCGCTCGGCCCAGATCCTCGGCGTGCACATCGAGGACGACGCCGCCGCCGAGATCGCGGGCCGCTCCCGCGGCACGCCCCGCATCGCCAACCGGCTGCTGCGCCGCGTGCGCGACTACGCCGAGGTGCGCGCCGACGGACTCGTCACCAAGCCGATCGCCCGCTCCGCGCTCGAGGTGTACGACGTGGACGTCCTCGGCCTGGACCGGCTGGACCGCGCTGTGCTGGGCGCGCTGGTGCGCAGCTTCCACGGCGGCCCGGTCGGCGTCTCCACGCTGGCCGTCGCCGTCGGCGAGGAAGCCGCCACGGTGGAGGAGGTGTGCGAGCCGTTCCTGGTCCGCGCCGGACTGGTCGCGCGCACGCCGCGCGGGCGGGTCGCCACCGCCGCGGCCTGGGAGCACCTCGGCCTGGTACCGCCGCCCGACCTGGTCTTCGGGTCGATCGAGGTGCGCGGCCGCGAACCGCAACCGACGCTGGACCTGTTCGACTGAACCCCGTTCATGATCGCCGTCGGCGGACGCCGCTCGGCGGCGCCGGTTAGAGTCGGGTCATGACCGTGGTCCAACAAGTGCTCGACCATATCCCGGAGCCGTACCGCAGCAAGGCGATCGAGCACCGCGAGCTGCTGAAGTTCGCCACGGTCGGCGCCATCACGTGGTTCATCGACACCGGCGTCGTGTACGCGACCAAACTGACGGTCCTGGGCGACAAGCCGCTCACCGCGCGCCTGCTGGGCGTGCTCATCGCGACCATCGCCTCCTACATCCTCAACCGCGAGTGGTCGTTCCGCACCAGGGGCGGCCACCAGCGCCACCACGAGGCGGCCCTGTTCTTCGCGGTCAGCGCGCTCGCCATCGGCGTCACCATGATCCCGCAGGCCATCTCGCTGTACGTGCTGGATCTGCGGGTGCCGCACGTCGGGCCGGTCACCCAGGCCGTCTCGAACTTCATCACCGGCCAGATCCTCGGCGTGCTGCTGGCCATGGCGTTCCGCTTCTGGGCGCTGCGCCGCTTCGTCTTCCCCGACGACAAGCACCAGGCCGAACTGCACAGCATCCAGGGGTAGAGCGGTCAGTGGTGGTCGCTTCGCTCCAGCGCCGTGACCACCAGATCCAGGAACGCGTCCACCTCGTCGCGCTGGTAGCCGCGGGTGCCGAGGCGGGCGTCGGTGAACCGGACGGCGCGCACATCGTCCACGGTGAGGCTGCCCGGCCCGCCGTGCGCGAGGGTGGCGGCGACCAGGTCGAGGAACGCGTCGACCTCTTCCTCGTGATAGCCGCGCCGCCCCACGGCCGACTGCGTGAAGCGCATCCGGTGCACGTCGTCGGGGGTGAGCAGGGCCGCGGTGGCGCCGTTGCCGCCCCACGGCGCGGGGCGGGTGCCGCGCTGACGGTATTCGAGTTCGACGCGCACCCGGTCCAGGAACTCGTCCACCTGGTCGGCCTGGTAGCCGCGCCCGCCGAACCGGGGCGGGTCGAACGCGACGTGACGCACGTCGTCGGCGGTCAGCGCGCCCTGGCCGCCCAGGGTGGCGGCGACCAGTTCCAGGAAGGCGTCGACCTCCTCGGCGTGATAGCCGCGATGCCCCAGCTGGGGCATGGGGAAATGGACGCGACTCACGTCGTCGGGGGTCATCACGCGCGACATTGTGTCAGGCCCTCCGGACGGGTGATCGGCCGCTGCGCCGCTGCGCCGCGTGGTCCGGTCTTTCGAGAACAACGTGCGCCCCCATGCGAACAGGTGTGATCTGTGTCCCACACTGTAGCGGCCGGGCGGCCCGCGCGACGGCGGGTTCAGTCTTTGCGCACGCCGTCGATGAGCAGGCGGCGGATGGCGGTCTCCAGGCCCTCCACGGCGGCCGGATCGGGATCGCGCATCCCGTGCAGGATCGCCGCGATGAGCATCCCGGTCACCGCGCGCGCGGTGTTGACGGTATCGAGATCGGCGCGCAGGTACCCGGCCTCGACGCCGTGCTCGAGGTAGCCCGCGGTGAGCGCGTCGGCGGTGTCGAGCAGCCCGTAGAGGCGGGCGGTGAGTTCGTCGTCGATGCCGGTGGCGTGGAACATGAGTAGCTGCGGCACCCGCCGGTCCTCGATGAGGATCCGGCTCAGCTCGGTGCCGATGCGCTCGAGCTGGGCGCGGTAGTCGTCCAGCGAGGTGGCCGCGTCGGGGGCGTTGCGGGTGCCCAGCGCGTCGATGATGCGCGCGGAGAGGTCATCGATGACGTGGTCGATGATGTCGCGCTTGTTGGCGAAGTACCGGTAGAAGGTGCCGTGGCCGATGCCCAGCGCGCCCGCGATGTCGGCGATGCCGGTGGCGTGATAACCGCGTTCGGCGAAGCATACGAACGCCGTATCGATGATCTCCTGCCGCAGTTCGGCTCTGCGTCGTTGCGCCCGGGTCGGCGATGGCTGCGTCACCCCTGTGATGATACTGTCGTCACAAACGGAATGATGTGTCATTCTGTGATAAGTCATTCACATCTGGGAGGTTCGACGTGGCGCCTCGGTACGACGCGATCGTGGTCGGTGCGGGTTTCGGTGGTATGGGGGCGGGCATCGAGCTCGATCGCCTCGGCCTGAGCAATTACGTGATCCTGGAGCGCGAGAGCGATCTCGGCGGCACCTGGCACGTCAACCACTACCCGGGGCTGGCGGTCGACATCGCGTCGGTCACCTACTCGTACTCCTTCGAGCCCAACCCGTACTGGACGCGGCTGTTCGCGCCGGGTGCGGAGCTCAAGAAGTACGCGGCGCACGTCGCCGACAAGTACGGCCTGCGCCGCCGCATGCGCTTCGACACCGTGGTGGACGGCGCGCGCTGGGACGAAGAACACCAGCACTGGGTCGTCTCGATCGAGGGCGGGGAAACCCTCACCGGCCGGTTCCTGCTCACGGCCACGGGCTTCCTCTCCCAGCCCTACACCCCGCCGTTCCCCGGGATCGACACCTTCGAGGGCAAGATCATCCACACCACGGCGTGGGACGAGGACTTCGACCTCACCGGCCGGCGCGCCGCCATCATCGGCACCGGCGCCACCGCCGTGCAGCTGGTGCCCGAGGTCGCGAAGAAGGCGGCCGCGCTGACCGTCTTCCAGCGCACGCCCATCTGGGTGGTGCCCAAAGTGGACGCGCCGATCCCCGCGCCGGTGCAGCGCCTCTTCGCCAAGGTGCCCGTCACGCAGAAGGCCGCCCGGCTGGTCAACACGTCGATGCTGGAAGCCCTGATGGTGGTCGGCGTGCTGCACTACGACCAGGCCAAGCCGCTGAACAAGGCGGCGGCGCTGCTGGCCAAGGCGCACCTGCGCGCCCAGGTGCGCGACAAGAAGACCCGCGAACAGCTCACCCCGCACTACGACTTCGGCTGCAAACGGCCCACCTTCTCCAACGAGTACTTCAAGACGTTCAACCGGCCGCACGTGCGTCTGGAGACCAACTCCATCGATCACGTCACGCCCGACGGCATCGTCACCGCCGACGGGCACAAGACCGAGATCGACACCCTGATCCTGGCCACCGGCTTCAACCTGTGGGACGTGAACTTCCCCGCCATCGAGATCATCGGGCGCGACGGGGTGAACCTCGGAAAGTTCTGGCGCGACAACCGTTTCCAGGCCTACGAGGGCATCACCGTGCCGAAGTTCCCCAACTTCCTGAGCCTCAACAGCCCGTACTCCTACAGCGGCCTGTCGTACTTCACCACCATCGAGGCGCAGATGAAGCACATGGCCCGGCTGCTCGGCGAGCTGTTCCGGCGCGGGGAGACCACCTTCGAGGTCACCGAGGCGGCCAACGAGCGCTTCCTCGACACCGTCACCGACAAGCTCGGCTCGTCGGTGTTCTACGGCGGCGACTGCGCGAGTTCGCGCAGCTACTACTTCAACCAGCACGGCGAGGCCGCGCTGCTGCGCCCGAACAGCACGGTCAGCACCCATCGCCACGCGGTGAGCTTCCCGCTCGACGACTACGCCTACGGGTCGGTGCCCGCCTGAGCGGGTCAGGCCCGGAGGAGGTAGCGCAGCGTCACCACGCAGGGCCCCCGATCAGGCCGATCGGCTACCGCCTGAGCGGGTCAGGCGAATCCGCTACAGCCTGACCGAGCCCAGCTCGGGAAATGCCTCGCGATCACCGGTCGCGGGGCATTTCGCGTTCGGCGAAACCCTCCTCCGACCTGCCGGTGGACACCCCCGCCGCTCGTCGAGGGTGTGCGGGTGTGGCGGCTCGGGCGGCAACTGGCAGACTGTGTGGGTACTTGTCCATCCCACCCACAAGACAGGGACTGACTCCGACGATGGATTTTCTGTTTCTGCTGATACTCGTTGCCCTGTTCATCCCGATCCTGCTCGGCCTGCGCCGCCAGAAGCGTGAAGCCGAGAAGACGGCGACGATGCAGGACAGCCTGAAGATCGGCGACCAGGTGGTCACCACGTCCGGTCTGTGGGGCACCGTGGTAGAGCTCGACGAGGACACCGTCGACCTGGAGATCGCCGAGGACGTGGTCACCACGTGGCTGCGCCTGGCGATCCGCGAGGTCCGCGAGCCCGCCGACGAGATCGCGGACGAGACCGTGGACGACACCCCGGCCGACCCGGCCGAGGAGACGCCCGAGCAGACCGAGACCCGGCTGACCAAGGACTGACCGCCGCGGCGCCCCCGACCGCGCGCCGGACGCACCTGCCTCCGGCGGCGGTCCGCCGTGTGCGCCTGGATCCATCCTCGACTTCCCGCCTAGGAGATACGTACTGTGCCACCTTCTCAGGGATCGGCGCATCCGCTCAGGTTGCTCGGCGTCTACGCCGCGCTGCTTGCCGTGATCTATGCGTTGGTGTTCTTCACCGGTGACAAGGACCCGACACCCAAGCTCGGCATCGACTTGCAGGGCGGTACGCGGGTCACGCTGACCGCGCGCACGCCCGACGGCAGCAGCCCCAGCCAGGACAGCCTGAAGAAGGCGCAGGAGATCATCGAGAACCGCGTCAACGGTCTCGGCGTCTCCGGCTCCGAGGTGGCCATCGAGGGCGAGAACATCGTCATCACCGTGCCGGGCGACGACGGCCAGCAGGCCCGCGCGCTCGCCACCACCGCCAAGCTCTACATCCGCCCGGTGTTGCAGGCCTCCCCGCCGATCGCGGGCGCCCAGCAGACCCCGCCCGCGCAGCAGACCACGCCCGGCGCCACCACACCCGCGCCCGAACCGGCCCCGGCGCCCGCCGAGCAGCCGTCGGAACCGCAGCAGCGGGTGTTCCCCGCGCAGGCGCCCACCGACGAGCCCGCGGAACCGTCGCTCACGCCGCAGGAGCAGACCCAGCGCGAGATCGCCGAGGCCCGCGCCAGCAGGCAGAGCACCGATCAGGCGACGCAGCTGGCCGCGATGGCGGCGCTGGACTGCACCAAGCCCGACCCGCTCGCGGGCAACGACGACCCGAACCTGCCGCTGGTGACCTGCTCGCAGGACGGCACCGAGGTGTTCCTGCTCGACAAGAGCCGCATCGACGGCCAGGAGATCGCCAACGCGACCTCCAACCTGGACACCCAGCAGTCGCGCTGGGTGGTCGACCTGGAGTTCAAGTCCACCGGCAGCGACGCCTGGGCCGATCTGACCGGCGAATACGTGCAGCGCCGCGTGGCGTTCACGCTGGATTCGCAGGTGGTGAGCGCGCCGCAGGTGCAGCAGGGCCCGCAGCTCGGCGGCACCACCCAGATCTCCGGCTCGTTCAGCGCCTCCTCGGCGCGGGAGCTGGCGAACACGCTGAAGTACGGTTCGCTTCCGCTGTCGTTCCAGACCTCCGAGGCGGAGACGGTGTCGGCGACACTGGGCCTGTCCTCGCTGCGCGCGGGCCTGATCGCCGGTGCGGTCGGTCTCGCGATCACCCTGCTGTACTGCTTGGTCTACTACCGCATGCTGGGCTTCCTCACCGGCCTGTCCCTGCTGTTGTCCGGCCTCGGGGTGTACGGGTTGATGGTTCTGCTCGGCCGTTGGATCGGCTTCACCCTCGATCTCGCGGGCATCGCGGGCCTGATCATCGGTATCGGTATGACGGCCGACTCGTTCGTGGTGTTCTTCGAACGAATCAAGGACGAGATGCGCGAGGGCCGCAGCTTCCGCTCGGCGGTGCCGCGGGGCTGGCAGCGCGCCCGGCGCACCATCCTGACCGGTAACGCGGTCAGCTTCCTGGCCGCCGCCGTGCTGTACGTGCTCGCGGTCGGCCAGGTGAAGGGCTTCGCGTTCACCCTCGGCCTGACCACCATCCTCGACGTCGTCGTGGTGTTCCTGGTGACCTGGCCGCTGGTGCTGCTGGCCTCGCGCCGCGAGTTCTGGGCGCGGCCGTCGATGAACGGTCTGGGCGCGATCCAGGAAGTCGCGCGTGAGCGCCGCGCCGCCCAGGGATCGGTCTCCGAGAGCGTGAGGACGCGATGAGCAACAGCCAGACCACTCCGTCGATGGTCGAAGACGCCCAGTCGCCGTCGGGACCTGGCCGTGCGCCGGAGCACGGTTTCTTCAACCGTCTCTACACGGGCACCGGTGCGATCGACGTCATCGGCCGCCGCCGCTTCTGGTATACCGTGTGCGCCGTCATGGTCTTGATCTCGTTGGGCAGCATCGTGTTCCGCGGGTTCAGCTTCGGCATCGACTTCGAGGGCGGATCGCGCATCCAGTTCCCGGCCGGTACCGCGACCACCGAGCAGATCGAGACGGTCTACCACGACGCGCTGGGCACCGACCCGGTCACCGTGCAGTCGGTGGGCAGCGGTTCCACCGCCACGATGCTGATCCGTTCCGAGGCACTGGATCAGTCGCAGGTCGAGCGGCTCAACGCCGCGCTGTTCGAGGCTTTCCAGCCGCTGGACCGCGACGGCAACCCCAGCGTGGCCGCGATCAGCACTTCCGATGTCAGCGAGACGTGGGGCGATCAGGTGACCCGCAAGGCATTGATCGCGCTGGTGGTGTTCCTGGTCCTCGCCGCGCTGTACATCGCCGTCCGCTTCGAGCGGGACATGGCCATCGCCGCGATGGCGTCGCTGTTCTTCGACGTCGTGGTCACGGCGGGCGTGTACTCGCTCGTCGGCTTCGAGGTCACCCCGGCCACCGTGATCGGCATCCTGACCATCCTCGGCTTCTCGCTGTACGACTCGGTCATCGTGTTCGACAAGGTGGAGGAGAACACGCGCGGCATCGAGCACCTGAACCGGCGCACCTACGCCGAACAGGCCAACCTCGCCGTCAACCAGACCTTCATGCGCTCGATCAACACCACCGTCATCGGTGTGCTGCCGATCGTGGGCCTGATGGTGATCGCGGTGTGGATGCTCGGCGTCGGCACCCTCAAGGACTTGGCGCTGGTGCAGCTGGTGGGCCTGATGGTCGGCACCTTCTCCTCGATCTTCCTCGGCACCCCGCTGCTGGTGTCGATCAAGGAGCGGTGGGGCCCGATCGCGGCCCACACCAAGAAGGTGCAGGCCAAGCGGTCCGGAGCGGCGAAGACCAGGGCGGGCGCGGAAGCCGAGCGGCGCGCGGTCGCGGCCACCGGTCGCGAACGGCCCGAGACGCCCGTGCGCAGGCCGCGCGAGGCGACCGGTCCCCGCGCCGGCGCCCGTCCGTCCGGAAAGCGGCACAAGAGGCGGCACTGACCCCCCCGACGTCAGGAGTGCGTTCCATGCGACAGCCACGCGGTGCTGCGGTGCGTCTGATCGGAGCGGTCGCCGTGGGCACCCTGGCCGCCGGTGCGGTGGCCGGGTGTTCGGGGCAGAGTCAGGTGCCCTCCATCGGCTACGCCGTCGACGCGGTCGTCACCAGCTACAACGGCGGTACGGCCGTCGGCGCGAGCAGCGGGTCGGCCGCGCTCTTCTCGCGCGTGCTCACCGGGTTCTTCTACACCGGACCCGAGGGGCAGCCGGTCGCCGACACCGATGTCGGCACCGCCAAGGAAGTGCCGGGCGAGTCCCAGACCATCCAGTACCGGCTCAACCCCGACGGTGTGTACTCCGACGGCGTGCCCACGTCCTGCGACGATCTGGTGCTGACCTGGGCGGCGCGCAGCGGCCGGTTCCAACAGCCCGACGGCACACCGCAATTCGACTCCGCCAGCACCGCGGGCTACGCCGACATCGAGCGGGTCGACTGCCAGCCGGGGTCCAAGGACGCCACCGTCGTGTTCCGGCCGGGCCGCTGGTATCAGCCGTGGCGCACCCTGTTCGCGGCCGGTGAGTTGATGCCCGCGCACGTCGCCGCGCGCGTGGCCGACGTGCCGAACGCGGTGTCGGCGGTGCAGAACGCCGAACCCGATGCCATCGCGCGGCTCGCCGATTTCTGGAACACCGGGTGGAACTTCGGATCCGGCGACATCGACCTCACCCGGTTCCCCTCCTCGGGGCCCTATCGCGTCGAATCCTTCAGCGCCGAAGAAGGTCTCGTACTCGTCGCGAACGAGCGCTGGTGGGGGAATGCCGCCGAGACCGGGCGGATCGTGGTCTTCGACAAGACCTCGGATCTGAAGCAGAAGGTGTCGGACAACGCCGTCGGCGTGGTCGACATCGGCATGAACTCGGTGCCCGAACTGAATCTGGACGGGTTCACCGTCGCCAACGTGCCGGGGCGCGGCGCCGAGCAACTGGTGCTCTCGACCGGGGGAGTGTTCGCCTCGGCGGAGGCGCGCCGCGCGTTCGCGCTGTGCGTGCCGCGCCAGGCGCTCTACGACGAACTGGGCAAGGCGGCCGACCTGCCGGGCACCGGCCTCGGCGAGGGGCCGCTGAATTCCCTGATCACCCAGCAGGATTCGCTGTTCTACGGCGCCACCATCGGTGCCGCCGAGCGCTACCGCGGCAGCGACGTGCCGGGCGCGACGGCCGCGCTGGCCGCCGCGGGCACCCCGAATCCGACCGTCCGGATCGGCTACCTCACCCCCGACGACCGGCGCGCGAAAACTGTCGCCAAGATCACCGAGGCCTGCCGCGCGGCCGGCATCACCGTCGTGGACGCGGGCGCGCCCGACTTCCGCCCCACCGCCCTCACCGAGGGTTCCGTCGACGCCGTGCTCGCCGGCACCGCCTCGGCTCCCGGCCCCGCCGGTTCGATGACCGGGGTGTTCGCGACCAGCGCGTTGCGCCCGGTCAACGGCCTCGATTTCGGGCGATTCGGGAACGGCCGTTACGATGCGATCACCGATCAGCTTGCGGCCGACGACAACTCGGCCGCGCAGCTGGGCCTGCGGACCGAGGCCGAGAACCTGCTGTGGGCGGAGATTCCGAGCATTCCGTTGTTCGCCACCCCGCGCACCATCGCCTTCGGCGCCGGTCTGCACAACGGTGTGGCCGGTCCCACCCAGGGTGGCACCGGCTGGAACATGGACCGCTGGGTGTTGCGGCGGTGACAGGTGTTGGTGGGTGCGTGACCATGGAGAGGTGTCGATGAGTAAGCACGCGGCGGTCGAATCCGACGAGATAGTCGCCGAGCGGACCGCCAAGGCGGCCGGACAGGTCGAACGCCTCACCCGGTGGCGGGACGACTTCCCCGAACCCGGCGTCCGCTTCGCCGACCTCACCCCGGTGTTCGCCGATCCCGAGGGTTTCCGCGCGGTCATCGACTGCCTGGCCGCCTGTGCCCCCGACGCCGACCTCGTCGCCGGCGTCGACGCGCGCGGCTTCCTGCTCGGCGCGGGCGTCGCCGCCACGCTGGGCACCGGCGTGCTCGCCGTCCGCAAGGCGGGCAAGCTGCCGCCGCCCGTGCACACCCGCGAGTACCGCCTCGAATACGGTTCGGCCGCACTGGAAATCCCCGGCGACAGCGTGGAGCTGTCGGGGCGCCGGGTGCTGTTGCTCGACGACGTGCTCGCCACCGGCGGCACCCTGTCGGCGGCGGCCGAGCTGTTCGCGTCGGTGGGCGCCGAGGTGGTGGCGGCGGCCGTGGTGCTGGAGCTCGGGTTCCTGGACGGGCGGTCCCGCCAGGGGGATTATCCGCTCACGTCGATCGTGAAGGTGTAGGGGACGCACCTGCGGCATCCCGCACTGCTCGGTGCGTCCGTCCGCAGCCCGGCGTTCGCGTGTTGTCCGGCGCGTCCGGTGTCGTGGCGGTGCTGAGGCGTGCTCCTGGCTACGCACCGGCGCGACGTGCCGACCGGTCCGTACCTCCCCGATTCCCCGGTAGCCGATTGCTATGGTCTCGGTCACAGTCATGTGATCGGTGATCGGCGACGGAGAGGACAGGGGTGTCGAGGACGATCCGGTCGAGGGCGCTGTCGGGGGTGGTCGTTCGTTCGGCGGTGGTGGCGCTGGTGGTCGCCGTGACCATCGTGGCCGCGTGGTGGACGTCGACGCCGCCGCGTCCGGAGACGCCCGATCTCACCGCGCTGGCGCAGCAGTGGACCGCCCTGCACGACGGGCCGCAACCGTACTCGGATGTCGACATCACCTGGGACGTGCCGATCACGATGAGCGACGGCGTCGTCCTCAAGGCCAACGTCTACCGCCCCTCGCACACCGGTCAGGGGCCCGCCACCGAGCCGCTGCCGACCATCGTCAACCTCACCCCGTACACGAAACTGCTGACCAACCTGGTGGATTCGGCGCTGGCGGTGCCCGGGTTGCAGCCGACCGTGATGGACCTGGTGGGCCGGATCAACCTGTCCGGCACCGAGTTCAGCGGTTTCGAGGACCTGCTGCACGCGCTCGACGGCGGCACCGTGCAGACCGTGCTCGGCATCGACCGCAAACTCCTCCGCGGCGGCTACAACCTCGTGGTGGTCGACGTGCGCGGCACCGGATTCTCCCAGGGCGGCTGGGACACCCTCGGCGCCCGCGAACAACTCGACACCCGCGAGGTGATCGACTGGGCGGCCGCGCAACCGTGGTCCAACGGCGAGATCGCCATGAGCGGCGGCTCCTACGCGGGCATCAACCAGCTGCGCGCCGCCGAGAACGCGCCCGCGCCGCTGAAAGCGATCTTCCCGGTCGAGCCCGGCAGCGACCTGATGCGCGACGTGGTGGCGCCCGGCGGCGGCATCGGCACCACCTTCCTGCCGCTGTGGTTGAGCAATGTGAATCAGATGAAGCTGATTCCCGACGTGGCCTCCATGCTGAACGGCACGTTCGACTGGAAGTGGTTCGACGAGCGGCTGCGCGACCCGAACACCAACTTCGACCTGCTCGCCCAGGCGCTGCTCACGCCGTCGCTCGAGGACGTGCCGCCCGCTCTCGCCGACGCGCTGGACGAGGGAAGCCCGTTCCGCCGAGGGATTCTGGGCAGCCCGCAGCAGGTGAGCGTGCCCACCTTCGTGTACGGCGGCTGGCACGACATCTTCGCCAACAGCGCCACCAAGCTCTACGACGCCATGCCCCTGCCCGAGACGCAGAAGAAGCTCGTCATCGGCAACACCTACCACGCCAACCCCGGCGCGGGCACCGGCTCACCCGGCGCGCCACCCCGGCTCGACGTGTTGCAGCGCGCGTGGTTCGACAAGTGGCTCAAGGACATCGAGAACGGTGTCGACGACTACGGGCCGATCGTGGTGTGGGAGCAGGGTGGTGACTGGGTGACGCTGCCCGAGTTCCCCCGGTCCGACGCCGTGCACCGCCGCGTGTACCTCTCCGCCGACCCGAGCGGCAGCACCTCCGACAGTCTGCACGACGGCTCCCTGGTGCAGCACCGGCCCTCCGACGCCGAAAACCTCACCGTCGCACCGGGTCTCACCACCATCTGCTCCCGCGACACCGCGCAGGGGTCGGCGGGCCTCACCGCGTTCCTCGACATGTGCGCCAAGGACTCCCGCATCGCGGAGACCAACGCACTCACCTTCACCACCGCCCCCGTCACCACCCCCACCGTGGTGTCCGGCCCGATCTCGGTGCACCTCAACACGATTCACGACGCCACGGACGGCTACTGGACCGTCACCGTCAACGACGTCTCCCCCGACGGCACCTCCACCGTCCTCACCACCGGCCAGCTCACCACCTCCATGCGCGCCGTCGACGAATCCCAGAGCACCCGTTCCCCCTCCGGCGACTACACCGCCCCCTACAACCCCATCACCCTCGACAGCATGCTCCCCGTAACCCCAGGCACCCCAACCCCTCTCGACATCGCCGTCATCCCCACCCAAGCGGTGCTGAAGCCGGGCCACCGGCTCCGCCTGGACATCTACGCGGCGAACTCCCCGAAAGGCGTCCCGTTCCGGCCGATGTTGAACAACACCGAGTTGAAACCCCAGTATTTGGCGTTGGACCCGGACAACCCGAGCTACATCAACCTGCCCTCGACGGTTCCGCTGCCGTAGGGCGTTTAGGTTCGTCGGCCCTGTCTCGACAGGCGATCGCCAGATGTCGTGAGCGGAACCTATTTTCCGCCAGGATGTTTCAGATAGGCGAGGTGCCAAGTAGCACACGGATCGGGGAGACGTAGGTGTCGGACGGCGGGCGTGTTCGGGAACTTGTCATCGGTGCCGGCGACTTCCAGGTTGTTCGACGCCTGCCGTTCGAGCTGGCGAACGTGCCCCGCGAGGTGATCGTCGCTTTGGGGTGGTGGAGCCCGGAGAACGGTGAGTATCTGAGGCGACTCGCCCGATCGATACCGTCGCAGGTGGCGGCGGCAACCCGGGTCAGGATCGTGATCACCGATGTGGAGATCGAGGATCTTTCTCGGTCGGGGCGCCCTGCTTCGGAAGACGAGATCGTGAGATTCGTGCCCGAGTCGGTCGCGCAGGTGTGGCCGGAGCTGATGCGAGGGGTGTTCGATGCTCTGGGTGCGTTGGAGACGCGTTATCGCACCGGATTCCACGAAGCCGAGGTTTCCCAGGCACTTCGAGCGCTGGATGGCATCGGCGAGTTGTGACGGTCGGCTGCCGCGAATCGGCAGACTGATCGTGGGCGCGGAACCGGACACGGATCGCCCATGGTGCGCTTCTGCTGCCGGACCGCTGGGTCTGGACAGAGTGCGGGGACCGTTCGTGGGCTGGTGACCAGGTGCGCTGAGCGACGATCTCTGGACGTTGCCGAGTTCGGGAGAGGCGCCACCGCCGGGCTCGGGGTACGAGCGAGGTCTGGCGCATAGGTCGGTCCGGAAGGGGCCGGCAGGCCGGTCGGGGTGTGATGTCGGAAATAGGGGTGGCGTGGGGTGGTGGGGTGTGCTTATCCTGGGTGCCGTCTTTGTTGTCGGCGGTGGGAGTGCGCGTTGATTTCTTGAGGTAGCGGTTTCGGCGGTTCGCGGGGTGCGGGCCGTGGTTCTTCTTCGCAACCTCAGGAGTGGCGCATGGGTGCACTGTCTTTTTCTGATCTTTCTTTTTCCTGGCCGGATGGGTCTGTCGTGTTCGATGGGCTCGGGGCTGTGGTGCCCGAAGGGCATGTCGGGTTGGTGGGGGCCAATGGGGCCGGGAAGTCGACGTTATTGCGGTTGATCGCGGGGGAACTGCGGCCTGCTCGGGGGTCGGTGACCGTGGCGGGGCGGCTCGGGTATCTGCGGCAGGATCTGGGGCTCGGGGACGGGCTGCGGGTGGATGAGGTGCTCGGGATCGCCGAAGTGCGAGCGGCGCTGCATCGGATAGAGGCGGGCGAGGGGAGCGAGGAGAACTTCGAAACCGTCGGTGCCGCTTGGGATGTGGAGGAGCGTGCGCTTGCGTTGCTCGGGCGGCTCGGGCTGAAGTATGTGGCAGATTCGGCCGAAGGGTTGGATCGGCGACTGGATACGTTGTCGGGCGGAGAGACGGTGTTGCTCGGGTTGGTGGCGCAGCTGCTGGCCGAGCCGCAGGTCTTGTTGCTCGACGAGCCGACGAACAATCTGGATCATGTTGCGCGGGAACGGCTTTACGATGTGGTCGAGCAGTTCTCCGGAACGGTATTGACCGTCGGTCACGATCGGGAACTGCTCGAGCGGATGGACGTGATCGCCGAACTGCGGCAAGGGGAGCTGCGATTCTTCGGCGGGCCTTACAGCGAATACGAGCGGATCGTGGCGGCCGAACAGGAGGCGGCGCGGGCGGCGGTGCGCGAGGCGCGCGGGGATGTGCGCAAGCAGTCGCAGGAGTTGGTCGAGACGCGGATCAAACTGGATCGCAGGCAGCGCTACGGGAAGAAGCAGGCCGACAACATGCCGAAAATCCTGGCGGGAGCGCGGAAGCGGGCCGCCCAGGAGTCGGCGGGCAAGCTGCGCGGCACGCACATCGAGAAGCTGGAGGAGGCGAAGGAGAAGCTCGATCGGGCCGAGGAACTGGTGCGCGACGACAAGGTGATTCGCATCGACCTGCCCGACACCCGGTTGTATCCGGGGCAGGACGTGCTCGAGGTGGAGGACGTCCGGCTGCGGTGCGGACCCACTGTGACGCTGCGGGTTTCGGGTCCGGAACGGATCGCGCTGACCGGGCGCAACGGTGTCGGCAAGTCCACGCTGCTTCGGCAGATCGCGGACGCCCCGCCGAAGGTGCCGTTCGCGTTGCTGCCCCAGCGGCTCGACGTGTTCGATGAGGACCGGACCGTTTTCGAGAACGTCGCCGACCGCGCTCCGCACGCGACTCCCCACGAAATCCGGACTCGATTGGCGCGCTTCCTCTTTCGCGGGTCGGACGCCGACGTTCCCGCGGCGGCGCTTTCCGGTGGAGAACGTCTGCGTGCCGCAGTGGCCACGGTCTTGCTGGCCGATCCGGCGCCCCGGCTCCTCCTGCTCGATGAGCCGACGAACAATCTGGACATGTCCGGCCTCCGCCACCTGGCCGAAGCGCTCGCGGGATTCGAGGGTGCGCTGATCGTCGTCAGCCACGACCCGCGCTTCCTGGACGACATCGGCGTCACCCGCCGGTTGGAGCTGACGGAGGAGGGGGTGGTCGAGGCTGGAATGGAGGGGGCGAGTGTGGATGAGTCGGGTGGGCAAAGTGAATGAGAATCGGGCATTATGATCGGGAACGCCCAGGTCAAGAAGTATGCTTCCCGCGCACGCGGGGATGAGCCCCGGCGCTCCGCCGCCAGCCAGTCGTGCAACCGTATGCTCCCCGCGCATGTGGGGAGGAGCCCCCGAACACGCCCAGGTATCGGACCGCGGCTGCACTCCCCGCGCGTGCGGAGATGAGTCGATCGGCGGTTCTGCACGCCGACCGATTCCCCAGCCAATGGCTACGGTTTCCGGCAGTCCCGATGTCCGCGAACCGGACTGTTCAACTCAGTCTGTGAGTAACGCACTCAGCCTCTTCGGCGCCACTTTCCGGTACCCGTCCCGGATGATCTCCCCGATCTCCCCCCAATCCGGCTCCACATCGAGCCGCACCCCGATCCACCCGCGATGCCCCACGTAGGGCGGTCGGAAGAAGCGGTCAGGTTCTGCGTCGATCAACTCGCCCTGCACCCCGTCCGGGGCGGGCACCCATAGCGCCGGCCCAGGTTCGTCGTACGCGTCCTCGGTGTACATCGTGAAGACAGTCTTCGCGCGCACGAAAAATGTCGGCGTCCCGTGGCTCAGTCGTTCACTCGCCTCCGGGAGCGCCAGGCAGATCTTCCGAGTCCGCGCCAGCGGGTCCATACCGCGCAGTCTAGGCGGACGGTACGGACCCGGCAGCGGATCAGACCAGCCCCAAGCTCAGCTTGAACGACGGCGTGCCGCCGAGCAGATACGCGCCGGCGGACTGGAGGATGCGGTCCTGGGCGACGATGTGCTGGCACATGGTGGTGGTGTCGCGCAACCAGCGGTCCAGCGGGGAGGGGCGATAGATGGCGGCGGTCTGGCGCAGGTCGTAGAGGCGGGAGACGACGCGGCGGGCCGTGCGGAAGGCGTGCAGGCGCGAGAGGGGCAGAGCGGCGCGTTCGTCGGGGGAGAGGTCGTCGAGAGTGCCTCCGGCGCTGAGGATTTCCCACTGACGGTGCATCGCGGTGTACACGCCGGCGCGGGCGGCGTGCAAGTCCGCCTCGCATTCTCCGATCGTCACCTGCGTGCGGTAATCGTCGGATTTGGCGGCGGATTCGGCGCGGGCGAAGTCCAGCGCGGCCCGCATCACGCCCAGTGGGACGCCCGGCATGGTGCGCATGTGCACCTCGGGCTGGCCGAGCGCACCGAAACCGTGTCGGACGCTGGAGAATTCGAGTGTGTGCTCCTCGGGGACGAACACGTCGGCGATGCGGTAGTCGCAACTGCCACTGCCCGCGAGCCCGGTGGTGTGCCAGGTGTCGATGATCTCGACCTGCGCGCGGGGCACCATGAACAGCCGCGAATCGGGTGCGCCGGTGGCGTCGCGCTCGGCATCGCCGTCGCGGTACAGGAACGCGCCCGACACGACCCAGTCGGCGTGGGTGATCCCGCTGCCGAACTGCCACCGCCCGCTGAGCCGGAACCCGCCCGCGGTGCGCTCGGCCCGGCCGGTCGGGAACAGCAGCCCGGCCGTGACCATGTCGAGACTGCCGAACATCTCCTTGGCGACGCTCTCCTCGAGGAATCGCGCGTAGAGGCCGGTGTCGGAGCCGATCATGGCGCACCAGCCGACGGAGGCGTCACCGTAGGAGAGCGCCTCCACCACCTCGGTCTGCTCGACGGAGGTCAGTTCCGGCCCGCCCCACTCGCGGGCGAATCCCATGCGGAAGACGCCCGCGTCGCGCAGCAGGTCCACGATATCGGCGGGCAGCCTGCGGGCGCGCTCGATCTCCTCGGCGCGCTCGCGCAGCAGCGGTGCGAGTTCCTGTGCGCGGGCGAGGATCTCACCGGAATCGGTGTGGGGCTCGGCGACGACGGTCATCGGACGTTCTCCTTGCTGAGAGGGGTGATGGCCTGCGGGAAGCGGAAGAAGCCGTCCGGGTCGTACCGGTGCTTGATCCGCGCCAGGCGGTCGTGATTGGGCCCGTAGTAGGCCGAGAGGTCGGTGAGCGCGGGGTCGGTGAAGTTCACGTAGGCGGCGCCGGTGGCGTAGTCGCCCATCTCCTCGTAGAGGGTGTCGAGCCATTCGAGGTTGCACCACATGGTGCGCGCGGTATCGGTCGTGCTCCACGAGGTGTCCATGGACACCAGGAACAGCGTGTCGCGGTGTGGGAAGGCGCTGTCGCCCACGGGAATCCGGTTGATCGCCCCGCCCCAGGTGAACAGGGCGACGCCCGCGCCGTCGGGGTTGCCGCTGCCGGGCCAGCGGTCGATCGCGTCGATCACCGCGTCGACGCCGGATTCGGCGAGGGGCTTCGGCGTGCAACGGGTGCGCACCGCGAACGGGTCGCCGGAGGTCTCGTGGTGCAGGTAGTCCTTTGCCTCCCAATAGGTCCGGTCCTCGATGTCGGCCCGGAACGGGGTGGCCGCGGCGAACGCCGGTGCGAGGATTTCGCGCAGTTCGCCGGCGGGGCCGAGATATTGGCCGATCACCGAGACGGCGCCCGGCGCGTCACCGGCCCGGCTCGCGCCGATGCGCGCGGCGAATTCGTCGGGCGCGCCCGCCATGATCTCCTGCATCACGGTGAGCGCGTGCCTGGCGTGGGGCCACTCCCACAGCAGCAGGCAGGTGGAGCTGGGCACGGTGTCGCGCGCCTGGAACGTGAACGATGTGTTGACGCCCAGGTTCCCGCCACCCCCACCCCGGCACGCCCAGAACAGGTCGGCGTTCTCGGTGGCCGAACACACGCGGGTACTGCCGTCGGCGAGCACGATCTCGGTGGACACGAGCGCGTCGGCGGTGAGGCCGAACGCCCGCGAGACCGCCGCGACACCGCCGCCGAGGGTGAGCCCGCCGATGCCGACCTGATCCGAATTGCCCAGCGGCACAGCGAGTTCGTGCCGCTCCAGCGCCTCATAGACGAGTCCGTTGGGTGTGCCGCCGCCGACGGTGATCAGCCCGCGTTCGGCGTCGACCCGAATGTCGGAGAGTCCGCGCAGATCCAGCACCAACCCCGGGCCGACGGAATGGCCCGCGTAGCTGTGCCCGCCGCCGCGCGCGACAAGCGGCACGCCCTCCTCCCGCGCCCACGTGATCGCGCGCGCCACGTCGGTGGTGTCGCGCACCGAGAGCACGGCGGCCGGGGTGATGTCGGCGTACCGCTTGTTGAACGGCGTCCCGGCCGCAGCGAAACCGAAATCGCGGGGATAGCGCACGATTCCGGCGTCGAGGGCGGCCAGGGTCTCGAAGCGTGTGTTCACCGATCCTCCTCGGGACAGGTGCGCCGCACGCCGTCGAACGCCCTCAATTCCGTTGTGCCACGGCCGATCGTGGCCCAGCGCCGATCGGCCGCCGACATCCGTGAGGCATCATGCGCCGCAGCGTCTTCCGTGCCCAGCCGGCGGCGCTCGGTGGGCGCATTCCACTCCCACGCCCCGAATTCACGCAGCAACCGGTTCACCGGATCTCCTCCAGATACGAGACCCCGCTGCTACCGCCCGCGCCGTACCGTTCCCACTCCTCGCGCAGCCGGATCAGTCCGTCAGGGGTTCGTTCGGGTTCGGACCGCGTGAAGCCCGAGATGATGTCGCCGCCGTGCAGCACCATCGTGTAGGCCAGGTGCAGCACGCCGTCCTCGTCGCAGAGGCCGTTGAGCGCGCCGCGGCGTACCTTGCCGCCGGCGAACGAGGCCCACACCAGGTCGCCGCGCTGGTGGTAGCGGGCGACGACGCCGTCGTCGCTGTCGGGGTTGCGGAAGCGCCGCCCGTCGTAGTTGATCATTTGTCGGCGTCCAGCAGTCCGGCGGGCAGGGTGAAGGTCGTGCCCGCGGCGAGCGGTTCCAGCGGGTCGCCGGTCACCTCGACGGCGTCGGCGGCGGACCGGAGCAGGTCGGCGCAGCGCGGCGCATCGGCGGCCTCGCACACCACGAACGAGTGCCGCGCGATGTAACCGCCAGGGGGCAAACGTAATTCGGCGCCCGGCTCCACCATCGCGGCCGCCGTGACGAGTCCCGGCGCGTGCTCGGGCACGGTGACCGACCGCACGGTGAGGTCGTGTTCCGGGTAGCCGAACCGGATGCCCGCGGCGGCGCGCCGGGTGGGTGTGGTGGCGGGCCGGTGACCGGTGGCGACGTCCACCAGCACCTCGCCGGGGTCGATGCCGGTGGCGATCTTGCCCAGGAACGGGATGAGGTCGCCGCCCAGCCTGCCGTTGACCTCGATGATGAGCGGTCCGCGCGCGGTGAGCCGCACTTCGGTGTGGGTGGTGCCGTTCTCGACGCCGAGGGCGCGGTGCGCGGCGGCGAGGGTGGTCAGCAGGGTCTCGTCCGCGAGCAACGGGTCGGCCCCGTCCACGAGGTGGCCCAGCTCCTCGAAGTACGGTTCGAGCCCGGTTCGCTTGCGCGCCAGGAACATCGGCAGGTACTCGCCCTTGTACACGGCGGCGTCCACGCTGATCTCCGGGCCGACGGCGTATTCCTCAACGATCGCGGTGCCGCGGAACGGGGCGTCGCCGATGGTGCTCGCGCCGGTGGCGGTGGTGAACGCGGTATCGAGTTCGGCGTGGTCACGGGCCAGCACCACGCCCATGCTCGCCCCGAGCGCCTGGGGTTTCACCACGACCGGGTAGCCGATGCGCTCGGCGGCGGCCCCGGCCTGCTCCGGCGTGGTGGTGAGTTCGAAGAGCGGCTGCACCAGACCGGCGTCGGTGAGCACGGCGCGGGTGCGGTTCTTGTCGCGGCAGCCGCGCACACCGGTCGCGGAGAGGCCGGGCACGCCGAATTCCTCGGCCAGGTCGGCGGCGGGCTGCACGAGCGGTTCGTCCCAGCACAGCACACCGGCCACGCGCCTGCGGGCGGCGATCTCGCGTGCCCGCGCGGCGAGGATGTCGTGATCGAAGACGTTCGCCACGACGATCTCGTCGAAATACGCGTCCTGCCAGGTGGGTTCGAGGTTGTTGAGCAGCACCAGGTCCAGGCCGGCGGCGCGGGCGCGGGCGGTGACCGAGCGCACCAGGTACTCGCGGTAGAGCCGCAGCCCGCTGCCGATGACGAGCAGGATGTCGTTGGAGGTCATGGGAATTCCTTCGCGCGTCAGGCGGCCGGACGACCGGCCGCGAGTTCGACTAGGTGGTCGGCGACCAGTGGCGCGGTGCGGAAACCGTCGCCGCCGGTGGCGGCGCGGGCCCACACCGCGGGGCCCGGTTGTGTGAGCGCGGTGGCGCCGACGGTGTAGTGGCAGTGTTTGATGGCGGCGATCCGGTAGCGGTGGGCGTCGGTGAGGATCTGTGCCACGTATGCCCTTGCGGTGTCGGGGGTTTCACCGGGTTCGGTGAGCGAGGTGACGGTGCGGCACAACCCCGACGAGCTGAGCTTGAGCAGCGTGCCCGCGCCCGGCGGCATCAACCAGCCCGTCCCGTCGGCGCCGACGCGCCCGGCGCTGGGTGCGGTGTGCCACCAGCCGGCCAGCGCCGCAGGCGGGCGCAGGTAGACGGTGGTCTGGCGGTGCAGCACGGCCGGGCTGTCGACCAGTTCGGACGTCCACGCGCCGGTGGCGAGCAACACGAGATCGCCGGTGAGGCGGCTGCCGTCGTCGAGCCGCAGTCGCGCGGCACCGGCGTCGACCTCGACCACCCGCCGCCACGGCAGCAGCGTGACGGCGGGCTGCGCGCGCAACCAGGCCGCCGCGGCGTGCAGCACGCGTTCGGCGAGCAGCACACCGGCGTCGAGCTCCAGCAACGCGTGGTGCCCGTGTGGAAAGATGATGTGCGGCAACGCCTGTGGTGCGAGCACCCGGACGGTGAGCCCGGCCTGGGCGGCGGCGTCGGTGGCGGGTTCGACCGCGTCGGCGGGGTAGCCGGTGACCACCCCGATCCGGCGGTAGAACTGCCCGCCGAGCAGCGCTTGCAGCCGCAGCCAACGGCGGTGCAGGGCGGCGGCCGTGCGGGTGGCCCCGGGATCGCCGGGCGCCAGCGCGCGCACGGCGCGGTGGTGGTCGAACGAGCCCGACGCCGGGTTGGGAATGGGTCCGCGGTCCACCACCGTGACCCGGTGCCCGGCCCGCGCGCACCGCACGGCCGTGATCAGGCCGGTCACCCCGGCGCCCGCGATCACGACGGCGGTCATCTCAGGCCCTCACCTGCGGCAGGCGGGGCATGCGGACGGGTTCGATCGCGCGGCGCGCGACCACGTCGTCGAGCGCGCTGCCCGGCAGCATGTCCGAACCGGCCAGCGCGGCCGCGGCCAGGTCCACCAGGATCGGCGCGGCGCAGCGCACCAGCACGTCGACCTGGTGGCAGTAGTCGCCGCCGTCGGTCGCCGGGGTGCGATCCAGCCGCGCCACCTGCTGGGTGAGGGTCTCGGCGGCCCGGTTCAGGCTGAATCCCGGCAGTTCGTAGGCGGCGCGGAACCGCGCGACCATCCGCCGCGCGTCGTCGCGCCCGCGCGGGGAGACGGGCAGTTCGCCGCGCCATACCCACGCGTCGGCCTTGGCGGCCACTCGGTTCCACGGCTCGACCAGGCGGGTCCTGGTCAATGCCACCAGTTCGTCGTGGCTGAAGCTGGTGCGCTGGAACTCGGGGCTGTTGGCGGCCAGGTGGAAGCGGATCAGGTCGCGCGGCACCCGGGCGGCCAGATCGCGCCCCCACACCAGGTGCCCGCGGCTGGTGGAGAACTTCTCGTGCCGCAGTTCGTAGAACTCGTTGGTGAGGAACAGTTTCGGCAGCGCGTAGTCGCCGAGCGCGAGCAGCATCGCCAGCCCCGAGATGCCGAACGGGTGGATATTGTCGATACCGAGGAAGTAGACGACGGTGGCGCCGGCCTCCGGCCGCCACAGCGAGTCCTCGGAATCCGGTTCCAGGCCGCGGTTCTCGGCCGCGAGCAGGGCGCAATACGTCGTCCACGCCACCGGTTCGGCGTTGGGGTTCACCACCTGGCCGGGCAGGCCCGGCGCGGGGATGCCCCACGAGATCGGGTAGGTGACGGGAAAATCCAGCAGTGGGCGGGACAGCAGTTCGGCGACCACCTGCGCGGCGTGGGGGCGAAGCAGTCCGGCGGCGTCGGCGAAGTGGGCGCGCAGCCGCTCCCGGTACTCCTCCAGCGGGAGCACGAGCACTTCGACTTCGCGGATCTCCAAGCGCTCCTCGGGGTTTCGTGTCGAGCGCGGGTCCAGCAGTTCCCCCGCCGTCACCGCGTGACCGCAGCTCTCGCACAGACCGCCGCCGGTGTCGGCCAGGCAGACCGGGCAGGTGCCGGCCACGTGCCCGTCCACCAGATACTCGCCGGTGCCGGGAGCGTAGGGAAAGGGCATGGGCCGCAAGCGGAGTGCGCCCTTGTCCCGCAGGTCGGTGACGATCCTGGCGACGTAGGAGGTGAAGCGGCGCTCCCACCCGGTGAACGCGTCGACGGTGATGCCGAGCGCGGTGAGCGTGGACTCCACCTCCTTCGCGGAGCGTTCCACCAGCGCTTGCGGGGACAACCCGAGTCGGTGGGCGGTGGTGGTGACGTAGGTGGAGGTGTCCTGTACGCCGGTGCCGAACAGCACCTCGCGGCCGGCGGCGCGCGCGTAGCGGGTGTAGACGTCGGCGGCCAGGAACGGGCCGGCGATGTGGCCGAGGTGCAGGTCGCCGTTCGCCGTCGGCGCGGGCGAGAGGACGATGGTCGGCCCGGTCACGGCGACACCGCATCATTCTCGGCGGCAACGCCTTTCGGGTCCGCCGCGTGCCTGCGCAGGAACGCCGACGACATGTCGGTGTCCCACCACACCGCGTACCACTCGAAATCGGTGTCGCCGACATTGCGGACGTGGTGGGTGGTACCGGGAATCAGGTGCGCCACATCGCCCGCGACGAACGCGCGCCGCTCGCCGTCGACGTCCAGTTCGGCGCGCCCGGTCAGGGCGATGAACAGTTCGTACTCGTGATGGGCGTGCGCGGCCGAGACCTGCCCCGGCCCCAGCACGCACCACGCGCCTTCGAACGGCGCGTTGAGCGCGGGCCACGGCAGCAGCCGCTCGGAGGCGACGCCGTACGCTTCGGTGAGCCCGGCCCGGTCCAGGCTGCGGATCTCGATCATGCCGTCCGGCTTTCCGGGAAGGCGCCCGCGGTGACGTGGCGGCGGTCGAGCATATCGTCGACGATGTCCTGCGAGCGGTGCGCGAGCACGCTGATGAGGGTGTCGGAGATGCCGTGCGTCGCCTCGTTGACGCCCTGCAGATACACCGCGCCCCAGGCGGATTCGCCGAGATCCAGGCGGTAGCGGCGGCTCACCGCGGGCTCGGTGATGCCCAGGTCGGTCAGCAACGCGCCGACCAGGGCGGGCATCCGCTGCTCGTAGCCGGTGCCGAGGAAGACGTGGTCGCAGCGCAACGGCTCGATCTTGCCGGTGCGGCGGTCGCGCAGCTCGAGCACCACCTCGCCGCCGTCCATCCGCGCGCCGGTCACCTCGGTCATGGCGCGCACGGTCGAGCGCCGCCGCCCCAGCATGCGCTGCTGGTAGAGCATCGCGTAGATCTCGTCCAGGAACGGCGGGGCCAGGCCCGCGTAGTTGGTGAGGTGGACCTCGTCGAGGATGCGGGCGCGCACCTCGGCGTCGGAGTGGTAGAAGTCGTCCACGAACGAGGGAAAGAACAGCTCGTTGACGAACTTGCTGGTCTGGTAGTTCTGCAGGCCGATGGAGCGCATGAGCAGCGCGGGCGTGCTGTGCGGCAGGTCGGAGTGCAGCGCCATGAACATCTCCGCCGCGCTCTGCGCGCCGCCGATCACGACGGGCCTGCTCGGCCGGTCGGTGGGCAATTCCGCGACGCGCGAGGTGTATTCGGCGCTGTGCGCCACCCGGTCGGCCGGCAGGCCGCGGAACACCTCGGGGACATGCGGGTCGCGCCCGGTGCCCACCACCAGGTCGCGGCAGGTGACGGTGTCGCCGTCGGCGAGGGTGACGGTCCAGCCGATGACGCGGCCGTCGCCGGTGCGCCGCGGCGCGAGGGCCACACAGCGCGCGTTGTAGCGCACGCGCACCCGCTCCAGCGACTGCGCCACCCACTGCTGGTACTCCGACAGCTCCCACCGGTAGGGGTTGAAGGTCGACAGGTTGACGAACTCGTCCAGGCGGCGGCGCTCGTGCAGGAAGTTCAGGAAGGAGAACCGGCTGCGCGGGTTACGCAGGGTGACAAGGTCTTTCAGGAACGACACCTGGCTGCGCGCCCAGGGGAGCAGCAGGTTGCGCTGCCACTTCACGTCGGGGTGCTGTTCGAGCAGCAGGGTCCGCTGCGCCAGGTGCGGCGCAGTGGACTCCTCGAGCGCGACGGCCAGCGCCAGATTGGCCGGACCGGCGCCGATGGCCAGGACGTCGACTTCGTGATCGGTCACAATTCCACCTGAGTCTCGATGGGAAGCTCTTGCTCCGGCCCAGTCAATGCCGTGCGGTGGTTGTCCGACAGCGATCGGCCCGTCCGCACGACAACCGGCCGACAGCCCGGCCCGCGACGCCCGCTCCGGCGGCTCGTCCGCCGATTGACGGTTCTTGCCCTGCGACCCCACCGGTCAACGCCGCGCTCTGCTGAGCTGGCCAGATGAGCACACACCACGCCACCGGCGGGCCGCCGGTACGGATCCGGTCACTCGCGCGGCGCGTCGTGGCGGGCGCGCTGGCGCTCTCGTCTCTCGCGCTGCTCACCGTCGCCTGTTCCGAGGAGCAGGAGACCGGCGACCGCGGCATCATCAGCTACAACGGCACCGAACCGCAGCGCCCGCTCGTCCCGGGCGACGCGACCGATCGCGACACCGTGAAGATCGTGGGCGCCCTGTTCACCGGGTTGGTCGAATACGACACCGACACGGCCGAACCGCGCAACGCCGTCGCCGAGTCGATCACCACCGCCGACTCGCGCGTCTACACGATCACCCTGCGACCGGGCTGGACCTTCCACGACGGAAGCCCCGTCACCGCAACGAGTTTCGTGGATGCGTGGAACCACACGGCCTACGGCCCCAATGCCTTGCAGGGTGGGCCGTACCTGTCGAACATCGCCGGCTACTCCGAGGTGCACGCGGGTGCCGCGACCGAGATGTCCGGCCTGCGCGTGGTCGACGACCGCACGTTCGAGGTGACGCTGTCGGCGCCGCTGTCGGCGTTCCCCACCCAATTGGGGTACGCGGCGTACTTCCCGCTGCCCGCGTCGTTCTTCGCCGATCCGGACGGGTTCGCGCGCCACCCGATCGGCAACGGCCCCTTCCGTTTCGCGTCGCACGAGCCAGGCGCGAACATCGTCGTGCACCGGTACGACGAGTACGGCGGCGCGCGCAAGCCGCAGGTGGAGGGCGTCGAGTTCCGGTTCTACGCGGCGCTCGAGGACGCCTACGCCGACGTGGTGGCCGGCGCGCTGGACTACCTCGACTTCGTTCCCGCCGACGCGCTGGCGGGCGGCCGGTACAAGGCGGAACTGCCGGGGCGCAACCTGTCCCACACCTACCTGGGTGTGCAGTCGCTGTCGTTCCCGGTCTATGACTCCCGCTACGCCGATCCGCGCCTGCGACAGGCGATCTCGATGGCGATCGACCGGAAGTACGTGGTGGACAAGGCCTTCGACGGTGACAAGATCCTGGCCGACGGGCTGGTGCCCGCCAAGGTGCCCGGCCATGTCGCTAACCAGTGCGGTGACCTGTGCGTCCACGATCCCGCGCGGGCGCGGGAACTGTTCGAGGCCACGGGATTCCGAGGTCCGATCGAGCTGAGCTCCAACGACGACTCGGCCAACCAGGTCTGGATCGACGCGACCTGCGAGACCATCACGGCCGCGCTGGGCCGGGAGTGCCGCTACGCGCCCGTGCCCACCTTCGGCGAGTTCCGGGCGCGCATCAACGAGCGGACGATGACCACGGTGTTCCGGTCCGGCTGGGTGGCGGACTACCCGTCCATCGAGAACTTCCTGAACCCGGTGTTCCGCACCGGCGCGGGCGTGAACGGTACCGGCTACTCGAATCCGGAGGTCGACGCGCTGCTGGCGGCCGCCGACGCCGCACCCACCGAACGGGAAGGCTGGGCGCGGTATCAGCAGGCGGAGCGCCTGATCCTGGCCGATATGCCGGCGATCCCGCTGTGGTTCCAGAAGGTGCAGTCCGGGTGGTCCACCCGGATCACCGATGTGGCCGTCTCGCAGTTGCTGCAACTGGACCTGTTCGCGGTGCGCCTGGCGTGAGATGACCCGGGCCGGAAGGCGTTGGTGTCCAAGGGATGTCACCGCCTTTCGCGTGCCGTCAGTCGAGCGAAGTGACGCCGCCGCTGACGTGCAGGCGATGCGGCGTGATGATCACCGCCTCGGTGAACAGGGTGCCGAACGCCTCCGGTGTGCCGAACATGGCGCCGATCCGCTCGGCGTACTTGGCGGCGTAGCGCGGCTCCTCGTGGGCGGGCGGCACGCCCTCGGCGCGGGCGGCGGTGCCCTCGACCCGCACGATGTCGCGGCCGATATCGGTGACGTCGAGCGCGAGGCTCACGCGCGGATTCGCCTCGATATTGCGCAGTTTCCGCTTGCCGGGCTGGCTGTAGAGCAGGAAGGTGCCGTCCTCGCGGGCCAGGAACCACACCGGCACGCTGGCCGGGCTCCCGTCGGGGCGCACGGTGGTGAGCCAGGCGATGAGGTTGCTGTGCAGCCGGGCCTCCACGTGGGCGCGGCGGTCTTCGGGCAGGCGCGAAAGCAGGGTCATGATCGTCCTCGGGGAGTGGGTGTGGGGGAGTGACACGCGAACGCCGTCCGCCCGGCACGGTGCGCGTGCCGGGCGGACGGGTCGAGCGTGCCGGATGATCAAGTGGCGCTGTCGTTCTCGCGCATCCCCGCGTAGGCGAACCAGGCGGCGGCCAGCCCGAGCCCGCCCAGCAGCGGCCAGATCCCGGTGCCGAGCCACTCCCACGCCAGCACGCCCAGCGTCGGGCCCAGCGCCATGCCGAGTCCGAACGTGGCCTGGTGTGTGCCGATGTAGCGGGCGCGCACGGCGGCGGGGAACGACGACGGATGCGCGAACATGGTGGGCCCGTTCACCATCACACCGAACACGAACACCACCGTGGCCAGCAGCACGGGCGCTGCGCCGAACCCGGCGAAGGCGTAGCCCGCGACACCGAGCCCCATGATCGCGGTGCCCACGGCCGCCACCAGCGGCGCCCTCAGGTGCTTGACGTAGGCGGTGATCTTCAGCTCGCACAGGATCAGCACCACCGACGCGGTGACCAGCACGGCGCTGTACAGGCCGGTGGAGAAGCCCTCGGCCGACAGGTTCAGCGGCAGCGCGACGATGTACTGCACGTAGATCACCGAACCGAGCAGGCACGAGGCCAGGAAGAACAGGTAGCGGCGGTCGCGCAGGATCACCCCGTAGCCCGCGCCCGTGGTCTCGGGCTCGTCGTCGGTATCGCGCACGGCGGTGACGTTCGGCACCAGCAGCAGCACCAGCGCGGCGTAGGCGAAGGCGGTGGCGGCGTCCAGCCACAGCAGCAGGTTCCAGTCGATGAGGATGATGCCCGCCGCCAGCAGCGGGGCCAGCGCCGCACCGGCGTTGAGCGCGATCCGCATCATGGAGAAGCCCATGACCCGGTGCTCTTCGGGCATCAGATCGCCGAGCATCAGCGCGGCCGCGGGGCGGTAGGCCTGCGTCACCAGACCGGTCGCGGCCACCGCGACCAGCAGGGGCGCGAACAGGCCCGGCGTGGCCAGGAACGGGATCGCCGTGAGCAGCAGCCCCGACCCGGTCATGGCCGTGATGATCGTCGCGCGCGGACCCAGCCGGTGGGCCAGCTCGCCGCCGAGCATGGTGCCGAAGATGGCGCCCGCGCTGTAGGCGGTGAGCGTGAGACCCGCCTGCCCGACGGAGAAGTCGCGGTGGATCAGGTAGAGGACCAGGAAGGTCTGGACGAAGGCGCCGAGCTGGTTGATCAGCACGCCCGCCAGCAGGAACAGCACCGGGCGCGGCGTCTGTCGCAGGATGGCGAGCACCCCGTCGCGCTCGTCGGTTTTCGTGGCGTTCATCGCGGGAATCCTTCGGTCTCAGCGCAGCAGCGCTTCGACGGCACCGAAATCGAGCGCGCCGTCCAGCGCCGTGTAGGTGCCCGCGCCGAGCAGTTCCCGCGCGGCGGCCGCGGCCTGGCCGTAGGCGGCCTGCGCGAGTGCCGGGCCGAGGCTGACCCGGCGCACCCCGATCGCCGCCAGCTCGGGCACGGCGGGCGCGCCGGGGCCGACCATCACGTTCACCGGCAGCGGCGATTTGCCCACCAGATCGGCGAGGGTGTCCAGGTCGAGCAGGCCCGGCACGAACAGGCTGTCCGCGCCCGCCTCGGCGTAGGCGGCGGCCCTGGCCAGCACGTCGTCGAAGCGGCCCGCGGGCTCGCCGATGCCGAACAGGTAGACGTCGGTGCGCGCGTTGATCACCAGCGCGGGCAGCCCCGCGGCCGCAGCGGCGTCGCGCGCGGCGCGCAGGCGCGCGGCCTGGTCGCCGGGCTCGAACAGCGGCCCGCCGGGGGCGGTGGAATCCTCGAGGTTGATCCCCACCGCGCCCGCCGCGATCACGGCCGAGACCGTGGCGGCCACGTCCTGGGGAGTCGGTCCGTAACCGCCCTCGATATCGGCCGTGACGGGCACGTCCACCGCCGCGGCGATCCTGGCCACCTGGCCCGCCGCCTCGTCCCTGCTCAGCCGCTGGCCGTCGGTGCGGCCCAGCGCCCACGACACGGCCGCGCTGGTGGTGGCGATCGCGACCGCCCCGGCCTGCGCGATCACCGCCGCGCTGATCGGGTCCCAGGCGTTGGGCAGCACGAAGGTGCCCTCCGCGTGCCACGCCCGCAATGCCTCGGCCCGGTCCTGCTGGTTGTCCTGCGCCACGTCGGCTCCTCCTGAGTCGAATCCCGGATCTGTGCACGTAACTGGTCGAACGCGACGAACCTAACCCCGCGCGCCGCCTCCGGCGCCCCGTCGGCGCCGGGTGCGGACAATCGAACGTCAAAGCCGGACAACATCTTCGGGCTCACCGGCGATAACCGCGGTCGTCGAAGCCGATGGCGGCGCGCAGCGGATCGGACTCGTCGTCGGGGCCGCGCCGCAACGCGAAGCGGTCGGCCTCCTGCGCGAGCAACCGGCCCAGCAGCGGCGGCATCACGTACCGCTCCGGTTCGGTCAGCACGTGCAGCAGGCCGCCGTCGATGAGGCTGTCCATCGCGTACTCCGCCGACTCGATCGACAGGTGCAGCGTCCGCGCGAGCGTGGCCGGGGTGACCTCGCCGGCGCCGCCGGCCAGCATGTGCAGCACGTGCTTGGCCAGCGGCGGGCGCGCGAGGTAGCGGGCAGCACCGCGTCGGCCAGGCCCACGTCGCCGATGCGCAACCAGTCGGCCACGTTCACACCCTCGCCCAGGCGCGCCGCGATCTCGGACAGCCTGCGCCCCGGCTGCGCGGCGATCTTGCGTCCGGCGATGGTGAGCGCCAGCGGCAGATGCTCGCAGAACCGGGCGATCCGCCCGGCGGCGGCCGATTCGGCCCGCACCCGGTCCTCGCCGATGAGCAGGCGCAGCAGATCCTCCGACGCCCCGGCGGGCAAGGGGCCCAACGCGATCCGGCGCACACCGTCGAGGCCGAGCAGACGGGCCCGGCTGGTGATCACGATCTGGCTGTTGAGCGAGCGCGCCAGCAGTGGACGCACCTGCGGTTCGTCGCGCACGTTGTCCAGCAGCACCACCACGCGCCGCTCGGCCAGCATGGACCGGTACAGGCCGATCCGGTGCATATCGTCGCCGGGCACCTGATCGGGCGGCACGCCCAGCGCGTGCAGGAATCCGGCCATCACCTCCATCGGCTCGGCCATCTCGCCGCGCCGGGCGGACAGGTCCGCGAACAGCTGCCCGTCCGGGAAGTCGCTGGTGAGCCGGTGCGCGAACCGCAGCGCGAACGCGGTCTTGCCGATGCCGATCGGGCCGCGCACCACGACCGGGACGCGGGAGTCGGCCATGCCCGCCGTCGCCGAGAGCGCGCTCTCGAATTCGGCCGTGCGCCCGACGAAGTCGTGCGGGCCGATCGGCAGTTGCGCGGGCCGCGGCCTGCCGGACTCGCCGGCCTCCTCGCCCGGCAGTACGGGCAGCGGTTCGGTGGGCGCGCCGTCGCCGCGCGCCACGCGCCAGCGCTGCTCCCACTCGTCGGGATCGCCGCCGCACGCCCGCGCGAAGGCCAGCGTGACGGGCAAGGTCGGCAGCCGATGGCCGCCCGCCGCGTCCGACAGGACCGACGGGGAGTACAGGGCCGCACTCGCCAGTTGCCGATAGGACGGATTGCCCGCGGCCGCGCGGAGTTTGCGTAGATCGCTCGCGAACGCGGCGACCGGACCCGATCCGGCATCGATCGGCTTCTCTCGTCTCCCCATCGGTGCTACCACTCCCTGCCTGCGTCGCGGCACACCCTGCCCCGGTGCCGCAGCCTGGTAGCCGACGACCGTGTCGGCTTCCCCCGTGACGCGCGCTTTCACGGTCGCGTCCCGGGGGACGCGGCACCGCGCGTCCGGCGAGTCCGGTTTCCCGTTCCGAGATCGTCCAATCGCCGGATGAACTAACGGCGTCGCCGTGGCGTGCACCAGGCGACGTGCCGTCCAACCCTGACTCGCGCGGTGCGGCCGGTCCGCCCGTCGCACTTGTTGTGGACTACTTGACCAAAACAATTTTGGTCATTTAAACTAAAACGCATCACGGGAGGAGATCCGATATGGGATACGGACATTGGGACGATTCGGCGTACCGGGCGGGCAAGACCTACCGGGCCAGCCGGGGGATCGACGACTTCGGCTACACGGCCGATATGCGGGCGCAGCCGTACGCGAGCTGGACGGCGCATCCGGATCTGGATCCGCTCGGCGTCACGCGCGAATGCCGCGACTCCGCCGAGCACGGGGCGTCGCTGCCGATCGCGGTGCTGTTCGATGTGACCGGCTCGATGCGGCAGGTGCCGATCGTCATGCAGGACAAGCTCGGCAAACTGCACGGGCTGTTGCAGCGCAAGAAGTACGCCGACGATCCGCAGATCCTGTTCGGCGCGGTCGGCGACGCCGACACCGACCGGGTGCCGTTGCAGGTCGGGCAGTTCGAATCGGACAACCGGATGGACGAGCAGCTGCGCAACATCCTGCTGGAGGGCGGCGGTGGCGGGCAGAAGTCCGAAAGCTACGAGCTGGCGGCGTATTTCATGGCCACCCACGTCGTCACCGACGCGTGGGAGCAGCGCGGGAAGCGCGGCTACCTGTTCCTCATCGGCGACGAGCTGAACAAGCCCCGTCTGGCCTCGCGCCACATCCGCGGCATCATCGGCGATCACGTGCGCCAGGACGCGCGGGTGGAGTCGATCTACCGGGAACTCCAGCAGCGCTGGCACGTGCACTACATCCTGCCGAAGCAGTCCAGCTACTACGACGATCCGGAAATCGAGCGGCACTGGACCGCGCTGCTCGGCCAGAACTTCCTGAAGCTGGACGATCCGGCGGCCGTGTGCGAGCTCATCGCGCTCACCATCGGGCTGGGGGAGGGGCGCGTGGACCTCGACGGTGGGCTGGCCGACCTGCGCGACGTCGGCTCGGTCGCCGAGATGACCTCGGTGCGCAAGGCGCTCGGCCCGCGCCGGGCCCTGCCCAGGGGATCGAGCTGAGCGATGAGCGAACCGCACATCATCGTGGTCGATCTGGGTTTCGGTGACGCGGGGAAGGGGGCGACGGTGGACTGGCTGTGCGCGCGGCGCACGGAACGCGGGGTGTCCGCCGTCGTCCGCTTCAACGGAGGTGCGCAGGCCGCGCACAACGTCGTGACCGGCGGTCGGCACCATACGTTTTCGCAGTTCGGGTCGGGGACCTTCGCGGGCGTGCCGACCCTGCTGTCGCGGCACATGCTGGTGGAACCGATCGCGCTGGCCTCGGAGGCGGAGCGCTTGGCCGCGCGTGGCGTGCGTGATCCGTTGTCGCTGATACGAATCGACGAGCGGGCGTTGCTCACCACACCGATCCACATCGCGGCCAACCGGGCGCGCGAGGACGCGCGCGGGGACCGCAGGCACGGGTCGTGCGGACGGGGAATCGGGGAAACCGCCTCGTACGCCTTGGAATTGGACGCGCCCACCGTGGGCGACTGCCGGAATCCGAGAGTGCTGCGGGCGAAATTGCGTTCGCTGGCGGCGCATTACGGTGCGCTGATCGCGCCGAGTGAGCACCGGTACGAGCCGATCGACGACCTGGTCGACATGTATCGCGAGTTCGCCGCGGCGGTGCGGATCGTGGGCGAGGGGGAGTTGGCGGTGCTCGCGCGGCGCGGGCGGTTGGTGTTCGAGGGCGCGCAGGGCGCCCTGCTGGACGAGTGGCGAGGATTCCACCCGCACACCACCTGGTCGACGGTCGAGCCGCGCCACGCGCGGGCGATGCTGGCCGAGATCGGCGCCACCGCGTACACGCTCGGCGTGACCAGGACCTACCAGACCCGCCACGGCGCGGGCCCGCTGCCCACCGAGGACGCCGCGCTGGATATTCCCGAGCCGCACAACACGTTCGGGCGCTACCAGGGCGGGTTCCGGCTCGGGCACCTGGACCCGATCCTGTTGCGCTACGCCGTCGCGGCGTGCGGCGGGATCGACGGGTTGGCCGTCAACCACCTCGACGCCGCCGGAACAGGCTGGGCGGCAAGCGGTTACCTGACCGACGGCGGTGTGGTGACGGACCTGCCGCTCGGCCGGTGGCAGGATCTCGACCATCAGCGCCGGCTGACCGAGCTGCTGTCCACCGCCGAGCCGGTGCTCACCGAACTACCGGCCGACCGGATCTCGTGGTTCGAGCGCACGCTCGGCGCGCCGGTGGTGCTCACCGCCGACGGTCCCGACCGCGCGGATCGCACCCCGGCTCGCGCGGAGGCCGCCGCCTGAGGAGGATGGGCGGTCGTGGATCAATCCGTTGTCTCGGTCGACGTGGTGGCGCTGCGGTTCTGGGCGGACGACGCCGGCGTCACCCTCGGCGTCGCGCCCCGCGCCCACGAACCCTTCACCGGCGAACTCGCCCTGCCCGGCGTGCTGCTCGGGCGCGGCGAGCGGCTGGCGGTGGCCGCTCGCCGCGCCGTGCACACGAAACTCGGGGTGCCGGAGGCGGCGATCGGCGCGGTCGGTCAGCTGATCACCTTCGACGAACCCAACCGCGATCCCCGCGGCCCCACCCTCTCCCTCGCGATGTGGGCGGTCGTCGCCCCGCACGAGGGTCCCGCCGACTGGGTGCCGTTCGACGAGGTGCCCGCGCTGGCGTTCGACCACAACCGCATCCTCGAGGTCGCCCGCGGCTTGCTGGCCCGGCTGCTGTGGAAGGACGTGGCCTTCACCCGCGCCCTGCTCGGACCCGAATTCCCCGCCACCCGCGCCGTCGACCTGGCCGCCTCGCTGCTCGGCACGCGCCCCGACCCCGCCAACCTGAACCGCACCCTCGCCGCCGTGCCCGGCCTGCACCGCACCGAAGAGCGCCGCCGTACCCGGGCCACCGGCCGTCCCGCCGCCGTCTGGGCGTTCGAGCCGGGAGAGTAGGCACACACCTGCCGCCGAGTGCTCGCGTCACCTCTTCGGCTGTGCCCCTGAGCGACCGACCTCGCTGTCCGGTCTCGACGTGGTCCGCGCCCGAGGCGAGGCCCGTCCGGCGCGTTCGACTCGTCCGAAGTGAATGGGTGGGTCCGACGGGGCGCGCCGCTCTATTCTCGAGCGGTGGGGAGACCATGCGATATCTGCGCCAAGCATCGGGGTGAGGGTCCACTGGTGGGGCCGGTGCTGTTCGAGGACGACCTCGTGGTCGTCACGCACCGTCCGCTGTCGGAGGGCCGGCTGCCCGGCTATCTGTTCGTGGAACCCCGTCGGCACACCACCGGCGGCTTCCCCGATCTGACCGATGCCGAGGGCGCCGCGATCGGGCAGGCGGCGGCGCGCGCCGCGCGCGTCCTGCGCCGCGAACTCGCGCCCCGGTACGTGTTCTCCAAGATCACCGGCATCACCTGGGAGCACTTCCACCAGCACGTTTTCGCCCGGGACCACGATACCCCGGACGACGTGCCGTGGCACTCGCCGGACTTGTGGGCCGACGCCCCGCCCTTCGATACGGATGCGCTCGAGCGCCTGTGCGCTCGCCTCAGGGAGCGGTTCTCGGACCCGGCCCCGATATCCCCGCCGAGGTGAGGGCGTCCGGCATCCGCATCGTCGAGGCCGCTGCGCACTCCCGCGCCGGCCACGGGACGGGCACGGTTCGGCCCGCTTCTTCCGCGCGTCGGACGGCGTGTCGCCCGGGGGACTAAAGTTGTGGTCTGGGCGGTTGCAGCGGTCGGTTAGGGTGTTCCGATCGCGGCGTGGAGAGGTGGTGGCATGACTCAGCACTCGGTCGAGGCGAATGTCGAGCAATCGGCGGGTACCGCCTCGAAGGCGAACGGCACGGCGCCCACCTCGGTGAGTTCGCCCGCGCCCAAGGTGACGCCGAACACCATGCCGCAGCGCCAGCCCGGCGCCACGGCGGCCGTGCCCACCTCGGCCTCGCGCCGCGTGCGCGCCCGCCTGGCCCGCCGGATGACCGGTCAGCGCGGCATCGCGGCGGTCAAGCCGGTGCTCGAGCCGCTGGCCACCGTGCACCGTGAGCTGTACCCGAAGGCCAACCTGAACCTGCTCCAGCGGGCCTTCGACGTGGCCGACGAGCGCCACGCCCACCAGTTCCGCAAGTCGGGCGACCCCTACATCACCCACCCGCTGGCCGTCGCGAACATCCTCGCCGAGCTCGGTATGGACACCACCACGCTGGTGGCCGCCCTGCTGCACGACACCGTCGAGGACACCGGCTACTCCGTGGAGCAGCTCACCGCCGACTTCGGCGAAGAGGTCGCCCACCTGGTCGACGGCGTCACCAAGCTGGACAAGGTCAACCTGGGCGCCGCCGCCGAGGCCGAGACCATCCGCAAGATGATCATCGCGATGGCCCGCGATCCGCGCGTGCTGGTGATCAAGGTGGCCGACCGCCTGCACAACATGCGCACCATGCGCTTCCTGCCGCCGGAGAAGCAGGCCAAGAAGGCCAAGGAAACCCTCGAGGTCATCGCCCCGCTGGCCCACCGCCTCGGCATGGCCACGGTCAAATGGGAGCTCGAGGACCTCGCGTTCGCGATCCTGCACCCCAAGAAGTACGACGAGATCGTGCGCCTGGTGGCCGACCGCGCGCCCTCGCGCGACACCTACCTGGCCAAGGTGCGCGCCGAGATCGTCAACACGCTGGCCGCGTCCCGCATCAACGCGATCGTCGAGGGCCGCCCGAAGCACTACTGGTCGATCTACCAGAAGATGATCGTCAAAGGTAAGGACTTCGACGACATCCACGACCTGGTCGGCATCCGCATCCTGTGCGACGAGGTGCGCGACTGCTACGCCGCGGTCGGCGTGGTGCACTCGCTGTGGCAGCCGATGGCGGGCCGGTTCAAGGACTACATCGCCCAGCCGCGCTACGGTGTCTACCAGTCGCTGCACACCACCGTCGTCGGGCCCGACGGCAAGCCGCTGGAAGTGCAGATCCGCACCCAGGATATGCACCGGACGGCGGAGTTCGGCATCGCCGCGCACTGGCGCTACAAGGAGACCAAGGGCAGGCACTCCGGCGACTCCGCCGAGGTCGACGACATGGCCTGGATGCGCCAGCTGCTCGACTGGCAGCGGGAGGCCGCCGATCCGGCCGAGTTCCTGGAGTCGCTGCGCTTCGACCTGAAGTCGCCGGAGATCTTCGTGTTCACGCCGAAGGGCGATGTGATCACGCTGCCGCAGAAGTCCACGCCGGTCGACTTCGCCTACGCCGTGCACACCGAGGTGGGCCACCGCTGCATCGGCGCGCGCGTGAACGGCCGGTTGGTCGCGCTGGAGCGCCAGCTCGAAAACGGTGAAGTGGTCGAGGTTTTCACCTCCAAGGCGCAGAACGCGGGCCCCAGCCGCGACTGGCAGAACTTCGTCGTCTCCCCGCGCGCCAAGGCCAAGATCCGGCAGTGGTTCGCCAAGGAGCGCCGCGAGGAGGCGCTCGAGAGCGGCAAGGAGCAGATCTCCAAGGAGGTCCGCCGCGTCGGGCTGCCGCTGCAACGCCTGATGAGCGTGGACGCGATGACGGCGGTCGCGCACGAACTGCACTACTCCGACATCTCCACGCTCTACACCGCCGTCGGCGAGCACCAGGTCTCCGCGCACCACGTGGTGCAGCGGCTCATGGCCCAGCTCGGCGGCATCGGCGACGTGGAGAACGAGCTCGCCGAGCGGTCCACGCCGTCCACCACGCCGAGCCGTCAGCGCGTCACGGGCGACGCGGGCGTGCTCATTCCCGGCGCGCCGGGCACGGTGGCCAAGCTGGCCAAGTGCTGCACCCCGGTGCCGGGCGACGAGATCCTGGGCTTCGTGACCCGCGGCGGTGCGGTGAGCGTGCACCGCACCGACTGCACCAACGCCGGGTCGTTGCAGGAACAGGCCGAGCGGATCATCGACGTGGAGTGGGCGCCCTCACCCTCGTCGGTGTTCCTGGTGGCCATCCAGATCGAGGCGCTGGACCGCACCAGGTTGCTGTCCGACGTGACCAAGGTGCTGGCCGACGAGAAGGTGAACATCCTGTCCGCGTCGGTCACCACGCACGGCGACCGCGTGGCGATCAGCAAATTCACCTTCGAGATGGGCGATCCGAAGCACCTCGGGCACCTGCTGAACGTGGTGCGCAACGTGGAGGGCGTGTACGACGTCTACCGCGTGACGTCGGCTACCTGATCCGGGCGCGAAATGCCCGCCCGGTGCGGCTCGCGGGGTGAGCGCGCCGGTCACGTTCCCGCCGTGCGCGTCGCGGCATCGCGGGCCCCGATGGTGTTGTGCCACCGTCGATTCGGGGTGTCTCGCGGCCTGGTGTGACGAACCCGGACAGCGTCGCCTGACGCGGCTGACTTCCTATCGTGCGGTCAGTTGTCCGGGACCATGTCAGTACGTCCACATCGTGGGATAGCGGTCTCATCCGTGTGCGATCGGGTCTACCATCGCAAGGTGCTTCCGGGTCGGGTGCCCACCGGTCGAGTCGCCGGCGGGCCGCAGGTTTGCCGACCACACTCCGGCCACTCTGGCAAATATTTGGCGAATTTCGGTCTCCCCGTGGCACTCTCGCGTGCGCCGATCGGAAACTTGCCGGGCCGAGTTCCGGGTCACGCCCGGATATATCGGGTAGGCTGCCACCTTTCGCGGAAAGTTTTCGCAGGTGCGACAGTAATAGCCGGAATCTGTTACGGTCTATTGCGTTTCATGGCGTTGAGGGTAGTCGCGGCAACGGGAACTGATTGCGGATCGCTATGACTGATCATTCGGTACGACTCGCGGGACTGGTGGCAGCGACCACCGTCGCCGTCGCCACCGCGACGGCCGGTTCCGCGTACGCCGATCCGCCGGATTCCGCGAGCCCGACCCTGCCGGTCGCCGGCTGTCCCGCCCTGTACGCCTTGGGTATTCAGGGCACGGGGGAATCCTCGCCCGACGCGGCGCCCACGACCGACACCGGCATGCTCTCCACCGTCTTCATGCCGCTGCTGGCCAGGGCCGCCGACCCGAGCCTGGTGGCGCGCGCGTACGTGCCCTACGAATCCGGATTCGGCGGCTTCACCGGCGGCGCCCCGGTGCCCTACGCGGAGTCCGTGCAAGGCGGATTGACCAGGCTGCGGGACATGGCGCGCGACGTCGCCGCCCGCTGCGCCGACACCCGGTTCGCGATCGTCGGTTACTCGCAGGGCGCGCACGTGGCGTCCCTGTTCGCGCAGGAGATCGGCCAGGGCCGCGGCGTGCTGCCCGCCGAGAAGGTCGCGGCCGTCGCCTTGTTCGCCGATCCCACCCGCAACCCCGGAGCGCCCCTGTTCCCCGGTTCGCCCGGAAAGCACACCCCCGATCCCGCGCCGGGCACGGCGGGCGAGCGCGTCGCCACCATCGCGGCGCTGCCGCAGACGCCGGTCAGCGGCGGCGGCATCGCCCCCGACCGCGATGTCGCGCCCAACTTCGCCGCGCTCACCGGCCGCGTCGCGAGCTTCTGCGCCGCGGGCGATCTCGCGTGCGACGCACCGGAAGGCGCGCCCATCCTCAAGGCCGTGGCCGGCGTCGCGGGCCAGGCGAAGGTCAGCGGCGGCGATCCGATCGCCTCGCTCACCTCCATCGCGCAGGCGCTGGCGTACACCTCGATCAAGACCGCGAGCGCCGTCGTGAACAACGACGTGCAGGGCTCCACGATCGCGAATCTGTCGCTCTCGCCGCAGAAGTCGATCTCGCAGCGCCTCGCCGAGGCCTCCGATCCGCGCACCCCGCTGGACCTGAACGCCGCCTTCCGCGCTGTGCTCAAAGTCGGGGTGATCGGGCTCAACGCGGTCACCACGGTGGTGCGCTCGGTCCTCAACCCGGCGGCCATCTCGGAGCTGGCCACCGCGGGCCTGACCAACCCGGCCGCGGGACTGTTCCTGCTCGGCGCGCGGCTCATCGACGCCACGACGCAGCTCGTGCCCCCCACCACGGTGTCCCGCCTGGTGAACCAGGCGTACCAGGCCGTGGTACAGAACATCACCGACAATCGCGAACTCCTTGACCTCACCACCTGGGTGCGGTACTGGGACACGGTGCAGCGCCACGGCGCGTACAGCACCGCGGCGGTGGCCGCCAACGGAGACGCGCCGACCCGCTTCGTGGCCGATTGGTTCGCGGCACTGGCCCGCGACCTGGCCGACCGCTTCGGCGGCGGCGCCGCACCGCAGGGGCGGCTCCCCGCGCCGCCCACCGGATTCTCAGGGGGCGGTTCCGGCGCGTCGGCTACGCCGAATTCGTCCGGTACGGGACAATTTCCGTTCGGGACAGGAGCCGATGGCGCCTCATCCGGGGGCGTGACCTCGATTCCGCCCACCGAGCGACCCGGCACCGACGCCAACGCCTACCCGTTCTCCACGAACTGATCGCCGAGAGGTCCGACGATGCGATATCACGTGCTCTCTGCGGGAATGGGGGAATGTTGAAGTCGTACAAAAACCTGTCGCGATGGTACGACGCCCTCGAGCCCGACACGGGCGCGCCGACCGCACCGCAGCAGGATCAGGCGCGCCTGGACGACCCCGAGGACGAGGGCCCGGCACGGTATCCGCACTACATTCGCGAGACCGAGGTCGACCCCGAGGAAGCCCGCGCCCGCAACGAGATCCCCGCGGATCTGCCCACCCGGCGCAGCGAGTTCACCGGCGGCTGGTCGGACTGGGTCGCCGACCGCGCGCCCGGCCCCGACGACGACTACACCCCGCGCGACGGCGCGGTCGTGCACTTCCCGTGGCCGGAGGACGACGACTACGACGACGAACCCCTGCGCGAGCGCGAGCCGCAGCCCCGGTCGCTGCGTGAGCATCCCGCCTCGCGGCGCGGGCGCGTGGTGGTCGTGCTGATCGTCGCGATCGTGCTGCTGGCCCTGGCCGCCGCGGGCGCGCTGTACCTGGTGCAGTCCTCGGGCCAGCGGGCGGCCACCGCGCCCATGACGCCGCCGATGCAGTTCACCGCGGGCAGCGCGCAGGCGGGCATCACCTCCGGCTGCCAGGCGGAGCGGAGGGACCGGATCGTGCGCAGCGCCGAATCCGGCGGCACCCACTCCGGCCCCGACGCCATCCTGGCCTTCCAGTACGCCTACTACGTCGAGCGTTCCGGCGAGCGGGCCAGGGCGGTGGTCGCGCCGGACGCGCCCATCTCGCCCGCGCCGCTCATCCAGCGCGGCATCGACAGCGTCCCCGCGGGCACCACGCACTGCGTGCGCATCGCGACGGTGGGCGAGCACACGTACTCGGTGGAGGTCACCGAGTACCGGCCGGGCGGCGCGCCGGCCACGTACAACAAGCAGACGGTCACCACCGCGGTGATCGGCGGCCGCACCCTGATCACGGGCATCACGGCCGGATGAAAGAGAGCTGAGAACGATGGGAGAGGACTGGAGCCGCTGGCTCGACGAGGCCGCCGAGGGCGCCCCGCCGGGACGCCAGGCGCGCGCCAAGGCTCCGGTGGTACGACTGCGGCGCGGCAAGCGCGACGACGGCGGGGACGGCGGGGACGGCGATCCAGGGCAGCGCCCGATCCTGGTGGTGGGCGGCTGCGGCGGCGCGGGCACCACCACCACGGCGCTGGGCATCGCGGGGGAACTGGGCGCGGCGGGCACGCCGACCGTGGCGGTGGACGCGACGGCCGCGGGCAGCGATCTGGCGCTGCGCGGCGCCGACGAGCACCTGCACCCGATCAGCCTGCAATCCTGGCTGTACGGGCGCGGCGACGACGAACCGGCGCCGCTCAAGGAATGCCTGTCGCGCGCCACCTCGGGCATCGGCCTGCTGTGGCGCGACGAGACGCCGCTGCGCAGGCGCGCCACCTACCTCACGGTCGCGCGCGCCGTGGAGGTCGCGGGCTTCACCGCCGTATACGACGGCGGCAGCCCGATCGCGGGCCGCCAGTTGCGCCCGCTGCTCGACGACGCCGATGTCGCGCTCATCCTCGCGATCCCGTCGCGCCCCGACGCGGCGAACCGGCTGCGCGTCACGCTGGAGTGGCTCGACGACCAGTTCGGCGAGTCGAGCGAGGGGCAGGGCAACGGCATCGTCGGCGATGCCACCATCGTCGTCTCGCACCAGCAGCCGGGCGGCGATTCCCGGGTTGCCGACCATTTGCGCGAACACCTGTCGGGCTGGGTCCGCGATATCGCCGAGGTGCCCTACGACCCGCACCTGGCGCGCGGTGAACTCGTCCGGCACACCGCGCTCGCGCCCGAGACACGCAGGGCTTATGGGCGACTGCTCGCCGGAGTGGCATCATGACGGCCGCCATGAGGATTCGCCGCAAACTCGCCCCGCGCCCGGCGGGCGTCGTCGCCCCGCCGGAGTCGCGCCGTGCCCCGGTGTGGGACCGTCCGGTGCCCGGCATCGGCCGCGCGCCGCTGCTGTGGCTGCTGGGTGTGCACGGCGGTTCCGGAGCCACTACGCTCGCGCATGTGCTTGCGCCCGCGGCGGATTCGAGCCGCCGCTGGCCCGGCGTCTTCGAGCGCGAATCGCCCTTCGTCGTCCTCGTCGCCCGGGAGACCATCGCCGGGCTCACCCGCGCGCACGACCTGTTGCGCCAGCACCACTTCGGCTTCGGCGGCCCCTCGGAAGTGCTCGGCCTGATCACCGTGGCCGCCCGGCCCGGCAAGATGCCCGCCGAGATCCGCCGCTACCGCGAGGTGGTCGGCTCGCTGGCGGGTCCGCTGTGGCAGGTGCCCTGGTACGAGGAATGGACGCTGGTCGAGCCGGAACAGCTGCCGGTGTGGACGCCGGGCGATCCGGTCCCCGAGCGCAAACGCCGCGTCGACCCGCTCACCGAGGTGCCGCCCGAGGTCCGCGAACTGGGCGCCGACATCGTCGCGACCGTTCGTGAGAAGCTCGACGGCGCAGCGGATTTCGACGACGAGCAGGAGGCGCACCTGTGATCGTTCGCGTCGCCGGAACACATCTCGAGAAAGGCATCCGATGAGCATGTATCTGCTAGCCGCGCAGGACGCGTACGGCGCCGTGCTGGCCCAGGTGGGCAACCCGACGCCGGAGGCGCCCCCCGGATCCGACAAGATCCTGCAGCTGGTGCGCTACCTCACCTGGTTCGTGCTGCTGTCGGGCGTCTGCGGCATCATCTACGCCGGCGGCCGGTTCGCGTGGGAGAAGTGGACCGGCGGCGGCCTGGAATCGCCGAAGATGGTGGCGGGCGCGATGATCGGCGGCGTGGTCGCCACCAGCGCGGGCACCATCATGAACGCCGTCATCGGCACCTAGAGGGAGCGCCATGCCGACGCCGCGACCGTCCCTGGAACTGTCCGCCTACAAGCAGATGCCCTCCGAGGTACTCGAACCCATCATGCAGCTGCTCAACTGGCTGCTGTGGTTCGTGCTGCTGGTGTGCCTGGCGTGGATGATCCTGTCCGCGGGCCGCCTGTGGATCGCGTTCCGCACCGACCTGGCGGCCAACGACGCCTCGCACGGTGTGCTGATGAGCCTCCTCGGCGCGACGGTCGCCAGCACCGCCTCGGGGATCGCGTTGGCGTTCCTTCCGACGTGAGCCGGCCGGGACCGGAGGGGAGCGGCTCGATGAACCGCACAGTGGCGCAGCCGTTCTCACTTACGTCGGCGTCGGCGTGCCTCGGCACGACGGCGCTGTCGCACGCGGACACGGCTGCGTCGGCGCGCAGGAATCCGGCAGCGGCCCAGCCGCGCACGGGTGCCGGGGTGCGGTCGCTCACCGACGTGGTGGCACAGCCGCTCATGAGCGCCACGGCGCGGGTACACACCCACCCGTCGGCACGCCCCATTCCGGCGCGCGGACGGCGCGGTGCCCGCCGACCGGCCGCGGGTGTGGTCGGCGCGGTGCTGCTGGCCGCGGCCGTGGGCTGCGGCGGCGGTGACGAGGCCGCGGGCCCCGACCTGTCCGAACCGCCGAGCGGCGTGCGCTGGCAGAGCTTCCAGGGCGTCGCGCTGCCGCACACCGACCAGGGGCCGAAGACCGAGGACGGCGGCGCGGCAACGGGATTCGACCGCACCCCGCCCGGCGCGGCGGTCGCCGCCATCACCCACACGGTGCGCCTGTCCGTCGCCAGCGACAGCCAGTGGCCGAAGGTGGTTGCGGCGGAAGTGATTCCGAGCACAGCGCGCGACGAGTGGTCGGTGGCGCGGGTGCAGCTGTCCATCACCGGACCCGCCGATCCGGAGTACGCCCCGCGTTTGCTCGGCTACCGGATCACCGAATACACCGAGCAGCGATCCGCGGTGGACGTCTACACCGAATACTCCGATGGCTCCCGCGCCGTGAACCACACCGTCGTGGAGTGGTACGCCGAGGACTGGAGATTACGACTGCCCGAATCGGAGTCGACCGCACGGCCGGTCGACGCCATCGACGAACTACCCACCGACATCGTGACTTTGGAGGCGCCGCAGTGAGCGAGAAGGGGTCGTACGCGCGCGACCGCGTCTCCTTCGGCGGGGTCGCCTCCGCCGCGCTGCTCGCGCTCATCGTCATCGTGGGCGCGGTGGTGTACCTCAACCGCGACGAGGCGACACCCGACACCGGCGACGCCGAACTCACCGCCACCACGGGCGAGGGCTTCGCCACCCCCGAGGTGGACATCTTCGGCAGGCGCGTCGACGTCCCGAACAACCCTGCGGGACAACCGCTTCCGCAGGACCCGTCCCTGCAGCGCCACTCCGGCGATCCCGACTGGCTCACCGGCGCGCCCGTGGGGACCACCGAACCGCGCGGCTGGCAACGGGTCTACGGCGCGTCGGTGCCGTTCTCGACCTCCGACGGCCCGAGCCGCATCGAGGACGGCTTGGCGGTCGGGTACGCGCACACCCCGCAGGGCGCGGCGCTGGCCGCCGCCCAGATCACCTACCGGCTCAACGCCCGCCCGGCCGACCGCGACCTGTACGTGCGCCAGGTGCGCGTCTCCGCGCAGCAGATCGCCGCCTACGATCGCGCGCTGGAGGAGGACCGCCTGCCCGAGCAGCAGCCGGAGAAGGTGACCAGATACTTCGTCGCCCCCGACGCGTTCAAGGTGGAGAACTACGCCGACGATCTGGCCATCGTCCGGTTCGCCTCGCGCGGGCCGGTGGTCGACGGCAGACAGCTGTGGGCCGCCCTGCGCCTGGTGATGGTGTGGGACGCGGGCGACTGGCGGCTCAAACCCGCGACGAGCAACGGCGCTCAGACCGAACTGATCGAATCGCTCGAGGGGTGGACGCGATGGTGAGCGCGACACAAACCGGGGAAACCCAGCAACCTCAGCAACACCCCACCGTCCAGCTCGTGAGAAAGGCCCGGGTGCCAGTTGCCAGTCCGGATCGAGTCCCTGCGACCAAGCGAGGGGTGGACAGCATGGTGAAGAAGCTCCTGACGATCTTCGCGGTCATCTGCACGGTGATGATCGCGACGCCGACCGTCGCCTACGGTCAGACCTACGGCTTCGACGAGACCTGCAACGAGATCCACGACACCCTCGACGACGTCGGCCTGCCCGGCATCTCGCTGGGTGACGCCGCCTCCGCGGTGTGCAAGGCGGGCAACGCCGCCTCGCATCCGGGCGACGCGGCCACCACGGTGAAGGACGCCGCGTGGGATTCCACCTTCGGCAAGGTGGTCGACTCGCTGATGAACGGTCTCGGCGAGGCCATCATCCTGGCGCTCACGTTCTGGATGAACGTGCCCAACGAGGCGGCCAGCGACGGCGGTTCGCTGTTCACCAAGATCCAGGACTACACCTATCAATTGCAGATCCTGCTGCTGATCGCCTCGGTGATCCTCACCGGCGCGAGACTGGCCGAGGCCAGACGCGGAGCGGCGGTGAGCGAGGCGGCCGAATCGTTCCGCATGTTCGCCAGGGTGGTGTTCAGTTCCTGGATGCTGGGCGCGGTGATCGTGGCGGGCACGGTGGCCTCGGACCGGTTCGCCGAGTGGATCATCAACGACTCCACCGACGGCAACGCCAAGAACATGGCCGAGCTGATGGTGAAAACCAGTAAGCTCCAAGCCTTCTCGCCCGGCCTGGTGCTGATCATCGCGATCGTCGGCCTGCTCGGCGCGCTCGCCCAGATCGTGTTCGCCATCGTGCGCCAAGGCCTGCTGATCATCGCGGCGGGCGCGCTGCCCCTGGCGGCGGCCGCGTCGGGGATGAACGTCGGTAAACAGTCGTATCAGAAGCTGATCGGCTGGATCATCGCGTTCATGCTGTTCAAACCGGTGGCGGCGATCGTGTACATGATCGCGTTCACCACCGCGGGCCACGTCGACGGACTCACCTCCACCACGGGGCTGCCCGACGGCGAGGAGGCCCAGCGCATGTTGGTCGCGATCGTGCTGCTGTGCAGCGTGGCGTTCGTGCTGCCCGCCCTGATGCGCCTGGTGACCCCGGCCGTCGCGACCGTCGGTTCGGGCGGTTCGGGTCTGGCCTGGACCGGCGGCGCCGTGGTCGGCGCGCTGGCGCTCGGCGCGATGGGCACCAAGGCCGTCGGCGTGAAGGCGGCCGCGGGCCCCGGCCAGGCCGGCTATGTGAGCGGCAGCGGTTCGGGCCCGCGCCCGCCGGGTGGCGCGGGCCGCGGTGGCTCACCGCGCCCGGCGCCGCCTCCGCGCGGCGGCGGTGGCGGCGGGGGAGCGGCGGGTCAGACGCCGCAACAGGCCGCGGCCGGGGTACCGTCCGGTGCCTCGCGCGCGGCGGGCCGGGCGGGCGCGGCCCAGGCCGCGACGACACCGCTGCGCAACGCCGACCAGTCCATGGGTGACGTGGCGGGCGACCGCTGGGCGAACCGTTCGCCCGACCTCGGGAGGAGCACCATTCCGCGATGACGACCGACACCTACGAGCGCCGTTCCTACGGTCTGTGGCAGAAGCCGCGCAGCGCGGGCCTTTTCGGCCTGCGCTGGGAGGAGACCGTCATCGGCTTCGTCGTCGTGATCACGGCGCTGCTCTGCGCGATGTTCGGCGGCTTCAAATGGGGTCTGATCGTCGGCGGCACCGGCGCGTTGATCATGGTGCCCCTGGTGTGGCGCACCGGGGGCCGTTCGGGCTACGAGACGGGATTGATGATGTTCAACTGGATGCGCTCGCGTAATCGCGGCGAGCACGTGTACCGGGGCGGCCGCTTCTCCCGCATCCCGGGCGGAGTGACCCGGCTGCCGGGCCTGCTGGCGCCCTCGAAGCTCTACGAGGGCATCGACGCGGGCGGCTACAGCTTCGGCATGATTCACCTGCCGCAGTTCGCGCAGTACACGGTGGTGCTGCGCGCCTGGCCGCAGGGCCACGAGGCGGTGGACCAGCCGGTGATCGACCGCTGGGTCTCGGCGTGGGGCACCTTCCTCGCCTCGATGGGCCAGACCAGCGACATCGTCGCCGTGGTGCCGGTGATCGACACCGTGCCCGAGACCGGAAACCGTTTGCTCACCGAGGTTTCCGCGATCACCCGGCCCGACGCGCCGGACCTGGCTCAGCAGGTGATGTACGAGCTGGCCACCGAACTGCCGCAGGAGCGGGTGCAGCTGCTGCCGCGCGTGGCGATCACGTTCAAGGCCACCACCGCCGAGCGGCGCAAGAACCCCGCCGAGGAGGCCGTCGAGATCGGCCGCCGCCTGCCGGGCATCTGCGCGGCGCTGGCCGAGGCGGGCGTGCGCGCCCAGCCCATGTCGGCCGACGAGGTGATCTCCTTCATCCGGCGCAGCTACGATCCGGCCTCGCAGGCCGATCTCGAGGTCGCCGCCTCCGAACCCGAAGGGCACGGCCTGGATTGGGCCGACGCGGGCCCGATCTCGCACGATGAGAAGTGGGATCACTTCGTGCACGACGGCGGCCGCTCGGTGACCTGGGAGATGGACGCCGCCCCCGAGGGCGCGGTGGACGAACGGGTGCTGCAGCGGTTGCTCGCGCCGAATCCGGAGGTGCCGCGCAAGCGCATCGCCATCGTCTACCGTCCGCATTCGGCCGCCGACGCCGCCGAGATCGTCGACGACGACTTCAAGAACGCGCTGGTGGCCCAGCAGAGCGAGCGCGGCGTGGTCTCGGCCGCCGCCACGCTGCGCGTCGGCGCCACCCAGCAGGCCCGCGAAGAGCAGGCCAGGGGCCACGGCGTGACCCGCTTCGGCGCGCTGGTCACGATCACCGAGCCGATGCGCGGTGACCTGCCGCGCATCGAGGCCATCACGCGCGACCTGTCCACCCAGGCGCGACTCAAGATCCGGCGGTGCTACCGGTACCAGGCGGCGGCCTTCGCGGCCTCGCTCGGGTGCGGGGTGATCCTGCCGGAACACGCGACCATTCCGAAGGCATTGGCGGGGTGAGCGATTCATGGCACGGGACCACGAGCCTCCGGTACGGGAGCGCGACGAGGCGGCACGCCGGGCACGCCGGGAGCCGGAGGGCTACCACGCGGGCTACGACGAAGCGCCGCAACGCCGCTCGGGTCGGGGCGCGCCGCGTATGAGCGGCGACGAGCGCATCGGCGTCGACGAACGCCGCGCGCCACGGGACGGGGAACGCAGGCCGCGTCCCCGCCCCGACGGGGCCCGTGCCGAACGTCCGCACGGCGAGCGCGGGTATGTCGAACGCCCGCACGGGGAGCGTTCGCTCGGCGACCGCGCCAGGGCCGAACGCGCCGCCGCCGAGCGCGCCAGGGCGAGCGCCGGGCGCGGCAGGCCGCCCCGCGAGGAGCCGGCCCGGCGCGGCAAGCGGCCCGCCCGCCCGCGCGCCGACGATGCCGCCGACCGCGCGATGGGCGTGTCCGACAAGGCGGCGCAGCGCGCGAAAGCCAGGGCGGAGAAGAAGAAACAGTCCGGGCCGCCGCTGCTCGACGATGTCACGCGGGCGCGGCTCGAGGAGACCGCGCGCGAGGGCTCCGGCCTGCGCGCCGCGTGGGCCGCCTTCCGGGTGCGCACCGACGATATCCGCCGCCGCAACTACGCCGCGCGCGCCGAGCTCACCGTCGAGGACGGATTCGACCGCAGCACAGCGCAACTCACCGCCCGCGGCTACGCCGGGCCGGGCGGCGGACGGATGAACGTGGTGGGCCGCCCCGTCGAATACCGCGCCACCACGGCGCAGGTCGCCGGATTGTGGCCGTGGTCGGTGGGCGCGGGCGCGCCGCTGATCGGCACACCGCTCGGCTCGCACCTGCACACCGGCGCGCCGGTCTGCTTCGACCCCATGAACTGGTTCATGCGCGGCAGCTTCATCACCGCGCCGAGCCTTTTCGTGCTGGGGCTCAACGGTTTCGGCAAGTCCTCGCTGGTGCGCCGGATCGTGCTGGGCGGCATCGCGCAGGGCATCACGCCGCTGATCCTGGCCGACGTGAAACCCGACTACCGCCGGATGGTGGAACTGGTCGGCGGCCAGGTCATCGACCTCGGCTACGGTCACGGCAAACTCAACCCGCTGGCGGCGGGCGTACTCGGCTCGGTGGTGCCGCTCCTGGACGAGTTCCCCGCGCTGCGCCTGCAGGTGCTGCAGGATCTGCGCGCCCGCCAGGTCACGCTCATCGCGGGCCTGGTGGAGCTGGTGCGCGGCGCGCGCGTGCGCGACTACGAGGAGACCCTCATCGCCACCGCGCTGCGCATCCTCTACCAGGAGGGCAGCGGCTACACCCCCGACCGGCCGCCGATCATGGAGAACCTGCTCGAGGTGATCGTCGCGGGCGGCGAGGAACTCCAATTGGACGCGGGCGCCGACGATCCCGGCGAATACCAGATCGCGATCAAGGAACTGCGCCGCTCGCTGCGCGCGCTCACCCAGGGCCCGTTCGGCGCGGTGTTCAACGGGCAGACCTCCGTGCCGATCGACACCGACGCCGTCGCGGTGTGCATCGACGTCTCGCACATCCCGACCGGCGACAAGAAGCTCAAGGCCGCCGTCATGCTGGCCTGCTGGGCCGACGGTTTCGCCTCCGTGGAGGCCGCGCACGTGCTGGCCGACGCGAATCTGGGCCCGCAGCGCTACTTCCAGGTGGTGATGGACGAGCTGTGGCAGGTGCTCGGGCTCGGCGACTTCATGGTCGACCGCGTCGACGAACTCACCCGTCTGCAGCGCGGCCTGGCCACGGCGCTGATCATGATCAGCCACACCATCAAGGATCTCCAGTCGCTCGGTTCGGAGGCCGCCATCGCCAAGGCGCTCGGCTTCCTGGAACGCGCGCGCGCCAAGATCTTCGGCGCGCTGCCCGCCGAGGAGGTCAAACGACTCGACAGCACCGTCCCGTTCACCTCCGCCGAGGAGGAGATGGTGACGGGATGGTCGGCGCCGCAGGCACTTACGGGTGAGGCGCTCAAACCGGGACAGCAGCGGCCCTCGCCGCCGGGCACCGGCAAGTTCCTGCTGAAGATCGGTGAGGACCGCAGGCCCGGCATTCCGTTCCACATGGAGTTCACGCTCTCGGAGAAGGAGAGCGGTATCCACGACACCAACCAGCGGTTCAGCGAATTCACCGGCGGTACCGGCCGATCCGGCGGCACCGGCGGCGAATCCCCGAACGGAAGTGCGGCATGAGATACCGTCCGGTAGGCGAAGCTGCACAGCGCTGTCGGACGGGAGCGAAAAGCCGAGCGCCCCAACGGGCGTCCGGCGTGTGGAACCGGGCGCCGCGACGGGCCGCGGTGCCGGGCGAGAGGATCCGGGTCCCACTGCGGGCGGTGGCGTTCGGCGCGACAGACCGGGCGCCGCGTCCGGCGGTGGCATCCGGCGGAAAGATCCGGGCGCCGCATCGGGCGGTGGCGTTCGGTGCGACAGGCCGGGCGCCGCATCGGGCTGCGGCACTCGGCGAGAGGATCCGGGCGCCGCAACGGGCGGTGGCGTTCGGTGGAAGGGGTGCCGCATGATGCCGCATCGTTCGTATCGCAGGGTCTCGCCGGAGGTGCGCAAGGCCGCCGTGGAGCAGGTCCTCGCGCTCACCGGCACGCTGAGCAGCGAATCCGAGGCGTGCCGGGTGGTGGCCGATCAGATCGGCGTGCACACCAATTCGGTCCGCAACTGGGTGCGCGCGGCGGAGGGCCCCGGCCTGGAGCGGATGGACGCCGTCGCGCTGCGCCGCAAAGTGGCGCTGCTGCAACAGCAATTGGCCGCGGCGGCCGAGATGAACCGCACCCTCGCCGACACCTTGAACGAAGCGCAACGGCGCACGTGACCGCTCCCGTCGAGGTGAGGGCACCGTGAGCGCCAAGGGGATCCTCTGGGGCGTCATGAGCGTGGTCGTCGGGCTCATGGCACTCGTACTTGTCGTCGTGCTGCCCGCCGTGGAGGACCCGTGCGAGGGCCAGTCCGTCCTCGGCCCGTCGGGCACCGACCTGCCCCCGCTGGGCGGTGTCGCGCCGGGGGATCAGCGCGCGGCGGCGGAATCCACGGACGCGCAGGCGAATCCGACCGCGACCGCGACGCCGTCGCTGGCGGCGGGTGTCGGTCCGATCCGGCGCACGATGCCGATGGCGGCGGGCACCTACACCGTCTCCGACGTGTTCGGTTCGCGCGGCGGCGGGCACCGCGGCGTCGATATGGCCGCGGCCGACGGCACGCCGATCTTCTCGGTGTCCGACGGCCGCGTGGTGGCGGCCGGACCGGCCTCGGGCTTCGGCAACTGGATCGTGGTCGACTCGATCGACACCAACGGGCGCGGCTATTCGGCGGTCTACGGGCACATGTGGGATCACGGCGTGCTGGTGCGCGTCGGCGACACGGTGCGTGCGGGCCAGCAGATCGGCCTGGTCGGTTCGGCGGGCGAATCCACCGGCCCGCACCTGCATTTCGAGATCGTGCCGGGCGGGCGCTTCACCGGCGGCCGCCAGATCGACCCGATGCCGTGGCTGGACGGCGCGCCGACACCGGATCTCGGTGGCGCGCAGTGGTATTCGGCCGACCCGCGCTGCCAGCTCGGGTTCGGCACCGCGGGCGGCGCGCTGGCGGCGGGCAAGGTGCCGCCGGAACTGGAGATCTGGTACCGCCGGGCGGGGTCGCTGTGCCCGGAGATCACGCCCTCGCTGCTGGCGGCGCAGGGACGTCAGGAGTCGGGTTTCCGGCGCGGTCTCACCTCGCCCGCGGGCGCGCAGGGCCTGGCGCAGTTCCTCCCCGGCACCGCTACGAGCACCAACCCGGACGACGGGCGCCCGTATGTCATCGACGCCGACGGCAACGGCGTGGCCAGCGTGTGGGACGACGGCGACGCGATCATCGGCCAGGGCCGCTACATGTGCGCCATCGCGGGCAAGATCAAGCAGTGGCAGGCCGAGGGCCGGGTGCAGGGCGATCTGACCTCGCTCACGCTGGCCGCCTACAACGCCGGCGAGGGCGCGGTACTGGCCTCGGGCGGCATGCCCAACCAGTACGCGGCGCACTGGTCGGAGACGAGGCCGTACGTGGCGAACATCCTGGCGATGGAGGCGCAGTACCGTGCGCCCGGCTCCACCGGGCGGTTCAGTCCGGGCGAGGGTTCGCCGGGCGAACAAGTGGTGGAAGCCGCGCACGACTGGCTCGGCACCCCGTACGTGTGGGGCGGCGGCGGCCCGCAGGGGCCCAGCGACGGCGGCCTGGACGGACCGGGACTCACGGCGGCCGCGGTGTTCGCGGCCTCGGGCGGTGCGGTGACGTTGCCGCGCACCGCCGAACAGCAGTGGGAAGCGGGCCGCGAGGTGTCGATGAGCCGCGCCGAACCGGGCGATCTGGTCTTCCACTCGTTCGGACCGCGCGGGCCCGCCCAGGTGGGCGTATACGCCGGGGACGGGCGGATGATCCAGTCCGTGCCGGCGGCGGGCGCCGGTGCCGGTGGCGGTGTGCGCGAGGTGGCGGTTCCGGGTGACGCGCGGGTGCGGAGGGTGCTGTGAACGGGAGACGTGCGGGAACCGCAGGGCCGGGCCGCGACGCGCGAGCCGTTGCGGCGGGTCGCCGATCCGGTGCGGGCGCGCGCCCGCCCGGGGTGGCGCGCGATCTCGCTTCCGGTCGCGGCATCGGCCGGGGGTGTGCCGGCGGATGCGGTCGTGAGGGTGTCGCGCGCGAACACGCCGGAACTCGGGAGCCGAATGGGCGGGCGCGGTACGGGTCCCGCCGGTTAGCCTGGGTGGACAGGGTGAACGCGCGCGCGAAACTGGTGGTGATGCTGGTGCTGAGCGTGGCGATGGTGGGTGCGGCCTGCGGCAGCGACGACGGCGATCCGGAGTCCGGTGCGCCGGGTGCCGCCACGTCGACCACGCGGTTGCTCGAGGAGGTGCCCGCGCCCGACCCGGTGACCCCCGACGGTGTCGCCGTCGCGGCGCTGCAGGAGATCTTCACCTGGTACCCCGCCACCGAGGAACCGGGAGACTCCGTGGACCGCGCGCGGAAGTGGCTGGGCCCCAGCATGATACGAATGCTGGACACCGAGCCCACCGGTGCCGAGGCGCCGAAACCCTCACTGCAGTGGGCGGAGTGGGCGCAGGCGGGCGTCACCGTGGAGGCGTTCACGTTCGCGTCGGGGGAGCGGCCGCCCGAGGGCGCCGATCCCGCGGTGCGGCAGTACAAGATCGGCATCGAGCAGACCGTGGTGCGCGCCGACGGGCGCCGCGAACAGCTGCCGCCCGCCACCGTGATCGCCACGGTGGTGCAGACGCCCGAGGGCTGGCGGCTCGACGCGTTCCGCTGACGACAGGCATTACCCCGCAAGGCCATTCGAGGAGGCAGACATGGCGAAGAAGAAAAAGGTCACGGATCCCGCCGACCCGGGACCCGATCTCGGCCTCTACGCCGTCTACGCCGGTTTCGGTGTGCTCGGAACCCTGTGGATCGCACTGCAACTCGGCAACCGGATGTCGGCGACGCCGCAGGACTTCCCGATCAACCCGATCGAGATCGTCGCGGGCCTGGCGCGCGGGCGCTTCACCTGGCCGACCGCGTCCACGGTCATCGTGCTGCTGGTGCTGCTGACCGTGGTGGCGATCATCCTGGTGCGCAGGCAGTTGCGCAAACGACAGGGCAAGGGCGCGCTGCCGGTGGACGAGAAGGCCCAGTACATGGGCTCGGGCGGCGCGATCTACGGCCTCACCGAGGCCGGGGTGCGCGAGAAGGCCGAGCAGTTGGGCATGCGGCTCGGCTACGACGACGCGCCGGGCGTGCCGCTGGGCATCGGCGTCGCCGACGGCGTGATGCTCTACGGCTCGTACGAGGATCTGCACCTCGACATCTGGGGTCCGCGCCAGGGCAAATCCACCTCGCGGGTGATCCCGGCGATCCTGTCGGCCATCGGGCCGGTGCTGGCCACCTCGAACAAGCGCGACGTGGTGGACGCGACGCGCGACGTGCGTGAGTCCAAGGGCAGCCCCACCTTCGTGTTCGACCCGCAGGGTGTCGCCGACGAGAGTCCCAGCTGGTACTGGAATCCGCTGGCCTGGGTGGACGCCGGGCGCGAGGGGTGCGAGATGCGGGCCCAGCGCCTGGCCGGTCACTTCGCCGACGCCGACAATGGCGGCGAGAGCGGCAAATCCGACGACAACTTCTTCGATCCGGAAGCCGAGGACCTGCTCGCCGCGCTGTTCCTCGCCGCGGCGGTGGCCCAGCGACCCATCACGCAGGTCTGGGGCTGGGTGACCAATCCGGTCGACACCGAACCGATCGAGCTGTTGCGCGGCGTCCGCCACGACTTCATCGCCTCGGGTCTGGCGATGCAGTACAACGCCGACCCGCGCACCCGCAGCGGCATCTTCGGCACCGCCAAGAAGATGGTGCGCTGCCTGCAACTGTCGAACGTGCACAACTGGATCCTGCCGGGCTCCGATCCGGCGACCGGTCAAACGCGCAGGCAGTTCGACGAACTCGAGTTCATCGAACGCAACGGCACCCTGTACTGCCTCTCGCTGGAGGGCCGCGGCTCGGCCGCCCCGCTGGTGAGCGCGCTGACCGAGGCCGTCATCGACGTCGCCATGCGCAAGGCGTCCCGCTCGCGCGGCGGGCGGCTGCCGATCCCGCTGCTCGCGGTGCTGGACGAGGCCGCCAACGTGGTGCGCTGGAAGGATCTGCCCAAGCAGTACAGCCACTTCGGCTCGCGCGGCATCGTCGTGATGACGGTGTTGCAGTCCTGGGCCCAGGGCGCGCGCTGCTGGGGCGAGGCGGGCATGTCGGCGCTGTGGTCGGCCGCCAATATCAAGGTGCTGGGTCCCGGCGTGGACGATATGAACTTCCTGCGCGACCGGTCCGAAGCCATCGGCGAATACGATGCGATCTCCCAGTCGGTGTCGGAATCCAAAGGCGGCAAGAGCTATTCGCGGTCACTGTCGTCGTCGAAGACGTTCAGCGTCAACGCGCTCACCACGCTGCCGCGCGGCCGGGCGATCGTGTTCACCTCCGGGCAACCCGCGGTGCTGTTGCGCACCGTTCCGTGGTGGGAGGGCGAGTACTCTGCGGACGTGAAGAAGTCGATCGCGCAGCACGATCCGCAACGCAAGACCGAGATCACGGACCTGTTCGGCTCGCCGTCGCTGACCAAGGCCGAGCCGCCCCAGGAATACGGTCAAGTCGAGGAGGTTCGGCCACTGTGAGGCAATCAGCGTCGAGTGCCGTGTGCGAGGATCGTGAGGTGCGGTCATGAGTGAGGAACAGCAGCCGCCCGCCGGCCAGGAACCGCCCGCGGCTGCGGAGCCGCCGACCATCTACACCAGCGTTGTCGAGTTCGTCGAGAACTACTTGAGCCTGGTCTACCGCCGTCAGGTCACCGATATCAGCGACACCGTGTGGTGCCCCGAATGGTGGCAGCACGCCGAGGCGGCGGCGCGGCTGGACGCGGTCTGGCGGGCGTGGGAACACCTGCGTCGGGACGGCAGCACCGGATTGAGCGTGTGGTTCCTCGACCACGCCGACCCGCACATGGCCAAGCTGTTCGATCCGCGCGGCCCGTTCAAATACTGCAGTGTGCGCAACGGGCACAAGGACATGCTGAGTCCGCTGCCGTTGAAGACGCCCACCGACGGGATGTGGACCGATCCGACTGCGGGCAACTTCCGCCAGTAGGCGCACGTGAAAGTGCCCGCTGCCGAGGCAGCGGGCACCTTTCGCAGTTCCGTGGGAACGCTGTTGCGTGAGAACGCTTACTGCCGTACGCGTTCCAGTCCGCGCGCCTCGATCTCCCTGGCGCGGGTGCCGACGGCGCGTTGCGCGTCGGGCTTGGCGCGCACCGCGTCCTCGAGCGCCTGGCCCTGCCCGACCTCCACGAGCATGCGGACCGCGGCGAGTTCGGGGGCGACGCCGATGCGGGCGAGATGCGCGGCGATGGCCATGCGGCGCTCGGTCGAGTCGTAGCGCATCAGCGGCTGGCTCGCGGCCGTGGCGGCGGTTGTCGCGGTGGTGGCCATGGCGGTGTGGGCCGTATCGGCCTGCGAGAGATAGCGGTCCTTGTACAGCGAAACACCCTTGCTGCCACCGCTTTTCTGGACGCCCGGCGCGATCTTCTCGACCCCCGGCGCCGCCTTCTCCACCGTGGGGACGGCCCTCTCGACCAGGCGCGCGAGCTCGAGGTTGCGCGGGTCCTTCGACTTGTTGTCGCGGGCCTCGCGGATCTGGAGTTCGCGGGCTTCCTTCAGGCGGGCCTCGGTGATCTTGGCCCGGGCCTCGGCTTCCTTCTGACCACGTTCCCGGGTGCGCAGCGCGACCAGGGTCGCCAGCTGCAACATGGTCTTCATGATGGCCGCGGTCTGCTGACCGATGTCGTCCAGTTCCTCGGACATGGCTGCTCCCCGATGCTGCAGTGATCACTATGGATGATTGTGGTGCTTCGTCACGGACGCCGCCGGGCGAACGGTGATCCGCCGGTGGCGCCCCGCCTGCAAACGCGGACACCCGGAGCACCCGTGTCGCGCGTTCCCATCCGGTCGGGGATCGCCCTCGTGCGGGGACGGCTTCGGCACGGAAACTCCGTGTATCGAGATTACCCGAGAAACGCCTGGCACGACCGGCCGGGCGTGCCGCAACCAGCATATAACGCGCATTTCCGACACGCGCTCGGACGCGCCGGAGGATCTCCGGCATGAGGGCACCCTTACCGGAGGAACGGCGGGGATCGCGCCCGTCGCCGGGAACGGGTCGGGCCCGGCACCGAATCCGGTGCCGGGCCCGACGGCGCGGGGTGCGCGAACTCAGTCCAGCCGTACCGATTCCAGCACGACCGGCTGGTTCGGTGCGCCGTCGCCGGGGCCGTTGGCGTTGTCCTGGCCGATCTCGGCGATCTTGTCCAACGTGGACAGCGAGTTCTCGTCGACGGTGCCGAAGATGGTGTAGTTCGGCGGCAACTGCGAGTCTCCGTACACGAGGAAGAACTGGCTGCCGTTGGTGGCCGGGCCCGCGTTGGCCATGGCCAGCGTGCCGCGCGCGTAGCTGATCGGCTGCTGCAATTCGGGGGCGTTCGGCGCGTACTGATCGGTGGGGTACTCGTCGGCGAAGGTGTACCCCGGACCGCCGTTGCCCTGGCCGGTCGGATCGCCGCACTGGAGCACCTTCAGGTACTCGTCGGCCGTCATGCGGTGGCAGGCCACGCCGTCGAAGAAGCCCTGGCTCGCCAGGCTCACGAAACTGTTGACGGTGCAGGGGGATTCGGCGTTGTTCAGGGTCAGGCCGATCGGGCCCTGGCTGGTCTCCACGCTCACGCTCACCGTCGAGTCGCCGCCGGTGGTGGGGATGCCCTCGGTCCTGGCGGGCTTCTGCACCGGCTTCGCGGCGGGCGCGCCGTCGTTGTAGGCGCAGTTCACCAGCTCCGGCTTGGGCTGGGCCGCGGGCGGCGGCGCCGCCGACAGCGAGGCCTCCGGGGTCGGCTCGGCGGCGTTGTTCTCGCCGTCCTCGCCCTTGGTGAGGAAGTAGACACCCGTGACCGCCGCGACCACGACGACGACGCCGAGCACCGATCCGGCGATGGTCATCTGCTTGCGCTTGCGCGCTCGCGCGGCGCGGTTCTCCAGCTGACGTTCCAGCTTGCGCTTGGCCGTAGCTCGTCGCTGTTCGTTGGTCGGCACTCCCACGTTCCTCCCGTATCGGCTTGCATCCGAGGTAAGAGTGTGCCATCCCTTCCTGAGACCGCTCCGGGGTGCGGCGAGCCCCGCACGCTACGGAACCGGTTGGACTTGGTGGCCCACGGTGGTGGAAACTGGACCATCGTGACCAAGACCAGCAGCTTCACCGCCCCGAAGGGTGTACCGGACTACCTGCCCCCCGCCTCGTCGGAGTTCGTCGCCGTGCGCGACGGGCTGGTGCACGCGGCCCGGCTGGCCGGCTACGGGCACATCGAGCTGCCGGTCTTCGAGCAGACCGCCCTGTTCGCCCGCGGCGTCGGCGAATCGACCGACGTGGTCAGCAAGGAGATGTGGACCTTCGCCGACCGCAACGGCGAGAGCTTCACGCTGCGCCCGGAGGGCACGGCGGGCGTGATGCGCGCGGTCATCCAGCACGGCCTGGACAAGAGCGGCCAGCTGCCGATCAAGCTCTGCTACGCGGGCCCCTTCTTCCGCTACGAGAACCCGCAGGCGGGGCGCTACCGCCAGCTCCAGCAGGTGGGCGTGGAGGCCATCGGCGTGGACGACCCCGCGCTCGACGCCGAGGTCATCGCCATCGCCGACGCCGGTTTCCGCGCGCTCGGGCTCACCGGGTTCCGGCTCGACATCACCTCGCTGGGCGATGACACCTGCCGCCCGCAGTACCGGGAACTGTTGCAGGACTTCCTGTTCGGGCTCCCGCTGGACGAGGAGACCAAGCGCCGCGCGGCGATCAACCCGCTGCGCGTGCTCGACGACAAGCGGCCAGAGGTGCGCGAGCTCACCGCGAACGCGCCGCTCATGATCGACCACCTCTCGGAGTCGGCGAAGGCGCACTTCGAGCAGGTGCTCGGCCACCTCGACGCGCTGGGCGTGCCGTACACGGTGAACCCGCGCATGGTGCGCGGCCTGGACTACTACACCAAGACCACCTTCGAATTCGTGCACGACGGGCTGGGCGCGCAGTCCGGTATCGGCGGCGGCGGCCGCTACGACGGCCTGATGGCCGAACTCGGCGGGCAGCCGCTCTCGGGCATCGGGTTCGGCATCGGCGTGGACCGCACCGTGCTCGCGCTGCGCGAGGAGGGCAAGCCCGCGGGCGATCCGGCGCGCTGCGACGTGTTCGGCGCGCCGCTGGGCGATGCCGCCAAGCAGCGCCTGGTGGTGGTCGCGGCGCAGTTGCGCGCGGCGGGTGTGCGCGTGGATCTGGCCTACGGCGGGCGCGGGATGAAGGGCGCGATGAAGGCGGCCGACCGTTCCGGCGCCCGGTACACGCTGGTGCTCGGCGATCGCGATCTGGCCGAGAACAGCGTCGGCGTGAAGGACATGTCCACCGGCGAGCAGCGGCAGGTGCCGCTGGACGAGGTGGTCGGTGTGCTGCGCGAGGCGCTGGCCGCCGGGTAGCGCGGCGGCGACCCGCCCCCGCGGGCGCGCGGCGCGGGGTACCGTGGCTGCGCGCCACGGGTGCGGTGGCTCGCGGGAGAGGTGGACTGTGGACGCGAAACCCGTTCAGCCGGAGCCGGTCGGGCTGGATCTGGTGGCCCCGGAGATGTACGCGCCGATGCTGCGCAGGTTGTCGCTGGCCTCGGTGGGCATCGGCGTGGGCGCGGGCCTGCTGGCCGCGCTGCTGGTGAGCTGGCCGCTCGCGGTGGCCATCGGCGTGGTGGTGGGCGCGCCGACGGCGCTGTACACCGTCGCGCTGCGGCGCCGCCGGATCTGGATGACCGGGACCACCCTGCACGTGCGGCGGCTGTTCGGCGAACGCCACCTCGAGGTGTCGCGCGCGAACGGCGTGGAGCTGCTGGTCTATCCGGCGCGCCTGAGCCGGGTGGCGCTGCGGCTGACGGCCGGGCCGGAGCGCCAGCTGATCCCGCTGGCCATGTACACCGACGCGGGCAGCGGCCGGGAACTGCACCTGCTGGGCCTGCGCAAACTGGCCGACGCGCTGGCCACCAGCGAGCTGGCCGCGGCGGTCGCCGTGTCCTCGATGCTGGTGTCGCAGTTGCGTGCCGAGGCCCGCGACGCCGGGCTCGAGGAGCGTCCGCTCTATCGCGCGGTGCGCCTGGTGCGGGCCAAGGACTACGTGTCGCCGGTGGTGCTCACCGATCGCGAGGTCGCCGAACTCGGCTGAAAACCGCGTGCTGAGGCGTTGCTCACCACCGGGTTCCGCGTGCGGTGCGGGTTATTAGGCTCGGGGACGGAACATCCGACGAGACGCCGAGGAGTTCGTGTTGAGCACCGTCGCTCGCAATCACCCCGTAACTGTCGCCGTGACCGGTGGGGCAGGCCAGATCGCCTACGGCCTGCTGTTCCGCATCGCCTCCGGCGCGCTGCTCGGCCCCGACACCCCGGTGCGGCTGCGGCTGCTCGAGATCCCGGCCGCGTGCGCCGCGCTGGAGGGCGTCGCGATGGAACTGGAGGACGGCGCGTTCCCGCTGCTGGAATCCATTGATATCGCCGACGATCCGCGCGTCGGCTTCGAGGGCGCCAACGTGGCGTTGCTGGTCGGCGCGCGCCCCCGCACGGCGGGCATGGAGCGCTCGGATCTGCTGGCCGCCAACGGGCCCATCTTCACCGAGCAGGGCCGCGCGCTCAACGCCGCGGCGGCCGACGATGTGAAGGTGCTGGTGGTGGGCAACCCGGCCAACACCAACGCCTACATCGCCATGAGCAACGCGCCCGACATCCCCGCCGAACGCTTCACCGCCATGACGCGTCTGGACCACAACCGCGCGATCGCGCAGCTGGCCAAGAAGACGGGCGCGCCCGCGGCAGAGATCGCGCGAGTCGCGGTGTGGGGCAACCACTCCGCCACCCAGCTGCCCGCTATCGCGCACGCCACGGTCGGCGGGCGCCCCGCGACCGAACTGGTGGACGAGGCGTGGATCCGGGAGGTGTTCATCCCGACCGTGCAGCAACGCGGCACCGCCATCATCGAGGCGCGCGGCGCGTCGTCGGCCGCGAGCGCGGCCAGCGCGGCGATCGACCACATCCACGACTGGGCGCTGGGCACGGCGCCCGGCGACTGGACCTCGATGGCGGTGCCGTCGGACGGTTCCTACGACATCCCGAAGGGGCTGATCTGCTCGTTCCCGGTGGTGTGCGCCGGCGGAGAGTATTCGATCGTCTCGGACCTGACGTTCGACGACGACGCCAGGGCGCGGTTGTTCGCGACCGTCATGGAACTCGAAGCGGAGCGCAAGGCGGTCACCGATCTCGGTTTCGCCGGCCCCGCGTAGTCGAGGTCAGTGCGACTGCCTGGTGATGTCGGTGCCCTTCGGGGTGGTGACGAACACGACGGCGGCCGCCGCGAGCATCACGAGTCCACCGATCAGGCTGGTCACCTGCATGGATTCGGTGAACGCCGCCGAGGCTTCGCTCGCCAGCAGCGGCAGGCCGAGCTGGTCGGCGACGGCGATCGCGGACCCCAGCGACTCGCGGGCGGCATCGGCCAGTGCGGGGTCGAGGCTGTCGAGCAGGTGGTCGGCGTCCAGGCGCGAACGGTAGAGCACCGCCGCCGCGCTGCCGAGGGTGGCGACGCCGAGCACGCTGCCCAGGTCGTAGGCCGTCTCCTCGATGGCGGCGGCGCTGCCCGCCTTCTCCTGCGGGCTGCCCGACATGATCATCGCCGAGCCGATCGCGAGCGACCCCATGCCCGCGCCCACCAGGCACAGCGCGACCAGCACGTGGCCGTAGACCGGGCTCGACGGGACGAACAGCGCCAGCATGCCCACGCCCGCGACCGCCAAGCCCCCGGCCAGCACGCTGCGCGCGCCGATCGCGCGCGCCAGCAGCGGCGCGAGCACCGAGGCCACCGTCGCCGCCGCCGCGACGGGCAGTAGCAGCACGCCCGTGCGGATCGGGGACGCGCCCTCCACCAGCTGCATCCACTGCGCGAGCAGCAGCAGCGCCGCGCCGAGCGCGAACGTCGCGCCGAGCGCCGCCACCACGGCCGCCGTGAACGGCCTGCTCGAGAACAATCGCACGTCCAGCAGCGGATCGGGGCGGCGCAGGCAGCGCAGCACGAACAGCGTGAGCAGGGCGAGCGCGGTCAGCAGCACGATCCAGCCGTCGGCGTCGGCGAGCGTCTCCTGCTTGGCGAAATGCTTGAACGACCACACCAACCCGACCATGCCCGCCAGCGAGAGCCCCGCGCCCACCAGGTCCCAGCGGCCCGGGTTCGGGTGGCGCGCCTCGGGCAGGATCAGCGCGCCCGCGACGAACGCGATCGCCATCAGCGGCGCGTTCACCAGGAACGCCGCTCGCCACGAGAAGAATTCGAGCAGCAGGCCGCCCACGATCGGGCCCACCGCCGCGCCGACGCCCGACACCGCCGCCCAGATCCCCAGCGCGGTCGCGCGTTCGGCGGGATCGGTGAACACGGTGCGGATCATCGACAGCGTGGTGGGCATGATCATCGCGCCGCCCACGCCGAGCAGCGCCCGCACCGCGATCACCGCCTCGGGCGAGTGCGCGAACAGCACCAGCACCGACGCGCCGCCGAAGACCGCGTACCCGGTCAGCAGCAGGCGTTTGCGGCCCCAGCGGTCGCCGATCGAACTCATCGTCACCAGCAGGCCGGCCAGCACCAGCGAATAGCTGTCCACGATCCACAGCAGCTGATCGGAGGCGGGCCGCAGGTCGGCGGCCATGTCCGGGATGGCGATATTGAGGATCGTCATGTCCATCGTGATGACCAGCAGGCTGGCGGACAGGACGGCGACGGCGGCCCAGCGGCGGGTGGCCGAACCGGCGGGGGCCGCGGTGGCGGAGGTATTCACGGGCGCGGCTCCTCGTCGGGGGTGGCGCCGGCGAAGAGCGCGGCGAGGGTGTCGGTGATGTCGGCGAGCGTCAGCGGCTCCTCGTGCAGCACGGCGTGCCAGGTGGCGCCGTCCACGTAGACGGCCACGGCCACCGCCCGGCGGGCGCCGATGCGCGGGGTCAGCAGGGCCACCAGCTCGTCGAACCAGCGCAGCGACAGCGCGCGCAGCTCCGGATCGGTCATGGCGGCGGTGGTGACGGCGACGTCGGCGGCGAGGACCTTGGAGTCGCGCACCGCGGCGTGCACGGCCTCGGCGACGGCGGCGAGCGGGTCGCCCTCGGCGGCGAGCGCGTCGCGGAACCGTGCGAGACCGCCGTCGATATCGGTGGCCAGGTGGTGCAGCGCGGCCTGGCGTAGGTCGTCGAGGGTGGCGAAGTACTGGGTGGTGGAGCCGAGCGGGACGCCGGCGCGCGCCGCGACGAGCCGGTGGGTGAGCGCGTCGGCGCCGACCTCGACGATCAGCTCGGCGGCCGTCGCGATGAGGAGGGCGCGCCGGCCCTCGGGATCGCGTTTGCGTCGCGCGGGGTTGGCCATGGCAGCCCTCCTTCCGTACATATGTACATGTACGTTTGTACATTAACTCGGGCGAAAGTGCACGTGGGATGTGTGGGGGACCGTTCGGCGAGCGCGGCCGGTTCGGCGGGGTCGGACGAATGCCGTTGCGGGTGAGGTGAATTCGTCCGCTTCGAGAAGAGGGCGTCGAGAGTGGTGGCGGGTTACGTCACCGTGCTCGGTCGACGGTCCAGGTCTCCGGGCCGGTCAGCAGCTCTTGCAGCGATTCGGGTGTGACGGGGTTGCGTTCGCGGGCCGTGGCGGCCTGGGCGCGGACGCTGTCGTCGTAGGTCGGCCGCGCGACGCTGCGGAACACGCCGGTCACCACGTGCGTCAGGTTCTGGTCCGACAGGCGCGAGAGCGCGTACGCGTAGCCGGGGTCGTCGGCGTAGGCGTCGTGCACGACGATCTCGGCCGGGTCGACCTCCGCCGTCGCGACCACGTCGAGGCCGAAACCGCTACGCACAACGGCGAATTCGCCGTCCGCGCCGAAGACGATCGGCTCGCCCTGGCGCAGCGGTATGAGGTGGTCGGCGGCGTGCTCGCGGCGCAGCGGATCGAACGAGCCGTCGTTGAAGATCGGGCAGTCCTGCAGGATCTCCACGAACGAGGTGCCGCGGTGCTGGGCCGCGGCCCGCAGTACCTCGGTGAGCCCGGCGCGATCGGAGTCCAGGGCGCGCGCGGCGAACGTGGCCTCCGCGCCCAGCGCGATCGACAGTGTGTTGAACGGGTGGTCCACCGAGCCCATGGGGGTGGACTTGGTGATCTTGCCCTCTTCGGAGGTGGGGGAGTACTGGCCCTTGGTGAGCCCGTAGATGCGGTTGTTGAACAGCAGGATCGTCATGTTCACGTTGCGGCGCAACGCGTGCACGAGGTGGTTGCCGCCGATGGACAGCGCGTCACCGTCGCCGGTCACCACCCACACCGACAGGTCCGGGCGCGTCACGGCCAGGCCGGTGGCGAGGGCGGGCGCGCGGCCGTGGATGGAGTGGATGCCGTAGGCGTCCAGGTAGTACGGGAAACGGCTGGAGCAGCCGATCCCGGACACGAACATCAGGTTCTCCCGGCGCAGCCCGAGTTCGGCGAGGAAGCCGCGCACCGTCGCCAGGATCACGTAGTCGCCGCAGCCGGGGCACCAGCGCACCTCCTGATCGGAGGCGAAGTCGGCGGCCTTCTGCGGCGCGTCCGCAGCCGGGACGCCCCACGTGCCGGTGATCCCCAGATCCGTTCCCACGAGCGATGTTTCGATGATGGTCATCAGCGGCCCCCGGTCTGTGCGCCGTGGTGGAGGTAGGTGGCCGACGCCCGCGCGGCCTCGGTCTTGGCGCGCTCCAGCTCCTCGAGCGAACCGTCCAGCGCGGCATCGATGACGCCGACGAGCTCCTGCGCGGAGAACGCGGTGCCCGCGACCTTGGTCCAGGGCCGCACATCGGCGAGGTAGCGCGCGCGCAACAGCAAGGCGAGCTGCCCGCCGTTCATCTCCGGCGCCACGATCGTGCGGTAACGGCCCAGTACCGCACCGAGATTCGGCGGCAGCGGATTGAGATGCCGCAGATGCGCCTGCGCCACCGGCACGCCCCGGCGGCGCGCGCGGCGGCAGGCCTCGCCGATCGGCCCGTACGAGCTGCCCCAGCCGATGAGCAGCAGTTCGGCGCGCCCGTCGGGATCGTCCACCACCAGGTCGGGGACGGCGATGCCGTCGATCTTGGCCCGCCGCAACCGCACCATGAGTTCGTGATTGGCCGGATCGTAGGAGATGTCGCCGGTGCCGTCGGACTTCTCCAGCCCGCCGATGCGGTGCGCGCGGCCCCGCGTGCCCGGCACGGCGAGCGGTCGCGCCAGCGTTTCGGGATCCCGCGCGTAGGGCAGGAATTCGGACGCGTCCTCGGCGTCGGGCTCGAATCCCGGGTCGATGGGCGGCAAGTCGCGCACATCCGGAATCGCCCACGGCTCCGAACCGTTCGCGATCGCGCCGTCGGAGAGCAGCAGGACCGGCGTGCGATAGGTGAGCGCGATGCGGGCCGCCTCGACGGCGGTGGCGAAGCAGTCGGCGGGGGAGCGCGGCGCGAGCACCGGCACGGGCGATTCCCCGTTGCGGCCGTAGAGCGCTTGCAGGAGATCGGCCTGTTCGGTCTTGGTCGGCAACCCGGTGGAGGGCCCGCCGCGCTGGACGTCGATGACCAGCAGCGGCAGCTCGGTCATGACGGCCAGGCCGATGGTCTCGCTCTTCAGCGCCAGCCCCGGCCCCGACGTGCTGGTGACGCCGAGCGAACCGCCCAGCGACGCCCCGAGCGCCGCGCCGATGCCCGCGATCTCGTCCTCGGCCTGAAAAGTGGTGACGCCGAACCGCTTGTGCTTGCTCAGCTCGTGCAAGATGTCCGACGCCGGGGTGATCGGATAGGTGCCCAGGAAGACCGGCAGGCCCGACAGCTGTCCCGCCGTCACCAGACCGTAAGCGAGCGCGGTGTTGCCGGTGATCTGGCGATAGGTGCCCGGCGGCAGCGCGGCGGGCGCGATTTCGTAGGTGGTGGCGAAGGTTTCGGTGGTCTCGCCGTAGTTCCAGCCCGCGCGGAACGCGAGGATGTTCGCCTCCGCGAGCTCCGGGAACGCCGCGAACTTCTCCCGTAGGAAGCGCTCGGTGCCGCCGAGCGGCCGCCCGTACATCCACGACAGCAGGCCGAGCGCGAACATGTTCTTCGCGCGCCTGCCGTCCTTCTTGCCGATGCCGGACGGTTCGGCGGCGGTGAGCGTCAGCGTGGTCATCGGCACGCGGTGCACCACGAAATCGGTGAGCGAGCCGTCCTCGAGCGGGTCGGCGGTATAGCCGACCTTGGCCAGGGCGCGCTTGGTGAACTCGTCGGTGTTCGCGATGACGGTCGCGCCGCGCGGCAGGTCGTCGATATTCGCCTTCAGCGCGGCCGGATTCATCGCGACCAGCACATCGGGCTGATCGCCCGCGGTGAGGATGTCGTAGTCGGCGATCTGGATCTGGAACGACGACACACCGGGCAGCGTGCCCTGCGGCGCGCGGATCTCGGCGGGGAAGTTCGGCTGGGTGGCCAGGTCGTTGCCGAACGCGGCCGCCTCGTGGGTGAAGCGGTCGCCGGTCAGCTGCATGCCGTCGCCGGAGTCGCCGGCGAATCGGATGACGACCTTGTCCAGTGGGGCCGCCGCGGAATCCTCGCGATGCGCAACCATCTGCCTGCTCGACTTCCTCGTCGAAGAAGGGTGCCTCCCGCCAACCTACTAGCATTCGGCGGGACGGTCAGCCGAACAAGGCCAGCTGCGTGTCGGGCGCGGGAGCCGGTGCGGGCGCGGCCTTGGGCCGGGGCGCGTCGCTCTCGCGCGCGAGGCCGTGCCGGACCAGCAGCGGAGCCACCCGCTCGCGCAGCCACGCCGAATACTCCGGTGAGACGTAGGCGCCGCGGCCGTAGAGCCCCCGATACCGGCGCAGCAGCGCCGGGTGGTGTTCGGCCAGCCAGCCGAGAAACCAGCCGCGCGTGCTGCCGCGCAGGTGCATCGGCAGGATCGTCACCGAGGCGCCGCCGGCCCCGGCGATCGCGGCCAGCAGCGCGTCCAGGTGGGCGCGGCCGTCGGTGAGGTAGGGGATCACGGGCGCGACCATCACATGCACGTCGAACCCCGCGTCGGTGAGCGCGCGCACCAGGTCCAGCCGCGCGCGGGGCGACGGCGTGCCGGATTCGAGCCCCTCGTGCAGCGCCGGGTCCAGGATGGCGATCGAGACGGCCAGGTGCACCGGCACCTCGCGGGCGGCGAGGGTGAGCAGCGGCAGATCGCGCCGCAGCAGCGTGCCCTTGGTGAGCACGGAGAACGGCGTGCCCGCGTCGGTGAGCGCGCGAATGATGCCCGGCATCAACCGGTATCGGCCCTCGGCCCGCTGGTACGGGTCGGTGTTGGTGCCCAGCGCGACGGGCTCGCGCCGCCACGAGCGGCGGGCCAGCTCGCGGCGCAGCACCGCCGCCACGTTCGTCTTGATCACCAGCTGGGCGTCGAAATCGCGGCCCGCGTCCAGGTCCAGGTACTCGTGCGTGGGCCGCGCGAAGCAGTAGCGGCAGGCGTGTGAACAGCCGCGCATCGGGTTCACCGTCCATTTGAACGGCAGCGACGACTCGGCGGGGATCTTGTTCAGCGCGCTCTTGCAGAGCACCTCGTGGAACGTGATGCCCTCGAACTCCGGGGTGCGGACGGTCCGGACGAGCCCCGCCCGCGTCAGGCCGGGCAGGGCGCCGTCGTCGGCGTCCAGGGTCTGGTTCTGCCAGCGCACCCCGTCAGTCGAACATGCGTTCTAATGACTGTCAAGCGGCGGCGGCCGCGAAACCCTCCGGGTCGGCGTAGAAGGCGACCAGGTCGCGCAGTGTCTCGTCGATCGGGCGCGGCCGGTAGCCGAGTTCGCGTTCGGCCTTGCCGTGGTCGACCAGCGGCGCCGAGACCAGCGCGCCCAGCGCGGCCTTGGACAGGATGTCGGTGTCGAGCATCTTGCCGATCGGCGCGAGCACCGGGATCAGCCCGCCGACCAGCTTCGGCGGGATGGTGAAGCGGGGCCCCTTCTTGCCGCCGTACGCGGCGGTGCGGCGGCACAGATCGACCATTGCGATCATCTGCCCGCCGAGCAGGTAGTTCTCGCCGGTGCGGCCCTTCTCGGCGGCCAGCAGCAGTCCGCCCGCCACATCGCGCACGTCGACCAGGTCGAAGCCGCCGCCGATCATCGCGGGCAGCCTGCCGTGGGCGGCGTCGCGCAGCGTGCGGTTGATCCGCGACAGCGGCGTGCTGCGATCGACCGGGCCGAACACGCCGGTGGGATTGCACAGCACCGCGTCCAGGCCCTTGTCGATCACCGAGCGCAGCGCGATCTCGCCGGCCCACTTGGACCGGTCGTAGACGGGCAGCCCGGGATCGGTGGAGCGCGCCGAGGTCTCGTCGATGCGCCCGCCACAGCTGTACTGATCGAACGCGTGGATGGAGCTGGCGTGCACCAGGCGGCGCGCGCCGACCTCGAGCGCGGCCTCGGCGACGACGCGCACGCCCTCGGTGTTGACGCGCCACGCCAGATCGTTCTGTTCGGCCAGGGTGATCACCGCCACCAGGTGGTAGACGATCTCCGCGCCGTCGAGCACCGACCGCATCGATGCCGCGTCCAGCACGTCGCCGGTGACCCAGGTGACGTTCGGGTGGACGATGTGCCCGGGGACGGCGCGGTCGATCGCGGTGACCTCGTGTCCGAGGTCCGCGAGCCGGCGGAGCAGATTGGTACCGAGGTAGCCGGCGGCGCCGGTCACTGCGACCTTCATGGCGCAAGAATATAGAACTTGTTCTAATTTGCAACAAGTTCTAGTTCTGTCGGAGCCCGCGGATCGGCTCGAAAACTGTCCGAAGGGTCGGCTATATTGACCACACCGGGGCGACGTCGCCTCCTCGGGCGGTCCCAACTGCCCGACGGCACAGTCGTTTCTGACGTTTCGACAAGACGTACACGCACACGACGAATGGGGGGCATGCGATGACCGAAGTCTCAGTACAGACCGATGGCGTACGGGAGTTCGCCGCACAGAACGCCGGGATCGCCGCGCAGATCTCGGGCGCCGCCAATATGGACCTGGTCGGCAGCGTTTCGGCGCTCACGCCGGTCTTCGGCCTGATCGGCGCCGACTACCTGCTGAGCTTCGCCGCCGCGCAGGTACTCCAGGCCAGGGACATCCACGACCTGTCCGCGAAGTACTCCGACCTGTCCTACAAGGCGTTCAACGCCGCCTCGCTGTACGAGACCACCGACGGTGACAACGCGGGCGCGCTGAACGTCCAGGCGACGCAGATCTGAGGGGCGTGATGAAACCACTGGACAGTTCGCCCACCGGACTCATCGCGCCGCCGTCCGAGCCCGGCGCCGAATCGCTCGACCACGCGACCGCGGCCTCGCACGCCCCCGCCGCGCCGCAGAGCACCGCCATCCCGACCGATCAGGCGATCGTCGACGTGCCGCTGACCCAGCTGCCCGAGGACATCCCGCCGGTCGAGGCGCCCGAATTCCTGCTGTCGCGCAAGGTCGGCGAGGATTCGCCGGGCCTGGCCACCACGCCCGCGGGCCTGGGCGGCCTCGGCGGGTTGGGCGGCGGTTCCGCTCCCGACCCGCAGGACATCCTCGGCGGCGTTTCCGCCGACGTCGACAATCTGCTGGCCGGCGCGAACAACGCCATCAGCCACGCGGCCGAACAGGCGCAGGACGCCGCGCAGAACCTCATCGCCCCGGCCAGCGGCCTGCTGGGTGGGGGTGGCGGCGGTGATTCGGCCACCGCGAGCCCCACCGCGGGCGAATCCTCGCCGCTGCCGACGCTGCCCGAACTGCCCGCCGATCCGATCGGCGCGCTGATGAGCGGGCTGCAGGTGCCGGCGCTGCCCGGCGTCGACCTGCTGTTCCAGCCGATCCTGGAACTGCTGCAGAGCTTCGGCACCGGCGTGCTCGGCGCATTGGACCCGACCGCGATCCTCAACCAGTCCTCGCAGGTCATCGAGATGGCCATGCAGGTCGGCAAGGGCAGCCTCGCCACCGTCGAGCAGCTGTGGGAGGGCCAGGCCTCGCGCCAGGCGCAGATCGCGGGCCAGGAGGCGCAGGCGCAGGGGCAGGAGACCAGCCAGCGCGGCTTCGACATCTCCGAGCTCACCCAGCGCGCGGCTGCGGTGGTGCAGCAGGGCAACGCGCAGTTGCTGACCGTCGCTGGCTCGTTCGCCGCGCAGGCCACCGCCATGGCGCCGGTGATCCTCACCCCGCCCGGCCAGGCCGCGATCATCGCGACGGCGACCGAACACCTCGGCCAGGCCGTGACGATCGTGAACACCACCCGCGGGGATCTGGCGGGCAAGACCGCCGAACTCAACGGCGTGGTGTCGCAGCTGCTGGGCCAGAGCGGGCTGCCCGCGCCGCAGGAGGTCGCCCAGGCCGCCGTGCAGAACATCGGCGAGCCGCTGCTCGCGCAGGCGCAGGAGACCGCGACGCAGGCCGCGAGCACCAACCCGAGCGGACTCAACACCGGCTCGCCGTCTACGTCGACGCTGCCGTCCTCGCTCAACACCCCCGGCTCCCCGGGCCCGGGTTCGCCCGGTCTGATCGGTACGCCCGGCCGTCCGGGTCCCGGCCCCGGCGGCCCCGGCCCCGGTTCGGGCGCGCGCCCGGTCACCGGTCTGCCCGGTGTGGCGATCCCGTCGGCGCGCCCGATGGGCCTGCCCGGCGCGACCATTCCCGGTCTCGGCGGGTCCACCACGCCGGCGGGCGCTGGTAGCTCGTTCATGGGCGGCCCCGGCGCGGCAGGCGCGGGTCGGCAGAACGACGACGACGAGCACGGCCGCAACGTGCAGCCCTACCAGAGCCGCACGGGCAACGACGATCTCACGGGCCCGCTCGGCGAGTCGACCCCCGACGTCATCGGCGCCACCCACACCGACGAACTGCTCAGCTCCGATTACGAGCAGGACCAGTTCTAGCGGGGGAAACGCACTCGGTGCCCGTCGCCCTTCGGGGTGACGGGCACCGTCGTTTCTCGGATGTGTCGCGAAACCGGTTGGCATCGCAGGATTCTCGCCCGGGGGGACCCTTTGGCTGTCCCTCGCTGCGGGAGGGCGGATCCGGTCGTCGCCAGCGGAACCGGTTGCGACCTGTCATTTCGGAGCCGCGCTCCTGCACCAGCGCCGTGACGGAGGCTCACGCCACCCGTGTCGACAGGGGGCCGCCGCCGACGGTGCCCATATTCGGCTTTGAAGGCGGCTCACGTAACCCGCGTCGGCCGCCGACGATGCCCCTACTCGGCCTCAAAAGGCGGCTCACGCCACCCGCAGTGCCAGGGTTCGTCGCCCGACGGCGGTGCCCCTACTCCGCCTTGAACGCGTCGATGAGTTCGCGGTAGACGTCGGCGAAGCGCTCGCGGGCGGCCTTGTGGTCGTCGGTGAGGCCCTCGTCGTTGCCGGGCGAGTACAGGATCAGGTGAACGTCCTCGCCGGGATTCTCGGGCATGACGTCGATGATCTGGGAGCCCGACTTGTTGTCGGCCGAGGTCGGGATGCCGAGGTCCACCTCGGCGAGCGCGCGGATCTCGGTGATCGCCTCGTCGAGCGCTTCTTTCGGGACCGACCCGCGCACCTGCTTCGCCGGAGTGTCCGGATCGCGTTCGGGCGCAACGGCATCCGGGTAACGGTGGGCGCTGGCATCGCCGAAGACCTCGAGCTGGGGGCGCAGATCGGTGCGGCCGTCCCAGCCGTCGGGCAGCGTCGTCAGCGTGACCAGCGCGAGTCCCTTGTCCTCGGGCGTGGTGCGCGGGGGTTCGGCCGCGGTCAGACCCGAACCCGTCACCAGCGCGAACGCCACGACCAGCAGAGCCGACGCAGTTCTTCGCATGGCAGCTTCCTTACTCGAGAGCGGTGGCCGAACGCCCACCCGGCCAGCACATTACGCCACGACGGGCGGACACGACAGCGCGCGACCGCCCGTCGAGGGCGGCCGCGCGGGTGGTGTCAGCGCAGGGCGGACGGGTTGTCGAGGTCCTGGGCGGAGAAGGTGTCGCACGCGCTCACCTGACCCGTCCGGTAGCCGGCCAGGAACCACTTCTGCCGCTGCTCGGAGCTGCCGTGGGTCCACGCCTCCGGGTTCACCCGGCCCTGCGCGGCGCGCTGGATGCGGTCGTCGCCCACCGCGGCCGCCGCCGACAGCGCGTCGCGAATGTCGTTGTCGGACAACTTCTTCAGGAACGGCTGATCCGAGCCGGGCGCGGGCATCTTGTCGGCGTAGTACGCCCAGATCCCGGCGTAGCAGTCGGCCTGGAGTTCGGTGCGCACCGCGCCCGACTCGGGTCCGCGCGGATCCCGTTGCGAGCGACCGAGATCGCCGAGCTGGTTCTGCAGATGGTGGCCGACCTCGTGCGCCACCACGTACTCCTGCGCCAGCGGGCCCGCGCTGGCGCCGAACCGGTCTACCAGCTCCTGGAAGAAGCTCGCGTCGAAGTAGGCGGTCTGGTCGGCGGGGCAGTAGAACGGGCCCACGGCGCTGGACGCCTGCCCGCACCCGGTGGCGACCGCGCCCGAGAACAACCGCACCTTGGGCTGGATGTAGCGCTCACCGGTCTGCTTCGGCAGTTCCGTGGCCCACACCGCGTCGAGGCTCTGCGCGGTGAGGACGACCCGGCAGTCGACGTACCGGTTGGCGTCGGCGCCCGTCTTGCAGTGTTCGGGCGTGCCCTGGGTGCCGGGCTGGGACTGCTCGGTGCTCTGCGCGCCGGTGAACTGCCCCAGCACCGAACCCGGATCGCCGCCCAGCAGCAGCGTCAGGACCAGCACGATCAGGCCCGTCGCGCCGCCGCCGAGCGCCAGCTTGCCGCCCATCCCCGGCCCGCCACCGGACGAGGCCCGGTTCGGATCGATCTGCATCCCCTCGTTGAACGTCATGGTGCTCCCATTGACCGGCGTCGCGGCGCCTCGCTAACTGTCGGCTACAGCTTGACACGGCGGGACGGATATCGGTTTCCACTTGCCGAACGTGTCTAACTACGATGGTTGCCGCACCTGGTCGCACACCCTCCCCGGTGTGAAGCGTCGTCGAAAGGAATCCCGTGCTGCGCACCCACTTGGCTGGTTCGCTGCGAAGCGAGCACGCCGGTCAGACCGTCACCCTCTCCGGATGGGTGGCCCGGAGGCGCGACCACGGTGGCGTGATCTTCATCGATCTGCGCGACGCGTCCGGGGTGGCGCAGGTGGTGTTCCGCGAGGGCGCGGCCGCCGAACAGGCGCACCGCCTGCGCGCGGAGTACTGCGTGCTCGTCACCGGCGTGGTGGAGCAGCGGCCCGACGGCAACGAGAACCCCGAGCTGCCGACCGGGCAGATCGAGGTGAACGTCACCTCGCTCGAGGTGCTGAACGAGAGCGCGCCGCTGCCGTTCCAGCTCGACGAGCAGCCCGGCGAGGAAGCCCGCCTCAAGTACCGGTACCTGGACCTGCGCCGCGACGTGCCCGGTCACGCCATCCGCCTGCGGTCCAAGGTCAACGCCGCCGCCCGCGAGGTGCTGGCCCGCCACGAGTTCGTCGAGGTCGAGACCCCCACGCTGACCCGCTCCACCCCCGAGGGCGCGCGCGACTTCCTGGTGCCCGCCCGCCTGCAGCCGGGCAGCTTCTACGCGCTGCCGCAGAGTCCGCAGCTGTTCAAGCAGCTGCTCATGGTCGGCGGTATCGAGCGGTACTACCAGATCGCGCGCTGCTACCGCGACGAGGACTTCCGCGCCGACCGCCAGCCCGAGTTCACCCAGCTCGACATCGAGATGAGCTTCGTGCGCCAGGAGGACGTGATCCTGCTGGCCGAGGAGATCCTGGTCGCGCTGTGGAAGCTCATCGGCCACGACATCCCCACCCCGATCCCGCACATGACCTACGCCGAGGCCATGCGCCGCTTCGGCTCCGACAAGCCCGACCTGCGGTTCGGCGTCGAGATCACCGAGTGCACCGAGTACTTCGAGGACACGCCGTTCCGCGTGTTCCAGGCGCCGTACGTGGGCGCGGTCGTGATGCCGGGCGGCGCGAGCCAGCCCCGCCGCCAGCTCGACGCCTGGCAGGAGTGGGCCAAGCAGCGCGGCGCGAAGGGCCTGGCCTACGTGCTGATCGGCGAGGACGGCACGCTCGGCGGCCCGGTCGCCAAGAACCTCAGCGACGCCGAGCGTGAGGGCCTGGCCAAGCACGTGGGCGCGGTGCCCGGCGACTGCGTGTTCTTCGCGGCGGGCCCGGCCAAGGCGCAGCGCGCGCTGCTGGGCGCGGCGCGCGGCGAGATCGCCCGCAAGGTCGGCCTGATCGACGAGAACGCCTGGTCGTTCGTGTGGATCGTGGACGCGCCGCTGTTCGAGCCCGCCGATGACGCCACCGCCAGCGGCGATGTGGCGCTGGGGCATTCGGCGTGGACGGCGGTGCACCACGCGTTCACCTCGCCCAAGCCGGAATCGCTGGACACCTTCGACACCGACCCGGGCTCGGCGCTGGCCTACGCCTACGACATCGTGTGCAACGGCAACGAGATCGGCGGCGGCTCGATCCGTATCCACCGCCGCGACGTGCAGGAGCGGGTGTTCAAGGTGATGGGCATCAGCCACGAGGAGGCGCAGGAGAAGTTCGGCTTCCTGCTCGACGCGTTCGCCTACGGCGCGCCCCCGCACGGCGGCATCGCCTTCGGCTGGGACCGCGTCACCGCGCTGCTGGCCGGGCTGGACTCGATCCGCGAGGTCATCGCGTTCCCGAAGACCGGCGGCGGCGCCGACCCGCTCACCGACGCCCCGGCCCCGATCACCGCGCAGCAGCGCAAGGAAGCCGGACTGGACGTCAAGCCGGACGAGGCGAAGAAGGCCGACTGATCGCACGGTTCCGGTCCGGTGCGCGCACCGGACCGGAACCCGTGTAGGACCGGACCGGTCAGGGGGCGACCGGGCGGCCCGTCAGGACGCGGTAGCCGTAGGAGACGGCCAGCACGGACACCGGGCCCGCCACCAGCAAGCCGATCCCGCAGAGCAGCAGGCCGAAGAAGGTCAGGATCGCGACCGAGAGTGCGAGCAGCAGGGTGGGCACGACATTGTTGATCACCAGCGTCGCGCTGGAGCGGATCGCGTCGATCGGGCCCATGTCCTGATCGACGACGAAGTGCAGCGCGAACATGCACAGCACGCCGACCGCGAGACCCGGCAGCACGCACAGGGCCAGCCCGAGCCAGGTGCCGAACGCGGCCAGCAGCGCCGTCAGCAGCACGTTGCCCGCGTTGGGGATACGGAAGAACGAGCCGAAATGCGGTCGCACACCGTCGGTTTGGTACAGCGCGCCGCGCACCATGGCCGCTTGCAGCAACCACACCCCGGTCATCACCAGCAGGAACAGCAACAGCAGCGGCAGCAGCGAATTCGGTTCGAAGATCTGCACGATCGCCAAGAAGACCAGGTAGATCACGACGCCTGTCGCCGTAACTCCTAGCCACGAACCAACATTCGTACGGAACTTTTCCAGTCCCCAGCTGATCGCGTTGCCCACGTCGAGATGGTCGGGCACGGCCGCCGCCTGGTAGCCGTACACCGGCTGGACCTGTGGCGCACCGGGACCCGTACCGGGCGGTCCGTACACCGGCTGCTGCTGTCCGAGCGGCGGCGGTGGCTCGACGGGCTCGTTGCCGTACTGCGCCGCACCGGGACCCTCGAATTGCGGGTACCCCGCGCCGCCGGGCATCTCGTGCCTGCCGTGGCCGCCGGGCTGCGGCTCGGGGCCGGGGTAAGGGGCGGGCGCCGGGTACGGATCACCGCTCTGCGGACCCGACGCGGGGGGCTGTTGCTGGGGCGATTGCTGCCCGCCGGGCCCCGGGTACTGGTGCTGCCCGGGCGGGGCTGCAAATGGCTCCCCACCGCCCTGCTGCGGTGCGCCGCCGGAGGGGTCTTTCGGCGTGGGAGACGGTGTGTCGGTCACAGTGTGAAGACCTTTCGACGCGACTGGTTTGCGAAGTGGCGCACAGCAGTTCACGATGAGAAAACCGGACGGGTGCAATGGTGTCAAGCGAGCCGGGCGCCGTCCGCCACCACGGGACGAGACACGCCGAGCGAAGCGGAAAGGTTGTGCAACCGCTCGCTAGAAGTGACCAGATGCGAGTAGCTTGAGAGGCGATGACCGCACTATTGGCCGAACGCGCCGCCGAAGTCGTGTCCGCAGCACAACAGTTGCTCACAAAGCGAATGGGTGCTCCGGTGAAGCTGAGCGATCCGATGGAACTCAGCGGTAGTGGTAGGACGACAGTCCTGCGTGTCCGTGTCGCGGAGAACGCCTTCTCGCTACCGCGCACCCTGATCGTGAAGCAGGTCCGCGGGGCCGACAAGGACCGCCGCGAGGCCGGCCCGGCGCCGGGCGTCGCCAGCATCGACTCGGCGTTCCTGCGCGAGGCGGTCTCCTACCAGTTCACCACCGCGCTCAGCCGCGAGCAGCGGCCCGGTGCGTACCTCATCGCCTACAGCCTGCCCGAGCGCCTGCTGATCCTCTCCGACCTCGGCGAGAACACCCGGATGACCGACGTGCTGAGCTCCGGCGCGGAACCCGCCACCCGCCACGCGCTGATGGCGTTCGCGCAGGCGATGGGCCGCATGCACGCCGCCACCGTGGGTCGCGAGGCCGATTTCGTCGCCCTGCTGCGCCGGGTGGAGGTGGTGCACCGGGTCGACGGCATCGCCCAGCAGGCCGAGACCGCCATCGCCGAGGTGCCGGGCCTGTTGCGGCGCGAGCTGGGCATCGAGGTGCCCGGTGAGATCGCCGAGCGCATCGTGCGCGGCAACCGGCTGTTCGCCTCGGGCCGCTTCCGCGCCTTCAGCCCGTCGGATCTGTGCCCCGACAATGTCATACTCAACGAGGAGGGCGCCCGCTTCCTCGACTACGAGTGGGGCGGTTTCCGCGACGCCACCCTCGACATCGCCTACGCGCTGGTCTCGTTCCCGGGCTGCCTGTGCGATATGGAGCTCTCGCGCGAGCGCGCCAAGCAGATGGTGGAGGCGTGGCGCTCCGAGGTGGTCGGGGTGTTCCCGGCGCTGGCCGACGACGACGTGCTCGCCGAACGCATCCTCGAGGCGCGGCTCATCTGGGTCTGGCTGTCGACCTACTGGTTCCTGCCCGCCGACCACGCCCGCATCGCCGCCGCCCGCGAACACGGCCTCTCGGTCCCGCGCTCGGCCGCCCTCATCAACCGCTGGGCCGCCCTCGGCGAGGACGCCCGCTGCACCGGCGACGACGCCATCGGCGATTTCGCCGAACAGGTGTCGGCGCTGCTCGAGGAGCGCTGGGCGGAGTAGTCGCGCCATGCCCGCCGTCGCCGGGCCGGCGACGGCGGGCGAGCAGGCAGTCGGTGTGGGTCGATACCGCGCCGAACTGGAGGACGAGACCCGGGCGCGTGAGATGCGTCCGCGCATCCACGCTCGCCATCGCGGACCTAGAAGCCGCGCCCGCACGGTCCGCCGACGCGATCGTCGAGCCCCGGATCAGGCGGGTGGGCGGGGTTCCAGGCGTCCGCCGCTGCGCACCGCGAACGCCGCACCGTGGCGCACACCGGTGTTCGGGTCCTCCACGTCGAGCACGTAGAACCAGTCCATGCGGGTCTCGGCCTCGGTCACCTCGAGCACGCCGTAGCCGTGGGACTCCACCTCCACGTAGCGCAAGTGGTGGTTGAACGCCTTGATGGACTCCTCGACGGGCACCGCGGCCGTGCGGGGCGGGGCCTTCAGAAGTTCGCCGATGCTGGCCGAGGTGATCGAGGGGACCACGAACTCCGCGCCCACGGTGGGTCCGCCCGGGTAGTTCGCGGGGTTGACCGGCAGGTCCGCCGCCCATGAGGAGTGGATGTCGCCGGTCAGGAACACCACGTCGCCGACCTGCCCGTCAGTGATCGCGCGGAACAGGCGCTGCCGGTCGGCGGTGTACCCGTCCCACTGGTCGGCGTTGGCGGGCGCGCCCGCCTGCGGTACGCCGAGCACCCCGGTGATCGCGGCGGTGGTCGCCGGCTCGAGCGGCGGGAACACCAGCGGCGCGATCATCACCGAATTGCCCACCAGCTTCCATCGCACCGGCGCGGACTCCAGGCCGGCGGTCAGCCACTCCATCTGCGCCTTGCCTGTCAGCGTGCGGTCCGGATCGTCGATCTCGCGCCAGTGCGCGCCCGGCGCGACCTCCTCGTCGCGGTAGCTGCGCAGATCCAGCATGGACAGTTCCGCGAGCGTGCCGAACCGCAGCCGCCGGTAGATCCGCACGTCGGCGCCCGAACCCGCCGCGCGCACCGGCATCCACTCCAGGTAGGCGCGGGCCGAGGCGGCGCGGCGATCCGCCCAGCTGCCTCGCGCCGCCGGGTCGTGGTACTTCGACCCACCCGACCAGGAGTTGTCGGCGGATTCGTGATCGTCCCAGGTGCAGATGAACGGCACCAGCGCGTGCAGGGCCGCCAGATCGGGATCGGTCTTGTACTGGGCGTGCCGGATGCGGTAGTCGGCCAGGCTGACGATCTCGTGCGGCGGATCGTGCGGCCGGACGGTGCCGGTGCGCCCGCCGTACTCGCCGCGCCCGTACTCGTAGATGTAGTCGCCCAGGTGGATGACCGCGTCCAGATCCCCGCGCGCCGCGAGATGCCGGTAGGCACCGAAATACCCGGCCTCCCAGTTGGAGCAGGACACCACGCCGAAGCGCAGGCGGTCGGGGGAGTCGCCGGGCGCGGGCGCGGTGCGGGTGCGCCCGACCGGCGAATCCTGGCCGAACGCGGTGAACCGATACCGGTACTCGCGGCCGGGATGCAACCCGGTGACGTCGATCTTGACGGTGTGATCCGAGTCGGCCGACGTGGTCACCGTGCCCGACGCCGCGACATCCTCGAACTCCGCGTCGGCCGCGATCTCCCAGTGGACCGCCGCGGGTGCGCCGAGCCCGGAGCCGGGTGCGGCCTCGTCGGACACGGTCACGCGCGTCCAGAGCACGATGCCGGTCGGCAGCGGATCACCCGAGGCCACCCCGTGCCGGAACACCGGACCCGAGGCCCGCGCGGGCGCGCCCGCCGTGAGCAGCGCGGTCGCCGTCGCCGCCGCGGCGCCGCCCTTCAACAGGGCGCGCCTGCCGATCGATTCGGCGCGGACGGCATCTGAAACGACCTCGTTTGCAGCCACGGGAGATGATCTCAGCACCACCGCGCGGGGCTGGCAAATCGACGCGGCACTCGTACCCGATCCGTGACCCGCGCGGGCTTGTCGGACGGGCGCGGTACGGTCGGAAACGATGAATCCCTGTGGTGAGCGCACCCCTCCGGGCGAGGGTTCGGTGCGGCGCGGCGAGGCCCGCCGATGACCGACGGACTGTTCGAGGTCGCCGGGGCCGACCCGGAACCGTCGAGCGCGAACGTCGATTTCCGCGGCCCCGGCGACGCCGCGCCGCTTGCCGTGCGCATGCGTCCCGCCTCGCTGGACGAGGTCGTCGGCCAGCGCCACCTGCTCGGGCCCGGTTCCCCGCTGCGACGGCTGATCGAGGGCTCGGGCGCCGCCTCGGTGCTGCTGTACGGGCCGCCCGGCACCGGCAAGACCACCCTCGCCTCGCTCATCTCGCGCGCCACCGGCCGCCGCTTCGAGGCGCTCTCGGCGCTCTCGGCGGGCGTCAAAGAGGTGCGCGCGGTCATCGACCTGGCCCGCAGGCGCCTCACGCACGGTGAACGCACGGTCCTGTTCATCGACGAGGTACACCGCTTCTCCAAGACCCAGCAGGACGCGCTGCTGGCCGCCGTGGAGAACCGCATCGTGCTGCTCGTCGGCGCCACCACGGAGAACCCGTCGTTCTCGGTGGTCTCGCCGCTGCTGTCGCGCTCGCTGGTGCTGCAACTGCAATCGCTGACCGACGACGACATCCGCGAGGTGCTCGGCCGCGCGCTCACCGACCCGCGCGGTTACGACGGCGCCTACACCGTCACGGAGGAGGCGATGGCGCACCTCGTCCGCATCGCGGGCGGCGACGCGCGCCGCGCCCTCACCGCGCTGGAGGCCTCGGCCGAGTCCTCCCTGGACGGCACCGTCGACCTCGCGCTGGTCGAGGCGAGCGTGGACCGCGCCGCCGTGCGCTACGACCGCGCGGGCGACCAGCACTACGACGTGGTGAGCGCGTTCATCAAGTCGATCCGCGGCTCCGATGTCGACGCCGCCCTGCACTACCTGGCCCGCATGCTGAGCGCGGGGGAGGATCCGCGATTCATCGCCCGCAGGCTCGTCATCTCGGCCAGCGAGGACATCGGCTTGGCCGATCCGATGGCGTTGCAGACCGCCGTCGCGGCCGCCCACACCGTGCAGCTCATCGGCATGCCGGAGGCGCAGCTCACCCTCACTCACGCCACCATCCACCTGGCCACCGCCCCCAAATCGGGCGCGGTCCCGGCCGCGCTCGGCGCGGCCATGGCCGACATCTCGGCGGGCAAGGCGGGCGCGGTGCCCGCGCACCTGCGCGACGGTCACTACGCTGGCGCGGCGAAACTCGGCAACGCGCAGGGCTACAAGTACCCGCACGACGATCCCGACGGCGTGCTGGCCCAGCAGTACCCGCCCGACGAACTGGTCGGCGCGGATTACTACCGGCCCACCGACCACGGCTACGAACGCGAGGTCGGGCCACGCGTGGACCGGCTGCGGCGCATCGTGCGCGGGAAGTGACGCGTCGGGGCGGGCGATGAAAAACCGGGTGCGCCGCACCGGTAGGCTGGATACCTGTGCAGACCCACGAGATTCGACGGCGTTTCCTGGACCATTTCGTCCGTGCCGGACACACCGAGGTGCCCAGCGCCTCGCTGATCCTGGCCGACCCCAACCTGCTGTTCGTCAACGCGGGCATGGTCCAGTTCAAGCCGTACTTCCTGGGCCAGGAGGCGCCGCCGTACCCGCGCGCGACCAGCGTGCAGAAGTGCGTGCGCACCGGTGACATCGAAGAGGTCGGCGTCACCACCCGGCACAACACCTTCTTCCAGATGGCGGGCAACTTCTCCTTCGGCGACTACTTCAAGGAAGGCGCCATCACCTTCGCGTGGGAGCTGATCACCAAGTCGCAGGAGGACGGCGGCTATGGGTTCGATCCGGAGCGGATCTGGGTCACCGCTTACGAATCCGATCCCGAGGCGGCCGAGATCTGGCACCGCGTCGCGGGAATTCCCAAGGAGCGCATCCAGTTCCGCGACGGCAAGGACAACTACTGGGACATGGGCGTGCCCGGTCCCGGCGGCCCGTGCTCGGAGATCTACTACGACCGCGGCCCCGAATACGGCAAGGAGGGCGGGCCCGTCGCCGACGAGGACCGCTACCTCGAGATCTGGAATCTCGTCTTCATGCAGGACATCCGCGGCGAGCTGAGCCCCAAGCAGGGCCACCCGCCGGTCGGGTCGCTGCCGAAGAAGAACATCGACACCGGCATGGGCGTGGAGCGCGTCGCGCTGCTGCTCCAAGGCGTGGACAACGTCTACGAGACCGATCTCATGCGCCCGATCATCGACAAGGCCGAGGAGCTCACCGGCCGCTCCTACGGCGTCGAGCACGCCGACGACGTGCGCTTCCGCGTGATCGCCGACCACGCCCGCACCGCCGCCATGCTCATCTCCGACGGCGTCAACCCCGGCAACGACGGCCGCGGGTACGTGCTGCGCCGCCTGCTGCGCCGCATCGTGCGCTCGGCCCGCCTGCTCGGCGCCGAGAAGCCGGTGATGGCCGAGCTGATCAAGGTCGTCAGCGACCTGATGGCGCCCTCCTATCCGGAGCTGGCCACCGATTTCCGCCGCATCGAGACCGTCGCGGTGGGCGAGGAGACGGCCTTCCTCAAGACGCTGAACACCGGCTCCACCCTGTTCGACAACACCGCCGCGGCCGTGAAGGCCAAGGGCGGCAAGACGATCGCCGGGTCGGACGCGTTCACCCTGCACGACACCTACGGCTTCCCGATCGACCTCACCCTGGAGATGGCCGCCGAGGCGGGCCTGTCGGTGGACGAGGACGGCTTCCGCTCGCTGATGGCCGAACAGCGCCAGCGCGCCAAGGAGGACGCGGCCGCCCGCAAGCACGCCCACGCCGACCTGAGCATCTACAAGGAGCTGGTCGACCGCGGCGCCACCGAGTTCACCGGCTTCGACGAGCTCACCTCCGAGGCGCACGTGCTCGCCCTCATCGCCGACGGCGTGCGCGTCCCGGCCGCGACCGCGGGCCAGGACGTCGAGGTGATCCTCGACCGCAGCCCCCTCTACGCCGAGTCGGGCGGCCAGATCGCCGACCGCGGGTCCATCACCGCGTCGGGTGTGAAGCTGCGCGTCAACGACGTGCAGAAGATCGCCAAGAAGCTGTGGGTGCACAAGACCACCGTCGAACAGGGCCAGATCACCGAGGGCGACGTGGTGCTCGCCCAGGCCGATCCGGCCTGGCGGCGCGGCGCCACCCAGGGCCACTCCGGCACGCACATGGTGCACGCCGCGCTGCGGCAGGTGCTCGGCCCCAACGCCGTGCAGGCGGGTTCGCTGAACAAGCCCGGCTACCTGCGCTTCGACTTCAACTGGCAGGGCCAGCTCAGCGAGCAGCAGAAGGCCGATATCGAGGCCGTGTCCAACGACGCGGTGGGCGCCGACTTCCCGGTCAACACGTTCGTCACCGATCTGCCGAAGGCCAAGCAGATGGGCGCCCTGGCGCTGTTCGGCGAGAACTACGGCGACGCGGTGCGCGTGGTCGAGATCGGGGGCCCGTTCTCGATGGAGCTGTGCGGTGGCACGCACGTGCAGCACTCCTCGCAGATCGGCCCCATCACCGTGCTCGGCGAGTCGTCGGTGGGGTCGGGCATCCGGCGCGTCGAGGCGTTCGTCGGCCTGGACTCCTACAAGTACCTGGCGAAGGAGCGCGCGCTGCTGGCCGGCGTCGCGTCGTCGCTGAAGGTGCCCTCGGAGGAGGTGCCCGCGCGCGTCGAGCAGCTGGTGGAGCGACTGAAGGTGGCCGAGAAGGAACTCGAGCGCACCAAGATCGCCGCCGTGCTCTCCTCGGCGGGCACGTTCGTCGAGCAGGCCGAACGGGTCGGCGGGGTGCTGCTGGTCGCGGCCGCCGCGCCCGAGGGCGTGTCGGCGGGTGATCTGCGCACGCTGGCCACCGACATCCGCGGCCGTTTCGGCAGCGAACCCGCCGTGGTGGTGCTGCTCGGCAACGCCGACGGCAAGGTGCCGTTCGTCGTCACAGTGAACAAGGGCGCCCAGGAGCTCGGCTTCAAGGCCGGTGACCTGGTCGGCAGCTTCGGCCCGAGCATCTCCGGCCGCGGCGGCGGCAAGCCCGAGATGGCGCAGGGCGCCGGCAGCGATCCCTCGGGTATCGCGGCCGGTCTGGCCGCGGTCCGCGCGCGGGTGGCCGAAATCGCCGGGTGATGCGCGACTCGGAGAGTTCGCCCGTGACGGGACGGCCGCACACCGCGGACCGTCCCGATCCGGCGGCCGACCCCGGACGGGGCAGGCGCCTGGGCATCGACGTCGGTAGCGTCCGCATCGGCGTCGCCTCCAGCGACCCCGACGGCATCCTCGCCACGCCGGTCGAAACGGTGGCGCGCGCGGCCCGAAAGGGCCCCGCCACCGACATCGCCAGAATTGCCGAGATTGTGCGGGAGTATGAAGCCGTGGAGGTCGTCGTCGGCCTGCCACGCACGTTACGCGGGGAAAAGGGCAGTTCTGCCGAGGCCGCCATCGCGTTCGCTGAACGTTTGCAAGCGCAAATCGCCCCGGTGCCGATCCGCCTTTCCGACGAACGTTTGACTACGGTGTCTGCTGCACGTGCATTGCGGGACAGCGGAGTTCGCGCGCGTGGCCGGCGGCAGGTGATCGATCAGGCGGCGGCCGTGTCGATCCTGCAAGGATGGTTGGACGAACGGAGTGCTGTGTTGAAGTCAGCGGAAGCGGCGCGCGACGCGTCGTCCGGGGGCGATGCATGACCGACCGATGGGCGCGGGCCGAGGAACGTTACCGACAGCGGGAGGCCGATCGGCGCTACCGCCGCGACGACAGCGCGTGGGGCAGGGATGGCCGCGCGCCGGGCCAGGACGACGAGTGGGACGACTACGACGACGACACCACCGTCATCCCGCGCTACACCGACGACGAGCCGCTCTACGACGGCCCGCCGATGTACGCCGCCGCCGACGACTACGACGAGGAGCCGTCCGAGCCCGCGTCGCCGCCGCGCGCGCAGCGGCCCGCCCGCGGTCAGGCCAAAGCGGCCGCGAAGGGGCGCGGTGGGGGGCAGCGCCCGCCGCGCGGCAAGGGCAAGCGGTCGCGGGTCGCCTCGCGCAAGGCCGCCGAACGCAAGCGCAAGCGGCGCACCATGCTGATCGTCGGCGGCGTGCTGGCGATCGTGCTGGTCGCCGCCGTGGCCTTCGCGGTCAAGAAGCTCATCACGCAGTTCGAGCCGCCCGCCGACTACGCGGGCCCGGCCGGGCCTCCGGTCGTGGTGCAGGTGCACCCCGGTGACACCGCCACCCAGATCGCGCAGGAGATGCGCGACAAGGACGTGGTGGCCAGCACCGGCGCGTTCTACGAGGCGGCGGTGCGCAATTCGGGCATGAACGCGGTGCAGCCCGGCTTCTATCAGATTCCCAGCCAGAGCCCGGCCGAGGACGCGGTCGCCGCGCTGCTGACACCCGGTTCGCGGGTCGGCAACGTCGTCATCTCCGAGGGGCGTCAACTCCACGACCAGCACGACGTGAACACCGGCGCGCCCACGGAGGGCATCTACACGAAGATCGCCGCCGCCAGTTGCGTCGGCGCCGAGGGCGCGAAGAAGTGCGTCACCTACGAGGAACTCTCCGCGGCGGGCGCGGGCACCGACCTGGCGGCGCTGGGCGTGCCGTCCTGGGCGCAGGAGGAGGTGCGCGCCGCCCCCGACCGGGTGCGCCAGCTCGATGGCCTGATCGCCGCGGGCACCTTGGATTTCGATCCGAGTGGCAGCGCGCAGGAGATCCTGCGGCAGCTGATCACCACGAGCGCCGCACGCTACGAGGAGACCGGTCTGCTGACCTCCGGCGCCAATAACGGGCTCACCCCGTACGAGACGCTGATCGCGGCCTCCCTGGTGGAACGTGAAGCGCTGCCGCAGGACATGCCGAAGGTGGCGCGGGTGATCGTGAACCGCCTCGAGGTGGAGCAGCCGTTGCAGTTCGATTCGACGGTCAACTACGCCCTCGACACCACCGAGGTCGCCACCACCGACGCCGACCGCGCCAAGCGCACGCCGTGGAACACCTACGCCATGCCCGGCCTGCCCGCCAACCCCATCGCCTCGCCGTCGATCGCGGCGCTGAAGGCGATGGAGAATCCGGAACCGGGCAACTGGTTGTACTTCGTGACGATCGACATGAAGGGCACCACCCTGTTCACCGACTCCTACTCCCAGCACCTGCGCAATATCGAAAAGGCCATGGAGAGCGGGATTCTCAACAGTGGGCGGTGAGGTGAGCGCGGTCCGCAGGGCGGCGGTGCTCGGCAAGCCCATCGCGCACTCCCGCTCACCGCAACTGCACCTGGCGGCCTACCGCGCGCTCGGGCTGGACTGGATCTACGAGCGCATCGAATGCGCCGCCGACGAATTGCCCGGTCTGGTCGACGGTTTGGGGCCCGAATGGGTCGGCCTGTCGGTCACCATGCCCGGCAAGGAGGCGGCGCTCGCCTACGCGGACGAGCGAACCGACCGCGCCGTGCTGGTGGGCTCGGCGAACACGTTGGTGCGCACCGAGACCGGGTGGCGGGCCGACTGCACCGACGTGGACGGCGTGCTCGGCGCGCTGAGCGGCGGGGGAGTGGACCGCGTCGAGGAGGCGGTGGTGCTCGGTGCGGGCGGTACCGCCCGGCCCGCCCTGTTGGCCTTCGCCGAGCTCGGGGCCAGCGCGGTGACGGTGGTCGCGCGCGACGCCGGACGGGCGCGCAGCGCGCTGGAACTGGCGCAGCGACTCGGCCTCGAGGCGACGGTGTCGGGGTTCGACGCCGACGCCGTGCGCGAGGTGTGCGCGCGGGCGGATGCGGTGGTGAGCACGATTCCGTCCGACGCGGCGGCTCTTGTCGCGGAGGCGGTCGCGGCCGCACCCGTCGTGCTGGACGCGATCTACAACCCGTGGCCGACCCCGCTCGCCGAAGCCGTGGGGCGGGCCGGGCACACGGTGGTGAGCGGGCTGCAGATGCTGCTGAACCAGGCGTACGGGCAGGTCGAGCAGTTCACCGGCCGTCCGGCGCCGCGGGCGGAGATGGCCGCCGCGCTGGACGCGTGAGTGCGTCGGGAACTCTGCCCAATTTCTGATACCGGTTCTAGTTCTGTTCCGCGGACCAGCGGGTTAAGGTGTGAGCCATGAACGCTTGGGTAGTGCGGGCCGTGCTGCTCGGTGCGCTGGTCGTCGCACTGCGCACTCTGCTCGGCTTCACGATGGTGTACTGGCCGACGCAGGGCGTGTGGTGGCGGGCGCTGTGCCTGCTCGTCCTCCTGGCCGCCATCGTGAGCTGGGGTGTGCTGGACGGTCGCCGCGACCGCGAGGCCCACGCCGACCCGGAACGCGGCTCCGACCTCACCGTCCTGTGGTTGCAGGTCGCCGTCGCCGCGGGCGTCGGCAGCGGCGCCGCCGCCTGGCTCCTCGACTTCCTCCCGCGCTTCGACCTCGGCGACAACGGACCGCTGTTCGAACTCACCGCCGGCGCCTCGTTCATCGTCCTGCTGGTCTTTCTCGGCGGGCTGCTGGGTATCGCGCTGGGGCGCTACCTCGCGGGGCGGAACGCGGGGAAGAAGGTGTCGGAGCCGGTCGCGGCGTAGGGATTCGGTTCCCAGGTGCCGGAGTACGCGTGTTGCCTCCTCGGTCGGCCGCGTGATCAGCGACTCGGCGGATTATCGGCCGCCCGGAGTGATCAATCCGGTTTCGTAGGCGAGGCGCACGAGTTGGGCGCGGTCGCGGGCGTCGAGTTTCGTCAGCAGGCGGCCGACGTGGGTGCGGGCGGTGGCCGGGCTGATCGACAGGGTGGCCGCTATCTCGGCGTTGGAGTGCCCGGCGCCGACTTCGGCGAGGACTTCGCGTTCGCGGCCGGTCAGCCGGTCGAGGAGGTGCGCGGAGCGGGGGTTCGGTGCGGTGGCGGCGGCGCGCATCACCCGGCGGGTCACGGCGGGGGAGAGCAGCGCGTCACCGCCCGCGACGATCCGCACGGCGGCGCGCAGGTCGTCGGGATCGGTGTCCTTGAGCAGAAATCCCGCCGCGCCCGCGCGCATCGCCGCCAGGACGTTGTCGTCGGTGTCGAAGGTGGTGAGCACCACCACCTGCACGTGTCGCAGATCCTCGTGCGCGACAATGCGTTTCGTCGCCTCGATCCCGTCGCCGCCCGGCATCCGGATATCCATCAGCACCACATCGGGTCGCAGGCGGCCGACGAGCGCGACGGCGGCCGCCCCACCGCCCGCGTCGCCGACCACCTCGATGTCCTCGGCGCGCTGGAGCAACGCGCGCAGCCCCTCCCGGACCAGCGGCTGATCGTCGACCAGCACCACACGGATCATCGCCTGCCCCGCAGGGGAATTCGCGCCTCCACTCGGAACCCTCCCTCTCGCCGGTGTCCCGCGTCCAAGGTTCCGCCCAGCAACGTCACCCGTTCACGCATGCCGATGATCCCCCATCCGGCGCCGGGATTCGGGGAGGTGTTGCGGTCGGTGGCGTGAGGTTGGTCGGCGGAACCCGGGGAAACGGTGCCGTCGTCGGTCACTCGCACGACGAGATCGGTGTCGTCCCGGTCGATTTCGAGGTGCACCGTGCCCGCGTCCGAATGCCGGAGAATGTTGCTCAGCGACTCCTGAATCACCCGGTAGGCGGTGAGGTCGACGATCGCGGGCAGTTCGGTGGTCGACGGGGAACGCTCGATCGTCACGGTGCGGCCCGCCGTTTCGGCGGGGGCGACCAACTCCGCGAGGCGGCGCAGGTCCGGCGCGGGCGGGGCGGTGGCGCCGGAGGCGCGCAGGGCGTCGACGGTGGCGCGCAGTTCGCGCCCGGCGTCCCGGCAGGCGGTGCGGGCGGCGGTGAGGGAGCGTTCCGCCGTCGCGGGATCTTCTCGGAGGGATTCCCGCGCCACGTCGGTGTGCAGCGCGATCACCGAGACCGTGTGCGCGAGCAGATCGTGCAGATCCCGCGCCACCCGCAGGCGCTCCTGTTCGAGCCGCCCGGCCAGCTCGAGTTCGTGTTCGGCGGTGACGGCCCGCTCCCGCGCCGCGCTCTCGGCGCGCCAACCCCGGCGCGCGCGCACGCTGTCGCCGAGCGCGATCATGGCGGCCATCAGCCCGGCCGAAGTCGGCAACTCCAACCCGAGCACGAACCCCAGATTGTCGCCCTGCCCGACGCGGACCGCCGTCGAGATACCCAGCAGCGCGAGCGCGGTGCCGATGGCCCACGACAGCCGCCCGCGCTCGGCCGCCGAGAACAAGGCGGCAGCGACCGGCAGGGCCAGCCCGATCGGCGGGTAGTCGAGCATGTAGTAGCCCAGCAGCGCCACCCCCGACACCAGCAGCGTCCCCACCGGCCACCGCCGCCGCACCAGCATCAGCCCGCCGAACAGCGCCCCGAACAGGTAGGCGGTCGGATTCACCTCGCCCGCACCGACATTCGCGGTGATCGCGGTGCCCACCACCACAAGCGTGGTCATCGCCAGGGCGAGGTCGACGGCTTGATTGCGCCGCATGGGTTCGGTGTCGCTCACGGTCGGTCCCTCCGATTCGGGAAGGTCTGCGTGGTGCCCGGTTCGCTGTGTTCCCCGGGACACGTGGTCGCCGTGGGTGTGGCGGTCGCGCTCTCGGGGCGTAGGCGCGTGCCGGTCGCATCCTCGGGCGCATCGTCGGATGTGCTGATTCTGGCAGCGTTCGAATACCACGACCGGCGCTTCGGTCGGGCTGCGGCCGTGTTCTGGCGCCCGAGGGGCTGCGCTGTGCCCTGGCATCCGTCGGCCCCACCCTCGGAACTTCCGCCGACAGCCGGATGAGTCGGCGGGCTGTTCACCCGGCGGGCAGCCCGCGTCGTCGGCTTGTCGCACACTCCGGCTCTGCCACACGCCCGTTCGGAGAGTGCGGGTGCGGGATGTGTTGACGCGGCGTCGCTGCCGAGGTTCGGCGCACGTTGTCCGGCGTCGACGCCGAACGATCGCCGCACCCCGATGCGCTGCACCACGAAGACATCTGCCGCGTGTCGGTTGTGATGCTCGCCGGACTCGTAGACAGGGAGAGGGGGCGACACGCCGACAGCGCCGCGAGCGTGAGGTTCCACCACGACCACGGTGCCACGAAGTGCACGAAGTCGACCTTGAACGTGGTCATGTCCGCGTCTATGGCCGGGGCGAGCGCGTCGCGGTCGGAGGGCGCGGTGGGGCGGTGCTGCGCCGAGTTCGGCGTCACCCGGTGACCTGCGGACCCGCTACTCGACACTGCCACGTCCCTGCTCGGTCGCCGTGCTGCCGCGGGTGACGCGGGCGAGTCCCCACGCGAACGCCCCGGTGATCGCACCGAGCAGTAACCCGGTGACCAGGCTGCTCCCGACGGAAAATACCCGCAGCGCAACCTCTTCCGCGCCCGGGGAAAGCCGCCCTTCGAGATTCCCGCCGAGCCTGGGCGGATCCTCGAACGCGGCGTCCCACAGGATCTGGTGCGTGAGCGCGAGCAGTGTGCCGTAGACGACGCCGACCGCGAGCAGGGTGAGGAACGGGTTGGGCACGCGCCGCCACAGCACGTATCCGATCCACACCGCGATCGGCGCGAACACGAGCACGGCGTTGACCGCCGGACCGACCAGGTCGAGATCGTGCGCGATCACGCGCGGCACCCCGAGCGATGCCAGGATGCCGACCACCGCCGGCGAAACTCCGAGCCTCCGTGCGGGATTCATCGCACACCCACCCGGTCCCGGTACAGCCGCAGAAACCCGAGGAATGCGAGCGTCGCCGTCACCGCGCTCATCGCCAGCCGCCCCCAGTGCCCGGTCTCGAATTCGGTCGCGGTCCGGCGCAGCGTCTCCGTCGAATGGACCGCCGCCCCTTCATCGAACATGATCTCGTTGCGCGGCCAGAAGTACAGCACCGAGAACAGGAACTCCCCGAGCACCAGCGTCCCGAGACTGCCCGCGACCCACCACCGCGCCGGCGTCCGCCACACCAGCACGGTGCTCACCACGGCCGCCAGCACCGTCGCCGCCCCCATCGGCGGGAAGAAGTCGGCGGGACCGGTGATCTCGAAGAACGCCGAAGCCTCGGCGAGCGAAGCGGGCACATCGTGAAAGACGTTGGGGTAGATGACGATCGTCTCCACTGCGATCCCGCCGAACGCCACCATCGCGATCCACACGTACAGGCCCGGTACCCCGAGCGAAAACCATTGCCGTCTCATGGGAACGACGGTATTTCCGCAGGTGGGTGCCGCGCGTCCGCCGAGACGCGCGACTTCCGTACGTATCTCGACGTAGGGTCGCGGTCGACTCGGCCGCGACGGTCCTGGGCGAGGACGCGTCGGTGCGGATGGGTCGCCGCCGTCGGCGTGTCCGGCGGTCCGATGCGGAGCGGGCAGCAGTCGACGCGCCCGGAAGGAAGCCGTCCGCCGCGAGACCGAGGCCGGGCGTCCCGTGGCCACCCGGCCCAGAGCTCAGAGCAAGATCGCGCCGCCGCCCTGGTTCTCCTCGCGGGCGATGGCCGAGTAGGCGGCGGCGAGGAGGCTGGGGTCGGGGCCCTCGAGGCGGCCGGGCTTGGCGAGTCCGTCGAGCACGACGAAGCGGAGCACGCCGGAGCGGGTCTTCTTGTCGGTCTGCATGGCGTCGAGCAGCTGTGGCAGCGCGTCGGCGTCGTAGCCCACCGGCAGGCCGATGCTGGACAGGATCGCGCGATGCCGGTCGGCGGTCTCGTCGTCGAGCCGGCCCGCGAGGCGGCCCAGCTCGGCGGCGAACACCAGGCCGACGGAGACCGCCGCGCCGTGGCGCCACCGGTAGCGCTCGCGGCGCTCGATGGCGTGGCCCAGGGTGTGGCCGTAGTTGAGGATCTCGCGCAGGCTCGACTCTTTGAGGTCGGCGGCGACCACGTCGGCCTTGACCTGGATGGCGCGGCGGATGAGTTCCGGCAGCACCTCGCCCGTCGGGTCGAGCGCGGCCTCCGGGTCGCGTTCCACCAGGTCGAGGATCACCGGGTCGGCGATGAAACCGGCCTTGATGATCTCGGCCATGCCCGCGACGATCTCGTTGCGCGGCACCGTCTCCAGCGTCGCCAGGTCCACCAGCACGGCGGTGGGCTCGTGGAAGGAACCGACGAGGTTCTTGCCCGCCTCGGTGTTGATGCCGGTCTTGCCGCCGACGGCGGCGTCCACCATGGCCAGCAGCGTGGTCGGCACGTGCACGATCCGCACGCCGCGCATCCAGGTCGCGGCGACGAACCCGGCGAGGTCGGTCGCCGCACCGCCGCCGAGGCTCACCACGACGTCGTTGCGGGTCAGGCCGATACGGCCGAGCACCTCCCAGCAGAAGCCGGCGACCGCGAGGTCCTTGCCCGCCTCGGCGTCGGGGATCTCGACTCGATGCGCGTCGATGCCGGTGTCGGCGAGCGCTTTGCGCACCACCTCGGCGGTCTCGGCCAGCGGCGGCTGATGGAAGATCGCGACGGTACGCACACCGGTGGTCGCGCCGGTGACCGACTCGACGAGTTCGCCGAGCAACCCGCGCCCGATGATCACCGGATACGGGTCGGCGGTGCGGACCTGGATACGCGTCGGCTCTGTCACTGCTGCTCCGATTCTGTTCGTGCCGTCTGCTCGAGTGCGCGCCCCCGCGGTCGGCGTGCGCGCCTGCGCCGGCTGCGGCCGGCGACCTGTTCCGCCGTCGCCCACCCGACGGCCTTTCCGGATTCCCCCGTGGTGGATTCGGGTGCGGCGCCCGAATGTTCTTGTGCGCCAGGCGCGGAACCGTTCAGCGTGTCAGCGGGGCCGCCCGGTTGGGCCGATGTGGCCCCCGGGGGAGTTCCGTTCTGCGCGTCACCGATCCGTGTCGGCAGGTTGCCGGACTGGTCTGCGGTGCCGCGCGGGACGCCAGCCGAGGGTGCCGCGTCCGGGTGCGTTTCGGCGCGTGCGCTACCGATCGGTGCGGGCAGGCCGCCGGGAGCAGCGGGCAGGTCCGCGGTGTCGCGCGGTACTTCGGCCGATACGGCTCGGGCGTCCGGGTGAGATCCGGCTGGTGCACCGGTGGTCCGTGGCGGTGAGGTGCGGGGTTCATCGGCCGGGCTGTGCCTGTTCCCGGAGGGGGCGACGTTCGCAAGTCGAGAGTGTTGCGCGTGTGCTGTGTCCGGCTCGAGGGTGCCGTTGGCGATCGAGATGTCCACTGGCTCAGCCGCTGACGTCGCGCTCTGTCCGGCGGATTCTGTTGCGGCGCTGCTTGTTTGCGTCGAAGTGGGTGCGCCGACACTCCGGGCCGCACGTCGGCGGCCCCGCCGCTTGGATGGGCCGGTGGACGAAGGGGACACAGCCGACCGTTCGCCGGATTCCGGTGCGGGGGTAGCGGTCGGGTGCTCGGTGTGTGCGACTTGTGGCGAGCCGTGGGCCTCGGCCGACGTGGTGGACTTCTGCCGATCGACTGCGGAATCCGAAGGGGGCGTAGCGGATTCCGGAAGGCCGGCGCTCACGGTGGCGCTCGACGAGCGCCTGCGTCGGGACCGGCGGCGGCGCACCCCCGCAGTCGTCGAGGCCGGGGCGGGTGCGGGTTGTTCGGGGGGCGTGACGATTTCCCCGTTGGCCGCGGCGGCGCGGCGGGCGGCGGCGCGGGCTCGGGCGCGGCGGCGCGCGCGAGATCGGCTGCTGCCCTGCGGGTTCGGCGTCGACTCCGGGGCCGGCTGTGCCGTGGGTTCGGGCGCGACGGGTTCGACGCCGAGCTTGTCGAGGATCATCTTGACGACCCGGCCCGGACTACGTCCGTCGGTGCGCACCCGCACCGACGCGACCTCGCGGTACAGCGGCCGCCGTTTGCGCATGAGTTCCCGGTATTTGGCGCCGGGGTCGTCGCCGGTCAGCAGCGGGCGCTGGTTGCTGGAGCCGGTGCGGCGCAGCCCTTCGCCCACGCTGATCTCCAAGTACACGACCGTGCGTCCGCGCAGCAACGCCCGCGTGTTCTCCGAGAGCACGGCGCCGCCGCCGAGCGAGACGACTCCGCGTTCGGCGAGGATGGCGCGCCGCACCACCCGCTCCTCGATGCGGCGGAACTCCGGTTCGCCGTCGGCGGCGAAGATCTCCGGGATGGTGCGCCCGGTCTCGCGTTCGATACCCGCGTCCGTGTCGTACAGGTCGACGCCGAGCTCCTTGGCGAGCTTGCGGCCGATCGTCGACTTCCCCGCTCCCGGCGGTCCGACCAGCACCACGCGCGGGGCGCGCGGATCGGTCTGCACGATCATTGCGGCCGACTGTCCGCCGGGACGTGCGGGCGGACGCCGATCCGCTTGACGTAACCGGTGATATTGCCGATCGTCTCGTCCAGCGAATCACCGCCGAACTTCTCCAGCGCGGCTTGGGCCACCACCAGCGCCACCATGGCCTCGGCGACGACGCCCGCGGCGGGCACCGCGCACACGTCGGAGCGCTGGTGGATGGCCACGGCCTCCTCGCCGGTGCTCATGTCGACGGTGGACAGCGCGCGCGGCACCGTGGAGATCGGCTTCATCGCGGCACGCACGCGCAGCGGCTCGCCGTTGGTCATGCCGCCCTCGAGGCCGCCCGCGCGGTTGGTGGAGCGCAGCACGCCGTCGGGGCCGGGGCGCATCTCGTCGTGCGCCTGGCTGCCGCGGCGTCGCGCGGTCTCGAAACCGTCGCCCACCTCGACGCCCTTGATGGCCTGGATGCCCATGAGCGCACCCGCGAGGCGCGAGTCGAGGCGGTCGGCGCCGCTGATGAACGAGCCGAGCCCGACCGGCAGGCCGTCGACCACGACCTCGACGACGCCGCCGAGGGTGTCGCCGTCCTTCTTGGCGGCCTCGATCTCGGCGATCATCGCGGCCTCGGCCTCGGCGTCGAACGCGCGCACGGGGCTGGCGTCGATCGCGGCCAGATCGGCGGCGGTGGGGATGTGCCCGGTGGTGTTGGCGGCGGTGCCGATGGAGACCACGTGCGAGACGACCTCCACACCGAACGCCTGGCGCAGGAAGTTGCGCGCCACGGTGCCCGCCGCCACGCGCGCGGCGGTCTCGCGGGCGCTGGCGCGCTCGAGCACGTTGCGGGCGTCGTCGAACCCGTACTTGAGCATGCCGGAGTAGTCGGCGTGGCCGGGGCGGGGGCGGGTGAGCGGCGCGTTGCGCGCGAGATCGGCCAGTTCGGCCTCGTCGACCGGGTCGGCGGACATGACCGTCGTCCACTTGGGCCACTCGGAGTTGGCCACCTCGATGGCGACCGGCCCGCCCATGGTGCGACCGTGGCGGACGCCGCCGATCATCGTGACCTTGTCGGCCTCGAACTTCATCCGCGCACCGCGCCCGTAGCCGAGCCGGCGGCGCGCGAGCTGGGCGGAGATGTCCTCGGACGTCACTTCGACACCCGCGACCATCCCCTCGAGGATCGCGACGAGGGCGGGACCATGGGATTCTCCGGCAGTTATCCAGCGCAGCACGATTCCTATCCTTCCATGTCGAGGCCTCGACCTCAGCATCCGGTCGCCAGTGATCACCGGCACGTCGCCACCCCCGAACCCACCCCGGCACACCCCACCCCACCGGTCGCCCACCTGTTGCGGAGCCCGGCGCATCCGTCGCGCACTAATCAGTTGCCCCAACCGATTGCCGACCCTCGCCCCGCATCAGGTCTCTCCCGCGCAGAACCCACCCGAGCCATCCCGACAATCGCTAGAGCCACCGCCCAGACACAGCGTGTGCCCCCGCCCACTGTCAGTTCTCGGGCGACACCCACTCCGCACAACCCGCTGCCCGTGCGGCGGCAGGTCGAGACCATGGGCTACGCGCCGGAACAGAGCAGGCTGCTGGGCCGAGTCGCCTCCGGTGACGTGCCGGCCCTCGACACGTTCGCGTCTCGCTGCCCACCGGCTCTCCAGCGGACCTCACTCGCCGCACCCCGGCCCAGCTTCTGAGGCCACGAGCACACGTGGACGGCTCGTGCGTGCATCGCGGCCACTCGCGTTCACCCGTCCGGCACCACCATCGCCACCAGCGTCGCAGCACACATCGACGGCCCATGTGGCACGGTCACGCGCCACGCATCACGGCCGAATCTCCGTGCCGCGACGCAGATCAATCCGAGCGCGCCCGTGAGGATCGGCGCGCCGAGCGCCGCCCACACCCAGGTCTGGGCGCCGTCCAGCGCGCCGGCCGCTCCGAGCCCAGCGGCCAGCTTCACATCACCCGCCCCCAAAGCGGCCGGTGCGAGAAGGTGCAGCACCAGGTAGGGGAGTACCAAGACGACGGCGCCGATCGTCGCGGCGATGAATTCCGTTGTGAGCAGGGCGTATCCGAAGATCGCCACCGCGCCGCACCCGGTGAGGAGATTGGGGAGCCGCTGCTCCCGGATATCGATGACGGAGAGCGCGGCGCACCACACGGCGAGCAGAACGAAGGCTGGGACGGTCATGACTCCAGCCTCGCGATCGACGCCCCGCTCCGGGGTCCGCGCGACGAGAATGTGGAGAACTCCGCCCCTGTGGAAAACCGCCGATGACCTCACGACCAAGTGTCGAGTTCGTATGCGGGCCGTTGGCCGGCCGTTACAGCGGAGGTGCGGCGGTCGGAAGCATTGATCCAATCCGCCCGACCGCGATGGATCGCAGCCTGGCCGATCCAGGTGGAGGCGCTACCGCTACCCCTCATCGGTCAGCCGGCCATTGATCTGGTCGGTGCCGACAGCTCGGGCGTTGCGATTCGGGTCGTTGGCCGGGGCGTCGGCGCCTCTTCGCGTTCGGGGCTGCTGCGAGGGAGAGGCCTCGGGCGACGGGCCTCAACACCGATCCGGCCGCGGCGCCGCAGATCAGGCGGTCCTCAACCGATCCTGGTTGCGGCCGCAGCTCGTGCTGAGACCAGGTGCGCGCCGAGCGACCGCTGCCCACGGCCTCGTAGTTCCTGTCCGGGCGATGTCATCGTCGAACCGCGGGATCACCGGGACGTGCGGCGACCCGCACGAACTCAGAACGGCATCCCCACCTTCAACTGATTCAGCGAATACTCGACCATCCCCACCGCCGCACTCACATCCGACTCCTCGATGCACCGCCGCATGGTCAACAGCACGATCCCGATCAGCACGCTGGTGAACCACCGCACGTCGGCGTCGTCGGCGGTGCGCCCGGTGCGCTCGGCCACGCACCCGGCCAGCACGTCCTCGATGGTCAACAGGCTGGTCAGCATCGCGCCGCGCAGCGCGGGCTCGGTGAGCATCAACCGGGTGCGCTGCACGCCCAGCGTCAGGTCCTCCGGCGGCACCAGCGCGACCACCTCGCGCATCGCCGCCAGCAAGGCGTCGATCACGGGCTCGTCGGCGGGCCGCTCCCGGAACCGCTCGACGAAGACGTAGTCGTACTCGTCGTTGACGACCAGGTCCTCTTTGGTCGGGAAGTACCGGTAGACGGTGCTCGGCGCCACCTCCGCCGCGGCCGCGACCGCTTCGACGGTGGTGGCGCCGTACCCGTTCTCGTGGAAGAGGCGCATCGCGTGGCGCTGGATGGCGGCCGTCGTCCTGGCCTTCTTCAGCTGGCGCAGGCCCCCGGACGAAGCCTGCTGCCGTTGCGCGGCCGAAGTCACGTTGCGCCCCTTCCCGTCAGCTCCTGATCGGCGACATCTCCGATTCTGCCGCACCGCCCGCGGCCACCTCGGCGCGGTCGTCGAGCTTGCTGCCTTCCACATCGACCTCCGGCAGGATCCGGTCCAACCAGCCCGGCAGCCACCAGCCGGCCTTCCCCAGCAGCGACATCGCCGCGGGCACCAGCGTCATCCGCACGATGAACGCGTCGAAGAACACCGCCGCGGCCAGCGCGAAACCGACCGACTGCACCATCGGCATCGGCGAGAGCAGGAATCCGGCGAACACGCTGATCATGATCAGCGCCGCCGCGGTCACCACCCGCGCGCTGACCGCGAAACCCTCGACCACCGCGGCGTCGGTGCTCGCGCCGCGCTGGTGCTCCTCGCGCATCCGCGTCACCAGGAACACCTGGTAGTCCATCGCCAGCCCGAACACCAGGCCGATCAGCACCACCGGCAACAGATTGACGATGATCCCGGACGATTCCAGCCCAAGCACCGCACCGAACCACCCCCACTGGAACACCGCGACCACCACGCCGAACGTGGCCGCGACACTGAGCAGGAAGCCCACTGCGGCGACCAGCGGCACCAGCAGCGACCGGAACACGAGCACCAGCAGCACGAACGCCAACCCGCCGACCACTGCGAGATATGGGATCATCGCCGCTCCCAGCTTGTCCGAGGCGTCGATGTCGAGGGCGGTCTGGCCCGTCACCAGCACCTTCATCCCGGGCAGGCTCGCGGCGGCGGCGCGGATGTCGTGGATCAACGCCTCGGTGTCGGTGGTCGTCGGACCGGTCTCCGGGATCACGCCGAGCAGCGCGGTGCGCCCCGACGCGTCCAGCACGGGCGGCGCGACGCCCGCGACGGGACCGGCCGCGTGGATCAGTTCGGTGGCACGCGCGGCGGCGGCTTCCGCGTCACCGGCGGGTGCGTCCACCAGGATGGTCAGCGGTCCGTTGTGGCCGGGGCCGAAGCTGTCGGAGATCAGGTCGTAGGCGCGGCGCTGGGTGGTGTCGGCCGGCGCGGTCCCGTCGTCGGGGAAGCCGAGGCGCAGGTCCAGGGCGGGCAGCGCCGCGAGCAGCAGCACCAGCGCGCCGCCCACCAGCACCGGAATGCGATGGGAGAGAATCCATTCCGCCCACCGCCGACCGGGCGCCCTGGTCACCGTCCGGCGATTAACACCGCGCAGCACCCGCGCGCCGGCGAATCCGAGCAGCGCGGGGAGCAGGGTCAACGCGGCGGGCACCGCCATCGCCACGGCGAAGGCCGCCGCCAACCCCACCTGGGTGAGCGCCGGGATGCCGACCACCGTGAGTCCCGCCAGCGCGACCACCACGGTCATGCCGGCGAAGAACACCGCCGTGCCCGCCCGCCCCATCGCCTGGCCCGCGGCTTCCTCCGGCGCGTAGCCATCGGCCGCGAGCTGGCGGTAGCGCAGGATGATGAACAGCGAGTAGTCGATCGCCACGGCGGTGCCGAGCATCAGCGCCAGCATGCTGGAATCGCCCGCCATTTCGGTGAATCCGCTGGCCGCGGCGATACCGGACAGTGCGACGGCGAGCGCGCCGCCCGCCACCACGAGCGGCATACCGGCCGCCACCAGCGAGCCGAGCGTGATCAGCAGCACCACCGCCGCGACCACGATGCCCAGGACCTCGCCCACGCCCTCCTCGGGCGCCGCCACCGCCGGGCCGCCCACTTCCGCGGTGAGTCCCGCGTCGCGCGCCAGGGTGAGCGCGTCGGTCAGCGCCTTGCGGTCGCCATCGGTCAGTTCGGTCGGGCCGTCCCGATAGGAGACGGTCACCAGACCCATGCGCTCATCGGGCGTCACCGCCGAGGTGAACGGGTCGCCCACGTCCACGATCGACGGTTCGGACGCCAGGCGTTCGCGCACCCGCTCGACGGTCGCGCGATGTTCGCTCTCGGTCAGCCGCGCGCCCTCGGGCGCCGCCAGCACCACCGTCGCGGTCGCCCCGCCCGCCGACAGTTCGGGGAATCGCTCGGCGGCCAGATCGACGGCTTCCTGCGCCTCCGTGCCGGGCACGGTGAACGAATCCGAGGTCGGGCCGGAGAGGGTGGCCGCCGCCACGCCGGCTAGCGCGATCACGGCCAGCCAGCCGAACACCGTGAGGCCTCTGCGCCGGAAACACCAGCGTCCGAGCCGGTGGAGCAGGACCGACATGACAGTCTCCTATCAAATGGGAGTGAAATGTGAAATCGGAGTGTACTCCCAAATTTGGATCACAGGTAGAGGGCGGCCCGCTCGGCGGTAGCTTTGACCCATGTCTGCTGTTGAGGTGGCACCCGACTACGCGGGCCGGCGCGGCGCCCTGCGGAGTTTGCTCGTGGAGAACGAGATCGACGGACTGCTGGTCACCGACCTGGTCAATATCCGGTACCTGACCGGTTTCACCGGTTCCAACGCCGTGCTGCTCGTGCACGCGTGGGACTCGCGCAACGCCGAGGACCGCACGGTCATCGGCACCGACGGCCGCTACCGCAGTCAGGTCGCCGAACAGGTCCCCGATCTGCGGTCCGAGATCGCACGCGCCACCGCGCTGCGCATCGTGGCGCTGGCGGGGGAGTGGCAGTTCGGCCGGCTCGGCTACGAGAGTCACGTGGTGACCGTCGACGAGCACCGCCTCTACGCCGAGCAGCGCACCGGGCTCGAACTGGTCGCGGCGCCCGGCCTGGTGGAGCAGTTGCGCATGGTCAAGGACGCTTACGAGGTCGAGCAGCTGCGCCGGGCCTGCAAGGCGGGCGACGCCGGCCTGTCCGCGCTCCTCGAACGCGGCGCGCTGCGACCCGGCCGCACCGAACGCGAAGTCGCCCGGGATCTCGAATGGGCGATGTTCGAGCACGGTTCGGAGGCGGTCTCCTTCGAGACCATCGTCGCCACCGGCGCCAATTCCGCGATCCCGCACCACCGTCCGACCGGCGCCGTGCTCGCCGCCGGAGATTTCGTGAAGCTCGATTTCGGCGCGGTGGTGGGCGGCTACCACTCCGATATGACGCGCACGTTCGTACTCGGCCCGCCCAGAGAGTGGCAGCGCGAGGTATACGCGCTGGTCCAGGAGTCGCAGCGGGCCGGATGCAAGGCGCTGCGGCCGGGCGCGAAGACGGGCGACGTGGACGCTGCGGCCCGCGCGGTGATCGAGGCCGCCGGGCACGGGAGCCTGTTCGTGCACAGCCTCGGCCACGGCGTCGGGCTGCGCATCCACGAAGCGCCGGGAGTCGCGAAAAACGGAACCGGTACACTGCTACCCGGCGTGGCGGTGACCGTCGAACCAGGTGTGTACTTCCCCGGCCGCGGCGGCGTCCGGATCGAGGACACGCTCGTGGTGCGCGAAGGGGGTCCCGAGCTGCTCACCCACACCGGCAAAGACCTGACCGTCGTCGAATGACGCCGGTTACCTGAGACAGGAGATCCGAAGACAGTGGCGGACACCAGCGACTTCAAGAACGGCCTCGTGCTGAAGATCGACGGTCAGCTCCAGCAGATCGTCGAATTCCAGCACGTGAAGCCGGGTAAGGGCCCCGCGTTCGTGCGGACCAAGCTGAAGAACGTCGTGTCCGGCAAGGTCGTCGACAAGACCTTCAACGCCGGTGTCAAGGTCGAGACCGCGAACGTCGACCGCCGCGACATGACCTACCTGTACCACGACGGCACCGACTACGTCTTCATGGACGGCGAGACCTTCGACCAGCTCTCCATCTCCGAGGGCACCATCGGCGCGGGCGCCCGCTTCCTGCTGGAGAACATGACCGTGCAGGTCGCCACCCATGAGGGCGAGCCCCTCTACGTCGAGCTCCCCGTCTCGGTCGAGCTCGAGGTCACCCACACCGATATCGGCCTGCAGGGCGACCGCTCCACCGGTGGCACGAAGCCCGCCACCCTGGAGACCGGCGCCGAGGTCCAGGTGCCGCTGTTCATCAACACCGGCGACAAGCTGCGCATCGACTCGCGCGACGGCAGCTACCTCGGCCGGGTCAACGCCTGATCGCCGGTCGCTCGCGGCGGGTGGGCCGACCCGTCCGCCGCACCGGAACTCCAACGACGGGGATGATGTGACCGTGGCGGAACAGCCCGCAGACAAGAAATCCGCGTACAAGAAGCTGGGCGCCCGGCACAAGGCGCGCCGCCGCGCCGTGGACCTGCTGTTCGAGGCCGAGGCACGCGATGTCGACGCCGGCGACCTGATCGACGAACGCGTCGAGCTGTCCGCCAAGGACCAGTCCGTCGCGCCCGTGCACGCCTACACCCGCACGCTGGTCGAAGGCGTCGCCGACGACCTGGACCGCGTGGACGGCACCATCGAGTCCTACCTCCAGGACTGGACGCTCGAGCGCCTGCCCGCCGTGGACCGCGCCATCCTGCGCATCGCGGTGTGGGAGTTGTTCCACGCCAACGATGTTCCGCCCGTCGTCGCGGTGGACGAGGCCGTGGAACTGGCCAAGGAACTGTCGACCGACGATTCGCCGTCGTTCGTGAACGGCGTGCTCGGCCAGGTCGTGCAGGTCGCGCCGCAAGTGCGCGCCGCCGCGGCCGCCACTCGCGCCCCGCGTCCGGAGCCCGAGGCGTGACCAAGTACCTCGTGATGGCGATGCGCACGCCGCGCTTCGATTCGTCCGTGGTCGAACCGCACAAGCGGTACCTCGACGAGTTGCTCGCGCAGGGGCGGCTGGTGGAGAGCGGACGGTTCACCGACGGCACCGGCGGCGCCTACGTGGTGCTGGCCGAGGATCTGGAGTCCGCGCGCGCCCTCGCCTTCGCCGATCCGCTGCACACCACCGGCGCTTCGGAACTCACCGTCTACGAGTGGGAGATCACCGTCTCGGCGTGAGCGCTCCCGCCGGTGGGTGTACGGGGAACCGGCGGGAGCGCCCGGGGTGATCCCCGGATCTAGCGGTGCTCCCGGTTTTCGCCGCGAGCACGGAATGATCTTGGAACCTCGAGTGCTGTTGAGGTCAAGGGGCGTGTGAGTGGTGCCACTCGAACTTCCCGGCGGCCCGGTCGGCCGAAGTGCAGTCCGGCGCGCTGGGCGGCGAGAAGCTTCTTCCTGACGCCGCCGATGGGCAGGACGCGGCCGTTGAGGGTGACCTCGCCTGCCGATGCTGTGCTCGCCGAGCGATTGCGCACCGTCGCTGTACGGGTCCGAGCCCGGTCGTGGTCCTGCGATGCGGGCGTGGTCCTCCACGCGGTTGGCCGAACTTTGTTGTACGACTGTTGGGGCCCCACCGGAACGGTCGTGACGGTGGCCAAAACTCCCGATCGGATTCAGTGAGAGAGAATTAGGTTGATTCTCGCATCATCGTGACGAGGAGGTTGGGATGTCCACCGAAGGTTCACCCGCGACCGCGCGACTGGAGAGTCTGCGTGCCGGCTCCACCATCGACGAGGCGAGCGCGTTGTTCGACAGTTTGCCGGGAGTGCGGGTCGAGGACATCGTCACTGGTCTCTGGAAGGGATCGGAACTCGCCACCGGCCACCCCCTCGACGGCGTGCTGACCGCGAGTGGCTGGTATGGAAAGCGTTTCGACAGCGCCGATTTCGTGCACCCGCTTGTCTTCGCCGACGACGCGGGCAACCTGTTTCCGGTCGATCCCCGACGCGTACCTCTGAGCCTGGCAGGGCGTATTCCGCTACCCGCCGTCCAAGCCGGTCGAAAACTCCTCCCTGTCCTGCGCCCAGCGCTGCGCACCGACAGGCCGACGGCGCGTCTCCGGAACATCGGGTACCGGGGAATTGTCAGTGCCGCAATGGTTTACGATCACTTGCCGATCATCGACCATTTCCGCAGGGTGGACGGGGCGACACTGCTGGGAGTCATGGACCTGAGAGGTCTGGCGGAGCCGTATTTCTTTGTGCTGCAACAAGCCTGACATCTCTCACCGGTGGGAGTGTCTCGACGGCTGGGCCTGATCATCTGTAACCACGGTCATCCCACGATTCGGGGGGTCGACCCACCTCGTGCCCGGCCTGCTCCGGGAAGGACACCATCCCCACGTGCGCGGGGAGCACGATCACCCCGGCCATTTCGTGGCCTTGGACCGCGGACCATCCCCACGTGCGTGGGGAGCGCCTCACCCACCCGTGGCACTTCGGCCTCCAGGTCGGACCATCCCCACGTGCGTGGGGAGCACATGCCCTAGCCCAGTATCGGCCGCATTGTCCACGGACCATCCCCACGTGCGTGGGAGCACCCGCCGGAGCGGGCCGTCACGAGGCTGCGGGCCGGACCATCCCCACGTGCGTGGGGAGCACACACCTGGACTTGTCGCCAGCACCGCCCCGGCAGGACCATCCCCACGTGCGTGGGGAGCACTTCACGTCGATGACGCTGCGCCAGTTCGCGAACGGACCATCCCCACGTGCGTGGGGAGCACTAGCGCGCCATCCACTCGTAACCGATGGTGCCGGGACCATCCCCACGTGCGTGGGGAGCACACTTCCTGACCAGGAATTCTACCGGTCGGTAACCAGATTTTCGACCACTGAGTGCGGCGAGGAGGAGGCGTGCCGTGCGACATCGCCGAGGTAGGTGAACGGCGACGGTGGGGCGATAGTCCGCGCGACTTCTTGCCCCTGTCCTAGCGAACCGGCAGCCGAGATCGCCTGCGGGATCCTGACTGTTCGCCCGGCCGAGCAACTGATACGCACATGGACGACCTCCGTGACTAATCGCCTGACCGCTGAATGCTCGACCGGTCGATCCGCCGCACTGACGCAGACAGGTTTCGACGTCGCGGATCCCCGCCGGCAATAGCGCGCATTCTGCCGCACCGGGCGGACATCTCGGACTTCACTGACTGGTGAGTTGTGCAGTCGACTCTCGATCCAGAGAAGTGGCCAGTAACTCGATCAGCGCCGTAATGCTCTGCTCCCCAAGCCCTTCCGCGACTGCTCGACGCAGCAGGTCGTGCATCGGAGCGTGCCATGACAAGTCGACCCCGGACTCCTTCGCCAACTGCGCGTCGTCTCCGGCGGCGGTCTCGAACAGCGCGACCGACGAACCGAGCCGCGTGTAATCGCGATCATCGATCTCCCCGGCCAAAACCGGAAGCAGCGATTCGATCATCTGCAACCACTTCGTCGAGTACGGCACCATCGAGGCGGCATCGATCCCGCGCGCACGGAGCACGGCAGCGCCCTCGAGGAACCCGAGGAGCGTGGGCAGAAGCGTTGCGCCGACGGCGGATTCGTACAGCGCGGCCAAATCTGGATCATCGCCCAAGTGGACGAGATCCCCACCCAGCACCCGCAGCGTTTCGGCGTGCTTGTCGAAGACCGCTCGCTCACCACCGAAGTACAACAGCGTGTCCGGGCTCCCCATGGCCGAGGGCACATTCTTGATCGCCCCACCGAGAAAGCGTGCACCCCGCTGGGTCGTCCACTGTGCGAATTCCCTTGCATCGAAGGGGGTTCCGCTGTTCAGCGTGACGATATCGCGCCCTTTCAGGTCCGTACCCTCCATGCTCTCGCGACTTGCTCGAAACGTGGCCAGAATCCCAACTGTCACCGGGCTCGCCGCCACCGCATCGGCGACCGACATCTCCTGTCGCGCACCTATCCTCACCAGCGGTTCCACCCGCTCCGGACTGCGGTTCCACACCGTCGTCGGATGCCCTGCCGCAAGCAGCGCACCCACGATCGCGGACCCCATCGACCCGGCACCGAGCACGGTCACCGGCGGCTTCTGGTCAGACATCGAAGTTCCAATCATCATCGGCACCCACGAGATTCACGGTCTCGCGCATCGACACAAACCTTCCGCTGACGCCGGTTCGCCGACAAGTACCTACTTCGCCTTGGAGTAACCAACGCAGAGGTAAGCAGCGAGGTCATGGCGCACTTCGGGAGGCGCGATATGACAGCGGTCACCGAACGTCAGACGTCGGCAGCCCGATACACTGCCCGCCGCTGGCCGGAAACCCGATCTTCGCGCGACCTCCGCACTCCGGGCAGCGCCCGCACACTTGTGAAACCCCCGCGCGCGAACCGAACCTGGTTGCCGCCTGAATGCCCAACTGCTCGGAGTGGCGGCGAGGTCGACGAGGGATGCCTCGTTTGTGTGGGGAGCACGATCTCGGCCCGTTCGCGGCGTCGGCGGCATCGGGACCATCCCCGTGCGTGGGGAGCACATCGCCGCCAACCTGCGCCGCCGTGGGGTCGGGGGACCATCCCCACGTACGTGGGGAGCACACTTCCTGACCAGGCACTCTACCGGCCGGTAACCGAATTCGGTCAGTACTGTGTGCTGTGATGGTCAGTGGAGCCGGGAGCTGACCGATCGGTGACATTCCTTGCTTCTCGGCGTTGGCGATGGCGGTGTTCGAACGTCGGACTGTATCCGCGTCGGATCAATCGTTCGCGAGGATGGCGTCGAAACGCCGAGCGGCGCTGTCGAGTTGGGTGAGGAGGTGTTGTTTGACGGCGTCGGAGAGTGGGGTGTCGGGGCGCTTCACCAGGTCGCGGTACACCGCGATGAGAGGGCGGTACTTGGCGGCGAGTTTGGTCATGGTGGGGGCTTCGGCGTAGAGGATGCCGACGCCGTTGTCGGTGAAGTCTGACAACTTCACAATGCGGGCCCACGGGGAGTTTTCGAGTTCGGCGGCGACATGACGGCGGTACTGGGCATGGCGGTCGACCGCTGGTAGCGGAGCTGGGTTCGTCACGGCGGCAACGAGTTCGGCCACTCTGGGGCCGAATCGTTCGCCGAGTTCGGCGAGCGCGGCCTCGGTAGGTGAGCCCTGGCAGGTGCCTGCGAGTTCAGTGGGGTGGTCCTCGACGGAGTCGTGCAGGAGGCCGGCGATCACGATGTCCGGGTCGCGCACCTCGTAGTGCGAGGCGATGCGGATCGCGACGCGCAAGAGGTGGTTGATGTATGGCTCGTCGCCGTAGCCGTCGTTGCGGTGTAGCTCGGTGGCGAGGGCCAGAGCGTCGGTGAGGCGGTCACGATCCGGCAGGTCCTCGATTTCGAGAAGGAACCTCTCGCGCAGGCCATCCTCGCCGAACACCTGGGTGATGGTGTGCAGCGGCATGACAGTCAGCGCGTGCGTCATGTTGATCAACCTATCGGCATCCGAGCACTGGCACGAGCACAGTGCTGCATGTTCGTCTGCTCGCTCCCGAGAGTCCATGCGCTCGTCCGAAATCGGCGTAGAACGAACCGCGTCGATGCGGTGGGTTCGTTGAGACCTGCTTGGACGCGGGAAGTTGGGATCCTCCCTACGTGCGTAGGGAGCACTGATCCGACCAGCCGGTGCCGATCGGATAGCCCGGGCCATCCCCACATGCGTGGGGAGCGCGAGGCGGCGCGATGGCTGGTGCACACTCACGCCGGATCATCCCCACGTGCGTGGGGAGCACCTGTTTACCGAGCCCCGACGCAGCTTGGCGAGGGACCATCCCCACGTGCGTGGGGAGCACACTTCCTGACCAGGCACTCTACCGGCGGGTAACCAGTTTTTCGACCACTCCGGCTCGCGTTGTGATGTCCGATAGCGGAGTGTGCCCGGTCGTAGCCGAGCGCCATACGTCAACTGTACGGGCCCTGGAGGCTTCACCTGACGTTTCGCGGCCGGAACTGAACGCTGATCCGTGGCCCAGTCGCCCGACGCGTCTTCGGTACCGCGTGTTCCCAGGTGCGTTGACAGGAGCCGCCCATGACGAGGAGGTCGCCGTGGCCGACGGGGAAGCGGAGGCTGGGGCCGCCGCCTCGGGGGCGGAGGGCGAGGGTGCGGGGTGCGCCGACGGAGAGGATGGCGACCATGGTGTCGTGGGTGGCGCCGCGGCCGAAGGTGTCGCCGTGCCAGGCGACGCTGTCGCGGCCGTCGCGGTAGTAGCAGAGGCCTGCGGTGGTGAACGGTTCGCCGAGTTCTGTTGCGTAATAACGGGACAGGGTGTCGCGGGCTTCGGTGAGGACTGGGTCCGGTAGGGGAGTGTGCTCGTCGTAGAAGCGGAGGAGACGTGGGACGTCGACTACACGGTCATACATCGGGCGTCGCTCGGCCTGCCACGGAACGTCGCGCGCGAGGCGATCGAACAGGGTGTCCGCGCCCGCGAGCCAAGCCGGGCGGAGGTCGACCCAGGCGCCGTCGCCGAGGTGCGTCCGGCGGATGTCGTCGAGCGAGCCGAGGCTCGGCTCATCGAATTGGTCGAGCAGCGATCCCTGCAACCATGCCGTCACGCCGACCAGCGTACCTCGAGTTCGAACGTATGTTCGCTAACGTCTCTCGTCGGCAGCTTCTGATGCCGGACTTGCACGTGACTGGATACCGTGGCGGGGGTGCGCAGTGCGGAGCTTCCTCCCCAGGTGATCTTCCTCAACGGGACGTCCAGCGCCGGCAAGACGGCATTGGCCCGTGCGATTCAGGACGAAAGCGAAGTCCCGTTCGTCTACTGGGGGATCGACACGCTGTTCGGGTTGGTGCCGCCGACTTGGGGTGGTGGACGGGACGGTCCGCTCAGTCGCGACGGATTCTGGTACGACCGCACCAGCCGCGACGAGGATGGTCGGCCACGGGTCGTCATCCGTTATGGCGATGTGGGAAGGCGGATGCTGCGGTCCGGTTGTGCGGCGGCCGCCGCGTTCGCGCGCGGCGGTGATCATCTGGTGATCGACGAGATGCTGTTGACGCCGGATCTTATGCCGATGTGGATGGAGGCGCTGGCCGGTCTGGGCGTTCACTTGGTCTGCGTCAACTGTCCCCTCGCTGTCGCCGAGCAACGAGAGTTGGCCCGTCGTCGCACTGAAATCGGTTTGGCGCGTGGGCATTTCGACATAGTGCACGATCATGGATGCCCCTACGACGCGGTCGTCGATACGACTACGGGAACCGCAGCGGAATTGGCCCGCCGTGTGCTGAGCCAGGCTTCGTTGCGGTGACTTCGATGATCGGATTGTGGATGGTTCGGTCGTGTTCGAGCTCGTGTCATTCGATTCATCCGGCAGTTTCGACGGGCGAGCCCAGCGAAATTAACTTGTGCAGGTTTGAAACCTGATGCGGACAAGCCGTATTCGCCATGATCGTGCGCCCACTCAACAGGTGGTCATCCGCTACGGCGGTGTCGGCCGCGGATGCAGCGGTCTGGGTGTGCCGCGGCTGCGGCGTTCATCGACTAGGCACGGATCATCCCCACGTGCGTGGGGAGCACCTCGACATCGAGCTGAATCCCGAGGTCACCGAGGGGTCATCCCCACGTGCGTGGGGAGCATGTCACTGCGCACCTGCATATGTCCGGCGAATGCGGACCATCCCCACGTGCGTGGGGAGCACGATCTGCGGTGAACAGCGATCTCGCACAATACCGGACCATCCCCACGTGCGTGGGGAGCACGTCGCCGCACCTACGAGCGGCTGGAGGCGGGCCGGACCATCCCCACGTGCGTGGGGAGCACACTTCCTGAACAGGCAGTCTACCGGCTGGTAACCACTTTTTCGACCACTCCTGGGACGGGCTCAGTCGGCCGTCGAGTGATGCGCGGCTGCGTGGGCATGCGGTGCGACGCGAACACCGGGCAGCGATAGATGAGGCAGGTCGACGCCCTGGGTCGATATGCGGCTGTCTCGTCTGCGTGCGTCGGGGGCGCGATCGGTCAGGAATCGAGAAGCATGGTTGATGGCCGTGCGGGAAGAATCGAGACCGGCGCGAATCCGGCGTCGCGAACGAATCGATCAACCACGAAGCGAGGGCAGCGATATGGCGATTCAGGTGAGTGTGATCATGCTCGGTGTCGCGGATGTGGATCGCGCGAGAAAGTTCTATTCAGCGCTGGGAGCTGAAGTGACCCAAGGCTTTCCGGGTTTCGTCCGGTGCAAACTCGGGACGGGTTCGGAATTGGCGTTGACCGAGTGGGAAGCAGCGGCTGAGGACGCTGGGGTGCCGGGGGAGGGGGCGGGGTTTCGGGGTGTGTCGCTGCACTATCTGACCGAGACCACCGAGGAAGTGGATGAGGTCATGGGGAAGGCGATCGCGGCGGGTGGATCGGAGGTTCGGGCGGCGGTTGCGCAGGACTGGGGGTACTCCGGATATTTCAGTGATCCGGATGGTTACTTGTGGAAGGTCGCCACCGGCTGACGAGAGCGGGCGCGCGGGTCTCGCTTACGGCGGCGCCGTGGTGATCTGGATTACTGTGGCGGCGTGGGATTCACCGAGTATTGGCCTGGCGATGTTGTCCATTTCCCGGAGGGGCCGTTCCTGGGGGTGTGCGGTGTGGTGCGGGAAGTCGACAGCGGTCGCGGCAGGATGCGCGTGGATTTCGCCGAAGGCGTCGCGCACCGCGAGGGCGGGGTGTTGCGGGCTCGGCACCACAGCCTGACCGTGAGTTTCGACGAGGTCGAACTCGCGTAGCGTGATCTGTGATCGCGCCGCCACCACGGGCTCGATCGCTGGTACGGCGGCTTGCCGGGTTGTGAGCGGCCGAGTGGGCCGAACGCGCGGTGGACGCTGAGCGCATCGTTCGCGATGTGCGCCCGGCGCGGTCCAGCGAGGTGGTGCCAGCACCACCCTCGAAACGGGTGTTCGCTCGGTCGTCCGGCGCCACCCGCGCTGGTGGACTAGGGAACATGCATTCGGAATCCGTTCTCCCGCAGCGTTCGTCACGTGTGCGCGGCATCTGGTGGTTTCTGGTCCTGGCGTTCGTGCCCGCGTGGGCGGCGTGGATCGGAGTCGGGGTGGCGGGCGGCAGCATGGACGATCCCGTCACCCAGTTGGCGACCGCCGCGTTCGGGCCCGCGCTCGCGGCAATTGTGGTGCGCGCGTGGATAACTCGGGAAGGATTCGCCGACGCCGGGATGGCGCCGAGGCTCCGGCGGAGTTGGCGGACCTACCTGGTGGCGCTGGCACTGCCGCCGGGGATGCTCGCGGTCTGCCTGTTGCTGGCATGGGCGGCGGGCTACTGGGATCCCGCCGCGACAGTGTGGGCGGATCACGCGCTGTTCCTGCTGCTCATCCCGGTGATCCCGATCGTGGCGATGCCGATCTTCTGGGGTGAGGAGTTCGGGTGGACGGCGTATCTGCGCGATCGCCTGCTTCCTGGCCGTCCGGTGGCGACCACGTTCGCGACCGGATTCATCTGGGGCGTGTGGCACTGGCCGCTGCCGTGGGTCGGGTATTTCGGTGCGGGCGTGGAGTTCTGGGACGCGTTCGTCGGGATGTTGCTGTGGATTCCGCTGTCGGTGCTGCTGGAGTTCCTGATCGGGTTCGTCTGGGGGCAGAGCCGGTCGGTGTGGCCGGCGACGATCGTGCACGGCGGTGGGAATCTGGTGGTGTCGTTCGGGTTGGACGACCTCACCGGCGCGAGCATGTCGGTCACGGCGTCGACGCTCGTCTACTGCGTGGCGATGGTGCCGTTCGTCATCGCCGCGATCGTGTGGACCGTCCGTCGTCGAGCCCAGCCGCTCGCGCCGGCCGGTCCCGATCCGTCGGCCGGGCCGCTCGCCGCGCCCACGTCGGTCCGTCCCGGACCGCCGGCCGATACGGCACGCACTTCGCACCAGCGCGACCGAGTCACGCCGCCACCGCCCGCCGAACATACCTACCCGGTAGGGAAGTGGCCGACGAGATAGTTCCCGGATGTCCAAAAGGATTGATCTCTCGGATTCCCGGCTCATCGACCGTCCGATGGGTAGCGTGAGGCGCATGCCCATCAAGTTCGAGAACGTCGGCATCACCGTCCGCGATCTCGACGCGACGATCGCGTTCTTCACCGACCTCGGCCTCACGGTCGCCGCCCGCGCCACGGTCAGCGGTGAGTGGGCCGACACCGCGGTCGGCCTCGACGGCAACCACGCGCACATCGCGATACTCCAGACGCCCGACGGCCAGGGGCGGCTGGAGTTGTTCGAGTACATCCATCCCGACGCGATCGAGCCGGAACCCGTGCGCCCCAACGAGATCGGCATGCACCGCGTCGCGTTCTCGGTCGACGACATCGACGAGGCCCTCGCGATCGCCGCGCGGCACGGCTGCCATCCGCTGCGCGGCGTGGCGACCTACGAGGACGTCTACAAGCTCACGTACCTCCGCGGTCCCAGCGGCATACTCGTGATGTTCGCCGAGGACCTGACGAAGAGCTGACGGCCGATCGGTGTGGCCGGGACCATCGCCGCTGTCTCGAACCCGACCCGCCTCCATACCAACCGGAGCCGTCGCCGTGCGAAACGTGATCGCCGACGTGCCGAACGCGACTTGCCGGACGTGATCGGGGCGTCCAACGACCGGACCGCGAGCCGATGAGGGCACTGCGGCCACCGGAACCCCAGGGGATCGGACATCCCGCCGCCAGCGCTCCGCCGATCACGGCACCACCCACGGCTCCCGCTCGAACGCGGCGTGCGCGACACGCACCAGCTCCTCGGACGCGTCGAACTCCACGTCCCCGATCCGGGGCACCGCGATCCCCGGCGTCCACGAATTCATCACCACCGCACCGCGGAAGCGCCCGAGATCGGCGGGCCGCACGGGCTCGGTGCGCTGTGGAATCCCGTCGAGCCTGCGCCGCACGATGCCCATCGTCGTGCCGGTGAGGATCTCGGCCTCGGGCCACACGACCTGCTCCCCGTCCCAGAAGGCGAGGTTCCAGATGGACGCTTCGCTCAGCCGCCCCTGCCGGTCCATGAAGGCCGCGTCGTCGAAGCCCGCGGCGCGCGCCCGGCGCATGTAGTAGGTCTTCGCGCCCTCGCCGACGTGCTTGATCTCGGGCAGGAACCGCTCGTGCCCGACGATGTCCAATGCCAGCGGGCCGGCCGGGCCAGTCGCAGGGGATGCGGTTCTGATCAGGGTGCGCAGGGTGCGTTCGCCGGGCTCGTTGGTGAACTCGCCGTCGGCATCGAAGACGGTGAGGGTCAGCGACAGATCGGCGGGCGCGTCGTGCAACGCGGCGCGCAGATCGTCGCGGAACCGCTCCGGCGACGGGCTCGCGCCGAAGAGCCGCCGCGACGCTGTGACCAGGCGCTCCAGGTGCAGGTCCAGCCCGCGCACGCGGCCGCCGCGCACCTGCATGGCGGTGAAGTGGGCGAAGCCGGCGAACGCGAGGGCGTCGATCGGTTCGCGGGCGGGCTGCCCGTCGAGCAGAGTGGGGAAGGTGGTGGTGGGCGCGGTCGTTGTGCTCATGGCGGCCAACGTAAACCTTGACGTCGGCGTGAAGGTCAAGCCCGCGCATCGGAAGGAACGAAAAATGCTGATCGGAGAGCTTTCCCGGCGCACAGGGGTGTCGCCGCGCGCGCTGCGGTACTACGAGGAGCAGGGTCTGCTGGACGTCACGCGCAAGGCCAACGGCTACCGCACCTACTCGCCGGACGCGGCGACCGTGGTGGTCCGGATCCGGCGGCTGCTCGACTCCGGCCTCAACTCCGACACCATCCGCAAGCTGCTGCCCTGCATCCACGGCGACGACCCGGGCGTGGAGCTGTGCGCGGAGGTGGATGACCTGTTGCGCAACGAGATTCGCGACATCCGCGCCGAGATCGAGGAACTGACCCGCCGCCACGACGCACTCACCCAGCTGCTCGAGAGTTCCGACGCTCCCTGAGACGGGTTCGCCCCCCGCCGCTCCACCTCACACTCCCACCCCCGTGGCCCCCTTCACACCCCCACGGTGCCCCAGCTCACAGCCCCGAGACCTGGTGAGAACGCCCCGCGCGGCGCTGTTACGCTGCTACCCGTAAGACATCCTTTAACGGACCGTCCCGTGAGGCGGGGAAGGAGGTCGGCATGGCTGTGCCCGGAGATCGGGCCGCCGAGTCCGGCGCTGCCGAGAAGACGCATTCTCAGCGGCACACACCCGAATGGGTGTCGGCGGGGCGGGAGCTGTTGTCGGCTTCCGATGTCGGACGCACCATCGCGCGCATCGCGCACCAGATCATCGAGAAGACCGCCCTGGACGCGGGTGAAGCCGGCGCGCCCCGCGTGGTGCTGATCGGGATCCCCACCCGGGGCACCACCCTGGCGGCGCGGCTCACCGACAAGATCGAGGAGTTCTCCGGCGTCCGCCCGGCGCTCGGCTCCCTCGACATCACGCTCTATCGCGACGATCTGCGCAGCAGGCCGCACCGCCCGCTGGAACGCACCTCGGTGCCCGACGGCGGGATCGAGGACGCGCTGGTGGTGCTCGTCGACGACGTGCTGTTCTCCGGTCGCACCGTGCGCTCCGCGCTGGACGGCCTGCGCGATCTGGGCCGCCCGCGCGCCGTGCAGCTGGCGGTGCTCATCGACCGCGGCCACCGCGAACTCCCCATCCGCGCCGACTACGTGGGCAAGAACGTGCCCACCTCGCGCTCGGAGGACATTTCCGTACTGCTCACCGAACACGACGGCCGCGACGGCGTGTACCTGCACCAGGAGGAGGCGTAGATGGGCCGGGCTCCGGTGACCCGCCCGAGGCGGGAGGCGCGCGCGTGAGGCATCTGCTGAGCGTCACCGATCTGGACCGCGCCGCCGCGACCGGTCTGCTGGACGAAGCCGAGCGCTTCGAGCAGGCGCTGCTCGGGCGCGAGGTGCACAAGCTGCCGACCCTGCGCGGCCGCACCGTGATGACCGTGTTCTACGAGAACTCCACCCGCACCCGGGTGTCCTTCGAGGTCGCGGGCAAGTGGATGAGCGCCGACGTGATCAACGTCAGCGCGAGCAGTTCGTCGGTCTCCAAGGGCGAATCGCTGCGCGACACCGCGCTGACCCTGCACGCCGCCGGCGCCGACGCGCTGATCGTGCGGCACCCGGCCTCGGGCGCGGCGCACCAGATCGCCCGCTGGATGGACGGGTGGGCGCGCGAGTCGGGCCGCCCCGGCCCGGCCGTGATCAACGCGGGCGACGGCACCCACCAGCACCCCACGCAGGCGCTGCTGGACGCCTTGACCCTGCGCCAGCGCCTCGGCGACATCGAGGGCAAGCGTGTGGTGATCGTCGGCGACATCCTGCACAGCCGGGTGGCGCGCTCGAACGTCTTCCTGCTGAACACGCTCGGCGCGGAAGTGGTGCTCGTCGCACCGCGCACGCTGCTGCCGATCGGCGTGGACAGCTGGCCCGCCCGCATCGCGCACTCGCTGGACGCCGAACTGCCCGGCGCCGACGCGGTGCTGATGCTGCGCGTGCAGGCCGAGCGGATGAACGGCGGGTTCTTCCCGTCGGCGCGTGAGTACGCGGTGAACTACGGACTGTCCGAGCGCAGGCTCGCGCTGCTCGACGAGCACGCGGTGGTCCTGCACCCCGGCCCGATGCTGCGCGGGATGGAGATCGCCTACTCCGTGGCGGATTCGCCGAAGGCCGCGATCCTGCAACAGGTCACCAACGGCGTGCACCTGCGCATGGCGGTGCTGTTCCGGCTGCTGGTCGGCACGCAGGAGGCGGTCGCATGACAACGAACACGAACCGAAAGGCGGCGACGGCATGAGTGGGCTGTTGATCAAGGGGGCCTTGATCTACGGCGAGGGTGAACCGGTCGACGTGTTCGTCACCGACGGGGAGATCCGCCAGATCGGCACCGACCTGGGGATCGTGGACGCGGAGATCATCGAGGCGAACGGCCAGATCCTGCTGCCGGGCTTCGTGGACCTGCACACCCACCTGCGCGAGCCGGGCCGCGAGGACACCGAGACCATCGAAACCGGTTCCGCCGCGGCCGCTCTCGGCGGATACACCGCCGTGTTCGCGATGGCCAACACCAACCCCGTCGCCGATTCGGTGGTCGTCACCGACCACGTGTGGCGGCGCGGGCAGGAAGTCGGCCTGGTGGACGTGTTCCCGGTCGGCGCGGTCACGGTGGGGCTCGAGGGCAAGCAGCTCGCCGAGATGGGCACCATGGCCGCGGGCGCCGGGGCGGTGCGGATGTTCTCCGACGACGGGCATTGCGTCTACGACCCGCTGATCATGCGCCGCGCGCTGGAGTACGCCAACTCCCTCGGCGTGCTCATCGCGCAGCACGCGGAGGAGCCGCGACTCACCAAAGGCGCTGTCGCGCACGAGGGTCCGAACGCGGCCCGCCTGGGCTTGGCGGGGTGGCCGCGCGCGGCCGAGGAGTCGATCGTGGCCCGCGACGCGCTGCTGGCCCGCGACGCCAACGCCCGCGTGCACATCTGCCACGCCTCCACCGCGGGCACCGTGGAATTGGTGAAATGGGCCAAGTCCCAAGGCATCTCGATCACGGCCGAGGTCACGCCGCACCACCTGCTGCTCGATGACTCGCGCCTGGAGACCTACGACGCGGTCAACAAGGTCAACCCGCCGCTGCGCGAGGCCTCCGACGCGCAGGCGTTGCGGCGGGCGCTGGCCGAGGGTGTCATCGACTGCGTCGCCACCGACCACGCCCCGCACGCCGAACAGGACAAGTGCTGCGAGTTCTCCGCCGCGCGCCCCGGCATGCTGGGCCTGGAGACGGCGCTGTCGATCGTGGTGGAGACCATGGTGCGCCCCGGCCTGCTGGACTGGCGCGGCGTGGCGAAGGTGATGAGCGAGAACCCCGCGCGGATCGTCGGCCTCGACGATCACGGGCGCCCGCTCGAGGTGGGCGAGCCCGCCAACCTCACGCTGGTCGACCCGGACGCCACCTGGACGGTGCGCGCCACGGAGCTGGCCAGCATCTCGAACAACACCCCGTTCGAGGCCATGACGTTCCCGGCCAAGGTGACCGCGACGGTGTTGCGGGGCCGGGTGACCGCCCGCGAGGGCAGGGCGGTGGGCACGCGTGCCGAGGTGTAGTTGAGCGGGTGCACCGCTCGGCTGCCCCTGGTGCGGGTCCCGCAGGACACAGGAGGTCCGTAAGTGGAAAGAACGCTGTGGGTGATCGGGGCGCTCGCGCTGTTCGCGCTGGGTGTCTGGCTGATGTACCGGGGCTGGCGCAACCGCGCGGCGCGGCAGGCCGAGCGGATCGGGGAACTGCCCGCGGTGCCCGCCGAGCTGGGCGCCCAGGTGCTCGAGCCGACGACCGGGCTGTATCTCGGGAGCACGATCGCGCCGAGCTGGCAGGACCGGATCGCGGTCGGCGACCTCGGCTTCCGGGCCACGGCGGAACTCACGCGGTTCGAGCGGGGGATCCTGCTCGAGCGCAGCGGCGCCACGGTGATCTGGATTCCGCAGGAATCGATCACGGCCGTGCGGACCGAACGGGGCCACGCGGGCAAGGTGATGACGGAAGATGGTGTGCTGGTAATTCGCTGGAAGCTGCCGACCGGAACCGAGATCGATACCGGTTTCCGAGGTGACGACAAGACGGTGTACCCGGCGTGGGCCAGGACGATGACGGGAGATGAAACGAAATGAGCGAGGCGGCTGCGCTGGTGCTCGAAGACGGCCGGGTGTTCCGCGGCACGGCGTACGGCGCCGTCGGCGAAACGCTCGGTGAGGCGGTGTTCTGCACCGCGATGACCGGGTATCAGGAGACCCTGACCGACCCCAGCTACCACCGCCAGATCGTGGTGGCGGCGGCGCCGCAGATCGGCAACACCGGCTGGAACGACGAGGACGACGAGTCGGCCAAGATCTGGGTCGCCGGCTACGTGGTGCGCGACCCCGCGCGCCGCGCCTCCAACTGGCGCGCCACCACCACCCTGCCCGACGCGCTGGAGCGCCAGCACATCGTCGGCATCGCGGGCGTGGACACCCGCGCGCTGGTGCGCCACCTGCGCACCCGCGGGTCCATGAAGGCGGGCATCTTCTCCGGTGCGGCACTGGCCGACGCCGAGGAGTTGCTGGCCCGGGTCACCGGTCAGCCCTCGATGCTGGGCGCCGACCTGGCCGAACAGGTGAGCACCGATTCGCTCTACACCATCGAGCCCACGGGCGAGCACCGGTTCACCGTGGTCGCGGTGGATCTCGGCATCAAGACCAACACCCCGCGCATGTTCGCCGAGCGCGGCATGCGGGTGCACGTGGTGCCCTCCACCGTCACCCTGGACCAGGTTCTGGAGCTGAACCCCGACGGCGTGTTCCTCTCCAACGGCCCCGGCGACCCGGCCACCCAGAACGGCGCGGTCGCGCTCACCCAGGGCGTGCTGGAGAAGGGGCTGCCGCTGTTCGGCATCTGCTTCGGCAACCAGATCCTGGGCCGGGCGTTCGGGCGCTCCACCTACAAGATGAAGTTCGGCCACCGCGGCATCAACATCCCGGTCGTCGAACACGAGACCGGGCGCGTCGCGATCACCGCCCAGAACCACGGTTTCGCCCTGGAGGGTGAGGCGGGGGAGCAGTTCGACACCCCCTTCGGCAAGGCCGAGGTGAGCCACGTCTGCGCCAACGACGGCACCGTCGAGGGCGTGCGCCTGGTGAACGGCCGCGCGTTCTCCGTCCAGTACCACCCGGAGGCCGCCGCCGGACCCCACGACGCCGCGTACCTGTTCGACCGTTTCGCCGGTCTCATGGAAGGAGCCTGATGCCTCGCCGCGAGGATCTGAAGCACATCCTGGTGATCGGCTCGGGCCCGATCGTCATCGGCCAGGCGTGCGAATTCGACTATTCCGGCACCCAGGCGTGCCGGGTGCTGCGGTCCGAGGGCCTGCGCGTGTCGCTGGTCAACTCGAACCCGGCGACCATCATGACCGACCCCGAGTTCGCCGACTCCACCTACGTGGAGCCGATCACCCCGGAGTTCGTCGAGAAGGTCATCGCCAAGGAACGTCCCGACGCCATCCTGGCCACCCTCGGCGGGCAGACCGCGCTGAACACCGCGGTCGCCCTGCACGAGCGCGGCGTGCTGGAGAAGTACGACGTGGAGCTGATCGGCGCCGACTTCGATGCCATCCAGCGCGGTGAGGACCGGCAGAAGTTCAAGGACATCGTCGCCAAGGTCGGCGGCGAGAGCGCCCGCTCGCGGGTCTGCTTCACCATGGACGAGGTCCGCGACACGGTCGCCGAGCTCGGCTTCCCCGTGGTCGTGCGGCCGTCGTTCACGATGGGCGGCCTCGGCTCCGGCATGGCCTACAACGACGAGGATCTCGATCGCATCGCCGGCGGCGGCCTGGCCGCCTCGCCCACCGCGAACGTCCTCATCGAGGAGTCGATCCTCGGCTGGAAGGAATACGAGCTCGAGCTCATGCGCGACGGCCGCGACAACGTCGTGGTGGTCTGCTCGATCGAGAACGTGGACCCGATGGGCGTGCACACCGGCGACTCCATGACGGTCGCGCCCGCCATGACGCTCACCGACCGCGAGTACCAGAAGCTGCGCGATCTGGGCATCGCGATCCTGCGCGAGGTCGGCGTCGACACCGGCGGCTGCAATATCCAGTTCGCGGTGAACCCGCGCGACGGTCGCCTGATCGTCATCGAGATGAACCCGCGCGTGTCGCGGTCCTCGGCGCTGGCGTCGAAGGCCACCGGTTTCCCGATCGCCAAGATCGCGGCCAAGCTGGCCATCGGCTACACCCTCGACGAGATCGTCAACGACATCACCAAGGAGACGCCCGCCTGTTTCGAGCCGACGCTCGACTACGTCGTGGTCAAGGCTCCGCGCTTCGCGTTCGAGAAGTTCCCCGGCGCCGACCCCACGCTGACCACCACCATGAAGTCGGTGGGCGAGGCGATGTCGCTGGGCCGCAACTTCTCCGAGGCCCTCGGCAAGGTGCTGCGTTCGCTGGAGACCAAGTCGACCGGTTTCTGGACCACCGAGGACGGGCCCTGGGCGCCGGTCGACGGTGATGTGCGCGGCGCGATCGAGCGCATCCTCGAGGACCTGCGCACCCCCACCGAGGGACGCATCTACCAGGTGGAACGGGCGCTGCGCTTCGGCGCGAGCATCGAGGAGGTGGCCGAGGCCTCCGGCGTCGATCCGTGGTTCGTGGCCGAGGTCGCCGGACTGGTCGAGCTGCGCCGGGAGATCTTGGACGCGCCCGTGCTGGACGAGCCGCTGCTGCGCCGCGCCAAGCACTACGGCCTGTCCGACCGTCAGCTCGCCGCGCTGCGGCCCGAGCTGGCCGGCGAGTCGGGGGTGCGCGCGCTGCGCCACCGGCTCGGCATCCGCCCGGTGTTCAAGACCGTCGACACCTGCGCCGCCGAATTCGAGGCCAAGACGCCCTACCACTACTCGGCCTACGAGCTGGACCCGGCCGCCGAGTCGGAGGTGGCGCCGCAGCGCGAGCGCGCGAAGGTGATCATCCTCGGCTCCGGCCCGAACCGCATCGGCCAGGGCATCGAGTTCGACTACTCGTGCGTGCACGCGGCGCAGACGCTGTCGCAGGCCGGGTACGAGACGGTGATGGTCAACTGCAACCCGGAAACCGTCTCCACCGACTACGACACCGCCGACCGCCTCTACTTCGAGCCGCTCACCTTCGAGGACGTGCTCGAGGTGTATCACGCCGAAACCGAGTCGGGCACCGTCGCGGGCGTCATCGTGCAGCTGGGCGGGCAGACGCCGCTGGGCCTGGCCAAGCGGCTCACCGACGCGGGCGTGCCCGTCGTCGGCACCAGCGCCGCCGCCATCGACCTGGCCGAGGACCGCGGCGAATTCGGCGATGTGCTGGTGGCCGCGGGGCTGCCCGCGCCGAAGTACGGCACCGCCACCACCGTCGAGCAGGCCAAGAAGATCGCGGCGGGCATCGGCTACCCGGTGCTGGTGCGCCCGTCCTACGTGCTCGGCGGGCGCGGCATGGAGATCGTCTACGACGAGAAGTCCCTGGAGGGCTACATCTCCCGCGCCACCGAACTCAACCCCGAGCACCCGGTGCTGGTGGACCGGTTCCTGGAGGACGCGATCGAGATCGACGTCGACGCGCTGTGCGACGGCGAAGAGGTCTACCTCGGCGGCGTGATGGAACACATCGAGGAGGCCGGTATCCACTCCGGCGACTCGGCCTGCGCGCTGCCCCCGATCACGCTGGGCCGCAGCGATATCGAGGCCGTGCGGCGCTCCACCATCGCGCTGGCCAAGGGCATCGGCGTCAAGGGCCTGCTCAACGTGCAGTACGCGCTCAAGGACGACGTGCTCTACGTGCTCGAGGCCAATCCCCGTGCGAGCCGGACGGTTCCGTTCGTGTCCAAGGCCACGGCGGTGCCGCTGGCGAAGGCCTGCGCGCGGGTCATGCTGGGCGCCACCATCGCCGAGCTGCGCAAGGAGGGCATGCTCCCGGCCGAGGGCGACGGCGGGCACGTGCCGCTGGACGCGCCGGTCGCGGTGAAAGAGGCCGTGCTGCCCTTCCACCGGTTCCGTCGCGCCGACGGCAGCGGTGTGGATTCGCTGCTCTCGCCGGAGATGAAGTCCACCGGCGAGGTGATGGGCATCGACGCCGATTTCGGCACCGCGTTCGCCAAGAGCCAGTCCGCGGCCTACGGTTCGCTGCCCACCGAGGGCACCGTGTTCGTCTCGATCGCCAACCGCGACAAGCGCGCCATGGTGTTCCCGGTCAAGCGCCTGCACGACCTGGGCTTCCGCATCCTGGCCACCGAGGGCACCGCGGAGATGTTGCGCCGCAACGGCATTCCGTGCGAGCGGGTGCGCAAGCACTCCGAGGACGGTCCCGCCGACGAGCCCACCATCGTGGAGCAGATCCGCGACGGCGAGGTCGACATGGTGTTCAACACCCCGTACGGCAATTCGGGCCCGCGCGTGGACGGCTACGAGATCCGCACCGCCGCGGTGGGTGTGAACATCCCGTGCATCACCACGGTGCAGGGCGCGGCCGCGGCCGTGCAGGGCATCGAGGCCAGCATCAACGGCGGCATCGGCGTGCGCTCTTTGCAGGAACTGCACTCCTCCCTCCGCGGATGAAGACGTTCGGGGCGCGGCTGCGGCACGCGATGCACCATTTCGGGCCGGTGTGCGTGGGCATCGATCCGCATCCGGGCCTGCTGGAGGCGTGGGGCCTGCCGCGCGACGCCGAGGGCGTCGAGCAGTTCGCCGAGATCTGCGTGGAGGCCTTCGACGGCACCGTGGCGCTGGTGAAGCCGCAGGTCGCGTTCTTCGAGACCTACGGGTCGGCCGGAATCGCGGTGCTGGAGCGCACCATCGAGGTGCTGCGCGCCTCGGGCACGCTGGTGCTGGCCGACGCCAAACGCGGCGACATCGGCTCCACGATGGACGCGTACGCGCACAGCTGGCTCGGTGACGGCCCGCTGGGCTCGGACGCGGTGACGGTGTCGCCGTACCTCGGATTCGGTTCGCTCGCACCGGCTCTGGAGCTGGCGCACGCCAACCACCGCGGCGTGTTCGTGCTCGCGGCCACCTCGAATCCCGAAGGGGCGCAGGTGCAGCGGGCCGCGACCGCCGACGGGCGCACCGTCGCGCAGGCGATGGTGGACGAGGCCGCGGCGCACAACGTGGGCGCGCACCTCGGGTCGGTGGGTGTGGTGATCGGCGCCACCCTCACCGAGGGCCCCGACCTCGCCGCGCTGAACGGGCCGATCCTGCTGCCCGGCGTCGGCGCGCAGGGCGGGGGACCGGCGTCGGTGCGCGCGCTGCTGCCCGAGTCCGCGTACCACGCGGCCGTGCCGAACGTCTCGCGCGAGGTGCTGGCCGAGGGGCCGTCGGTCTCCGCGCTGCGCGCCAAGGTGAGCGCACTCCAGGAGGATTTCGCCTTCCTGCGTCACTGAAACGATTCGCGATCGTCCCTCTGCACGCGACCGCTCGAGGTTCGCCCGCCGTGGCGGTGCCCGAAGCCACCGGTGGACGCGGTCCTGCCGCCCGTGCGCGCGACCGACGCATCCGAACATGGGTTCGGGTGCGCGCGCCCGCAGACGGGCGTACAGCGGCTCCGCGCGCCCGACGACGCGCGCGTGCCGACCACACCGCCAGCCCCCGGCGCACCCGCGCCGGGGGCTCGTCGTCGTGCCGGGGAACGGGCACAGATGTTCGATCCGACACGCGGGCAGATGCGGCGACACGCGGGAAATTTCCAGAAAGTTCCTGGTCGGACGCTCGCGGGGTTGCCAGGCGATCGCGAGCCGCCACCGCAACTATCCGGCTAACGCCGATTCGGCCGGAAAACCCGCTGGTAGCAGCGCGTTTACCGAATTCGGCGGTACCATCACCGGCAGGGGCGCCGCGCGCCGCGCATCCGGGCGCGCCCGCCCTTACGGCATCGGCGAATCATGCGCTGACCTGGGGGGTGGGTTCGCAATCGGCGGGCGTCGTGGGTACGGTCGCTGAGACCACCGGGTTTACCGGCGGTGATTGATGCAATGAACGATGAGACGGAGGAACCGTGGCCCTTCCCCAGCTGACTGACGAGCAGCGCGCCGCTGCTTTGGAGAAGGCGGCTGCCGCTCGCCGCGCTCGGGCGGAGCTCAAGGAGCGCTTGAAGCGTGGCGGCACCGACCTGAAGAGCGTCCTCGCCGATGCCGAGACCGATGAGATCCTCGGCAAGATGAAGGTTTCGGCGCTGCTGGAGGCCCTGCCCAAGGTCGGCAAGGTCAAGGCGGCCGAGATCATGAGCGAGCTGGAGATCGCCCCCACCCGCCGCCTGCGCGGACTCGGCGATCGGCAGCGCAAGGCGCTGCTGGCCCGGTTCGACTTCGACGCCTGACGACGAGGGTGGTCGAACACACGCGGAAGGGTCGGCTGGTAGTACTGGTCGGCCCCTCGGCCGTGGGCAAGTCCACGGTCGTTCGATGTGTGCGGGAACGCCTGCCGGAACTGGTCTTCAGCGTGTCGGCGACCACCAGGGCCCCCCGGCCCGGCGAGGTCGACGGCCGCGACTACCGGTTCGTCACCCGTGAGCAGTTCGACGCCATGATCGCGGCGGACGAACTGCTCGAATGGGCCGACATCCACGGCGGCCTGCAGCGTTCGGGCACCCCCGCCGCACCGGTGCGTGCGGCGATGGCCGCGGGCAAGCCCGTGCTGGTCGAGGTCGACCTCGAGGGCGCGCGGTCCGTGCGCCGGGCCATCCCGGAGGCCCTCCTGGTCTTCCTGGCCCCGCCCAGCTGGGATGAGCTGGTCACCCGGCTCCGGTCCCGCGGCACCGAATCCCCCGAGGTCATCGAGCGCAGGCTCGCGACCGCGCGGGTCGAATTGGCGGCCTGTGACGAGTTCGACATCGTCATCGTGAACGACGAGGTGACCAGCGCCTGCGAGCAGTTGGTATCGTTGTTCGTTAGCACAAATTCGAGGTAGCCGCCGTATCGTGGAGGCCCGGCCCGCAGGCCGGGGCTCCGCTCGCGCCGCGGCGGCCCCGATCCGCCGATCCTTCCACGACAACCCGCAGGAGCCTCACCAGTGAGCGACACCCAGACCGCGCCCGCGTACGACACCCCGATCGGCCTCACCAACCCGCCGATCGACGAGCTGCTCGAGCGCACGTCGTCCAAGTACGCGCTGGTCATCTACGCGGCCAAGCGGGCGCGCCAGATCAACGACTACTACAACCAGCTCGGCGACGGCATCCTCGAGTACGTCGGCCCGCTGGTCGAGCCGGGCCTGCAGGAGAAGCCGCTGTCGGTGGCCATGCGCGAGATCCACTCCGATCTGCTCGAGCACTCCGAAGGCGAATAACGCCGCACGGCGTGCCCGTCGCGTGAAGCCGCACCCCAGAACTCCCCCCGTGCGCGGGGACCAGCCCCACACGGAGGCGCAGTGACCACTCGCATCGTCGTCGGCGTGGGCGGCGGGATCGCCGCCTACAAGGCCTGCGCTCTCGTGCGGCGTTTCACCGAGACCGGGCACCACGTCCGGGTCATCCCGACGGCCTCGGCGCTGGAGTTCGTCGGCAAGGCCACCTTCGAGGCGCTGTCCGGCAATCCCGTGCACACCGACGTCTTCACCGATGTGCCGGAGGTGCCGCACGTGCGGCTGGGGCAGGAAGCCGATCTGGTGGTCATCGCCCCGGCCACCGCCGACCTGATGGCCCGCACCGCGCAGGGCCGCGCCGACGACCTGCTCACCGCCACCCTGCTGACGGCGCGATGTCCCGTACTGTTCGCGCCCGCGATGCACACCGAGATGTGGGAGCACCCCGCCACCGTCGCGAACGTCGAGACGCTGCGCGCGCACGGCGCGACCGTCATGGAACCCGCGCACGGCCGCCTCACCGGCACCGACACCGGCCCCGGCCGGCTGCCCGAGCCCGAGGAGATCTTCGGTCTGGCCTCGCTGCTGCTCGAACGCGCCGACGCCATCCCGCGCGATCTCGAGGGCCGCCGCCTGGTGATCACGGCGGGCGGCACGCGGGAACCGCTGGATCCGGTGCGCTTCCTCGGCAATCGCAGCTCCGGCAAGCAGGGGTACGCGCTGGCCAGGGTCGCCGCCCAGCGCGGCGCGCAGGTCACGCTGATCGCGGGCAACACCATCGAGATGGCCGCGCCCGCCGCCGTCGACCTGGTGCACATCACCACCGCCGAACAGCTCGAGACCGCCGTCGAGAAGCACGCCGTCGGCGCCGACGCGGTGATCATGGCCGCGGCCGTCGCCGATTTCCGGCCCTCCACCATGGCCGCCACCAAGATCAAGAAGGGCGCCGGTGAGCCCGACTCCATCGCGCTCACCAAGAACCCCGACATCCTGGCCGGGTTGGTGCAGGCGCGACGCGACGGGCAGCTCACCGGCACCGCGATCGTCGGTTTCGCCGCCGAGACCGGGGACGAGCACGGCGACGTGCTCACCCACGCCCGCGCCAAACTGGCCCGCAAGGGCTGCGATCTGCTGGTCGTGAACGCGGTCGGCGAGGGCAAGGCGTTCGAGGTGGACACCAACGACGGCTGGCTGCTCGGCGCCGACGGCACCGAACAGGCCCTCGACCACGGGTCGAAGGCCCTGCTGGCCAGCCGGGTGCTCGACGCGCTCGGCCCGCTGCTGCGCGACCGGTAGCGTGCCCGCCCGGTGAATTGCGTTGCGACGCCGGATCATCGGCGCGTCCGACACGATGCGCCGAACCGCGCCACCGCGGCCATCCGCCGGGATAGGCTGGGCGGCGGGGAGCAGCGGCCGCGCCGCGTCCAGCGTTTGGAATAGTCTGAGATGAAGGGTTGCGCGACCGCGACATGGCGTTACTGTCGCTGTGGCCATCCGATACGAGAAACCCGTTGAGGGAGAGGGAACAACTGTGCGCACGACTGGCAGCCGCCTATTCACCAGTGAGTCCGTGACCGAGGGTCATCCGGACAAGATCTGTGACGCCATCAGCGATTCCATCCTCGACGCGTTGCTGACGGAGGACCCGCGCAGCCGGGTCGCGGTGGAGACCCTGGTCACCACCGGACAGGTGCACGTCGCCGGTGAGGTGACCACCTCCGCCTACGCCGACATCCCGCGCATCGTCCGCGAGAAGGTGCTCGAGATCGGATACGACTCGTCCGCAAAGGGTTTCGACGGCAACTCCTGCGGTGTGAACATCGCGATCGGCGCCCAGTCGCCCGATATCGCCCAGGGCGTGGACACCTCGCACGAGGCGCGCGTCGGCGGCGAGGACGACGAGATCGCCAAGCAGGGCGCGGGCGACCAGGGCCTGATGTTCGGCTACGCCACCACCGACACCCCCGAGCTCATGCCGCTGCCGATCGCGCTGGCGCACCGCCTCTCGCGCCGCCTCACCGAGGTGCGCAAGACCGGCGTGCTGCCCTACCTGCGCCCGGACGGCAAGACCCAGGTCACCATCGAATACGAGGGCGACCGCCCGGTGCGGCTGGACACGGTGGTCGTCTCCACCCAGCACGCCGCCGATATCGACCTGGACAACCTGCTGGCCCCCGACATCCGCGAGAAGGTCGTGGAGGCCGTGGTCGGCGAGCTGAACCTGCCCACGCTGGACACCTCCGACATCCGCCTGCTGGTCAACCCCACCGGCAAGTTCGTGCTCGGCGGCCCGATGGGCGACGCGGGCCTCACCGGCCGCAAGATCATCGTCGACACCTACGGCGGCATGGCCCGCCACGGCGGCGGCGCCTTCTCCGGCAAGGACCCGTCGAAGGTGGACCGCTCCGCCGCCTACGCCATGCGCTGGGTCGCCAAGAACGTGGTCGCGGCCGGCCTGTCGGACCGCGTCGAGGTGCAGGTCGCCTACGCCATCGGCAAGGCGGCCCCGGTCGGCCTGTTCGTGGAGACCTTCGGCACCGAGAAGGTGGACCCGGCCCGCATCTCCTCGGCCATCACCGAGGTGTTCGACCTGCGTCCCGGCGCGATCATCCGCGACCTGGACCTGTTGCGTCCCATCTACGCGCCGACCGCCGCGTACGGCCACTTCGGCCGCACCGACATCGACCTGCCGTGGGAGCGCACCGACCGCGCCGAGAAGTTGCGCGCGGCCGCCGGACTGTAGTCCGGCCGGGGCGGGAGTGAGCCGACCCGGGGCGGATACTCCCGCCACCGCCACGGAAGATGGGTCCGTGGCCTCGAGCGAGACGACGACAGCGGAGCGCCCGGTAGCCCGGGTGCTCCCCTTGTTGACGCCGGCCCACCTCGACCGCGACTTCGACTACCTCGTGCCCCCGGCGTTGGACGAGATCGCCCAGCCCGGTGTGCGCGTGCGCGTGCGGTTCTCGGGGCGGTTGGTCGACGGGTACCTGCTGGCGCGGCTCGAACGCAGCGACCACAGCGGGAAACTGGCCGAACTGGATCGGGTGGTGTCGGCCGAACGGGTGCTCACCCCCGAGGTGCTGGATCTCGTCACGGCCGTGGCCGCCCGGTACGCGGGCACCCGCGCTGATGTTCTTCGCCTGGCGATCCCACCCCGTCACGCGCGGACGGAGAACGGGGGGAAGAAGGGTGGTGAAACAACAACGGCGGCAGGGGGTTCCGATTCCGCTGCTGGGGATGGTGATCCAGCGGTTCTCGCGGACAACCGTGTCGAACGGGTCGAGCCCCTCGGCGTGGATGTGACCGGTGGCGGGTCGTTCGACGCATCTGGTGGCCAGGTGCCGGAGTTCGAGTCCGCGACGCCCGGCGGGGGTGAGTCCAGTGGAGGCGCGATCGAGGCGGAGACCGGTACGCCGCCCTCTGGCAGCCGAACGGCCCCGGCCGGTTCCCCGAGTTCGACCGGTCGGGACCAGGCAGTGGCGGTGGGCGACCCCGAATCTGCGGACGGAGTCATCGGCCGCGGTGCGAGTGACGGCCAGGTGGACGCGTCGCGTCGGAGTGATCAGGCCGCCGGGGACGAGACCGAGTCCGGGGGAAGCGAGGCCGAAGCGAGCGAGCCGCGCCGGTCGGCGTCCGGCTCGGCCGATGACGTAAACGACGAGGGCGCAGGCGATTCCAGCTCGGGAGGGGAGGCCGGGTCCTCGGGTGAGACCGATCTCCCATTCGATCCGGCGCCCTGGGAGCGATACGTGCACGGGAGTGCGTTCCTCTCGGCCCTGCGGCAGGGGAAGGGGGTGCGGGCGGCGTGGCAGGCATTGCCCGGGGAGGATTGGGCGCGGCGGTTGGCGGAGCTGGCGGCGACGGTGGTCGCGGCCGGGCGCAGCGCGATCCTGATGGTGCCCGATCAGCGCGATCTCGACCGCGTGCTGGCGGAATGCACTCGGCTGGTGGGGGATTCGGCCGTCGGTCTGGCCGCCGGGTTGGGGCCCGCCGCCCGGTACCGGCGCTGGCTCGCGGTGCTGCGGGGGACGGCGCGGGTGGTGGTCGGCACCCGCAGCGCGGTGTTCGCGCCCGCCCACGATCTGGGCCTGCTCGTCCTCTGGGACGACGGCGACGACACCTACGCCGAACCCCGCGCCCCCTACCCGCACGCGCGGGAGGTCGCCATGCTGCGCGCCCACGAGACCGGCGCCGCGTTCGTGGCGGCCGGATTCGCCCGCACCGCCGAGATCCAGGCGGTGGTCGACTCGGGCTGGGCGCACGACCTCGTCGCCGACCGTGCGGTGCTGCGCGCGGCGGCCCCCCGCATCAGCGCGCCCGGCGACAGCGACCACGCGCTGGCGCGCGATCCGGTCGCGCGGGCGGTGCGCATCCCGGGCGTCGCCTTCGAAGCGGCTCGTGCGGCGCTGAAAGAGGGCGCGTCCGTGCTGGTTCAGGTGCCGCGTCGCGGTTACGTCCCAGCGCTGGCCTGCGCGAAATGCCGCACGCCCGCGCGCTGCCGCCGCTGCAACGGGCCGCTGGCACTACCCGTCGAACGCCCCGGCGACAACGAGGCGCACAGCCCGAGCTGCCGGTGGTGCGGCATCACCGAACCCGCGTTCCGGTGCGCGACGTGCGGGTCCCGCGCGCTGCGCGCCGTCGTGATCGGCGCGGCGCGCACCGCCGAGGAACTGGGCCGCGCGTTTCCCGGCGTGCCGATCCGCGGGTCCGGTGGGGGAGCGGTCCTCGATTCGGTGGAGCCCGGCCCGCAGGTGGTGGTGGCGACCGTCGGGGCGGAACCGATCGTGCGCGGCGGCTACGGCGTGGCGCTGCTGCTGGACGGGTGGGCGCTGCTCGGCCGTGCCGACTTGCGCGCGAGCGAGGACGCGCTGCGCCGCTGGATGGCCGCCGCCGCCCTGGTCCGCGCGCACGGCCGCGTCATCGTGATGGCCGAACCGTCCTTGCCGACGGTGCAGGCGCTGGTCCGCTGGGATCCGATCGGCCACGCCCGCGCCGAAGTGGAGGCGCGCGCCGAAGTCGGCTTCCCGCCCGCGGTCCGCATGGCCGCCGTCGACGGGGCCTCCGACGCGATCACCGAATTGCTGGCCGCCGCAAAGCTTCCCGATACCGCCCAAGTGCTCGGCCCGGTCCCACTTCCCCCGGGCGCCCGCAAACCGTTCGCCGGCGATTCACCCGCCGAGGTCGAACGCATGATCCTGCGCGTCCCCCGCCGCGACGGCCAAGCCCTCGCCCGCTCCCTCACCGCCGCGCAAGCCGTGCGCAGCACCCACCGCACCGACGCCCCCCTCCGCGTCCAGATCGACCCGGTCGACATCGGCTGAGCGGGAAAACGACCCGCGCCACGGCAGCCGCAGCGGGCGCGACCGCCGCAGCCGCCGCGGATGCGAGCGGGCCGACAGCCGGCGACGACCGATCGGCTCGCTGTGCTTGCGCAGCCAGCCGGGCATGGGCGGACCACTGGCCTGCTGCACCAGGCCGACATCGCCCGACGTCCGACAGCCTTCCTGCCCCAGCGGGTGCTCGACTTCCCACCCGATAGCGGCTCGCTGCCGACGGTCGCCCAGTTCACGTCGGCGGCGGGGGAATCCGGAACACCGGCGCTACCGACGAGGCTGCTTCGGTACCGCACTCGGTGGTTCGAATCCGGACGAATCCCATTGCGCGGGTACCGATATCGGGTCATGGCATGCCAGCACAGCACCGGCCGGCCCTCAGCCGAAGGCGGCGATGTGCGCGTGCGCCCACTCCTCGAAGGGCCGCGCGGCCCGTCCGAGGACGTTCGCGATGTCCGGGCTGACCCGGCGTTCGTCCTCGGTCGGCGCCCCGAGGATGTCGAGGGTGGTCTCGGCGACGGGTTCCGGCATGACCGCGAGCAACTGCGCTTTCGCCTCCGCGCGCGTCTGCTCCACGAAGCGGATCGGTTCGCCGAGAGCGGCGGCCAGCGCCGAGTGGGAACGGCTCGCCGACGCCGCGGTCCGCGTTTCTACGAGCGGGGCGTGGAGAAGACCTCGATCGCCGACATCGCCAAGGTGGCCGACGTGCCCGTCGGCAACGTCTACTACTAGTTCAAGACCAAGGATCAGCTGATCGAGGCCGCGATCGGCGTGCACGCGCGCGGGCTGGGCGAACTCCTCGCCTCGCTCGACGCGCTGCCGACGCCCCGCGAACGGTTGATCGCGCTCGTCGAGGGCTGGGTGGGGGAGCGCGAGATGGCGGCCCGCCACGGCTGCCCGTTCGGTTCGCTCACCGCCGAACTGCACAAGCGCGACGACCCCCTCGACGGCCGCGCGGCCGAGGTGATGGGGGTGCTGATCGACTGGGCGCAGCGGCAGTTCGCCGTGCCCGGCCGCGCCGACGCGCGCGAACTCGCGGTCGCGCTCATCGCGGCCTATCAGGGAATCGCCATGCTCACCAACACTTTTCGCGATCCGGAACTGATGGTCGCGGAGGGGCGCCGACTGGTCGGGTGGATCGAGGCGATGTAGCGAACCGGCAGCGGGCGCGTCCGGGCATCGAACGATGCGCGGACGCGCCCTTCGTGTTTCCGGGGCGGGAATGTGACGGGGACTGCTTGCGTTGGATGCATTGTCGATATATCGTCGATAACAACTAAGAACATCCAAGCCCGAGGAGGCTCATCATGGAGAACAAGGAACACAGGCATCGCGAGTTCGCGCGGCGCGGCGGCCGCTGGGGTGGTTTCGACCCCGAGCACGGTCCCGTGCGGGGCCAGGAACACCGCCGCGGCGGGCGGCACGGATTCGGCCCCGAGTTCGGGCCGGGGTTCGGCCCCGGTTTCGGTCCGGGATTCGGCGGACCGCCCTTCGGCCGCGGCCGTGGCCGCGGCGGCCGCGGCAGGCGCGGTGACGTGCGCGCCGCCGTCCTGCTGCTACTCACCGAACGCCCGATGCACGGCTACGAACTCATCCAGCAGATCCGCGAGCGCAGCGACGACATCTGGCGCCCCAGCCCCGGCTCGATCTACCCGGCGCTCGCGCAGCTCGAGGACGAGGGACTGGTGCTCATCGAGAAGGTCGCCGGCCGCAAGACGGCGAAGCTCACCGACACGGGCACCGCCTACGTCGAGGAACACCGCGAAGAACTCGGTGACCCGTGGGCCCAGGTCAAGGAGGACGTCGGCACGCAGGCCATCGACCTGCGCGAACTGGCCGGCCAGCTGATGGGCGCCGTCGCCCAGGTGGCCGCGGTCGGCACCCCCGAGCAGGCGGCCAAGGCGGCCGAGGTGCTCACCGACGCGCGGCGCGCGCTGTACCGGATCCTCGCCGAGGACGACTCCGCCACCCAAAAGTAACCATCACGAAACCCTCCGGGGGAGTGCGCATTTGAGCCATCTCAGGCCATGATTGTGAGATGGAACAGCCATCTGGTGCGTGGGGTTGGGGAATTTCACGAATGCTGCGGCTCGTCGCGGCATTCGCGCTGGTCGCGGGAGTCGTGGTCGGTTCGCTCGCCGGCGGTGGGGGTCCCGCCGGCGCGGAGCCCGCAGAGGTCGCCGAAGCGGAGCCGATCCGTCCGCCCGCCGTGCCGACCCACACGGCGCCGCCGCAGCCCGACCATCTCGCCGCCGCACAGTATCTGAAGACCCACCGCGACGCGGCCCCGGTGGGCACCAACGATTTCGGCTGCCGCCCGAGCGCGGCGCACCCCCGGCCCGTCGTGCTCGCGCACGGCACCGATTCGACCGCCTACTCCGACTGGTCGGCGATCGGCCCGCAACTCGCGGCGGCCGGGTTCTGCGTCTTCGCGCTCAACTACGGCGGCGCGCCCGGCGCCGACACCTACGGCACCGAGGACCTGCGCGACAGCGCCCGCCAGATCGGCTGGTTCGTCGATCGAGTGCTGGCCGAGACCGGCGCAGAACAGGTGGACCTCGTCGGATTCTCGCAGGGCGCGAACGTGACCCGGCTCTACGTCAACAAGATGGGCGGCGCCCCGAAGGTGGGCACCTGGGTCGGCCTGGCCTCGCCCAGCTACGGCGGGGTCATGTACGGGCTGGTGCCCGTCGCGCAGGCGATCCCGGGCGCGCTCGAGGTCTTCGCCCGCGTCACCTCGCTCGCGGCGGTGCAGCAGGCGCAGGGGTCGCCGATCATGACCGAGCTCAACGCGGGCGGCGACACCGTGCCCGGCGTGCGCTACGTGACGATCGGCAGTCGGGTGGACGAGATGATCCAGCCGTTCGCCAATATTCCGTTGCGCGGGCCGGGTGCGGAGAACCTCACCGTGCAGGACCTGTGCCCCGGAAACCTGACCGGCCACTTCCACATGGTGTACGACCCGTTCGTGCAGCAACTGCTGCGGCAGGTGCTCGATCCCGAGCACGCGCCCGCGCCGGTGTGCGCGGCGGTGCCGCTCGGGACCGGTATTCCGCAGGTGATCATCGCGGGCAATTCCTGAGGGGTCGCGCGCGGTGCGGGGGTGACCGGGGTCGCTCACTAGAATGAGTCGACCGTGATTCCGTTCGCCCCCGGGGAGCCGCCGTGACCATTCAGCCAGTTCGCCTGTTCGGCGATCCGATTCTGCGCGCCCGCGCCGCGGAGGTCACCGAATTCGATCGTGAGCTGCGCCAGCTGGTCGCCGACCTCGTCGACACCATGCACGACGACGGCGGGGTCGGGATGGCCGCCCCGCAGATCGGTGTGGGGTTGCGGGTGTTCGTCTACGACACCGGTGACGCGGCCGGGCACCTGGTGAACCCGGTCTACACCGTGGTGGGCGACGAGGAACAGGTCGGGACCGAGGGGTGCCTGTCCATCCCCGGCGTGCACTACGACACGCGCCGGGCGCTGCGGGTGCGCGCCTCGGGCGTCGACATGCACGGCGCGCCCGTGGAATTCGCGGCCGAAGGGCTGCTCGCGCGCTGCGTGCAGCACGAGACCGACCACCTCGACGGGGTGCTGTTCATCGACCGGCTCGACCCGGCGTCGCGCAAGGAGGCGATGCGCACCATCCGCACCTCGGACTGGTTCACCGCGGGCATCACGGTGCGCGAATCGCGCGGCTCGGGCCAGCCGGGGCCGTTCGGGCGGAGCCGCTGATGCGCCTCGTCTTCGCGGGTACGCCCGAACCGGCCGTGCCGTCGCTGCGCGCGCTGATCGAGTCGGCGCGCCACGAGGTGGTCGCGGTCGTCACCCGTCCCGACGCCGTCGCGGGGCGCGGGCGCAAGGTGAGCCGGTCGCCGGTGGCACTGCTCGCCGACGAGCACGGCATCCCGGTGCTCACGCCGCGCAAACCGTCCGAACCCGAATTCCTCGCGCAGCTGGCCGATTTCGCGCCGGACTGCTGTCCTGTCGTCGCCTACGGCGCGCTGCTGCCGCGCGCGGCGCTCGACGTGCCGCGCCACGGGTGGGTCAACCTGCACTTCTCGCTGCTGCCCGCCTGGCGCGGTGCGGCGCCGGTGCAGGCGGCGATCGACGCGGGGGACGAGATCACGGGCGCGTCCACGTTTCTCATCGAGGAAGGGCTCGATACCGGGCCGGTGTTCGGGGTGGTCACCGAGCGGATATCGGTCGCCGACACCGCGGGTGAACTGCTGGCGCGGCTCGCCGAAACCGGTGCGCGCCTGCTGGCGTCGACCATGGACGGCATCGAAGACGGTGTGCTGCAAGCGGTTCCGCAGCCCACCGACGGTGTCTCCTACGCGCACAAGGTGACCGCCGAGGACGCGCACATCCGCTGGGATCAGCCCGCGCTCGCCATCAGCAGGCGCGTGCGCGCCGTCACCCCCGCGCCCGGCGCGTGGACCGAGGTCGACGGCACCCGCCTCAAGATCGGGCCGGTGGAGATGGTCGAGGAATCGCTGCCCGAACGCGCCATCGAGGTGCGCAAGACCGGCGTGTACGTCGGTACCGCGACCACCGCGGTGCGCCTGAATCAGGTGCAGCCGCAGGGGAAGCGGATGATGGCCGCGCTCGATTGGGCCCGCGGCGCCCGGCTCGCGCCGGGCGCGGTGGTCGGATGAGTGCGGGATGCTGTCGTGGCGCCGGACGCTCCGTCCGGCGTTCCTGGTCGCGACCGGGTGCGTCGCGGCGAAGTGCGGTGGGGGTTGTGAGCGTTGCGTCGACGGTGCGCCGAGGGGCGCGCGGACGCCGAATGGTTGGTGAGGTGCGGGTATGAGCGAGCGGGACGTCGACGGCGGATGGGCCAAGCGGGCCGCTCGCGAGAGCGAATCGCGGAAGGATCGGGGCAAGCCGGGTGGGAAATCCGGCGGGGAAGATGCTGGGGCACAACGGAAGAAGCCGCAGGGTGAGCGGTGGGGGTCGCGCGGGAGTCGCGACTCCGATGCGGGGCGGTTCGGTGGGCGTGGTGCGCAGCGAACCGGTGGACAAGGGGACGCACGGTCGGCCGGGTGGTCGAGTGGGCGTGGTGACGAGCGGTTCGGCGGTCGTGACGAGGGACGATCCGGCGGTCGGGACGACGCACGGTCGAGCGGACGTGGTGCGGCATGGTCCGGTGGGCGTGACGCGGGACGGTCCGGCTGGGAGTCGGATTCGCGCCGATCGGGCGACTCCCGTTCCCGGAGTGGGGGATTCGGAGACGGCCGGCCCGGTCGGCGGGAAGGTGGCCGGTCGGGGAGTGGAACCGATTCTCGCGGGGGGAAGTTCGGTGGAGGCTCCAGTGCGCGGAGTGATCGCGGTGAGTCCGCACGCACTGGTTCGGCACGCGGTCGGAGCGGGGCGGAGTCCGCGGATCGCCGCTCCGGTGACGCCGAGTCGTTCCGCGGCGGGAAGTCCGCCCGAGGAAACGATCGTTCATCCGGTCCGAAACGTGGTGCGGCTGAAGGTGATCGGGGTTCCGGTCGGCGCGGTGCCGACCGAGTCGATCCGCCGCGTGAGGCGGCGCTCGAAGTCCTGCGCGCCGTCCGCGAGCGCGACGCGTACGCCAACCTCGTGCTGCCCGCACTTCTGCGCGAGCGCCGCATCGACGGACGCGACGCCGCGCTCGCCACGGAACTCACCTACGGCGCGTGCCGCACCCAGGGGCTGCTGGACGCGGTGATCGCCGAATGCGCGGGCAGGCCGGTCGCCGAGATCGACGGCCCGCTGCTCGACATCCTGCGCCTGGGCGGCTACCAGCTGCTGCGCACCCGGATCGGCGCGCACGCGGCCGTGGACACCTCCGTCGAACTCGCCAGGGCCGAATTCGGCCAGGGCCGTTCGGGATTCGTGAACGCCGTGCTGCGCCGGGCGGGCGAGCGCACCGCCGAGGAGTGGGTCGAGGCGCTGGCGCCTGCCGATCCGGTGGGTCGGCTCGCGTTCGAGTACGCGCACCCCACCTGGATCGCCCAGGCCTTCGCCGACGCGCTCGGCGCGCACGCGGGCGAACTGCGCGACCTGCTCGCCGCCGACGACGAACGCCCGATCGTGCACCTGGTCGCGCGGCCCGGCGAAATCACCGCCGAAGAACTGGCCCTGGTCACCGGCGGCGAAGAAGGGCGCTGGTCGCCCTACGCGGTGTACCTGGAGGGCGGCGATCCCGGCAAGCTCGAGCCCGTGCGCGAGGGCATGGCGGCCGTGCAGGACGAGGGCAGTCAGCTGGTCGCGCTGAGCCTCAGCCGCGCCGAACTCGTCGGCCCCGACGGCGGCCGCTGGCTCGATCTGTGCGCGGGCCCCGGCGGCAAGGCCGCGCTGCTCGGCGCGCTCGCCGCCATCGACCGCTTCCACGTGGACGCGGTGGAACCGGCCGAGCACCGCGCCGAACTGGTCCGCAAGGCCACCCGCGACCTGCCGGTCGAGGTGCACGTGGTCGACGGCCGCACGAGCGGGCTCACCCCCGGCTACGACCGCGTGCTGGTCGACGCGCCGTGCACCGGACTCGGCGCGCTGCGCCGCCGCCCCGAATCGCGCTGGCGCCGCACTCCCGCCGACGTCCGTGAGCTCGTCGCCCTGCAACGCGAATTGCTTGCTGCCGCATGGGATCTGGTGCGTCCGGGCGGTGTCGTCGTCTACTCCACGTGCTCCCCGCACCTGGCCGAGACCGTCGCCGTCGTCGCCGACCACGTCCGCCGCACCGGCGCCGTCGAACTCGACACCCGCCCCCTCCTACCGGGCGTCACCGATATCGGCGACGGCCCCGGCGCCCAACTGTGGCCGCACCGCCACGGCACCGACGCCATGTTCATGGCGGCCTTGCGCAAACCGGTCGAGGGGTAGACGTGCCGCGTCGGGTCGGCGGCGCCGCAACGGACACCTCCCTGTCGGACCGCACCGGTACGCTCCGTGCGTCATCGACGGACCGAACGAGGGAATACCAACCGTGGGAGTGGAATTCGAGGTTCCGGCCATCGCGCCCGACCGGATCGGGGCGTGGGAGCCGGTGGAGCCTTGGGTGGGGGAGGACCCGGCGGTCCTCGTCGCCGATGTCGAAAGTGCCGCCGGCACGGTGCGTTTCGCGCCGCAGCCGGATCTGGATCTGGATGGTACGCGGGTGTGGGTCACGCCGGTCGAGCCCGGATATCGGGCCGCCGACCTGTGGACGACGTTCCGGCAGCGGTACGCGAGCACCGGATTGTGGCCGGTCCTGACCAATTCCTACACCTGGAGTACCTGCGCGCTCGCCGGCCCACCCGCGCTCGCCGACGTGGACGCGCAGCGCTGGCTCGCCGCCGAACTCGACGCCCGGCACGCCGAGGCCGAGGCCGAGGAAGACGATGACGACCCGATCCCGCGCGACGACCGCGTCACCTTCTCCGCGGACGACCTGACCCCCGACCGCCACCTCGGATTCGACTGGTCCGACGTGTGGAGCATCGTCGGCGACGAGCTCGACCAGCTCGCCCTCGTCCCGGTCCGCTACCCCTGGGACGTGCCCGGCCGCCTGGCCTGGGACGGCGCCTGCAATCACGACATCGACGCGGGCGCGCACGCCGCCGTCCTGCGCCGCTGGACGTTCCACTGGGACACCGAACTCGTCGCCCTCGAGCTCGGCACCATGTGGTTGCGCACCGGCCGCGCGATCACCACCCGCGACGAGGCCCTCACCGCCGCCCTGGAAGCCTTCGCCTACTGCTCCGACAGCGTCTACCAGGACCACGACACCCTCGACGCCCTCGCCCACCGCCTCCTCCAGCCGGTCTGGCGCCTCTGGTGGGACTGAGCACCAGGGGCTCGATGAAGCCTGCTATTTCAATCCGAGCGCACTGCTGAGATAGTTTGTCCACCAGTCGATTTGGGCGTCGGATGTGGTCTCGTCGGAGAGCCCCGCGCTGCGGCGGAACACCGAGCCGTAGACAGGATCGGTGGCGATGGCCTGGTGCAGGGCGGCGACCGCCAGCCGCGTGTCCTCGACGGTCGCCCCGGGGTCGGCGCGGCGCGCGTGGATCGCCGCCACGATCGGGTCGAGCATCCCCGCGCCCTCGTCGCGCCATCCGGCGGCGTGCAGCGCGACGGCCAACTCGCCGTAGCCCTGCCGGTAGAAGGCGGCCAGCGTCTCGACCAGTTCGCCGAGGTCGGTCGCTCGGCCGAGCCAGGAGTCCAGTACCGCGGCCACGCCGGCGCGGAGCTTGCGGCCGCCGTGGCGCAGCAAGGCTTCGAGGAGGCGGTCGCGACCGCCGAAGTGATGGTTCACCCCCGCGTCGGTCATACCGGCTCGGGCCGCGACGGCCCGGACCTGGACGGCGGCCACGCCGCCCTCGATCAGCAGTCGTTCGGCGGTGTCGAGAATGAGACGCCGTGCGTCTTCCGGCGTGCGCCGCACTCGCGAAGTGGTCACGCGGCGCACTCTACCTTGACCACTCAAAGTATCAGCACTACCCTTTGCTTTGATTGGTCAAGGTAGGAGAGGCGGTGCCACCCATGGGCGACCGGTGTCTCGACCGCCCCGGCGCGATGCTCCGGGGCGAGGAAGCCGGCGCGGGCCCCACGGTTCTGCTGCTCCACGCGGGTGGCGAGCGCCGTTCGGTCTGGCGGCCGGTGATCGATGTGCTTACTGCGGCCGGATTCCGTTGTGTCGCTTACGATCAGCGCGGTCACGGCGACAGCGGCGGTGCGGCACGTGCGCTCGCGCCGTGTGCCGGCGATGTCGCCGCCATGGTGGTGGCCGAGCCGGCGGGCTGCGTGCTCGTCGGCGCTTCGCTGGGCGGTCTCGCCACGATTGCCGCGCTCCGAGACCCGGCCGTGCGAGCCCGGGTGGCGGGCCTCGCACTGGTGGATGTGGTCCCCGATGCCGACCCCGACCGGGTCCGCGAATTCCTCAGCGAGGCAAGGGGATACGGCCGATACCGCGAGATCGTCGACGATATCTTCGCACAGCTGCCGCGACTGCGGGCGACCGCCGTGGAGCTGGACCTGCCCGTCCTGCTCATCCGCGCGGGCGGTGCCTCACCGCTCACGGACGGGGATACCGCCCGATTCCTGCGCGCGGTGCCGCACGCCGCGGTGACCACGATCGAGGATGCCGGCCACCTCGTGGCCCGTGAGCAACCGGTGGCGCTCGCCGAGGTGCTCTCGGCGGCCCTTTCGGAGTGGACGCTGCCGACGGAGTGCCCCGCCACGCGATAGCGAGAAGACCGGACGGCTCCGGCCCGGGAGGCGTGTCGTTCCATTCGTCCAAGCGCGGCCGCGGCCGAGCGCTCAGACTGAATCCATGACCTTGACGTGGCAGGACGTGGTGGGGATGGCGACCGAACTTCCCGCGGTCGAGGAGTCGACCTGGTGGCGCAGCCCCGCGCTGAAAGTGGGCGGGAAGGGGTTCGCGCGGTTGCGGTCGGAGGCCGAGGGCGGGCTGGTGTTGCAGTGCGAGATGGCCGAGAAGGAGGCGCTGCTCGCCTCGGGGGATCCCGCATTCTACACCACACCCCACTACGACGGCTACCCGTACATTCTCATCGACCTGGACCGGGTCGCGCCCGACCAGCTGCGCGAACTGATCGACGCGGCCTGGTGGCTCGCCGCACCCGCGAAGATCCGCAAGCAACGGGAGCGGGCGGTCTAGTCCCTACTGGACAGTTCCCGCAGCCGCGCAAGGGTTTTGGCGAGAATCCGGGACACGTGCATCTGCGAGATCCCCATCTGCTGGGCGATCTGCGTCTGGGTCATGGATTCGAAGAACCGCATGGTGAGAATCCGCCGCTCGCGCTCGGGCAGCCCCGCCAGCAGCGGACGGATCGCCACGTATTCCTCCACCCGGTCGAACTGCGACTCCTCCTCGCCGAGGGTGTCCAGCAGCGACGCGTCGGTGTCGCGGCCCAGCGCGGCCGCGTCGATGGAACTCGGCTGGTAGGCGTTGCCCGCGATGACGGCCTGGGTCACCTCGTCGGGATCGACGTCGAGTTCGGCGGCGATCTCCTTGGCCGTGGGGGAGCGGCCGAGGGTCTGGGAGAGCGTGTCGATGGCCGAACCGATGCGCAGGTGCGTTTCCTTGACGCGGCGCGGCACGCGCATCGCCCAGGTGTTGTCGCGGAAGTAGCGGCGGACCTCACCCATGATGGTCGGCACCGCGAAGGACAGGAAGTTGGAGCCGCGGCTCACGTCGAACCGGTCCACCGCGTGCACCAAGCCGACGCGCGCCACCTGCGTCAGATCGTCGAACGGTTCGCCGCGGCCGCTGAACTTGCGGGCGATGTGGTCGGCCAGCGGGATGCAGCGGCTGATCAGCTCGTCGCGCACCGCCGCGTGCTCGGGGGTGCCGGGCTCACGGGCGGAGAGTTTCTCGAACAGCGCGCCGACATCGTCGTATCCGGAGGATTTGCGCGCTTCGGCGACGAGTTCGGCGTCCTCCTCCGCCACGGTGACGGCGTGCTCGGTGGCGTCGGCGGGTGCCTTCGCGCGCCGGGGGTCGAACACGGCGTCCTCGTCCGCCACTACGCCTTCCCCCGGACCCGACGGAACTCGACCGCTGTCGGATATCCGGATGCCGCGGCGTCGAAGGCGTCCTGCGTGGCCTCCACCGTGTCGGTCAGGGTGCGCAGCACGTGCCAGCCGAAACTGCGCTGATCGGGGAGTCCCTCGGCCGCCGCGATGCCGGTGACCCGCACCACCAATTCGGTCTCGCCGATGGTGAACTTGCAGTCCAGGCTGGTGCCGGGCGCGGCGAGCGCGATGAGCGTCGAGCAGACCTCGTCGACGGCCAACCGGATGTCGGCCACCTCGTCCAGGGTGAAATCGCTGAGTAGCACCAGGGTTTCGGCGAGCCCGCGCACAATGGGCAGCTGTGTGACCGACGCGGCCACCCGAATCTCCACCGGGGTGCTGAAGAGCCCCTGTTCCGCCGAAATGTTGATCACTCTGCACAGGCTACCCATTGACGGACGTGGGCAATCACCGATTGCCCCCGGCGGGGCGCGCGCCGGGCTCGGTACACTCCCGCGTTGTGACGTTCACCCGCCCGGCCCAGCCGATGATCGCCCCGTCCATCCTGTCCGCCGACTTCGCGAATCTGGCCGCCGAGGCCCGCCGTGTGGAGGGCTCGGACTGGTTGCACGTCGATGTGATGGACGCCCATTTCGTGCCCAACCTGACCCTCGGCCTGCCGGTGGTGGAGAGCCTGCTGAAGGCCACCGACATCCCGCTGGATTGCCACCTGATGATCGAGGATCCGGGTCGCTGGGCGCCGCCGTACGCGGAGGCGGGCGCCTACAACGTGACCTTCCACGCCGAGGCCACCGACGATCCGGTGGCGGTGGCTCGCGACATCCGCGCGGCCGGCGCGAAGGCGGGGCTCTCGGTGAAGCCCAACACCCCGATCGAGCCCTATCTGGAGATCCTGCGCGATTTCGACACCCTGCTGGTGATGAGCGTCGAGCCGGGTTTCGGTGGACAGTCGTTCATCCCGCAGGTGCTGGAGAAGGCGCGCGTCGTCCGCAGGCTGGTGGACTCGGGCGAGCTGCGCCTGGTGGTGGAGATCGACGGCGGGATCAACGCCGACACCATCGAGCAGGCCGCCGAGGCCGGGATCGACTGCTTCGTCGCGGGTTCGGCCGTCTACAACACCGCCGACCCGGGCGCGACCGTCGAAGCGCTGCGCAGGCGAGCGGCCGCCGTCCGGGTTTGAATCGCGCACGCCGGAACGGGTCGGCGCTCGTTGGCCGACCCGTCAGGAGGCGCGAATCCTTCTACAGCAGGCGCGCTTTCGGCGATCCGATCGCCCGCGTGGCCTCGACGACCGTGCCGAGCGGCGGGAGGGCCGTCGCGTTCTGCGGCGGTTCGATCCAGGTGCGGTAGCCGGTGCGCTCGTCGTCGGGGGAGGGGAGCACCACCTGGCTGCCGGTGCACGCGACGGTGGCGTAGAGCCGGAACAGTTCGGCCGAGACCGCGGTGGTGAGGGTGTCGGGCAGGCACGGGCCGGTGATGAAGGTCCAGCGCCGGGCGCGCGGGTGGTGCACGACGGGTGCGGCGATGCGGGCCTGCGCGAGCTTCTGCCGGACGCGCTCGCCGAGATCGGCGGGCATCGTGATGGCACCGTAGTGGGTGCCGATGTGCAGGAGGATGCGGCGTGACGTGGGATCGATCGACGCGGGCATGTGGAACTCGCGCCGGTACTGCACGCAGCGCACCTCCAGCGTGGAATCGAGCAGAGTGGTCACGCGGCACCCCCAACTGTGTCGAACTCGTGTGGACCCACGATGTCGGTCCTGCTTCCTCGAGTGATGGAATTCTTCGGTCGGCGTGGTGATCTCGAAAAGGCGGTCATCGGTGTCGGAAGTTGAACGTCAGGAATCGGCTACATAGCAATATTGCGTCCATTTCGACTCTTGCGCAAGAAGGTGGTGTAAGCGTGTTTCCGCTGGGTATCAGGGTCTGTCGGCCCGGCGTGCTCGACACTACGCCGGACCGGTGAATTTCCGAGGCCGGCGACCGGAAATCCGGCTGAACCGGTTCCTGCGGGCCGGGAACAGCGAAATTACAGAAAGACCGGACGGAATTTTCCACCCGATCGGCCCGAACGTCCTGAAGCGGTGCCGGAAAGAGCCGAGCGGTCGGATTTCCCGGTGGGTCGCGGGCACGGATTCCGAATTCTGGGCGACCGGCCCCCGTGAGCCGCCGACTCGACCGGGCCGTGGCGGCTCACACCGGCCGCGCGACGACACCGCACCAACGACCGGACCGCCGCTCGCCACGCGCCGACGCTGGACAACCGCCGTCGCCGCCCGCCCATTAGGCTGAGGGCGGCTCCGGGCACCGGGAATAGCGGCCGGGGTCCCGGCTGTTCGGTCAACCGTACGTACACGCGACAGGGAGTCACGCATGTTCACTGGCATCGTCGAGGAGTTGGGCGAGATCGTCGCCACCGAGCAGTTGGCCGACGCCGCCCGCCTCACGATCCGGGGCAAGCTCGTGACCTCCGATGCGGGCCACGGCGATTCGATCGCCGTCAACGGCGTCTGCCTCACCGTCGTCGAGGTCGTGGACGGCGACTCCTTCACCGTCGACGTGATGCAGGAGACTCTGGACCGCTCCAGCATCGGCGGGCTCGGCTCCGGCGACCGGGTGAACCTGGAGCGCGCCGCCGCGCTCAACAGCCGCCTCGGCGGGCATCTGGTGCAGGGCCACGTCGACGGCACCGGCACCGTGCTGGCGCGCACCCCCTCGGAGAACTGGGAGGTCGTGCGGATCTCGCTGCCCGACGCGATCGCCCGCTACGTGGTGGAGAAGGGCTCGATCACCGTCGACGGCATCTCGCTCACCGTCTCCGGCCTCGGCCGCGCCGACGAACCCGCAGCCGACGGCACCCGCGACTGGTTCGAGGTCTCGCTCATCCCCACCACGCTCTCGCTGACCAATCTCGGCGCGGCGGGCGTGGGCACCACCGTGAACCTCGAGGTCGACGTGATCGCCAAGTACGTCGAACGCCTCCAGCAGCGCGGCTGACCCTCGCGCGGGTGCGCCGCCGAGAGCGCACGGGCCAGGCCTTACTGTAGTGAGGCACCTAATTCGAGATGGAGCACAGCAGAGTGACGAGGTTCGACAGCATCGAGCGCGCCGTCGCCGACATCGCCGCCGGTAAGGCGGTCGTGGTCGTCGACGACGAGGACCGCGAGAACGAGGGCGACCTCATCTTCGCGGCGGAGAAGGCCACCCCCGAGCTGGTCGCGTTCATGATCCGCTACACCTCCGGCTACATCTGCGTGCCGCTCACCGGCGACGACTGCGACCGCCTCGGCCTGCCGCCGATGTTCGCGACCAACCAGGACAAGCACGGCACCGCCTACACCGTCTCGGTGGATGCGCGCGAGGGCATCACCACCGGCATCTCCGCCGCCGACCGCGCCACCACCATGCGGCTGCTCGCCGACCCCGACGCCAAGGCCGACGACCTGACCCGCCCCGGGCACGTGGTGCCGCTGCGCGCGAAAGACGGCGGCGTGCTGCGCCGGCCCGGCCACACCGAGGCCGCGGTGGACCTGTCGCGCATGGCCGGGCTGCGTCCGGCGGGCGTGATCTGCGAGATCGTCAGCCAGAAGGACGAGGGCCACATGGCCCGCACCGAGGAGCTGCGGGTCTTCGCCGACGAGCACGAGCTGGCGCTGATCTCCATCGCCGACATGATCGCCTGGCGGCGCAAGCACGAGAAGCAGGTGGTGCGGGTCGCCGAGGCGCGCATCCCCACCGCGCACGGCGATTTCACCGCCGTCGGCTACCAGAGCATCTACGACGAGGTGGAGCACGTCGCGCTGGTGCGCGGCGACATCACCGACGGCGAGGACGTGCTGGTGCGCGTGCACTCCGAATGTCTCACCGGCGACGTCTTCGGCTCGCTGCGCTGCGACTGCGGCCCGCAGCTGGACGCGGCGCTGGAGATGGTGGACCAGGAAGGCCGCGGCATCGTGCTGTACATGCGCGGGCACGAGGGGCGCGGTATCGGCCTCATGCACAAGTTGCAGGCCTACCAGTTGCAGGACTCCGGGCACGACACCGTCGACGCGAACCTCGAGCTGGGCCTGCCCGCCGACGCGCGCGACTACGGCACCGGCGCGCAGATTCTCGTGGACCTCGGCGTGCGCTCCATGCGGTTGCTGACGAACAACCCGGCCAAGCGCGTCGGCCTCGACGGCTACGGTCTGCGCATCACCGACCGGGTGCCGATGCCGTTGCGCGCCAACGCCGAGAACCTGCGCTACCTGCGCACCAAGCGGGACCGGATGGGCCACGACCTGATCGGGCTGGACGACCTCGACCTCGGCGAGACCGCGCAGTGAGCCACCTCCCGCGAAAGGACGGAATGCGATGAGCGGCACCGGCGTACCCAGTTTCGCGCTGGCGGATGCCAAGGACCTGAAACTCGGGATCGTCGCCTCGCGGTGGCACACCGAGATCTGCGACACGCTGGTGGCCAACGCCGAGCGCGTCGCGAAGGAGGCCGGGGTGCGCGAGGTCACGGTGGTGCGCTGCGCCGGCGCGATGGAATTGCCGGTCGTGGCGCAGGAATTGGCGCGCACCCATGACGCGGTGGTCGCGCTGGGTGTGGTGATCCGCGGTGGCACACCGCATTTCGAATACGTCTGCGACGCGGTGACGGCCGGTCTGACGCGGGTGTCGCTGGACGCCGCCACGCCGGTCACCAACGGCGTGCTCACCACCAACACCGAGGAACAGGCGCGCGACCGCGCCGGGCTGCCCGGTTCGGCCGAGGACAAGGGCGAGCAGGCGGCCGCGGCCGCGCTCGACGCCGCGCTCACCCTGCGCGCGCTGCGGCAGTCCGCGTAAGCCATGCCGGTCGTTCGCATCTGGCGCCGCGCCGAGACACCCGAGGTCGCCGAGGAGTGGGACTTCGAGGTGCGGCCGCGCCGCGCGCGGATCACCGCGAGCATCGTCGCGGTGGTGCTGGTGATCGTGTTCGCCATCGGCGGCATCTGGCTGCGCAGCGGCTCGACGGGCGTGAACTTCCGCTTCGTGGACCAGTTCGCGATGGTGGGCATCGGCCTGCTGCTCGCGGGTGGCGTGCTCATGCTCACCCGCCCTCGCGTACGGGTGGGTCCACGCGGCGTGTCGGTGCGGAACATCCTGGGCGACAACGAATTCGCGTGGCGGAACATCGTCGGTGTGGCGTTCCCGGACCGGAAGTCCTGGGCCCGGCTGGAACTGACGAACGACGACTACGTCCCCATGCTCGCGATCCGCTCGAACGACAAGGAACACGCTGCCCGCGCCATGGACCGGCTCCGTGAACTGGGCGCGAAGTACACCGGCGCGACGGATACGAATCAGCGGGGATCGTAAGCTTCCCGGCGCGACTCGCGGCCGCTAGCGTCGCCGTGTGACCCAGGCCTCGCACGTCCTCGCCGCCGCCTTCGCCGACGACCCGTTCATCAGTTATTTCTGGCCCGATCCGGCGCGGCGGCGCAAGGCCCTACCCGGGTTCTGGGCCTCGCGCATAGCGTCGCGCGAGCGGCACGGGCTGGTGGATGTGGCGCGCGATCCGTCGGGCGACATCGCGGCCGTGGCCCTGTGGGAACCCGAAGGGGTGACTTCCGCACCGATCGCGCGGCCCTACTCGTTGATCCGCGCCCTCGGCACGGCGCTGCCCCGCGCACTATCGGCCTCGCATCGGGTGGACGCGACCCGGCCGTCGGCGGATCACCTGTATCTCGCGGTGATCGGCACTCGGCCCGACGTGCGCGGCCAGGGCTACGCGCGACAGCTGCTCGAACCCCGGCTCGCCGAGGCCGATCTCGCGTTCCTGGTCGCCACCGACTTCGCCAACGTGCCGTTCTACGAACGCCTCGGCTTCCGGCGTGACGCGGACCTGGCGATCCCCGGCGGTCCGGTGCTGTATCCGATGCGCCGGACCGCCTGAGGGACATCCTCGACCCACTCGCGCCGAACATCGGCGGCGACGCCGAGGACCTACTTCGTATCGCCGAGTACCGCCCCTTCACGGCGGGGGTCCGCGCCGCCGATCCAGCCGGTGCCGTCGCGTTCCAGCGCGCTCAACCCGCTGGACTGCGGCGCGACCGAAACCTGGTGGCCGAGTTCGCGCAACCGCTGGACCAGCGGGTCGTTGTCGCCGCTGTTCGCGGCGTCGATCGCCGGATGCTCACCGCCCACGCCCGTGGTCGGCGTATTGGCCGCGCCGAACGAGACCGCCGACACCGCCTGCTGCGGGTCCAGGCCCCAATCCAGCACGCCGATCAGGGTTTTCACGACGAACTGGATGATCACCGACCCGCCGGGCGATCCGGTGACCAGCGTGAGGTCGCCGCGCGCGCCGTCGGGGGTGCGGTCGAACACCAGGGTCGGCGCCATCGAGCTGCGGGGCCGCTTGCCCGGTTCCAGCCGGTTCGCGACGGGCGCGCCGTCGGTGCCGAGCGGGTCGGCGGCGAAATCGGTGAGCTGGTTGTTCAGCAGGAAGCCGTCGACCATGTGGAACGACCCGAACGCCGACTCCACCGTGGTGGTCATCGCCGCGGCGTTGCCGTAGCTGTCGACCACCGAGATGTGGCTGGTGCCGTGCTCGGGCGGCTGCGGGCCGACGCCGACCGGCGCGGGACCGAACTCGCCGGGCTGCGCGGTGCCCATGCTGCGGGCCGGGTCGATCAGCGCCGAGCGCATCGCCAGGTACTCCGGATTCACCAGCGTCTGCGGCGAATCACCCGGCGGCGGCACGAAATCCGGGTCCGCCATGTACTTGTCGCGGTCGGCGTAGGCGAGGCGCTGCGCCTCGGAGATCAGGTGCACCGCCTCCGGGCGCGGCTTACCGCCGTTGCGGTCCACGTCGGTGGGGGCCAGCGCGGCGAGGTCGAAGTTGGCGAGGATGCCCAGCGTGGCCGCGACGGTGCTGCCGCCCGACGACGGGCCCGGCATCCCGCAGATCTCGTTCTCGCGGTACACCGTGCACAGTGCGGTGCGCTTCTTCGGCTGGTAGCCGGCCAGATCGTCGGCGGTGATCAGGCTCGGGGTGCGCCCGCCGGTCCCGGCGGTGGCGGCCGCGACGATGTTCTCCGCGATCGCGCCGGTGTAGAAGGCGTCGGCGCCGTCGGACGCGATCGCGCCGAGCGTCTTGGCCATGGCGGGGTTGGTCAGCACCGTGCCTTCGCGCTTCGGGGACCCGTCGGGCTCCAGGAAGTACGCCTTGGCGGCCTCGTCGCCCGCGAGCTGGGCGGCGGAGTCGGCGATCTGGCCCGCCAGGCGCGGGCTGATGGCGAAGCCTTCGTCGGCCAGCGCGACGGCGGGATCGAACAGTTCCCGCCACCCGGTCTTGCCGTGCTCCTGATGCGCGAGTTCCAGCATGCGCACCACGCCGGGCACGCCGATGGAGCGGCCGCTGGCCCGCGCGTCGGGTTGCGGTTCGGCGCGGTCGGTGTCGCTGATCCAGCGCAGGTAGTTCTCGGTGGCGGCGGCCGGCGCGGTCTCGCGGCCGTCGTAGGCCTCGATGGTCTTGGCGGTCGCGTCGTAGTAGAGCAGGAACGCGCCGCCGCCGATGCCCGAGGCCTGCGGCTCCACCAGGCCGAGCACCGCCTGCGCGGTGATCAACGCGTCCGCGGCCGTGCCGCCGTCGCGCAGCACCTCGCAGGCCGCTTCGGTGGCGATCGGGTTCGCGGTGGAGACGGCGTAGGTCTCGGTGCGCACCGCGGTCATGCCGTCGCGGTAGCCGGAGGCGATCTCCGGGTTGGTGGACAGGTTCTGGGTGGTGGCCGCACCGGGTTCGGTGGTGGGCGCGGCCGTGATCGGTGTCCCGTTGGGCGGGCTCGCACAGTCGGCGGAAGCGGTGTCGTCGTCGGTGCCGGAGCAGCCGGTCAGCAAGCCGACCGTGAGCAGCGTGGCCGCGGCTCCGCTCCAGAAGTGTCGCGCGCGCGTCATCCCAGGACTGTAACCCGCACGGACGACACCCACCGGGCTTTCTCGTCACCTGCCCCGCTGTCGCCGGGACCCCGGGTCGAGCCGGCACGGCACCCCGGTGGAAATCGTCGGGCGCGCAACGGCTTCTGCTGATTGTCCAGCCGTTCGCACCTGGCACGCGGATTCCGGCCTCCGCTACCCTGAGCGGTACGGTTCGCGCTGGATCGATCGGGGGGCACGTGGGCTGGTTGAGGGATACGACGTGGCAACTGCCCGCCGTGGTTGTCGCGGTGGGCGCGCTGTTCTGGATGATCGTCATCGTGGTCGACGAGCCGCGCCCCTCTGACCCGGTCGAATTCGCTCCGCTCTCGGTCACTTTCGTGGCACCCGAGCGGGGGTGGGCACTGGGCCTGCTCGACCCGTGCCCCGCGGAGGGTGCGTGTGCGCGGGTCCTGCAGACCGAGGACGGTGGGCGGACGTGGGTGGTCGCGCAGTCTGTCACGGTGCCGGAGAACGCCTCGGCACTGCGCTACGTGAGCCCCGCGGTCGGGTGGATGTGTTCCGACGGCCGGGAACTCTGGACGACGCGGGACGGCGGGGTGACGTGGACGGAGCGTGCCGCGCCGGGAGGGGAGCGTCCTTGCGAGCGCCTGATCATCGGCGGGGATGCCGTCCGTCTGGTCGCGACCGGTCCCGAGGGCGATCTCGCCGTCTACGACGAGCCCGATTCGGCGGGAGCCTGGCCCGTCCGGGCGACCTTCGCCGTGGACAGCGAGAACATCGTCGAATCGCGGCGCCGGATCGTGATGGACTCGCACGGTGATACGGCGTGGATCGCGGTCGTGGATCGCCGGCGCGCCCCGGGAACGCCGTCGCGCGAGGACGCCGACACCACCGCGACAGCCACCGGCGCGATGCTCGTCGGCGATCGGCTGGTCCCGTGGCGAACGCCGTGCACGGGCCCCGGGGAGTACCCGTCGGCGATCGCGGCGGCGTCGGACACTCGCGTCTTCGTGGCCTGCGTGACGGAGGCGCCCGGACGCGCACCCGGCGAGACGGTGGTCACCCGGCACCGGCAGTTCGTCTCCGACGACGGCGGCACCGGGTTCACCGCCGTGCACGACGCGGCGCGGGCTCGTCCGCCCCACATCGTCGCGACGACGCCGTCTGAGACCGTCGGTGATCTGGATGGGCAGCTGGTCCACTCCGGCGACGGTGCGTGGACCTGGACGGACTCGAGTGTGCGCCGGCCCGAGGGACAGTCGGTCCTGTCCTACACCGCGGAGCCCGGATTCCTCACGCCGATCGACGGATTCGTGCTCCGCACGACCGTCTCCCTGTCGAACGGGTACGACCGGTCGGGCCGGCGGCATCGCGCCCTGCTCGCCACGCACGATGCCGGGCGCACGTGGAGCGAGGTCGTGTTCGCTGTCGGCGAACCCGGTGGCGGGGATCGGTAGGCTGGGCCGCGTGCAGATCGAAGCGGTGTTGTTCGACTTCTCCGGCACGATATTCCGGCTGGAGGAGGACGAGTCCTGGGGTGACGAGCTGGTCGGCGCCGACGGCGCGGCGTTCGGCGTGGAGGCCAAGGCGGAGATCCTGCGCCGCATGACGGCGCCCGTCGAGCAGTTCATGACCTTCGACGCGCAGGGCCAGCACGCCTGGGACAACCGGGATCTCGACCCGGCGCTGCACCGCCACGCCTACCTCGAGGTGCTGCGGCACTCGGGTGTGCCCAGCGAGGAACAGGCCGTGCGACTCTACGGCAGGCTCATCGACCCGCTCGCCTGGACGCCCTACCCCGACACCGGCGCCGTGCTGGAGTTCCTTGCCGCGCAGGGCATTCCGGTCGGCATCGTGAGCAATATCGCGTTCGACCTGCGGCCCGCCCTCGCCGCGCGCGGCTGGGACCGGCTGATCGACGCGGTCGCCCTCTCCTACGAGGTGGGCGCCATCAAACCCGACGCGAAGATCTTCCACGCCGCCCTCGACAAGCTGGGCGTCGCGCCCGGCGCGGCCCTGATGATCGGCGACAGCGCCGAGGCCGACGGCGGCGCGCTGACCATCGGCGCGCGGTTCGCGCAGGTCGCGCCGCTGCCCACCGAGGAACGCCCGGACGCCCTGATCGACGCCCTGCGCGCGCACGGGCTGGCCGTGCCCAGGTGAACCCCGCCTGACCGGCGAGCTTGTCGGACGCCGTCGTTAGGCTGATCGGGTGGCAGATCCAGCGACGTACCGGCCCGCGCCGGGCACGATCCCCGTCGAACCAGGGGTCTACAAGTTCCGGGACGCACACGGCCGGGTCATCTACGTCGGCAAGGCCAAGAGCCTGCGCAGCCGCCTCAATTCGTACTTCGCCGATGTGGCGTCGCTGCATCCGCGCACCAAGCAGATGGTCACCACGGCGGCGAGCGTCGAGTGGACCGTCGTCTCCACCGAGGTGGAGGCGCTGCAACTGGAATACAACTGGATCAAGGAGTTCGATCCGCGCTTCAACGTCCGCTACCGGGACGACAAGTCCTACCCGGTGCTCGCGGTCACGCTGAACGAGGAGTATCCGCGCCTGTTCGTGTACCGGGGCGCACGGCGCAAGGGGGTGCGCTACTTCGGCCCGTACGCGCACGCCTGGGCCATCCGCGAGACCCTGGACCTGCTGCTGCGCGTGTTCCCCGCCCGCACCTGTTCGGCGGGAGTCTTCAAGCGGCACAACCAGATCGGGCGCCCCTGCCTGCTCGGCTACATCGACAAGTGCTCCGCGCCCTGCGTCGGGCGGGTCAGCGCCGACGAACACCGCCGCATCGTCGAGGACTTCTGCGATTTTCTCGCGGGCCGCACCGACCGCATGGTCCGCGAACTGGAACGCCGCATGCACGCGGCCGCCGAGGACCTCGACTTCGAGACCGCCGCCCGCCTGCGCGACGACGTGCAGGCGTTGCGCCGCGCGCTGGAGAAGCAGGCCGTGGTGTTGGGCACCGGCACCGACGCCGACGTGATCGCCTTCGCCACCGACCCGTTGGAGGTGGCCGTGCAGATCTTCCACGTCCGCGACGGACGGGTGCGCGGCCAGCGCGGCTGGGTGGTCGACAAATCCGGCGACGCGATCGACACCGTCGAATCCGGCGGCGAGATGCGCGCGCTGGTGGAGCAGTTCCTCACTCAGTTCTACGGCGAACAGGCCGCCTACGCCGATCAGAGTCCCGAGGAGCAGCCCGCCGGGGTGGTGCCGCGCGAGGTGCTCGTCCCCGAACTGCCCGCCGACCACGAGCAGATCCAGGAGTGGCTGAGCACGCTGCGCGGCTCGGCGGTGCGGCTGCGGGTGCCCCAGCGCGGGGACAAGAAGGCCCTCGCAGAGACCGTGCAGCGCAACGCGCTCGAGGCGCTGGCCCAGCACAAGCTCAAGCGCGCGGGCGATCTCACCTCGCGCTCGGCGGCGCTGCAGGACATCCAGGACGCGCTCGATCTGGATTCGGCGCCGTTGCGCATCGAATGCGTCGACATCAGCCACGTGCAGGGCACCGACGTGGTGGCCTCGCTGGTGGTGTTCGAAGACGGACTGCCGCGCAAGTCCGAGTACCGGCACTACGCCATCAAGGAGGCCGCGGGGGAGGGCCGCTCCGACGACGTGGGCAGCATTGCCGAGGTCACCCGGCGCCGGTTCGCCCGGCTGCGGCGCGAACGCGACGAGGTGGAGTCGGCCGAACTCGGCGGCCCGGTGCCCGCGGGGGAGCCGCTGGTCGACGCGGAGGACGAGGACCTGGGTTCGCGTCCCGGGATCGATCCGCGCACCGGCCGTCCGCGCAAGTTCGCCTACCCGCCGAACCTGTACGTGGTGGACGGCGGCGCGCCGCAGGTCGCGGCCGCCGCGGAGGTGCTGGACGAACTCGGCATCACCGACGTGGCGGTGATCGGCCTGGCCAAACGCCTCGAGGAGGTGTGGGTGCCGGGCGAATCCGATCCGGTGATCATGCCCCGCAACAGCGAGGCCCTGTTCCTGCTGCAACGGGTGCGCGACGAGGCGCACCGCTTCGCCATCACCTTCCACCGCAGCAAGCGGTCGCGCCGGATGACGGCCTCGGCGCTGGATTCGGTGCGCGGGCTGGGCGCGGCGCGCCGGACGGCGCTGGTCACTCATTTCGGGTCGGTCGCCAAACTCAAACAGGCCACCGTGGAGGAGATCACCGAGGTCCCCGGCATCGGCGTGGCCACCGCGAAAGCGGTGCTCGCGGCCCTGCGGGAGGAGTAGCGCCCGCGCGGGCGCGCACCCGGCGCGCCGGATTCGCGTACGTTGAGTGTCTGCGCCCGGCACCGAGGCCGGTGCGGGATGATCGAGAGGTAACTGGACACGGACTCCGGTAGGACATGACACGCGTCGATACGAACAACAATGCGGGCGGCCTGCTGCGGCAGCAGGTCGAGGTCGTCATCGTGACCGGGCTCTCCGGGGCGGGCCGCGGCACCGCCGCGCGCGTGCTGGAGGACCTCGGCTGGTATGTCGCCGACAATTTGCCGCCCGAGCTGATCGGGCGGCTGGTGGAGCTGGGCGCCTCGGCGCAGCCGCCGATCCGCAGGCTCGCTCTGGTGATGGACGTGCGCAGCCGGTTCTTCACCGGTGACCTGTCGGTGGTCACCGAGCAACTGCGCGACCTCGGCGTGCGCACCCGCGTGTTGTTCCTCGAGGCGTCCGACGACGTGCTGATCCGCCGGTTCGGCTTCGCGCGCCGCCGCCACCCCTTGCAGAGCGAGAGCGCCGACGGCACGCTGTCGGCGGGCATCGCCGCCGAACGGGTGGCGCTGGGCGCGGTGAAGGCGGCCGCCGACCTGGTGATCGACACGACCGAACTGTCCATCCACCAGCTGCACCGCAAGCTGGAGGAGGCCTACGGTGTGGGCGCGCCGGCCGCCCTGCAACTGACCGTGCAGTCGTTCGGCTTCAAGTACGGGGTTCCACTGGACGCCGACATGGTGTTGGATGTGCGTTTTCTACCCAATCCACATTGGATACCGGAATTGCGGGAACACACGGGGCAGGAGGCCGTGGTCAGCGAGTACGTGCTGTCGCGCCCCGGCGCCGACGACTACCTGCACACGTGCCGCCACCTGGTCGATCTGACGACGAACGGTTACCGCCAAGAGGGGAAGCGATACATGACGGTGGCAGTGGGCTGCACGGGGGGCAAGCACCGCAGCGTGGCGATCGCCGAGGCGATCGGCGAACTCATCGGGGCGGAGTCCGACGGCTCCGCCGACGTCGTGCGCGTCGTCCACCGGGACCTGGGGCGCGAATGACGGGGTGGGAATCGAATCCCGCCATCGTCGCTCTGGGTGGTGGGCACGGCCTGTACGCGACGCTGACCGCGGTGCGGCGGCTGACCAGGAAGATCTGCGCGGTGGTGACCGTCGCCGACGACGGCGGCTCCTCGGGCAGGCTGCGCGCGGAACTGGGGGTGCCCCCGCCGGGCGATCTGCGCATGGCGCTGGCGGCGCTCTCGGCCGATCCCGAGGGCGTGTGGGCGCGCACGGTGCAGCACCGCTTCGGCGGCACCGGCGCGCTGGCGGGGCATTCGGTCGGGAATCTGATCCTCGCCGGGCTGACCGAGGTCCTCGGCGACCCGGTCGCGGCGCTGGACGAGGTCGCCAGAATGTTGCGGACCACCGGACGGGTGTTGCCGATGTCGCCCATCGCGCTCGATATCGAGGCCGACGTGTCCGGCTTGGAGGCCGATCCCCGGGTGAGCCGGTGCATCCGCGGGCAGGTGGCGGTGGCCACCACGCCGGGCAAGGTGCGCCGGGTGCGGCTGATCCCCTCCGATCCGCCCGCCAGCCCCGAGGCCACCTCCGCCATCGAGCATGCCGACGTGGTGGTGCTCGGTCCGGGATCGTGGTTCACCAGCGTGATTCCGCACGTCCTCGTGCCCGAGCTGCGCGACGCCCTGGTGTACACCAGGGCCAGGAAGATCCTGGTGCTCAACCTCGCGGCCGAGCCCGGCGAGACGGCCGGGTTCTCCGCGGAACGCCATCTGCATGTATTGTCCCAGCACGCACCGGAATTCGTCGTCGACGAGGTTCTCGTCGATTCGGGGTCGGTGCCGGAAGGCCGGGAGCGCGAACATGTGGCCAGGGCTGCCGAACAGTTGCGGGCACGGGTAACCTTCTCCGATGTCGCCGAAGCGGGGACGGACCGGCATCACCCCGGAAAGCTCGCCGCCGCACTGGATCAGCTGATCCGGCAGCCTCGGGCGCACATGGCAGGGCTTCGAGTCGAGGGACGGCACATGGGCGCGGATGTGCGGTCCGGGTTGGGTGGAAAGGAGCGCGTCTCGTGGCGATGACATCCGAAGTGAAGGACGAGCTGAGCAGGCTCACGGTGTCGCAGGTGAGTTCCCGCAAGGCGGAGCTGTCGGCTCTGCTGCGTTTCGCGGGCGGCCTGCACATCGTCGGGGGGCGGGTGATCGTCGAGGCCGAGGTGGACATGGGATCCATCGCCCGCAGGCTGCGCCGCGAGATCTTCGAGCTCTACGGATACGGCTCCGATGTGCACGTGCTCGGCGCGGGCGGATTGCGCAAGACCTCCCGGTATGTCGTGCGGGTGTCGAAGGAGGGCGAGGCGCTGGCGCGCCAGACCGGACTGCTCGACGTGCGCGGCCGCCCGGTGCGCGGACTGCCGGCCCAGGTGGTCGGCGGCAGCATCGCCGACGCCGAAGCCGCTTGGCGCGGAGCGTTTCTCGCGCACGGCTCGCTCACCGAACCGGGCCGGTCCTCGGCGCTCGAAGTGAGCTGCCCCGGCCCCGAGGCGGCGCTGGCGCTGGTCGGCGCGGCGCGGCGGCTCGGCATCACCGCCAAGGCGCGCGAGGTGCGCGGCACCGACCGCGTGGTGGTGCGCGACGGCGAGGCCATCGGCGCGCTGCTCACCCGGATGGGCGCGCAGGACACGCGCCTGACCTGGGAGGAGCGCCGGATGCGGCGCGAGGTGCGCGCCACCGCCAACCGGCTCGCCAACTTCGACGACGCCAACCTGCGCCGTTCGGCGCGCGCCGCGGTGGCCGCGGCCGCCCGTGTGGAGCGCGCCCTCGAGATCCTGGCCGACGAGGTGCCCGATCATTTGGCCGCGGCGGGCAAGCTGCGCGTGCAGCACCGCCAGGCCTCTCTGGAGGAACTCGGCCAGCTGGCCGAACCGCCGATGACGAAAGACGCTGTGGCGGGCCGCATCCGGCGCCTGCTCTCGATGGCCGACCGGCGCGCCAAGGAACTCGGTGTCCCCGACACCGAATCCGCCGTCACCGCCGAACTCCTCGACGACGCCTGAGCGTCCCCGGCCCCGTCGCGCTCGCGCGGCGGGGCCGAATCACGCTGCGCGCCAGACGTAAGCGGCGGAGACGGGGTGGCCGCGGAAGCGTTCCCACTTCGGTTTGGCCGTGATCCAGTGGTCGTCGACGAGGCTTTCGACCATGTCGGTGAGGGTCCAGCCGTTGGCCAGTCCCGCGCGGATCTGGTCGCCGACCGGATGCACGTGGGTGGTGATCGCGACGGATTCGCCCGAGTCGTCGGTGTAGTGCGTCGGCATGCCCGAGGCCATCGCGAAGTGCGGGTGATAGGACGCCAGCAGGAACGTCCCGCCCGGCCGGACCAGCCTGCGGGCCTCGGCGTAGAACGGTCCCAGATCGGGCAGGTGCTCGTCGATGAGCGAGGAGACCACCAGGTCGTAGACCCCGGTGGGCAGGCCGGTGTCGCGCACATCGCCTTCGGTGAGCGTGGTGTGCGCGCCCCGTTCGCTCGCCCGCGCCAGCATGCCGGGGCTCAGGTCGACGCCGTCGATCTCGCCGGTCACGCCCCGCGCGCGCAACCACGCGGCGGTACGTCCGGTTCCGCAGCCCAGGTCGGCCACGCGGCGGGCCGCGGCCGGGTGGGGTGGTGCGAGCGGGTCCGGCGGCAGGAGACGGTCGAGCACCGCGAGGTCCATCGCGTCCGGCACCGAGTCCTCGTAGGTGTCCGACCAGCTGTCGTAACCGGTGACCACGTCGACCGTGCGGTAGTGGCGGGTGTCGTAGGCGGCGAAGTCGGGCACGGGTCGAGTGTGGCCCGCGCGGCCATCGCTCGCCAATGATTTTGCGGCAGGCCACCGTTCGTGAAGGGCGGTTCGCCCGGATTCCGTCAATCGCCATTGGCGCCGGGCCGGTCGGTTCGCGCTGGGATTTCGCCGGGGCCGTCGCGGGCCTGCCCACGGACGGTTGCCCAGGTGGGCGGCGGTGGACCGCGCGGGCCGGTCGCGGTGGGCGCGGCGTCCGCACTATCCAGAGGTACGTGTCGGTGAGGTAGCGGCGAAGCATTAGTGTGAAGAAGGCATCGGAATGAATCCGCTTGAAAGCTGAGGAGCGATAACGTGACTGTCCGGGTAGGCATCAACGGCTTCGGTCGTATCGGACGTAACTTCTTCCGGGCGGTGGAGGCGCAGAAGGCGCTGGGCACCACCGACATCGAGATCGTCGCGGTCAACGACCTCACCGACATCAACACCCTGGCGACGCTGCTGAAGTACGACTCGATCCTGGGCCGGCTGCCCCAGGACGTATCCGTGGACGGTGACACCATCGTGGTCGGCGACCAGCGGATCAAGGCGCTGGCCATCAAGGAGGGCCCGGCGGCCCTGCCGTGGGGCGACCTGGGCGTCGACGTCGTCGTCGAGTCCACCGGCATCTTCACCGACGCCGCCAAGGCCAAGGGCCACCTGGCCGCGGGCGCCAAGAAGGTCATCATCTCCGCGCCGGCCTCCGGCGAGGACATCACCATCGTGGTCGGCGTCAACGACGACAAGTACGACGGCAGCCAGAACATCATCTCCAACGCCTCGTGCACCACGAACTGCCTCGGCCCGCTGGCCAAGGTGCTCAACGACGAGTTCGGCATCGAGCGCGGCCTGATGACCACCATCCACGCGTACACCCAGGACCAGAACCTGCAGGACGCGCCGCACAAGGATCTGCGCCGCGCCCGCGCCGCCGCCCTGAACATCGTGCCCACCGGCACCGGCGCCGCCAAGGCCATCGGCCTGGTGCTGCCCGAACTGCAGGGCAAGCTGGACGGCTACGCGCTGCGCGTGCCGGTCCCCACGGGCTCGGTCACCGACCTCACCGCCACGCTGGCCAAGTCCGCCTCGATCGACGAGATCAACGCCGCGTTCAAGGCCGCCGCCGAGGGCCCGCTGCAGGGCATCCTGAAGTACAACGTCGACCCGATCGTCTCCAGCGACATCGTCACCGACCCGCACTCCTCGATCTACGACGCGCCGCTGACCAAGGTCATCGACAACCAGGTGAAGGTCGTGTCCTGGTACGACAACGAGTGGGGCTACTCCAACCGCCTCGCCGACCTCATCGGCATCGTCGGCAAGTCCCTCTGAGCCGCATGACCGTCAAGACACTCCAGGATCTGCTGGGCGACGGAGTCGAGGGCCGGGGCGTGCTGGTGCGCTCCGACCTGAACGTCCCCCTCGACGACAACGGCGAGATCACCGACCCGGGGCGCATCATCGCGTCCGTGCCGACCATCAACGCGCTGGTGGAAGCCGGCGCGAAGGTGGTCGTCACCGCGCACCTGGGCCGCCCCAAGGGCGAGCCGGACCCGAAGTTCTCCCTCGCGCCGGTGGCGGCGAAGCTGGCCGAACTGCTCGGCCGCAACGTGCAGCTGGCCGGTGACGTGGTGGGCTACGACGCGCTCTCGCGCTCGGAGGGCCTCACCGACGGCGATGTGCTGCTGCTGGAGAACGTGCGTTTCGACGCGCGCGAGACCAGCAAGGACGACGCCGAGCGCGGCAAGCTGGCCGCCGCCCTGGTGGAGCTGGTGGGCGAGGACGGCGCGTTCGTCTCCGACGGCTTCGGTGTGGTGCACCGCAAGCAGGCGTCGGTGTACGACGTGGCGAAGCTGCTGCCGCACTACGCGGGCACGCTGGTCGCCGCCGAGGTCGACGTGCTGGCCAAGCTGACCGAGACGTCCGAGCGGCCGTACGCGGTGGTGCTCGGCGGGTCGAAGGTGTCCGACAAGCTGGCCGTCATCGAGGCGCTGGCCCCCAAGGTCGACACCCTGGTGATCGGCGGCGGCATGTGCTTCACCTTCCTCGCCGCGCAGGGCCTGTCCGTGGGCGCCTCGCTGCTCCAGGACGAGATGATCGAGACCTGCAAGGGTCTGCTCGAGCGCTATGCCGACGTCATTCACCTGCCCTACGACATCGTCGTCGCCGACAAGTTCGCGGCCGATGCCGAGTCGAAGGTGGTGCCCGCCAACGAGATTCCCGAGGGCTGGCTGGGCCTGGACATCGGTCCGGAGTCCGTGGACCGGTTCACGGCGCTGCTCACCGAGGCGAAGACGGTGTTCTGGAACGGCCCGATGGGCGTGTTCGAGTTCGAGAAGTTCGCCGCGGGCACCCGCGGGGTGGCCGAGGCCATCGTGACCGCCACCGGCAAGGGGGCGTTCACCGTGGTCGGCGGCGGCGACTCGGCCGCGGCCGTGCGCGCGCTCGGGCTGCCCGAGGACGGTTTCTCGCACATCTCCACCGGCGGCGGCGCGTCGCTGGAGTACCTGGAGGGCAAGGAACTGCCCGGTATCGCGGTGTTGGAGGACTGAACCATGGCACGCAAACCGCTCATCGCGGGCAACTGGAAGATGAACCTCAACCACCTCGAGGCCATCGCCCTGGTGCAGAAGATCGCGTTCGCGCTGCCGGAGAAGTACTTCGAGAAGGTGGACGTGGCGGTCATCCCGCCGTTCACCGACATCCGCAGCGTGCAGACCCTCATCGAGGGCGACAAGCTCCTGCTCACCTACGGTGCGCAGGACGTGTCCACCCACGACGCGGGCGCCTACACCGGTGAGATCAGCGGCGCCATGCTCGCCAAGCTGGGCTGCGCTTTCGTGGTGGTCGGCCACTCCGAGCGGCGGCAGTACCACGGCGAGGACGACGCCACCGTGCTGGCCAAGGCCAAGCAGGCGCTCGGGCACGGGATCACCCCGATCGTGTGCATCGGCGAAGGGCTCAACGTCCGCGAGGCCGGCACGCACGTCGAGTACAACCTCGAGCAGCTGCGCGGTTCGCTGAAAGGCCTGACGGCCGAGGAGATCTCGAAGGTCGTCATCGCCTACGAGCCCGTGTGGGCCATCGGCACCGGCAAGGTCGCCACCCCGGCCGACGCGCAGGAGGTGTGCGGCGCGATCCGCGCCGAGCTGGGCGAACTGGCCTCCCCGGAGGTCGCCCAGACCGTGCGGGTGCTCTACGGCGGTTCGGTGAACGCCAAGAACGTCGGCGAACTGGTCGGACAGGCCGATGTCGACGGCGCGCTCGTCGGTGGTGCGTCGCTCAAGGGTGACGAGTTCGCCACCCTGTCCGCGATCGCCGCGGGCGGACCGATGCTGTAGGTCTCGCGGAAGTCGCTGGGCCCGCCGGGGTTTCGATCCCGGCGGGCTTTTGCGTTCGGGGGTTCGGTTACTGCGCGGTGAGTGTCAGCCCGTGACCGTTGTCGTTGCGGAGGGTGAGCTGGTTCGCGTCGACGGTGGCGGTGGTGCGGCCGTCGAGGGCTCGCAGCACGGCGGTTTCGACCTCCATGACCTCCGGTGCGCACATCATCTTGGTGGTGCCCGCGCGGAAGGTGATCACGGTCGAGTCGGGGCCGGGCTCCACGGTGGCCGTGCCCATGACGCGGTTGCAGCCCGCCGTGCCGGTGAGGCCGCCGTCCTCGGCGATGGTGAGCGTGGGTTTCGCGTCGTCGAGCGCCTGGGAGCGGATGTGCGCGTCGGGGGTGCTGAGGCCCGTGACGACCCAGGTGGTGCCCTGGATGGGTCGGTCGGGGTCGGCGACCTTCTTGTCGAGCAGGGTGACGGTCTGGTCGGCGCTGGTCAGCGTGAGCGTGTCGCCGTCGAGCCGCCAGGTGGGGTTCGCACTCAGGAGGGTGTCCACCCACTGGTCGGCGCCCGCCGTATCGCCGGTACAGCCCATCAGGGTGCTGGCCAGCTGACCGACCCGCATCACATCGCCCTCGAACGTCACCGTGCCCGACGCGGTGTTGCATCCGGCATTGGCGCTGATCCGGTCGGTGCCGAACGTCAACGTCAGCGGTCCGCCACCGGGAATCGGCGCACCCTCCACCTCGGTGGACAGGAAGGTGCGGTCGTGCGGGGGCGTGGTGGCGGCGGGTTCACCCGTGTCGTCCCCACCACCCGAGCAGGCGGCGGCGCCGAACACGAGCAGCAACAGCGGGGCGAATCGGACGAGTGAACGTGGCATACCGGCGATGCTACCGACGCGCGGCGCCGGAGCTGACGAACGGGCAGGTCCGAGCGTGTGATGGGTTCGTCGTGCGGGGGTTCGGTGTGCCCGGTGGTTGCGGGTCGTGTGCCTTGGTTCGGCGGTTGGCGTGGTCGATCGATGGGATGCCGTTGCTGGGTATGGTGTTCCGTCGGCGATCTGAGCACTTGTCCGTCAGCCGGCGCACGGCGCGGGCGGCATCCCTACCGAGTTCGATTCGGGTCGGCGCCGTCTGGCCTGGGCGATGCCGCTGAGTCGCTCGCGGACTCGGCTGAGAGCGGGTTGATCGACCGGTGGCGATCCGGGCGCGGCGATATTAGGTGGCGTGGGGCGCGTAGTCGTGAGAGGTTGACGCGTGGAGTGCGGCGAGCAGCCGTGCGGGTCGAAGGGTGGGGCAGTGCGACTGTGGACGCTGCAATCTCCGAAAGTTGTTGCGGCTGTGGCGGAGAACGGGATCTACCGCGCGTCTTGGGATCGCGTGACGGTGAATTGGCGGCCCGCCTATCGGGCGATGGTCGCGGAGATGGAGCGCCGGAGCATCGCCTGCCACGGCGCACCGCCGGTGTGGTGCTGGCCGGGCCGGGCCTGGCGGCGGGGGCCGGTGCGCATGACAGCCGAGCTACTGCTCGGCGACCATGAATGGGCGCGCGGCGTGTGCCTGGTTCGCCTCTCCGTACCTCGCGCGCTCACCCTCACGACGTCGTACGCGGAGTGGAACGACTACCTCGGCGTCACGATGGCGTTGCTGGCGCAGGACGGCCGCACCGACGGCCCGGCCTTCGACGCGGCCGACGCCCCGATGGACTGGTCGGGCGCACCGACCCACGATCACGACGGCCACCAGATCGTCATCCCCGAGCTTCGGCGCGAATGGATCGTCGACTCCCGGCGGTATGCGCCGAGCCCGGACATCGCCGCCCGCATCGCCGCCGACCCCGCTCTGCGCGACTACGTATGAGGGGACGATGATGCGTTGACGTCGCCCGCACGTGCCATCCGAGTGCGGCGCGGACTGCGTCGAGTTGGGTGAGTTCGCTCGTGGCGTGCTGGGCGTCAGGACGAACGCTGGCGTTCTCGATACACGTAAGCCGAGCGGCAAGGCCTTTCGGGTGCTGGCGATCCCACTCGCGAAGAGCGGCTGGCCGCCGTGCGGCACCGTGAAAGATTCGCGCCGCCGGTCGCGGCAAGGGCAGTCGCACGCCCGGCGCCTACCGGTTCGGCACCTTCCTGTTCGCGGCGCTGACGGTCGCGCACTTCGTCGCCAACGAGAGCTGGTTCGGCAAGATCGCGGGCACGGTGATGTTCGCGGCGGGCGCCCTCGGCCGCGCGGTGGGATGGTCCTCGGCCGCCGAGAGGCTGCGGATTACGCAGCGCCGGCGGTCGACCCGGTCGAGCGGTCCTCGCCCCGCCGAACCGGTGTGACCCGCGCCGAGGTGGGTGCGAGCCGAGCTGGGTGCGCGTGCTCGCCCTCGACGCGCCGACCTGGGTCGAGAACCACTCGTAGTCAGGAGGTTTCGAATCGGCCGGAAGCTGATCGGCCCGCGCCCGTTCAGCTGACGGTCGCCTGTTCGATGATCACCGGTGTGACCGGACGCCCGTCGTCGGGTCCGTTGGTGCCGTCGGTGCCCACCGCCGCGATCTTGTCCAGGGTGGACAGGCTCTCGTCGGACAGGGTGCCGAAGATGGTGTAGCTCGGGGGCAGCGCCGAATCGCCCCAGACGAGGAAGAACTGGCTGCCGTTGGTGCCGGGCCCGGCGTTGGCCATCGCGACCGTGCCGCGCGCGTAGGTGACCATGGCGGACGTGTCGCCCGCGTACTCGTCGATAGGGTACTCGTCGTCGAAGCTGTAACCGGGGCCGCCGGTTCCGATGCCACTGGGGTCGCCGCATTGCAGCACGCGCAGATTCTCGTTGGTGGTGATGCGGTGGCAGGAGGTGTCGTCGTAGTAGCCCTGTTCGACCAAGCTGACGAAATTATTTACCGTGCACGGGGATTGGGCGGAGGCCAGAGTGAGTCGCAGCGGGCCTTGCGAGGTGTTCAGGTCCGCCGTGACCGTCGGACCCGCCGTGTACCGGCTTTCGGGTGGGCGCACCGGTTTCGCGGCGGGACTGTTCGAGGCGGGGTAAGAGCATTCCACCGCACCGGATTTCGGTGTTCCGGGGCGGGGTTCGTCACCGGAGACGGGGTTGGCGTTCGCGGTCGTGGGCGTGCTGGTGGTTCCGGCGGCCGGGGTGCCCGGATCCGACGAACGGGATACGGTATAGGCGACCGCCGCGACGACGGCGATCAGTACGATCGCCGCCGCGCCCACGGTGAGGGCGGTGACGGTCGAATTCCTTTTGGCAGGTGAGGAATTCGGAGGGCTGACGGGTTGCCCGTAGGCGTTCCAGTCGGCGCCGGGCGCGCCAGGGAATCCGCTCTGCGGGCCCGGGAATCCGGGTTGCGAGCTTGGCGGTCCGGGTTGCGAGCCGGGGAGTCGTGGGTGCCTGCTGGGGGAGGCCGGTTGTGCGCTGGGGAGTCCAGGTTGGGAGCCGAGGCGTCCGGGGTGCGCGCCAGCGGATTCGGGTCGTGAGTCCGCGGATTCGGGGTGCGTGTCATGGGAGTCGTAATGGGGCGCACCGGAATCGGCGGCTCGCCCGCCGGACACGGTCGGCGGGGCGCCCGAGAAACCCCAGTCGGGTCCGGACCGCTGGAACTCCGGCGGCGTCGAAGTCGATTCCGCACCGGGACCTTTCCCGAGCGACAGCGGGGTGTCTTGCGCCGGAACGCTTTCCGAGCCTGCCGCAGCGGATCCAGACACCGGTCCGCCGAACCCGGACGCCGCACCCGCCGGAAAGTAGCCCAGCGCGGTGGGCGGCGCGTGCCCCACCTGGGGCGCACCGGCGAGCGCGTCCCTGGCCGCGTCGGCGAACTCCGCGCAGGTGGTGAAGCGGTCCCCGGGCTCTTTCGCCAGCGCCCGGGCCAGCACGGCGTCCAGCGCGGGCGGTAGGTCGGGGCGACGACTACTCAGCGGCGGGGGCTGGTGGTGCAGGTGCCCGGCGATGACGGCTGTCGCGCTGTCGGCGTCGAACGGCGGCGCGCCGGTGAGGAGGGTGTAGAGCGTGCAGGCGAGCGAGTACTGGTCGGACTTGGCGTCCAGCGGCAGCGCCGAAAGCTGTTCCGGCGAGGCGTAGGTGAGCGTGGCGTGGAAGGTTCCGGTGCGGGTGAGGTTTTTGGTGTCGTCGCGCAGGCGGGCGATCCCGAAGTCGGTGAGCAGGATTCGTTCCCCGTGGCCCGGTTCGGGGCGCGCCATCAGGATGTTGCCCGGTTTCACGTCGCGGTGCAGGACGCCCACGGCGTGCGCGTAGTCCAGCGCCCGCGCCGTCTCGGTGACGACGAGGACCGACTGCTGCGGGGTGAGGCTGTGCGGCGGGATCTGCGACAGGTCGACACCGTCCACGTACCGCATCGCGATCCACAGCCGATCGTCCTCGACGCCCCGGTCGTACACGGCGACGATGTTCGGGTGATCGAGCCGCGCGACCACCTCGCCTTCCCGCTCGAACCGCGCGCGTTCCTCCGAATCCGCCCCCATCCCCGCCGCGAGCACCTTCAACGCTACGAGACGCGGCAGTCGCGGATGCCGCGCCAGATACACCACGCCCATCCCGCCCTGGCCGAGCACCCGCTCCACCTGGAATCCGGCGAACACCCCACCGGGCCGCACCATGAATCAACCTCCCCGACTGCCGAGACCCCGAACCATACAGCGGAAACACGATCCGGCCCGAGCAAGGCCCAGCCGCACTCACTCCCCACCGCTAGGGCCGGTCGGATAGCACCTGCACGCATCGGCCCCAGCACGACGGCTGTGGACGTGCTCGCCACGCGGAATCACCTCGCTCGCCGGTCGCCCAGCGGCTCGGTCGTTGGTTGCGTGTCCGACGATGATCGGGCGTCCGTTGTCGGTTCCCCTGATGCGGTCGGAACCGGCCCCCGCCCTTTCATCGAGCGCGGAGAGGTTCGGCTCGCGACCGTGCCGAAACGGTGAAGTACGGGGGAATTCGGAGTCGCCGCATACGAAGAAGAATCGGTCGTCGTCGCCCGTCGTGGCGGCGTGGCGCGGAGAGCGGATCGACGGATCGGCTATCTCGGATGACGGCCACGCGAATCCTGCGGCTTCCCCGCAGTGCGGGAAACCGGTTCGTTGCTGGGCGCGACTAGAGCGCGGGTCGAACTATGCTCGACCGAATGACCACCGCCGACGCGACGACTCCGCTGTCCACGTGGGCCCCCTTGCGGTCGCCGATCTATCGGGCGTTGTGGGTGGCGCAGCTCGTCTCGAATCTCGGGACGTGGATGCAGACGGTGGGTGCGCAGTGGTTGCTGGTGGACGAGCCGAACGCGGCGACGCTGGTGTCGCTGGTGCAGACGGCGATCACGTTGCCGGTGATGTTGCTGTCGATCCCGTCGGGTGTGCTGGCGGATCTGGTGGACCGGCGGCGGCTGCTGCTCGGCGCGCAGGCGACCATGGCGGTGATAGCGGCGGTGCTGGCGGTTTCGACCGCGCTCGGCAACACGACGCCCGCCGTGCTGCTGACCCTGCTGTTCTTGCTCGGCTGCGGGCAGGCGCTCACCGCGCCCGCGTGGCAGGCGATCCAGCCGGAACTCGTTCCCCGCGAACAGATCCCGTCGGCGGCGGCGCTGGGCAGCATGAACATCAATATCGGGCGCGCGGTGGGTCCGGCGGTGGCGGGCGTGCTGGTCTCGCTGTCCGGGCCGACGCTGGTCTTCGCGCTGAACGCGCTGTCCTTCGGCGGGATCGTCGCGGTTCTGGCGTTCTGGCGGCGCCCCGTGAACGGCAGCACCCTGCCGTCGGAACGCCCGCTGGCCGCCCTGCAAGCGGGCACCCGGTTCATCCGCGCGGCACCGGCGATCCGGCGCGTCCTGCTCCGCTCGATTCTGTTCATCGCCCCCGCGAGCGCGCTGTGGGCGTTGCTGCCGGTGATCGCCCGCGATTCGCTCGACATGTCCGCCTCCGGTTACGGCCTGCTGCTCGGCGCGCTGGGCCTCGGCGCGGTGCTGGGCGCGGTGAGCCTGACCCGCATCCGCACCCTGCTCACCCCCACCCAGCGGCTCACCGTGGCGGCGGTGCTGTTCGGGCTGGGATCGGCGGGCGCGGCACTGGTGCCGAACGCGGCGGTGGTGCTGATCCTGCTGCTCGGCGCCGGCCTGGCCTGGCTGCTGGCCATGTCGACCATGAACGCGACCATGCAATTGCTGTTGCCCGCGTGGGTGCGGGCGCGCGGCCTGTCGGTGTACATGCTGGTGTTCATGGGCGGCCAGGCCATCGGGTCGCTGGTGTGGGGCCTGGTCGCGGGCGCGATCGGCGCGGTCGGTGCGCTGCTCATCGCGGCGGCGCTGCTGGCGGCGAGCGCGCTGAGCAGCGTGTGGTTGCCGATCCGCGACGACGCCGAGATCCTCGACCTCACGCCCTCCGCGTTCTGGCCGGAACCGCAGTTGGTCGAGGAACCCGCGCCCGACGACGGTCCCGTCCTCGTGCTGCGCGACTACGACGTCCCGGCCGACCGGGTGGAGGAGTTCCTGGCCGCGATGGTGTTCGTCGGCCGCTCCCGCCAGCGGACCGGCGCGATGGAATGGCGGCTCTACCGTGACGTGGGCGTGGTCGACCGCTACGTGGAGGCGTTCGTGGTGCGCTCCTGGGCCGAGCACATGCAGCAACATCAGGTGCGGCTCACAGCCCAGGATCAGCTGCGCGAACGCGCGGTCGTGGAGTTCTCGGCGGGGGAGGACCGGATCACCCACCTGGTCGCCGTGCAGCGGCTGTGAACGCCTGTTCGCCCAGGGCGTGCGCCCCCGTTTCGCCGGATGCGCGACCCACCCCATAGACTTGCCCGCATGCGGATGTTCCTGGATATCCTCCTGATCATCACCAGCGTGCTGCTGGTGCTGCTGGTGCTGCTGCACCGCGCCAAGGGCGGAGGTCTGTCCAGCCTGTTCGGTGGCGGTGTGCAGTCGAGCCTGTCCGGCTCCACCGTGGCGGAGAAGAACCTGGACCGCGTCACCATCTTCGTCGGCGTCATCTGGCTGATCGCCATCCTCGGCATCGGACTCGAGATCAAGTTCTCCTGAGCGGCCACGGCCCGGCCACCCGGGCTGTCGCCGATGTTCGCTCGCGATTCATTCCCGGTTACTCGACACCGCTACGGTGACGGGCACGGGAAGGAGTCGGCATGGAGCTGCGGCATCTCGTTTCGTTTCTCGCCCTGGCCGAGGAGTTGCATTTCGGCCGCGCCGCCGGGCGCCTGCACCTCACCCAGCCCAGCCTGAGCGCCCAGTTGCAGAAACTGGAGCGGTCTCTCGGCGTCCAGCTGGTGGTCCGCAACTCCCACGAGGTGCGGCTCACCGCCGCCGGGCGGGAGTTCGAGGGCCAGGCCCGCGCCATCGTCGCCCAGCTCGACCGCGCCGCGGCCGTCACGAAGCTCGCGGCGGCGGGGCACTCCGGCAGCCTGAGCGTCGGCTACAACCTGCCCGCGAGCAAGCACGTGCTCCCGGACGTGCTCGCCCACCTGGCGCGCGAGCATCCGCACATCACCGTGTCGCTGTGGGAGAAGCGGACCGGTCCGCAGCTGGCGGCACTCGCCGACGGCACCCTCGACCTCGCCCTGGTCTACGGGCACCCCAGCACCGCCGCGTTCCGCTACCGCCCGCTGCTGCGCCGCATCCCGCTGGTCGCGGTGGTGGGCCGGACGCATCGCTGGGCCGGGCGCACCGGGGTGCGGTTCGCCGAACTGGCCGAGCAGCGGTGCGTGCTGTTCGCCCGCGACCAGTGCCCGGCCATGTACGACTCGATCTTCCGCGCGGCCGCCGACAACCGCATCGGCCTCGACGTCGCCCAGACCGCCGACGATCCCGGCGCGACCGCGCACATGGTGTCGGTGCGCCCGTTCGTCGGCTTCGCCTCCCTGCCCCGCGCCCGGTCGATGAATATGGGCGCGCCCGACAGCGGGGCGGTGGCGGTCAAACTGCTCGACCCCGTGCCGACGCTGGACCTGTTCGCCGTGTGGCGCGCCGAGGAGCACAATCCGGCGGTCGAGCTGTTCCTCGACGCGATCACCGCCACCCGCGTCGACGCGGCGCCGTCACTTCAACCCCGAGCGCACGAACGCGTGGACGATCTGGCGCTGGAGCACCAGATACAGCAGTAGCACCGGCAGGCACGCCAGCCCGGCCACCGCCATCATCGGCCCCCAGTCGTCGCCCTCGGTGCCCATGAAGCTGCGCAAGCCGAGTTGCAGCACGCCGTTGGACCGGCGCAGCACCACGGCGGGCCAGAAGTACTCGTTCCACGCGTTCACGAACAGCAGGATGCTCAGCGCCGCGAGCGCGGGCCGCAGGTTGGGCACCACCACGGTCCACAGGATCGACCACGACGAGCGGCCGTCGAGGCGCGCGGCGTCGATCAGCTCGCGGGGGAACGCGGCCATGTGCTGGCGCAACAGCAGCACCGCCAGTGCGGAGCACACCGTCGGCAGGATCACGCCCAGCAAGGTGTCGATGAGCCCGAACTGGTTGAGCAGCACGTAGTTCGGCAGCATCGTCACCTGGAACGGCACCAGCCACGCGCCCACGAACGCCAGGAACAGCACCCGCCGCAGCGGGAAGGTGTAGACGGCGAACGCGTAGGCCGCGAGCAGCGCGACCAGCAGTTGCGCCGCCGCCGAGACCGACGCCACGACGGTGGTGTTCACGAAAAGCTGTGCCAGATCGACCTTCCGAGCCGCGTCGGCGAAGTTCGCCACCGAGAGCGGCCAGGGCACCGGCGACAGCGACATCACGTCTTCGGGCCGCCGCAACGCCGTCGCGAACAACCAGTACACGGGAAACACGCAGATCAGCGCGATGATCCCGAGGACCAGGTGGCTGCCGAACCGCGCCGCGAACGCGCCGATTCGCTCAATCGTCATGGAACGACACCTTTTCCGAGAGCCGGACGAGCACCCCGGCGATCACGGCGAATCCGCCGAAGAGCAGAACACCCGCCGCCGCGCCGAGCCCGGCGTCGAAGCTGTGGAAGGCATAGTCCCACAACAGGTAGTAGACGTTCGTGGTCGCCTGCGCGGGGCCGCCCTGGGTCATCGCATCGATGAGCGGGAAGGTGAGCGTCGGGGTGAGCAGCACGGTGGTGAGCACCAGGAACAGCAGCGTGGGGGTGAGCAGCGGCAGCGTGATCCAGCGCCGGATCTGTCCGGAACTCGCCCCGTCGACGCGGGCGGCCTCGTCGTAATCCGGGTTGATCCCGGCCAATCCGGCCGCGACGACGAGCGTGGCGAAGCCCAGCAGTTGCCACCCGGTGATCGCGATGATGACCGGGTGCGCGGTGGTGGCGTCGTACACCCAGTTGCGCCCGGAGCCCAGCAGCCGGTCGACAGCGCCGCCGCCGGGATGCAGCAGCCACCGCCACACGGCCGCCGCGGCGACCGGCGCGACGAGGAACGGCGTGAAGATCAGCGCCTGATAGACGGTTCGGGCGCGGGCACCGACGCGCCGCCCGAGCAGCGCGAGCGCGAGGGGGAGCAGCACGGTGAACGGCAGCAGCCCGCCGATCAGGACGGCCGTGCGAACCAGCGAGTCGCGGAACGACGGAAGCTCCAGCAGCCGACGGTAATTCGCCGTGCCGACGGGTTCGGCGGGTGAGGTGGGCAGCAGGTTCCACGAATACATCGACAGCTCGACCGCCTGCACCAGCGGCCGGTAGGTCCACACCACCAGGAAGGCGAGCGCGGGCAGCAGGTAGAGGTAGGGCACGGCCGCCCGGCCCGCGCGCCGCAGCCGAGGCCGCGACGCCGGTGTGGCGCTCGGTGAATCCGGCTGCGCCGGTGGTGCTTCGAGGACGAACACCGGCTCACTCCCGCCCGGAACCGAGCGCGGCGAGTTGGTCGAGAACGACGCGCTCGTCGCGGTCGTAGACGGCGCGGGCGGGCGTGGCGTCGACCGCCGTCACCACCGCGGCCTCTTCCGTCACGTCGATGCGGCTGAAACCGCTCGCCGCGAAACCCCGGTGCCGTCCGGCGGGCGCGAAGGTGTCGATGCCGTAGGACAGCGCCGGACCGACCCACACGGGAACACCGGCCAGCGCTCCGGTGGCGGTGGCGTGGTTGTGCCCGCACACGATCAGCCGCACATCCGAGCCCGCGAGCACCCCGCCGAGGCCCTCGGGATCGCGCAGGCGCAGCAGGTCGGGCCCGGTGATCGGCGAGGGGATCGGCGGGTGGTGCAGCACCAGCAGCGTGCCGCGCGGTGCCGGGACGCGCAGTTCGGCGGCGAGCCGCGCGAGCTGTCCGGGGAGCAACCGCCCGTGGTGCAGGCCGGGAATCGTGCTGTCCAGCACGATGATCCGCAGGCCGCGGACCTCCGCCACGCTGTCGATCGGGGAGTCGGTGTGGGTTTCGCGGTCCAGCAGTTCCGCCGCGAACGCGACCCGCTCGTCGTGATTTCCCATGGCGTAGAGGACCTTCGCGCCGAGTTCGGCGGCGGCGGGCTCGATCAGCGCGCGCAGCCGCCGATACGCCTCGGGTGCGCCGTCGTCGGCCAGATCGCCCGAGAGCACCAGCGCGTCCACGGGTCTGCGGGCGGCCACCAGGCGGTGCAGGACGCGCCGCAGGGTGGCGTGGGTGTCGACCGCGCCGTGCACCAGTTCGCCCTCGCGGCGCAGGTGCGTGTCGGTGAGCTGGACGACCGTGACGGCGTTCATGCGGCCGGCAGCAGTGTCGCGCCCCGCACCTGGGCGGCGGTCAGCGTGGACTTCGGATCGGCGCCCTGGAAGACGACCGCTTCGACGGCCTCCATCATGCCGTCCCGGATCTGGAGATAGTTGTTGCCCGGCATGGAGATCCACGGCTCCATGGTCGCCAGCTGCGCGACATTCGGGGCCAGCAGCGGGTTGCGCGCCGCCCAGTCCCGCAGTCCCTCGGGGTCGTCGAGCAACCCGGTGCGCAGCGGCAGGTACCCGATGCCCTGCGAGATCCGCACGTACGCCCGCTCACTGGTGAGGAACGTGATCAGTTCCCACGCCGCGCGTTGCTTGGCCGCGTCCTCCGCCAGGACATACAGCGACGCACCGGAATTGGTGGGCACCGTCGGCTTGCCGCCGAAGCTCGGCATCGGCGCGGACCGCAGATCCCAGCGGTCCTTCGCCCCGGTGACGAATTGACCCTGGACGGCGCTGGTTTCGAGGATCATGCCGATCTCACCGCGCCCGAACGCCTCGTAGCCCTGCTTCTGGTTGAGCGCGGGCATCGCGCCGGAACGCACGAGATCCTGTGCCATGGCGGCGACTTCGACGGCGGCGTCGTCGGCGTAGGTGAGGGTGGTGCGGTCCTCGGAGATCACGCGTCCGCCGTTGGAGCGCACCAGCGACTGGAAGCACCAATCCTTGGCCGCCTTGGTGAGGCAGTCGATGTAGACGCCGTCCTTGCCGGTGCCCGCGGCGATCGCGGCGGCCGCGTCGGCCACCTCCTGCCAGGTCGCGGGCGGGCGGGACGGATCGAGGCCGGCCTCGGCGAACAGCGTGGCGTTGTAGTACAGCACCGGCGTCGAGAACACGAACGGCACACCGTAGGTCTTGCCGTCCCAATCCGCCAGCGTGCGGGCGGTGTCGGCGTAGGGGTGGCGTGCGCCGTCGAAGTTGCGCTGCACGGCCTCGGTGCCGAACAGCGTGTCCAAGGGCTTGGCGCGCAACTGGTTCACGGTGAAGTCGAGATCGCTGAACCCGAGCTGCGCGACGTCGGGCGGTGCGCCCGCGACGATCTGGCTCTGGATGCTGGAGATGGTGTCGGTGGCCGGATTGGGGCTGTTGCCCTGCGGTTTCCGCGGCGTCACCGTGATATTCGGGTGCGCGGCGTGGAATTCGTCGATCAGGGCGTCGAAGGTGTCGGTCCACGCGCCGGCCATGCCGTAGTTGTAGGACTCGAAGACGATCGAAACCTGCTGGTCCGGTGCGAGTTCGGGGATCGGGGCCGTCGCGTCGGCGGATTCGCCCGCGGTGGCGCCGAATCCGCCGCAGGCGCCCACCAGCAGCGCGGTCGCCAGGGCCAGGCCCGCGAGGGAGGCTGGACGTTTCACGGGAAGGTATCTCCTCGGTGTCGGAAAAACTTGGGGCAGTGAAGGTTCAGGCCACGGACAGGGCCGGGGATTCGGTGTCGATCCACTCCAGGCGCAGCCCGGATCCGGGATCGAACAGGTGCAGGTCGGCGGGCTCGGCGTCGAGCTGGACGAGGTCGCCCGCGCGCGGGCCCGCGGGACGCGGTGCGCGTGCGCAGATCCGGCGTCCGCCGCCGAGATCCACGTGCAGCAGTTCCTCGCTGCCGAGGTTCTCCACCAGCGTCACCCGTCCGCGCAACGCGCCCGCCGCGACCAGGCGCAGCCGCTCGGGGCGCACGCCCACGGTGACGGTTCTCGCCCGCTGCGCGCCCGTGATGCCGAGGGCGGCGTCGAATCCGTCCGCGACAGCGCGCAGTTCACCGTCGCGTTCCACGACAGTGGCGGCCAGCAGGTTCATCGGTGGCGCGCCGAGGAAACCGGCCACGAAAGTGGATCGCGGACGGTCGTACAGCTCGGTGGGCGAACCGATCTGGGCGAGGCGCCCGGCGTCGAGCAGGGCGATGCGGTTCGCCATCGTCATGGCCTCCACCTGGTCGTGCGTGACGTAGAGGAAGGTCGCGCCGAGGCGGTCGTGCAGGTCGATGAGACCGGCGCGCGTCGCGCCCCGCAGCTTCGCGTCCAGGTTCGACAGCGGCTCGTCCATGAGGAACGCGCCGGGTTCGCGCACCATGGCGCGCGCCAGCGCCACGCGCTGCCGCTGGCCGCCCGACAGCTGCGCGGGCCTGCGGCGCAGCAGCGGGGTGAGGTCGAGCGCATCGGCCGCACGGGCGACGCGGTCGGCGATCTCCGCGCGGGAGTGGCGCCGGGCGCGCAACGGGAAGGCGATATTGCGTTCGACCGTCAGGTGCGGGTAGAGGGCGTAGCTCTGGAACACCATGGCGAGGTCGCGGCGCTGCGGCGCGGTCTCGGTGATGTCGTTGTCGTCCAGGAGAACTCGGCCCGAGGTGGGCGTCTCCAGTCCGGCGACCAGCCGCAGCAGTGTCGATTTGCCGCAGCCGCTCGGGCCCAGCAGCACCAGGAACTCGCCGTCGGCGACGTCGAGCGACACCCCCGACACCACCTCGGCCTCGCCGTATCGCTTCGACACCGCGTCGATCCGCAGCCGCGCCATCCGCGTCCTCCTCGCTTGTTCGTCGAGTCGAGTTTCGGGGAGCGACGGGTAATCGCGGCGTGGCGATAGGCGTTGTCGATCGTGCGACAGACAAAGGCCGTGCCGACGCGCCGACCGCGGAGATCTTCGCGACGGTCTTCTCGCCGAGGCCGGTGGATCCGCACCGGCCGGTAGGGATGAGGAGTACCGAAATGAGAAGAAGTCTGGCCGCGACCTGCGCACTGCTGGTCACAGCGCTCGGCGTGGGAGCGGGCGCGGCGGGCGCCGCGCCGGAGCCCGAGGGCGTCGCGTTCACCGCGTCGGCCGCGGAGGGTGCGACCGTGATCACCACCGATGCAGGCTCGCTGATCGTCGAGGACGGCACGTTCAAAGTCCTCGCGGACGACGGGACTGTGCTGGCGGGCGCCGAATTGTCCTTCCGCGTAGACGACTTCGTATTTCCGATCGCCGCGGACATCAGCGGGCGGACCGCGACCCTGACGCCGGAGTTCGGCGTGGCGCACGCGCGGTACCACCCGGTGGCTCTGCCGTACGAGGACCAGGCGCCGTGGAAGTCGGAATACGAACGTGAGCAGGCCGCGTGGAGTCGCCTGACGTCCACCATCTCCATGGGGGCGGCGGTCGGCACACTCGTCGGCGGGCTCGGGGGCGCCGCCGTGGGCTGCGTGCTCGGCGGCATCGTCGGCGCTACCGTCGCCTCGGCCACTATCGTCGGCCTGTTCGGGCCGTTCATTCCCGCGGCTGCTGTCGGCTGCCTGGGGGGCGTTCTCGCCGTAGGCGCTCTGGGCACCGTCGCGGGGCAGATTCTGGTCACCGCGCCCGTCGCGATCATGGCAGCCGCCCAGTATTTCACCACGATCAACAGTCCGTTCCCACGGAAGTGAGCGCATTCGCGCGGTAACGGCTGCCCGGAGGGGGCGGCTGGGCAGCCCGGCCACCCCCTCCAGGAAATGCCTCTTGCGCACCATGTATACGCTGAATGCATGGATATCGAGCTGCGGCATCTGCGCGCATTCCTCGTGCTGTGCGAGGAGGCGAACTACACGAGGGCCGCCGCTCGCCTGCACATGAGCCAGCCCGCGCTCACCAGGACCGTCCAGCAGCTCGAACGGCTCGTGGAATGCCGTCTGGTCGAACGCACTTCGCGCCGCTTCGGCCTCACCGACGAAGGGGCCACGCTGCTCGAGCACGCCCGGCGCATCGTCGCCGACATCGATGCGGTGCGCGCCGAACTGCTGCGCCGCTCGGCGGTGGAGATCGGTTTCGCCTGGCTGCTGCCCGACGCCTGGTTCGCGGCGGTGCGCGAACGGTACGAGGCGCGCGGCGGGCGGCTGCGCCCGCGCCGGGTGGAGGACCCGATCGCCGCGCTGGACGCCCGCACCATCGATATCGCGGTGTACCGCAGGCATATTCGGTTGCCGAGCCGGTTCGCCTCGCGGGTGATCGCGACCGAACGCCGGGTGCTCGCGGTCTCGGCGTCTTCCGCGCTGGCGACCGGCGAACCCCGCACGTGGGCCGGTCTGGCCCACTGGCCGCTGGTGGTCAACACGGTCTCCGGCACCACCGACGCCGCGTCCTGGCCCGAGTCCGACCCCGTGCGCGAGGTCGTCACCTGCACCAACTTCGACGAATGGCTGGAGCTGGTCGCCGCCGGGCGCGGCATCGGCGTGGTGCCCGAACTCGCCCGCGTCCGCGCGCCGCATCCGGGCGTCGTCTACCGCGAGATTCCCGACGCGCCGCCGTCGCGCGTCCTGCTCGCCTGGCGCGCGAAACCCGAACCGCCCCGGCCGGTCCGGGATTTCCTCGGCGTGGTCGACGCCGTCTGCGCCGGATAGCTCAGCCGGAGCGCGGGATTCGCCCGTCCACGTCGGTGAATCCGTAGGTGTCGGCGAGATCGGCGACGCGCCAAGCCTTTCCGGTGCGGGATAGTCGATCCGGGTCGGCCGCCAACGCGGCGACCGCGCGCCCCGGGAAGTGCGGGGACTCGGCGGCGGCCAGATCGAAGGTGCCCTCGCCGGGCAGTGTGACCAGTCGGCGTCCCTGCGCGTCGGCCGGAACCATTTGCAGCAGTTCGGTGTTCACGATGCCGGGCCACAGGGAGACGGCGGTGACGCCGGTGCCGGTGAGGTCGTGGGCGAGGTCGGCCGTGAGCCGGTCCAGCGCGGTCTTGGCGACGCCGTAGACGGCGTTGTGCATATAGCGCTGCGAACCGGGGGAGGAGATGTTCACCAGCAGCCCGCGCGAGGCGATCAGCAGTGGCGCGGCGAAACACGCTGCCGCGTAATGGGATCGGACGCCCACGTCGAAGGTCTCGTCCCACGCCGAGGGCGGCACCTCCCAGAACGGCTTGCCGAGCCAGCGCGCGGCGGCGGGGGAGTTGTAGACGTTGTTCACCAGTACGTCGAGGCGGCCGCGCTCCTCGCGCACGCGCTCGAACAGGCGTTGGACCGCGTCGTCGTCGCGGTGGTCGCAGACGAACGGCACCCCGGTGCCGCCCAGCGCGTCGATCTCCTCCGCCGTCGCGTGCACCGTGCCCGGCAGCCGTCCGGCGGCGGCGGACCGGCCGGTGACGTACACCGTGGCGCCCGCCGCGCCCAGTTCCAGCGCGATGCCCTTGCCGATGCCGCGGCTCGCGCCGGTGACGACCGCGACCCGGCCGTGCAGATTCCCAGGTATTCCGCTCACAACTCCGGGACACTACCGTGAATGTAGAACAGGTTCTAGATTTGGAGGCACCGGTGGAACTGACGCATCGGATCGTGGAGACCAACGGCATCCGGCTGCACGTGGCGGAGCAGGGCACGGGGCATCCGGTGGTTTTCTGCCACGGGTTCCCGCACACCTGGTTCATGTGGCACCGCCAACTCGCCGCCGTCGCGGCCGCCGGGTACCGCGCGCTGGCCCCCGATCTGCGCGGATATGGTCGCACCGAATGCCCCGACGACGTGTCGGCGTTCACCAACGCCGCCGTCATCGGTGACCTGCTCGGCCTGCTGGACGACCTGGGGGAGCCGCGCGCGGTGTTCGTGGGGCTGGATTTCGGCGCGGCCCTGGTGTGGGAGCTGGCGCTGCGCGCGCCCGAGCGGGTCGCGGGCCTGATCGTGCTGAACAACCCGTACGCGCCGCGCCCGCCCCGCGCGCCGTCGCAGTTGTGGGCGAAGGCGGCGCAGCGCCACTTCCTGCACCTCGACTATTTCCAGCGTCCGGGCGTGGCGGATGCGGAGCTCGGTGCGCGGCCTCGGGAGTTCCTCGCCCGGGTCTACCATTCGCTGAGCGCCGACTACCACTACCTCGATACCTGGCGGTTTCCCGCCGAGGGCACCGGCTACCTCGACGTGCTGCCGGACGCGCCCGCGCTACCGTGGCGCTGGCTCTCGGAGTCCGAATTCGACACGCTGGCCACCGAATTCGAACGCACCGGCTTCACCGGCGGCCTGAACTGGTATCGCAACCTGGACCGCAACTGGGAACTCACCGCCGACTTCGCCGACGCGAAGATCACCGTCCCCACCTACTTCCTCTACGGCGACCGCGACCCCGACATGGAAGGCTTCAGCGGCCGCGACCCCCTCGGCACCCTCCGCGCCCACGTCCCCGGCCTGCGCGCGGTCACCAAGATCGCCGACGCGGGCCACCTCGTCCAACTGGAACGTACCGACGAGGTGAACCACCTCCTCCGCACCCACCTCGCCGACCTCGTCCCGGTCGCCGACCGGACCGCCTGACGGCGGGCTACAGCGACCGCGCGATCAGTTCCTTCATCACCTCGTTGGCGCCGCCGTAGATCCGCTGGGCGCGGGCGTCGGCGTACATCCGCGCGATCGGATACTCGAGCGTGAACCCGTAGCCGCCGAACAGTTGCAGGCAGCGGTCCAGGACCTCACCCTGCACTTCGGTGGCGTGCGCCTTCGCCATCGACGCCGAGGCGGTGTCGAGCTCGCCGCGCAACCAGTCCATGACGCAGGCGTCGACGAAGGCACGGGTGGTGCGGGTGAGCGTCGCGCAGCGCGCCAGCTCGAAGCGGGTGTTCTGCATCGCGAACAGCGGCGCGCCGAAGATGTGGCGTTCCTTGGTGTAGCGGACGGTGAGGGTGAGCGCCTCCTCGGCCACCGCGAGCGCGCTGTCGGCGAGCAGCAGCCGTTCCCTGGCGAGCTGGGTCATGACGTAGCCGAAGCCGCGATCGGGTTCGCCGAGCAGATTCGCGGCGGGCACCCGCATCGCGTCGAAGAACAGCTCCGCCGTGTCCTGGGCGTGCAAGCCGATCTTGTCGAGGCGGCGGCCGACCCGGAATCCCGCGGTGCTCCCGGTCTCGACCAGCAGCAGCGAGATGCCCTTCGCGCCCGCGCCCTGCCGGGTCTTGGCCAGCACGATCACCAGGTCGGCCTGGGTTCCGTTGCTGATGAACGTCTTCGCGCCGTCCACGAGGAAGTGGTCGCCGTCGCGGACCGCGCGGGTGCGCAGCCGCTGGAGATCCGAGCCGCCGTCCGGTTCGGTCATCGCGATCGCGCCGATCGCGGTGCCGGCCGCCATACCCGGCAACCAGCGTCGTTTCTGTTCCTCGTTGCCGTAGGCCAGCAGGTAGTGCGCCACGACGCCGCTGTGCACCGCGTTGCCGATGCCGAATCCCGTTTCGGTCAGTTGCAGGGGCGCGCGGAACACCGCCAGGTCGTGGGCGAGGGTGCCGCCGCCACCGCCGTACTCCTCCGGAATCGACGCGCACAGCAGCCCGGCCGCGCCCGCGCGCTGCCAGAATTCGCGGTCGACGTGGCCCTGGTCGAGCCAGCGCTGCCGATGCGGCAGCGCCTCGCGGGTGATGAAACGCCGGGCCATCTCCGCGAGCGCGGCGACTTCGTCGTCCACCCAGGGCGAACGGTGCTGCATGGTGAACCTCCAGCCTGTCGGGTGTGGTCGACGCTCTCCGAAGCGCGGTTGTAGTCATTCTAGTCACCATTGACTTTCACCCCTGGGACGCTAGTTGTCCAGCCCCGCTTTCCAGCTCATGCGCCAGTAAGTGCGGTGATCCCTGCGGATTCGGCTCTTCAAGTCGACCTAGCAACCATTGCCCACCGCGGGGAGTCGGTGCTACGGTATGACCTACGACATATCTAGTCTTCATGGACTTCGCTGCTCGGCGAGTCCGCAGACCGCGCCTTGGGAGATCCCCGATGACACTCACCCTGTCGTGTTCGCTGACCAGTTCGCTGGCCAGCCACGAACACGCGCGGGTGGCCGAACGACTCGGCTACGCGCGCGCCTGGTTCTACGATTCGCCCGCCCTCTACGCCGACGTCTGGGTCCAGCTGTGCCGCGCCGCCGAGCGCACCGAGCGCATCGGACTGGGGCCCGGCGTGCTCGTCCCCTCGCTACGACACCCGATGGTGACCGCCGCGGCGATCGCCGAACTGGTGTCCCTCGCCGGCGCCGATCGCGTCGCGGTCGGCGTCGGGACCGGATTCACCGGCCGGGTCAGCATGGGGCAGCGACCGTCGCGCTGGCGCGATGTCGCCGGCTACATCGAAGCCGTCAAAGCCCTGCTGGCCGGTGAGCAGGTCGAGTGGGAGGGCGCGCCGATGCGGATGCTGCACGAGGCGCCGTTCGCCCCGGCCCGCCCCGTCACTGTGCCGTGGGTGGTGGCCGCCGAGGGGCCGAAAGGGATCGAGGTGGCGCGCAAGCACGCCGACGGTGTGCTCGCCGTGACCAAACCGATCCCCGGCTTCGCGTGGAGCTCCCAGGTCGTGTTCGGCACCGTCCTCGACGACGGCGAGGACCCGGGCTCCGAGCGCGCGATCGCGGCCGCCGGACACGGCGCGAGCGTATTGCTGCACGTGGCCAGCGAATTCGGCATGTTCGACCTGATCCCGGGCGCACGCGAGTGGGCCGAGACCGCGTATCGCGACGTCCCCGAACGCGAACGCCACCTCGCCCTGCACGAGGGGCACCTGCACTCGGTGAACGACCGGGACCGGCCGTTCGTCACCGCCGAGCTGATGGCGGCCACCGGCGTCGCCCTCGACCCGGCCCGCTGGCGGGACCGGCTGGCCGAACTCGCCGAGGCGGGCACCACCGAGATCGTCTACCAGCCGGCCGGGCCGGACATCCCGCGCGAACTCGAAGCGTTCGCCGCCGCCTTCCCGCACTGACCGCACCCTGTCGAAAGAGGTTCACCCCCATGAAGAATCGCCGGATCGTCCTCGGTACCGCCGCGAACGGAGACACCGTCGTGCTCGACGACGGCCCCGTCGAACCGGTGACCGCGACCCTGCTGCCCGGCGTGGAGATCTACCGCGTCTGGGAGACGGACAAGCCCGCGCTGCCGGTCGCCGCCGCGTCCGACGGTGACCGCAAGGCCCCGTTCTATCCCGCCCCGCCCGGGGTTCGGTTCGGATTCCTGTGTATCCCACCGGGAATCGACTACATTCCGCCGCCCGGTGCCGACCTGGCGGCGGCCGCCGCGGAGATGGAGGCGGCGCTGCCCGGCGCGGCCGAGACCTTCTCCACCGAACGGGCGGGCGAGCACACCACCCGGACCGTCGACTACGTCGTCGTGCTCAGCGGGCACGGCACGATGCGCGGCCCCGGCGTGGAAGTCGCCGTCGCCCCGGGGGATTGCCTGGTGCAGAACGGCACACCGCACGGGTGGTTCAACGACGGCGACGAAACCCTCGTGCTCGCCTACGCACTCATCGGCGCGGAGGGCTGATGCCGGACGTTCTCGCTCCCCTCGCCGCGCACCTGTTCACCGGCGAGCCGGACGCGCCGCGCCTGCTCGGCAGCCGTTGCGCGCCTTGCGATGTCACGACCTTCCCCGTTCAGTCGACCTGCCCGCGCTGCGGTCTCGGCGATCTGCTCGAGACGGAGTATCGCGAGACCGGCACGCTGTGGACTTTCACGATCCAGAACTTCCCGCCGAAATCACCGCCGTACGCGGGGGTGGGCGAATTCGTCCCCTACGCCGTGGGATACGTCGAGTTCGCGGGTCAGGGGTTGGTCGAAGGCCGGATCGACTGCGCGGACCCGGAGTCGCTGGCGATCGGAATGCCGATGCGGGTGCGGTTGTGCGCGTTCGAGAGTGCGGGCGGCGCGCGGTCGATCCACTGTTTCCGCCCCCTGGCCGAGGACGGGGGGTGACCGCATGGACACCGCGATCGTCGGCATCGGGCTGTATCCGTTCGGCAGGCATCCGGGGGTGTCCGCGGTGGCGATGGGCGCGCTGGCGGCGCGTGCCGCACTGCGCGACGCGGGAGTCGAGTGGCGTGACATAGATTTCGCTTTCGGCGGGTCCTACGGCGCCAACACCGCCGCGGGCGAGGGCACGACGGCCGACTCCCTGGTGCGGTGGATGGGATTGACCGGCCTGCCGTTCGTGAACGTGTCCAACGGATGCGCCACGGCGGGCAGCGCGGTGGCGATGGCCTGCAACGCCGTCGCCGCCGGGCAGGGCGGCCTGGGACTGGTCGTCGGATTCGACAAACACGCGCGCGGCGCCTTCGACGTGAACCCCGCCCTGTTCGGGCTCGAATCCTGGTACGGCGACACGGGTCTCATGCTCACCACCCAGTTCTTCGCCATGAAGATCAACCGCTACCTGCACGACCACGGCATCGATCCGTTCCTGCTCGCCGAGATCGCGGCCAAGAGCTACCGCAACGGTGCGCGGACCCCGACCGCGTGGCGCCGGGAGCCGTTCACCGCCGAACAGATCGCCGCCGCGCCCATGCTGAACCACCCGCTCACCAAGTACATGTTCTGCGCGCCCAGCGAGGGTGCGGCCGCGCTGGTGGTGTGCCCGGCCGAGCACGCCCACCGCTACACCGACACTCCGGTCTACATCCGCGGAATCTCGGTGCGCACCAGGCAGTTCGGCTCGTTCGAGGTCTTCTCGACCTCGCTGCCCGCCGAGCGTGCCCCCGCCCCGACGGTCGCCGCCGCGGCCGCCTGCTTCGACATGGCGGGCATCGGGCCCGACGAAGTGCGGGTGGCTCAGCTCCAGGATTCCGAGGCGGGCGCCGAGCTGATGCATATGGCGGAGAACGGATTCTGCGCCGACGGCGAACAGGAGCGGCTCGTCCGGTCCGGCGCCACCGCCCTCGACGGCCGCCTCGCGATCAACACCGACGGCGGGCTGCTCTGCAACGGCGAACCCATCGGCGCGTCCGGGCTGCGCCAGATCCACGAGATCTGCGTGCAGTTGCGCGGACAGGCCGGGGCGCGGCAGGTGCCCGGCACGCCGCGGGTCGGCTACACCCAGGTCTACGGCGCACCCGGCGTGGCGGCGTGCGTCCTGCTGACCACCTGACCGCGAACCGCCACGAGAACCAGGACAGCGTCATGTATCTCACGCAGGGACTGCACCGGGCACTGGCCGCCCACCCCGACCGCGTCGCCTCCGTCTACGGCGACCGCACCCGCACGTTCGCCGAACAGGCCGAGCGCGTGCGCCGTTTCGCCGGCGGATTGCGCGCGCTCGGCCTGCGCGCCGACGACCGGGTCGGCATGCTCTCCCTCAATTCCGACCGCTACCTCGACTATCTGCTCGCCACCTGCTGGGCCGACGGCGTGCTCAACACCGTCAACATCCGGTGGAGCGTGCCGGAGATCGCCGCGTCGCTGAACGACTGCGACACCAAGATCCTCTGTGTCGGAGACGAATTCGCCGAGACGGCCGCTGCGGTCCGCGCGCGGTGTCCGGGCCTGGCCGAGCTCGTCTGGTGCGGCGACGGACCCGCGCCCGAGGGCATGCTGCCGGTCGAGGAATTGATCGCGGGCGCAGATCCGGTCGAGGACAGCAGGCGTGGCGGAGACAGTCTCGCCGCCCTGTTCTACACCGGGGGCACCACCGGCCGCGCCAAGGGCGTGATGCTCAGCCACGACAACCTGATGACCTCCGCGCTCGGCGCCATGGCCACCTGCGGGTTCGCCACCCCCGGCGGGTCGATGCTGCACGCCGCGCCCATGTTCCACCTCGGTGACCTGGCGGGGTGGGTCGCGCACACGACGCTCGGCAACACCCAGGTGGTGATCCCCAGGTTCGAGCCGGGCGAGGTGCTGCGGGCCGTGGCCGCGCACGGAGTCACCGACCTGCTGCTGGTGGCCACCATGGTGCGCATGGTGTTCGAGCACCCGGACTGCGACGACACCGATCTGAGCAGTCTGCGGCGCCTCGTCTACGGGGCCGCGCCGATCCCGACGACCGTGCTCGAGCGTGTGCTCGCGAAGGTGCCGAGCCTCGAGTGCGTGCAGACCTACGGCATGACCGAACTCTCCCCGGTGGCGACCATGCTCACCCCGGCCGACCACCGGCCCGGATCGGATCGGCTGCGGTCGGTCGGGCGGCCCGCCGTGCACTGCGAGCTGCGCGTGGTCGACCGCGAGGAGCGTCCGGTCGGTGCCGGCGTCGTCGGCGAGGTGGTGGTGCGCGGGGACGGCGTGATGCGGGGCTACTGGAACCTGCCCGACACCACCGCCGAGGCGCTGCGCGGCGGCTGGATGCACACCGGCGACGGCGGCTATCTCGACGCGGACGGCTATCTTTTCCTGGTCGACCGGATCAAGGACATGATCATCACGGGAGGGGAGAACGTGTATTCCATGGAAGTGGAGAACGCGGTGACCGGTCACCCTGACGTGGCCGCGTGCGCGGTGGTCGGCGTGCCCGACGACCGGTACGGCGAACGCGTGCACGCGGTGGTGGTGCCGCGCGCGGGGACGCGGCCCGGCGTCGAGGACATCCGCGCGTTCACCAAGCAGATGATCGCCGGGTACAAGGTGCCGCGATCGGTCAGTTTCGCCGACGAACTGCCGCTGTCGGCGGCTGGAAAGGTGCTCAAACACGTGCTGCGCGAACAACTCTCCGCGGTGACCGCCGCCGGAGATCGATGACCGCGACCGCCGGCGACGCCGCATCAGGGCGCAGGCCGCGCGACCGCAGGCTGTCCGTGGCGAAGGAAGCGGCGGACATGTTCGCGGCGCGGGGGTTCGCCGCGGTGCGGATGGAGGACATCGCCCGGTCGGTCGGGGTGACCGCCCGAGCCCTGTACCGGCACTACCGCAACAAGAACGAGCTGCTGTACGCGGTGGCGCTGGCGTCCCAGGACCCCTACAACGTCGCGCTGGACGAGGCGGCGGCGCAGTCCACACCGCGCGCGCGGTTCCGCTCGGCGATCGCGGCGCTGGTCGAGGTCACCCTCGACGGCCGGTCCCACGCGGTGCTCTGGCAACGGGAGGCCCGGCACCTGCGGCCGGAGGAACGCGCGGTCGTCCGCACCCGGCTCACCGCGATCGCGCGCCGCATCGCCGATCTCATCGCGGACTATCGCGGCGGGCCCGACGGCGCCGGTTCGCCCACGGTCGAACTGCTCGCGTGGGCGGTGCTGTCGGTGGTGGCCAGCACCGGTCACCACACGCGGACATTGCCGCGACCGGAGTCCGACCGGATTCTGCTGGCGGCGGCCGAGGCGATCGCATTGCTGGATCCGCCCGAACCGGCCGGGGCGGCCCCCGCGGTCGTGCCTCTCACCTCCCGGCGCGAGCAGATCCTCGAGCACTCGGCGCGGCTGTTCGCCGAACGCGGGTACCCGGCGGTGTCGGTGGAGGACATCGGCGAGGCGGCCGGCATTCTGGGACCCAGTGTGTACCACTACTTTCCGAGCAAGGAACTGGTGCTCGGCGCCCTGATCAACCGGGTGAACGAGTGGATGACGCTGGGCTTGTTCACCGCCAAGGGTGCCGCCACGCGCCCCGCCGACGCCCTGGCGCGGATGACCGAGTACTACGTGTCCTTCGCCATCCGGTTCCCGGACCTGGCGGGCATCGCCGTGACCGAACGCCTGTACCTGGGCGACCCGGCCGCCGACACCGCCCGCCGCGTGCGCAACGAGCTGGTCGCCGAATGGGCCGCCGTCCTCGCCGAACACCGCCCGGAGCTCTCGCCTTTGGCGGCGACCCTGCTGACCGAGGTCGTGATCGCACTGGTCGACGACCTCGCTCGCACCCCGCACCTGCGCAAGCCGGGCATGGCCACCCAAGTGACAGCACTCGCCGAGGCGGTGTACGCCGTCGCCCTTCCGGCCACCGACGACACCTGATTCCCGGCCGGTACGGTGGCGTGATGCGTGATGGGGGTGAAGAGCGGGCCGGCGGGATGCCGGCGTGGTGGATGGTGTGGGCGCTGACGACGGGGTCCGTCGCGGTGCTCTGCTGCGGGTTGGCGATCTGGCGGCAACTGGTCGACGGTGACGCGACGTACACGCTCCTCGCCGGTGGTGGTCTGGTGCTGGCGGGGCTGTCGTGGTTGTTCTGCACGTTGAGCGGGATGTTTCTGCGCAGGCGCGGCAATCTGCTGAGCCTCGTGGCGCCGGCGGTGGTGCTCGCGTCGTGGTCGCTGCTGTGGTCGGGCGGGCCCGAGCGTCTCGGCTGGTGGCTGTCCGAGGGCGCCATGAACTCGGCGGCCGCCGAATGTGTGCCGACGAACGATCAGTCCCGGTTCGGGGTGTACACCATCACGCGGGTGGACCGGTATTCCGGCGGATGCCTGTTCCACAACAGCAGTTCGCTGATCGGCACCGCCGGGTTCGCGCACTTCGAGCACGAACCGCCCGTGCCGTCCCCCGGCGACAGTGTCGCCTACCGGTTCACCCACTTCGACGGCGACTGGTACCGCTTCCTGCGCTAGCGGTACTCCTCGGTGAGGGGTGGGTAGTCCGACCAGGTGGGGAGGGGTTTGTAGTCGAGGTAGGCGGTGAGGCGGTCGAGGAGGTACTGCCAGCGGGGGCCGACGGCGGGGGCGTCGGCGTGGCAGAGGTGGCGGCGGGTGAGTTCGAGGTTGGTGAGCACGCCGACGCGGCCGAGATGGAGTTCGAGGATGCAGCCGTCGATGTGGATCACCAGTTCGTGCGGGGCCGCGCAGTGGTCCACGCGCACCGCGACCGGGCCGGGGATGGGGCCGTCCAGCAGTTCGATGGTGAAGTTGCCGCCACCGCCGGACACCTTGCCCAGCCAGCGTTCGAGCTGGGCGGGCGCGGTGCACGCCGACCAGACCTCGAGGACGGGCTGGCGGTACGAGCGCAGGTAGTGCAGCAGGACGCGGTCGTCGCCGGCGCCGGGATCGTGCTCGGGTCGCACCTCACCGAGGATGGACATCGTCATGGCCCTACCCTTTCGCCGCGGACTTCGTCGTCTGCTCCAGGGTATTTCCCGTAACCGCGCGCCGAATCCGGAACTCGCGGATCGGTCGCGATCCACGTGTAGTTCGGCTGTGGCGCCGACGATCCCCGCCTCGATTCCGTAACTCGCGGATCAGTGCCGATCCGCGAGTAGTTCCGCTGCGGCGGCGACGATCCCGGCCTCGTCCAGCAGCACGGCGTCGGCGGCGGGGCCGAGCGGGACGAAGCTGTCGGCGCTGGTGACCCGCGCGACGCGGCCGGTGAACCCGCCGTCCAGCAGCGCGGCGCAAACGGACTCGGACACCCCGCCGGAGCGTCGCGTCTCGTCGGCAACCAGCACCCGCCCGGTGGTGCGGGCGTGGGTGAGCAGATCCTCGACGGGCAGCGGCGCGAGCCAGCGCAGGTCGAGAACACGCGCGTGCGCACCGCGTGCGGCGAGCGTGTGCGTCGCGCGCAGGCTCATCGGGACGCCGTTGCCGAAGGTGACGATGGTCAGATCGGCGCCGTCCCCGTGGACGCGGGCGCGACCCACCGGAACATGCTCGGCGGCGGGCGGCGCGAGCCACGCGCCGTCGCCGGGATACAGGTCCTTGGTGTGGTACAGCGCGATCGGCTCGATGAACACGCACACCCGCCCGTCGACCCGCGCGGCGGACACACACGTGCGCAACAGGGCGTCGGCGTCGTCGGCGCGCGACGGCACCGCGAGGATCACGCCCGGGATATCCCGCAGCGCCGCAAGGGAATTGTCGTTGTGGAAGTGCCCGCCGAACCCCTTCTGATACGCCAGCCCGGCGATGCGCACCACCATCGGATTGCGGTAGCGGCCGTGCGAGAAGAACTGCAAAGTCGCCGCCTCGCCGCGCACTTGGTCCGCGGCGTTGTGCAGGTAGGCGAGGTACTGGATCTCCGGGATCGGCACGAAACCCGCCAGCGCCGTACCGAGGGCGGTGCCGAGCACGCTCTGCTCGTCCAGCAGCGTGTCGAATACCCGCCGCGCGCCGAACTGTTTCTGCAACCCCTTGGTGACGCCGTAGACGCCACCCTTGCGCCCGACGTCCTCGCCGAAGACCAGCACATCCGAGTCGCGGGCGAGTAGGTCGGCGAGGGTGCGGTTGACGGCCTGGGCGAGCGTGAGTGGTTCGGAACGGGTTGTGGGCGTGGTGATTGCGAATGTGGAATCGAGCTGCGTGCCGGACCGCTCCGCTACGCTCCCGTTCGTGTCGTCGGGCTCGGAGCCGCCGAAGCGCGAATGATCCGCCCCCGAACGCGATGCCGGGAGGACCGCCGAGGTGATGACGTCGGCGCGGACGGCGTCGGGCCGCAGCGGCGCGAGCGGTGCCGTCACCGCGGCCGCCGTGGTGAGTTTCGGCTCGCGCCAGACCAATTCGGCCATCGTCGCCACGCGGTGGGCGATGTCGTCGTAGCGGGCCAGCACCTCGGACGGTTTCGTGATCCCCGAGGTGACCAGCAGGCGCCCGGTCGCCAGCACGGGATCGCGGCGCAGATCGGCGGCGATATCGGCGGCGCGGCGATAGGCGGACTCCACGTCGGACCCCGCGTGCCCGAGCAGACGCACCGTGCGCAGCCGCAGGAATGCGGGTGCGCGGTGTTCGCGCACCCAGTCGGCGGCCCGGCGGGCGGTGGCGAGCGCGTCGAGCGGATCGCATCCGTCGGCGGTGAAGTAGGTCAGGCCGGGCCGCGCGCCGTAGGCGTGCTCGATCCAGTCCGGGGGAGTGGGCACGCTGATGCCGATCCCGTTGTCCTCGCACACGAACAGGATCGGCACCGGAATCCCTTGGTGTGCCGTATGAATCGCGGTGTTGATGGCCCCGGTAGCGGTGGAGTGGTTGGCCGACGCGTCGCCGAACGTGCACAGCACCACCGCGTCGGCAGGCCACTCCGTCGCCCGGCCCAGCCGCGCCGCGCGCTCGATCCCGAACGCCAGCCCCACCGCGCGCGGCAGATGCGAGGCGATGGTCGAGGTCTGCGGGATCACGTGCGCGGCTTTGCTGCCGAACACCTTGTGCCTGCCGCCGGAGATGGGGTCGACCGCCGCGGCCACCACCCCGAGCAGCACGTCCCGGATCGGGTCGAGACCCGGCACCCGCCGCGCCCGGTGCACGAAGAACGCGCCCGAACGATAGTGCAGCAGAGCGGGATCGGTGACCCGCAGCGCCGCCGACACCGCGGCGTTGCCCTCGTGCCCCGACGACCCGATGCTGTAGTACCCGCGCCGCGCGACACCCAGTGCGCGCGCGGCGAAGTCGAGATGCCTACTGGTGGCCTGGGCTTCGAACAGCTCCCACAACTGCGCCGCGTCGAGCTCGGAGTTCGCGGCGGGCGCGGTGGGGAGTTCGGTGATCTCGGCTCGGAAGAGCTCGTCGAGCGTCCGGCCCGCGTCGGCGCTCACGTGCCGGCCCCGGACGCCGCACGGCTGCGCACGCGGCCGGGCCTCAGCTCAGACCCGCCGCGGCGTCCTGATCCAGCAGCCACGTCGTGGACTCGCTGCCGCGCGCCCCGGCGGCCGGAATGTCGACCGGGTCCGCGCCGCCGAGCGCGGCGGCGACCGCCTCCGCCTTGGCCGCGCCGCCCACCACGAGCACCACGTGGCGGGAGCGGCGCACCGCCGGCAGCGTGAGGGTGACCCGCACCGGTGGCGGCTTCGGCGAATCCGTCACCGCGACAACGAGTTCGTGCTCCTCGCGCACCGCGTCGGTGTGCGGGAACAGCGAATTCACGTGTCCCTCACCGCCCATGCCGAGCAGATGCAGATCGAACGCCCCGTGCTCGGCCAGATACGCGTGCACGGCGGTGGAGTACTCGGCGGCCGCCTCGACCGGATCGGGGTACTCGCCGTCGGACGTGGCGACCGGGTGGACGCGCGCGTGATCGACCGGCACGTGATCCAGCAGCGCCTGCCTGGCCTGCAATTCGTTGCGCTCCGCGTCGCCCGCCGGGACGAAACGCTCGTCGCCCCAGAAGAGATCGAGCTTCGCCCAGTCGATGTCGCCGGGCGCCTGGCGCACCTTCTCCAGCAGCGCGACACCGGACCCGCCGCCGGTGAGCACCACCGACGCCGATCCGCGCGCGGCCTGCGCGGCGACCACCACCTGCACGAAACGCGCCGCCGCCGCGGCGATCAACTCGGCGTTGCCCGGATGCACTTCGACGGTGTTCGCGGGGAAACCGCTGTCGATGCGCCGATCCTGATCGGCGTACTGCTGAGCGGGGGTCTCACTCATAGGTCACCTTCTCGATTCCGGCGAGGGCCTCGACGTAGATGTCGTCGGCGTCGAGCCTGCGCAGTTCCTCGGCCAGGCAGTCGCGGGTCTCCCTGCGCGCCAACGCGATCCGCTGATCGGGATCGCCGGTCCTGGTGAGCGTGGCGGTGCGCCCGGTCTGCGGCCGCTCGATGGCGATGGACACCGTGGGCCGGTGCACCTCCACCCGCAGCGGTCCCGTGCGCCGGTGCACCGGGCAGTTCAGCCGCGCCGCCAACCAGCCCGCCAGGATGTCCAGCGCCGGCTCCTCGCGCAGGCCCGACACCGTGACCGAGTCGACCGGCTCGAACGGCGGCTCGTCGAGCGAGGCCGCCAGCAGCGCCCGCCAGTACGTGATCCGGCTCCACGCCAGATCGGTATCGCCGGGAGCGTAGGAGTTCAGGCGGTTCTTGATGGTGGCCTGCGGATCGCGGGCGAAGGTGGCGTCGGTGATGCGCCGGGTGGCCAGCTTGCCCACCGAATCCCGGGACGGGAACTCCGGCGCGCCCCGCGGCCACCACGCCACCACGGGCGTGTCGGGCAGCAGGAACGGGATCACCACGCTGCTCTCGTGATTCACCAGCTGTCCCTGCAACCGCAGCACGATCACCTCGGCCGCGCCCGCGTCGCCGCCGACGCGGATCTGCGCGTCCAATTTGGTCTCGGCGTCCCGGTCGCCGCGCGCGAGAACCACCACGCGGCAAGGGTGTTCGCGACTGGCGTCGTTGGCCGCATCGATGGCGTCCTCGGCCTCGGAGCTGTCCAGCGTGCACACCACCAGGGTGAGCACCCGGCCCATGGTGATGACGCCGTTGGTCTCGCGCAGCTGGATGAGGCGCTTGGTCACCGCGCCGGTCGTGGTGTCGGGCAGGTCGATGATCACGGTCGCCGCCATTCCCGGCCGGTGCGGGCCAGCATCTCGTCGGCCGAGTCCGGGCCCCAGGTGCCCGCCTCGTACGGTTCGGGCCTGCCGTCGGCCGCCCAGTGCTCGAGCACGGGATCCAGGATGCGCCAGGACAATTCGACCTCGGCGTTCACCGGGAACAGCGAGGGCACGCCCAGCAGCACGTCCAGGATCAGGCGCTCGTAGGCCTCGGGGGAGGATTCGGTGAACGCCTCGCCGTAGCTGAAGTCCATGTTGACGTCGCGGACCTCCATGCCCGATCCGGGCACCTTGGAGCCGAACCGCATGGTGATGCCCTCGTCGGGCTGCACCCGGATCACCAGCGCGTTCTGGCCGAGTTCCTCGGTCATGGTCTGGTCGAAGGGCAGGTGCGGCGCGCGCTTGAACACCACCGCGATCTCGGTCACCCGGCGCCCCAGGCGTTTTCCGGTGCGCAGGTAGAACGGCACCCCGGCCCAGCGGCGGGTGTCGACCTCGAGGGTGATGGCCGCGTAGGTCTCGGTGCGCGAGTTCGGGTCGAAACCCTCTTCGTCGAGCAGGCCCACCACGTGCTCGCCGCCCTGCCAGCCCTCGGCGTACTGGCCGCGCGCGGTGGTCTCGTCCAGCGGCTCCACCAGTTTGGTGGCGGAGAGCACCTTGATCTTCTCGGTCTGCAATTGCTTGGGCTCGAAGCTGATCGGCTCCTCCATGGCGGTGAGCGCGAGCAGCTGCAACAGGTGGTTCTGGATGACGTCGCGCGCCGCGCCGATGCCGTCGTAGTAGCCGGCGCGCCCGCCCAGGCCGATGTCCTCGGCCATGGTGATCTGCACGTGGTCGACGTAGTTGGCGTTCCAGATCGGGTCGAACAGCTGGTTGGCGAAGCGCAGCGCCAGCACGTTCTGCACCGTCTCCTTGCCGAGATAGTGGTCGATGCGGAACACCGTCTCCTCCGGGAACACCCGGTTGACCAGCGCGTTCAGCTCCACCGCGCTGTCCAGGTCGTGCCCGAACGGCTTCTCGATCACCACCCGCCGCCACGGTTTGCGGCCCGCCGCGTCGGTGGTGGAGGGCTCGGCGAGCTTGTGCTCGGAGAGCTGGTCCAGCACCACCGGGAACATGTCCGGCGGAATCGACAGGTAGAAGGCGTGATTGCCGCCCGTGCCGCGTTCGGCGTCGAGCCGGGCCAAGGTGTCGGCGAGGGTCGCGAAGGCCGCGTCGTCGTCGAAGGTGCCCTGCACGAACCGGATCCCCTCCGCCAGGTGGTCCCAGACCTCCTGGCGGAAGGGCGTGCGGGCGTGGGACTTCACCGCGTCGAGCACGACTTGCGCGAAGTCCTCGTCGGCGTAGTCACGCCGGGCGAAGCCGACCAGGGCGAAACCGGGGGGCAGCAGCCCCCGGTTCGCCAGGTCGTAGATGGCGGGCATCAGTTTCTTGCGGGACAGGTCGCCGGTGACGCCGAAGATCACCAGGCTGCACGGGCCCGCGATCCGCGGTACCCGCTTGTCCCGCTCGTCGCGCAGTGGGTTCTGCCATCCGGTCGACGGGCGAGTGGCTGTGCCTGCCATGGGGTCAGTTGCCCCCGGACGCGGCGCCGAGTTCGGCGGTGGTGGCCGTCAGCAGTTCCTCCCAGGACTTCTCGAACTTCTCCACGCCTTCGCGCTCGAGCAGCGCGAACACATCGTCCAGGTCGATGCCGACCTCGGCCAGCGCGTCGAACACCTGCCGCGCCTCGTCGGCGGTGCCGCTGATGGTGTCGCCGCGGATCTCGCCGTGGTCGGCGACGGCCTCGAGCGTCTTCTCCGGCAGCGTGTTGACTGTGTTCGGGGCGACCAGCTCGGTGACGTAGAGGGTGTCGGAGTAGTCCGGGTTCTTCACGCCCGTCGACGCCCACAGCGGGCGCTGCCGGTTGCCGCCCATCGCGGCCAGATGCTGATAGGTCGAGGTGTGCGCGCCGCCGTCGAAGACGTCCTGGTACTCGGCGTAGGCCAGGCGCGCGTTGGCCACGCCCGCCTTACCGCGCAGCGCGAGCGCCGCCTCGGTGCCGATGGCCTCGAGCCGCTTGTCGATCTCGGTGTCCACGCGGGACACGAAGAACGAGGCGACGGAATGGATCTTGGCCAGGTCGTGGCCGCCCGCCTTGGCCCTGCGCAGGCCGTCCAGGTAGGCGCCCATGACCGAGCGGTAGCGGGCCACCGAGAAGATCAGCGTGACGTTCACGCTGATGCCCTCCCCGATCACCGAGGTGATGGCGGGCAGGCCCGCCTCGGTGGCCGGGATCTTGATGAACAGGTTGGGCCGGTCCACCGTCTTCCACAGGTCGATGGCCTGCGCGACGGTCTTGTCCGCGTCGAACGCGAAGCGGGGGTCGACCTCGATGGAGACCCGGCCGTCCACGCCGCGGCTGGCCTCGTACACCCCGGCCAGCACGTCGCAGGCGGAGCGCACGTCGTCGGTGGTGATGGTGCGGATCGCCGCGTCGGCGTCGGCCCCTTGTGCCGCAAGGTCTTTCACCTGCGCGTCGTAGGCGTGACCCTGGCTGAGCGCACCCTGGAAGATGGTGGGGTTGGTGGTGACGCCGACGACGCTGCGCGTGGCGATCAGCTCGGCCAGGTTGCCCGAGTTGATCCGGTCGCGCGACAGATCGTCCAGCCACACCGATACACCGGCGGCGGACAGGGCCGCGAGGTTCTCGTTCTGTGCCATGCGCTTATCCCTTCACGTTGTCCAGCGAGCGCCGCGCCGCCGCGACGACCGCCTCTTCGGTGAAGCCGAACTCGCGGAACAGGGTCTTGTGATCGGCCGAGGCGCCGAAGTGCTCGATGGAGACGGTCTCGCCCGCGTCGCCGGTGAACCGGTGCCACGGCATGGCGATACCGGCCTCGACCGAGACGCGCGCCCGGACCGCCGGGGGGAGCACCTGGTCCCGGTAAGCCTTGTCCTGCGCGTCGAACCACTCCACACACGGCATCGAGACCACGCGGGTGCCGATGCCCTGCGCTTCCAGCGTAGTGCGCGCGGCCACCGCGAGGTGGAGCTCGGAGCCGGTGGCGATGAGGATCACCTGCGGGGTGGCGGTGGACGATTCGGCCAGGATGTAGCCGCCCTTGGCCACGCCCTCGTAGCTGGTGCCCTCCAGGATCGGCAGGTCCTGACGGGTCAGCGCCAGCGCCGACGGGCCGTCCTGGTGCGGCGGCTCCGACACCGAGAAGTGCGAGGTGTGCTCGCTGGAGTCGCGCTCCAGGATGGTGCGCCAGGCGTAGGTGGTCTCGTTGGCGTCGCCGGGGCGCACCACGTTCAGGCCCGGGATGGCGCGCAGCGCGGCCAGGTGCTCGATCGGCTGGTGGGTGGGGCCGTCCTCGCCCAGGCCGATGGAGTCGTGGGTCCACACGTAGATCGCGGGCACCCGCATGAGCGCGGCCAGGCGCACGGCCGGGCGCATGTAGTCGCTGAACACCAGGAAGGTGCCGCCGTACGGGCGGGTCGGCCCGTGCAGCGCGATGCCGTTGAGGATCGCGCCCATCGCGTGCTCGCGCACACCGAAGTGCAGGGTGCGCCCGTACGGGTTCGCCTTCCACATGCCGGTCGAGATCGACTCGGGGCCGAAGCTGGGCTGGCCCGGCATGGTGGTGTTATTGGATTCGGCGAGGTCGGCCGAACCGCCCCACAGCTCGGGCAGCACGTCGGCCAGCGCGGCGAGCACCTTGCCCGACGCCTTGCGGGTGGCCATGCCCTTGGGGTCGGGCGCGTGGATCGGCAGCTGCTCGGTCCAGCCCTCGGGCAGATCGCGGTTGGCCAGCCGGTCGAACAGCGCCTTGCGCTCCGGGTTGGCGGCGGCCCAGGAGTCGAACTCCTTCTGCCACGCGGCCTTCGCGGCCTGGCCGCGCTCGACGGCCTTGCGGGTGTGGGCGATGACCTCTTCGTCCACCTGGAAGGTCTTCTCGGGGTCGAAGCCCAGGATCTTCTTGGTCGCGGCCACCTCGTCGGCGCCCAGGGCGGCGCCGTGCGAGGCGCCGGTGTTCATCTTGTTCGGCGCCGGGTAGCCGATCACGGTGCGCAGCACGATGATCGAGGGCTTGGCGGTCTCCGCCTTGGCCGCGGCGATCGCGTTCTCGATGGCGACCACGTCCTCGCCGCCGAGCACGGTCTGCACGTGCCAGCCGTAGGCCTCGTAGCGCTGGGCCACGTCCTCGGTGAAGGCGATGGTGGTGTCGTCCTCGATGGAGATCTTGTTGTCGTCGTAGATCACCACGAGGTTGCCCAGCTGCTGGGTGCCCGCGAGCGAGGACGCCTCGGAGGTGACGCCCTCCTCCAGGTCACCGTCGGAGGCGACGACGTAGACGAAGTGGTCGAACGGCGAGGTGCCCGGCGCGGCGTCGGGGTCGAACAGGCCGCGCTCGCGGCGGGCCGCCATCGCCATGCCGACCGCGGAGGCCAGGCCCTGGCCCAGCGGGCCGGTGGTGATCTCGACGCCGTCGGTGTGGCGGAACTCCGGGTGGCCGGGGGTGCGCGAACCCCACTTGCGCAGGTTGACCAGATCGTCGAGCTCCAGGCCGAAACCGGCCAGGTACAGCTGGATGTACTGGGTGAGGCTGGAATGCCCGCACGAGAGCACGAAGCGGTCGCGGCCGACCCAGCTCGGGTCGCTCGGGTCGTGGCGCAGCACCCGCTGGTAGAGGGTGTAGGCCAGCGGGGCCAGGCTCATGGCGGTGCCGGGGTGACCGTTCCCGGCGTTCTGCACCGCGTCGGCGGCGAGGACACGGACGGTGTCGACGGCCTTGGTGTCCAGATCCGTCCAGTCGTCCGGGTGGTTCGGCTGAGTGAGGGCGCGGATGTCGTCTGTCACTGACACGACCGAGGTTCTCCTGACATTGGTCTCGTCGACGGCGGGTGGGTGGGCGGCGTGAACGCGCGGCGGCCGCGGGGCCGACCGGGTGTACCCAACCACCCTAGATGTGCCCCCTGAGCGGCATGTCGGGAACCCGTCGTACCGGCGCGTAGTGTCGCGTTTCGCAACCCGGCGCGGACCGCGCGGTGAACCGATCGTGACCTCCTGCCGACCGGGCGGTGGGCCCGTCGGGGCCGGGGTGAGCGTCGGAGCGCTGCCGGCGAGGGTCTACCATCCTCTGTAGTAGTAGCCGCGCCGCACAGGCTGTGTATCCGTGACAGCGGGAAACGAGCGCGCTGCTCGTTCCATTGCCGGATGCGGAGCACAGCGTGCGAGGAGAGACAGTGCGGATTGGGCAACAGCCGGGTGGCAATGGCGCGCACGGCTCCTCCGCGACGGTGCTCGCCGACCGGTTCACCGGTGCCGGCCTGCCGTCCAGACTGATGCGGCGGGTGCTCGCCTACATCGCGCTGACCAAGCCGCGCGTCATCGAACTGCTGCTGGTGGCGACCATCCCGACGATGCTGCTGGCCGACCGCGGCCACATCGACATCGGCCTCATCCTGGCCACGCTGTTCGGCGGCTGGATGGGCGCGGCCAGCGCCAACACCCTCAACTGCGTCGCCGACGCCGATATCGACAAGGTGATGAAGCGCACCGCCAAGCGGCCGCTGGCGCGCGAGGCGGTGCCCACGCGCAACGCGTTCGTGTTCGGCGTCGTGCTCGGCATCGCGTCGTTCGCGTGGCTGTGGTGGCAGGCGAACCTGCTCAGCGGCGCGCTGGTGGTCGCGACCATCCTGTTCTACGTCTTCGTCTACACGCTCGGCCTCAAGCGGCGCACCTCGCAGAACGTGGTGTGGGGCGGCGCGGCCGGTTGCATGCCCGCGCTGGTCGGCTGGTCGGCGGTGACGGGCACCATCGGCTGGCCCGCGCTGGCGCTGTTCGGCGTCATCTTCTTCTGGACGCCGCCGCACACCTGGGCGCTGGCCATGCGCTACAAGGAGGACTACCGCGCGGCGGGCGTGCCCATGCTGCCGGTGGTCGCCACCGAGGAGACGGTCACCAAGCAGATCGTCGTCTACACCTGGCTCACCGTGCTCACCACGCTGGCCCTGGTGCCCGCGACCGGCGTGATCTACGCCGCGGTGGCGCTGGTGGCCGGCGCCTGGTTCCTGCTCATGGCCCACCAGCTCTACTCCGGTGTGCGCCGGGGCGAGTCGGTGAAGCCGCTGCGGCTGTTCCTCCAGTCGAACAACTACCTGGCGGTGGTGTTCTGCGGCCTGGCCGTGGATTCGGTGCTGGGCTGGGACACGATCGGCAGCTTCTTCGGCTGACCTTCCCGCCGAAACCCCCCGAACACGAAGGCCGACGCACTCGCGGTGCGTCGGCCCTTCGGCGCGGGATCGTTCAGGGGATCAGGACGATCGAGCCGGTGGTCTTGCGGGCCTCCAGGTCGCGGTGCGCCTGTTCGGCCTCGGCGAGGGGATAGGTGGCGCCGATGCGAAGGGTGAGGGTGCCGTCGGCGAGGGCGGCGAGGATGTCGCCCGCGCGCCAGAGCAGTTCCTCGCGGTCACGGGTGTAGTGGGCCAATGTGGGGCGGGTCAGGAACAGCGAGCCGCCGGCGTTGAGGCGCTGCGGGTCGACCGGGGGGACCGGGCCGCTGGCCGCGCCGAACAGGGCGAGCGTGCCCCGGATGCGCAGCGCGGCGAGGCTGGCGTCGAACGTCGCCTTGCCGACGCCGTCGTAGACCGCCGCGACGCCCACGCCGTCGGTGAGCTCGCGCACCTGGTCGGCGAGATCGTCGGTGTAGCGCAGCACTTCGGCGGCCCCGGCCTCGCGCGAGAGCGCCGCCTTCTCGTCGGAGGACACCGTCGTGATCACCCGCACGCCGCGCGCGGTCGCGAGCTGCGTGAGGATCAGGCCCACGCCACCCGCGCCCGCGTGCACCAGCACCGTCTCGCCCGGCTCGGGCTTGTAGATCGACTCGATCAGGTAGTGCGCGGTCATCCCTTGCAGCAGCGCCGAGGCGGCGACCGGCGGGTCCACGCCGTCGGGCACCGGGATCGCGACCGCGGCGGGCACCGCGACCCGGTCGGCATAGCTGCCCGGCGCGGCGGCCCAGGCCACCCGGTCGCCCACGGCGAACCCGGTGACGTCAGAGCCGACCGCCGCGACCACACCGCTGCCCTCCGCACCGGGCACGTACGGCACCGGATGCGGATAGGTGCCCGTGCGGATGTAGGTGTCGATGAAGTTCACACCGACCGCCTGGGTGTCCACCAGCAGCTGATCCGGGCCGATCTGCGGCTCCGGCACCTCGGTGTATCGCAGGACCTCGGGACCGCCGTGTTCGGCAACCTGTATGGCGCGCATGACATCCAGTTCTACACCCGCCGGGGGTGGACTCGGACCTACCGGCCGGTAAACTCCGGGAGCATGAGCGTTGATACCGCCGCCGCCCCGGCCCCCGAGAAACTGTCCGGCGCCCTGGTGGACTCGGTGAAGGGATTCGTCGCCGAGCACGGCGGTTCCGCCACCGCCGTGCTCCAGCAGATCGGCCGCATCGGCGTGCGGGTCACGCTCGTCGGCGCCGACGGCGTCCTCGGTGACCGCGTCGTCGCCGATATGCCCACCGCGAAGCACCTGGTGGAGACCATCGAGGGCCTCGCCGAGGCCGACGAGTGGGACCGCGAACTCACCTCGATCGTCACCCCGGAGCGTGGCCACTGGGCGAAGATGGCGGGCTGGGTGGCCCGCCAGAAGCGATTCCCCAAGGCGCGCAACGAGAAGTGACGTTCACGCCCTGGTGACCAGCACCGGGCACGGCGCGTGGTGCAGCAGGTTCTGACTGGTCGAGCCGAGCAGCAAGCCGGTGACGCGGTTGTGCCCGTGGCTGCCCGTCACCACGGCCTGGGCCTCGCCGGCCTGCTGGAGCAGCGCCTTGGTGGGCGAGTCGCGCACCACCAGCCTGGTCACCTCCACGTCGGGGAACTTGTCGCACCAGCCCGCGAGCCGCTCCCCGAGCAGGGTGTGCTCCTGTTCGGCGAGGGCGTCCCAGCTCTCCGGCCGCGGCGACCACTGCGACAGATCCTGGTAGGCCCACGCGTGCACGGCGAGCACACCGGCCCCGAGCAGCGCGGCCAGTTCGAACGCCTCACCGATGGCGGCGTTGCTGTCGGGGCTGCCGTCCACACCGACCAGCACCGGCCTGGTGTCCGGCAGCGGTGTGCCGAAATCGCCGCGCCACACCGCGACCGGGCACGCGGACTGGTTCGCCACACGCAGCGCGGTGGAGCCGAGCAGCAGCGTGGTGAGCCGGGAATCGGTGTTCGCGGCGACCACCACCAGCCGGGCGCCCTCGCCCGCGGCCACGAGTTCGTCGGCGGGCACGCCCTCCGGGTTGGCCTGGGTGATCTCGAGGTCGGGCTGGTCGGCGCGCACGGCGGTGACCGCGGCATCGGCATGTTTCTTCGCGAGCATGCGCAGGGTGGGCAGCAGGTCGGCGTCGGCGACCTGGGCCGCCGTGAGGCTGTAGTCGAAGGTGGGCACCACCGAGACGACCTCCAGCCGCACCGCGCGGCGGGCCGCGATCGCTGCGGCCCAGCGCGCGGCGGCGAGCGCGGCCGCGCTGCCGTCCACCCCGACGACGATCGATTGCTGATTGGCGAGAGTGCTCATCACGATCCCTTCGTTGTCGACACCTCCATCCTGGCAGCTGATCCCGTGGCGATACGTCTGCCGCGCGGCACCGGATATGAGGACCAACGACCCTGGCCGAGCGGTGTTTCCGGGGTGTCGGAGGGCTCGGCTAACGTCATGTCCGTGACCGATACGGACGAAACGGATGTCTACGAGCGCTACGAGGCCCGGATGTGGGACCTGCACAACGACGTCTGGAATGCGTGGGGGCGGATCGATCAGGGAATTTCGGCCCCGCGCTATCAATCGAAGTTCATCCCGGCGGAGCTGTGGGCGCAGATGGGCGTGAACGAACCCGCGCCGCCGACCATCCGGCAACCCAGTCACCGGGTGGTGCGCAACGCGCACGGGACGGTGGTGACCAGCCTGGGTCTGTCGTTCCCCGCGGAGTGGTCGGACGCGGACCCGACCAACGGGGTGGAGGTGGAGGTGTACGCGGCCTCCCGCGATCTGCCGGCCGACGCGAGCTTCGGCGACGTCATGACCTCGTGGCTCGGGCAGCTGGTCGCCGCGATCTCCTCGACGGTGTCGCAGCACGGGTTCCGCTTCGCCGACAACCTCGCCCACTACGGCACCCTGTCGATGGGACTGGGCGGGCTGGACTTCCCGGACTCCGCGCGCGGACGTTACGTGGACGAGAACGGTCACGTCACCGCGCTGCTCGGCCTGGAGGACGACGATTTCCCGCGCACCGTCGACGGCCCGCTGTCCCGCTTCCGCATGGTGAACGTGAAGCTGCTGACCGTCGCCGAGTCCGGCTATTGCGTCGACGGCGACCGCGGTGTCGAGCAGGCCCGCGCCGAGATCGCCGAACTGCTCGTCGCCCAAGGTGATCCGCTCTGGTCGAGCCTGGATCGACCGTCGGTGGTGTGATCGAGGGGCGCGCTCAGACGTGCCGGGCGCGGCCGCCGTCGACGAGCAGGCGCTGGCCGGTGAGGAAGCCGGAGCGTGGCGAGGCGAAGAAGCTGACGGCGTGGGCCACGTCGGCGGGGGCGCCGAGATGGCCCGCGGGCACCGTGCTCCGGTAGCTCTCGCGGGTGGCTTCGGGCACCCCGTCGTGGCGTTCGACCGGAATGAAGCCGGGGGCAACGGTATTCACGGTGATGCCGAAGGGCGCGAGTTCCCGGGCCCAGGCGCGGGTGAGCCCGATCTGGGCGTTCTTCGCCGCGCCGTAGGCGGAGCGGCCGGGCGGCGGGCGGTCGGCGACCTCGGAATCGATGTGCACGATGCGCCCGAACCGGCGCTCGCGCATCCCGGGATCACCGCGCGCCCGAGCAGGACCGGGCTCTTGACGAAGAAGTCGAGCCGGGCGAGGTGATCCGCCCACCCGACCTCGGTGAGCGGTGCCTCCGGTTGCGGACCGGTCGCGTTGAGCACCAGCACGTCCACCGGTCCCAGGGTGCGGGTGACCGCGGCGATCAGATCGGCGACCTGCCGTTCATCGGTGACATCGGCGGTGATCGCCTCGGCCACAACGCCTTCCGTGCGAACGGACGCGGCGACCGCTTCCGCCCGCTCGTCGTCGCGAAACCCGTTGACCACCACGGCCGCACCGTCGGCGGCGAGCCGCCGCGCGATCGCACTACCCAGACCGCGCGAACTTCCCGTCACCAGGGCAACGGGCCGATTCGGAGTCACGACGAATCCGATCTTGCCACGCGGTGCCGGGAACCCGGGCCGCGTCATCAGCACCGGCGGAGGTGAAACCTGCGCTACCACCCGGTCGCGCGGTGAGGCCCGGATCAGGATGCGGCGCGGGTGGCGGCCGGTTCCGGCGCGACGGCCGGGACCGGCTCGCGGGTGCGCAGCACGGCCCACAGGGCCGCCGTGGCGGCGGTGCAGGCGGCCGCGCCACCCACATGGACGGCGACCAGCGCGGCGGGCACGTCGGTGAAGTACTGCACGACGCCGACCAGCGACTGGGAGACCACGAGCCCGAGGACCAGGAACAGCCGGTGCTTGATCACGCGCGTGATGCCGACCGCGTAGAGGCCGAACGCCAGGCCCACGAGCAGCGCCAGATAGCCGACGAGCAGCTGCGAGTGCAGGTGCACCAGCGTGACGATCTCGACCTCGAGCCGCGCCACCGGCCGGTCGATGCTCTTGTCGCCGGCGTGCGGGCCTGCCGCCGTCACCAGCGTGCCCGCGATCAGCACGCCCGCCAGCGCCACCCCGCTCAGCGCCGTCAGCCAGCGCAGGGGAGCGGGCGCCTGCACGACTTCCACGCCGTCGTCGGGTTCGCCGATCCGCGTGTAGAGCACCGCGGCCAGCCACACCATCACCATCGAGGCGAGCAGGTGGATCGCGACCGTCCACCACAGCAGCCCGGTGAGCACGGTGATGCCGCCGATGATCGCCTGCACGACGGTGCCGGCCGGCATCAGCCACGCGTAGGTCAGCACCTCGCGCCGCCGCCGCGCCCTGGTGACCGCCAGCACGATGAGACCCGCGAACAGCGTCACCACGAAGGTGAGCAGGCGGTTGCCGAACTCGACGGCCTGGTGCAGCACCGCCACCTCGGACACGCCGACGGGGGTGAAGCTGCCGGGGAAACACTGGGGCCAGGTGGGGCAGCCCAGGCCCGACGCCGTCACGCGGACTATGGCGCCGGTGACGGAGATGCCCGCCTGGGTCAGCAGGACCGCGAGCGCGATCAGTCGCTGCGCCCGCAGCGAGGGGAGCGGGAGCTTGTCGACCAGCCGCAGAAAGGCGCGATACAGCACCCGACGATGGTAGCGAGCGCCCCCGAGCCGCCCGCAGGCGGTCTACTACGTGACGTCGTTCACGCCGTCGGCGCGGTCACTCGAAGCGGAACCAGCGCGCGGCGAGCAACCCCGTCACCGCACCCCAGATCGCCAGCACCGCGATCCCGAACCAGTCGACGACGCCGTGCAGCGCCTCCTCCAGCGTTACCGCCAGCGCCCCCGAGGGCACCAGTCGCGCCGCGATCTCCACGGCCGCGGGCAGGTCGTCGGAGGCGAACACCACGCTCGCGATGCCGAGCATGACGAACCACAGGACATTGGCCAGCGCGAGCACGATCTCGGCCTTGAGCGTGCCGCCCAGTAGCAGGCCCATGGCGGCGAACGTCGCGGTGCCCAGCGCGATCACGAGTGCGCCCAGCGCCAGCCCTCCCAGCCCCGGCCGCCAGCCCAGCGCCACCCCGATCGCGCCGAGCAGAACCGCTTGCAGCACAACGACTATCAACACCGCGGCGCTCTTGCCCGCGATGATGCCCCAGCGCGGCAGCGGCGTCGCACCCAGGCGTTTGAGCGCGCCGTAGCGGCGGTCGAAGCCGACGGCGATGGCCTGGCCGGTGAACGCGGTCGACATCACCGCCACCATCATCACGGCGGGCACGATGGTCGCGACCCGTTCGGTGCCCAGGTCGCCGAACGGCAGCAGCGTGAGCCCGACCAGCAGCGTGATCGGGATGAACATGGTGAGCAGCAGCTGTTCGCCGTTGCGCAGCAACAGGATCAGCTCGAGCCGGGTCTGCGCGGCCAGCATCGCCGGGAAGCCGGCCGGCCGCGGATCGGGTGCGAAGGTGCCCGGCGCGAAGCGGTTGGTGGTGCGTTCAGGCTGGGTCATCATCCGCGCAGGTCCCGTCCGGTCAGTTCCAGGAAGACGTCCTCGAGGCGGCGCTGGTCGATCCGGATGTCGGTGGCCAGCACGTTCACCCGCGCGCACCACGCGGTCACGGTGGCCAGGACCTGCGGGTCGATCTCGCCCTCGATCAGATACGAGCCGGGACTCGTCTCGCGCGGCGAGAATCCTTCCGGCAGCGCCGTTCTCAGCAGGTCCAGGTCCAGCTTGGGCGGCGCGGAGAAGCGCAGCTGGCCCGCGGCGCCGTGCGCGGTGACCTCGGCGGGCGTGCCGGAGGCGACCACGCGGCCGTGGTCGATGATGACGAGCTGATCGGCCAGTTGTTCGGCCTCGTCCATCATGTGCGTGGTGAGCAGCACGGTCACGCCGTCGCGGCGCAGCGCGTCGATCAGCTCCCACACCATGATCCGGGCCTGGGCGTCGAGCCCGGCGGTCGGCTCGTCCAGGAAGACGATCTCGGGCCGCCCCACCAGCGCGCACGCCAGCGCCAGCCGCTGCTGCTGACCGCCCGACAGCCGCCGGTAGGGGGTGCGCCGGGTGTCCTGGAGGCCCAGGGTGCGCAGCAGCCAGTCGGGGTCGAGCGGGTCGGCCGAGTAGGCGGCGACCAGGTCCAGCATCTCGCCGGCCCGTGCGCCGGGGTAGGCGCCGCCGCCCTGGAGCATGACGCCGATGCGGGGACGCAGCCGGTCCGAATCGGCGACCGGGTCCAGGCCGAGCACCCGCACGCGGCCCGCGTCGGGTCGGACGAAGCCCTCGCACATCTCGACGGTGGTGGTCTTGCCCGCGCCGTTGGGGCCGAGCAGCGCCAGGACCTGCGCGCGTTCGATCTCGAAGGACAGGCCCTCGACGGCGGTGGTCTCGCCGTACCGCTTGACGACGCCGTCGACGCTAACGGCGGGTCCGGAGGCTGCGTTCACGAGGAAACACCGTAGGACGTGGGCTGTTGTGACGAAGCCGACACCCCCGGCTGCGCCCGCCACGGGAGCACATTGCGGGTGAGGACGATGAACAGCACGCACACGATGACGGTCGCGATCGCGGACCCGACGATCTGGAACACCTCGAACTCACCGCCGCGCGGCATCTGCAACAGGCTCACGAACGCCGACATCGCCACCGCGGGCACGCGGAAGATCGGCCGGGTCGCCCACGCGGCCAGCGGCACGATCGCCCACAGCAGATACCAGGGCTGCACCACGGGGAACAGCAGCACGATCGCGCCCAGCGAGACGCCCAGCGCGCCGACGGGGTGCAGGCGCCCGGTGCCGGTGGCGACGAGCATGCGCACCGTGACGAACGCGGCCGCCACCATGGCGATGGGCCGGGTGATGCTGAGCATCGCGGTGGTGTGGTCGCCCAGGCCCAGCAGGACGCCGCCGAATCCGGTGACGACGCCGATCGCGGTGGGCAGCGACATCCAGCTGCGCACCACGCTGGCGACGCTGAGGGTGAACATCCAGCCGAAGCCGAGCCCGCTCAGCGAACTGATCAGCGCGGTGGTGCCCAGCGCTATCGCCCCCAGGAACGCCGCCCACACGATGATCGCCCGCAAGCCGCCGCCGGCTCTGCGGACCAGCGCCATCCACACGAAGCCCATGGCCACCATCGAGGTGACCTTCACCGACGAGGACAAGGTGATGACCACCGCCCCGGCGATGAGCAGCGCGTAGGCGCGGCCGTCGAACGGGCGGGTGTCGTGCACGGCGCGCAGGCACAGCTCGAGGCCCGCGAGCATCAGGCCGAGCATCAGCGCGTCGTTGTGCACGCCGCCGACCAGGTGGAACAGCACCAGCGGGTTGGCCGCGCCCAGCCACAGCGCGCTCACCGGCGCCACACCGCAGCGCACCGAGAGCCGCGGCAGCGCCCACACGATGAGCGCGACGCCGGCCAGGGCCAGCAGGCGGTGCATCCAGACGCCGAAAATGATGTTGTCGCCGGTCAATTCGGCGATCCAGCGGCCGACCCACAGGAACAGTGGACCGTACGGGGCGGGGGTCTCGCGCCAGATGTTGGGCACGTTGCGGGTGAGGACGTTGTCGTTGCCGAGGGCCTGGCTCGGCCCCTCGGAGTACGGGTCGATGCCGCGCGCGGCGATCTCGCTCTGCGCGAGGTAGGAGTAGACGTCGTTGCTGAACATGGGCGGCGCCACGCACAGCGGCAGGATCCACAGCAGCAGGGTGCGGTCCATCTGCGACCGGGTGATGCGGTGGCGCGGCGAACCGCCCAGCCCGCCGACGGCGAACCGCCCGAGCAGCAGCCAGGCCAGTACCACCAGCGCCGTGCCGACCATGCACACCGCCAGCGAGCCGGTGTGGGCCCGCCCGAAGATCGCCACGATCCGCATCCCGGAGACCGGGTTCTGCAACACCGGCTGCGCGCCGACCCCCAGCGCGCTGATCACCATCAGCACCGCGCCGGTGGCGCCCAGCAGCCGGATGCGGTTGAACTGCTGCAACTCCCGCTGGTCCAGTGCGGGGACCTCCGACTCGTCGCGGTGCAGGACGGCGACCGAATGATCGGCGGCGGGCGCGTCGAGCCCCAGCGCCCGGCGCCCGAATCTCCTCGCCTTGCGCCGCACCTCCACGAGCCGCGCACTGTCTACAACCGCCACGGCAGGAAGCCTAGTGGGCGCGTGATCGGTACCGGTCCCGCAGGACCGCCCGCGCGGAACACCCGGTGCCCGTGCCCGCCTGTGGCGAAAGTCGCACCGGGGTGAGTGGCTCGCGCCGGAGAAATTCCGGCGAACGGCGGACGGCCGCACCGCCGCGGGCGGTTTCTAGCGCATAACCACATGTCAGGGCAGGTTCGCAAGGATTTCGGTCGCCGTGATGCCGCCGTGAGACGCACCGCGGCCGACGGCCTCGCGAACCCGCGGCACCCGTTGAGGGCGCGCATGCCCGTCCGGAACGGCATCCGGCCGGGCTCGGTATCGCCGCAAGTCAGGGCACCCTTATTAGATTTCGGGAACGAATTCCGACACACTGGTGTTGTGAAAACAGTGGGTTTGCGGAAGAGCGACGAGAGGACCGGCCGACGGGCCGGTGCCGCGTCCTCGGCTGCGCCCGCGGCGGGGACCGAGGGCCACACCCGGGCCGCCATCGTCCAGCTGCTGCTGGAGGAAGGCCCGATCACCGCGACCGCCATCGGCACCAAACTCGGACTGGCCCCGGCCGGTGTACGCAGGCATCTCGACGCGCTCATCGACTCCGGTCAGGCCAGGGCGGGCCGCTCGGCGCCGTGGCAGCAGAAGGGCCGTGGCAGGCCCGCCAAGCAGTATCAGCTCACCGCCGCCGGCCGCGGAACGCTGGGCCACGCCTACGACGATCTGGCCGGGGCGGCGATCCGCCAGCTCGGCGAGATCGGCGGCCAGCAGGCCATCACCGAGTTCGCGCGCAAACGGGCACGCACTATCGTGGCCGGGATCGAGCCGGTGACCGAGCACACGCCGGAGCGCACGGCCGCCAAGGCCGACGAGATCGCCGACGCCTTCACCGACGCCGGTTTCGCAGCGACCACCCGCAAGGTGGGCGCGGGCGTGCAGATCTGCCAGCACCACTGCCCGGTCTCGCACGTGGCCGAGGAGTTCCCGCAACTGTGCCAGGCCGAGCTGGAGGCGTTCCGCGAACTGCTCGGCACCCACGTGCAACGACTGGCCACCATCGCCAACGGCGACTGCGCGTGCACCACGCACGTGCCGCTGCTGACCCTGCCGATCGCCGCGGGCGACCGGTCGACAACTTCATCTCTCCCCGCCGCACAGCCCGCGGCGGACCGAACGAACGACTCCGGAAGGAGTGCCGAATGACGACGACCACCGACCAGGTGCAGCCGCTCACCCAGGAAGAGACGATCGCCTCGCTGGGCAATTACGGTTACGGCTGGGCCGATTCGGATGTCGCAGGCGCCAGTGCCCAGCGCGGATTGTCCGAGGCGGTCGTCCGCGACATCTCGGCGAAGAAGAGCGAGCCCGAGTGGATGCTCGACATCCGGCTCAAGGCGCTGCGGATCTTCGACCGCAAGCCGATGCCGAACTGGGGCTCCAACCTCGAGGGCATCGACTTCGACAACATCAAGTACTTCGTGCGCTCGACCGAGAAGCAGGCCGAGAGCTGGGAGGACCTGCCCGAGGACATCAAGAACACCTACGACAAGCTCGGCATCCCGGAGGCGGAGAAGCAGCGCTTGGTCTCGGGCGTCGCCGCGCAGTACGAGAGCGAAGTCGTCTACCACCAGATCCGTGAGGACCTGGAGCAGCAGGGCGTCATCTTCCTCGACACCGACACCGCGCTCAAGGAGCACCCGGAGATCTTCCGCGAGTACTTCGGCTCGGTGATCCCCGCCGGTGACAACAAGTTCTCCGCGCTGAACACGGCCGTGTGGTCGGGCGGTTCGTTCATCTACGTGCCGCCGGGCGTGCACGTCGACATCCCGCTGCAGGCCTACTTCCGCATCAACACCGAGAACATGGGCCAGTTCGAGCGGACCCTGATCATCGTCGACGAGGGCGCCTACGTGCACTACGTCGAGGGCTGCACCGCGCCGATCTACAAGTCCGACTCGCTGCACTCCGCGGTGGTCGAGATCATCGTGAAGAAGGGCGGCCGCTGCCGCTACACCACCATCCAGAACTGGTCGAACAACGTCTACAACCTGGTCACCAAGCGGGCCAAGGCCGAGGCGGGCGCGACCATGGAGTGGATCGACGGCAATATCGGCTCCAAGGTCACCATGAAGTACCCGGCGGTCTGGATGACCGGCGAGCACGCCAAGGGCGAGGTGCTCTCGGTCGCGTTCGCCGGCGAGGGCCAGCACCAGGACACCGGCGCGAAGATGCTGCACCTGGCGCCGCACACCTCCTCGACCATCGTGTCGAAGTCGGTGGCGCGCGGCGGCGGCCGTGCCTCCTACCGCGGCCTGGTGCAGGTCAACAAGGGCGCGCACGGGTCGAAGTCGACGGTGAAGTGCGACGCGCTGCTGGTCGACACGATCAGCCGGTCCGACACCTACCCCTACGTCGACATCCGCGAGGACGACGTCACCATGGGCCACGAGGCGACCGTCTCGAAGGTGTCCGAGGATCAGCTGTTCTACCTGATGAGCCGCGGTCTCACCGAGGACGAGGCGATGGCGATGGTGGTGCGCGGCTTCGTCGAGCCGATCGCCAAGGAACTCCCGATGGAGTACGCGCTCGAACTCAACCGCCTGATCGAACTGCAGATGGAAGGGGCCGTCGGCTGATGGCGACTGGTGTGATGGGAGCGGTCGAGGGCGAGAACCCGGCCCGGCCGGCTCAGAACCGGGGTGCCGCGGCGGCGGTCAACAAGGGCGAGGTCTTCACCTCCTACGACGTGAACGCGTTCGAGGTGCCGTCCGGTCGCGACGAGGAGTGGCGTTTCACCCCGCTGCGCAGGCTGCGTGGGCTGCACGACGGCACCGCCGTGCGCGACGGGCAGGCCGTCGTCGAGGTCACCGAGGTCGAGGGTGTCACCGTCGAGACGGTGGACCGCACCGACGCCCGCCTCGGCGAGGCCGGCGTGCCCGCCGATCGTGTCGCGGCGCAGGCGTATTCGGGGTTCGAATCGGCCACGCTGGTGTCGGTGGGTGCGGAGACCGAGGTCGCCGAGCCCGTCGTCGTCACGGTCACCGGCCCCGGTGAGGGCCGTACGGCCTACGGCCACTTGCAGATCCGGCTCGGCGCCTTCGCCGCCGCCACCGTGGTCCTGGACCAGCGGGGCAGCGGAACCTACGCCGAGAACGTGGAATTCGTGCTGGGCGACAGCGCGAAGCTCACCGTGGTCGCGGTCCAGGACTGGGCCGACGACGCGGTGAACGCCACCGCGCACCACGCCAGGCTGGGGCGCGACGCCACGCTGCGCCACACCGCCGTCACGCTGGGCGGCGACCTGGTGCGCCTGACCGGCACCGTGAAGTACGACGGCCCCGGCGGCGACGCCGAATTGCTCGGCCTCTACTTCGCCGACGCGGGCCAGCATTTCGAGCAGCGCCTGCTGGTGGATCATTCGCAGCCGCACTGCAAGTCCAACGTGCTGTACAAGGGTGCCCTGCAAGGCGATCCGGATTCCCCCAAGGGCGACGCCCGCACGGTGTGGGTCGGCGACGTGCTGATCCGCGCGGCGGCCGAGGGCACCGACACCTTCGAGGTGAACCGGAACCTGGTGCTCACCGACGGCGCGCGCGCCGATTCGGTGCCGAACCTCGAGATCGAGACGGGGGAGATCGCCGGCGCCGGACACGCCAGCGCCACCGGACGATTCGACGACGAGCAGCTGTTCTACCTGCGCGCCCGCGGCATCCCCGAGGACGCCGCCCGCCGCCTGGTGGTGCGCGGCTTCTTCCACGAGATCATCCAGAAGATCGCGGTCCCCGAGGTCAGGGAGCGGCTCGAGGCGGCCATCGAGGCCGAACTCGCCGCCATCGGCGTCTGACCACCGAAACCACAGCCCCCGCAAAGGAATTCCCATGACCACCCTGGAAATCAAGGACCTGCACGTCGAGGTCGCCAACCCCGACGAGTCGGGCGAGCCCATCAAGATCCTCAAGGGCGTCGACCTCACCGTGAAGTCGGGCGAGACGCACGCCATCATGGGCCCCAACGGCTCCGGCAAGTCGACGCTGTCCTACGCCATCGCCGGGCACCCGAAGTACACGGTGACCTCCGGCTCCATCACCCTCGACGGCGAGGACGTGCTGGAGATGTCGGTGGACGAGCGCGCGCGGGCGGGCCTGTTCCTGGCCATGCAGTACCCCGTCGAGGTGCCGGGCGTCTCGATGTCGAACTTTCTGCGCACCGCCGCGACCGCCGTGCGCGGCGAGGCCCCCAAGCTGCGCCACTGGGTCAAGGAGGTGAAGGAGTCGATGTCGGAGCTCGAGATCGACGCGGCCTTCGCCGAGCGCAGCGTGAACGAGGGCTTCTCCGGCGGTGAGAAGAAGCGCCACGAGATCCTGCAGCTGGGCCTGCTCAAGCCGAAGATCGCCATCCTCGACGAGACCGACTCCGGCCTGGACGTCGACGCGCTGCGCATCGTCTCCGAGGGCGTGAACAAGTACAAGGAGCGGGAGAACGGTGGCGTGCTGCTCATCACGCACTACACTCGCATCCTGCGCTACATCCAGCCGCAGTTCGTGCACGTATTCGTGAACGGGCGCATCGTCGCCGAGGGCGGCCCCGAGCTGGCCGAAGAGCTCGACGCCAACGGCTACGTCCGCTTCACGCAGACCGCGGCAGCTGGAGCCTGATATGACAGCGGCGCCCATCACGGGTCGCGCCCTCGACGTGGCCCGCATCCGGGCCGACTTCCCGATCCTGCACCGCACGGTGCGGGACGGGAAGCCGTTGGTGTACCTGGATTCCGGCGCGACCTCGCAGCGTCCCACCGAGGTGCTCGACGCCGAGCGCGCGTTCCTCGTGACCAGCAATTCGGCCGTGCACCGCGGTGCGCACCAGCTGGCCGAGGAGGCGACCGACGCCTACGAGGGCGCGCGCGCCGATATCGCGCGGTTCGTCGGCGTGGACCAGGGCGAGATCGTGTTCACCAAGAACGCGACGGAATCGCTGAACCTGGTCACCCACGCGTTCGGCGACGACCGGTTCCCCCACCACGTCGGCCCGGGCGACGAGATCGTCATCACCGAGCTCGAGCATCACGCGAATCTGGTGCCGTGGCAGGAGCTGGCGCGGCGCACCGGCGCGACGCTGAAGTGGTTCGGCGTCACGGATGACGGTCGCATCGACCTGGATTCGCTGGTGCTCTCGCCCGCGACGAAGGTCGTGGCCTTCACCCACCAGTCCAACGTCACGGGCGCGGTCGCGCCGGTGGCCGAATTGGTGCGCCGCGCACGGGAAGTCGGCGCTTTGACGGTGCTCGACGCGTGCCAGTCGGTGCCGCACATGCCGGTCGACTTCCGCGCGCTCGGTGTGGACTTCGCGGCGTTCTCGGGCCACAAGATGCTCGGCCCCTCCGGCGTCGGCGTGCTCTACGGCCGCCGCGCGCTGCTCGAGGAGACCCCGCCGTTCATCACCGGCGGTTCCATGATCGAGACCGTCTTCATGGACCACAGCACCTACGCCCCGCCGCCGCAGCGGTTCGAGGCCGGTGTGCCGATGACCTCGCAGGTGGTCGGGCTCGGCGCGGCCGTGCGGTACCTCGAGGCCCTCGGCATGGACGCCGTCGCGGCGCACGAGCACGCGCTCACCGACGCCGCGCTGGCCGGGCTGAGCGCGATCGAGGGCGTGCGGATCATCGGTCCCACCGAGAACGTCGAGCGCGGTGGCGCGGTGGCGTTCGTGGTGGACGGCATCCACGCGCACGACGTGGGCCAGATTCTCGACGACCAGGGCGTGGCGATCCGCGTCGGCCACCACTGCGCGTGGCCGCTGCACCGGCGCTTCGGCGTGGCCGCGACTGCGCGCGCGTCGTTCGCCGTGTACAACACGTTGGACGAGGTGGATGCGCTGGTCGCGGCGGTGCGGAAGGCTCAAAGCTTCTTCGGAGTTGCATAGACCATGCGCATGGAGCAGATGTACCAGGAAGTGATCCTGGACCACTACAAGCGGCCGCATCACCGCGGGCTGCGGGAGCCGTTCGGTGCCGAGGTGCACCACGTGAACCCCACCTGCGGTGACGAGGTGACCCTGCGCGTGCACCTGGACGACAACGGTGACGTCGCCGACGTCTCCTACGACGGGCAGGGCTGCTCGATCAGCCAGGCCGCCACCTCCATCCTCACCGATCAGGTGATCGGGCTGCCGGTGCAGCAGGCGCTGAAGGTGGTCGACTCCTACAACGAGATGATCTCCAGCCGGGGTACCGTCGAAGGTGACGAGGACGTCATCGGCGACGGCATCGCCCTGGCGGGCGTGGCGAAGTACCCGGCGCGGGTGAAATGCGCGCTGCTGGGCTGGATGGCGTTCAAGGACGCGGTGATTCGGATTACCTCCGAACGAGAAGGGCAGGCGTCATGAGTGAGACACCCGTGACCGAGGCGGAGCCCGCCGAGCAGGTGGAGCTGTCCGCCGAGCAGATCAAGCACCTCGAGGACATCGAGGAGGCGATGCGCGACGTCGTCGACCCCGAACTCGGCATCAACGTCGTCGACCTCGGGCTCGTCTACGGCATCAGCGTGGAGAACGAGATCGCCAAGCTGGACATGACCCTGACCTCGGCGGCGTGCCCGCTGACCGACGTCATCGAGGACCAGTCCCGCAACGCGCTGGTCCGCTCCGGCCTGGTCGAGGACCTCGAGATCAACTGGGTGTGGATCCCGCCGTGGGGTCCCGACAAGATCACCGAGGACGGCCGCGAACAACTGCGCGCCCTCGGCTTCACGGTCTAGCAATCGCCTTCGGCGCGGCGGCTCCTCCCGGGGCCGCCGCGCCGTCGCGTTTCCGGTCGTCGGATGAGTTCGCCCGCCGGTCCGGTCTCCTCGACCGAGGGGCGAGGCCGCGGTGACGTCGCCGAACTCTCGGCGCCGGCGTGACGTACCTCGTTCTCGGCGTGCGCGCGCTCGCTCAGCGGGTCAGCAGGGCGATCAGCACCACGAGCAATGGGACGAGCAGCGCCAGGCCGAAGATCACGTACAGACCCGAGCGGCCGGGACGCTGCTGCGGTTCGAACCCCGCCGCGCCCGCGCTGTAGATCGTGTGCGGCGCGGCGTAGTACAGCCAGACCGGTCCGCGCGTGGTGTCGAAGTTCAGCGACGCCTTGCCCACCCGCCAGAGAACGTACTGGGACCAGAAGTGGATGGTGTAGTGGCCGGGTGGCAGCGTGATCGAGCCGAGCCCGTGCTCCACCCGGATGCGCAGGCCGAGCGGCGCGATCTCGGCCATCATCGGCAGGGCGTGCCAGCGTGGGCGCAGGGGCTCCTCCGCCCCGATGTGAACGGGGACCTGCGGCGGCGCGGGCTGGTGCGCGGGTGGTTGGTGCGGCGGATTCCACTGGTACGACACGTCGGTAGACGTTAGCGCGGCGTCGGCTGCGCGGAACCGCCCACCGAAAGAGGGGCTGGTAAGGGCCTTGCCGCCGCCCTACCTCGAGTAGATGAGGACAACCGCGACGCTGGGTGCGCTCGGTGCGGCCGTGGCGCTGGTGCTGGGGAGTCCGGCCGCGCAGGCACCGGCCGACCTGCGGGTGTGGGTGCGGTGCGGGTATCCGCAGCAGTTGCAGATCGCCGTGCACAACGCGGGGCCTGGTCCCGCGCGCGGCGTCGTGGCCCGGTACTGGGTCGCCTTCGGGGTGGCGGGGGAGTAGCGCGCCGAGGTCGTCGAGCCGGGGCGGACGGCGCTGTTCGACCTCGCGGGGATCCGTCCGGTGGAACCGGTCGCCGCCTCGGTCACCGCCGACACGCCCGATCCGAACCCCCTGGACAACCAGGGCCTCTACCCGCACCTGTACTTCCCGGTCCATCCGATGCCCTGCCTCGACTTCTGAGCGCCCGCGCGAAAACCCCTCGGGATATGGACATTCCGGGCGCGGTCGGGGAAGATCGCGGCGTTCAAGGTTCGTCGGACGGGAGAGTCGTTGTGTCCGTGATGGGTAAGTCGGCGGTGGCGGTGTTGTCGGCCACCGCGGTGATCGGGGTCGGGGCCGGACCAGCGGGAGCCGCCGGGCAGTACTACGGAACGCTGGCGCTGTCGCCGAGCACCGGAAAAGTCGTCGCGGCCATGGACCACGCCAGCAAGGTGAAGGCCGACGCCGCCGCGATCCGCGAATGCGGCGTCTACGACTGCGATCTCGTGCTCCAGGTGGTGGACGGCTGCGGCGCCATCGCGCGCGGCGCCGACGGCCGGTACGGGTGGGCGGCGGCCGGATCGCTCGCCGAGGCCGAACGGTTGGCGGTGGAGTCGCTGGGGCAGAGCGCGCCCCCGTTCCCCGACCTCGGCAGCGCCGCGCCGCGGCCCGCCGACGTGGCGATTTCCGCCTGCACGCAGAACGCGCGATAAACGATTTGGACATCTCCTCCCCGTCCACAATGATCTGAGGGGAATCGTTTTCTGAACGGGGAGGAAAGTCTATGTCTTTGTCGCGCAAGAGGATCGCGTGCGCGATGGCCGCGGGGGCCGTGCTCGCCGCGACCGGGTCGCTCGCGGCGGCCCAGGCGGAGCCGATCGAGGCCGCCAGCGGCAACCTGCACGGGGCGATGGCGGTGTCGCGCGACACCGGCGCCGTCTCCTACGCCGTGAACTACGCCTCGCAGGGCGCGGCGAACGCCAACGCCATCGCCGAATGCGGCGCGCGGGACTGCCAGGTGGTCGTCGAGTTCCGCAACGCGTGCGGCGCGGTGGCCCAGGGCGCCGACGGCCGCCTCGGCTGGGCGTGGGACCGCACCAAGCCCGACGCCGAGCGCCGGGCCATCGACGTGCTCGGCTGGAGCGCGCCGCCGTTCCCTGACCTGGGCAGCGCCTCGCCGCGCCCGGCGCACACCGTGCTCTCGGCCTGCACCTCGAACGTGGGCTGACCTGCGGTAACCGCGACCGCCCTCCCCGTGCGGGAACGGACGGCGGAGGGCGGGTTGCCGAATCGTGATCTTGTTGAGGATCATGGTGCTGTGTTGCTATCAGACGGTGTGATCACGCTGCGCCCCATCGCGGTCGACGACGCCCCGGCTCATCTAGCCGGTGAGGACGCCGAGCTGGTGCGCTGGCTCAACGACGGCCCGGGCACACCCGAGGGGGTGCGGGCCTACTTCGAGGAGCGCGTGGCCGACTGGGAATCCGACGGCGCCACCCGCACCTTCGCCATCCTCGAACAGGAGGGCGGCGCCCTCGTCGGCACCCTCGACGTCGAGGTCGAGCAACCCTTTCTCGCCAAGGGCCAGGCGAATCTGGCCTACGGCATCTACCCGCAGTGGCGCGGCCGCGGCCTGGCCACCCGCGCCGTCATCCTCGGCTGCCGCTTCCTCGCCGCCGCGGGCATGGCCGACGAGGCCGTCCTGCGCATCGACCCCTCCAACGCCGCCTCCGTGGCCGTCGCCCGCCGCGCCCGCTTCCGCTACCTGCGCGGCACCGACGAACCCGGTGAGGGCCGCCTCGACTGGTACATCCAGGCCGTGTAGGCCCTCGCGCGATCTGGGCGAATGTCCAGATATGACTGCCGTGGGTGGGCGGGATATGTCAAGGTGTTCGCAACGATCTCGTCGGTGAAGGTGGTGTCGTGCGGGCCGCTCGTCTTCTCGCCCTGGTGTTTCCTCTGATGGTGCTCGGGGTGCCCGTGTCCGCGGTGGCCGAGCCGGCCGCGCTGAACGACTGGCACTGCCGCCCGTCGGCGGAGCAGCCGCGGCCGGTGGTGCTGGTGCACGGGATCGCCGACGGGGTGGGGGCGTGGCGGGACCTCGCGCCGCGCCTGGCCGAGCGCGGCAGATGCGTGTTCGCGCTGGAGTACGGCAAGGACCCGCGGACATTCGGGCAGGTCAACGGGTTCGCGCCGCTGGCGCAATCGGCGGCGGAGATCGCGGCGTTCGCCGAGCAGGTCCGGGAGCGGACCGGGGCCGCGCGGGTGGATCTGGTGGGGCACTCCGAAGGCGGGCTGCTGTCGCTCGTCGTGTCCCGTGAGCTGGGCGCCGAGAAGGTGGGCACCGCCGTGCTGCTGGCGCCGCCGACGCACGGTACGACGCTGGGCGGATTGGTCACCGCCGTGGACGAGGCTGGTCTGCGCCCCGCCGCCGAGTACGTGCTGCGCGCCAATGTGTGCCCGGCGTGCGCCGATATGGTGCGCGGTTCGCGGTTCATCACCGAACTCACGGCGCCGCCGATCGCGGCGCCCGGTGTGCGGTACACGATCCTGGCGAGCGCGCACGACCAAGTGTCCAGCCCGGGGGGCATGGTCTCGTTCATCGAGGAACCGGGTGTGGTCAATCTCCTCGCCGAAAACCGGTGGCCCGACGGTGGTTTCGCGCACGGCACGCTGCCGCAGGATCCGCGCGTCCTCACCTGGGTCACCGATCTGCTGACTCGCTGAGCGAGCCGGAACAGCCGAACCGAGCAACTATGTCATGACCGGCGCGCCCCGCGCTGCCCGTGGAATTCGGGCGTTGCGGAGGCGGCGGGCGGGCCGGATGCTGGGCACGCTGCCGGGTGCTGAACGGCCCGGCAGGTGTTCGGCGGGAGCGTGATTCGGTGTCTGCGGGGTGGCGAGACGGGAGATCGCCTTGCCAATCGCGGTGTTTCGCCAGCGCACACGCGAAACAGCCGATAGGCAGGTGGATTCAGTGAAGACAGGAATCAGGAACCTCGTGGTGGCGGCGGTCGGGGTGCTGACCGCGGTCGCGTTCGCCGGGGTGGTGATCCCCGCGCAGGTGGGCGCGCAGCCCGCGGCGGCGTGTTCGACCACGCCGACGAATGGGACCGAGCGGCGGGACATCGACGACAGGCCGTACAACCTGTTCGTGCCGGAAGGCATTTCCGGGTCGGCCCCGCTGATCGTCGCTCTGCATGGTGGGCGGAGCAATCCGAACACCATCGAAACCCAGATGGGGTGGACCGAGTTCGCGAAGACGAACAAGGTGATCGTCGCGTATCCGCGCGGGAGCAAGAAGGAGGGGCTCGAGCACGAAGACCTCTGGGCGTGGGAGTTCGCGCGCAACACCGGCCCCGACGTGCCGTTTCTGCGCGATGTGATCACCGAGATCTCCGGCACCTACTGTGTGGCGCGGGACCGGGTGCATGTCGCGGGGCACTCCAACGGCGGGCAGATGACCACCCGAATCGTGTGCGAGGCGGACGATCTCATCGCCTCGGCCGCTGTGTGGGCGGGGCCGAAGGGCGCGTGGGATCTCGCGGACTGCCCCACCACCCGCCCCGTCGCGTTCGGCGTGATGCTCAACGACAACGATCCCTTCATCATGCAGGTGGTCGCCGAGCAGCACCGCGACCACTGGCGCGAGAAGAACAACTGCGGCGCCGAGCAGAGCGAATCGGGGCCGGGAGTGCTGCGGGGGCAACGATTCCCGTGCGCGGCCGGCACCGAGGTCGTCTACCGCCTGTACGACGGACCCGATAGTCCGTGGCTCGCCCACGACTGGCCCACGGGCGCGCGGGGCGCGGACGTGCGCAACCGGATGTGGCAGCTGTTCGACGCCAACCGGCACCCGTCGCAGTAGGGACGGAGGTCCGGTGCGGCGCGAACCGCACCGGACTTCGCCGACGTCGAATCTTGTTACCCACCAGCTGGGTTCGCCCCCGATCGGCGGCATCTGTCCGTGGAAGCGCTCGTGCCCTGGCCGCTCGCGCCGCCGATTGCGACCGCCTTGTCGAAGGCTGTGCCGAGCAGCTGGTGCTGGTGCCCGCCGCGCTCGCGGACGTACCCGCCGGGCGGCGCCTGCGACAACGACCCAAACTGACGTGCCTGAGTTCAGCTGAGGGGACCTCTGCTGTCGACAGTGCGGGTTCGGCCATCCCGGTCCAGGACGGCGGACCGGATGTCGGGCGACCATTCGACATACTCGATCTCCGCGCCGTCCGGGTGCCGCGCGTACAGGAATCGCCCGCTGGCCGATTCGAACGGCCCGCCGGTGACGGCGCCGCCGACTTCGGCGACGAACGCCGCGGCCGCGCCGAGGTCGTCCACCACGAGCGGGCCGACCGTGGTGCGGTAGGCGTCGACGGCGGCGGGTGGCCCCGCGATCAGCAGTAGGTCGCCCACGGCGGCGAGTTCGGCGTCGGCGAACGGGAATCGCAGGTCGGCGGGCCTGCCGACGAGCCGTTCGTAGACGGGCAGCGCGGTATCGAGGGCGGTGACGAACAGGCGGGCGTAGGTCTTGAGGATCTGCACCTCCCGCACGCTACGGCGGGTGCTTACGATAGGTAAGTACGCACATTCAAGTAAGAGGTACCCGTGTCCGCCCACCCGACCGACCGCGACCTCGCCGACGCCCTGGCCCGGCGAATCTTCGCCACCCTGTCGACGAAGTGGGCGCTGACGGCGCTCGAGGCACTCGCCGACGGCCCGCGCCGCTTCGCCGAACTCCACCGCGCCCTCGACGGCATCAGCCACAAGATGCTCACCCAAACCCTGCGCGCCCTGGAATCCGACGGACTCGTCGCCCGCCACGACCACGCCACCGCCAACCCGCGCGTGGACTACGCGCTGACCCCGGCCGGGTCGGAGTTGCTGGCGACGGTGTATGGCCTGTGCGCGTGGTCGCGAACGCATCTCGACACGTTGCTGGGGATCGGCGAGCGCTGAGGTCCGCGGGCTACTCTCTGTCCCGCGGACCTCCCACGATCTACCTCCGCAATACCTTGCGCGCCAACCAGTTCCCGAAGAACTGAATCCCCTGCACCCCCGCGATGATGATCAGCGTCGCCACCAGCGTGACCTGCCAGTCGAACCGCTGGTACCCGTACACCAGGGCGAAGTCGCCGAGTCCGCCGCCGCCGACGGTGCCCGCCATGGCCGACATGTCGACGATCGCGATCACCACGAACGTGTAGCCGAGGATGAGCGGGCCGAGGGCCTCGGGGATCAACAGGGTGAAGATGATTCGCAGTGGTCCGGCGCCGACGGCGCGCGCCGCCTCGATGACGCCGGGATCGACGGTCACCAGGTTCTGCTCCACGATCCGGGCGATGCCGAACGACGCCGCCACGATCATCACGAACGCCGCCGCCTCGGTGCCGATCGTGGTGCCCACCACCTCCAGCGTCACCGGGCCCAGCGCGGCGAGCAGGATGATGAACGGGATCGGCCGCACGATATTGACCAGCACGTTGAGCAGGAAGTACACGGGCGCGTTGGCCAGCAGACCGCCCTTGCGCGTGGTGTAGAGCGCGGTGCCGAGGAACAAGCCGATGAGCCCGCCCACCAGGAAGGTGAGCGTCACCAGATAGAGGGTGGTGCCGATCGCCTCGATCAGCACCGGTTGCAGTCTGTCCCAATCCGTCTGCACGGCACTACCTTTCCGGCGCGCGGCGCGCGAGTTCGTCGGCCACCTTCGCCACCGCGTCGTCCGGGCCGTGCAGGGCCAGGGTGATGCTGCCGAAGGTCTTGTCCTGCAACGTGCTCACCCCGCCGTACACCACTTCGAACCGCACGCCCGCGTGCGCGGCGGCGGTGAGCGCGCCGCCGACGCCGTGGTTGTCGTCCACATCGACGGTGACGAGCGTGCCGCCGTGCAAAGCGCGCAGCCGGTCGAGCTCGCCGGTGTCGGGCCGGTTGTGCAGCACTGTCTCCACGAACGAGCGGGTCGGCACGGCCTGCGGTGCCGCGAAAACCTCGAAAGTGTCGGCCAATTCGACGATCCGGCCCTCGGCCAGCACCGCGACCCGGTCGGCGACCGCCCGGATGACGTCCATCTCGTGGGTGATCACCACGATGGTGACGCCCAGCTCGCGGTTGATCTTCTTCAGCAGCCGCAGCACCTCACCGGTGGTCTCCGGGTCCAGCGCGGAGGTGGACTCGTCGGCCAGCAGCAGCGAGGGCGAGGTGGCCAGCGCCCGCGCGATGCCCACCCGTTGCTTCTGACCGCCGGAGAGCTGGTCGGGGTAGTTGCGCGCCTTCTCCGACAGGCCCACGAAGTCGAGCAGTTCGGCGACCCGCGCCTTGCGCTCGGCGCGCTTCCAGCCCGCCACCTTCAGCGGATACTCGATATTTCCCGCCGCGGTGCGCGACCGGAACAGGTTGAACTGCTGGAACACCATGCCGATATCGCGCCGCAGCTGTCGCACCCGCGCCTCCGGCACACCCGTGATGGGTGTGCCGGAGATCGTGACGGTGCCGCTCGTCGGCTTCTCCAGCGCGTTGATCAGGCGCACCAGCGTGCTCTTGCCCGCGCCGGAATACCCGATGACGCCGAAGATCTCGCCCCGCTCGATGCGCAGGTCGAGGCCGTCGAGCGCGACGTGCCGGTCCGCGCCCTTGCCGAAAACCTTGGTGACCCCGTGGAATTCGACGGCCGCGACGGAATCGCCGCCCGAACTCACTTGCCGTCGCGGATGGTCTGCTGCACCCGCTCCAGGATCTGCTCGAGCTCGGCGGGCTCGCGCCGCACGTCGACGGCGGTGTTCTTGGTGCTCTCGGCGAACGCGGCCGCGACCTCGGGGTCCTTCCAGATCTCCACGACCTTGCGATAGGTCGGGTTGTCCTTGTCCTCGGCCCTGGTGACGATCACGTTGATGTAGGGCTCGGCGGCCGGATCGGCCGGATCGTCCTTGAACAGCGCGGAGTGCGGGTCGATGCCGGAGCGCTCCAGGAAGGTGTTGTTGATGATCGAGCCGTCCACCGAGGGCAGTGACAGCGCGGTCTGCGCGGCGTCGACCGGGGTGACCCGCACCTTAGACGCGCCCTCGTCGAGATCGGCGGGCGTGGGCTGGCGGGTGTCGCCCGCGATCTTCACCAGGCCCGCGGCCTGGAGCACGAACAGGGCGCGCGCCTGGTTGGTGGGATCGTTCGGGATGGCGATCTCGCCGCCCTGCGGGATATCGGCCACCGACCCGTGTTTGCGCGAGTACAGGCCCAGCGGCACGATGTAGGTGGAGCCGATCGGGGTGAGCGTGTCGTTGGTGGACACATTGTGCTGCCCCAGGAACTGCAGGTGCTGGAACAGGTTGACGTCGATCTGCTTCTGCGCCAGCGCCCGGTTGGGCTGCTGGTAGTCCGAGTAGTTGGTGACCTGCAGGGTGATGCCCTGCTCGGCGGCCTTGCGCTCGAAGACGTCCCATACTTCGTTCCGGTCGGTGGTGCCGATGCGCACCACATCGCCGGAGGAGGCCGTGTCATCGCCGCCGCAGGCCGTCAGGGTCAGTGCCGCGGTGGCTACCAGGACCGGGATCGCCAGTGCCCGATGGAATCTCACTCGTGCTCCCACTTGTGTATCGCGAAATGCGCGGCGGAGGTCGGTTCGGCGCCGCGCTGTCCGAACCCGGCAATCCAAGCGGTGCGGCAAACCCTCCGGCAATGGTTCCGATTGTGGTGAGCGAAAGTCTCCCGGCGAGTTGGACGGGCGTCTAGGTTGCCCACAATGCGAATACTGCGCCGTGCGCTGCTCGTCCCGGTGATCGTCGCGCTGACGCTGAGCGCGGCCGCGTGTGGTTCGGACGACCGTGAGGGGGTCGTCCGGGTCGGCGTGAACGATCTGGCGCTGCCGCACTGGGACGTGCTGAAGCGCAAAGCCGCCGATCAGGGCATCACCATCGAGTACGTCAACTTCACCGACTACAACCAGCCCAATCCGGCGTTATCGCAGGGGCGGGTGGACCTCAACAAGTTCCAGCACGTGCGCTACCTGGCCAACTACAACGTCCGCAATAACGACGACCTGGTCCCCATCGGGGCCACCGAGATCTTCCCGCTCACCCTGTACTCGCGTAAGCACGCCTCGGTGGCCGATATTCCGCAGGGCGGCGAGATCACCCTGAGCAACAATCCCGCGAACCAGGTGCGCCCGTTGCTGGGACTCGCCGCGGCCGGGCTGATCGTGCTGAAGGGCGGCGCGAGCTGGGACTCCAAGATCGAGGACGTCGACACCGGCGCCTCCAAGGTGCGCCTCACCCCGATCGACCCGACCCTGACCGCACCCTCGCTCGACAGCCTGGACGCGGCCTTCGTGGACGACACCTTCGCCCGGCCGGCCGGGCTCACCGAGGAACAGGTGATCTTCACCGACGATCCGCAGCGTCCCGAGCTGAAGCAGTACATCAACGTCTTCGCCGCCCGCGCCGAGGACAAGGACGATCCCACGCTGCTCGCCGTCGCGCGGCTCTACCACGACCCGGAGGTCGAGGCCGCGGTGCAGGCCGAGACCGGCTACCAGGGCATCTTCAAGACCAACGATCCCGCCGATCTCCAGGCGACGCCGGCCGAACTGGAGGAGCACTTCCGGAAGTAGCTTGGGATCGCGGCCAAGGGCGATCGATCGCGCGTTGTGAGTTGCCCAAGGATCGCGCTCGGCTCCGGTGCGCGCGCCTCCGGCTTCCTACGCTCGGCCGTGGCTGTATCGGATGTCGGAAGGCGGCTACATGGTCGGCACGCGGGAGAAGCTCGAGCATTTGCGCGGGGTGCTGGCGGTGGCCGCCGAACCGTCGGGGGCGACGGGCATCGCCAAGCGCGAAGCCAAAGGCATTCCCAGCGCACGGGAACGGGTGAACTCCCTGCTCGACGCCGGAACGTTCATCGAGATCGGCGCGCTGGCCCGCACACCGGGCCAGCCCGACGCCAAGTACGGCGACGGTGTGGTGACCGGGCACGGCCGCATCGAGGGCAGGCCGGTGGTGGTGATCGCGCACGACCAGACCGTCTACGGCGGCTCGGTCGGAGAGATGTTCGGGCGCAAGGTCGCTCACATCCTGAAGTTCGCCTACGAGAAGGCGTGCCCGGTGGTCGCGATCAACGATTCCGGCGGCGCCCGCATCCAGGACGCGGTCACCTCACTGGCGTGGTTCGCCCATATGAGCCGCCGCCAGGAGCGGTTGTCGGGTTTCGTGCCGCAGGTCTCGATCATGCTCGGCAAGTGCGCGGCCGGTTCGGTGTACGGGCCGGTGAACACCGATGTGCTTGTGGCGACGGAGAATTCGTACATGTTCGTCACCGGTCCGGAAGTGATCAAGGCGGTGACGGGGGAGGACGTGACCCCCGACGAGCTGGGCGGTGCGCGCGTGCAGGCCGCCAACGGCGTGATCCACCACGTGGCCGCCACCGAGCGCGACGCGTTCGACTGGGCGCGAAAGTACTTGAGCTACTTGCCGTCCAGCTGCCTGGAGCAGGCTCCGATCGTGAATCCCGGTCTGGAGCCCGAGATCACCGCCACCGACCTGGAACTCGAGCGGATCATCCCGGACTCCGACCGCGCCGGCTACGACATGCACGACATCCTGCTGCGCATCTTCGACGACGGCGACTTCCACGAGATCCGGGCCGAGACGGCCGCCAACCTCATCACCGGTTTCGCGCGCGTGGACGGGCGCAGCGTGGGCGTGGTGGCCAACCAGCCGCTGGTGCTGGGCGGCGCGGTGGACGCGAAATGTTCCGACAAGGCAACGCATTTCATCCGGCTCTGCAACGCCTTCGGACTGCCGCTGATCTTCGTGGTGGACACGCCCGGCGTGCTGCCCGGCGTGGAGGAGGAGCGCAACGGCGTGATCGTGCGCGGCGGGCGGGTGTTCCGCGCGATCATCGAGGCGACCGTGCCGATCGTGAACCTGGTGGTGCGCAAATCCTACGGCGGCTCCTACGGTTTCATGGCGTGCAAGCAGCTCGGCGCGGACATCAGCCTGGCCTGGCCCACGGCGCGCATCGCGGTGATCGGCGCGGAGAGCGCCGTCGACCTGGTGGGCCGCCGCCAGCTCATGCAGGTGCCGGAGGATCAGCGGGCCGCGGTGCGCGAGTACATGATCGATCAATACAACGCCACCGTCGCGACGCCGTGGATCGCCGCCGAACGCGGCTACATCGACGCGGTGATCGAACCCTCGCGCACGCGTTTGGAATTGCGATCGGCGCTGCGGCTGCTGCGCGACAAAGACGTGGTGACCGACCACAATCCGCGCAAGCACAGCCTGTACCCGATGTAGTCAGCGGCGGCGGGTCAGGCGCAGGCGCGCGATGCGGTTGCCGTCGAATTCGCTGACGGTGAGCCGATTCCCGTCGACGGTGATGCTGTCGCCGAGGCGGGGGAGCCGGCGCAAGTGGTGCAGGACGTAGCCCGCGACGGTCTCGTACGGCCCCTCGGCGAGGGCGATACCAGTGAGGTGGGTGAAATCGTCGAGCAGGAGCAGGCCGTCGACCTGCTGGTGCGGCGGCGGGCCGTCCGGGCCGGGCACGGGCGGTGGAATCGGCTCGGCGGGCTCGAACTCGTCACCGATCTCGCCGACGATCTCCTCCACGATGTCCTCGACCGTCACGATGCCCGCGGTGCCGCCGTATTCGTCGATGACGGCGGCGATCTGGGCGTTCTCGCGCCGCAGCGCGGTGAGCGCGGCGAGCACGGGTTTGGCGCCCGGCATCGCGGCGATCGGGCGGCACACCGAGGCGACGGTGGCGTCGTCGTCGGCGGCGAGCAGATCGCGCAGGTGCACGAAACCGAGTAGATCGTCGGCGTTCACGCCGATCACGGGGTAGCGGCTGTGGGCGGTCGCCAGCGCGGTGGCGCGCGCGGCGGTGATCGGGGTGTGCGCGTGCAGGAAATCGACCTCGGTGCGGGGACGCATCACCTGGGTGAGCCTGCGGTCGCCCGCGTCGAAAAGTTCCGAGTGCATGAGCCTTTCGTCCTCGGGGACGGCGCTGTGGCCCAGCACCAGATCGCGCAGCTCCTCGTGGGTGATGTCCTCGTTCTTCACCGAGGGATCGCCGCCCAGCACGCGCACCAGGGCGTCGGTGGAGACCGAGAGCAGCCAGATCACCGGGCGCATGAGGGTGGCGAACCGGTCCAGCGCGGGGGCGGTCACCAGCGACGTCGCGGAGGCGCGTTGCAGCGCAAGGCGTTTGGGCACGAGCTCGCCCAGCACCAAGGACAGGTACGAGACCAGCAGCGTCGTCATGATCACCGCGACGGCGTCGGCCGAGCCGCCGGGCAGCCCCCACGCGCGCAGGGTGGGCGCGAGATCCGGGGCCAGCGCGGACGCCCCGTAGGCGGCGGAGAAGAAGCCCGCGACCGTGACGCCGATCTGCACGGCGGAGAGGAACCGGTTGGGGTCGCGGGCGAGTGCGGCGGTGCGGGCCCCGCGCCTACCGCGCCGGGACAGCCGCCGGATCTGACTTTCCCGCAGCGTCACCAGCGCGATCTCGGTCGCCGCGAACACCCCGCCGAGCAGGACAAACAGCAGCACCAGACCGAAGTCGAGGAGCGTGTCGGCGCTCATCGCACCGCACCCGTCGCGTAGCGGGGCGCTCTCGGGCCCGGACTGTCGTCCATGATCCTTCCGTCTCGACGATGGACTCCAGTGTAGAGAGAAGCCGACAAAACGGACAGGGTGGCGGGAGTCCGGTTCCGGGTCAGGTGGGCTCGACCCGCGACGTGTCCGCCCGCACAGTGTGCCGTCGGCCGGCGCGCCTACTTGCGTGCGAAGCGCTCCCGCAGCGGTGTGCGCGGTGCGCCCGTGACCCGCATGCCCAGCAGGATCCGGAGCGTGAGCCCGATCAGGTGGGCCAGCCCGGCCAGCGTCGACCGGCTTCCCAGCACGCTGCGCACGGTGGTGGTCTCGCCGGCGGGCAGCGGACGATCCTCGAAACGGTCGGCGAGCCACGCGAACATCAGGGGCGCGGCGAAGATCGCGAGGCTGAGGTGTTCGCTGAGGCGGTCGCGCAGATAGGTGACGTGGGCACCCCTGGCCCGGTAGCGCTCGACCTGGCCGTCCACGTCGTCCACCGAGATGATCTGGTCGTACACGCCCTGCACGACGAACATCGGCATGGCCGGCGTCCGTCGCCCGAGCTGCAGACTCTGCATCAGGTCGACGATCTCGGGGCGGGCCAGCACGTCGGCGAGCGGTGTGGTGGTCAGATCGTCCCAGTCCATGCGCATATTCCGCACGACGGCGACGACAGTGGTGCGGCCCGCGATGTCATCCAGGCGGCGTTGCGCGTCGGTGGTCGCCACGTCCTCGAGCGCCGCGCGCAGTGCGGGGGAGACCCGCCGCAGGCCCGCGACCACCAGACCGGGCAGCCCCGCGTGCAGCGATTTGTTCAGCCGCAGGAACGTCGAGGCCGGATCGCCCACGGGCGCGCCCGCGACGGCGCCGACGATGTTCAGCTCCGGCGCGTAGGCGGCCGCCATCTCGGCCGCCCAGGATGTCGCCATCCCGCCACCGGAATACCCGAACAGGCCGATCCGCGTGCCGAACGGCAGACCCAGCGGTGCGAAGGCGAGGGTGGCGCGCACGCCGTCGAGCACCCGGTATCCGGGCTCGCGCGGCGCGCCGAACGCGCCCTGCATACCCTCGTGATCGGCGACGCTGACGATCCAGCCGCGTTCGAGCGCGGCCGCGATCAGGAACGGGAACTCGAACTGCGGTACCGAGCCGAGCGCCCGCGCGCCGTGGCGCAGCGAGTACGAGGGGAAGCAGCGCGAGGAGACCGCGTCGATGGCGCATTGGAACGCGACGACCCGGCGCGGCGCGTCGTCGGCGGTCTCGGGCACCAGCACGGTGGTCACCGCCGTGTCGGGCTTCCCGTCCAGATCCGTGGTGCGATACAGCAGCTGCCACGAGGTGATCGGCTGCCGGACCAGGCCGAACGCGCTGAGCGTTGCGGTGCGGACGTGCAGAATGGTCCCCGGCGCGGTCGCCTCCCAGCCCGCGGGTGGGAGGTAGAAGGGGTCCGCCTCGGGCAGAAGTGGCTGCCGCTCGTCGGGGAAGGGGATCGGTTCCTGGGGTGCGTCATACCTCGCGACGTCGGCTTCGACGGTCATGATGTCCCTTCCGGGCGGCGGCCCACGATGGCCGTCGCCGCACTGGTGGCCGCCGGAGTGCGGCGGTCCCGGTCGCCGGTGCACGGGGAACCGGACGGGTCCCCATGATCGAATTGTCCGTGCCCTGCGGTGTCCCAGTCACTGCACGCAGGTGAGAATCCTGGCTCGCCCAATTCGTTTCCCGTCACAGTGCGCACGGCCTCACCTGGCACAACGCGGTCGGCTCCGATCCACTTCCCGGTTACCGGAGGTTTTCCGGACGGTTGTGCGAGGGTGATCGGGTGGCCGATATGAACAAGCGTCCAGATCTTGGAGTGAACCGGCGGCGATTCCTGGCGACCTCGGCGGTCACCGCCTCGGCCACCGTGGCGCTCGGCGCGGGACAGGCCGGTGCCACGGCGCCGGTGTTCGCCCACGGTGTCGCCTCGGGAGATCCGTTGCCGGACAGAGTGATTCTGTGGACGCGGGTCTCGGATGTGGATGCTCCGATCGCGGTGCGATACGAGGTCGCGCGCGACGAAGGATTCGGTGCCGTCGTCACCAGTGGCACCGTAACCGCCACGGCAGCAGGGGATTTCACGGTCAAGGTCGACGCGTCCGGCCTCGCTCCCGGCACCCGGTACTTCTACCGATTCACGGTGGGCGGGGTGACCTCACCGGTCGGGCGCACCGCGACCGCGCCGAGCGCGGGCGCCACGCCGGAGGTATTTCGCGCGGCCGTGGTCTCCTGCTCCGATTACCAGGCGGGCTACTTCTCCGCCTACCGGCACCTCGCCGCGCGCGACGACCTCGACGTGGTCATCGAATTGGGCGACTACCTCTACGAATACGGCGCCGACCACGCGATCGTGCGTGCGCACGAACCCGCGCACGAAATGGTCACGCTCGCCGACTACCGCACCCGCCACGCCCAGTACAAAGCCGATCCGGACCTGCAAGCCGCCCACGCCGCGCATCCGTGGATCTGCACGTGGGACGACCACGAATTCACCAATAACGCGCACTCCCTCGGCGCCGACAACCACGATCCCGCCACCGAGGGTGACTGGAATGCGCGCCGCGCGACCGCGAAGCAGGCCTACCTCGAGTGGATGCCGGTGCGGCCCAACGGTGATCGCATCTACCGCAGGCTCCGCTACGGGACGTTGCTCGAACTCTCCATGCTGGACCTGCGCACCTACCGCAGCGCGGAACTGACCGCCGGAGCGGGCTCCGCGCGCGCTGCCGACCCGGACCGCACCATGATGGGCGCGGAGCAATTCGCCTGGGCGGCAGCGGGAATCGAGTCGAGCCCGGCGATCTGGAAGCTGATCGGCAATTCGGTGATGAGCGCGCCGCTGCAACTGCCGCTGCTGGATCCCCGGCTCGCCGAGGCGGTGGCGGCGACCATCGGCTCCGAATCGTTCCCGGCGTCGGGCCAGGGTCTCGGGATCAACCTGGATCAATGGGACGGGTTCAGCGCCGAGCGGCACCGGCTGCTCACCCGCCTCGCCGGGATCACCGGTGTCGTGTTTCTCACCGGCGACATCCACTCGTCCTGGGCCAACGACGTGCCGCTCGACACCCCCGCCTACCCGGCCACCCCGCCGGTCGCCGTCGAGTTCGTCGCCACCTCGGTCACCTCCCAGAACGCCGACGACTTCCTCGGTCTGCCCCCGCGCACGGTCACCCTCGGCGCCGAAGCCGCGATCCGCGCCGCCAACCCCCACGTGCGCTACCTCGACTTCGACTCCCACGGCTTCTCCGTCCTGGAAGTCACCCCGGCCCTCGCCCGCATGGACTGGTTCTACGTGTCGCACCCGACCGACCCGGCGGCGACGTTGCGCCACGGGGCGGCGTACGAAACCGGCCACGGGGGAACGGGTTCCGCGCCGATGGGGGTGCGGGCGGTGGTGTGAGCGGGCTCCGCAGGCCGAACCGGGCGACCGACCCGATTCGGCGACGGCGTGCTGCGTGGATGCTCCGGCGCGGCGGTGAATCGGCCGCGTGAGCCGGTGGGATCACCAGGGTTGATGTCGACGAGCTAGGTACCGGTACGCGCCGCCGCGGTGTCGGGCGTCCCCTGCCGAGGCTGGTCGATGGACGGCCGATCGGTGCGGCGTTGGGTTCGCGTGTCGGAGCACGGACGGCGGGGCGGTTCGCGGTGGTCGTGGGCGGCGTCGGCTTGTCGGCAGACTCGGAGCTCAGCGAGTTCCGCGCCCGTCGCCCGCGAGGCGGCCTCGGCGGATCAAGTCGCGTTTGGTGCCGGGGGCGATGGGTGGGAGGGCGGCGTCGTCGGCGGCGTCGGGGTCGTTCGGGTTGGGGCGCACGAACAGCGTGACGGTGGCGGCCGGGTGGAAACCGCGCCGCGTCATGAGGGTCGCCGAGGCGGTGTTGGAGCTCTCCACGTCGGTGACGATGCGCCGTGCGCCGCGCGCGAACAGCGCCGCCGAGCACGCTTCCACCAGGCGTCCCGCGATGCCGTGGCCCTGCATATCGGGCGCGACGGCGATCCACTCCAGATAGCCCCAGTCGTCGCGCAACTCGAATTCCATGGAGCCGAGCACGAATCCGACGACGCGGTCGGAATCCAGCGCCACCCAGCAGGCGTTGTCCGGACTGTCCAAGTGCTCGGCGACGCTGGTGAGCGACCACGACGTGTAGGGCTTGGTGCCGGTGTCGAACACCTGGTGGCCGAGATCGAGGACCTGGCGCAGGTGGCCGAGACCCATCGGGACGATCGCTACGTCGGCATCCATGCCGACAGTTTGCCAGCTGGTGGCGGGGCCGGGCGCAGGCTCGCGCGCGAGGTGCCGAATCCGGGGTTGCATCCGGTACCCGGGTACAGGCTCAGCATCGAATCACGGGGCCACCACCGGCCTCGACAGGCAGGAAGGTACAGGTCATGGCCTCGCGATCAGAGCGCCCGGACGCGGTGTGGACCGACGTCGACGCGTGCACGCTCCCCACCCCCGAACGCCCGGTGCGGCTCGCCGAGTTCGACACGCTGTTCGCCACCTCGGTGCGCCGCGTGGACCGGGTCGCGCCCACGCTGTTGCGCCTCGAACTCGACGGCGCCGCCGAGGCGACGGCGCGCGATCTCGCGGCGCGCGAATCCGGTTGCTGCTCGTTCTTCACGTTCCGATTCGCGGCCTCGGGCGCGCGGACGGTGCGCATGGACGTGGAGGTGCCCGCCACGCGCGTCGACGTGCTCGACGGGTTGGCGAGCCGCGCGGGGGAGGCGCGGGCGTGAACGGGCCGGAAACCGGACTGCGTACCGGCGAACTCGCGGCGGCGGCCGGGGTGAACGCGCAGACGTTGCGGTACTACGAGCGGCGCGGGTTGCTGGCCGAGCCGCGCCGCTCGCTGGGCGGCCACCGCCTGTATCCCGAGGACGCGGTGACGCTGCTGCGGGTGATCAAGGCGGCGCAGCGGCTCGGGTTCACCCTCGACGAAGTCGCCGAACTCCTCGAGGTCACCCGCGCGCGCCGCCGCTCGGATGCCGGATTGCAGGCGCGGGCCGCGGCCAAACTGGCCGAGATCGACGCGAAACTCGCCGATCTGCGGGCGGTCCGCGACACCCTGAGCGCCGCGCTGGCCGCCGGTTGCGACGACCTGCTCGTCTGCGGCGCGAGCCCCGAATGCCCGATCCCGATGGACGTCGACGACGTGCGGGACGGAGGACGCTGTGGGTGCTGAATCCCGTACTCCCCGCCGGTGGCTCGCGACGATCGGCGTGGGCGCGGCGATCTGCGTCGGCTGCTGCCTCGTTCCGCTGCTGGCGGACCTCGGTATCGCCGGCGGTGGTGTCGCGCTGCTGAGCATGTCGTGGTGGGAGCCGCTGGGGTTCGTGTTGATCGCGGTCGGTGTGGTGGGAGTGGTCTGGTCGAGGGTGCGCGCGAGCCGGCGGGAGTGCGGGGCGAGCGGAGGCTGTTCGAGTGTCCGGGTGCGGTTGCGTCACCGCGTGATGGTGCGGCCCGCCTAGCGCTATGCCCCCTTGCGTGTAGCGGTCTTCTTGGCCGGGGCCTTCGCCGCCGTGGTCTTCTTGGCCGCGGCTTTCTTCGCCGGAGCCTTCTTCGCGGCGGTCTTCTTGGCGGGCGCCTTCTTCTCCGCTTCGGCGCCGCGCCGCCCGCTGGCCTCCAGGCTGCGTTGCAGGGCGGCCACCAGGTCCACCACCTCGGCGTCCATCTCCGCCGGCTTCTCCTCCGGTTCGGCGGTGACGGTGCCGCCCGCCTCGATGGCCGCGTCCAGCATCTTCTTCAGCTCGATCTGGTACTCGTCGGTGTAGAGCGAGGGATCGAAATCGTCGGACATGGTCTCGACCAGGGTCTCGGCCATCGCGATCTCCTGCGGGCGCGGTTCGGCCGCGTCGCGCAGGGACTCGAATTCGACCGAGCGCACCTCGTCGGGCCACAGCAGCGTCTGGATCACGAGCATGCCGTCGCGCACCCGCAGCGCCGCCAGCCGCGTCTTCTGGCGCAACGTGAAATGCACCAGCGCGGTGCGGTCGATGCGCTCCAGCGTGGTGGCCAGCAGCACGTAGGCCTTCGGCGTGGTGGAATCGGGCTCCAGGTAGTAGCTCTTGTCGAACAGCATCGGGTCGATCTGTTCGGACGGCACGAATTGGAGTACCGGGATCTCGTGCTTCTCGGCGGCGGGCAGGCGGGCGAAATCCTCGTCGGACAGGATCACCGTCTCCCCCTCGGGGGATTCGTACGCTTTGGCGATATCCACGTAATCGACGGGTTTGCCGTCGATCGAGCAGATCCGCTGGTATTTGATCCGTCCGCCGTCTTTGGCGTGCACCTGATGGAATTTGATGTCGTGGTCCTCGGTGGCCGTATACACCTTGACCGGAACATTGACCAGCCCGAACGCGATCGAGCCCTTCCATATCGCCCGTGCCATCACTCCATCATGGCCGAAGGGCCGGTCGCTGGCGAGCCAACGTGAATCCCGAGGGTCGTCGCGGCGATTCGCGCGCGCAATCGGGGCGGCAGTCTCCGGAACAGTCCGCCCATAGCGGCGACGGTGCCGGTCAGGTCGCTGCGACCCGACAGATACGCGCGTTGCCGTTCGGCGGGGAGCTCGAAGAACGCCTCGAAGAACTGGGGCACGTCGGCGGGTGGTAGGGCAAGCAAGGCCCGCAGACCCGCGGCGCGCAGGGCGTGCACGGCCCGTGCGGAAGCCGGCCAGACCGACTGGCCCGCCGCGACCGCGTCAGCGGCCGAGAGTGCGGCTGCGACGCTGTAACCCGTTGCCGGATGGGTGAATCCACCCGCCGCGCCGAATCTTCCCCGACCGGGTTTGCCGCCTTCCACCGGAAATCGAACGCGCTCGACGCGCGTATTCGCATCGAATTCTATTCCGCGAGAAGACAATCTGTGCAGCAATCGGTTTCGCAGTTCGTCCGATCCGAGCGCGGGACGGCCCGCCAAGCAGGTTTCCTCGAAAAGGAACTCGCCGTCCCCGAGTGGAATGGCATAGAGAAACGACCGGGGCGCAAGGGGATTCGCGCCGTTGTCGGCGCGCCAGTCCATGAACAATGCCTCCGCGTCCGCGGCGCGTAGAACGATGCCGTAAGCCGTCTGCTCGGCGCGAGCGGGGGAGCGGGCAAGTCCTCGCGCATCGATCACGCGCTCACCCGTCACGACGGCACCCGACGCGAGCGTGACGGCGTTGCGCTCCACCCGAACCACCCGCTCGGCCACCACCCGCGCACCCGAGATATCCAGCCCCGAGCGCAACCCCTCGGAATCCAGCACCGCGTACGCGCGATCGAGCGCATGCCGCGTTTCGGCCCACGCGGCCGGGCGTGTCACGCTCGCCGCGACAGCACCGGCCGGCAACCACTCCGGCAGCTCATCAGCCCACGCCCCATACGTCGCCACCCACGGCCGCTCCGGCGCCGGATCGATCGCGGTGACGGCCATCCCCCGCACCACACACCGATGCGCGAGCGCCCGCCCCGCAGGCCCGAGCCCGCAGACCACCACCTCCGCACCCATGGCCTCTCCTCGAATCGCTCGACGGGGAGCCTAGCTCCGGGGCGGATCGGCGCATCTGGACGGGTAAGGTGCGAGGGCGCGAATCGGCCGGGTGGCGGTTGGTTTGCCCGATGGGGAGGTCTGATGGTGTTCGGCAACGGTTCCCCGGCGCACGGTCAGGGACAGCCGCAGGGTTGGGGTCAACCGCAAGGGTGGGGGCAGCCGCCGCAGTACGGTGTCCGGCCGCAGGGGCCGGCGCAGTCGGCGTGGGAGATTCCGCCACTGGAGTCGGGCTACGGCTCGGAGCAGCCGCCCAAGCGTCGAGCGCGACGAAAGGCGCCGAACGGGTGCCTGGTGCGGGCGGTGGTCGCGGTGCTCGCGCTCATCATCGGATCGGGTGTGCTGCTGTGGTATGTGCCCGACCGTCTCCGGCAGGCGGCGGACCGCCCCGGCATCACGCTGCCCACCGAACCCGACGCACCCGCGCACTACACCCTGTCCGAGTTCGGCCACGACTGGGACTTCCGGTTCGGCGGCGTGGAACTGCACGCCGAATACGTCGACGGAGTCGACCACGAAAACTGCGCCGAGATCGAGACGGCGGGCACCCTCACCGGACTCGGCTGCGAGTTCGCGACCGAGGCCGCGTTCCGCACCGAGAACGGGAACGTGATGCTCACCCAGTTCGTCGTCACCATGCGCGGTGACGACGAGGCCGCCGAAGCCGTGTCCCGCCTGCGCACCGAGGAGCTGCGGCTCCGCGACGGCAGCTACCTCGCCGGCGCCGCGACCAACTCCTGGTCGATCGAGAACGTGGACCGGTACGTCGTGATGACCCTGGCCACCGGCGCCCCCGGCTTCCCGTCCGAGACCGTCCAGCGCTACCTGGGCTACCGGCACGCGGATATCAAGGGCGCCTTGCTGTTCCGCTGAGCCGCACCGGCGGCGCGGCCGGGTGCCGCGCCGTCGGACAGATCAGATGCCGCCGGTGGAGAGCAGCCCGCCGTCGACGCGCACGGTTTCGCCGGTGATCCACGCGGCCTCGTCGGAGACCAGGAAGCCGATCAATTTCGCCACATCCTCCGGCGCGCCGAGCCGCTTCATCGGATACACCGACGCCGCCTGCTCCTCGCCCGCCTCGTACAGCGCGCCCGCGAACTTCGTCTTCACCACGCCGGGCGCGACCGCGTTCACCCGGATGTTCGGGCCCAGCTGCCAGGCCAGTTCGTCGGTGAGCCGGATGAGCGCGGCCTTCGAGGCGCCGTAGGCGGCGATCAGGCCGGTGGAGCGGATGCCGGCGACGCTGGCCACGTTCACGATCGCGCCGCCGTTGTCCCGCATCCACGCCTTGTACGCCTCCTGGATGTACCCGAGCGCCGCGACGACGTTCACGTCGAAGATCTTGCGCACCGCGTCCAGATCGGCGTCCATCAGCGACCCGTACACCGGATTGATCCCGGTGTTATTGATCAGGATGTCGAGCGATCCGAACTCCGACACCGCCCGCCCGACCGCCGCCGCCCGGCTCTCCGCGTCCCCGGAATTCCCGGCCACCGTGACGACCTCGCCCTGATGCCCCAGCGCCCGCAGCTCGCCCGCCGCCTCCTCCAACGGCTCCGGCTTGCGCGCGGTGATCACCACATTCGCCCCGCGCCGCAGCAGCTCCGCCGCCACCGCCTTCCCGATCCCCCGGCTCGCCCCACTCACCAGCGCACTCTTACCCAACAGATCACTCATGTGGAGGCACGTTACTTCAGTCACCTGACGACAGCATTTCTGCTGCGCGTATGTGCTCATGCTCGGTGAGTCGACCGGCACGAGTTCTCCTGTCTGGGAGCCGAAGGGGGTGGAGGCCGGTACGGGCGAGCGGATGGGGTCGGCCGGCCCGCACGCGTTCACCGAGTTGCGCAACTGTGGCATCGTGACGTGTCGATGTTGGTCCGCGACGGCCTCAGGGCATGTCGGAGGCCGGTCGAAACGATCAGCCAAACCTGCATAATCCACCTGCTGCGCAACGGTTTCCGCTACCGCGGCCGCCAGGATCGGGGACAAGATCGCCAAAGTGTCGAAGCCGGTCTGCACCGCGGCGACCGAGGATACCGCAGGTGAACGGTCCTCGAGTTCTCCGAGTTTTCCGTCAGTTGGCGGGCAGTGGTCCGCCGAGTCCGCTGACATCGGTGATCTTCCAGTCGGAGTTCGTGTCGACGGCGACGGTGTAGGTGACGGTGGTCCTGGCGCCGTCGGGGGTTCGAGCGTTCGTGGAGGTGACGTCGAGGAAGACGTGGACGGTGTAGATGCCACCGGACTCGGACGTGACTTTGGCAGCGATCGGTGTCGCGGTGGAGGTCCACCGCAGGGGCACGAGGATCTCGTGTAGCGCGGGGGTCGTAGCGTCGAACTTGCTGGCCAATTGCGGGGTGGTGTTGGCCTTGAGCTTCTCCAGCCAGACGTTGGCTTCTTGAAAGTTGATGTTGGACGCGCCGACGGCATAGTCGGTGGCGATTTGTTCGGCGCGCCGACCGTTGTCGATTCCGGCGCGAGTCGCGGCGACGTCGCCGCGTGTTGTCCAGAGGATGACCGACAGAACGCCGACCGCGCCGATCAGGATGGCGATCGCTGCGCCTGCGACGATGCTCGACAGTTGTAGCGAAACGGCCGCGCGGGGGCGGTCCGAGATCGACGGCCGACCTTGACGCAGAGCGCTGACCGTGGAATCCGTGGGATCCGAACCGTTCTCGGCGGTCGGCTCGTCCTCGGGTGTGTGGTCGAGGGCCTTGCCCGCATCGCCGTTCACGGTAACTCCGCGATCCGCGAAACGCCGGTGTTCGATCCGTCTCCACGGCAGGCCCCGGATCCCTCGCAGATTGCCAATGAATTGCTAGATAGTTGCATGGATCGCATACCTCTCCCGTGTCCGCCAGGATTGACTGGCGGAAGATGCCCCTTGCGGTGGCAAGAGTTACCATGTCACACTTCTGTCATGTTGTCACATGGCTCAGTTGCTGAACCGCCGAGTGAGCCGGTACCTCTCGGCCCTGATTCGCTGACTTGGAAGATCTTCGGGTCCCTCTACTTCGCCCCTACCGGGCTGTTTCTCGGCATGGTGCAGAACATGCACCCAGGGCTCGGGGCGGGGGTGGAGTTCCACTCCCGTATCCAGGACGAGTTCTATCAGCGGGTCTTTCGCTCGGCCTATCCGATCGTCGGCGTGATCTTCGACGGGCCGAGGGCCCGGCAGACGGCGCGCGAAATCGTCGACTACCACCGGAGCATCAAAGGAACCGACGCGCAGGGGCGGCGTTACAGCGCGTTGGAGCCCGGCACCTTCTACTGGGCGCACGCCGTGTTCTTCATGGAGACGCTTCGCGCGGGAGATCTGCTGATGGGCGGACTCACCGATGCGCAGAAGGAACAGCTGTGGCGAGAGCAGTATCAGTGGTACGAGATGTACGGGATGAGCATGCGCGTGGTGCCCAAGACCTGGGAGGAATTCCAGCGTTACTGGGACGACATGTGCGAGAACGTCCTCGAACCGACCACGGCTGCATGGGATGTATGGCACCTCGCCGAGACGGCGCCCGTGCCCATCTTCCCGATCGTACGTTGGATTCCGAAACCCTTGTGGGAGAAGGTGATCAGACCTCCGGGAGCGCGGTTCTATCACTTCTTCACGATCGGGTTGTGTGATCCCGCCATCCGTAGAACTATGGGATTCACCTGGACGGCGCGGCAGGAGCGGCAGTTCCGGGCGATATGCCGGATCTTCACCGTGATGGACGCACTGACTCCGGATGCCCTCAGGTATTTCTTCCCGCGAATCCGAGCGGCGCGGCGGCGTGCGGCGGGTAAACGGCCGGCCACGCTGGCGCCACCGGAGTCGCCGAAACTCTTCTGGCCCGCGCCCGAGCACCGCGACGACCCGCGGCACTACTGCCCGGTCCATGCGGATTTCGGCACGGACACCACGACCAAGCTCAGGCAACTGACAGGATTTTGACGATGCGGCAGACCGACGAGGACGGCTCCGCCGTCATTGCCTCGCAGAAACATCCGTTCGACTACTACTATCGGCCCGGAAAACCGCTGCGTCCCGCGCCGCCTCGCGCCATCCCGTCCGAGCTCTGGTGGGAAGCGCGCCGAAAGATGCTCTCGCCCTGGATAAATGTCCGTCCGGAGCCGGTCGACACGCCGCGTACCCGTCTGATGGCGGATCACCTGTGGCAGGGGGACGAGCAGATGGACGGGGTGGTAGAGGCATTCGGGCGGATCGGCACGGCCCGTGGCAGGCGCATGCTGGAGACGGCACTCGACCACGGAATCGACGCCGTCGACGACCCGCCCGCCGAGCTGGTCGCGTTGTTCGACCAGCTCGACACACCGCCGTCGTGGTACGACCCGCAGCTGTGGGAGCACGGTCGGCGCCTGTGGATCAACGTGTCCACCTCCGGCAAACTGGCCATGGGTGTCCAGGACTTCATGGGTACCTTCGTCGGTGCCGAGGTCGCTTCGGCGACCGGTGCGACGGGCCGATTCGTCAACGATCCCTACCGTCGAAGTCTCGAGACCGCGACATGGTTCTGGAACGTAACCAGACCCGACGGTTTGGCGCGGTGGTCCCCGGTGTTCAAGGACACCGTACGGGTGCGCCTCATGCACGCTCAAGTGCGTGCGGGACTCAGGAAGGTTTGGGGCGACCAGCATTTCGCCTCTCACGGGAACCCGATCTCCAACGCGACCATGATGGGTGCGGCGGTCACCTTCGGGATCTCACCGATGTGCTTCGATCACGTTCACGGCCGCCGCCACATCATGGCCGACTTCGACGCCGTAGCGCATTACTGGGCGTATATCGCCTCCGTGTTCGGCGTAGCCGAGGAACTGATTCCCGCCAATGCGCTCGAAGCCATGGAAATGTCGGATTACATGGTCGCCACAGCGGGTTCCGCGCCGGAGTGGACCGATGGAATGGCCAAGGCGGCTACCGCGTCGCTGGAGCATCCGGGCCCGCGTGCCCGGATGCGGATGGCCGCGGCGGCACCGGTGGTGGGGTTGATGTCGTACTACAGCACTGAGCCCCTCGTTCGGGCCTTGCTGGCGGGCACCGTCTTGCGGTCGGTGCCGGTACAACCCTGGTCGTGGCTCACCGGGGCAGTCGCCCGGACCAACGTGTTGTTGCGCCGAGTTGACGATCGGATACCGGGTGCGAATTCCCGGATGCGCCGCCGAACCGATGGCGACGATCCGGCATGGCGGATGAACACCCGGATTACGAGGCATCTCGCCGCGCGGGTCGGTGTACACGGCACACCGTACGACCAACACGACGGAACCGCCGCCGGCCTCGCCGTGTGCCCCGTCCGGTGAGTGCGCGAGCGGCCCGCCGTGACGGGCCCGAACACCCCGAGCCCGGCGGTCTCGTCGTCGAATTGCGGCGCACCGGTGCGAGTTTGACGGTACCTGGCCACTCGACTGTTCTGGAGGCTCTCACCGACCTGGGGGTTCCGGTCCGGTCGCTGTGTGGCTCGGGTATCTGCGGCTCCTGTGAGATCGAGGTCGTTGCAGCGGAATTCGCTGCGGGATCGCCCCCCGTCGGGATGGTGTCGAAGCGTGGGTATCTCGGCGTTCGCGTATGTGTGGCGGAGCCGGGTCGCCTCACCCGGCTTGTGCTGGATCTGTAGCGATGACGGCCACCGTCCCCGGGGAAAGAAAGTGAGATCGATGAGTCTGTCCGCTCCTGGCGCTCCGGAACAGGCCACGCTGTTCGGCACTGCGGTCCGATCCGTCACCGATACCGGTTTCGGTGCGATCCGCACATTCGGCCGAGCCGTGGAGCTTGCGGTTCATGCGGTCTGTGTGGCGGTCGCTGACCTGGTCACCCGCCGTTTCCAATGGCGGGAGATGTGGCAGCAGAGCTGGTACCTGATCACGGTTACCGCTGTCCCCGCCATTCTGATGGCGATCCCGTTCGGGGTGATCGTCTCGGTCCAGGTGGGCAACCTCATCCAGCAGTTCGGCGCCGATTCACTGGTAGGCGCCGCGGGTGGGCTGGGCGTGGTGAAGCGCGGTGCGCCCCTGGCGACCGGGTTGATGTTGGCAGGTGCGGGCGCATCGGCAATCGCCGCGGATCTGGGCGCGCGGACCATTCGGGACGAGATCGATGCGATGAGAGTGATGGGAATCGATCCCATCCCGCGCCTGGTTGTTCCGCGTGTGGTGGCGGCGGTCATCGTGGCGCCGTTGCTGAACGTTCTGATCATGGCGGTCGGAATCGCGTCTGGCTATGCGATGGCGGTGACTGTGCAAGGGGTCACCTCGGGTGGGTACTGGTTGTCGTTCGGCTCCTTCACCGTTCTGGCCGATGTCTGGATCTCGCTGGGGAAGGCGATGCTGTTCGGCTTCCTGGTTGCTGTAATCGCCTGCCAGCGCGGCCTGGAGGCGCGCGGCGGTCCACGCGGCGTCGCCGACGGTGTGAACGGCGCGGTTGTGCTGTCGGTCGTGTCCATCGCGGTGGTCGACGTAGCCGCGACGCAGCTGGTCACCATGTTCCTGCCGGTGCGTGTGGCATGACCGCCAGCGGCTACGCCCCCAAGGGAATCCGATGGACACGGAGGTACCGGTGCGGCCTCGGCGCGCCGCTGGCGTGGATCGACGCGATCGGTTTCGCCGTCGCCTTCTGCTGGCAGGTGATGTCGTCGATCCCGTTGACCATACGCCGGTATCGCGGTGAGACCGTGCGCTGCATCACCGATATGACCTGGGGCCGTGGCTCGCTCATCGTCGGCGGTGGTGCGGTGCCGACGCTGGTGGTGCTGGGCATCGTGATGGGCGCCGGCACCGGTGTCGAAGCGTTCGCCATGCTGGACATCCTCGGCATGGGACCGTTGACCGGCATCATCTCGTCCTTCGCGAACACCCGTGAGCTCGCACCCATCGCGGCCGGTATCGGTTTCGCGGCGCAGGCGGGATGCCGGATGACCGCCGAGATCGGCGCGATGCGCATCTCGGAGGAGATCGACGCGCTGGAATCGATGGGGCTGCGGTCGGTTCCGTTCGTGGTGACCACCAGGGTCATCGCGGGGGCGGTGGCTATCGTGCCGACCTTTCTGGTGGCGCTGATCATGGCCTACCTCAGCTGCGCCGCCGTGGTAGTCCTGCTGCACGGCCAGTCCCGCGGCGTCTATGACCACTACTTCTTCCAGTTCGTCGGCGGATGGGACGTGATCGCGGCGGTGATCAAGGTGCTGCTGTTCGTGACGGTCACCATCGTGATCCACGCCTACTACGGGTTTTTCGCCAGCGGCGGTCCGGAAGGTGTCGGGTTGGCGTCGGGCCGTGCGGTGCGGGCCAGCTTCGTCACGATCATCGCCCTGGACATGCTCGCCACCATGCTGCTGTGGGGCATCGACACGGCCGTCGAGTTCACGGGGTGAGCGCCGTGCCCGTCTACGGATTGCCCGGAACCGCCGTACAGCGGCGTGGTGCACGGATTCTCGGCCTGCTGACCGTGGTGATGGTGGTCGCGGGTTCGGCGCTTCTCCTGCGCGTCGACCGCGAACTCCCCGACGGTCGTATCCGGGTCGAGTTGCGCACCGATCACATCGGGCCCGGTATCGCTCCCGGTTCAACCGTGCGTCTGGACGGCGTCACCATCGGTGTTGTGGACCGCATCGACGTACTGGATCGGCAGCGGGGCATCGTCGTCGTCTTGGACGGCGATCGAGTCCTCGGATTGACCGGCAACCTCACCGTCGACTACACGGCGGGCAATTTCTTCGGTATCACCGAGATCGTGCTGCGCCGGGGCGCCGGCGGCCCGGCCTTGCGGGAGGGCATGGTCCTGGATCTGACCGCGCCCGGACGAGTCAACGATGCCTCGGTCGGGGTCCTGCTCGACCGGCTCGCCGCGCTTACCGGTGAGGCGTTGACCCCCGACCTCACCGAGCTCGTGATGCGGTCCTCCGACGAGCTGACAGTGCTGTTGCCGATGGTGCAGGCGGCAGTCGAACTCGGACGGCTCATGGCCGATACCCAGCGGCAGCCGTTGTCCACCCTGATCGATCCCGCGACCTCGGCGCTGTACGGACTGGGTTCACTGGTGGACGGGGGTGTCGGCCTGTTGCACAATCTCGGTGAGATCGAGGTTCTGCGTTCCGACCGGGAAATGTTCGAGGGCTCGGTGGACTTCCTCACCGGCGAACTGTTCCCCGCGCTGACGAGAATCGGCCGCACCGCACACCGCGGAGTGGGCGGCTACGCCGATCTGGTCACGCCATTGCTCCAAGCGGTCGCGCGGATCGTCTCGGCACCGCAGCAGTCCGGCGCCGAATTGCGTTTGCTGATCGAACGTCTCGGTGGAGCCTTCATCGATACCGTCGACGGTCCGGTGCCGACCGTAGACCTCGCACTCGATCTGGTGCCCATACTGGGTGGATCACCGGCACCCACGGCGGGAGCGCCGCGATGACCCGGATACCCGCGGGCGCCTGGCGGACCGGGCTCTTCGCCTTGGTGATGGCCGCGTTGCTCGGCGGGGTGATCACCGTGATCGACCGGCCTGTAGCGGGCGACACCAGGGCGTACACAGCATTGTTCACCGATGCGAGCGGGCTGCGCGCCGGTGACGATGTGCGCCTGCAGGGGGTGCAGGTCGGCAAGGTCGGCAGTGTGCGGCTGCGCGACCACCTCGCGGAGGTGCGCTTCACCGTGCGGCGTGAGCATCCGGTCTACGAGGAGACCGTGCCCGCCATCAGGTATCAGAACCTCACCGGGCAGCGCTTCGTGGATCTGCGGCAGCCGGCACACCCGGGCGTCGAACTCGCCGAGGGCGCCGTCATCGGGACCGAACACACCCTGGGCTCATTCGATATCACCGCATTGTTCAACGGTTTACAGCCCGTGCTCACCAGGATGTCGCCCGAGGCGGTCAACAGGTTCGCCGAGAACATGCTGGCGCTGTTCGACGGGGACGAGGCGCGGATCGGCCCCGCGCTCGAGGCCGTCGAGGAGCTGAGCGGCTACGCGGTCGATCAGCAGGCCGTGCTGTCGACACTGTTGCGGAATCTACGACTGCTTTCCGATCAGCTGGTCGGGCGCTCGCCGCATACGGTGACGTTGTTCACCGCGTTGGCCGACGTATTCACCGTTCTCGAGGGAGAACTCGACGGGGTCGTGGAGTACTCCGAGAGGATTCCCTCTCTGTTCGAGCCGCTCGACCGGCTGGCCGCGTCGGTGGGATTGGCGCCGGAGCGCGCAGACGAGTTCGATCGGCGACTGCGCGAGCTCATCCCCGACCCGGCCGCGACCCGCGATCTGCTGGCGCGCATACCCGCACTGCTGCAGTCGCTCGGGGCGGCGGTACCGGTCCCGGAGGCGTTGTCGGTTTGCGGTCACGGACCCGCCGAGGTCCCCGAACCATTGGCGATACTCATCGGTGGGCAAAGGATTTCGATATGCAAGCGATGACTGGGCGATTCCAATGGCACCGGTCGCGGTTCCCGGCCCGGTGGTGGGCGGTCTCGACACCGGATCGGCGTGAGTTGCGTTCGGGACTGCTCGGCGGACTCGCGGTGGCGGCATTGCTTGCGCTGTGCGCGGCGGTATACATACTGCCGTGGGGTAAAACGACCTACACCGCCCTGCTGCCGGACGCCGGAGCAATCCGGGTGGGCGACGACGTACGCATCGCGGGAATCCCGGTCGGTGAGGTCACCGCGCTGCGGATGGACGACGAACACGTTCGGATGAGCTTCACTGTCGACGATGGAACGACGCTCGGAGACGCGAGTTCGCTCGAGGTGCGCATGCTCACCGCAATCGGCGGTCACTACGTCGCCGTGCTTCCCGCAGGCGATGCTCCGTTGGGTGACGGGGCGATCCCTCCGGAGAGAATCCGCCTGCCCTACAGCCTCATCCGAGTTTTCCAGGATGCGCAGGCGCCGGTCGCCGATCTCGACGCGAGCGCGTTGCGACGGAGCCTCACCACGTTGTCCGGTGCGCTCGGCGACAACCCGGACGGACTGCGGCGGGTATTGGACGCGGCGAGTGCGCTCACGGAGGTGTTGAACCGGCAACGCGAGGATGTCACGGCCGCGCTGGCGATGGCCGACGAATACATCGGCATGCTCGACTCGGCGAAATCGGTCATCGGCCGATTGGTTGCGCGCATCGGCGAGGTAGAGACGATCCTCATCGATAAGCGCGACGAGATCAACGCCGCTCTACCGCTGACGATCCGACTCCTGTCGCGTATCGCGGCGCTGGAGCCCGCATACCGGGGCACATTGCAGCCGCTGGTCGAAGAACTCGCCGCTGCGATGCCCGACCTCCAGGAACTCGGCAGGCGCCTCGATGTGAGCATCGTCGGCCTGCACGATCTAGGTCTGCGAGTGGCTCGATTCGCCGACCAGGTGGCCGACCCCGCGGGCATCTGCGTCCCGGTGGCCGGAAGGGGGTGCTGACGGTGCACGGCTTCGTCGGCTCCAAGGGGTTCGTCACGCTGGTGGGCGCTGTGGTCGCCGCGGTGGCAGCAGTTGTGGGATATGTCGTGGTCACCGGACCGGTGCAGCCGATGCGTTCGTACTGCGCGACGATGCCGGATGCGATCGGCCTGTACCCGGGCAGCCATGTCACCCTGCGCGGCCTCGTTGTCGGGACCGTCACCGGGGTCGCGCACGAAGGTGCCGGCGTTCGTGTCGATTTCACCGTCGATGCCGAGCGACCGCTGCGCGGTGAGGTCGGCGCGACCACAGTGGCCGATACCTTGACCGCCGACCGTAGATTGGCTGTGCTGTCCGATTCCCCTGGCGGGACCGAATGGGATTCCGACCGGTGCATCGCGCGGACACTGACGCCCCTGAGCATCTCCCGCACGATGCAGGCCGCCTCGGACCTCGTGGGCGAACTCGGCGGGACTCCCGGAGGGCCGAACGTGGTCGGCGATGCGCTGGCGGCAGTGCACGCCGCGGCGGCGGGAACGGGTCCCGAATTCGAACGCCTGATCACCCAGTTGGGGGAACTGGCCGACGCGCCGGAGACGTCGGTGGCCACGGTCGGATCGCTTATCGACGCACTCAGTTCACTGTCGGCGAGCGTATCGGCCAATTGGGAGGAGCTGACCTCGGTGCTGACACGCTTCCCCGGGGTCTTCGACCAAATCAACAACGAGATCTTCGCTCGGCTCTCGGGACTGATCGACAGCCTCGCTGTCCTGCTTCCGATGGCCAACGAGATCACGACACTGTACGGAGACGCGATTCTCGGCGGGCTGGGCGCAACCGTCCCGGCGCTGCGCCTTGTCGCCGGGCACGCGGAATCGTTGCGCGCCTCGACCGAACTCGTCCCCGCCCTGATCCAGGCGTTCGACCGCGTCACCGATCCGGCGACCGGCGAAGTCGTGCTCACCTATCGGTCCCCGACCGTGGCCCTGCCTGCCTCGGCGCCCGACGCCCTGTGCGGCGGCGGGGTTGTTCACGGGCCTGTCTGCGCGCCGGGCGCGCCGGTCACCCTGGCCGATCTACTGACGATGCTGGTGAGCGCCCGATGACACGCCGACCACCGCGCGCATGCCTGTGGACCACCGTGCTGGCCGCCCTGACGATCGTTGCCGGGTGCGGATTCGATCCGGCGGCGATTCCGGTGCCCGGCACCGGAATCGCCGGACCGACGTACCGCATCCATATCGAGTTCGGCGACGTCCTGAACCTGCCGGCTCGGGCCAAGGTCATGGCTGACGGCGCCGAAATCGGTACCCTCGCCGGTGTCACTGTGGTGGCCCCTACCGCTCACCGGCCGGGCCACGTCGTCGCCGACCTCGATATCGAAGCGACCGTCGAACTGTCCGCCGGTACCAGGGCGCGGCTACGTCAGGATACTGTCCTGGGGGAGATGCACATCGCGCTCACCAGCGTTGCCGGGGCGGTCGGGCCGCTGATATCGCCCGGCGACACGATCCCGATAGCCGATACCGAGCCGCCCCTGTCGATCGAAGACACCCTCGCCGGTCTGGCGACCTTCACCAACGGTGGCGCCCTGCTCACCATGCAGGACATCGTGCACCGCGTGAACAGCGCCCTGCCGCGGGACCGGCGTGAGACCGGTCGGATCGCCGAGACCATTACGGCGAACCTGACAGACCTGGCGGGCAACCTCGACCGCCTCGATGCGTTCGCCGCGGCGGCCGTCGCCGATACCGAGGTCATCCTCGCCAACGCCGAAGTGTTGCGCGAACTGCTTTCCGAGCCGGGTGCCGGCCAGGTTGCCGCAGCGACCGGCTCACTGGCCCGGCTGCTCGGCATTCTCGGCGAACTCGACAACGTCGCCGATGCCGTGACGTGGCTGGCGCCGCTCGCCGCGGCCGGGGACGAGGCCGCCGGCGCGTTCCTCCCGATGGTGCTCGGCGCGGCGTCGGTGGATCTGTCGGTGCCGGCCAACGTGCGGCTGCTGATCGATCTGCTGGAGAACCGAGTGCTGCCGTTCATCGAACGCGGCCCCGTAGTGGCGGTCACCGGCGTCCAGGTCGAGGGGCGCCCCCCCGACGTACTGTCGCGAGAGGAAGGACTGGATGTGCTCGTCTCCGCGCTCCGCATGATCGGGGTCGTCCGGTGAAGCCGGGTCCCGTGCTCTCACTGGGCGCGATTCTCGCAATATTCGTACTCGGTGCGGCCTATCTGGCGTTCGGGGTGGTGCGCGTGGACTGGTTCCGGCAATACATGACAGTCACCATGGCCGCACCCGATTCCGGTGGTCTGCTTTCGGGTTCGCCGGTGTTGATGTCGGGGATCGAGGTCGGACAGGTGGTGGCGGTAGACAATCTCGTCAACGGAGTAGAAGTGCGGTTGCGGGTCGCCGAGCGCTACCGCATCCCGGTCGATAGCACCGCGCGCATCGAGGCACTCTCCGCGGTGGGGGAGCCCTATCTCGAGTTCATCCCCGAAGCGGTCGGCGGCCCGTACCTGCGCGACGGACAACAGGTTGATGCCGATCGCGTGTCGCCGCCGCTGTCCATCGCTCAGATGGCCACGGTCATCAGCGGATTGCTCGATCAACTCGAGCCCACACAGCTACGCGACCTCACCACCACCGTGCTCGACGGGATGCGCGAAATCGAGGATCTGCTTCCGCGCATCGGTTACGCGGGGGAGTTGCTAGCCGCGACCCTGTTGAGCCGACTGCCGCAACTGCGCGGTCTGCTCACCGACATACAGGAAGTCGGTATGACGCTGGACCCGGTCGCGCACAGCATGATCGAGGGTGGACCATACTGGGACCAGTTCGGCGAACGAGTGCGCGAGGTCGTCGAACATCTCGAACACCTCATGCGGGGCGATGGTTTCCCCGAGACCTATCGCACCGGCACCGGGTTGGTGCCGTTCCTGGAAGGACTCTCGGACGAGCTCGACGTACTAGGACCCGAATTGCGTTCCTTACTACCGGTATTCGAGCCGCTGGCTTCGACGGCGACGACGGCCGTGTCACGCGTAGACCTGAGTGACCTGATATCGCGAGCACTGGCGATGTCGGGCGACGGCGCCGGTGTGCGTCTGCGGATCGCAGTTCGCTGAGCAGTCCGAGGCGGTGTCGAGCCCCGCTGGGCCGGCGGTCAGCACTGATCGGACTTGGCTGCCTCGATAAGCGGCGTGAAGTAGGTCGCGGCGAACCTTCTGGCCTGTTCATCCGTCTCGATCGGCACCATCTCCGAGGGCACCATCAGCAGCGAGGCCGTCAGCCGCAGCATGAGATCGGCGGCGCGTAGCGCGGCGTCCATCGGCATGTCGTCGGCAACGATCGCGATCGCGATCAGTGCGCGGACCGGTTCGAGAGCCGACGCCTGATCAGCGAGCAGTGACAGCAGCGTATCCGGCTCGAACTGCCGCAACGCCGCCATCAATGGATTCGTTCTGCACTCGCGTACCCCGAGTGCGAATGCCTCCACGGCACGATCGGCCGGGGTATCGTGGGCGAGCACTTGCTCGCTGATCGCGGTGAAGAACGTGACGACCTCGTTGACGGTCACGGTGCGGACGATGTCGTCTTTGTCGCCGAGCCGTCGGTACACCGTTTGCCGGGACACCTTCGCGCTGCGTGCGATATCACCGACCGACGTTCGACGGAATCCATGTGTGACGAACTCGGCGCGGGCGGTCTCCATCAGCCGGCGTTGCTCGTCATCGATGGCGAACAGGCCGACATCGAACAACTGCCCGAGATCCACTCCAGCACCTGTCATCCCCCAAGCCTATCCTGGCGGTCAGGGCCCAATGGCACGCCCATCAGGCCGGAACAACGCGAAACGCCTGTGGCGGTGATGAATCCCCCGGCACGTCCGGAGATGGTCTTCCCCCGGTTTCATGGAGTCGCCGGGGGATTCAGGTTCATTTGCGAGTTCGCCGCGCTGCGGTACTTCGCCCTCGATGGCACCGGCCACCACCGCCAGGAGAACAAGACGCCGCGATCGGCGATTACGTCCGCTGGCGCAACAGCACCGGACCGATACGCGACCTCGCAGTCGGCTCCAAGATCCGGCGGCCGGACTACCCCCAACGTTGTGCGACATGGCACCAGCGAGCCAGAAGCCGGCCCCGAGGCTGCGTCGGAAGTCTGCCGCTGCGGGGCGCTGATCGAATCCGATTCCGGTCCGGCGCCCACTCCGCCGGAATCCGGCGCCGTAGACCGTCGATCGCGGAACGCCCGCGCCGGCGACCCCTGCCGCCTACGCGCGGACCGGCGGCTCGGGTCCGTCCGCTCGTCCGGGGAACGATCCCACGGCCGCGATGCGCGTCGCGACACCGTCCAGGGCGCGATCGACGCAGTAGCGGTAGATCTCGTCGCGATGGAAGCCGCCGGTGAGCGCGGCGGCCATGCGCGCGGCCCCCGGGTGGTCGGGGGAATCCCGCAGGGCGACAAGGCTTTCGCCGAGGGAGGCGAGCAGTTTCGGGTCGGCGTCGCGTTCGTCTTCGGCGGCGATCAGGTGGACGGCGGTGTTGAGGAGGGTGATGTGCGCGGCGGGCGCTTCGTCGCCTAGTCCCGCGTCGGCGAGCTTCGCCACTCCGGTGTCGATCAGGGTGATCACGGAGGGGACCAGCGGCGCGGCGATGCCGAGCCAGCGGGCGACGCCGGGGTGCGCCGTGAGCGTCACGCGCAGGGCGTCGAGTACGGCGGTGAACCACGGTCGCCAGGTGAGATCGGGTGCGGGCAGCGAGATCTGGCGCACGATCGCGTCGACCACCGCGAGTTCGACGTCGTGGCGGGCTCCGACGCGGTGCACGATGGCGGTCGGCCAGCACCCGACCTCCGCGGCGAGGTCGCGGGTCGACCAGCCGGCCAGGCCGCGCGCGGCGGTGAGCCGCACGCCCGCGGCGACGATGTCGTGCGCGGTCAGCGGGCTCTCGTCGGCGCCCGTACGCGGCCCACGCGCGCGCCGGACCGCCTGGTCGCGGCGGGCGTTCGATGCGGTTGCGCTCATGCGGACCCTCCACCTCGGCGTTGTGTTCTGTTAGCCTATCCACCGTCTATTTGTTCACTGCACAAATGAGGTTGTCGTGGCCGAAACTTCCGCGTCCGAGTCCCGTTCGGCGCAGCTTCCCCGAGGTGTCGGCTGGGTGCTGGCGTGCGTCGCGGGCATCCAGTTCCTCGTTTCGCTCGATCTCTCCCTGGTCAATGTCGCGCTCCCGGCGATCCAGGCCGACGTCGGCCTCTCCGACGCCGCCCTGAGCTGGGTCGTCACGGCCTACGTCCTGCTGTACGGCGGTTTTCTGCTGGCCGGCGGGCGGCTCGGCGATCTGTTCAGCAGGCGGCACGTCCTGGTGATCGGGATGAGCCTGTTCGGGATCGCGAGCGTGCTGGGCGGTCTCGCGCCGAACGGCGGTGTGCTGATCGCGGCGCGCGCCTTGCAAGGCTTCGGCGCGGCGTTGGTGGCTCCGGCCGCCCTGGCGCTGGTGACAGTGTATTTCCCTGAGGGACAAGGTCGTTCGAAGGCGCTCGGGTTGTGGGCGGGCGCCACGCTGATCGGCGGTGCGCTCGGTGTGGTGCTCTCCGGTGTGCTGACCGAGATCTGGGGTTGGCGTGCGGTGATGTTCGTCAACGTGCCGATCGTGCTGGCGTGCTCGGTGGCCGTGCTGCGACTGCCGGAGCAGCGGCCGCAGATGGGCATCCGGATCGATGTCGCCGGGGCGGTGCTCGTCACGGCGGGTATGGCGTCGCTGGTGTTCGGTGTGTCGATGGCCGAGCTGGAGGGCTGGAGTTCGCCGTGGACGCTGGGGCCCGCGGTCGCGGGTGTGGCCGCTCTGGCGGCGTTCGTCCTGGTCGAACGCCGCGCGATCGATCCGATGATGCGGCTGGATCTGTTCCGGCACCGGGCGGTGGTCGCGGCCAATGTGTTCGCGCTGCTCGTCACGGGCGGCCAATTGGCCAGCTTCTTCTTCGTGTCCTTGCACATGCAGCAGGTGCTCGGTTTCGACGCGCTCGCCACCGGTGTGGCGTTCCTGCCCTTCTGCCTCGGATCGGCGGTGGCGATGGCGATCGCCACCAAGCTGCTGCCCCGCCTCGGCCCCCGCGCACTGCTCGTGACCGGTGGTCTGATCGGCGCGCTCGGCATCGCCTGGTTCTCGCTCGGCAGTCCGGACGGCACGTTCCTGTCCGACATCCTCGGGCCGTCGATCGTGACGAGCCTGGGGCTCGGCGCCGGTTTCGTCGCGATGGGCGGGGCGGCGACGACCGGTGTCCCGCAGGAGGACGCCGGGATGGTCTCGGGCCTGCTCAACAGCTCCCGGCTGCTGGGCGGCTCGCTGGGACTGGCCGCGCTGGCGACGCTGGCCGGCTCGGTGACCAGCGGCTCGGACGAGTCCGGCGTCGCGGCGGCGAGCGCCGGTTACAGTGCCGCCCTGCTCTGCGCGGCCGGACTGGTCGCCCTCGGTGCTCTCGCCTGCCTGTCCATTCCGCGTGGCGCCGACACCGCGCCGAAGCCGGACGCCGACACCGCCACCGCGCCACGCGCCTCGCGCACCGCCTCCGGCAGCTGAGATCCGAGGCGGAGGGGAGGTGCGCGCGTACTCGCGGGGCGCTGGAGTCCGGCGCAACGCCATCCTTGCCGTGCTGGGCGAGAACGGTCGTGCGCTCACGGCCGAGGACGTGTTCCGCGGCGTCCGGAGCGCCGGAGTCGTCCGGATCGGCCGGGCCACGGTGTATCGCAACCTCGGCCGCATGGTGGAAGAAGGAATGGTCATGGCGATGTGGGACGGGGACGGCGTCCGGCGCTTCCGGAGGGCGCCCGCCGGCGGGCATCGGCATCATGCGCTGTGCGAGCGATGCGGTCGGGCGCAGCCCGTCGACGCGGCCGAGGTGATCGGGTTCCTGACGGACTTCGCGCACGCGCACGGCTTCGGCGACCTGGAGTTCCGCATCGGTATGCAGGGGGTGTGCGCGGGGTGTTCGGGGGAGTCCGGCGCCGCGTCCGAGGCGCCGCCTTCGGCCTGATCAGGTCTCCCGCAATCGGAGTCGGGTGTGTCCAGCGTTAATGAAAAGCGTTATCATTAGCGATATGCGGTGTCCGCGCCGCGCGTTCACACCTCGACCTGCGAAGGGGCGCCGATGGCTCCGGATACTCTGTTGCGCCTGATCGCGGCCGTGATCGTCATCGTCACGGCGGCCCGAGTACTCAGCTGGGCGGTGCGGCGCATCGGGCAGCCGGCGGTGATCGGGGAGATCCTCGCGGGAATCCTGTTGGGGCCCACGCTGTTCGGCGGCGAGCTCACCCGGTCGCTGTTCCCGTCGGAGGTCCGTCCGTCGCTCACCGTGCTCGCCGAGATCGGCGTGGTGGTGTTCATGTTCCTCGTCGGGCTGGAGCTGGATCAGAAGCTCCTGCGGGGGCAGGGCCGCATCGCGTCGGGCGTGGCGCTGAGTTCGATCGTGTTCCCGTTCGCGCTCGGTGCGCTGCTGGCGCTGTATCTGTTCCAGCGGCATCCCACCGAGCATCGGTTGGCGTTCATTCTTTTTCTGGGAACCGCGATGTCGGTCACGGCCTTTCCGGTGCTGGCGCGCATCCTCACCGACCGTGATCTGTTGGGCACGCCGATCGGCGCGCTGGCGGTGACCTGTGCCGCCCTGGACGACGTGGTGGCGTGGACGTTGCTCGCGGTGGTGGCCGCGCTGGTCGGCGGTGCGACCGGGTTGTGGCAGATCATGCTCGTCGTGCCGTTCGCGGTGCTCCTGCTGTTCGTGCTCCGGCCGATGCTGATCAGGCTGGGCGAGCGGCGCGCGCAGGCGGGGGATACCTGGGTCGGCCGCGTCGGTGTGGTGATCGCTGTCGCTGTCGGCCTGGGCCTCTCGGCCGCGGTGACCGAGTGGATGGGGCTGCATCTGATCTTCGGCGCGTTCCTGTTCGGAGCGGCCATGCCGCGCGAATACGGACGGCGGGTGCGCGAATGGGCGCTGCCGTGGGTGTGGCGGGTGTCCTCGCTCCTGCTGCTGCCGGTGTTCTTCGCGGTCGCCGGATTGAAAGTCGACCTCTCCGGTGTCGGCGCGACGGCGCTCGGGGAACTGGTCCTGATTCTGCTGGTGGCCATCGGGGGCAAGGGAATCGGCGCTTATGTGGGCGCCCGCGTGCACGGCATTCCGCCGCGTCATTCGGCGGTGCTCGCCACCTTGATCAACACCCGCGGATTGACCGAACTGATCGTGCTGACCGTCGGGTTGGGGCTGGGTGTGCTCGACACCGAGTTGTATTCGCTGATGGTGGTGATGGCGTTGGTCACTACCGCGATGACCGGCGTCGTGCTGTCGCTGATCTATCCGGAGCACCGCGCGCGGGCCGACCGGGAACCGGCTGTCGATAGGGAGCCACGGCCCGACCGCTCCGGCATCTGACCCGAAAGCTGTATCAGCAGTGGGTGATTCGGTGGATCACCTGGCCGGCAAGTGTGGATCCGACCTGCTGAGCGGGCGACGGGCGGCCTGCCGAGAGGTCAGCGCGCGGGGATGAGATAGGGCGCGAGGGACGCGAGTTTCTCGCACGTCTCCTCGTGCTCGCGCTCGGGCGCCGAGCCCGCGACGACGCCCGCCCCGGCTCGCAGCCAGCTGCGGCCCGCGCGCTGGTAGACGGCGCGCAATATCAGTGCGGTGTCGAGGTTTCCGGCGCTGTCGGCGCGAACGACGGTGCCGCTGTAGAGATCTCGCGTACCGGGTTCGAGGTCGCCGATGGCGGCGCGCGCGGCGGCCTTGGGGATGCCCGACGCGGTCACCGAGGGGTGCACGGCTTCCAGTGCGTCCCAGCAGGTCCGCCCGGCGTGCAGCCGTGTCTCGACGCGCGAGGCGAGGTGCTGCACGCTGCCGCGCTGCGCGACCGCGAGGAAGTCGCGGACGCGGGCGTCTCCGCCGACCCGGCCGAGTTCGTCGCAGGCGAGCCGGACGGAGGTGGCGTGCTCGTAGATCTCCTTCGGATCGGCGAGCAGTTGATCCCGCAGGGCGCGATCGCGCGCGGCGTCACCGGTGCGGGCGCGAGTCCCGGCCAGCGGCCGGGTCGCGACCAGACCGCCCGCGTCGACCTCGACCACGGTTTCCGGACTGACCCCGGCGGCCTGCCAGCCTCCGAGGTCCAGCAGGAACGACCGGGCCGGGGTGTTCGCGCGGCGGATCGCCGCGTAGGTGGCGGGCATGTCCACCGCGAAGGGCAGATCGACCCGGCGCGACAGGATCACCTTCTGGAATTCGCCGTCCCCGATCCGGCCCAGGGCGGCCCGGACGCGCCGCAGGTAGCCGGTGTCGATCGCGTCGGTCCGCACCGCGGCCGCAACGCCGTCGACGGCGCGCAGCGCCTCGGGTTCGAAGTCGAATGACGTGTCGTAGCTGTGGATTTCGACCGTGGTGCCGGTGATCTCGAGTTCCACGCCCGGCACCATGAAGTGGGCGAGGGCGCCGTCGTGGGTGACGGCGCCGGGCCGGCCGAGTTCGAAACCCGCCCAGCCGTACGCGCGCCAGCGCGGCGTGGGCGCGCGGTGCAGCGCGTCCCGGATCTGCGCCCACGGCCTGCCGTTCGCGGGTTCGGTGTACTCACCACCGAGCGTCGAGTGCACCCGGTCGCGATAGACGCGCACCGCACCGATCGGGTTGCCCGCCACGAACCAGCGTCCCGGCCGCTCGTACACGACGTAGTCGGTGAGCAGCCCGGACGCGGCGACGGCGGCCGCCGTCGCGACCGGATCCCCGCGGTGTGGGCGCACGGTGTGCGCGGATCTCACAAGAAGGAGTCCCTGATGAACCCGGGCGCGTCGGTGCGGGACCAGCGCATGAACCGCATGGCGACGTCCTGGCTGATGTCGAAGTACTTGACGTCGGGGTTGCCGTGCGGCAGGTAGTCGGGCCAGAACCGCTGCTCGTTGATCCGGTCGACGATCGCCTTCGCGCCGGCGTCGGGCGCCAGCTCCCCGCGGTCGACCGCCTCGCAGGTGGTGCGCGCCGTGGCCAGCAGCTCGGACAGCGCCTTCGCCAGCGCGGAGTCGTTGCGCTCCAGGTTCCGGAAGATCGAGTCGTCGCGGCTGCCCAGGTAGCGGGACAGCGAATGTTCCAGGGCCGCATCCGAATAGAAGCTGTAGGTGTGCCACACCCGCACGATCGCGTCCCACAGGGGGTAGTGGCGGAATCCGACGTAGGAGGAGTAGGCGAGATCGTCGTGCACGTCGAACATCCGCTGCTGCACCGCGTCCACGCCGGCGAACCGCTCGGTGGACCAGTCGTTCGCGCGCGCCGCGTCGATGAGCCGCCAGGCCAGCGCGTTCACGGTCTGGAAGGAGTTCGCGAGTCCGCGCGAGAACAGCGCGTCGATGGTGCCTGCCGACTGCGCCGTGAGACAGAACCGGTCACCGACGGTATTCGACGCGGAGTACTGCAATCGCCCGGTACTCACCCAGGGCCGAACGGCTTTGGCGTCGCGGAACTGTGCCGCGACGGCGGGGAATCGTTCGAGGAAGTCGGCGAATTCGCGCTCGGGCGCGGCGCGGTCGTCGAAGACCGCGTCCCCGGTGAGCGTGAGTCCCACACTGCACAGGGGATTGTGCGACTTGTCGTTATTGTCGAACGGGATCACCCAGAGCCAGCCGCCGTCGAAGACGTGGTGCAGCGTGCCGTTGTGCCACCGGCTCGGCTGCCCGTACGGCACCGGCGTCACCTCGTCGAAGGGGCGCACGCCGATCATGTGGGTGAACAGCGACCGCGAATGCGTGCGCGCCCGGGTGGGCTCCTCGCGCAGCCCGAACCGGTCGGCCAGCACGGACCGGAAACCGGTGGCGTCCACCAGATATCGGGCGCGGAAGGTCTCGCCGGAGGCGGTCCGCAATTCGGCCCCGCGCTGCGGATCGACGTCGATGTCGCTGATCCGCGTGTTCAATCGGGGCGTCGCGCCGTAGCGGACGGCGAGATTGAAGACGTGGGCGTCGATATCCTGGCGGAACCAATGGGATTCGGCGCGGCGGTACGACGACGCCAGCACGACCTGATTGGCCGCGTCCCGGTCGGGCGCGCGGCCCGGCTCATGGTAGACGAATCCGAAGTTCTGCTTCTGCCCGCAGGTGGTGCTCACGTGCTCGGCGGTGTCCTGGAAGTTGGCCAGGTGCGCGAATTCCGGGATGTCGTAGCGCTCGGCGAGGATGTGCATCGTGGTGGTCGCGTGCGGAATCGTGGACTCCCCGACCACGAATCGCGGGTGGACGCCGGCGTCGATCAGCAGCACCCGCACGTCGTGACGGGCCAGGATGGCGCCCAGGGTGCTACCGGCGATCCCGGCTCCGAGGATGGCGACGTCGTACTCGGTGTCGGTGGACGGTGTCATGGCGCGAACTCCTTGTGCCCTTCGTGGCCGACTCGACAGCGCGGGTTCCCGCACCGCCGAGTCCAGCGGCCCCTGCCCACCGTGCGCGAATGCCTACGCGGTGGCGGTTAATGAAAATGATTGTCACTAGAGTAGCGTAGGTCCGTCCGCTGCGCCAGCGGCTCATTCGCGGGCCGTCCACTGCGGGGCCGGGTAATCGGTTGTGCCGCAATGACTTCGGGTATCGCCGACCTGGTTGCCGATGGCGCTGCGGGCGTCGATCTCGGTAATGACAATCGTTTCTGATTTGGGTAGCGTGTCGCGGGAGGGCGATTCGGCTGCGCGCGGCAGGGGCGGACGCGGCCGCGATGGGATCCACCCGAACACCGGACAAGGAGCCGTGATGAAGGCTGACGCCGAGGTGTCGCCGCAGGTGAACGAGGACGAGCCGGGCGCGGACCCGCCGTCGGGGGCGACGCCGGGGAGCGCGCTGTTCCGCGTGGTCGCACCGGTCCGGGGACGGTTGGGCCTGGCGCTGGCGGTCGCCGGTCTGGGCGCTGTCGCGGGCGTGATCGGCTACGTCGGCATCGCGCTGGCGCTGTGGGAACTGCTGGAGGCCGACACCGACTCCGGTCGCGTCACGCGATGGCTGGCGGTGGCCGCGGTCGGGGTGCTGGCCCGGTTCGGATTGCGCGCGTGGTCGTTCCGCGCCTCCCATATGGCTTCGTTCGATCTGGAACAGCGGTTGCGCACCGATATCGCCACGCACCTGGCCCGGGTGCCGCTGGGGGACGTGCAGCGGCTCGGCGCGGGCGCGGTGAAGAAGGTCGTCCAGGACGACGTGCGCGGTCTGCACATCGCGGTGGCCGACTCCGTGCCGCTGGCGGGTTTCAGTGTGGCGCAACCGATCGCGGCCCTGATCGCCCTCGGCTTCGTGGACTGGCGGCTGCTGCTGGCAGTGCTGGCGATCTTCCCGCTGGTGATGATCGGGATGCAGCTGTCCATGCGCGACTACGCCGAGGTCCGCCGCCGCTACGACGACGCGAACGAGGCGATCAACGCGGCCGTGGTGGAGTTCGTGCAGGGCATGCCGGTGGTGCGCACCTTCGACGACGGCGCCGGCTCGTTCCGGCGCTTCGTACAGCGCGTCCGCGAGTTCACCGCGGCCACCACGGCCTGGCAGGACTCCAGTCGCGGCGCGATGATCTTCGCCAACCAGGTGATGGCCCCGCTGCTCACGCTCGCGCTCGCGCTGCCGGTGGGCATCTGGCTGATCTCCGCCGGGTCGATGTCGCCCGCGCAACTGATCGCGGTGATTCTGCTGGGCACGTTGCCGGTGGAGTCGATCCTGCCGCTGATCTACCTGACCAACATGATCAACCAGTCCAAGGCGGGCGCGGCGCGCATCGTCGACCTGCTCGACATCCCGGCGCTGCCGGAGCCGACGCAGCCCGCCGTCCCGGCCGACGGCTCGATCTCCTTCCGCGGTGTCGAGTTCGCCTACGCGGGCGCGGACCGGGCCGCGCTGGACGGACTGGATCTCGAGATTCCCAGCGGCGCCGTGTGCGCGCTGGTCGGGGCCTCGGGTTCCGGGAAATCGACTGTCGCGCGGCTGATTCCGCGGTTCTGGGACGTGACGGCGGGGCAGGTGCTCGTCGGCGGCGTGGATGTGCGCCAGATCCCGTCCGAGGAACTGCTGCGTCACGTGACGCTTGTGTTCCAGGACCCGTTCCTGCTGGCCGACACGGTGGCGGAGAACATTCGCCTCGCGCGGCCCTCGGCCACCGACGCCGAGGTGGAGGCCGCCGCGCGGGCGGCGCAGGCGCACGACTTCATCGTGACGAATCTGCCGCAGGGCTACGACACCCCGGTCGGTGAGCGCGGCGCGCGCCTGTCCGGCGGCCAGCGCCAGCGGATCACGATCGCGCGGGCGATGCTCGCCGACGCGCCGATCGTGATCCTGGACGAGGCGACGGCGTTCGCCGATCCGGAGAACGAGGCGGCGATCCAGGACGCCGTCGCCGCGTTGACCCGCGGACGCACCGTGGTCGTGATCGCGCACCGGTTGTCGACCATCGTCGACGCCGACCAGATCGTCGTGCTCGACGCGGGCCGGGTGGCCGAACGCGGAACGCACGCCGAACTCCTTGCGGCGCAAGGCCGGTACGCCGGGCTCTGGGAACACCATCAACGCGCGCGCGGCTGGGGACTCAACGCCGGCGCGACCGAGGAGACGACTGTCCGATGAGAAGGATCCTGAGGCTGATGCTGCTCGCGGCGGGCAGCTATCGCGCCGAATTCCGCCGCGCGCTGTGGTGCGCGGTGATCGCCGCGATCGCCCAAGCCCTGGCGTACGCCGCGCTCGTGCCGCTCCTGTACGAACTCAGCCGTCCTGAGATCGACACCGGCGCCGCGTGGCTGTGGTTCGGCGTGTTCGCGGCCTGCTACGCCGTGGAAGCCGTATTCCACTACGGGGAGCTGCGATTCGAGTTCGGCCGGTGGGCCGATATGCTCGCCGCCACGCGTCTGGAGTTGGGCGAGAAGCTGCGGACCATGCCGCAGTCCGAACTGGAGCGCCGCTCGGCGGGTGACCTGACCATGCTGCTGGGCGCCACCGTCGCCAACGCCACGGTGAGCGCGTCCACGCTGGCGCTGTGGTTCTTGCGCCTGGTCTCGGTGCCCGCGATACTCGGGGTGATCGTGCTGGTCATCGACTGGCGGCTGGGCCTGGTGCTGGCGTTGTCGGTGCCGTTCGCCGCGCTGTTCGTCCGCCGCATCCAGCGGGTGTCCGGCGCGGGACTGCGCGAGACCGACGAGGCCGACGCCGCGGCGGCCAACCGCATCGTCGAGTACGTGCAGGGGTTGCCGGTGCTGCGCGCGACCGGACAGGTCGGCGCGTCGTCGCGGCGGCTGGTCGAGACGCTGGAGCGGCAGAACGAGGCGATGTCGGCCATGCAGAACCGGTTGACGTGGCCGGGTCTGCTGGCCTCGAGCATCGTCCAGCTCTGCCTGGTCGCCATGGTGTCGGTGGGCGCGGCGCTGGTGCTGGACCTGGACATCTCGGCGGCGCTGCTGGTCGCCGTGGTGGTCGCGGCCGTGCGTTTCGCCGAGCCGCTGTCGAACGTGGCGTCGATGTCGTCGCTGTTCGAGGTCACCGACTCCGCGCTGGAGCGGATCGGCGACGTGCTGAGCACCGATCCGCTGCCGGTGGGCGACCCCGAGGCCCGGATCACCCGCCACGACTTGGCATTCGACGACGTGCACTTCGCCTACGCGGACGGACCGCCGGTGCTGCGCGGGGTGTCGTTCGCCCTGCCCGCGCGGTCGCTGACCGCGCTGGTCGGTCCCTCGGGGTCGGGCAAGACCACGATCACCCGGCTGCTGACCCGCTACGCCGATCCGGAGCGGGGCACGGTGCGGATCGGCGGCCTCGACCTGCGGGATCTGGACCCGGTCGAGATCTACCGCCACATCTCGGTGGTCTTCCAGGACGTGTACCTGTTCGACGACACCATCCGGGCGAACATCGCGATGGCCCGACCCGACGCCGGCCAGGAGGAGATCGAGTCCGCGGCCAGGGCGGCCAACGCCCACGATTTCATCGCGCGGTTGCCGCACGGCTACGACACCCGCGCCGGCGAGATCGGCAACGCGCTGTCCGGCGGGGAACGCCAGCGCATCTCGATCGCCCGCGCGATCCTCAAGGACGCGCCGATCGTGCTGCTGGACGAACCGACCGCCGCGCTCGACGCCGAGAACGAGGTCTACGTCCAGCAGGCCATCGACGCGCTCGTCGCGGAGAAGACGGTGGTGGTGGTCGCGCACCGGCTCTCCACCGTCGTCGCGGCGGACCGCATCCTGGTGCTGGAGGACGGCGAGATCGTGGAGCAGGGCACGCACGAGGAGCTGATCGCCGCGGACGGGCGGTATCAGTCGATGTGGTCGGCGCAGACCCGCGCGCGGCACTGGCGGGTCCCCACCTCGGCCTAGCGGAGATATGTCCCCGGCACGAATCACCGTGCCGGGGACAGCCGTTCCGTCGGGTGAGGGCCGCACCGGGAGGCGACGCAGCCCCCGCAACCCCATGCCGGGGCGCCAGCGCAGTTCGGCGGGGTCCACGGCCAAGCGGCAGGTCGGGCCAGCGGGCGAGCAGCGCGGTGGGCGCGATCCGGCCTTCGGTGCGCGCGAGCGCGGCGCCCATGCAGTGGTGGGTGCCGCCGCTGAACCCGCGGTACGGCCGCGGTGCGCGGTGGATGTCGAAGCGGTGCGGATCGGTGACGTGGGCGGGGTCGCGGTTGGCCGCGGCCGGGAACACCAGCACCCGATCGCCGATTTGGATGCGCCGCCCGGCCAGATCGATCGGCAGGCGGGCGTAGCGCGCGGTCGCCGATTCCACCGGCCCCCAGTAACGCATGGTCTCTTCTATTGCGGGAGCGGCCAATTCGGGATCGGCGCGCAGCGCGTCCCATTGCGCGGGGTGGGTGATCAAGGACAGGACGGCGCTGGCGATCAACCCTACTTCCTGTGTTCGCGCCGAAACACATTCGGCGCGTGGGTATTCCGATCTGGGAGTTCGGGAAGTGCCTTGACCTGAGTTGGGCGGACCTCGTAGATTGTAGCACTAATGAAAATGATTGTCGTTTGCTAGCGTTGGGGTGTGTGATGCAGGAAAAGCTCGGCCGACCGCACGGACGCACCGCCGGGGACTTCGACTGGAACCGTGGCATCGACGCCCTGCGCGAGTGGGTCGGAGAGCTCGCGGGCGTGCCCGTCGCGGCGTTGACCGACGACACCGATCTGCTGGCGCTGGGGTTGGACTCGGTGACCGTCATGCGGATCTCGGGGTTGCTACGGCGCGCGGGCAAACGGGTGGAGTACCGCGACCTGGTCCGGAGCCCGACACTCGGCTCGTGGTGGAAGTTGTTGCAGGACAGGGACTCCGAGGGTGCCGTGGAGACGACCGCGGTGGACCCGGCGGCTCCCTTTCCGCTGGCGGTGATGCAGCACGCGTTCTGGATCGGGCGGACCTCGGCGCAGGAACTGGGCGCGGTGGCCGCGCACCTGTACGGCGAGTTCGACCACGCCGGAGGTCTCGAACCCGAGCGGCTGGAGCGCGCCGTGCGCGCACTGATGGCGCGACACCCGATGCTGCGGGTGACCATCGACGCCGAGGGCATGCAGCGGGTGACCGAGCGCGGGCACTGGCCGGGCCTGACCGTGCACGATCTGCGGGCGCTGCCCGAACCCGAGCGCACCCGGTGGTTGGCGCGCACGCGGGGCGCGCTCTCGCACCGGAGCATGGACGTCGCGGCGGGTGAGGTGTTCGACCTCCAGCTCTCGCTGCTGCCCGACGGCGGCACCAGGGTGCACCTGGATCTGGACATGATCGCCGCCGACGCGCTGAGCCTGCGCAATCTGCTGGCCGACCTGACCGCGCTCTACACCGAAGGGCCCACGGCGCTACCCGCCCTCGGATACAGCTACCAGCAGTATCTGGCGGATCGGGCGGGCGTTCGAGCCGCTGCGCGCGAGCAGGCCCGCGCCTGGTGGCAGTCGCGACTGCCGGAACTGCCCGCGGCACCGGAACTTCCGGTGCTCACGTCCGAGACGGCCACCGGGGGACCGCGAGTCGACCGCCGCCACCACTGGTTGTCCCCGGAGCGCGCGGCGCTGTTGCGGGAACGGGCGCACCGTGCGGGTCTGACCACGGCGAGCGTGCTGGCCACCGTATTCGCGGAGACGGTCGGCGCGTGGAGCCGCTCCGATCGCTTCCTGCTGAATCTGCCGGTGTTCGACCGGGAACCGTTGCACGACGAGGTGGACCGGCTGGTCGGCGACTTCTCGAGTTCGGTGCTGCTCGATGTGGATCTGTCCGCGCCGATGTCGGTGACCGAACGGGGCCGGGCGATCACCGAGCGCCTGCGTGAGGCGTTGGGCTATGCCGCCTACACCGGTGTCGAGGTGCTGCGGGACCTGAGCCGCGCCCAAGGCGGCGCGCGGGTGCTGGCGCCCGTCGTGTACACCAGCGCGCTGAGTCTGGGGGAGCTCTACGCGCCCGAGGTGCGGGAGTGTCTGGGCGAGCCATGTTGGACGGTGTCGCAGGGCCCGCAGGTCTGGCTGGACGCGCAGGTGACCGAGTTCGACGGCGGCATCCTGCTCAACTGGGATGCCCGCGTCTCGCTGTTCCCGCCCGGGATGCTGGACGCGATGTTCGGCGCCTACACCCGTTTCGTCGAGCTGTTGCTGAACGACGACGGCGCGTGGGACCGGGCCGCGCCGTGGCCGGTGACCGATCGCACGTACCGGGAGATCGTCACCCCGCCGCCCATTCCGCTGCACCGGCGATTCTTCGCTCGCGCCGAGGAGCATCCGGACCGGACCGCGCTGATCGCGGGCGATGCGGAGATCACCTACGGCGACCTCGCGCTCCGGGCTCGCCGTATGGCTGGCCTGTTGGCGGCCAAGGGAATCGGGCGCGGCGACAGTGTGGCGATAACCCTGCCCAAGGGCGTCGACCAGATCGTGGCCGCCCTCGGGGTGCTGGCCGTGGGCGCGACCTACGTTCCATCGGGCGTCGATGTGCCGCCCGCGCGGCGGGAGCGGGTCTACCGCACGGCGGGCGCGCGGCTGGTGGTCACCGACGTGGACACCGCCGCCACTGCGCCGTGGCCCGACGACATCGCACTGCTCTTCCCCGAACAGGTGCACACCGTGGCGCCGTTGGCCGATCTCGTCGCGGTGGACTCGGAAGACGTGATGTACGTGATCTTCACGTCGGGTTCGACCGGTACCCCGAAGGGCGTCGAGGTGCCGCATCGCGCGGTCGCCCACACCGTCGACGCGGTCGGCCTGCGGTTCGGCATCGGCGCGGACGATCGCACGATCGCGTTGTCCGCCTTGGACTTCGACCTCTCCGCCTACGATCTGTTCGCGTTCCTGTCCGTCGGCGGCTCCGTGGTGGTGGTCGAGGAGGGGCAGCGCCGCGACGCCGCCGCCTGGGCGGAGCTGATCCGGCGCTGGGACGTCACCGTGGTCAGCGCCGTCCCCGCGCTGCTGGACATGCTGTTGATCGCCGCCGCCGAGACCGGGCTGGGTACGGCGCTGCGGGTGGTCATGCTCGGTGGCGATCGCGTCACCGTCGATCTGCCCGATCGGCTGCGCCGGCTCGTCCCCGGGTGCCGGTTCGCCGGACTGGGCGGGATGACGGAGGCGGCCATCCACGCCACCGTCTGCGAGGTCGACGAGGTGGACCCCGACTGGACGAGCGTGCCCTACGGCGCGCCCCTGCCACATGCTTCCTGCCGGGTGGTCGACGGCCAGGGTCGGGACCGTCCGGTGTGGGTGCCCGGTGAGCTGTGGGTCTCGGGTGGAGGCTTGGCCCACGGCTATCGCGGCGACCCGGAGCGCACCGCCGAGAAGTTCGTCCAGCGCGACGGGGTCCGCTGGTACCGCACCGGCGATCTGGTGCGGTACCGCCCGGACGGGACGCTCGAGTTTCTCGGGCGCACCGATCATCAGGTGAAGATTCGCGGCCACCGGATCGAACTGGGCGAGATCGAAGCGGTGCTGGCCGAGCACCCAGAGGTGAGCGCCGCGGTCGCGGCGGTGCTCGAGCGGCCCACCAGGGCGCTCGCGGCGATCGTCGTCGGCGACGCGGACGAGAACACCCTGCGCGAGTGGCTCCGGGATCGGTTGCCCCGCTACATGATTCCCCGGCGCATCCTGCGCCGGACGGAACTCCCGATCACGCGCAACGGAAAGGTCGATCGCGCCGCTGTGCACGCCACCCTCACCGCCGCCGGCGAGCACGAGGGTGGCGATGGAGCGGGCGCGTCGCCGCGCGGCCCGCTGGAGCGGATCGTGGCCGAGGCCTGGCGCGAGCTGCTCGGCGTCGACGAGATCCGCCGCGACCACGACTTCTTCACCCTCGGCGGTGACAGCCTGCTGGCCACCCGGCTGATCCGGCGTCTCGGCGCGGCCGGAGTGACGGGTGCCGAGCTGGGGCGGCTGTTCACGACGCCCACCCTCGCCGAGTTCGCCGCGCACCTCGCGCCGGGTGCGGCGGTGGCGGTGCCGGCGATCCGTCCCGATCCCGAGCGCCGGTTCGAGCCGTTCCCGCTGACCGATATCCAGGTCGCCTATTGGTTGGGCCGATCCGCGGATTTCGACCTCGGTGGTATCCCCGCCCAGTTGGCGGTCGAGTACGGCTGGCCGGGGGTCGACGTGGCCCGGTTGGCGCGGGCGTGGCGCCGGGTGGTCGATCGGCACGCCATGTTGCGCGCGGTGATCGAGCCCGACGGCAGGCAGCGAGTGCTGGAAGAGGTTCCCGCGTACCGGATTCCGGTTTTCGACGGCCCGACGGAATCGTCCTCCGACGAGTGGCCGGAGGAGCGTTCGGATGCGGGCGCGTGGCCGCCGTTCGACATCCGCGTGATTCGCGACGGCGAGAGCAGCCGGGTGCTCGCGGTGTTCGACACGGTGGTGGTCGATGGGCTGAGCGCGCTGGTGCTCCTGTCGGAATGGACCCGGCTCTACGACGATCCCGATCTCGAATTGCCGCCCTTGGCCCTCGAATTCCGCGACTACGTGACGACGTGCCTACCGTCCGACGCGGAAGTACAAGCGGCCCTGACGTACTGGCGGTCGCGATTGCCGGAGCTGCCACCCGGTCCGCAGTTGCCGTTGCGGGTGTCGCCCGCGGCGGTGGAGCATCCGAGGTTCAGGCGCCGCGAGGTTCGGGTCGAATCGGAAACCTGGCGGCGGATAGTGGCTCGTGCGCGGGGCTACGGTGTGACGCCGAGTGTTGTTCTGCTCGCTTGTTATACGTGGGTGTTGGGGGGATGGAGTGCGCAGCGTGATCTGACGGTCACGTTGACGCGGTTCGATCGCCGGGACGTGCATCCCGACATCATGCGGGTGGTGGGCGATTTCAGTTCGTTGCTGCTGGTGGCCGATCAGCCCGCGGCGGGGGAGAGCTGGCTGGGGCGTGTGCGGCGGTTGCAGGAGCAACTGTGGCGCGACCTGGATCATCAGCAGGTGTCCGCCGTTCGCGTGTTGCGCGAACTCGCCCGCGAGAACGACGCCCCGGTGGAACCGGTGCCGGTGGTGTTCACGTCCATGCTCGGCGTGGACGACGACCTGGCGCATTCGGTGCGCTGGCCGGACCGGATGCGCACCCGGACGCCGCAGGTGTGGCTGGACCACCAGGTCGTCGAGCTGCCGGAAGGGCTTGTGCTGAGCTGGGATTCGGTGGACGAGCTGTTCCCGGACGGGATGGTCGATGCCATGCTGGCCACCTACTACGAACACCTGACCCGGCTGGCGGATCTGGACTGGGACGCGTCGCTGCCCGATGCGTTGCCGGTACTGCCCGCCCGGCAGCGGGCCGTCCGGGACGAAGTCAACATGGCCGGCCAGCCCGTTGCCGTGAATTCTTCTGCCCCGCAGTTGCATACGCCGATGTTCGATATCGCGGAGGCCGATCCGGACCGCGTCGCGATCATCGACGGTTCGCGCGAAGTCGGCTTCGGGGAACTCGCCGATCACGCGCGGCGGATCGCGGCGCTGTTGCTCGAGCACGGAGTGCGTCCCGGTGCTGCGGTCGCCGTGTCGGCGGCGCGGGGCGTTGCGCAGGTGGCGGCGCTCTACGGCGTGCTGGCCGCCGGGGCGGCATACGTGCCCGTGGCGAAAGACCAACCATGGCAACGGCGTAACGGCATCCTCGAACAGGCCGAGGTGTCGGCGGTGCTCACCGACGACGTCGCCGGATTCCCCGACGGAATGCCGATCGTGCCGATCGCCGAGGCGAGCCGGCATCGCCCCGCCCCGGTGTTCCGGGGTGCGCCCGGCGATCTCGCGTACGTGATCTTCACGTCCGGTTCCACCGGCACCCCGAAGGGCGTCGAGATCACGCACGGGAGTGCGCGGAACACCCTCGACGATCTGCGGGGGCGGTACCACCTCGGTCCTGGCGATCGCGTGTTGGCGGTAGCGGCAACGGATTTCGACCTGTCGGTGTTCGACCTGTTCGGTGTGCTGGGTGCCGGGGGCAGCGCCGTGATCGTCGCCGACGAGGATCGGCGCGACGCGGCGGGTTGGCTGGCGGCCGCGCACGCGCACGGGGTGACGGTGTGGAACAGCGTGCCGGCCATGCTGGACATGCTGCTCACCGTGGCCGAGTCCGGGCCGGGTCTGCCCGCGACGCTGCGCCTGGCTTTGGTTTCCGGGGACTGGGTGGGCCTGGACCAGCCCGGTCGCTTGGTGGCACTGTCGCGGGATTGCCGTCTGGTGGCGTTGGGTGGGGCGACGGAGGCGTCGATCTGGTCGAACTACTTCGAGGTCGAGAAGGTGGACCCGGAGTGGACGTCCATCCCCTACGGCCGTCCCCTGCGCAACCAGTACTTCCGGGTGGTGGACGAGTCCGGACGGGACCGGCCCGACTGGGTGCCCGGGGAACTGCTGATCGGCGGCCTCGGCGTCGCGCGCGGCTACCGGGGCGACCCGGAGCTCACCGCGGCCAGGTTCTTCGAGGAAGACGGCGTGCGCTGGTACCGGACCGGCGATCTGGGCCGGTACCGCCCGGATGGGGTCCTCGAGTTCCTGGGGCGGGCCGATCGTCAGGTGAAGGTGCGCGGGCATCGAGTGGAGTTGGGTGAGGTCGAGCAGGCGATCGCGGCGCATCCGGAGGTGCGGCGGGCGTTCGCGGTGGCGGTGGGGGAGCGGTCTCGGATGAGACTGGTGGCGTTCGTGGAACCTGCTGTACCCGAGGGACTTTCGGAGTTCGTGGCGGAGAGGTTGCCGTCGGGCTGGTTGCCGGAGTTGATCGCGTTGCCCGACCCGCCGCTGACCGGCAACGGCAAGATCGACCACGCCGCACTCGTGCACCGCGCCGAATCGGCTGGAGGTGCTCGCGCCTCGGTGTCCGAGCAAGGCGAACCGCTGCGGCCCGGACTGGAAACCCGGATCGGGCACGTCTGGCAAGAGGTGCTCGGCGGCGAACTCCCCGCGCGGGACACGAGCTTCTTCGCCGCGGGCGGCGATTCGCTGTCCGCCACCCGGCTGGTGAGCCGCCTCGCCCGCGAACTCGGCCGGACGGTGACCCTGCGCGAGTTCTTCACCAACCCGACGGTCGCCGGCCTGGCCCGCGGCCGATCGCTCACCGAGGCGACGACACCGGCCCCGCTGGCCACCGCCGACCCCTCGCGCCGGTGGGAACCGTTCCCGCTCACGGACATTCAGGTGGCCTACTGGCTGGGCCGATCACCGGATTTCGATCTCGGCGGCGTCGGAGCGCAGTTGTACGTCGAGTACGACTGGCCCGGCGTGGACGTGCCCCGGTTGGCGCGGGCGTGGCAGCGGGTGGTCGACCGGCACGCGATGCTGCGCGCCGTGCTCACCGCCGACGGCCGGCAGCGCGTACTCGAAAACGTTCCCGCCTACCGGATTCCGGTGCTCGAGGGCGCGCAGGCCCCCGTCGCGGTGCGGGAGGAGATGGCGAACGGGTGCCTCGACGCCACCACCTGGCCGCTGTTCGATATCCGTGTCGTCCGCGACGGCGAGCGCAGCCGGGTGTGCGCGGTCTTCGACACCTTGGTCGTGGACGGATTGAGCGCGCTGGTCCTCATCGCCGAGTGGACCCGGCTCTATGACGACCCCGATCTCGAATTGCCGCCCTTGGCCCTCGAATTCCGCGACTACGTCACCAGCTCTGCGCCCTCGGAGGCGGAAGTGCGAGCGGCGCTGTCCTATTGGCGCGCCCGCCTGCCCGAGCTGCCGCCCGGACCGCAGTTGCCGTTGCGGGTTTCACCGGCGGCGGTGGAGCGTCCGAGGTTCAGTCGCCGCGAGTTCCGCCTCGACCTCGACACGTGGCGGCGGATCGTGGCCCGTGCGCGGGACTACGGTGTGACGCCGAGTGTTGTTCTGCTGTCCTGTTATACGTGGGTGCTCGGCGGGTGGAGTGCGCAGCGTGATCTGACGGTCACGTTGACCCGGTTCGATCGCCGGGATGCGCATCCCGACATCATGCGGGTGGTGGGCGATTTCAGTTCGCTGCTGCTGGTGGCCGACCGGCCCGCCGCCGGGGAGACCTGGTTGTCGCGCGCCCGGCGCCTGCAAGAACAGCTGTGGAGCGATCTCGACCACCAGCAGGTGTCCGCCGTCCGCGTGCTGCGCGAACTGGCCAGGGACAGCGCGACGATGGCCGAGCCGGTGCCGGTGGTGTTCACGTCCATGCTCGGCGTGGACGACGACCTGGCGCGCTCGGTCCGCTGGCCCGACCACACGCGCACGCAGACGCCGCAGGTGTGGCTGGACCACCAGGTCATCGAGTTGCCGGAAGGTGTTCTGCTGAGCTGGGATTCGGTGGACGAACTGTTCCCCGAAGACCTGGTCGACGACATGTTCGCCCGGTACCGCGACCACCTGACCCGGCTCGGCGATCTCGACTGGGAACACCCGCTGCCGGAGGCGCTGCCGGTGCTGCCGGAGCGGCAACGGTCGGCCCGCGCGCGGGTCAACGACACCGCCGGGCCCGGACCGGAACACAGCCGGTGGGGTGGCTTGCTGCACGCGCCGCTCTTCGACATCGCCGCCACCGACCCCGGCCGTGTGGCGCTCATCGACCACGACGACATGACCGTCGGCTTCGGTGAGCTGGCGGACCGGGCCGCCCGGATCGCGGCGCTGTTGCGCGAGCACGGCGTGCGGCCCGGCGTGGCCGTCGCGGTGTCGGCGACACGCGGTGCGGCGCAGGTCGCGGCGCTCTACGGGGTGCTGGCCGCCGGAGCGGTGTATGTGCCGGTGGCGAAGGATCAACCGCCGCAACGGCGTATCGCCATCCTCGGGCAGGCGCAGGTGTCGGTGGTGCTCACCGATGATGTGGCGGGACACGGAGGCTTCCCCGAAGGTGTGGCCGTCGTGGCGATATCGGACGCGTCGCGGATGCCTCCGGCCCCGGTGCACCGGGGTGCGCCCGGCGATCTCGCGTACGTGATCTTCACGTCCGGTTCCACAGGAACCCCGAAGGGCGTCGAGATCACGCACGGCAGTGCGGTGAACACCCTCGAAGACCTGCGCTGCCGCTACGAACTCTGCGCGAGCGATCGTGTCTTGGCTGTGGCGGCAACGGATTTCGACCTGTCGGTGTTCGATCTGTTCGGCGTGCTGGGTGCGGGTGGCCGTGCCGTTCTGATCGCCGACGAGGATCGGCGCGACGCGGGTCGGTGGCTGGAGCGGGTTCACCAGCACGGGGTGACGGTGTGGAACAGCGTGCCTGCCATGCTGGACATGCTGCTCACCACCGCCGAGTCCGGGCCGGGCCTTCCCGCGACGCTGCGCCTGGCACTGGTTTCCGGGGACTGGGTGGGCCTGGACCTCCCCGGCCGACTCGCGGCCCTGTCCCAGGACTGTCGCCTGATCGCACTGGGCGGGGCGACGGAGGCGTCGATCTGGTCGAACTACTTCGAGGTCGAGAAAGTGGACCCGGAGTGGACGTCCATCCCCTATGGCCGCCCCCTGCGCAACCAGCGATACCGCGTGGTGGACGAGTCCGGTCACGACCGGCCCGACTGGGTGCCGGGCGAACTGCTGATCGGCGGCCTCGGCGTCGCGCACGGGTACCGGGGCGACCCCGAACTCACCCGATCCAAGTTCTCCGAAGCGGACGGCGTGCGCTGGTACCGGACCGGCGATCTGGGCCGGTACCGCCCGGATGGGGTCCTCGAATTCCTCGGCCGGGCCGATCGTCAGGTGAAGGTGCGCGGGCATCGAGTGGAGTTGGGTGAGGTCGAGCAGGCGATCGCGGCGCATCCGGAGGTGCGGCGGGCGTTCGCGGTGGCGGTGGGGGAGCGGTCTCGGATGAGACTGGTGGCGTTCGTGGAACCTGCTGTACCCGAGGGACTTTCGGAGTTCGTGGCGGAGAGGTTGCCGTCGGGCTGGTTGCCGGAGTTGATCGCGTTGCCCGACCCGCCGCTGACCGGCAACGGCAAGATCGACCACGCCGCACTCGTGCACCGTGCCCAAACCTCCACCGGCACTGCCGCGTCCGGCCCGGCGGAACCGCTGCGGCCCGGACTGGAAACCCGGATCGGCCGCCTCTGGCAGGAGATCGTCGGCGGCGAACTCCCCGGCCGGGACACGAGCTTCTTCGCCGCGGGCGGCGACTCGCTGTCGGCCACCCGCCTGCTCGGCAGGCTGCATCGCGAACTCGGCGTCACCACCGGCCTGCGCGAGTTCTTCACCACCCCGACCATCGCCGGACTCACCCGCAACCAACCGCAGAACGATCTCGAGCTCGAAGAAGGTGCATTGTGAACGTCGCCGACCTGGTAACCGATCTACGACAGCGCGGAGTCCATCTGTGGGCGGACGGAGAGCACCTGCGATTCCGCGCGCCGCGCGGCGTGCTCACCGCCGAACATCGCGAGCGGCTGACCGCTCACAAACCCGCTGTGCTGGACTATCTTTCGCGCGACCAGGTGGCGCTCGAGGTGTCCGCCGACACCGTCAACGCGCACGAACCGTTCCCGCTCACCCCCGTCCAGTCGGCCTACCTCATCGGCCGCGACCCCACCTACCCGTTCGGCGGCGTCGCCTGTACCAGCTACCTCGAAATCGCCTACGACGACGTCGAACCCGCCGTCGTGGAGCGGGCGTGGAACGCGCTCGTCGAGCGCCACGGCATGCTGCGCGCCACCGTGCACGGCGACGGCCACCAGCGGATCGCCGCGACAGTGCCGTGGTACGAGATCCTCGTGACCGACCTGCGCGGTGCGGACCCGGCCCGGATCGACGCCGCCCGCGACCGGCAGCGCGACGAAATGCTCGGCCCGGCGACCGCCACCGAGCAGTGGCCCTTGTTCGCGCTGCGCCTCACCCGCACCGACACCGGCTGCGTGCTGCACCTGCTGCTGGAACTGCTGGTGATCGACGCCGCGAGCCTGCGGCTGCTGCTGGCCGAACTCGACCGGCTCGTGGGCGCGGACGGGGACGTGTCGGTGCTGCGGCCCGCGCCGGAGATCGGGTTCCGCGACTACGTGATGGGCGTGCAACGGCTGCGCCACGGACCCCGGTACCAGCGTGATCGCGAGTACTGGCTGGAGCGGCTCGACACCTTGCCCCCGGCTCCCGATCTGCCCGTCGCGGCGGGCGACAGCACCGACCCCGGCTTCGACCGGCTGCACCACTGGCTGCCCGCCGCCGACCTCGCGAACCTGACCGCGCACGCGGCCGCCCACGGGTTGACCGCCTCCGGCGCGGTGCTCGCCGCCTACGCCGAGGTGGTCGGCCGGTGGAGCCGCAGCCGCCGGTTCACGCTGAATCTGCCGGTGTTCAACCGGCTTCCGGCCCACCCCGACATCGACGCGGTGCTCGGCGATTTCACGTCGGTGAACCTGCTCGGCATCGACCTCGACGCGGACAGCTCCTTCGCCGCCCGCGCCCGTGCCATCACCGCGCGCCTGTTCACCGATCTCGACCACCGGCTGTTCGACGGCGTGGAAGTGCTCAGCGAGTTGACCCGCCGCGCGGGCAGCCCGGTCCTGATGCCCGTGATCTACACCGGCGCCCTGGGCGGCGAGATCTCCGCCGCGCCCACCGGCGGCGGCCGCATCCTGCGCGGCCTCACCCGCACACCCCAGGTGTGGCTCGACTGCCAGGTCACCCCGCACGAGGACGGGGTGCTGCTCGCCTGGGACGTGCGCCGCGACGTGCTGGCCGGCGACACGGCGGCCGACGCTTTCGCCGCGTTCGTCGACCTGCTCACCCGCCTGGCCGGCGACCCCGACGCCTGGACCGAGGAGCACCCGGTCCCGCTGCCCGCGGCGCAACGCGCCCGCCGCGAGGCCTACAACGACACCGCCGCCGTGGCCGAACCGCGCCTGCTGCACCGGCTCGTACTGGACCGGGCGGACGCCGATCCGGACGCGCCCGCCGTATTCCACCGTGGCGCCGCCGTGAGTTTCGCCGATCTGCGCCGCCGTGCCGTCGCGGTGGCGGCGGCCCTGCGCGCGACCGGTGTGGAGCCCGGCGACCGGGTCGGGATCGTGATGGAGAAGGGGCCGGAGCAGATTGTCGCGGTGCTCGCCGTGCTGCTCGCCGGCGCCGCCTACGTGCCCATCGAGGTGACCCAGCCCCGGGCGCGCAAGGAACGCATCATCGACCGCGCCGGGATCGACGTGGTGCTCACCCAATCGTGGCTGCCCGACGTCGATGAACTCCCCGCGACCGCGAAGGTCGTGCGGGCCGACGCGGTGCCGGAGGCCGACGCCGCGCCCGACCTGCCCGCCGACGTGGACCCGTCGGATCCGGCGTACGTCGTCTACACGTCCGGCTCCACCGGGGAGCCGAAGGGCGTCGTCATCTCCCACCGGGCCGCGGCGAACACCATCGACGACATCAATCAGCGGTTCGGGCTCGGCCGCGGCGATCGGGTGCTCGGGGTGGCGAGCCTGGCCTTCGACCTATCGGTGTGGGACATCTTCGGCGTACTCGCGGCCGGAGGTGCGGTGGTGCTGCCCGAACAGGATCGCGCCGCCGACCCGTCGCGGTGGGCCGAACTGGTCGACCAGCACGCGGTGACGGTGTGGAACAGCGTGCCCGGCCAGCTGCAAATGCTGCTGGACTACCTCGACACCACCCCCACTCGTGCGGCCGAGTCGCTGCGGCTGGTCCTGCTGTCGGGCGACTGGATTCCGCTCGACCTGCCCGACCGGGTGCGCCTGGCACATCCGGAGGTCGCGGTGGTGGGTCTGGGCGGGGCCACCGAGGCATCGATCTGGTCGATCCACCACCCGGTGCGCACGATCGATCCGGCCTGGCGCAGCATCCCGTACGGCATCCCGCTGCGCAATCAGACTGTGCGCGTACTGGATTCGGCGCTACAGGATTGTCCCGAGCTCGTCACCGGGGAGATCTACCTCGGCGGTCTCGGCGTCGCGGAAGGGTATCTGGGCGACGATCAACTGACCGCCGAACGATTCCTCCGCCACCCGCGCACCGGTGAAAGGCTGTATCGCACCGGCGATCTCGGCCGCTTCCACCCAGACGGGCGGCTCGAGTTCCTGGGCCGGGAGGACACCCAGGTCAAGATCCGGGGACACCGGGTCGAGCTCGGCGAGATCGAGTCGGCGCTGCGCCGCCACCCCGCGGTGGCCGACGCGGCGGTGCTGGTGAGCGAGCGCGGGCGGCTGTTCGGGTTCGCCGAAGTCGCGGCCGACGCGGTCGCGGGCGGGACGACCGGCGAGGAGACCGCCGTGCTCGCCGCCGCCGAGGACGCCGCGGCGGCGGCCCAGGACGAGATCGACGGCGAGTCCTTCGTCGCCCTGATGCGGGCGGTCGACGAGATGGCGATGCTCTCCATCGCCGCCCGGCTGCGCGCCGACGGCCTGTTCGCCGACCGGGAACGCCCCTACGATATCGCCGAGATCGCCGCCGCCACCGGGGTTTCCGACCGCCAGCACGGTCTGCTGAAGCGGTGGATGGCGGCCCTCGCCGACGGGGGCGCGGTCGTGCACGACCCGGCCACCGGATGGTACAGCGACCTGATCGCGGCGGGTCCCGACGCGGTCGCCCAGGCGTGGCGGCGCATCGACGAACTCGACGCCGTCGTGGGTTACGGCAGCGACACCCTCGACTACATCCGCCGGTGCAGCAGCAGACTGGACGACCTGCTGCGCGGCGAACTCGACGTGCGGGAGCTGCTGTTCCCCGCCGTCGAGCCGGGGGCCGCGCACGCCGTCTATAGGACGAACCTGGTGGCGCGCAGCGCGCATCGCGTGGTGATCGACACCGTGCGCGAGGTGGCGCGGGGGCTGCCGCACCGGCTGCGGGTGCTCGAAGTCGGCGGCGGCATCGCGGGCACCAGCACCGAATTGATCCCCGCCCTGGCGGAATTCACGCCGGACTACCACTTCACCGACATCTCGGAGTACTTCCTCGGGGAGGCGCGCCAGAAGTTCGCGGACTACCCGTGGGTCCGGTACGGCCGCTTCGACATCAACGCCGCCGCGCTCGATCAAGGGCTGCGGCCCAATTCGGCCGACGTGATCCTGTGCGCGAACGTGCTGCACAACTCGCGCGATGCCGACGAGGTGCTGGCGCGGCTGCGCGATCTGCTGGCGCCGGGCGGCTGGCTGGTGTTCCTCGAACCCACTCGGCAGCACAACTACGCGCTGCTGGTGTCGATGGAGTTCGAATTCTTCAGTGAGCTCACCGCGTTCACCGACGTGCGGGCCGGTACCGGGCAGGCGTTCTTCACTCGCGACCAGTGGTTGCGCCAACTCGAGCACGCGGGCGCCGACCACGTGCGGGTGTTGCCCGCCGAGGGGGAGCCGCTGGCGGCGTCGGGGCAGGGCGTGTTCGTCGCCCGCTTCAAGGGCGAACGGCGCGCCGTCACCGACCAGCAGCTCACCGAGCACGTCGCGGCGCTGCTGCCCGGCCACATGGTGCCCGACGAGCTGAGCCTGCTGGACGCGCTGCCCCGCTCGGCGAACGGGAAGCTGGACCGCGCGGCGCTGGCCGCCCGCCTCACCGAGACTCCGGCGGCCGCGACGGACATCCCGTACGTGCCGCCCGCCGACGAGATCGAGGAGCGGATCGCCCAGTTGTGGCAGGAGATGCTCGGCGTCGCGCGCGTGGGCCGCGACCAGAACTTCTACACCCTCGGCGGCGACTCGCTGCTGCTCTCGCAGATGGTCGGGCGCCTGCGCGATCGTGTGCCCGAGATCGCCGAAGTCGAGTGGCAGGAATTGCTGCGCGACATGTTGCGCAACCCCACGGTGGCCGCACTCGCCGCGCGCAGGCACCGCGCCGAGGCCGCTCCCGCGCAAGCGGACCGGCGGGTGGCGGTGCGCGCGCTCGGGGGCGAGCCGGGGCACGAGAGCGGCACCTGGGTGCTGGTCCCCGGCGGCACCGGGACCCTGACGCCCTACCAGGCGCTCGTCCCGCATCTGCGCGCCGCGCATCCCGGCCCGCTGATCGGTCTCGAGGTCACCGACCCGGCGCGGTACCGGGCGTTGCCCGCAGACGCCGTGGTCACCAGGCAGGCCGCCGATTACGCGACCGAACTGCTCGACCACGATCGGCGCTTCCGCGTCATCGGGTACTCGGTGGGCGGACTGCTCGCCGCCGAGATCGCGCGCACGCTCACCGAGGCCGGCGCGACGGTGGACGAGCTCACGGTGATCGGGACCCACCAGCCGCCCGCGGTGTACGACGACCTGCTGGTCGAGTACGTGTTCGCCCAGGCGATCGGTGTCGATCCGGCCGCTGTCGGATTCCCCGCCGAGGCCGAAACCTTCGAAGCGGCAGTGCGTTCGGTGCTCGAGCGCAGTCCGGACGAGGTACCGGCGGGCGCGCTCAGCGGGCTGGACGGCGCGTTCGCCCCGCTGGCGGAAACGTTGCGGAAAGTGGCGGCCGCCCCGCGCGCCGATCGGCTCGCGGCGTTGCACGCCGCGTCGGCCCAGGGCGCGGGCCCTTATTATTCCTCCGGTCATTCGCTGGACGAATTCCGTAGTCAGTTCGATCTTTTCGCGCAGAACTTGCGCGCCATGGGCGCCCACCGGGCCGAGCCCTACTTCGGCCCGGTGCGCGTGCTGCGCAACCGCGAGGGCACCATGTTCCTGGGCTCGCGGGTGGACGTGGACGGCTTCTGGTCCCGAATCGTCCTGGGCGCGTTGGCCTTCGAGGACATCCCCGGCGATCATCTGACCAGCATGTCGGCGTCGAACGCGGCGGCGGTGGCCGAGCGGATCACCGCGCTCCTGCCGGACGCCGGCTCGGAGGCGCGACCGTGACCCGGGTGGCGGTGGTGGGCGCCACGGGTGTGGTCGGGCGGGCGGCGGTGCGGATGCTCACCCGGCTCGGGATCGACGCGCTGCGGCTCGGCGCGCGCGACGAGACCCGCATCGACCTCGCCGCCCTGCCCGACGCCACCGAATGGCGCCGGGTGGATATCGACGACCCCGAGTCGCTGGCGCGGTTCTGCGCCGGAACCCGGCTCGTGCTCAACTGCGCGGGGCCGTCGTACCTGGTGAAGGACCGGGTGGCGCGGGCCGCGCTGGCGGCGGGCAGCGACTACGTGGACGTGTCGGGAGACGGGCCGGCCCACCACCTGCTGGCGGGGTCGCCGCTGCTCGGTCCGGAGCGGATCGCGGTGCTGTCGGCCGGGATGCTGCCCGGCCTGGCCAACGTGGTGCCCCGGCTGCTGGCCGACGATCTGCGCGGGGCCCGGCTGGACGTCTACGCGGGCGGCATCGAGCCGTTCGCGGCGGCCTCGGCCGCGGATCTCGCGCTCTCGCTGGACAGTTCGGGCGACGGCGAGCACTGGTACGGGGAGACGCTGGCCGCCTGGTCGGGCGGCCGGCGGCGGCGCTGCGCGCTGGCGGTGCGCGAGAACGTCGAGATCGCGGGCTTTCCCGGCGCGGTGACCGCGATGCCGTTCCTCACCGCCGACGCGGAGCGCATGGCCCGCGCGGCCGGGCTCACGGATCTGCACTGGTACAACGTCTTCGTCGGCACTGCGCTGCGGTTGACGCTCACCCGGCTGCGCGGCCGAGTGCACGCTCACGCGGAAGCCCTGGCGGGGATCGCCGAGGAGATCCGCGCGGCGGCCGACCTCGATCTGGCCGGGCTGGATCCGTTCTATCTGATGGCGTTCACCCTCACCCGTCCCGGGCGCACCGACACCGCCGTGGTGCGCACGCCGAGCAGTTTCGCGCTCACCGCGGCGGTCGCCGCGCACGCTGTCGTGGCCGTGCTCGACGGCGCGGTGCCGCCGGGCCTGCACTTCGCCGACGACGTCCTCGACCCGCGCGGTCTGCTCGACGCCGTGCGCCACCTCGGGGCGCTGTCGGTGTGGCAGACGCACCCGCACGCCCACGACGAACCGATGGAGGCCGGAATCCTGTGAGTGCGACTACCTCGCCCGGCGTGCCCAAAGTCGTGGTGTGTGGCACCTCGTTCGGCCGGGTGTATCTGCGTGCGGTGCACGAAGATCCGGGCGTCGAGCTCGCGGGCGTGGTGTCGCGGGGCAGTGCCCGCTCGGTGGAGTGCGCGAAAAGCTATGGGGTGCCGCACTATACGGGCATCGACCAGCTGCCCGACGATATCGACATCGCCTGCGTCGCCGTGCGCGCCGGCGTCGCGGGCGGTGACGGCGCGAAACTCGCGCAGGGCCTGCTGACGCGCGGAATTCATGTGCTGCAAGAACATCTGGTGCATCCCGACGAGCTCGCCGACTGCTTGCGGGTCGCGCGTGAACACGGGGTGTGCTACCGGCTCAACGCCTTCTATCCGAATCTGCCGCCGGTGCGACTGTTCCTGCGCGCGGCGTGCGTGCTCCGGGAGCGGCAGCCGCCGCGGCACGTGGACGCCGCGACCGGAGTCCAGGTGCTCTACCCGCTGCTCGACGTCCTCGGCGCGGCGGTCGGCAAACTGCGCCCGTGGGCGTTCGGGGAGCCCGCCCCGCTGCCGCCGGAGGTGGCGGCACTGGCCGATACGCCGATGCCCTACACCGCCCTGTCCGGCGTGATCGGCGGTGTCCCGGTGTCGCTGCGGGTGCAGAACCAGATGCACCCCGGCGACCCCGACAATCACGCTCTCGCGCTGCACCGCATCGCGGTGGCGTTCGAAGGGGGCGTGCTGACGCTGGCCGACACCCACGGACCCGTGTTGTGGAGTCCGCGACTGCATTCCGACCGCGACGAGACCGGGCGGCTGCTCATGTCCGGGCCCGGCACCGAACGGTTGGCGGTGCCCAGCACCGAGGTGCTGGCACCGTCGGACACCGCGACGTTCCGGGAGGTCTTCGACGAGATGTGGCCGCAGGGCGTTCGACATGCGTTGGCGCAGGTGCGCGCCGATATCGCCGACCCGCGCCGCACGGCCGGCGCCGGACAGTGGGCGATGACGGTGACCGGGATGTGGCAGCGGCTCACGACCGTGCTCGGTCAGCCCGAGCTGATCCGGCCGCCCGCGCCCGTCGCGGTGCCGCTGCCGGACCTGCTCGCCGCGTCGGGCGGCGATCTCGGATGAGCGCGTCGCCCTCGCCGCGCGCACTGGCGGATCTCCAGGCGTTTTCGTCCGACCCGTACACGACGATGGCGCGGCTGTACCGGGAGAACGGACCGGTGACCGCGCTCGGGGCGGGGCCGATGGGCTTCCGGCTCACCCTCGGCGCCGAGGCGTGCGAGTTCATCCTGGCCAACAGCGCCTTGTTCAGCTGGGAGCAGGCTTTCGCGGCGCTGACGCCGCTGACCGGACCGTCCGCGTTGCTGGTCAACGACGGTGACGCGCATCGCCGTCTGCGTAAACTGGTCGCGCCGGCGTTCACCGCCCGCCGGGTGGCGGGGCGCCTGGAGACGGTCGTCCGGCATATCGAGGCCGCGATGGCGGACTGGCGCCCCGGCGCGGTGCTGGATGTGTACGGCTCGCTGCGCAAGGCGCTGCGCCTGGCCACGCTGGAGAGCCTGTTCGGTGTGGCCGCCGTGGAGCGTTCCGACGGTTTGAGCGACTGGTTGCACGATATCCACCGCGCCATCGATACCGATGTGCTGGGCGGCACGCTCGAACGCGGCGCCGGTTCACCCGTCTGGCGGCGGGCCCTGCTGGCGCGGTCCTCGGTGCACCGGTGGGTGGTCGCGGAGATCGAGCGCCGTGGCGCGGCGGCTGAGCCGGGCGAGGACGCGCTCGGCGTGCTGCTCCGGGGCGTCGGCGACGCGCGGCTGACCGACGCCGAGATCACCGACCAGCTCGTGAGTCTGCTCGAAGCCGGCGCCGAAACCACAGCGGCGCAACTGGCTTGGACGCTGTACTGCGCGCTGCGCGATCGCGCGGTGTGGGACGGCATCCGGGCGGAGATCGCGGAACGGCTGCCCGCCGGTGCGCCGGTCTCGATCACGGACCTGCCCGGCCTGGACGGCATCGTCTCCGAGACGATGCGGCTCTACCCGGCCACGGCCATCGTGTCGCGGAAGGTGGCCGCCGAATTCACCTTGGCGGGAGCGCGTTTCGTGCCCGGTGACCTGTTGATATTCAGTCCGTACCACACCCACCGGCTGCCCGCCGTGTGGCGAGAGCCCGAGCGGTTCGAGCCCCGGCGCTGGGATCCGAGTTCGGCGTTCTACCACCGTCCGGCGCCGCACGAGTTCCTGCCGTTCGGGGGTGGTCCGCACCGCTGCATCGGTGCGGGGTTCGCGACCATGGCGGTGAAGGCGGCCTTCGTCACCGTCGCGCGCCACTTCGAGGGGGAACTGCTGACGACGGACGCGCGCCCGGCCGGGCTCATCGGCATGCGTCCACGCGACGGGATCACCGTGCGTGTCGACGAAAAGCGTTGACACACAAGGCGATGTGCCCGCATGTGCGAGCACACCCCCTTTGCGCGTCGAGTCAGTTTCGAGAAGCGCGCAGGACTGCGGTCTGCGGCGTCAGCTGTTCGCCGGCGAGCCCGGTCTCCTCGGCCAGATCCTCGATGCCGAAGGTGTGCCAGCGGCTGACGTTGCGGACCACGCGCGTGGGCGCCGCCGCGCCGCTGACCTCCCAGGTCGAGGTCATCTCGATGAGGTCACCGCCCACCGGTTCGGCCTCGATCGACCCCTCGTACACCAGCTCGCCGATCTGCTCACGGGCCAGCCGCATCTTCGGCAGCGTCGTGGGACGCGTGACCGGCAGCAGTTCCACCAGCACCGGCGCGCCGGGCGCGAGCCGGGGGAGCACCCGATCCCACAGCGCCCGCCGATCCTCCTGCCCGATGTGCCCGAGCACGCCGAACAGGATCAGCGCCGAAATCGACTCGGGCAGCACGACCGACTGCGCCGCCTCCGGCACGATGGTCACCCGGGCGCGCAGGTCGTCGTCGGTGACCACTTCGTGGGTCAGCACCGCGCGCATCGCCGGAGCGGGTTCGCTCGCAAGGATTTTCGCCGTCGGCAGCACCTCGGCGACGATGCGACAGGTGCGCCCGGTGCCCGCGCCGATATCGACCACCGGGCCCGCGCTCGGATCGACTTCGGCCAGGATCTTGCGCAGTGCCGCCTCGCCTTCCGCGTGCGCGCGGGGAACGAGGTCGTAGAACTCGGCGACCGGCGAGTAGAAGTCGTCCATGTGTCTCTCCTGCTTCGTGCGGTGGTGCACCCCTTCTTGTTGAAAAACGTTATCATTAAGCGGTTGCGGCCGGTAGCGGTGGAAGGGGCCTGTGGTGTCGATCGTCGAGTTGTGCGCGTGCGGATTTCGCCGGACACGAGTTGTCGCATGAGTCCCGGCCCGCGCGACGCGGCGGCGGCCGGGGTCGCCCCGCCCGCGATCGAACCGCGCCGGTTCCGGAATGTGCTGGGCCAGTTCTGCACCGGGATCACCGTGATCACCGCGTTCGGGCCCGGCGGTGCGCCGGTGGGGTTCGCGTGCCAGTCGTTCGCCGCGGTCTCGCTCGACCCGCCGCTCGTGCTGTTCTGCCCGGTGCGGGATTCGAGCACCTGGGCCGCGATCGAGGAATCGGGCCTGTTCTGCGTGAACATCCTCGCCGAGGAACAGCGGGAAGTGTGCGCCCGCTTCGGGTCCCGCGAACCCCACCGTTTCGCCTCGATCGCGTGGCACACGTCCGGGCGGGGTCTGCCGCTGCTGGACGACGCGCTCGCCACCCTCGAGTGCTCGGTCGCAAGCGTGGCCGACGGCGGCGATCACCACATCGTCGTCGGCCGCGTGCTGGAGCTGTCGGAACCGGCCGCCTCGGGCCGCCCACTGCTCTACTACCGGGGTCGCTACACCGCCCTCGGGCCGGTCGCGACCTCCGCCCCCTCGTGGCGGACCGATCTGGAGCACTTCCTGGACACCACCACGTTCGACCTGTGGCTCTGAGCGCCCGGCGAATCGGCTGAAGCACACGAAATCGGTCGAAGGCCGCCATGTCCAGAGGGACATCGTGCTGGTCCCGTAGCTCGAGGTCCGACGGGCCACGGTCCGGAGACCGGCGGATTTCCAGTGGGTTGAATGCACCATTGTCGATCACAACCGAGATGGGATAAATGGCATGTCAACGTTGACGGTGGACTTCATCGCTTCCCTGGACGGCTACGGCGCGGCCGAAGGCTGGCCGGCCTACTGGGGGCTGGAAGGCCCGGAGCACCTCGCCTGGCTGAAGGAGGACAGCCAGCAGGAGATCGTTCACCGCATGGGCGCGAACATCTGCCGGCTCATGGCCCAGTTCGCCGGCCAGTCGGACGCGCCCGAGTCCGTCGCGCTCGACGCCGCCCGCAAGATCGTGTTCTCCGCCACGCTCACCACGCCGCTGACGTGGGCCAACGGCGAACTCGTCAGAAGCGACCCGATCGCGTTCGTGCCGGACCTCGAGGAGCAGGAGTCGCGGCCGCTGGGCACCCTCGGCGGCATCAGCCTCAGCCGGTCGTTGATCGCCGCCGGGCTGGTGGATCGCTTCCGGGGCGGTCGTGTTCCCCGTGATCACCGGCGTCTCCGGCCGCGAGCGCATCTTCGACGGTCGGACCCAACTGCTCGAGTACGCCCACGGTGCTCGACGGCCCCCCGAGCGCCAGCGACTGGGTAGCCGAAGCGAGCCGATATGGGGCTGATCCTGGAGGAATCCCTCGCCGACCGGACTCGCCGAAAGTAGCGAGCCCTGCGCCCACCGCATGCGCGGCGCCGGGAAATGGCAACTCCCGCAACAGTGTCGACTCCGTCCGTGTCCTCCCCGAGGTGACGTCAACGCCCGAGACTGCCAAGGAAATACGTGGTCCGGCTCGGTTGCCACGGCCGGGTGGTTCCGAGGGGCTCGGCGGAACCACCCGGCCTGGCGCGACCGGCTCCGCGCTCCGTTCGTCCGGCACGATCGAACGGCTGGCGGACAGCGGCCCGGCCGCAGTTCAGCGGTGCGGCTGGGTCATGTCCCGGTTCATCACCGGGATTTCGATGCTGATCGGCATGCGCAGTTCGGCCAGGTAGATCAGGGCGGCGCGGCGGAGGAATTCGTCGAACAGCCAGTAGGCGTCCGGGGCCAGCGGCACGACGGGCAGCAGCCCCTCCCGGACCGCGATGAACGGGCCCCAGCTCGCCTGGAGCAGCGGTGTCCAGATCGGTTCGCGGGGGATGTGCAGCCCGTCGGCGAGGTGATCGCCGAGCAGGAACCGGGTGAAGGCGCCGAGGACCGGTTTGCTGAGCACGGTCAGGTCCAGGTTCGCGCCGAGTTGCAGCAGCCGATCGGCGAGTTTGACGCCTTCCGGGGTCGGCGACAGGATCGGGTCGAGCACCTGCGCGGCCTGAGAGTTGGCCTCCGCCCAGGAATTCGGGATGTACTCGTCGCGAATGCCGAGCATGTGCGCGGCGACCTGCCAGGAGTGCAGGAAGGCGTCGGACTCGTGGGCGGGGATGGGCACCCGCCACGCGGTCAGGTGCTTCATGACGGTCGTGGGCAGGCTGTGCCAGGTGACCATCATGTCGTTCTGACTGATCGGAATGCCCTCGTCGGCCACGTGCACCCAGAACGGCGAGGACGGCAGCAGGTGGCGCACCGCCGCGTGCACCAGCCGGGTTTTGACGCAGGTCACGATCATCTCGCCGTCGGGTGCGTAGGCGTTGGCCGTGCCGATGTCGTAGCCGAGCTTCGCGGTCTTGGTGATGCGGTCCTTGAGATCGTGACCGCCCTTGGAGTAATAGACCGCCCGAGCTTCCCGGGGGATGGCCGTGCTCATCATGCCGCTGGCCAGGCCGTAGAGCACCCCGAGGTAGAGGCCGCGTTTCTTGTTGAACTCGAAGGCGGTGGCGAGTTTGCCGGGGTCGGTCCACGACGGCATCCGCCGGGCGTACTCCATGAAGTCCCGCAGATCGGCCGGCAGGCCCTCGGGCAGCGGCTGGCCGTTGTGGGTCCAGGTCCGCAGCAATTCGTTGATCCTGGGCACATCGCCGCGGTCCAGCACCGAGGCGACCAGGTCGTCGGCCTCGGGGTCCCACACGGTCATCGGGTCGGCGCCGGTTCCGCTGCCCGCCACCGAACCCTGTGGTGACCACGTCCACGGTTCCGCGCGCACCGGTGCGGTCGCCATCACCGCGCCGAACGCGCCCAGGGCACCGCTCACCTTCAGAGCGTTGCGCCTGCTCAGCTTGTCCATGCCGTCACTCCTCGTCGAGATCCACGCCGTGCTTGATGCAGGGATACAAATTTTGTATCTGCGTATCATTCATGAGAGCATATTGTGTCAGGCATCACAAGAGTGGCGCGGGCATTCGGGCCTCGGGCGCAGGGTGAGGCCGGAGCACAGGAGGACGACGTGGAACCACAGCCCGCGCGCGGCGCCGACCGCGACTCGCTCATCGAGCGCGCGTACCTCGAGGCGGTCGAGCGGGTCGACGAGCTGGACGAGTTGCGCTCGCGCCTGCTCGATGCCGCCTACGAGCAGTTCTGCCGGTTCGGCATCCAACGGTCGACGATGGACGATGTGGCGCGCCGCGCGGGAGTCTCGCGCATCACGGTCTACCGCCGGTTCGCGACCAAGGACGCCCTGGTCGAACAGGTGGTGCTGCGGCAGTTCCGCCAGTACTTCGACCGGTTCCTCGTGGACATCCAGCGGGCCACCTCGGCCGCCGATCGCGTGGTGCTGGGGTTCGTCAGTTCCCTGCGCGCCATTCGGGGGAACCCGCTCATCGACGGGTTGATCTCGGCGGAACCCGGCTATCTCGCCACCTCGCTGATCGGTGACGGAGGGCGAACCGTGGCCACCGTGCACCAGTTCGTCGCGGGTCAGCTGCGCGCCGAGGTGCGCGCGGGCACCATCTCCGGTGAGGTGAACGTCGAGCTGGTCGCGGAGCTTTTCGTGCGGCTGTGCACCTCGTTCCTGACGATTCCGAGCCACGTGATCGACCTCGACGATGACGACCAATTGGCCGCCGTCGCAGAGCAATTCCTCGTGCCGATGCTCACGCCGCCGCCGAAGAAACGGTGATCGGGCCGGTCGCGCGAGGCCTACGAGCCGGCGGCTCCGGACAGGTCGCGCGGCCGCACCATGGGCACCAGGTAGAGCCTGGCGAACTCGGCCAGTTCGTCCTCGTCGTCGAGGTTCGCCACCTGGCTGGGAATGGTCAGGAAGGAGGCGCAGATCCGGACCATGATCTCGGCGACCCGCTCCGTGTCGAGGGTGGACGCGACGAAGCCCGCGCGCTGCTCGTCGCGCAGCCGGTTCGCGACGAATCCGCGCACCGCGGCCAGGGTCCGGCCCTCGTCGCCGAACATCGAACTCGCGAACTGATCGGGGTCGGCGGCGACGAGTCCGGCGATGATCGGATCGCCGCGGATCGCGCGCAACGAGGACACGAAGCCGGCGGCGATGCGCTCGTCGAGCGAGTTCGCCTGCCGGACTTCGGCCGAGAACTGCTGGAAGTACCTGCGGAACTGCCGGAGCACCACCTGCTCCACGAGTTCGTCCTTGCCGGTGAATCTGCGGTACACGGTGATCCGCGAGACGTTCGCGCGGCGGGCGACGTCCTCCATCGTGGAACGCTGGATACCGGACCGGCTGAACTGCTCGTACGCGGCGTCGAGCAGCCGGTTGCGGATCTCGTCGGACTCGTCGGCCGCAACGGGCCCGGCCGTGAACGCCCGGGAGATCAACGACTCCGTCGCGCCGCGCATCCCGCCCGGGGGTGCTGAGTCCACATCTCCTCCTCCGGCGAGTCATCCCGACTCGCCGCCACCGTCGCTCCCGCCCTGCCCGATGACACGGCATCGCGCAACGAATCCGATGGTACTGAGAGACAGGACGCATAGCCCGAGTGCCGGACGTGTGCTGGGCGCGCGTGTCGGTCGCACGGGCGTCGCACTGGATGCGGCGAGGAGGGGTGATCACCGATGGGCGGATGTTCGGACGCCGAAGTGGTTGCCGGACTTCGCGGTTCGCGTGCCCTGTCAGTAGGCCTTCGGCGCGGGGCACGGGGACGGCAGTGCCGACAGGGTGGCGAGGTCGCAGACCCCGCCGGTCAGCATCTGGAACGGCGTCACGCCCAGGAGGATGAGGAGGCCCAGGACGTCGCCGCGCTGGGCGAACCATCCCGCGGACTGCGCGGCGGCCGATCCGGCGTCGAGCGCCGACGAGCCGGTTCCGGTCGCCACCGGGGCCGCGGGCTGCGGTTCGGCAGCGGCGCCGCCCGCGGTGGCGATGAGGGCGGTCGCGGCGATCGAGGCGGCGCCCACCTGGAGGAAGGTGCGCGCCACTGCGCTCCTGGAATGAAGAATCATGACCAACATAATAGAGTCGTACATGCCAGTTTTACTGGTAATAGCCAAGTATTCTTCAGCGACTTGGTGATAGAACTCATCGAAACTTCATGGAACGAGATCCGTCCAGCCTTCGGTGGATGTTCCGGACCGGGTCGCTCTCGGTCGAAGGGTGTCGCAACCACAGTAACCATGTTACTGTGCCTGCCGACTCATCGACGCGGTGCGTCGCGGTCCGTCTCCGAAGTCTCGAAGGTGTGGAATGACAGTGCTTTCTCGCCGGTCACTGCTGACCGGTGCCGCGGCCGTAGGTGTCGCGATGGCCGGAGCGAAGGGGGCCTCGGCCACGCCGGTCGGCGCGCGTGTCCGCACCGTCCCGCTGACCCGCGAGGTCCATCGTGTCGTGGTGATCGGCTCCGGGTTCGGCGGCGGCGTCAGCGCCTTGCGGTTGGCGCAGGCCGGCGTGCAGGTCACCGTGCTCGAACGCGGGATGCGGTGGCCGACCGGGCCGAACCGGGACACCTTTCCCCGCGCCTCCGCACCCGACAAGCGCCTGCTGTGGTGCCGGTCGAATCCCGATCTCTTCGGCAGGCCGCTGCTGTTCGAGCCGTACACCGGGCTGATCGAGGCCGTGGCCGGGGAGAATATGACGGCGCTGTGCCCCGCCGGTGTCGGCGGCGGCTCCCTGGTCTATCAGGGGATGTCCCTGCAGCCCTCGGAAGCCGTGTTCGCCGAGCATCTTCCGGCCGAGTTGGACTGGGGTCTGATGGACCGGGTGCACTATCCGAGGGTCGCGCGGATGCTGCGGCTGGCGGTGGCGCCGGACGAACTCGTCGCGACCGAGAACTACCGGGCGGCACGGTATTTCGCCGAGCGCGTGCGCGCGGCCGGGATGCCCCTCGCGAAGATCCCGATGCCCATCGATTGGAATTACGCGCTCGCCGAACTCCGCGGGGAGATGAAGCCCTCCTACACCAACGGCGACGGGGCCATGGGGGTGAACAACGGGGGTAAGCACTCGGTCGACGTCACCTACATCGCCGCCGCGGAAGCGACCGGACGCGTCCGGGTGCACGCCTTGCACGAGGTCACCGATGTGGAGCGCGCGCCGGACGGGCGGTGGACGGTGCACGTGCGGCGCCTGGACACCACCGGCGCGACGCTCGAGCACAAGATCCTGACCGCCGAGGCGTTGATCATGGCCGCCGGCAGTGTGAATACCACCCGGTTGCTGATGCGGGCCGGAGCCAAGGGGCTCGTTCCCGACCTCCCCGGCGAGCTGGGCCGAGGGTGGGGGACCAACGCCGACCGCATCTACGTCTGGACCGATCCCGCCGCCGGATTCGGCTCGGCCCAAGGCGGGCCCGTGGTGTACGGCAGCAAGAACTGGGACGATCCACGCTCGGCGTTCACCCTGATCCAGGCGTCCATTCCGCCGCTGGGTGTCGATCCCAGCAGCACGATGATGGTGGGCTACGGCGTCAGCGACGCCCGCGGCGCCTTCGCCTACGACTCGGCTCGCGACGACGCAGTGCTGCGCTGGCCGCACGAAGGCGATCACGTCATCCAGAACGGGCACATCGGTCCGGCGGCGCACCGGATCGTCGCGCCCGGCGGCAGCTTGCTGGACACCAACGCGCTGTTCCCCTCGACCTGGCACCCGCTCGGCGGCGCGAACATGGGCCCGGTGTGCGACCTGGACGGCCGCGTCCACGGGCAGCGGGGACTGTACGTGCTCGACGGCGCGCTGGTGCCCGGCACGGCGGCGGCGTGCAACCCCTCGATGACGATCGCGGCGATCGCCGAGCGCGCGCTGGACAACATCGTGGCGCGCGATATCGGTACGGCGATCTGACCGGATCGTCCAACAGGAGAGGAACGCGATCAATGGCGATCGACAAACCATCACGAACGAGCCGGCGCTCCGCGGGCGCGGCGGTGCTCGCGGCGATGGTGCTGGTGCTGCCCGGGGTGACGGCCTCCGGTCAGCCGGGCGACGAGACCGGCGGCCTGCAGGACACCAGCGCGACCTTCGACATCGCGGCCGACCGCGCGGAATGTCTCGGCGACGCCGCACCGGAGACGGGCCTGCAGGGCGACGTGCCCGCGGCCGATCGCGACAGCGGTCGCAGTGAGCAGGGGTATCGCTGCAATCTCACCCGTCTCGGCGGCAACGCGGGGCGGGGCGGCGGGATCACCTCGGTGACCTTTGACCACTGCGCCTATATCGGCACTTTCTTCCCGGGCAACTTGGTGGGTCCCGACCAGGGCGTGCGGGTGCTGGACGTGTCCGACCCCGGCAATCCCGTCCATACCGCGACGTTGAACGAGCCCGCCATGCTCGCCGGAACCTGGGAGAGCCTGAAGGTGCACGCGGGCCGCAAACTGCTCGTCGGTGCGGGTGCTCCCGTACTGACCGGGGCGGGATTGCTGTCGGTGTACGACATCTCGGACTGCGCGCATCCGCGGTTGCTCAATACCGGTGCGGGCACGGATCTTTCGTCGCCGCTGCCCATCACCGCGCACGAAGGGGGATTCTCCCCGGACGGCCGCACCTACTGGAGTTCGGGCACCGCACCCGGCCTGGTCAGCGCCGTCGATCTGACCGATCCCGCCGAGCCCCGGGTGGTCTGGCAGGGCTTGGCCGGATTCTCCATGCACGGAATGGGTTTCAGCGCCGACGGCGAAACCCTGTACCTCGCCGACAATTTCGGCGGCATGAAGATCATGGACATCAGCGCCGTGCAGCGCCGTGACCCCGCGCCCGAGGTGCGGGAACTCGTGCACATGACGTGGTCGGACGGCTGGGCGACGCAGCACGCGATTCCGGTGACCTACGACGGCCATCCCTACGTCTTCGCCGTGGACGAGGCGGGCTCGGGTGGCGTGAAGCTCATCGATGTCGCCGATCCGTATCGCCCGCGGATCGTGCGGTCCATCAAGCTCGAGATCAACCTGCTCGACAACCAGGATGCCGCGATGGCATCGGCGGCGGGTGGGTCGCTGTTCGCCTACGACGCCCACTATTGCGCGGCCGACCGTCCGGTCGATCCGACCGCGCTCGCCTGCGGCTGGACGTCGTCGGGGATTCGCGTCTTCGACGTCAGCGATCCGGAGAATTTCCGGGAGATCGCGTACTACAACCCGCCCGCCCAATCGCAGCGCAGTGACGAGCTCACCAATTCGCCGCACGCGCTCGCGTCGCTGGTCGGCCCTCCGCTGCTGGCCGCGCCGACGGTGGCGCAGGCGGTGCTCCAAGGGCGCTTCGATCCGGCGCAGGCCACCAGCGACCGCACCGGGATGATCATGAACGGTGACTTGTCCACCGACTGGTGCTTCTCGCCGCCCGAGTGGCGCGGCAACCAGATCTGGACGACCTGCGCGGACAACGGTTTTCTCGCCCTGGAGCTGTCGGCCGAGGTCTACACCCCGCCCGCCGACCAGATGTCGACCATCGGCTCATGACCCGCGCCTATCTGGTCGCCGCCGGGCTCGCCGCGGCCGCCCTCCTGCTGGTCACGGGGGCGGCCTTGCGGCCCTTGATCACCGACGGCCACAGCCCCGCTCCGCCGGTACTGACCGCCGAGGAGACGGCCTTCGTCCAGGACATGTACGCCCACCACAGCCAGGCGCTGGTCATGGTGGACCGGTTGTCCGAGGACGCGTCACCGGAGGTGCGCGCGCTCGCCGGGCAGATCGCCGAGGTCCAGCGCGCCGAGTCGGGCATGATGCTCGGCTGGCTGCGGCTGGCGGGGGAGAGCACCGTGAATCCGGACCCCATGGCCTGGATGCACGTCGCCCCGGCGGGCCACGGGCACACGCCTGCGCCGGAACCGATGCCGGGGATGGCCACCCGGGCCGACCTCGACGCGTTGGCCGCGGCGCGCGGGCCGGAGGCCGAGGCGATCTTCTTGCGCCTCATGTACTTCCACCACCAGGGCGGTATGACGATGGCGCGTGCCGCCATGAGCGTGCTCCCGGACGGTGCCGTGTCGCGCACCGCACGGGAGATGCTGCGGCATCAAGGCCAGGAGGCGAGCGTGATCGGCCTCCTGATGGGGCAGCGGGAAGTCCGGTAGCTCTCGTCCGTCCACGACACTCGAGCCGCGTCTTCGCGTCGCTGTCGGTGGGGGTGGGTAGCGTCACGGGTTGTGGATATCGGGGAACGGATTCAACAGCTGGCCGATCGTGTCGTGGCACTGCGGGAGGCGTATTACCAGGGTGAGCCGTTGGTCGCGGACGCCGACTACGACGCGGTCGAGGACGAGCTGCGCGGGCTGATCGAGGCCCATCCCGAGCTCGCGCCGGAGCAGAACCCGCTGGACGAGGTGGGGGCGCCGGCGACGCTGCACGCTCCGGTGCGGCACTCGCGTCCCATGCTGTCGCTGGAGAAGGCGACCACGCCGGCGCAGGTGGAGGCGTTCTTCCACCGTTTCCCCGGCCAGCCGGTCGTGGTGATGCCCAAGCTCGACGGGTTGTCGCTGGCGGTGGTGTTCGAGGACGGGCGGCTGGCGCGGGCGGTGACGCGCGGCGACGGAACCACCGGCGACGACGTCACGATGCTGGTGCGCGCGCTGGTCGACGGCGTTCCGGACCGGATCGAGGTCGGGGGCCGGGTGGAGGTGCGCGGCGAGGTGGTCATGCTCCGCTCCACCTTCACCGCCTACAACACCGCGCATCCGGACCGGCCGTTGATCAACCCGCGCAACGCCGCGGCGGGCACGCTGCGCGCGAAGGACCCGGCCACCGTCGCCGAGCGTCGTCTGCGCTTCTTCGGCTTCGACCTGGACACCTCCGGCGGCGAGACCGCGGTCGATCTGGCGGAGGGGTTGCGCGCGCTGGGGATCGAGGGCGCGCGGATGCGGCACTGCGCCGATGCCGCGGCGGCGCAGGCGGCGATCACCACGATCGAGCAGGGCCGCAACGATCTGGACTACGACATCGACGGCGCGGTGCTGCGCCTGGCCGACCGCGACGCCTACGCCGCGGCAGGCACCCGATCGGCGAGTCCCCGCGGCGCGCTGGCGTTCAAGTTCGCGGCCGAGGAGAAGACCACACTGCTCGACGACGTGGTCTGGGACGTCGGCAAGACGGGCAAGATCGTCCCGGTCGCCTGGCTGGAGCCGGTGTTCGTCGGCGGCACCACGATCACGCGCGCCACCCTGGCCAACCAGGAGGTCATCCGGGCGCGCGACATCCGCATCGGCGACACCGTGCTGGTGCGCCGCGCCGGCGACGTGATCCCGTTCGTCGCGGGCGTGCTCGACGCGTCGGCGCGCACCGGCGCCGAGCGCGAGATCGTGCCCCCGTCGGTGTGCCCGTCGTGCGGGCAGCCGGTGACCGAGCAGGGCAACAGCCGGGAGTTGTTCTGCACCAACGTCTCCTGTCCCGCGCAGACCGTGCGCAGGCTCATCCATTGGGCGTCGCGCGCCGCGGCCGATATCGACGCGATCGGCCAGAAGTGGATCGAGCGCCTGGCCGAGGCGGGCCTGCTGGAAAGCCCGGCCGACTTCTACTCCCTGACCACCGAGCAGTTGCTCGAGTTCGACGGCGTGGGTGAGGTGTCGGCCGCCCGGATGATCGACTCGATCGCCGCGAGCCGCGAGGTCGGGCTGCGGCGCGCCTTGATCGGCCTGGCGATCCCGATGGCCTCCGAGGGCACCGCCGCGCGGCTGGCCCGCGCGGGCTTCGGCTCGCTGGAAGAGGTCGCCGACGCCGGGGCGGACCGGCTGGTCGAGGTGGAGGACATCGGCCCGAAAGTGGCCGCGTCCCTTGCCGAACACCTCACCCGCCTGCGCCCGGAACTCGAGCGGTTGCGCGCGGCGGGTGTCAGTTTGGATGTCCGCGCCGAGGACCTGCCCCCGGTCGTGGCGGCGGGCGCGCCGCTGGCGGACAAGACGGTGGTGGTCACCGGCGCGATCAGCGACCCGCGCACGGGCGAGAAGATCGCCCGCCCCGCCTTCCAGCGCCTGTGCGAAGCGGCGGGCGCCGCGGCGGCATCCTCGGTCTCGGCCAACACCGACCTGCTCATCACGGGTGCCGGTGTCGGTGATGCCAAGCTGGCCAAGGCCGCCAAGCTCGGCGTCGAGGTCGTCGACCAGGGCGAAATCTGGAAGCTCCTGATCGAAGCCAATCTCGCCTAGATCGAGCATCTGCCGGGGTGCCCGGAAGTCCGCTGGCGGCCGGTGTGAGGGTGGGCGGCAGGTTCGGGGTGCGGGTGGCTTGGTCGGCGCGCACCGATGACTTCCGGGCGAGTCGATCGTCAGTACTTCTGGAGAGCCGTGGAGAGGAATCCAGGAATGGCGAGTCGGTTTGGCGAGGATGTGGATTCGGTGCCGGTGAACGGGGTGGACCTCGGTGTCGGGAGCTTCGGCCGGCCCGCGGATCCGCTGGTCCTGCTGGTCGGCGGTGTGACGATGCTGTCGTGGCCCGATGCGCTGTGCGAGCGGCTCGCGGCCGGTGGGCGTCGCGTGGTCCGCTACGACCTGCGCGACGCCGGTGCGTCGACCACCCTCGACCCGGACAACCCGGCGTACGACCTGCGGGATCTCGCGGCCGACGCGGCCGCGCTGGTGCGGACCCTCGGGGCCGGGACCGCGCATCTCGCCGGGATCGGCGTGGGTGGGATGGTCGTCCAAGTCGCCGCGCTGGATCATCCGGACACCTTCCGCGCGCTGACCCTCGTCGGGACCCGGCCGGTGGCGCCGGGCCCGGTCGATCCCGATCTGCCCGACCACGATGCCTCGGTGATGAATGCCCTGTTCGCCCACCCTATGCCGGACTGGGCCGACCGGGATGCCGTCGCGGCGTTCGCCGCCGAGGGCGCCGAGGCGCTGGGCGACGATCCGGCGGAAGCGCGGGCCCAGGCGGCGAGGATCTGGGATCGGACGCCGTCGAACGATCCCGCGGTGCATCAGGCCAATCAGCTCGGGATGGTGTTCTCCCGGCTCGACTGCGCCCCGCGATGGCGCGAGCGGCTCGGCGAACTCGACGTGCCCACCCTCGTGGTGCACGGCCGCGCCGACCCGTTCTTCCCGGTCGGGAACGGCGAGGCCCTCGCCGCCGAGATCCCCGGGGCGCGACTGCTCGTTCTCGACGACATGGGCACCGCCCTGCCGAACGCGGCGGCGGACCGGGTCGCCGCCGCCATGCTCGCCCTGTGAACGATCCACCGCGCTACCGTCGGCTCTGTGGACCCGATCGTGTTCGACAGCGATCTCGGCGCGGGCTGGGACGTCGCGCACGCGGCGGTGCGCGAGAGCGGCGTCGAGATCGTCGGGTTCCGGGATCGCGCCCGCGAGGGAATGGACGCGCGGATCGTCCCCGGGCCGATGGTCGCCGTCGTCCTCGATTTCGGTGCGCACGGTGTGGAGGTCGTGCGGGGGAGCGGAAGTCAGGCGACGGGTGGGGTCGTGTCGGCAATGGCGCCCGGCGCGGTGCGCGTGCGGAGCCGGCGGGTCGAGTGCGTGGAGATCCGACTCTCACCGGTGCGGGCGTATTCGCTGTTCGGCACGACCGTTCCCGGTGTCGTCGCCGCGGACGAGGTGTGGGGGTCGTCGGCGCAGCGCCTGCGGGAGCGACTGGCGGAGGCGACGTCGTGGCAGCGGCGCTTCGAGTTGGCGGAGGCGTTCGTGCTGAGCCGGTGCTCGTTCACGGCCGACCCGGAGGTGGCGGCGAGCTGGGAGCGCATCGTCGCCGGCCGAGGACAGGTGCGCGTCGCGGAACTGACCGAACTGTGCGGGTGGAGCCGAAAACGGCTGTGGTCCAGGTTCACCGCGCAGATCGGCCTCACCCCGAAACGCGCCGCCATGCTCGTGCGGTTCGACCGCGCCGTCCAGGCCCTCACCTCCGGCGCCGCCATCGCCGACGTGGCCGTGCGGTGCGGCTACGTGGATCAGTCGCACCTGCACCGCGACACCCTGTCCTTCGCGGGCTGCACGCCGAAAGCCCTGACAAGCCGGGAACATTCGTCCAAGACGCGCGCCTGAACGCGCCCGATAGTCGTGGGCATGGACCTGCGCACCATCGATGAGGGCAGCGGCCCGCCGATCCTGATCGTGCACGGCGGCATGGACGACGGCTCGGCCTGGACCCGAGTGGCCGCGCGGTTGACGCCGCGCTTCCGGGTGCTCCGGCCGCACCGCCGCCGGTATCGCCTCGACCTCACACCACCGGCGACCCTCACCGAGGAAGCCGACGACATCCTGGCGCTCGCGGCCGGGCTCGACGAGCCGCCGCTGCTGGTGGGGCATTCCTCGGGTGCCGTCGTCGCCCTGGAGGCCGCCGCCGCGGCGCCGCGTTCCTTCGCCGGTCTGCTCGCCTACGAACCCCCGGTGACGGTCGATGAACCGTTCGACCAGTCCGCGCTGCGCACCGCGCGGGCCGCGGTCGACGCGGGCAAGCCGGGCAAGGCCGTCGCGATCTTCGAACGGGACCTGTTCGGGGCGAGCCTCGCCGCGGCCTTGCTGTTCCGTGTCGTGGTGACCGCGACGCCGAGACTGCGCGCGTGGGTGCCCCGTCAGATCGATGACCTGCGCGCGCTCGACCAGCTCGGCCGGCGGCTGGACACCTACGCCACCATCGACCTGCCGACGGTACTGCTCGGCGGGCAGCGCAGCCCCGCCCACCTCGGCGAGCGGATCGACGCGCTGCTCGCGGTCATGCCGAACGCCCGCAAGGTCGTCCTGGCCGGCCAAGCGCACAACGCCAACGATTTCGCCCCGCGCGCGCTGGCGCGGATCATCGAAGAGTTCGCCGTGGCTGTGCATTCGTGAAAAGTGTTGTCGCCCTGCCGATCATCTTCGTGCTGGCCATTCGCTGACAGCAACGGACTCCCTGTCGTCGACCGAAGCCAGCGTGCCGCGCCGGTGCCCGGGACAGCGGGGTCGGTTGCGTGCTTCGAAGCCCCGCCCTCGTGGACTGCACCGGTGTCGAGTGCGGACCGGGACCGTCACGCCTACGGCCGGTACTCGCTCGAATCCGCGTGCCGTGGGCTGATGTTCGACCGTCGGCGCGCGGGAATCGGCTGTTGCCGGACGACACCTCCGGTGGTAGTGTCCGGACACATGTCCAGCCGAATGTCTCAACGGCTTTCCGGTCCCGAGGGGGACGCGAGAGCCGAGCCGACACCGAGCGGGATACGAGCTGGTGAACGAGCGCTGCGCCCGGCCGGGGCGGCGTGTGTTCGCCCGGCGGGCACCGTGACGATCGTGGGAAAGGTGGGCGGTGAGGTGCGCGATGCGAATCATCGTTGATCTCGACCTGTGCCAGGGGCACGCGGTGTGTCAGGCGGAAGCGCCGGACGTGTTCACCGTGCCCAAGCGCGGCAAGGTCGAAGTCCTCGTCGACCACCCCGCGAGCGATCAGCGCGACGCGGTCGGCGACGCGGTGACCTACTGCCCGACGCGTGCGCTGTCGATCGTGGACGACGGCGCGTCCGATGACGAAGGAGAATGATGGTGGCCGGTTTCTCGCGGGACGAGCTGGAAGAAATGGTCGAACGCTGGCTGGCGGAGAACAAGCGCTGCGAGGCGCTGGGCGATTGGCGCGCGCTGGCCGAGATGTACACCGAGGACGCGACATACGGATGGAATTACGGCCCCGACCACGAGTTCATGGCGGTCGGCCGCGACGAGATCCGCGATATCGCGGTGGGTCAGGAAATGGACGGGCTCGAGGGCTGGAGGTATCCGTACCAGCACATCGTGATCGATGAGAAGTCCGGCGACGTGGTGGGCTTCTGGAAACAGATCTTCGACGGCACCCGGCCCGACGGCACCCCCTACGCGGTGGACGGAATCGGCGGCAGCTGGTTCCGCTACGGTGGCGACTTCCAGTGGAGCTGGCAGCGGGACTTCTTCGACTACGGCAACGTCTCGAGCCTGTTCCTCGAGATGATCACGAATAACGCCATGACCCCGGGAATGCTCGCCCGGATCGAGAAGGCCACCAAGCATCAGCCGCTGCCGGGCTGGTACCCGATCGGCAAGGCCCCGGTGCCGCTGTGGTGAGCAGCGAGGAACGCCGGTCGTTCGAGACACTGAGCCGGGCGGAATTGGCGGCGCTCGTACCGGAATTGCTGCTGTGCGGGCACCTGATCGACCGGTCCGGCATGCCCCACACGATCGGCGCGTTCGGCCGCGAGGGCATGACCCAGGTGGCGATCGAGGAATGGCAGGTCTCGAGCCCCGTCTACACGCGCCGGATGCAGGACGCGCTCGGCTATCGCGGCGACAGCGTCGAAACGATCTTCAAGGGACTGCAACTCGACATCGGCGCACCGCCGCAATTCCTCGATTTCCGCTTCCGGGTCGACGATCGCGACCACGGCGAATTCTGGCTGGACCATTGCGGCGCGCTGGCCGATGTCGAGCCGCTGGGCCCCGAGTACGTGCGCGCCATGTGCCACGACATCGAGGACCCCACCTTCGACGCGACCGCGCTGGCGACGAACGCGCACGCCCAGGTGCGGCCCATTCACCGGCCGCCCCGCGCACCGGCCGACCGCAAGCCGGTGTGCGCGTGGCGGGTGACGATCGATCCCGCGCACGAGCCGCCGCCCGTCCCGCGTAACGCCGGTCTCGTGGAGGCCTCGGTCGCGGCGTCGGTGCGGCTGTCGCCCATCGACCCGGCCGACGAAGGGGCGTCGGATTATTCGGGGCCGCTGCTGAGCGACATCCGGTTCGCGGACTTCTCGCGCTCCGCGCTGATCCGGATCGCCGAGGAGGTGTGCCTGCAACAGCATCTGCTGGCGCTGGGATTCCTGATCGCCGTCCGTGAACGCGTCGACGCGGAGCGCGCGCAGGAGATCGGCCGCAAGCAGTTCGCCGGTGTGGCCGGGGTGACCTCCGAGCGTCTTCGCGCGGTGCTGGGCCTCTCCGACGATTTCGCCTCGCTGGCAACGGTTTTGAACCTGCACCCGGCGTTGAATCCACCGCAGTACGTCGGCGCCGGGATCGACGTGACCGCCGACGGGCTCACCTTGATCCTGGACCGGCGCTGCGGCGGCGTGGCCGACGGCGTGTGGCCCGCGCTGGTCACCCCGGAGGACCTCACCCCGCTCGACACCCTCGTGCGCGGCGTGAGCCCCTACTACGGGTGCCAGGTGCTCGCCGCCACGGCCGACGAACTGGCCGTGCAGGTCGTGCGTGGCGACGCGCCCGCCCCCGAGGCGACCGAGGTCGCCCTGACCCGGATCAGCACCGGCGCACACTTCGCCTTCGCGGATCGGGGAATTCCCTTGCCGCTCACGGTCGTCTGAGGAGCGAGGCGTGACTGTAGTTCTGTTGAGTAATGGCGTGGTGGGGGAAGGCGATCGCCTGTCCGTCGCGCCTGTTCGCTGTGTTTCGCGCGCCGCGGATGGCGCTGGGCGTCGTGACGGATTCTGCCGAGGGAGTGCGCTGTGAATGTGGGTATGGAGACGCGGATACCGTTCGACCCTTACGACTATCTGTTCCACGAGGATCCGTACCCCACCTACGCGCGGCTGCGCGCCGAGGCGCCGGTGTACCACAACGCGACCAGGGATTTCTGGGCGCTGTCACGGCACGCCGACGTGCGGGCGGCGTTGCGCGACAGCGCCCGGCTCTCGAACGGGTGGGGTGTGTCGCTGGACCCCACGTCCTACAGCCCGGACGCGCACAAGGCGATGTCGTTCCTGGCCATGGACGACCCCAAGCACGCGCGGATCCGCAAGCTGGTCTCCAAAGGCTTCACGCCGCGCCGCGTGATGGAACTGTCCGACCGGATCACCGCGCTCACGCGGCAGCACTGGCTGCGCTGCCTCGAGCTGAAGGAGTTCGACTTCATCCGGGATTTCGCCGGCCTGCTGCCCATGGACGTGGTCTCGGAGCTGCTGGGAGTGCCCGAGTCCGACCGCACCCACCTGCGCGAGCAGTCCGATCTGCTGCTGCACCGCGAGGAGGGCGTGCTCGACGTGCCGGAGGCGGCGATCTACGCCTATGTCGAATTGGTGCGCTATTACCAGGAATTGCTCGCCGGTCGCCGCAAGAATCCGGGCGACGATATGGTCTCGGTGTTGATCGGGGCCGAGATCCCCGACGGTGACGGCGGCACCACGAAGCTCTCCGACGAGGAGATCATCGGATTCATGGTCCTCATGGTGGTGGCGGGCAATGAGACGACCACCAAATTGCTGGGCAACGCGATGTATTGGGGTCGGCGTTTCCCGGACGAGCTCGCCAAGCCGTTCGCCGACCCGGGTGTCGTGCCGGAGTGGACCGAAGAGACGCTGCGCTACGACAATTCGACGCAGATGCTGTTGCGCCGGGTCGCCGCCGATGTCGAATTCGGCGGGCACACCATTCCCGAGGGCGACCGGGTGCTGCTGCTGGTGGGTTCCGCGAATCGGGACGAGGACGTGTTCGAGGACGCCGCGGAGTATCGGATCGGACGCGACAGCGCGCAGACGCTCATGAGTTTCGGGCTCGGTGTGCATTTCTGCCTGGGTGCCCACCTCGCCCGGCTGGAGTCGAATATCGCGCTCGCCGAGATCGTTTCGTCGATCAAGGGCTACGAGATCGACGTGTCGTCGGCACAGCGGGTGCATTCGGTCAACGTGCGGGGATTCGCCGAGCTGCCGATGTCGGTGCGCACCGCGTAGAGATTCGTGACCGGATGTCCATCGGCCGTGCCGGGGGACATCCCGGTCTTCTACGGCGTCTTGTGCGGCACCGCGGCGACCAGTCCGCCGTCCACGACGAACTCCGCGCCGGTGGCGTAGGACGACTCGTCGCTGGCCAGGAACAACACGAAGGTCGACACCTCCTCCGCCGTGGCCGGGCGCCCGAGCGGAATGGTGACCAGATCGTCGGGGATGGCCTCGGTCATCGGTGTCCTGATCAGGCCGGGGTGCAGCGAGTTCACCCGGATGTTGTGGGGCGCCAGTTCGAGCGCCGCCGACTTGGCCAGACCGCGCACACCCCATTTCGAGGCCACGTAGCCGTGCGCCCACGGCGCGCCGCGCAAGCCCTCGATCGAGGACACGTTGATGATGGAGCCGCCGCGCGCCTCGATCATCGGCGCCACGGCGGCGCGCATGCCCAGGAAGGTGCCCGTCAGATTCACGTCGATGATCCGGCGCCACCGATTGATATCGAAATTCTGGAGTGAGCTGCCGTTGATGATGCCGGCATTGTTGACCAGAACGTTCAGCGCGCCGAATTCCCCGACGGCGGTCGCCACGGCCGCCGTCCAGTCCTCGGGCTCGGTGACGTCCAGGTGGACATAGCGGGCGGCGTCGCCGAGTTCGGCGGCCACTTTCCGTCCCTCGTCGTCGAGGATATCGCCGACGACGACTTTCGCGCCCTCGGATACGAGCAGTCTCGCGTGCGCGGCGCCCATGCCGCGGGCGCCGCCGCTGATGATCGCGACTTTGTTGTCAACACGTCCCATGGCGGCTCACGCTAGCACGGAAAAGGCTGGACTGGAACATGTTCTAGACACTAGTCTGGTCAGTAGTCGATGGCGCCGACGGGACTGCCGCGCCGTCGGCCCCGGGGCCTCGCGCCGCGGCGACCACGAGGAGTACATCGATGACGATTCGCGTCGTCCACATCGGCACGGGAAATGTCGGCCGGCCCGCTCTGGCCGGAGTGATCACCAATCCGCGATTCGCCCTGGCCGGTGTGTGCGTATCGAACCCCGAGAAGGTGGGCAAGGACGCGGGCGAGCTGGCCGGGCTGGACGTGACCACCGGGATCACGGCCACGGACAGCCTGGACGAGCTGATCGCCCTGCGGCCCGACTGCGCCGTCTACTGCGCCATGGGCGACACCCGCCCGGCCGAGGCGTTCGCCGACTGCCTGCGCCTGGTCGCCGCCGGGATCAACGTGGTGGGCTCGGCGCCCGGGATGCTGCAGTACCCCTGGCAGGTCATACCGGACAAGTACATCGCGCGCGTCGAGGAGGCCTGCCGTCGGGGCGGCGCGAGCATCTTCGTCACCGGGGTCGACCCGGGATTCGTGAACGACCTGATCCCCCTGGTGCTTTCGGGTACCTGCCAGCGGATCGAGCGCGTCCGGTGCGTGGAGATCGCCGACTACGCCACCTACGACGGGTCGACGGTGATGTTCGACGTGATGGGTTTCGGCAAACCCGTCGAGGAGGTCCCGCTGCTGTTCCAGCCCGGGGTTCTGGCGGCCGCGTGGGGGACGGCGATCCGGCAGCTCGCCGCGGGTTTGGACATCCCGGTGGACCGGATCGAGGAATGGCACGAAAGAGAGCCCGCCCCCGAGGGTTTCGATGTGGCGGTGGGGCATATCGCCAAGGGTGGGATGGCCGCCGTGCGCTTCGAGATCCGCGGCATGGTGGGCGACACCCCCGTGATCGTCATCGACCACACCACCCGGCTCCGGGGCGATCTGCGCCCGGATTGGCCGCAACCCGCCCAGCCCGGCGGCTCCTACGGTGTCGAAATCGTCGGGGAGCCTTCCTATCGCGTCGACATCTGTCCGACCAGCGGGCACGGGGACCACAACTACGCGGCGATCCTCGCGGCGGCCGGGCGGATCGTCAACGCCATCCCCGCCGTGGTCGCCGCGCGACCGGGCATCAGGACGACTTTGGACCTGCCGCCGACGTTCGGCAGGCAGCTGTACGCCGGACCGAACGCGGCACGGGGAGAGGGGTTTTCATGAGAACGAAGGGCGCGCTGCTGTGGGAGTTCGACCGGCCGTGGTCGGTCGAGGAGATCGAGATCGGCGACCCGCGCAAGCACGAAGTGAAGATCCAAGTGGAAGCCGCGGGGATGTGCCACTCCGATCACCACTTGGTGACGGGCGGCATTCCGATGGCGGGCTTCCCGGTGCTGGGCGGGCACGAGGGCGCGGGCATCGTCGTCGAAATCGGCGAGGGCGTCGAGGATCTGGCGGTCGGCGATCACGTCGTGCTGTCGTTCATCCCGTCGTGCGGGAAGTGCCCGTCGTGCCAGGCGGGTCTGCGCAATCTGTGTGATCTGGGTGCGCTGTTGCTCGCGGGCACGTCGGTGACCGACGGGTCGTTTCGCGTCCGGGCCAAGGGGCAGAACGTCTTTCCCATGACGCTGCTCGGGACGTTCGCGCCGTACATGGTGGTGCACGAGAGCTCGGTGGTGAAGATCGACCCCTCGATTCCGTTCGAGGTGGCGTGCCTGGTCGGGTGCGGTGTGACCACCGGCTACGGCTCGGCGACGCGGATCGCCGACGTGCGGCCGGGCGAGGATGTCGCGGTGATCGGGGCGGGCGGTGTGGGGATCTCGGCGTTGCAAGGCGCGGTCAACGCGGGCGCGCGCTACGTGTTCGTGGTCGATCCGGTGCCGTGGAAGCGCGAGCAGGCGTTGAAGTTCGGCGCCACCCACGCCTATGCCACGGTCGAGGAGGCCACGGCCGCCGCGGCCGAGATCACCGCGGGCGGGATGGCGAAGAAGGTGATCGTCACCGTCGGCGAGGTGCACGGCGAGGACGTGGACGCCTGGATGGGCATCACCGCCAAAGCCGGGACCTGTGTGCTCACCGCGATGGGCAGCCTCACCGACAACAAGGCCACCCTGAACCTGGCCATGCTCACCTTGTTGCAGAAGAACCTGCAAGGCGCCATCTTCGGCGGCGGCAATCCCCACTACGACATCCCGCACCTCCTCTCCGTCTACAAGGCGGGCAAGCTCAACCTCGACGACATGGTCACCCGCCGCTACCGCCTCGAACAGATCAACGAGGGATACCGGGACATGCTGGAGGGCAAGAACATTCGCGGCGTCATCCGCTTCACCGACGAAGACCGGTGACTCAATCGGTCGCCGACTCGATCGCGGTGGTGTCGGACAACGGCCCGTGCTTTCGCGGAGGTGTTCGGGACCGCTTTCGCCCACCGGCCCGGGGGCTGCGACCGGAACTGGGCCGAGATCGACGGACCCGGCCCGGGTACCCGACACCACCTACCGGACGGCGATGGCGTTCTGCAATCCGCCCACTTCGGAGATCTTCCAGTCGGCGTTGCGGTCGATCGTCAGGGAGTACGTGACGGTTGTCTGTGCGCCCTCGGGGTTCTGGACGCTGGTGGAGCTCACGGTGAGATAAGCGTTCACCTTGTAGCGGCCGTCGGACTCGGAGATCACGGTGGCGGACAGGGGGTTTGCGGTGGAGGTCCATTGCAGGGGGAGGAGGACCTGTTCGAGTTGGGTGGCGGTGGCGTCGAATTTCGCGGCGAGTTCCGGTGTGGTGCCGGATTCGAGGCGGTCGAACCACGCTCGGGCGTCGCGGTAGTCGATGGTCGACGCGCCGACCGCGTAGTCGGTGGCGATCTGTTCGGCACGGCGGGCGTCGGCCTCGCGGCGGTCGCGGTCGGCGAGATCGGATCGGGCCGACGAATACAGCACGGCGAGAACCACTGTGGCGATCAGCAGGGTCGCGAGCGCGGCGCTCGTCACCAGGGTCGACCACCGCACCGAGAGCGTTCGGGAAGGTGCGGCACCTGTCGGGCGGGCGATATCTTCAGGCATGACAAGTCCTTTCGCGCGCGGTCCTACTTCGGCTGGATCCGGAAGTGCACGGTGCCGTCCTCGCCGACGCCGTGCAGGGCCTGCTCGATCAGGGCGCTGAGGTCGAGGCGGGGCGCCCGCCCGACGGCGTCGGCGACCACCGGTTGCAGCATCGGGCCGAGCGGCGCGAGATCGGGTCCGATCTCGCCCACCAGGGCCTCGACTTCGTTCAGCAGGGGAAGCAGGCCGTCGCCGGTGAAGTACTGCTCGGTGGGACGGCTGTCGATGAGCCCGGCACTGGATTCCACGATCGCGTTGAGGGTGATGCCGAACTCGCCGAACAGCGGTCCCGCGGCGGTGAGCGAGGGCCCCATCCAGTCGATGTCGCCGCCGAGGAACTGCACGTCGCCGAAGAGCTGCCGGATGTAGTCGGTCCGGCTCAGCAGGGTGGCCGCGAGCAGCGTGGTCGAGCGCTGCAATGTCCGCATCGCGGCATCGGTGCCGTCCAGGGCGCGGTCGAACGTGTCCACCAGGCGCGCCATCACCTCGGGGTGGATCTGGTCGAGCAGCTCGACCAGGCGCGCGGACAGGGCCGTGATCGTCATCGGCGTGTGCACCCGTTCGGCGGGGACCACCTGACCGTCCGTCAGGTACGGGCCCGCGTCGTCGTGGGGCTCGAAGCCGATGTAGGGCTCGCCGAGCGCGGACAACTGCTCGATCCGCACATCGCTGGTCACCGGGATGCGGTAGCGGTCGTCGATCGCGAGGCGGACGAGCACGCCGTCGGCCTGGGTGCGTACCGATTCCGCGCGACCGACCCGCACGCCGTTCACGAGCACCGGCGCGTTCGCGCCGAGCCCGGCGGAATTGTCCAGGTGTAGCTCGACGGTGAGGTAGGAGCGCCGCGGGTCGATATCGAGGACGCCGAGCGTCATGTAGGCGACACCGAACACCAGCACGGCCGCGATCGCCGTCAGCGACACCGCCGCCCGCGCGTTCACCGGACCGCTCCGATCATGCGCAGGAGGTCGATGACGCGGCGGGTCTGCTCGTCGCGATCCGCGTTCTCGCCGACGGAGAACTCGGTGATGTCGACCTTCGGTCCGCGCTCGACGAACGGAATGACTTGCGTGTGAATGAGTTCCACCAGCTTCTTGACGTTCGACGGCGAACCGGTGTCGAGCGGGCGCGCCCCGAACAGCATCGGCACCACCGCCGTCGCGGTGTCGTCGAGGGAGCGCAGCAGCGGTGCGACCCAGAGCGTGCTCGGCGCGACCGGCCCGAGCGCGGTGAGCACGAAGATCACGCCGATCTGGGCGTTGATCACGTCCGTGGTCTGCCGCACGCCGTACGGGGTGAGCAGTTCCTCCAGCACCGGGGCGTTGGCGATCACGCCGTCCTCGAGGGTGGATCGCAGCCCGTCGAGAAGGGCGTCGACCGCATCCATGTGGTCGGCGAGGTCGGTGAGGTCGGCGCCGAGCGTGCCGGCGATCCGGGCGGTGTCGCGCGGATCCTCCGGCAGCACGGTGTTCATCGTGCGGAGGATGCCCTGGATGTCGGTGATCGCACCGCTGCCGACGAAGACCGACAGCGCCGCCAGGATGTCCTCGATCGTCGCGGACCGGGTGGTGTCCGACAGCGGGATGGTCGAGCCGGGAGCCAGGACGGTCGCCGCGGCGGTGGCCGGCTCGGCGAGGGCGATGTGCACATCGCCGAGCGGAGTCTCCTGCCGCAGTTCGGCGGTGGTGCCCACCGGCAAGCGGACCGAATCCATGATCGCGACCTCGGCCACGACATGTCCGGTCGACGCGCCGTCCCCGGCCACGCGCACGCCGGTCAGTTCACCGACCCGGACGCCGTCGGAGATCACCTTCGCCCCCTGCGGAAGATTCAGGACGCTGGCGAACTCGATGTGCAGGGTGTAGGTCGGCCCGCTGACGCCGTAACCCGGCACCGGAAGTTCGGTCACCCGCACACCGCAGCCCGCGACCGCGCACACCACGGCGGTGGCGGCGAGTGTCGCGCGCAGGAACGGGTTCATCGCGCACTCACCGTCGCGAGCAGCAGGGGCAGCGCGGGGATCGTCACCGCGCCGTCCTCGCGCACCGTACATCGTTGTCCCATAAGCGCTTCGAGTGCCGGGCAGACGTGCGGCGCGTCCTGTGGCGGCACCGCGAGACCGGGTGCGGCGTACCGAATGGTGGGGCGGCCCGTCGCGGGATCGAGCGCTTGGGCGAACCCCGACGCGATCGCGGGCGTCATGCGGATCACCTCCGAGAGCGAACCCACGCCCGAGGCCAGCATCGCGGGCAGATCCGTCATCGCGTCGAGTGCGCGCACCGCCGGGGTGCCGAACATCATGACGACGTCGTTGAGCTGCGGCAGCACCTGCGCCAGATAGGTGACGATCTCGATGATGGGCGGGAACGCGATGACGACGATGTCGTTGAAGGTCCGCGGCAGCTCGGTGACCATGGTCTCCACGGTGTCCCACCCGGATCGGGCCCGCCCGGTGAGTTCGGTGAGCGCGTCGATCAGGGCCCCGAGGTGGCCGATCGCGGCGTCCGGCGCCGACAGCGCGCGCCCGAGTTCGCGGATGACGGTATTGATGCGCTCGGCGGAGTCGGCGGTGGCCTGGTCCAGCGCGGTCAGTCCGGCTCCGAGATCGCCGCGGCGCGCGGGATCGTGCGCGCCGTTCAGTTCGTCGGCGAGCCCGGCCAGGGCGTCGAAGGTCCGCGAAAGGCTCTGGGGTGTGAGGGTATTGGTGATGCATTGGCCGGGGTCCCAACCGGGACCGTCGGGTTCGTCGCCGACGAGGGCGAGGTTCCGGTCGGCGACGAGGGTGTCGCTGACCGTCACCGCGCCCACATTCTCGGGCAGGGTCCGGTCCTCGCGGACGGTGAAACGCACGCGCGCCCACCGCCCGTTCGGCTCGATTCCCGTCACCTCGCCCACCCGGATGCCCATCACGGTTACCGCGCTGCCTTCGCGCAGCCCGATGCTGTCGGGCATCTCGGCGCAGTAGGACCGGGTGTCGGGTGCTGGTCTGCTCAGCTGGAGCACGGCGCCGCCGGCGAGGACGAGCGTGACGACCACCGCGACGGACATGAGTCCGCGCGAGCCGAGCGCGCGATGCAGTGCGGTCCGGCCGCCCATCAGCAACCCCCTCCCGGCACCGGGACGCAGATCCGCTCCGGCAACACGGTCACGGCGGACTGGTCGACCGTCACCCCGCCGTCCTGAGACAGCAACGGCAGCAAGCGATTCTGCAGGGCGCGCAGCGCGTCGAGCAGGGCGCCGAGTTGGGTACCCAGCTCCTCCAGCTTCGGCACCGCCTCGGCCAGCGGCGCGGCGCGGTCTCTGATCGAGGCGTCCCACGCCCGGCCCAGGGGCGACACCTTGCGCAGCACATCGGCGACGTCGCCGAGCGCCTGGGCGATGCTCGCCTTGTGGGTGAACACGATCGTCTCCAGCGTCCGCAGCTGATGCACCAGTCGCACCAGCACATCGGAACTGCCGTTGATCGCGGTCAGGTACTCGTCGGCCATGTCGAGCGCGCGCGAGATATCGGAGTTCTGCTTGTTCATGATCCCGACCAGGTCTTCGGCTGCCCGCAGCGCCGCCCGGACGGCTTCGGGGCTGTCGTGCACCGAGTCGGACAGGGCGGCCAGATTCCGCCGGACGAGATCGCCGTCGATCTCCTCGACGGGCGCCACGGCGTCGCGGAAGAGCTGGGTCAGGTTGTAGGGCAACAGGACTCGGTCCCGGGGGATGACCTGCGACCCGAGCGGCGCGGTGCCCGCGGGCTGCACCGCGACGTAGTAGCCGCCGACGATGGTGAGCATGCGGATATCGAGAATCGTCTGATCGCCGAGGAATACGTCGTCGCGGACCGCGAAGGTCATCCGCACGCGGTCGGCCAGCAGCGTGAGCGATTCGACGCGCCCGACGGGGACGCCCGCGAGGCGGATGTCGTCACCGGTGCGCAGGGCGCCCGCCTGCGCCAGCTCCGCGGTGTAGACGTTTTCCGCCGTGGTGCCGGTCAGGTGGACCAGCCCGATCGCCGCCGTGAGCAGCGCGGTGGCGACGAGGCCGGCCAGGCCCCACCGCAGATCGTCAGTGCGCGAATCGTGTGGGCGAGCGCGGCGGAGTCGAGCTGTCAGCCTCGGCACAGTGTGACCCCCTGTCCGGTGAGGAGAACGCGCAGCGGCTCGGGCGCGACGGCCACGCCGCCGGCGCAGGTGATCGGCTCGCTCATGGCGGCGGGGACGAGCGAGGCCATGGTCTGGATCAGGCCGGGCAGCCGAGCGAACACGGCCGTCGCCACCTCGGGATCGGGAAAAGCGTTGCGCAGCAAGGCATCCAGATCGGACCCTGCGTCACCGGTGATGCCGAGGACGTCGAGCAGGTGGCGGATCGGCTGGATCACGGGCGGGATGGCCAGGGCGAAATCCGCCAGGCCCGGCAGTTTCTCGGCGATCGCCACGAACAGGTTGGTCAGGTTGGTCAGCATCTGGACCGCGTCGCCGGACTTGCCGCCGAGCCGGTCCGCGATCTGGGCGAGGTTGCTCACCAGCCGCGACAGCACCGCCTGCCGGTCGGAGGTGTAGCGGCTCAGCTTCTCGATGGCGTCGAGCGCGGGGCCCAGTCCGGTGCCGTCGCCCTGGATCACGGCGAGCAGGCTGGCGGTGAACTGGTTGATCTCGTCGGTGGACAGCTCGGCGAGCACCGGTTGGAGTCCGTTGAACAGCGTGGTGATGTCGAACGCCGGAACGGTGCGCGCGGTGTCGAACACCTCACCCGGGTCGCGGCGGGCGCCCGGCCGCTCGGGTTGCCCGATGTCCAGATAGCGGAAACCGGTGAGGTTCTGGAACCTGATCGCGATCGTGGTGTCGGTGTAGACCGGGTGTTCGCGCAGGACCGTGAACCGCACGCGCGCCAGGGAGCCGTCGAGTCCGATGTCGGTGACCTTGCCGACCTGGACGCCGTAGAGGCGCACGTCGTCGCCGGTGCGCAAACCGTTCGCGTCGGTGAACAGCGCTGTGTACGAATCGGTTTCACCGGCGACCGGCCGGTCGATGAGTTGGAGGACACCGGCCAGCACCACCGCCATCGCGACGGTGGCGGCGCCTACGCGCAGGAGCAGGGCGCGGATCGTCATCAGCGGTGGCCTCCTGGCGTCTGCGCGCCGAGCGTCGACAGCAGGGGAGTGGCGAGTCCCGGCACGGCGTCCAGTTCCACGCCGAGGCGCAGCACCGGGCCCGACGGCGTGTCCTGGAACGCGGCGCCGAGCCGGTCGAGCAGTTCACCCAGCTGATCGGCGGAGCGCTGTGGCGTGCCGACCGAGGCGGAGAGCAGGTCGAGCACCATCGTCACGATCGGCAGCATGCCGGCGAAGTACCGGCCCGAGGTGGTCATGGTCCGCGTGACGGCGGGCAGGAGTTCGTACTGCATGTCGTCCCAGAACCGCCGGGTGCGTTCGATGTTCTCCGGCGGGCGCATGTACTCGTTCTCGTACGCGGATTCGAGCACGTCGAGGCTGCCCGTCAGCATCGGCGGCGCACCCGCCAGCGCCGCGCCGAATCGCTCGGCCAGCACCGAGGGCGGCAGCTGCCTGGTCTCGGTGTAGGCGCGCACGGTCGCCCCGATCGCCTCCAGCAGCGGGGTGAACGCGCCGAGGTCGCGCGAGATCCGGCTCAGCAAGTCGGCCAGTCGCGGCGTCAGCACGTCTTCGGTGAGCAGGCCCGTCGAACGCAGCAGCGCCGACAGGGTGGCGTCGGTGACGCGGCCGGAGTTCCGGTCGCCGAGATCGACCACCGCGCCGTCCGCGAGTTCGGTGCCGCCGGCGCCGGGCACCAACCCGACCGTCGTGATGCCGAACAGGTTGCCGGGCGCGAAGTCGACGCTCAGGCTGTCGGTGAGTCCGAACAGCCGAGATCGGCGCAGCGCCAATGCGATTCGCTCCCGTCCGGCGCCCGCCGCGGTGATCTCGGCGACCGTGCCGACCTCGACGCCGTCGAGCCGCACGACCGTGCCGGGCTCGACGCCCTCGCCCACCTGTTCGGTGAGGACGGCGACCCGGATCACGTCCGGGGATTCGGGTGTCGGCGCGTAACGCCACGTGAGCACGCCCGCCAAGGTGAGTAGCACCGCGCAGGCGCCGATGATCTTGGCGTGCCGTGGCCGGATGTCGGCGCCGGGCAAGGTGTACGGAGGCATAGGCGGTCACCCGGTGAATGTGATGGGGGACTGGAATCCCCACAGGACGATCGTGGCGACCATGTCCAGCGCGATGATCGCCACCAAGCTGGCGCGGATGGCGCGCCCGGAGCCGATACCGACCCCTTCGGGTCCGCCGACCGCGAAATACCCCTGGTAGCTGTGGATGAGCACCACGGCCACGGCGAAGATCACCACCTTGATCGTCGCGGCGATCACGTCCCAGGAGAGGACGAACTGGTCGAAGTAGTGGTCGTAGGTGCCGGTGGGCACGCCGTGGATGGTGGTCACGATCAGCCGGCACGACAGGTAGCTGAGCAGCAGCGCGACGACGAAGGCGGGCGCCACCGCGATCACCCCGGCGATGACGCGCGTGGTCACCACGAACGGCAACGACCGGATGCCCAGCGATTCGAGGGCGTCGATCTCCTCCGAGATCCGCATCGACCCGATCTCGGCCGTCATCCGGCAGCCCGCCTGCGCCGCGAACCCGACCCCCGCCGCGATCGGTGCCAGTTCCCTGGTGACGCCGAAAGCGGAGATGAGGCCGCTGAGCTGCCCGAGCGCGAGCGAGTCGAGCGCGTGGTAGGCCTCGATGCCGATGGACGCGCCCATGGCGGCGCCCATCAGCAGCATCAGGGGCACCACGCCGCCGCCGATGATCACCGACCCGCGCCCCCACGTCATGTCCGTGATCGCGGTGACCGTCTGACGCCGGTAGTGGACCAGGGTGAACGGCACCGAGGCGAGCACCCGCCCGCAGAAGCCGAGCACGAAGCCGACGGTCTCGACCGGCCGCATCGGGTGCACCCGGTGCCGCACGCGCCCCACCCAGCGCACTCCGACCGGCAGATACGAGGATGCCGTCATCTCACGCCGTCCTCATCGGGACGAGCATCGTGACCAGTTGCGTGACAACGGTATTCAGCACGGTGATGGCGGCGACCGACATCACCACGGCGGCGTTGACGCCGTCGGCCACGCCGCGCGGACCGCCGTGGGCCTCCAGACCGCGCTGGCAGGCGATGACGACGACCAGGAACCCGAACAGCAGCGACTTCACCAGCGACACCCACACGTCGGTGGCGGAGGTGAACGCGCCGAACGAGTCCCAGTAACTGCCCGGCGTCACGTCCAGCGCGAGGACCGCGACGAGGAAGCCCGCGGCGATGCCGACCACGATGATCAGGATGGTGAGCAGCGGCGCGACCAGCATCATCGCCGCGATGCGCGGAACCACCAGGCGCCGTACGGGATCGGCGCCCATCACCCGCATGGCGTCGACCTCCTCGCGGACCGTGCGCGCGCCCAGGTCGGCCGCGATCGCCGCCGCGCCCGCACCGCCCAGCAGGATGCCCGCGGCCATCGGCGCGCCCTGTTTGATCACGCCGAGCCCGCCCGCGGCGCCGATCATCGAATTCGCCCCCAACTGGGAGACGATATTGCCGACCTGGGCGGACAGGATGACGCCGAACGGAATGGCCATCAGGACGCTGGGGATCGCGGTCACTTTGATGAGAAACCATGCCTGCCCGAGGCTTTCGTGGGTGTGGAAGCGCAGGAGTGCGGCGTCGGCGGCGCCCACGCGCGCCGCGTGCACGGCCATGCGCAGCGCTCGGCCGAAGGTGGCGAGGCTCGACAGCACGGTCTCGGCGAAATTGCGGCGCAGGACCGCGCCCGCGGTGTCGGGCACGGGAGTCGCCGGTGTGGTCACGGTGACGGTCGACATCGCACCTCCCTGTGCCACCGGAGTCCGCGCGTCACGACTCGGCGGAAGGCCGCGAGCCGGCGGGCGTCGCGGCGAAACCTCTCGGGATTCAAATGTCCAGTCAGTAAACTGGACAGCAGTCTGGACCGTACTACATGTAAAAGGGGTGGGCAAGGGAAGAATGTGGCGGCAGACACTTTCGTCCGGTGCTGATTCCGATGTCGACGGGAGTTCTGGATCGGCTTTCGGGGTTGAAATCGCGTGAAAACGCAGTTCGATGGCGCATTCGCACGTCCACCAATGCTCGATGGATATATACACAACAGCTATTGATCCGATCGGGCCGTCGGGCGGTCTGGCCCGTGCGGTACGTGCCGATATCGGTGATAGACAGCGGGTTCCTCCGGGTGGCTGGCTCAGCGGGGACGCATCCCCCTCGGCTACCTGGGCGACGAAGCCAAGACCGCGCGCACCTTTCCGGTCGTCGACGGCACCCGGTGGGCGGTCGCCGGGGACCGAGCGACCGTCCTCGGCGACGGGCGGATCGAACTGCTCGGCCGCGACAACCCCACCGTCGACTCCGGCGGCGAGAAGATCTTCGTCGAGGAGGTGGAGCGCGCCCTCGCCGCCCATCCCGGCGTGCTGGACGTGGTGGTGGTCGGGCGGCCCTCGGACCGGTGGGGCAGCGAGGTCGTCGCCCTGGTCCAGTTGAGCGACAACGGCATCGGCGATCGGGAACTCCTGGACGAGTGCGCGGTTCATGTGGCGCGCTACAAGCTGCCCAAGGCCCATCATCCGGTGCCGGGAGATCGTGCGGTCGCCGACCGGCAAGGCCGACTACCGGCGGGCGAGCCGGCTCGCCGCCGAACACACCGGGAGTTCAGGGCCTCGGTGAGTGCGAGTTCGTGACCCGTGCCGCGGTCGCCGGCCGAGAACGCCAGCCGAGAACGCCGAGCGTCGGCAGCGCTGGGGGTGATACGGCGAGAACCCGGGGTGCGGGTCGCGCTGCGGGTGATCCGCCGTGAATGCAGGGCGCCGGGCGTGCTGGGGGCAATGCGCCGTGAATGCCGGGCGCGGGCCGGGCTGCGGGCGATCCGCCGAGAACGCCGGGCGTCGGCCACGCTGCGGACGATCCGCCGAGGCCGCCCGATCCGCGGCCTCGGCGGCGCGGAAGCGTCAGTCGAGCGAAGTGAGCAGTGCCCTGGTCCTTTTCGCGCTCTCACCCCGCGTGAACGGGGCCGCGACGAAGTCCGTGGCCCCCGCGTCGGCGATGGCGCGAATCCGGGCCGCGACCTCGTCCTCGGTGCCGATGAGGGCCAGGTCGACGGGGCCGTCCACGCCTTCCCGGTCCATCATGGCGCGGTAGGACGGCAGCTGCCCGTAGAAGCCGAACGCCTTCTCGGCCCGGCTGCGCGCGTCGTCCGGATCGTCGGTCACGCAGACCGGCAGCGCGCAGATGATGCGCGGATCGGGGCGTCCGGCGTCGCGGGCGGCCGCGGTGATGGTGGGCGTGATGTGCTCGGCGATGGTCTTCGGGCCGGTCATCCACAGCGTGGTGCCCGCCGTCCGCCGCCCGGCCAGGCGCAGCATGCGCGGGCCGAGCGCCGCCAGCACCAGGGGCACCGGTTCGGGGTTGGGAACGCCGAGATCGAGGGTGCCGGACAGGGTTTCGCCCCGGAAGTCGGCGGGTTCGCCCGCCAGCAGCGGGGCCAGGACGGCGACGTACTCGGACATGTGCCGTGCGGGCTTGTCGAAGTCGTAGCCGTACATGTCCTCGATCACCCGCTGGTGCGACAACCCGACGCCGAGCGTGAGGCGGCCGGGGCCGACGGCGAGCGCGACGGTGCGAGCCTGCTGGGCGAGCGCGGCGGGGTGGCGCGGATAGCTCGGCACGACCGCCGTGCCGAGTTCGATATCGGGCACGCGGGCGCCGATCACCGCGAGGGCGGTGAGGGCGTCGAGGCCGAAGATGTGCGACAGCCACGCGGAGGAGAACCCCTCCGCGTGGACCTCGGCGAGGTCGTCGGCCAATCGGTCGAGGGAATCCGCGCCGGCGCGCTCGCTGAGTAGGATGCCGATCCGCACGGTGGTCTCCTTGGGTGTCGGGGTGAATGGTGGTGGTGGACTTCGGTATCGGGTGCCGCCGGTCGAGGCGGGGGAGTCAGGTCCCCGCGGCCGTCCGGTCGCTCGCGCCGGCCGGCTCCCGCAGCGCGGGCGCGACCCATCGGCGCAGGAACCGGCGCAATTCGGCGGAGTCGCGCTCGGACGGTCGCGGGTCGGCGATGAACGACAGCAGCAGCCGGACCACGAACTCGCTGAGCTCGATCAGCTCCGCGTCGCCGTAGCCCCGGCGCGCCCAGTCGACGGGCGAGCGCTCGAGGACCGCGCGGCACACCTTGAGGGATTGCTCGGTCATGGCGCGGCGCGAGAACGCGGACGGCCGGCCCGCCGCGAGCAGGACGGTCAGGTAGCGATCGTGGGGGAGTCGTTCGATCGTGTAGGCGACGGCCTCGACCACGAACTCCGCGGGATCGTCGGTGTCCCCGAGATGCGCGAGGAGCTGGTTCACGTAGTGGTCGAGCGCGGCGAAACCGACGGCGGTGAACAGTTCCTCGGTGCTGAGGAAGTGCCGGTACACGGTCTGGCGCGTCACGCCCAGCGCTTCGGCGACGGTGCTGAGGTTCGTGCGCCGCGCCCCGCGGGTGTCGATGCCGCGCATGGTCGCCTCGAGGATCCGGGTGCGCGCCTCGTGCGCGTCCCGTGGGGGCGAGCCGTTCCACGCCGGTCGTTTCATGGGTCAAGTGTGCTCGATGGGTGCGGTCGGGCGACGGGCGGTACCGGTGGGCGCCCCGCGCTGTGCGGGTGTCGTCCCGGTCGCTGGAACCGTCGGGGGCTTCCCCTGGAGTCGATCATACGATTCAATGTGACATGTATGATCGCAGTGTGCTCACCAGCTCAATCTGATCGTTAATTGAAACGCGTTTTAGTGAGCGCAGGATTGCGCTCCGCGCGGCACCGCAGCAGGCCCGCACGAGTCATCGCCCGGCGGGCGGTCGCCGCGGACGGTCGGTGCGATCCCCGCCGACGTCACAACCGCTGCCCGCACGGCGGGCCGAGGAGGTAATCGTGTCCCCAGCAGCGCTGCCCGCCGCCCTGGATTTCTCCGACCCCGATCTGTGGGCCGATCGCACACCCGTCGAGGAGTTCGCCCTGCTGCGGCGCACCTCGCCGGTGTGGTGGAACGGCCAGTCCGACGAGATGTGCGCGCCGTACCACGACGGCGGCTTCTGGGTCGTGACCAGGCACGAGGACGTCCGGGAGATCTCGCGCAGCCCGGCGCTGTTCTCGTCCAACGCCAACGGCGCGATCCTGCGCTTCCCGGGCGATGTGAGCCCCGACGCCTTCGAACTCACGAAGACGATGCTGGTGAACATGGATCCGCCGAAACACTCGAAGGTGCGCCGGATCATCTCGCGGGGCTTCACCCCGCGCGCGGTCGAGGCGCTGCGGGCGGCGCTGGCCGAGCGGGCCGGAGCCATCGTGCACGCCGCGCGGCAGACGGGCGGCGGCGACTTCGTCGACCAGGTCGCCCGGGAACTGCCGCTGCAAGCGATCGCCGAATTGCTCGGTGTGCCACAGGAAGACCGGCTGCGCCTGTTCGACTGGTCGAACGAGATGCTGAACTTCGACGACCCCGAGTACGGCGACCCGACCGTCGCCACCGCCGGCATCCTGGGCTACGCGTGGCAGATGGCCGAGACCCGGCGCCAGGATCCCGGCGAGGACCTGGTGTCCAAGCTGGTGACCGCCGATATCGACGGCGAATCGCTCACCCCCGACGAGTTCGGCTTCTTCATGATCCTGCTGACGGTCGCGGGCAACGAGACCACCCGCAACGCCACCACGCACGGCATGAAGGCCTTCGTCGACCACCCCGAACAGTGGGAGATCTTCAAGCAACAGCGCCCGCGCACCGCGCCGGACGAGATCGTGCGCTGGGCCACCCCGGTGATCGCCTTCCAGCGCACCGCCACCCAGGATGTCGAACTCGGAGGACAGGCGATCCGCGCCGGCCAGCGGGTGGCGATGTTCTACAGCTCGGCGAACTTCGACGAGGAGGCGTTCGACGACCCGTCCACCTTCGATATCCTGCGAGATCCCAACCCGCACTTGGGTTTCGGCGGTACGGGGCCGCACTACTGCGTCGGGGCCAACCTCGCGCGGCTGCAGCTGGAACTGATCTTCGACGCGATCGCCGACGTGATGCCCGGCCTGCGACAGGTGGCGGAACCGGCTCGGCTGCGGTCGAGCTTCGTGAACGGCATCAAGCACTGGCACGTCCGCTACGCGTAGCGCCGCAGCGCATCCGACGAGGAGAGATATGGCCATCATCCGAACGCTGCCCGACACCGCCGCGGGCAGGCGCCGCCTCGCCCTGGTCAGCCCGGTCGACCGGCGCCGCCTCGGTGAACTGGAGGTGAGTGGGCGCGGCGATGTCGACGAGGCCGTCGCGCGCGCCCGCGCGGCGCAGCCCGGCTGGGCGGCGCTTCCGGTGCGCGAGCGCGCCAGGATCGTGGGGCGCGCGCTGGACGTGCTGGTCCGCCGCCGTGACGAGATCATCGAGACGGTGCACGCCGAGACCGGCAAACCGCGCGTCGAGGCGCTCACGATGGAGATCGTGCCCGCGTGCGACTTCCTCAACCACTGGAGCGCCCGCGCCGAGCGGGCGCTGCGGCCCGAGCGGCGCGGGCTGCACGGCTACCTGCGCCCGTTCAAGACGCTGTTCGTGCACTACCGCCCGCTGGGGGTGGTGGGCGTCATCACTCCGTGGAACGGGCCGTTCGTGCTGTCGCTCAACCCGGTGGCGCAGGCCTTGCTCGCGGGCAACGCCGTGATCCTCAAACCGTCCGAGGTGACGCCGTATTCGGGCGAGTGGGTGGTGCGCATCCTGCGCGAGGCCGGGGTGCCCGCCGACGTCGTCCAGGTGCTGCACGGCGACGGCGAGACCGGCGCCGCCCTGGTCGAGGCCGGGCTGGACAAGATCAGCTTCACCGGCAGCGTGGCGACCGGCCGGAAGATCGGCGCGGCGTGCGGCGCGGCGCTCACGCCGTGCACGCTGGAGCTGGGCGGCAAGGACGCGATGATCGTGTGCGCGGACGCCGATCTCGAACGCGCCGCGGCCGGCGCGGTGTACCTCTCGCTGTTCAATTGCGGGCAGGTGTGTTTGAGCGTCGAACGCGTCTATGTCGTGGACAGCGTCGCCGACGAGTTCATCCGGAGCGTGTGTGAGAAGGTGGCCGAAGTCCGTTATCGCCGTGCGGATTCCGCCGACGTAGGTCCGCTTGTCTGGGACCGGCAGCTGGAGGTGGTGCGCCGCCACCTCGCCGACGCGCGCGACCGGGGTGCGACCGTCCTGCTCGGCGGTGAACCGGTCGGCGGCGACGGCCTGCATTTCGAGCCGACGGTGGTCACCGACGTCACGCACGACATGACACTCATGACGGAGGAGACGTTCGGACCGGTCGTCGCGATCATGCGCGTGCGCGATGAGGACGAAGCCATCCGCCTCGCCAACGACAGCCCCTACGGGCTGAGCGGTTCGGTCTTCACCGAGGATCGCGAGAAGGCCCGCCGGATCGCCGCCCGCCTCGACACCGGATCGGTGGTGCACAACGACGCGGCCGTCATCTACGGCGTCCCCGAGGCGCCGTTCGGCGGCCGCAAGGACAGCGGACTCGGGCACATCAATAACGGCGCCGAGGGACCGCGCGGCTACACCCACGCGCAACCCGTCCTCCTCACCCGCCGCGCCGCGCGCAAGGAGCACGTGTGGTACCCGTACGACGCGTCCACGGCACGGCAGCTGAATGCCTTGGTGCGCTTCGGATTCGGCAACCGGCTCCTGCGCAGGCTGCTGTCGTGAGGGCTGCCGCCCGGGGGCCTACTGCCCCCGGGCGGCGCTCAGGACATGCTCGAGGGTGATGAACTTGGTGCGCGGCCGCCCTCGGGAGGCGCCCGCCGCCCGTTCCGCGCTGTCGATCGCGAGCCAGCCGGTGCGATCGACGACCTCGGGCTGACGTTCCCGGACGAGGCGATTCAGCTCCGCCCGATCGATGTCCGGGGTGGGCAGCAGGCCCGCGCGCCGGCTAGCGCGAGCGCCTGCGGTAGCGGACGCGGCAGGGCTGCTGCAGCTGCACCACCATCTTCGAGTGGTCGTTGCGGTAGGTGTCGGAGGGCTGGGCCATCTCGAACTCCCAGTCGCGCAGGAGAATGCAGAAGATCGCCTTCATCTGCATGAGCGCGAACGCCGCACCGACACACCGGTGCCTGCCCGCCCCGAACGGAATCCAGGTCCAGCGGTTGATCACGTCGGCCTGATTCGGGTCGATGTATCGGCCCGGGTCGAAGGCGTCGGGATCGGGGAAGCTCTCGGGGAGCCGGTTCGACACCGCCGGTGTGGCGGCGACGAGATCGCCAGGGGCGATGCGATGTCCGCACACCTCGAACTCACCCCGGGCCACGCGCATCAGGACGATGAGCGGCGGATGCAGGCGCAACGTCTCCTTGAGCGTGGCCTCGAGTCGTGGAATCCGTCGCAGCGCACGGAAATTCACCTCGGTGTCGTCGGCGAACAGGCTGTCCAGCTCCGCGACGACCTCGGCCATCACCTCCGGGTGGCGCAGCAGTTCGATGACCGTCCACGCCGCGGTGCCCGAGGTGGTGTGGTGCCCGGCGAACATCATGGAGATGAAGATCCCGGTGATCTCGGAGGCGGAGAACCGGGGCGCGCCGGCCTCGTCCTTGATCGAGACGAGGACATCGAGCATGTCGCGGTCGTCCTTGCCCCGCGGGGGATGCGCGATCCGGTCGTTCATGATCTCCTGCACCAACTCCACGAGCTTGCGCCGGGATTCGTCGCGCACGCGGAAGCTCTCGATCGGCAGGTACGGGTCCACGTAGGCGAGGGCGTCGGTGCCGCGTTCGAGGTCGTGGTAGAGGCGTGCGAAGCGGCTGTCGAGCTGCTCGCGGAACTTCGTGCCGATGAGGCAGGCCGAGGAGGTGTAGATCGTCAACTCGGCGAAGAACTCCAGCAGGTCGATCTCGCCCGACTCACCCCAGTGCTCGACCATCCGGTCGACCTCGCGGGAGATCGTGGCGGCGTGGCCCCGCATGTGGTCGGCGCGCAGCGCCTGGTTGTGCAGCATCTCCTTGCGGCGCTCGGGGCTGGCGTCGAACACGACGCCTTCGCCGAAGATCGGCTTCATGAAGGGATAGGCGGCCTGCTGGTCCAGGTCGTCGTCGGAGGACCGGAAGAAGAACTCGTTGGCCTCGTCGCCGGAGAGCAGCACCACGTCGCGCCCGGCCAGCTCGAACACGCCGACATCGCCGCACTCCTCGCGGACCCGCCACATCAGGCCGATCGGATCGACGCGCATCTCCTCGAGGTGGCCGTGCTCGTGCTCGCCGCCGGACACGCGCTGTGGCTTCAGAAGCGTCATCGAAGACCTCTCAATCGTCTGGCTCGGACTTCCCGCGGCCGTGGCCGATCGGGTCGTAGCCTCGTATAGACACCTGTCCAGACGGTACTACAATCCGGGGGGTGTCGCAATGTCGCGCAGAGTCGAACGGGCGCGAAAAAGCCGCCCCATTTTCGCGGGGCGGCCGCTGATTCTCTGTGCTGTCAGCGCAGGAGCAGGCGCGTGGTCTTTTCGATCCGGTCGGCCATTTCGTTGTACGTTCCGTAACCCATGCCCGCACGTACCAGCGCGCCCGCGTACAGCATTTCCAACGCCTCGAGAATATGGTCGTCGGGGTCCGGTCCCATGGCCTCGGCGATGCGATGCCGAATCTCCAAGCCGATGCGCACCCGTAAATGGGCGACGTCGGGATCCTGGCCGAGCAGCGCGCTGGTCACCGCGCCCGCGAGTTCGCTCTCGCCCCCGACGACGAGCGAGACCTGCCGCAGGGCCGCGACCACGCGATCGGCGCTCGTCTGCTCCCGGGTGTACTCGAGGTGGGGTGCTTGTAGCAAGCGCCGCCAGAACACTTCGGCGACAAGGTGTTCCTTGGAGGAGAAGTACGTGTAGGCCGTGGCGGTGCCCACGCCGGCCGCCGCGGCGACCATCCGTACCGTGAGGCCGGCGTAGCCCTCGCGCTCGAGCACCTCGATGGTGGCCTTCGTCAGCCGGTCGACCGTGTCGGCCTGCTTCTCGGTCAGGCGCCGCCGCGTGGCTTCGAGAATCACGGAATCGGAATTGTTTTCGGACACCATTCCATGGTAGTCGGAGAAGTTGTGAAACGGCAAGCCACACGCATTCCGCGCGCTATTTCGGTTGCCTTTGTTCACGGCGATATCCGTCCGTGCAGAAACCCGCGCGGATGGACATCACCGGCGATCCGGTCGCTCTAATTATCGGGTATTCTGCGGCGCGGTCGTGTTGTCCGAACCCAGGTCGCCGAGTTTGCCCGCCGAGGGTGAATCCCGCTGGGTGCCGCCTGCTATTTCGGTCGTCGCATCTGCGGTTGCCCGCCTTTGCGGACCCGGTCCACGACGGTGCCGATCGTGGTGTCCAGGCGGGTGCCGTTCGGCCAGCCGACGTAGTGACACAGGAACAGCGCGATCTCGCGCAGCTGCTCCTCGGTCAGCTCTTCGTTGTGCAGGGCCGCGTGGATCTGGATCTCCGCGGTCTCCATCCGGCCCTGGGCGGTGAGCACGCCGAGCAGCAGCAGTCTGCGGTCGCGGTCGGTGAGTCCCGGGCGGTTCCAGATCTCGGCGAAGAGGTGGTCGACGGTGGTGGCGAAGAAGGCGCCGTCGATCTCGGGCGGTTGCCAGCCGTAGACCTCCTTCATCCGGGCCAGTCCGCGGGCGCGCGCGTCGTCGGTCATCGGGGTGCTCCGTTCGGTTCGGTGACGGGGGAGGCGTCGAGGCCGAGGCCCTCGGCGAGGCGGATCAGCCCGAGCCGGGCCAGCGGCAGGTCGAGCCCGAGTCGGTCACCGAGCGCCAGCGCCAGCCCGAGATCCTTCTCCCCGAGGTCGCGGACGTGGGACATGATCGGCAGCCAGGAATCGCCGGGTGTGAGTGCGGCGGTGGTGTCGCGCCACAGGATGGCGCCGGGCCCGCCGGTGACCGCGTCGGAGTGCCGGACGACCTCGCCGAGGCGGCGGATGTCGAGACCGGCGGCCTCGGCGAGCCGCGCGGCCTCGGTGGCGGCGGCGAAGGAGACGAAGTGCAACAGGTTGCGCGCCAGCTTCATTCGCGTCCCCGCGCCCACATCGCCGGCGTGCACGATCAGGTCGGCCCAGAGCCGGAAGGGGTGGCGGACGGCGGCGAAGGCGGTGTCACTGCCGCCGACCATGACGGCGAGCCGCCCTTGCGTCGCGCCCGGCGCGCCACCGCTGACCGGGGCGTCGACCAGGTCCACGCCCTGGGCGCGACAGAGTTCGGCGAGTTCGATCGCCGTGCTGTCGGCGATCGTGGAGTGCACGGCGACGACGGTGCCGGCTTTCGCGCTGCGCAGGATGCCGTGCTCACCCGCGACCACATCGCGGACCTGGGTGTCGTCGAGGACGGTCACCGAGATCACCGACGCGGTTTCGGCTACCTCGGCCGGTGTCGCGGCCACCGTGGCCCCGGCCGCCGCGAACTTCTCCGTCGCTTCCGGGCGCGCGTCGCACACCACCAACCCGCCGGGCCAGTCGGTCAGCCGCCGCGCCATCGGCGCACCCATGTTGCCCAGTCCGATGAACCCCACCCGCACGTCGGCGCCTTCCTCGGCCGCGGCGTTCATGACCGGATGACCTGACCGCCGTCGATATTGAAGATCTGGCCGGTCACCCAGCTCGCCTCGTCGGAGAGCAGGAACAGGCACGCGCCCACCAGATCCCGCGGTGTGCCCATCCGCTTGAGCGGCAACCGCTGCACCATGTCCGACACGATGCTCTTCGGCGTGATGGTCTTGGTCGCCTCGGTGTCGATCGGGCCGGGTGCGATGGCGTTGATCCGGATCTTCGAGCCGCCGAGTTCGTGGGCGAGTTGCTGGGTGAGACCGTTCACCCCCACCTTCGCCAGACCGTAGAAGCCGGAATACACCCAGGCGGCGGTGGAGGATTGGTTCACGATGGAGCCGCCGGACTTGGCCATGATCGGCCACACCGCGCGGGTCACGTTCAGCGCGCCGTCTAGGTTCACGCTCATGAACCGCTTGTAGTAGTCCCAGGGGACGGTCAGCAGCAGATCCAGTTTCATTGCGCCGTAGATCGCGGCGTTGTTCACCAAATGGTCGATGCCGCCGAACTTCTCGGCGGTGAAGGCCGCCAGCGCGACGGCCGAATCGGGGTCGGAGACGTCGACCTCGTGGAAGGCCGCGGTGCCACCGGCCGCGGTGATCTCCTTGGCCACCGACTCGCCCGCCTCGGCGTTGATATCGGCCACCACCACCCGGGCGCCCTCGGCGGCAAGCGCTTTGGCGTACTCCGCGCCGATGCCCTGCGCGGCGCCGGTGACGATCGCGGTGCGATCGGTGAAACGTTTCATGTCGACGTTCTCCTCGAAAAGTGTTGGGGCCGTTGTGATGTGCCGGTCAGGCCGGGTAGGCGACGAGCTTGGTCTCGAGATATTCCTCGAAGCCGGCAACGCCCATCTCGCGCCCGATGCCGGACTGCTTGTAGCCGCCGAAGGGCGCATCGGCGGCGTACCAGGTGCCGCCGTTCACGCCGAGCGTGCCGGTGCGGATGGCGGAGACCACGCGGTCGATCCGGTCGGGATCGGTGCCCCACACCGCGCCGGACAGGCCGTAGGGCGAATCGTTGGCGATGCGGATCGCGTCGTCGTCGTCCTCGTAGGGCAGGATCACCAGCACCGGGCCGAAGATCTCCTCCCGGGCGACGGTGGCGGCGTTGGAGACCCCCGCGATCAGCGTCGGTTCCACGAAGAACCCGTCGCCGCCGTCGGCGGGCCGCCCGCCGCCCACCACGATCTCGCCGCCCTCTTTCCCGGCGAGCGCGAGGTAGCGTTCGACGCGGTCGCGCTGCCGCTCGGAGATGAGCGGTCCGCACACGGTGCGGGGGTCGTCCGGGTCACCCGCCCGGATGCCGCCCAGCGTTTTCGCGGTGGCCGCGAGGGCTTCCTCGTACCGCGAGCGGGGAACGAGCAGGCGGGTGCACAGCGCGCATCCCTGGCCGGCGTGCACCGACACCGAGAAGGCCGCCATGCTGCACGCCGCCTTGATATCGGCGTCGTCGAGCACCACGAACGCGGACTTGCCGCCGAGTTCGAGGAACACCTTCTTGATCGTGTTCGCGGCCGCGGCCATGACCGCCTTGCCGGTGCGCGTGGAACCGGTGAACGACACCAGATCCACGCGCGGGTCCTCGCTCAGCAGCGCCCCGACCTGGTGGTCGGAGGAGGTGACGACATTGAGGACGCCGGGCGGGATGTCGGTGTGCTCGGCGGCCAGCGTGCCCAAAGCCGCTGCGCACCAAGGAGTATCGGGCGCGGGCTTGAGGACGACGGTGTTGCCCGCGGCCAAGGCGGGACCGATCTTGGCGAGGTTGATCTGGTGCGGGAAATTCCACGGCGTGATCGCCCCGACCACGCCGACCGCCTCCCGGCGCAGCTGCCTGCGGGTGCGCAGGCCCATCGGCTCCGCGATCGGGAGATCGGTTCGCCACGAATAGGTTTCGGCGAGATCGGCGAAGAAGCCCAGATCGGCCACCGGCCCCTCCAGATGCGGGCCGGAGGTCAGCATCCGGGGCGCGCCCACCTCGGCGATGGTGATCTCGCGCAGCTCCTCGACGTGCTCGGTCATCGCGTCCCGCAACTGGCGCAGGCACCGCGCGCGGAATGCCGGATCCGTCGACCAGTCCGTCTCGTCGAACGCCGCCCGCGCGGCCGCGATCGCCGCACCCATGTCGTCGGCGGTCGCGTCCGCCGCCGTGCCCAGGTGCGCACCGGTCGCCGGATTGATCGTCGCGAAAACACCACCCGACCCCTCGAGCAGCTTGCCGCCGATCAGCAGTTTCGTGCCGTCGGCGGGGCGCAGATCACTCATTCCCGTGTCTCCCTCAATGTCCGGACAGGTGTCCGGACTATATTTCAGCCTTGGGTCCGGGCGCAAGGGGATGGCCAACGCCTTCGGCGTATTGCCTGGCATTCAGTACCGGCACCACACGCGTGGGTGGGGGGATCTTCGGGTCAGCGGGAGCGGGCCGGATTCGAGGAGGGCGGCCCGGCCTGCCGAGGCTGTGAGAATGCGCTGGTGACGGGCCTTCCGGCGCGGACGGGAGGAGATGCGGGTGCCCATCGATTCGCTTGCCCGACAACGGGATTCCGATTCCATCGGACGGCGCCGCGCGATCTGGACGCCGGGGTCTCGTCACTTCTTCTGGATCAGGATCCTGATCATCGTGAGGCCCATGACCATCGTGGCGGTGAACGCACCCGCGGCCGCGGCCATGGTGTGGAGCACGGCGGCGTGGCTCGCGGTCCAGATGAGCGCCGTGATCAGCCCGGCGATCGCGGCTATCAGGGTGGCTACCGCGAGGCACCAGAGACGAAAGGCCTGTTGCTGTTTCGAATGATCGCGGCGTTGGGGCCGCGTGCTGTTGCGTGCCATGACCTGTGCTTTCGAAGCGTGGTTGAGCGTTCGCGGGAATGAGGTCTGTCGTGCCGCGTGGTGCGGCGGCCGTAGGGGGTCCGAGTGGACGGTGGGGCGGTCTCAGTCGGAGTCGCGCTCGGTGGTGATCGCGTTGAGCTCGACGTCGAGGGCCCTGGCGATCCTGCGTGCCAGATCCAGAGTGCAACCGCGCCGGCCCGACTCGATGTTCGCCAGATGCGACGGGGCGACCCCGGCCTGTCGAGCTAGGTCGGCGCCGGAGAGTCCTGACTTCGTGCGGATGGCTCGGATAGTCGCTCCGACGCGGGTTGCATCCTGCAATGCCATGTGTGCATCGTAGCCAGGAAGTGGCAGGACTTGCCACATTGAAAAGGAAACTGCTGTCACCAAATCGTGACGTACTGGTCAAAGTAGGTGGTTGAAGTCGGAGGCTATTCCTTGGCGTCAGCGCGAGCGGGTGGCATAGTGTGCCCATGGGAGCAGCCGAGGACTGTGATTGGAAGCGGCTGGCAGATCGGGTGGTGGTTCGCCGCGAGGAGCTCGATCTGCGCACACGTCACCAGCTCGCCGAACAGACCGGGTTGAGCTACCGCGTGCTGGGCGACTTGGAGCGCGGCAGCCGGGGGGTTTCCGAAGGCACGCTCGCGATCGTCGAGCAAGCTCTGGGCTGGATGCCGGGCAGCGCGAAGTCCGTCCTCCACGGTGGTGAACCCACCATTGCCGGACAGTTGCCGCCGGCGCGAGGTGGCGGTGAACCGTCCGCGATGCGAGCTGGCAGTGCGGCTTTGCGGTTGATGAACGCGGTGTCGGAGGGCAGTGACGCCGCCAAAGGCGTCCGATTGGCCGAGACGATCTCGGACATAATCGGGTCACTGGGCGCGGGGGATGTCCATGATCCCGCCCCGAGTGCCCACGGCGGACGTGCGGCCGCTCACGAGGTGGGAGGCAGTGAACGCAGGCTTCGGCAAGCTTTGGGCTCGTACATCCGGCATCTGCGTGAACGCCGGGGGCTCACCGAAGAGGTCGCGATCGAGATGCTGGACTGCTCACCCGATCATCTGCGCCGGCTCGAGGACGGCCACGCAGAGCTGGACGATCTGACGATTCCGCGGATCTTGAAGGCCTACGGCGCCGACGACTCCGACTTTCGTGCCGAACTGATGTGGCTCACCGCCGCGTTGACCCGTTCCGGATGGTGGACGCAGTACGACGATGTCGTACCCAAATGGTTCGAACAGTACATCGGTCTCGAGCAGCAAGCCGAGTCGATACGCACGGTCGAAATGGCTTTCGTGCCCGGACTTCTGCAAACCGCCGACTATGCGAGCTGGGTCCTGCGCGCGTCTGGAGTCGGCGAGGTGACCCAGCGGGTCGAAATGCGGATCGGGCGCCAGAATGTCCTGTTCGGACCGTCTCCTCCGAAACTGTGGGCGATTCTCGACGAAGGCATATTCAAACGCGTCACCGCGCGGCCCGAGGTGATGCTGGAGCAGATCGAACACCTGCTCTACATGGCGGGCAAACGAAACGTGACCATCCAGATCCTGGCGTGGAAGGGGGCACCCGCCCTGACCGCGGAGTCGTTCAGTCATCTGCGATTCGGCTTCTCGGAGACCGTTCCGGACCTGGTCTACATCGAACAGTTCACGAGTGCCGTGTACATCAGCCGGCGAGACCACATCGCCGCGTATTCGGCACTGATGGACAGGTTGGGTGTCGCGGCGCTCTCGCCGGAGGACTCGATTCTCTACCTGCGGCGGTTGAAGAAGAGTTATGCGGCCCGGCAGAGCAGGGGGACGTCGTAGCTCCGCTGCTGTGCACCGGACGTGTCGGAAGGCCCGCGTAGGTGCGTGGGGAGGCGAGTGGTGACGTCGGCGCGATAGACCGATCGGGCGGAAGTCCCCCGGGAAACGGCCGTTCTGCTCTGTCGCCGGCGGCACGGCGCGGGGCAGCGTGGGGGAATGGATGGAGACCGGCTCGCGGTGTCTGTGGATCACGTGCTCACGCTGGCGATCCGGGCGCCGTCGGTGCGGAATTCGCAGCCGTGGCGGTTTCGCGTGGACGGGCCGCTGGTGCACGTCTACCTCGACCCCGCGCGGGTGGGGTCCGGCTCCGGTGCCGACCGGCGGGACGCCGTGCTCAGTTGCGGTGCGGTGCTGCATCATCTGCGCATCGCGCTCGCGACGCACGGTCGTTCGGCGATCGTGCGGCGGTTGCCCGATCCCGCGGACCCGGCCCATCTGGCGACGGTGCGTCCGGTGCGCAGCGAGCCGACCATGACCGCCACGGCGCTGGCCGCGGTGATCGGCTCGCGGCGTTCGGACGTGCGGTGCTATCGCAGTGCGCCCGGTCCGCCGGGGTGTTCGGGACTGCTCGCCGAACGGGCGGCGGCCCACGGGGGAGTGCTGCGCGCGGCCGGGGGCGAGGGGTCCGAATGGCTCACCGCGAGCGTGCGGGCGCTGGTCGGTGCATGCGACCGGGCGGATCTGCTGGTGCTCGGTACCCCTGGCGACGATCCGCTGTCGTGGTTGCGGGGCGGTGAGGCGCTGAGTTCGGTGCTGCTGACAGCGGCGAATCTGGGTTTGGCCTGCTGTGTGCTGACGGAGCCGTTCGGCGATGCGGCGCTGCGCGATCGAGTCGGTGCCGAGGTCTTGGGCGGGTCGTCGTCGGCGCAAGCCATCGTCAGGATCGGCTCCTGCCCCGACGAAACCCAGCCGTTGCCGCCGACCTCTCGGCGGGCGCTCGGTGAGGTTCTCGACCGCTGACTGCTGGGCCGGACCCGATGTCGGGGCGCCGGATCGAAACCGGGGCCCACGGACCGTCACCTCGGTGACCTTCTTCCCTGCCGAGCGCCTGCTCGCGGGCGGGATGCTCAGCACAGTCCGTCCGCACCAGGGAGTTCACCTCATGTCAGCCGTGATCGCCGCCGAGGCGCTGAGCAAATACTTCGGGAGACATCCCGCGGTGATCGACCTCGACCTCGACATTCCGCCGGGCGTCGTCTTCGGTTATCTGGGCCCCAACGGCGCCGGGAAGACCACCACCATCCGGATGCTGGTCGGCCTCTCGCGCCCGAGTTCGGGGCGCGTGCTGATCGGCGGCGCCGACGCGGTGCGCGACCGTGCCGCCGCGCAGCACCGGATCGGTTACCTGCCAGGACAATTCGTCGCCTACCCGGATCTCACCGCGCGCGAATATCTCGGCTATCTGGCGCACCTGCGCGGCGGGGTCGACCACAAGGCGGTGACCCGCCTGGCCGAGCGCCTCGATCTGGACACCGGCGGCCGGATCGGTGCGATGTCGCACGGCAATCGGCAGAAGGTGGGGCTGGTGCAGGCGTTCATGGCCGAACCGGAGGTGATCGTGCTGGACGAGCCGACGACCGGTCTGGACCCGCTGGTGCAACGCGAGTTCCAGGCGATCGTGCGTGAGGCGCGCGAGCGCGGCGCCACCGTCTTCCTCTCCTCGCACGTGCTGTCGGAGGTGCAGGCGGTGGCCGACACCGTGGGCATTCTGCGGCAGGGCCGGCTCGTCGAAGTGCGGGCGGTCACCGAACTCACCGCCCGCGCCCTGCACCGGCTCCGGTTCGAGTTCGCCGGAACACCGCCGAACGCGGCGATTGTGCGCGCCCTCGACGGCGTGCGCACGGTGCGTGTCGAGGGCCGCACCGCGCACGTGGAGATCGAAGGGTCCACGGCGGAGCTGCTGAAGGTGGTGGCGCCCCACGACGTCGTCGACATCACCGGACACGAGCCCGATCTCGAGGACGTGTTCTTGACCTACTACGGGCGGGAGTGAACCGTGCTGCGGACCGTCTACCTGAAATCGTTGCGCGACCAGCGCCGCGGGCTGATCGGTTGGAGCCTGGGCATCGTGCTGCTCGTCCTTGCCGAATGCGCGCTGTGGCAGTCGTTCTCGGAGATGACCGGCATCGAGGAGTTCCTGGCGAGCTATCCCGAGCCGTTGCGCGAACTGTTCGATCTGGACGCGTTCACGACCGGAACGGGGTTCCTGAACGCCGAATTGTTCAGCATGCTGATCCCGGTGCTGTTCCTGGTGTTCGCCATCGCCAGGGGCGCGCGCGGCGTCGCCGGTGACGAGGAGCGCGGCACGCTGGAAGTGGTTCTGGTCAACGGTGTTTCGCCCGTGCGGCTGGCGCTCGAGCACGCCGGCGCGTTGGTCACGGCCGTCGCCGCCCTCGGTGTCGTGCTGTTCGGCGCGGTGCTCGGATTCGGCGCCGTGTTCGGTCTGGGCATCGCGGTGTCGGGCGCGGCGAGTGGTGCGCTGGCCATGGTGCTGCTCGGCGTCGAATTCGGCCTGCTCGCGCTGGCGGTGGGGTCGGCGACCGGACGCCGGGTGGTGGCGCTGGCCGTCGCGTCGGTGTTCGCGGTCGCGGCCTACGTGCTCTACGTCGCGAGCAAATTGGTCGAATCGATGGGCGGCTGGGGACCGTGGTCGCCGTTCCATCAAGCGCTGGAAGGCGGGCCGCTGGGCGCGGGTCTGCCGTGGGCGTACCTGTGGTTACCCGTCGCGGGCACGGCCGCGTTGCTGATCGCGCTGCCGGTGTTCGACCGCCGCGACATCACCGGAGTCTGAGCGATGTTCCCGACCGGAAGGAAGACCGATGGACCGGCCACCGGCACCCGTGAGCACCTATGTCGGCAGGCGCTCACCATGAGAGGGCGCTGGGTCGTCGCCGCGGCGGCGATCGGTGGTGCTGTCGCACTGCATCTCGGCCCCGGCCGGCGCTACTACGCGACGTGGGGTGCTACCGAGGAGGAGACCGTGCTGCGCCTGCCCGGCGACGAGATGCTCCCGGACGCCGATCTCGTCACCACCCGTGCCATCGGCGTCCGCGTGCCGCCGGCGGCGGTCTGGCCCTGGCTGGTCCAGTTCGGCCCCGGACGCGGCGGGGCGTACACCTACGACTGGATCGAGAACCTCTTCGGACTGGGGATGCACAGCGCCGACGAGATCCTGCCCGAATTCCAGAGCCTGTCGATCGGCGACTCCTTCGCGCTCGGGAAGAACGGTCAGCGGATGTGGGTGCGCGTCCTCGACCCTGAACGCTGCCTGGTGTTCGGGTCCGGGGACGGCACCTGGATCTGGTCGTTCGCGCTGCGCGGGGGCGCGGAGGGGACGCGGCTGATCAGCCGGAACCGGATCCGCACGCCGGGCCGCTCGGCGATCGCCGCGATCCTCTACGCGGCGTTCATGCCCGCCGCCAGCCTGGTGATGGAGCGGAAGATGTTGCTGGGCATCAAGAAACGCGCGGAGCGAACAGGCGCCGGCGGGCTGATCTCCCTGTGATGCGAGCACTGTCCGTGCCCGGTGCGCCCGGCCGCCGCCGGGGCGGGCATCGTCGGCATGGCATCGCGCCGCCGGAGCGGTCCGGATGTCCGGTGTCCGTCCGGTTCCGCATCGCGCGGACCACGGGGCGGTGTGGTGTCGCTAGCTTTCGCCGCTGACCGAACGGTCCATCAGCGCCCACTCGCGCTCCCACTGTCGAGCGTGCCGCCGATCCGACAGCAGTGTCGTGCCGTGCCACACCCCGGCCGCGAGGGCCACGCTCGCGGCCCACAGCAGGATCGTGACGCCGATGCCGTTGAACACCGCGGCCGCGGGGCCGCGCGGTGGTCGCGTGGGCGTTCCGTCGGCACCGAGCCAGACCGGGATCGTGTCGCCGAGGCCGGTGCCCTCGGGCACGGTGACGGTGGCCTCGGTGGCGTGGCCGTCCGCGTTCCAGCGCGCCTTCGCGCGGTACTCGCGCGTCTCGGTCCACACCGGCTCGGAGGTCACCGATGCCTCGACGGTGGTGACGCCGGCGCGCTCGGCCCGGATGCGCTGTGCGTCATCGGTGTAGACCTGCGTTCCGATCGCCATCGCGACGGGTAGTGCCACCAGGACGATGCCCACCAGCACCGTCCGCACCAGGAACTCCATCCGGTCCGATCCGCGCAGCAGCGGACTGGCGTTCCACGGGCGGGTACACCACCAGAGCGGGGCCGGTCCGCGGCTTCCGTGGTTCTCGGCGTCGATCATGACCGATCCCTCTCGAGCGACGTCCGTTCTCCGACGAGCGTCGCGCGCGCGGGAGGGTGCCGGCCAGGGGCGAAGGCCATCGCTGACGGTGCGCCAACGGCCTCGCGGTGGGGGTCCTGTGGCCCTGCCGCAGCGCCTCGGGAGCGGCGAGACTGGTTGTCGTCCACTGTCCGCCCGGACCGGGGAGGCGTGATGAACCGGAGCGTTCCCGACGACGCCACCGTGCGCGCCGTTGTCGCGCGCGCGAATCGGGCACCGTCGCTGCACAACAGCCAGCCTTGGCGCTGGCGGTGGAACGGTGTCCGCCTCGCGTTGGCTGTCGATACCGGCCGATTGCTGCCCGGGACCGACGCCTTCAACCGGCAGGGTGTGCTCGGCTGCGGTGTGGCACTGCACCACGCGGTGACGGCGATGACGGCCATGGGGTGGCGGCCGGTAGTGTCGCGTTTCCCGGAGCCGGCCGACCGGGCCCACCTGGCTTCCCTCGAATTCCGCGGCCGCACCGAAGTTTTCGACGGCGATGTGGAGCTGGCCGACGCGATCGAGGCCCGCTGTTCCGATCGCGCGCCGTATGCCCACCCGGAACAGTGGCCGCGGCTGCTGCCGGTGCTGTTGGAACTGTGCGCCCGCCACGACACCCGGCTGCTGCCGATCGCCGACGCCGAGTGCGCGGCCCTGGCCGAAGTGGCGTGGACCGCTTCGGCGTTGCGCCGGCGCGATCCGGTCTACCAGCACGAGATGACCTGGTGGCTCGGTGGCGGCGAACCGGGTTCGGGGGTGCCCGCGGCGGCGCTGCCGCATCGCGAGGACGGCGCCCGGGTCCCGCTCAACCGCGAATTCCTGCCGGGGACAAGCGATTCCGGGCCGGAACGCCGAGACGGTGCGCGGATCGTCGCGCTCGGCACCCGCGACGAGAGCGCGGAATCGCTGCTGGCGGGTGGCGAAGCACTGTCGGCGCTGCTGCTGGAATGCACGGTCCACGGCCTGTCCACCTGTGTCATGAGCCATCTGACCGAACTGCCCGCCGCCAGGGCGAAGGTCGTCGAGGTGATCGGCGACCCGCACCCGCAGGTCTTCGTCCGCATCGGCAGGTCCACCGCGCCGCGGCCGCCGCGCACGCCGCGCCGCGACGTCGACGATGTCCTCACCACGGAGTGAGCCGGACACGCCTGACCTTCGGCACCCCGATCGGGGACCAACAGCACACGCCGGGAGCCGTGATCGCCTCCTACGCTTCGGATATCGACCACAGCGAAAGGGCGAAAACAATGTCGACCCATCACGATCTGCCGGTAGTCGTCGGCTGCGACGGCTCGTTCCCCTCCCTCGACGCGGTGCGGTGGGCCGCCGCCTACGCCGCCGAACGCAAAGCGCCGCTGCGCATCGTGTACGCGATCGGCATGGCGGCGGAGTTCGGGCTGCGGGCGCCCTACGCGCCGGTGGACGACGAATACGAGCGCGCCGAGGGTGAGGCCGTGCTCGCCGACGCGCGCGTGGCCGCCGAATCGGTGGGGGAGCCCGGCCTCGGCGGTGACATCGGTACCGAACTCGTCCGGGCAGCCGCCATACCGGCTCTGCTCGATCGCGCCGAGCACGCCCGCCTGGTGGTGAGCGGCACCCGTGGCCACGGCGCCTTTCTGCGTGGACTGCTGGGGTCGACCAGTTCGGCACTCGCCCGCCACGCCCGGTGCCCGGTCGCGGTGGTCCCCGGGCCGGGACAGGACTCGGGTCCGGTCGTGGTCGGTGTCGACGGATCGCGGCACAGTGCGCTGGCGATCGAGATCGCCTTCGACGAGGCGGAGCAGCACGGCGCCGAACTGGTGGTAGTGCACGGCTGGTCGGAGGTCTTCCGCTACGCGCCCCGCACCGAACTCCAGCGCGAGGGCGAACTCGTGGTGTCGGAGAGCATCGCCGGGTATGGCGAACGCTATCCCGAGGTGAAGGTCCGGCGCGTCGTGGTCGAGGAGCGGCCCGCCCGCCGGCTGCTGAGCGAGGGCGAACGCGCGCGCCTGATCGTGGTCGGCAGCCACGGGCGCGGCGGCTTCCCGGGGATGACCCTCGGATCGGTCGCGCAGGCCGTGGTGCACGGCGCGACCGTGCCGGTGATCGTCGCCCGCGAGCCCTCCTGAACCGGCGTCCGGTCCTCGACCGGGTGTCACGAAGCGGGGCCGAGCCGCTCCGACGAGGCGAAGGGCGAGGTGGAGCGATGATCACGCCGGCACCGGAGGCGGCCCACCACGAGCTGGCCGCCCACGAAGTGGTGCTGTTGCTGGAGAGCGATCCGCACCGCGGGCTCTCCGAAGGCGAAGCGGCGCAACGCCTGCTGCGGTTCGGGCCGAACGCGCTGCCGGGCACCGAGACCGCGGGCCCGGTACGGCGGATGCTGCGGCAATTCCACCACCCGCTGATCTACGTCCTGCTGGCCTCGGGCGCGCTGACCGTCGGCCTCGGTGAGTACGTCGACGCCGCGGTCATCCTGGGCGTGGTGGTCGTGAACGCCGTCGTCGGCTACCTCCAGGAGACGAAGGCCGAGGCCGCGCTGGAAGGGTTGCGGTCGATGTTGCGCACCCGCGTCACCGTGGTCCGCGAGGGCCGTCGCCACCGCGTCGACTCCGCCGATCTGGTCCCCGGCGATCTGGTGCAGCTCGAGGCGGGCGACAAGGTGCCCGCCGACCTGCGCCTCGCCCGATCGGCGGAGCTGCGGGTGAACGAGTCCGCGTTGACCGGCGAATCCGCGCCGGTCCGCAAACACGACGGTGTGCTGTCCGGGGCGCTGCCGGTGGCCGATCGCCGCAACATGGTGTATTCGGGCACGCTGGTCACCACCGGAACCGGCGCGGGGATCGTGGTCGCGACCGGCACCACCACCGAACTCGGCGAGATCCACCGCCTGGTCGGTGCGGCACACACCCTGGCCACGCCGCTCACCCGCAAGCTCGCCGAGTTCAGCCGGATCCTCACCGCGGGCATCCTCGCGCTGGCCGCGGCCACTTTCGCGGTGGGCCTGCTGCGCGGCCAGGACACACAGGAGACGTTCGTGGCCGCGATCGCGCTGGCGGTCGCCGTGATCCCCGAGGGGCTGCCCGCGGTCGTCACCGTCACCCTCGCGATCGGTGTCGCGCGAATGGCGCGGCGGCACGCGGTGATCCGCAGGCTGCCCGCCGTCGAGACGCTGGGCAGCACCACGGTGATCTGCTCGGACAAGACCGGCACGCTCACCGAGAACCGGATGACGGTCACCGCCGTGTGGACGCCCACGCGGCGCTACGAGGTCACCGGATCCGGCGGCACACCGCTGGGCGGTCTGCGGACCGGGGACGGCGCCCCCGTCGGCGCCGACGACGATCGAGCCCTGCGCTGGTCGCTGCTGGCCGGGGCGGCGTGCAACGACGCCGCGCTCACCGAGCGCGACGGCCGCTGGCAGCTCGTCGGCGATCCGACCGAGGGTGCGATGCTGATGGTCGCGGCCAAGGTGGGGCTGTTCCCCGGCGAGGTGCGGCGACAGTGGCCGCGCGCGGCGGTGATCCCGTTCAGCTCCGAACGGCAGTACATGGCGACACTGCACGCCGACGGCGCGGGCGGCCACGTGGTGCTGGCCAAGGGGTCGGTGGAGCGAATGCTGGAACTGTGTGGCGCGCAGTTGGATTCGGCGGGCCATCGCGAGCCGCTGGACCGCGAGGCGACGCTGCGCGCGGCGACGGACCTCGCGGGCGAGGGACTGCGGGTGCTGGCGACGGCCGTGCGATCCGACGCGACCACCCGGGCGTTCGCCGAGGATGCGCTGCCCGGCACGTTGGTGCTGACCGGCCTGCAGGCCATGCACGATCCACCGCGCGCGGCGGCGCGGTCCGCGATCGAGGCGTGCCGCTCGGCGGGCATCACCGTCAAGATGATCACCGGTGATCACGCGGTGACCGCGGCGGCCGTCGCCGAGCGCGTCGGCCTGCTCGACGCGCCGGGGCCGGGCGCCGTGCTCACCGGAGCCGAACTCGCCGCGCTGCCTGCGGGCGATCTGCCGGCGGCGGTGCGGCGGGCGAGCGTGTTCGCCAGGGTCTCGCCCGAACAGAAACTGCGCCTGGTCGAGGCGTTGCAAGCCGCGGGCGAGGTCGTCGCGATGACCGGCGACGGCGTCAACGACGCGCCCGCGCTGCGCCAGGCGGGCGTCGGCGTCGCCATGGGCCGCGGCGGCACCGAGGTCGCCAAGGACGCGGCCGACATGGTGCTCACCGACGACGATTTCGCCACCATCGAGGCGGCCGTCGAGGAGGGGCGCGGCGTCTTCGACAACCTCACCAAGTTCATCACCTGGACGTTGCCCACCAACGTGGGCCAGGGCCTGGTGGTGCTGGTCGCGATCCTGCTCGGCCTGACCCTGCCGATCCTGCCCACCCAGATCCTCTGGATCAACCTCACCACCGCGGTCTTCCTCGGGCTCGCGCTGGCCTTCGAACCCAAAGAACCCGGCATCATGGCCCGGCCACCGCGCACGCCGGACGCGCCGTTGCTCACCCGGGCGGTGGTCGTGCGCATCGCGCTGGTCTCGACGCTGCTCGTGGCCGGTGCGTGGTGGCTGTTCGAATGGGAGTTGAGCCGGGGCGCGAGCCTGCCCGAGGCCCGCACCGCGGCGGTGAACCTGTTCGTCGTGGTGGAGACCTGCTATCTGCTCAGCTGTCGTTCGCTGCGCCGATCCGCCTGGCGCACCGGACTTTTCACCAACCGGTGGGTGGTGGCGGGCATCGCCGCGCAGGCGGCGGCCCAACTGGCGTTCACCTATCTGCCGGTCATGAACACCATCTTCGACACCGCGCCGATCGGCCCGGACGCGTGGTTGCGCATCGGAGCGCTCGCGGCCGTCGCCTCGGCGGTGGTGGCGCTCGACAAACGAAAGGGAATGTGATGTCCGACAACAACTCTCTCGATCTGCGCGAACGCAGCGCCGTCGTCACCGGCGGGGCGCGCGGCATCGGCGCGGCCACCGCGCGCGCCCTGGCCAAGACCGGGGTGGGCGTGGTGGTGGCTGACATCCTCGACGCCGACGGCCGCGCCACCGCGGCCGATATCGGTTCCGGCGCGGCCTATCACCGCCTCGATGTGACCGACGAGGAGCAGTGGCGGCGCGCCCTCGACGACGCCGAGGCCGAGTTCGGTCCGCTCGCGGTCCTGATCAATAACGCGGGCGTGCTGGCCTCCGGCGCGATCGACACGCAGGCGCCCGCCCTGTTCCGGCACGTGCTGGAGGTGAATCTCATCGGCGCCTGGCTCGGCATGCACCTGGCGGCGCCCCGGCTGCGCGCCGCGGGCGGCGGCGTCATCGTCAACGTCTCCTCCACCGCGGGATTGCAGGGATATCCCGGCATCGGCGCGTACGCCGCGTCCAAGTGGGGCCTGCGCGGACTGACCAAATCGGCCGCGCTGGAACTCGGGGCGGCGGGCATCCGGGTGTGCTCGGTGCACCCCGGGCCCATCCACACGGCGATGACGGCCGACTTCGACCCGGATATCGCCGCGGCGCAACCACTTCCGCGTTTCGGGGAGCCCGAGGAAGTGGCCGCCATGATCCGGTTCGTCGTCACCGAGGCGACGTTCTCGACGGGGTCGGAATTCGTCCTGGACGGCGGGGCGACCGCCGGTCAGCAGCTCACCGTGTGAGGGACCGGATGCACCCGAACGCGAGACCCCCGCGGGCGCCGACGGCGAGAGCGGCAGCATTGCCGTGACACCACACCGCGCGCGGGCCGAGATGAGACTCGAGCACCTGCCCGGCCCGGCGGGACGCACCGCCGACGGCTTCGGTGCGGTCGTATTCGACATGGACGGCGTGGTCACCGACACCGCCGCCACGCACGCCGCGGCCTGGAAGGCGCTGTTCGACGAGGCGCTGCCCCGCCTGGCCGCCGCCGCGCCCCCGTTCGACATCCGGGCCGACTACCGGCCGTACGTGGACGGTCGCGCCCGCGAAGACGGGGTGCGCGCGTTCTGCGCCGCGCGCGGGCTCCCCCTTCCGGAAGGCGACCCGGACGACGATCCGGGCGCGCTCACCGTGCACGGCTTGGCGAAACGCAAACAGCGGCTGTTCGCGGCCGAACTGGCGCGCACCGGCGTGCGCGTCTTCCCCGACGCGGCGGCGCTGCTGGAATCGCTGCGAGCCGCGCACGTGCCCACCGCCCTGGTGACCGCCAGCCGCAACGCCGCCGCCGTGCTGGACGCCGCCGGACTGACCACCCTGTTCACGGTGCGGGTCGACGGCACGGACGCCGAGGCCATGGGGTTGCCGGGCAAACCCGATCCGGCGCTGTTCCTGGAGGCGGCGCGCAGGCTGGGCGTCGAGCCCGCCGACACCGTGGTGCTCGAAGACGCCGAGGCCGGGGTGCGCGCCGGCGAGGCCGGCGGCTTCGGATTGGTGGCGGGCGTGGACCGCGCGGGGGCGGGCGCGCGCCTGGCCGCGGCGGGAGCCGACGTCGTGGTCACCGATCTCGCCGATCTCGCCTTGGCGCCGCGCCACCCCGGCGGGCCGGGCACCCGGTGGGGCGGTGGCGCGGCCGGCGACGTGCCCGGCGGGTGGAATCTGATCTACGACGACTTCGTGCCCGCGGCGGAGACCACACGGGAAGCGTTGTGCACCACGGGAAACGGCTACTGGGCCAGCCGCGGCTCGGCGACCGGTGGCACCGCGGGCGCGGTGCACAACCCCGGCACCTACCTGGCCGGGGTCTACAACCGCGCGATCGCCCGCATCGACGGCCGCGTGGTCGAGATCGAGCACCTGGTGAACGCCCCCGACTGGACGCACACCACGATCAGGCCCGACGGCGGAGCGCCGCTGACTCCGGACTCGCCCGCCCTGGTGGGCCACCACCGCGACCTGAACCTGCGCGCGGGCGTCCTCACCACCGTCGACCGCTACCGCGACGACCGCGACCGCGCGACCACGGTGACCACGCGCCGGTTCCACTCCGTGGCCGAACCGCACCTGGCGGTCATGGAGGTCACCGTCGAGGCCGACAACTGGTCGGGCACCGTGTGTTTCGGCGTGGGAGTGAACGGCGGGGTGCGCAACCGCAATGTCGCCGCCGACCGCGTGCTGGGCGGCGACCACCTCGCGCCGGGCCGCCACCGCGCGCTCGATCGCGACACCCTGCTCTACGAAACCTCCACTCTCCGTTCCGGAGTCGCGCTCGCGTTCGCGCTGCGCACGCGCACCGAATCGCGCGTGCTCGCGCGCACGGCACGGGACGACCCACTGTGCCCCGGCACCGAGCTGGAATTCGAGATCCGCCCCGGTGCGGCGGTTTCGGTGGAGCGCGTGGTCGCGGTCGCGACCTCGCGCGACCGTGCCGTCGCTACCGCCGCCCTCGCGGCCGCCGATCGGATCGCCCGCGCGCCGCGCGCGGCGGCGATCCTGGCGGCCCATGTCTCGGCCTGGGCGGGGCTGTGGGGGCGCTTCGGCATCCGGCTCGGCGGCGATCTGCGGCATCGGCTGGCGCTGAACCTGCACGTCTTCCACGTGCTGCAAGCGACCGCCGCCGCCGGGCCCGATCTCGACGCGGGGATGCCCGCCCGCGGGCTGCACGGCGAGGGGTACCGAGGTCACATCTTCTGGGACGAACTGTTCGTCTACCCGATCCTCACGCTGCGCAGGCCCGAACTCACCCGCGCGTTCCTGCGCTATCGCGCTCGCCGGCTCGACCGCGCCCGCGACGCCGCGCGCGCCGAAGGGCTCGACGGCGCGCTGTTCCCTTGGCGGAGCGGCAGCGACGGCCGCGAGGAATGCCCCACGGAGCTGCTGAACACCCGCACCGGGCGGTGGATGCCCGACCGCTCGCATCGCCAGCGCCACATCGGGCTCGCCGTCGCCTACAGCGTGTGGCAGTACTACCAGAGCACCGCCGACGACCGCTTCCTGCTCGAGCACGGGGCGGAGCTGATGATCGAGGTGGCGCGGCTGTTCGCCGGGCTCGCCGTGCACGATCCGTCCGAGGACCGCTTCGACATCACGGGGGTGATGGGTCCCGACGAGTACCACGACGGCTACCCGGACCGGTCCGAACCGGGGTTGCGCAATAACACCTACACCAACGTCCTCACCGCCTGGGTCCTCGCCCGCGCCGGGGAGGTGGCGCGGCTGCTGGACGGCTGGGATTGCGCGCCGCTGCGGGAGCGGTTGCGGTTGCGCCCCGAGGAACCCGCGCGCTGGGACCACATCAGCAGGCGCCTGCGCGTTCCCTTCCACCGCGACGGCATCGTCAGCCAGTTCGAGGGCTATGAGGATCTCGCCGAATTCGAGTGGGACGCTTACCGATCCCGGTACGGCAATATCGAGCGCCTCGACCTGATCCTGCACGCCGAGGGCGACACCACCAACCGCTACAAACTCTCCAAACAGGCCGACGTGCTCATGCTGTTCTACCTGTTCTCCGCCGAGGAGCTGCGCCACGTCTTCGAGCGGCTCGGATACGCGCTGCCGCCGGAGCTCATCCCGCGCACCGTGCGGTACTACCTGGCCCGGACCAGCCACGGGTCCACCCTGAGCAGGCTGGCGCACGCCTGGGTGCTCGCGCGCACCGACCGCGCCGCGTCGTGGACGTTGTTCACCCGCGCGCTGGACGCGGACCTGGCCGACACCCAGGGCGGCACCACCCGGGAGGGCGTGCACATCGGCGCGATGGCGGGCACCGCCGACATGGTGCTGCGCTGCTACGGCGGCATCGAGACCCGCCACGATATGCTGCGCCTGCACCCGGTCCTGCCCGTCGAACTGCGCGAGGCGGAGTTCACGATCGCCTACCGCGGCCAACTGCTCGGCGTGCGCGTCACCCACACCGAAGTCCGTCTCGACCTGCACCCCAGCAGCGCCGAGCCGATCCGGGTGTGCGTGGAGGACGAAGAGCGCGTGCTCGGCGCGGGACAGAGCTGGACCGTTCCCCTGTTGCCGCGCAACGCTTTTCCCGAGAACGCGGACCGACCGGAGTGAGGTCGGGCGGGCGCCGGCGTCCTCCTGGCTCCCTGCCTGCGGAATGTGTTGTGGATGAAGGAATTTCGTGCGCGAGGCGCGATCTCAGCGTTTGGTCGCGACCACCGTCTGCGCGAGTCCGCTGAGCGTACGGTCGGTCGCGCCGAATCCGGCGTTCTCGAGGTAGCCGGTGATCTCGTCCGGGTCGAACATGGTGACGCCGCTGAGTTTCTCCCACGCGGGGTGGCGCAGGAGGGGGCCGCGGGCGGCGCTGGTGACGATGACCAGGCGGCCGCCCGGCCGCAGCACGCGGGCCATCTCGGTGATCGCGCGGACCGGCTCGTTGATCAGATACAGGGCGGCCAGGCAGCTCACGGCGTCGGCCACGCCGTCGGCGAAGGGCAGGTGCTCGGCGTCGCCGCGCACGTAGGCGACGGTGGGGCCGGAATTGTCGTGGACGGCGCGGCGCAGCATCTGGTGGGAGGCGTCCACGCCGACGGCCAGCCCGTCCGGGGCCACGCCGGTGCCGAACCAGCCGGTGAAATTGCCGGGGCCGCAACCGATGTCGAGCAGCGTGTCGCCGGGGCGCAGCCGCAGCAAGCCGGAGATCCTGGCCCGCTCCGAATCCCGTCCGGAGCCGATCGCTCCGGCGAGCAGGCGGTAGCCGAGCGGGCGCGCGAGCTGATACCCGGCCGAGTAGACGCTGGTGCGCATGAGCCGCTGGGCGACGCTGTGCACCGGGGGCGCGCTCGCGCCGAGCGTGTCCGTGTACCCGTGCCGGGTGAGCACGACGCGGGTGCAGCGGCGCGGGTCGAGCAGCGCGGTGAGGCGGGCCGTGGCGCCGGGAGCGGGTCCGGTCATGATCGCGACCTCGTGGTTCGGGGGAATTCGCCGGAGTTACGCATCTGTCCCCGTGCGAAGCTCGGTGGCGTGCGCGGAGGCGACGACTGCGCGGTGGAAGTCGGCCATGTGCCCGAGGGCGGCGCGGGCGTCGGGCAGGAGGTCGGCGGCCGCCTGGAAGACGTGAACGGCCTTGTCCCAGATCTGGATCGTGCACGCGACCCCGGCCTCGGCGTAGCGCCGCGCCAGCTGTTCGGTGTCGGCGAGCAGCACTTCCTGGGCGCCGACCTGGATGAAGGTCGGTGGCATACCGGTGAAGTCGTGATTCACCGGTGACCACGCCGGGTCGATCCGGCCGTCGCGCGCGAACCCTGTCGAGACCGGGACGGAGAGCGAATAGGCCGACAGCAGCGCGTCTTTCGCGTTATTGGGATGAGCGCGGCGGCGAGCGGAGTCGAGATTCGCCAGCGGTGCGATCGTCGCGATGCCCGCGGGCAGGGGCAACCCGCGCTCGCGCGCGGCGAGGACGGCCAGGTAGGCCACGCCGCCGCCCGCGGAATCGCCCGCCACGACGATCCGGTCCGCCGCGCATCCCCGGTCGAGCAGGTGCCGGTAGGCGGTGAGGGCGTCGTCGACGGTGTCGGTGAGGTGAGCGCGCGGCAACTGCCGGTAGGCCACGTTCAGCAGCGGCATCCCGCTGGCCGCGGCGAGGCGTGCCACCATCCGCCGGTGGCTGTGCAGGCCGCCGGTGACGAAGCCGCCGCCGTGGAAGTAGAGGATCACCCCGTCCTCGATGTGCTCGGGACCGGGAATGTCCTGGTGCCACAGCCATTCCGCGCGGCAGTTCGGAAACCGGTGCGCACGGACACGGGTGCCGCGCGGTGGCCGCAGCGGCCGGACCGCCGACTCGGCGGCGTTGGCGATCCGGAACGCGGGCGCACCCGCCAGCGGTCCCCGCTCGGCCACCGTGGCGGCCGTGTCGACCAGGGGGCGCAGGGTGGCCCGCGCGACGGCGTGGGAGAGCCGGGCGGTGAGGCCCGCGCGATTGACCAGTTCGACGGAACCGCCGCGAGGCACGGCGACGAGGGTCGTCACGACGAAACCCCCACCGGCGCATAGGAGTAGTCGTCGAGCGGGAACTTGCGATTGCCGCGACGGGCCTCGAAGAAGCCGGACGGGCGCACGTAGGTGCTGTCGCCCTGGGAGTTCCGGTAGTAGGTCGGCACGTGGCCGTTGAGCTCGGCGAGGTAGTAGCGCAGCGAGCGGCCCCGCTCGTAGACCTTGCGGTGGTAGGCCTCGGCGGCCTCCTTGCGGATCTCGCAGACCTGCGCGCCGCGTCGGCGGGTCTCGGTGATGGCGCGTACGGCGTGGTCGGCGGTCATCTCGACGAAGGCATGCCAGCCGGATCCGGTCCACGAATACGGTCCGCACAGTGTCCACCGGTTCGGCAGGCCGTGCACCGACACGCTCTCGTAGGCCTGCAACCCTTCGGCGTTGTAGAACTTCGCGAGGTCGAAACCGTTGCGGCCCACCACCGTTCCCGGACGGTAGGTCTGCGGGTCGGAGAACACCTCGTACCCGGTGGCCAGGATGAGCACGTCGAAGTCGTGCCGCTCACCGTCGCGGGTGCGCACGCCCGCCGGGGTGATCTCCGCGATCGGCGTGGTCACCAGCGACACGTTGTCGCGGTTGTAGGCCCGCAGATAGGAATTCGACATGGTCGGCCGTTTGGCGAGCAACCCGAAATCCGGTGTCAGCCGCTCCCGCGTCGCCGGATCGTCGACCACCCGGCCCAGGTACCGGCGATAGGCGGCGACGCAGGCCGAGTCGAAGGTGCGCATCGCCGAGCGCACGGCGCGGTCGGGTCCCTTGACGACGCCGCGCAGCACCAGGTCGATCGCCACCAGCGCAGCCCCGTGCAGGGCGGCCTGCACGCCGGGGACGGCGAGCACCTTCTGCGCGGCGGGTGGCACGGGGAAATCCGGTTTGGGAATCGACCACACGGGCGTGCGCTGGAAGACCGTGAGCGACCCGGCTTCGGGCGCGATGGCCGGAATGATCTGCACCGCACTGGCTCCGGTGCCGATGATGCCGACCCGCTTGCCGCGCATATCGTAGTCGTGGTCCCAGTCGCTGGGCCGCTGGATCTTGCCCGCGAACGACGCGGCCCCGGCGATGCCCACTTCCTCCTTGGGCCGCACGAACGCGCCGACCGCGCTGACCACGAAGCGCGCGGTGACCGTGGCGCCGTCGCCGGTGTGCAGCGTCCAGTGGCCACCGTCCTCGTCCCACTCCTCGCGTTCGACGTTCGTGCCGAAGCGCACGCGCCGGTAGAGGTCGAAACGGCGCGCGACCTCAGCGTGATACCGCTTGACCTCCGCGCCGTGCGGAAACACCCTGCTCCAGTTGGCGTTTCGCGCGAACGAGTACTGGTACGCCACGGCCGGAATATCGACACCCAGTCCCGGGTAATGGTTCTCGTGCCAGCTACCGCCCACGTCGTCGGCGCGTTCGAGAAGGACGAAGTTCTCGAGGCCCGCCGCGCGGAGTTTCACGCCCGCGGCGATGCCGCCGGGCCCGGCGCCGATGACGGCGACGTCGTACCGGGGTGCGGTGGTCATGCGCTCTCGCCTTCGAGGAGGGCCGTCGACCGGGTGAACCGGTAGTCCGACAGCGGGAAATGACTGTTGGTCCAGCGCATCTCGGCGCCGCTGGAGGGGCGGAAGGCCGCCGCGTCGCCTTGATGGTTGAGGTAGTAGGTGTTCGAGCCGTGACAGGCGGGGGTCAGCAGGGGACCGCGCGTGACGCGCCGCTGCATGTCCTGGAAGTAGCGGTCGTGGGGTTCCTGCCGGATCTCCACGCGGGTCGCGCCGCGCCGCCGCGCCTCGGTGATCACCCGGATCATGTGCTTACCGGTGGCTTCGATGAGCACCAGGTAGGAGCCGGGGGCGTAGGCGTAGGGCCCGATCACCAGGAAGGCGTTCGGAAACTTGGGCACCGAGACGCCCTGATACGCCTGGTAGCGGTGGCGCTCCCAGTATTCGTTCAGATCCAGGCCGTCGCGGCCCAGGGCCGGGAACGGCGGGGTGGCACCCTTGGCCATCACCTTGAATCCGGTGGCGCACACCAGGATATCCAGCTCGTGGGCGGCGCCGTCGCGGGTGTGCACCGCCTCGGGGGTGACCTTCTCGATCGGATCGGTCACCAGATGGACGTGCGGCAAGTTGTAGGTCTTGAAGTAGGTGTTGTGCAGCGACGGGCGTTTGCACCCGAGCAGGTACCGGGGCGTGAGTTTCCGGCGCGTCTCGGGATCGTCGACCTGCGTGCGCATCCAGAGTTTCAGCGCCGCTTCCGCGCCGCGGATCAGCGGCATCATCGCCCGCCCGTGCACCATGCCCGCCCCGACGCCGATCTCGACGCCGACCATGCCCACACCGCGCAGCGGCGCGCGCAGCAGTGGGTTGCCGAGCACCCTCTTCGTGAGCGGCCCGGCCCGCCAATCGGGCTTGGGCGCCACCCAGATCGGTGTCCGCTGGAAGACGGTGAGGTCGGCGGCGACCTCGGCCGCCTCCGGAATCAGTTGCAGCGCACTGGCTCCGGTGCCGATCACGCCGACGCGTGTGCCGCGCAGGTCCACGCTGTGATCCCAGTCGGCGGTGTGCAGCACGGTGCCGCCGAAGCTCTCGATGCCCGGAATGCCGGGCAGGTTCGGCACTTCCAGCCCGCCGACGCCGGCGACGAGGAACCGCCCGGTGACCTCGCCCGCGTCGGTGCGCACGTGCCAGGTGTCGGTGGCTTCGTCGAAGCGGGCGCCGGTCACCGTGGTGTTCAGGCGCAGTTTCGGGCGCAGCCCGAAGGTGTCGACGACGTCCTCGGCGTAGGCCTGGATCTCCCGACCCGGCGCGAAAAGCCGTGACCAGTCGCCCTTTTGGTGATAGCTGAACTGGTAGAGGAATGACGGGATGTCGACGGCGACGCCGGGATAGTGGTTGGCGTTCCAGGTGCCGCCGACCTTGTCCCATTTGTCGAGGATGACGAAGTTCTCGATGCCGGCCTTGCGCAGTTGCACGCCGGCGTTGATCCCGCCGAAGCCCGCGCCGATGACCACGACCTCGTAGTCGGGGGTGGATGTCATGCGTGCTCTCCTCACCGTCCCGCGACCCGAGCCAGGACCGGCCGGGCGAGGGGGATCAGCGCTTCGAGGCGCTCGAACGAGACCCGGCTGAGTACCTCGCGGGTGAGCGCGGGGGACAGGCGGAACAGGGCGTAGGTCGCCCACGCCTCCGGATTGACCGGCACCACGGCCCAGTTGTGGCGCACCGAGCGCTCGATGACCCGGGCGACCTTCTCCGGTGTGCCGAACGCGAATTCCTGCATCCCGCCCGCGGATGAGCGCCACTGTTCGGCCTCCTGCGCATTCAGGCCCGCGCGCTGCCCGTTGGCGAGCAGTTCGGTGCGGATCGCGCCGGGCAGGATGGCGGTGACGCCGATGCCGTGCCCGCGCAACTCGATGCGCAGCGACTGGCTGGCCATCAGCACCGCCGATTTCGCCACGCCGTAGGCGGGTTCCAGCGGGGAGGGGAAGCAGGCCGCCATCGAGGACAGATTGACGATGTGTCCGCGGACCCCGTGATCGATCATCTGCCGCGCGAACACCTTCGCGCCGTACACCACGCTCATCAGGTCGATATCGATCTCGCGCTGCCACTGCGCGGCGCTCATCTCCACGAACCCGCCCAGGTCCATGACGCCGGCGTTATTGATCAGGATGTGGGCGGGCCCGAACTCGTCCAGCACCCACGCGCCGAACTCGTGCCACTGCTCGTCGTCGGCGACGTCCAGTCGGCGGGCCGCCGCCTGTCCACCGTCCGCGACGATCTCCGCGGCCGCGTTCCGGGCGGCGGCCTCGTCGATATCGGCGAGGATCACGCGATCTCCCTTGTGCGCGAACAGCTTCGCGGTCGCCCGCCCGATGCCCGCACCGCCGCCGGTGACGATCACGGTTCTCATCGCGCGCCTCCCAGCACCGTGCCGACGCGTTCGGTGGCCGCGTCGACGAACGACATCGAGAACAGGCCGGTGAGGCCGCGCATCAGCGACGGCGACAGCCGGTAGAGGTACCACCCGGCCCACGCTTCGGCGCCGACGGGCACGGTCGAGAGGTTCCAGCGCACGGCGCGCTCGACGGCCGCCGCCACGGTGTCGGGGCTGCGCCCGACGTAGCGGTGCAGGCCGCCGAGGCGGGCCGCCCACGCCGCGCTCGCCCGCTCGTCGGCGCCGCCGCGAGTTCCGTTGGCGGCCAGGTTGGTTCGGATGAGCCCGGGGCAGATCGCGCTGACTCCGATGCCCCGGCCGCCGAATTCGGCGCGCAACGCCTGGGTGCCGAACCACGCGCCCGCCTTCGCGGTGACGTAGGAGGGGGCGAGCTCGGCGGGCAGGAACGCCCCGACCGAGCAGATGTTGACGATGTGCCCGCGCACGCCGGCCTCGGTCATCCGCTGCACGAACACGCGCGAGCCCAGCAGCGGGCCCATCATGTTGATCGCGATCATCCGGCGCCAGTCCGCGGTGGTCTGTTCGAGAAAGCCTCCGCCGATGAGGATTCCGGCGTTATTGACCACTACATCGGGCACGCCGTGTGTCGCGCAGACCCATTCGGCGAAGCGCTCCCAGTCGTCCGCGCCGGCCACGTCGAGCCGGCGGAACTCCGCCGCACCGCCCGCGGCGACGATCAGCTCGACCGTCTCCTTGCCGGTGCGCTCTTCGATATCGGCGACGATCACCGTCGCGCCGCGCCGGGCGAATCGGCGGGCGGTCGCCCGCCCGATGCCGCTGCCCGCGCCCGTCACCACTGTCACCGGCATGGTCCGCGCCCCTCGCGTGGTGCGGATGGGGTGTGTGGGTCGGTCATGGTCGACTCCCTTGTCGGTCCGTGGTTCCTGTTATCTCAGACAGTAAGTCACTTCCGATTGCGTTGCAATCTGAAATTTCGGCAGAGTGGTACCGGGCAGGGGAGCAGGGAGTGTCAGTCGGCCGGGGAGATGTCGGCGATCCACATCCGCGCCGCGCGGATCAGCAGATCGCCGACCTGGTCGTCGTCGAGCACGCCGAAGGTGCGGCCCAGCGCGACGCCGGCCGAGGTGGCGAGAATGCCGTTGAGCGCCGTCTCGCGCTGCGCGTCCGAGGTGCCGGGCGGGAACGCCCCGGACACCATGGCGCCGAACATGTTGCGCCCCATCTCGATGTACCCGCGCGAGACGGCGAGCTGGTCGGGACTCTTCTGCGCCGCCAAGGCGTACTCCGCGGCCAGCGTGACCAGGCTCTCGTCGCGGATCAAGTCCTTCCACCAGGTGATCAGCGGCGCGAGCTGCTGGTTCGACAGGTCGCCCACTTCGGCGACCTTGCCGAGGAGTGCGGCGAAGGTCCGCAGGTAGCAGCGCATCAGAACCTCGGCGCAGAGGTTCTCCTTGCTGTCGAAATTCGCGTAGATCGCGCCCTGGGTGCGTCCGGCGGCGGCCGCGATCTTGGCGACGGTGGTGCCGTGCAGGCCGTAGGTGAGGAAGAGGTCCTCGGCCGCGTCCAGCACGTCCTCGCGCGTGCGCTGCTGGGACTCGGCGCGGGTCATCCGCTTGCGCTCGCCTGGCATCGCGCACCTTTCCGGGTCGGCCGTCGTTCGTGTGGGTCGAGTTTAGCCGTCGAGGGTGATCGAAATACTGGTGCAATCCGGATTGCGTCGAAATGGGCGGCGGTGGATCGGAACCCAGGCCAGGGGGTCGGAGCGCTCGTGCTTGTCGTTGCGCGATGAATCGGCCCGATTCGGTGACGGGCCGCTATCTGTCTCAGACTGATATCGCCGGGATGGTTCCGGCACGCCGAGCGCTTCGGATCGGTCGCCGTGGCCGGGATCGTCATGGGCGTGTCGTGGTGGCCACGTGCCCGACGCTTGGAGGATGGACGCATGGCCGGACCCCGACTCGTTCAGTTGGCGGTGTTCGACGGCTTCCAACTGCTCGACCGCAGCACCTCGTACGGGCCGACGAGATCGAGAGCCGTCACCCCGGACAGGTGAGAAATGCGATCTGCATGAAAACCGTCTCCTCGTCCGCTCCTGGCGAGCCGCGAGCTCCACCTCGGCCCGCGACCCCGGTGGGGGCCGCACTATCGATCATCGAGCGCGCAAGGAGATGTCCACTACGACACAGTCATGACGATTCGCGCCCCGAGCAGGCTGTAGAGGAGAGGCCAGGAGCGCAGGTCTCGCTGGGCGGAATCCGGGAGTTCCGTTGGTGCCCTGCGTAATCCGAGCATGAATGAGGCGGCGGTCTTCCGAGCAGGTGAGGGGTGCGATCGCCGTGGCTGCGGCGGATCGGGGCGCTGAATGCCAGGCCGCGGACGACGTCGGCGGTGAGCTCGCCGACGCGGGTCGACGACGGCCCCCTCATCGGTTGCTGTCGATGTCTTCGCGCGCGGTCCTGATGAACTCGAGGCTGAGATCGCTGATCTCATGGACGTCTTCCTGGTCCAGTTTCCGCTCGTACACGACGGAAACCAGAATTTCCGTGGTCTTGGCGCTCAATCGATCTGCTATGTGGATGATGGAATCGGATCCGAACAGATTCACTCTGACGGCAGTTCGCGACATGCTGTGCAGCGCCTGTGTCACTGCATCGAGATTCTCGGAGTCGACGCTCGCGTCGGAACCTCTGTCATCGGTGTGGCCGACGGTAGCCGGGTGCTGGACAGCTGCATCTGCCGCATCGATGAATTCCGTGACCGCGATGACATACTCCACGTAGATCGAGTGGCGTTCTCCGGCGAGGAATTGGGCGCGCGAACGATCGTTCTCGCTGTCGATCTGCCGACTGGCGACGCTGAATGTCGCGAAGGCGGTGACAATCGAACTCACGATGGCGACCAGCGCGGTTGCCCAGACCGCGCCAATAGCGGATCGGCTGCTGATCCGCGCTGCGCGGATCGTCTCGGATCTATTGTCTCTGTGTTGCGCGGGTGTCCGTTTCCAGAATGCCCACCACGGAGACCTGCCAGCATGCAGACGGTACGGAACCTTTGCTCGCCGAGTCGTCCCGGCAGCAGGCCTCGCGCGTGGCCGTAACGAGTTCATCGCCACCGAATTCGAGCTATCCCGATCCGGTAGGTGGACGAGACCCTGGATCGCATCGCCACAACGGGGGAGGTTCGGAACCGGGGAAATTCATACCGGTGGCGCTGCCGATCCTGCGAAGGGCTGTCGGATCGATAACACAGATGATGTCGTCGAGTATCTCGCGCGCCACGCCGATTCCGTGACCTACGGCAGAAGTGACGGGATCGGCCTGGCGTTCGGACACCGAATCCGCCTTCGCCTCGCCGCCTGCGCCGAGTAGCCAGCCTGGTATCACGACAGCAGCGACCATCAGGCCGTGCATGGTTCTCATAGAGGTGGTACCTCACATTCACGATATCCAGGGGTTTGCAGTGCCACGAATGTATCGGTCCGTAAATCGGGTTGCTCCTGATCGGTGGTAATTACTAGCGGGTAGGCATGGTCGACCTTCCGGTAGCTGGGGTCGGCGGCGGGCGGGAGTGGCATCGCCGGCTCCGGAACAATTCGTCCGAGCTGCGGAAAGTCGCCTGCCAGGGGCATCGGAAACCGGCCAGGTGTGCTCGTGACATCGGCATACGACGTTCGCGAATCGTCATCCCGTCTTGACGAGTCGTGCGAGTTTCTGAACGAAGTAGGGATGAAACGCGGCAATTGTGATGAGTTTTCGTTCTGGGTCTCCGGAATGTATGCAACTTTTGGGTGCCCTCGGTGGCAGACAAGCGAGGTAGTCGTAGACGTCCGAGGGCGAACTTTTGAGGTAGGCCGAAGTCGCCTTGGTGCCGCCCCGCGCATCGCGGAACTCTCCCGTGGGCTGCCGTGGTGGTCGGTATTCAGGCCGCCAGGCGCAGGTGACGGCGGGCGGGCCGCGCACCGGTGCGGCCGAGCAGGCGGGCCAGGGCGTCGGCGACGGGCGCCGGTTGTTCGAGGATCACCGAGTGGCCCGCGCCGTGGACGGTGACCAGGTCGGCGTACTCGACGGTGGCCGCCATGGCGACCGAGTGCGAGAGCGGGGTCATGAGATCGGCGGTGCCGCACAGGATCACGGTCGGGATGCGGGAGAGCAGGGGCAGGGCGTCGGTGCGATCGAAATCGGCGAACCCGCTGAGGAAGCTCGCCATCGTGACGATCGGGGTCGCGTTGTGCATCGCCTTGGCCAGCGCGAGGGTGCGGGGGCTCACGGTGCGGTTGCCGAATTCGGCGGTGCGGATGATCGGCGCGAACACCTTGCCCGCCAGCAGTTTCGCGCGCTGCATGGTCTTGGGCGCCCAGCGGACCGCGGTCTGGAAGGCGGCGATCACCGGGCTGCGGAGCAGCCGCCCGAAGCCGGCCTCGGCGAGGCCGTTCGCCGCAGTCGCGATGAGGGCGACACCGGCGATCCGGGCGCCGATCTCGTGGGGGTTGCGCGCGGCGTAGGTGAGGGCGGTCATGCCGCCCATCGAGTGACCGGCCAGGACGACGCGCCCGGTGGGGGCGACGGCGTCGAGCACCGTGCGCAGGTCGTCGGCGAGCTGGTCGAGGTGGTAGGTGCGGCGGGCGGCGGTGGCGGAGTCGCCGTGCCCGCGGTGGTCGTAGCAGACGATCCGCGCGTCACCGCACCGCCGCGCCAGCAGGTCGCGCACGTAGGTCCACGACTCCGAGCGCAGGCAGTGCCCGTGCAGCAGGACGACGGTGACCTCGGCGTCGCGCGGCCCGTACTCCCGCACCGCCAGCTCCGCGCCGTCCATGGCCGTGACCACGGAACGGCGTTCCTGGCTGGTGAGCGTGGTGGTCGGCATCGGTCTCTCCGGTCGCTGGTGGCGTGGTCTCCCACTCTCCGCCCTCGACCGCTCCGGCAGCAGACCCCCGAGTGCTGAGTGTGCTGCTCCGAGGTGGCACGAATCCCCACCCTGGGTGGAGTCGATGCCGTGCCGGGCGGCCCGCGCGCACCCGAACACACCAGCGCCAGGCCTAATTGGTCGGTATCTCGATATCGCCGGGCCGAGCTGTGCTCCACCGCTGCCGGCTGCTCGGTGTCGGCCGACTCGGTGCGGCGGCTGACGATCCGGGAGCGCGACAGTGGCGTCGCGCTCCCGAATCAGGAACGGGCGGCGCGTTCGATGCGGCGATGGCCGAGCCGGGATGGCCTGGCTCGACCACGGCCGCCGACGTTCTCGTGAACCGTGTGTGCGTAATCCTAGTTGGCGCAACCGATCGCGACGCCGTCGGCGCGCGGGACGCCGAGACGGTTCACGCAGTCCATGCCGAGGCCGATCTCTAGCAGGCGCCAGCCCTCCTCGGTGTACTTGAACAGGTACATCTCGGGGTGCAGCACGCCCTCGGGGTAGGTCATCGCGGTGGCGAAGTTGCCGCTGCACCGCGCGTCCTGGAGGTCGGCCATGTGCACGTCCGGCGATCCCGTCATCCGCAACGTGGTGATCAGGTATTCCCTGGTCACCACGTCGCACGGGGCGGACTGCGGCGGTGCGGTCGAAGGTGCGGGCGCCGGGTTTTCGGGGGCCGGTGCGGGTGCCGGGTTTCCGGGGGCGGGCGCGGGTGCCGGGTTTCCGGGGGCGGGCGCGGGCGGGTTGCCCGCCGGGGCCGGGGTGTCACCGGCGGGAGCGGGAGCTTGCTCGGCGGGCGTGGGGGTCGCGCTCGCGGGCGCGGTGGTCGAGGCGGAGACGGTACTGGACGCCGATGCTCCGGCATCGGCAGCGTCTTCGCCACCACATGCCGTCAGGGCCATCGCGATCGCGGCGGCGGCCGCGAGTAGAGCAGGTCGTTTCACTGTGTCTCCCGAGTGAGGCCGCGCTGGGCGGCTGCTGTCAGATAGTTCGGTCCGCTGATGCCGACCGAAGGGCCGTCACGGCACAGCTCCGCCCCGAGTCGTATTCTCGAAAAGGCAAGGGAAAGAGCGTCATCCGACCGGCAAATGGGTGCGGATGGCCGAAATGGGATTGCGACGACACCTACTGTGTCGTGATCAGAATTTCGCCTACGCCGCGCCGGGCTGGAAGTGCGCGGCTTTCGGAGCGGCGGACATCATCATCGCACCGCCCGGCACGGCTCCCGCGCCGGGGCAGCGACGGATCGAATCATCCGAAATCCGTTTCTCTCGAGTTGTTTTCGGTCACCGTTGTGACTCACCGACTGAATCGATCATCGCGAACCGCGCGTTACACAGTTTCGCCACCGTGTTCGAACGCGCTGGTCGAAGGGCTGGCCGGGTGCGTACCCGGCTCAGGCGCGTGCGGCGCGGGCGATCGACCGCCGGGCCAGCTGGCGCAGTCCGGGCAGGGTCATGGCGCGGATGGCGGCGTGCTGGGCCCACACGTGGGCGCGAGTCGGCGGTGTGTACTGGACCATGCCTTTGCGCGCCTGCGCTTGTCGCGTCCGAACGTCGGGCCTGCGCCGGGATTCCCACTCGGACAGGGCCGACGGGATGTCGCCGGGGTGGTTGTCGAGGGCGTCACCGAGTGTGGTGGCCCCGGTGAGCGCGAGGGCGGCGCCGTGACCCGCGAACAGGGAGACGCACCAGGCGGAATCCCCGAGCAGCGTCACGCGTCCGTCGTGCCACGCGGACATCTTGATCTGGCTGACCGAGTCGAAGTAGACCTCGGCGGAACTCGCCGAAAGCTGAGACAGGACTGCGGGTATCGCTCCGCCGAGATCGCCGAACGCCTCCGTGAGCGCTCGGTGCGGGCCCCGCGCCAGGTGCGCGGCCGCGTCGGCGGTGCGGTAGGTGAAGAACGCGCACGAACGCCCCGGCCCCAGGTTGATCACCGCGGCGGTGCGGCCGGGCCCGATGAAAGTCGTTCCGGCGCAGTCGGGTAGATCCTCCGGGACTTAGCTGAGCGGAAAGGCCGCCACCACGCAGCCGAGGTCGACCAGGTGTTCGGCTTCCGGTCCGAAGACGAGTTCGCTTACGCCCGAATGCAATCCGTCGGCGCCGACGAGGAGGTCCGCTTCCTCGTGGGAGCCGTCGCTGAACGTGACGTGCACGCGATCGTCGTCCTGCGTCACGCCCGTGACGGTGGTCGCGAACCGGACCTCGACGTCGTCGCGCACCGCCTCGAACAGCGTGGCCTCGAGATCGCCGCGGAACACGGTGAGCGCGCGTTCGCCGAGCGCGGCGTGCGCGAGTTCGGTCGGAACTGTGAGCTTATGGGTCCCCTCGGCGTCGACCAGGATCGACGTGAACGGCCCCAGATCGTGGCGGCGCAACGCCTCGGCGATGCCCAGCTGTTCGGCCGCCTCGTAACCGGCTCCGAGCAGGTTCACCATGTATCCACTGCTGCGCCGGGCCGGTGCCCGCTCCACGATGAGCGGGTGCCACCCGCTGCGATGCAGCCGCAGCGCGGTGGCCAGTCCCGCGATGCCGGCACCGGCGATGATCACGCGCCGGGTCGAGTTGTCGGGCCGTGTGTTCGTCATCGTGAGGTCTCCCATCGCCCTTGGTTTGAGCGTTTGCTCAAACCAAGTATGAACATACGCTCAAACCGGTCGTAAGCGGGACGGCCCGTGGCTCTACACTCGGGGGATGCCCAGAGGTGTCGCGATTCCAGAGGTCAGGCAGCAGCTGTTCGCCGCCGCCGAGTCGGTGATCCTGCGCGACGGGGTGGCGAGGCTGCGCGGCCGGGCGGTCACCGACGAAGCGGGCGTCGCGACCGGCCTGCTGTACGCCCACTTCGCCGATTTCGACGACTTCGTGTACGGCTATGCCGTCGACCGGCAGTTCCAGCTCTCGGCCGGGGCGGCCGCGCTGCGCGAGCGCGTCGGAGCGGCGACTGTCGTCGAAAACCTCTGTGCGGCAGTCGAAGAACAACCACCGGTCGCTGTGATCGCGCTGACCCGCCTGCTCGCCGCGCGCCCCGACGTGGGCCGGCGCATCGAGGAAATTCTGGGGGAGCGGACGGCGGGGTTCGATGCCCTCGAAGACGCGGTCGCCGCCTACCTGGCCGCCGAGCGGGACCTGGGCCGCCTCGCCGCGACCGCCGACCCCGGCGTGCTCGCGTTCACGGTGGTCGCCGTCGTCCACCGGCTGGTCCTGAACGCCGACGATCCGCCCGCGATCGGTCCGGAGTTGCGTCGGCAGCTGACCCATCTCCTGCGCGGATTCGCCTCGGCGGGGACACCTTCCGAGGCGGATGTCCAGGACCGGGTCATCTAGGCCGGTAGCCGATCGCGTGGAACGGCTAGGAGATGGACAGTCAGTCCGCGACCGCCGAGTACACGGGTCCATCGAGTTCGGTCCTGTCCGCGCGGACCCAGGAGCTCACCTCGGCGTCGTACTCATCGCTGGCGGAAGGATAGATGTAGACGCACCCGATCACGTCCCCACCGACGATCTCGAGGACGGTATAGGTGAATCCGCGGCGCTCGACGAAGTGGGTCGCGTGACGCTGCAAGTCGGCGAGGTTTCGTTCCAGCCTCATCCCGTCCACCGGCGGCCAACTGCCGTCAGGGAAACCCGGCGTCGCCCGGGTTCTTGGGCGAGGTCTACCGCCGACGCCTGGAGGGGGCCTGGGTGAACGTGCCCGGCTTCGCCCGGGACGGCGCAGCGATCTGGCCGGTCGCATGGTCCCTCGCTGGAGAATGTCAGCGTTGACGAATCGGCACTGACAATTTCGTGTCTTCGTGCAGAGCCTGCACAACGGGGCCAGAGGGCTTCGGGGCGCTGAATCCGCGAGGTCAGACGCCAGCCAGTTCGGGCAGGAGGTGGGCGATGTCGGCGCGGAGTTGGCCGGGTTCGGTGAAGTGGTAGGCCGATCCGCCCCATTCGCGGAAGATCTGGCAGGTGTCGGCGCAGTCGTCGATGAGGACGGCGTCGGCGGGGGTCAGCCCGTAGCGGTCCAGAGTCGGGCCGAAGAACCGGTCCGGGGACTCCTTTTTCAGCGATCCGACTGAGGAGGAAACGATCAGCTCGTCGATGCGCAGCTCACCGGTTAGGACGCGGGGTGCGGCGTGGACGAAGCATTCCATGTTGTCGGAGGCGACTGCGAGGAAGGCCCGGTCGCGTAGGGCTCGGACGATGTCGGCCATGTCGGGGTTGATCTTGGCGTTGCGGCAGTCGCGCAGCAACTCTCGCAGCAGGTAGTCGTTGCTGTAGCCGCGGGGCAGGGTCAGGTTCAGGGTGTCGATGACTTGTTCGTCGGTGACCTGCCCGCGCATCCAGGAGCCGACGAATTCCTTGCGGCCCCGGAACAGGTCTTCCAGCGCGGCGTTGAGCGGGCCAGCGAGGGGGTGGCGTTGGTTGCCGAGGATCGAGTCCCAGAACTGGGCCGTGGACAGGGTGTTGTACCAGTCGAAGAAGACGAAGGTGCCGAAGATCGGCAGCACGCACTGCACTGGGGCATCGACACGGTTGGTCATTCGGTCTCCCGGGTCCGAGGCTGGATCGGTGCGTGGCCGCGAGCGACGTCGCGGGCGAGCAGCGCTGCTCCGCGCAGTCCACCGGCCCAGCAGCTCACCGCAGCGACTGGGTAGTAGAGGATCGCCCGGGTGATGTGCCTGCGCCGGGGCCGGTAGGCGCTGGGGAAGTCGAGCCGGCGCAGGCCGAGGAGCATCGCGATGAGCGGCCCGTAGAGCGCGAGGAGCCATCCGAGGATGGCCATGACCCGCTGGCGAGGTGAGGCCACGATCAAGGTGATCGCCTGGGCGGGCACGGCCAGCGCCCATTTGACGCCGCCGTAGGTGCCTTGGGCGGCGATGAGGTGGCCGCGGCGGGTGCGCGGGTATTCGCTGCTGCACAGCGGTCCGCGGATCCAGGTCGAGCGCTGCCGCTGCACTTCCCGGACCGAGGAGGGCGCGTCACCGCATTCCAGGGTGGAGAACGGGTGGATGTGCAGGCCGGCTTCGCGGATCGCGACGCCGAGGGCGGCGTCCTCGAGACCGTGGCGCGGGCTTGGCAGCCCGCCGAGGCGCCGATAGGTGGCAGTCGCGATGAGCAGGCCGTGCCCGACGGTGTGCTGGTACCAGATCGACCGCAGCCAACCCGGCAGACAGTGCAGGTGCCCGGCCCCGGCGAGGTAGCGGAAGATCTCGTGCTCGAAGCTCCACCGCGATTGGTAGAATGCTTCGGCGGTCGCGACCGGCCCGAGGTCGTCGAGGTTGCCGAAGAACACACTGGACTGCTGCGCCACCGCAACGGTGGCGGCGAGTTCGACGATCTCGGCGCAGCCGTGGGGCGAGAGCCGGGAATCGATGTTGGCGACGTAGAGGTGGTCCGGCGGCGCGGGACGGGTGGTCAGCAGGTCCAGGGCCCAGCCGAGCTGTTCACCGTAGGTGCGGTTCACGCGCGGGTAGTGCAGCAGTTCCGCGCGACCGGCGACAGTGGCGCGGCGAAAGCTCGCGGCGGCTGTGACCGCGTCCCAGCTGTGCGGTCCTTCGGGGCGTTCGTGGCGTTCGCGGTCGGTGGTGAGGACGCACAACCGAAGTTCGGGGTGGTCGGCGAGGAGTTTGCACCAGTGGTCCACGCACTCGGCGGCGCGGTCGGCTTCGTGGAGCATCGGCACGACGACCACGATATCGCTGCCCGCCGCGACCCGCCCGGGCTCGGATCGGACAGATTCGCGCTGGTCGGCGAGCCGCCGCAACCCGCGGACGGCAGCGTGTGCGCACCAGGTGCTCCACACCCCGTTGACCAGCATCACCGCGGCGCTCACCCATCGGACCCGGTCAGAGGACATCACGGACGCACTCGCATGCGTGGGCGACGACCTCGGCCAAGGGCTGGTTGGAGTTCACGACCAGGACGCGGGCATCGCAGGCGGTGAGGACCTGGCGGTAGGAGTCGATGAGCGTCGACAGGAACTCGTGTGTACGTAGTCGGGTATCGATGGTGCGCGCGAGCCGGTGGTGGCGTTCGACGGCCGCCTGAGCCGAGACGGCGAAGAACACCACGACCGGCGGGATGGTCCGCTCACACACCGCGGCCGGTGCCTGCCCGGCAGTGTCGGGGTCGCCGGGCAGGCCGAAGGCGGTGTGCAGGGCGATCCGGTAGGCGGCGATCGACAGGTAGCAGCGGTCGAAAATCACTGTCGGGCTGCCGGATTCGTCGGCCTGCTTCCACCGGCGGTCGTCCAGGTCCCGATACATTGCGACCCGGTGATGCTGGTCGTCAGCCGAATCCGACAGCTGCGCGATGCGCACGCGCTCGGTCGGAGTCAGCATCTCGTGGTAGTCGGGTACGACCCTGACCTCGGGGTGCTGGCGGGCCAGTTCGGTGGCGGCGGTGGATTTCCCGGCGAACGGAATGCCTTCGAAGGCGATCACGCGCGGTGCGGTGTCGGTCATGATGTGCTCGCTTCCTCGGTGATGCGCTGGGCCAGGGTGATCGGGGTGTCGTCCGAGGTGAGCAGGAACCGGGGCCGCAACAGCTGCCCGGTGTCGATGCCCGGGTCGGTGGTGGTCAGGTGCGGGTAGAGGCCGAACCGCTGGTTCAGCGCGAGGGTGGCCGGGTTGTGGCAGCCGTAGGGCAACACGAACTCCCGGCACGCCCCGGTCAGTGCGTCGAGGTGTTCTTTGGCTTCCACCAGCTGGAACAGCACCTCGTTCTCGGTGGCCGGGTCGTGCTGTCCGGCGCCGGGCCGGTCGGTGTATCGGCCGCCGATCGGTGTCGCCAGCAGCGCCCCGTGCGGGTCGTAACTGGCCAGACGGGTATGGGAGAACCCATGTGCGGCGATTCGCACACCGCGGGCGGTGGCCGCTCGCAAGTCGGTGGTGGTGCCGTGGCCGGTGCGTCCGATCGAGGCGACCGGGACGGCCGCGACGACTTCGGCGAACTCGGTGACGTCCAGGGCGGGGAGCACCAGGTCGAACAGCGACCGGTGGTTGTCGTCGAAATACAGCCGGACCCGCCTGGTCAGGGCGAGGTCACGGCACCATGCCGCGATCGCGTGCAACCGGTCGATGGTGGTGTCGAACCGGCTCCACAACCCGTCGGAGTCGGTGGCGATGTCGTGGAAGACGAGGTTGACCAGGGCGCCGGTGTGGGCGAGCCGGTCGGCCAGTGCGGTGGCGGTGTGGTGGTCGTCAGTCGAGGTCATGGGCGAGGAACTCCGTGAAGAACCGGCGGTGCGCTGTGGCCAGGTGGGTGTCGCGGTCGCGCTGGTTGTGGTGGGCCGGGTTGTGTTCGACGTGCACCGCGGCGACGGTGATCTGGGGGATCACCGGGACGCCGGAGGCGGTCAGCCGGGCGGCGAGACTGGTTTCGGTGAACCCGTAGCGGGCGAAGGCTTCGTCGAAGCCGCCGACGGCAAGCGCAGGGCCCACCGGGACAGCGAAGCAGCCACCGAGCACCATGTTCGGCAGCAGCCACGGACCTACCGCGCCGTGCCAGCTGCGGAAGTAGTTGGTGGCGGGGACCAGGTTGAAGCGGTGCCCGACATACATCCAGTCGCTGGGATCGGCGATCCACGACGGCTGAAACCGGCAGGAGAACCGCCAGTCCGCGGTGATCGACGCCGCCGAGATCGCCCGCGCGGGTGCGAACTTCTCGGCGCCGGCCCGGTAGGTCGACATCAGCGAAGCCACGATCGGCCCCGGTCGCGTGGTCGGTGGCTGCCACAGCCGACAGGTTTCGATGACCAGGTCGGGGTGGACCAGAACATCGGAGTCGACGAACAGCGCCAGGTCGAACTCGCGGCTGGCCCGCAAACCGGTGTTGCGTGCGGCGGCTCGGCCCTGGTTGTGGGGCAACCGGATCACCCGCACCAGCCCCGGCGCGGCGTCGGCGGGGAACGGGTGGGTCCTCGATCCGTCGTCGACCACGACGATCTGGGCGGCCGGTGCGCCGAGGCCGATCCCAGCGCGGTAGGCGGCGACGGCCGCGGCGAGCCGGTGCACGCACTCGATCGCCAGCGGACCGGTCTCGTAGTACGGGACCACGCACGACACCCGCAGCGGAGGCGCCGGCCAGTGCGGCGTTCGTGGATCGAACCCGTAGTCGTTGTCGTGGGCCAGGATCGCCGACCGCAACGTGCGCCGCCGACCCAACCGGCTGTTCATCCCCGAGTTCACCTCAGATCACCTGCTGCTCAGAGGAATTCGACATTCGAGCTGCGGGGCAGGATGGCGCAGGCGTCGAAGACGTAATCGGCGGCGGCCAGCGCTGCGGTGTCGAGTTGGTCGTGGCCGACGAGCACCGCCACCGCGGACACTGCCGCGATCAGTTCCGGTGTCACTACCCGCAGGACCTCGGCGGCGGACTCGGCGACCGGGTCGTAGACGAGCACCTGAGCCCCGCAGCCGCGCAGGTGCGCGATCACCGCGGCGGCCGCCGAGCCCCGCACGTCACCGATGTTGGGTTTGTAGCTGATCCCCGCCGCCAGCACGACCGCCTGCCCGGCGCCGATGCCGCGCTGTGCGAGGCCGGTGAGGATCCGTTCGGCCACCCACACCGGTGCAGCGTCGTTGACCGACAACGCCGTCTCGATCAGGTCCGCCGCCGCGCCGCCGGTTTCGCCGATCCGCCAGGCCAGGTAGCGGGGTGCGACCGGGATGCAATGTCCGCCCGCACCGACGCCCGGGGTGAACGGCATGTACCCGTAGGGTTTGCTGCCCGCCAACTCGATCGCGGACCACACATCGGCGCCGAGGTCGCGCCCGTGGTGGGCGATCTCGTTGACCAGGGAGACGTTGACCAGCCGGAAGGTGTTCTCGATGAGTTTGGCCAGTTCCGCTGTTCGCATGTCCGGGGCCAGGACGACGGTGTCGACGATGGTTTCCCAGAACACGGCGACCGCCGCGAGCGACGCCGTGTCCGAGCCGGAGACGATCTTGGGGATCGTGACCATCGCATCGATCCCGTCGCCGGGGTTGATCCGTTCCGGCGTGTACCCGACATGCAGGTTCACCCCGGCCCGCAGGCCCGAGGACTCCAGGGCCGGGATCACGATCTCGTCGGTGGCGCCCGGCCACGTCGTGGATTCCACGATCACCAGGCATCCGGGGCGCGCGTGCGAGGCGACGGTCTTGGCCGCGGCCTCGAGGCTCCGCAGGTCCGGTCGGCCCGCGGCAAGAGGTGTCGAGACGCTGATGACCGCGACCTCGAACCCGTCCAGCGCGGCGGCGTCGGTGGTCGCGGCGAACCGGCCGGTCGCCAGCGCCGTGGCCAGCCGGTCGCGGGGCACGTCGCCGAGATCTTCGCCGCCGCTGGTGATCCGGTCGATCCGCAGAGGGTCGGTGTCGTAGCCGAGGACCTTGTGGCCGGCTTCGGTTGCCAGGACCGACACCACCAACCCGATGTGTCCTTGACCGATCACCGCGACCCGACGCCCCACCCCCGATCGCGCTGGTGCCGGTCCCTGCTGAGTCGGTGGAGTCATCATGGTTGACCTCGAATCCCTTGCCGGACAACGTCGTAACTCCAAGAATCGACGCCCGGCACGGCGCCCGGAAGGTAGCAACCCGTAGCACGACGACCCGGAACCAGTCGTCTGGCCGGTACCGTGAGGACATGGCTTCCCCGCCCCGCACGGACGTGCATTCCGACCGCACCGTCTACGAAGCGTCCCCCTGGCTGCGGGTGAGCCTGCACGACATCACCACCCCCGACGGTGTGGCGCGCACCCATCACGCCGTCCGGCTCAACACCGTGGCCTGCACCGTGGTCGTCGACGACCACGGCCGGGCACTGCTGCTACACCGGCACCGGTGGATCGTCGGCGCACTCGGGTTCGAAGCCCCGGGCGGCATCGTCGAACCGGGTGAAGCGCCGGAGGTGTGCGCCCGCCGGGAACTGCTGGAAGAGACCGGGTTCGACGTCGGCTCCCTCGAATTGGTGGCTGTTCTCGAGCCGATGCCGGGTCTGGTGCAAACCCCCCCATCACATCTTCATCGGCCGCGCGCCGCGCCAAGTCGCCGCCCCGAGCGACGGTGAGGAAGCCGCCGACCTGGTGTGGGTGCCGTTGACCGAAACTTGCGAGCTGCTCGCGGCGGGCCAGCTGCTGGGCACCGCGACCGCTGTCGGGATGCTCGCCGCGCTACCGGCTGCCGCTCAGCTCCCGCACGCGCCGCGCGAGCAGGTCGTGACGGTAACGCAGACGCCGTGACCCCACCTCGGTAATGGCCCGCGACGCTGCCGTCAGCCGCGCCGTCGCCTGGTCCAGATCGCCGGTGCGCGCGGCGTACTCGGCCAAGTCGAGCACCTGCCCGGCGCGGGCCCGCACGAACTCAGCAGGCAACCCCGCCAGCGCCTGCTCGGCGATCGGGCCGGCCCGCACGGTCACCGAGCCGCACCAGCAGATGCCCGTTCCACCGCTGAAGATGGATCTCGTTGAGGGCGAGGAACGGCAGCGCAACCTCGTCGCCCTGTCGGGCGTGGGCGAGCACTGTTTCCGCCTCGGACATCGCCTCACGCACGGTCGAGGCTTCACCAGGACACCACGTGGCGACCTGCGCGCGGGTCGCCGCGAGCCAGGCCCGCAACAGCATCGGCAGGCCAGGCAGGGATTCCGCGCGCCGGACCTGGGCCAACGCCCGGCGGGCATGCCCGGTTTCCGACAGCATCACCGCGTGCTCGCCGAGCGCGTGCGCCAGCAGCGTCGAATCCCCCGACCGTGACGCGGCCTGCCTGGCCAGCCCGAAATGCCGGTTCGCTGCGGCGTGGTCGCCGACATCGAGGTCTTCCCAGGCCGCCAGCGCCGCAGTGTCAGCTTGCACCAGCGCGACGGTGCGCCGATCGGCACCCGATCGGCTCTCCCACATCGCCTCCAGCGCCGCCACGTGACCAGCGGTCTGTGCCCGCACGAACGGCGCGCCGAGGCGCCGGTCCAGCAACCGCAGGCTGTTGGTGTGGTGAGCCAGGACCCCGAACAGCGAATCGTCGCGGAGCTCATCCTGCTCATCCATCGGCCCAGCCGGGTTCGTGGGCGAGAGTTCCAGGACGCTGCACAACAGCCGGGTATGGACCGGGTCGGGCGCGGTGTGCCCGTTCTCCCACCGCGACAACGCCACGCGTAGCGACGCCGGGCTCATCAGCGTGACGTGCTCGAGCACAGCCCGGCTCCGCAGGGCAGCCAAGAGCTGGGATTGAGACCATCCGCGAGCGTGGCGAGCTGAGCGGATGAGGTGTCCGTCCATCCGCGGTCATCCTGTCGAGCGAGCAGCGGCGCGGGCGCCGAATCCGGCACGGGGCAACGAATCTCAGAGTCTCACATCGGCCCGCAGGCCGCACCAATCACGGGAACAACGGCGATCACCGGCGCGCCGACCAGTGGTTTCGGTTAGAATCTGCCGCTTCGGTCATACGTGGGATGTAGCCGACGTACTCTCTACCCAGCGGGCCGTCCACCACGGGTGGGTACCAACCGAGCTTGAACCGAACAGCCATCGTGTGCGCTCCTCGTCCCGAAACAATGCCGTGCCGACGGTCTGTCATCACCAGAAACCGGGCAAGCAACGATTGAGAGTTGTTGCCTGGCAGCCGAAATCGAATGGACGGCATTGTCGCGCGGCGGCGGTGCTCGTGGTCGTCCTGGGGTGTTGCCGGTGTCAAGAGTTGATACCGAATCTGCCCGCGGATTCAGGTAATTGCCGCGTATACCGGCAACTCGGGGGAGCGGCGGATCGCGCCCGGGGCGACGCCGAGGGTGCGTTTGAAGGCGCGGCTGAAGGCGGCTTCGGATTCGTAGCCGAGGCGGCCGGCCAGTTGGGTGACGGCGACGTCTTCGTGGCGGAGCAGGTCCAGTGCCACTTGCATGCGCCAGCGCGTGACGTACCGCATGACCGGTTCGCCGACCAGTTCGGTGAACCGCGCCGCGAACGCCGAGCGCGACATGGCGGTCTCGCGGGCCAGGGACGCCACCGACCACGGGCGGGCGGGGTCGCGGTGCACGAGGGCGAGGGCGTGCCCGATGCGGGGGTCACGCAGCGCGGCCAGCCAGCCGGAGCGGTCGCCCTCGCGGGCGATCCACGCGCGGATGGCCTGGATGACGAGAATGTCCGACAGCCGGGTGATCACCGCTTCGCCGCCGGGGCGCAGGTGCCTGCCCTCGGCGGCGATGAGCCGCAGCGTGCTGTACATCCACTCCGATTCCGGGGTCGGGGAGTCCGGCGCGCCGTCCACCACGATGGTGCGGGGCAGCGCCGCCACCAGGTCGCGCGCGGCCGGATGGCCGAAACGCACTGTGCCGCAGACGATACCGGTGGGTGCGCCACCGCCGCCGTGGCGCAGGATCGCATAGCGGTCGCTGGCGTAGTCGTAGGGCAGCTGTTCCACTGGTGCGGCGGGTGATCCCGGTTCGCTGAGCAAAAGGTGTCCCTCGCCGTGGGGGACGAGGGCGAAGTCGCCGGGCTGCAACTGGCGGGGCTCGTGGCCGTCGACGTCGAGCCAGCATCGCCCGGTGTTCACGACGTGAAACCACATCGACCCCGGCTCCGGAGACAAACGCAGTCCCCACGGCGCGGTCAGCTCGGACCGGCAGTAGAAGGTGCCCGACATGCGCAGGAAATGCAGGGCCTCGCCCAGGGGGTCGGAAGTGGTCCAGGGATCGTCGCCGCGCATGGGCTCAGTCTGCTCGCGTGGTGCTCGATCGTCCAGACGCGGTGGACGAACAAGCATGGATCAGCGATGAACGAACATTGGTTGTTCGCCCTTCGTGGCGGAAAGTGGATGTAGGAAGCCGATCCGAACGAGAGGGAAGTCCGATGACCAGCCAGCAAGTCCACACTCCGGTACGTGCCGCGACCGGCGGGGGAGCCGGGTTCGGGCTCGGTGCCGCGCTGGTGGTCATGGCGCTCGTGGCGGGCCTGAACTTCACGTTCTCGGCCGCGGTGATGCCCAACCTGTCCGGCGTGGACGACGAGACGTTCGTCCTGATCACGCAGCGGTTCAACGAGAACCCGGTGTTCCCCCTGTTCTTCACCGCCGCCCTCGTGCTCACGGCCGTAGCCGCCGCGCTGGTGGCGTGGCGGGCGCCGGGACCCGCGCTGTACTGGACGGTCGCCGCGCTCCTGCTCTACATGGTGGTGCTGGCGATCACCGGCGGGCTGCATCTTCCGCTCAACGAGGCGATCGATCGCGCGGAGCCCACCGACCTCGCGCGAGCCCGGGACGATTTCGAAACCCCGTGGGTGATCGGCAATTTCGTGCGGACAGTGTTCTGCGTCGCCGCGCTGGCCGCGCTCGCCCGAGCGCTCCGGCTCTGCGGCCGAGCCGGACGATGAGCACGGATCGGCGATCGGCCGACAGGTAGGGCGAGCGCGGTCCGGAATGCGTTGAGCGCCGGTGTTTCCCGGGAGTGCGGGCCGAGCGACGCTCGGCCCGCACCCCAATGCGACGAATTCCCGTGGGCGACAAGCGCATCAGCGCTCGAAGCCCTGGGGGACTCGCCGGGATAACCGATCTCAGCCGCGGGCGGCGGTGAGCCTCCATCCGGCCGCGCGGGTGCGCTCGGACCAGAACGCCGCGTAGCGCCCGCCGGCTTCGAGGAGTTCGTCGTGGGTACCGCGTTCCACGATGCCGCCCTCGTCGAGGAAGAGGATCTGGTCGGCGTGGCGGATGGTGGGGAGGCGGTGGGCGACCACGAGGACGGTTCTGCCCTGGGTGAGTTCGCGGATGCCGCGCACGACGGCGGCCTCGTTCTGCGGGTCCAGGGCGCTGGTCGCCTCGTCCAGGAGCACGACGGGCGCGTTCTTGAGCAGGGCCCGCGCGATCGAGATGCGCTGGCGCTCACCGCCCGACAGCGCGGTGCCGCCCTCGCCGACCCGGGTGTCCCAGCCGTCGGGGAGCCGCGCGGCGATCTCGTCCACCCGCGCGGTGCGGGCGGCCTCGAGCACCTCCTCGTCGGTGGCGTCGGGCCGTCCCACGCGGATGTTGTCCAGCACGGTCTGGTCGAACAGGTACACGTCCTGGAAGACCAGCGAGACCTGGTTCAGCAGCGTTTCCGAGGTCAGGTCGCGCACGTCGCGGTCGCCGAGCAGGATGCGCCCCGCGTTCGTGTCGTAGAACCGCGCGGCCAGACGCAACACGGTGGTCTTGCCCGCTCCGCTGGGCCCGACGATCGCCGTGGTGGTGCCGGCGGGCGCCTCGAACGAGACCCCTTGCAGCACCGGCTCTTCCGGCCGGTAGCCGAACTTGACGTCCTCGAATCGCACGCCGGCGTCGGCGGGTTCCGCGGGCTCGGCCGGCTCGGCGACGACCGGGGTGTCGAGGAACTTGTTGATCTTGTTCACCGCGACCATCGCGCGCCGGATGGCGGTCGACAGCTCGGCCGCCTGGTTCAGGGGCTCGACGAACCGGGAGCTCACGGCGATCAGCGCGATCGCGACCGGCACCGAGATATCGCCGGACGTCGACAGCGAGATCACCAGCCACACCAGCGGAATGAACGTCAACTGCACCACGAACGAGAAGATCACCAGGCCGGGCACCGACGCCCAGATGGAGCGCCGGGTGGCCTCGCCCTGTTCGCGCAGCGCCGTGCGCAGCTGCCGCGTGCCGGAGTCGTCGGCGCCGAACGCCCGCAACACCGGTTGCGCCTGGGCGAATTCGATGACCCGCGAATTGGCCTCGGCGGCGGCCTGGTGCTGGCCGACGGTGGCGTGCGCGTAGAGCGAGCCGCCCCACTTGTTCACGAAGTAGAGCACGGGCGCGCTGGCCACCATGGCCAGCGAGATCCGCCAGTCGATGAACAGCATGCCGACGGCGACCGTGGCGGGCACCAGCACGGCGGTGACCAGCGGCGTGAGCAGGTGCGCGAACACGCCCATCACCTCGCGGGTGCTGGAGGTGATCAGGCGCGAGGCCTGGCCCGAGGTGGACGGGCCGAACGCGCCCAGCGGCATGGCGCCCAGGTGGTCGCCGAGGCGCATCTGCAGGTGCCGCATCAGGGCGACGCCGATGCGCAGGCCGATCTGGGCTTGCAGGAAGCTGGCGGCGGCCACCACCAGGTAGGCCGCCACGATGCCGGCGAGCCACCAGCCCGCGCGGTCGAGCCGGTCGGCGAAGACGTCCTCGAGCAGCGGCGCGAGCAGCACGTAGGCGATGCCCTGCGCGACCGAGAGCACCACCAGTGCGGCGCCGTAGCGGGGGAGCAGGGGCCGGTGCTCTTCGGGCACCAGGCGGGTGATCTGGCGGATCATCGTGCGGCTCCCTCGATTTCGCCGAGGTCGCGGACCGCGGCCTCGTTCGCGTCCCACAGCCCGCGGTAGGTTCCGCCGGCCGCGAGCAGTTCGTCGTGCGTGCCCCGCTCGACCAGCTTGCCGTCCTCGAGGACCAGCAGTTCGTCGACACCGGTGATGGTGTGCAGGCGGTGCGCGATCACCAGCACGGTGCGCCGGGCCACCAGTTCGGCCAGGGCGTCCTGGATCGCCGCCTCCGATTCCGGATCGGCGAACGCGGTGGCCTCGTCCAGCACCAGGATCGGCGCGTCGGCCAGCAGTGCCCGCGCGATCGAGAGTCGTTGCGCCTCACCGCCGGACAGTCGCGCGTCGTCGCCGATCACCGAGTCGTAGCCGCGCGGGAGTTCCAGGATGCGGTCGTGGATCTGGGCCGCGCGGGCGACGCGTTCGATCTCCTCGGCGCTCGCGTCGGGCCGCGCCAGCGCCAGGTTCGCGCGCACCGTGTCGTGCAGCAGGCGCACGTCCTGGAACACGAACGACACGAGCCGGTACAGGTCCTCCTGCGGCATCGAACGGATGTCCTGGCCGTCGATGGTGATGCGGCCCCGCGTGACGTCGTGGAAGCGCGGCAGCAGCTTCGCCATCGTGGACTTGCCGGACCCGCTCGGCCCCACCAGCGCGGTGATGGTGCCCGGCCGCAGCGTCGCCGACACGCCCTTCAGCACGTCGTGGCCCTCGTGGTAGCCGAATTGCACGTCCTCGAACACGACCGTCCCCGGCTCCACGACCTGCGCGTCGACCGGGTCGATCTCCTCGAGTTCGGCGACCTGCATCTGCTCGTGGAGCCGCAGGCAGGCCGCGTCGGCCTGGCGCAGCGACTGCGCCGAGTAGCCGACCGTGAGCACCGTGGTGCCCAGGCCCAGGCCCAGCAGCAGGAACGGCAGCAGGTCCAGCGCGGACATGCCGCCCGAGACCAGCGGCAGGCCGACGGCCAGCACGACCACCATGAGGAACACCGGGTTGAGCAGCAGGCTCGCCGACGCCTCGATCCGCGTCATCGGCGTCGCCCACGCCTTGAAGTAGTCGGTGAAACCCTCGACCGCCTCGCGGTAGCGGGTGTGGGCGCGGCGGGCCTGACCGAACGCCCGCACCACCTGGATGCCGTCGACGAATTCGACCGTCGCCGATTCCGAGCGCTTCTCCCACTCGGTGTACTCGCGCATCTTCTCGTCGTAGTTGCGGCCCATCATCGCCCCGAGCGCCACGCCGTAGAGGGCCAGCGGCGCCAGCAGCGCGAGCGCGAGCCGCCAATCGACGAGGAACAGGTAGCCCAGGGTGAGCAGCGGCGTGACGATGGCCGCGGTGAACTCCATCTGCGCGTGGGCGACCAGGTAGTGGATCGCCTCCACGTCGTCCTGGAGGAGCTTCTTGACCTCACCCGAGGTGCGCGCGCCGAACCAGCCCAGCGGCACCCGGCGCAGCTTGTCGGCCAGCGACTGGCGCAGGTGCAGTTGGTTGTCGGCGTCGATGACGTGGGTCCACAGCAGCGCGCCGGAGTAGAGCATGCCGCGCAGGCCGAGCAGGATCAGCGCCACCAGCACCGGCTGCCACACGGCGGTGGTGTCGCCGTCGAGCAGCCGCCGGGCGGCCTCGACGATGAGGACGAAGGGCAGCACCGCGCACACCGCGGAGGCGAACACGATCGCGCTGGCGATCGCCAGGCGCCCGCGTACGGGGGCGAGGATCGCGGCGCGCGCCGCCTTCTCGGCTTGTTTGGCCTGTTTCGGGTCGGCGACCGTCTCGGGACGGTCGCCGGTCAGGCTGTCTTCGGGCACAGAGGAACCCCTACGCATCGTTTCGGGTGGGTAGTCATCGCGCAGTGTATCCAGTGCGCGCGGATGCAGGAAAGCCTTGCCTAATGCCTGGGAGCGGACTGTGACCAGCGGTACTTTCCGGGCCGTGTGCGGCGGCGGAGGGCCGGACGTAGGTCCCCTTCGTCCGGATCGGCACTGCTATGGTCGGCAGTGGACACGGGGTGCTTCGCGTCCGCGAGGCTGAGAACACACCCGCCGAACCTGTTCAGGTAATACTGACGAAGGGATGTCACGGCGTTGTACGCCTCTACGACGAACACCGGTCGGTTCACCGACCAGCTCTGGGACCGCACGAAGGACCTGCGGGTCGCCATCGAGGAACTCGAATTCCTGCGCCGCCTCGGCGACGGCACGCTGCCGCCCGAGGTGTTCCGCACCTACATCGAACAGGATTCGCTGTACCTGACCGCGTATTCGAAGGCGCTGGCGATCCTGGCCTCGAAATCGCCCGATCCGCGGACTGCCGCGTTCTGGGCGACCTCGTCGGCCACGGCGGCCGCCGTCGAATCCACGATGCACGACGAACTGCTCAACGGGGGAGCGCTGCCCCCGCGCGAGGGTGAGCCGGAGCATTCGCAGACCTGCCTGGCCTACGTGTCGTTTCTGATCGCGACCGCCGCGACCGAGTCGTACGCGGTGGCCGCGGCGGCGGCGCTGCCGTGCTTCTGGATCTACGCCGAGGTGGGCCGCGACCTGGCCGAGAGCGCCGCGAAGGTGATCGCCGCCGATCCGGACCACCCGTACGCGCGGTGGGTCACCACCTACGGCGCCGAGGAGTTCCAGAACTCCGCGGTCACCGCCCGCGCACTGGTCGACGAGGCCGCCGAGTCGGCGAGCGAGCGGGACCGGGACGCGATGGCGACGGCGTTCACGATCGCCACCCGCTACGAACTGATGTTCTGGGACACCGCCCTGCATCCGCAGCCCTGGCCCGCGTCATGACCGGTCGCCTGCGCCGCGCGCTCGCGGTCGTCGTCACCGGTGTCGCGCTGCTCTCGGCGCTCACCGCCTGCGGTTCGGGATCGGATTCCGGCGACACCATCCGCTTCGCGCTCGACTGGACGCCGAACACCAACCACTCGGGGCTCTACGTCGCCCTGCAGCGCGGCTACTTCGCCGAAGCGGGGCTGGACGTGCAGGTCCTGCCGTACAACAACACCTCGGTCGGCACCGTGATCGACGCCGGGAACGCGGAATTCGGTATCAGCACGCACAATTCGGCGACGTTCGCCCGCGCGGCGGGGGCGCGCACGAAGTCGGTGCTCGCCCCCTTGCAGCACTGGGCGACCGGGATCGGTGTGCGGGCCGACCGCGCCGACATCGCGAGCCCGAAGGACCTCGACGGCAAGACGTACGCGGGCTTCGGCGATCCGGGGGAGAAGGAAGCGCTGCAACAGGTCATCCGCAACGACGGCGGCACCGGCGATTTCACGTCGGTGACGCTGGGATCGTCGGCCTACGAGGCGGTCTACTCCGGCAAGGCCGACTTCACCGTCTCCTACCTGGCGTGGGAGGGCATCGAAGCCGAGCACCACGGCACGCCCATGAAGTACTTCCGCTACACGGATTTCGGCTTCCCCGACGCCTACGCCATCGTGATCGACGCCAACGAGGACTGGCTCGCGGCGAATCCGGAGCGCGCGCGGCAGTTCGTGCAAGCGTTGCAGCGCGGCTACCAGTTCGCCGCCGACAACCCCGACGCGGCGGCTCAGGATCTCATCGACGCCAATCCCGGTGCGTTCAACGACGAGAAGCTGGTCTTCGAGAGTCAGCGCATGCTGGCCGAGCAGTTCATGAAGGACGCCGACGGCCGGGTGGGCACCCAGACGCAGGCGCAGTGGGCGGCCAATTCCGGCTTCCTGTACCGGGGTGGTCTGCTGAACGGGCCCGACGGCTCACCGCTGACGGCGGAGCCCGACTGGTCGACCTATTTCACCAATGAGTACCTCGGCAACCCGTGACATCGCGGTAGGCGGTGCGGCGCGCTCGGGCGGAATCCGGTGGGCCGTCCCGTCCGTCGTGACGGTGGCCGTGCTGGTCGCCGTCTGGCAGATCTACGTTTCGGCCAGTGGAATTCGCCCGCAGGTGCTGCCCTCGCCGATGCGGGTGGCGCGGCAGGGGTGGGCGCATCGCGAGGAGATCGGCACCCACGCGGCCGCGACCTTGCAGGTGACGCTCCTCGGGTTCGCGGTGTCGCTGACGCTGGCGTGGGCGCTGGCGATCGTGGTGGATTTCTCGCCGTGGTTGCGGCGTGCGTTCGTGCCGCTGTTCGTGGCGTCGCAGACGCTGCCGATCGTGGCGATCGCGCCGCTGATGATCATCTGGTTCGGGTTCGGACTGCTGCCGAAGATCCTCGTGGTCTCGTTGGTGACCTTCTTCCCGATGGCGATCGGCCTCATCGAAGGGTTCGCCGCGGCCGACCGGGAGGCGGGGGCACTGCTGCGGAGCATGGGCGCCTCGCGCGCGCAGGTGTTCCGGTATGTGCGGCTGCCTTCGGCGGTGCCGCGGTTCTTCACGGCCCTGCGCATCGGCATCACCTACGCGGTGGTCGGTGCGGTGTTCGCCGAATACGTCGGTGCCAGTGCAGGTCTCGGCATCTACATGAGCCTGCAGAAGAACTCGTTCCGCACCGACCTGGTGCTGGCGGCGGTGCTGGTGACGGCGCTGCTGAGCATCGCGCTGTACCTGTCGACGTTCCTGATCGAACGGCTGGTCGCGCCGTGGGCGCTCGCGGAGAACAGGAGCGGTCGTGGTTGAGGACCGGCTCGTCGTGGACGGGCTTCGGAAATCGTTCCCCGGGCACGGGCGGCGCGCCCCGGATCTCGCGGTGCTGGGCGGGGTTTCGTTCACCGTGCGGTCGGGGGAGTTCGTGAGCGTCATCGGGCCCAGCGGGTGCGGGAAGAGCACCGTCTTCAACATGCTGGCCGGACTGGAAACCCCGGATTCGGGCGGCGTGCGCTTCCGCGCGGCCGAGGGCGAGGATCCGGCCTCGCATTGCGCCTATATGCCGCAGAAGGATCTGCTGTTCCCGTGGCGGACCATCCTCGACAACACCATCCTCGGGTTGCAGGTGCGGGGCGTGCCGAAATCGGAGGCCCGCCGCCGCGCCCTCGAACTGTTCCCGGTGTTCGGGCTGGCCGGGTTCGAGAACGCGCGACCGTCGCAGCTGTCGGGCGGGATGCGACAGCGGGCCGCGCTGTTGCGCACCGTGGTTCAGGAACGCGAAGTGCTGCTGCTGGACGAACCTTTCGGCGCGCTCGACTCCCTGACCCGCACCGAGATGCAGTCCTGGCTGCAAGAGGTGTGGCAGCGCTACCGATGGACGGTGCTGATGATCACCCACGACATCCGCGAGGCCGTGTACCTGTCCGATCGCGTGATCGTGCTCTCGGCCCGCCCCGCGACCGTGCGCCACGAGGTGCGCGTCGACCTGCCCCGGCCCCGCGACCTGTCCACGATCACCGCACCCGAATTCGCGGCGCTGGAACAGGAATTGCTGGAGATCCTGCACGAGGAATCGCGGCGGGCGTTCGCCGAACAGAAGACGGTGTGAGGGTGGGCCTTGCGGTGGGCCGCTCCACCGGGCGGCGGCGTCGGCGACCAGATCGCGCAGGGTGGCCCACGCCGGGGCGGCACGGTAGTCCTCGATACCGCCCCGGGTGGTTCTAGCCTCGGAAGACCTCGACGTGGGCGCCGGTCGCGATGGCGAAGATGCCGGGGCCCGCGCCGGTGCAGCCGGCGGTGATGCGGTCGCCGGAGGGGGTGAAGGGGTAGCTCAGCGTGTGGTACGGGCCGATGGCGTAGAGCGGAAACGGGCCGCTGGCGTAGAGGCCGACGCACTCGACGCGCAGCACGTAGTTGCTGCCGCCGTCGGGATGACAGATCGCCGATGCGCCGAACAGGTCCTTTTCGACGACGCAGTCCTGCGGCGCCGCCTGAGCGGCCCCGGAACCGAGGACCACCGTGCCGGCCAGGCCCGCGAGTCCTGCCGCCGCCGTGACGAATGCTTTCTTCATGGATTCTCCTCCGGTGTTCGAGTGGGTTTCGTCGGCAAGGTATTCGATGCCGACGGTGATGCGGGGACGGGTCGTCCGCCGCACGTCAGGGGAGTCGCCGCGCGAGCTGGTTCGTGGGCCGCTCACCGGCGGCCGAAGTGCTCGACGAGGCGCGAATAGCTGTCGTCGCCGTGGCCCGCCGCGAGCGTGTCGGCGACGAGCCGGCCGGTGTAGGTGGGGAATTCGGTATCGATGCCGCGCGCACGGCTTTCGGCGATCAGATCCTCGAGCGAGGGCAGGTGGTGCTTCAACGCGCCGAAGGGAGTGGCGAATTCGGCGCGATCGATCTCGCCCGCGAGCATCGGGAACAGGCCGGGCAGGCCCGCCAGCGCCGGCTCCGCCTGTTCGGCGTAGCGGACGATCGGGATTCCCGCATCGCCGAGCAGCGCCGCGGCGTGCAGGAATCCGTTCAGCAGGCCCCACATGATGTCGTGGAACGCCAGCCCGTAGACCAGGGGCACGCGCGGGTCCTCGGAGACGTGGGTCGCGCGGCCGCCGAGCGCCCGCAGGATGGGCTCGTGGCGGTCGAACACCGGGCGCGGACCGCCGTAGAAGATCACCGCGTCCGGGGAACCGATCGCGGGGGCGATGGTCATGATCTGGCCGTGCAGGTAGTCGGCGTAGTGGGCGGCCACCGATTCCGCTGCCGCCGCGGCCCGTTCGGACGGACCGTCGGTCAGGTTCACCACGGTCCGGCCCGCCAGCGCCCCGCCGACCGACCGCAGCAGATCCACGGCGATCTCGCCGCCTTGGACATTGACGATCACCAGTTCCGCCTCGGCGACGGCCGCCTCCGGTGACGCGGCCAGGCGTGCTCCCTTGGCCACCAGCGTTTCCGCCTTGGCCGCGGACCTGTTCCAGACGATCAGCGGGTGGCCGGCGTCCAGCACGGCGGTAGCCAGAGCGGAGCCCATTTCGCCCAAGCCCAATACTGCGACTGTCATGATTCTCCTTCTTCGTGGATACCGAAAGGCGTTGTCGTATAGATGGTTTCGAGGTTCTCCACGCTCATCCGGCCGAAGCGGGCACGGGCGCCGCGGTGTGATCACGCGTGTCGACCCCTCGACGTCCGCGCATCACCCCCGCCGCGAGCAGGCCGAGCAGGGTGGCCGCGGCGGCGACCACGACCGTGGTGCGCAGCCCGTCGGCGGTCGCTAGGCGCAGGGCCGTGCCGTCGAGACCGTCCAGTCCCGCGTTGGCGATGCCGACGAGGACCGCGAGGCCCGCGCCGATGCCGACCTGCATCGCGGTGTTGGCCATCCCGCCCGCGGTGCCTTGTTCGTGTTCGGCGACACCGGTTCCGGCGGCGGCGAACATGGTCGGGAAGATCGTGCCCATCCCCGCGCCGTACACCAGGATTCCGGGCAGGATCGTCCAGTAGGAGCCGTCCACGGCCATCCCGGCGGCGAGGAGCCCGCCGCCGGCCGCGCCCAGCAGCAGGCCGGTGATCAGGGTGGCGCGGATACCGGTCCGCACGATGAGCCTTTCGGCGACGAAGTTCGCGACCGCGATGACCACCGACAGGCTCAGGAACACGAGCCCGGTGACGAGTGCGCTGTATTCCCACACGTTTTGGAGGAACAGCGTGAGGAAGTAGACGACATTCTGTGTGCTGGCGCCGAACACGAAGATGACCGCGAGGGCCGGGCCCAGCGCCCGCGCCAACCGCAACGGCATGAGCGGGCCGGCACTGCGCGCCTCGATCATCAGGAACGCGCCCAGCAGCACGACCGCCGCCGCGCCCCCGGCCAGGACGGGTTTCGACGTCCACCCGGACTCGGGCGCCTGCGCCACCGTGAACACCAGCAAGGTGACGCCCACGGTGCCGGTGAGCGCGCCGGGCACGTCGAAGCCCCGCGTGCGATCGCGGGGACCGTCGGCCCGGAGCACGAAGAACGCCGCGCCCGCGCCGGCCAGCACGAGGGGGATGTTGATCAAGAACACGGCCTGCCAGCCGAACACACTGGTCAGCACGCCGCCGAGCAAGGCGCCGAGGCTGAGCCCACCGGCTCCGGCGCCCGCCCAGACCGCGAGCGCTCGGATGCGTTCCCTTCCCTCCTCGAACATGGTGTTGACCAGCGAGAGCGTCGCGGGGAACAGCAGAGCCGCGCCGGCCCCTTGGATCGCGCGCGCGGCGATCAGCGCGGCCGTGGTGGTGGCGAGGCCGCCGAGCAGGGAAGCGGCGCCGAACAACGCCATGCCGAGGACGAAGATGCGTCGTCGGCCGAGGAGGTCGGCGGAGCGTCCGCCGAGGAGCAGCAGGCCGCCGAAGAAGATGGCGTAGGCGCTGACGACCCATTGCATGGTGTGTCCGGTGAACCCGACATCGCGGGCGATGTCGGGCAGGGCGACGTAGATGATGGTGAAGTCCAGCGAGGTGATCAGACTGGAGAAGGCCAGGAGGGCCAGAGCCGCGGCCGGGTGTTTTCTCATCGGGGTCCTTCTTCGTGCTCAGAGCGGGTAGGGGCGCGCGACGCGGGCGTCGTGGAGCGCGCGGGCCCACCAGGTGAGCTGGTTGAGCAGGGCCGTCGCGGCGGCGCCCGCGCCGGCGAGGTCGAGCGGCTTGCCGGCGTCGTCGAATTTGTTCCAGCACGAGTGGAAGCTCACGGTGTCGCGAATTGTCACGGCGTGCAGTTCGCCGAACACTTGGCGCAGTTGTTCGGCGGCCCGCAAGCCGCCCGAGACGCCGCCGTAGCTGACGATGGCGACCGGTTTCGCCTTCCACTCCTCGACATAGGAGTCGATGGCGTTCTTGAGCGGGGCGGGATAGCCCCGGTTGTACTCGGGCGAGACGATCACGAACGCGTCGGCGCGCGCCAGGCGCGGCGCGAGTGCGGCGACGGCGGCGTCGGATTCGTCGAGGACATCGGAGAGCCCGGCGTCGGCCAGATCGATGAGGTCGAGGTCGAGTCCGCCGTGCGCTGCCGCGTGGTCGTGAAACCATGTGGCGACCGTGGGCCCGAATCGGTGTGCGCGGGTGCTGCCGATGATGATCGCCACGTGCACGGCATCGGTTGCGTGCATAGGATCCGCCTTTCCAGCCGAAGTCGTCGTACCCGCACGACTTTCGCGGCCCCGGCCTACACGCCCCTTACCGCCGCCCTACACGGTGATCACCCCCGGTTACGCGGGCCGTATCGTCACGGGCATGAGGTTCGGCGTGCTCGGCGCACTGGCGGTGTGGACGGAGGAGGGTGCGCCCGTCGCGATCCCGCCCGGCCAGGTGCGCACGGTGCTCGCCGTTCTCCTCGTCCATCGCGGGCGTCCGGTGTCGACCGATCGGCTGATCGATGTGCTGTGGCCGCGGCGGGCGCCCCGCGACGCGGCGAGCGCGCTCCAGGTCAAGGTCTCGCAACTGCGCGCCGCCCTCGCCGCCGCCGAACCGGACGCGCGCGCGTTGGTGGCCTCCGGCTCCGCGAGCTACCGGCTGGAGGTCGCGGCCGACGCCGTGGACGCGGGCCGGTTCGAGGAGGCGCTGGCCCATGCCGGACCGGACGCCCGGTCCCGGGCCGAGGCTCTCACGGCCGCATTGCGACTCTGGCGCGGCCCGGCGTTCGCCGACGTGGCCGACGCGGAGTTCGCGGCGGTCGAGATCGCCCGGCTGGAAGAACTGCGGCTGTCCGCGGTGGAGACCCGGGCCGAGGCGCTGCTCGAACTCGCCGAAGACAGCGATCTGGTGGGCGAATTGGCGCCGCTGGTCGCCGAACATCCCCTGCGCGAACGACTGCGCGCCGCGCACCTGCGCGCCCTCTACCGGTCCGGACGGCAGAGCGAAGCCCTGGCCGGTTTCACCGAGTTGCGCGAACGGCTGCGCACCGAACTCGGCGTCGATCCCGGCCCCGAGGTGGCCGCCGTGCACCGCGCGATCCTCGCGCAGGATCCGCTGCTCGCGCCCAGCCCGGCGAGCACGCCGACCAACCTGCCCGGCGAGCTGACCGAACTGATCGGTCGCGCCGAAGCGGCCCACGACGTGCGCGGCATGCTCGGCGAGTATCGGATGGTCACCCTCGTCGGACCGGGCGGCGTCGGCAAGACTCGGCTCTCGATCGAAGTGGCGCGCTCGCTGCGCCCCGACCACCCCGATGGCGTGTGGTTCGTCGAGCTGGCCGGACTCGACGCGAGCGCCGCCGCGCGGACGACCGTCGTGGACACCGTGCACGCGGCGCTCGGCATCCGCAACGACATCCGGTCCGCCGCCGATCCGTTCGACCAGCTGGTCACCGCGCTCGACGGCAAGCGGGTTCTGCTGGTCCTGGACAACTGCGAACATCTGGTGGCCGTGGTCGCCGAAGTGGCTGAGCGACTGATGCGTTCGGCCGCCGGATTGCGTGTGCTGGCCACGAGCCGCGAGCCACTGGGCGTGGACGGTGAAGCCGTCTACCCGGTGCCCGCGCTCGAATTGCCCTATGCGCCCGCGGATATCGGTGTGGAGGCGCTGCCGAAGTTCAGCGCCGTCCGGCTGTTCGCCGCGCGGGCGGCGGCCGCCTCGCCCGGCTTCGCGATCGATGCGGGCAACGCCGCGGCCGTCGCGGTCATCTGCCGTCGCCTCGACGGGATTCCCCTGGCGCTGGAGCTGGCCGCGGCCCGCGTGCGGGCCCTGGGCGTGCGAGAGTTGGCCGCCCGCATGGACGATCGGTTCGAGCTGCTGGTCACCGGACGGCGGGGCGGTCCGGGCCGGCAGCAGACGCTGCGCGCCGTGATCGACTGGAGCTGGGAGCAGTTGTCCGAGCCGGAACAGGCAGTGCTGCGCAGGCTTTCGGTGCACGGGGACGGATTCGGGCTCGCGGCGGCCGAAAGTGTCTGCGCGAGCGCCGATCTGCCGGGAGCCCGGGTGCCGGACCTGCTCGCGCGCCTGGTGGATCGCTCACTCGTCGCGATGAAGGACACCGATGCCGGGCCGCGCTACCGGCTGCTGGAATCGGTCGCGCTGTACTGCGCGCAGCGGCTCACCGAAGCCGGTGAGGCCGACGCGGTGCGCGGTGCGCGCAACGAGTACTACGCGGCGCTGGCGGAGCGGGCGCGGGCGTGGCTGCGCGGCGCCGATCAGCGGCGGTGGCTGGCGGTCCTGGACACCGAGTACGCGAATCTCCGGTCTGCCGTGGAGGATTCGGTGCGGCGTGGGGACGTCGAGGTCGCGCTGCGCCTGGTCGATGCCCTGGGCTGGTACTGGTTCCTGCGTGGGCGGATCAGGGAGGGTGTCCGGCTGCTCGACGCGGCGCTCGGCGCTGCTCGAGGCGCCGCACCGGCGCTGCGGGCGCGCGCCAACGGGTGGTGGTCGGCGCTCACGCTGCTCAGCGCGGGCGCGTCGGACCGGTCGGAACTGGTCGACGCGGCGGTCGCGGGATTCGACGGGGTGGACGATCCGGCCGGCCTGGCGTTCACCGAGTGGCTGCTCGGCGAGGTGCTGCTCGGCGGTGGCGACCATTCGGTCGGCGAAGCCCTCGCGCAGCGTGCCGTGGCGGGATTCCGTGCGGCCGAGGACGAATGGGGTCTCGCGGCCGCTTTGAGCAGCGCCGGCCACCACGCCCTGCTGCGCGGCGACCTCACGGCCATGCATCGCGACGCGACCGAAAGTGCCCGCCTCTTCACGGTTCTCGGCGACCGGTGGGGGCAGCTGCGGGCCGCCGAACTCCTCGGCAGGCGTGCCGAGATCGTCGGCGATTACACCGAAGCCGTGCGTCTGCGCCGCGACGGACTGCGCCGGGCCGAGGAACTCTGCCTGTGGCCGCAGGTCGCCGACATGATGTCGGGGCTCGGCCGGCTCGCGTTGCTGGCCGGCGATCTGCCCCGGGCGCGGCTGCTCCACGAACGCGCGCTCGCGCTCTCGGTGGGGCAGGGCCACGAACTCGGCCGGGTTTTCGCCGAGGTGGGCCTCGGTATCGGCGCGCGCCGTGAGGGACGACTCGACGACGCCGAGCAGCACACCCGCGCCTCCTTGGATTGGAACCGGGCCGTCGGCTACGCGCCCGGCGTCGCGCACAGCCTCGCCGAACTCGGCTTCATCGCCGAGCTGCGCGGCGATCCCGAGCGCGCCCGCGCCCTGCACGACGAAGGCCTGACCGTTGCCCGGTGCACCGGCGACCCCCGCGCGGTCGCCCTCGCGCAGGAAGGTCTCGCCGGCGCGGCCGCCCTCGCCGGGAACTTCGACGAAGCCCGCCGCCTCCTCGCCGCCGCGACGGAGGCGCGGGCCGCGGCGGGTGCGCCCCTGCCCGACCAGGAGCGTTTCGACGTGGACCGCATCGCGACGGCGATCAGTGCGGACGCGCACGAGCGTTCTTGATGCGTCGAGGGCTCGGGTTGACGCGGATATGCTGCGCCGCATCATGATCGGTGAAGCACAACGGTTGTTCCGGCTCGGTATGTTCCCGATCCGGCCTGCGGGGTGTTCTCGCGGCGGCCACGCGGGCGGCGCTCACGGAGTTGCGTTCCTGACATCCCGAACGGTTCTATGTCTACGCACTGCTGACGACGGGCGAGGCGCTGCCGCCGCACCTCGCCGTGTGCCCGCTCGAAGGTGACGGGCGCGCCGGAATCGAGCGATGGAATCCGTCCGAAAGCCCCCACGTGATAGCGGGATATGAGGGAGTGCTTCCGACACGTGGTGCTTGCGTTCGGCACCCGGGGATCTCTACATCGGATGCGGGAGGCCGTGGACGCCGAGTTTCACACTCGGTTGGCCTCGATGAAGAAGCGTTGCGTCTGCCGAACACCGTGGGACTGTCCGACTCCGGAATCGACCGGAAGGCCGTCCTTCTCCTACCGTCGGCCAATGATAACGGTATTCTTGGCCGACGGTCAGACGGATGAAGAAGCCCCCGTTCATTGCGGGCGACACCGCCGCAGCGAACCATGAGCATCGCCGTGAAGCCTGGAGTAGGCGGCGGCAACAGTGAAGCAAACTGGAGGCCGGTGCTTCTTCGCGGCGAGCAGTTGGCGCGGTCTGTTTCGATGTCATTCGCGTCGCGGTAGGTGGACCTCTGTCGGTGACTCGCCGTGCTCGAAGCGTGCGGCACGTGCGGACGCTATGGCGTTCAGTACATTGAGACCGAATGTCTTTCTTGCGGACCTTTCGTTTCGCAGATGGTGGCCGAAAACTTGGGCCCCGGTGTATTTGCAGAACTCGGTCTGCTGAAACCAATAGTCGTCGGCTATTCGGTATCGCTTGGGGGTGTAGTCGTCAAAAAATACTGCCCAGAAGGATCGTTCGTCCATTCCAGGAGCGACACAATTGAATAGCCGAAGTGCAGGCTCTCCGGTAAGCAAGATCACGGGATGTCCGGTCAGGTTTGCTAATCCGCGACACAGGCGAACATGGTCGCCCTCGAACATGTCCACGTTGCCTCCCTTGACTTCGGCAAAGGTTTCTTCCTCGTTGGGGTGCAGCAATTTGAAGTCAGGAAGATAGGGTGTACCACCGATCACGTATCCATCGGGCTCGTATTCCCATCGGATTCCGAGTACGTCGAAGAAGACAGCCCAGCGTGCCTCCAACCTCGATCTGAAGCGATACCCCTTGTACCGCGTCTCGATCGCACGCGGAGATTTCATACCGGTCCCTTCATGTCCAAGTCCTCCCAACCCTCTGCTTGCCCGACGCTACACCGGCGCACCGACACCGCTCCTTCATCGGCTGAGCAGCCGATCCGACCGACCGCCCTCGTGGATTCAGCGCGATAGAGCAATCAGTACCCAACTGCCACCCAGCGACGCGAGGCACGCGGTTCTGACGCGGAGATGTCGAAGTCCCGGCCGGGCGTCGATACCGGTTGATGCCGGAGCCTGCTCAGCAGCGACGCGTCATCGTGTACCGGGTCGTGAGCGGGCCGATTATTGGTGGCGCAGGGCGGAATGCCGTCGCTACGGTGAGCTGATGGGGACGGTCAGGCAGATCCAGGTCACCTTCGATTGCGCGGAACCCGAACGGGTCGCGCGGTTCTGGGCCGAGGCACTGGGGTACGAGCACCGAGGGGACGCGTGCGCCGATCCCTCGGGGGTGGGGCCGCGCCTGTACTTCCAGCGGGTGCCCGAGGGGAAAGTCGTGAAGAATCGCGTGCACGTCGATGTGCGGGTCGGGACCGGGCTGGTGGGTGCGGAGCGGGTCGAGGCGCTGGAAGCCGAATGCGCGCGGTTGGTCGCACTCGGCGCGAAGCGGGTGCGGCTGCTGCCTGCCGACGGCGTCAACGAGTCGTGTTTGGTGATGCGGGACATCGAGGGCAACGAGTTCTGTCTCGACTGAGTGGTCGATGACGTGGCAGGGGGCGTGCAGGCGAGGTTCTGCCGCGTATCGAGAGGAAGCGTTGGGCGCGAGCGCGATTCAACATACGTGCCGCCGGAATCCACGGATGGCGCGGGCCACGAGCACCAGCGCGACCACCCACGCGGACGCGCGGGCCGGCGACATGCGGGTGGCGGGTCCGTGCCCGGACGGCTACCGGATTCAGTGTCCGGTAGCGCGGTGTGTGGCGTCGAGATAGGCGAGGACGAGAGGCCGGTCATCGTCGCGACGCCGGGCGACGGCCAGTTCGGCGGGGGCCAGCCCGCGAACGGGACGGACGACGACGCCGTCGCGGGCGATGAGCCGGGAGTTGCCCTCGGCGAGCAGGACCAGGCCCAGCCCGGCCGCGACGGACTCGTGGGTTTCCTCCGCGCTGGCGATCTCGCCGCCGATCACGGGCGGGCGGCCCGCGCGGGCGTCGACCGCCAGCCAGAAGTCGCGCATCGGGCCCGCCTCCGGGGCGGGCAGCTGTCGTTCGCCGGGTTCTCCGCCTACAGCGCAACGAAATTCGCGTTGGAGGGCCTGTCCGAGGCGTTGGCCGACGAGGTGAAGGGATTCGGCATCAAGGTGCTCGTGGTGGAGCCGGGTTCCTTCCGCACCAACCTGTTCGGCAAGAACGCCGCGTACTTCAGCGCGAGCCACCCCGCGTATGCCGACACCGTCGGCGGCACAGAACAATTCGTGCGCGGCGGTGACGGCGCGCAAGCCGGTGATCCGGCGAAGGCTGCCGCCGCGATCCTCGCCGCCCTGGACGCCGACGAAACCCCGCTGCGCCTGCCCCTGGGCGGCGACGCCGTCGACGCGATCCTCGCCCACCTCGACGGCGTGCGGGGCGAGATCGAGCGGTGGGAAAAGGTCTCGCGCGACACGGCTTTCGACGAGTAGGTCCGCGTCAGCCGCGTGACCTGTACTCCCGCAACAGGTTGCCGCCGATGATCAGCTTCTGGATCTCGCTGGTGCCCTCGTAGAGGCGCAGCAGCCGGATGTCGCGATAGATCCGCTCGACCGGCACGTCGCGCATGTAGCCGCTGCCGCCGTGCACCTGCACCGCGAGATCCGCGACCTTGCCCGCCATTTCGGTGCAGAACAGTTTCGCCGCCGAGGGCGCGATCCGGCGGTCCGCGCCGGAGACGTACTTGGCGGCGGCATCGCGCACCAGCGCGCGACCGGCCGCGACGCCCGCGTACTGCTCGGCCAGCATCGCCTGCACCAGCTGGAAGTCGCCGATCGCCACGCCGCCCTGGGTGTTCGCGGCGGCGTAGGCGACGGATTCGTCCAACGCGCGCTGCGCCTGACCGACGGCCAGCGCCGCGATGTGCACCCGGCCGCGCACCAGCGACACCATCGCCGCCTTGTAGCCGACGTCCTCGGACCCGCCGACCAGCGCCGAATCCGGCACGCGCACACCGTCGAAGCGCACATCCGCGGTCCACGCGCCTTCCTGGCCCATCTTCGCGTCCTTCGGCCCGACGCTCACCCCCGGCGCGTCGGCGGGGACGAGGAAGACCGCGATGCCCGGATCGCCCTTGCTCGGTTCCCTGGTGCGGGCGAAGGTGACGAACAGGTCAGCGACCGGGGCGTTGGTGATGAACCGCTTCTGCCCGTCGAGGACCCAGTCGTCGCCGTCGCGGCGGGCGCGGGTGCGCAACCCGGCCGGGTTGGAACCCGCGCCGGGCTCGGTGAGCGCGAAGGAGGCCACCACTTCGCCCGAGGCGATCCGCTCGAGCCATTCCTTCTTCTGCTCGTCGGTGCCGTAGTGGACGAGCACCTGCCCGGCGATGCCGTTATTGGTGCCGAACATCGATCGCAGTGCGAGGGTGGTGTAGCCGAGTTCCATGGCCAGTTCGACGTCTTGGCTCAGGTTCAACCCCAGCCCGCCCCATTCGGCGGGTATGGCGTAGCCGAACAAACCCATGTGCGCGGCGGCGTCGCGCAGGTCGTCGGGAATGCGGTCGGCGGAGGCGATCTCGTTCTCCCGGGGCACGACGACCGTGCGGACGAACTGCTTGACCTGGGCGAGGATCGCCGCGAAATCCTCGTCGCCGACTGCGGTGCTCATGCCTGCCGATTCTCGGAGGTGCGGGCGGCCGCGTCCAGTACCGAGTCGGCTGGGACTGATGCGGATTCGGACATAATCGGCGCACCGAGTCTCAGGTGACGGTGGGGAGCACCTTTCCCGACAGCCGCAGCACCCGTTCCAGCGCCGGATCGCGATCCCCGCGCCGCCACACCAGATAGCCCAGCACGGGCGGGATCGCGATATCGGCGGCGAGTGGCACCACCCGGACGCCGTCCAAGGGCATCTGCCGGGCCGCCGCGTCGGTGGTGAAGTGCAGCCCGACGCCCGCCGCGACCAGCGCGACGCAGGTCCACGTGTCCGGGGCGGTCTGCACGATCTCCGGTACGAACCCGGCCGTACGGCAGGCGGTGGTGAACATCGACCGCACCGCCGAGCCGGAGTCGTCGGGCAGCGCGAGGAACGGTTCTCGCCGCAGTGCGGTCAGCGACACCTCCGCGAGTGCGGCGGCGGGGTGTGCGGCGGGCACCATCAGCACACCGCGTTCCCGCGCGACGGGACGGCAATCCACCTCGGCGGGTTCGTGTTCGAAGCGGGCGATGGCGAGATCGGTGGATCTGTCCAAGAGGTCGGCGAGGACGCCGGGGCCGTACCGTCCGGGGCGCACCGCCAGTGCGATGCCCGCGTACTCCTCGCGTACCGCGCAAGCCAGCCGCCCGACCATCGCCTGGGACGACGGGCCCGCGAAACTCAGTCGCACCGTGCCGATCTCGCCGCGCTGCGCCGCCGCGACATCGGCGCGCGCCCGCGCCTCGATCCGCAGCATCGCCTCCGCCGAGGCCAGCAGCGCCCGGCCCGCCGGGGTGAGTTCGACGCGGCGCGTGGTGCGGTCGAACAGCGGCGCGCCGAGATCGGTCTCCAAGGCGCGTACGATCCGGCTGAGGTGGGGCTGGGCCAGGTGCAGGCGCTCGGCGGCGCGCCCGAAGTGGAGTTCCTCGGCCACCACGCGAAAGACCTCGAGTTGGCGCAGCTCCATCCGGGGATTCTATCGGGGCCGGTCGGGCGCCGATTGCTGCCGGGACTGCCGCGCTGCGATCTCCTCCTCCGCCATCGGCGTGATCATCCGGGCGGTCATGGCGATGATCTCGGCGCGGTCGTAGCCGTCGTCGGCGAGGGCGGCGCGCAGCACGGCCGCGATGCAGGTGTTCACCACGACCGAGGTCATCACCTCGTACTCGTGGCTGTCGCCGGGGCCGAGCAACTGCATGATCAGCAGTTTGACCATCAAACGGACGCGGAGTTCGAATTCCGGCATGCCGCTGCTGTAGAACGGGACGCCGTCGGCCAGCGCCCGCACCAGCGGTGCTTCCGCGGCGACCTGCTCGGTCATCACCTCGAGGATGATGGTGATGACCTCGCGCACCGATTTCTGCTCGAGCCCGAACATGCGGGCGGTCAGGCGTTGCTCCAGCGTGTCGAGGAGGCGGTCGAGCAGTTCGTCGACGAGGGCGGAGCGGTCGGCGAAATAGCGGTACAGTGTGCCGATGCTGACGCCCGCCTCGGCGGCGATCCGGTTGGTCGAGGTCTGCGCGATCCCGCGCTCCCCGAACAGCCGGGCGGCGGCATCCAGGATCTGCCGCTTCGTCGCCACGCTGCGTTCCTGCGTCGGGCGACGACGCGGACTCACGGCCCTCGGCGGCACGAACCATCCTCCCCATCGCTCGGACGAACAGCGGCGGGCCCGAGTCTAACCACGGCGGCGCACGCCGGGGTCGTCTCACCGAAAACGTTCTGACCTGCGCCAACCATCGCCGTTCGGTGTTTGTGAACCGGCACAGATGGGGATCGAGGAGGGCGGTCAGCGGTGCGGACCGAGTGCCGCGATGCCGTCGAGGGCGCAGTGGTCGACCTCGTCGGCGGCCACCGCGTCGCTCACCCCTCGGCTCGCCGGACGAGGTCGCCGATCACCTGCGCGCGGAGCTGGAAACCCCCGGGCTGCACCGGAATCTGCTGATCATCGACGGAACCGGGCGGACGAGCCGGGCGCAGGAGAACGCGGCGGCGGTCGCCGCGGCGTTGCGGGTGGTGGGTCATGGGCGGGCGGGTGCGGGTGGCACGCGGTGCCGAGCCCGAGGTCGCCGGGGTGGAAGCCGAGGGCCTGCGGTTCACTGGCGCTCGGTGAACGGTCGGCGTCGAATGCCGTTCGGAAACCAGCATGGTCGAGTTCAGCATGTGCCCCACCTGATTTGTGGCCCGAATCGGGGTCTCGGGGGGAACGTACGCGCCGTGCGATCACAATGGTTCCGATACGCGCGTCGACGCCCGCTATCCGGACCCTATGTGTGGTCGGTGCCGCGCTTTCCGCCCAGATGGTCGGCGAAGTGTTCCTCGATCGCCCGGTAGAGCCGGAATTGGTTGTCGGGGTTGTCGAATCCGTGGCCCTCGTCTTCGGCGAGGAGGTAGCGGACGGGGATGCCGCGGTCGCGGAGGGAGGCGACGATGTTGTCGGACTGTTCCTGGGGGACGCGAACGTCGTTGGCGCCCTGGGCGACCAGCAGCGGGGTGCGGATGCGGTCGACCATGGTGAGGGGGGAGCGGGCGGTCATATCGGCCTCCTGCGCGGGGTCGTCGGGGTCGCCGACGTAGCGGAACCAGCTGTTGGCCTGGTAGGGGCGGACGAACGGCGGGAGGGTGCGCAGGAACCGGGCCAGATCCGAGATGCCCACGTAATCGACGGCGGCCGCGAAGTATTCGGGCGTGACGGTGACGCCGACGAGTGCCGCGTAGCCGCCGTAGGAGCCGCCCATGATGCCGATGCGCGCGGGGTCGGCGTAGCCCTGCGCGACCGCCCAGTCGGCGGCGTCGATCAGGTCGTCGTGCATCGCGCCCGCGAATTCACCGATCGCGGAAGTGATGTGGCGTTTGCCGTAGCCGGTGGAGCCGCGGAAGTTGACCTGGAGCACGGCGTATCCGCGATTGGCCAGGAACTGCGTCGTCGGGTCGTAGCCCCAGCTGTCCTGGTACCACGGCCCGCCGTGCACGACCAGCACGAGCGGCAGGTTCGCGGGTTCGACGCCGACCGGGAGGGTGAGGAAGGCGTGCAGCGGCAGTCCGTCGCGCGCGGGGAAGCCGACCGGCGTCATCGGGGCGAGGTCGTCGGGGTTCAGGTGCGGGTGGGGGCGGAACAGCAGCCTGCTGTCCTTGGTGGCGTGGTCGTAGAGCCACGTCACCGCCGGGTCGCGGTCGTGGACGAATTGCGCGACCCACCACCGCTCCGATTCGTCGGAGGTGAGCGTGCCCAGGACGCCGTCGGAGAGATTGGTGAGTTCGGCGTAGACCTCGGCGAAATGCGGGTCCAGCACCTCGATCCGGGGACGGTCCCCGACGAAACGCGCCGCGATGACCTCGTCGGTGCGGCGGCTGGTGTAGACGGTGGGTGGCAGCACGCCCGGCGCCATCGTGCCCGTGATGTCCAGGCTGTGGCCCGCCACGGCGGCGAGTACCGTCTCCTCGCCGGTCTCTCGGTCTACGCGGACCAGGCGCAGGTCGTCGGAGTCCTGATATGTGCTGATCAGCAAGCCCTTTCCGTCGGGAGTCACCAGTTGCGGCTGCACCCCCATCGGATACTCCGCGCCGCCCATCCGGCGCAGCACCCGTCGCTCACCGGTGCCGGGGTCGATCGCGGAGAACTCCATCGCACCGTCCTCGGCGAGTGTTGTCGCGAACGCGGGCTCGCCCTGGCGATCCAGCAGCACGGTGTCGGCGGGGTCGGCCTGCTCGTGATGCACGGTCGTCACGCCGGTCGCGATATCGATCCGGAACACGTCGATGAACATGGGGCGCCGGTTCATCCACACCAGCATGCTGCCCGGGACCGACCGGAGCGGCTCGGCCCCGAACACCCGCGACCCGGGCTCCAGCGGAGTCAGATCGACGGCGGGTTCCCCGGGCGCGTCGAGATCCACCCGGTGCAGGTGCCAGTCCTCGTTGCCGTCGGTGTCCTGGAGATACAGCAGCCATCGCGGGTCGTCGGTCCAGAAGTACTTGGTGATCCCGCGCCTGGCGTCGTGCGTGACGCAGACCGCGTCGGCGTGCTCCTCGTGAATCCCCCGCACCCACACATTCCGCCGCCCGTATTCCGGTGCGAGATAAGCGATCCTGCTCCCGTCCGGCGAGATCGTCGCCGCCGCGAACTCCGGGTCGGCGAAGAACTCCTCCACGGGAACGAGTCTCGGCAGTCCCCTCCGATCCGGGCTGCTGCCCGTGCGCGCGCTGCCGCCGTCGGCGTTCGATGTGCCCATTCTCGCCCTCTCGGTGGGTTTGGTGTTGCCACCAGTCCAAACCATGCCGTCGCGGCACAGTCAAGGGCGACGCCGGATCGGCGGCGAGGCGATGCCCGGTTCGCGGAGCGCGACGGTGGCTCCGGTGCGTCCCGTCGCCGCGGCAGTTCGGCGGCGGCGTGGCCGGCGCCGCGAAGGGTCAGCGGCCCAGCGCGTCGGCCAGCTCGGCCTTGGTCATCTGCGAGCGGCCCTTGATATTGCGCTGTTTGGCCTCGTTGTAGAGCTGGTCGCGCGTCGGGCCCTTCGGCCCGCGTTTGCCCGAACGCAGGCCGCCGCGCCGCGACGCGGACATGTCTTCGGTCGAGGACCGGCTCGCGGTCTCGGTCTTGCCCTGCTGGGCGCGATTCTTGTTGACGGTGCGCGCGCCGATCTCCTTGGCGCGCTTCGTGCTCGCACCGCGCTTCTTCGCGGAATCGCGGATGTGCTCGTACTGGCGTTCGTCCTTGTCGGTCCATTCCTTCGGCATGGCACACCTCCTGGCGACCGGCTACCCGGAGCGGGCCGTGACAAACGGCGCCGCGACGAGATCACCGATTCGGTCGCGACCGATTCGAGAGCGCGAGCCGGGGTAGCCGCACAACAGCGCCCCGCTCACGCGGAGCCCGTGCCACGCCACGGAAAGGAGCGACCCATGTACGACAGGACAGGCGACGATCTGCCGGGCACGCCGGAGGAGCCGCCGACACCGGATCGGTACGTCCACCCGCCGCACGGTGACAGCCGATTCCCCGACGACGCCCGCACCACGAGGGCGCACGCGGGCGAAGCGCTGGAAGACGGCTACAACGTGCCGGGAATCGTGCTGTGCGCGGTCGGCGTGATCGCGCTGGCGCTGGCCCTGACCGCGGCGGGATACGGCTACGCGGGGTGGGCGATCATCGCAGGCGTCGCGGCCGCGGCGGGATTGATCGTCGGAGCAACCTGGATCCTGCTGGAACACCGGCGGGTCAAGAGCCGGGAAGGCCTGTACCTGCACGACCAGCGCGGGCACTGACCATGACGGAACCGAGGCCGGGCGACCGGCCTCGGTTCGGCGTGGACATGCCTATCGATCCGGTAGTGCCTGTTCGCGCAGTGTGGTGAGGGTGCGCGACAGGACCCGCGATATCTGCATCTGGGAGACGCCGAGTTCCTCGGCGATCTGTGATTGCGTGAGGTTGTCGAAGAACCGCAGGTGCAACACCCGCCGCTCCCGCTCCGGAAGCGCGTCCAGCAACGGGGCCACCGCTAGCGTGTCGTCGATGAGCTGAAAGTGCGGGTCCACCTCGGCGAGCGCCGAAGCGATGCGATACGCCACGCCTCCGTTCGCGCCCTCGTCGTCGACGGCGATGGTGTCCAGGGAGTTGGTCCGGTAGGCATTGGCGGCGAGGAGGGCCTGGGTGATCTCGGTGAGATCGGCGTGCAGTTCGGCGGCGAGCTCGTAGGCGGAGGGGGCGCGGCCGCGGCGCTGGGAGAGGGTTTCGATGGCGGGGCCGAGGGTGAGCTGGAGTTCCTTGATCCGCCGTGGCACGCGGACGGCCCAGGTGTGGTCGCGGAAGTGCCTGCGGATCTCGCCCATGAGCGTGGGAATCGCGAAGGCGAGGAAGGAACTGCCGCGGCTGGGATCGAAACGGTCGACGGCCAGGACCAGACCGAGGGAGGCGATCTGGAGCAGGTCGTCGTAGGTCTCGCCGCGGCCGGTATAGCGGCGGGCGATGTGATCGGCCAGGGGTAGGCAGCGCCGCAGGATGGACTCCCGCAGACTGGTGTGCTCGGTGGTGCCAGGAGTGAGGGCGCAGAGTTTGTCGAGCCAGGGTTCGATGTCGTCGTAGCTGTCGCCCGCCGTGCGGCGGGGGGTGATTCGATCGTGAGCGGTCGCCGGATTCATGGCGATCCTCGCTTCTTCCGAGTCGACGGCGGCCCCGGCCGATTGCTTCAGCGCGAGGGCCGCCCGTGAGCGGGGTTCCCACGGCGGCGCGGATTACCGGCACAGCGGTCGATCGTTCGTATTTCGGATGGCGGGGAGCCGAACGTTCGTTTCCTGCGCGGTGGGCGCCGCACGATCGGACGCGAATTCCGCGAGATGGACCGAAGGGGTGGATACTCTCTCTGTGAGCATCGATGGGCTGGACCTCCCCACGACCGGGAAGACGTGTCCGGCCGGTAGTTTTCGATACTGGTTCGCTGATCAGCGGTGGGAGTGGTCGGACGAGGTGGCGGCCCTGCACGGCTACCCGCCGGGGGAGGTGGCGCCGTCGACGGAACTGCTGCTCTCCCACAAACATCCGGACGACCGCGCGATTGTCGCCGAGATCCTGCACGACGTGGTGACCGGTGACGCGCCGTTCTGCAGCAGGCACCGCATCATCGATGCGCAGGGCGTGGTGCGTCCGGTGCTGGTGGTGGGTGACCAGATGGCGGACGAGCAGGGCCGGGTCGTCGGTTCGGTCGGCTATTACATCGACCTCACCGACACGGTGGACGAGGCACGCAACGAAACCCTGGACGAGACCATGCCCGAGGTGGTTGCCGCACGGGCGGTGATCGACCAAGCCAAAGGCATGCTGATGCTCGTCTACGGCATCTCCGAGGAGCAGGCGTTCCGCGTGCTGCGGTGGCGATCCCAGGAGACGAACACGAAAGTGCGCGATCTCGCGGCCCGGCTGATCGCGACGGTGGCGCGGCAGAACGTGATCACCGCACCCACCCGCACCCGCTTCGACCACGCCCTGCTCACCGCGCACGAGTGCGAGCCGGAGGACCGGATGGGGCGGTCTGACTGAGAGACCGGCTCGAGCCCGCCGATGGACGTGCTCGCTGCGGAGTAGACGGCGCGTGAACGACCGGAAGACCCGTTCGCCGTCGCACGCCGGGCCTATCATCGTCGGGTCCGGCGCCGAAGCGTTCGTTTTCCGGATGGTTGCCGGCGAACCGTTCGCCGGCCGCCCTGGCGCCGTCTCGTCCGGGGTGCTGGAATGGGCGAACCGGCCGGTCTCGAGAACACGGGCACCGCCGGGGCGCAGTGCCGGGTCGCGGTGAGTTTCCGACGGCCCCGGCGTCTCATGCGTAGAACGCGCAGGCATCACTCGCCTCGACGCCGCGGGCGCTGCGGTAGCGGCACATGGAGGAATCAAGCATGCAGTTTGAGCCCGACCCCGCCGATCGCACCTCCTCCGTGTCCGACATGGACACGTTCGTGGTCCATTGGCCCGATCCCAGTCCCCTGGAATCCTGGTGGGCCGCCGTGATGAGAGGTGCGGTACCCGGACGCCGCGGCAGTGCGCCCGAGGGGGCGCCCGCCGGCATGAAAGCTCTCGCGGCCGTGCCGGACCACGCTACGTCAGCCGGTGGTACTCCGCTGCGGCGCGACATGGTTCCGCACCCGAGTGCCGCGGACCCGAAGCCTCCCCGACGGCGGGCCTCCTGACGCAGCGGAACAGGGCGCCACGCCGTGGCACCCTGTTCCGGGCGCGGCTGTTCACGCCGTGCTGGTCGACGCCGTGCGCAGCGCGTGGCCGACGGCGGGGAGGAAGTCGTCCAGATCCCTCGGGTTGCGCGAGGTGATCAGCGGGTAGCGGACCTCGTCGACGACCACCGGTTCGTCCGCCCACCTCGCCCCGGCGTTCTCCAGGTCGACGTGCAGCGACGGGTAGGAGGTGAGCGTCTTGCCCGCCACCACTCCCGCGCTCACCAGCAGCCACGGGCCGTGGCAGATCGCCGCGATCGGTTTGCCCGCGGCGACGAACCCGCCGACGATGCCGAGCGCGTCAACGTCGAGGCGCAACTTGTCGGCGTTCAGGGTGCCGCCCGGGATCAGCAGGAGATCGTGGTCGACGGCGGTCACCGCCGCGAGTGTGGCGTCCGGCGTGATCTCCTGTCCCGGATCCCGGTCGCCGACCAGTGTGCGGATCGCCTCGTCGGACACCGCCGCGACGGTCACCTCGGCGCCTTGGGCGCGTAACCGCTCCACGGGCACCACGAGCTCGTCCTGTTCGACGCCGTAGTTGCTGACGATCGCGAGCACACGACGATCGGCGAGAGCCTTGTCGGACATGGCATTTCCTCCTCAGCGCTCGCCCGTGAGACGGCGGGCCAGCAGTTCCTTGGCCTGGCTCGCGCCCTTGCGGCTCTCGTGCTGGGCGCGTGCGAAGAACTCGGCGAGTTCGGTGTCGCCCGCGCGCTCGGCATCGCGCTGGTACACCTCCATGCGCAGCGCGTTGCTGAGGGAGGCTTCGGCGAACCAGATGAGGTCGTAGTCCTTGTCCTTGGTCCCGGTGATCTGCCCGGTCTCGGTCTCGGTGTGCATGGTGACCTCCTGTGGGAATCGGATTTCACCGACGCGCTACCCGGGGTGGAGGGCGACAAACAGGGTGCGGTGTTTGCGCCGCGCGGGCGCGGGCAGTGCGGCGGTATGCCCACCGAACATGACGACGAGGACCTGTTGAGTGCCACCGAGAGCCTCGACCCCGACGAACTGCGCGACGACGGCGAGGCGGTCGACCCGCCGTCGGAGTGGCGCGGTGCCGACGCGTTCGGCACCACCGCCCGCGAACAGCGCACCGGCGAGGACCTGGACAGCCGATTGGCCGAGGAGGAACCCGATGGCGCGCCACCGGACGCGCTCGGCGACCCGTTCGACGACCTCGCCGAGGACGATGCCGACCGTGCCCACGGCCGTTACCGCGGCCAGGTGAGCGGCGCGCCCGAGGACGGCGACCCGCTGTTCGGCGGGCAGAACCACCGGACGTAGCCGTACCGAGCGAACAACTTTCGAGGAGACCGTCATGGCAGCACGAAACGGCGACGCCAAGGACCGGCAGCTGGAGGACCATCGCCAGGACCGGGACCGCGGCGCACTCACCACCCAGCAGGGTGTGCGCGTGGATTCGACCGACGACTCGCTGACCGTGGGCGAGCGCGGCCCGACCCTGCTCGAGGATTTCCACGCCAGGGAGAAGATCACCCACTTCGACCACGAACGCATCCCCGAACGCGTTGTGCACGCCAGGGGCGCGGGCGCCTACGGTTGGTTCCGGCCCTACGACAGCTGGCTCGCCGACTACACCGTGGCCCGGTTCCTCACCGAACCCGATACGACCACACCGGTTTTCGTGCGCTTCTCCACCGTCGCCGGTTCACGCGGCTCCGCCGACACGGTGCGGGACGTGCGGGGATTCGCGACGAAGTTCTATACCGCGCAAGGCAATTACGACCTGGTCGGCAACAACTTCCCGGTGTTCTTCATCCAGGACGGCATCAAGTTCCCCGATTTCGTGCACGCGGTGAAGCCCGAGCCGCACAACGAGATACCGCAGGCGGCGTCGGCGCACGACACACTGTGGGATTTCGTCGCCGAGCAGCCGGAGACGCTGCACGCGATCCTGTGGCTGATGTCGGACCGAGCTCTCCCGCGCGGCTACCGGATGATGCAGGGTTTCGGCGTGCACACGTTCCGTCTGGTGAACGCCGAAGGCACGGGCACATTCGTGAAGTTCCATTGGAAGCCGGCGCTCGGCACGCATTCGCTGTTGTGGGACGAATGCCAGGAGATCGCCGGGCGCGACCCGGATTTCCATCGCCGCGATCTGTGGGACACCATCGAGGCGGGTGACTTTCCCCGCTGGGAGCTGGGCGTGCAGTTGGTACCCGAGGATCGCGAGTTCGATTTCGACTTCGACCTTCTCGACGCCACCAAGATCATTCCCGAGGAGCAGGTGCCGGTGCGCCCCGTCGGTGAACTCGTGCTCGACCGCAACCCGGACAACTTCTTCGCCGAGACCGAGCAGGTGGCCTTTCACACCGCGAACGTGGTGCCGGGTATCGACTTCACCGCCGATCCACTACTGCAGATGCGCAACTTCTCGTATCTGGACACGCAGTTGATCCGGCTCGGCGGGCCGAATTTCGCGCAGTTGCCGGTCAATCGGCCGGTGGCCGATGTGCGCAACCACCAGCAGGACGGCTACGGCCAGCACGCCATAGCGCGTGGCGAGGCGTTCTACACGAAGAACACCATCGCGGGCGGCTGCCCGGCACTGGCCGACGCCGATGTCTTCCGCCACTACACCCGCGCGGTCGACGGGCGGACGATCCGGCAGCGCAGCGCCTCCTTCCAGGAGCACTACCGCCAGCCGCGCATGTTCTGGCGCAGCATGTCCCCGCCGGAGGCCGACCACATCGTGGACGCGTTCGCGTTCGAGCTCGGCAAGGTGAACCGGGTCGAGATCCGCGAGCGGGTGCTCGAGCGGCTCTCCCACGTCGACGGTGTGTTGACGGCGCGGGTGGCCGCCCGGCTCGGCTTGCCGGAGCCACCCACCCGGGAACTGGACGACGCGCCGCTGTCGCCCGCGTTGTCGCAGCTCGCGGGCGCACCCGACGCGATCGCCACCCGCAAGGTCGCGGTACTGGCGGCCGACGGCGTGGACGGCGCGGGCATCGAGGCGCTGCGGGAGGGACTCGCGCAGCGCGGCGCGCAGGTGGAAGTGCTTGCGCCGCACGGCGGAACCCTTCGCGGTCGAGACGGAGCGGTACCGGTGGATCGCGCGCTGCCGACCATGGCGTCGGTGCTCTACGACGCGGTGGTGGTCGCGGGCGGTGCGGATTCGGCGCGGACCCTCACCGCCGACGGCGGCGCGGTCCGGTTCGCCGCGAGCGCGTATCGGCATCTCAAGCCGGTGGGCGCGATCGGTGTGGGACAGGACGTGCTGCGCGCCGCAGGTGTGTCGGTGGGCGTGTCGGGGGACGACACCGAGATCACCCCCGACGGCGTGATTGTGTCGGCCGAAGGCGGCGGGCACGTGTCCGATACGTTCGTGGACCGGCTGGCGGCCGCGCTGTCGGAACACCGGGTATGGGGCCGGTCGACCTGAGCCCGGCCTGCTCCGTGTAACGCCGCCGCGAAAGGGTAGGCCCGGGACGTGGACCAGTCACGAGCACCCCTGGTGGAAGCGCTGGCCGACTACCGCCGGCGCCGACGGTACGGCTTCACCCCGCCCGGCCACCGGCAGGGCCGAGGGGCGGACGAGCGCGTCCTGGACGTCATCGGGCGCGCGGCGTTCGCCTCCGACGTCCTGCTCTCGCCCGGTCTGGACGACCGGCTCGCGCGCGGCGGGTACCTTTCCGGCGCCGAGGAACTCATGGCCGCGGCAGTCGGCGCAGACCGCGCCTTCTTCTCCACCTGCGGCAGCTCGCTGTCGGTGAAGGCGGCCATGATGGCGGTCGCGGGCGGCCACGACGGCGGGCTGCTGGTGGCGCGCGACAGTCACAAATCCATCGTGGCCGGGCTGGTGTTCTCCGGCGTGCGGCCGCGCTGGATCGCGCCCCGCTGGGACGCCGAGCGCCATCTGTCCCATCCGCCATCGCCGGAACAGGTGCGCCGCGCCTGGGACGAGCATCCCGACGCGGCGGGCGCGCTGATCGTGAGTCCCAGCCCCTACGGCACCTGCGCCGATCTGCCCGCCCTCGCGGCGATCTGCCACGAGCGCGGCAAACCGCTCATCGTGGACGAGGCATGGGGCGCGCACCTGCCCTTCCACGAGGACCTGCCCACCTGGGCGATGGACGCGGGCGCCGACGTGTGCGTGGTCAGCGTGCACAAGATGGGCGCGGGGTTCGAACAGGGCTCGGTGTTCCACCTCGCGGGCGATCTGGTCGATCCCCGACGGCTCGGCGCGTGCGCCGACCTGCTCATGACGACCAGTCCGAACGTGCTGGTGTACACGGCGCTGGACGGATGGCGCAGGCAGATGGTCGAGCACGGCCACCGCCTGCTCGGCCACGCGCTCCGTATAGCCGAGCGCGCCAGGTCGGCGTTGGCAGGCGTCCCCGGCATCACCGTGATGGAGCGGGAACTCCTGGGCGCGCAGGCCTCGCACGACCTGGACCGATTGCAGGTGCTGATGGACGTGTCGGCCACGGGTTCCTCGGGGTACGCGGCCGCGGATTGGTTGCGCGAGCAGTGCGGTATCGACATGGGACTCAGCGACCATCGCCGCGTGCTGGCGACGTTCTCGATCGCCGATGACGCCGAGCGGGCCGACACGCTCGTCGAGGCGGTCCGCGCGTGGTCACAGCGCGCGCACGAGGACACCGCGCCGTCGATCCGCCTGCCCGCCCCGTCGGAGCTGGCGCTCGAGACCGCGATGCTGCCGCGCGACGCCTTCTTCGGACCGGTGGAGGCGGTGCCCGTCGGGTCCGCGGCGGGGCGGATCTGCGCCGAACAGCTCACGCCGTATCCGCCGGGCATCCCGGCCGCGATTCCCGGCGAGGTGCTCGACGCGGGAGTGCTCGATTACCTGCGCACCGGCGCGGCGGCCGGGATGAACATCCCCGACGCCGCCGACCCGTCCGTGCGCACGGTGCGGGTGGTGGCGCGATGACGCCGGAGGAAATGGCGAGACGGATCGCCGAGGCCGCCCGGGTGGGCGGGCACACCGTCGCCGTGGCCGAGTCGCTCACCTCGGGCAAGATCGCCGCCCGGTTGGGCGCGGCTCCCGATGCGGCGCAGTGGTTTCTGGGTGGTGTGGTGGCCTACGACCCCGGGGTGAAGCGGTCGGTCCTCGACGTGCCGGACGTGCCCGTGGTGTCGCGCGACTGCGCCGAAGCGATGGCGCAGGGTGTGCGCGGGCTCCTCGGCGCGACGGTCTCGGTGGCCGTCACCGGGGTCGGCGGGCCCGAGGATCGCGACGGCGAATCCGCCGGGTGCGTGTGGCTGGCCACCGCCTCCGACGACATGGTGATCGCGCACCGCCGCGACTTCGAGGGCGACCCCGAGTGGGTGCTGGCGCAGACGGTGGAGTGGGCGCTCGGCTACCTGCTCGACGCGCTGGACGATCCGCGCTGACCGCTCACGAGGGCTTGCGCCTGCGGGTGCGGTGGCTGGTGTCGCACAGCGGATAGGTCGTGGACCGTTTGCACAGGCACAGCGCGACGGTGAAACGGTCGCAGCGCAGCGTGCGCCCGTCGGCCGTCACCACCTCCACCGGGCCCTCGACGAGCGCGGGCCCGTCGGCGACGAAGGTGACGCGGCGCGGTTCACGGGCGGACGCGGTCACCGCGGATCACCACCAAGTCCTCGGTGTCGCGACCGGGCTCGAGCAACCCGGTGCGGCGCAACCAGTCCTGCCTGCCGCGCAGCACGGGACCGAACGGAATCGAATCCCGGTCCACTACAGCGGCTTTCAATCCCATGGTGCGCAGCGCGGTGACGGTCGACTCGCCGCACGCCAGCGCCGAGTGCACGATGAGCGCCACACCGCGCGGCCGCAACAGGCCCGGCAGCACCGCACACAGGCGGTCGAGCACCTCTCTGCCGTCGGGGCCGGCGTCCCAGGCGGCGTGGGGTCGCAGGCCGGGCGGGGCGGGCACGTACGGCGGGTTCGCCAGCACGAGATCGAAGGTGCGCCCGGCCAGCACGTCGGCGAAGTCACCGCGGCGGACCTCGGCGGGCACACCACCCAGCCGGCACGTCAGCCACGCCGACAGCGCCGCGGTCCGGGAGATGTCGACAGCCGTCACCCGCGCGGCTCCGGCGCGGGCGGCGGCCAGGGCCAGCGCGCCCGATCCGGTGAACAGGTCCAGCGCGTGCCCGCCGCGCGGCAGGCCCGCCCCGCGCAACGCCCGCGCCAGCAGGCGGGTGTCGCCCTGAGGGCGATAGACGCCGGGCAGGCGGACCACGGGGAACTCAGCCGACATGCTCGCCTCTCGGTCCGACGAGGGTGTCGCGCAACGAGGTTCGACCGGCGCGCCACGCCTCGAGCACGGCCGCGCCGAAGCGGTCCTCCAGCATCTCGGTGACCTGGATGCCGAACACCACGCTCGCCCGTTGCGCGGGTTCGCGGGCCAGCAGATCGCCGAGGACGTCGTGGCGCATCACCTGTTCGTGCACCGCGTCGGCCTCCACGTGCTCGCGGTAGAACAGCACGCACGCCGGGTCGGCGCCGAGGCGCGTGAGCGCGTCCACCATGTCGCGCGATCCGGGGGAGGAGGCGATCTCCACCGCCGCGACATGGCCCACCAGCGCGCCGCGGTGGGCGCGGTGCAGTCCGAACAGCGACATCATGTTCACCAGCGCCAGCATGGGCGCGGGCACCACGTCGAGGTAGCGCAGATAGCCCGGATCCAGTCCGGCGGCCGCCAGCAGATCGGCGTAGAGCTGGGCGTGCACGCGCTCGCCGCGCCCGCCGCCGAACTCGTCGTATTCGACGGCCACCAGCGACGCCTTGGCCTGGCCGCGCAGCCGGGGAATCACCCAGGCGTACGGATCGGCCTCCTTGTGGTGGTGCACGGAACGGTGCGTGAAGTATTCGAGGACCTGCCACCACTCGCCGTCGTCGCGCAGGAACCGCGTGGTGCCCACGGCCTCGGACGGGGTGAGCAGGGCGTCGAGTTCGGCGTCGAGATCGTCACCGCCCGCGACGCCGTCGCGCAACGTGCGCAGGAACTGGCGCTCCAGCCCCGCGCGCAGTCCGAGCAGCCGCTCGTCCCACTCCCAGCCGGGGTCCACACCGGCAAGGCCCTGGTAGTGCAGTTCGTAGCACGCGTGCAGGGTCAGCTGCGCGTCGTCGCCGAGCGGGTCGACGGTGCCGACCCGCGGGACGGGTGACCCGGGCGGGTCCTGCAACACGTCGAGCACGGACGCGGACAACTCGCCGCGGGGCACGGGGAGCGTGGACGCCGGGACACAACGGATCGTCATGCGGGACCTGCCTGGTCGAAGGGACGCGAGTGCCCTCGTGCTACCCGCGCCCGCCCTCCCGAAACCGGCGGTGGGGCCGGTTGCGACGGCGCCGCGTGGCTATAGCGGGGAGAGCAGGGGCGTGCGCGCCCACCTTTCGGACAGGAGGTCTCCACCATGCCGGAACTGAACGCCGTGGCGCTGGTCTGCACCTTGCGACCCTCGCCGGCCCCGTCGAGCAGCGACACTCTCGCCCGGCACGTCCTGGACGAACTCGCCGGGCACGGGGTGCGCGGCGAGGTGCTGCGCGTGGTCGATCACGACGTGCGACCGGGTGTGAGCGCCGACGAGGGCGACGGCGACGAATGGCCCGCTCTGCGCGAGCGCATCCTGGCCGCCGACGTGCTGCTCGTCGCCACCCCGACCTGGCTCGGGCACATGTCCTCGGTCGCGCAGCGCGTGCTGGAGCGGCTGGATGCCGAACTGTCCACCACCGACGACCAGGGCCGTCCGGTGCTGGTGGGCAAGGTGGCGATCGCGGCGGTCGTCGGCAACGAGGACGGCGCGCACAAGATCGTGGCCGACCTGTTCCAGGGGCTCGACGACATGGGCTACACCATTCCCGCCCAGGGCTGCACCTACTGGAACGACGAGGCCATGGGCGGGCGCGAATACCGCGAGCTCGACGAAGTGCCCGAGGCGGTCGCCACCACGACCCGCACGCTGGCCCGCAACGCGGCGCACCTGGCCGGCGCGCTACGCGCGAACGCCTACCCGGCCTACCGCTGAGCGCCGCACCCCATTCGACACACGAGGAGGCACGATCATGGGATTTCCCGCGCAACAGCAAGACGTTCCCGGCGTTCAGGGCCGGATGAGCCCCGTCCCGGACTGCGGCGAGCAGAGCTATCGGGGCTCGGGCAAACTGACCGGCAAGGCGGCGGTGATCACCGGCGCCGACAGCGGCATCGGCCGCGCGGTCGCCATCGCCTACGCGCGTGAGGGCGCGGATGTGCTGATCTCCTATCTCGACGAACACGACGACGCGAACGAGGTCGTCGCGCTGGTGGAGGCGGCGGGCCGCAAGGCGGTGCCGGTGCCCGGCGATCTGTCCGATCCGGCGCACTGCCGCGCCGTGATCGACCGCGCCGCGGCGGAATTCGGCCGGATCGACATCCTGGTGAGCAACGCCGCGTACCAGATGACCCACGAGACGCTGGAGGAGATCGGCGACGAGGAGTTCGACCACACGTTCAAGCTGAATATGGGCGCCTACTTCTACCTCGTCAAGGCGGCGCTGCCGCACATGCCCGAAGGCGCCTCGATCATCGGCAGCACCTCGGTGAACTCGGACATGCCCTCGCCCACGCTGGCGCCCTACGCGGCGACCAAGGCCGCCATCGCCAACTTCTCGGCCAGCCTGGCCCAGCTGCTGGGCCCGCGCGGGATCCGGGTCAACAGCGTCGCGCCGGGCCCGATCTGGACGCCGCTCATCCCGTCGACCATGCCCGAGGAGAAGGTCACCCGCTTCGGCGACGACACCCCGCTCGGACGCGCGGGCCAACCTGCCGAACTGGCGGGTGCCTACGTGTTGCTGGCCTCCGACGAAGGCAGCTACATCTCCGGCGCGCGCGTCGCGGTGACCGGTGGCCGCCCGATCCTGTGAGCGAAATAGCCCGCCGATTGCCCCCTCCCGCAACGGGTATGGCGATGATGTCCGCGATACGGAGCCGCCCGCGCATCGGCCCGTCAATGGCGACGGGTGTTCGCAACGGTGCGAACCACGCGATGCGACGGGGGGACCGAAACGCCGGTGTCGAGCGCCCTGCCTTCCGGAACGGAGTCGTCCGGAATGCGAACGGCGTGGCCGAAACGATCCGGTGAACGAATCCCGGCCCGCGAACGCTTTTCGCTTCCGGCTCGTCGCGGTACTCGATGAAGAGCGTCCCGTGCGAACGAACCCCGTGACCCGACCCGCGCGGGACGCTCCGACATCGAGGGAAGCGAGGACCACCATGGTGTTGGCGATTGCTGAACATCGACCGAAGGCCGGACGCGACAGCTACGACGACATCGAGCCGTGGCTGGCGAAACTGGCCGCGCTCGAACACGACGATCCCGCCCGCGCGACTCTGCGCGAGGACATCGTGCGCCGGTGCCTGCCGCTGGCCGACCACATCGCCCGCCGATTCACCGGCCGGGGCGAGCACTACGACGACCTGCATCAGATCGCCTCCGTCGGCCTCGTGCTGGCGGTCGATCGCTTCGACCCCGATCGAGGCTGCTCGTTCCTGGCCTTCGCGATCCCGACCATCATGGGCGAGGTTCGCAGGCACTTCCGCGACCACACCTGGGCCGTGCGCGTGCCGCGCCGAGTCAAGGAACTCCAGTTGACGATCGGCCCCACGGTGGAGGCCCTGTCCCAGCGCCTGGGGCGCACCCCGTCCGCCTACGAGATCGCCATCGAACTGGACGTGGATTTCGCCGAAGTCACCCAAGCGCTGCTGGCGGGCAACGCCTATCGCACCAATTCACTCGACACCGTGCCCCAAGATGACGACGCAGGCGCCTCCACCCCGGCGAGCCGCGTCATGGCCGCGCTGGGCACCGAGGACGCGCACTACGAACTCACCGAGGATGCCCTCGCTGTGCTGCCGCTGCTGGACGAGCTGCCCGAGCGCGAGCGCCACATCCTGTATGCGCGGTTCTTCCGCAACCGCACGCAGTCCCAGATCGCCGAGGAACTCGGCGTCTCCCAAATGCAGATTTCCCGCATCTTGTCGCGGACACTCACCGCTCTGCGCGACCGAGCACTGCGGGACTGAGCGCCACCGGAGCGCTTCGTGCCTTCGACGCGGGATCAGGCGGATTCGCGGAACTCCACCCCGACCGCCTCGCCCAGTTCGGTGCGGTGGCGCTCGAGGTCGGGGTGCTCGTCGCTGAGTTCTCCCATGAGATCGCCGAGCGCGTCGGCGATGGCGTTGAGTTTCTGCTGCACCGCCTCGTCCGACCGCGACCGGGTGTTCTGCAACAACGCCACCAGCAGGAACGTGATGATCGTCGTCGCGGTGTTGATCACCAACTGCCAGGTGTCCATGTTCGGCAGCACCAGGAACGACGGCGCCCACACCAGGACCAACAGCACACACAACACGAAGAACGTCGCTTTGGAGGTGATCCGGTCGGCGGAGCTGGCGAATCGATCGAACAGCGACGGTCCGTCGCCGACGTCGGAAGGCATTGTCCGGCCGGGGGCGCTCTCCCGATCCGGCGCACTCATGACGGCACCGGGAACCCGCGCGGCGTAAGCGCGGCAGCGCGGTGGATTCGGTGGTGCTGGGTCATGGCTCTCCTGTGGTCCGGGGGCCGATGTCGAGCGCCTACCCCGAGATTCCGTCCCGAAACCGGGATGGGCCGCGGTTTCCACCACGCGGCACCGGGTATCGGGTCGGCAACGGCGCACCGCCGGTGCGCTCGAGATGGTTGTTTCGTGTCTTGTCGAAGGAGGTTCGATGACCACCCAGGATGTGATCGCGCAACTGCGCCAGGACATCACGGCCGCGCGAGACGCCGGTGACGACGAGGCAGTCCGGCGATTGCGCGGCGAACTCGACATCGCCCTGCACGCCGCTGGAGTGGACCCGGATCAGCTGCCTCTGGAGGGTACGGGCACCGCGCCCCAGCCTCCGGACGCAGTCGAGGACGGCACGGCGTAGTGCCGTACCGGGTCACCACGCTGTCAGGTGGTGAGCGTGGTGTGAGGCGAACAGCCGTAGGCGCGGCGATACGCGCCCGCGAACCGGCCCGGATGGGCGAAACCCCACTCCCACGCGATCGAGGACACGGTCTGCCCCTCGCCCGGCATGGTGCGGCGAAGCTGTTCGTGCGCGCCGCGCAGCCGCAGCTCCCGCAGATACGCGGTGGGTGTGGTGTCGAGGTGGCGGCGGAACGCCAGCTGCAGTGCCCGAACAGTGACGTAGGCCGCGGCGGCGATGTCGACGACCGTGATGTCGTCGCGCACATGGCTGTCGATGTAGGCGAGAGCGCGCCGCAGCGCGTCGGGATGCGCGTCGTTGCGGTCGCTCGCCGAGGGTTCGAGCACCGCCGTATTCGGCAGCGCGTGCAGCACACTGGCCGCCAGATACTCACTCGCGGTCGACGCGATCAGCGGCTTCGTGCGCAGGTCGGGGTCGGTGGCGATGGTTCCGAGGTGGTCGATGGCCTTCCGCAGATGCGCACCCGCGGCCGGGGAGACGGGGCGGTGCCCCGTGAGCCGGACGGGCCCGCCGCCATGTGGCTCGTCGGCGGCCACTCGCGAGAGCAGCGCGGGATCGAACATGGTGATGGTGTAGTTCGCCCGGTGGATCACGCCGGAATACGGCAGATCCGGCGGGGTCAGCAATCCGACATCGCCGGGAAGGAAGAAGTCGGTCGTCCCGTCGACGTAGTTCTCCTCGATGGCGCCGGAGCCGACGGTGCACAGGCATATCCGCCCGAGCGGCGCGGCCCGGTAACGCATATCGAACCGGAGGTCGAGCTGGTCGAAACTGACCTCACCGAGCACATCGCGGGTGATGTGCGTATGCACCGCGGATTCGGAGACGTTGGCGATGCGCATCGTCGTGTAGTTGGCGTTGAGGAACTCTTCGGTGGCGCCGAGATTGTCACTGTCGAACGTCATGGAGTCCATGTCGACCTCCGAGCTTGGCAGATGGGGTGAGCCGGCGCGTTGCTCGGCCGGGACATCTCCGCGTGCTCGCTACCCATCTTGGCATGGCGTCCGCGTTCGCGACAGGGGTCGACGAACCGGTTTCGACGCCGCGGGCTCGGGTAGCCGACGCAAAGACCGCCCTGTACCGCCCCGCGATGCGTTGGAGGAGTGTTGGTGGATTCCGCCCGGAGCGATCTCCCGGCTCGCACGGGCTCGACCGTCGGCATCCGAGTCGCCGCTCAGCCCGGGCAGCTGATGATGCTGCGCGCGCTGACCGAGACCCTTGCGCTGGTGGCCGGTTTTCCCATCGACGGAGCGGTCGACATCCGCTTGGCCGTGGACGAGGCCGCCACCGCACTGGTGCTGGACGCGACGCCCGCGACATCCATCGATTGCGTGGTCGATTACGACGACACCCACGTGTTCGTCCAGGTGTCGGGCCTGTGCGCGTCCCGGAACGTCGTCGAGCGCGCGAGACTCGGCTGGCACGTGCTGCGCACCCTCACCACCTCGGTGACCTTCGACCGCGCGGACTACGACCCCGCGAGGGGCGGATACCCGATCACGGTGCGGTTCCTGTGGTCGCGAATCCGCACGGGAGGTCCGAACGGGTCGGAGGGACGGCGGCCACACTGACCGGCCGACGAGGACGTGCCCCGCGCGGACGGGCAGAGGAACGCGATGTCGCCGGTGTGCCCGAGGTCGTGAGCGGGATCGCTCACGACACCCGTGGCAGCCGGTGGCCACGGTCGCCGATCTCGTACACCGCGAAGGCGGTATCGATCACCGGCTGCGCCACATTGCGCACCGGCACCCCGCCCGGTGTGGTGCCGCGTTCGCAGCCGGCGTGCGCGTGCCCGTGCACGGCGAGGTCGGCTCCGGCCGTGTCGATCGCTTCGCCGAGCAGATACGACCCCAAGAACGGGAAGATCTCCGGCGGCTCGCCGCGCAAGGTATCGGGCACAGGGGAGTAGTGGGTGAGCGCCACGGTGACGTCGGCGTCGAGCGCCCCCAGCGCCGCCCCCAACTGTGCCGCGAGCTCGACCGTGTGTCCGGCGAATTCGCGCATCAGCCGCTCGCCGAACACGCTCGCGCACTTGCCCGCGAAACCGCCGCCGAAGCCCTTGGTGCCCGCGACGCCGAGCGTGCCGCCCGCGACCGTCACCGTGACACTCTCGCCCTCGAGCACGGTGACGCCGTGATCGGCGAGCAGCAGCGCGATCTCCTCCGGCACATCGCCGTGATGATCGTGGTTGCCCAGGACCGCGACCACCGGGACGCCGGCGTCGGCGAACTCCTTGGCCACCACCCGCGCCTCTGCGATCGTGCCGAGGCGGGTCAGGTCACCGGCGAGCAGCAGCACGTCGGCGCGGTCGGGCAGTGCGCGCAGCGCGGGCCGCAGCGTGCCCCGCGAATCTGTTCCCAGATGAATGTCGCCGACGGCGGCGATGCGCATCCGATCCTCCTCGCGTCGTGGGTGGAGCGGTGTCGTGGGTGGCGCTCAGGGCAGGCGTTCTTCGTGATCCGGGGCGCCGGCACCGGTGACCAGCACGTCGTTGCGGACCCGCGCCCGGGGCATCGCTTCGCGGACCTTCTCCTCCAGTCGCTCGCGGCGCACGGCGGTGGCGACCGCGCCGTCGAGCAGGACGGTGTCGCCGCGCAACCGGACCCGCACGCCGGGCTCGGCCACCTCGGGGTCCTCGGCCAGCAGCCGGTGCAGCTTCGCCGCCACGTATTGCGGTGGCGCGCCGGAGGATTCGGCACCGGTGTCGGCGATGCCGAGGTCGTCGATCAGTCCCAGGAAGGCCCGCGCGTAGGGCGAGTGCGCGGTGCGTTCGCGCACCTGCGGCCAGTGCACCTGTTCGCGCAGGGCGCGGGCGATCTGGAGCAGCGGGCTCAGGTCGAGGCGGTGATCGTCGCACACCAAGAGCTTGTCCACCAGCAGGTCGGTCCCCGTGACCACCGGCGCGGTGGTCGCGCCGACCCGCATCATCTCCGCGCGGGCCAGCAGTTGGCCGGTGACGTCGCGGTCGTTGGGGCGGTGCACGATATCGATGAGGATGTCGCCGTCGTAGGCCTTGGTGAGCCAGTCCTCGGCGGCGTCGGCCACCCGGAGCCCGGCCCGCGCGAGCGCGCTGCGCGCCCGTCCGCTGTCCTCGGGGCGCACGAACAGGTCGACGTCGTGGTCGGTTGCGGGCCCGCCGCGCGCCCAGACCGCGCAGCCGCCCGCGACGGCGAAGGGGATATCGCTGTGCGCCAGCGCATTCGCCGCCCGCGCCAGCGCGTGGAGGAGTCGGTCCATGGTGTCCATACATCGGCCCTACCCGGTGCGCGCGCCGTCAACCGGGCCGATCACACCACGACGATCAGCAACCCGATGGCCGTGGCGAAGAAGAGCGCGGCCAGCAGCACGGTGAGGGCGATCGCCGCGATGCCGGTGCGCGGAAAGCGGTGCCGGGTGGTGGGTTCGGGCGCGGACAGGCCCGAGGTCTGAGACGTCTCCGGCGGGGTGGCCCCGGGTGGCACGCCGCCGCCGGGTTCGAGATCGGGGATGCGCTCGGGGTCGGGATCCATGGCGGTCACGGGTATTTCACCTACTTCCCGTCGTTGCCGGGGACTTCGGGCGTCTCGCGGGGGCGCGCGGTGCGCTTGCGGTACAGCACTACCGCGGCGACGGCCACGGGAATGGCGAGGATGACGAGGAGTTCCATCACTGATCCGATCGGTCATATGGGGTTGGGCGGCACGGGATCACGCGAGGGGCCCGGCGGTTCGGGCGGACTCGGGTGTCCGGGGGCCGGGTCGGGCGCGGGTGGGACCGGCGGTGGCACGGGCCGTGGCGGTGTGCCGGGCTCCGGTGGTGTGCCGGGTGGTGCGGGTTCGGGGCCCGGCGGTTCGGGCGGCCGGTCGGGGCCGGGAGTCGGCGGAATCGGGTCCGGTTCCGGGATAGGCGGCGGGGGTGGCGGCACGGGATGCGGCGCGGGCTCGTCGGGCAACGTCGGATCGGGCGTCGGTGTGGTGTTCATATCCCTGTCCTTTCCGGTGCGCAGTGGCGATCACCGCGAGAGCGCGTCCGGTTTCGCCGCGGCACGGTCGCTACACCTGGGCGCTACCCGGGGCGCGCAGGCGGAAACACGGGACTCGCCGGATGGCGCGTGGGAGCCGTTCATCCGGCGCGTGCCGGAGGTCAGCCGCCCTCGGGGGTGTTCGCCGCCGCGCGGCCTCGGTCGCCTGCGCCCGCGTGACGGGGAGATTGGCCCACCGAGGTGCGGGTAGGGGCGACACGAGTACCGCACCAACTACTGCGAAGGGGTACGACATGTCGGGAACGGTGGGCGAGCACATCGTGCGGCGGCTGGGCGAATGGGGTGTCCGGCACGTTTTCGGGTATCCGGGCGACGGGATCAACGGCCTGGTGGCCGCGTTCGGGCAGGTGGCGGACGCGCCGGCGTTCATCCAGGCCCGTCACGAGGAGATGGCGGCGTTCCAGGCCACCGGGTACGCGAAGTTCGGCGGCGGCGTCGGCGTGTGCCTGGCGACCTCGGGCCCGGGCGCCATCCATCTGCTCAACGGTCTCTACGACGCGAAACTCGACCATGTGCCGGTGGTGGCGCTGATCGGGCAGACCGCGCGCGCCGAACTCGGCAGCAGCTACCAGCAGGAGGTGGCGCTGGCGCGGCTGTTCGCCGACGTGGCCTCGGACTACCTGGTGGAGGTCGAGGTGGCCGAGCAGTTGCCCGGCGCGCTGGACCGAGCCCTGCGCACGGCGGCCGCGCGCCGGGCGCCCACGGCGGTGATCATCCCCGCCGACCTCCAGCAGGAGGACTATCCGCCGCCCGACCCGCCCGCGCCCACCGCCTCAGCGCCCGGGCACACGGTGCCGCCCGCCGAGGAGCTGCGCCGCGCCGCCGAGGTGCTGGAGTCCGGATCACGGGTCGCGATCCTGGTGGGGCAAGGCGCGCGGTCGGCGCGCGAGGAAGTGCTCGAGCTCGCCGACCGCACCGGCGCGGGCATCGCGAAGGCGTTGCTCGGCAAGGACGTGTTGCCCGACGAACTGCCGTACGGCACCGGTCCTATCGGCCTGCTCGGCAGCAGGCCCAGCTACGAGCTGATGCGCGACTGCGACACTCTGCTGATCGTCGGGTCCGGCTTCCCGTACGCGGAGTTCCTGCCCGAACCCGGCCACGCCCGCGCCGTGCAGATCGATATCGACGCCGCCATGACCGGCCTGCGCTACCCCACCGAGGTGAATCTGGTCGGTGACGCGAAAAGCACGCTGGCAGAACTGATTCCGCTGGTCAGCCGCAAGGCGGACCGTTCGTGGCGCGCACGCGTGGAAGGTGACGTCGCCCGCTGGCGCGAGACGATCCAGGCCCAGTCCCTGGTGGACGCCGACCCGGTGAACCCGATGCGCGTGGTGACCGAGCTGTCGGCGCGGGTGCCCGGGAATGCGATCGTCACCGCCGATTCGGGCTCGGCCGCGAACTGGTACGCGCGCTGCCTCGACTTCCGCGGCGAGATGCGCGGGTCGCTGTCGGGCACGCTGGCGTCGATGGGGTGCGCGGTGCCGTACGCGATCGGCGCGAAGTTCGCCCACCCCGACCGTCCCACCGTGGCGCTCGTCGGCGACGGCGCGATGCAGATGAACGGGCTGGCCGAACTGCTGACCGCCACCCGCTACCGCGACACCTGGACCGATCCCCGCTTCGTGGTGTGCGTCTTCCACAACAACGACCTGGCCCAGGTGACCTGGGAACTGCGCGCGATGGGTGGCGCGCCGAAATTCGAGGACTCCCAGGCACTCCCGGACGTCTCCTACGCCGACCTGGCCCGCTGCCTCGGATTCGAAGCCGTCGCCGTCGACCGGTCCGATCAACTCGGCCGCGCCTGGGACCTCGCCCTCAGCGCGCAACGCCCGGTCCTGCTCGACGTCCGCTGCGACCCGGACTTCCCACCCATCCCGCCGCACGCCACCTGGGAGCAGCTGAAGAACACCGCCGCCGCCGTCCTGCGCGGCGACCCGAACGCCCGGCACCTGGTCACCCAGGGCGTGAAGGTGAAGGCGCGCGAGTTCCGGCCGAAGACGTGAGCGGGTCGCGTCACCCGCCGTGCGGCGGGTTGGTGAGCTCGCACGCCGAAGCGCAGCGGACCGTGATGAGGAAGGCGGAGGGCGCGTCCGAGAAGACGAGTCCGGTGTCGAGCGACGGCAGACCCGACGGACGCACCGACCTGTCGGCAGCCAGGTCATAGGTGAGCACGTGGGAGGAAGCCCGCACCGTCGGCGCGTCGATCAGGCACCGGGGTCCGGCGGCTTCGTCGAGGGCCACGCGGCCCGCGAGGGTGCCGCCCGGGGCGGGGTAGGGCGCGCCGGGCAGCGGCGAGAGCGCGCCGTCGGCGCTGATGTGGAAGCCGCCGATGCGGCCCGCCATCGGTTCGGGGAGATGAAGGCGCGAGCTGTCGGCGCCGATCGCCGCGCCGTGCGGGAGGAAGCCGGTGGCGTAGGCGAGCCGGGAGTCATCTGCTTGTCGCCGGACGCTAAGCAGCATCCAGAACGCCGAGTGTCCAAGAATCAGGACACCCCCCGCGGCGGGCCGCTGTCGGGGATGCGGGCAATCCCACACCGTGCGTGGGCGAACGCGGGCGGGCGACCGGGGTAAAATCGGTGGTTCTTGTGCCTGCCGGGGCGCACAATCGAGCGGCAACCGCCCAGCACCACCATCCGTGAGGAGCCATTCTGTGATCACCGCGACCGACCTCGAGGTCCGGGCCGGAGTCCGAACCCTGCTGTCGGCTCCCGGGCCCGCCTTGCGGGTGCAGGCGGGCGACCGGATCGGCCTGGTCGGGCGCAACGGCGCGGGCAAGACCACCACGCTGCGCATCCTGGCGGGCGAGGGCGAGCCCTACGCCGGAAAGATCCTGCGCTCCACCGAGATCGGCTACCTGCCGCAGGACCCGAGGGAAGGCAACCTGGACGTGCTCGCGCGCGACCGGGTGCTCTCCGCGCGCGGCCTGGACACGCTGATCCGCGATATGGAGAAGCAGCAGGCGCTGATGGCCGAGGTAGCCGACGAGAACGAGCGTGAGAAGGCGGTGCGCAAGTACGGCCGGCTCGAGGAGCGGTTCTCGGCGCTCGGCGGTTACGTCGCCGAGAGCGAGGCCGCCCGCATCTGCCACAGCCTCGGCCTGCCCGACCGCGTGCTCGGCCAGGCGCTGCGCACCCTGTCCGGCGGTCAGCGCCGCCGCATCGAGCTGGCGCGCATCCTGTTCTCCGCCTCCGACGGCAGCGGCGGGCGCTCCGACCGCATCCTGCTGCTGGACGAGCCGACCAACCACCTCGACGCCGATTCCATCACCTGGCTGCGCGGGTTCCTCCAGAACCACGACGGCGGCCTGATCGTGATCAGCCACGACGTCGACCTGCTCGAGGCCGTGGTCAACAAGGTGTGGTTCCTCGACGCCGTGCGCGGCGAGGCCGACGTCTACAACATGGGCTGGAAGAAGTACCTCGACGCCCGCGCCACCGACGAACAGCGCCGCCGCCGCGAACGCGCCAACGCCGAGAAGAAGGCCTCCGCGCTCAAGGCGCAGGCGGCCAAGCTCGGCGCGAAGGCCACGAAAGCCGTTGCGGCGCAGAACATGGTCAAGCGCGCCGACCGGCTGCTCAACGAGCTCGACGACGTGCGCGTGGCCGACAAGGTGGCGCGGATCAAGTTCCCCGAGCCCGCCGCCTGCGGCAAGACGCCGCTGATGGCCGAGAACCTGACCAAGATGTACGGCTCGCTGGAGATCTTCACCGGCGTCGACCTGGCCATCGACCGCGGCAGCCGGGTGGTGGTGCTCGGCCTCAACGGCGCGGGCAAGACCACGCTGCTGCGCCTGCTGGCGGGTGTCGAACAGCCCAGCGCCGGCCGGCTGGTGCCGGGCCACGGCCTGAAGGTCGGCTATTTCGCGCAGGAGCACGACACCCTCGACGACAGCGCGTCGGTCTGGGAGAACATCCGCCACGCCGCGCCTGATGCGGGCGAGCAGGACCTGCGCGGCCTGCTCGGCGCGTTCATGTTCACCGGTCCGCAGCTGGACCAGCCCGCGGGCACCCTGTCCGGCGGCGAGAAGACCCGTCTCGCGCTGGCGGGCCTGGTGTCCTCGGCGGCGAACGTGCTGTTGCTCGACGAGCCCACCAACAACCTCGATCCGATCTCGCGCGAGCAGGTGCTCGACGCGCTGCGCACCTACGCGGGCGCCGTCGTGCTGGTGACCCACGATCCGGGCGCCGCCGAGGCGCTGTCGCCGGAGCGGGTGATCCTGCTGCCCGACGGCACCGAGGACCACTGGTCGGCCGATTATCTGGAACTGATCCAGCTCGCGTGATCTCGATCACAACAATTCGTTGATCGGGGCCTGCTCAGTGCTTAGCCTGGAAAGACGCGCTGCTCGGCGACTCGGAGGAAGCCATGGGCGACAGGGCCACACAGGGCAAGGCATTGGGCAAAGGCACACGCGTCACGGGGAAGTCGCGTGATCGCCTGCAAACGCAGCTGAAGAAGCAGTACGAAGCGGGTGCGAGCATCCGGTCCCTGGCGCGGTCGACCGGCCGCTCCTACGGGTTCATCCACAACGTGCTGGTGGAATCGCACGTCCAGCTGCGCAGCCGCGGCGGTGCGAATCGGCGCAAAGCCCAGTAGACACCCGCATCGTCGCGCGCCGGTCTCGGTCACGCCGGGTTCCGCGTGCGGCGGTGAATTCCCGGGGCCCGCGCCGTCTGCACTGTCGACGCCGACAGTGAGGAGATTCCGGTGCCGATGGTGATCGCCCAGATGATGGTCACACTGGACGGATACGCGGCGGGACCCGACGGTGCGCTGGACTGGGTGCACACCGAGGACCCAGAGCTGGACGACTACCTGGCCGACGTGCTGACGTCGGTCGGTGCGCAGGTCTTCGGCCGCACGGCCTACGAGGGCGTGGCGGAGTACTGGACCGGTGACGAGGCGGCCTTCGAGTCGTCCGGTGACGCCCGGCTGGCGCCGCTGGTGAACGGCGTGCCGAAGATCGTGGTGACCTCCCGGCCGGACCGGCCGCTGGCGTGGCAGCCCGCCACCGCGATCGGCGGTGACCTGGCGGACGACGTGCGCCGCCTGAAGTCCGAGCCGGGCGATCCGGTGATCGTGTTCGCCGGCGCGACCACGCTGAACTCGTTCCTGCGCCTCGGCGCCGTGGACGAGTTGCGGTTGCTGGTGTTCCCCGTGTTCGCCGGGGGCGGGCAGCGGCTCTTCGACCTCGCCGACACCGGGCCGGTCGAACTGATCGACGTGCGGGCGTTCCCCGCCTCGGGGGTGGTGCTGCAGCGCTATCGGCTCTGAATGCCGTTCGGAGCCCGGGAGATTCAGTACCCGGGCACCATGCCGTCGCTGTGGACCAGGAGGTTGGCCAGGCTGCGGAAGATCGGCAGCCCGGTCTTGATCTCCAGGTAGGCGAACTGGCCCTGCGGATTGACCTCGAGGAAGTAGTACTCGCCGTCGAGGCCGAGCCGCAGATCCACCACGCCGAAGCTCAGGCCGAGCGCGCCCATCAGCATTGCCAGCGATTTGCTGATACCGGGCGGGAGTTGATCGCGGACGAAGTCAACCGACGTGTCGAGTCGCGAGTCGACACGGCCGACACCAGCCTGCGAATCGATCCGCACGGTCCAGGCGATACCGTCCACCCACACCACGCGCAGATCGCAGACGGCGGTGACGTAGTCCTGGAAAGTGGTGGGGGAGGACCGGATACCGGAGAGTTTGCCGAAATCGGCCTTCGTGATGATCCTGGTTTCGGCGAACTCGGCGCGACCCGTGCCGGTGCGCTTGTAAACCACGGCGCCGGAACGTGATTCGACGAAGCTGCGGGCCTCGTCGGGATCGTTGGTGATCAGAGTCTCCGGGATCGCGAAACCGGCGCGCTGCGCTGTCTCCAATTGCACGATCTTGCGGGAGGCGGTGCGGTCGGCCCCGGGGTCGTTGATCCAGAACGCCGGGATCGACCACAGCAGGCCCTGCACGAAACCGTCGCATTCGGCCTGGCGGAACGCGTCGTCGGCGGCGCGCACCCCGGCGGGCACCAGGCACGGGTGCGGGCGCCGCCACCACACCGACTGCACGTCGTCCAGTCCGAAGACGTGCGAGAACGAGCGGGCCGTGCCGAACCTGTCCAGCCGGAAACTGCCCGACTCGCGCGGGAAATCGCGCAGGTCGAGGTGAATCGGGCTGAGCCCGTGGTGATCTCGCAGCGTCGCCGCCATGGCGGTGGCGTGCAGATCATCGGATTCGGACACGATCAGAATCGAGCCGGGACGGCGCGCCACCACAGAGCAGGTCCGCTCAGTCGAGACTGTCGCAGTTGATGCCGTCGTCGCTGGTCGCGAGCGATTTCGTCTGACAGTAGGTGAAGGTCGCTCCGCCGGTCGCCGGGCACGGCGCCAGGCGCAGGCCCTCGGCCCAGGAATCCGTGAGTTGTTGCAGCAGTTCGTCTCCCAGCGCGGGGGAGGGCGCGGCGGCCAGCGTCATCGGGCGGTCCACCAGTTCCACGCGCAGGCGGCGGGTGAAATCGGCGGTCGCGCCGGGGCGGATGTCGACCAGTACGCGACGGCCCGCTTCGGCCTCGGGCGCGGGGTCGGCGTGATCGAGGACGCGCAGCACATCGGACCGGCGGAACGTCCACGTACCCTCGGCGACGCGCACGGATATCTCGCGGTCCGACTCGGCCACGAGCAGGCCGTGGAGTGCGGGGACGCGGTCGTCCGTCGGCGCGGCACCGGGGCGGTGGTATGCGTCGGCCATGGTCTGCTCTCCGATCTGCTCGCGATTTGCCAGGACCCCCGAGCGTGACCTGGATCATAACGCGTGCCGTGGGACGCCCGGCCCGGATCGCGAGATTTCACCACGCCTGTCGCGCGGTTCGGCGTGCGCGCCGAAAGTTTTTCCGTGCCACGGAAAAACGCGGTTCGCAACGTTGGAGCTACAACCCCGGGCGCCGTGCGCCAGAGCGCTTGCCCGGGGGTGGCGGCGGGCTACAGATCCAGCAGATCGGGGCGATCGGCGAGGGCCCGCAGGCGCTCGGCGGGGTCGGCGATCAGCTTGCGCGCGGTCAGATCCATGACGCCGCCGGTGACCACGAGCTCGGCCGACACGGTGCCGTCCAGCTTCACGATCCTCTGGCGGAAGCGGAAGATCTTGCCGCTGGTCCATTCCGAGTCGGTGGTCACGGTGATCTCGTCGCCGCCGCGCAGCTCGCGCAGGTACTTGATGGTGGTCTCGAGGACCACCGGGGCGATGCCCGCGGCGATCAGCTTGTCGCCGGCGAGGCCGGCCTCGCGCAGCAGTTCCCAGCGCGCGTGCTCGGCGTACTGGTGGTAGACGGCCTGGTTCACGTGGCCCAGGGTGTCCAGTTCGTAGCCGCGGACGACGATCGGCACAGTGTGGCTCATAACCCGGTCCAACCGAGGTCGGGTGCCTGCCTGTTCCCGGATCGGGTGCCGTGTGCGCCACATTCGGGCTGGTGGGCGCATGATCCGGCGCCTCAGGCGCGGTGGGCGTTGCGCTCCGCCCACCAGGCGGGGGCGTCGACGAAGTGGTTGTCGTACTCGTCCTGGCTCGCGGCCAGGTCCTCGAAGGTGGCCTCGCCGCGGGCCAGGCGGTCCAGGAGGCGGAAGTAGCCGAAGCGGCGCACGCCCGGCATGAGGGCGATCACCAGGCGCGCGGTGCTGTCGGGGGTGGCGCCGAACGCGTGCGGCATGAATTTCGGGACCACCAGGGCGCCGCCCGCACCGACCGTGACGATCTCCTCGCCGGCGAGGACCTGGATCTCGCCCTCGGTGACGACGAACAGTTCGTCGGACTTTGTGTGGAAATGCGGTGCGGCGCCGTCGGCTCCGCGCGCCAGGATCACCTCGACGGTGCTCACCGAATCGCCGGTGCGGTCGGCGTCGAGGAGCAGGCGCACCCGAGCGGTGTCGGTGCCGATGGTCTCGGCCTCGTCGGGGTGGACCAGGGCGGCGGGGCGGGTGGGGGCGGTCATGACGACTCCAATTGTTCGGTGATTGATAATTCGTTACCGAACTATATCGCGACGAATAGACTCCTGTCCATGACCGAATCGAAGCCGGATGCCGTCGACGCGATCGCCGCCCAGTGGCGCCGCGAGCGCCCCGACCTGGACCTCGAGGCGATGGCGATCATCGGCCGCCTGGGCAGGCTGATGGTTGTCGCGCAGCGCGAGATCGAAGCCGTGTTCACCGCGCACGGTTTGCAGCGCGGCGAATTCGACGTGCTCGCCGCGCTGCGCCGCTCCGGTGCGCCCTACGAACTGAACCCGTCGGTCCTGGCCGACACACTCATGCTCTCCCGCGCGGGCATGACCGGCCGCCTCGACCGCCTCGAATCGGCGGGCCTGGTCCGCCGCACCGCTGACGCCACCGACCGCCGCGCCATCCGCGTCGCCCTCACCGACGCCGGCCGCACCCTCGTCGACGAGGTCGTCACCGCCCACGTAGCCAACGAATCCCGCCTCCTCGCCCCCCTCTCCACCCCCGACCGCCACACCCTCGACCGCCTGATCCGCCAACTCCTCACCGCTCTGGAAGGCGAACCCTGACGTGACCACTCAGTCGTCGAGCGCGCAGCGTTCCTCCAGCACCGCGGGCAGGTCCAGCTGCCACACCCGCGCCGAGCCGACCACCAGTTCGTCCCAGGTCCGCGCCGAATACCGGTCGGTGGAGCGCGCGTCCCGGACCACGCCGACGGCGAGGTGCCCCGCGCGGATCAGGGTCGGCAATTGGAGGTGCCGGATCGCCGCCGGGTGCGGGCGTCCGTGCGCGCCGGGCATCGCGACCAAGCGCGCGGCCGTCTTGCCCAGCGAGACGGCGCCGACCAGCGTGTGCGCGGCGAGCAGCAGCTCCGTGCGTTTGCGCCGCTGTGCTCGGGTGGGCGCGGACAGGGCGCCGGTATGCTCGTACGCCTCCGCTGCGACGTGGGTGCGCACGATCACCTCGGTCAGGAGCGCGGTGAAGCCGGGGCCGACCGTCGCGCTGCGCAGATTCCACCCTTCGCCCGCGCGCAGCCCAGAGTACGCATGCAGGGCGAACTGCTCGACCCGCTCGTCGTCGCTGTCGTAGAGCCAGCTCGTACCGGGGACGGGCAGGCTCATGGGCGTGAGGAAGTCGGCCGCGAGATGGCGCATGAGCCGGCCCGCGGCGTCGGCCCACCCGTCGACCTCATCGAATCTCCCGCCCTCGGAGAAGTCCACCTTGCGGCCGGATTCTCTTCTCTTGCCGTGGAATTCGCCGTCGACGATCGACCGCAGGGAACTGAAGACGCGCAGCAGATCATGTCCGCCGGACTTGATGCGATGGGTCCGGCCGCCGAATCCGGCACCCATGAAGTCGATGGGCAGCCGTTCGCCCGCCTTCTTCCACCGGCTCACGCGGTCGGTCGCCTCGAGCTTGCCGAATCCGGTGCGCACGCCGCCGTCGATCGACGAGTCGAACCAGACCGACAGCGCGCCGACCAGCCCCGCGACGCCGACGATCGCCAGGTCGCGGTCCGTCCACCGCAGGCGGTGCCGCTCCCGCCACGCCGCCAGGGCCTCGCGGTGTTCCGGAGTGAGTCCGGCTTCGGGATCCACCCCGGTCCATCCCGAGCGCTCGCGCAATTCGTCGTTGAAGGCGGTGAGTTCGTCATAGGACAGGCGGTGCGGGGAGACCTGGAGGGACGCCGCGACCGGATCGTCACCGAGCGCGGCGTCGACGGCGCGGTCGACGTCGGCCAGGCGGCGGGCGAGCGCGTCGAGGTTGCGGTCGGCGTCGTCGCTCATTCGCCGGCCGCCACCGACGGCAGCCGGTCGAGAACAACGTCGACCGTCGCCCGATCCCGTTGCGCCGCTTCGAGTTCCGCGCGCAGCCGCTTGGTGTCGGCCCTGGCGTCGATCAGCTCGGTGCGCAGCCGCGTCACCGCCGCGCGCAGGCTATTGTTGTCGTCGGACAGCGCGCGGTTCTGTTCCTTCAACTCGGCGATCCGCTCGGTGAGCAGATTCGTCTTCTCCGCGAGGTGGTTCGCGGTCTGCTGCAGGCTCTCCACGATCCGCCGCAGTTTCTGATCGCGGTCGGCGTCCTCGGCGGCGAGCAGCCGGGCGGCCAGCGCGATCTTCACCGCGTCGAGGGCGAGGGTGCCGCTGCCGAAGCGGCTGTACCGGGCGCTCGCGCCCGCCACACCGGCGGCGGTCAGCCCGCTGACACCGGTCACCAGCGCGGTGCCGCCCGCGACGCCGAAACCGCCCGCCGCGAGTGATCCGCCGCCCAGCGCGGCGAGTCCGGCGGAGGTCGCGGCGGCGCCGCTGAGCCCGAGCGTGCCGCCGACGGCGGCGCCGATCGCCGGCGCCGCCATCCCGCCGGTCATGACGCCCGCTCCCAAGCCGACGACGGTCACCGCCGCGACCCGTCCCCACCGGATCGACTTGCGCCGCAACTGTTTCATGACGGCGTCGAATTCGCGGGTGAGGGCCGCGAGATCGCCGGGCGCCAACCCGGCAAGGTCGCGGGCGGCCTCGTCCAGCGCGGATTTGCGGGCCCCGGAATCCCAGGTGATCCCGTCCGGCCAGGGCGTGAACACCATCAGTTCGATCAGCGCGGAGACCGCGCGCGGGCGTTCGGTGATCCGCGTCGCCAGTGCGGTGACGTCCCCCAGAATGGCGTCGAGATCGAGCGGTGCGGCGTTCTCGTCCGCCGCCGGGGTGGGTGCGTCACGCAATGCGGTGAAGGCCGAGGCGAATTCGTCCAGCACCGCCGACTTACGTTCGGCGGCCTTGCCTTTGCGTGTCGCCGCCACGTCGGCGCGCATCATCCGGATCTGCAACCCGCGCACGGCGAGTTCGTCGGGCGGGTCCAGTCGCCATTCCGCCGGAGCGTCGACGGTCGGCGGTGCGTCGGTCATGGGCGGCCTCTCTGCGTGCCGGACGACGGTCGCGGCGTGTCTCGGCGGGACGTCGCCGATCGGTGCACAAGGCGTCGGGATTCGAATCGGCGGAGATATCAACCCAGTCGCGCGAGGCGAAGCGCCTGTTACCGGGACGCGCCGGGCGCGCACGTTCAATCCTTGCGGCGGACCGAGGCTTCGACGAGATCCAGGACGGCGGAGAGGTTTTCGTTGGTGTGGCCGGAGGCGATGCGGGCGATGAGGCCGTCGAGGACGAGGTCGAGGTAGCCGAGCAGGACGTCGGTGGGGACGTCGTCGCGCAGGGCGCCCGCGGCCTTGCGGCGCTCGAGGCGGGCGAGGGTGGCGGCGGTGAGGTCGGCGGAGCGCTGGGTCCAGCCGGCGCGGAAGTCGGGGTCGGTGCGCAGGCGGCGTGCGATCTCCAAACGCGTACCGAGCCAATTGAATTGGTCGGGGTCGGCGAGCATGTCCCGCATGACCTGCACCAGACCCTGATTGGCCGCGACATCGGCCATGCGCTCGGCGTCCTCTTGGGCCAAGGCCAGGAACAGCGCGTCCTTGTCGCGGAAGTGGTGGAAGATGGCGCCGCGCGACAGGCCGATGGCTTCTTCGAGGCGGCGCACCGTCGCGCCGTCGTAGCCGTATTCGGCGAAGCAGCGCCGGGCCCCGTCGAGTATCTGACTTCGTCGGGCGGCGAGATGGTCGTCGCTGACCTTGGGCATGGGGGCTGAGGCTCCTCGGCGAGGGCGAAACGGGCAATGCGGACAGGTCCGCGCACCGCGAAACGTGCGGTGCGCGGACCCTCGGACGATCGGCCACGCGCGGCCGACCACATGCTCCGCGACGGACCCGGTTCCCGCGCACGGGAACCGGGACACGTCAGCTGCGGATCATGTTGCGCAGCACGTACTGCAGGATGCCGTCGTTGCGGTAGTAGTCGGCCTCACCGGGGGTGTCGATGCGGACCACCGCGTCGAAGGTGATGACCTCGCCGCTCTCCTTGGTGGCGGTGACCTTCAGCGTCTTCGGGGTCACACCCTCGTTGAGCTTGGTGATGCCCTCGATGTCGAAGGTCTCGGTGCCGTCCAGGCCCAGCGACTTGGCCGACTCGCCCGCCGGGAACTGCAGCGGGATGACGCCCATGCCGATCAGGTTGGAGCGGTGGATGCGCTCGAACGACTCGGTGATGACGGCCTTCACGCCCAGCAGGCGGGTGCCCTTGGCGGCCCAGTCACGCGAGGAGCCCGAACCGTACTCCTTGCCGCCCAGCACGACCAGCGGAATGCCGGCCTTCTGGTAGTTCTGCGAGGCGTCGTAGATGAACGCCTGCGGACCGCCGGGCTGGGTGAAGTCGCGGGTGTAACCACCCGAGACGTCGTCGAGCAGCTGGTTGCGCAGCCGGATATTGGCGAAGGTGCCGCGGATCATGACCTCGTGGTTACCGCGCCGCGAACCCAGCGAGTTGTAGTCCTTGCGCTCCACGCCGTGCGAGTCCAGGTACTGCGCGGCCGGGGTGCCGGGCTTGATCGGGCCCGCCGGGCTGATGTGGTCGGTGGTGACCGAGTCGCCCAGCAGCGCCAGCACGCGCGCGCCCTTGATGTCGGACACCGGCGACGGCTCGAGCTGCATGCCGTCGAAGTACGGCGCCTTGCGCACGTAGGTCGAGTTCTCGTCCCACGCGAAGGTGTCGCCCTCCGGGGTGGCCAGGTTCTGCCAGCGGTGGTCGCCCTTGAACACGTCGGCGTAGGACTTGCGGAACATGTCCTGGCTGATCGCCGACTTGATGGTGTCGTCGATCTCCTGCGGCGAGGGCCAGATGTCGCGCAGGTAGACGTCGTTGCCCTCGGTGTCCTTGCCCAGCGGGTCGGTCTCGAAGTCGAAGTCCATGGTGCCCGCGAGCGCGTAGGCGATGACCAGCGGCGGCGAGGCCAGGTAGTTCATCTTCACGTCGGGGGAGATGCGGCCCTCGAAGTTGCGGTTGCCCGAGAGCACCGCGGTGACCGACAGGTCGTTGTCGTTGACCGCCTTGGAGATCTCCTCCGGCAGCGGGCCGGTGTTGCCGATGCAGGTGGTGCAGCCGAAACCGCCCAGGTAGAAGCCCAGCTTCTCCAGGTACGGCCACAGGCCGGCCTTCTCGTAGTAGTCGTTGACGACCTGCGAGCCCGGCGCCATGTTGGTCTTCACCCACGGCTTGGACGACAGGCCCTTCTCGACCGCGTTGCGGGCCAGCAGCGCCGCGCCGATCATGACCGACGGGTTGGAGGTGTTGGTGCAGGAGGTGATGCCCGCGACCACGACGGCGCCGTGGTCGAGCACGAACTCGCCGCGCTCCTCCGACCGCACCCGGACCGGCTTGGTCGGGCGGCCCTCGGCGCCGTTCGCGGCCGAGTGCACGATGACGGCGTCGTCGTCGGCGAAGGACAGCACGGCGGGATCGCTGGCCGGGAAGGATTCCTCGATGGCCTCGTCCAGGTTCGAGTGCGGGGTGTCGGCGGCCGCGCCGCCCTCGGCGTCGGAGGTGTAGTTGTGGATGTCCTTGCGGAAGGCGATCTTCGACTCGCTGAGCAGGATGCGGTCCTGCGGGCGCTTCGGGCCGGCGATGGAGGGCACCACGGTGCTCAGGTCCAGCTCGAGGTACTCGGAGTAGGCGGGCTCGTTGTCCGGGTCGTGCCACATGCCCTGCTCCTTGGCGTACGCCTCGACCAGCGCGAGCTGCTCGTCGGTGCGGCCGGTGAGGCGCAGGTAGTTCACGGTCTCGGCGTCGATCGGGAAGATCGCCGCGGTGGAGCCGAATTCGGGGCTCATGTTGCCCAGGGTGGCGCGGTTGGCCAGCGGCACCTCGGCGACGCCCTTGCCGTAGAACTCGACGAACTTGCCGACCACACCGTGCTTGCGCAGCATGTCGGTGACGGTGAGCACCACGTCGGTGGCGGTCACGCCGGGCTGGATCTCACCGGTCAGCTTGAAGCCGACCACGCGCGGGATGAGCATGGAGACGGGCTGGCCCAGCATCGCCGCCTCGGCCTCGATGCCGCCGACGCCCCAGCCCAGCACGCCCAGGCCGTTGACCATGGTGGTGTGCGAGTCGGTGCCGACGCAGGTGTCGGGGTAGGCCTGGCCCTTGCGGACCATGACGGTGGGCGCCAGGTACTCGATGTTGACCTGGTGCACGATGCCCATGCCCGGGGGGACGACCTTGAAGTCGTCGAACGCGCCCTGGCCCCAGCGCAGGAACTGGTAACGCTCGCCGTTGCGCTCGTACTCGAGGTCGACGTTGCGCTCGAGGGCGTCGGCGCGGCCGAAGACGTCCAGGATGACCGAGTGGTCGATGACCATGTCGGCGGGCGAGAGCGGGTTGACCTTGTTCGGGTCGCCGCCGAGGGTGGTGACGGCCTCGCGCATGGTGGCGAGATCGACGACACAGGGCACTCCGGTGAAGTCCTGCATGATCACGCGGGCCGGGGTGAACTGGATCTCGATGCTCGGCTGGGCCGAGGGATCCCAATTGGCGATGGCACGGATGTGATCGGCGGTGATGTTGGCGCCGTCCTCGGTGCGGAGCAGGTTCTCCGCGAGGACCTTCAGTGCGTAGGGGAGTTTCTCGGTGCCGGGCACGGCCGAGAGACGGAAGATCTCGTAGGAGTTGCTTCCGACCTCGAGGGTGCCCTTGGCGCCGAAAGTATCGATACTTGTCGTCACGTCAGCTCCACTCGTCTGTGAGGGTTGGCCATCGGCGGGGCTGTGCCGATGGCTCGAGTCCTTGGAGGGGCCCCGGCGCCGCAAGAGCGCCGGTTCCTCGCGCCTCGACTCTAACAGTACGCTTGTCCTGTGAAACGCGCGGGGGGCGTTCGGCGTGGCGGGGGTCGGTGCCGCGGGCCCCGGTCGCGTACTGTGCTTCCGAGCTGGCTCAGGGTCGAACTCAGCTCACCCTGCAGTGTTGAATGTCCGCCGACGCGGCTCGACAGACCGGATGGAAGATGGCGCCCACGTACACCTCGGTTTTCACTCCCCAGCGCGCGGAGCTGCCGCCGACGATCGACGCGGACACGCTGTCGACGATCAAGGCCGAGGTCGCGCAGACCAACGTCGCCGCACCGGAGGGCAGGGACCGGGCCGGGCTCGAGGCGATAGTGACCGAGGCGCGGGCCGACGGGCTCGAGCTGACCATCGTGGTGATCCCCGGGAATCCAGGACACGATTCCAATCTACGGGACCTGGCCATCGAGATCGGCAAATCCGAACCCGGGACCGTGGTGGTCTTCAGCGACGACTGGGTGGGCACGCACAGCGACACCATCAGCCGGGTGAAGCTCGAGTGGGCCGAGGACGCGGCCAAGAGCAAGCAGGGCGATTCGGTGGCGGCCGCGCGGATCTTCGTGGACCGCCTCGAGGAGTCGGACATGGTGTCCTGGACCGCGATCACCTCGGTGTTGCTGGCGGGCACCGCGCTGGCCGTGGGCGGGCTCTACTGGGTCAAGGTGCGCCGCGCCAAGGCCGAGTCGGACGCCGCGCCGCCGAGCGAGAATCACCCCGTCGACCGGTAATCGGTCTCCTCTTCGCCACTTTTCCTAACGGTCGGTTTGTTTTAACCCCGAATCCCCTGCGCGCATCTGGCTAATTCCCGGCAATGCGCGGAATTACGCGTGTGTGATTCTGTTGCTGGAGTTTTCTTGGTGACAGAAGTGTCGTACGGTTCGAGTGGTTACCGATGGGGAACAAGTGTTGTCGAGGGCTATCCGCCCACCACTGAGCTCGATGGTGCGGTCGGGGCTCGTGAGGCGAAGCCGGACTCGGGTCCTTGGAGGTGCGATGCGCGGAACAGGCCGGATCGGGCGGCGCGGGCTATCGGTCGCTCTGGGTTTGCTGGTGTGTGTCGCGGTGGTCGTCACCGCCGGTCCCACCGCCTCGGTGCCGCCCCCGCCCCCCAACCCCAGCGACGGGGAGATCGCCGACGCGGGCGCGCGCGTCGACGCGGGCATCGGCGAGGTGGGCGCGCTCATCAACCAGGTCGGCTCGGTGAACCAGCAACTCCAGGAACTCGACGGCGCGCTCGCGATCAAGCGCGAGGAGGTCAACCGGGCGCTGGTCGACCTGCAGAACGCCCGCGACGCCGTCGACGCGGCGGCCGCCGTGGTCACGAGCACCGAGCGGGATCTGGCCGTCGCCGGCGACGAAGTCGTTCGCGCCCGGCATGAATTCGACGACTTCGCCACCCAGGCCTACACCCGTCCCGGCGTGGGCTCCATGGTCACCTACCTCGCCGCGTCCACACCGGGCGCTGCCATCGACCGCTCCCAGGTGCTCGGGCTGGTGTCCAAGAACCAGCGGCAGGTGCTCGACGCGCTGCGCCGCGCCCAGATCGAGCAGGGCAACCGCAATTCGACTGCGCGCCAGGCCAAGGCGCAGGCCGACGCGGCCGCGGCGGTGGCCCAGCAGAAGAAGGACGACGCCGAGCACGCCGTCGCGCAGGCCAAGGCCGAGGTGGACCGCCAGACCGCGCAGCGCGACAGCCTGCTGCGCGAACGCGATGCCGCGCAGAGCCGGCTGGACGCCGCTCGCGCGAACGTGGCCGGATTGCAGAGCCAGCGCGAGGCGTACCAGTCGTGGGATCAGCAGCGCCGCGCCGAGGAGGCCGCGATCCAGGCCGCCGCCGCGGCGGCCGCCGCCCGCGCCGCCGCCGACCAGGCCGCGCGCGATCGAGCGGCCCAGGCGGGCAACGGGAAACGGCCGCACACCCAGCTCGAGGACGCACCCCCGCCCAAGCGCAGCACACCCAAGACGGACGTGCCGTCGGTGCGCGGTTCGGAGGCGGTGGAGATCGTGGTGGACCGCGCCATGTCGCAACTGGGTGTGCAGTACGCGTGGGGCGGCGGTGACGAGGACGGTCCCACCCTCGGCATCCGCGACGGCGGCGTGGCCGACAGCCACGGCGACTACAACAAGATCGGCTTCGACTGCTCCGGCCTGATGCTGTACGCGTTCGCGGGCATCGGCGTCTCGCTCCCGCACTACAGCGGCTACCAGTACAACGCGGGCACCCGCGTGCCGGTGGGCGAGCGGATGCGCGGCGACATGCTGTTCTGGGGGCCGGGCGGTAGCCAGCACGTGGCGCTGTACCTGGGCAACGGGAAGATGGTGGAGGCCCCGCAGTCCGGTGACGTGGTGAAGGTGTCGCCGGTCCGCGAGAGCGGCATCATGCCCTACGCCGTGCGCATCGTGTCCTGAACCGGGACACCGAACGATCCGGGCGAATCGGACGTCGAAAGGACACGCCCCCGCGTCGTCGCGGACGTCGGCGTGTCGCCCCGCGCGCCCGTCCGAACGCGCGAATTGCGCTGATACCGGAGCCGGTTGCGGCATCCCGCGCGATTACCTGGAATAGTTGGGGCCAGCACGACCGATACCGAGGCGAAAGCGGGGATGTTGGTGACTTCGACGGACAAAGTGAGCGGGCCGGAATTGGCCAAGGACGCGCCGGAAAAGGCGCCGGGCTCGCTGGAACGCGACGTCGCGACCCTGGAGAAGGCGATCTTCGAGGTCAAACGGGTGATCGTGGGCCAGGACCGGCTGGTGGAACGGCTGCTGGTCGGCGTTCTCGCGCGCGGTCACGTGCTGCTCGAAGGCGTGCCCGGCATCGCCAAGACGCTCGCGGTGGAGACCTTCGCCAAGGTCGTCGGCGGCTCGTTCTCGCGCGTGCAGTTCACGCCCGACCTGGTGCCCACCGACCTCATCGGCACCCGGATCTACCGGCAGGGCCGCGAGCAGTTCGACACCGAACTCGGCCCGGTGGTGGCGAATTTCGTGCTCGCCGACGAGATCAACCGCGCGCCCGCCAAGGTGCAGTCCGCGCTGCTCGAGGTGATGGCCGAGCGGCACGTCTCCATCGGCGGCAAGACCTACCCGATGCCCGACCCGTTCCTGGTCATGGCGACGCAGAACCCGATCGAGAGCGAGGGCGTGTACCCGCTGCCCGAGGCGCAGCGCGACCGCTTCCTGTTCAAGGTGGTCGTGGACTACCCCTCGGTCGAGGAGGAGCGCGAGATCATCTACCGGATGGGCGTCACGCCGCCGGAGGCCAAGCCGGTGCTCTCGCCCGAGGACATCATCCGCCTGCAGAAGGTCGCCGCGAACACCTTCGTGCACCACGCGCTGGTCGACTACGTGGTCCGGGTGATCGCCGCGACCCGCAAGCCGCAGGACTTCGGCCTGAACGACGTCGCGGGGTGGATCGCCTACGGCGCCTCGCCGCGCGCCAGCCTCGGCATCATCGCCGCCGCCCGCGCCGTCGCGCTGATCCGCGGCCGCGACTACGTGGTGCCCCAGGACGTGGTCGAGGTGATCCCCGACGTGCTGCGCCACCGCCTGGTGCTGTCCTACGACGCGCTCGCCGACGAGGTCACCCCCGAGGAGGTGATCCGGCGCGTGCTGCAGACCGTCGGCCTGCCGCAGGTCGCCCCGCAGGCGGTGCCCTCGGGTGAGCGTCCCGTGCCGGCGCCCGGCGTGCCGCAGCCGCCGCAGCAGCAGTCGCATATTCCGCAGCCGCCGCAGCCGCAGGGCCAGGGCGCGCAGCCGCAGATGGCTCCGGCCGTCGGCAACAACCAGCCCAAGTGACCTCCGCGTCGGCAGGGCCCGAGGTTCCCCGAGTGAACAGCAGGACATCGCACGCACCGCCCTCGTTCCGCGCGGGCGAGCTGACCGATCCGCGGCTGTCGGCGGCGCTGAAGACCCTCGAACTCACCGTCCGCAGGCGCCTGGACGGCGTGCTGCACGGCGACCACCTGGGCCTGATCCCCGGCCCCGGCTCCGAGCCGGGCGAGTCGCGGATGTACCAGCCCGGCGACGACGTGCGCCAGATGGACTGGTCGGTGACCGCCCGCACCACCCATCCGCACGTGCGGCAGATGATCGCCGACCGCGAGCTGGAGACGTGGATGGTGGTCGACCTGTCGGCCAGCCTCGACTTCGGCACCGCCGCGTGCCAGAAGCGCGATCTGGCCATCGCGGCCGCCGCGGCCGTCACCCATCTCACCAGCGGCGGCGGCAACCGCATCGGCGCCGTCGTCGCCACCGGCGAGCAGCTGGTCCGAATTCCCGCGCGCAGCGGGCGGATTCACGCGCAGACCCTGCTGCGCGGCATCGCGACCACCCCGCACGCCCGCGACGGCGTGCGTGGCGATCTGCGCTCGGCGATCGAATCGCTGCGCCGACCGCAGTGCAAACGCGGTCTCGCCGTGATCATCAGCGACTTCCTCGGCGACATCGACTGGCAGCGTTCGCTGCGCGCGATCTCCGCGCGTCACGATCTGCTGGCCGTCGAGGTCCTCGATCCCCGCGACCTGGAACTGCCCGACGTCGGCGACGTCGTGCTGCACGATCCGGAGAGCGGCCGCACCCGCGAGTTCAGCGTGACGCCCACGCTGCGCGCCGATTTCGCCGCCGCCGCGCGCGAGCACCGCGCGCAGGTCGAGCAGGCGCTGCGCGGCTGCGGCGCGCCGGTGCTGTCGTTGCGGACCGATCGGGACTGGATCGCCGACGTGGTCCGGTTCGTGTCCACCCGGCGCCACAGCTTCGGCGCCCCGAGCGGGCGGGTGCCTCGCCAGTGAGTATTTCCCATTTCACCGCGTTGGTCTGGCTCGGTTTCCTGGTCGTCGTCCTGCTTCTCGCGCTCGGCTACGTGCTGGTGCAGCGCAGCAGGCACAAGCAGATGCTGCGGTTCTCCAACATGTCGGTGCTGGAGAAGGTCGCCCCGGCGCGGCCGAACCCGATGCGCCACGCGCCGATCGCGCTGATGCTGGTCGGCTTGGTGCTGCTGACCATCGCCGCCGCCGGTCCCACCTCGGTGCAGAAGGTGCCGCGCAACCGCGCGACCGTCGTGCTGGTGATGGATGTGTCGCTGTCGATGGAGGCCACCGACGTGTCGCCGAGCCGCCTGCAGGTGGCACAGGAGGCGGGCAAGAAATTCGTCGACGGCCTCACCCAGGGCATCAATCTGGGGTTCGTCACCTACGCGGGCACCGCGTCGGTCATGGTGTCGCCCACCACGAATCGCGAATCGGTGAAGGCGGCCATCGACAACATCAAACTGGCCGAGCGCACCGCCACCGGCGAGGGCATCCTCACGGCGTTGCAGTCCATCGACACGCTCGCCACCGTGCTCGGCGGCGCGGAGACCCCACCCCCCGCCCGGGTGGTGCTCATGTCGGACGGTAAGCAGACCGTCCCCGACGACACCGACGTGGAGAACCCGCGGCACGCGTTCACCGCGGCCCGGCTGGCCAAGCAGAAGGGCATCCCGGTCTCCACCATCTCCTTCGGCACCGACTGGGGTTCGGTGGAGATCCCGGACCCCGACGGCGGCAACCCGCAGCGGGTGAAGGTGCCCGTCGACAACGAGTCGCTGCGCGAGATCGCGACCCTGTCCGGCGGCGAGTTCTACACCGCCTCCAGCCTGGAGGAACTCAACGCCGTCTACGACACCCTCGAGGAGCAGATCGGCTACGAGACCACCCGCGGCGACGCCAGCAGACCGTGGCTGCTGATGGGCATGCTCGTCGTGGCCGCCGGCATCGTGACCGGATTGCTCTATCGTCAACGGCTGCCCTAGCGGCCCGCGTACGCTGCTGCGACGTGGAGAGCCCGTGCGCGGGCGGACGAACTCGAACAGATAGGTTGGTGCTCATGTCGAACATCACATCGCGCTCGGTCCTGGTGACCGGCGGCAATCGCGGCATCGGACTGGCGGTCGCGCAGCGGCTGGCGGCGGACGGTCACAAGGTGGCCGTGACCCATCGCGGATCGGGGGCGCCGGACGGGCTGTTCGGCGTGAAGTGCGATGTCACCGATATGGATTCGGTCGAGCAGGCGTTCGCCGAGGTGGAAGCCCACCAGGGTCCGGTCGAGGTGCTGGTGGCCAACGCGGGCATCGTGGACAACACGCTGGTCATGCGCATGAGCGAGGAGCAGTTCAGCCGCGTCATCGACGCCAACCTGACCGGCGCGTTCCGCTGTGCCAAGCGCGCCAGCCGCGCCATGATCCGCGGCAAGTTCGGTCGCCTCATCTTCCTCGGCTCGGTGATGGGCACCTTCGGCGGCCCGGGCCAGGTCAACTACTCCGCGTCCAAGGCGGGCCTGATCGGCATGGCCCGCGCGCTCACCCGCGAGATCGGCAACCGCAACATCACCGCGAACGTGGTCGCCCCCGGCTTCATCGACACCGACATGACCCGGGAAGAGGCCAACGAGGAGCTCAAGGAACTGGTGCTCAAGGTGATCCCGGCGCGCCGCGTGGGTGATCCGAAGGAAGTGGCCGCCGCCATCAGCTTCCTGGCCTCCGACGACGCCTCCTACATCAACGGCGCGATCCTGCCCGTCGACGGCGGCATGGGCATGGGCCACTAGTCCCGCCGTCACCTGCACTCACGACTTTCAGGAGAACCGAGAAACTCATGGGCGGATTGCTCGAAGGCAAGACCATCCTCATCACCGGCATCATCACCGACTCCTCCATCGCGTTCCACGCGGCGCGGGTGGCGCAGGAGCAGGGTGCCAAGGTGCTCATCACCGGTATCCCGGAGCGGCTGCGGCTGATCGACCGGATCGCCAAGCGCCTGCCGCAGGAGATCCCGCCCGCCATCGGGCTCGATGTCACCAGCGAAGAGGATCTGGCCGCACTCGCGGACAAGGTGCGCGAGCTGGCGCCCGAGGGCATCGACGGCGTGCTGCACTCCATCGCGTTCGCGCCCCGCACCCTGATGGGTCCCGACGCCAAGCCGTTCCTCGAGGGCCCCGGCCCCGACGCCGCCAAGGCTTTCGAGATCTCCGCCTGGAGCTACGCCTCGCTGGCCCGCGCCGTGCTGCCCGTGCTGAACGAGGGCGGTTCGCTGGTGGGCATGGACTTCGACCCGCGCACCGCGATGCCGTTCTACAACTGGATGGGTGTGGCGAAGGCGGCGCTGGAGTCGGTCAACCGCTACGTCGCGCGCGAGGTGGGCGAGGCCAAGCGGGTGCGCTCCAACCTCATCGCGGCGGGCCCCATCAAGACGCTGGCCGCCAAGGCGATCGCCGGCACCGCCACCGACGACGCCGCGAAGCTGAACCAGCTCAACGTCTACTGGGACGGCGCCTCGCCCATCGGTTGGGACGTCGACGATCCGACCGCCGTGGCGAAGTCGATCGTGGCGCTGCTCTCGGACTGGCTGCCCGCCACCACCGGCTCCATCATCTACGTGGACGGCGGCGCCAGCCACAACACCTGGTTCCCGGAAAACGGCTTCGTCCACTGATATCGCTCCCGAGGAGGTGACTGTGGCCGCCGATGCGCTGCTGCTGCTGTCGTTCGGCGGCCCGGAACGCCCCGAGGACGTGATGCCGTTCCTGGAGAACGTGACTCGCGGGCGCGGGGTGCCGCGCGAACGGCTCGAGGAAGTGGCCGAGCACTACTTCCACTTCGGGGGCGTCTCGCCGATCAACGCGCTCAACCGCGACATCATCGCCGCGGTGGAGCGCGAATTCGCCACCGCGGGACGGGATCTGCCGGTCTACTTCGGCAACCGCAACTGGTATCCGATGGTGGAGGAGACCGTCGCGCGGATGGCCGCCGACGGTGTGCGCGAGGCGCTGGTCTTCACCACCTCGGCGTGGGGTGGCTACTCCGGCTGCGCGCAGTACAACGAGGACATCGCCAGGGCGCGTGCGGCATTCGGCGAGGGCGCGCCCGATCTGGTGAAGCTGCGGCAGTACTTCGACCACCCGCTGCTGGTCGAGGCGTTCGCCGACGCGATCCGCGCGGCGCTGGCGGAACTGCCCGCCGAGCGCAGGGACGGCGCGCGGCTGGTGTTCACCGCGCACTCCATCCCGGTGGCGGCCGACACGGCCCCCGCGCCCGACGCCGACGTTCGCCTGTACAGCCGTCAGGTCGCCGACGCGGCCCGATTGTGCGCGGCGGCAACAGATTTCGGCGACTACGACCTGGTGTGGCAGTCGCGGTCGGGGTCGCCGCAGGTGCCGTGGCTCGAACCCGACATCGTCGACCACCTCGAGGATCTCTCCGCCAAAGGCGTGGACGCCGTGGTGGTGTGTCCGGTCGGATTTGTCTCCGATCACCTCGAAGTGATCTGGGATCTCGACAACGAGGCCAAGGAGAAGGCGGGCGAACTGGGCATGGCGTTCGCGCGGGCCGCGACACCCGGCCCCGATCCCCGGTTCGCGCGGATGGTGGCCGAACTCGTCGCCGAACATCTCGACGGTGTGCCCGCGCGCAAACTCGGGGCCGTGCCCGGTCACGGGTGCACGCGCAACGGCACGCCCTGCGCCGTCGGTTGCTGCGCCCTGCCGCCCCGGGGCAGGCCCGCCGGGAACTGAATCCTGTTCCGGTGCGGGTGCTTCTCGGGCCGGAACCATCGAGTCGGAGGGGAGGTCGCCGGGATGGCGCTCGAATTACACGGTCTGCGTAAGTATTTCGGTGAGATCGTCGCGCTGGAGGACGTGAGCCTGCGGGTCGGTCCGGGGGAGATCCTGGGTTTCGTCGGCAGCAACGGCGCGGGCAAGTCCACCACCATGCGCATCGTGCTCGGCGTCCTGGCCGCCGACGCGGGCACCGTCGTATTCGACGGCGCGCCGGTCGATTTCGCCGCCCGCCAGCGCTTCGGCTACATGCCCGAGGAGCGCGGGCTCTACCCGCGCATGCAGGTCGGCGAACAGCTCGAGTTCCTGGCCGAATTGCACGGACTCACCCGCGCCGACGCGCGCGCCGAGATCCGGCGCTGGGCCGAACGGCTCGGCATCGCCGACAAACTCGACAGGCCGCTGCAAGAACTCAGCCTCGGCAACCAGCAGCGCGTGCAGCTCGCCGCCGCGCTGGTGCACCGCCCCGCGCTGCTGGTGCTGGACGAACCGTTCTCCGGGCTCGACCCGGTGGCCGTGGACATGATGAGCGAGGTGCTGCGCGAACGGGCCGACGCCGGCGTGCCGGTGATGTTCTCCAGCCACCAGCTGGAACTGGTCGAGCGCTTGTGCGACCGGGTCGGCATCATCGTCGCCGGCCGCATCCGGGCCGACGGGACCGTCTCCGAGCTGCGTTCGCGCGGTGCCCGCAGGCTGGAGGTCTCCGTGTCCGACGCGCCTGCCACCTGGGCCGGCGGGCTGTCCGGCGTGCGAGTGCTCAGCCACGTCGGGGCGGCCGACGGTGCGCCGCCCGCCACCGTGCTCGAACTCGACGACGCCGTGGACGACCAGACCGTGCTGCGGCACGCGCTGGCCGCGGGCCCGGTGCGACACTTCGCCTCGCACCGGCCGACCCTGACCGAGCTCTACCGGGAGGTGGTGGCCTCGTGACGGCCCCGGACACCGCGTGGCTGCGCGCCGTGCGCCTCATCGCGCGCCGCGAACTGCTCGCCCAGACCCGCACCAAGGCGTTCCGCCTCGGCCTCGCGATCACCGCCGTCGGCATCGTGGCCGCCGCGGTGATCTACTCGCTGTTCCTCCGCGACGACGGCCAGCCCGCGTTCGACGTGGCGGCCGCCGGTGTGGACGCGGCCGTGGTGACGCCGTTGGCCGAGGCCGGGAAGGCGGCCGGTCTCGAGCTGACCGTCACCGACGGGCTCACCGCCGAGGAGGCCCGCGCCCGCGTCACCGACGGCGACGCCGACGCGGCGCTGCTGCCGGGTGACGGGGACGGCGTGGTCGCGGTGGTGGAGGACGACCTGGACCCGGCCCTGGGGTCGGTGCTGACCGGCGTGGTGCGCGGGGTGGCGCTGGAGCGCGCGCTCGCCGCGAGCGGGGCCGACAGTGCGGCCGTCGCGGCGGCGATGACGGGCGCGACCGTCACCGTGGAGGCCGCGGAGCCGGTGGATCCGCAGCGCGGCGAGAAGGTCGGCATGGCGTGGTTCGTGCTGATCCTGTTGCTGATCTCCGTCCTCGGCTTCGGCGTGTACGTGGCGATGGGCGTGGTGGAGGAGAAGTCCAACCGCGTGGTGGAGCTGCTGCTCTCCACGGCGCGCCCGCTGCAGTTGCTGTGGGGCAAGGTGCTCGGCATCGGCGCGGCGGCGCTCATCCAGGTGGTGGTGCTCAGCGTGGTGGGCGCCGCGGCGGGCAGCGCGGCGGGGTTGATCACGCTCAGCGGGACGGCCGCGGTGGTCATCGCGGGCGCGCTGGTGTGGTTCGTGCTCGGCTATCTGCTGTTCGCGCTCGTGTACGCGGCGGCCGGTGCGCTGGTGTCGCGCCAGGAGGAGGTCCAGGGCGTCACCACCCCGGTGATGCTGATCGTCATGGTCTGCTACTTCGTGAGCATCTTCGCCATCGGCAGCCCCGACAACCCGCTCAGCGTGATCGCCGCCTGGATCCCCCCGTTCTCCGCGTTCGTCATGCCCGTCCGCACCGCCGCCGGCGACGTCGCCCCCTGGGAGATCGCGGGCTCCCTCGCCCTCATGGTCGCCGCCTGCGCCGCCGTCGCCTGGCTCGCCGCCCGCATCTACTCCCGCAGCGTCCTGCACACCGGCTCTCGCGTCCCCTGGAAGCAGGCCCTGCGGGGTTGACCGCGCTCCCGGTGGTGCCGCGCCTGTTGGATCGTCGCCCGCATGCATCCTGCGCACCGGCTCCCGTTCGCCAGGGCGGCAGGCTGTGCGCTGAGCGCCACCCGTCACCGGCGTGCGCCGCTTTCGGCGCACGCCGAGTCACCGGGACATCTCCGTGTCGGCCGTGCCGGATACGGGTGCGTGGTTGGCGTTACTCGCCGGTGGTGCCCGCCGGGTGAGCACGCCTCGTCTCGAGGTTCCACCGATCCGGAGGGTTCCCGCCCTGGGCTCGAGGGGTTCGATCCGCGCGCGGTGCAGGGACTGGCGGCGGTCGCTCTCCGAGCGACGGGGAAGGTCATGGTGGCCGCTGGGCGAGTCAGGCGGGCCCGCGGGCGGCGGTGTGGATGGCGACGAGGCGGGCGGCGCGGATGGCGTCCCAGAGGGGGCGGAGCAGGCTTTCGTGGGCGCCGATGGCGGTGGCGGAGGTGGGGGAGGAGGCCGGTTCCCGTTGCGCCACCGTGAGAATCGCGGCCACGTGGTCGGCGGTGTCGAGAATTCGCCTGGCGCGCAACGGGATCGACTCGGGGTAGTCGTGGCGCGAGTAGTCGGCCAGTTCGGCCTCGATGAGTTCGCGCGGATCGGAGTCGGTGACGCCGACGGCGGTGGTGTGCAGTTTCATGAGCGCGTCGGCGGCGTCGCGCACGGCCTCGCGCATCGTGTATTCGGCTTCGCCCAGCGACATGTCGGGCCCGGCGGCGAGCGGCATCGGCACGCTGTACACGGTCCACTGCAGCGCGTCGTCCTCGGCCAGATGCGGTATCAGGCCGGTCCCTTCGCCGCCGGGCACCCCGATGAGCAGACCCTCGCCCGCCTCCACCGCGTCGGCGGCGAACACCGTGCCCACCGGCAGCCCGCGCACGTCGCCCGGCACCGGGAGCACGAGCCGCAACTGCGCCCCCGGCCGCGCCATCGCTTCGCGAATCACCTTGAGCAGCGGCATGACTCCGCTCCCGGGCAGGTTCGCGCGCGAGGACCACGGCAGGTCGGTGCGCCCGCCGGTGACCGGATCACCGGCGGCGATGGTGTGCCTCGGCGCCCAGGCGTGCATGGCCTCCAGCACGTCGTCGGGCGCGCTGTTCCCGGCCAGCCAGGAGCCGGCCCACACCGTCAGCGTGGCACTTGGGGAGCACATAATCTTCGAGCATAGAGGGATCCGCGCGAGCGCACGGACCGGTGGGCTACTCCGGTTCGGTGACGAAGTCGATGAGCCGCTCGACGGCGCCGATCAGCGGCGACTCCAGGTCCCGGAACGAGCCCACCGCGTCGTACACCCGCCGCCAGCCGTCCTGCGGCGTGCCCCAGCCGAGCCTGCGGCACACGCCGGTCTTCCAGTCCTCGCCGCGCGGCACGGTGGGCCAGGTGTCGATGCCGAGCGCGGCCGGGCGCACCGCCTGCCACACGTCGACGTAGGGGTGACCGGTGACCAGCACGTGCGGCCCGAGCCCGGTGGTGAGCTGGGTTTCCTTCGACCCGGTCACCAGGTGGTCCACCAGCACGCCCACCCGCCTGCCGGGGCCGGGCGCGAAGTCGGTGAGCCGGGCGGCGAGATTGTCGAGGCCCTCGAGGTGTTCCACCACCACGCCCTCCACGCGCAGATCGTGGCCCCACACCCGTTCGACGAGCGCGGCGTCGTGCACGCCCTCCACCCAGATCCGGCTGGCCTTGGCGACGCGCGCCCGCAGTCCCTCCACCCGCGTGGACCCCGAGGCCGAGCGCACGGGCTGCTTCGGGGCGCCGACGGCGGGCCGCACCAGCGTGACCGGTTCGCCGTCGATGAGGAACGCCGCCTCGCGCAGCGCGAACAGCCGCACCGCGCCGCGCCCGTCCTCGAGTTTCACGAAGTCGCCGTCGTAGCTGCGGTCGAAACCCACCACGGCGCCGCAGAATCCGGTCGCGGCGTCCTCCACGACGAGATCGCGGTCGGCCGCCACGGTCGGCACCACCCGTTTCCGCGACCGGGCGTGCCCGGAGTAGATGTCACCGCCGTACATGTCACGCGTACCCACCCGCTCGAAACTACCGGGTGGCAGGGCGATTTCGCGGTTGCGACGCCGCGTTTCGCCGAACCTGCGGCCCCGGGGCGCCGCGCCGTCGCCCGAGAGCGGCCCGAGATCAACTCCGGACGGTTAGAGTGGGGGTGTGGCCGCTATTTTTTGGCTGGTCGCGGGAATTCTGCTCGCGGCGGCGGAGATGCTCACCGGTGACCTCACGCTGCTCATGATCGGCATCGCCGCCCTCGGCACCGCCGGTGTGAGCGCGGCGGCGGACACCTCGCTGGTCGTGGACGCGATCGTGTTCGCGGTGATCACCGCCGTGCTGATGCTGGGGGTGCGCCCGATCCTGCGGCGCCGCTACAGCCTGCCGCCCGCCGTGCCCACGAATGTCGATGCGCTGCAAGGTAAGTCGGCGCTGGTGCTGGAAGAGGTCGCCGCGCATTCGGGCCGGGTGAAGCTCGGCGGCGAGGAGTGGACCGCGCGGCCGATGAACCCGGACGAGGTGTACGAGCCGGGTGTGACCGTGTACGTGATGAGGATCGACGGCGCGACGGCCGTCGTCTGGAAGGGGCCTTGATGGCTGTACTGATCGTCGCCGCCGTACTGGTGCTGCTGGTCGTGGTGGTGGTGTTCAAGTCGATCGCGCTGGTGCCGCAGGCCGAGGCCGCGGTGATCGAGCGGCTCGGCCGGTACTCACGCACCGTGTCCGGGCAGCTGACGTTCCTGGTGCCGTTCGCCGACCGCATCCGCGCGAAGGTGGACCTGCGCGAGCGCGTGGTGTCGTTCCCGCCGCAGCCGGTGATCACCCAGGACAACCTGACCTTGCAGATCGATTCGGTGGTGTATTTCCAGGTCACCAGTCCGCAGGCCGCGGTCTACGAGATCAGCAACTACATCGCCGCCGTGGAGCAGCTCACCGTTACCACCCTGCGCAACGTGGTCGGCGGCATGACGCTCGAGGAGACGCTCACCTCCCGCGACCAGATCAACAGCCAGCTGCGCGGCGTCCTGGACGAGGCCACCGGTCGCTGGGGCCTGCGCGTGGCGCGGGTCGAGCTCAAGGCCATCGATCCGCCCCCGTCGATCCAGGAGTCGATGGAGAAGCAGATGAAGGCCGACCGCGAGAAGCGCGCCATGATCCTCACCGCCGAGGGCACGCGCGAATCGCAGATCAAGACGGCCGAGGGCGCCAAGCAGGCGCAGATCCTCTCCGCCGAGGGCGCCAAGCAGTCGGCGATCCTGTCCGCCGAGGGCGAGCGCCAGAGCCGCATCCTGCGGGCCCAGGGTGAGCGCGCCGCCGCCTACCTGCAGGCGCAAGGTCAGGCGAAGGCCATCGAAAAGGTGTTCGCCGCAATCAAATCCGGCAAGCCGACGCCGGAACTGCTGGCCTACCAGTACATGCAGACGCTGCCGATGGTGGCGCGCGGCGATGCCAACAAGGTGTGGCTGGTGCCCAGCGATTTCGGCAAGGCCCTGGAAGGGTTCGCCAAGAACTTCGCCACGCAGGGCGAGGACGGCGTGTTCCGCTACGAGCCTCCGCAGGAGGACGTCCCGCCGGTGAAGGTGGAGGACGACTCGGATGTGGCGGACTGGTTCGACACCGCGCCCGACCCGACCATCGAACGCGCCGTTCGCGCCGCCGAGGCCAGCGCCCGGACGCCGGTCGAGGGGCTGGCCCCGCTCACCCCCACGCCGCCGGCGCGCCCGCGCGATCTGGAGAAGCCCCCGGCCCCGCCCGCGGAGCCGGCGCCGCCGCAACCGCAGCAGCCCTACCCGCCGCAACAGCAGCAACCCCCGCAGCAGCAGCCGGGCTACCGTCCGGACGACCCGCACGGACGGCCGTGGCAGCCGCCGGAGAACTACCGGCGCTGACGACATCCTCGGCACGCCCCGCCACCCGATCCCGGGTAGCGGGGCGTTCTGCGTCTCCGCACGTTCGAATGCGCTCGGGGTGGGTAGGTGACCAGGTGAGCGGGGTCTCACGACCCGGCGCGCGATGATTTGCTGAAAAGTTGCAGAGTCCGATGTGTCCGACTACGGTTCTGGGCGTCGCTGAGAACAGCGCGCGACCGAACCGACGAATCCGGGAGACTTCGATGCAGTACCGGCCCGTAGCTGCGGCGTTGCCTGCCCGCGTGCCCGGCGTGACTCCGCCGGGCGCGTTGCGGGAGGACCAGATCGCGGTCAAGGAGTTCCAGCGCGAGGGCACGCAGGTGTCGGTGACGATCGGGCGCCCCGCGCAGTTCCCGGAGCGGGCGGGCTGGCGCTGCCGGGTGCGGGTGGAGCGCGAGACCCGGCTCGAGCAGTCGCAGGTCGTCGCCCCCACCGAGGCGGAGGTGCTGCGCATGGCCATGGAGTTGGTGACCAGCCGCCTCGGGCTGACCGGCGCCGAGTTCCTCGACGGCGCGCACGTGCGCTCCGATTTCCTGTGCGGGCTCACCACCGCGGGCTGAATCGCCGGGTCGGTGCGCCCGTGCCGATCCCGTTGTGGTGCTGGGCAATACGGTCGGCGTGGTCACGTTGACGCGGCGGGAGTCGCGGGCTACTAATGGACGGTGGCGCGACGCGCGCAGCCCCCTCGTCCGACAGCCCACGGGAGCGCCCACCCATGTCCGGCTCGCTCAGCCTTCCGGTCGACCGCTTCGACACCGAAGTGCTCGGCCTGCACTGGATTCCGCTGCCGGAGGCCGACGAGAACACCGCCGCGGTATTGCGCGAGCGCCTCGGCGTCGACTTCCCGCCCGTGGCCGACGAGCCTTGGGAGAGCGGCGGTTTCGCCTACTTCCCGGTGACGTTCCGGTATCCGCGCGGTGAAAGTTTGGTGGACGCGCGGGTCGTGCTCGCCCTCGGGGCCGATTTCGTCGTCACGCGTCAGCCCGCCGAGCCGTTCGTCCCGTTCGACGCCGCCGTGGCCGAGATGGCGCGCACGCCCGCGCTCACCCGCTCCCCGCACGGCGTGCTGTACGCGCTGCTGCGCGCGCTGAACGAGACATCCGAGCGGGTCGTCGCCCACGCGGCGGACGACGTGGACGCGCTGGCCGGGCTGGTCGGCGGGCTCTCCGGTGGCGCGGGTGCGCTGCGCGACGTTTCCGCGCGTCTGGACCGTGCTGAGCGCACGGTGGCGCAAGTGCGCGAAACCCAGCGCGGGCTCGCCCGTGCGGCGCGCCACCTGCGCGCGGTGCACGCCGGTGAACTCGGCGCGCCCGTCGCCGCCTTGCTCGCGGCGATCGAGGCGGCCGACGCCCGCGCGCAGGGCGTGCAGGACCGCGTTCGCCACGTGGAGGCGGCACTGGCCGCGCACCTGGCACTGCGCCGGACCCGCCTGCGGACACTGCTGGCACTGTGCGCGGCGGGTCTGGTTCCATTGCTGATGATTCTGGGCTATCTGGCCTTCTCCGCCTGACCGATCCGCCGCGATCACATGCTACGGAGCCGAGCGCTCCGGCGGTTGGTCCTCGCCGCACCCGTCCGGCGGCACACGGGCGTTCGGCATCCCCGTGCGCAGCGCATCCGCTTCGCCACTTCGGTCGGTCGAACCGCCGCCCATGCCGGCACGCGTATCGAATCGGCTGGCTGGACCACGTGGAACCAAGGCCGATGCGCTGCCTCCCGCGAAGCGCGCCACGACCGCGGCGGCGAGAGCGGCGATGTCGTGCGCCCGCAGTACCGCCCGCTCGGCCCGCCGGGCGTGCTTGCCACCGTGCACGGCATTCCACGCGATGCCGTGAGCGGGCGGCGCGCGAGCACCGACCCGGCCGTCGCGGCGAAACCAGCCAGCGAGGCCCAGATCCCGATCACGAAGAAAGTCCCGCGCCGACTCGGTCCACACCCACAGCCGTACCGGTGGACACCCGGCCGCTACGGCACCCTCGGAGGTAGCACGGCTGTGATCTGGGTCGCGGGACCGCCTCGCCGCCGTTCGCGACACGACCCGGCTCGCTGGTCTCCGGTCGGACACGGCTGGGCGAATTCTCTTGCGGGATACCCGAACACGGTGCGGCCTGTGCTGTCTGAGGAGCATCCTGGAAAAACTGGTGTCGGCGCGGGACGAGGTGGTCGGTGTGGACGAGGTCGAGCGGGATGCGTATTCGCGCGCGGTGATCGGGGTGGCCGCGGAGGTGGCGCCGCGGGTGGCGCGGGTGCGGCTGCGGCGGACCGAAGGCTCGGCGGTGGTGTGGGCGGACGGCGTGCTCGTCACCACGGCGCATGTCGCCGGGGTCGAGACCAGTGGGGACGTGCTGTTCGCCGACGGGAGCGAGTCGCGGTTCGAGTTGATCGGCATCGAGCCGGTGTCGGATCTGGCGGTGCTGCGGGTGCGGGACGGATCGCCCGACGCCGCGACATTCGGGGACGCCGACGGTCTGGACGTCGGGCAAGTGGTTGTCGCAGTGGGTAGTCCGTTGAGTCCGGGCGCTTACGTGAGCGCGGGGGTGGTCGGTGCGCTGGGGCGCGCGCTGCCGGTGACCTCACGCCGCGCGGGACGCCTTCTCGAATCCGTCATCCAGACCGACACCACACCCAACCCCGCCGATGCCGGTGGCGCGCTGTGTGACTCGGCGGGCCGCGTGATCGGCATCCTCACCACGGTGACGGGCATCGGCACGGGTCTGGCGATCCCCGTCGACCCCACCACCCGCCACATCATCGACACCCTGCGCACCGAGGGCCGCGTGCGCCGCGCCTACCTCGGACTGATCGGCATCCCCGCCCCGCTGCCCACCGGAGGCGGGGGAGTGCGCGTCTTCGACGTGGTGCGCGGCGGTCCGGCCGAACGCGCGGGCCTGCGCCGCGGCGACGTCGTGCTCGACATCGGCGGTGCGAAAGTCGAGGACGCCCAATCCCTCCAGCGCCTGCTGTTCGCCGACGCCATCGGCCACCCCACCCCGATCACCCTGCTGCGGGGCGGCGAACCGACGGAGGTGACCGCCGTCCCGATCGAACTGGGCGCGGACTGAGCGAACGGCGCGGCGGGTCGAACCGGAATCGGAGAGTGCGCGGTACTCCCGTCCGGGCCGTGGACCGCGGCCGGTCAGGTCCGGGCCTCGCCCCTCAGTCGCGCGCGCCGACCGGTTCGGCGACCGGAACCGTTTCGGACTCCACCGGTTCCGGCTTCCAGCGCGCGTCGACCAGCAGCCCAGCGAAACCGATAGCCAGGCACACACCGGAGACGACCAGCATCGCCGGATGGGAGCCGCCGGTGAGCGCGTCGGCGAGGACGACGGTGGCGATGGTGCCGGGCGCGGACCCGGCCAGGGTGGCCGCGAGGTAGGGCCAGAAGCGCACGGAGGACAGTCCGCAGCAGTAGTTCACCACCGAGAACGGGGCGAAGGAGATCATCCGCAGGGAGCCGACGGCCAGCCAGCCGCGCCGGCGCAACCGGTCGTCGATCGCCGTGACCGCCGGGTGCCGGATGCGGGAGGCGACCTTGTTGCGGTCCAGCGCCCGCACGAGCTGGAACGCCAATGCCGCCGCCACCGTGGTCGCCGCGAGCGCGACGATCACACCCAGCAGCGACCCGAACAACACCCCGCAGCTCACCGTGAGCACGGTCCGGGGGACGGGTGCGACCGCGACCAGCGCGTACACCACGAAGAACAGCACCGGCAACCACGGACCGGCCGTCCCCGCCCACTCCTGGATGCGCGCGGGACCGGGCAGCGGAACCAGCAGCGCGGCCGCGCAGAGTGCGCCCACCCCGGCGAGCAGCGCGACGATACGCGGGTTCCTGAGCAGCCTGGTCACCCGCGACAGGTTACCGGTTGGTAGTGGCGGCCAGGGTCAACCCGCGCGCGCCGGACCGCTAGCATCGAGGGGAACGGGACGAATACTCGTTAACCGAAGTGTGCGCTGACCAGCGCAAACGCGGCGGAAGTGAGTGTTTGCCAGTGGTGCGTCCCGTGGGTCGAACAGAAGAGGAACAGCAGCTATGCCGATTGCTTCAGATCCGCCCCCGGGCGGGGAGGTCGCGGATCGCCCCGAGGGTGTCGTGCCGCAGTACGACGCCTGGCGCAAGGGTGTGGCGGGAGTCCTCGCCAAGGCGCGCCGGGTCGAGATCACCGAACTGCCGGACGAGCCGGAGCGGCTGCTCGAGCAGACCACCTACGACGGCCTGACCGTCGCCCCCCTCTACACGCTGCGCGACGAGCGCCCCGAGCTGCCGCTGCCCGGCGAGTTCCCGTTCGTGCGCGGCCGCGACGCCACCCGCGACGTGCATCGCGGCTGGTTCGTCAGCGCTTACGTGGGCGATGCCGACCCCGCCGTCGCCAAGCGCGAGATCCTCACCGGACTGGAGAACGGCGTGAGCGCCGTGTGGCTCGGCGCCGGAACGCGCGGCGTGCCCGTGGCCGCACTGCCCGCTGCGCTGGAGGGCCTGCTCTACGAACTCGCGCCGCTCACCCTGGACGCGGGCGCGCAGGTGTCCGAGGCGGCCACCGCCGTGTTCGGCCTCCTCGACGGCTACCAGCCCGCGGGCGACCGCGCCGACATCCGGCTCTCCCTCGGCGCCGCACCGCTCACCAGCCGCTTCGCCGGCCTCGAGGACGTGGACACCGCCGAGGCCGTGGTGCTGGCCGGTCGCGCGATCGCCCGCGCGGAGACGGTGCGCGCGATCACCGTGGACGGCACCGTCTTCCACGACGCGGGCGCCTCCGACGCGCAGGAACTCGGCGCCGCGATCGCCGCCGGACTCGAATACCTGCGCGCGCTCACCGAGGGCGCGGACCTGGCGGATGCCCTGGGGCAGCTGGAGTTCCGGTTCGCCGCCACCGACGACCAGTTCGCCACCCTCGCGAAATTCCGCGCCGCGCGCCGCCTCTGGGCGCGCGTCGCCCACGTCTGCGGCGCACCGGATTTCGGCGGCGCGCCCCAGCACGCCGTCACCTCGGCCGCGATGATGAGCCGGCGCGATCCCTGGGTGAACATGCTGCGCACCACGCTGGCCGCGTTCGGCGCGGGCGTCGGCGGGGCCGACACCGTCACGGTGCTGCCCTTCGATTCGCCGCTGCCCCCGGGCGAGCTCGGTGTCTCCAAGTCGTTCTCGGACCGCATGGCCCGCAACACCCAGCTGCTGCTGCTCGAGGAATCCCACCTCGGCCACGTGCGCGACCCCGGCGCCGGCTCCTGGTACGTGGAGGACCTGACCGCCGAATTAGCCGTCAAGGCATGGGAATTCATGCAAGAGCTGGAGGCCGCGGGCGGCTACCTGGCCGCCCTCGAGTCGGGCCTGCTCGCCGAGCGCATCGCCGAGACCAAGGCGGCGCGCGACAGAGATGTCGCGCACCGGAAGACGGCCGTCACCGGCGTCAACGAATTCCCGAACCTGGGGGAGCAGCCGCTGTCGGAGGCGGCGCGCGTGCCCGGCCGGGTGGCGCGCTACGGCGCGGCGTTCGAAGCGCTGCGCGACCGCTCCGACGCCTTCCTCGCCGCCACGGGCGCGCGCCCCAAGGCGCTGCTGGTGCCGCTCGGCACCGTGGCTGAGCACAACGTGCGGGTCACGTTCATCGCGAACCTGCTGGCCTCGGGCGGGATCGAATCGATCAACCCCGGCCCGCTCGACCTGGACGGAATCGGCGCGGCCGCACGGGAATCCGGTGCGGGCATCGCGGTGCTGTGCGGGTCGGACGCGCGCTACGGCACGGACGCGGGCCCGGCGGTCGACGCGCTGCGCGCCGCCGGTGTGGAGACGGTGCTGCTGGCCGGCGCGGCGAAGTCCGTGGCCGAGCTGGACGGCGCCCAGCGCCCGGACGGGTTCCTGGCCGCGAAGATCGACGCGGTCGCCGCCCTGTCGGGCCTGCTGGAGAAGGTGGGAGCCTGATGACAACGCGTGAGATCAAGCACCTGATCGGCAATTTCGCCGACGTACCGCTCGAGGAGCGGGCGCCCGAACCCGCCGCGGTGGACGCCGCCCGGGTCGAGGAGTTCGTGCGCACCGCCGCGACGGCGAACCACTACACCCCCGAACAGCTGGTGTGGTCCACGCCGGAAGGCATCGAGGTGCCACCGGTGTTCACCAAGGCCGACCGGGATGCCGTCGCGGCCGAGGGCTATCCGCTCGACAGCGTGCCGGGCATCGCGCCGTTCGTGCGCGGCCCGTACCCGACGATGTACGTCAACCAGCCGTGGACCATCCGCCAGTACGCGGGCTTCTCCACCGCGGCCGACTCGAACGCCTTCTACCGCCGCAACCTTCAGGCCGGGCAGAAGGGTCTGTCGGTCGCGTTCGACCTCGCCACCCACCGCGGGTACGACTCCGATCATCCGCGCGTGCAGGGTGACGTCGGCATGGCGGGCGTGGCGATCGACTCGATCCTGGACATGCGCCAGCTCTTCGATCACATTCCGCTGGACCAGGTCTCGGTGTCGATGACGATGAACGGCGCGGTGCTGCCGATCCTCGCCCTCTACGTCGTGGCCGCCGAGGAACAGGGCGTCGAGCCCGAACAGCTGGCCGGAACGATTCAGAACGACATTCTGAAAGAGTTCATGGTCCGCAACACCTACATCTACCCGCCCAAGCCCTCGATGCGGATCATCTCCGACATCTTCGCCTACACCAGCGCGAAGATGCCGAAGTTCAACTCGATCTCCATCTCCGGCTACCACATCCAAGAGGCCGGGGCGACAGCGGATCTGGAGCTCGCCTACACCCTCGCCGACGGTGTCGAGTACATCCGCGCGGGCATCGACGCGGGCATGGAGGTCGACAAGTTCGCGCCGCGCCTGTCGTTCTTCTGGGCGATCGGCATGAACTTCTTCATGGAGGTCGCCAAACTCCGTGCGGGACGGCTGCTCTGGAGCGAGCTGGTCGCGAAGTTCAACCCCAAGAGCGCGAAATCGCTGTCGCTGCGCACCCATTCGCAGACCTCGGGCTGGTCGCTCACGGCGCAGGACGCCTACAACAATGTGGCGCGCACCTGCATCGAGGCGATGGCCGCGACCCAGGGGCACACTCAGTCGCTGCACACCAACGCACTCGACGAGGCGCTGGCGCTGCCCACCGACTTCTCCGCGCGCATCGCCCGCAACACCCAGCTGCTCATCCAGCAGGAGTCCAACACCACGCGGCCCATCGACCCGTGGGGCGGCTCCTACTACGTGGAATGGCTGACCCACCAGCTGGCCAACCGCGCCCGCGCGCACATCGCCGAGGTGGAGGCGCACGGCGGGATGGCCCAGGCCATCGGCGAGGGCATCCCGAAGCTGCGCATCGAGGAGGCGGCCGCCCGCACCCAGGCGCGCATCGACACCGGCCAGCAGCCGGTGATCGGCGTCAACAAGTACCAGGTGGAGGAGGACCAGCAGGTCGAGGTCCTCAAGGTCGAGAACTCGCGGGTGCGCGCCGAACAGATCGAGAAGCTGGAACGCCTGCGCGCCGAACGCGATCCGGCGGCGGTGGAGCGGGCGCTGGCCGAATTGACCCGTGCCGCGGGGTCTTCCGAGGGCGGCATGGCGAACAACCTGCTGGCCCTGGCCATCGACGCGGCGCGCGCCAAGGCCACCGTCGGGGAGATCTCCGACGCGCTGGAGAAGGTGTACGGGCGGCACCAGGCCGAGATCCGTACGCTGTCGGGCGTGTACCGCGATGAGGCAGGCAAGGTCACCAGTATCACCAAGGCGAGCGAACTGGTCGAGGAGTTCGCCGAGGCCGAGGGCCGCCGCCCGCGCATCCTGGTCGCCAAGATGGGCCAGGACGGCCACGATCGCGGTCAGAAGGTGATCGCCACGGCCTTCGCCGATCTCGGCTTCGACGTGGACGTGGGCCCGCTGTTCCAGACGCCCGAGGAGGTGGCGCAGCAGGCGGCCGACAACGACGTGCACGTCGTCGGTGTGTCGTCGCTCGCGGCGGGCCACCTCACGCTGGTGCCCGCCCTGCGGCAGGCGCTGACCGAGGTCGGGCGTCCCGACATCATGGTCATCGTCGGCGGCGTCATCCCGCCGGGCGACTTCGACGAGCTCTACGAGGCCGGCGCGGCGGCGATCTTCCCGCCCGGCACCGTGATCGCCGAGGCCGCCATCGATCTGCTGCGCAAGCTGTCCGCCGAACTCGGGCACGAGCCGGGCGGGGCGGAGCCGGACGCCGCGGAATGAGCAGACGCGTCATCGATGTCGACGCACTGGCGCAGGCGGTCCGCGCCAACGAGCGGGCCGCCGTCGCGCGGGCGATCACCCTGGTCGAATCCACCAGGGCCGACCACCGGGAACTCGCGCAGCGATTGTTGCTGAAGCTGACGCCCGAATCCGAAGCGGTGGTGTCGAATCGGGTGGGCATCACCGGTGTGCCGGGCGTGGGCAAGTCGACGTTCATCGACGCGCTCGGCATGTCGCTGATCGGCAAGGGTCACCGGGTGGCGGTGCTGGCGGTGGACCCCTCGTCCACCCGCACCGGCGGCTCCATCCTCGGCGACAAGACCCGCATGGCGCGACTTTCCGTGGAGCGCAACGCCTATATCCGTCCCTCGCCCACGGCGGGCACGCTCGGTGGCGTCGCGAAGGCGACCCGCGAGACCATCGTGCTGCTGGAGGCGGCCGGGTACGACGTGATCCTGGTGGAGACCGTCGGTGTCGGGCAGTCCGAGGTGACCGTCGCCAACATGGTCGACGTGTTCTGCTTCCTGACCCTGGCGCGCACCGGAGATCAGTTGCAGGGCATCAAGAAGGGTGTGCTCGAGCTCGCCGATCTGGTGGCCGTGAACAAGGCCGACGGCAAGCACGAGGTGGAGGCCAAGGCCGCCGCCCGCGAACTCGCCGGGGCGCTGCGGCTCATCCACCCGCACGACACCCTCTGGCGCCCACCGGTGCTCACCATGAGCGGCTTGGAAGGCACCGGCCTGGACAAGTTCTGGGACACCGTGCTCCAGCACCGCCGCGTCCTCACCGACGCCGGCGAGTTCGACGAGAAGCGCCGCCGCCAGCAGGTCGACTGGACCTGGACCATGGTGCACGACAACCTGTTACGCCGCCTCGCCGACAACCCGAACGTCAAGGCGATCCGCCACCAGGTCGAAAAGCAGGTCCGCGACGGCACTCTGACCGCCGCCCTCGCCGCCGAAGAACTCCTCCAGGCCTTCGATTCGGGGGAGCGGGGGTAGGCCGCGGCCGCTCGGCGCGCGGAAGGCGCTACGTCACCCGACCGCCGAGGCGTGGGCGGCGACGACCCGCCAGCCGAGCGAGTCGTCGTGCGCCCAGGTGCGGGTGTAGCGCATCTTGGCCGCGAAGGGGGAGCCGTGCACACTGCCCTCGAGGACGCCGAGGAACCATGTGACGCCGGTGGTTCCTTCCACCAGGACCGTCAGCTGTTCTTCCTCGAGCTTGCTCAAGGTTTGAGCCTTCGTGCGGTGCAACTCGAGATCGTCGGCCTTGGTGAACGTGTCGGCGCCGAAGGTGAAGATCAGCCGGTCATCGAGTAGCGCGTCCAGCGCCTGGACATCCCCGGCCAGCTGCGCGGCCTGAAGTCGCCGTTCGGCCTGCCGCAAGTCATTCTCCATACCACTCAGCATGCCAGCCGAGTGCCGATCCGCCCCGCACGTTTCGCTGACAGCGGATATGCGACCCCGCGCGGATTCCGCCGCCGAGCCGGACTACGCGGAGGTCTGGTCGAGTTCCCGGAAGGCTCTGGCGAATTCGGCGTCGGTGCGGAGGAGATGGTCGCGGGCGGTGGTGAGGAGGGTGCGGAGCTGTTCGGCGGTGGTGCGGTAGGCGTCGAGGGTGGTGGCGGCGTTGTTCGGGCCTCCCGCGGCCTTCTCGCGGAAGATTCGGACCAGGGCGGAGGCGGTCCAGAGGCGGGGGTTGTCCTCGCCGAGGCCCCAGGGGGAGTGTGCGGCAAGGGATTCGGCGGCGGTGCGGGCCTCGGTGAGGCGGTCGATGACGTCGGCGCAGGCGCGGTCGAGGGCGAGGAACGCGGCGGGTTCCATGCGCAGGCGGAGCGCCCCGGCTGTCGCGTCGTCCACGGCGGCCCCGACGGGGTTCGGCACGGTCATGGGTCACCCTCCCAGTGGTGTCGTTTGCAGGGTTGGACGCACCACGCCCGGCCCTGGTTCCCCCGAAGTGCCGACACGCGTTGCGACACGCCGTACCGGGTGAAAGTCACACCGGGGCAAGGGGATCGGTGACGCCGCAGCGCTCCACGCCGGTTGCTCGGCCCGCTCTCAGTCCTCGTGCCCGACCAGCAGGGGGCAGTCGGCCGACAGGACCAGGGACTGGCTGGTGGAGCCGAACAGCATGCTGGAGAAGCCGCCGCGTCCGCGGCTGCCGACCACCAGCAGTTGTGCGGTTTCGGAGCGTTCGCGCAGGTAGCGTTCGGGGCGGTCCTTGACGACCTCGCGGTGGATGGTCACCTCGGGGAAGCGTTCCTGCCAGCCCGCCAGGCTTTCGGCGAGGACGTAGTTCATGTCGGTCTCGGTGTCGGCGGGGTCGAAACCGTAGTCGGCGGGCAGTTCGACGCCGGTCCAGACGTGCACCGCCACGAGGTCCACGCCGCGCACGGACGCCTCGGACAACGCCAGTTCGATGGCCGGTTCGCTGACGGCGGTACCGTCCACGCCGACGATCACCGGCCGCGTGCGCACCGCGGCGGAGAGATCGGCGCCCTCCCGGATCACCGCGACAGGGCAGTGCGCCCGGCGCGCCAGCGCGGAACTCACCGAGCCGAGCAGCGCCCGCCGCAGGCTCCCGCGATCGCGCGTGCCGACCGCGATCATCCGCGCTCCCTCGGACCGTGCCAACAGCGTGGGCGTGGCGGGGGACTGCACGAGTTCCACCCGCACCTCGACACCGCCGAGGTCGGCCGCCGCCTCCTCGGCGCGCGCGGTCGCCGAGTCGAGCAACCACCGTCCGTGCTCGGCCAGGCGGTCGTAGTCGGTGGCGGTGAGCGGTTCGGTGCTGCCGGGCCCGTAGTCGGCGACCACGTCCACGACGTGCAGTAACAGCAGCGGGGCGCGGTGCAGCGCGGCGGTGTGGGCGGCCCACGTCACCGCCGTCGTCGCGCCGGCCGATCCGTCGACCCCCACCACGATCGGTGCGTTCCCAGCCATCGCCGTCTCCTCTCGGGTGCCGCCTGCGACCATACCGTGCACGTGACGACTGTCCGGGGATCTCGCGCGGCACTCCGGGTATGGGCCGAGATCGCCCGGTTCGCGCCGCCGGAACGAGCCCGCGCGCCCGGTCGAGATCCGCTTCGGCCGTCACTCTTTCGGCGTGCATCCGCGGCCCGCCCACCGCCGAATACCGCTAGCTGTCGAGCGAACGACCCGAACTCGCAGAACGACTTGCGTGCCGTAGTCCTCCTCTCGGGCCGAGTCCGACTGCCGCCGGGAAGTCCGGGACGAGGTGGCCACCTGGCCCACTGCGGCGTCCACCCCGGAACCTCCCGCACCGGGGTCGTTCGCCTCAGAGCCGGAGCAGGCCCACGAGACGTCGAAACATCGGCGGCGACAGGTCAATCCGAAGAACCGAGCCGGTGACCGATCCGTTAGCGCCCCGGTTCAGGACGGCGTGCCGACCGTCCCCGGCTCCTTCTCCACCACCGTCGCGCCCACGCGCCGCGACCGCCCACCCGGCATCCACCAATTCGCCGGGCCCATCAACTGCACCAGCGCGGGAACCAGCAGCATCCGCACCAGCGTCGCGTCGATGACCAGCGCGATGATCATGCCCAGCCCCAGGAAGCGCATCGGGGTGAGCGGGGAGAGGGTGAACGCGCCGGTCACGATGACGAGCAGCACGGCGGCCGCGGTGATGACGCGCGCGGTCTTGAGGGTGCCCGCGCGCACGGCCTCGGCCGTGGACGCGCCCGCGTGGTGCGCTTCCACCATGCGCGAGAGCAGGAACACCTCGTAATCGGTGGACAGGCCGAACACCACGGCGATGATGAGCACCAGCATGCCCGCCGCGATCGGCCCCACGCTCACCCCGAGCAACCCGGCCAGGTTGCCGTCGGCGAAGATCCACGTCAGCACGCCGAAGGTGGCGGCGAGACTCAGGAACGCCATGGCTACGGCCTTGAGCGGCAACACGATCGAGCGGAACGCCGCGAGCAGCAACAGCACGGTCGCGAGCACCATGGCCAGTACCATGAACGGCATTCGCTCCACGATGGAGTCCACGCTGTCGCGGGTCGCGGCCGTGTCGCCGCCGACGCGCAGCACCGTGTGCTCCGGCGGGGTGAGGGCGCGGATCGCGCGCACCGTGTCGGTGGCGGCCTCGCTGCGGTCGGGGTCGGTGAGGAAGGCGTGCAGCACGACGAAATCGTCCGCGCGCCCGACCTGGAGCACGGTGCGCACGCCGTCGAGACCGGAGATCGCACCGATGGTCTGCGAGATCGCCGCCGCGCCCGGCGCCGAACCGTCGACGCCTTGCAGCACGGTCGTGGCCCCGCTGCTCGCGGCCGGGAAGGTGTCGGTCAATTCCTCGACGGTCGCGCGCATTTCGCTGCCCGCGGGCAGGGCGCGATGGTCGATGTCGCCCAACCTCAGCCCGCTGAGCGGGGTGGCCAGCACGAGCAGCAGCGCGCCCACCGCGACGGTCACCACCCCCGGCCTGCGCAGCACGGCGTCGACGATCCGCCCCCAGAACCGTTCGGTGCGTTGCGAAGTGCGCGCCCGCCCGATGCGCGCGCCGAACAGCGTGAGCAGGGCGGGCAGTACGGTCAGCGAGAGCGCAGCCGCCAGCGCCACCGCGGTCATCGCCCCGATGCCGAGTGAGCGCAGCACCGCTTGCGGGAACACGAACATGCCCGCGAACGCGCAGATCAGCAGCAGCGCGGAGAAGGCGACGGTGCGCCCGGCCGTCGCGACGGTGCGCTCGATGGCGGCGGGCACCGCATGCCCCTCGGCGATCTCCTCGCGGAAGCGGTTGACCAGGAACAACCCGTAGTCGATGGCCATGCCGAGCCCGAGCAGCGAGGCGATGTTCACCGCGAACGTGCTCACCTCGGTGACCTCGCTGAGCACCCGGATCGCGCCGAGCGAACCCGCGACGGCGAGCAGCCCCACGGCCACCGGCAGCGCGGCGGCGGCGAATCCGCCGAACACCAGGACCAGGATCAGCAACGTCAGCGGCAGCGAAATCGATTCCGCCACCAGCAGATCCCGCTGCGACTGCGCGGTGATCTCGGTGGACAGCGCGCTGTAGCCCGACATCCTGGTCTCGATGCCCGGAATCCGCAGCGCCGCTTCGATGTCGGGGAAGGCGGCGACCCGCTCGGTCTCGTCGCCCGCCGTGAACACCACGGCGAGCGCGCGCCGCTCGTCGGGGGAGCGCAGGAAGTTCTGGCGCGGCGGGACACTGCTCCAATAGCTTTCGACCGGTTTGGCCAGGAGCGCCGGGTCGATGCTCGTGATGGCCTCGCGCACGCGCGGCCCGAGATCGGCGAGGGTCTGTCCCTCCGGCACGGTGTATACGGCGACCACGTCGGGGTTCTGCGGCCCGAAGTGCTCGGTGACGAGACGGTCCACGAGCGCGGATTCGCTGTGCGGATCGGTGAATCCGCCCGCGCTCAGGTGCTGTGCCGCGCTCGCGCCCACCAACCCGCACAGGCCCATGAGGGCCACGACCACCGCCAGCACGGTGCGCGGCCGCGTCATCACCAATCGCGCGAACGCCGTCATCGCGCACCCGCCGGGCCGGAACACGTCCTCATCGCAGAACTCCTGTGCCGCAGTGATATCGGGCGATCAGACCGCGGCCGCGGTGAGGTCGCGTTCGAGCGTGGCCGCGATCAGGTCCAGCAGCGCCTCCAGCCGGGCCTCGACGCCCTCGCCGTTGCGGCACGACACGGTGAGTTCGAGCTTCCCCGCGCTCTCCACCATGCCGAACAGCAGCGGCATCATCCCGCTGTGCTGCGGCAGCACCCGCATGGTGGTGGGCGTGTAGCCGGGCACCGCCATCTCGGCGAGGTCGAACGCGCCCATGTGGGACACGGTGGCCGACACCAGATTCCGGTTCAGGCGCGCGCCCACCCAGTTGCCCGCGCGCAGCACGCCGCGCACGACGGCCCCGGGGAACGCGGTGAGCCCGCCGTTGTCCATCTGGTTCAGTTCGCGGTTCTCCCGCAGACCCGCCCGCAGCTGAGCGTTGACGCTCTCCCAGCCCTCGCCGGGCGCGACGTCCAGGAACAGCGGCAGCGCCAGGTTGCCGGTGGAGCGCAGATCCGGATCGTGCCTGCGCAGATCGACCGGAACCATGAAGCGGGACTCGGCATTCGCCGCGTCGGCGAGCACCGCCGACACCCGCGCCACGATGCCTTTGCCGGTGGCGGGAATGGTGCGGTGCCGCAACAGCCACCGCACGCGCGCCGGGTCCTGGCGGCCCTTGCCCGCGGCGGATCGGAAGCGGGGCAACAGGATCGACGGCTTGCCGGGTGCGCGGAGGCGGGCGACGAGTTCCGCGTCGGCCACCGGGTCGGGCGCGCCGATCGGCTCGGCGCCGCGCAGCGCGCGGAACACGTCGTCGGCCCACATCCGCATGCCCATACCGTCCATGACGCCGTGGAAGACGCGGAACACCACGGTGACCGGATCACCGGTGAGCAGCAGCACCTCGCAGGTGCGTTCGGGCGTGGGGCCGATCGGGCTGTTGAGCACCGGATCGTCCTCCAGCCCGGGGTAGGTGAGCGTGTGCCCCTCCACCACGCGCACCGAGGCCGCGATCCCGCTGTCGACCCAGTAGTCGCCGTCGCGGACCAGACGCGAGCCCGGGTTGGCGGCCGAGGCCACGTCCACCGCGCGGCGCAACGCGTCGGCGTCGAGAGTGCCCTCGCCGTGCACGGCCATGTGCATCAGGAAGGGCGGCGCGACATCGCGGGTGGCGAAGTACAGCCGCTCGGTCGGGGAGATCTTGCGGCGGAAGACGGTGCTGCTGTTCATGATTGCCTCCGGGGCTCAGCGCAGATGCCGGTTCAGTTCGCGGACGCCCCCCTGGGTGTCGAGCCAGGCGAGGAACTCCGCCAGCCCGGTCGCGCGGTCCACGATCGGCCGGTAGCCGAAATCGCGGGTCGCGGCGCTCGTGTCGTAGGTGGCCGAGCGCGTCATCAGCGCCACCGCGTAGCGCGACAGCGGCGGTGACCAGCGCGTCGCCACGGCCGGGATCCGCCACACGGTCTCGATGGCGGCCACCACCGCGTTCAGGACCCGCCGGTTCGGCTGCCTGGTCGGCGGCGCGTAGCCGAGGCCGGCGGCGACCTCGCCGAGAAAGCCCCACACATCGGTCTTCTCGGCGTCGGCCACGAAGTACGGCTTGCCGCCGACCGCGTCCGAGCTCAGCGCGAGCACGGTGGCTTCGGCGATGTTCTCCACGTGGCACAGCGACGCGTACACCGCCCGCCCGTAGGACAGATCGGGCAGCTTGCCCTCGGCGGTGCGGCCGAGCAGGCGCACGATGGGGCCCGAGCGGTCGCCCGCGCCCCAGATGGCGCGCGGTCGCAACGCGCACGTGGTGAAGCCAGGAGCGTTGGCGGCCAGCACTTCTCGCTCCGCCGCCGCCTTGGTCTCGGAGTAGAGATTCAAGTAGCGGGCGGGGTAGGGGATGGACTCGTCCACGTCCAGCTGGTCGCCGCCGTGATAGTCCATCATCGCGCTGGGGCTGGAGATGAACACGAACCGCGAGGCGCCACCGCGTTTCGCCGCGTCCAGCAGCCGCTGTGTCGCCGTGACGTTCTCGGCGACGAACTGCGCGCGGGTGCCGCGCTCGTCCACGCGCGCGGCGCTGTGCACCACGGCGTCGACGCCGCCGGCCGCCGCGACCAGCGAGGCCGCGTCGGTGAGATCGCCGTAGACGATCTCGACCCGCTCGCGCACGGCACCCAGATCGTCCAGCTTGCTGGTGCGGCGCACCAGGATTCGCACGTCGTGGTCGCCGTCGGCCACCAGGCGGCGCACGATGGCGCCGCCGAGGAAGCCCGACGCGCCCGTGACCAGGATCTTCATCGCGGTGCCTCCGTGCGGGTGTCGGTGTGCTCGGTGGCCCAGTAGGTGAGACCGAAGATCTGGGTGAGCACGGCGGTTTCGAGGGGGGAGTGCCCGGTGTCGCGCGCGGCGCGCAGGGCGACCGGGATCTGCGCGGCGTGCACCACCACGCTCAGGAACGCGTCGATCCACCACGCGGCCCGCAGCAGCCGGTTGTCCGGCGCGCGGCCGGCCAGCGCGGCGACCAGCCCGGCGAACAGGTACAGCCAGCCGAGAATCGGGATCGCCCGCAGCGCCGTGGTCCTCATCGAGCCACCTTGTCGCGCAGGCGTTTGCCCGCCCACACCGCCAGCTGCTCGCGGCCGATCTTGGCGTTGTGGCGGATGTCGACCGGGAACGTCTTCGGGTAGATCAAGAAGTCCTGGATCGGCTTGGTGAGCGCGAATTCGACGCCCTTGGTGCGCACTTGGAGTTCCACCGCGGTGGCGTCGGCGCCCGGCTTCAGTTCTACGCACAGCACCGGGCGCTGCGCGCCGCGCGCTCCGACCCCGACCAGCGCGGTGCGCGCCACGCCGGGCACCGTGTTGAAGATCTGCTCGATCTGCACGGTGAACAGCGGACCGTCGGCGGTGACCACGCGCTGACTCTTGCGGCCGCAGAACCAGATCCGGCCCTGCTCGTCGATGCGGGCCAGATCGCCGGTGCGGTGCCAGACCCGGTCGCCGTCGAGGATCTTGCCCTGCGCGTTGGCCGATTCGGGCCAGTAGTAGCGGGTGCTCACATTCGGCCCCGACACCACGAGTTCGCCGATGCCGTAGGACTTCTCCAGCTCGCCCGCGCGTTCCTCGGCGCGCGCCCAGGTGGGGATCACGTCGTCGGTGATCGCCACCAGGCGAGCCTCCACGCGGTCCGACGGCCGTCCGATGCAGGTGCCGTCGCCGCGGTGGGCGCGAGTCACCAAGCCGCCCAGCAGTTCCCGCGATTCGATGGTCGACATCGGCAGCGCCTCGGTGGACCCGTACCCGGCGAAGATCCGCACATCGGGGTCGAGCACCTCGCGCAGACCGGCGATGCACCAGTCCGGCACGGGCGCGCCGCCCGAGTAGATGCTGCCCAGCGCGGGCAGCGGCGTGGGGTGCTGTTCGAGGTGGCGCAGCAGCGGGATCAGCACGGCGGGGGAGGCGAACATGGTGCGCACCTCGAACCTCGCCAGGGCGTCCACCACGTGCGCCGGATCGGTCGAGCCCACCTTGCTCGGGATCAGCGGCGGCAGCACGCAGCGCGCACCCAGCAGCAGGTCCAGCACGCCCACCAGCGGCAGCGTGATGAGCGAGGTCCCCGGCGGCACATGATCGCGCGCGGTGTCGACCTGCTCCACCATGGCGGCCAGGTTGCCGTGGGTGAGCTGCACCGCCTTGGCGGGCCCGGTGCTGCCGGTGGTGAACGCGATGAGCAGCAGATCATCCGGGTCGGCGGGGGTGCGCTCGGGAGCGGGACCGGACGGGCGGCGGCCCCAGTCGTCCAGGCGCTCGGCGCGCCCGAACCGCGGCTTGCCGACGGTGACGGCCGTCCGCACGCTGCGGAAGCTGCGCCGGAACAGCACGCGCAGCGCGTGCGCCTGCGGGATCCCGATGAACGCTTCGGCATCCACCGCGCGCAGGCAGCGCAGCATCTTGCGCACGCCCATGCCCGGGTCGATGACGACCGGCGCGGCCCCGATCTTCAACAGCGCGAACAGGATCGCGTACAGCTCGGGGCTGGGCAGCACCAGCACGATGGTGCGGGTGCCGGTGCCCACCCCCGACGCGGTGAGCCGTTCGGCGATCGCGTCGGACCACTCGTCCAGCTCGCGGTAGGTGAGGTGCCGGTAGCGGGGGAGCCCGGCCTCGCTGCCGTCCGGGTAGATCACGGCCTCGCGATCCGGTTCCGTGCGCGCGAACGCACGGAACCGGTCGATGGCCGCCCAGTAGGTGCCGTCGGTCACGCGGGAGCTCCGACGAGGGCCGGGAGGCGGTACAGCGACGCCGCGGCCGAGGGGCCCGCGCCCGCCGCCACGAACAGCACGCGGGTGTACTCGGCGAGCGTGCCCGCGCCGACCGCGCGGTCGTAGGCCTGCGGGAGCGACGCGGTATGCGGGTCGCCGTCGCCGAGATCCGGTGTGCACACCGAATCCCGGGCGATGCCGAGCGCGTCGGCGAGGCGCAGCGGGAACTCCGCGCTGGGGGTGGAGGCGATCAGCGCGACCTCGGACAGGTCCTCGAGATCGGCTTCGGCCAGCGCCGCGCGGGCGACCTCGAGCGCCGCCTCGAGCAGGCGGTCCTCGAAACCGTCCTCGCGCACCACGGTCATCAGGCCGCGCCCGACGGTTCCCATGGTGGCCGTGTCCACGTACGCCTCGACGGCCGGTGTGCCCTCGGTGGTGGTGACGTGCACCGGTCCGAAGCCCTCCGGTTCGTCGGTCTGCTCCAGCAGCAGCGCGGCACCCGAAGTGGCGTACGGGAATTCGTCGTCGGCCACGGCCCGGGTGAGCGACGGGTGGGTGTCGCCCGCGACCACCAGCACGTGCTCGACGCCGCCGGCCGCCAGGATGGCGCCCGCCACCTGGACGGCGTTGAGCACGCCGGTCGCGCCGTTCATCAGATCGAACGAGAAGGTGGTCGGATCGCCCTTCGCGTACTCCAGGCCGATGCCCGCCGCCTTCTGGATCAGCGCCGAGACGGCCGGTTCGACGGTGTTGGAATCGCGGTGGATGCCGGTGTTGATCAGCACGCCCACCTGCTCGGGAGCCACGCCCGCGCGCTCCAGCGCGCGGCGGGCGGCCCGGCCGCTGTGGGTGACGACGCTGTGGGTGTCGCCCGCGCGGCTGACGGCGGTGGACTTGATGCGCACGCCCATGACGATGACCTCAGACCTTCAGGGAGGAGATGGTGGTGGACAGGAAGCCGGTGACGACACCGGACGCCGCGGGGATCATCAGCACCTTCGACCCGGCCGGGATGGCCTGATCACCGAGCTGATCGTGCAGCACGATGAAATGCGACGTGGTGGAGGTGTTCCCGTACTTGTGGATCACGTTCAGGTCCGGCGGCATCGGTGTGCCGAACTCGCGCGCGGCGATGGCGTTCGCGTACGGCACGGCCGCCGCGCCGAACTGATGATGGATGATGTAGTCGAAGTCCTCGTCGGCGAAGGTGGTGCCGCGTTCGCGCAGGTAGACGTCCTGAGCGTTGGGCCACAGCATGAACCGCGCTTCGTTGTGCATCTTGCGGTTGTCGGTGTAGAGCGCGACGCCGGGGGTGCGCCCGCTCGGCATGCCCAGGCACAGGTGCGAGTGTTCGGAGGCCGTCATCAGCTCGATGTAGTGGATCTTGTCCGCGTCGTCCACGGCGCGGTCCAGCACGACGGCGCAGCCGGAATCGCCGACCGAGAGCGAGGCGAATTGGAGATCGTATTTCTCGGTGATCTCGTCGACGGCCGTTTCGGCGATCGGGGTAATGGCCTCACCACTGACGACCATGCCGTTGCGCACCACGCCGGCGCGGATCATCCGGTCCAGAATGTAGGTGCCCGTGAGCATTCCGGCGCAGGCATTGGATACGTCGAAGGTAATCGCGTCGCGGGCGCCGAGATGTTTGCCGATGGTGGACGCGAACGACGGCTCCATGTAGACGCGGGTGGCGTGGCGGCTGCGCGTGATGGAACTGGAGATGATCACGTCGAGGTCGCCCGCGGAGTAGCTCGACCTGGACAAACAATCCTCGGCCGCGGCGATCGCGAGCGCGAAGGAATCCTCGTAACTTTCCGGACGCGTATCGTGCACCCGGCGTTCTTTGATTCCGGTGATTTTCTCGAGATCGAACTGGGGCGGCACTTTCAGCCGGCCGATCAACTCCTCGGTGGTGACGATTGTCGAGGGCAGATGGGCGCCGATGGATTCGAAGCGGGAATGCGGCACGGGATGCTCCTGGGAATCGGTGGCGGAGACGCTCGGAGGATCAGCGCTGATCGTCGACGTGACGGAACGTTACCCGAGAGTAACTAGAAACGTGAACGCGTCCGGCGGGCGAATGCGGCTGCGCGGGAGGGGCATTCAAGTTTCTGTATCTGTGGGTATCGGATATCGGTCACCGCGTGGCTATGGCCGATGGCTATGGCCGTGACCGTGCGTGTTCGCGACATCGTTCCAGGTGGGAGTGGGTCGCGCGACGTGCTTCAGCTAACTTTTGGCGAACCTGAATCGGGTGCGGGGAACTGGACAAAATATGGTCCGTGTCCAGCGACTATGTGAGTGACTTCACTCGACTCATGGGAGTGGAAGTGGGACTGCGATGCCGTTTCGCGTGCATCCAGCAATGTCGTCGGATCCTAATTTCTCCGGTGCCGTCTTGTCGCCGAAGACAAATCGGGGATCCGGCCGCGCGTGCGGCGGCGGACGGTCCGGGCGATAGGCTCCGGGTATCGCGGACGCGGCGGAAAGCGCGACCGCGCGGAGTCGAAGGAGTGGTGCGATGACGACCGCGGGCGAGCAGGTGGACGTGCTCATCGTGGGGGCCGGGCTGTCCGGGATCGGGGCGGCCTGCCAGGTGCGTCGCGCGTTCCCGCGGCGGCGTGTGGTGGTGCTGGAGAGCCGGGGTGCGCTGGGCGGCACCTGGGACCTGTTCCGCTACCCCGGAATTCGCTCCGACTCCGACATGTACACGCTCGGGTACCGTTTCCGGCCGTGGCTGGGCGAGGAGGCGATCGCCTCCGGGAGTGACATCCTCGATTACGTTCGCGCGACGGCGGCCGAATACGAGGTGGAGGAGTGCGTCCGGTACCACCACCGGGTGGTCGCGGCGGACTGGTCGTCGGCGGAGAGCCGGTGGACGGTGCGCGTGGAACGCACCGATAGCGGCGAAACCTGCACGCTCACGGCGGGTTTCCTGTTCTGCTGCTCCGGCTACTACCGCTACGACGAGGGCTACACGCCGGAATTCGCGGGCGCGGAACGGTTTCCGGGCCCGGTCGTGCACCCGCAGCACTGGCCCGAAGATCTGGATGTCGCGGGCAAGCGCGTCGCCGTCATCGGCAGCGGCGCCACGGCGGTCACGCTGGGCCCGGCGCTCACCGCGCGCGGCGCGCACGTGACCATGGTGCAGCGGTCGCCGAGTTACGTCATCTCCGCGCCCGCCCGCGACGATCTGGCCCTGCGGGCCCGGAAGTTCCTGCCCGCCAAGGCGGCCTACGCCGTGGCGCGGGCGAAAAACGTCGCCGTCGCCACCGCGATCTACCAACTCAGCCAGCGTTACCCGGAGCGCATGCGGGCCCGCATCCGCGGCTGGCAGCAGCGCTGGCTGCCCGAGGGATACGACATCGACACCCACTTCACGCCCCGTTATGGACCGTGGGATCAACGGTTGTGTTTGGCGCCCAATGGCGACTTCTTCCGCGCCATCCGCAAGGGCGAGCTCGACATCGTCACCGACCGCATCGCGTCGTTCACCGAGACCGGCCTGGCCTTCGAATCCGGGGCGGCGCTGGACGCCGACATCATCGTCACGGCAACGGGATTGAACCTGCTGGCGTTCGGCGGGATCGACCTGGCCGTGGACGGGCGCCCCGTATCGATGGCCGACCACCTCGCCTACAAGGCGTTGATGCTCTCGGGCGTGCCGAACTTCGCGTTCGTGATCGGCTACACCAACGCCTCCTGGACGCTGAAGGCCGATCTGGTGAGCGAGTACGTCGTCCGGCTGTTGCGCCACATGGATTCTCGCGGGTACGCGACCTGCGTGCCGGTCCGCGACCCGTCCGTCGGCAAGGCGCCGCTGTTCGAGAACTTCATGCCCGGCTACGTCCTGCGCGCCGCCACCCTGTTCCCGATGCAGGGCGACCGCGCCCCGTGGAAACTCCGCATGAACTACCTGCGCGACCTGATCACCTTGCGGCACAAGCGCATCGAGGACGGCGCACTGCGGTTCGAGCGGTCGGGGAAGACCGCAGGCAGCGCTGTGAGTGCGCGCTAGCAACCCACGCGTGCTCTATCGCGTCCCAGATCTGGGCCTGACCATGTCCGGCGCGGTCAACCAGATGCGCTACCGCAGTCTCCCGCACCGCCTCCTGCTCGCGCTCGTCACGAAGTTCCTGCGAGAGCCCCTGTCTCTCACGGGTCTTCGGCGAACAGGTTCGGAATCGTCAAGGCGTATTCGATGTCCGTGCGGGTGCCGAGGGTGGTGAGCAGGACGCGGATCATGGTGAGCCTGGCCTCCGCGACCGTCTCGGCGTCGGGCTCCCCGCCGGGCGCGGTGCCCGACGAGATCCGGTAGACCACGTACTCGCAGACGTGCAGCGCCGCGTCGAGGTCCAAGGGGGAGGGGACCGGCCTGCCGAGTTCGGTGAACGTCTCCCGCACCGTGACGCGGATGTCCTCGAGCGCGCGCTCCCGGTACTCCGACACGGGCGAGCCGGGATCGTGCAGTTCCGCGAAGAGCGGACGCAGCATCGGGCCGTGGCCGCGCGCCCAGTCCAGGTAGGCGTCGATCAGGCGGATGCCGAGTTCCACCGGCTCGTCGGTGCCGGTGAGGGCGGCGCGGATGCCGCCGACCAATCCGTCGTTCGACGTGGTCAGCAGCACGTGCAGCGGTTCGGTCGCGTTGCCGAAGTAGCGGTAGAAGGTCGGCCGCGCGATCCCGGCCTGCTCGATGATCTGCGCGACGCTCAGCCCCCGCGACCCCGTACGCGTGAAGACCTCGGCCGTGGCCAGCACGATCCGCGACCGCACCTCCTCGGCCTGCTCCGCCGTCTGCGGCGGACGTCCGCGCCGGGCGCTGCCCACCTCAGTGGTCACCATGAGACCTCACAGCCGGATTCCTGGGATGTCTGTGCCGCACACCAAGAGCTTGACACGCGACGCCGTGCAGGCATTAATCTAACACCACTGTTCATTTAATGCGGACCGGCGACGTTCCGCTTTCCGAGAGGGCCGACAATGACGACCGCCCCCACGCTGTCCGCCGACGCCGCGCTGCCCGCCGGGCTGGTCCGGTCGCTGCTCGAGCACGCCGTCGCGGGCGGCGCGCCCGCGGTCGAGGTGTCCGCGCCCGCCACCGGGCAGCGCATCGCCGAGCTGCCGCAGTCCTCCGTCGACGACATCGACCGCGCCTTCGCCACCGCCCGCGCCGCCCAGCGCGAGTGGGCCGCCACGCCCGTGCGCGAGCGGGTCGCGGTGCTGCGCCGCTTCCACGACCTCGTGCTCGCCGAGCAGGACGCCATCCTCGACATCGTGCAGACCGAGACCGGCAAGTCCCGCGCGCACGCGTTCGACGAGGTCGGCGACGTCGCGGTGAACGCCCGCTACTACGCCTCGGTCGCGGAGAAACTGCTCGCCACCCGCAAGCCGCGCGGCGTGCTGCCCGTGCTCACCCAGGTGGACGTGCGCCACCGGCCCAAGGGCGTGGTCGCGGTGATCTCGCCGTGGAACTACCCGCTCGCGCTGGCCGCCTCCGACGCGCTGCCCGCCCTGGTCGCGGGCAACGCCGTGATCGCGCGCCCCGACAACCAGACCGCGCTCACCGCGCTGTGGGCCATCGACGCCGCCGTGCGCGCCGGACTGCCGCGCGGGCTGTGGCAGGCCGTGCTCGGGCGCGGGCGCGAGATCGGCGGCGAGGTGATCGGGCGCGCCGACTACGTCGACTACACCGGGTCCAGCGCGACCGGCCGCACCATCGCCCGGCAGGCCGGCGAGCGGCTGATCGGGTACTCGCTGGAGCTGGGCGGCAAGAACCCGCTGCTGGTGCTGGCCGACGCGGACGTGTCGCGGGCGGCGAAGGTCGCCGTGCGGGCGTGCTTCTCCTCGGCCGGGCAGCTGTGCGAATCGATGGAGCGCATCTACGTCCACGACGGCGTCTACGACAAGTTCGTGGGCGAGTTCGTCGCGAACGTGCGGGCGCTGAAGCTGGGCGCGGCACTGAACTACGACAGCGATATGGGGTCGCTGACCTTCCAGCGCCAGCTCGACACGGTGAGTTCTCACGTGGACGACGCCGTCGCCAAGGGCGCGACGGTCCTGGCCGGTGGCCGCGCCCGCCCCGACCTCGGCCCCTACTTCTACGAGCCGACCGTGCTCGCCGACGTGCGCCCCGGCATGACCGTCTACCGCGAGGAGACCTTCGGCCCGGTCGTCTCGGTCTACCGCGTCGCGAGCGACGACGAGGCGGTGGCCGCCGCCAACGACACCGCCTACGGGCTCAACGCCAGCGTCTGGACCAAGGACGCCGGCCGTGGCCGTGAGATCGCGGCCCGGATCAACGCCGGCTCGGTGAACGTCAACGAGGGGTTCATCGCCGCGTGGGGCAGCGCCGACGCGCCGTCGGGCGGGCTGGGCATCTCCGGCACCGGCCGCAGGCACGGACCGGAGGGCCTGCTCAAATACATCGACACCCAGACCATCGCGGTCCAGCGGGTGCTGCCCATCGCGCCCCTGCCCGGCATGTCCGAGCAGCTGTGGGCCAAGACGATGACGTTGTACTTCGGCGTCATGAAGACACTGCGTCAGAAGTGACGCCGAGAACGGAATCCGGAGCATTCATGAAACTCGACTCGGTCGCGGGTAAGAAGGTGCTGGTCACGGGCGCCGCGATGGGCCTGGGCAAGCTGTTCGCCGAACGCGCGGTGCGCGAGGGCGCCGCCGCGGTGGCGCTGTGGGACATCAACGAGGTGGCGCTGAAGGAGACCGCCGACGAGCTGTCCGGTAAGGGCACCGAGATCCACCGCTTCGTAGTGGATGTGTCCGACCGCGACGCCATCGCCGAGGGCGCCACCGCCACCCGCGAGGCCGTCGGCGGCATCGACATCCTGGTCAATAACGCGGGCATCGTGCGCGGCAACCGGTACTTCTGGGAGACCGACGACCGCGCCGACATCGACAAGACCATGGCGATCAACTCGCTCGCCCCGATGTACCTCACCCTGGAGTTCCTGCCCGCCATGGTGCAGGGCACCGGCCAGGCGCGCGTGCTCACCATCGCCTCCTCGGCGGGCCTGGTGTCCAACCCGCGCATGGCCGTGTACGCGGCGTCGAAGTGGGCGGCGCTGGGCTGGTCGGATTCGGTGCGCCTGGAACTCGAGCAGGCCGGGCACGACCATGTGAAGGTCACCACCGTCTGCCCGACCTACATCAACACCGGAATGTTCGACGGCGCCAAGGGTTTCTGGCTCACCCCGATCCTGGACCAGGACGAGGTGGTCGACACGTCCTGGAAGCAGATGAAGGACGGCACGCCGCTGGTGATCCTGCCCTGGACCTCGCGGCTCAACAAGGCGCTCTCCGGTCTGCTGCCCATCAAACTGCGCGACATGTTCCTCGACACGGTGGGCGTCTACCGCTCGATGGACCAGTTCACCGGGCGGAAGAAGTAGGACGATCGCCGGCGGCGGGCCCCGCCCGCTGCCGCTCGGCGAGCGTGGTTAGCCCAACCATATGTTGCGACCACTTGGTAGATCCCGTGCTCCGTTCGCTGCTTCCGGTGATCGCCGGACTGGTGCTGGTGGTCGCCGGGTGCGCGTCCGGTCGAGGACGGTGCACCGGAGTCGGGTGGTGCGGACGGTGGCGCGGGGTACCCCGTCACCATCGATCACCGATTCGGGCAGACCGTCATTCCGGCGACGCCGCTGCGCGTCGTGACGATCGGATTCAACGAGCAGGACTTCGCGCTGGCGTTCGGCGTGGTGCCGGTGGGCGTGCGGGAGTTCCTCAGCTAGGATGCGCCGTCGCGCCCGTGGGCGCCGGAATCGGTGCGCGACAAGCCCTTACCCACCGTGGGGGCCACCGAGTTGAACCTCGAGAAGATCGTCTCGCTGAAGCCGGATCTGATCCTGGGCATCAACTCCTACATCGATGAGACGGGCTACCGGGACCTGTCGTCGATCGCGCCCACCGTGGCCGAACTGGCCGGCGTCCTGCCGGGCGCGACGACCTCGGAGGAGCAGACCCGCATCACCGGCAAGGCGCTGGGTCGGGAGGATCGGGCCCAGGAGTTGGTCGCCAGACGCGGCAGCTCTTCGACGACGCGATCCGCGAACATCCCGAATTCGCCGGGAAGTCGGCGCGCTTCCTGCTCGGGCTGAGCCGGACGGGCGATCTGCGGATCAGCCCGGGCGTCGACGACTACCGGAGCCGGTGGTTGACCGAACTGGGTTTCCAGGTCCCCGCGCGGTCGGAACAGATCAGCTTCGAACTGATCGACCGGCTCGAGGCCGACGTGCTCGTCGCCGAGGGTGTGGACCCCGACTCTTTCGCCAGCCCGCTCGTCCAGCAGATGCCCGCGGTCCGCGAGGGACGATTCCTGAACATGGGCGCTTCGACCAGGACTTCGCCGGCGCGTGGGGCTTCAACTCCCCGCTGAGCATTCCGTTCCTGCTCGAGACCGCGGTTCCGCGACTGGCCGCCGCGTTGGATGGGGACCCGGCGACGACGCCGGAACCCTTCGGCAACTGACGGATTCGAGTTCGAGTCAGGGAAGCCGGGGGTTCGGGGATCGCCGCGCGGCCTCCGGCGAAGGTGAACGTCGGGGTGCGATCGGGTCTGCATCGCGAGGGCTTGGCTGTTCCGTCGATGGACGACCGTCGCTGTCGGTAGCTCGCGGATGCGGTGGGCAGGGGAGGCCGACGACTCGCCCACCGCCGAGACCGGCCGCGCCGCCGAGGCGCCACCGTCGGCGAGCCCGACCGCGCGGAGATCATTCAGGTCGAGATGTTGCGAGCGCAGGCTCACTCGGGGCACGTGCCGATGACGACGGTGGCGTAGTGCTCCTCGGATTCGGCGAGGCGTGGGGTGAGGCCGTGGGTTGTGAGGATCGCGGTGGCGGTCGGGGCTTGTTCGGTGCTCGTCTCGACGAGGAGGTGGCCGCCCGGGGCGAGCCAGTGCGGGGCTTCGGCGGCGACGCGGCGGAAGAGGTCGAGGCCGTCGGGGCCGCCGTCGAGGGCGGAGCGGGGTTCGTGGTCGCGAGCCTCGGGCGGCATGTCGGCGATGTGGGCGGTGGGGACGTAGGGGGTGTTGGCGAGGAGGATGTCGACGCGGCCGCGGAGGTGGTGCGGGAGTGGGGTGAAGAGATCGCCCTCGTAGACGGACCCGCCGATCGGTGCGAGGTTGCGGCGGGCGCAGGCGACGGCGACGGGTTCGATATCGGCGGCGTGCAGGTCGACGGGGATGTCCTGGCCGGCCAGCGCGGTGGTCAGGGCGAGTCCGAGTGCGCCCGACCCGCAGCAGAGATCGACTATGACGGGGCGGTTCGGCTGCGGCCCGGATCGTGCTGCGCCGTCGAGGAACGCCTCGGTGCCAGATGGTGCGGCGGTCGTGTGGGGTGTACGGGTGGCGGTCGTGTGGGACGCGGGGGTGCCGGGGCGCGTCGCGGTCGCCGAAGGTGCGTCCTCGCCGAGCGCCCTCATGCTGTGCCGGACCAGCGCCAACGCCTCGTCCACGAGGAAAACGCTCCGCTGTCTCGGCACGAACACCCCCGGCCCGACCGCGACCCGCACTCCCCGGAACTCGGCCCACCCCAGCAGATGCTCCAGCGGCGTGCCCGAAACCCGTTGCGACACCAGCCGCTCCAGCTCGACGGCGGAACCGCCCGCCGCCTCGGTCAGCAACCGTGCTTCGTCCTCGGCGAACACACACCCCGCCGCGCGCAACCGCGCCACCACGTCACCCGAAACGCCCACCTCCACGTGGTCATCGTGCCGCACCGGTCCGGGCGTGACCAGCGAATTGTCAGCGCGAGGTGGCGAGCTGGAACGTCCGGGTCGCGTCGAGGTAGATCCCGCGCTGGGCGTGCCGGGGCGGCGGCGGGAGCTGCGACACCAGCTGCTCCAGCGAGGTGGTCGCGCCGACGACGCGGGTCCCCGCGACGATGAAATCGGCCACCGCGCGCCGGATGTGGTTGGGGGAGGTCACCACCACGGCGCTGGTCGCACCGATATCGCGCAGGATGCGGGTGCTGAACAGCGCGTTCTGCACGGTGGAGCCGGCGCGGTTCTCGATGTGGATGCGCGAGGCGGGGATGCCGCGCCCGATCAGCCAGTGCGCCATCGCGTCGGCCTCGGCGATCCCGTTGCGCGGATTGCCGCCGGTCAGCACGATCGGCGAGAACGGCGACGCCACCGCCTGCAACCACGCGGCCGTCAGCCGGTTCACCAGCTCGGGCCGCAGCGCGCCGTCGGGCAGCAGGCCGTAGCCGAGCACCACGATGCCGGTCTGCGGGCCGACCAGCGCGGGCAGGGGATTGGGCAGGGTGCCCGCCGCCGCGGTCACGGCGTGGATCACGTTGTCGGTGCCCGCCTTCTTGGCCGGGTCGACGGCCGCGAGCCGACCCATCGCGTCGGCGAACGCGGGGATGTCGCCCGCGTAGTGCGACCAGATGGCTTGCAGGGCCAGCGCGTCGGCGTCGGCCGGGTCGGCGTCGATCAGGGCGCGCAGATCGGCGCGGCCCGCGGCGTCGTTGCCGTCGGTGAAGTGCCGTTGCGCGGAGTTGTACAGGGCGTCGGTGTCGGGGGCCGCCTGGGCGGGGGCGCCGAGCACACCGGTCAGGGTGACGGTCGCGAAAGCGGCCGCGACCAGGGTTTTCCAATGCCTCGAGATCTTCACTACAGTCGACACCTTCCACGCGTGAAACGGGTTCCGGTACGTCAGCTGGCAGTTAGCCGGGGGCAGAGCACCCACCACGATACGACTGGTCGCGGCGATCGCGGCGCAATTACCGGACCGAAACGCGCGCTGATTCACCCGGCGCGGCGAAGCGCGGGCCGGCACCCGGATAAACTGTGGCACCGTGGATACCGTTTCGCTGTCCGGCAAGGAACTCTCGGCCGCCCTCAACGCCGACTCCAAGGAGCGCGCCGCCGCGCTCACCGAGCGGGGCGCCGCGCCGCGCCTGGCGCTCGTGGTCGCCAACGACGACCCGGCCAGCGCCTGGTACGTGAACTCGCTGCGCAAGGCCGCCGAACGACTCGGAATCGCTTGCGAGCGTATCGATCTCGGCGCCGACGCGTCCGCCGACCGGATCCGCGCCGAACTCACCGAACGCAGCGCGGACCCCGCGTTCGACGCGATCATGTTGCAGACCCCGCTGCCCGCCGGCGTCGCCCTCGACGACGTGAGTGGCGCGATCGCCGCCGACAAGGACGTCGACGGCGTCAGCCCGCTCTCCCTGGGCCTGCTGGCCTCGGGCCTGCCCGGCTTCGTGCCCGCCACTTCCGAAGCTGTGGTGGAACTACTGAAGCACCACGACATTCCGCTCACCGGCCGGCACGTGGCGGTCGTCGGCCGCTCGAACGTGGTCGGCAAACCGCTCGCTCAGTTGTTGCTGGCCGAGAACGCCACGGTGACCGTCTGCCACTCGCGCACCGCCGATCTGGCCGCCGTCACCACCACCGCCGATGTGGTGGTCGCCGCCGCGGGCCGCGCGGGCCTGATCACCGGCAAGCACATTCGCGAGGGCGCGGTCGTCATCGACGTGGGCACCAACGAGTCGCCCGACGGCGGGATCGTCGGCGATGTCGACGCCGACTCTGTCGCCGGGAAGGCCGAGGGCCTGAGCCCGGTTCCCGGCGGCGTCGGCCCCGTCACCACGGCCCTGCTGATGCGGCACGTGGTGGACGCGGCCCAGCGGCACCGGGGCTGAGCGCACGCGGACGCCCGTCGGCCCATCGCGACCCGAGCCGGATTCCTGCGTTCCGCGAATCCGCGCTGTAGGCCGGCGGCGCGATCGGGAGTATCGTCCGGTCGAATGTGACGGCTGCTCGTCCCGGAGTCGGCCGACCGACTGCCCCTCGAGGGGACGACAGATTCATGACGAACTCTCGTGCGACCGTGGTAGTTCTGGGTGTGAGTCTGCTCGTCGCGTTCGGCGCGGGAGCAGCCGGCGCCACGCCGCCGCCCGCGAACCCCTGGTCCGCGTGGCTGGACCCGATCATCCTGTTCATCGGGCAGTTGCTCGGCCTTCCCGGGTACCGGCCGGGGATCTGAGAGGGCTCGGACGCCGCTGCCGGATACGTCGCGGTGTCGGAGTCGAGTAGGCAGCGGCGCGGCTATTCGGTGGCTGTCACCCGTGACCGGTAGGCGCGCTGCCGGCACGCCGCCGAGCAGTAGCGGCGTTTGCGTCCGCTGGCCGGCTGGTCGAGGGGCGCGGCGCACACCGGGCAGGTTTCGTCACCGAAAGTGCTTATTTCGTCACCGGATCGGGCCGCCCGGTGCGCGTCCGCGTACTCGGCGGCCGCCAGCAGGTCGGCGACCGGGATGCGGCCGCGCGGGGTGTACTGCCGCAGTTCCTTCTCCAACATCGGGCAATGTCCCGCCGGGTCGTCGTCGGTGCAGGTGAGTAGATGTTCGAGGTAGTCGCGGGCGCCGTGCAACCGCCGGATCCGCTCCTCGATCACCCCGATCTGCGTGCGCACTTCGCGCTGCCAGTCCGCGTGCCCGGCCCGCCCGGTGGTGACCACCGCGGCCCGGTCCAGCGGCATCATCCCGGTGACGCAACAGAGGTAGGCGAGCCCCAGTCGGCGCAGGTCGCGGTAGCTGTAGCGGCGGCGCCCACCGGCGCGATCGGGCGGCGGCAGCACCCCCGCGCGCTCCCACCACCGCACGGTGGAGGCCGGTAGATCGAACAGCGCGGCGGCGGCCGCGATCGGTACCCGGGATGCGCCCATGATCACCAGTTGACATCAAGCCGACTTCAAGAACAAGACTTGGGTCGGCCTTGGTCACCTGGGTCACGCCGCGTCGAGAGGGAGCCGATGACCCGTCATCGAGACCCGGCCGCCCGCCGAATTATCCCGCGCGGGTGGGGCTTTCGCGGTTGCTCTCAGGCGGTGCGGGGTGGCGGATCGCCGGAAAGGATTGCGATGCGGGGACTTCTGTTGCTGGCTGTGGTGGTGCTGGTGGGTGCCTGCGGCACGGTGGACGGGCCGGAGACCGGGGCCGAGGTGACGGTGCAGGGCGCCGACGGGCCGGTGTCGATTCCCGCCACCGACCGCGGGATCTGGGCGCTGGGCGACGCGACTGCCGTGCATCTGCTCGCCTTGGGCGTGGTTCCGGAGCATGCCGCGCGCAACCGATACCAGGGTCGTGGGCGCGGTCCAGGTGAACGTGCCGTCCCCGCTGAGCGTGCTCTGGTCGCGGGGGACGATCCCGGGGAGAGTACGCCGTCCCCGACTGCGCGCACTCAGCTCGCCGGCGCGATCCCGGTGATGAGTGTGCGGTCCCCGGTGCGGGCGACGCTCACCAGTTGCGGGTTGTAGGTCGTGGCGGCGCTGTCGGGGCGCTTCTCGGTGACTACCACGCGGAACTGTCCGGCGAAGGTACCCGGCGTGATGGTGACGCAGTGGGTGGTGCCCGCCGGGATGCTGTCGATACCGGTCTGGATGGCCTCGGCCGTGGGCACCGACGCGTTGGGCGCCACCACCGCGCGCGCCAGCTCCGCCGAGCGCGTGACGTAATACGCGTGCTGGAAGGCGAAGATCGCGGACGGGCCGGAGTCGGTGCCGCCCTCGATATTGCCTTGGAATCGGTCGCCGACCCGCTCGAACGCACACGGCGCGGCCGCGGCGGGTTCGGCGGCCGGGGCGGGAGCGCTCGAGGACGTGGGCGCGGGATCGTCACTGCCGATGAACGTCAGCGCGCCACCGGTGAGGGCGAGCGCACCGATCGATGCGATCAGCGCGGGCGCCCACCGACGGACCCGGCCGCGTTTGGGCGAGCGGTCGATCATCCGGGTGAAGACGTCCTCCTCGGGGAAGGAGGTGGGCTGGAACTCGGGCTCCGGGCGGTTCGTGGGCGGCTCCCCGGGGCTGGACCCGTAGCCCGGTTCGGCGGTCCGTGCGGCTCGCGCCGCCGCCAGTTCGGCGAGCGGATCGCGCACACGCGCGGGCTGCTCGGCGGAGCCGCCGGACGACCACGGCCTGCGCTTGCGGGCCGCCGAGGCTTCGACCAGCGGTTCGCGCACGGCGGTGTCGGTCTGCGCGGCGCTCACCGTGCTGTAGCGGCGGGTGGGCCGGAAATCGGCGGGGGAGTCGGCGGTGGTGCGCCGGGCGGTGCGCGCGGCGTGCGCGCTGCGGTGGTCCAGACCGGGGGTGTCCGGCGTGACGACCGGCCCCGGCTCGGTTGTGGAGGCGGCGGGTCTCGCGGCATCGGGTGCGAGGCGGGGCATGCGTTCGGTCGGCGAGGTGCTGAGCGGCTGACGCGCCTGCGGTGCGCCGAGATCCCGGGCGGCGTGCCGCGATCGAGTCGTGCTCTCGGGGGAGATGACCGGGGCCGGGCGGGGTGCCCTGGCGGCTTGCGGGGCGGGGCGCGTCTGCGGTGCGCGAGGGGGCTCGTTCCTCCGGGCGAGCGGGCCTGTTTCGAACGCGGCGCCGGACGGCGGCGTGAGCCCTCGAGGCGACGTCTGCGCCGGTTGGCCGGCCTGGTGCCGCGGTCCGGGGGGAGGCGGTGGTGCGGTGCGCGGCAGCGGGCCGGAGTCGTGCGGGCGGTGGGGGACGTTCGGTGCCGGACCACCCGCCGCTTGCGCGGGCCGCGGTGGCGGCGTGCGATGCCGGCCGGACGAGTCCGTCGCCGGTGCCGGACGGCGGGGGATCGGACCCGAATCGTTCATCCCCCGCGAGACTTCCGGTAGTCGCGGCGATTCGGAGTTTCCGTACCTACCGGTCGGGGTATTCCGGGTTTCGTGCGGGCGCGGGCCGGTCTCGGGCGTCGGATAACCAGGAGTGCGCCGGGCTGCGGACGGGTCGGACCCCCACTGATCCGGGCGGCCGCCTCGGCCGTGCGCCGGGCCGGGCCCTGAAGTCGCATCCGGTCGATCCATCTCCCCGCCTTCGTCAGATCGCGCCCGTCGGGTACGTCGCGCTCGAAACAAGCTCCCCGGCACGATACTGCCAGTCCGGGGTGTTCGGCGAAACGTAGCGGCGCGTCGCGTGGCGGAGCGGCCGTCACGGTGACGGCGGGAAGGCCTACCAGTGCACGGTCACCGGATCGCCGATACCGACCGTTTCGTAGTACCAGCGGGCGTCGTCGGGAGCGAGGTTGATGCAGCCGTGGCTGACGTTGGCGTAGCCCTGGGAATCCACCGACCACGGCGCGGAGTGCACGAAAACGCCACTCCACGTGAGCCTTTCGGCGTACTCCCCGTTGATGAGGTAGCCCTCGGGGTGGTTCAGCGGGATGCCGATGGTGCGGGAGTCGAACACGATCGAGCGGAACTTCTCCAGCACGGGGAAGGTGCCCGTCGGGGTCTCCCAGCCGGGCTTGCCCATGGACGCGGGCATGGTGCGCGCGATCTGTCCACCGATACTGACGGTGAAGGTGTGCGCGGACATGTTCGCGACCGCCGTGACACCCGCGTTGGTGCGGAACTCGGTGCGCGCCCCGCCCGCCACGACGCTGATGCCCGTCCTCGCGGGCAGGAACCCGTCGGGTGTCCAGGTGAGTTCGCGGTCGCCGGTCCAGGCGAGCGTGCCGGGGAGCGAATCGCCGGCGCGGACGTCGACGAACCGTTCCGCCCGCGCCCGGTTCTCGACCGGTTCGGCGAAACGGATGGTCACCGGATGCGCGATCCCCACCTCCTGACCGGCCGACGGCGTGATCGAGGCGACGCGTTCGACGGAGGCGGCGCCGACCGTGACAGCGGCCGCCGCTCCGGAACCGAACGCGGCCGTGGCGACCACGACGGTCGCGAGAAACAGGTGGCGACAGGCGCTCCACATGGCTGCCACCCCTTTCGCATGCTCGGGGTACGCGGAGATCCAGTTTACGCCCGCATGATCATCCGGGTCGACGGCGAAGATCGACTTGTAACCGAGGGGAAACCTGCGTGATCACCCCGGTTCGGCGGCGCCCGCGACCCGTTTGTCGAACCTCGCCCGCGCCTCGGCCACCTCCCCGTGATGCCGCTGCGACCATTCGCCCAGCGCACGCCCGATATCGCCGATGCTCACCCCGAGTTCGGTGAGCGAGTACTCGACCCGAGGCGGCACCGTGGGGTAGACGGCGCGATGCACGAGACCGTCACGCTCCAGTGTGCGCAGCGTTGTCGTGAGCACCTTCTGGGTGATCCCGTCGAGCGTCCGCCGCAACTCGTTGTAGCGGATCGGGCCCGTCTTACGGAGCACGCCCAGCACCAGCAACACCCATTTGTCGGACAGGATGGTCAGCACCTCACGCGCCGGGCAGTCGGCGAGGTACTCGGAGACGAGACCCGACGTCCGCTCCGCATTCGGCCCACCGCTCACGATTCGATCCGCCCGGACGCGAGGTGATGCGGATCGGCGGCAGTCCCGGCGCCGCCCGGCCGGCAGTACGCGGGTCCTGCGGAGCACCCGGCACCCTGCGCGGCGTGCATCGCACCGCGATGGGTCGCGCGAAAGGCGGCGACGTCGGGCGCGGACGTTGCGTACAGCATGAGTCGAGCGTATCCGCACCCCTCGGCACGAGAGGTACGACGGCGCTCAACCAGCGCAGTTCCCGGCGGGCGCCCGTGGTCGCGCCGAGTGCTCTCGCGTCCCCGCCACCGTTCGATCCGGCGGACGGGCAACCTGGAGTTTCGCACCGCACACCCCGAGTTGCGGCGACCGAAGAACGGAACAGCCTCGCCATCAAGGGGAGGTGAGCTGGAGCGCTGCGTAGAGGATGGTCGCGGTGGCGCCGAGGATGCCGGGGTGGGTTCCCGGAAGTGCCTGGGGATCCCGAAAGTGCCTTCTTCCGGTACCCATTCGTGCGCAGCAGGATCGAACGCATGTTGGTGATCACGCAGGATGAGTTCGGGGGGCCGGAAGTGTTGCGGGCGGTGACGGTGGAGCGTCCGCGGCCGGGGCCGGGTGAGGTGGTGGTGCGGGTGGCGGCGACGAGTGTGAATCCCGCTGATTGGAAAGTGCGGGCGGGGCAGGTGAATCCGCCGTGGGAGCTGCCGTTCACGCTGGGATTCGATGTGTCGGGGGTCGTGGCCGAAGCCGGGGCTGACGTGAGTGAATTCCGGGGAGGGGAGCCGGTTTTCGGGTTGGTGTTCGGTCGTTACGGCGCGAACGCCGAATACCTGACTGTGCCTGCCGCCGTGCTCGCCCAGATCCCCGCCGGCGCTTCGTATCTGGAGTCGGCGGCACTGCCGACGGCCGGGCTCACGGCGTGGCAGTCCCTGTCCGCTGTGGCCGCGGGGCAGCGTGTTCTGATCCACGCTGCGGCGGGTGGTGTCGGGCACCTCGCCGTGCAACTGGCGGTCGCGCGCGGCGCGCATGTCATCGGCACGGCGAGCGCGAAGCATCACGGCTATCTGCGGGGGCTCGGCGCGCACGAGCTGATCGATTACAGGACAGCGGATTTCGCCGAATCGCTCGCCGAAGTCGACGTGGTCCTCGACCTGGTGGGCGGCGATTACGGCAAACGCTCGCTCCGCGTGCTGCGCCCCGACGGCGTACTCATCGCGGCCCTGGACTCCGACGCCGAGGGCGACCCGCGCTATCACCGCCTGCACGTGCAACCATCGGCGGCCGACTTGTCATCTCTCGCAACCGAATTCGAGGCCGGACGCCTGCGCCCGGCCATAGCGGCGGTCTACCCGCTCACGGACCTGGCCACCGCCCACCGCCATAGCGAATCCGGCGGCGTGCGCGGCAAGATCGCGATCGAAGTCGACGCCTCGCTCACCACCGGCTGAGCCCACGACCACGCACCGCAGGGCGCGCCCCGACCGCGCGCCCTGCCCGAGTGCGCCCACACGCGCCTCCACGCCCGCGCCGGTGGTGAGCCTGCGCCACAGGTCGGCGGCCTCGCGTGCCCTGCGAGGCCGATGTTCCGCCCACCGGCGCGGCGAACCGGTGGGCGGAACGGTGTGCACCGGCGAACCGGCACACGTCTATTCGAGATCGGCGCCCGTTCTGGGCGGGGGCGCCGCTTCGAGGTCGGTGAACTCCTCGTCGGTGAGGAGGCGGGAGCGGATCAGGAACCGCACGCCTTCGGGCGCTTCCAAGGAGAATCCGCTCCCGCGACCCGGGACGACGTCGACCGTGAGATGGGTGTGTTTCCAATACTCGAATTGATCGGCGCTCATCCAGAACGGGGTGTCCGCCGCGACGGTGCCGAGCAGCACGTCCGAGGCGCCCACGCGGAACTCGCCGCGCGGGTAGCACATCGGGGCGCTGCCGTCGCAGCAGCCGCCGGACTGATGGAACATCACCGGCCCGTGCTGCCCGATCAGATCGTCGAGCAGCAGTTCGGCCCGTTCGGTCAGTTCGACGCGGCGGACGGGCATCAGAAGAATCCGAGCTTCTGCGGCGAGTAGCTGACCAGCAGGTTCTTGGTCTGCTGGTAGTGGTCCAGCATCATCGCGTGATTCTCTCGCCCGATCCCGGACTTCTTGTACCCGCCGAACGCGGCGTGCGCCGGGTAGGCGTGGTAGCAGTTGGTCCACACCCGGCCCGCCTTGATGCCACGGCCCAGCCGGTACGCGGAGTTCATATCGCGAGTCCAGACGCCCGCGCCGAGCCCGTAGAGGGTGTCGTTGGCGAGCTCGAGCGCCTCCTCCTCGGAATCGAACGTGGTGACCGAGACGACCGGGCCGAAGATCTCCTCCTGGAAGATCCGCATATCGTTGCTGCCCTTGAAGATCGTGGGCTCGATGTAGTACCCCTCGGGGAACTCGTCCACCTTGCGGGCGCCGCCGCCGGTGAGGACCTCCGCGCCCTCCTTCCGGCCGATATCGATGTAGGAGAGGATCTTCTCGTACTGATCGTTGCTGGCCTGCGCGCCGATCATGGTCTCGTCGTCGAGCGGGTTGCCGCCGCGAATCGCCTCGGTGCGCTCGATGGCGCGCGCGATGAACTCGTCGTAGATGGACGAGTGGATCAGCGCCCGCGACGGGCACGTGCACACCTCGCCCTGGTTCAGCGCGAACATCACGAAACCCTCGACCGCCTTGTCCAGGTAGTCGTCGTCGGCGGCGGTCACGTCGGCCAGGAAGATGTTGGGGCTCTTGCCGCCCAGCTCGAGGGTGACCGGGATGATGTTCTCGCTCGCGTACTGCATGATGAGCCGGCCGGTGGTCGTCTCACCGGTGAACGCCACCTTCGCCACGCGCGGGCTCGACGCCAGCGGCTTACCCGCCTCCACGCCGAAACCGTTGACCACGTTGACGACTCCCGGCGGCAGCAGATCCGCCACGAGTTCGATCACCTTCAGGATCGACGCCGGCGTCTGCTCGGCGGGCTTGATCACCACGGCGTTGCCGGCCGCCAGCGCGGGCGCCAGCTTCCAGGTCGCCATGAGGATCGGGAAGTTCCACGGGATGATCTGCCCGACCACGCCGAGCGGCTCGTGGAAGTGGTAGGCGATGGTGTCGGCGTCGATCTCGCTGATCGAGCCCTCCTGCGCGCGGATCGCGCCCGCGAAATAGCGGAAGTGGTCGACGGCCAGCGGCAGATCGGCGGCCTTGGTCTCGCGGACCGGCTTGCCGTTCTCCCACGTCTCGGCCACGGCGAGGGCCTCGAGATTGTCCTCGATGCGGTCGGCGATCTTGTTGAGGATAGTGGCGCGTTCGGCGGCCGAGGTGGCGCCCCAGCCGTCGGCGGCGCGATGCGCCGCGCCCAGCGCCCGGTCCACGTCGGCGGCCGTGGAGCGCGCCACCTCGGTGAACGGCTGCCCGTCCACGGGCGAGGGATTCTCGAAGTACTTCCCCTCCACCGGGGCCACCCAGTCCCCGCCGATGAAATTGTCGTAGCGAGCCGCGTAACTGACAATGCTGCCGTCGGCGCCGGGCTTGGCGTAGGTCATGGTGCTGCTCCTCGATGAGTCGGACGCGTGATCCCACGGCCGCGGGGTCGTGGTGCAGGTCACTTTTCTCCGCGAGGGTTGGCGGAAGGTTGACGCGCGATCGTCCGTCATCGGTGCGACCACTCCGACGGATGAGATCGCGCCCGCGCTGGTGGTCACCGCCGCGAACTCGGTTGGCGTGTAGCGCATGGTCGCGCGTGTGGCGCCTGGCGGTTGGTCGGCGCCGGGTCCGGGCGATCCGGCGTGACGTGCGTACGATGGCAGCGGCCTGCGCACGACCCCTGCGACCGTACGAGGTGCCGTTCGATGAGTTCCTTGCCTGTCTCGTGGCGAGTCCCGTTGCGGGTCGCGGTGCGCCTGGTGGTGAGCGCCGCGGTGCTGTGCCTGCTGACGGTCGCTCCCGCGCACGCCGAGACCATCGCGACAACACCACCGCCGCAACCGACTTCGGGTCCCGGCGGCAGCGACTACACCGCCGGCGGCGTGCGTGTGAGCGAGGGCGGCAGCGGCGACAGCGCCTGGTACGTCTTCGAACCCGTCGACCCGCAACCGGCCTCGGCACCGCTCGCCGTGATCTCCCACGGCTACGGCGAGTTCGCCGGCTACCAGATGCTGGCCGGGCTCATCCACCACACGGTGCGCAAGGGCAATGTCGTCATCTACCCGCGCTGGCAGGCGAGTCCGCTCACGCCATGCCCCGGACCGTTCGATATCGAACCTTGCGTGCGCGCGGCCGTCGACGGTATCCGCGGCGCGCTGGACTTCCTGCGCGCCGACCCCACCCGGGTGCCACCGGACCTCGCCCGCACCAGCTACTTCGGCAACTCCTTCGGCGGTATCCTCACCGCCAACTTCCTCACCCGCTGGGAGCACTACGGCGTGCCGCGCCCCCGCGCCGTCTTCCTGGAGGACCCGCACGACGGCGGCCTCGCGGGCCCCGGCGAGCCCGCCCTCGCCGACGACCTCGGCGGCATCCCGTCCGATGTGCTGCTCGAATGCCACAGCGGCGCGGAGGGCGTGATCTCCGAAGCGGGCAAAGCGGATTCGAGCTGCAACGCGATCTTCCCGAAGCTCACGAGCCTGCCCGCCGAGAACAAGAGCATCGTCCTCACCCACACCGACGCCCACGGCACCCCGCCCTTGTCCTCCGACCACGGTGTCGCGGGCGGTTCCCCCGATCCCGAAGGCGCGGTGTGGGGAACGATCGACGCCTACGACTACTACTTCGTCTGGAAGGTCTGGGACGCGCTGCGCAACGCCGCCTACTACGGCGAAGACCGCGAATACGCCCTCGCCGACACCCCGGAACACCGGTACACGGGCACCTGGAGCGACGGAACTCCGGTGATCCCCTTGAAGATTCAGGACCACGCACCCATCCGGCCGTGACGCGGTCGGTTCAGTCGGCGTCGGCGGTAAGTCGGCGAAAGCTCAGCTCCGCGTGGGCGATTCGTCGCAGGGCCGCGATGATGGGCTCGTAGAGGATGGTGCCGAGTACGGAGTACTCGATGGCGGCGGAGGCCGAATCGAGCGGCATGTTCTCGATTTCGTAGGCGGCTATCGCGGTGACGTGCTCAGTGTAGATGCGGAACCGTTCGTCGGTGATCGGCATACCCGCCGCCTCGGCGTCGGCCAGGGCCTGTTCCAGTTGCGCGACCGGGGGCGCTTCGGTGGGCAGGGTGAGCCCGAGGGTGGCGAGTATCGACGCGGCGCGGGGATTGCCGGCGCTCGCACCGGAGTCCGGTGCGGCTTCGGTGACCGGGGGCAGGGCCCACGTCGCGGCGGCGATCAACTCCAGGAGCGGACCGTCGGCGGTGTCGATCAGGCCGACGATCACCTTGATCCTGGTCATCGAGACCCCGAGCGCGGACAGCGCCTTGATCAGCGCGATACGCCGGATGTGGGTCTCGTCGTACTCGGCGCGCGTGGCGCTGGTCGCGCGGCCCGGCATGAGGACCTTCTCGCGCAGGTAGTACTTCACCGTCGGCACCGGCACCCCGGCCCGCGCGGCCAACTCGGACATCAGCACGACGGCATCGCTCCTCGGACATTCGGTCTTGACATTGGATACTAACACTATCCAATATTGGATAGTCGCAGTATCCAACAGCGCCGTCCCTTTCCGCAGCCCGAGACGCAGGACACTTCCATGCAGCACATCAGCCCGTTCATGACCATCGCCCTCGGCGCCACCGTCATCTCGGTCGCCACCATCGCCTCCGGCGGTGCGTTCCTCTTCCGCATCGCCACCGGAGGCCACGGAGCCAACGACCTCCAGAAGACCTTCTTCCGCGCGGGTCACGCGCACGCCGGCGTCCTCGTGACGCTCGGCCTGCTCCTGGCCGTCCTCGGCAACGCCGCGGGCGCGAGTCCCGGCTGGGCGAACGGCGGTGCGCTCGCCGTGCTGGTCGCCGCGATCCTGATCCCGGCCGGCTTCTTCCTCTCGGTCCTCGGTAGCGACCCGGTGCGCCCGAATCGGGTGGTGAACGTCATCTGGGTGGGCGCGGGGCTCCTGGTGGCCGGTGTGATCACCTCGGGAGTCGCCGTCCTGCTGGCGGGCGTCGACCGCCTCTGAGCGCCGCCGGCGCCGGTCTTCCCGACCTTCGCCCCCAGCGCGCGGGCCGTGCGCCCGAGCGCAGGGCGATCTGTTCGGGCGATGCGCTGGCGAAAGCCTTTGTGCCGGTTGGTTACCTGAGCATGCGCCGCCTCGACTCCGGCCGGAGTGTTCGGACGTCAGTCGGATCGTGGTCGCGCCACCACGATCCGATCCGGCGGGCGATGTCGTGTCAGGTGGCGGCCGTGCGGGACGCGGCCCGGCATGATGCGCGGTGCGTCAGCCCTCACCCTCGCAGCGCGGTGTGCAGCCTTGCCGTCGCGATCGCTCGCCGCGAATCGTGGTGGGGGAGAAGGTGGAGGGCGTGTTCGTGGACGGCGATGTCGTCGGGGGCGCGTTCGCCGTAGCGGAGGGCGATGTCGGGGTCGGGGTCGGTGAGGACGGCGGTGCGGACGGCGACGGCGAGGTGGTCGCGCCATTCGACGATGCCGGGGGTGTCCGAGCCGGGGAGCAGCGGGCCGCGGTAGAGGCGCACGGCGGTGGCGGTGTCGCCCGCTTCGAGGGCGGCCAGCAGGTCGACGGCGTCGCAGGACACCGGTGTGGTGAGGCGGTAGACGCGGTTGGCGATGTCGCCGCCGGTGGCCGAACGCAGGTGCGACACATCGGCTTTCAGCGTGCTGGAGGTGACGGGGCGGTCGCCGTAGATGGCGTTGTGCAGGCGTTCGGGGGTGAACCCGTCGGGTTCGAGGGCGAGCAGCGTGAGGATTTCGAGGTGCCGGGGCCGCAACCGCACGGGGCGGCCCGCACGGACGAGTCGCGCGTCGCCGAGACAGGTGAGCCGCACGGCGGGCGGCGCGGGCGCGAGATCCGGCAGCCGCGCCTCGATCGCGGTGACGAGCGAGCGCACCGTCGTCATCGCGAGCGGATGCGAGCGGTCCCACGTGGACGAGAGATCGAGCACGCCGAGTTGCCGCCCGTCGGGGGCGTGGATCGGCGCGCAGTAACACACCCATCCGTGCAGCGCGGCGACCAGATGCTCGGCGGAGAACACGGTGGCGGGTCTGCCCGAGCGCATGGCCAGCGACAGCGCGTTGGTGCCCATGTGCGGTTCGTCCCAGCAGCCGCCCGGCGCGAAGTTCACCTTCTCGGCCCGCCGCCGCATGACGGCGCCGCCGAAGGACCACAGGATGGTGCCGCTCTCGTCGGTCACCGCCGCCACGTAGCCGGCGTCCTGCGCGACATGCCGGAATTCGTCGGCCAATTCGGTCACCGGCCCCCGCAGCGGCGAGGCCTCCCACCGCGCGCCGACGTCGCCGGAGTCGGCTTCGGGCGCGCTGGGGATGCCGGGATCCACCGTTCGGACCGAGCGCATCCAGGACCGCACCACGTCCCCGCGCAGCCCGGTCGCCGAATCCGCGCTCCCCGGAACCCGATTCGCGCGCGCGGGCACCCAGCGGGCCCATTCCCGCTCGAGTGCGGCCCGCCGCTCGGCGAGAGTGCTCCGTTGCCCCATCCCGCGATACTTTCGTCGTCTCGGTCGTGTACCCCCATGATGCCGCACCGCGACCACGATCGGTGCCGCAATCTCCCCTCCGTTCGGACAGGATCGCCCGTCGTCCGAATGATCAGCCAACGCCTTCGGCGTATTGCTCGGCATTTGGTGCCGGCGTCACAGGTGTGGCCTGTGCCCTGGTTCGGTATCGGGTGTGCGGGTTTGTGAGCCGGGTGGCGGACGCCTTCGGCGTATTGCTCGGCATTTTGGTACGCCCCGGTTTCCTACGGCGATCCACGCACCCGCGCTGGGCAAATGCGGGATGCTGGGACCAGGCCGTTCCGCCGAACCCCGACCGCACGGGAGCCCGCCATGAATACCGCCTGGGTCATCGTCACCGTCGTCCTCGCGCTGGGGGCCGCCGCGTCCGGCGTGGGGACGCTGACCCGTCAGCCTCAGATCGTCGACATCATCACCGCCGTCGGATTCCCCGCCGACCGGATCTGGATACTGGGCGCGCTCAAAGTAGCCGGCGCCGTGGGTCTGCTGGTCGGACTCGCGTGGTGGCCGCTGGGTGTGGCGGCGGCCGTCGGGTTGGTCGCGTACTTCTGCGGTGCACTGGCGATGCACCTGCGGGCGCGCCGGTTCGACATCGCCCCGGCGACCGGGTTCCTGGTGCTGTCGGTGGTGGTTCTGGTGCTCTTCCTCGCCGTCGGTCCGTGATACCGCCGAATCACGCTGTGCGGGTGGATGTCTGACGTGGTGGCCCGTGGTGCCGCGCCGCATCGGCCCGGCACCACGGGAGTCGGTCAGCTGAGGTGGTGCACCGGCCCCATCCCGTACACCGGGGTCGGGATGCCTTCGTAGCGCGCCTTCAACTGGAGTGCCAGATACAGCGAATAGTGCCGTGACTGGTGGAGGTTCCCGCCGTGGAACCACAGCGCTTCCTGATGGGTCGGCTTCCACATGTTGCGCAGTTCCCCTTCCCACGGCCCGGGGTCCTTGGTGGTGCCGGAGCCGTAACCCCAGCATTTGCCGACCTTGTCGGCCACCTCGCGCCCGATGAGGTCGGCGGCCCACCCGTTCATCGAGCCGTAGCCGGTGGCGTAGACGACCAGGTCGGCGGGCAGTTCCGTGCCGTCGGCGAGGATCACGGCGTCCTCGGTCAGCTCCCGCACCTCGCCGTGCGCCAGCGCGATATCGCCGTTGGCGACGAGATCGCACGCGCCCACGTCGATGTAGTAGCCGGAGCCGCGCCGCAGGTACTTCATGAACAGGCCGGAACCGTCGTCACCCCAATCCAATTGGAAGCCCGCGCGTTCGAGCCGGTCGTAGAAGTCGGCGTCGCGCTCGCGGATCGCCTGGTACACCGGGACCTGGAACTGCGGCATGATCTTGTAGGGGAGCGAGGCGAACAGCAGATCCGCTTTGTCGGTGGTGATGCCCGCCGCGACCGCGCGTTCGGAATACAGGTCGCCGAGGCCGAGTTCCATCAGTGAATCCGACCGCACGATGTGGGTCGAACTGCGCTGCACCATCGTCACCCGCGCGCCCGCCTCCCACAGCGCGGCGCAGATGTCGTGCGCGGAGTTGTTGGCGCCGATCACCACCGCGCGTTTCCCGGCGTAGGCGTCGGGGCCCGGGTGGGCGCTGGAGTGGTGCTGGTCGCCGCGGAACCGGTCCTGCCCCGGGAAGGACGGGATGTTCGGCTTGCCCGACATGCCGGTCGCCAGCACCAGTTGCGTCGGACGTAGCGTGACCGGCTCGCCGTCGCGCACCACCTCGACCGTCCACTGCCCGCTCGCCCCGTCGTAAGAGGCGGAGGTGCACGTGGTCTTGGACCAGTACGGCACCTCCATCACCCGCGTGTACATCTCCAGCCAGTCGCCCATCTTGTCCTTCGGGGTGAACACCGGCCAGTTGGCGGGGAACGGCAGGTAGGGCAGGTGGTCGTACCAGACCGGATCGTGCAGGCACAGCGACTTGTACCGCTTGCGCCACTGGTCGCCGGGCCGCTCGTGCTTGTCCACCACCAGGGCGGGCACCCCGAGCTGGCGCAACCGCGCGCCCAGCGCGATCCCGCCCTGCCCGCCGCCGACCACCAGCACATACGGTTGCCGCTCGTATCCGAGTTCGCGCTCCTCCCGCGCGCGCCGCTCGGCCCAGGTGACGCGCTCCGGGTCCGCGCCGTGCACCACCCCGCGCGGCCGCGTCGGACCCTTGCGCTCCTCGTGGCCGTGCAGCTCGCGCAGCGAGGTGAGCAGCGTGAACGCGCCCTCCTCGGTCAGCCGCAGGTGCCCGGTGCAGCGGCCGGTCGCGGTCTCGAAACCGATCCACGCGGAGATCACGCCGTCGGCGGCGGTGGGCGGTTCGGTGGTGTGGAAGCCGCGCGGATCGGTGTCGGCCAGGCGTGCGGTGAGCATGTCCGCGACGCCCTCGCGCCCCTCCACGGTGGCGATGTTCCAGGTGAACGCCACCAGGTCGCGCCAGAAACCGTTGGTGGCGAACAGATTCGCCGCGGCGGTCACATCGCGGGCGGCCAGCGCCGCTTCGAACGCGGTCAGCCACGCGTCCACCCGTTCCTGGGGACCGAGCCCGTCCGGTCGCGTCGCGGTCGGTGCGAGTGTGCGGGTCATCGTCGACTCCTTCTCGTGCTGATCTGTGACCTACAGCACACGCCGGGCGAACCGATGTCACAATCGTTGCAAGGCGTTGCATCATCGGTGGACTTCGCGCCGGTGTCCGCGCCGGAGCGGGATCGAGGATGGGACCGTGGGCGATTTCAGTGCGATAGGACCGGGCACCGACCTGCCGCGCTATGCCCGCGACCTGGTGCGGATGCACGACGCGGTGATCGGCGGCGGGCGTTCGCCGCTGCGCCCGCGCACCGTCGTGGCGCGGTCGTGGTCGCGGGTGCTGGCGGCCGGGCTCTCCCCGGCCGGATCGAACGCGCGCGCGGTGCTGCCGTTCGACGAGGTGGAGCGCCGCCGTCGCGCATCCCCGCTCGCCGAGACCATCGGCGGGCTCACCCAGGTCGTGGCAGGCGTGGCCGACGCCTCCCAGATGATCATGGTGGTGACCGACGCCGACGGCGTGGTGCTGTGGCGCTCGGGCGCGGCGCGGGTGCGCCACCGCGCCGACACCCTGGGTTTCCAGGAAGGCGCCCGGTGGACCGAATCGGTGGTGGGCACCAACGCGATCGGCACGGCGATCGCGGAAGCCGTTCCGGTGCAACTGTTCTCGGGCGAGCACTTCGAACAGTCCCAGCACCCTTGGTATTGCACGGCCGCTCCGATCCACGATCCCCGCTCCGGTGAGCTGCTGGGCGTTGTCGACGTGAGCGGTCCCGCGCTGACCCTGCACCCGGCGATCACCGCGCTGGTCGGTGCGGCCGCCCGGCTCGCGGAAGGCGAGATCGCGCGCGGACAGGTCGATCGGCTCGAACGCCTGCGGACGGCGGCCATGCCGACGCTGTCCGCGCTGACCGGCCCTGTGCTGCTCGTGGATGAAAATGGTTGGGTGGCGCACTCTTCCGGCGTGGCGCCGGTACGGCGCATCGGGATCCCGAATGCCGGTCGCGCCGTGCATGTTCCGGGGTTGGGGCTGTGCGCCACCGAACCGCTGCGCGGTGGGTGGGTGGTGCGGCCGGTCGGCACCGAGGCCACCATCCGGCTCACCCTCGACTTGACCGGCACGCCCGTGGTCCATGCGACCGGCGGGGAAACCGAATGGCGCGCAGCCCTTTCCGCGCGGCACGCCGAAATACTGCTGATCCTGCACCGGGCGGGTGCGCGCGGCGTGACGGTCGCCGAGTTGAGCACGGCCCTGCACGGCGACCCCGACCACGCGGTCGCCGTGCGCGCCGAACTCTCCCGTCTGCGTCGCACCCTCGGCGCGGTGATCGAGAGCCGTCCCTACCGGCTCGCGCCTTCGGTGCGGCTCACCGTCACCCCGCCCGAGGCGATCGGGAACCCGGCGCCGCGAGGCTCCTCCTCGATCTGATCGGCGACGGCGGCGTGGCGTCGAGCTTGCCGAGCAGATCGTCGCCCGGCTCGTCGTCGAGGCCCGAGCGCCGGTTCCCGGGTACCGCGCGGTGATCTCCGGTCAGGGTGCCGCGCAGGACACGTCGTCCTCGGGCATGGTGCCGTCCACCAGGTAGGCGGTGGTGACGTCCTGGGCGCAGGCGTTCTTGCCGAGCACGTACGCGCCGTGGCCGCTGGCGTCGACGCTCACCAGTCGGGCGCGGTCGCCGAACTGCTCCCGCAACATCTCGCCGCCCACGTGCGGCGTGGGCACGTCGCGCCGGTTCTGGACGAGCAGGATGTTCGACGGGCCGTCCTGGGAGATCTCGACCGGTTGCTCGGCGGGCTCGAACGGCCAGTAGGCGCACGGCGTGATGTTCGCGGGGGCGGCGCCGAAGAGCGGGTAGCGGTCGCGGTCCTCGGAGACCGCCCGGCGATAGGTCTCCACGTCCTCGGGCCAGTCGATGTCGTTGCAGGTCACCGCCAGGAACACGGTCCACGAGTTGTCGTAGGACGCGAGGTCGGGCGTCTCGCGGGGCGGCGCCGGCAGCGGTGCGTCGGTGCGCAGCGCCTGCCAGAGTTCGGCCAGCGCGGGATATCCGGACTCGGCGAAGAGGAGGCCGAACAGGACGGAACGGAAGGCGGGGCCGTTCATATCGGGCCGGGGGCTGTCGTCCAGGCGGTGGGCCAGTTCGAAGTAGGTCGCGCGCACCTCCTCGGGTGTGCGGCCCAGACCGTATTCGTCGTCGCGCTGCGCCGCCCATGCCGCGAAGGCGGGGAAGGTCTCCTCGGTGCCGAGGCTGTAGCGGCGCATGCCGTCCTGATCCAGGTGGGTGGTGCCGACGTTGCTGTCGAGCACGATCCGGTCGGTGCGCTCCGGGAACAGCGACGCGTAGGCCGCGCCGAGCGCGGTGCCGTAGGAGTAGCCGAGGAAGTTCGTCTTCTCCTCGCCGAGCGCGGCGCGGATGCGGTCCAGGTCGCGGGCCTTGTTGGCGGTGGACAGGTGGCGCAGGCGGCCCTCGCTGTCGTTGCTCGCGCATTGCCGCGCGACGGCTTCGACCTCGGTCGCCCGGGCGAGGACCGCCGCGTCGTCCACCGCGTACGGCGGGATGTTGCCGATGTAGGGGCCCTCGCCGGTGAAACCGCAGTGCACGGGGGCGGAGTACTTGATCCCCCTGGTATCCATGGCGATCACGTCGTAGCTGTCGGTCACGCTCGCGGGCAGGCCCAGCTTCACCAGGAACGCCGAGAACGCCAGGCCCGACTCGCCGGGACCGCCCGGGTTGAGCATCAGCACCCCGCGCCGCTTGTCCGGATTCGGGCTCGCGAGCCGGGAGATCGTGAGGTCGATCCGGGTGCCGTCGGGATCGGCGTAGTCGAGTGGAACGGGCACGGTGGCGCAGTCCAGCCGCGACGGCGCGGCCTCGGTGACGACGTCTTCGGGGCAGGCGCCCCAGGCGACGGTCGGTGCGGGCTCGTCGGCGGTGGTGGAACACGCCGAGGCGAGCGCGCCGGCCATGCCGAGCACCGCCACGACCGCCAGGCCGCGGGTCACGGCGCGGTGTCTGGTCACAAGAATCTCCTCCTTCGCACCCTCGCGCCACCGAGCCAACACCGTGCCGCTACGGCACAGTCAAGTCGGCGGCGCGGGATCGATGAGCGGAGACTTCGTGGCCGGTGGGGCACATATCCACGGCCCGCTACGCCTCGCCGAGGACGTCGCCGAAGTCGTCCTCGACCCGGCGCACGAGAACACCCCGGTGGCCGACGCGGCGACCCGTCTGCCCGTCCCCGTCCGGTGGCACCCCGGATTCCGTTTGCACACAGACGAACTCGTCCACCACACCGCCTACCGCGGCCCCCACATCGTCGCCCTCGCCGAGTACGGCTGGCTCACTCCGCGCGTCCTCGGCGACGCGGCGCGCGGGCACCCACGATCCCCAGGACCTGAAGAAGGTCTGGCACCGCCTCGCCCGCTTCGGCTACGCCTGGACTGATCCGACTGCCTGACAAGGAGTTTCGGAACGTACCGGAAAAGCGTTGGCGTGCACCATGAACCGCTCAATGCTCTGCGCGGTGCACGGGGTACCAGTCCTGCCCGGCAGGTTCACCGGCCAGGTTCCAGCTCCAGGACGTTGTCGGGGTGACGCGCACGTAGTACCCCGGACCGACCATGCCGGTGCGCTCGAGGGGTTTCTCGGCCCTGCCGTAGATGCGGATCCCGCGGGCGATGAACGGGTCGAGGGACACCACGTCGTCGAAAACGAGGGCTACGTGGTGGTTTCCGGCAGCGATATTGCGGATCTTGCGGGTGCGAAGGACTTGTTCGCCCGCACCGCAGATCCACAGATGCGGGAGGTCGAGTTCGACGGCGACGGGCACCACGTCGGGGTGACCGGTGGGGGAGACGGTGGCGAGGCGGGCGACGGGTTGCGTGCGCAGGTAGGCGACTTCGTCGTCGGTGAAGGACATGAAGGCTCCTCGGGGAGAGTGGACTCGTCACCAGTTATACGAACGGGCACCCGCCGGATCGACAGTTCACGGCGCGGACACGCGCCCGGCGGGGCGGGGCGTCTCCGGCGGGCGGCTCACGCGCCCGCCCAGCCGCTCCTGCACGGTGAATCCGTGGCGGCGGCACCAGCGCGCCAGGGCGGGGATCGCGTCCTCGTCCTCGCGGAACGTCGGGATCAACTGGCCGGTGATGTGCAGGCGGTGGGCGTCGGCCGTGCGGCACAGGTGGGTGAGCACGGCGGTGCCCAGGCCCATGCCGCGCAGCGCGGGCGTCACCGTGATGGTGTCGAGTTCGAGTGTGCTGGTGCGGATCACGAAGGACACCTCGACCGGGCTCGGCCCGCTCCGCAACAGCGTCAGCACATCGGAGGGGACGGGCCGCAGGTCGCCGGGCAGGTGGTCGATCAACCGTTGCCGGGCCGCCTCCGAGGGGGCGAGCCGCACGGCCGTGAGCAACCGGCCGGTCACGTGCTCCACGGCGAGCCGGTCACCCTCGGCGGCCGCCTCCCGCGCGGTGAGGCAGTCCCGCGCGATGGCGCGCAGCTCCCGCGACCACGGTGGCGCGCTCGCCGCGAAATACGGTGCGACCGTGGCGACGGTCGCCTCCAACCCGACAACTCCGTCCAGCGTGTTGGTCTCGCCGCCGGACAGCACGCCCCAGGCGCGGTCCTCGGCGCCCACGCCGTGCCGGGACAGCTCCTGCCGCAACCGCTCCAGCCGCCGCTCCGCGCGCTCCACCGCACCGCCGGGCAGTCGCGCCAACCACAGCGGCCGTCCCGCCAGATTCGTGCGGATCCGCAACCCCGCCAACGCGATGCGCGCCGCCCGATAGTTGCTCCACGCTTGCTCCCTGCGGGCGCGCACCTGCGCCGCCGGACCGGGGTCCGGCGCCGCGGGGGAGGGAGGGTCGGCACTCATGACTTATCAACCGTAGATCGGTCCACGGCGGTTCGGCGACAACTCGGCGCACGACGATCCGAGAACCTCCCGGACGCCGCTGGTCAGCCCGTCGGCGCGCGGAAAACCGCCGCGTGTCCGCCTATCGGCGTGTCGGTGGGCGGGATTCAGCCGCGGACGGCGCGGAGCACCTCGGCGTGCAGCGCGTCGGCCCGCGCGGCGATCTCCTCGACGCGCAGCAACGCCGGGGCGAACGGGTCGCCGAGCGCGGCGGGCAGCGAGGTCACGTTGATCTCGATGTTCAGCCGCGAACTCGTCGCGGCGGCGCGGGCGGCGTCGGCGGCGGCCCCGATATCGGTGACCACGTTGGGATTTCCGATCGGCAGCAGCTCCGCCGCGAGCGAGAGCACCTCGTCGGCCTCGTCCATCACGCGCGCGGGCACCCGCGCGGCCTCCACCAGCGCGGCGTTGATCGCCTCGGTGCGGGCGGCAGCCTCCTCCTCGGTCGCCTTGGGCAGTTTGTAGGCGGCGCCGACGGCGGTGAAGGCGGCGGCGTCGGCGTCGGCGAGCGCCAGCGACCGGGCGCGCGCGGCGTCGGCGGCCTCGATCAGGCGGTCGATCACCGGACGGTGCTCGGCGTCCTTCGCGCGCGTCGTGTAGCGGGCGACCATGGCCACCAGCGCGGCCCCCTGCGCGGCGTGCAGCGCCGCCACCGCGCCGCCGCCGGGCGCGGGGATCTTGGCGGCCAGATCGGACAGGTACCCGTCGAGGGTGGCCGCGCCGAAGGAGGACGCGGTTTCCTGGGACGACGTGCTCGGCTGCGACACGGGTGACCTTTCGTTCTCGGATCTGCGGGAATCGCACCCACGCTACCGCCCGCCCCGGCGGACCGGCGCGCGGGCGGGCCGTATCGAGGACTATGTTGTGGACTATGCGGATCGGATTGGGCATCAACTACTCGGGCGGTTTCAAGGAAGCCGCCGCGGAAGTGGCCGACCTGGAGAAAGCCGGGCTCGACATCGTGTTCGTGCCCGAGGCGTACTCCTTCGACGCGGTCAGCGCGCTCGGCTACCTCGCCGCGCGGACCGAGCGGATGCAGCTGGCCTCGGGCATCCTGCAGATCTACACCCGCACCCCGAGCCTCACCGCCATGACCGCGGCCGGCCTGGACTTCGTCTCCGAGGGCCGCTTCGTGCTCGGGCTCGGCGCATCCGGCCCGCAGGTCATCGAGGGTTTCCACGGGGTGCCCTACGACGCGCCCATCGGCCGCACCAGGGAACTGGTGGAGATCTGCCGCAAGGTGTGGCGGCGCGAGCGCCTGGAATACCAGGGCAAGCACTACCAGATCCCGCTGCCCGCCGAGCGCGGCACCGGCTTGGGCAAGGCGCTCAAGCTCATCAATCACCCGGTGCGCGAACGGATTCCGGTGCTGCTGGCGGCGCTGGGCCCGAAGAACGTGGAGCTGGCCGCCGAGATCGCCGAGGGCTGGCAGCCGATCTTCTTCCTGCCGGAGAAGGCGCGGGACGTGTGGGGCGATGCGCTGGCCGCGGGCAAGGCCAAGCGCGATCCCGCGCTCGGTGAGCTGGAGGTGTACGCGGGCCCGGCGCTGGCCATCGGCGAGAACGTGACGCCACTGCTGGAGTTCGTGAAGCCGCACCTGGCGCTCTATATCGGCGGCATGGGGGCCAGGGGTAAGAACTTCTACCACACGCTGGCCACCAAGTACGGCTACGGCGCCGAGGCCGACCGTATCCAGGAGCTGTACCTGGCGGGGCAGAAGGAGGAGGCGGCGAAGGTGGTGCCCGACGAGCTGGTGCGCGACGTGTCGCTGGTGGGGCCCGCCGGGTTCGTCAAGGAGCGGGTGCAGGCGTTCCGGGAAGCCGGGGTCACCACGCTGAACGTGGTGCCGCTGGCGGCGACGCCCGCCGACCGCGTCAAGCTGATCGAGCAGCTGCGCGAACTGGTGTGAGCGAACGGGGCGCGTCCGGGCCGGACGCGCCCCGTTTCTCTCGTCCTCAGTTGGCGCGCAGCGCGGCCAGCGCGGCCTCCAGCGTGGAGTGCAGCGCGAACACCTGGTCGAGGGCGGTCATCTTGAGCTGGCGGCTGGTGGCGGGCCCGTCGGCGACCACGGCGATCGAGGTCGCCGCGCCCGCCCGCTGATGCGCGGCGACCAGGGCGGCCATCCCCGCCGAGGCCAGGAAGCTCACCCCGGTCAGGTCGATGATCAGGGCCGCGGGCTTGTCGCCGAGCACGCCTTCGATGGCGTTCTCCAGCGCGGGAGCGGTCGCCAGATCGACCTCCCCGGTCACCGTCAGCACGGTCGCGCCGTCGTGCGCCGCGACCGAGGTGGTCATCGTGTCCGCCATGGGATACGCGTCTCCGGAAGTGTTGGTCACCTATCAACAACACACAAACCGCGCCGAATTCGCAACCTCATCCGGTGACGATTGTGCGACGCGGGCTCACTCGCGCTCCAGGACCGCGTGGAGGAAGTCGCGGGTGCGTTGGTGGGTGGGGGCGGTGAAGACCTGGTCGGGGGTGCCGTCTTCGATGACGCGGCCGGCGTCGAGCATGAGGACGCGGTCGGAGACGGTGCGGGCGAAGCGCATTTCGTGGGTGACGCACAGGAAGGTGATGGGGGTGGTGTCGGCGATGTCACGCAGCAGGTGCAGCACGCCGGTGACGAGTTCGGGGTCGAGCGCCGAGGTGACCTCGTCGAGCAGCAGGACTTCGGGGTCCATGGCCAGGGCGCGGGCGATGGCCACCCGCTGCTGCTGGCCGCCGGAGAGCTGATGGGGGCGCGCCTCGGCCTTGTCGGTCAGCCCGACCAGCTCGAGCAGTTCGAGGGCGCGCTCGCGCGCCTGCTCCTTCGGCCTGCCCAGGCCGCGCACCGGCCCCTCGGTGATATTGCGCAGCACCGACATGTTCGGGAACAGGTTGAACTGCTGGAACACCATCCCGATCGCGGTGCGCGCCCGGCGCAGGTGCCGGGCGTCGGCGGGCACCAGCCGGTCGCCGCGGCGCAGGTGGCTGAACGGCTCGCCCGCCACCTCGATGGTGCCCGCGTCCACCCGTTCGAGGGTCATCAGCAGGCGCAGCACGGTGGTCTTGCCGCAGCCGGACGGGCCGATCAGGGTGACGAACTCGCCGGGCGCCACCGCGAAATCCATCCCGTCGAGCGCGACGACCGGCCCGAAGGTCTTGCGCACGTCGGTGAACCGGATCATCGGCGAACCGGGCTGGTCCTCAGGCGAATTCGACACGGCGTTCCAGCTTTCGTACCAGGAGCGAACACGGGTAGCTCAGCGCGAGGAAGGTGAGGCCCACGGCGAACCAGGCTTCCGGGCCCGCGCCGCCGGTGTCGGCGGCGTAGGCGGTCTTGATCTGGTAGACCATGTCCAGCACGACGATCGCGGACAGCAGCGGCACCTCCTTGAACATGCTGATGGTGTAGTTGCCGAGCGCGGGCAGCACGCGGGGAATGGCTTGCGGCAGAATCACATCGGTCCAGGTGCGCCCGCGCGGCAGGTTCAGCGCCACGGCCGCCTCCCACTGCGCGGCGGGCACCGCCTCGATGCCCGCGCGATACACCTCGGCGGTGTAGCAGGCGTAGTGCACCCCGAGGGCCGCGACGCCGACGATCACGCGTTGCGTGTCGATCGACAGCCCGTCCAGCAGGGCCGGGCGCACCACCCAGTACAGCACGAACAACTGCACCAACAGCGGTGTGCTGCGCACGAATTCGATGAACAGCCACAGCAGCTGGTACACCACCGGAACGCGGCTGCGCAGCAGCACGGCGAACGCCAGCCCGAGCGTGTAGGCGACCAGGGCACCCAGCACGGTGAACTGGATCGTGACGAGCAGGCCGTCCCAGATGTAAGGGAAGGCGTCCCAGAACTTGTCCCAGCGCCAAAGTCCCATCAGGTCCCCAGCTCCATCAGGTCACCGTCGCCATTCGCAAGCGCCACCCGGCTCCGGTCGGACGTGGGCGGCCCGCGCGATGCGCGGCCCAGCGCTCCAGGATCCGCATGATCAGCGTGATCACCACGGCGATCGCGAGATAGCAGAGCAACTGGATGGTGTAGACCACCCCGAGTTCCTGGGAGAACTGGGGCACGGCGCGCAATTCGTCGCCCTTCTTGAAGATCTCGGGCACGGCGATGAAGCTCAGCAGCGCGGTGCTCTTCATCAGCTGGATGAACAGCGTGTTGAACGAGGGCAGCATCTCGACCACGGCCTGCGGCAGGATCACCCGCCACATCCGTTGCACCGGGCCGAGATTCAGCGCGATCGCGCCCTCCACCTGGGCGCGCGGCACCGAGCGCACCGCGCCGCGCACGATCTCCGCGCCGTAGGCGCCGTGGTTGAGGCCGAGCACCAGGATGCCGATGAGCAGCAGGCCCTGCGCGGTGGCGCCGAGCGCGATGCCGAGGAAGATCGGCACCGCCACGGCGAAGAAGAACAGTTGCACCACTTCGGAACTGCCGCGGAACCCTTCGACGTAGATCCGGGCCGGGACGCGCGCCCAGCGCGTGGGCGCGAGCAGCGCCAGGCCCGCCAGGAACGAGAGCACCACGGTGAGCGCGATGCCGCCGATCGTGGCCCAGAGGGTGAACGGCAGGCCCGCCAGTATCCGCTCGAGGTAGATGTCGAGGTTGTCGGACAAAGGCTATGCCGCGCAGTACTGCTCGGTGGACAGGGCCGGATCGGGTTCGTTGGCCGCGGTCAGTCCGAACGGCTCGACCAGGCGCAGCCATTCGCCGCTCTCGTGCAGCGCGCGCAACTCGCGGTTGAAGTCCTCGCGGAACTGGTCGTCGCCGATGCGGAAGTTGAACGTGCCCACGTCGGGACGGTCGCCGTACTGGAAGGATTCGGTCACTTCGAGATTCGCGTCCGGGTTGTTGCGCACCAGCCAGGAGGCGGTGACGTCGAGCATGGCCGCGCCGTAGACGTCGCCGCCCGTGACGGCGCGCAGGATGTCGTCCTGTTTGGCCATCGGCTCGATGAGGGTGTCCGGCACGCCCGATTCGGTGGCGTAACCGTTCTCCACGGCGCCGCCTAGGGTGGCGATGCGCACTTGTTCGCGGGTGATGTCCTCGAAGCGAGTGATATTGCGCGGGTTGCCCTTCGGGACGAGGAACGCCGAACCCACCTGGTAGTCCGGGATCGCGAACGCCGAACTCTCGCAGCGGCGCGGGTTGATGAACATGCCCGCGGCGACGAAGGCGTAGTTCTGGGCGCGCACGCCGTCGATGAGGCCGTCGAAATCGGTGACCACGCCTTCGATCTCGTCGATGCCGAGCCGTTTCAGCACGGCCCGCGCGACCGTGGGGGCGTAGCCGGTGAGTTCACCGTGCTGGTCGAGGAACGCCCACGGCGCCTCGTTGGCGAAACCGACCTTGATCGTGCCGGAGGCCTTGGCGTCCTCGTAGGCGACGGCGGCCGCGCCGTCGCCGCCGAGTCCGCAGCCGGTGGCCGCCAGGGCCGTGGTCATCGTCACTGCCGCCAGTATCCGCCGGACCCGACCCCGCATTCGCGTCGCCATCGCCCATCCTCTCCTCGACGGCGCCGGGCAGCGTCGAGGGGATCGCCCCCGGCCGCCGGCGCTCGAATCGCCACAACCCACCCGGGCCCGCAGACACGGGCCGATCGGTGCCTTCAAGGCTGGCGAACGAACTTTGCGGCCGCCGATCGAGTCGTTTGCGGTTGTGTGACAGATGTCACTTCACTTGCGGAAAGTGACACGGGCACGACGCCGGCGATCGGTGTCATGGCCGGTCGTGTGCCAGGGTGGCGAGCAGATCGCGCCAGCTCGGGGCGTCGCGGTCGCGCGCGGATACGAGGGTGACCGGCTCGGGCCAGGGCAGGGCGAGGTCGGGGTCGTCGTAGCGGACGGCCAGGTCGTCGGCCGGATCGTGCGGGCGGTCGATGCGGTAGCAGACGTCGGCGCGCTCGGTGAGCGCCTGGAATCCGTGCAGGAAACCGGGCGGGATGTAGAGCTGGTGGAAGTTCTCGTCGTCCAGGCGGAACGCGGCCGAGCGGCCGAAGGTGGGGGAGCCGGGCCGGATGTCGACCACGATGTCGAGGATCGCGCCCGCCGCGCAGCGCACCAGCTTGGCCTCGCCGCGCCCGCGCCGCGCGTGCATCCCGCGGACCACGCCGCGCCGGGACCGCGACTGCGAGTCCTGGACGAAGCGGCCCGAGGCGCCCGCGCCGAAATGCGCGTCGAACACCGCCACGTCGAAGGTGCGGGTGAACAACCCGCGCTCGTCGTGGGCGGGGTCGGGGATCAGCAGCGCGACGCCGTCGAGGTCGGTGGACTCGATGCGCACGGTGGTCACGACGGCCGCACCGTCCGTCCCGGGTGCAGAACGGCGTCGACCTCCGCGGCGATCCGGCTGCGGAAGGTCGCCGGGGAGAAGTTCTCGGCGTGGTCGCGGATGCGGGCCGGTGCGTAGGCGGCGGGGTCGAAGGCGGTGAGGAGCCGGGCCAGCTCGTCCACGACGTGCGCGTCGTCGCCGGGTGGGACCAGCGCGCCGGTTACCCCGGGTACGACGGTGTCGAGTGCGCCGCCCGCGCCGACGGCGAGCACCGGCGTGCCGCAGGCCATCGCCTCGACCGGGACGATGCCGAAATCCTCGATGCCCGGCATGAGCAGCGCCCGGCACCGCTGGTACATCTCGGCGAGCACGTGGTCGGGCGCGGCGCCCAGGAATGTGGTCTCCGGGCCCGCGATGCTCTCCAGGTGCGCGCGGTCGCGGCCGTCGCCGACCACCACGAGCCGGCACCCCGCCCGCTGCGCGGCGCGGATGGCGAGGTCGGGCCGCTTGTACGGGACGAGCCTTCCGGCGAACAGTACGAAATCCTCGCGGTCCACGCCGGGGTCGTGCCGGAACCGCTCGACCCGGACCGGCGGCGGCACCACCGTGGCAGGCAGCCCCCACCAGCTGTTCACCCGCTCGGCGACCGCCTGCGAATTGGCGATCACGCGGGTGAGCCGGGGCGCGGCGCGCAGTTCGGCGCGACGGGCGAGGGTGCCCAGCGCGGCGAGCGCACCCGCCCCGAGCGGCCCGCCCGCCTCCCGGCGGCGGAACGCGGTGTCCCACGCCCAGCGAGCCGGGCTGTGGACGTAGGCGACGACGGGCGCGTCGGTGGCGAGGGCGGCCTGGGTGGCGAACGAGTGGTGGCTCACCACCACCGCGTCGGCGTCGGCGAGCGGGAACCGCCGGAACGCGGCGGGCGCGAACGGCAGCAGCGGCGCGTGCGAGCGACGGCCGGTGGCGGCGTGCGCGCGGCTGAGCCAGCTGTCGCGCACGGTGGACCAGTCCAGCCTGTCGCCGCCCCGGTCGCGGACGGCGGTGCGGTCCACGATGGGCGCGAAAACCGGTGCGGCGGGCCAGATCCGGGTGAACTCGTCGATCACCGCCTCGGAACCGCCGTATTCGGTGAAGCGTTCGTGGACGATCGCGAACGTGTTCATCGGGTGTGCTCCTCGAGCTGTCGGGGGGCGGCGTAGCGGCGCAGCGCGGGCGCGACCGGGCGGCCGTGCAGCAGGCCGTCGACGCCGCCGCGTTCCAGTGCAGTGCGGTAGATCTCGGCGGCCGCGCGGATCGCGGTGAGGGTGTGGTCGATATCGGCGGGCAGGTGCGCGGCGGAGGTGACGAACGACTGGCCGAGCACGCCGTGGCGGAGGAGCTCTTGCAGGAACAGCGTCCGGAACTCCTGCGACGGCGCGCCCGACGGGTCCTCGGTGCGGAACACCAGGCACGAGGAGCGGCCCAGCACGCGCAGCCGGTCGGCGATGCCGAGTTCGGCGGTGATCTCGGCGAATCCGGCGGCCAGCGCGTCACCGGCGGCCTCCAGCCGGCCGATCGGATCGGTGGTGGCGTAGGCGTGGACGACGGCGCGGAACGCGGCCAGCGACGCCGTTTCCGGGCCGTGGGTGGTCGAGAGGAGGAACACGCGCGGCCGGTCGGTGCGCAACCCGCCGAGCTCCATGTACTCGCGCTTGCCCGCCAGCGCCGAGATCGGAAACCCGTTGCCCATCGCCTTGCCCCAGCACGACAGGTCGGGCGTCACACCGTAGACCTGTTGCGCGCCACCGGAAGACCAGCGGAAACCGGTGATCATCTCGTCGAACACCAGCAGCGCGCCGTGGTCGTCGCACAGTGCCCGCACGGCCGCGAGATACCCCGGTGCCGGTTCGGCCATCGCGGTGGCCGCCTCCATCACCACGCAGGCGACGGCGTGCTCGGTGAGCACCCGCGCCAGGGAGTCGATGTCGTTGTAGGCGAACACGACCGTGCCGGGGGCGGGGATGCCGCTGTCCATCTCGGTGGTGCCGATGAACCAGTCGTCGGTGGAGAAGAACGGCTGCGCGCACACCGCGACGGTGGTGCGCCCGGTGGCGGCCCTGGCCAGCCGCACGGCCGCGGTGGTGGCGTCGGAGCCGTTCTTGGCGAACTTGACCATGTCGGCGCCCGGCACCAGGCGCAGGAAGTCCTCGGCCGCCGCGAGTTCGAGGTCGGTGGGGCGGGAGAAGTTCACGCCGTCGGCGATGGCGCGCGCGACGGCCTCCACCACGGGCGGATATCCGTGGCCCAGGGTCACCGACCGCAGTCCCATGCCGTACTCGACGTACTCGTTGCCGTCGCAGTCCCAGACCCGGCATCCGTTGCCGCGCACCAGGACCGGCGCCATCGCCTCGGGGTACTGGTCGGAGCCGCGCGCGTAGGTGTGCGCGCCGCCGGGGACGATCTCGTGCAGCCTGGCTTGGGCCGCTTCGCTTTTCCGCAGTCGGGTGGTGTCCCGGGTGGTGGTGCGCATCGCTTCCTCCTCAGCATCCGCGATCGGCGAAGGCCCGTAGATATCCGGCGGACTGACGGATGTACATCCAGGCCCAGAACAGCGGCCCGGACGGGCTGGGGGAGGCGACCATGGTGATCCGGCCGCCGAAACACTTCCCGACGATGTAGCGGGCCCGCGAGACGTGCGGGGTGAAGGTGATGACGATGATGTGGCGCCAGCCCCCGGCGTCGGCGCGGCGGCGGATCTCGCGCGCCTCGCCCTGGGTGGTCCACGGGTCGGGAACGAAACAGTCGACGCGGAACGGGTGGCCCCCCGCGCAGTAGCGGTCCATCTCGTGGTCGTCGGCGCCGGTGGAGCGCGAGATCAGCAGGCGCGGCGCGTACCCGCGCTCGGCGAGGTCGAGGCCGAGGTCGAAACGCTCGTAGGCGGTGCCGCCGAGCACCACGATGGCGTCGGCGGGTTCGAGCGCATCGGTCTGGGGGTGCACGAAGACCGGCACCCCGGCGGCGGTGACCGTGACGATCACCAGCAGGGCGAGCACGAGCCGGGTCGCGACGCGGCGGACGGTGGTCATGGGCGGCCCCCGAGCGCCACGGCCCACAGCTCCCGGTTGCCGTCCGCGACCTCCCGCAGCACGCCCTCTTTGTGAAACCCATTGGCGGACAATGCCTTCGCCGCGAGCGAATCGGCGGGGTCGGCGAGTATCGTCACGCGCTCGATGCCCAGCAGGCGGCAGCGGGCGACGACGGCGCTCAGCACTGCGCCGCGCAGGTCCCCGGCCAGCGACGGTGGGTCGAGGGCGGCGCTGATATTGCGGTCGAACATGTCCAGCCCGAACAGCCGCGCGTGGCCGAGGGTTTCGGCACCGCGCCGGATGGCCAGCGCCAGCCCGTCCGGCGTGCGCAGATCGTGGAACCTGGTGCCGCGCAACACCACCTCCGGAAAGCCAGGCACCTCGAGCGTGATCCGCCGGGTGGGCAGCCGCGTCCGGATCGGCCGCGCCGTCGACGCGGCGGCATGGCGCGAGGCGACCGCGACGACGGTGGTCACCGGCGGCGCGGTGCGCTCGGGCACACGGACCGAGGTGAGCGCGGCAGGGGTGCGTCCGGGTCCGGGACGCGCGGTTCCGTGCTCGGCGCGCAGCCAGCGCGCGACGAATCCGCCGGCGGGCACGTCGGCGCGGGTGAGGGCCCACAGTTCGTGGTCGGTGCGGCGGCCGCCGGCGTCGACGGCGCGCACCAGGAGGGCTTCGCGCCGCATGCCCATGGCGGCCGCGCCGGTGCGGGTGACGATATTGTCGGCCGCGATGGGCGCGGTGACGCGGCGCAGGCCGAGCGGACCGGAGGCGAAGTCCAGCAGCAGGGCCGCGGCCAGCCCGCCGAGCCCGGAACCCGCGTGGTCGCGGTCGATCCAGATGCCCAACTCGGCCGACTCCGCGCGGGCGTCCAGGGAGCCGAGCTCGCACTGCCCGGCGAAGCGGCCGTCGACCTCGATGACCGTCGCCAGCCGCCGCCCGCGCCGGATGTCCGCGCGCGCTGTGAGCCACTCCCGCGTCCACGCCGCGCCGTCGTGGCGGGCCTCCCAGTCCAGCGGGGAGCTGATCATGAACGGCTGCAACGCCTCCTGGTCGCGCAGGCGGATGCGCCGCCACTCGCCGAAGTCGTCCAGCCGCGGTGGCCGCAGCCGGACATGGTGCCCGGCGAGCGCCACCGGGCCGAGGGTGAGTCCCGTGAGCACGGGCCATCGCGCCGTCACCGATGCGGCCGCCGATCGCCGAGGGCGGCGGTGGTGACCGCGCCGTCCGTGCCCACCGAGAGCCGCCAGTACGCGCCGTTCTCGTCCCGCAGCACCACCCCGGCCTCGGACAGCAGCGCGCCGCTGGGCAGCACCGCCGCGACCGCCGCGCCGTCGGGGGATTCGAATCGCGCGATTTCGGCGTCGGTGGAACCGCCTTTGGCGACGACGGTTCCGGTGAACGTCGGATCGGTCGTATGGCCGCGGGCCAGGACGTGCCAGGCGCGCGGGAAGACCGCGTCCGAGAGGTCGGCCCCCGCGCTCGAGATGAGGTTGATCGCCGTGCCCTCCGGGCAGTCGCCCGGGTCGATGCGCAGTTCCACCGGCATCCGGTCCGCGAGATCGGGGTCGAAGCGGACGTTCGCCAGATAGGGCTGGCGGCAGTACGCCAGATCGAGCCCGACCGAGCGGGCCGCCACCTTGCAGTTGACCATGCCGAACTGGGAGGGGCCTCCGACGCCGCGACGCCCGACCGCGAGCGCGGTGTCGGCGCCCTCGAACCAGATGTTGGTGAGCCACCAGTTGTTGGCCGCGCCGTCGATGTCGACGTGGCAGCGGGTGGTGCGGGGATCGTTGTCGGAGACGAATTCCACGTCGGTGAGCGACAAGCCGGCGTTGTGGTCGTTGCCGGTGCCCAGCACGCCCACGTGGTTGGCCGCGAACTTGGACGCGGTGACGTAGTTCTGAATGCAGGAGGTGACGAGCCCGACGCCGAAGTTGTTGATATCGCAGTTGATGAACGCGGTGCCGCCGGTGTTGCCGGACAGGACGACCCCGCGCTGGTCCAGATAGCGCGGATGGTTGTCGGGCAGGTGATTGCCCCGAATCACCATGCCCTCGAACGAACACCGGAAGCACTCGTCCAGGTGCACGGCCGTGGCGCGCTCGCCGGTGAGGTAGAGGCCGAAGTGGGAGAACCGGATTCGCTGTTTGCGACGCAGCGCGATGAGCGTGGTGTCGGTCTCGCAGCCGACGATGGAGGCGTCCCCGCCATCGCCGTAGACGGTGGCGTAGTCGGGGAGCTCCGGCCAGGCGGTGATCCGGTAGTGCCCGGCGGGCAGGTACAGCAGCGGCGCCCGCCCGCCGTCGGTGCGGGCGGCCGCGGCGAACGCGGCGGTGTCGTCGGCTACCCCGTCCCCGACGGCGCCGAAGTCGCGCACATTGCGGACCTCGGCGGGCCGTCCCGCGGCGGGCGCGGTCCCCGCCGTGCACCCGAGCACCGGGACGGCGGCCGCCGCGCCGAGCGCGACGGCCAGCATGCGCCTGCGGCCGACATCCTCGGTACTCATCGCGCGCCTCGCCCGAGGAGCAGGCGCACGCCGGCGCGGGCCTTCTCGACGACCAGCGCTCCGGCGAGCATGCCGCCGGAGTCGGTGAGCAACTCGGCGCGGGCGCGCAGGTCGGTCACCGTGGTCCGCGCCGGCTCGACGACGCCCACGGTGGTGCCCGCCGTGGCGAGCGTGAGCGCCTCCGGGTGCGCGGCGGGCGGCGCGGCGATCACGATCACGTCGAAGCGCCCGCGCAGGTCGGGGAGCAGTTTGTCGAGATCGCCGCGGGCCAGCGCGTCGGCGGTGTCGGCCGCGCTGCCACCCACCGGCAGCACGCCCGCGCCGGTGTCGTCGGCGTGCCGGATGAGGTCGGGCGCGGACCCGCCGTTGCGGAACAGCTCGGCCAGGCCGGGTTCGCCCGTCGCCGGGCCGGTCGTGTCGGCGTCGATGAGCAGCGCGCGCGAGCCCACCGCCGCGAACGAGCGGGTGAGCGCCCCGGCGACCTCCGGTGCGGAGCGATCCGACAGCGCCGTCACCACGAAGGTGCCGGTCCCATCGCCCAGCAGGTGCAGGCGGGTGCGGGCGACGCGGACGCCGGTGTCCTGGGCGCCGGGCACGGGAGCGACCGACGCGAACACCGGAACCCCCACCGCCGCTTCCACTTCCGCGTTGTCACGGGGCCTGCGGTCGGTGCGGTCGCGGACGAGCGCCGCGACCGCGCCGAGGGCGAGCCCGGCCAGCAGTCCCAGCGCGGCCAGCCGCGAGGTGCCGGGCCCCGTCGGGGCGGTGGGCACCTGCGCCGTGTCGACCACCGCGACGCGCGCGGCCGGGGCGGCGGTGGCCTCGATGGTCTCCAATTCGTCCACGAGCGTGCGGAACTTGGCGACCACCACATCGGTGAGTTCGCGCGCGCCCTCGGCGGTCGAATCGGTCACCGCGATGGTGAGCAGCGAGGTGGCGGGCGGTGAGGACGCGGTGATCCGGGCGCGCAGTTGCTCGGCCGAGATCGGCAGGGCGCGTTCGGCGAGCACCCGCTCGGCCACCTCCGCGCTGCTCGCCAGCTCCAGATACGAGCGCACCCGCTGCTGGGCGGCCAGCCCGCCCTGGTACGAGTCGTTGACCGACGTGCCGGTCGCCATCGAGACGTACATGGTGCTCGACGCCGTGTAGGTGACGGGCCGCGACTGCGCGTAGTACACCGCCGCGGCCACACCGAACAGGCCGCACAGCCCGATGATCAGCCAGCGGCGGCGGACGATCCCCCGGATGTCGTTGGGGTTCATGGGTGTTTCCTTCCTGCGGACAGGACGGGTGCCGTCCGTGGCGCGGGTGCGGGGACGCGGTCGGTCCGCACGGCGGCGACCACGAAGTAGACGGCGACCACCAGGACGATGGTCTGCAGGTATTTGCCGACGGTCTCGACGCTGCCGAGCATGCCGCGCTCGAACACCACCGGCACCTCGATGAGCGCGACCGCCATGACGACCACGACGAGGTTGCGCGCGTAGATCGCCCGCGACCAGGCCAGCAGCAGCGCGGCGGTGAACAGGACCCCCAGCGCGACACCCGGATACCCGGCCAGCACGTAGCCCTCGTTCACATTGCCCTCGGCCAGCGACACCGAGATCTGGCTCATGTCGACCGAGGCGCCGCGCACCTCGCTCGCCCACGCCGTGCCGGACTGGAACTTCTCGACGCCGAGCAGCTGGCCGGGGATGAGGCTGAGTACGGCGTGCTGGGCGACCTCGCCGGCGCTCAGCCAGGAACTCGGCCCCCGGTGGGCGGCGTCGGTGGCGGCCTCGAGCAGGTCGAAGCGGCGCAGCAGGCTCAGGAACGGCTGTACCGCAGGGGGATACGCGGCGTCGGTCGCGGCGGACTCGGCGCGCAGGAACGGTGTGGCCTTCAGCGATTGCAGCCAGCCGAACCCGCCCACCCCGGCCACCGACAGCACGGTGATGGCGGCGATCTTGCGCCGGGTCCAGCCGGTGAGCGCGAATCGCACCGCCACCGCCAGCGCGGCGCCCATGATCGGGGTCTTGGACTCGATGGACACCGTCCACCACAGCTCCCCGGCCATCAGCACCAGGATCAGGGCGGCGGGCGCGCCGGCCCGCACCGGGCGGGCGAACACGATCAGCCCGACCGCGCCGACGGTGGCGAGCGTGGCCGCCAGACTCAGGACGGGACTGGCGCTTTCGACCTCACCGGCCTGCCCCGCCGAGCCGGTCGCGACCGCGGCCAGCCGGGCGAGGGTGCCCAGCGCGTAGAGCGCCCACAGCGTCGGCACGAAGACCGGGTCGTCGAGGATGCGGGGTGTGGGCTCGGTGCGGCGGCTCCGGGCCCACACCGCGTAGGCGACGATCACCCCCGCGTACAGCCACAGGCCGAAAACGACCGGCTGCAACACCAATTCGAGTCCGGGACCGTAACCCAGGCGGGCCAGGCGCGGGTCGGCGATATTGTCGCCGAAGCGAGGGTCGGGACGCACCCACAGCAGCACGATCGGGCGCGCGACGTAGCTCATGCCCCAGTAGATGGCCTGGGCGATGAGCAGCACCCGCACCACGCCGGGCAGGGTGAGGGCGGCGGCCACGAGGGCCGCCAGCGCGCCCGCGATCAGCGCGACCTCCGAGATCGCGGTCATGATCGCACCCCACGGGGTCCCGGGTCAGCCCAGCGCATCGAGGATCTCCCTGGCCCGGTCGACGTAGCGGTGCCTGCCGCTGGCGATGCGGCGATACCCGGCCTCGGCGATGCGCGCCGCCTCCTCCGGATGGCCCGCGCACCATTCGAGGATGTCGTCGAGTTCCTCGGCGGTGGAGAACAGCAGGCATTCGGTGCCCTCGTCGAGCAGCTCGGCGTGGTCGTCGGTGCGCTGTCCGACGAAAAGGCCACCGGCGGCGGGGATCTCGAAGCTGCGGCAGGTGTGGGTGTCACGGTTGTCGGAGTTCAGCAGTACCAGGTTCGCGACGATGGAGGCGACCGTGATGGAGAACTGTTCGCCGTAGGCGCCGTCGCCGATCTCGGCGCGGGTGGCCCGCAGCGCCGCGTTGCGCCGCCACCCGGGCCCGCTCACCAGCATGCGCGCGCCGTAGGCTCGGGCCAGCGACACCATCGCCGCACTGCGGTCGGGGCGCTCGACCCCGATGAACCCCACCAGGAACAATCGCGAACCGCGCCGCGCGCTGGGCCGGTGCCAGGCCGGGTCGTAGGCGCTGTGCACGTACTTCACCTGCTGGGCGCCGCGGTCGAGCAGCTCGCCCACGTTGTGGCGCTTGGTGGTGACCACCAGGTCCCAGAGTTTCTCGTGCGCGAGGTATTCCGGCGTCAGGTTCTCCGGGTTGGACACGTCGTCGGGGCTGTAGTGCACCCGCAGCGCGGCGGGCGTCTCGAGCAGGCGCTGCTGGTCGAGGTGAATCCCCTTGAACACGAACAACATATCCGGGCGCAGCATGGTGGCGACCCGGTCGATGCGGGTGTGCACGGCGGCGACGCTGCCCCGGGAGCGGTGCCCGGCGACCTTCGAATACGCCCAGGGCGCCGACCAGCGGTCGGGCAGCGTCACGGTGGTGGTGTCGATGACGACGACTTCGTGCCCGGCCTGACGGAAGCCCTCGGCCAGGGAGCGGGCGTTGCTGCCCACCCAGTCGTCGCCGACGAACAGGATCTTCATAGCTTCTCTCCAATCCGGGGCGCGGGCGTGACCGCCGCCCCGGCCGGTCCGCCGTCGCGGCGATACAGTTGACGGGCGCGCAGCAGATACCAACCGGCGACGGCGAATTCGGCCGCGACGGTCCCGTAGACCAGCGCCCACACCGAGTGGTTGCGCGCGCCCGCGGCCAAGGCGACGCCCGCGACGGCCACGCCGACGCAGGCGCCGATGAACACCCCGGCGGTGTCCTGCCGGACCGGCAGCACCGCCGTGGTGAGGAACGACGAGATGGTGGTGGCGGGCAGGATCAGCGCCTCCACCCGCAGCAGGGTGACGGCGTCGGCGAATTCGCTGCCGAACAGCAGTCCGATCAGCAGCGGCGCGGTCACCCAGATCAGTGCGACCGCCGCCACGGCCGCGGTCACGCAGGCTCCCAAAACTCGGATCGTGGTGCGCCAGAAGCGATCCGCGCCCTGGTCGCGCGCCATGCGCGGGAGCATGGCGAGCCCGATCGGATCGAGCATGGACTGCACCGCGCGCACCAGCCGGTCCCCGGCCGAGAACAGGCCGAGCGACACGGCGTCGAGCACCGCCGCGTACACCACGGCCGCGCCCTGCCCGTAACTGCTGACCAGCAGGCGTGCGGTGAGCACCGGCGCGCCGATCCGCAGGGTGGCGCCCACGTCGTGCGGCGTGCCCGGTTTGCCGTGCCTGCGCACGACGTCGAACCAGGTGAGCGCGAGCACGATCAGCGCCGAACCCAGCAGGCACAGCAGTGCCACCGACGCCGACGGGAACCGCGGCAGCAACACCACCAGCAACACCAGGTAGCAGACTCGCGCGATGCCCTGGTACACCGTCGAGGTGCCGAAACGGCCTTCGCCGATGAGGATCCAGTCCTCCGACACCGCCCACATGCCGCCGACGAACAGCCCGAGGAACACCATGTGCACGGCGGCGGGCGCGCCGAGCGCCCACTGCGCGCCGAGCGCCAGACCGAGGGCGGCGAGGACGGCGACGCGGATGAGCAGGTAGTTGCCGCGCAGCGTGGCCAGCTGGGGTCCGCCGCGCGGCACCAGGGCCGCGAGGAACGAGGTGATGCCCAGGTCCACCAGCAGCGAGCCGATGAAGTAGGCGGCCATGCCGATGGCGAGCAGGCCCATGCCCTCGGGGCCGAGGACGCGGGCGGTGAGCGGCACGGTGGCCAAGGTGATGAGGTACTGGCCGTACTTGCCGAACATCACGTAGACGATGTCGCGCAGCACCGCGCCGATCTCGCGCAGGCGGGCGTGCCGGTGCTCGCTCATGTCCGCACCGCCTTCGCGCGTCCGGCCCCGTGGACCGTGGTGGTGAGGAATCCGGCGACGACCGCCGCCGAATCGGTGATGTCGAAGCGGCGGGCGTGCACGCGGGCCCGCTCGCCCAGACGGATGCGCAGGCCGCGATCGCCGATCAACCGGTCGAGCGCGCGGACGAGGTCGTCGTGGCGCGGGGCGACGAGCAGGCCGTCGACCTCGGACTCGACGATCTCGGCCGGGCCGCCCGCGTCGGCGGCGACCACGGCGCAGCCCGCGCGCATGCCCTCCACGACGACCTGCCCGAACGGTTCGGCGAGCACCGAGCAATGCACCAGGATGTCGGCCTCGCGCATGAGCGCGGCGGGGTCGTCCACGTGACCGGTGAAGGCGACGGGCAGACCGGTCTCGGCGGCGAGCGCCTCCAGCTCCGCGCGAAAGTCCTGTTCCCCGAAGAACGTTCCGCCCACCACCAGCACGCGGCGTGGCCGGATAGTGGTAGCGGCCAGTGCCCGCAGGGCGACGTCCTGTCCCTTCCAGGGGGTCAGGCGGCCCACGATCGCGACCACGGTGTCGGCGGGCGGGCGCTGGGGTGAGCGTTCGTGGTCGGCGTCGAATTCGATGCCCGGGTAGGCGACCACGGTCGGGACCCGCCGCGTCGGCAACGAGCGTTCGGTGGCGCGGCTGTTGGCGATGAGCCCGGCGCAGCAGAGCACGGCCAGCAGCCGGACCAAGGGAGCGAGCAACCGGCCGAAGTACTCGGCGCTCACCCGGTCGTGCACCTGCCACACCAGGGGGACGCCCGCCCGGCGCGCGGCCAGCGCTCCCATCAGCAGCGCTTTCACGCTGGCGGCGACGACCACGTCGGCGTGTTCGTCGCGCACGAGGGCGCCGAGCCGCCAGCCGATCCGGGCGAGCGAGAAGCCGCCGGTGAGCAGCCGCAGCGGGGAGGAGCCGGTGATGGTCATGGACCGGTTGTCGAAGTCGTTGGCGTACACGGTGACCGGGATGCCCCGGGCGCGCAGGGCGGTCACCATCGGACCGGGCTCGGTGCACACCATGACCGGGTCCACGGCGCCGAGCGGGGAGTCGCGCAGCGCGGTGAGCAGGCGCATCGTGGCCAGCTCCGCGCCGGAGGGCGCGGCGGTGTGGGAGAGGAAGACGGCCTTGATCATCCGGTCAGCTCCCGGTACAGGGCGGCGTGCCGCTCGGCGGCGGCCGCCCAGGAGAAGGTTCGCGCGTGCGCGCGGCACCGTTCGGGCGTGGGAACCTTGCCGTCCAGCGCGGCGACGAGCCGCGCCGCGAGCGCGTCGGGGTCGCCGGACGGCACGATCAGCGAATCATCCAGCGCGCGCACCGAATCGGGCAGTCCGCCGCAGTCGGTGACGATCGGCGCGCGCCCGGCGGCCAGGGATTCCAGAGCGATGAGCCCGAAGCCCTCCAGCGCGATCGACGGCACTACCGTCACCGTCGCTCGCGCGTACAGGCCGGCGAGTTCGGCGTCGTCCACCCGGCCAAGGAATTCCAGGGAGCCGCGGTGGTAGTAGAGGTCGGCCATGGCGCGCAGCTCGTGTTCGGCCGTGCCCGTGCCCACGATCAGCAGGCGCGCGCCGGGATGCTCGGCCAGCACGTCGGGCCAGGAGCGGATGAGCCGGTCGATGCCCATGCGCCGTTCGAGCCGTCGCACGCACAGCACCGTGGGCGCGTCCGGTGCGGTGTCGGCCGCGGCGTACCGGTCGGCGTCGATGCCCGGCGGGATGACCGTCACCCGGTCCTCGGGCACGCGATAGTCGTGGACCAGTAGATCGCGGAAGTGGTTGGACAGCACCACGATCCGGTCCGCGCCACGATAGCGCAGTCGCTCCACCGCGTACTTCGCGGCGACCCCGGGCCGGCCCGCGCCCCCGGCTCGGCTTTCGGCGGCCCACGGGCCGTGGAAATGCACGACCAAGGGGTCGCGCCGCGCGGCGGGACCGTACAGCGCGAAATGCCGGTCCACGATCGCGCCCGGTGGCGGCGCGGCACCGCGATCGGTGAACGCGCGGGTCGCGCGGCGCAACGTCGAACCACCCGTGGGGCCCCAGCTGTGCCCACCGCCGGGCGCCTCGCCGAAAGCCGCTGCGCTGACGGTGATTCCGGGGTGCCGCGACAGCGCGGTGTACAGGTCGGTGAAGTACCGGTTCAGACCGCCCGGCGCGGAGCCGAACCACTCCGCGCCGGTCATGTGGACGTGTGGCGTCGTCATCCGCGGCCCCCGTGGGCCAGGGCCGCGACCCGGACCCGCACCCGCTCCAGCGCGGTGCGCACGAGCCGGCCGTCGCCGCCCATCACGTCGCTCGCGCCGATCAGGTCCGGGTATTCGGCCGCCATCCGGTGGTGGAAGCGCAGCTGTTCGGTCAGTTTGCTCACGGTGGAGGTGGTGCTGCACAGGTTGAACGACGAGTGCCGCCAGGCGGCGAGCACGTCCGACAGCCCGGCGAACACCCCGAACGCGCCGATCCTGGCGAACAGGTCGATGTCCATGGGGAACACCAGGTCCCCGCGGAAACCGCCGACGCGGTCGAACAATTCGCGCCGGAACATCGCGGCCGCCGTGGGACCGAACTCGGCCGGTCCGCGCCGCACCAGGGTGCGCACGAACGTGCGCGGGTCGCGCACCCCGATCAGGCCGGGCAGGCCCAGATCGTCGTCGAGCACCGCGCCCGCCTCGTCGATCACCCGGAAACGCGAGGCCGTCACCGTGACGCGCGGGTTCGCCAGCACCTCGCGCTGGCGCGCCAGCGCACCCGGCAGCAGGATGTCGTCGGCGCACACGACTTTCACCAGCGTGCCGGTGGACAGCCGGACGGCCTTGTTCCAGTTGGCCCCGATCGGCAGCACGCGGTCGTTCGCGTGGTACCGGAGGCGGGGATCGTCGAACGCGTGGGCGATCTCGGCCGTGCGGTCGGTACTCGCGTTGTCCAGCACCACCAGCTCGAAGTCGGCGTCCTGCGCGAGCAGCGAGGCGAGGGTGGCTTCCAAGGTGCGGCCCGCGTTCAACGCGGGCACGCATACCGAGATGGACATCGCTCAGGTGGTCCACGTGGGACCGTAGGTCACCACGGTGTCACCCGATGCGCCCACCACCGACACGAACGGCCGGATCGTGGTGGGGCCGACCACGCCGGTCACGGTGGAATGGAAGCCGGAGACGCGGAGGAACCCGTCGGTGCCGGAGATCTCGCCCGAGGCGACCTCGACGGTCTGGATGCCGGGACCGAATCCGACCTCCAATTCGATGCCGCCGCGCGGGATCAGGCCCTCGATCTTGACGACGGCGCCGGTGCCCAGCTCCACGCCCAGGCCGGGCGTCGAGTACTCGAACTTCAGCTTGCCGCCCGCGGTGGCCGGGTAGCCGACCTGGTAGCCGAGGGTGATGCGGCCCGACCAGTTCCCGGCGTCGGGGCCTGCCACGGTGAATCCGGCGCGTCCGTGGTGGAACCACTCGCGGGTGAGCGGGTTGCCGTCGAGCGGGGCCACGAAGTCGATGCGGGTGTCGGCCTGGATCGCCGAGACCGTGCGGCCCGCGCTGTCGACGATCTGGTTGGAGCTCTCGATCTCGGCCGCGGCGGTGCCGGTGAGGCCGGTGGTGAGGATCGCGGCCGCAGTGAGGGCGACGCCGGTGGTGAGGACGCGACGCGCACGCCGCGAGAAGTGGGAGGACATGACAACCTTCATCAGTGGATCCGACAGCGAAACGGCCCGCCCCGTCGCGGGGCCGCGGTGTCCGGCGAATCATGGTGTCCGCCGGTCTTTTCCTTCGGTACAGCAGAGAACTGAGGCATAGGCGTGCTCACGTCGGTGTGGGCAATGGTGTGGCGGGGACCGGGCCGCGGCGCGGATCGACCACCCAGGCCCCCGCGAGTGCGGGCAGCGCGGCGGAGACCTCGGGCAGCAGGTCGGCGAGGGTGAGCAGGACCCGGTCGGGTCGCGCGGCGACGAGCTCGGCGGGCGCGATGATCGGGATGTCGGTGCCCGGCATGCGGCGGCCCTGCTTGGCGGGCGCCGCGTCGGCGACGCCGGCGAGCAGCGTCCGGTCGAGGCAGGCGGCGGCGAACAGCGCGACCGCGCGGGAAGCCGCGCCGTACGCGTAGACGGTGTTGCCGCAGCGCTTTTCGTCCTCGAGCCAGCGGCGCAGCGTCGCGCGGTCGTCGTCGGCGGCCTGTTGCAGGTCGCTCGCGGCGGCGGGATCGGCGCAGAACGCCTCGTCGGCGAGCAGGTCACGCACGCGGTGGTCCGGTTCCGCGGCGCCGTGCACCGCGGCGAGCAGCACCGTCCCGCCGTAGAGCGGGAACCGCCACGCGGTCGTCACCGACAGGCCCGCGCCGGCGAGCAGCCGCGTCAGCACGGGCAGGCTGTAGTACGCGAAATGGCCGTGGCGCAACGCATTCCACTGGCGACCGGTCAGGATGGCCCGCAGCGAGTGGTATTGCAGCAGCAGCACGCCACCGGGCGCGGTGGCCGCCGCGCGCCGGGCGAACGCGGCGGGCTGATCGGGTTCGTGCATGAGGCCGAAGCAGTCGACCACCACGTCGGCCGGTCCGGTGGTCACAGGCTCGAGCCCGGCCGCCGAGAGCGGACCGAGCCAGGAACCGCCGTGCGGACTGGGGAATTCACGCACCGTGCGCCCCGTCAGCAGCCCCGCGCGCGCCACCTCGGCGATCGCGTCGACGGCTTGATCGCGCAGCGCGCGCGGTTCGACGGATTCGGGTTCGCGCCCCTCGTAGCCGCCGGATTCGAGCTGGGCGAGACCGCAGTCCCGGCAGACCGCCATGCGCAGCGGCGGCACCGGCGCCGCCTCGGGTTGGCCCGGGCGCGGGAAGTAATCGGTCGCCGGCATCGCGCCGAGGTCCAGCACCCTGGTCAATTGCCGCCCTCCGCAGGCCCGGCAGCTCGGATCACGCTCGCGCACCGGACTCACCGAGCCCTCGCCGTGAGGCGCAGCGACGCGTCGAGGCTGCCTTCGGACTCCAGCTGCCGCAGTTGCGCCAGCCGGGTGTAGCGGTCGAAATCCGCTGCGGCCAAGCCGTATTCGACGTAGGCGCGATGGAGTTCGCGCGCGCCGTCGGCGACCGTGCGGTCCGCGCGGAAGCCGAGATCGTCACGGGCGGCGGTGAAATCGACCCGGTACGAGCGCGGATCGGGCCCGGTCTCGCCCGTGATCACCACCCGCGCGCCCGGGACCGCATCGGCGACGGCGTCGGCGATCTGCGCGACGGTCATGTTGTTCGCCTCGTGGCCGATATTGAACGCGCGGCAGTGGATCCGGTCCCGCGGCGCGGTGAGAGCGGTCTCGAAGGCGCGGGCGATGTCGTCGGCATGCACCAGCGGCCGCCACGGCGTGCCGTCGGACAGCACGCGGATCTCCCCGCTGGTCACCGCGTGCGCCACCAGATTGTTCAGCACGATGTCGAGACGCGGGCGCGGCGAGATGCCGAAAGCCGTGGCGTTGCGCAGGAACACGGGGGAGAAGTCCGCGTCGGCCAGGGTCAGCAGATCGTCTTCGACCCGCACCTTGCTCTCCGCGTACGGGGTGAGCGGGCGCAGGGTGGCGTCCTCGGTCACCAGCCCGTCGGCCGACCCGTAGACCGAACAGGTGGAGGCGTACAGGAACCGCCGCGCCCCGGCCTCGCGCGCCAGGCGGGCCAGCCGCACCGACGCGTGGCGGTTGATCTCGTGGGTGATCTCGGGTGCGAGGGAACCGAGCGGATCGTTCGACAGGGCGGCCAGATGCACGATCGCCTCGACGCCGGCGACGTGCTCGGCGGTGACGTCGCGCAGATCGATCCGGTGCCCCGGCGGATCGTCGGGCTCCGGCCCGAGCACGCACTCGGCGAAATAGCCTGTGTCGAGCCCGATCACGTCGTGGCCGGCGGCGCGCAGGCGCGCCGACATGACCGAGCCGAGATAGCCCTGATGGCCGGTGAGGAGGACGCGCATCGTTTCACCTGTTCCCGAGTTGGAGGACGGCTTTGTCCGAGGAGAAAGCCTCGGCGTAGGGGGCACGGCACTGCACGCCGCGCAAGCGGGCCACGCTGAGGAAGGTCCGCTCGTCGAACCAGTCGCGACCGGTCTGCGAACGATAGTGCTTGTGCAGCAACCGCGATTTGTGCTCGGCGTGCTCCGCGGTGAGCGGCAGGTACACCGAGGGCCGCCAGGATTCGGCCTCCCACTTGGGGATCTCGTAACCCAGCACGAGGTGGTCGCGGAACTCGGTGGGCACCAGCTCGGCCAGCAGCCGGTGGTCCTGGTGCGCGTCGCACCGGTGCGGTCCGAACACCAGATCGGTGCGCAGGCCGCGCCGGAACTCCGCGAGCGCGTCCTTGATCCGCTCCCAGTGGCCGGGCGCGCGCCCGTCGGGGATGTCGAGGACGGTGAGCCGCACCGAGCCGCCCGCGCAGAAGTCCGCCAGCGCGTCGCGCTCCTCGGCCTCGCGCGGCGAGCCGCCGCCGCTGAGTACCAGCGCGTGCACCCGCAGGCCCGGATTGGCCGCGACGGCGGCGAGCAGCGCACCGCCCATGCCGATGGCGATGTCGTCGCAGTGGGCGCCGAGAACGGCGATCTCGGTGAGCGCGCCGGTGTCGAGAGCAATCATCGCGCGTCGCGCTCCCACACCATCCAGGGCCGGTCGCCGTGCTGATAGGCGGCGTCGAGTTCGGCGCGTTCCTTGAACGTGTCGGCGGGCTTCCAGAAGCCGAAGTGCTGGTAGCCGAACAGCCGCCCCTGCCGGGCGAGCGCGCCGCACGCGTCCTCCACCAGGTCGCCGCCCGGGGGCAGCAGGTCGAACACGTCCTGGGTGAGCACGAAGTAGCCGCCGTTCTCCCACAGCGGCAACCGCGACACCGGCGTGATGCCCGAGATCTCGCCCGAGGGGCCCACATCGACGCAGTGGAACGAGGATTGCGGCGGCACGATCATCATCGAGGCGGCCGCGCCGGAGGCGGTGAACTTCTCGATCATCTCGTCCAGCGGTGCGTCGGTGAGCACATCGGAGTAGTTGGCCAGGAAGTACTCGTCCTCGCCCAGGTGCGGGCGGACCCGCCGCAGGCGTTCGCCGATCGCGGATTCCACGCCGGTGTCGACGAAGGTGATGGTCCAGTCGCTGATATCGGTGTGCAGCAGCTCGACCTGCCCGTTGCGGATGACGAAGTCGTTGGACATCGACTCCTGGTAGGTCAGGAAGTAGTTCTTGATGTGCTCGGCGCCGTAGCCCAGGCACAGGATGAATTCGGTGTGCCCGAAGTGCGCGTAGTAGCGCATCACGTGCCAGATCAGCGGTCGCGGACCCACCATCTGCAACGGCTTGGGCGCCGCGTCGGATGACCCGCCGCGCATCCGCATCCCGTATCCGCCGCAGAACAAGACGACCTTCATGCCACTCGCCTCGCGATCTCCGCCGGGTCGATGACGCGCAGCGACGGCATCGGCACCGCCAGCCGCCCGCCCCACTCGGCGACATGGGCGAGCTGGGTGACCAGCTCGCGCTCCAGATTCCACGGCAGGATCAGCACCACGTCGGGCCGGTCCCGCGCGATGACCTCCACGGGCCGGACCGGGATGCGGGCGCCTGGCGTGAATCTGCCGTGTTTATAAGGGTTTCGGTCCACGGTGTAGGCCAGGAGGTCGGGCCGGATTCCGCAGTAGTTGAGCAGGGTGTTGCCCTTGCCGGGCGCGCCGTAGCCCACGACGCGCCGGCCCGCGGCGCGCGCGTCGAGCAGGAAGCGCAGCAGGTCGTGGCGGACCGCCTCGGTGCGTGGGCGCAGTCCGTCGTAGCCGGAGGGGTCGTGCAGGCCGGCGGCCGCCTCGGCGGCGAGCACCTCGGCCACCCGCTCGCTCGGGCGGTGCGCCGTGCCGGGGCGGGCCCAGAGGCGCAGCGAGCCACCGTGACTCGGGATCGGCTCGACGTCGACCACGGTGAGGTCGCCGGTGGCCAGCGCTCGCGCGGCGGTGGCCAGCGTGAAGTATTGGAAGTGCTCGTGGTAGATGGTGTCGAACTGGTTGTCGCGGAACAGGTTCAGCGCGTGGTGCACCTCGATCGACACCCAGCCGTCGTCGGCGGCCAGCGTGCGCAGCGCGCGGGTGAAGCCGAGCAGATCCGGCACGTGCGCGTAGACGTTATTGGCGACGACCAGGTCGGCGGGCCCGTGCGCGGCGCGCAGCGCGCTCGCGCGGGCCTCGTCCAGGAAGGCGGTCTCGGTGGGCACGCCCTTCGCGCGGGCCGCGGCCCCGACGTTGGCCGAGGGTTCGACGCCCAGGCACGGGATGCCGGCCGCGACGACGTGCTGGAGCAGATAGCCGTCGTTGCTGGCGACTTCGACCACGAACGAGTCCGCGCCGAGGCCGAGCCGGCCGATCGCGCTGTCCACGAAGGCGCGCGCGTGCGCTACCCAGCTGTCGGAGAACGACGAGAAGTACGCGTACTCGGTGAAGATCTCGTCCGGAGTCACCAGTTCGGGCAGTTGCAGTAGTAGGCACGCGTCGCAGCGGCGCAGGTGCAGGGGATAGGTGGCCTCGGGCAGGTCGAGGGCGTCCGCGGCGAGGAAGCTCTCGCACGGCGGTGTGGCGCCGAGGTCGAGCACCGACGTCAGTGACGGGGAATTGCACAGGCGGCAACGCACAGGGGTCTCCCTAGAGAAACTTCGCAGAACGAATTTTTCAACGCTGATTCGCGACCCCCAAGCCGAACGCAGTCGACAGTACAACCATTGCTGAGCGCGCGCCACACCCCGCCGCGAATTCTCGGCGAAAAGTTTCGTACAGCACACTTATAGCAAACCGATCTGTCTCGCGCCTCCTCTTCATAGCGCGAACTAATGGAACGTGTTCTGACTCACCCGCATACTCCCAGTCAACTGAGGGCGGGCGACGGCAATCCAGGAACACCTGCTATTTTCACGACAACTGCCAGTAAAATTGCTGGTAGAGGCGATTCATGAGATGGTAGGCTGGCGTAGCCGCGACATTGCCAGTTGTTCGTTTAATCATCGAGTTTCTCCTATAAAAGGTGCAAACTGTGATGCTCGCCATAGGTGTGTAGCATCGGGGGCCCTTTCTGCGACACTCTTGCACAAGTAAGTTGCGTTCTCCGCGAGACGATTGGCGAGCCGGTGGCAAACTTCGTGCCACCGTGTCGAGAAACAGCTGTGCGGCGGGGCTCGAAGTACGCAGGGAAAAATGGATACAGGTTCATGGAATCGATAATCGACCGCGCGCCCGCCGGTCTGCACGCCCCGGTACTCGAATTCCCTCGGATCGACCAAGTCCGATCGCGGGGCAGGCACGCGCGCCGGGTGTTCGCCACCGACGCCCTGGTGATCGCCGCGGCAGTCGGGCTCGCGCAGTGGTACAACGGGCAGACGCCGCGCGGTGACGTGCGCGAATGGGTCACGAGCGCCGGCGCCGCGACGTCGCTGGCGCTGGCGTGCGCGTGGCTGCTCGCCTGCTCGGCGCACCGCACACGCTCGGCGCGCGTCATGGCCGCCGGCGTCGAGGAGTACCGCAGGCTGGCGGTGGCCACCGTGCAAGTCTTCGGACTGTTCGCCATCGCCGCCGGGATGTTGCGCGCCGACTCGCTGCACGGGTATCTCGTGATCGCTATGCCCGCAGGGCTTTTCGGCTTGGTCCTCACCCGCTGGTCGTGGCGCTCGGCGCGGCGCCGGGCCTCGCCCGCCGGGCCGGGGCGCGGGTCGGTGGTCGTCTACGGCGCCGCGCAGGCGGCCCGGGAGATGGCGGGCACGATGGCCGCGCACGGCGGATACGGTGTCGTGGGCGTGGTGCCGCCCGGCGAGACGCCCGGTGGTGACCATCGCGCGGTGATCGCCGCGGTGCGCCGCACCGGCGCCGACTACGTGGTGGTCGCGCCCGGCGGCGGTGCGGGCGCGGGCGAAATCCGGCGCCTGGCTTGGGAACTCGACCCCCTCGGCGCCGAACTCATCATCGCGCCCGGTGTGATCGACGTGGCCCGGATCCGGCTCAGCAGCCACACCGTCGCCGGTGTGCCCATGCTGCACGTCGGCAAACCCCGCTACGATCGCGCCACCGCCCGGCTCAAAGCCACGTTCGACATGGCGTTCGCCCTCACCGCGCTCCTGCTCACGGCTCCCGTGCTGATCGCCATCGCGGTCGCGGTGAAAGTGAGCAGCGCCGGGCCGGTGTTCTATCGCTCCGAACGAATCGGCCTGGACGGCAAGCCTTTCCGGATGACGAAGTTCCGCAGCATGACCACCGACGCGGACCGGCACGCGGAGGCGCTGATCGCCGCACACGGCGGCGGCGCGTCGTTCTTCAAACTCGCCGACGATCCGCGCGTCACCCCGGTCGGCCGCATCCTGCGCAAATACAGCCTCGACGAACTGCCGCAGTTCTTCGACGTGCTGCGCGGCGATATGAGCGTGGTCGGCCCCCGCCCGCAGGTGTGGCGCGAGGTGGCGGGCTACGACGGCACGATCCGGCGCCGCCTGCTGGTGAAACCGGGCATCACGGGGCTGTGGCAGGTGAGTGGCCGCTCGGACCTGTCACCGGAGGAGTCCTATCGGCTCGATCTGTCCTACGTGGAGAACTGGTCGATGGGGCTCGATCTGCGCATCATCGCGCGCACCCTCTCGGCCGTCGTGGCCGGCGACGGTGCCTACTGACGTGCGGCTCGCCGCGGCCGGGCGCGTCGTAACGCCGGACGCGCCTCGGCGGATATTCCCGGCGTTCGGGGAAGAACGAGACCGTCGTGCACCGCGCGTTCGCGCCGCTCACGCGGTACCCGGATTCGGAGTTCGACGGTGGACGTGCACAAGGTCCTGATGCGACTGCTCGAGGTCGCCGATCCCCTGGAGATGGAGATCCTGCTCCGCCTGCACGCCGCGGGTGACCGGTGGCTGACCACCGCGGAGGTGGCCGCGGGTGTGCCCGGGGCGGAACCCGTTGTCGCCGAGGCGTTGCGGGAGCTGGCCGTGGGCGGACAGGTCCACTGGGACGTGCGCTTCCGCACCACCGGTAAACCGCTGCCCGAGCACGCGAGCCTGGCGCAGGCGCGAGTCATCCGGGAACTGACACCCGAGCCGAGGTCCTACGCCGAGCTCAACCCGAACCGCACCTCGATCTCGGGTACCAAGATCACGGTGAACTGGCTGGTGGCCAACGGTCACGCCGAGGTCGTCGACATCTGGCGCGCCTCCGAGAGCACCGACCGCAAGCTCACCGGCCTGTAGCGGGTCAGCCGGCCGCGGGGACCGCGGCTCGCGCGTGTTTGCGGGTGATGAGCCAGCCGAAGATCGCGGCGAGCGGGAACATCAGCACGCCGTACACCGCGGCGGGCACGGCCATCTCGGTGCTGTCCAGGACGCTGATGGCGATGGTGATCGCGATGGTGCTGTTGTGGATACCGATCTCCATCGAGCACGCGATGGACTGGCGGGCGTCCACGCCGAGCCTGCGCGGGACGAAGTAGCCCACCGACAGGCTGACCAGGCAGAACAGCACGGTGACCGGGCCGACGTCGATCAGGTAGTCGAGCAGGTTGTCGCGCTCGGCCAGCATGGTGCCCAGCACCACGAGCACCAGCATCAGCGCCGAGCCGATCCGCACCGGGCGGTCCATCCGATCGGCGAAACCGGGCGCCAAGCGCCGCACCACCATGCCCAGCGCCACCGGCACCAACACGATCGCGAACACCTGCACCGCCTTGCCGAACTGCAACCCGACCGTGCCCGCGTCACCGGCGGGATCGAAGTAGCCGATCGCGAAGTTGGTGACCAACGGCAAAGTGACCACCGCGATCACCGAATTGACCGCGGTGAGAGAGACATTCAGCGCCACGTCGCCGCGGAACAGGTGGCTGTAGAGGTTGGCGGTGGTGCCGCCGGGGGAGGCGGCCAGCAGCATCATGCCGACGGCGAGGACCGGCGGCAGATCGAACAGCAGCACCAGGCCGAACGCCGCCGCCGGGAGCGCCAGCAGCTGGCAGGCCAGCGCGATGGTGACCGCGCGGGGGTTCTTGGCGACGCGGGCGAAGTCCGCGACCGTCAAAGACAGTCCGAGGCCGAACATGATGACCGCCAGCGCCACCGGCAAGCCGACCGATACGAACGGAGAGTCCATCGTCATTCCTTGTGCTACCGCAGGTTCCGGCCGGGCGGGCCGGAAATCTGATACCGACTCGTCTCAGATTGCGATGAGGGTAGCCCGATGTGATCTGCGTCGCAAGAAGATGGGTTGGCCGGTGCGGGTCACACCTCGATCCGCGACCCGGCGTCGCGCGCCCTCGGCGCCGGTGGCGGCCAGGACGATCGCGGCCGCCGCGACGCCGGGTGCGGAGCACGATCGGCGCTCAGTCCAGCTTGTCGAGTTTCTGTCTCAGGACGTCGCGCTCGTTCTCGTTGCCGCACAGGGCGAGAGCGCGTTCGAATTCGGTGCGGGCCTCGGCGGGGCGGCGCAGGCGGGTGAGGAGTTCGCCGCGCACCGTGGGGAGCAGGTGCGAGTTGGGGAGGGCCCCTTCGGCGATGAGGCGGTCGACGAGGGGGAGGGCCTGGGCGGGGCCCGAGGCCATGGCTACGGCCACGGCGCGGTTGAGCTCGACCACGGGGGAGGGGGCGAGACGGCCGAGGGCTTCGTAGAGGACGACGACGCGGTCCCAGTCGGTGTCCTCGACCGACGCCGCGACGGCGTGACATTCGGCGATCGCCGCTTGCAGGCCGTAGGCGCCGAGTCCGCGCCCCGATTCGGCGGCGCGCGCGAGGGCGGCGCGCCCGCGCGTGATGGCGGACCGATCCCAGCGGCGGCGGTCCTGATCCTCCAACAGGACGGGACGCCCGTCGGGGCCGGTGCGCGCGGGGAACCGCGCGGCGGTGAGTTCCAGCAGCGCCAGCAGCCCGTACACCTCGGGTTCGTCGGGCACCAGGCGCGACAACACGCGGGCCAGCCGCTGTGCCTCCCCGGCCAGGTCGAAGCGGATGTGGCCGGAACCCGAAGTGGCCGAGGACCCTTCGGTGAAGATCAGGTACACCACGCTCAGCACCGAGCCGAGCCGCTCGGCGCGCTGCGCGGCGGGCGGCACCTCGAACGGCACCCGCGCGGCGGCGAGCGTCTTCTTGGCGCGCGTGATGCGCGCCTGCACGGTGGCGGGCGGCACCAGGAACGCCTTGGCGATCTCGTCGCTGGTCAGGCCGCCCACAACGCGCAGGGTGAGCGCGACGCGCGCCTCCCGGCTCAGCACGGGATGGCACGAGACGAACATCAGGGCCAAGACGTCGTCGTCGATGCGGTCGGGGTCCCACAGCACATCGACTCCTTCGCGGGACGGGTCGGCGGGCGCGCCGCCGGTCGCGGCACCGCCCTCACCGAGTTCCCCGGCGAGAGCGGCGTACCGCGTGTCGAGCGCGCTGCGGCGGCGGAAGGTGTCGATCGCGCGCCTGCGGCCGACGGTGAGCAACCAGCCCGCCGGATTGTGCGGCACGCCGTCGCGCGGCCAGGTCACCAGCGCCTCGGCCAGCGCCTCCTGGGCGAGGTCCTCGGCGAGGGCGAAATCGCCGGTGTAGCGGGCGAGCGCGCCGACGATCCGCGCCGATTCGATGCGCCAGACGGCGGCGACCGCCGCCCGGCCGGTGTGATCACTCATCGAAGTCGCTCAGCGGGCTCCGCTCAGAGCTGACCGGTGGACTCGCGCCACGCGCGCTCTTTCTGGATCCACACATTGTCCTGCGGGAACTCGTCGATGGACGGCACCCGGCGGATCTCGGTCTTGAAGCCGGGGCCGTTGCCGGGAATGCGCTTGGCCCACTCGATGGCCTCTTCCTTGGAGGCCACGTTGAGGATGTAGAAGCCGCCGAACAGCTCCTTCGTCTCGCCGTACGGGCCGTCGGTCACCACGGGCGTCTCCGACTCGTAGTCGACGACGACACCCTCGGCGGGGTCGTCGAGTCCCTCGGCGGCGACCAGCACACCCGCCCGGATCAGCTCGTCGTTGAACCTGCCCATGGTCTCGAGCATTTCGGCGAAGTCGATCTCGCCCATCTTCGCCATACCCTCGTCGGTCGCGCGCATGATCAGCATGTACTTCATGGTCGTCTCTCCTCGGATCGTGTTCCGGGTCCCGTTCGGACCCTTTCACACCTAGGTCGAACGGGGATCGACTCGAATCGACACCGCCGCGAAATTTTTCCGGGAGATTTTTTCCGGCTCAGCTCAGGCGGCGGTGGGTGCCGCGCAGCGGGTTGGCGACGGGGGATTTGATGGCGGGCAGGGTGACCGACATGCGGACGTGGGTGCCGTCCTCGCCGTGGTCGATGTGCAGTTCCTCGGTGAGCGCGCGCATCATGTCGATGCCGCGGCCGCGATGCCCGGGGTCGGCCGGGCGCGGCTTCCACCTGCCCGTGTCGGTGATCTCGATGACGACCTGTTCGGTGTCGCACTGGGCCGACAGGCGCACCCGCCCCGACGCGGCGGCCCCGTTGCGGTACGCGTGCTCGATGCTGTTGCTGCACGCCTCGTTCGCGGCGGCGACCAGATCGGAGGCGAGGTCGTGCGGCACGGCGGCTGCGGCGAACCAGTCCTTGAGCGAACGCCGCAGCGCGGACAGTTCGTCGGCGCGCGCGGGCACGTCCAGGTGCAGCGGGGCGGGCGGCTGCCGATAGACGACCATCGCGACGTCGTCGTCGTATCCGGCGGCCGGGCGCAGGCGGGAGAGCACCGCGTCGGCCACCTCGCGCGGCAGCTTGCCCGGCGTGTCGGCCAGCACCGCGGCGATCTTGGCGAACCCGTCGTCGATGTCGACGCCACGTTGCTCCACCAGCCCGTCGGTGAACAGCACCAGCGTCGACCCGGGCGAGAGCGCGGTGGTGGCCTCGGGCCTGCGCGGCATCTCGAAGGTCGCCAGCGGCACCGAGCGTCCGCCCTCCAGCATGCGGCCGGTGCTGCCGACGTCGGCGAGGATCGGCGGCATATGGCCCGCGCTGCTGTAGCGCAGGACGCCGCGCACCGGGTCCAGCACGGCCGCGCAGACCGTGGTGCACATCGCGCCGGGAATCCGGCTCGCGACGGTGTCGAGTTCGGCGAGCAACTGCGCGGGCCCGGCCCCGCGCAACAGCAGAGCCCTTCCCGCCGAACGCAATTGGCCCATCACCACGGCCGCCGACAGTCCTCGGCCCACGCAGTCGCCGACCACCACACCGATGGTGCCGTCGCGCAGCGGCACCACGTCGTACCAGTCGCCGCCGATCTCGAGCGGCGGCAGGGCCGGTTCGTAGTGCACCGAGAACCGGGGCGGCAGTTCGATGGGGCCGAGCATGGCCCGTTGCAGGGTGAGCGAGGTGGAGCGCGCCTGATCGAAGTTGCGCGCCCGCTGCACGGCCAGGCTCAGGTGACCGATCAGCAGCGAGAACAACGTCCAGTCGGCGGCCGTGACGGCGCGGGGCGCGGCGAAGCGCAGAAGCAGTGCGGCGTCGCCGGTTTCGCCGAGCGGGGCGACGATGCCGACCGCGCTCTCCCCACCTTCGGGCACGGTGGCCAGGCTGCGTGGCGAGCGGCGGCGCGCCCGGTCCAGCAGGGCGCGCTCCCCGTCGTCGAGGGCCGTGGGATCGCCTTCGGCGCCCGAATGGTCCACGTTCCCGGAGACATACACCTCCGGTTCGGCGGTGCGGCTCGGCCACACGGTCACCACCGCCGACTGCGCGCCCACCGTGCGGCGCAACTCGTCCAGGCCCACGGCCAGGACTTCGACCACGCTGGTCGCCGCGCCCACCGCTGTCGCCAGGCGGGACGCGGCCTGGTCGCGGGCCTGCGCGTCGTGCTCGGCGGTGACGTCGCGGACGGTGCCGACATAGATCAGTTCGTTGTTCTCCGGCTTCACCAGCGCGCTGGTGCTCACCGCCAGCCACAGTTCGCGCCCGTCGCGGTGCCGGATCGGCAGCACGAAACGCAGGGCCTCGGTGCCCAGATCCGGATAGCGCGAGCCGGTCGGCAGCGACCACGGATGCGGCAGGGCGAACGGCAGATCCGCCGCCCCGTACCCGGTGAGCGCGCCGAACGCCGAGTTCACCTCGGTGATGGTGCCGCGCGCGTCGGCGACGAAGAACCCGTCCTGCAACGACTCCACCAGCGCGGTGCGGAACGCGTCGCGCCCGGCGAGATCGTCGGCGCGGGTCCGCTGCTGCTCGGCCCGGCGGGTGCCGTCGAGGTAGCCGCGGGTGGCGATGTCGAGCGCGGCCAGCGTCTGGAGCAGGAACTCCAGCGCCGTCTCGGTGACGCGCGGATCACCGGATTCGGCGGCGGCCTCGGTGGCCAGCCGGAAGTGGTGCTCGGTGAGGTCGAGCAGGCTGATGCTCTCCACCAGCGCCCGGCGCCCCAGCTCGTAGCCCTCCTCGAGACTGTCCTGCGTGCGCGTCGCCAGGTGGTGACGCAGCGCGACGGCGTAATCGTCGAGGAAGGCGGCGAGCACGGCACTCATCGGCGGCCGGTCATCTGAACCCGTTCGCCGCGCCGCCGCGATGGCGGGCCGCGAGGACCAGGGCGTCGTCGGTGTCCTTGGCGTGCTTGGCGAGGATGTCGGCGGTGATCTCGGCGGTGGAGCGGGACAGGTCGATGTCCTCGCCGGACTCGGGGACGATGCCGTCGGTCGACATGACCAGCAGATCACCCGCCCGCACCTGCACGGTCTGGGGTTGCAGGTGCTGCGGCAGCCGGTAGCCGACGATGCCCGCCGTGAGCAGCACGGTGGCTTTCACGTTGAGCCCGACGGGGCCCGCGCTGAGCACCCGCGTCTCCACGTTGCCGACGCCGAGCCACTGGATGCTGTCGTTGACGTCGAACAGCGCCAGCGACACCGCGGCGCCCCTGGTGTCGGCCATGGCCCGATGACACAGCACCATCAGCACGTCCAGCGGTTCGCCGCGGTTCTCCGCGAGCACCTGGGCCGCCCGGTCGGCCGCGTCGGCGGCCGCCGCGCCGTGCCCGAGCCCGTCGAGCACCGCGAACAACACCGTGCCGCCGCCGGAGTCCAATACCACGCAGCGGTCGCCGGACACCCGCTGGCCGGGCAGGGCACGTCCGGCCGCCGCCCATTCGATGCGGCCGATGAAGCCGTCCTCATGCACCGTTGGGTACCCACTTCCACATCTCCACCAACGTGCCGCGGCCGGGCGCGGAGTCGATGGTGAGCCGGTCCATGAGCCGGCGCGCGCCGGGCAGGCCCAGGCCGAGGCCGCGCCCGGTGGAGTACCCGTCCTCCAGCGCGCGGGGGATGTCGCGGATGCCGGGGCCCTGATCCTTGGCCTGCACCACCAGCGCCCGCCTGCCCTCGCGGTCGTCGACGAGCAGCCGGATCTCGCCGATCCCGGCGTAACTGGTGATATTGCGGGCGATTTCGGAGATCGCGGTCGAGATCATGGTGCGGTCGGTCAACGAGAAGCCGAGCTCGGCCGCCAGTTCCCTCCCGGCTGTTCGTGCGGTGACGATGTCGCCGGACACCTTCACCGTGATCACCAAGATCTCAGCGGCCACTGTCACGACCGTCTCGATGGCGCCGTCCGGAAGATTTGTTTTCCAGCCAAGCCAGCCCTTCCTCCAGGTCCAGGGCAGTGTGCATGTCGTCGAAGGTGAGGCCGAGCTGCACCATGGCGAACGCGACCTCCGGCTGTAATCCGACGATCACGGTCTCCGCGCCGCGCAGCTGGGTCATGTGCGCGATGGTGCGCAGCGATCTGGCGGCGAAGGAGTCGAGCACGTCGATCGCGGTGACATCGACGATGATGCCGTGCGCGCGGTACTTGCTGACCTGTTTCATCAGGTCGTCGCGCAGGCGCTCGGTGTCGGCGTCGGTCAGCGCGGACTGGACCGACGCGATGAGGTAGGTCCCCTGCTTGAGGATGGGTACCGGCATCGGGCGGCCCGATCAGCGACCGTCGCGCTCGGTGACGCGATCGGTCCCGCGGGTCACTTCGTAGCCGAGCAGGCGCTCGGCCTCCTCGATACCGCCCTGGAGGTCGCCCACCGCGTTCATCTTCGACAGGTCCAGGCCGATGGTGGCCAGGGTGAGCGCGATCTCCGAGGACAGGCCGGTGATGATGACGTTGGCGCCCATCAGGCCGGAGGCGTCGACCGTCTGCACCAGGTGGTTGGCCACCGTGGAGTCGATGTCGGGCACACCGGTGATGTCGATGACGACGACCTTGGCGCGGTTGGCGCGGATCGCGCGCAGCAGCTGTTCGGTGAGCTGGCGGGCGCGCTGGCTGTCCAGCACGCCGATGATGGGCAGGATGAGCAGCTGTTCGCGCACCTGCAGCACCGGGGTGGACAGCTCGCGGATGGCTTCCTGCTGCTGGCGGATGACGCGCTCGCGCTCCTGCACGAAGGAGATGGCCACCGTGCTCGCGATGCGGTTGGCGGCAGGCTCGTAGGCGTCGAGCACGTGGTTGAGCAGCTCGAAATTGGTCTGGTACTTCTCGAACAGCGAGCGCGCCAGCACATCTCGCAGCAGCAGGACGATGCCGATGACCTCGTCGGTCTCGACGCCTCGCGGGATGATGCGCTCGGACAGGTCGCGGGCGTAGGCCTGCAGCGCCTCGACGCTACCGGTTTCCAGGGCCTCGACGTAGTTGTCGTAGATGGAAGTGGCCTCGGAGAAGATCTCCTCCGGGGTCATGGCGGTGAGCAACTGGGCGTCGGTGATGCGGCGCGCCCACTCCTCGCGCAGCGCGGTGCGGTTCTGCCGCAGGTGCTCGACCAACTGGGGGAGCAGATTGTCCACCGGTCCCGTGGACAGGGGATCCGCCGAAAGGCCCATGGATACCTCGGACATGGAAACTCCAGCCCCTTTCGACGTGGTGGTGTCGGGATCGTCGTGCGCTCGGCCCGTGCCGAGTCCGAGCCTAGTCATACCCCATCGTCTTCGCCGCCGAAACCTGCGGGTCGGTGTGCACGATGCACGTCTCGGGCGCGAATCCCCGCTCCAGCGCCAGCAATGCGCGGTCCAGGTAGACGGTGAGGTCGGCGTCGGCCCCGCGCAGCCAGGCGTCGAAGGCGGCGCGCGCGGCGGCCAGCGCGGTGCGGCCCACGGCCATCGGGACCAGGTCGTCGGGGGACTGGCCGAGCCTGCGGGCGGCGAACGCGCTGACCGCGCGCTCCCACGCGTCGTAGTGCGCGCCCGCGCTGGCGGCCAGGGCGGGGACCGAGGCGACCAGCCCCATCCGGGTGCGCAGCTCGGGCACGTCCTCGGCGCGATATCGGTTGGCGTTCACCACGACTCGGCGCACCGCGGTCATCATGGGCACGTCGTCGGCGACGGCGTCGAAGGCCGCGCGCAGGGCGCGCACCTCCTCGTCGAACTGGTACCACAGCACCTCGCCCTTGCCGGGGAAGTAACGGAAGAACGTGCGGCCGCTGACACCGGCCGCGGCGGCGATGTCCTCCACGGTGGTGTTCTCGAAGCCGCGCTCGGTGAACAGGCGCATGGCGATGAGCTCGAGTTCGCGCTTGCTGGTCCCGCGCGGCCTGCCGCGTCCGGTGCCCTTGGTCGTCACGATTACCGATTATGTCGCCACCCGCGGCCCTTGATTATGTCACTCAGTGACGATAATCTCGCGGCATGTTGTCGGATCTCACGTGGCCGCAGGTCGACGACCGGGCCGCGGGTGTGGTATTGGCGGTGCCGGTCGGGTCGACCGAACAGCACGGCCCGCACCTGCCGCTGTCCACCGACACCGATATCGCCGTGGCGCTGTGCGCGCGGCTGGCGGCGACCCGTCCCGACGTGCTCGTCGCGCCCGCGTTGCCGTACGGATCCAGCGGTGAGCACGCGGGTTTCGCGGGCACGCTGTCGATCGGGCAGGCCGCGCTGGAACTGGTGATCGTGGAGCTGTGCCGTTCGGCCACCGACACTTTCGATCGCGTGCTCCTGGTGAACGGGCACGGCGGCAATCGCGAACCGCTGCGCCGCGCCGAGGCGCTGCTGCGCGCCGAGTCCCGCGACGTGCGCGTGTATATGCCGCGCTACCAAGGGGATCCGCACGCCGGGCGCGCCGAGACCTCGATCCAGCTCGCGCTGCGGCCCGATCTGGTGCGCGCCGAGGAGGCGGTGGCGGGCGACACCCGTCCGCTGGCCGAGGTGCTGCCCCTGCTGCGCGCGGGCGGCGTGCGCGCGGTGAGTCCCAGTGGCGTGCTGGGCGATCCGGCGGGCGCGACCGTCGCGGAGGGGCGCGCCCTGCTGACGGCCCTCGCCGACGACTTGACCGAGCAGACCGGCCGCTGGTGGCCGGCGGCCACCCCGAAAGGACACCCGTCATGAATCCCTGGTTCGAGACCGTCGCCGAGGCGCAGCGCCGCGCGAAGAAGCGGCTGCCGAAATCGGTGTACGGCGCGCTCATCGCGGGCTCCGAACGCGGGCAGACGATCGAGGACAACCAGGCGGCCTTCACCGAACTCGGTTTCGCCCCGCACGTGGCCGGGCCGATCGGGGAGCGCGACCAGTCGACCACCGTGCTCGGGCAGCCGCTGTCGATGCCGGTGATGATCTCGCCGACCGGGGTGCAGGCCGTGCACCCGGACGGGGAGGTGGCCGTGGCCCGCGCGGCGGCCGCGCGCGGAATCGCCATGGCGCTCAGCTCTTTCGCGAGCAAGCCGGTGGAAGAGGTGATCGCGGCCAATCCCAGTACGTTCTTCCAGCTGTACTGGTGCGGCGGCAAGGACGACATCCTCGCGCGCATGGACCGGGCGAAGAAGGCGGGCGCGGTCGGGCTCATCCTCACCTTGGACTGGTCGTTCTCGCACGGGCGGGACTGGGGCAGCCCGGTGATCCCGGAGAAACTGGACCTGCGCACCATGGTGAAGTTCGCGCCGCAGACCCTCGCGCGGCCGCGCTGGCTGGCCACCTACCTGCGCTCCGGCCACATCCCCGATCTCACCGCGCCCAATATGGCGGTCGGCGGCGCGCCCGCCCCCGGCTTCTTCGGCGCCTACGGCGAATGGATGGGCACCCCCGCGCCCGACTGGGACGACGTGCGCTGGATCTGCGAGCAGTGGGACGGGCCGGTCCTGCTCAAGGGCGTCATGCGGGTGGACGACGCGCGCCGCGCCGTCGACGCGGGCGTCGCGGGCATCTCGGTGTCCAACCACGGCGGCAACAACCTCGACGGCACCCCGGCCGCCATCCGTGCCCTGCCCGTGCTCGCCGACGCCGTGGGCGGCGAGATCGAAGTGCTGCTGGACGGCGGCATCCGCCGGGGCAGCGATGTGGTGAAGGCGGTCGCGCTCGGCGCCCGCGCCGTGCTGATCGGCCGCGCGTACCTGTGGGGCCTGGCCGCCAACGGCCAGGCGGGCGTGGAGAACGTACTCGACATCCTGCGCGGCGGCATCGATTCGGCCCTGCTCGGCCTGCGCAAGACGAAGGTGACGGACCTGACGCGCGACGACATCGTCGTCCCGGAGGGTTTCACCCGGGCGCTGGGTGTGCCGGAAGGTGCTCGGGACACGGTGTCCGCCTGAGTGTTCGCGTGGGGCGGTGCCGTAATCGGTGCCGCCCCACACTGTTTCGCGATCGTCAGCGCCAGGGCTCGTAGCGGCCGAAACGGGCTCGTTACGTAGTTGACGAGGCGGCAACCTCGAGGTGATCTGGGGCCAACCTGTATGCGCGACTGTATACACCGAAGTACACGAAGTGCGTATACCTCTGAGGTGACAGGTTGCCATGGACAGCAGTACCTTTCAGCGTCTTCGGCGGTCGCCGGCCCGGGTGGTCGTGGCCGCGATGGCGCTGCTCCTGACGGTCGCGGGGTGTTCCTCCATCGACTCGACCTTCACGCCCGGCGCGGGCGGCGGGGACGGGCAGGTGGTGCGGGTGGGCACCTTGCGCGGCCAGCCGCACCTGTTCGCGCCCTTCTTCTACGAGCGGGCGCTCGCCGACGGCGTCAGCGCCGACGTGCTGGTCTTCGACTCCTCCCCGGACATCAAGAACGCCTTGGTGTCCGGGCAGATCGACGTCGCGGTGATGGGCCTGCCCGCCATGCTGGCGGGGGCGGCCGCCGGACAGGACGTGCGGTTGATCGCGTCGTCGGCCGACGGCGGATCGGCGATCGTCGGCCGCCCCGAGATCGGCGACGTCACCCACTTGCGCGGCAAGCGGGTCGGCTTCCCGGTCGGTTCTTCGCAGGAGGTGCTGCTGCGGGCCACGCTGGCCCAGCACGGCATGGACGCCGATCGCGATGTGACGCTGGTGAATCTGGCGTTCGCCGATATGGCCAACGCCTACCTGAGCGGCCAGATCGACGCGTTCTCCTCCGCCGAACTCGGGCCCTCGGTCGCGCGGCAGCAGGGCGCGCGAGATGTGGTGTCGCCCTATGACACTCCCGTCGGGAAGGTGAACATCGGCCTGGCCACCACGCAGCGCGTCATCGACCGCGCGCCCGATCTGATCCAGGCCGTGCTGGACGCGCACGTCCAGACCGTCGAGTACATGGACACCCACCGCGCCGAATGGCGCGACCGCGTGGTCGCCGAGTTCGGGCTCGACCCCGAGGTGGCGGCGGGCGCGATCGCGAACACCTGGCCGCGCTCGGATCTGTCGGCCGAGTACGTCGCCCAGGTGACGGCGCTGGCCGGGGAGATGTTCGCGCTGGGGCAGCTGCCGAACCGGCCCGACATGTCCGCCTTCGTCGAGGACACCTTCGTCACCGCCACCGAGGGGAGCGGGAAATGACCGCCACGACAGCGGCTCCGGCCGCGACACCCGTCCGCGTCACCCCCGCGCCCGCCGCGCCGGGGAAGGCCGCGAAGTACGCCAAGACGTTCGCGAACATGGTGGGATTGCCGATCGTGCTGGTGTGCCTGTGGGCGCTGGCCGTGCGCGGGCAATGGCAGTTGCCGCTCGGCGTCGACATGCGGTTCGTGCCCTCGCCGTGGGCGGTGCTGGAACGGCTGTGGGACCTGGCCGTGGGCTCGGGCGCGGAGGCGACCAGCGGCTCCCTGTGGCGCCACACCGCGGCCAGCACGCTGCGCGTGGCCAACGGGTTCCTGATCGCCGCCGCCCTCGCCATTCCGCTGGGACTGCTGATGGGCCGGATCAAAGCGGTCAACAGCCTGTTCGATTCGACGGTCAGCCTGCTGCGGCCCGTCCCGGTGACGGCGTGGGCGCCGTTGGCGTTGCTGCTCATCGGCTTCGGCGACCGCTCGACCATCTTCCTCATCGTGATCGCCGCGTTCTTCCCGATCCTGCTCAACACCATCGCGGGCGCGGCCACCGTCTCGCCCCGGCTGCTGGAAGCCGCCGCGATGCTCGGCACGCCCACCTGGAAGTCCTTCTTCACGGTGGTGCTGCCCAGCGCCATGCACTCGATCACGGCGGGGCTGCGGGTCGGGCTCGGCCTGTCCTGGGTGGTGCTGGTGGTCGGCGAGACCGTCGGTATCCGCACCGGCCTCGGCGCACTCATCACGCAGGCCAGGGACATGAGCCGCACCGACATCATCATCGCCGGGATGGTGGTGATCGGCCTGGCCGGACTGCTCAGCGACCGCCTGCTCACCCTCGGCCTGCGCCTGCTCACCCGCGGCCGTCCCACCCTCACCTGACCGGAGGCACCGTGACCACAGCGACCCGACTCGGCGCACCCCTCACCCTCGCCGGGCTGACCAAGAGTTTCCCCTCCGAACAGGGCCCGGTGACCGCGGTCGCCGACCTGGACTTGGCCATCGAGGCGGGCGAGTTCATCGCCGTCGTCGGCGCCAGCGGCTGCGGCAAGTCCACGCTGCTGCGCATGCTCGCCGGTTTCGAGGCGCCCACCTCGGGCGTGCTCGAGGTGGGCGGCGCGCCTGTCGCGGGACCGGGACCCGACCGCGGGGTGGTGTTCCAGGACTACGGCCTGTTCCCGTGGCTCACCGTGCTGGAGAACGTGGCCTACGGGCCGCGCCAGAACGGCGCGTCGCGCGCCGAGGCCAGGAAGCGCGCCGAGCGGTTCATCGAGCTGGTCGGGCTCACCCGCGTGGCCGCGCGCTTCCCGAACCAGCTCTCCGGCGGTATGCAGCAGCGCGTCGCCATCGCGCGGGTGCTGTGCAACGAGCCCGCCGTGATGCTCATGGACGAACCGTTCGGCGCGCTGGACGCCCTCACCCGCGGCGCGATGCAGCGCGAACTCGGCAAGATCCACCGCGACCTCGGCACCACCACCGTATTCGTCACGCACAGCGTGGAGGAGGCGGTGTATCTGGCCGACCGGGTGGTGGTGATGAGCGGCGGTATCTCACACGGGATACCGGGACACATCGAGGCGATCGTGGATATCGGGATCGAGCACCCGCGCGATGTGAACTCCGCCGAGTTCGGGGAGCAGCGCAGGCGGATCAGCGCGCTGATCGAGGGCCACTGAGCCCTGCCCGCCGTCCCGTGCGACCTGGGCCCAGGGCCGCGGACAGCATTGCGCGCCGACGTGCATCGAGTGCAGGGCTGCCCGGAATGCGGAAGCGCCTCGACTGCCGATCTGGACTGTTTCAGGTGCGCAGGGCGCTGATGATGCCCGCCATCGACACCGCCTGGCTCGCGCGTTCGATGGCGACGCGGCGGGAGGTGTCGATGTGGGCCAGCAGCGCCGCGCGGGCGCCCGCCAGGTCGCGGTCCAGGACGCGCTGGGCGATATCGATGTGCTCGGTGATGGTGGCGGCGATGCGGTCCTCGGTGAGGTAGTCGTACATGCGCACCGGGCGGATGCGCACGTTCACCAGGGCCAGCGCGCTCACCAGGGCGCGGTTGCCCGCGGCGGCCAGCAGCCGGTCGTGGAAGCGCTCGTCGTCGGCGACGAAACCGGCGTCGGGTTCGGGCGGGGCGGCGTGCAGGGCCGCCCAGCGGTCCAGCTCCGGGCCGAGGATGTCGGGGTCGTGGCGCAGCGCGTCGTCCTCTTCGATGCGCACGATGCCGCGCAGTTCCACCGTGGTGCGCAACTCGTAGAGCTGCGCCAGATCGTCCAGGCTCGGCCGGTACGGGAACAGCCCGCGCTCGCGGCGCTCCACCAGCCCGTCGGCGAGCAGGCGGGCCAGCGCCTCGCGCACCGGCGTGCGCGACACCGCGTAGCGCTCGGCGAGGACGGTCTCGCTGAGGCGTTCGGCGGGGGAGATCCGGCCCGACATGAGGTCGTCGCGCAGCGCGACGAAGACGCGTTCCGTCAGATTGGTGTCGCTCATCCCGCCCTCGCCCCGCCGTCGTTCCGTTGTATCCGCCAGCGTATACCCAGCCGGACGCGGCGCTGCGCGGCCGATCAGGGTGTGGCCTGCCGCCGGTGATGGGCCAGCAGCGTGTCGTAGATGTCGGCGAGCGCGGCCAGTTGCTCGCGGTCCAGCGCGTCGATCATGTGTTTGCGGACGCTGATCACGTGCGCGGGCGCGGCGGTGGCCAGCACGTTCGCGCCGCGTTCGGTGAGTCGCGCGGCGGTGCGGCGGGCGTCGTCGGGGATCGGCTCGCGCACCACGAGCTCGCGCTTCTCCATGCGGGTGATCTGGTGCGAGAGCCTGCTCTGCGACCACTCCAGCACCTCGGCGAGTTCGGCGAAGGTGCGCCGGTGTCCGGGCGATTCGGCCAGTCGTGCCAGCACCGAGTACTCGACGTAGGTGAGGTTCGACTCGCGGGCCGAGTCACGGCCGATCGCGGCGGCGATGAGGTCGCGCGTGCGCACGAATCCGACCCAGGCCCGCATTTCGACGTCGTCGAGCCATTGCGGTTCGGTCACGAGAAGCCTCCAGTAGTTCCGGCGTGTGGGGTGCATTGTCCCGGTGTCGGTCGCGAGCCGGGAACTGAGAGTTAACACCGCCGGGTTGAACGTGCAACCTTTCCGGTCCCCATCGGCTGGATAGGGTTGCCTAACCGATCGCGCTCCCGACCGGCCTGGATAGGCTCCCTCCTGCTCGTGACCAGCCCGGTTCGGCTCAGCCCCCACGCCGACCGCAGGCTCCGTCGCGCCCCAGCCCGACCTCGAAGGAGAGCGATCCGTGACCGCCCCGGAATTCCGCTATTCAGACCTGCTGCCGATCGGCGCCGACGACACCCCGTACCGGCTGCTCACCACCGAGGGCGTCAGCACCTTCGAGGTCGACGGACGCACCTTCCTGCGGGTCGAACCCGAGACGCTGCGGCTGCTCACCGCCGAGGCGATGCACGACATCAGCCACTACCTGCGCCCCGCGCACCTGGCCCAGCTGCGCAAGATCATCGACGACCCCGAGTCCTCCGGCAACGACCGGTTCGTCGCGCTGGACCTGCTCAAGAACGTGAACATCTCCGCGGGCGGCATCCTGCCCATGTGCCAGGACACCGGCACCGCCATCGTGATGGGCAAGAAGTCCGAGGGCGTGCTCACCGGCGCCGACGATGCCGAATGGATCAGCCGGGGCGTGTTCGACGCCTACACGAAGCTGAACCTGCGCTACTCGCAGCTGGCGCCGATCACCATGTGGGACGAGAGGAACACCGGCACCAACCTGCCCGCGCAGATCGAGCTGTACTCCACGCCGGGCGATCCCGCGCAGCCGTCCTACAAGTTCCTGTTCATGGCCAAGGGCGGCGGTTCGGCCAACAAGTCGTTCCTGTACCAGGAGACCAAGGCGGTACTGAACCCCACCCGCATGCTGGAGTTCCTGGACGAGAAGATCCGCTCGCTCGGCACCGCGGCCTGCCCGCCCTACCATCTGGCGGTCGTGATCGGCGGCACCAGCGCCGAGTTCGCGCTCAAGACGGCGAAATACGCCTCGGCGCACTACCTGGACAACCTGCCCACCGAGGGGTCGCTCGCCGCGCACGCCTTCCGCGATGTCGAACTCGAGGAAGAGGTGTTCAAGCTCACCCAGTCGTTCGGGATCGGCGCGCAGTTCGGCGGCAAGTACTTCTGCCACGACGTGCGCGTGGTGCGCCTGCCCCGCCACGGCGCCAGCTGCCCGGTCGCGGTCGCGGTGTCCTGCTCGGCCGACCGGCAGGCGCTGGCCAAGATCACCCCCGAAGGCGTGTTCCTGGAGCAGCTCGAGCGCGAGCCCGCGCAGTACCTGCCCGAGCAGACCGACGCCATCCTCGGCGGCGACGTGGTGCAGATCGATCTGAACCGCCCGATGTCGGAGATCCGGGCGGAACTGTCGAAATACCCTGTTAAGACCCGTCTTTCGCTGACCGGGCCACTGGTCGTGGCGCGCGACATCGCGCACGCCAAGATCAAGGAGCGCCTCGACGCGGGCGAGCCGATGCCGGAGTACCTGCGCGAGATGGCCGTCTACTACGCGGGGCCCGCCAAGACGCCCGACGGATACGCTTCCGGTTCGTTCGGCCCCACCACGGCGGGGCGCATGGACTCCTACGTCGACCAGTTCCAGGCGGCGGGCGGCTCGTTCGTCATGCTGGCCAAGGGCAACCGCTCCGCCCAGGTCACCCGGGCGTGCCAGGAGCACGGCGGCTTCTACCTCGGCTCCATCGGCGGGCCCGCCGCGCGGCTGGCGCTGGACTGCATCAAGTCCGTCGAGGTGCTCGAGTACCCCGAACTGGGCATGGAGGCGGTCTGGAAGATCGAGGTGGAGGACTTCCCGGCGTTCATCGTGGTGGACGACAAGGGCAACGACTTCTTCGCCGAGACGCAGAAGCCGATCGCGCTGCGGGTCCGCACCCGCTCCACAGAGCGCGTCTGAGCGCCCGCCGCGCCGGTGCGGGCACGGGTGCGGACACCGCGTTGTCACCCTGTTCGCCGCAGCGGCGCGGGCATCCGCCGGTGCACCCTGGTCGGGGTAGGTCGTACTGGTTTCGATGCGAGGAGGGCGAGCAAGGTGATGACCACGTCGTTTCGCGTCTCGGAATCGGCCGGGCGACGCCTCGTCGCGCGCGCCGCACAGGAAGGAACCAGCTCCACCGCACTGCTCAACCGATTGATCCGGGAGGGGGTCGACCAGTTGGAACACCCGGGGATCGTGTTCCGCGGGCCGATCACCGACCGGCGGGCCGCCCTGGCGGCCGGGCCCGAGGTGTGGGAAGTCGTGGCCCGGCTGCTGGAGCTCGACGGTCCGGTGGAACGCCGGATCGCCGTGCTGAGCAGCCGCTGTGATCTGCGCGCGCCGACCATCCGCACCGCGCTCGCGTACGCGCGGGCGCACGGTGCGGAGATCGGTGCGCGGATCGGGCGGAATCGTCAAGTGGCCGAGGCGATTCGGCGGGGCGAGCCGGTGTGAGCGGGTGAACGCGCGGGTGCACGGGGGCGCCGAGGCCGGGTGAAGGTCTCGGCGTCGTCGTGTGAATGGGGGCGAAAAGTAGTGGGGGAGAGGTGTTTCGGGGGTTTCGGCGTGGACTGTTCGGGTCTGCCGGTGTGATCGTGGCCGTGGCTCGGGCGTGATGCGCGGTGGGGTGGTTGCCGGTGCGCGGGGCGTGGTTCGGTGCGTGCATTCCAAGCGGGTAGTGGCTGTCGCCGGCGTGGGTGTCGTCTATTTCCGGCCGTGGTGGTGTGTGGTTCCCGCGTGGGTTGCGTCCTGGTGGGCGCGCGGGTGGTGGTTCGTCCGTAGAGCGGTCGCGGGTCGGAGTCGAGAAGCTACGCGATTGCTGTGCCGATCCTCGAAGGTCGTGCGGGCCCGTCGGATTCACGCTGGAATGTGATGTCCATCACTTTATTGCCCGCACTTCGGCGTGTCTCCGCAGCACCTGCCTGGCCGGACTGGTCGGTATCGTCCGCTCCTGCTTGGGGATTGGTAGCCCGGTGTGTCCCGATGTGATCCACAGCACTGGATAACTATGTGGACAACGTCCGTTCCTGTGGACATTCCTGCCGTCCGGCAAGGGTTTTCGGCCATCGAAGCGCCCAAACCGCCCGAATCGCCCGCTCCGGCACCGTCACTCGTCCCCAATTCATCCACAGCCGATGTGTATAACCAGTGGTCGCGAGGGTCTGGGGGCGGCCGGAGCGCCCGCGGGCCTGTGGATATCGGGCGGCGGTTCCGCCCGGGTCGTGTCGGGGCGGGCGCGGTGCGCGCCGCTACGATGGCGCGATGGCGCAGACGACGGTGCGGTGCGGAACGCGGATGGTGATCGGGGCGCTGGCGTTTGCCGCGCCGGTGCTGATGGCGGTGCCGGTGGCGCAGGCCGCGCCCGGCCCGCAGTGGGCGGTGGTCGGATCGGCCGAGGGCACCGAGGGATTGGACCCGGCGCTCACCGTGGCCTACACCCTCGCCGAGAACGCCGCCCACGTCGAGGGTGTCCCGCTCTACATCAACTCCGGCCACCGCACCCACGCCGAACAGCAGGCCCTCTGGGACCAAGGCCTCGCGACCTACGGCAGCCCCGAGGAAGCCCGCCGCTGGGTCCTGCCGCCGGAGGAATCCACCCACGTCACGGGCCGCGCCATCGACGTCGGCCCCCAGGAGGGCGCACTCTGGTTGGAGCGCAACGGAAATCGCTGGGGCCTGTGCCGCACCTTCCTCAACGAGTGGTGGCATTTCGAGCTGGCCACCCTCCCCGGCACTCCCTGCCCACCCATGCTCCCCGACGCCGGCCACCGGTAGGCGGATACGTCCGGTAATCCGCGAAGGTCGAAGGCGCCGAGCCACTTCCGCCCTCCGATGAGCGGCATGGCGGGCCGGCGAGGAGCCACAGGACTGGCCACCGGGACGGGCAGATCGTCGGCGATGTCGTTGTCGTCGGCGCCCCTACCGCGGGTCGCGGCGCGCCGCACTCGACGGCTCGGTCGGCATATTCGTCGACGCTCTGCTGCCGCGCAGTGGGACCGACGACGTCGAACCGTGCACCGAGCTGCGTTGGTCGCGGCCGTGACCGGGGATGGTCACGGAGGAGACGCACGGCAGGCCGACACCGGCACCGCAGGGTCGGCCGAGCCCGACCGGGCTCCGTGTTCCAGGCGCGCCGCTCGGATACGCACTCGACGGCGCATCGCGCGCGACGGTGGGTTACGTCCGGGCCGGCGGTTCGGCCCGCCCCAAGACCTCGGCCGGAACCAGCCGCTGTGCTCCCAACACCTCGAGGCCGAGCAGGGTGCCCGAGGAGTTGAAGTCGAGCACCACCGTGCCGCCCGCGACCGGGGTGACCACCTGCCGGGTGGCCTCGCCGGGGGCGATGGCGTCGGCGATGGTGAAATAGGCGGCGTCGGCAGCCGGATCGTAGGTCACACGCATCATCCACACCTTTCGTCCCTCGACGCCCGTCGAACTTCCCCGGTGAGCCCTCCACGGTAGACCGGTAACGCCGATGTCGCCCCGCGTACCGCGAGAACGCCGGGAACACGCAGGTAGCCGCCGTGTGCGCGCGTGGCGCAGGGTGTAGGGGCCGGGCCCGATGGACTCGCCTCGGCCCGGTCACGGTGGAGCTGTGCTGCGGGGTCCCGGTAGCGCGGTGCTGCCGTGCCGCCTGGTGGAGGTAGCGCCGTGCTGTCCTGTCGCCCGGCCGAAGTTGCGCCTCGCTGTCCGTCGCGGCAACCGCCCCCGTCGCCGGTCGCTCTGCCGGGCCGCGGCGCTGCTGCCTGGGTGGCCGTGCTGCTTTGGCGCCCCCTGTCGGTCGCCCCGCTGCCGCGGCACTCGCGGCATGCGTCTCGGCGACCACACTCGTGGTGCGCGGACCGGGCGACCGCGAGTTGCGGGACGGCCGTGTCGCTCGGGATCGAGGCGGCGAGGGCGTCAGCGCGCGTCGACCAGCTCCGGTGCCACGCCGGACTTCGCCCGGCGGGGCAGGGCCCAGTACAGGACGTAGGTGCAGGCCAGGCTCATGGCGCAGATGCCGATCGCGTAGAGGGTGACGGGGGTGGAGCTGGCGCCGGTGGTCCAGAGGGCGGTGGCGATGAGCGGGGCGAAGCCGCCGCCGAGCATGACGGAGAACTGGACGATGAGGGAGGTGCCGGAGTAGCGGACGGCGGGCGGGAAGAGGTCGGCGATGATGATGCCGCCCACGCTGTGGCTGACCGGCAGCGCCAGGCCCATGCCGAGCAGGGCCAGGATCGCCACCACCGGCGAGCCGGTGTCGAGCAGCGGGAAGTACAGCGCGCACCACAGCAGCAGGACCGCGGTGCCCGCGAGGAACACGCGGTGGGTGCCGAACCGGTCGCCGAGCGAACCCCACAGCGGCATGGTGGCGCACCACAGCACCGACCCCGCGATCACGCCGCCGAGCAGGAAGTCGCGATCGAACCCGAGCGAGGACGTGCCGTAGGTGAGGGTGAACGCCATGAACAGGTACACCACGGCCGAGGTCGCGGTGGCCGCCCCGAGGATCAACAGCAGCCGCGCCGGACCCACCCGCAACGCGTCGCGCAGCGGGAACTTCGACAACTCCCCGCGCCGCACCAGATCGGCGTACGCGTCGGATTCGGTGACGGCCAGCCGCACCGCCAACCCCACCGCGACCAGGATCACGCTGAGCAGGAACGGGATTCGCCACCCCCACGACTGGAACGCGTCCTCGGGCAGCAGCGCGCTGGTGCCGAGGAATACGGCGTTGGCCAGCACCACCCCGGCCGGCGTCCCCATCTGCGGGAAGCTCGCGTACCGGTTGAGCCGTCCGCGGGGTGCGTGCTCCACGGCGAGCACGGTCGCGCCCGCCCCCTCGCCGCCGAGTCCGATGCCCTGCACCAACCGCAACGCCACCAGCAGCACCGGCGCCCAGAACCCGATGGCGTCGTAGTTCGGCAGCAAGCCGATGAGCGTGGACCCGACGCCCATCAGGATCAGCGAGACCACCAGCGTGTTGCGCCGTCCGAGCCGGTCGCCGAAGTGCCCGAACAGCAGCCCGCCGACGGGCCGCGCGCCGAACCCGACGGCGAACGTCGCGAACGAGGCGAGGGTCCCGGCCGCCGGACTCAGCTCGGGGAAGAACTGGGTGCGGAAGATGAGCGCGGCGGCGGTGCCGTAGAGCATGAAGTCGTACCACTCCAGCGTGGTGCCGACCAGGGTGGCGGCGGCGACCTTGCGGTGGACGGCGGTGGTGCGGGGTACTGCGGTGGTCACGCGAATCCGTTCGGGTCAAAGGGTGTTCGATACTGCGTGGGCTGAAGCTGCGCTACGGCCTCCGGGCTCGTCCGGGTCGTGCTGTGTTCCATTGGGCCTGTCCTGGGAGCCTTCGTGGCGACGCTGCGCTGCGGACTCGTCGGGTCGGGCGGTGGTCGTCGAGCCTGCTCCGTGGCGACGCTGCACTACCACTTTCGGGTCTGACCGGGACAGGCTATACGGCCGCGGGCGCGCCCGGCATGTCGTCGAGGGTGAGCCCGCCCTCGATGCCCACGGGCACGCGGCGGCGGTTGGGGGACCCGAGCGCGGCGGTCAGGTCCGACCCGTCGTGCTCGGCGAGCAGATCCCCGCTGTCCCACACCAGCAGCGTCGCGCTGACGGTGTTCTCGGCGGTGGAGTGCGCCAGGTCGTAGTGCGCGCAGCCCGGCACGTGCGGGTAGGTGATCCACAGGTCGTAGCCGGTCATGAACAGGTCGAGGTCGAATTGCACGCTCAGGCTGAGCAATTCGCTGCGCCCGTTGTCGTCCACGCCGGCGAACGCCTCGTCCAGCGCGAGCAGGCGCGGGGCCTGCGGGTCGGCCGAATCGAGCATCACGTGCGCGGCCGCGAACAGCGGCAGGTGCAGCGACACCGACTGCTCGCCGCCCGACAGCGCGCTGTGCCGGGCCACCGTGAGCTTGTCCTCGCTGCCGTCGCCGGAGATGAGGGTGAAGGAGAACACCCGCCAGGTGCGGTAATCCAGGGTGGCGGCGAGGATTTCGGGATAGGAGCGCTCCGGGTGCGCGGCGCGGGCGGAACGGATCTCGGCGGCGAAGTGGGCGCGGATGGCGGCCAGATCCTCCGGCGCGAGCGCCGACGCGTCGCGGTCGAGGAGTTTGCACACCGCGCGCGCCGCGTCGGACAGGTGGTCGGCCAGCACCCAGTGCACGCCGATGGTGTTGCCCGAGGACATGCGCCGCTGCTTCATCTCCGCGCCCATTTTGGCGATGAGTTCGCGGGCGTCGCCGGTGCGTTCGTGGATCTGCTGGGCCAGGCCGGTGAGCAGCGCATCCTCCAGGATGCGCCGTTCGGCGTCGGTGAGCAGCTGTTCCTGGTCGTGGCGGGCCCGGTCGACGCGGTCGGCGAAATCGGCCAGCGCGGCGGCGCCGTGCTCGTCGTGCACCTGGACGACGGTGAGCCCGTCGGCGGCGTCCCACTGCAACCGGTAGTCGCGTCCGGAGGCGGACAGGGCCGCGTCGAACTCCTGGAGCGCGGCGGTGACCGCGCTGCGAGTGGACTTGCGGGCCGCCTCCCCCGCGCGCACGGAAGACGTTGCGGTGTCGAGGCTTTCGAAGAGATGGGCGACCTCGCCGGGCAGCACCTGCGGCGTCTGCTCCGGCCCGGCCTGTGCGATCCGGTACAGCAGCTGCTCGGGGGTCGACCACGCCGCTTCGCCCGCAGGCCACCGGCATTCGGTGTCGGCGCCCAGCAGCGAGAGCAGGTCCGGGCGCGCGTACGGGGCCAGGCCGCGCACGTCGGCGAGCACTTCGGTGAGCGCGGTGCCGAGCGACTCGTGCGCGGTGCGGTAGGCGGCCTCCGCGTCGCCGACGGCCTCGATGGCCTGGTTCGCGGCCTTGCGCGCCGCCTTCTGCTCGGCGCGGGCGGCCTCGATGCGCTGGCGGGCCTGCTCGAGTTCGTGGTCGATATCGGCGGCGCTCGCACCCAGGGCCTCGCGCAGCGTCTCGAGCTTGCGCAGCTGTTCCTCGTAGCCGGCGCGGGCGGCCTCGGCCTCTTCGGCGAAGGCTTCGGCCAGGTCGCGGGCCTCGTCGTGGCGGTCGGCGCCCTCGCGCTCGCGTTCGCGTTCCCGGTCGTGCTCGGCGCGCAGCCGCAGCAGCCCGGTGCCGGTGGTCTCGAAATGACGGATGGCGGCGGCGAGCGCGTCGAGCTCCCGGGGATCGCGCGGCGCCCGGTGCGCGACGGCGGCGGCCCGCAGCTTCTTCTCGAGGGCGGCCACCTCGGTCACCGCTTGATCGAGATCCTTCTCGGCCTGGGCGGCGGCCTCGGCGCGCGAGCGCATGAGCCCGGCGGTCTCGGAGACGGCGCGCAGCGCGGCGGTCACGGCGGTGGGGCGGGGGAGCGCCTTCGCGGCGGCGGTCAGGGCCGCGAGCCGGGACGCGGCCTCGGCCTCGGCCGCGCGCGCGGTCGCGAGTTCGGCCTCGGCCTCCTCGACCGCCGCGTCGAGTTCCGCGAGCCGCAGCGCGCGGCGGCGGGAACGCGCTGTCGCGCCGATGAATTCGGCGTCGGGTTTGGTGTGGCGGCCGAGCAGGACGCCGTGCCGGAAGCTTCCGGATGTGTCGACGGCGGCGTCGGATTTCGTGGAGCCGGTGGCGAACCCGGTGGAATCGGCGAGCGCGATGGAGGCGAGGACGTCGGACACGGTCTGCCGGGGGACGCTGAGATCGTCGGTGTCGTCCTCGATCACCAGGACGTCGGCGAGGGTCCGACCGGCCGGACGCCGATCCGCCGGAAGGGGGACCAGGTAGATGTCCGCATCGTCGGCCGGCGTCGCGCCGTCGGGGCACAGCCAGGCGTCGAGCAGATTCGCCGCCTCCAGGGCCGCTTCGATGCCTGCGGCGTCCTCGGCGGGTACCTCATCGGCGAAACGCACGAGCCGCCACAGCGGTGCGCCGGGCCGGTCCGCGCGATCGGCACGCGCCGCCGGCACCTTCGGCGCGTCATCGCGCTGGGCGCGCACCCGGGCTCGTTCGGCGGTGAGTTCCGCGATGCGTTCGGCGGTCGCGGCGGCGCGCGCCTTCGCCTCGAGCCTGCCCTGGCGGATCTCGTCCAGCAGCGGTTCGCTGCGCTCGGCCAGCACCTCGGCCGCACCCGCCGCGTCGTCCGAACCGACGTGCGCCAGTGCGGAATCCAGCGCGTCGTACAACTGGGAGCCGAATGCGCCGTAGTGCTCGCGGTGGGTCTCCCACCAGGTGCGCAAGGCGGCGGCGGTCTCGGTGCGGGCCAGGGTGACCGCGGCCTCCGCGTGCGCCACCTCGGCCGCCGCCGACTCGCGGGACTGCCCGGCGCGCTCGGTGAGCCGTTCGGCCCTGGTGCGCTCGGCGAGGGCGGAATCCATGAGCACCAGCGCTTTTCGCACGGCGCGCACATCGGCGTCGCGCTCCTCGGCGCGGGCCCGCACGGTCGCGGTGAGCTGGTCGCCGCGCGCGTCCTCGGGCGGCGCGGTCCAGGTGATGCCCGCTTCCTCGGCGGCGCGGCGCAATTCCTCCTCGCCGCGCGCCAGCGCCTCGGCGGCGGCGCGGACCGCGGTGCGGGCGCGTTCGGCCTCCTCGGCGCGCTGGTCGAGGGTCTGGCGGGCCTTGAGCGCCTTGTCGGCGTGCACGGCGGCCGAGGTCTCCAGCCTGCGCACCGCGTCGGCCAGGTCGTCGAGCTGCTGTTTGCCCTCGTAAGCGCTGGAGCGCTGGAGGGTTTCGCGATCGGTGAGGGCCTGTTCGTAAGCGCGGTCGGCGTCCTCGGCGCGCTCCTCGGCGGCCGTGCGCTCCGCCTCGCGCCGCGCGCGCAGCGCCTTGGCGGCGAACAGCGCCGTGCCGGCGTGGGTTACCGCGTCCAGACGCCCCCGCACCTGCTCCACATCCGTCTTCGCCTGCACGGCAAGGTATTTGCGATACACCCCCACGAACGCGCGGGTGGCGGTGTCGGCGTGGACGAGACCTTCGAGGGTGCGCCCGACCTCCTCCATATCGCTGAACGAGCGCGCCGCGTCCAGGATCAGCTGCTCGTCCAGCGGGCGCAGACCGTCGGTGAGCGCCTGCGAGAGCCCGCGCGGGTCCAGGTTCTTGGCCAGCTGCGGGCGGCGCAGCGTGAGGATCAGGTTGATCAGCTGGTCGTAGCGCTGCACGCCCAGGCCGAACATGCGCGCGTCGATCGCGGCGCGGTACTCGACCGGCCGGTCCACGATGGAGTCGGTGCCGATCTGCTCGGCCAGCTGCTTGCGGGTGAGCGGGCGGTCGTCGGGGCCGATGAGCGAGAAGTCCACGCCCACACGGCCATCCGCGACGAAGTACCAGCGGGTGACCTTGTCCGAGGACCGTGTGGCGCGCATGCCGATGCCGACGGTCACCACCTCGGGGTCGGCCCAGCGGCCGCGCGCGAACTCCATCCACACGTACGAGTACGCCGACTCCTGTTTGCGGTACAGCAGATTCGACTTCATGGTGCGCTCCTCGCCCGCGAACGGGTTGAGGCGGCGCGGCTCGATCCGCCCGTCCAGCACGAACGGGAACAGCACCTCGAGGGCCTTGGTCTTGCCGGAACCGTTGGGGCCGCGCAGCACCAGCCTGCCGTCGGCGAAGCAGAACTCCTGATCGCGGTAGTCCCACAGGTTGACGATCCCGGCGCGGGTGGGCAGGAAGCGCACTCCGCCGTGGATGACCGACATGTTCAGTTCCCTTCCGTCCCGGTGCTCGCCGCGACGGTGTCGGCGGCGGTGACGAACAGTTCCTCGGCCCGTTTGGTGCGCACCGTGACCACCGCGCCCCGGTAGCGCGCCAGCGCGGGCAGCACCAGCAGGCCGTCCTCGACCGGCGCGACCAGGCGCAGCCGCGCCAGCAGCGCGGTCACCTCGGCGGTCAGTCCCGGCACGTCGGCCTGCCACTGCGCGGCGAACGTGACGCCGTAGCGGTCGGTGAGCGCGCGCACGGTCTCGCGCACCCACGCCGCGGTGACGAACGGGTAGTCGGCGGGCGGGGTTTCGGGCTCGGCCTCCGGAAGATCTTCCGCCGCAACGGTTTCGGTGAACGGCAGGTCGGCCATCGCGGTGAAGACGGTGGATTCGGGGATGGCGTCGTCCAACTGCGCGGCCAGCGCCACATCGGGCTCCGGCCCGCGCGGACGGCGGGGGAGCGGGTTGTCGATATCGAGCACCACGTCGGCGATCTCGCCCGCCAGCAGCAGCGCGACCTGCGCGAGCGTGCCCGTGCCGGGGAACCGCACGTCGGAGAGGCGGCCCGAGGTGTCGATGAGCGCGACGCCCTCCGCGCGGCGTTCGGCCCGCAGGCCCGTGAACATCTCCACCTCGGCGACGAGCTTGTCCTGGGAGAGCGCGGTCCGCTCGCCGGGCGCCAGATCCTCGGCGTAGACGACGGGCCGCTCCACCAGCGCCCGCCGCACCCGCCGGGCGTTCTCGGCGGCGATGACGGCCGGTTGCGCGCTCGGCGGGACCTCTTCGGCGAGCAGGCCCCGCACGCTGTGCAGGTGTTGCAGCGCGCGCGGCGGGCGGAACAGCGCGAACACCACCGGGCGGTCGATGTCGTAGAGCGCTTCGCCCGCGTCGGGATCGGCGGCCCAGCCGCCCGCGTCGCCGTCGGCGAGGGTGAGCGCGCCGCGCGCGGCCAGCCAGCCCACCGCGTCCACGAACGCGTCCCGGTCGACGGCGCGGTCGGGCGCGAGTTCCAGGCCCTCGACGCGGCCGGTGTAGGCGGCGACCTGGTCGGCCAGCTCCGACAGCGTGATCTGATCGCCCGCGCGGCCCAGCGCGGCCAGCGCCAGCGCGAGGTAGGCGTAGCGGCGGCGGTCGAACACGCGGTCGTTCACGGTGCGGGCGGGCTTGCCGCCGTCGAGCCGGTCGGTCACCGGGAACAGGCGGGCGGTGGTCTCGGTGACCTCGAGGCGGTAGCCGAACAACTCGGCCAGGTCCTCGCGCAGTTCGGTGGCCCAGCGGCGCACCAGCGGCAGCGCGATCCGGTCCGGGTAGGTGCGGGTGATCAGGTGGTTGGCGAGCACCACGCGGGCGGCGCGCTGATAGTTGTCCAGCGCCAGGGAGTCGATGCGGCGCGCGTGAATCATGCCGTCCCCCTCGCTGATCCGCTCTTCTTCCCCGACCGCGTCGGCCGCACCTCGAGTTTGCGGTTGTTCAGGTGCAGCAACCCGCGGGAGGTGCGCACCACGGTGGGGCCCGCGTGCTCCGACACGGTCAGGGTGACGCCGCTGTCGGTGCCGGTGGTCCCCGCCACGCGCCCGCTCACCGGCACCCACGCCGTGGACGCGGCGTCGAGCAGGCGCAGCAGCACCTCGGTCTCGCGGTCGTCGAGTTCGCGCTCGTGCACGTCGGCCGAGGCCAGCGAGCGCGCCGCCTCCGCCCTGGCGCGCTGGGCGGCCAGCTGGTTCTCGCGCAGCCTGCGGATACCGGCGTCGTTGCGTTGAATGCGGCCGGGCGCGCCCGCCGAAGGCGGACGGCCGGTCTCGGCGAGCGTGCGCGAGATCTCCAGCGGCGGCGCCTCCCACCACGACCGCACCGCGGGCACGATATCGGCGTCCGGATGCTCCATGGCGAGGTGGCGCGGCCTGCCCAGCCCGAACACCGCGTCGAACAGAGCGTGCGCGCTCTCGGCGGTGGGCGCGGCGGTGAACCAGCCGGCCAGGTGCCGCAGCGCCGACTCGCGGCTCACCCCGCCGCGGCGCGTCTCGGTGACCCGCCGCAGCAGCGAGAGCACCGCCGCGATCGCGCTCATGGTGGCCTCGCGCAGGCGATCGGCCTCGGTGGATTCGGCCTCCACCGCGACGAACCAGGTGCGCAGGCCGTGCCAGCGCGCCCGCCAATCCGCTTCCCGCTCCGCCGGACTCAGCAGCACCCGCTCGTCGCAGCTCGCCGCGCGGGCCAGCAACTCGTCCACGCCGGTGGCCTCGATCTCGGTGATCGCGGAGGCCAGGCGCGGGGCGAAACGCGCCAGATCCATGCTGAATTCGCGCATGTGCGCCAGCAGCGCGTCCTTGTGCGCGAGGAACGACTCGGGGGTGATCTCGGTGGTGCGCACCAGATCGCCCAGGGAGAGGTAGAAATGCGCGGCGCGCGCGGCCATGTCGGTGAGGGCGGCGTCGAGCCTGCGCAGCGTGCGGTAGACGCGTTCGGCGTCGCCCGCGCGGTTCACCTCGGCGAGGGTGTGCAGATCGGCCAGCAGTTCGGGCAGCACCAACCGGGACAGCGACGCCTCGTCCAGCCGCGCCTCCAGCACCCCGGCCACCGCGCGATAGGCCTGGAAACCGGCCTGCGAGAACTGATAGACGTAATGCCGGTTCCGGTACTCGGCCAGCGTCGCGGCGCGGGTGCCGTCGTAGCTGCGCTCCAGCACGCCCCAGCGGTGCAGCTGGTCGAGCAGCGGGCCTATCTCGGCCGCGCTGAGCGGTTCGGTGTCGGCGCGGTGGAACAACCCGATCTGCGGCGCGCCCGGCTCCTCGTCGGCGGTGACCACACCCTCGGCGACGCGCGCCCGCCCGCCGTGGCGGCGGATCCACTCCGCGACGTCGTCGGCGTGCAGCAGCACCACGTACGCGGCCCGCGCACTGTCGAAGGCGCGCAGCACCCACAGGTAGTCGGCACGCCGCTCGGCCGTGGCGAACGAGAACAGCCGCAGCCGGTCGTCCCACGGCGCGGCGTCCATGCCCGGCGGGCCGTCATCGGAGTCGGTCACCGGGAACAGGGTAGTAGCGGGCAGGTCGCCGTGGTCGTGCCCGGGGCGCGTTCGGCGTGGCCGTGTCCGGTTTGCCGATCATTCGCCCACGTCCGGAACGGGACCCGCGCCCACGCGGCCCCGCTCACTCGACGGACAGCGCGCGCAGCTGATCCAGGTACGAGCGGGTGCGCGGATCGCCGGGGTAGCGCTCGATGATCTCGCGGGCCGTCTCGCCCGCGATCCACATCAGCGACGGCAGCGACCGGCGCTTGCCCTCGAAGGCGCGCATGCCCTCGTCGATGGCCCGTTCCAGATCGCGGTCGCGCACCGCCACCACCGCCAGCGTGAGGTGCGCCTCCGACACCCGCATCGGGTTGCGGATCGTGCCGTCGGGCCGGGTGGAGCTCCGGATGACCTCGCGGGCGAAGGCTTCCGCGAGCTTGTCCTGGCCCGCCACGCGGCAGGTGTCCATCGCGTAGAAGTCGAACTTGCTCGCGTCGACCACGAAGTGATTGTCCAGATTGGCCGGATGCTCGAGTCGCTCCAAGATCGCCCGGCCCTGCGCCAGCGCCTTCTCGACCTCGGCCTGATCGCCCAGCCTGGCCCACGCCTTGGCCCGCTGCGCCGCCAGCTGCACCCCTACGCCGATATGTCGGGTGTCCTCCGGTGCGGTATCGGCCGCCTCCACAGCACCCTTGTAGTTACCTTGGGTGAGCGCGAACCAGGCGGCCATCTCCGCGGCCCAGCCGGTGATCTCGGGGTGGTCGGCCTCCTGGCCCAGCGACCACGCCGCGCGGCGTGTCGCCTCCGCCGAGGTGCGCCGCCCCAGGTCGTAGTCGACACACCCGACCAGCAGCGCCACCCAGCCCGCCAGCACCAGGATCTCGCGGTGCTGGGCCAGCGTGAGGCGGGCGTCGAGCAGCGAGGTGATGCGGCGCAGCCACGCCGTGCCCTCGGCGTGCAGCTCGTACGGATCGGCGAACGGATACTCGCAGCACAGGCGCTCGGCGGTGATGCGCACGGCGTCCAAAGTGCTTGCGGAGACGTCCGACATGCGCAGACGGCCGATGAACTCGAGGGTGTCCATCCCCGTCGCGGAGAGCAGTTCGTCGTCCCGGTTGGGGCGCGATTTGGGGAAGAACGCCGCCGTCACCGTGTCGAACGCGGCCGCGATGATGGGCGCGTAGAAGTCGTCCGGCCGGGATTCGCCCGACTCCCACCGCCGCCAGTTGCGCAGCAGCGTGGAGTCGGTGGGTAGGTTGTGCGCGGACTTCGCGCGCATGACGCGGACGGCATCGGCCTGGGACCACCCCCTCGCGTCGCGTTCAGAGCGCATGCGGACTGCCCAGACGGGTCGATCGTCTCCTCCGGCCACGGTTGTAGTATCGCACCAGTTAACGTTCGGTGGCCCGAATAGGGCACCAAGATGTCAGTGGGTTGACATCTGCATTCGCAACATGGCGTCGACGATTCTGGAAGAGGGAGCGGCCCGGTTGCCCACTTGCAGATGTAAGTACATTTGTAAGAGCACCGGCGTTTCCGAGATGTGGCAGTTAGCTCGTTCCAGCAATTCAACCCCGCGCCGACGCGGGGATGAGCCAGGAGGTTCGGGTGGAAGCGTTGATCTATGGATACGTGCGTGACGACCTGGCCGAGGGCCGGAGCGCGGAGCTCGAGGACGCGATGTGCACCCTCGCCCGCAGCGAAGGACTCTGCTTCGCCGCCACCTTCCATGAATCGACAGGGGGAGACGGCACGGCGTTCGCCGAGCTGACCCAGGAGTTGCGGCGCGCCGATGCCCACCATGTCGTGGTGCCGTCGCTCGATCACTTCGCGGGACAGACGATTCCGCGCGACATCCTCATCGCGAAGCTGGCTCAGGACGCGGCGGCGCAGGTGTGGACGGTGGAGGACGTCGAGGCGGCCGCGCAGCGGGTCCGGCGGCCCGCGTAGGTCCACCGCGATCCCGGCCGCCGCACGCCGGCGGCCCGATCGCGATGGCGCACGCGCGGTGACGCCGGTTCGGTGTCACCCACGGGCATGGTGCCGCGGGTAGATGCCGGCGCGGTGTCCGGGCGCGCCGGGACAGGGCGCGGCCCGGATCGCCCGTGGCGCAACGGTTTTCAGGGACGAGAGTTCCGGGACACGACGGCGGTTCGCACCGACCGGAGCTCCATTGCCGCCGTGCCTCGCGGTGTCCGAGGGCCTACAGACCGCCGAAGCTGCCCGGACCGCGCCTGCGCAGGTAGCGCTCGAACTCGGCCGCGATGGCGTCGCCATCGATCTTGGCCATGGCCTCGTTGACATCGGTCGCCGCGTCGCCGCGCTCCTCGAGCGAGCGAACGTACTCGGTGATCTCCTCGTCGCCGACGGTCATCTCGTTCACCGCGGCCTCCCACTCCTCGGCCTGCTTGGGCAACTCGCCGAGCGGGACCTCGATGTCGAGCACGTCCTCCACGCGGTGCAGCAGCGCGATCGTGGCCTTCGGGTTCGGCGGCTGCGACACGTAGTGCGGGACCGCCGCCCAGAACGACACCGCGGGCACGCCGGCCTTCACGCACTGGTCCTGGAGCACGCCGGTGATGCCGGTCGGGCCCTCGTACCTGGTCTGTTCCAGGTTGAAGCGCTCCGCGGCCTCTTTGCTGTAGGCGGAACCGGTGACCGGGACGGGACGCGTGTGCGGCGTGTCGGCGAGCAGCGCGCCGAGGATGACCACCGTCTGCACGCCCAGCTGTTCGATGAATTCCAGCAGGTCGGCGCAGAAGCTGCGCCAGCGCATGTTCGGCTCGATCCCGCGCAGCAGCACCACGTCGCGCTCGCTGCCCGGGGGCGAGCACACCGACAGCATGGTGGCGGGCCACTGGATCTCGCGGGTCACGCCGTCCACCTGGCGCACGGTGGGCCGATTCACCTGATAGTCGTAGTAATCCTCGGAATCGAGCTCCGCCAGCGGCTCGGCATCCCAGATGAGTTCCAGATGCTCCACCGCGCCACTGGCCGCGTCACCCGCATCGTTCCAGCCCTCGAAGGCCGCGACCAGCACCGGTTCCCGCAACGTCGGCAGTTCCGAATCGGGAGTTTCACTGGGGTTCACCCGGTCAGCCTACGGCGTGGAACCCGGTATCGGCGCGCCAGGGCGCGCCGTGTTCCGGGCCGGGGTGGTCCCCGCGTGACCCGTCCGACCGGTCCGTACGGGCGGCGGATCGCGCGGTCCACAGCCCGCCACCGACACGCGGGGGACGCACGTTCTCGCGACCTGGCGACCGCTCGGCCACCGCCGGGGTGCGCACCGATCCGGCCCGCGCGTGCCTGACCGACGCCCGGTCGCCCGCGGTGGCCGCGGCCCCGCAGCGGTACCGCCGGATCGCCCGCCCGGGCGGAGCGCGCCCCCGGCGTCCGTCCGGCAAACGTGGTCGCGGGGTGTGTGGTGTGGGGCACGCTCACCGGAGGGGGAAGGATGCTGTTGGTTTCGTGTCGCCGTCGGCCTTTACGCTTGTACGCATGTCTGTGTCCGATCGCGCGTTCGATACCTCGCTTCTCGACACGCTTCAGCGGCGTGTCGTCATCGGCGACGGGGCGATGGGCACCATGTTGCAGGCCGCGGATCTGACGCTCGACGATTTCCGCGGCCTGGAGGGCTGCAATGAGATCCTCAACGAGACCAGGCCCGACGTGCTGCGCGCCATCCACCGCGCCTACTACGAGGCAGGCGCCGACGCCGTCGAGACCAACACCTTCGGCTGCAACCTGCCCAACCTCGCCGACTACGACATCGCCGACCGCATCCGCGACCTGTCCGAGCGCGGCACCCGCCTGGCCCGCGAGGTGGCCGACGAGATGGGCCCCGCAGAGGACGGCACCCCGCGCTACGTCCTGGGCTCGATGGGCCCCGGCACCAAGCTGCCCACGCTGGGTCACGCCCCCTACACCGTGCTGCGCGACGCCTACACCGAGGCCGCGCTGGGCATGCTGGACGCGGGCGCCGACGCGATCCTGGTGGAGACCTGCCAGGACCTGCTCCAGGTGAAGGCCGCCGTCACCGGCAGCAGACGCGCGATGGAGCGGGCGGGCCGGCGCATCCCGATCATCACCCACGTCACCGTGGAGACCACCGGCACCATGCTGGTGGGCAGCGAGATCGGCGCCGCGCTGGCCGCGCTCGAGCCGCTCGGCATCGACATGATCGGCCTGAACTGCGCCACCGGCCCCGACGAGATGAGCGAGCACCTGCGCCACCTCTCCCGCCACGCGCGCATCCCGGTGTCGGTGATGCCGAACGCCGGCCTGCCCGTGCTCGGCGCCCACGGCGCCGAATACCCGCTCACCCCCGAGGAATTGGCGGTCGCGCTGCGCGGGTTCGTCTCCGAGTTCGGGCTCGCGCTGGTGGGCGGCTGCTGCGGCACCACCCCCGAGCACATCCGGCAGGTGCGCGACGCGGTCCGCGAGGTGGAGCCCACGCTCCCGCCGCTGGACGACCGCCGCGCCCCCGTGCACGAGCCGAGCGTGTCGAGCATGTACACGGCGGTGCCCTTCGAACAGGACGCCTCGGTCCTGATGATCGGCGAGCGCACGAACGCCAACGGCTCCAAGGCTTTCCGCGAGGCGATGCTGGCCGAGGACTGGCAGAAGTGCCTCGACATCGCCAAGGACCAGACCCGCGACGGCGCCCACATGCTCGACCTGTGCGTCGACTACGTCGGCCGCGACGGCGCGAAGGACATGGAGGCCCTGGCCAGCCGCCTGGCCACCGCGTCCACCCTGCCGATCATGCTGGACTCCACCGAAACCCCGGTGCTGCGCGCGGGCCTGGAGCACCTGGGCGGGCGCTGCGCGGTGAACTCGGTGAACTACGAGGACGGCGACGGCCCGGACTCGCGCTTCCAGCAGACCATGGCCCTGGTCGCCGAGCACGGCGCCGCCGTGGTCGCCCTGACCATCGACGAGGAGGGCCAGGCCCGCACCGCCGAGAAGAAGGTCGAGATCGCCGAACGCCTCATCGCCGACATCACCGGCAACTGGGGTCTGGCCGAATCCGACATCATCATCGACACGCTGACCTTCACCCTGGGCACCGGCCAGGAGGAGTCGCGCCGCGACGGCATCGAGACCATCGAGGCGATCCGCGAACTCAAGCGCCGCCACCCCGACGTGCAGACCACCCTGGGCCTGTCCAACATCTCCTTCGGCCTGAATCCGGCCGCGCGCCAGGTGTTGAACTCGGTGTTCATGCACGAGTGCGTGCAGGCCGGGCTGGATTCGGCGATCGTGCACGCCTCGAAGATCCTGCCCATGGCGCGGATCCCCGACGAACAGCGCGAGACCGCCCTGGACCTGGTCTACGACCGCCGCACCGAGGACTACGACCCGCTCCAGAAGCTGATGCAGCTGTTCGAGGGCGTGTCGGCTTCGTCGTCGAAGGCCTCGCGCGCCGAGGAACTGGCCGCGCTGCCGCTGTTCGAGCGCCTGGAGCGCCGCATCGTCGACGGCGAGAAGGCCGGTATGGAGGCCGATCTCGACGCCGCCATGGCCGAGGTGCCGCCGCTGCGGATCATCAACGAGACGCTGCTGTCCGGCATGAAAACCGTTGGCGAACTGTTCGGTTCGGGCCAGATGCAGCTGCCGTTCGTGCTCCAGTCCGCCGAGGTGATGAAATCCGCCGTCGCCTACCTGGAACCGCACATGGAGGCCACCGACGATTCCGGCAAGGGCCGGATCGTGCTGGCCACCGTCAAGGGCGACGTGCACGACATCGGCAAGAACCTGGTCGACATCATCCTGTCGAACAACGGCTACGAAGTGGTGAATCTCGGGATCAAACAACCGATCTCGACCATCCTGGACGCCGCCGTGGACAAGAAGGCCGACGTGATCGGCATGTCCGGACTGCTGGTGAAGTCGACCGTGGTGATGAAGGAGAACCTGGAGGAGCTCAACGCCAAGGGCGTGGCCGACCAGTTCCCCGTGCTGCTCGGCGGCGCCGCGCTGACCCGCGCCTACGTGGAGAACGACCTCACCGAGGTCTACGAGGGCGATGTGCACTACGCCCGCGACGCGTTCGAGGGCCTGCGCCTGATGGATGACATCATGAGCCGCAAGCGCGGCGGCGGTCCCGACCCGGACAGCCCCGAGGCCGTCGCGGAGCGAGAGAAGGCCGCCGAACGCAAAGCGCGCCACGAGCGTTCGCGGCGCATCGCGGAGAAGCGCAAGGCCGCCGAGGTGCCTGTGGTGGTGCCGGAGCGCTCCGATGTGGCCGCCGACCTGCCCGTGCCGGTGCCGCCGTTCTGGGGCACCCGCGTGGTGAAAGGCCTGGCGCTGCACGAGTATTCGGGCCTGCTCGACGAGCGCGCCCTGTTCCTGGGGCAGTGGGGCCTGCGGGGCCGGCGCGGCGGCGACGGCCCCAGCTACGAGGAACTGGTGGAGACCGAGGGCCGCCCGCGCCTGCGCGCCTGGCTGGACCGGCTGTCCACCGAGGGCGTGCTCCAGCACGCCGCCGTGGTGTACGGGTACTTCCCGGCCGTGTCCGAGGGCGACGACGTGATCGTGCTGACCGAACCCACGCCCGACGCGCCCGAGCGCTACCGGTTCACCTTCCCGCGCCAGCAGCGCGACCGGTTCCTCTGCATCGCCGACTTCCTCCGCTCGCGCGCGCTGGCCCGCGAGACCGGGCAGGTCGACGTGCTGCCGTTCCAGCTGGTCACCATGGGCCAGCCGATCGCCGATTTCGCCAACGAACTGTTCGCCGCCGACAACTACCGCGACTACCTCGAGGTGCACGGCATCGGCGTGCAGCTCACCGAGGCGCTGGCCGAGTACTGGCACCGCCGCATCCGCGAGGAACTCACCCTCGAGGGACACGCGATCGCCGAGACCGATCCCGACGACGTGCTCGACTATTTCAAGCTCGGCTACCGGGGCGCGCGCTACTCCTTCGGCTACGGCGCCTGCCCCGACCTGGAGGACCGCGCCAAGCTGGTGGACCTGCTCGAGGCCGACCGCCTCGGCGTCGTGCTCTCGGAGGAGTTGCAGCTGCACCCCGAGCAGTCCACGGATGCCTTCGTGCTGCTGCACCCGGAGGCGAAGTACTTCAACGCCTGACCGGCGGTGTGATGGTGCTCACCGTGGGTGCGAAAGTCCGCGCCGCGCCGCCGGTTCGGCGCGCACGGTGCCGCTGACCTGCTGTTCGAGGTGGAATGCGCTGGTGCCGAGGAGAAGTCGCGAGGATATCCGGTACCGCTCGGCACACCATTCTCACCCGCGCGTTTCACCTGGTCGACCGACCGGTCCGCGTGGGGTCGTGCGCGCGGGTGGCTCTGTGTCGGTTGGGTGTGCCATTGTCGAGGGGTTGCAACTGCATCCGGAGCAGTCGGCGGATGCCGTTCGTCCCTGCTTCGGGTGCAATGTACTTCGGCGCGAAGGATTTTCGGGGCCCTCCGGGAACCCCGCGCCGGGTGCTGTTGGCTCGCGGGTAGCAGGAGGGGCACGACCACATGACGTCGGACCGGTTGATCGCTGGACGGTATCGGCTCGCGGATCCGATCGGCACCGGCGCGATGGGCGTGGTGTGGCGGGGCACCGACGTGCGCCTGCGCCGCACGGTCGCCGTCAAACAGTTGCTGCTGGCGCCCGGACTCTCGCGCGAGCAGGCCCTCGAATCGAAGCTGCGCGCCATGCGTGAGGGGCGCATCGCCGCCCGGCTGCACCACCCCAACGCCATCACCGTCTTCGATGTCGCCGAGGAAGACGGCCAGCCGTGGCTGGTCATGGAGTACCTGAACGCGCCGAGCCTGGCCGCGAAACTGTCGGGCAAGCGCACGCTGCCGCCGCTCGAGGTGGCCAGGATCGGCGCGCAGGCCGCGGCCGCGCTGGCCGCCGCCCACGACGCGGGCATCATGCACCGCGACGTGAAACCGGCCAACCTGCTGGTGGCCGACGACGGCACGGTCAAGATCACCGACTTCGGCATCTCGCGCGCGGTCGGCGACGTCACCGTGACGGCCACGGGATTCCTCGCGGGCACGCCCGCCTACCTGGCGCCGGAGATCGCGCGCGGCGAGAACCCCGAACCCGCCTCCGACGTGTTCGCCCTCGGGTCCACGCTCTACGCGGCGGTGGAGGGCTCGCCGCCGTTCGGCGAGGGCGACAACCCGCTGGCCGTGCTGCACGCGGTCGCCCGCGGGGACGTGCCCGAACCGCGCAACGCCGGACCGCTCGCGCCCGTGCTCATGCGCCTGCTCGCCGCCGGTATCGACGCGCGCCCGACCATGCGGGAGGCCGCGGAGGCGCTGGGAGCCGTTGCGGCGGGCCGCGTTCCGAAGCTGGCCGACGCGCCCGTCTCCACCAAGATGCTGCCCGCGCCGGGCGCCGACGCCACCACGGTGCTCGCCGCACCGGGGCAGGCGAGCGCGGCGAACGCCGACGCGGCCACCACCTTCGTCCCCGCGCCCGTCGCGGCGGTGCCGCCACCGGCACAGGGTGGCGGCACGTTGCCCGGCGGCACGAACCCGCCGAGGCCCAGCCGGACGACAGTGGCCGTGGTCGCGGCGGCCGCGCTCGTGGTGATCCTGGCGGGGGCCGTGGCGCTGGCGAGTCGCGGGGGCGACGGCGAGCAGACCGCCGCGCCGCCCGCGACGACCGGCCAGGCGCAGCAGCCTGCCGAGTCCGGGGACCCCGGCACGCCCACGGTGGTTCCGTTGCCGCAGGGCGGGGGAGAGGCCGCGCCGCCACCGGTCACCGTCCCGACGACGACGCCCGAGCCCACCTCGGCCGCACCGAGCCCCACGACCACCACCGAGCCGACCCCGACCTCCACCACGAGTACGAGCACGACGGTCTCCGCCACGCCGTTCGGACCGCCGCCCGCCGACCGGGTGGCCGGCTTCATCCAGGGCTACTACGGCATGCTGCCCGGCAACGTCTCGGGCGCGTGGTCGCAGCTCGCGCCCGGCTACCAGGCGCAGACCGGCGGATACGCGCAGTACGCGTCGTTCTGGTCGACGATCCGCGCGGTGCGGGTGGAGGCCATCAGCCCGAGCGGCGAGGGCGCCGCCACGGTGACGCTCACCTATGTGAAGTCCAACGGTTCGGTGGAGAGCGAGAACCGCTGGGTGCAGGTCCGGCAGGAGGGCGGGCGGATGGTGATCACGGCCTCCGGGCTGTGATCTGGCCCGCGCGAGTGGCCCGCCGCTCACCTCGCTGACTACGGTGGGGACGGCCGAGGTGGACGACGAACGGAGCAGCGAACTGTGACAGCGCGACTCGCCGCGGTGCTGTGGGACATGGACGGGACGCTGCTGGACTCGGAGAAGCTGTGGGATGTCGCGGTCCGCGAACTCGCCGTGGAACTCGGCGGCGTGATGACCGACGCGGTGCGCCACGCGCTCATCGGCGCGTCGGGGCCCAACGCGCTGCGCATCCTCTTCGACGGGCTGGGTGTGCCGTCGACCCCCGACGCGCTGCGCGAGGCGGGGGAGTTCCTGGAGCGCCGGGTCAGCGACCTGATGACCGGCCCCATCCCGTGGCGCCCCGGCGCGAAGGACGCGCTGAACCTGGTGCGCGACGCGGGCCTGGCCTGCGCGCTGGTCACCAACACCAAACGCTCGCTCACCGAGTTCGGCCTCGACACCCTCGGCCGCGACTACTTCGACATCTCCGTCTGCGGCGACGAGGTCCCCGAAGGCAAACCGGCGCCCGACCCCTACCTGCGCGCGGCGTCGCTGCTCGGCGTCGATCCGGCGCACTGCGTCGCGGTGGAGGATTCGCCGACCGGGTCGGCCGCCGCGGCGGCCGCGGGCTGCGCGCTCATCGTGGTGCCGTGCGAGATCCCCGTGCCGCCCGCCCCGGGCCGCGTGCACCGCGACTCGCTGGTCGGGTTGACCGTCGCCCACCTGGAAGAGGCGTTGTTCGCGCGGGTCTGACCCGGGTCAGCCCTTCTTGTGGTTATTGCGCGAGGTCTCGTACTCGTAGCGGACGCGTTCCCACAGGCGGCGGGGCATGAGGTCGAAGCAGCCGCCGAGATGTTCGCCGTCGAGGTCGGTGGTGCGACCGTCGGCGTCGACGATCGAGACGACGCGCACGACGCCTTCGTGCACGTACCAGACGGCGGTGGCGCCCTGGGCAGTGGTCGAACGCAGTCGCCCCGCGGGCTGCGTTGTGTCCATGGGTTCTCGGCTCCCGGCGTTCACGGTCGGACATCGGCGTCGGGACCGGGCCTCGGCGCGCCATGCGGACGACCCCGGCCCCTGTGCTCGAACGAACGACACGCGGCAATCCCGAGCGGCGGCGTCGAACCCGATCCCGTGTTGGAACACACTCAGACGATCATCATCCACTACCGGGTGCCGATCGCGTGCGCGACTCCGCGAATCGGTTTCCGACCGGCGCGAATACCCGGCCCGATCCGGCGTGCGGGCCGAAAGGTGTTGCCGCACAGTCAGGCGGGGCCGCGCGGTGGCTCGGGTGGCAGGTCGGCGACGGCGGCGGTGACCGTCGGGTACACCTCGAGCCGGTGGCCGGCTGGAGCGCCCGCGCGCAGGGCGTCGGCGAATTGGCCGATCGGGCGGGCGATGCGCAGGCGGATCCGGCGGCGGGCCAAGGAATCCCGGAGATCGGCGAGCATGCGGGCGGCGCTCACGTCGATGGACGGGGAGGTCTCGGCGTCGAGGACGACCAGGCGGGTCGCGTCGGTGCAGAGGTTCTCGATGGCGTGGCGGACGTAGTCGGCGTTGACGAAGTACAGGCCCGCCTCCACGCGCACGACCACCAGGTCGGGGCGGCGCGGCAGCCCGGGGTGGCGCGCCGCGTCGAGCCAGAGATCGCCGCGCCGGGCCACCTCGGCGACGTGCGGCCGCGACGTGCGATACACCAGCAGCAGGATCGACACGCCGACGCCGATGAGCAGCCCCGGCAGCGTGCCGAACAGCAGCACCCCGGCCAGCGTGACGAGCGCGGCGGTGAAATCGGCGCGTGCCGCCTTGCCGTAGATGCTGCCGAGCCGTTCGGTCCACACCCCGTAGAGCCGGCGCAGCGCGGCGAAATCCACGAGTTCGACGACGGCGGCGATCACCACCGCGGCCAGCGTCGCCTCGGGCAGGTTCTCGAACAGCCCGGTCAGGAACAACAGCGTGAGGATGGTCAGCGCGGCCATCACGAGCCCGCTGACCTGGGTCTTCGCGCCCGCGCCGCCGTTGACGGCGGTCTTGGAGAGGCTGCCGTTCACGATCATGCCCGAGGCGAGTCCGGAGCCGAGATTGGCGGCGCCGAGCCCGAACAGTTCGCGATTGGCGTCGATGGGATAGCCCTCCTTGGCGGCGTAGGCCCTGGCCGCGCCGAGCCCTTCGGCGAACCCGATGAGCACCACCCCGACGGCCGGTCCGAGCAGATCGAGGTAGTCGTGGAAGCCGAGACCGTCCGGCGGGCCGAGCGCGGGAAGTCCCGGTTCGATGTGCCCGACGATCGCGACGCCCCGCTCGTCCAGATCGAACAGCCCGACCACCGCGATACCGAACAGCACCGCGAGCAGCGCGCCGGGCACCAGCGGCAGCCACCGGCGCAGCGCCAGCACGACAGCGAGGCTGACCAGGCCGACGAGCAGTGTGCGCCAGTGTGTTTCGCCGAGCCGGCGCAGCACGCCCCAGGCCTGCCCGAAGAACTCGCCCTCGCTCTTCTCGATGCCGAACAGCTTGGGGACCTGGCCCACGATGATCGTCAGCGCCAGCCCGACGATGAAGCCCTTGAGCACCGGCTCGGAGATGAACGCCGCCACGAACCCGAGCCGAGCCAGCCCGGCCAGCAGGCCCACGATCCCCGTCGCGAGGGCGAGCGCGGTGGACAGCGCGACGTACCGCCCGCCGTCGGCGCCCGCCAGCGGGGTCACGATCGCCGCCGACAGGGCGGCCGTCGCCGACATCGGCCCCACCACCAGGTGCCGGGAGCTGCCCGCGAGCGCGTAGAGGACCAGCGCGGGGATCGCGGCGTAGAGCCCGACGACCGGGGGGACGCCCGCGATCGAGGCGTAGGCGAGCGATTCGGGCACCAGTACCGCCCACACCGTGAGCCCCGCGAACACATCGGGCCGCAACCACGCGCGCCGGTATCCGCGCAGCGAGTCGAAGACCGGCCACGGGCGGGCCGATCCATCGGTCGCGGGCCCCGCCGTCACAGCCCGCCGATGCCTGTGCCGAGGACCACGCTGCCCATCACGAGCAGCACGATCGCCAGGACGGCGTGGCTGTTGTCCTGCCACCGCGTCCGGGCCCGGTCGAGGGTGGGGCGCAACCGGTCGGCGGCCACCGCATAGTCGATCGCGACGTCGACGCCGAGGATGCCCGCCACCCAGCCCGCCGCGAAACCGGAACCGGCGTCCCCGGTGCCGGGCGAGAGGATCATCAGGATCGCGGCGACGATCGGGATCGGCGAGAGCGCCACGCCGACCACGAGGGGGAGCGGCTCTCCGATGACCGGGCCCATCCCGCGACGCTAGAGTTCGCGGCGGGGAGGAGTCGTCACACGTGACGGGTGATTTCGCCGGTGCGGTCGTGTCGTCCGTCGGCGGGGATGTGCGCGTGTGACCCGCGCACGGCGGTGGCTCGGTTGACAGGTGGCGTCGCTTCGACCTGGGCACACGGACCGTGTTCACCGGACGCCGTGTGCGCCACGCTCCCGACGCGGTTCGCCACGACGTGCCACATCGACCGGACGCCGAGATCGCCGCAGCCCGCGAGACCCGCGCGGTGTTTCCGAACGGCAGCGACACCCCGCCGGAAAATTGTCGGCCGATCACCCGCCGCGCCGCCGAATTGGCCTGTCGCATCAGTGTGAATGATCACGTTTGCCACGGGAGTTACTGCGCCGCAACGCAAATGAGCACCGATGATAGGTGTGACCGGCGTCACCGGCAATCTTTCCGAATTCCGGGCGTGTCGTCGGCGGCTGCACCAGAATATCGCCATGGCAGGGACGGGAGTGCTGGACGAAATCGTCGATACCGCAAGGTATCCGCTCGATGCGCCGGACTCGGCGCGGTGGCGGGAGGCGGTGGCCGCGGCACGGACCGACCTGGCCGCCGACGGGTGCACCGTGCTGCGGGAGTTCATCCGGCCCGAACTCACCGAGCGGCTGCGCGCCGAGGGCGAGGCGATGGCGCCGCACGCGTACTACCGGACCGAACAGGTCAACGCCTACAACATCCCGCTCGACACCGACCTGCCCGCCGACCATCCGGCCGCCATCGTGCTCGAGCGCGGCAACGCCTTCGTGCCGCGCGACCGCATCCCCGCCGACGCGCTCATCCACCGGCTCTACACCTCCGCGCCGTTCCAGCGCTTCGTCGCGGACTGCTTCGGGCTGGCCGACCTGCACGAATACGCCGACCCGCTGGCCGGGCTGTGCCTGAACGTGGTCGCGCCGGGCATGTCGCACCCGTGGCATTTCGACACCAACGAGTTCACCGTGAGCATGCTGACGCAGCTGCCGGACGCGGGCGGGGAGTTCGAGTACTGCCCCAATATCCGCACCCCGCACGCGGAGAACCTGGCCGACGTGCGCGCGGTGCTCACCGGCACCGGCGAGCGGTTCGTGCGGCGCCTGGCCCTGCGCCCCGGTGATCTGCAACTGTTCCAAGGACGCTTCTCCCTGCACCGCGTATCCCCGGTTTCGGGTGCGGCGCAACGTCATTCGGCGATCTTCGCCTACACCGACCAGCCCGGGGTGATCGGCACCGCCGAACGCACCCGGCAGCTGTTCGGCAGGGTTCTGCCCGCACACGTCGAACGGGACAGCGTGGTCCGCGGCGACCGACTACTCGACTAGGCCCGGTCGTGGAGTCCGGGCGGCGGTGCCGGACGGGCTTCGAGACCTGGCCTACCGACCGAGCCGAGAGGAACGAACACGTGCCAGTGCCGTTGCATACGACCGGGAAAGCGTCCTTCGACCACATCTACGACCGCCCCGATCCCCGCCTGTACTACGCACGGATGTCCGAACTCGACTATCGGATTCCGCAAGCGGCGAAACCCTTTCTGGAACAGCAGATCCGGGAGTTCCGCGCCTCCGAGCGCACCGACACTCCCACGGTGCTCGACATCGGCTGTTCCTACGGTGTGAACGCCGCCCTGCTGCGCTTCGACACCACGATCGACGAGCTGGCCGCGCACTACCGCGACGGCGACGGACTCGACCGCGCCGCGCTGATCGCCCGCGACCGCGCGCGCCTGGCCGCCCGCGATCACCTGCCCGGCGTGCGCTTCGTCGGTATGGACGCCTCGGCGCCCGCGCTCGACTACGCGCGCGAGGCCGGTCTGCTGCACGACAGCGTGCACGCCGATCTGGAAGCGGCCGAACCCACCGACGCCCAGCGCGCGGTGCTGGCCGCCGCGGATCTGGTCGTGTCCACCGGTTGCATCGGCTACGTCACCGAGAAGACGCTCGTGCGCATCGCGACCGCGCATCCGCGCAAGCGGCCGTGGATGGCGCACTTCGTGCTGCGCATGTTCGATTTCGGGCCGATCCAGGCCGAACTCGACGCCCTCGGCTACCGCACCGAGCGGATGTCCGGTCTGTTCCCGCAACGCCGCTTCGCCTCGGCGGATGAACAGCGGCAGGTGCTCGGCACGCTGGCCGCCGCGGGCGTCGACGCCGACGGCCACGAATCCGAGGGATGGCTCTACGCGAGTCTGTACATCTCGCGCCCACTCAGGAATCGCCGGGCCTGACCTCTTGCCCAAACCCGGTCCCGCACCGAGGATCAGTCGTGGAGGACGTACTCCGCGAGTCTCACCGCACGGTCGCCCATCGACGTGCGCCCGTAGCACCCCCCGCACCCCCGATTCGAGGAATCCGACTTGACCGACCGCACCTTCGCCGCCGAAGACCACCTGCCCCGGGTACCGCTGCCCACATTGGAGGACAGCTGCGCCCGGTTCCTGGAGTGGTGCAGCCCGCTGCTGACCCCCGAGGAGCTGGCCACCACCGAGGCGGCGGTCGCCGACCTGCTACGGCCCGGCGGCGCGGGCCGCACGCTGCACGCGGCGGTGGCGGAGTACGACGCCACGCCCGGCGTGGGCAGCTGGCTCGACCAGTTCTGGCCCTCGCGCTACCTGGGCCGCCGCGACCGGATCGCGTTGAACGCCAACTTCTTCTTCCTCTTCCGCGACGACACCGCGCTGGCCGCCTCCACCGGGGCCAACCAGGTGGAACGGGCCGCGGCCATCGTCTCGGCCGCCGTGGACTACAAGCTCGCGCTGGACGAGGAGAAGATCCCGCCGGTCACCCAGCGCGGACAGCAGCTGTCCATGTGGCAGAACAAGTACCTGTTCTCCGAAACCAGAATCCCCGGCGCGCAGCAGGATTCGGTGCGGGTGCCCTACACCGAGGAGTGGCCCGGCCCGTCGCGTGAGCGGCACATCCTGGTCTTCTACCGCAGCAACATGTTCCGCGTGGACGTGATCGGCCCCGACGGCGCGCCCTACGCGCCCGAGGACCTTCAGGAGGGCCTGCGCGCCGTGCTCGAGGCGGGCGCGCACCCGGCGCGCACCGACACCGCCGTCGGCCACCTCACCACCAAGGCGCGCGCGGAGTGGGCGGCCAGCCGCGAGGCCCTGCTCGCCGAACCCGCCAACGCGGCCGCGCTGGACACCGTCGAGCGGGCGCTGTTCTGCGTCTGTCTCGAGGACTTCGCGCCGCGCGACGAACTGCAGGCCTGCGATCATCTGCTGCACGGTGACAGCGCCAACCGCTGGTTCGACAAGGCCGTCTCGTTCATCGTGTTCGCCGACGGCGGCGCCGGCATCAACGTGGAGCACTGCGGCTTGGACGGCACCACAATCCTGTCGTTCGTGGACACCCTGCTCGAGACGCCCGTCGCCGAGCACGCCGAACGCTCCGGCGCGCGCGTGCAGGGCAAGCCCCCCGTCGAACCGGTCGAGTTCGTCCTCGACGACGCGCTGCGCGCCGACATCGGGGCCGCGGGCGCGGCGTTCGCCCGCTACGCCGCCGAGAACGCCACCCAGACGGTGTCGTTCGAGGATTTCGGCACCGCGCGCGCCAAGCAGCTCGGCATCTCGCCCGACGCGTTCGCCCAGCTCAGCTACCAGCTCGCGCACCGGCGCAGCAAGGGCCTCACCGGCGCCACCTACGAATCCATCGCCACCCGCCAGTACCGCAACGGCCGCACCGAGGCCATGCGCGTGGTGACGCCGGAGATGATCGCGTTCGTGGACACGATGCTCGACGAGTCCGCCGACAAGGCCGTGAAACTGGCGGCCGCCCGCGCCGCCGCGCAGGCGCACGTGCAGCGCGCCAAGCAGTGCCAGGCCGGGGACGCGCCCGAACAGCACCTGTGGGAACTGCAATGGGTGCAGCGCCGCCGGGGCGCCGAACTGGGCGTCACCGAGCCGATCGCGCTCTACGACAGCCCCGGCTGGACGATCATGCGCGACGACTACCTGAGCACCAGCTCCGCGCCCTCGGTCAATATCCAGTACTTCGGTTTCGGCTCCACCAGCCCGAAGTGCATCGGCGTGGCGTACGTGCTGCTGCCCGACCGCTGGAACCTCTACCTGGCGACGCCGAAGTCGGTGGCCGACGAGATGCACGCGTTCGCGGGGCACCTGCGGGAGGCCGTGGAGGAACTCGCGGAGCTGCTGGCGTCGGGGACGTGAGGGGGTAGTGCGGGGATTCGGGCCGCGCCTCGATGATCGAGGCGCGGCCCGCGTCCGTCCTGTTCCGGCGGTCTGAAAGAATCTCCTCCCGTGAAAACTTTCGAGGCCCTGTTCGCCGAGCTGCAGGATCGTGCCGTCACCCGTCCCGAGGGTTCCGGCACCGTGGCCGCGTTGGACGCCGGTGTGCACACCCAGGGCAAGAAGGTGCTGGAGGAGGCCGGTGAGGTGTGGCTGGCCGCCGAACACGAGAGCGACGAGTCGCTCGCCGAGGAGATCTCCCAGTTGCTGTACTGGGTGCAGGTCCTGATGGTGGGCCGGGGGTTGAAGCTGGAGGACGTGTACCGACATCTGTGACGGTCGCGCCCTTCCGTAGTTTCTCCCCGAAAGGACATCTGCCCATGCTGCGCGTCGCAGTTCCCAACAAAGGCGCACTCTCGGAGTCGGCCACCTCGATCCTGTCCGAGGCCGGCTACCGCAAGCGCACCGATTCGCGCGATCTGAGCGTCATCGACCCGAACAACCAGGTCGAGTTCTACTTCCTGCGCCCGAAGGACATCGCCGTCTACGTCGGCTCCGGCGATCTGGACCTCGGCATCACCGGCCGCGACCTGGCGCTGGACTCCGGCGCGCCGGTGCGCGAGCGCTTGGCGCTGGGCTTCGGCCGCTCCACGTTCCGCTACGCCGCCCCCGCGGGCGCCGAATGGAAGGTCGAGGACCTCTACGACAAGCGGATCGCCACCTCCTACCCGAACCTCGTGCTCTCGGACCTGCAACGGCGCGGGATCGAGGCCGAGGTGATCCGCTTGGACGGCGCGGTCGAGATCTCCATCCAGCTCGGCGTGGCCGACGCCATCGCCGACGTGGTCGGCTCCGGCCGCACGCTGCGCCAGCACAACCTGGTCGCGTTCGGCGAGACGCTGTGCGAGTCGGAGGGCGTGCTGGTCGAGCGCGAGGACTCCGATCAGAACGACCGGGCCCGCAACCAGCTCATCGCCCGCGTCCAAGGCGTGGTGTTCGCCCAGCAGTACCTCATGCTGGACTACGACTGCCCCAAGGAACTGCTGGACCGGGCCGTCGAGATCACGCCCGGCCTGGAATCGCCCACCGTGTCGCCGCTGGCCGACGAGTCCTGGGTGGCGGTGCGCGCGATGGTGCCGCGCAACCAGAGCAACACGGTGATGGACCAGCTCGCCGACATCGGCGCGAAGGCCATCCTGGCTTCCGACATCCGCTCCTGCCGCGCCTTCTGAGGTGATCCGGGCGGGTGCCGCAGGGTACCCGCCCGAATCCCGCGCCGCGCGTAATCAATTCACGCGGAATACAACCGGCGTGGGTCCCGGTGCCCGGTTGCTACGGTGCGCCCCTCGATGAGGGAACGCAAGGAGTACGACCGTGTCCGACACACCGCCCGAAGAACGTCCGGGCAGCACTTTCACCTGGAACGAGGACTGGCTCGCCGCCGTCGCCGGGCTCACACTGCTGGTGCTCGTCCTGGTGGGCGTCATCCCGGGCTGGCTGGTGCCCTGATGGCCGAGGAGAAGACCACAGAGGCCCCGATCCGTTCGGAAACGGCCGCGCTGCAAGCGAATCCGAGCCCCACCCCGGCGCTGATCGCGGCCGGTGTCGCGGTGGTGTTCGCGCTCGGCGCGCTCACCAGGTTCCTGGAACTGCACGTGCCGGACTGGGCCGAGGACACCGCGTTCCAGCGCGTGGCCAAGTCCGTCGAGTACCCCGTCTACGCGATCGCGCTGGGCCTGATCGGCAACGTCGTGCTGTCGAAACTCGATCTGCGGGAGAAGCTTTCGGCCGGGTTCCGCACCGAGTTCTTCATCAAGACCGGCGTGGTGCTGCTCGGCGCGTCGATCAACCTGAAGATCCTCGTCACCGCCGCCGGGCCCGCGATCCTGCAGGCCCTGCTGCTGATCACCGCGGTGTTCGCGTTCACCTGGTGGTTCGGCGGGCTGCTCGGCCTGGACGACAAGTTGCGGGCGCTGCTCTCCTCGGCGGTGTCGATCTGCGGCGTGAGCGCGGCCATCGCCGCCGCGGGCGCGGTGCAGGCCCGGCGCGAGCAGATCGCCTACGCGGCCTCGCTGGTGATCCTGTTCGCGCTGCCCTCGATCTTCCTGCTGCCCTGGCTGGCCGACGTGTTCGGCCTGTCCGACGCGGTGGCGGGCGCGTGGATCGGCGGCAATATCGACACCACGGCCGCCGTCGCCGCCTCCGGCGCGATCGCGGGCGAGGAGGCGTTGCAGATCGCGACCATCGTCAAGACCACGCAGAACGCGCTGATCGGCGTGGTCGCCATCGCGCTGACCGCGTACTTCACGCTGCGCGTCGAGCGCAAGCCCGGGAGCCCGCGCCCGCCGGTGCGTCAGCTGTGGGACCGGTTCCCGAAGTTCGTGCTGGCCTTCATCGCGGCGTCGGTGATCGGCACCGTCTACCTGGCCTCGGTGGACAAGGCGACCGGTTCCGAGCACATCGGGATCGTCAACGATCTGCGCACGTGGTTCCTGATCCTGGCCTTCGTCTCCATCGGCCTGGAGTTCTCGCTGCGCGGCCTGCGCGACGCGGGCTGGCGGCCGATCGCGGTCTTCGGCTCCGCGGCCGTGGTGAATCTGGTTGTCGGACTGGGCCTCTCGGTGCTGCTGTTCCGCAACTTCACGGTGTGATGCCAGGGGTGGTGGTCCGGTGTGCGGGCCACCACCGCCGTCGACCTACAGTCGCCCCTGATCACCCGTCAGTCCGCGACGGCCTCCGCCAGCTCTTCCCCGGGCGACTCACCCGTCGGCCACCCCGGATACGGCGGCGGCGTGCCACCGAACGCCGGGCACAGCGCCTTGTACTCGCAATACCCGCACAACCAGCTGGTGCTCGGCGGGAAATCACCGGTGCGCCCGGCCTCGAGGATCGCCGCCCACAGCGCCGCGAGGGTGCGCTCGAAGCGATCGAGCTCCTCGGCGTCGGGCTCGTAGGTGAGGATCTGCTCGTCGGCCAGGTAGATCAGCCGCAGTTGCGCGGGCAACACGCCCCGCGTGCGTAACACCATGAGCGCGTAGAACTTCAGCTGGAACAGCGCCCGGGTCTCGCGCGTGACGCCGGGGGAGCGGCCGGTCTTGTAGTCCACCACCCGCAGCTGTCCGGTGGGCGCCACGTCGATCCGGTCGACGAAGCCGCGCAACAGCACCCCGCCCTCGAGTTCGACCTCGACCTCCGCCTCGCGCGATTCCGGATCGAACCGGGTGGGATCCTCCAGCCGGTAGTAGCTCGCCACCAGGCGCTCCACCTCGCCGAGGAACGGATCGTCGGCCCCGTCCACCAGCTCGGCCACCTCGGGCCGCTCGGTCCGCACCCGCTCCCACGCGGGACCCACCAGGGCCGCCGCCCGCTGCGGGACACGCTCGGCCGCGGGGAGCCCGTACAGGTCCTCCAGCACCGCGTGCACCACCGTGCCGCGCACCGCCTGGCGCGAGGGCGGCTCCGGCACCCGATCGATCGCGCGCAGCCGGTATTTCAGCGGGCACTGCTTGAAATCCATTGCCCGCGAAGGCGACAGCGCCGGCCTGCGCCGCGCCCCACCCGATCGGGACGCGGCGTCGGCAGGGGGCGTGGACACGGGCGCTGGCATACCTGGCAGGCTATCCGGCGGCACCGACACGCCGGAGCCGAACCAGACACGAGCAGCGGAACGGAGATTCATGACGGCCAGACGGACCGGGCCATTCACCCTCGGGGACCGGGTGCAGCTGACCGATGCCAAGGGCCGCCTGTACACGGTGGTGCTGGAACCGGGCAAGGAGTTCCACACCCATCGCGGCGGGATCAAGCACGACGCCCTCATCGGCGCCGACGAGGGCAGCGTCGTGCAGTCCACCAACGGCACCCCGTATCTGGCGCTGCGGCCGCTGCTGGTCGACTACGTGTTGTCCATGCCGCGCGGCGCGGCCGTCATCTACCCGAAGGACGCGGCGCAGATCGTGCACGAGGGCGATGTGTTCCCCGGCGCGCGGGTGCTGGAGGCCGGCGCGGGCTCCGGGGCGCTGACCTGCTCACTGCTGCGCGCGGTGGGTCCCGAGGGCGAAGTGCTCTCCTACGAGATCCGCGAGGATCACGCCGAGCACGCCGTACGCAATGTCGAGACGTTCTTCGGCGAACGCCCCGCGAACTGGTCGCTCACCGTCGGCGACGTGGCCGACTACGCCGGCGAGCGGGTCGACCGCGTGGTGCTGGACATGCTGGCCCCCTGGGACGCGCTGCCGACCGTGTCGAAGGCGCTGGTGCCCGGCGGCGTGCTCATCGTCTACGTGGCGACGGTGACCCAGCTGTCGAAGGTGGTGGAGGCGCTGCGCGAGCAGGAGTGCTGGACCGAGCCGCGCTCCTGGGAGTCGCTGGTGCGCCCGTGGCACGTGGTGGGCCTGGCCGTGCGCCCCGAGCACCGTATGCAGGGCCACACTGCCTTCCTGGTGAGCGCGCGGCGCCTGGCCGAGGGCACGGTCACCCCCAAGCCGCAGCGGCGGCCCTCGAAGGGCTGAGCGGCCGACAGCGCCCGTGCGGGGATCACCCCCACGCGGACGCTGTCACGCCGGCGCGCGCCTTACTGACAGGGCGCCTGGGCGAACTGGAGCAGGGTGCACGCGGTGAGGTCGGACAGCTTCCAGGTGCCGTCGACGCGCTCCCAGGTCATGGGCATCGCGGGGGCGGCGCCCTGCGGCGCGGTGATGACCACCTGGGCGGTGGCGGCCTCGCCGGTCACCACGATGTCGGAGACGGCGAAGGTCAGGGTGCCGTAGCCGGCCAGCGCGGCGTTCATCTGGTCGATGTTCGCGGCGCGCTGCTCACCGTTGACGATGACAGCGGTCTTCTCGGGGGTGGTCTTGGCCGGATCGGCGACCAGATCCAGGGTGGCCTGCAGTTCCTCGGCGGTGGGCGCGCCCTCGGCTGCCTCGGCGGTGGTCGTGGCGGCGGCGCTGGTGGTGGCGCTCGTGGTGGTGGTCGCGCCGGCATCGCTGTCGGAGTCGTCCGAGCCGCAGGCGGTCAGGCCGACAGTAACGGCGAGCGCCGCTGCGGCGGTAGCCACGGAAACACGCAGTGTCCTGGCAGGGAGGAACATGTGAGCAACCTTTCGGTTTCGTGTGGCGACAGACCGCGCCACGTGTCGGGTTAGGGCAGGCTAACATGGTCCATCGGCCGTCGATCGCAGCACAGATGTGATCACCACGAAACCATGTCGGACAGCGAGAACGGTTCGCGCCCGGTAGCGTTGATAGACCGGGACTGGGAGGAGCAGCACATGAGCCCCATCGAGAATTCGGATTCGGCGGCCTGGAGAGAGCTCGAGGCGGTACGCGCCGAGGCGGCTGCGCTCCGAAGGCAACTGGCCGATTCACCGGATCGCGCACGGGAATTGGAAGCCCGCATCGATTCGCTGACCATTCGCAACACGAAGCTGATGGACACCCTCAAGGAGGCGCGCCAGCAGCTGGTCGCGCTGCGCGAGGAGGTCGATCGGCTCGGCCAGCCTCCGAGCGGCTACGGTGTCCTGATCGGCGTGTTCGACGATCAGACCGTCGACGTGTTCACCTCGGGCCGCAAGATGCGGCTCACCTGCTCGCCGAACATCGACACCACCACGCTCGAGTACGGCCAGACCGTGCGCCTCAACGAGGCGCTCACCGTGGTCGAGGCGGGCAACTTCGATTCGGTCGGTGAGATCGGCACGCTGCGCGAGATCCTCGACGACGGCCGCCGCGCCCTGGTCGTCGGACACGCCGACGAGGAGCGCGTGGTCTGGCTGTCGGCGCCGCTGGCCAAGGTCGCCGAGGTCGACGATCTGGAGGATCCCGACGCCCCCATCCGCAAGCTGCGCCCCGGCGACTCGCTGCTCGTCGACACCAAGGCCGGCTTCGCCTTCGAGCGCATCCCCAAGGCCGAGGTCGAGGACCTCGTGCTCGAAGAGGTGCCCGACGTGGACTACGGCGACATCGGCGGTCTCGGCAGGCAGATCGAGCAGATCCGCGACGCGGTGGAACTGCCGTTCCTGCACAAGGATCTGTTCCGCGAATACGCGCTGCGCCCGCCCAAGGGCGTGCTGCTCTACGGTCCGCCCGGCTGCGGTAAGACGCTCATCGCCAAGGCGGTGGCCAACTCGCTGGCCAAGAAGATCGCGGAGGCGCGCGGTGAGGACGCCAAGGAAGCCAAGTCGTTCTTCCTGAACATCAAGGGCCCCGAGCTGCTCAACAAGTTCGTCGGTGAGACCGAGCGCCACATCCGGATCATCTTCCAGCGGGCGCGCGAGAAGGCCTCCGAGGGCACGCCGGTGATCGTGTTCTTCGACGAGATGGACTCGATCTTCCGCACCCGCGGTTCCGGTGTCTCCTCCGATGTGGAGACGACCGTTGTGCCGCAGCTGCTTTCGGAGATCGACGGCGTCGAGGGCCTGGAGAACGTCATCGTGATCGGCGCCTCCAACCGCGAGGACATGATCGACCCCGCGATCCTGCGGCCCGGCCGCCTGGACGTGAAGATCAAGATCGAGCGGCCCGACGCGGAATCGGCGCAGGACATCTTCTCCAAGTACCTCACCGCGGACCTGCCGCTGCACGCCGACGATCTCGCCGAGTTCGGCGGCGACCGCGTCGCCTGCATCCGCGCCATGATCGAGCGCGTGGTGGAGCGGATGTACGCCGAGAGCGAGGACAACCGCTTCCTGGAGGTCACCTACGCCAACGGTGACAAGGAAGTCCTGTACTTCAAGGACTTCAACTCCGGCGCCATGATCCAGAACATCGTGGACCGGGCCAAGAAGTACGCCATCAAGGCCGTCCTGGACACCGGCAACCCGGGCCTGCGCATCCAGCATCTCTACGATTCGATCGTGGACGAGTTCTCCGAGAACGAGGACCTGCCCAACACCACGAATCCCGATGACTGGGCCCGCATCTCGGGCAAGAAGGGCGAGCGGATCGTCTACATCCGCACCCTGGTCACCGGCAAGAACGCCAGCGCGAGCCGGGCGATCGACACCGAGTCGAACACGGGTCAGTACCTGTAATCGAGTCGTCGAGGGCCGCGCATCTCAACCGGATGCGCGGCCCTCGGGCTGTTCCGGGGCCCCATTCGCGCCTACGGCGAAGCGTCCTGATCCGGACTCCGTGCACCAGCGAATCGATGTTCCCATGTTCGCTTCACCCGACGCGTCAGTGTAGGTCTGCCTGGAACGTGAAACCCATTCGACCTTTGTCACGTCAGCAAACACCAGACCGCCCCGGGCGTAGCAATAACGGGTGCCCGGCGGCGGAGTATGGTGCCTCGGATGCTGTTGCGTGAGAACCGCTTCGAGTTCGAAGCTCACCCCACCCGCCCCCTCTGATACGTCGAGAACGTAGCTGTCCTCGAGGTAGACGTCTGCCAGATCCGGGTAGTCCGTATAGTCGCGCCTCGCCGCCGATCCCACTCGGCAAGGGTCTGGGTTCGCGGAGATTCGTCTGTCCGCAGTGCGCCCGAACGGCGGCGCTTTCTCCGCTTGTCGAACGAACTGTTCCTCCGAAACTGCGTTCGCCCTGCGCCGCGAGGGGCATGATCCCCGGAATCCGCCTGCCGGATGCGCGGCCCCCGTCGTCGCTGTGACGGAGGGCATCGGCCCGTTCTACGCGGAATAGCGGCAGGTAGGTGCGGTGGTGATGGCCCCGGATCCGAGTCGCCACCGATCCAGGCCCGTGCTCGCGCTGCCCGGTGCCTCGAGATCGTGCATGCTCCGACGGGCGCGGTGTCGACCGATCCGCGCCACCGAGTAGAGGAGGCTCCCATGACCGGTTCCGCTGCGGCGTTCGCCGCCGATGTCCTGTTCCGACTGATCACCCAGCTGCTCGCCAGCGGCAGCGCGAGCTGAGCGGGCGCGTGGGGGCGGTCCGGCCCCGCGCGTGAACTCGGCGCTCCACGAAACGGCGCCGAATGAAGAGAAGAGACCGTGTTCCACCGGGAACCGGTCTCTTTGTCGTTGGATGCCTGCAGGTTTCGGCGAAGCGACGTTCTGGAAGCGTGGGGGATCGTCGGTCCGGCGGGGTGGCGGATCGTGTCGGTGAGATGCGACGGATCGGGCTGGCGAACGCGGGACGGCTGGAACCGGGGACGCCGGATCAGGTCGTCACCGTCTCGTCCTCGAGCATGTTGCGGAGTTGTTCGCGCAACTCCGGCCCGTCCTGGTGTTTGTGGACCGAGACCGCGTGCTCGCAGGCGGCCTGCAAAACTTCCTCTTCCTCACCGGCGATGGTGAGCGTGCAGTTGGATTCGCTGGGAAACCGACGACAGTCCGCGACCTTCCTCGTCATCGGAAACCTCCTCGGGATCGAGAGTGGTGCCGTCCCTCACGATAGTCCGCCCGCTACGTGCGAGAACACGATCCAGCAGGTCGGATCCCGCCAATGCTCCGAGGTGCGTATGCGAGCGTAGAACTCGGCGGGAAGGCGAGGTGGCCCTGTACGGTGGCCGGGTGGCGATTCGGTGTTCTGCATGTGATTCACCGATTGAGGTCGGCGGTGACCACCCTCACTGAACTTCCCCACTGACGCTCACCGAAATTCCCCACTTCCCCGTGTGGCTCCGCCGTGAAGGGCGGGCCTGCTCCGATGCTGGTGGTTACCACGCCTGACCAGCAGTTTCGTTCGGAGGAGGCGCGCTTTTCCATGTTGACATGTGAGGAAGATGTGGAAATCAGTGCCCTACGCGCACGAGGCTGGACGATCTCCCAGATCGCCCGCCACACCGGCCGCGACCGTAAGACGATCCGCGCCTATCTGGCCGGGGAACGCAGCCCCGGCGTGCGGAAACGGCATCGGCGCGACCCGTTCGAACCGTTCGTCGACTACGTGACAGCTCGCCTGGCCGAGGACCCACACCTGTGGGCGCAAACGCTGATGGACGAGCTGGAGCCCCTCGGGTTCCCGCTGTCGTATCAGACGCTGACCCGCGACATCCGCGCCCGGGGACTGCGGCCGGTCTGCCAGGCCTGCCGGACCGCGACCGAACGGCCCAACGCGGTCATCCCGCACGCACCGGGTGGTGAAACCCAGTGGGACTGGGTGGATCTGCCGAATCCCCCGACGCTTGGGGGTGGGGCGGATGCGCGCATCTGCTGGTCGGATCCCTCTCCCATTCGGGCCGCTGGCGCGGCTATCTCGCGCCGTCGACTGATCAGCCGCACCTGATCGAGGGCTTGGACCGGGTCGCCCGCGCCCTGGGCGGGGTGACCGGGTCGTGGCGGTTCGACCGCATGTCCACCGTCTGCCACCCGGCAAGTGGGCAGGTCACCGCGTCGTTCGCTGCGGTGCTGAAGTATTACGCGGTCGCACCCGCGATCTGCCCGCCACGGCGCGGGAACCGCAAGGGCGTGGTCGAGAAGGCCAACCACACGGCTGCGCAACGCTGGTGGTGCACTCTCGCCGACGAGACGACGCCCGAGCAGGCCCAAGCCTCGCTCGACAAGTTCTGTTCCCTGCGGGGCGACACCCGGCTGCGGCCCACCGCCGATGGCCGCGCCACCAAGGCCGTCGGCGCCGACGAGACCGCGACCCGCTACCAGCAACTACGATCGCATCTGGGCACGCTGAAACTGCATGCCGCCGCCGAAGCTCTGCCACAGGTCCTCGAAGACGCGACCGCGCAGAATCTTTCGGCGACACGTCCTGCTCATCGGCACGCCCGGCACCGGGAGGACACACCTGGCGACCGGGCTCGCGAGGGCGGCCGCGCACGCCGGCTACCGCACCTACTTCACCACCGCCGCCGACCTGGCCGCCCGCTGCCACCGCGCCGCGATCGAGGGCCGCTGGGCCACCACCATGCGTTTCTACGCCGGACCAGCACTACTCGTCATCGACGAACCCGGCTACCTGCCACTACCCGCCGAGGCAGCCGCAGCACTGTTTCAGGTTGTGTCGCAACGGTATTTGAGAACCTCGATCGTGATCACCACCAACCGTGGTGTCGGATCCTGGGGTGAAATACTCGGCGACAACACCGTCGCCGCAGCCCTGCTGGACCGGCTCCTACACCGCTCCATGGTCATCAACCTCGACGGCGACTCCTACCGGCTCCGCGACCACCAAGCCACCGCCGACAACCTCCGCCGCCACCACCGGGAACCGGCAACCCCTATAATCAGGACCGCTCACGGGTGGGGAATTTCCACGAGCACAGGTGGGGAACTTCGGCGAGCGCAGTCATCGAGCCGTTGGCGTGCGTTGTGGCTGAGCTGCACCTCCTTGGCCGCGGCCCGGATCGTCAGGTCTCGGCCTTCGCGCCCCTCGAGCGGGGGCCGTCCGAGCTGTCCTCGCAGCAGCGTGGGGCATTGCTCCTCGAATCACGAATAGATACGGGATAGTTCGAGCTCGACGCGCGGGGAGCGCTGCCGATGGCGTTGACTCGAACGGTAGGTGGCATGGTTCGGTACGGCCGAACTGATTGCCCCGCGTGATCGTCAGGCGGGAGCGGACGGGATGGTTGAGTGCGGGCGCCCAGCCGGAGTGGGGTGGTGATCTGTATCACTGTGCGAGCGCCAGCGACATGATTGCAGGTAGATGCCCTGGTGTTGGCGATGGTGGGGCCTGTATCCGATCTCCGGTTTCTCGAAACGCTCGCATGAACAATCTGAATCGTGCATGCTTCAGAATAGCGGCGCGCCGGCAGGGTGCGTGCCAGTGGTAGAGATGAGGAGCACCATGTCCGGATCCGCTTCGGATTTCCTGGCCGACGTCCTGTTCAAGACCCTTCAGCAGCTGCTGGGGAGTGGTAGCGCGAGCTGAGTGTTCCGCGTGATGCGAGGCCGGGTCTCCGAGGGGGCTCGGCCTCTTCGCTTTCCGCGCGGTGAGAGATTCGCGGGCAACGAGCACGTAGTGTGCGGCGACGAGGGGGTGTTCGGCGGAGACGCCGCGAACGACCTGAGCGACTGCTGGCGGCGTGAAGCCCAGTGTGCCCCGCCCGGGCTGGGACTTCCGCGAGCGGCGGTGCTCGAGGGCGCGTCCAGGCGGGACCTGTTCGATCGGTGGTGGCCGACGGCAATGCTCTGACGGCTACCCGTGCACCGGCGTCAATTCCACCACCAACCACCCTACTGCCAGGTTTGGTACAGGTATACCTTGTTCGGTGACCCGCCGGGACCGAACCCGATGCCGTTGAACTCGGCGTGGGGCTTGTTGTCGCCGGCGACGATCGCGAACAGGCGCAACACGTCGGCCTCGGTGGTGTGGACGACCTGGTCGAACTGTTCGGGCCGCGGATGACGGTGACCGAGGGCGGGGCGCGGGTTGCGGACCCACGGGCGGGACGAGGTGCCGATCAGGAGGGTGTCGCCGTGGCGCGTGTGGGCGAGGGGGACCTGGTAGACCGTGCCGGATTCGCGGTCGACGACGTGCGGCGTGAGCGATCGCTTGCCGATGACGCGGGAGAGCCACGGCACCTTCAGTAGTGTCCGCACCACCGTATTCGTGGTGGATCGGTAGCGGGAGAGCGGTTTCGGCCCGGTCGTCGCCGGTGTGCCGTCGGGGTTCGCATCGCTGATGTCACCGGTATGATCGCGCCGGCGCGGATCGGTCGGGGCCGAGGCGACCGGGAATGCCGGGCGCGGTGGCACTCCCCGGCTAGTGCCGTGTCCAGGAAGGTTGGTGCGGTAACCCCGGTGTTCGGGCTGGCCCGTTGATCATCGGCTGCTGAGCGGTGATGCTGCCGGTGCAGGTGATGCCGGTGACTCGGAAGCCGGATGTGTTCGTCAGAGCGGTGTCCCCGGAGGCGGGCCGCAAGCTTGCTCGGATCGCGCGGCGCAGCAAGCAGCCGATCCGGATGCGGCGGGCGGTGGTCGTGATGGCCTCAGCGCGGCACCAGCCGGTCGGGTTCATCGCGAAACTGATGCAGGTGTCGGAATCGTATGTGCGGCAAGTGATCCACGACTTCAACAGGCATGGATTCGAGGCGTTGGACCCAGAAGGAACACTGTTGGCGAATTCCACTGATGCGCACTCTGATTCGGCACGATCAGCACTGGCGGGGGAACCTCACCTACCGAACGTTGCCTGACGAGGCACTAGATTCGACGCTATCGGAATCCGTGAGGAGTGGCGTGAGCGAACGTATTGAGCGGGGCCTGGCCAGGCGCCGGTGGAGGAGCGGTGTGAGCGATAGCGGGGTGCGTGCGGAATCCGGTGTGGGGGAGCGGCCGCCGGTGGCGACGGGCGGGCTGAGCGCGGTGGCCGCGGCGTCGACGGCGGTGCTGGCGTTCGCGGCGAGCCGCTACGACTACTTCGGCGACGAGCTGTATTTCCTTGCGGCGGGGCGGCATCCGTCGTTCGGGTACGCCGATCAGGGGCCGGTGCTGCCGATGCTGGCCCGCCTCATGGACGCGCTCGCACCCGATTCGTACTTCGCACTGCGCCTGCCGGCCGTCGCGCTGACGGTGCTGGCCGTGGTGCTCACCGGGCTGGTGGCCAGGGAACTCGGCGGCGGCCGGACGGCCCAGATGCTGGCGGCCACCGCGTACGCGACCTCGCCGTTTCTGCTCCTCCAGGGCAAGTTGCTGACCACCAACGCGGTGGACACGGTGATGTGGGTGGTGATCACCTGGTGCGTCGTGCGCTGGGTGCGGACCCGCCGCGACGGGCTGTTGCTCGCGGCGGCGCTGGTGACCGCCGTGGACATGCAGGTGAAATGGCTGATTCCGTTCTTCTGGCTCGCGGTGGCGGCGTCGGCGCTGGTGTTCGGGCCGCGCGACCTGGTGCGGCGCCCGCTGCTGTGGGTGGGCGGCGCGCTCGTGGTGCTCGCGACACTGCCGACGCTGATCTGGCAGGCGCGGCACGACTGGCCGCAGCTGCGCATGGGCGGGGTGATCAGCGGTGAGCAGGACATCCTCGGCGGCAGGCTGATGTTCGTTCCGCTGGCGGTGCTCACGGCGGGCACGCTGGGCGCGGTGGTGCTGGTGTACGGGGTGTGGGCGCTGCTGCGGAATCCCTCGCTGCGCGAGTACCGGTTCCTCGGCGTGGCGTTCCTGCTGGTCACGCTGGTGTTTCTGATCGTCGGCGGCCGGGTCTACTACATGGCGGGCATGTACGGCGTGGTGCTGGCGGCGGGTGCGGTCGGATTGGTCGAACTGGCTACCGAGTCACGGCCTTTCGTACGAAGGTTCCTGACGGCGGGCGGCACCGTGCTGACGGTGGGGTCGGTGGTGTTCGTGCTGTGGGCGACGCCGTGGCAGTCGCCCGAGGACATCGCGCCCCCGATCGACGACACCGAGGCCGCGCTCAATATCGACGTCTACGGGCAGTTCGGCTGGCCCGAACTGGTCGACGGCGTCACGGCCGCCTACGCGAAGCTCACCCCGGCCGAACGGGAGGACGTCGTGGTGGTGACCGACACCTATTGGCAGGCAAGCGCTCTCGACCAGTTCGCCCGCCACGAACTGCCCGCGATCTACAGCCCGAGCCGCGGCTACGGCTATTTCGGCACGCCGCCCGACGACGCCACCGCCGTCCTGGCGGTGGGCGTCGACGAGGACTTCCTGCGCTGGAACTTCGAACGTGTCGAAGCGCTCACGAAGGTGGACAGCCGGCTCGGCTTCCCGGGCAGCACCCAGAACGTCACGGTGTGGGTCGCGACCGGCCTGCGCCACCCCTGGTCGGAGACCTGGCCGAATCTCATGCATCTGTAAGGGGTTTCGCGGCCTCGCGCAGGATGCGGACCATGCGATCCGGGTCGTCCACGCGGAGGCTGACGGCGGTCACCTGCGCCGTGGGTGCGCGGCCGGAAAGCCGGGCCTCCACCGGGTTGTGCAGGGAGAGCGCGATATTGGCGCCGTCCTGGGTGGGCAGGTGCAGGGTGTCGCCGTCCACTTCGGGCGAGGTCTTGTCGTAGCGGGCGCGGGCCGTGACGGCGGCGAGGTCGGCCACGGGGATCGCGGCGACCACGCGACCGGAGCGGCGCAACACCACGGTGTCGCCCGCGAGGTGGTGCGGGTGGACGACGTCGGTGGCGACCACGCCGAAGAGCAGCACCAGCGACCATACCGACAGCGCCGCGAGGGTGAGGTTCAGCCACGGCCACGGCACCAGGAAGTGCACCACGCCGATCTCGATCATCGTCGCCACGGCGAACGCGGCGGGCAGGCCCAGCGTGCCCTTGGCGGAGGGGAACACCGGACCGTCGGGCCGATCCGTGCGACCGCGCAGCCACATCCACAGGGATCGATAGGGGCGCAGCAGGTTTCGCATCACGACTCCCGCCATCACGACTCCCACAGTGCCCGCGCGCCGCGCACGATCACCGCGCGCTGGGCGGGATCGGGGATCAGATCCTCCACCGACAGGCCGTCGGCTTCCTCCGCCCGCGTCGCGAACATCTCGGGGGTGAACCGCTCGCGCAGCAGCTCCGCGAGTTCGGCGGCCAGCGCGGCGATCCGGGGCTCGCACTCGGCGACCGGCTTGCCGCGCAACGACTCCCACTCGCCGAGGAAGCGCAGGTAGGTGTGGCGGAGGCCGTCGTCTTCCAGCACGGTGGTGACGGGGATCAGCATCTCCTCCGGCACCGCGCCCGAGACGGCGAGCACCTCGAGCAGATCCCGTTCCTGCTGCAACGCGCGCACCTGGCGCGGATCGGTGGTGCTCGCGCGGACCCGCTCGAACGCGTCCACGACCTCGTCCGGCAGCGCGGTGAGAGTGCCGCCGCGCGTGGCGGATTCGAGCATCCGGTGCAGCCGGTCGCGCTTGCGGGTGAGCACGGCGATATCGCGTTCGCAGCCCGCGACCAGGGCCCGCAGATCGGCGCGGATGTCGTCGTCGGCCTCGCCGTCGCGGCCCTCGGCCAGCACGGCGGCCACCGACCCGAGCGGCAGACCGTTCTCGGCGAGCCACCGGATGCGCAGCAGCCGGGCCAGATCCGCCGCGGTGTAGTCGCGGTAGCCGTTGGCCTTGCGCGCGGGCTCGGCCAGCAAGCCCAGCCGGTGGTAGTGCCGGACGGCTCTCGGTGTGGTGCCCGCCGCGCGGGCGACGTCGCTGATCCGCATGACTCGAGTCTCGACTATGACGCCGCGTCAAGGTCAAGGGCGCGCACCGGGCCGCGCACGGAACACCATGTGGTTGGCTGATTCCATGACCTCCGAGCAGACCGAGATCTGGCACAACCCGCGCTGCGGCAAGAGCCGCGCGGCCACCGCGCATCTGGACGGGGCGGGCGTCGAATACCGGGTGCGCCGCTACCTCGACGATCCGCCCACAGCCGACGAACTGCGCGCGGTGCTCGCCAGGCTGGGCGCCGAACCGTGGGACATCACCCGCACCGGTGAGCCGGTCGCGAAGGACCTGGGCCTGGCGTCGTGGGGCCGCACCCCCGCCGACCGCGAACGCTGGATCGAGGCGCTGGCCGCGCATCCCAAGCTCATCCAGCGCCCGATCGTGCTCACCGCCGACGGCGGCGCGGTGGTGGCGCGCACCGACGAAGCGCTGCGCACCCTGGGCTGAACCGCGCCCGCGCCGCGCCGAATTCGCCGCCGCCTGCCCGACACTCGCGCGCGGTAGGGTCGGCGGCATGAAGGTACAGTTGCGCCACAATCCCGCCTCCGCCGTCGCGCGGTGCTTCCTCGCGGGTGGCGAACCGATGCGGGTCGAGAGCGGCGCGATGGTCGCGCACTCGGCGGGAGTCACACTGCAGGCCAAGGCGGAGGGCGGCATCCTGGCCGGGCTCAAGCGCTCGGTGCTGGCGGGCGAATCGTTTTTCGTCTCCACGTTCACCGCACCGCAGCAGGGCGGCTGGGTGGACGTGGCGCCCGCGCTGCCCGGCGACATGCTCAACCTGCAGATCAGCCCGGATCGCCCGTTCTTCATCAGCCGCGGCGGCTGGATCGCCAACTCCTACGGCGTCCAGATCGAGAGCAAGTGGGGCGGCTTCGCGAACCTGTTCGGCGGCGAGGGCGGTTTCGGCCTGCGCGCGCACGGCGAGGGCGAGGTCGTGGTGGGCGTGTTCGGCGCGATCGACGTGATCGACCTGCAGCCCGGCGAGCCGATCACCATCGACACCGGCCACGTGGTGGCCTACGACCTGGCGATGAACTTCTCCATCCGCCGCGCGGTGTCGGGCCGGTCCATCCAGTCGCTGAAGTCGGGCGAGGGCTTCGTGTTCGACTTCGTCGGCCCCGGCCGGGTGCTGTTGCAGACGCGCAACCCCGGCGCCTTCGCGGCGTGGGCGGCGTCGAGCGCGTCGTCGGGGTAGCCGGCGTGCGGTGCCCGCGCCGCGCCGGCGAGGCACCTGCTCAGGCGAGCAGTGTCTCGATCAGCGCCCGGGTGTCGGGCACGAACGGCCAGTCCGGGAGAGCCAGATGCGCGCGCAGTTGCGCGTCGGTCCACCACCATCCGTCGGCGATCTCCTCGGGCTGGTGCCGGATCGGGCCGTCATAGCGCAGTTCGTAGGCGAACAGGTGGCAGCGCATGTCCAGCCCGTCCCACGCGCCCTCCCACGCGATACTCCCGAGCGGCCGCACCGCGCTCGCGGGCGCCTCGATCCCGAGCTCCTCGGCGAGTTCCCGCACGGCGGTGACCTCGGGCGTCTCGCCCGGCGCCACCACACCGCCGGCGAGGCAGTCGTGCGCGCCCGCGCCCACCAGCTTCGTATCGGTGCGGCGGTGCACGTAGAGGCGTTCGCCGTCCCCGGAGCGGACCAGCACGCCCGCGCTCGCGTGCCAGAGCCCGTCGCGGTAGACGTCGCCGCGGGCGGCCGCCCCCACGGGGCGCCCGGCGCCGTCGTAGACGGCGATCGTCTCCCGCGCGGCGGGCGGCGGACTCTGTGGGGCTGACACGGCTCGAGGGTACCCTGGGCTGCGCACCCCACCCGGTAGAGAGGACCTTGCGATGGTGCTGCCCCGCGCGTTGGCGTCGTTCAACCGGCAGGTGACCAATCCGATCGCGGGCCTGGTGGCGGGCAAGGTGCCGGTGCTGGCCGTCGTCCGGCACGCGGGCCGCCACTCGGGCCGCGCCTATCGCACCCCGGTGTGGGCGTTCGAGGCCGAGGGCGAATTCCGGATCGCGCTCACCTACGGCATCGACTCGGAGTGGGTCAAGAACGTCCTCGCGGCGGGCGAGTTCGCGCTCGAGACCAAGGGTCGCACCGTCGAGCTCATCGATCCGGCCGTGCTGGAGGACCGTTCGGCCTCGTGGGCGCCGTTCGGTGTGCGGCAGGCCCTCCAGCTGTTCGGCGCGAAACACTACTTGCGGGCCCGCCGCGTGGTCTGAGTCCGCTGGCCGCGCACCGGTTTCGCACCGGGTTTCGGAGCGGTCGCCCTCGACGCGGAAACAGGTGCCGCGACGGCGGTTTCGGCGTCCACCCGCCGGTGCACGAGGTACTGCTGCCCGAGCGTCCACCCGTTGTTCGCGACCCAGTACACCAGAATCGCCACCGGCAGCAGCGGCCCGCCGATCAGCAACCCGGCCGGGAAGACCCAGAGCGTGAGGGTGGTCAGCAGTGCGGGTTGCGCGGCGGTCTGCCGGGCCGCCGCGCCCCGGGCGGTGAAGTGGGTGGCGACGGCGGCGAGCACGAGCGCGCCCGCCACCAGCATCATCGGCACCGTCGGCTGCCCGGCCAGGGTGGCCGAGAGCGGCGCGCCGAAGACATGGGCGTCGAGGAAGGCGCGCACGCCGTCGGCCTCGAAGAGGTAGTTCGGCGTCCGCGCGTTCTGTTCGGCCGACATCGGCGCCGCCGTCGCCTGGAACGGCAGCTGCCCCACGGCGTGGGTGCGGTCGAATGAGCGCAGCACGTGGAACAACCCGAAGAACACCAGCGCCTGCCCCAGCAGCGGCAGGCACCCGGCCAGCGGCCGCACGCCCTGCTCCCGGTACAGGGCTTGGGTTTCGGTGGCGAGCGTGCGCGGATCATCGGGGTACTTCGCCTTCAGTGCGTCGACGCGGGGCCGCAGCCGCAGCATCGCCGCCTGGGTGCGCGTCTGGCGCAGCGCGACCGGGATCAGCGCGGCGCGGAAGGTGATCACCAGGAACACGATCGCGAGCACCCACGCGACGGCCGACGCCGGGCCGAAGGCGAGCGCGAACAGGGAATGCCATGCCTTCAGCACGGCGGAGACAGGGTAGTAGACGATATCGAGCATGGGGGTACACCTGATTCGGTGAGACGTGCGCGCGCACGTACGGGGACTGGGTCACGGCGACTCGGCCGAACCACCCCGCGCGGGGGTGCTCAGCCGGTGACCAGTCCCGGAGCTCGTGGCCGCGGGCGGCCCGGCGTGTCCGGATTGCTCTGCCGCAGATAGGTGCCCCGCCTGCGGCGACGGGCCGAGGGCGGCGGGCCGGCCCACGCGGCGCGGGCGGGCAGCCGGACGCCGCGCACCGACACCAGCGTGACGACGGCGGCCGCCAGCACACCCAGTGCGGCGAGCGCGGCGTGCTCGGACATCGGCGCCGCGAGCAGCGCGAGGACCGGTGCGAGGCACGCGAAGACCGCGAACGTCGCGAGCCGGACCCGGGAGAGCATGCCGCCGAGCCTACCGGCCGGGTTCGGCCTCGCCGAGATCCCACTGCTCGGGGCGGTGCAGCGCGGCGGGCGTGAGGCCGAAGGTGCGCTTGCAGGTGCGGGTGAGCTGGGTGCCGTCGTCGAAGCCCGCGGCGCGGGCGGCGGTCGCGAGATCGTCGCCGCTGCGGAACCGGCCGATGGCGACGCGCAGGCGCAGCCACAGCATGTAGGGACGCAGGGGCAGGCCGACCTGATCGGCGAAAAGGTGCGACAGGCGCGCGGGGGACAGGCCCACCCGGGCGGCCACGTCCGCGCCCCGGACGGTGCGGTCGGTGACCAGCGTCGGCAGCAGGCGCAGCGCCTCGAGCACCGCGCTGTGCCGCGGGCCCGCGGAACCCGGTGCGCCGGAACGCAGTTCGCGCACGATCACGGCCACCTGATCGGCCAGCGGCGCGGCGGCGAGTTCGGCGGGCAGGGGTGCGGCGTCCTCGGCCCAGCCGCCGTGGTGGGCGCGACGGTCGGCGCTCGCGCCCGCCGCGGTCTCGGGGTCCAGGTACAGCGCGGCGCCCTCGGCGGCCGTCTCGATGCGGTGCGGCGCGTCGGCGGGCACCACGACGCGGGTGCCGCGGTGGCGCACGCCGCTCGCGTCCATCACCGTGACCGGGGTGCGGGCGACGAGCACCTGCACGGTGTGGTGGGCGTGCAGGTCGGTGGGGCGGATCGGGCCGCCGAACGCGAGCAGGCCGGGCCGCAGCAGAGCCGTCGCCCGGCCTGCGGTGTCGTCGGGCGGATCGGTGACCAGAGCCTGCTCCATTGGATGCTCCCGGCTGCTCGCTGCGGTCCGCCAGATCGGACCCATGGCCGAGATTATCCGGACCGCACCGCCCCGGTGAGCGTTTCGGCGAGCCGATCGAGGAATTCGCCGACCACTTTGCGCGCGGCCGGGGTGTCGGGAAAGCGGGTGCGCAGCGCCAGCCCGTCGTCGGCCCTGGTGAACCACAGCTGCACGTCGTCCAGCGGTGCGGCACGGCTGAATTGGGCCGGATCGCGCGGTCGCGCGCGGGTGGTGTCGGACCGGCTGCCGCCCGGCAGATGCCGGTAGTCGGTGTAGGAGACGCTGAACAGGTCGCGCCGGGTCCGGCGCAGTTCGGTGCCCATCGCCTCGAACACCCGCACGGCGGGCACGGTCGCCAGCCGCTGGCCCGCCTGCACGGCGGCGTGGGCGGCGTGGGCTGTCGCGAGGAAATCGCCCGCGACCGGCACGCGGGCCGGTGCGTTGGCGACCAGCCAGCCGAAGGTGTTGTGGTGGCGGGGTTCTCGGCGCGTGTGCACCGGGAAGACCAGGTCGATCGCGGGAGCGCCGCCGAGTTCGGCGGCGGTGAGCGCCACGGCCGCCAGCAGCGCGGCGAACAGCGAGAACCCCTCAGCGCGGGCTCGCAGATGCAGGGCGTCGGTGTCGTTGGGGCCCAGTACCTTTCGCACGTCGCTGCCGAAGGGCGCGGGTTCGCCGCCGGTGCCGAGGTCGAGTGGGAAGTGCGGCAGGTCGTTGTCACCCGCGCGCAGGAACTCGCGCCACGCGTCGAGCAGGGGCCCGGTGGCGGCCGAGGGGGTGGCGGCTTCGCGGGTGGCGTAGGCCAGGAAGCTGCCCGCCTCCGGCAGCGTGCGCGCCGCGGCCGCCGCGGCGGCGGGTCCCTGTTCGACGGCCGCGCGATAGAGCACGTCGAGTTCGGTGACCGCGATCATGATCGACCACGCATCGCAGATGGCGTGGTCGAATCCCACTACAACAGTGGAGGTTTCGGTCCGGCTGACGGCGCCGAGGAAGTACGGCGGGAAACTGGTGGGCGCGCACGCGTCGTCCAGCCGCTCGCCCAGCAGCGCCCGCAGCCGGCCGGCGGAGTCGACGGTGACGGGCGCGCGGGCGGCGAGCGTGATGCCGGTATCGGGGGCGACCCGCACCGCCACCCCGCCATCGGGCGCGGTGCCGAAGGCGCAGTGCAGCGCGTCGTGGCGCGGAATCCAGTGGGCGAACGTGGTTTCCAGCGCCGTGGTGTCGATCGGCCCGGCCACATCGAAGTGGGCCGCCAGCCAGGTGGTCGGCCCGCCGGAGGACAGGTGAATCGTCTGGTTGGAGGTCGGCGGGGTCGGGTCGGGCACCGGGTCGGCCAGCGCGGTCCATTCCAGCAGCACACCGGGATCGGCGGCGAGATGGTCGAGGAAGAGCAGTCGCATCACGGCCCCTCGCTGTCGTGCGCGACCGCGCGCAGCACCGCGCCCAGCCGAGCGAAATACTCGGCGGCCGAGGCGTTCGCGGCGGGTGTGTCCGGGTACATCGCCGTGACGTGCAGGCGGTCGAGTTCGCGGCTGAACCAGATCGGCGAGGTCTGCCCGATCCGGCTGCGCGAACCGAGGCCGTTGATGCCGCTCACCGCGGGCAGCGCCTGTTCCAGCGCGGCGCCGGAGATGGCGCGCACGTCCATGTAGGAGACCCACGGCCAGTCCGTGGTGACGGGCTGCGGGGCCCCGCTGCGGACCGCCGCCAGCCGCAGCGCGGCGTGCACGGGCACCGAGCCCAGCGCCTTCACATCCTCGAGCGCGGCGGCCGCGCGCCGGACGAGTTCCGCGAAATCGGCGTCGGCCGTGTCGAATCCGACGGGCAGCAGGTTCACGAACCAGCCCTGCGCCATCTGGTACTCCGGCGCGGAGCGGGTGCCCACCACGTTCATCGCGAGATAGCCGGTGCGCCCGGCGGTTTCGCGCTCGGTGAGCGCGAGTGCGGCGTACAGGCCCGCCGAGAAACCGCCGCCCGCCGCCTTGCAGGCCGCCGCGAACGCCTCGCATTCGGCGGCGTCGAGCAGATCCACCTTGGTGCCCCGGCTCTCGGCCAGCTCGCCGGGCGCCAAACCGAGATCCCACGGCAGCGGCGCGACCCGGTCGGCGTATCCGGCGAGCAGGGCCGCCATCCGGTCCAGCTCGGGCGACCCCGCCGCCACCGCCGCGCGTTCGGCGGCGGCGAAATCGACATAACTGCCGACCGGGGGCAGCACCGGGTCGGTGCCCACCGCGTGTGCCGAGTAGCAGTTGTACAGCTCGAAAATCGCGGTGACCAAGGAGATTCCGTCGCTGAACGCGTGGTCGGTGCTGTAGAGCAGCGTGAAGCCGTCTGGTCCGTGGTCGATCGCGCCGCACACGAACGCGGGCCAGCGCGTCGGGTCGGCGGCGGCCCGGAACCGCGCGACGAGCAGATCGCGCAGCTCCTCCCCGGAGTCGAACTCACCACGGTGCTCCGCCACCAAGTCGACGTCCTCGGCGGCGACGATATGTCGGCGCGGATCCCCGCCGCCGGTGTCGAGATCGAAACGGCAGCGCAGGGTTTCGTGCCTGCGCAGGAACGTGACGAACGCGCGGCGCAGCGCGTCGGCGTCCAGCGGGGTGGCCACGGTGAAGCACAGCGACAGCTCCGAGGCCAACGGGTTGTCGGTGTGCCTGCGCTCGGCCCACCGGGAGATGTGGGATTCCTGGAGGAAGGTGGGCGGCACGGGGGAGGCGGGCGCGTCCAGCGCGGCGGCGCGGGACTCGGCGGTCGGCGTGAACTCCAGCAGCGCACCGGGTTTCGGCAGCCAGTCCTCGGTGAGGGTCATCTCCATGACAGCGGCGCTCCTTCGACGGGTCGGACGGGGACGTCGCCGCGCACGGCGAATTCGGTGAGCAGCTCGCGCATCCGCAGCACGTGGCGGTGGATGTCGCGGGTGGCGCGGGTGGTGCCGGGGTAGCGCATGTTCAGCGAGACGCCGCTGGGCGTGCGCAGGAACCAGAAGAAGAACTCCTCGCCGGAGCGGTTGCGGCTGCGCAACCACCTGGTTTCGGAATCGGCCCAGGCGTGCGCGCCGGGTACGGCGCGAATATCCATGTAGGACACCATGAACGCGATACGCGGACGCACCTCGAGCACGTCGCAGACATGGCGGAACGGCACCCGCGCGGCGCCACGCACGCGCCGCAGTTCCGCGCCCGCCGGGCCGACGAGTTCGGCGAGGGTGCGCGCGCCGCCGGTGTCGAGCGCGAACGGCGCCAGCCCCACGAACCAGCCGAGCGTGTCGGCCCAGCACGGCTCGCTGCGCGTGTGCAGCGGCACGACGGTGCGGAAGTCGCGTCCCGCGCCGAATTCGGCCGTGGTGGCGGCGAACGCGGCCAGCAGCACCGCGAACAGGCTCTGCCCGTGCTCGCGGGCCAGGGCGGCGGCCGCGTCGGCGGCGCGGGAGTCGAGCAGTTCGAGGGCCAGGGTGCGCTGGGTGGCCTCCGGGGCGGGCGCGCCGACGGCGACCGGACGGGCGGCGACGCGGGCGAACGGATCGTCTCCGGGGAGCACGGCCAGGCCGTTGGCGGAAGCGGGTTCGGCGCGCAAGCCGTTGCGCGCGTAGTCCGGCGCGGCGGGTGCCGGATCGACGACACTCAGGACCGGCGTCCGGTCGACTTCGTCGGAATTCGCTGTGCTGGACAGGAATTCGCGCCAGAGCGCGACGCCCGGATCGTCGGCCGTGACCGTCGCGGCGACGGCGCGCTCCCGCTCGGAGAAGTCCACGTAGCTGCCCGGCGCGGGCAACGCGGGCGCGGTGCCGGCGCGGGCGGACTCGTACAGCGCGCGCAGTTCGCCACCGATGCCGGTGGTGGAGTACCCGTCCATGATCGAGTGGTCGGCGGCCAGCACCACGGTGCACCCGCGACGTCCGTCGATGGTGACGCACACGTACGACGGCCAGCGCAGCGGCGAGGTGCCCTCGTCCAGGAGGTCCTGGACCAGCCGGAAGGTGGCCATGGTGGAGGCGTGCGTGCCCGCGTCGACGGGGCGCACACGGATGACGCCGGGCTCGGCGGTGTAGCGCGCCGGGCGCCCGCCCTCCACGGTGACGTGGGTGCGCAGCGCCTCGTGCCGGTCGATCCACTGATCGAGGGCGATCCGCCAGGCGGCGGCGTCGAGCGCGCCGTCGAGACGGAACGCGTGACCGAGCCAGTAATGCCTGCGCTCGCGTATACGGTTGTGTTCCAGCGCATCTCGCAGATGCTGTTCGTGATTGTGGGACACCGCCCTGGTGTCGCGGGGCCAATCCGCCCAATGGGAGGCGGCCGTGGGGAGCCACTCGACGACGTGTCCGCCCGGCAGCGGATAGTCGGCCAACTCGATGAATTCCATGACGCACACCTTCAGCTGCCCATCGAGAACTGTCTGTTTCGTACGGTTCCCGATCAGAAAACGTGACCAGAATCGCTCTTCGGGACGTTCCGAAGTGTTTTGTCGAGCTTTTCCCGGGACGTCGTCGTCTACCGGGCTGCACAAAACAATAGGAGAAGATTCCGATCGGTGTGTAAGTGAGTTGAGTCACCGTCGGGTGTGGTGTCAGCCCCGGGAATCCTGGGCACCCTGTGTCGCGTGCCCGCTGCCAGGGGGTTTGTGAAATAGAAGCGCTTCATGGGCTCGGGTGCGGCGTGTGCGCAGGTGGGAGGCCGTCGAGGCGATTTCATCCTATGTTTTCCGGTCTTTAACGCGCGCGGCCGGACTCAGGGCGTGAACGCGGCCGATTCGAGCTTGCGCGCCAGCCGCGCCGCCGACAGCGTCATCGCGTCGGCGGGCCGGTGCGGGTCCAGGCCGGTCAGCTCGTGCACCCGCGACAGGCGGTAGGTCACGGTGTTGCGGTGCACCGTGAGCTGCCGTGCCGTGGCCACCTGGTTGAAGCCGCTGTCCACGAAGGTGTCGAGGGTCTCGGCCAGCATCGGCTGGCTGTCCAGCGGGGCCAGCACGGCGGCCAGGCCGGGACGTGCCGTATCGCTCATCGCCACCGTGTACTCGAACTGCAGATCGCTTCGGCGGCAGACGATCTCGCTCCGCCGCAGGCACCGCCCCAGCTCGCCCAGGACGCGCGCCTCGGTGTAGGCGCCAGGAATCTCGGCGCGGGTGCAGGCCGCGGCGACACCCACCCAGTACGGCGTCGCGTCGGTGGGCGCGGGGGCGGGCAGCCGGGCGGTGAGTGCGGCGAGCGTGTGCGACCCGTCGTCGCCGGGACGCAACGGGATCAGCGCCGTCCACCCGCCGGCGTCCAGGCGCAGGAACACCCCCGGAATCGCTTCCGCGCGATGCCGCAGCGCGGCGGCCGGACCGCTGCCCGCCGCGCCGAGCCGGAAGACCGCCACCAGGAACGCGTCGGCGATCGGGATCACCGGACCGTTCGCCCACTCCACCGGGTCCTGTCCGGCCAGCAGCGCGTCGGCGATGGCGCGGCGGCGCTCCAGCAGCTCCCAGCGCGGATCATGGGCGCGCTGCGCGACGCCGGTGGCGATCCGGGTGACCACCAGCGTGATGTACTTCAGCAGCGCGGGCGCCGCCGTGAACAGCACCTCGCTGTCCTCGGGAGCGACGGTGTGGCGCAGCCGGTCCCACAGCAGCGCCGACCCGAGCCGGTACCGCTCGAGCACCTCCGCTACCGGCGTGCCGTCGCGCACGCGGTCGAGCGCGAGCTCGACGAGTTCCCTGGTGTCCTCCTCGGAGGGATCCACGCCGGTGCGCAGATACTCGAAGAACAGGTCCACGTTGAGCTTCGTGCCGCGCGCGAAGTCGGGCTCGACCAGCGACTGCGGCAGGCGCGCGTACGGCGGCAGCGCGGCGTAGAACCCGTCGATGAGCGCCCCGGCCCGCCGGTGCAGGTCGTCGATCGGGGTCGGTGCCGGCATCGTTGCTCCCTCCGTCCGTCCGTCTCGGACAGTACTACGCCGAATACATGGCCTCGATGGTTTCGGCGTAGCGGGCGGCGATCGGGGTGCGCCGCAGCTTGCCCGTCGCGGTCAGGCATGCGCCGCCGGGCTCCCAGGTCTCGCCCAGGACGCGGAACTTCTTGATCTGCTCCACGCGCGAGAGTTTCGCGTTGGCCGCCGCGACGCCGCGCTCGATCTCGGCCAGCACCTGCGGGTCGCGCGCGAGATCGCCCACGCCGGTCGCGGACAGCCCGGCGCGCGTGGCGAAGGCGGCGGACAGATCGGGATCGAGGCAGATCAGCGCGGTGTTGTACGGGCGCTGCTCGCCGATCACCGCGACGGCGCCGGCCAGCGCGCAGTGATCGGTGACGGTGTTCTCGATATTGGCCGGGGACATGTTCTTTCCGGCCGCGTTGATGATCAGCTCCTTCTTGCGGTCCACGATGCGCAGGTAGCCGTCGGCGTCGAAGGACCCGATGTCGCCGGTGTGCAGCCAGCCCTCGGCGTCGACCGTCTCCGCGGTCTTCTCCGGGTCGCCTCGGTAGCCGCGCATCACCATGCGGCCGCGGATCAGCACCTCGCCGTCGTCGGCCAACCGCACCTCGGCGCCGGGGAGCGGGGTGCCGACGGTGCCGATCTTGACGCGCTCCGGACCGTTGAGCGTCGCGCCCGCCGTGCACTCGGTCATGCCGTACCCCTCGCACAACGGCAGACCGAGTCCCAGGAAGAATTCGTGGACGTCCGGCGGGATCGCGACCGACCCGGTCACGGCCACGCGCACGCGGTCCAAGCCGAGTCGCTCCCGGAGTCTGCGCAGGACGAGGCGCTCCGCGACGGCGTGACGCAGGCGGTCGGCCGGACCTTCGGGAATACCGTCCGAGACAGCACGCGCCCGGTGGCGGCCGGTCTCGACCGCCCAGCGGATCAGGGCGCGGCGTGGCGCGGGCTCGGCGGCGAAGCGCTCCTCCAGCGCGCCGCGGACCTTCACCCACACCCGGGGCACGCCGAGGAAGACCGTCGGGCGCACCTCGGTCATGGCGGCGGCGACCTGTTTCAGGTCGGCGACGGTGGTGATCTCACCGCCCTCGAGCATGGTGAGGTAGTGCGCGAACCAGCGGTTGGCGGCGTGCGCGTCGGGCAGGTAGGAGATCACCCGGTCCTCGGCGCCGCCCCCGCCGAACTTCTCGATGACGCGGGCGTTCTCGAGGAAGTTGGTGTGGGTCAGCTCGACGCCTTTGGGCGGTCCGGTGGTGCCGGAGGTGTAGACGATGGTGAGCAGATCCTCGGGGTCCACCGCCCGCCACGTCGCCTCGAAATCGAACCCCTCGGGAGCGGGGGCGGATTCGACGGCGGCCAGTGTCGTGGTGCCGGGAACCGGTTCGTCGACCACGATCACGTGTTCCACGCGGTGTCCTTGTTCGGCCGCCAGCGCGGCCGCTTCGAGAATTCGCGAGGCGAATTGTTTCTCGCAGATCACCATTTTGTTTCCGGCATTGCCGAATTGGTAGGCGAGCAATTCCACGGGATTGGTGTTGTACACCGAGAACGGCGTCGCGCCCGCGTGCAGAACGGCGGTATCGCACAGGTGGAATTCGGGCCGGTTGGTCAGCATGAGCGCGACGGTGTCGCCGGAACGCAGCCCGAGCGCGCGCAGGCCCGTGGCGATGGCGCGCACCCGCTCGCCGTACTCGCGCCAGGTGAGGGTCTGCGCGCCACCCAGGGTGCGCAGGGCGACGGCGTCGCCGTAGCGGGCGACGTTGGACTGGAACGCCGCGCAGAGCGTGCGGGGGCGGGTGCGGCCCGCGGTGGTCGATGAGGCAGCCAAGACCGGAAAACCTTCTGTTCGAGAGTGAGTGAGGCCACCTGACCTCACTGTCCCTCTCAGCACATCGCATGAACCCGCACCGCCACCACCGGCAAACCCCAAGACTGCGCGCGCCCGGATTGTGCACTCGACCAAGACGCGCGGACGCCGCCGCGATCGGAGCGGCGGCGTGGGCGCGGGGGATCAGCGTTCGCGGGCGAGCAGGCGGTAGGCCTCGTGCCAGGCCCACTCCACCGGGCCCCGCTCGAAGCGGCGCAACCACAGGTGAGCGGCGCCCATCAGGACGATCGCGACCACCACGTACACCGCGATTGTGAACGGCACCCGGTGGTCGGGGGAGAAGCGCGCCGCCAGTCCCAGGCCCCAGCCGTAGCAGATCGCCGCCGCGATCAGGTTCTGGAGGATGTAGCAGGACAGCGCGGTCCGGCCCACCTCGGTGAGTCTGCGGCCGGCGTAGCCGAGTCGCGGCCTGCGCAGGTAGAACTCGGCCACCGCGGCCAGGATGCCCAGCGCCACGAAGGGGGCGATGCCGTAGCGGGTGAACACGATCAGGTCGCCACCGACGCCGATGCCGATGCCGAGATCCAGCGGCACCGCGAGCGCGCCGATCACCATGAGCCGCTTACGGATTCGCGTGCCCTCGGGGCGGAACACCCCGGCCCGGAACAGTCGCGCGCCGGTCAGGAACAGCGCCACCGACATCGCGAACACGAAGACCGCCTCGAGCCGGAACGCGAACACGTTGTCGACGCGGAACACCACCAGATCCCAGAACGACCCGTCCGCATAAAGGTTGGGGTCCAACGGTTTCGACTCCGTCCGCGGGGTGTCGTCCCCTGGGCCGAACGCCAGGCCGACGGCGATCAACGTCAGCAGCGCGACGTGCACGCTCGCCGCCACGATCAGCCAACGCCGTTGCGCCCGTTCGCTCGTCGCGAGCAGGAACGCCACCACCAGGCCGGTCACCGCGTACCCCATCAGCACGTCGAACTCGGCGATCAGCAGGAAGTTCAGCAGGCCGTCCAGGAACAGCAGCGCGGCGCGCCACGGATACTTGCCCGGCCACGGCCGCCCGCGCCGCTTCGCCGAGGCCTGCTGGATGGCCAGGCCGATGCCGAACATGATGGTGAGCAACCCGAGGAACTTGCCCTGCGCCACCTGTTGCAGCGCGCGCTCGGCCCACATCCAGCCGTCCTCGGCGGGGGCGCCGAGCCGGCGGACGTAGCCGACCATGCCCTCCGGGTCGGTCAGGATCCAGATGTTGGTGCCCAGCGTGCCGAGAATCGCGATGCCGCGCAGCACGTCCAGCGCCACCAGGCGCGACGGCGCGGGCGCGGCGGTGCGTACGGTGGGGGCCTGGGTGCCCGCGAGGGATTCGGTCATGGTTCGACTATCGAGTCCGCGGCCGCGCGGGCGAATCCTCCGGAAGTACCACCCTCGGTATGAGATCGGTGATGGTCGCTAGGCTCGACCCCATGCAGCGCATCATCGGCATCGAGGTCGAATACGGCATCTCGACCCCCACCGAGCCGTCGGCAAATCCGATCCTCACCTCCACCCAGGCGGTGCTGGCCTACGCGGCCGCGGAGGGCGTGCCGCGCGCCAAGCGCACCCGCTGGGACTACGAGGTGGAGTCGCCGTTGCGCGACGCGCGCGGATTCGACCTGAGCCGGATGAACGGACCCGCCCCCGTGATCGACGCCGACGAGGTCGGCGCGGCCAACATGATCCTCACCAACGGCGCGCGCCTCTACGTCGACCACGCGCATCCGGAGTACTCCGCCCCCGAGGTCACCGACCCGCTGGACGCGGTCATCTGGGACAAGGCGGGCGAGCGGGTGATGGAGGCGGCCGCGCGCCACGCCTCCAGCGTGCCCGGCGCGCCGCGCCTGCAGCTGTACAAGAACAACGTCGACGGCAAGGGCGCCTCCTACGGCACCCACGAGAACTACCTGATGAACCGGGACACCCCGTTCAACCAGATCATCCTCGGGCTCACGCCGTTCTTCGTGTCGCGCCAGGTGGTGTGCGGGTCGGGCCGCGTCGGCATCGGCCAGTCCGGCGACCACGCCGGGTTCCAGCTGTCCCAGCGGGCCGACTACATCGAGGTCGAGGTGGGCCTCGAGACCACCCTCAAGCGCGGCATCATCAACACCCGCGACGAACCGCACGCCGACGCCGACAAGTACCGCAGGCTGCACGTCATCATCGGCGACGCCAACCTGGCCGAGATGTCGACCTACCTCAAGGTCGGCAGCACGGCGCTGGTGCTCGACCTGATCGAGGCGGGCGAGGACCTCACCGATCTGCAGCTGGCCCGGCCGGTCACCGCCGTCCACCAGATCAGCCACGACCCCACCCTGCGCGCCACCGTCGCGCTGGCCGACGGGCGCGAGCTCACCGGCCTGGCGCTGCAGCGCCTCTACCACGAGCGGGTCGCGAAGTTCATGCACCGCGAGGGCAACGACGACCCGCGCGTGACCGACATCCTGGACAACTGGGCCATGGTGCTCGACCTGCTCGAGCGCGATCCGATGGAGTGCGCCGACCTGCTGGACTGGCCGGCCAAGTTGCGCCTGCTGGAGGGCTACCGCCAGCGCGAGGGCCTGGGCTGGTCGGCGCCCAAGCTGCACATGCTCGATCTGCAGTACTCGGATGTGCGCCTGGACAAGGGCATCTACAACCGCCTGGTGGCGCGCGGCTCGATGAAGCGGCTGGTCACCGAGCAGCAGGTGCTCGACGCGATGACCCAGCCGCCGACCGACACCCGCGCCTACTTCCGCGGCGAGTGCCTGCGCCGTTTCGGCGCCGATATCGCGGCCGCCAGCTGGGATTCGGTGATCTTCGACCTGGGCGGCGACTCGCTGGTGCGCATCCCCACCCTGGAGCCGCGCCGCGGCACCAAATCGCACGTCGGCAAACTGCTCGACGGCGTGGACACGGCGGCCGAACTGGTGGAACAGCTCACGACGTAAACGGCAACGGCCACACGGCGAATTGCGCACAGATCCGACGCCGTGTCGGCCCGCCTGGGTAGTGTTGGTGTACGAGCACGCACATTGCTCATGACCGAGGCCGTGCTCACCATCGGGCCCCGGTCATGATGAGGACGACAGGAGGTCGGCTGCCATGGCACAAGAGCAGACCAAGCGAACCGGCGGCGGCGACGAGGACGAGGGTCCCGGCGCCGACGCCGCCGGACAGGAGCGTCGCGAGAAGCTCGCGGAGGAGACCGACGACCTGCTCGACGAGATCGATGACGTGCTCGAGGAGAACGCCGAGGACTTCGTCCGCGCGTACGTGCAGAAGGGCGGCCAGTGACAGCAGGTGATCCGATGCGGCTCCAGCCGGGGCACGCCCTCTCCTCGTTCACCGAGCACCTGCGCCACCACGCACCGGAACTGTTGCCCGCCAACAAGTTCGCCGCGCTCGACGGTGCCACCGGGAGTCCCGGTGGCACCGGCGTGAAGGACATCGCGCCGCACGGCACCACCATCGTGGCGGTGACCTACCGGGGCGGCGTGCTCATCGCGGGCGACCGGCGCGCCACCCAGGGCAACCTGCTGGCCAGCCGGGACATGGAGAAGGTGTACATCACCGACACGTACTCGGCGGCCGGAATCGCGGGCACCGCGGGCCTGGCCGTCGAGCTGGTGCGCCTGTTCGCGGTGGAGCTCGAGCACTACGAGAAGATCGAGGGCGTCGCGCTCACCTTCGACGGTAAGGCCAACAAGCTGTCGAAGATGGTGCGCGACAATCTGCCCGCCGCGCTGCAGGGCTTGGCGGTGGTGCCGGTGCTGGTCGGCTACGACGAGCGGGCCACCGATCCCGACCGCGCGGGGCGCATCGTGTCCTACGACGTGGTGGGCGGGCGCAGCGAGGAGCGGTTCGGCTACGCGGCCGTCGGCTCCGGCTCGGTCTTCGCCAAGACCTCGCTGAAGAAGTTGTACGCCAAGGGAATCGACGAGGACCGCGCGCTGCGGATCGCGGTGGAGTCCCTGTTCGACGCCTCCGACGACGACACCGCCACCGGCGGGCCGGATCTGCTGCGCCGCATCTTCCCGACCGCGGTGCTGGTCGACGCCGACGGCGCGGTGGAGGTGCCCGAGTCGCGGCTCGGGGAGATCGCGCGCGACATCACCGCCGCCAGGGAGGCGGCCGAGGAAGGGGGTGCTCCGGCATGACGCTGCCGTACTACGCTTCCGCCGAGCAGATCATGCGCGACAAGACCGAGCTCGCGCGCAAAGGTATCGGCCGCGGCCGCAGCGTCATCGTGCTGGTGTACGACAAGGGTGTGCTGTTCGTCGCGGAGAATCCGTCGGCGACCCTGCACAAGGTGAGTGAGCTCTACGACCGCATCGGGTTCGCGGCCGTGGGCAAGTACAACGAGTTCGAGAGCCTGCGCCGCGGTGGCATCCTGCAGGCCGATCTGCGGGGCTACCAGTACGACCGGCGCGACGTCACCGGCCGGGCGCTGGCCAACGCCTACGCGCAGACGCTCGGGTCGATCTTCACCGATCAGCTCAAGCCGTTCGAGGTGGAGATCTGCGTGGCCGAGGTCGGCTATCCGACGCAGAGCCCGCAGTCGGTGCTGTACCGGATCACCTTCGACGGCTCGATCGTCGACGAGCGCGAGTACGTGGTGATGGGCGGCACGACCGAGCCCATCGTCACCGCGCTCAAGGCGTCCTACAAGCCCGGCCTGGAGCTGGGCGAGGCGATCGGGGTCGCGGTGAAGGCGCTGCAGGCGGGCATCCCCGAGGGCACCGACAAGGACAAGCGCGGCCTGGGCGTGAACTCGCTCGAGGTGGCCACGCTGGAGCAGTCGCGGCCGCGCCGGGCGTTCCGGCGGGTCGGTGAGGCGGCGCTGGCGCAGTTGCTCGACGGTGTGGTGGAGGCGAAGGCCAAGCCGACCGAGGATGTCGAGCTGCCCGAGGCGGACTCGAAGTAGCGGCGAACCCGCGTCCCGGACCGCCCCGTCGGGGTGGTCCGTGGCGCGGGTTCCGTCTTTTTCCAGGGGGTCTGCGGGGGTGCCGCGCCGTGTCCGGAATCCGCTGGTGACCGGGCGTTCGCCGTCGCGGGGCGGAGCCGAATCGTTGTGAAACCGGATGCGTCCGTGTTGCGCGCAGCGCCGCGCGAGCGCATCACATGGCTGTAATGTCGAAGGTGTGCAGCGACGAATCATGGGGATCGAGACCGAGTTCGGTGTGACATGCACCTTCCACGGTCACCGTCGGCTGTCCCCCGACGAGGTGGCCCGGTACCTGTTCCGCCGGGTGGTGTCCTGGGGCCGTAGTTCCAATGTGTTCCTCCGCAACGGGGCCCGGCTCTATCTCGATGTCGGGTCGCATCCGGAGTACGCGACGGCCGAATGCGACAGCCTGCATCAGCTGGTCACCCATGACCGCGCCGGTGAGCGCGTGCTCGAGGAGCTGCTGATCGACGCCGAGCAGCGCCTCGCCGAGGAGGGCATCGGCGGCGACATCTACCTGTTCAAGAACAACACCGACTCCGCGGGCAACTCCTACGGCTGCCACGAGAACTTCCTCGTGGTGCGCGCCGGCGAGTTCTCCCGGATCTCCGATGTGCTGCTGCCGTTCCTGGTCACCCGCCAGCTGATCTGCGGCGCGGGCAAGGTGCTGCAGACGCCGAAGGCGGCCACGTTCTGCCTGTCGCAGCGCGCCGAGCACATCTGGGAGGGCGTGTCCTCGGCCACCACGCGGTCGCGGCCCATCATCAACACGCGCGACGAGCCACACGCCGACGCGGAGAAGTACCGCAGGCTGCACGTCATCGTGGGCGATTCGAACATGTCCGAGACCACCACCATGCTCAAGGTCGGCACGGCCGCGCTGGTGCTGGAGATGATCGAGGCGGGCGTCTCGTTCCGCGATTTCGCGCTGGACAACCCGATCCGCGCCATCCGCGAGGTCAGCCACGATCTCACCGGCCGCCGCCCGGTGCGCCTGGCCGGGGGACGGCAGGCCAGCGCGCTGGACATCCAGCGCGAGTACTACGCCCGCGCCGTCGAGCACCTGCGCAACCGGGACCGCGACCCGCAGGTCGACCAGGTGGTGGACCTGTGGGGCCGCACCCTGGACGCGGTGGAGGCGCAGGACTTCGCCAAGGTGGACACCGAGATCGACTGGGTCATCAAGCGCAAGCTGTTCCAGCGCTACCAGGACCGCTACAACATGGAGCTGTCCGACCCCAAGATCGCCCAGCTCGACCTGGCCTACCACGACATCAAGCGCGGGCGCGGCGTGTTCGACCTGCTCCAGCGCAAGGGCCTGGCCAAGCGGATCACCGAGGACGAGGCCGTCGACGCCGCCGTCGACACCCCACCCCAGACCACCCGCGCCAAACTGCGCGGCGATTTCATCACCGCCGCCCAGGAGGCAGGCCGCGACTTCACCGTCGACTGGGTCCACCTCAAGCTCAACGACCAGGCCCAGCGCACAGTCCTGTGCAAGGACCCCTTCCGCTCCGTCGACGAACGCGTGGACCGCCTGATCGCGTCGATGTAGGCATTATAGCGCTGAAATAGCGCTATAATGACGCTATGGCGACAATGCAGATCCGCGACATCCCCGAGGAAGATGCCGAAGTGCTTCGGCAGCGAGCCGAGGCAGCCGGTATGTCGCTACAGGCGTATATGCGGCGTGAGTTGATCGCGCTGGCGCGACGACGTACGAAGCGTGAAGCGTTGGCGGCGATTCGCGAAGCGCTGGCGCAGGACCCTGCCCCAGGGGGCGACCGCGAGAGCATTCTCGACGCCCTGCGTGAGGCTCGCGATGAGTGACGAGTGTGTGGTCGATGCCTCGGCCATATGCGAGTCTTTGCTGCGCAAAGATTCTGTGGGGCTGGCCGTCGCCGAGCGCATCAACGGTTCGACCTGCCATGCGCCGCATCTGATCGACGCGGAAGTCGGCAACGTCCTGCGCCGGCATGAGCGCAAAGGCATGATCGGGGCGAACTCCGCGGTGATGAGCTTGCGACTACTGCGGACCTTGGTGGATCTGCGCTACGCCCACGATGGTTGGTTGGTGCAAGACGCGTGGGCACTTCGGCACACCGTCAGTTTCTACGACGCGCTGTACGTGGCGCTGGCGACGCGGTTGGATGTTCCCCTGTTGACCGCCGATGAGAAGCTGTCGCGCGCACCCGGCTTGCCCTGCCGCGTGGATCTGATCGTGTGATGCCGCCGGGGCGAAGTCGGCCCCCTCACCCCTCGGAGAGCCGGCGTAGGCGGGTGTTGAGGTAGCGCTGTTCGGGGAGGCTGGTGGTGAGTTGGGCGGCGCGGCGGTAGCTTTCGGCGGCGGCCGCGCGGTCGCCTGCCATGTCCAGCAGGTGGGCGCGGACGGCGTGGGTGCGGTGGTGGCGGCGCATGGCGGGATTGGTGAGCAAGGGGTCGATCAGGGCCAGGCCGTGTTCCGGACTCAGGGTCATGCCGAGGGCGACGGCGCGGTTGAGGGTGACGGCCGGGCCCGGGGCGAGGCGGTCGAGCATGGCGTACAGGACGCAGATCTGTGGCCAGTCGGTGGTTTCCCAGGTGGGCGCCTCCGCGTGGACGGCGGCGATCGCCGCCTGCACCTGGTAGCGGCCGACTTCGCCGCGGGGCAGGACGCGTTCGAGGATCGCGACACCCTCGGCGATCGCCGCGTGGTCCCAGCGGCTGCGGTCCTGCTCGGCCAGGGGCACCAGGTCGGGGCCGTTCATGCGCGCGGCGGCGCGGGCGTGGGTGAGCAACATCAGGGCCAGCGCCCCGGCGACCTCGTCGTGGTCGGGCACGACGCGGTGCAGCTCCCGGGTGAGCCGAAGGGCCTCCCCGGCGAGGTCCGCGTCCACCACCGACGCCCCGGCGCTCGCGTGCCCCGCGGTGAACATCAGGTGACAGACGTCCAGAACCGCCGCGATCCGCGCGGGCAACTGCGCCGGAGCGGGCATCTCGAATCGGGCGCCCGCCGCCCGCAGCGCCGCGCGCGCCCTGGTCAGCCGCTGCGTCATCGTGCGCTCCGGCACCAGATAGGCGGCCGCGATGCGCCCGACGCTCAACCCGGCCACCGCGTGCAAGGTCAACGCCACCTGGGACGGACGGGTCAGGCTCGGATGGCAGCAGAGCAGGAACAGGCGCAGCGTGTCGTCGCGGTCGTCCGGCGTCCCGGCATCGGCCGGGGGAGCGAGGCGCGCGTCGTCCGGATCGGCCGCCGCGTGCGCCCATTCCCGCTGCGCTCGTGCGTCCTGCGCGCGCACCCGATCGATCAACCGCCGCGACGCGACCCGGATGAGCCAGCCTCGCGGATTGTCCGGCACACCGTCGCGCGCCCACTGCCGCGCCGCCGCCTCGGCCGCCTCCTGTGCGGCGTCCTCGCAGTCACCCAGATCGCCGTGCCTGCGCAGCAGGGCGGCCAGGACGTACGGCGCCTCGCGACGCCACACGTCCGCGACCGCCCGCGCGCTCACTGGTCGTCGCCGCCCGGCCACATGGTGGGCCGCAGCTCCACCGTCTCCCCGGGCCCGGCGAACACGGCGGCGATCTCCTCGGCCCTGGCCCGGCTCTCCACGTCGATCAGGAAGAACCCGGCCAGATGTTCCTTGGCCTCGGAGTACGGCCCGTCGGTGGCGAAGGGCGCGCCGGCCTCCCACCGGTACAGCCGCGCGGCCTCGGGCGCGCCGAGCGCCTCGCCGGTGACGAATTCGCCCTTCTCCTGCATCTCGGCGAGCAACCGCTCGAAATCGCCGGTGATCCGGTCGCGTTCGGCCTGCCGCAGCGCCTGGAACTCGGCCAGGTAGTCGCCGGTCGGATGCCCCCACGGCTGCGGGTTGGAGTGGATCAGGATCACGTATTTCACGATGTCTCCTCGGGTCGGGGACGGACCGTCGCGGTCCATCTTCGTCCAGAACGTCGGCGCCGAGGCCGCGATGTCGACATCGCCGCGCGGATTGTGTGGGTTCGCGAAGTGCGCGCCGCCGCGCCGGACGCCGGGGACGGCGATTACCCTCTAACGGGTGGCGATATCCAAGGTCGAGCGGCTGATGAATCTGGTCATCGCGTTGCTGTCGACCCGGCAGTTTCTCAGCGCGGAACGGATCAGGGACAGCGTCGCCGGCTACGAGGACTCCGCCAGCGACGAAGCCTTCAGCCGGATGTTCGAGCGCGACAAGAACGAGCTGCGCGACCTGGGCATTCCGCTGGAAGTCGGCCCGGTGGGCCGGTTCTCGACGCTCGAGGGCTACCGCATCAACCGCGACGCCTACGCGCTGCCCGATATCGACCTGTCCGACGAGGAGGCCGCCGCCGTCGCGGTGGCCGTGCAGATGTGGGAGTCACCGGAGCTGGCCGCGGCCGCCGAGGGCGCGCTGCTGAAGCTGCGCGCGGCCGGCATCCACGTGGAGACCGACGCCGCCGTCGCGTCGGTGCCCGCGGTGCCTGCCCGCACCCGCGGCTCGGAACCGGTGCTCGGGAAACTGCTCGCCGCGATCGACGAGGGCCGCGCCGTCCGGTTCGAACATCGCGGGGGAGCCAACGCGCCCTACCTGATGCGAGATGTGGAGCCGTGGGGTGTCGTCACCCACCACGGCCGCTGGTACCTGGTGGGCCACGACCGCGACCGCGACGCCACGCGCAGCTTCCGCCTCTCGCGCATCGGCGACGACATCACCCCCTACGGCCCGCCGAACGCCGTGCACAAACCCGAAGGGGTCGACCTGCGCGAGGTCGTCACCCGCGTCACCAGCAGGGCGCCGGTGAGCGGTTCGGCCACCGTGTGGGTCGCCGACGGCCGCGGCCGCGAGATCCGCAGGCTGGGCCCGGTGCTGGAGGAGCGCACGGTCGGCGGCCGCCCGGGCGCGGTGGTGGAGGTGCCGGTGCGTTCGCGCGACTGGCTGGCCCGCCTCATCACCGGCCTCGGCCCCGACGCGCTGGTGTTCGGCCCCGCCGACCTGCGCGACGACGTGGTGGCGCGGCTGCGGTCGGTGTTCGACACGACGGAGGTGAGCGCATGAGCGAACGCAGTGAGCGAATCATGTGCCAGCGCGCACCGCGCGTGCCGGAGCCGAGCGTCAGCGAGGCGCAGGCATGAGCGGGCGCCTCTCCGTGCGGCTTTCGCGGCTGCTCAACATGATTCCGTACTTCATCGCCAACCCCGGCATCAGCGCGGCGGAGGCGGCGGCCGATCTGGGCGTCACCACCAAACAGCTCATGAGCGATCTCAACCAGCTCTGGATGTGCGGCCTGCCCGGCTACGGCCCGGGTGATCTGATCGACCTCTCGTTCTCCGAGGAGTCCATCGAGGTCACCTTCTCCGCAGGCATGGACCGCCCGCTGCGGCTCACCTCCACCGAGGCGACCGCATTGCTGGTGGCGCTGCGTTCCCTCGTGGACATGCCCGGCATGGTCGATCCCACCGCCGCGCACGCCGCCATCGCCAAGATCGAATCCGCGATCACCGGCGCCAGGCCCGAGCGGCCGGGCCCGGAACCGTTCGCCGCGCCGGTGGAGGCGCCCGCGGTGGCGACCGTGCGCGCGGCGCTGGCCCGCCGGCACGCGCTGCGGCTGGTCTACTACTCGGCCAGCCGGGACGTGGTGTCCGAGCGGGTCGTCGACCCGATCCGGACGGTCCTGGTGGACGACAACAGCTATCTGCAGGCCTGGTGCCGCGAGGCCGAAGGGGTGCGGCTGTTCCGGTTCGACCGGATCGAAGACGCCACCGAACTGGACGAACCCGCCCACCCGCCGAGCCACGCCGCCAGCGAGGCGGCCGCCTCGCTGGACCTGTTCCAGGACGATCCGGCGCTGCCGTCGGCGCACCTGCGCATCCGGCCCGACTACGGCTGGGTGTTCGACCAGTACCCGATGCACCGCCTGGCGGTGCATCCGGACGGCACGCTGGAGGCGACCATGCGGTTCGCCACCCTGGACTGGATGGCACGGCTGCTGCTCGGCTTCGGCGCGGGCGTCACCGTACTCGGCCCGCCCGATCTCGTCGCGGCGGTGCGGGAGCGTTCCGAGGCGGCCCTGGCCGCCTACACGGACGCCGGACTCGAAGAAATGGAGTGAGGTGTCGGGGCTCGACAACATGCCGGCGCGGGTCATGGTGCTCGGCGCGGGCAGCATCGGCGTCTACGTCGGTGGCAGGCTGGCGGCGGCGGGCGCGGAGGTCACCTTCGTCGGCAGGCAATGGCTGGTGGACGAGATCGGCGCGTCCGGACTGCGCCTGACCGATCTGGACGGCGCCGAGGTGCGGGTACCGCCCGACGGCTTCCGCCTGGCCACCCGTCCCGACGAGGTCGGTTCGGCCGACCTGGTGCTCGTCGCGGTGAAATCGGGCGCCACTGCCGACGCGGTGCGCGAACTGGCGGGCAAGATCCGGCCGGGTACGGTGGTGCTGAGCCTGCAGAACGGCATCGGCAACGACACCGTGATCCGCGAGATCCTGCCCTCGTGCGTGGTGCTGGCGGGCATGGTGATGTTCAACGTCGTGCACCATCCCGACGGGCATTTCCATCGCGGCACCGCGGGCGGGCTGGCCGTGCAGGACGATCCGGCGCTGGCCGATTTCGTGGACGTCTTCGACCGGGCGGGACTGCCGCTGCGCAGGCACGCGGACCTGCGCCCGGTGCAGTGGGCGAAACTGCTGCTGAATCTGAACAATCCGATCAACGCGCTGTCGGGGCGCCCGCTGCGTGAGGAACTGGGCGAGCGAGACTATCGCCGCTGCCTGGCGCTGGCCCAGCGCGAGGCGCTCACCGCGATGAACAAAGCGCGAATTCGTCCCGCCCGGCTGACGCCGCTGCCGCCCGAGCTGATGGCCCGCGTGCTCACCGTGCCCGACGGCGTGTTCCGGCGCGTGGCGGGCGCGGTGCTGGCCGTCGACCCGCTCGCGCGCTCCTCGATGGCCGACGATCTCGCCGCCGGGCGCAAGACCGAAATCTCTTGGCTCTGTGGCGAAATCGTAGGTTTGGGCGCCATGGTCGGCGTGCCGACGCCGGTGAATCAGCGCCTCATCGAACTGATCGTCGCGGCCGAACAGGGTGACCGGCGCGCGTGGTCGGGCCGGGATCTGCTGGCCGATCTGCGCGCCGCGGCGGCCGCTGTGACCGGTTGAACACCGGGCTAACGAGCACGTCGAGCGGCGTGCTCAGGGTCGAGGTCCGGTAGCATCGGAGCTACCACAGTCTTGGGAGGTTTCACATGTCAGGCACGTTCAGCTGGTCGCACCTGCTGATCATCGCGCTGCTGTTCGTGGTGTTGTTCGGCGCGAAGCGGCTGCCCGATGCCGCGCGCGGCATCGGCCGTTCGCTGCGGATCTTCAAGAGCGAGGTCAGCCAGATGCAGAACGACGCGGCCCCCGCCCAGGGCGCGGCCGCCCCGCAGCAGCCGCAGGCCCAGCAGCTGCCGCCGGCGCAGCCCGCGGCCCAGCCCGCCGCCGCGCCGCAGGCCGAGACCAAATCGGCCTGAGCCGTATGCTCCCGCCGGGGTGAGTCCGAGCTCACCCCGGTCAGTGCTGTTCGGCGGTTTGTGACAGGCGAGGGCGACCACACATATGCGAATCCCGTTCGATCCCCGGCGCAGCAGGCGCAGGACGAATCCCGACGGCACCATGTCGTTGGTCGAGCACCTGCAGGAACTGCGCAGCCGGTTGCTGAAGTCGCTGGCGGCGGTGGCGCTGACCACCGTGCTCGGCTTCCTCTGGTACGCCCATTCCTTCCTCGGCATCGAGAGCCTCGGCGAGATCCTGCGCGGTCCGTACTGTGCGCTGCCGCCGGAGTCGCGCGCCGCGCTCTCGCCGGACGGCGCCTGCCGCCTGCTCGCCACCGCTCCGTTCGAGCAGTTCATGCTCCGGGTGAAGGTGGGCTTCACCGCGGGTGTCGTCCTGGCCGCGCCGATCTGGCTCTACCAGGTCTGGGCGTTCATCACGCCGGGCCTGTACGCCAAGGAACGCAAGTACGCCGTCGGGTTCGTCACCACCGGCACCGTACTGTTCGCCCTCGGTGCCGTGCTCGCCTACGTGGTGGTCGCCCACGCGTTGAGCTTCCTGCTCACCATCGGCGACAACGTCCAGATCACCGCGCTCAGCGGTAGCGAGTATTTCTCGTTCATCATCCAGCTGCTGATCATCTTCGGCGTCAGCTTCGAAGTGCCCTTGCTGATCGTCGGGCTGAACCTGGTCGGCGTGCTCAGCTACGAGAAGCTCAAGGCGTGGCGGCGCGGCATCATCTTCGGCCTGTTCTGCTTCGCCGCGGTGGTCACCCCGCAGGACCCGCTGTCCATGCTGGCCCTGGCGTTCGCGCTGACGATCCTGTTCGAGGTGGCCGTGCAGATCGCCAGGATCCACGACAAGCGCAAGGCCCGCCGCGACGCGCTGGCCGCATTGGACGACGACGAGGCCTCCGAGATCGGCGCGCCCGAGCCGATCCGTCCCGCCGAGGGCATGGTGGACCCGGCCGGGAAATCCACGCGCCCGGTGTCGGACTACTCCGATACCCTCTGAACGGTGACAGATGACCGGTCCCTGACTGGCGAGCTGGCGACCTTCGCCGCCGAGCTGACCTTCTCTCTCGACCCGTTCCAGCGGCAGGCCTGCCGCGCGCTGGAAGGCGGCCACGGCGTGCTCGTGTGCGCGCCCACCGGCGCGGGCAAGACGGTGGTCGGCGAGTTCGCCGTGCACTTGGCCCTGGCCTCGGGCGGCAAGTGCTTCTACACCACGCCGATCAAGGCGCTGTCGAACCAGAAGTTCGCCGACCTCACCGAGCGCCACGGCCGCGAGCACGTCGGCCTGCTCACCGGCGACCAGTCGATCAACCCGACCGCGCCGGTGATCGTGATGACCACCGAGGTGCTGCGCAACATGCTCTACGCGTCGTCGGACGCGCTGCGCGGCCTGTCCTACGTCGTGATGGACGAGGTGCACTACCTGGCCGACCGCTTCCGCGGCGCGGTGTGGGAGGAGGTCATCCTGCACCTGCCCGCCGACGTGCGGCTGGTGAGCCTGTCGGCCACGGTCAGCAACGCCGAGGAGTTCGGCGCGTGGATGGCGACCGTGCGCGGCGACACCGCGGTGGTGGTGGACGAGACGCGCCCGGTGCCGCTGTGGCAGCACGTGATGGTGGGCAGGCGCATGTTCGACCTGTTCGACACCAAGTCCAGCGATCAGAAGGTCCTCGTCGACGAGGACCTGGTGCGCTACATCCGCCAGCGCGAGGCCGCCGACCGGATGAACGGCTGGGGCCACGGCCCGCGCGGCCGTGGCGGCGGGCGGCGCGACTTCCGGCCGCTGCCGCGCCCGGAGGTGCTGGCGCGGCTGGACGAAGAGGGCCTGCTGCCCGCGATCACGTTCATCTTCAGCCGTGCCGGGTGCGACGGCGCGCTGGCCCAGTGCGTGCGCTCGCGCCTGGACCTGAGCCGCGACGGCGAGGCCGACGAGATCGACGCCATCATCGAGAAGCACACCGGCGACCTGCCCAAGGGCGATCTCGAGGTGCTCGGCTACTGGGAGTGGCGCGAGGCGCTGCACCGCGGCCTGGCCGCGCACCACGCGGGCATGCTGCCCGCCTTCCGCCACACGGTGGAGGAACTGTTCGTGCGCGGGCTGGTACGGGCGGTGTTCGCCACCGAGACGCTCGCGCTGGGCATCAACATGCCCGCGCGCACCGTGGTGCTGGAACGGCTGGTCAAGTACAACGGCGAATCGCACGCCGAACTCACGCCCGGCGAGTACACGCAGCTCACCGGGCGCGCCGGGCGGCGCGGCATCGACGTCGAGGGTCACGCGGTGGTGCTGTGGCAGCCGGAGGTCGACACCAGCGCTGTCGCCGGCCTGGCCTCCACCCGGACGTACCCGCTGCGCAGCTCGTTCCGCCCCGGTTACAACATGTCGATCAACCTGATCGACCGGATGGGCGCGGCCGAATCCCGCGCGCTGCTGGAGCGGTCGTTCGCGCAGTTCCAGGCCGACCGTTCGGTGGTGGGCCTGGTGCGTGGCATCGAGCGCAACGAAGCACAGCTGGCGACGTTGCGCGAACAGCTGGGTGGCACGGAAGGCGGCTTCCTGGAATACATCTCGCTGCGCGAGCGGATCAAGCAGCGCGAGCGCCAGCTGGCCCAGCAGCACCGGTCCGACCGGCGCGGCGCGGCCGTGACCGCGCTGACGGCGTTGCGCCGGGGCGATGTGGTGGCCATCCAGTCCGGGCGGCGCACCGGGCTCGCGGTGATCCTGGAACCCGACGCCACGCCGAACGATCCGCGCCCGCTGGTGCTCACCGAGGACAAGTGGGCGGGCCGCGTGTCGGTCGCCGACTTCCCCAACCCGGCCGAGCCGCTGGGCCACATGCGCCTGCCGCGCCGGGTGGATCACCGCACCGCGCGCACCCGCCGCGATCTGGCCTCGGCCCTGCGCAGCACCGGCATCACCGCGCCGGGGCGCTCGCGGCGCGGGAAGCGGGCGGAGGCGGCCGACGACCGGGAGCTCTCCACGTTGCGGCGCAGCCTGCGCGCGCACCCCGCGCACCACCGGCCCGACCGCGAGCAGATGGCCAGGATCGGCGAGCGCTACAACCGGCTGGCGCGCGAGACCGAGGCCATGCGCCAGAAGGTCGCGGCCACCACGAACTCGCTGGCGCGCACCTTCGACCGCATCGTCGGGCTGCTCGAGGAGCGCGGGTTCGTGCGCGAGGGCGAGGTCACCGCCGACGGGCGCAGGCTCGCCCGCATCTACGCCGAGAGCGATCTGCTGGTCGCCGAATGCCTGCGGCAGGGGCTCTGGCGCGGTCTGGGGCCTGCCGAGCTGGCGGCGGTGGTGTCGATCCTGGTGTACGAATCCCGGCAGGAAGGCGGTTTGCTGGGCGTCACCGGCCCGACCGCGCCGATCAAGAGGGCGGTCGGCGAGACGGTCGGGGTGTGGCAGGAGTTGCGCGGCGACGAGGCCCGCCACAAGCTGCCGCCCACGCGCGAACCCGATCTCGGATTCGTGTCGGGCGTGTACAAATGGGCGCGCGGCGACGGGTTGGCCGAATCGTTGCTGGCCAGTGGTGACCAGGGCACGCCGCTGTCGGCGGGCGATTTCGTGCGCTGGTGCAGGCAGGTCATCGACCTGCTCGACCAGATCAACGGCACCGCCGACGACCCCGAGCTCGCGGGGACCGCCGCCAAGGCGGTGCGGGCCATCCGGCGGGGTGTCGTGGCGGTGGACGCCGCGTAGCGGATTCAGTTGTGATTTGATTTCTTTCGCGCACCGACCGTGGTGGAGGAGTCGTTACCGTGCGACGAGTCGCCCGCGGGGGGCTACCGTGTGAAGAACGATGCGAGTGGAGGCAAGCAGATGAGCGGCCCGTACGGACCGAACGACCCCGCCGGGGAGGGACGTAACGATCCCACCCAGCAGTGGGGCGGACAGCAGACGCCCGGCGGCGCCGGACCGACCCAGCAATGGGGTGGGCAGCCGAATCCGCAGGCCCAGCCCACCCAGCAGTGGGGCGGCGACCCGAACCAGCCGCCGCAGCAGCAGTGGGGCCAGACGCCCGGCCAGCCGCAGCAGCCGTGGGGGCAGCAGCCCCAGCAGCAGCCGCAGCAGCCGTGGAGCCAGACCCCCGGCCAGCCGCAGCAGCAGTGGGGGCAGACCCCGGGCCAGCCGCAGGATTGGAACCAGCAGCCGCAGCAGCAGTGGGGCCAGGCGGGCCAGCCGCAGCAGCAGTGGGGCGGTCAGGGCGCAGGCCAGCCGCCGCAGGGCGGCAAGAGCAAGAAGGGCCTGATCGCGGCGCTCGCCGTGGTCGGCGTCCTGGTGATCGCCGGTGTGGTGGGCCTGATCCTGTTCCTCACCGCGTCCGACGAACTGGACCAGACGGCGGTGCAGGAGGGCGTGCAGAAGGTCCTCACCGACTCCTACGGCATCCAGGACGTCACCGACGTCGCGTGCCCGTCCGGTCAGGCCGTCGAGGTCGATGCCACCTTCTCCTGCACCCTGAAGGTCAGCGGCGAGGAGAAGACCGTCAATATCAAGATCACCAAGGAAGACGGCACCTACGAGGTAGGCCGCCCCAGCTGATCCGCTCGGCGGACGGGCGGCCCCGCGCCGCCCGGGGTGGGGACCCTCGGCCCGTGAAGGCTCCGCGATCACACCGAATGCGGTGTGGGCGCGGGGCGTTCACGGGCCTTTGCGTTGGTGGGGGAGGTACTCAGCCTCGGGGAGCTTGCAGCGCCGCGATCAATCGCTTGATCGGGCTCTCGGCGTTGTAGAGAACCGCCAGTTCGGCGAGGCGGTCCGGGTCGGCCGGGCTCACCGGCAGCGCGTCGGGCCGCGACAACACCACTTCGGCATCGCGGACCACGCGCACCACCGGTGCGGCGGCCGTCAGATAGTCCTCGGCCGCGCGCAGCTTGCCGCGCACACCGGGCGCGAGGTCGGAGGCGGGGTCGTCGACGGCGGCGCGCAGCGCCTCCAGCGAGCCGAAGCGCGAGATCAGGGTGGCCGCCGACTTCTCGCCGATCCCGGCCACACCCGGCAGACCGTCCGAGGAATCGCCGCGCAAGGTCGCCAGATCGGCGTAGCCGGGCCCCGCGTTCTCTTCTCGCACACCGTATTTCGCCGCCACCTCGGCGGGCCCGAACAGTTCGGCCTTGGCCAGCCCGCGCCCCGCGTACAGCACCCGCACGGGCGGCGCGGGCTCGTCGCGGACCAACTGCAGCAGGTCGCGGTCGCCGCTCACCACGATGACCGGGTCGGTGCGCTCCCGGGTGGCGAGGGTGCCGAGCACGTCGTCGGCTTCGAGCCCCTCCGCGCCGCCGGTGGCGATGCCCGCGGCCTCGAGGACGTCGAGGATCATGTCGACCTGCGGGGTGAGGCGGTCGGGCACCTCCTCCGTGCCCGGCTCCGGGGCCGAGGTGTCGAGGCGGTGCGTCTTGTAGGACGGCACCAGTTCCACGCGGAAGCTGGGCCGCCAGTCCAGGTCCAGGCACACCACCAGCCGCGCGGGCGCGTGCTTGGTGACGAGCGAGGCGACCATATCGGTGAACCCGCGCACCGCGTTGACCGGGCGGCCGTCGGGCGCGGTGATCTTGTCCGGGATGGCGTAGAAGGCACGGAACCACAGGCTGGCGCCGTCGAGCAGGAGCAGCGGGCCACCGGTCGTCGCAGAGGTCACCCGCCGAAGGCTACCCGGCGCCACCGACGAACCGGCGGCGATCCCGCGGGGCGGGTCCGCCGCGGCGGGCGGGCGGGTAACGTCGGAAGGTATGAGTTCGCACACGGAATCCAGGTTCGCGGCGGATGTGTACGGGGAGCGGCTGGAGCGGGCGGTCGAGCTGATGCGCGCGGCGCACCTCGACGCGCTGCTCATCACGCCGGGGCCGGATCTGCGGTATCTGATCGGGTCGGCGGCCGAATCGTTCGAACGGCTCACCTGCCTGGTGATCTCCGCCGACGGGGCGACGCCCTCGGTAGTGATTCCGAAGCTCGAGCTGGCCTCGCTGGAAGGCTCGGCGGCGGGCGAACTCGGTCTGCAAGTGCTGGACTGGGTCGACGGGGTGGACCCGTACCAGGTGGTGCGCTCGACGCTGCACGCCGGTTCGCGCGTGGCCGTGGCCGACGCGATGCCCGCGCTGCACCTGATCCCGCTGGCGGGGGCGTTCAGCGGGTTGCCCGCCTCGGCGACGCCGGTGCTGCGCGAGATGCGGATGATCAAGGACGCCGCCGAGATCGACGCGCTGCGCCGCGCGGGCGCCGCCATCGACCGCGTGCACGCGCGGATGGGTGAGTTCCTCGTCGCGGGCCGCACCGAGGCGGAAGTGGGGGCCGATATCTCGGCGGCGATCGTAGAGGAAGGACATACGGAGGCGGCGTTCGTCATCGTGGGCAGCGGTCCGCACGGCGCCGACCCGCACCACGGCGTCTCCGAGCGCCGGATCGGCAAGGGCGACGTGGTGGTGATCGATATCGGCGGGCCGGTGGAACCCGGCTACTACTCCGACTCCACCCGCACCTACGTCCTCGGCGAGCCCAGCGCGGCGATCGTGGACCGGTTCGCGGCGCTCGAGCGCGCCCAGGCGGCCGCCGTCGCCGCCGTCCGGCCCGGCGTCTCCGCCCAGTCGGTGGACGCCGCCGCGCGAGATGTGTTGACCGAGGCCGGTTTCGGTGACGCGTTCGTGCACCGCACCGGCCACGGCATCGGACTGTCGGTGCACGAGGAGCCCTACATCGTCGCGGGTAACGACCTGGTCTTGCAGCAGGGGATGGCGTTCAGCGTCGAACCCGGCATCTACTTCCGGGGCAGCTGGGGCGCCCGCATCGAGGACATCGTGGTCGTCACCGAGGACGGCGCCGAATCCATGAACACCCGCCCCCACGGCCTCACCGTCCTGTGACCGGCCCGGTGTCGACGTTCACCACCACGATCGAACTCGGTGGCAAGACCGCCACCGGGTTCCGCGTCCCCGCCGACGTGGTCGAATCCCTCGGCAGCGGAAAGAAACCCAAGGTGCGCGTGACCATCGGCGACCACAGCCGCATCGAGAAGATCGTCACCGAACTGTCGGTGTAGCCACATCCGCGTTCGGACGAGGGCGGCGGCCGGCGAGTGGACGACCACCGGGCGTCACCACGTGCGCGGGCCTCCGACTCGCCCCGGGTACGGTCGGATGATGCCGACCACCACCGCCGATCTGAGCCCGGCCGCCGTCGAATTCGTCACCGAACGCCACCTCGCCACCCTCACCACGCTCCGCGCCGACGGCACGCCGCACGTGGTGGCGGTGGGTTTCACCTGGGACCCCGACGCCGGACTGGTCCGCATCATCACCGACGGCGGTTCGGTGAAGGTGCGCAATGTCCGCCGCTCCGGTTACGCCGCCGTGAGCCAGGTCAACGGTCCCCGCTGGCTCACCCTCGAAGGTCCCGCGACCGTGCTGACCGATCCCGCCTCGGTCGCCGAAGCGGAGGAGCGCTACGCCGCCCGCTACCGCATCCCGCGCGAGAACCCCACGCGCGTGGTGATCGCGATCCAGGTGGGGCGCGTGCTGTCCTCCGGCTCGCTCCGCTGAGGGGCGGGCGCTTCGGCCGCGGGCCGATAGGCGATGAGGGAGGTCGGCCGCCCGGTTCGTGTCCGCATCCGAGCGTGTCTCGTCCCCTCGCCGAAGCGCGTCAGCACTGAAAGGCACACCGGCACGTGGTTCCGCGCGCACCTGAGCGTATGGGCGTGCACGTCCCTCGTCCTCGGATGACAGACTGGGCGCATGGGTAAGCGAGGGATCGACGACGGTTCCGTCCTGGTGCTCGGCGGACGCAGCGAGATCGGCCTCGAGGTCGCGCGCAGGCTCGCGCCGGGCCGCACGGTGATCCTGGCGGCGCGGCCGGGCGGCGACCTCACCGCCCCGATCGCGCAGGTCCGGGCCGCGGGCGCGACCGCCGTGCACACCGCCGATTTCGACGCCGACGACATCGCGAGCCACCAAGCGCTGCTGGAGAAGATCGCGGCCGAGCACGGCCCGATCGGCGTCGCCGTCCTCGCCTTCGGGGTGCTCGGCGACCAGGCCCGCGCCGAACGCGAACCCGAGCACGCCGCGGCCGTGGTGCACACCGACTTCGTCGCCCAGGTCAGCGTGCTCACCACCCTCGCGAATCTCCTGCGCGCGCAGGGCCGCGGCCAGATCGTCGCGTTCAGTTCGGTGGCGGGCGTGCGGGTGCGCCGCGCCAACTACGTGTACGGCTCGGCCAAGGCGGGCCTGGATGGTTTCGTCTCCGGGCTCACGGATGCGTTGCACGGCAGCGGAGTTCAGCTCCTGCTGGTGCGGCCCGGCTTCGTCATCGGCCGCATGACCGAGGGCATGGATCCGGCCCCGTTCTCCAGCACCCCGGACCAGGTCGCCGACGCCGTCGTGCGCGGGCTGCGGCGGGGCACCGACCAGCTCTGGGTGCCGTGGGTCCTGGGTCCCGTGTTCGTGGGTATGCGACTGCTGCCCCGCGCCGTCTGGCGCCGGCTGCCCCGGTGACGCTCACCTGGGCGGGCCCGCCCCTCGTGGTCGTCGGCCTCGGTGCCGACGGGTGGGACGGGCTCGGCGTGCGCGCCAAGGAGGCGATCGGCGCGGCCGAGGTCCTGTTCGGTTCCGCCCGCCAATTGGCCCTTGTCCCTGAGGAAGTCGGCATCCAACGCCGGGCATGGCCGTCACCGTTGCTGCCCGCCCTGCCGGACCTGTTGCGCGAGCAGACGGGTCGGCGCGTGTGCGTGCTGGCCAGCGGCGACCCGATGTTCTACGGCATCGGCGTCACGCTGGCCCGGCTCGTGGGTCCCGCTGCGCTGCAGGTGTTTCCGCAGCCCTCGTCGGCCACGCTGGCCTGTGCCCGCCTCGGCTGGCCGCTGGCCGAAACACCGGTGGTCAGCGCGGTCGGCAGGCCGCTGCACGCGGTGCTTCCCGAATTGTCGGACGGCAGCAGGTTTCTTGTCCTGAGCGCCGACGAGCGAACACCGTCCGCGCTTGCGGAACTGTTGCGCGAGAACGGTTTCGGCGACTCCACCCTCACCGTCCTCGAACAACTCGGCGGCCCCGCCGAGCGCATCTCCCAGGACCTTGCCGCGAAATGGACTGCGCGCGAAGTCGATCCGCTCAATATCATCGCGCTCGAATGCGTCGCGGACCCGGACCGCCCCCGCGCTACCCGACTGCCCGGCCTCCCCGATGCCCTGTACGGCGGCGACGGCCAGCTCACCAAGGCGGAGGTGCGCGCGCTGACCCTCGCCGCCCTCGCCCCCGCTCCGGGCGAACTGCTCTGGGACGTGGGCGGCGGCTCCGGCAGCATCGCCATCGAATGGTGCCGCACCCACCCCACCTGCCGCGCGGTCACCTTCGAACGTCTCGCCACCCGGCGCGCGGGCATCGAGGCCAACGCGACGGCGCTCGGCGTCCCGCAGCTCCGCGTGCGCGGCGAGGTGCTGGCCGAACTGGCGGACGCGTCCGGGGAACCCGCTCCGGACGCGATCTTCCTCGGTGGCGGTGTGACCCAGCCTGGCGTGCTCGAGACATGCTGGGCACAGCTGCGTCACGGCGGCCGGCTCGTCGCCAACGCGGTGACCGCCGAATCGGAGGCGCTGCTGGTGTCCTCGGCCGCTCGATACGGCGGTGACCTGCGGAAATTCCAGATCTACCGTGCCGAGCCGCTCGGCGGGTTCACCGCATGGCGCCCGCAGCTCCCGGTCGCGCAGTGGTCGGCCGTCAAACCGCGATAGCACACCGGCCGGGACTTTCGGGGGATGAAACCCCGGTTGGCCTGCGGGTAGGGTCGGCAGCGAGATTCGATCGTCTCGAATCCGATACCTGATGGGGAGAAGTATGAAGTACAAGAAGTTCGCCGCCACCGCCGTGCTGGCCATCGCCGCGACCGGTGTCGCCGCGGGTACCGCCTACGCGGGCCCCGGCGTGCCCCCGGCCGCCGAGCAGCAGGCCACGCTGGCCGCGCAGGGCACCGACCAGGGCGTGAACTACACCGCCACCCTGGCCGACGCGGGCCGCTCGATCGTCACCACCGTCACCGGCGGCGCGTTCAGCCTGGACGCCGACAGCACCGCGGTCACCCTGACCAACGCCGCGGGCGAGGTCGTCACCCGCATCCCGCTCGGCGCCGTGGACGCGGCCACGGGCGCGCCCGTCGAGTTCGGCGCGGCCATCGCCGACGAGGGCCGCAGCCTCACGCTCACCCCGAAGGCCGGTGCGATCGCCACCCAGGACATCAGCTCCCAGCAGTGGTTCTTCGCCGAGTTGCAGCGCGCCTCGCTGGGTGCGGCGGTCGGCGCCGTGATCGGCGGGCTCATCGGCCTGTTCGGTTTCGTGGTCGGCGTCATTCCGGGCGCGGCCCTCGGCGCGGTCATCGGCCTGCTGGTCGCCGGTGGCCCGTCGCTGCTGAACTCGGGTCTGGCGTACTTCAGCGGCCAGCCCTGAAAGCCCTGATCCTGGGCGGCACCGGCGAAGCCCGGCGCCTGGCCCACCTGGCCACCGGCGAGCGAGGTCTCGAGATCGTGACCTCGCTCGCCGGCCGCGTGCGGAATCCTGCGTGGCCCGAGGGCGAGGTGCGCGTCGGCGGTTTCGGCGGCGCCGAGGGGATGCGGGAGTGGTTGGCGGACAACGATATCGACGCCGTGGTGGTGGCCACCCATCCTTTCGCCGCGCGGATCAGCGCCAACGCGTCGACGGTCGCGCGGGCGGCGGGCGTCCCGCTGCTGCATCTACGCAGGCCCGGTTGGACCGAAAGTCCCGGTGACCGTTGGATTCGCGTGCCCGATCTCGACGAGGCCGCCCGCGTGCTCCCGAGCCTGGGGGCGCGGGTGTTTCTGACCATCGGGCGTCAGGGCGTGGGGGCGTTCGCGGGCGTGGACGGTCCGTGGTTCCTGATCCGATCCATCGACCCGCCGAGTGGTCCGCTGCCCGCCCGGCACGAATTACTGTTCGCCCGTGGGCCGTTCACCTCCGAGGAGGAGGCGCAGCTGCTGGCCGCGCACCGCATCGATGTGCTGGTCACCAAGGACAGCGGCGGCGAGCAGACCGAGGCGAAACTCGTCGCGGCGCGCGCGGCCGGCATTCCCGTCGTCGTGGTCGAGCGGCCGCCGCTCCCCGGCGGCGAGGTCGTCGACAATGTGGAGGACGCGTGGGAGTGGTTGCGGGACAAAGTCTCCCGCGCCGCGTCAGCGGCCGAGCAACGTCGGTAGGTTGTCGAACCACTCGAGGACCGCGCGCTCGTAGCGGATGCCGAAATCGAGCGTGGCGCGCGAGTGCGGGGGGATGTTGTCGTGGTCGTCGGTCAGATAGTGCGCCAGGCGTGCCTCGTGAATCTTGCGATTGGCCGCGATGATCCGGTCCAAATGCTCGGGATCGAGGTGCCTGCCGAACGACATCGTCAGCAGCAGCGGCACCCGGATGGTCTCGGCGCCGGGATCGCGAGCGATCCACTCCGCGAACGCTTCCCGGCCCGCGTCGGTGATCCGGTAGGGCGTGCGATCGCGCGCGCCGCTCTCGCCCTTCTCGACCAGGCCGGCCGTGTGCATGGCGGCCAGCTCGCGATACACCTGGCTCTGTGTGATCGTCCAGAAGCCGCCGATCCGCTCCTGGGCGATGGTCACCAGATCCCAGCCGGACATGGGGCCTTCGTGCAGGAACCCGAGCAGCGAGGCCGCCGTCGAGTTCAGGGTCTTGCGCCGAGTGGCGGTCTCTGTCACCGCGCGCTCCCTCCGCGTAGACATTCCATAGTGGAATGTAAGTCTACCGCGCCGTCCCCGGGATCCGGTCGAGGAGATGATCGACGAACCTGCGGGCTTCGTCGGCGCTGTGGTGTCCGGCCAACATACTCTGCGTCAGCCCGACGAGCGCGCCGAGGATCAGTCCCGCGTCCAGTTCGGCCGTGGCGGCGCTGTCGGGGTCGGCCTTGCTCAGCACGTCGGTGAGCGTCGCGACCAGCAGGCGAGGTGGGGCCAGCAGGTCCTCGGACACGATCTCCGAGCCGGTGAGCCCCGCGACGTGGAAGGCGACGTTGACCAGGGCGTCTGAGCGGCTGTCCGCGTCCAAGGGCAGCAGGGCGTCGGCGACGGTGCGGACGATCTCGCGCGGGTCGGTGATCGGCCCGCCCGCCGTGATCCGCTCGGTGAACCGGGCCGCCGAATCGTCGATCACGGCGCGATGCGTCGCCATCAGGAAGTCCTTCTTGGTGCCGAAGTAGTACTGCACCAGGCGCACCGAGATCCCCGCCTCGGCGGCGACCGACTGGAAGGTGGCCGCTTCCATCCCGCCGCGCGTGATCACGCGCCGGGCGGCGTCGGTGATCTGGCGGCGGCGTTGCTCGTGGTCGACCAAGCGCGGCACGGGCGTGGGCTCCTCTCGCGGGCGGGGAAAGCCTTCATGGTACGCCCTTACCATCATGGAGGGGTGTGGGCGCAGCTCGAGTCGGCGTGGATGACGAGGCGCTGGCGGAAGCGGCCGGACTATCCGCTCGGCGAGGTCGTCGCCGTCCAGCCGGAGCGCCGGGCAGCCCTCGGAATGAATGCCGGTGGGGCTCAGCTGGTTCCGTAGCGGCGGGAGGTGTAGACGCGGGTGCCGTGCGGGGTGTCGACGGTGGCCGTGGTGGAGGCGCCGATGATCAACAGCGTACGCATGTCGACGTCGGCGGGATCGAGGTCGGTCAGGGTGACCACGCGCACGGATTCGGTCGGGCCGCCCACATCGCGCCCGAGGACCACCGGGGTGCCGGGCTTGCGGTGCTCGAGCAGCAGGTCGCGCATGGCGGCGACCTGCCAGGTGCGCTGCGAGGACGCCGGGTTGTAGATCGCGATCGCCATATCGGCCGCCGCCACCGCCGACAGGCGCTGCGCGACGACCTCCCACGGCTTCAGCCGGTCGGAGAGCGAGATCATGGCGTAGTCGTGGCCCAGGGGCGCGCCCACGCGGCTGGCGACGGCATTGGCCGCGGTGAGACCGGGCAGCACTCGGACCGGCACGTCGCGCCACTGCGGGTCGGCCGACTCCTCCAGCACGGCGGCCGCCATCGCGAAGACCCCCGGATCGCCCGAGGACACCACCGCCACTTTCGCCCCGTGCTTGGCCAGGTCCAAAGCCATGGCCGCGCGCTCGGATTCGACCCGGTTGTCACTGGCGTGCCTGCGCTGGCCGGGGCGTACCGGGACCCGGTCGATATAGGTGGTGTAGCCGACGAGATCGGTGGCGGCGTCGAGCGCGGCGCGCACCTCGGGGGTGGTCCAGTCCGGCGCGCCGGGACCGAGGCCGACTACGACCACCTCGCCCGGGGCGGCGGACTCGGATCGAGGCGCAGTCTCGGTAACCGTTTGGGCGGCAGGGGAATCCGTGCGGGGGAGCGGTGTCGTCGGGCGCGGGCCGGGAACGAGGGTGATCGAGAAGTACGGCACGTCCGCGTCGTTCACGTCGGCGGCGGCGAGCACGCGCTGCTTGCCCGTGCTGGCGCGCTCCACGTAGTAGGCGTCGTCCAGGCGGCCGGAATCCGAGAGCGCCTGGCGCACACCGGGATAGGTGCGACCGAGCTTCATGATCGCCGCGGCCTCCGTGTCGCGCAGACGACGGGTGAGCTCGTCGGCGGGCAAGGTGCCGGGCAACACCGTCAGCACCTGCTCACCCTCCACCAAGGGCGTCCCGAGAGCGGCGGAGGCGGCGCTCACCGAGGTGATGCCCGGGATGATCTCGGCCTCGAACCGGTCCGCGAGCCTGCGGTGCATGTGCATGTACGAGCTGTAGAACAGCGGATCGCCCGCCGCCAGCAGGGCGACCGAGCGTCCCACCGCGAGATGTTCGGCGAGCCGGGCGGCGGCCTGCTCGTAGAACTCGTCGATCGCGCCCTGGTAACCGCCGGGATGGTCGGTGGTCTCGGTGGTGACCGGGTAGACGAGATGTTCCTCGAGCTGGCCTGGCCGCATATAGGGCGCGGCGATGCCCCGCGAGATGCTGCGCCCGTGCCGCGCGCTGTGGAATGCGATCACGTCGGCCTCGGCGATGACGCGCGCGGCTTTCACCGTCACCAGTTCGGGGTCGCCCGGTCCGAGTCCGACGCCCCAGAGTTTGCCCGCGCTCATATCCTCGCCTCACGATCGGTGCCCGGTTGTCCGTCCGTCTGTGCGACAAAGCCTTTCAAGCCACCCGGCTCGGCCTCGCGCTCGGTCGATTCCCCGAGAGGTTGCCCGCTCATTCCTGTTCGCTCGCGATCGCGTTGAGCGCCGACGCGGTGATGGCGCTGCCGCCGCGCCGCCCCCGCACGGTGAGGAACTCCACGCCGCCGTACGCGGCCAGCGCGTCCTTCGACTCCGCCGCGCCGATGAATCCGACCGGGATACCGAGGATCGCGGCAGGCCGCGGCGCGCCCGCGTCGAGCATGTCGAGCAAGTGGAACAGCGCGGTGGGCGCGTTGCCGATGGCCACCACGGCCCCGTCGAGACGGTCGCGCCACAGTTCCAGCGCCGCCGCCGAACGCGTATTGCCCAGGGCCGCCGCGAGTTCCGGTACGCGGGGGTCGGCGAGCGTGCAGATCACCTCGTTGTCGGCGGGCAGGCGTTGACGGGTGACGCCGGAGGCGACCATGGTGGCGTCGCACAGGATCGGCGCGCCGTCGCGCAGGGCCGCGCGGGCGGCCGCGACCACGCCGGGGGAGAAGGCGATATCGCCCGCGAGATCGACCTGGCCGCACCCGTGGATCATCCGCACGACGACCCGCTCCACATCCGGGGGGAACGCGCTCAGCTCCGCCTCCGCGCGGATGGTCGCGAACGACCGCCGATAGATCTCGGCCCCGTCGGTGAGGTAGCTGGCACGCACGTCGGACATGACTCACACCCTAGAGTCACGCCGGAACCGGGCACGCCTCAGCCCGTGCGGGCGGTGGCGTGCGCTGTCAGGCGCGGTCGGCGATCGCGTTCTCCGCGACCGACGTCCGGTCGATGACGCCGATCGCCGCGTACACGGCGGTGCGGACGCGCTCGGTGACGGCTTCGTCGGAGGAGGTGTCGAACTTGCCGTCCAGGTGCAGGAAGGCCAGGCCGTGCACCAGGGCCCAGAGCGCAGTGGCCATCGCGTCCACGTCGGAGTCCGGGAACGCCTCCTGGGCAAGGTGTCCGACGTATTCGCTGATGGCCTCGGTGGCGGCCACCCGCTCGGGGCTGGTCGGATCGCAGGGCTCGGCGAACATGGCACGGAACATGCCCGGGCGCGTCAGGGCGAAGCGCACGTAGGTGGTCGCGATCGCGGCGAGGCCTTCGGGGGTGGCCGGGGCGGGGTGCGCGGCGCCCAGGTCGGCGGTCAGTTCGCGGTAGCCCACCGCGGCGACCGCGGAGAGCAGGGCGTCGCGGTCGGCGAAGTGGCGGTACGGCGCGGCGGTCGAGACGCCCGCGCGCCGGGCCGCGGCGCGCAGGGACAGTTCGGTCGCGCCGCCCTCTTCGAGCAGCTCGACGGCCGCGCGCACCAGCGCGTTGGGTAGGTCGCCGTGGTGGTACGACGTGGACGACGGTGCCATGCCTCCAATCTAGCCGTTGTCGACAGTGCTTACATCCCTTCCTGCCGTGGTGTCCAGCTCTATGTGAGCGATGTAAACATTTGCGGGGGAGAGGAAGGTCTCCCATGTCGAGCGGTACGGCGTCGGACGGTTCGTTCGCACCCCTACGGCTGCGGTCCGGCCAGGTGCTGCGGAACAGGATCGCGAAAGCCGCCATGGAGGAGGGCATCGCGGGCCAGGCAGCTGCCCTGCCCGCCGCGACCCGCGCCTGCTGGTTCGGGCGTGCGTCGGTTCGGGCACCTGCCGGGTCGGGCGCCTGTACGCTGGGGCGCCCGTTGGCTCGAGTCGCTCGAGCGCCCGTCGGCTCGGTTGCCCGTGAGCTGGCGCACGTCGTCGGTCGGAGCGCCGTGTGGTCGGTCCCTAGGTGGGGCGCTTTCCGTCAGGTGCGGGGGCGTTCCAGGATGCGCGACATGACGATCGAGCTGCGGGTGCGGCCGACGCCGGCGTTCTCCCGGATCCGCTCGACGGTCGATTCGATCTCGGCCATATCGGTCGCCATGACGTGCAACAGGGCGTCGGCCTCGCCCGCGATCGTCCACACGCCCACCACCTGGGGGATCGGTTCGAGGCTGCGGCGCAGTTCGGCGGGGGAGATGTTGTCGCGGTAGTAGACCTCGACGTAGGCCTCGGTGGTCCAGCCGAGGGCGGCCGGATTGACCAGCGCGGTGAAGCCGGTGATCTGGCCGGAGGCCACCATGCGGTCCACGCGACGTTTCACCGCGGGCGCGGACAGCCCCACCGCGGAGCCGATCTCCTGGAACGACGCGCGCGCCGAGCGCAGCAGGTGGCCCAGAATCAGCCGATCGGTGTCGTCCACGTCACACCACTTCCTCTCTCGCGCAATAATTCGCCGCAAGCCACGGGTAATGCGCAATGAATGGATGTTCCTGGCGCAATGCTATGCCGATTACGGTCATCTCAGCCGAATTGCGACTCTTGCCGGGAGCCACGATGACCTCAGTAGCAACCCTGGAGATCCCCGAACCGACACCGGTCCGCCGACCCGTGCCGCGCCGGTTCGTGATGTGCCGCCCCGATCACTTCGACGTGCGGTACGCGATCAACCCCTGGATGAACCCGGGCGCGCGGGTGGACCGCGCGCTCGCCCTCTCGCAATGGGACGCGCTGCGCGACACGTTCGCACGGTTCGGGCACACGGTGGAAGTGGTGCCGGGCGCGCCGGGCCTGCCCGACATGGTGTTCGCCGCGAACGGCGGGCTGATCGTCGGCGAGCGGGTGATGTCGGCCCGGTTCACCCACGCCGAACGCACCGCCGAAGGTCCCGCCTACCACGACTGGTTCGCCCGGCGCGGCGGCGCGGAGCTGGCCGCCGCCTCCGAATTCAACGAGGGCGAAGGCGATTTCGCACTTGTGGGCGGACGGTTCCTGGCGGGCACCGGATTCCGCACCTCGCTCGCCGCGCACCGCGAGGTGGAGCTGTTCTTCGAAATCCCGGTCGTGTCCCTGGAATTGGTGGATCCGCGCTTCTACCACCTCGACACCGTGCTGATGGTCCTCGACGACACCACCGTCGCCTACTATCCGCCGGCGTTCAGCCCCACCAGCCGCACCATCCTCGCCGGCCTGTTCCCCGACGCGATCGAGGCCACCGACGCCGACGCCGCCGTCCTCGGTCTCAACGGCGTGTCCGACGGCGCGAACGTCTTCCTCAGCCCCCGCGCCACCGACCTGGCCGCCGCACTGGACGCGCGCGGGTTCCGGCCGGTGCCGGTGGATGTGTCCGAACTGCTGAAAGCGGGCGGCGGCATCAAGTGCTGCACGCTCGAGGTGCACTGATCGGCGCTCGGGCTAGCGGACCGGCCGCACGGACCGCCTGGCGAAAACTGTCGACTCGATCGTGCTGGGGCACGCCCGACCGGGGGTGCGCCGACGGATGTGGTCCTTGCCGGACGTGCCCACGGTGCGAGGAGTCGCTCCAGGAACGGCAGGCCGTCTCAGTCGACGCGGTAGCCGTTCGGTGTGGCGGTCACCGATACGGCGTCGTGGGGCCGTCCGCAGTGGCGGTCGCAGCCGGACCAGTGCTGGCGGCCCGCGACGACGAGTTCGCTTGCCGGGAGCGGATTCTCGTTGGGCTCGGTGGGCTGGTCTGCGGGCAGGACCCGGCCGGATTCCACGGCGGCCGTGAGGTCGGCGCGCACGTCGGTGTGGGACTTGGCGCAGCCGGGCCGTCCCGCGCAGGCGCTCACCCGCAGCCACGGTGAGGCGGCGTCGAAGATCAGGCCCATGGGGGCGAGGACGCGCACGACCTGTTCGGCGGTCCATTCGTCGAGGTCGGTGAGAACCAGTCCGCGCCAGGGTGTCACGACGACGGGACGCTCGACGGCGGCGAGAAATTCCGCGGTCCTGGCGTCGAGGGTGCCGAGCCGCACCCCCGCGCCGAGCGCGACCAGCCCGTCGTCCTGGGGCAGCCACCCGATCGGAAGATCTTGCGGCGCGGGCGGATCGAGGCGGTCCGCGCCGGGCGTGAGGCCGAGCCCGTCCACGATGCGCCCCGGGCCGCCAGGCACCTCGTGCACCCGCCAGCGCCCCTCACTCACGTCGAGGAACAGGTGCGCGGCGGCGAGCAGCACCGCCACCGCTTCGGCTGTCGCGACCCGGATGCCGGTGTCGGCTCCGGCGAGCAGCAGGGCGAACTCGTCCGTGCCGACCGCTCGGACGCCGATGTCGCCGCCGAGCCCGCTCACGTCACCGCGGCCGTCGTCGAGCGTGAACAGCACCCGGCCCGGCAGGTCCGCCAGGCGCGCGTCACCGCACAGACCCGCATCGAGCTCGCCGACCAGGCCGCGCACATCGGCCACCCCGCCGACCCGCCCCGACAGCGGCGACGCCACGATATTGCGCACCCGCTCGTGCGTGCGGCTCGGCAGCAACCCGGCCGCGACCAGCCGCGCTTCCAGCGCGGCCGCGTCCCGCACCCGCCGCAGCTGCACGTTCCCGCGCGAGGTCAGCTCGATCGCCCCGTCCCCGACCTCCCGCGCCGCCTCCGCCAGCGCCGCCACCTGCCCCGCCGCGAGCAGCCCACCCGGCACCCGCACCCGCGCCAACGGCCCGTCGGCCGCCTGATGCAACCGCAGGACGCCGGGACAGGAATCGGGAACGATGCGCGCCATGATGAGCCCAGCCTACGACGGGGTGCGCGAAGGCCGACCGCCCGCCAGCCGCAGGCGGGTGTCCCGGCGCGCAGCACCCGCCGGGTAGCATCGGCGTGCTCGGCGGCTGACGAGGAAACCGGTGGAATTCCGGTGCGGTCGCGCCACTGTGAACAGCCAGACCCTCTCCGGCGAGCACCACACCCCCGATGGGCGCGTCACCCGAGGAAGGTCACCCGTGATCCTGCTGCTGTCCACGTCCGACACCGATCTGCTCAGCGCGCGCGCCAGCGGCGCCGACTACCGGCTCGGCAACCCCGCCCGGCTGCTGGTCGACGACCTGCCCGGCCTGCTCGACGGCGCGGACCTGGTGGTCGTGCGCATCCTCGGCGGCAAACGCGCCTGGGAGGAAGGGCTGGACGCGCTGCGCGGCAGCGGGGTGCCGATGGTCGCGCTCGGCGGCGAGATCGCCCCCGACGCCGAACTCATGGAATGTTCCACCGTTCCCGGCGGTGTGGCGGCCGACGCCCACAACTACTTGGCGGCGGGCGGCCCGGCCAACCTGCGACAGTTGCACAACTTCCTCTCCGACACCGTGCTGCTCACCGGCCACGGTTTCGAACCGCCCGTCCAGCTGCCGACCTGGGGCGAACTCGAGCGTGAAGCGCGCCACCCCGCGCCGGTCGCGGGCGTGCCCACGGTCGCGGTCGTCTACTACCGTGCCCAGCACCTGGCGGGCAACACCGGCTACGTCGACGCCTTGTGCACCGCGATCGAGGACGCGGGCGCGCGCCCCCTCCCGCTGTACTGCGCCTCGCTGCGCACCGCCGAACCCGAACTCCTCGCCACCCTGCGCCAGGCCGACGCGCTCGTCGTCACCGTCCTCGCGGCGGGCGGCACGAAACCGGCCACCGCGTCGGCGGGCGGCGACGACGAGGCCTGGGACGTGGGCGCCCTCGCCGACCTGAACGTGCCGATCCTGCAAGGACTCTGCCTCACCAGCGGCCGCGCCCAGTGGGAGGACAACGACGACGGCCTCTCCCCGCTCGACGTCGCCACCCAGGTCGCGGTGCCGGAGTTCGACGGCCGCATCATCACGGTCCCGTTCTCCTTCAAGGAGTTCGACGCCGACGGCCTGTCCACCTACGTTCCCGACCCGGAGCGCGCCGCCCGCGTCGCCGGCATCGCGGTGCGCCACGCGCGCCTGCGCCACATCCCCGCCGCCGAGAAGCGCCTGGCGCTGGTGCTTTCCGCATATCCGACCAAACACGCCCGCATCGGCAACGCCGTCGGCCTCGACACCCCGGCCAGCGCCATCCGCCTGCTCACCGAATTGCGCGCGGCCGGTTACGATCTCGGCGCGCCCGGCGAGATCCCCGGGCTGGAGGAGCGCGACGGCGACGCCCTGATCCACGCCCTGATCGCCGCGGGCGGCCAGGACCCGGACTGGCTCACCGCGGAACAGTTGGAGGGCAACCCGATTCGCATCGGCGCCGCCACCTACGCCGCGTGGTTCGACACGCTGCCCGAAGACCTGCGCGAGGCCGTGATCGAGGCGTGGGGCCCGCCGCCCGGCGAACTCTATGTCGACCGCTCCGCCGATCCGAACGGTGAGATCGTCATCGCCGCACTGCGTTTCGGCAATGTCGTGCTGATCGTGCAGCCGCCGCGCGGTTTCGGCGAGAACCCGGTCGCCATCTACCACGACCCCGACCTGCCGCCCAGCCACCACTACCTGGCCGCCTACCGCTGGCTCGCCGCGCCCGAGGCCCAGGGCGGTTTCGGCGCCGACGCCATGGTGCACCTCGGCAAGCACGGCAATCTGGAATGGCTGCCGGGCAAGACGCTGGGCATGTCGGCCTCCTGCGGCACCGACGCCGCGCTCGGCGATCTGCCGCTGATCTACCCGTTCCTGGTGAACGATCCCGGCGAGGGCACCCAGGCCAAGCGCCGCGCCCACGCCACCCTGGTGGATCACCTGATCCCGCCGATGGCGCGCGCCGAGAGCTACGGCGACATCTCGCGGCTGGAGCAGCTGCTCGACGAGCACGCCAACATCTCCGCGCTCGACCCGGCGAAGCTGCCCGCCATCCGCCAGCAGATCTGGACGCTGATGCGCGCCGCCAAGATGGACCACGATCTGGGCCTCACCGAGCGCCCCGACGAGGACTCCTTCGACGACATGCTGCTGCACGTCGACGGCTGGCTCTGCGAGATCAAGGACGTGCAGATCCGCGACGGCCTGCACATCCTCGGCAGCGCGCCCGAGGGCGAGGCCGAGGTGGATCTGGTGCTCGCCATGCTGCGAGCCCGGCAGCTGTGGGGCGGCGAGGCGAACGTGCCCGGTCTGCGAGAAGCATTGGGGCTGAACGAATCCGGCGGTGAGGCGCGCGAGCGCGTGGACGCCGTCGAGGCGCGGGCGCGCGAACTGCTGGTCGCCCTGCAAGCCGCGGACTGGTCGGTGGACGCCGTCGACGGCTTGGTGGCCGAATTCGCCGGGGACGCCGCCGAGGCCGTGCGCCCGGTGCTGCGGTTCGCCGCGACCGAGGTGGTGCCCCGCCTGCGGCAGACCTCGATCGAGGTGGAGCGCGTCCTGCACGCGCTCGCGGGTGGTTTCGTGCCCGCAGGTCCCAGCGGCTCGCCGCTGCGCGGCCTGATCAACGTGCTGCCCACCGGACGCAACTTCTATTCGGTGGATCCGAAGGCGGTGCCGTCGCGGCTGGCGTGGGAAACCGGGCAGGCCATGGCGGATTCGCTGCTGGAGCGCTACCTGGCCGACCACGGCGAGTACCCGCGCTCGGTGGGCCTGTCGGTGTGGGGCACCTCGGCGATGCGCACCTCCGGCGACGACATCGCCGAGGTGTTCGCGCTGCTGGGCGTGCGGCCGGTGTGGGACGAGGCGAGCCGGCGCGTCACCAGGCTCGAGGTGATCCCGCTCGCGGAGCTGGGCCGCCCGCGCGTCGATGTGACCGTGCGCATCAGCGGCTTCTTCCGCGACGCGTTCCCGCACGTGCTGGCCCTGCTCGACGACGCGGTGCGCCTCGTGGCCGATCTGGACGAGCCCGCCGAGTCGAATTACGTCCGCGCGCACGCGGAATCGGATCTGGCCGAGCACGGCGACGCCCGCCGCGCCACCACCCGCATCTTCGGGTCCAAGCCGGGCACCTACGGCGCCGGCCTGCTCCAGCTCATCGATTCCAAGAGCTGGCGCACCGACGACGACCTCGCGCAGGTCTACACCGCCTGGGGCGGCTATGCCTACGGCCGCGACCTCGACGGCGCGCCCGCCGCCGACGACATGCGCAGCGCCTACAAGCGGATCGCGGTGGCGGCCAAGAACACCGACACCCGCGAGCACGACATCGCCGACTCCGACGACTACTTCCAGTACCACGGCGGCATGGTCGCCACGGTCCGCGCGCTCACGGGCAAGAACCCCGAGGCCTACATCGGCGACAGCACCCGCCCCGACGCGGTGCGCACCCGCACGCTCTCCGAGGAGACCACCCGGGTGTTCCGCGCCCGCGTGGTGAACCCGCGCTGGCTGGAGGCGATGCGCAGGCACGGCTACAAGGGCGCGTTCGAGATGGCGGCCACCGTGGACTACCTGTTCGGCTACGACGCCACCACCGACGTGGTCGCCGACTGGATGTACGAGAAGCTCACCGAGAGTTACGTGTTCGACGACGTGAACCGCAAGTTCATGGAGCAGTCGAATCCGTGGGCGCTGCACGGCATCACCGAGCGGCTGCTCGAGGCGGCCGAGCGCGGTATGTGGTCGGCGCCGGAGCAGGACACCCTCGACAAGCTGCGCCAGGTGTACCTGGAGACCGAGGGCGAACTCGAGTAGGGGCGCGGGGGGCGGGTTCGGTGAATCCGCCCCCATCGTTTCTCCCGTCACAAAGACGACGTTCCGGTTTCGTTGCGCCCGAGCGCATCCGGATATTTCCATGAATTGTTTCCGCGTAAATACCTGCCGCCGGAATGCAACCCCCCAATTCCGATGTCAATTTCTTGATCTTGCAACGCAATTCGCTTCCATCACGCTATCGACAATGCCGGTCACAGTGGCGCATCATTATTGATGTCCTGAAAGCCGATTCTCGGGGCACACACAATTCGGATCGGCCGGATGATGGGAAGATTCATCATGATCAAGAAGATGATTGCGGCCGCGGTACTCGCCGTCGCCGCCACCACCGGAATAGCGACCGCGACCGCGCACGCCGCGCCCGGCGCCGTGGTGGCCGGCGTGGACCGCGGTGTCGAATACACCGCCGCTGTGGCGCCGGATCGTTCCGCCGCGACGGTCACGCTCGCCGGGGGGACCTTCGAGGTCACGCCCGGCGCCGTGGCGGTGCGCGCGCCGGATGGCGCTGTGCTGGCGAGCCTTCCGACGTCGCTGCACACGGTGACGGGTCAGCAGGTGCGGGTGGTGCCGTCGCTGGACGCGACCGCCACGCAACTGACGCTCACCCCGGCGAGCGCGCCCGCCCAGCCGGAACTGTCGTTCATCGGTGACGCGGGCACCACGATCGCGGGTATCGCGATCGGTTGTGCGATCGGGGCGCTCATCGGCGCGATCTTCCTGATCCTGCCCGCGATTCCCGGGTGCATCATCGGCGCGGTGATCGGCGGCATCATCGGCGCCAACGCCTGATCGGCGAGAATGCGGCCCGTCCGGTGGTGATCACCGGGCGGGCCCCGTTCTGTCACAGCGCAATTCCGGCCGCACCGGTCCTCGGTGCGATATTCGGTCCGATCATTCGACGCGGATCCGCATGATCATTCCGCGGCGGGTACGAGCGTATTCTGCCGCGCGGCCACCCACCATTGATCACCTTCCTTCACGAGGACATACAGCGCGACCATCGCCGGGGACCGGTCGATCAACTCGCCGTCGGGTGTGGTGGCGCGAGCGGCTTTGTGCGCCAAGGCGATATCGGGGCGCAGGAACGTGATGCCGGTGACGTCGTAGCGGACGTATTCGTTCTTCAGGAACCCGGCCAACCCGCGCCGCCCGGAGTCGAGGAGCGCGTCGTAGCCGGAGATCAGGGTGCCGACGGCATTGCCCGCGACGGCGTTCGCGGTGAACCCGCTGACCATGAGCTCGGCGTCGTTGGTGTTGTAGCCCCGTTGGACGTCGGCGATCAGCTGTTCGATGGCGGCGATGTCGGCCGTGTGGTCGACGGTGTCGTCGGCGACGTGTGGTCGATGCGTGGTGGAGTTCATGGACCCAGGGTCATGCATCAACCTAAGTTGAGGTCCAGTCCCACATCGATGTGAGCGCGGTCGCTGTCTCCGCGCCAGGGTTTGGCGCAGCGGCGTCGATGGGTCGCGCGGCCCCTGGGTGACGGATTCGTGTTCGACGTCGCCACGGGGAAGTTGAACGAGGTCACCGCTTGAGCGATCTCGTCGCCGCCGGTGAGCCGGACGCGCACCACGGCCATCGCTTCGCCGCGGGTGACCGAGAGGACCGTGCCATCATGTCGGCATGCGTGGCGCCCTTCGTGCACAGACGGCCGCCGTTGGCGGGGTGCGCCTTGTCGCCGGAGACCTTCCGGACCTGTCGGCCGTCCGTCTCCACCGCGAGACCGCAGCCGACGCCGCAGTACGAGCCCACCGTCCGCACCGGCTCGGACCCGGGACCTGCGGCCACCGGCACACCTCCTCACCCGTCGACGCCACACCCACTGCCCGCCACCGTAGGAACTCGGTGTTACCGGCTGGTCACCTCGGCTGCTACGGTCACCTCTCCGAGGGCGCGTGCCGGCTGTGCGGGACTGAGAGGCAGGTCACGGCCACGCGGCCGGCGAAGTCTGGTCGGATGGACCGCATGGCCGACATCCTGCTGTTCTCCTACGGAACCCTGCGCCAGCCGGAGGTGCAACGCACCGTCTTCGGCCGCGAACTCGACGGTCGCCCCGACGAGATCACGGGCTACTCACTGGGTGAGGTCCTCATCACAGACCCGGCGTGATCGCCGCCAGCGGCAGCGCCGTCCACCCCGTCCTGCGCCCGGCCCCGTCCGACGCGGGCATTCCCGGCACCGTCTTCACGATCGACGCGCACGACCTGGCCGCCGCCGACGCTTACGAGGTGGACGACTACACCCGCGTGCTGGTGCCGCTGCGATCGGGGGCGAAGGCGTGGGTGTACGTGCTGGCTTCGGAAGCGCCTGCCTGAGCAGTTTCGCGGGCGGGCATCCGACGTGCCCGCCCTGCTCGATCACGCCGGGTAGGTGTGGGTTTCGGTGGCCTTGACCGCCGCCCACAGCTCGAGTCCGGGGCGTAGAGACAGGTCGGCGACCGTCGCGGGGGTGATATCGGCGAGGACGGTGGGGGTGCCGTCGAGGCGGACGCGGGTGGTGTGGGCGTGCTGTTCGATGCCGGTGACCGTGACGGGCCAGGTGTTGCGGGGGCTGCCGGCCGGGCGGTCGGGGTGCAGGCTCACGGCGCTGGGCGGGAACGCCACGTGGACGCGGCCCGCGGCCGGTTCGGCGACGGTGAAAGTGCCGCCCTCGTCCAGGGCGACGCGGGTGCCGTCGACGGTGCCGCGATACAGGTTGAGCCCCACCAGGTTCGCGACGTAATCGGAGCGGGGGCGGCGCGCGACCTCGGCGGGCGGCCCCTGCTGGATGACGCGGCCGTGCTCGAGGATGACGAGGCGGTCCGCGAGCACCATCGCGTCGAGGGGGTCGTGGGTCACCAGCACGGTGTGGCCGGGATAGTCGCGCAGGTGCTGGGCCAGGTCGGCCCGCACCTGGAGGCGGGTGCTCGCGTCGAGCGCGGCGAGGGGTTCGTCCAGCAGCAGCAACTGCGGATCGGTCACCAGCGCCCGCGCCAACGCCACCCGCTGCGCCTGCCCACCGGAGAGAGCCCGCGGCTTGCGTTGCGCGAACTCGGCGAGCCCCACGCGGTCCAGCCACGCGGCGGCCCGCTCCCGCGCCTCCGCGCGGCCGCATCCGCGCGCCCGCAGCCCGAACGCCACATTCTCGAGCGCGGTCAGGTGACCGAACAGCAGATAGTCCTGGAACACCACGCCCGCCGCCCGCTTCTCGGCGGGGACGAACACCGAAGGCGCCTCGTCCCACGTGTTTTCACCGAGCCGCAGGTGCCCGTCGGTCAACGCGAGCAACCCGGCCAACGCCCGCAGCGCGGTCGTCTTCCCGGCCCCATTCGGGCCGAGCAAGGCCACCACCTCACCCGGCTCCGCGCGCAGGTCGAGTTCGAGCGTGAATTTCCCTCGGGCGACCAGGATTCGAGCATCGAGCGTCATCGCGGGCCTCGGGATCGCGCGTGCCCGAATCCGCGACTCACACCGCACCTCGAATCCACCGCTCCCGCAACGCCACCAGCACACCCACCGACACCAGCAGCAGCACCAGGCTCAGGACGATCGCGGCGTCCGGATCGGTCTCGAGCGCCAGATACACGGCCAGCGGCATGGTGGTGGTCTTGCCGGGAAAGTTGCCCGCGAACGTGATGGTGGCGCCGAACTCGCCGAGCGCGCGCGCCCAGCACAGCACCGCCCCCGCCACCACACCCGGCAGCACCGAGGGCAGGGTCACGCGCCGGAAGGTGTACCAGCGCGAGGCGCCGAGTGTCGCGGCCGCCTCCTCGTAGCGGGGATCGGCCGCCCGCAGCGCACCCTCCACGGCGATGACGAGAAACGGCATCGCCACGAACGCCTCCGCCACCACGACCCCCGCCGTGGTGAAAGGCAGTGAGACACCGAACCATTCGTGCAGATACTGCCCGACCAACCCGCGCCGACCCAGCACCAGCAACAGCGCGACACCACCCACCACCGGCGGCAATACCAGCGGCACCGTCACCAGCGCCCGCAACAATCCGCGCCCCGGCACGTCGCCGCGCGCGAGCAACCATGCCAGCGGAATGCCGAGCACCAGGCACACCAGCGTCGCCAGCGTCGCGCAGACCAGCGAAAGCCGCAGCGCCTGACCGACTTCGGCGCTGAACAGCCGCTCGGGCACCGTGTCCCACGGCGCGCGCAGCAGCAACCCGAGCAGCGGGACGAGCAGGAACAGCAGCCCGACGACGGCGGGCAGCACGAGGATCAGCGGCCGCCGCCCCCGCACCGCCCGTCGTCGCGAGGCACTGATCACGGCGTGCCGAATCCCGCCGCCTCGAACACCGCGTCGGCCTCGTCGGAGGTGATGAACGCGACGAACGTCTCGGCCGCCGCGGCGTTCGGCGCACCGGACAGCGGGGCCACCGGATAGTCGTTGACGGCCTGCTGCGATTCGGGGAACTCGATGCCCTCGACCTTGTCGCCCGCGGCCCGCACGTCCGTCCGGTACACCAGGGCGGCGTCGACCTCGCCGAGCGTCACCTTGGTGAGCACGGCCTTCACGTCCTGCTCACGGGTGTCGGGGTGCGGCGTGATGCCGGCGACCTCGAACACCTTCTGCGCGGCCGCTCCGCACGGCACCTGTTCCGCGCACAGCGCGATCGTCGGCTCGGTCTTGCCGAAGTCGGCGAGTCCGGTGATGCCGCCCGGGTTCCCGGCCGGCACGGCGATCTCGAGCCGGTTGCGCACGAAGACGGTGGGTTCGGCGGTCACTTCGCCGGTGTCGACCACCTGCTGCATATTGCGCGGCGCGGCGGAGGCGAACACGTCGGCGGGCGCGCCCTGGTTGATCTGCTCGGCGAGCGCGGAGCTGGCGCCGAAGCTGTAGACGACCTTCACCCCGGGATGCTCGGCCTCGAACTTCTCGCCGAGTTCGGTGAAGGTCTCGGTGAGCGAGGCCGCGGCGAACACGGTGACCGTGCCCGAGACCCCGCCGTCGGGCGCGGCGGTGGGTTCGTCCGAACCGCAGCCGGCCAGCGCGACCACGCCCAGCGCCGCGGTGGCCGCGCCGAGTGTGCGAATCATCCTCATCTGCGTCAACTTTCCGGTATCTCGACAACGACGTGCGTGGACTTGACCGACGCGACGGCGACGCTGCCGACCTCCAGGCCCAGCTCGTCCACCGATTCCCGGCTCAGCAGCGACACCAGCCGGAACGGACCGGCCTGCATCTCCACCTGCGCCATCACGGTGTCCTTGACGATCCTGGTGACGATGCCGCGCATGCGGTTGCGCGCGGACGCGGCCACGGTGACGCCCGGTTGCGGCGCGTCGGCGGTGGCCCGGAGGAATTCGGCGACGTCGCGGCCGCTCACACCCTTGCGCCCGTTGTCCAATCGGATCGAGGGCAGGCGGCCCTGGTCGATCCAGCGGCGCACGGTGTCATCGCTGACACCCATCAGCGCCGCGGCCTCACTGATCCGTAGATTCGACACAGGGGAGAGTTTATTTCCGCATCCGCGGTTCGTGTGGCGGGGTCGGCGCGTCGCGGTCATCGGGGGAGCGGCAGCAGTTCGGCGAGGCTGCCGCGGACGGTGCCGGGGCGCAGCACCGCGAGCGCGGAACTTCCGATGAGGTCGGCCAGGTGCGGGGTCTGCACGGGGCCAGCGGTGCGCCACACCCCGCCCGGCACCTGGCGCACCGGCAGCACCTTGGTGATCTCGCCGGTGATGCCCGCGGCGATGCGGCCCCACATCGGGGCACGGGACGTGCGGGCGGTGAGCGCGTCGACGAGGGCGGGACCGGTGAGCAGGAGGGCGGCGACGGCGGCGTAGGGGTTGCCGGGCAGGCCGAGCAGGACGCGGCCGTCGGGGAGGACGGCGACCAGGTGGGAGCCACCCGGGCGCATGGCGACACCGTCGATGAGTACGCGCGCGCCGGCTTCGGCGAGCAGGGGGCGCAGGTGGTCGGCCGCGCCGCGCCCGGTGGCGCCCGCGACGACGATCAGGTCGGCGTCGGTGGACAGCTCGAACCAGGAGCGCAGCAGGTCGCGATCGTCGTCGAGGTGCCAGATATGGTCGCAGCGAATGTCACAGGCGCGCAGGTAATTCGGGAGGATCGGGCCGAGTGCGTCCCGGGTCTGTCCGTCGCCGAGGGGGCCGTGTGTGCGGATCTCGTCGCCGGTGAGCAGGACGTTCGCGCGCACCGGACCCCGCACGGGCAGCGCGGTGACCTCGGCGGCGGCCGCGGCCGACACCACCGCCGGACACACGCGCGTCCCGGCGGGCGCCAGGTGTTGCCCGGTGGTCCAGTGTTCACCGCGGCGGCGGGTGTCGTCGCGCATCGGTGCGCCGGGGGCGCGCATGATCACGCGCTGGCCGGAAACCTTTGCGGTGACGGCGTATTCGTCGCGGATGACGGCGGTCGCGCCGAGCGGGGTGGGCGCGCCGGTCGCGAGGCGCACTGCGTGCCCCGCCGCGAGGTGCTTGCCGGTGGCGATGCCCGCCGTATGGACGTCGCGGCGCAGCGTCCACCACGGGCCGGGACCCGCTGACGGCGTAGCCGTCCACGGCGGCGGAATCGTGGCGGGGGAGTGCGGTGCGGGTGGTGAGCGGCTCGGCGAGCGTCGCACCCATCGCGTCGGCGAGGTCCAGGGGACGCACCGGCAGCGGCGCGATCCCGGCCCGGAGGATCGGCCCTATCTCCTCGACCGCGACCCGCTCGCCCGTCGATTCCAGAGCCCGCGCCGGTACCGCACCCACTCGATATCCTGTCCCTCGGATTCCGGTATAAGCCGGGAGTAGATACTCATGTGCGGTGATTTCCGCCGATTTGCTCTGTATTTGCCGAGGGGTGACTTTGTGCTCACGCGGGCGGGGTGGGGGTTGAGAAGTCGATCGTCAGCGGCCAGGTCGGGGTCAGTGGTTCGGATTCTGTGTCCGCGTCGCGCGGTTCGTCGATCGCGAGTAGGCGTCCTGATTGCGGAGGGGTCGGACGAATCGCGGCGCGAGGTGCACGCGTTCCTTGCCGATGAGTGGCAGGGCTCCGGTTGCGCATTGTCTGACGCACCATCGGGTGCCGGGGTTCCGCGCCGATGCTGACTCGGTGACCCCCGCGATGGGGTGTGCCGGTGGTGTCGGCGGTGAAGTTGCGTCGCCGTGGGCAATGCGTGCGCGCAGCAGCCGGGATCGTCGGCGTCATCAGTTCTGGTGGGCCACCGATTCGCTTGTGTCGGAGGTTGTTTCGGTTGCGCCCGGCAGGACCGAGCCGAGAATGTGGAGGAAGGTCGGGCATTCGATGTGGCGCGGTGCGGGGCAGTATGCGGCATGGCGGAGGCCGTCGCGCAGGACCGTGAGCTCGCGGATGGTGCGGTCGAGGTCGTCGGCCTTGGCGGACAACGTGTTTCGATCCAATGTGGGTTCGCCGTCAGGGGCGAACATGAGGGCGATCTCGTCCAGGGAGAAGCGGGCGGAGCGGGCGAGAGCGATGAAGGCGAGGCGCCGCAGAACGCCGGGGTCGAACTGGCGGCGCAGGCCCCGTCGGCCGGCGGCGGTGATCAGGCCTCGCTCCTCGTAGTAGCGCAGGGTCGAGGGCGGCAGTCCGGAGCGGCGTGAGACTTCGGCGATATCGAGGAGTGTCGTGTTGACCTCGAGTCGGCTTGAATTGAGACAGTCTAAGCATGGAGACCAGTCGAGAGACCTACAAGACGACCGCCCAGGCATGGAACGGGGCGGCGGGGAACGCCTGGGTGGACTCCCAGGAACTCCTGGACAGCATCCTGCGGCCCTACGAGAATCTGCTGGTCGACGAGGTGCGCGACCTCCCCGCGCGCGATGTGCTGGACGTCGGCTGTGGGTCCGGCGGGACGACCGTCGCGGTGCAGCGCGCACTCGGCGCGCGCTGTCTGGGGGCCGATGTGTCGGCGCCGATGGTCGAGGCGGCGCGGGCGCGGGCCGAGCGCGAAGGATCGCCGGTCGAGTTCCTGCTGGCCGACGTCCAGCGCCATTCGTTCGAGGCGGCGAGTTTCGATCTGATCGTCTCGCGATTCGGCGTGATGTTCTTCGACGATCCGGTCGCGGCGTTCGCCAACCTGCGCCGCGCCACCCGCGACGGGGGCGAGCTGCGCTTCATCGCGTGGCGTTCCATGGCGGAGAACCCGTTCATGACGACCGCCGAGACCGCCGCCGAGCCGCTGCTGCCGAACCTGCCGGTGCGTGACCCGGACGGCCCGGGTCAGTTCGCGTTCGCCGACCGTGATCGCGTGACGGCGATCTTGACCGAAAGTGGTTGGGGGCGTGTGGAGCTCGAGCCGGTCGATGCGGAATGCACGATGCCCGAACCCTCCCTCATTCCGTACTTCAGTCGGCTGGGGCGGGTCGGGATGGTGTTGCACGAGGTGGACGAGGAGACGCGTGCCCGCGTGATCTCGACTGTCCGGGCCGCGTTCGAACCCTTCGTGGACGGGGACACGGTGCGGTTCACGGGGGCGTGCTGGATGGGGCGCGCCGCCGCGGTGTGACTTCGCCAGGATCGTCGTGCGCCGCGGCGGGCCGCCGCTCGACAGCAGCATCGGCTGGCCGGTGGCGCACTCGGTCACGGCCTCGGGTACTGACGGCTGAGTTCGCCCATGGCGGATCCGTCGCGCGTGATCGAGTTCTGTTGTCGCTCAGGCGGATTCGGCGAGGCTGGCCGCACGCCAGGTGTCGGCGAGCTCTTGCAGCGGGATGTCCAGGGCCTGGCTGAGCGCGACGACGGTGCCGAAGGCGGGGGAGGGGAGGCGGCCGGTCTCGATCTTGCGGAGAGTCTCCGGGGAGATGCCGGCGGCCTCGGCCACGGAGGCGAGGTCGCGGTCGCCGCGCGCGGTGCGCAGATGGGTGCCGAGGCGGCGACCCGCCTCGATCTGGGCGGGCGTGAGCGGAAGACGGACCATGACTGCCAGATTACCGGCTTGCGCGGTCAGCCACGCGGAGCGCGGACCGGCAGCACACCGGCCGCGACCAGCTCGTCGTAGACGCGCTGCTGCTCGCCGTCGAGTCCGGAGTACAGCATGTCCCAGGCGCGTTCCTCGGCCTCCAGCACCGCGATGGGGTCCCAGTCGTCGCCGAGCGCCTGCATCACGGCGGCGCGGCGGTGCGCCTCACCCAGCGTCAGATCGAGCGTGAAGCTCTCCTCGTTCGCGCTCTCCCGCATGGACACACCTCTCGTTCGCGCGGTCACCGCAGGTCACGGCGACGTCGAGGAGGGATGGTGGTCGAGGAGGTGTCAAGATCGCAATGATCTGGGTCACTCCGTGGCGGGCGGAATCGCCGACTGCGCGCCGCGCGGCTTCGTGGTGCCCGAGGGGACCTTGTCGCGGGTCAGCGGGTGGCCGGGGTGAGCTGGGTGATCTCGCGGAGGATCGCCGACTGGTCGCAGGGGGTGAGGTGGAACTCGTTGAACTGCTTGCGGTAGAGGTAGCGGCCGTCGCCTTCGATGTCGAACCAGTTGAGGTAGCGGGGTTCGGGCGGGCGATGGTCGCGGACGTTCGGGAGGGATTCGATGGTTCCCGAGCCGGAGCGCGGCGCGCGGAGCAGGCGCAGGATGCGGTCGGCGGCGGTCTCCTTGCTGCCGGTCCACGAGTCGATGCCGAGCTGGAGGCGGTCGAGATCCTCGGAGAGGGCGCGGTGCCGTCCGGCGGGGACGTCGCCCGCGACCGCCGTGAACACCTTCGCGACCAGCGCCGCACTACCGGCTTGGATGACGACGTTGCCACCGAACTCGGTGGTCGAGCCGGGGCGCTGCACCAGCGTGACGCCGATATCGGTGTCGATCGCGCCATAGGCGCGCATGGGCTTGCGGCGGGTGCCGATCAGCGACAGGGAGGTCTCGGGATCGGCGGCGACGCGCAGCGCGGCGGAGAGGTCGGGGTCGCCGTGCCGGGGCAGGCGCTGGTCCAACTGCCTGGTGAGGGCGTCGAATTCGTCCTCCCACCGGACCGACGCGATCAGGCGCAGCGGGAACGGGAACCGGTCGGCACCCGTCTCCCGCCAGACATGCATGAACTCGTCGGGGGTGAACTCCCACCGCATCAGCGCTGTTCTCCGTCGAAGTCGGGCCGGTTCGCCGGCGCGTCGTCACCGATGGCCTGCGGGACCGTAGGCTCCGGCGTGCCCAGCAGTTCTTCCTGGACGCCGATGAGGTAGTCGGGGATCTGGCGATTGCTCTCGTTGTCGTCCTTGCCGCGACCGGTGCCGGGGGCCATCATGCCGGGCATGCCCGCCCGTCCCGCGCCGGGCGCGCGGTTCGCGGCGTTGGCGGCCGCCGCGGTCGAGCCCAGGCCCGTCGGTGCGCCGGTGACGCTGCGGCCCTGGCCGGGACTGCCCGGACCGGGGACGCCGGGGCCGGGTCCGCCGCCCGGGCCGGGGCCGGGCGTGCTCGGGTTGCCGGTGCCCGGCGTGGTGGGCGTGGTGGGCGTGCTCGGCTGCGTTCCGGAGGGTGTTGTGGAGGCCGGGGTGGTGCTGTTGTTGGCGGGGTCTGTGGTCGCGCCGGTCCCGGACGGTTGAGTGTCGGCGGGCGAATCCTGTTCGTCCCCTGCGGGATTCGTGGATTCGTCGTTCTCGCCCGGCGTCTCCTGATTCTCGGACGGGGTGCCGCTGCCGCCCGGATTCCCGGTGCCAGGCCCGTTCGTCCCGGGACCATTGCCCCCGTTTCCGGGATCATCGGTGCCCGGCACCGTGACCGGGGTGAAGGTCGGCACGCCGGTGCCCGCCGGGCCGTAGGACGGCTTGTAGCTGTTGTTCATCGTGTCGATCGCGGCGCGGTAGAGGGCTTCCGCACCCCGCTCATACGCGACCTGCTCACTCGCGCCCGAGTCCACGAGGCCGGTGCCGAACGCGGCGATGATGATCTGAGCGGGATCGAGGGTGCCCTCGGAGCCGTTCTGGCCGTAGGGGGCGACGGGCGGCGGGACGGAGGTCTTGACCACCTCGGCGGCGTGCGCCACGGCCTTGATCCGCGTGCCGGTCGTATTGATCACCTGCTGGATCCCGGTGGCTTCTTTGTAGAACTGCTGCGCGGAAGCCAGTGCGGCATCGGCCATCTGGCCCTCGATCCCCTCGGCCAGCGCGGACTGGATCGCGAGATGCGTCCCGAGCAGTCCGCCGCTCAGGGAGTGCCCGATCTCCATCCACGAGTCCGCCTGCTGATGCATGAGCCCGGGATTCATCAGCTGCGCGTTGGCGTAGATCTCGGCGTGCGTGTGCCCCTCGAACTGCTCCATCCGCGTGATGTACGCGGGGTCCTCCCCGAACTGGGTGAGATCCGATTCGTACTTCTCCGCACCCTCCTGATTCAGGCGCGAACGCTCACTGGGACGCGTGACGTCCGGGCCCTTGCCGTCCATGAAGACGCCCAAGGCGGCCGGGTTGTCGTTGATATTGATGTAGGGGTCGGCCATGGTCAGTTGTCCTTGCCGATTTCCGGCTCGATGGTGGAGGCGATGTCGGTGATGCCGGCGCAGGGGTCGGTGCCGGCGGGGGATCGGTCGGTGAGATCGACGGCAATCTGGACGAATCCGACCTCCGTGCGCACGTCTACTTGGCAGCCGCGACGCATCCCGGGGTTGCGGACGAGTAGTGCTTCGCGGCCGTTGATGTTGGTTGGCTCGCTGTAGGACCCGACCTTCGCGATGTTCTCCTCCCACGTGGCGTTTCCGGAGTAGACGGTCAAATCCTTTGCAAGAGCATCGAACTGGCAAATGAAGAAGCTGTACTCTGCCACGAGATCCTTGCCGCGCTTGCGTGAACCCGGCTCGAATCCCGCCCTCAGGATGGTTTCGTCACTGATCCATGTGCAGGGGTCGAAGACGATCTTGGGACGCCCGCTGCTCTGGGTGTATTGATTGTTCTGAGAGGGGGGCTGAAGCTTCGAATCGGTCAGGGTGGGTCGTGCCGCCGTTGTCTCAGCAGGCAGTGTCGACTGGCCGGGCGTGGACGTCGGCGTTCCTTCGGTCGAGCAGCCGATCGCGAACAGTACGACCGCGAGCATCGGGATCGCCCATCGTCGGTTCGTCCGGGTCATGACTGCGATACCTCCGTTGCGGCGGTGTTGATGGCGCGGGCGTTCATCGCGTCCGCCTCCTCTATGAGCTGTCCCGCTCGAAGGTAGGCGGCCGCCATCCTGAGCGCAGCTTCCTTCATCGCGATCAGGGCTTCTGTCATCTTGAGGGCTTTGGCTGCGAATCCGGATTGGAGTTGCTGCGCAGACTCGAACCCGCCGAACCCCTCCAGACGCTGCAAGTCCCCCGCAGCTCGGAGTTGCGTGTCGATCGTGGTCTCCACGAATCGCGTATACACCTCCGCACACTTGCGCGCGGCATCCGCCTCCATGCGGAAGGTTCCCCCCACCGCCTGCTGATACAACGCGTTCGCTGTCGTCTGCCCGACTTCCATCGACCGGCCCTCCCTCCGCACGCGTGCGCTCACTGTACTTGACGCTTGAAACCGGAGATCGGTTCCCCTGGGACGCCAGATACCCGGAAGCTGGGTTCCGTCCTGGGCTTTTGCGGCGATGTGAGCGATTCGCCACGTTATCGTGGCGCGAGTCTCGGCGATGCGGACAATGCGACCGCTCCGGCGGGATCACCGCCCGCTGGTCGGCGTTCGAGCGACGCGGCAGATCCCGCGCACCCGGTACGAGCGGACTGATGCGCTCGCCGCGCCGGCACCCGTGTCTTCGAACCTGTGCGTCGACTGGGACCATGGTGCGGTGTCCGGGGAGGTTCCCGGACAAGGCGGTGGTTGGGGCTCGAAGGTGCGCAACGGGTGCGAGAACCCTGACCGCCAGACGCCGCGGCGAACTGGATCAGCTCCGGTATCGGTTGCAAAACGCAAGCCTTCCTGGGCTTATGCGGCAATTGAATCGAATTTCGTGTCAATGGTTCCGGGCGCGACGGACCCGTGATCTGCTTGCGCGCAACGAGATCTGGAGGGAGGCGGGAATGTCGGGCGAGAGGTCGACGCTGGCGCGCAGGCAGCTCGGGAAGTACTTACGCGAGGGGCGGGAGGGGTGCGGGTTCACGCTCGCGCGGGTGGGGACGCTGATCGACCGCAGTACGAGTACGGTGCAGCGGATCGAGAAGGGGCTCGTGACTCGGCTGCGGATGGTCGACGTGGAGGCGCTGTGCGCGTTGTACGGGTTCGACGACGAGAAGACCGCGGCGATGAAAGCGCTTGCCACACAAGGGATCGAAGAACCCTGGTGGTGCGGGTACGACGACATTCTCGGCCGATTCGACTTCTACGTCGGCTTGGAGTCGTCGGCGGAGCTGATCACGACGTTCGAGTCGGAGGTGGTGCCGGGCCTGTTGCAGACGGCGGGTTACGCGCACGCCCTGATGCGGGCCGGCTATCCGCGCGAAAGTCTCGAACAGCGTTCTCGCAGAGTGCAAGTGCGGATGCGCAGGCAATCGCGGATCACCAGGAAATACGATCCGATGCGGCTGAACGTCATCGTGCAGGAGTCGGTGCTGCGCGTGGACGTGGGCGGACGGGGCGTGATGGGTCCGCAGTTGACGCACCTCGCGGACATGAGTCTGCGTCCGAACGTCGAACTGCGCGTACTCCCTTTCGGCGCCGGGCTTCCCATGGGCGTGTCGATCGGATCGTTCGTGCTGCTCGACTTCGGGACGGACAAGCGCGGGAAATCCCTGGAACCGCAAGTGGTGTATACCGAACGTTTCGCCGGAGACCTGTATTTCGATCGTCCCCGCGTTGTCGAGCGCTACCATCGTGCGTACGAGAGCATGCGCTGGAACGCCATGGATCCCGTGGCGAGCCGGACCCTGCTCAGAAGGACGGCCAAGGAGTGCGAATGAACGTCGACATGACCGGTGCCCGGTGGTTCAAGAGCAGCCGCAGCGGTGCCGACAAGAATTGCGTCGAGGTAGCCTACTTCGCGAACAATACTGTCGGAGTTCGTGATTCGAAGAATCGGTCCGGATCCGCCCTGGCCTTCAGCGCCGACGAGTGGTCGGCCTTCCTGAGCGCGGCGGCTCGAGGCGCGTTCAACCGCTGACTTCGGGAGCGCAGCACACGACCATCTAGACGTGCGCCTGCGCCGCACCCGAACAGCTCAGCGCGCCCCTGGATCGACTCTCACCGCGGTGGGCGGTAGTTCGCTGCCGCCGGGGAGGAGGCGGGAGTGCGGCCGCAGAAGGCCATGGACGTGCGGATGAGGTGCGGTTGGTCGGCGAAACCGGAGGTGGCGGCCACTTCGGCGGCGGGCTGGTAGGGGAGTTGGAGACCGGCCTCGCGGAGGCGGTGCCAGCGGCGCAGCGGGGCGAGAGGGCCGTGAAAGTGAGCTTGCGCCAGTTGGCGGAGGCGACGCGGTGAGAGATCGAGAGTTCTTGGGGCCATTTGGAGTTCGTCCTCGGTGGCGGTGAGCGCGTAGGTGATTCGAGGGTCCGCCGGGGGCGGGTCGCCGAACGTTTCGCGCAGAGAGTGTCGTAGCGGGTCGGGGTCGAAATCCGTTGTGATCGCGGCCAGTAGGCGCCGCACCTGAGTGCTGTCGAGGGCATGGATGCGGGGTGCACCCGGGACGCGCAGGTGATGGGGATCGATCCACAAAGTGGTCGCGGCGATTTCGCCAGTCGTCGTATGGAAATGGTGGGGTGGCACCAGAATTCCGGCCGCCTGAACTTTCGCGCCGGAATCGTCGACGGCGGTCAGCGGCCCGTCCGCCGACAACGTGAGGGTCCATGCCGGATGACGGTGACCGGCGGTGCCCCACGGGCCCCCGGACTCCGCGTAGCAGGTGAACTCGCCGGCGACCGCCAGGAAGACGGAGTTGCCGTTTCGTTCAATACGGGACGAGCGCGCCTGCTCGATCATTCCTCCATGGTCGCACCGATCCGGCCCGGCGGGTTGGGCGGTGTGGCGGAACTCGCGCCCGGCAGACGGCGCCGATCGAGGAGGAACACCATGCGGCTCCCGGAGTCCGAACACACCTCGCGCCCCTGGCGCATCCACGAGATCACCCGCGACTTCGAGCTCGAGGACGTGTGGGCGTTGCCCACGCCGGGCGGTCCCGACGACTTCCCCCTGCTCATCGACCTGTTCGACAGCGACGAGGACGACCTCGTGTCCCATCCCGTCGTGCGCGCGCTGTTCGCGATGCGCACTCGCCTGGGCGCCCTGTTCGGCTTGGACAAGGCGGGCAGCGCGGTCGGCGCCCGCGTCGGCTCACTGCGGGATCGGCTGCCCGCCGACCTCCCCGCGGCCCCACCCCCGACCACCCCGCCCTCCGACCGGCTCGATCCCGCCGAGTTCGGTCCCATCTACGAACTTCCCGACGAGTGGGCCGCCGAGATGTCGAACCGCACCGCCCACATGGTCATGCACCTCGGCTGGGTGCGCGACGGCGACACCTACCACGGCCGCCTCGCCGTCCTGGTGAAGACCAACGGCCTCCTCGGCCGCGCCTACATGGCCTTCATCAAGCCCTTCCGCCACTTCCTCGTCTATCCCTTGCTCTTCCGCTCGATCGACCGGAAATGGGCCCAGCGTGTGCGCCTCGGCTGCGGTCTTCGGCCACGAGGCGTTCAGAACTCCTAGGTCCCGTCACTGACGAACAGGACGGCTACTTCAGTTCCGCGAAAGCTGCCGGGCGACTGGGCGCGGTGCTCAGTGATCGGGTGTTTGCGCGTCAGCTCGTGCGTCGGCCATGAGCCGGAATGGTGCTGCCAGGTCGAGGCGTCGGGCGAGTCGCTCGAACAGCCGTGGTGATACAGCGGCGGCTGCCATGGCCGGTCGCGGAGTTCCGCGCATCACGACAGCCTCGGGGAGGTCGTGCTCGACGGCCCGGACGACCGCGTCGGCGACCCGGCCGACAGGGAGGGACCCCATGCTGGCCGGGGCGCGGATACCGAATTCGGCGCGCATGTCCTCGTACATCCCGGCTCCGTCGGTGAATCCGGGGCACACCGCTGACGCGCTGACGCCCCATTCGCGGTCCTGAGCGGTCAGCCGGAGCGATTTCGTGAATCCGATCAACCCGAACTTGGTTGCGTTGTATGGCTCTTCGTAGGCTGCGGGCAGCAAGCCGGCGATCGACGCCATGTTGACGATGTGGCCGCGCCTGCGTGCGATCATCTCGGGTAGCACGGCCCGCGTGAGCAGCATCGGGGCGAGCAGATTGACTTCGGTGAACGTCGCGATGTCGTCGAATGAACGTAAGTCGAAGCGGTGCGAGGCCTCCACGCCCGCATTGTTGACCAGCAGATCGATCGGTCCCGCCGCCGATTGTGCCCGTTCGACCAGCTCGGTGGTCTGCGCGCGGTCGTTCAGATCTACCGGCAGCGTGCTGACCGCTACCCGGTGCCGGTCTCGGATCTGTGCCGCTACCCGGTCCAATCGGTCGGCAGACCGGGCGGCCAGGGCCACGTTGACTCCGCGGGCGGCCAGCGAGAGCGCCAGATGGTGGCCTATCCCGCGTGAGGCACCGGTGATCAGAGCAGTGTCTCCTGGTGTGATCCGCATCGGAACTCCTGTCGTCGAACCACCGATTCCATAATGACACAATGTTCACTATGACGCAGAGGCCAGTGGACAGGCCACGCCGCGGGAGGCCCGTCGACACCCGTCGGCGGTTGGTGCGTGCCGCGGCCGAGACGTTCAACAGATACGGTTATGCGGGTACCGACGTACGGCGAATCGTGGCTGCGGCCGGATACGCGACCGGCACGTTCTATCGCCACTTCCCGCACAAGGGCGCCGCATTGCTCGCCGCCTATGAGACGTGGGTGGTCGAGGAGTGGGAGGCGTTGAGCGCGGCGGTGTCGGCGCCGGGCAGTCCGGCAGAGCGTGCCGAACGCCTCGTCGATATCGGTGCTGATCTGCATGCCCGCTGGCACGGTCTCCGCCAAGCGATGGCGACGTACCGGTCGATCGACGAGCAAGCCGTCCTGGCGTATCGAGAACTGCAGCGACGTCAGGTCGCCGTTCTCGGTGGTCTGCGTCGGCAGATAAGCCCGGGCGCGTCACGACCGCCCGAGGCGGATGTGCTGCTGATCATGCTCATCGAACGCGCTGTGGAAGGAATGGTCGTCGGCGAGCCCGCCGACCTGGGCTTGAACTGGCAAGTCATGCGCGGACTGCTCATCGATGCGGTCGCCGAGGCGCTGGTGCTCGAGTGAGATCCGGGGTCGGCGTCAGCGTGCTGGCCATGCGTTGTCACGGGGCCGAGCTTCTCGATGCGCATCCGGTCGCTCGGTCCAGCCGGTGCGAGGCGGTCTTGGCGGACGTGCGTCGCTCAACTGGCTGTCACCGGCCGACTCGTCACCGCGCGCCGGACGCGACCATGGTCCACCCACCCCGCCGCCGGTGGACACAACCGCGACGCGGGGTTGGGGGCCGGGCCGGGCTCCCGTCGCGGCCCAGGTGATGGTGCCGCACGGCGCGGTTGAGGAGCCGGTCGGGTCGCGCGCGCGGGCGGGCTGGCCCCTCGGCCGTAGCTCGGCGAGCAGCCTGATCGGACTGTTCCGTGTGGTCGCGGCGTGCGCGGACGACTCCAGGCGCGCCGCTCACGCGTCGAACAACAAGTACAACCCCAGGAAGGTGAAGCCGACCATCACGAGCATGAGGGCTAGTTGGCCGGTGAGGCGGTGGGCTGGGGGGAGCAGGCGCAGGCAGCGGTCGTGGGCGGCGGCTACGCCGAGGATGTGGCCGGTGAGGACGGCGAGGACCTTGATGGTGGCCAGGACGCCGGGGTGCTGGGAGAGGAGGTAGTGCACCTCGAGGTTGTCGAGGCCGAGGAGGTTCCAGCCGAGGCCGAAGGGGTCGGCGCAGAGCAGGAGAGTGGCTTGGCCCTTCTCCACGAGGAAACTGAGGTAGTGGGCGACGATGTAGCCGGCGATGATCGGGGTCAGGCTGTGCGCCAAGCGGATCGGCAGCAGCGCGCGGTCGGCGCGGGAGACGCCGCCGGTCGCGCGGGTGGCGAGTTCGAAGAGCCCGCCGACGACCGCGATGAAGACGAGCAGGCCGAGTGTGCGTACGGGCGTCGCGAAATCACCCGCGTCGTAGACGATGTCGCGCCAGAAGGGGAACATCGAGAAACTGTCGAACGCGGTGGAGCCCAGCAGGGTCGCGGCCACCGCCACCGACCCCAGCAGCGCGGGCGTGCCCGCGAGATTGTCGAGGGGCCAGCGCAAGACCGGCGCACCGGAGGCGCGGCGCGCGAACGGACTCAACCGCGCCATCAGCCCGCTGTACACCTCCATGGGGTCGGCGCGCTCGGCCCACACCGTGCCGAACACCACCAGGCCCGCCAGCGTGACCATCAGGTACCCGCACAGCCAAAGGGTCACGGCCAGAACAGATCCCGGGTCGGGTGACGCCAACTCGAGCCACACGAACGAGAACAATCCCAGCGCCGCCGGACGATACCCCCACGACGACGGATACGGCAGCAGCCCGTCTTCGGGTGACCGACCCAGCACCTGGCACAACGCCCGATGCACCGCTCGCACGGGCGACAGCACCTTCCACACCGGCCCCACCAGCAGCGAGGCCACCATCACCCCGACCCACAGGTAGATGTAGACAACCCCCGGCACCGGACTCGCCGACGGCTCCCGCGGCCCGAAGAACCCCGACACCAGTACCGCCACCGTGAACGCGACACTCAGCACCGCGAGCACCGTGCGCAGACCCCGTGAATCCACCACCGCGCGAACGGCATTCGGTAGCGGCTTCCCCGGCGCGTCCGGATCGAGCCGGGGATCCTTCCACGCGAAGGCCAGCACCGCGAAAGAGAAGGTGAGTGCCCACGCGGCCCCGATCAGGGCGTAGGTCAACGGGATCGGCAGGTCGGTCGCGCCGCCGATCCCGTGCGCCAGGACCGCCGTCACGCGGCGACGAGAATGGTGGCGACGGTCCGGTGCGCGCCGTGCAGTTCGATCTCGACCCGGCCCGGCACCTCGACGACGAACTCGAACCGCTGGTTCTGGGCGGCCTCGACCGGGAACGTGTGCTCCGGGGTGGCGTGCACGTGCAGTTCGTCGGTGGTATCGCTGTCGACGAGGAGGACGATCGGTTGTCCCACCCGCGATGTCAGCTGGGCGTTCACCGGGTCCACCGAGCCGTCGGACAGCGTGACGCCGATGGTCATCGGCTGGCTGAAGTCGGGGGCGGGGGTGGGCTCGGTGGTGAGCTCGGCCGAGGTGGCCGGCGCGGCGTCGGTGGACTCGCTCGACGAGCATCCGGCCAAGGCCAGGCCCGCGGCCAGGACCAGGACGCCGAGACGGGCGCGGTTCATGGGGTCTCCTCCTCGGGAGTCGATGTCGGGTCGGCCAGGCCCTGTTCGCGCTCGCGTCGTTCGGCGCGGCGGTCGCGCACCGCGATGAACACCACGATGCCCACCACGGCGAACGCGGGCGCGAAGGCGGGGACGGCCAGGATCAGCGGATGGTCGGCCAGCACGTCCACGCCGGGTGGCACGGACGTCATCCGGCGGGCACCGGCTCGTCCGCCTCGGTGGGCAGGGCGGTCGGGTACCGGTCGTTGATGCGGGCCGCGCCCCAGGACAGCGCCCCGACCAGGATCAGGCTGCACAGCAGCACCACCAGCGAGGCCGCGCCGAACAGCCAGTCCGGGTGATCGAAGTTGCGCTCGCGCTGCAGCACCGTGATCTCGGCGACGAACGGGCGGGTGAACTCGGCGGGCGCGGAGACCTCGTCGGCCCCGATGCCGGGATCGGCGGGCATGAAGATCGGCAGCGCGGTCAGCACGCGGCCGTCGTGCAAGCGCAGGACCGTCTTCCAGGTGCCGTAGGCCGGCACGGGTTCGGTGGAGCGGAAGTGGTTGGGGCCCACGCGTTCCAGGTGGTCGATGATCAGGCCGTTGCTCGGGGTGTCGATGCCGCCCTGCCAGGCGAGGATCTGCACCCACTCGGGATCGTCGCTCACCACGTACTCGGGCGAGATCCGGACGTCGGCGGTGACCATGCGCCCGCCGTCGACGGGTTCGGCGTCGCGCAGCGTGACGGTGGCGGTCGCGTTCTCGGGCACCTCGACCATGAGGCCGTTGGCGGTGGCCGCCGAGACGATCAGCACCGCGGCGACGATGATCCCGCGCCGCACCGGCGGGCGCGGCAGCGGCTCACCGCGCAGCACGATGCCGAGCAGCGCGCCGACCACACCGCCCGCGACGCCGACAGGCACCGCCATGAGCAGCAGTTCCGGCCACATGCCGGTGGGCCACGGATCCATGAAAACGGCGTTCACCCAGAGGGATTCGAGCCACAGGCCGACGGTGGAGATCGCGAGACCGGCCGTGGCGCCCCACAGGATCGGTGTGCGCATCAGCGGTAGCAGCGCCAGCAGCTCGACCACCACGGCCGCGCCGAGGAAGAGCGGGAAGATGTTGTAGGGCGCGCCGATGATCGGGCCGCCCACCAGCCAGGCGACGATACCGCGCACCACGGCCGCGAACGCGACGAGCACGAAAGTACTGAACGCGCCGAGCACCGTCCGCGCCGCGACGAGCGTGATGGTCGCGGCCACCACGATCAGCATCGGCTGGAACACCAGGCGGAATTGCTCGACGCCGAAGTCGAATTCGACCGGGAACACCGACAGGCCGATGAGCAGGCCGCCGAAGGCGAACGACCGCATGACCCAGATCAACCGGCCGTCTTCGCGATCGGGGTCGGGACGGCAGCGGCGGCCCTCGAACTCCAGCAGCAGCACACCGACCAGCGACAGTCCGGCGCCGCCGATGAGCATCAGGTGCGTCGGGCCCCACAGCGTGACGTCCTGGCCGAAGATGCGGTGCCAGATGTCGTCGAGCGGGAAGCCGATCAGCGCGTAGAGGCCGGCGCCCGCGAGCAGTACGCCGCCGACGGGGGCGTACCAGGTGCGGGTGATGCGCACGGCGGCCGGGCCGGGCTTCTCGTCCAGCGGCAGCACGATGGCGAGCATGCCCGCGGTGAACAGGAAGAACAGGCCGACCAGGATGAAGTAGTGCGCCGGGTTCGCCAGCGGGCCCTCGTCGCGGCCGTTGCCGATGTGCAGGGAGACGTCCCAGATGAAGCCGAGGAACGCGGTGAGGATGGTGCCGAGGAACAGGACGATCGGCAGCGCGACCCAGCCGGGCCGGTTGAAGATCGCGCCGACGCGGTCGGCGAGCGCGCCGAGCCAGGTGATCTTGCGGGTCCGGTGCAGGTAGCCGACCCACAGCAGCACGAGCGCGACCAGGCCGGCCGACCCGGTCATGATGGCGACCTGATCGAGCGCCGCGCCGCCGCCTTCGGAGCCGGACTGCGCGAGGCTGCCTATCGCTTCGTGGATCGTGCCGGACACGAAAACCTCCAACCACACTGAGTTTACACTCGTCGCAAGTAAGTGTTACGAAAGGTAGCACGCACATGGCGGCCGTGGGGAATCTACGTTTTCGTTCTTGGATCGTCGCAGGACAGCGGCCGGTCGGGGGTAAATGTTGTCGTCTCGCAACACTCTGGTGGCGGTGGCCGGGTGGGCAGGTCTCGGTGAACAGTTGTGCTCCGAATCGCGAGAATTGGTATTTAAATACCGGTCGCCTAGACTGGTATTTAAATACCGAGCGGAGGTCGTGATGGTGGAGTTGAAGACGGCGGACGAGATCGAGCGGATGGCGGTGGCGGGGGAGTTCGTCGGCGGCGTCCTGGCAGAACTGCGCACCCGCGCGCGGGTGGGTGTCAACCTGCTCGAGCTGGAAGCCCTTGTGCGGCAACGGATCGAGGAGCGGGGTGCGGTGTCCTGCTATTGGGACTACGCACCGTCGTTCGGGCGCGGGCCTTTTCGCAACACCGTGTGCCTCTCGGTGAACGACGCCGTGCTGCACGGGCTTCCGTTCGACTACGCGCTGCGCGACGGCGATCTGCTCAGCGCCGACCTGGCCGTCGGCGTGGACGGGTGGGTCGCCGATTCGGCGATCAGCTTCGTCGTGGGCGCGGCCGACGAGGAGGATTTGCGACTGGTGCGCGCCACCGAGGACGCGCTGGCCGCCGCCATCGCGGTCGCGGTGCCCGGCAATCGGATCGGCGACATCTCGGCTGCCATCGAGGCGGTCGCGCGCGCCAACGGCTACCCGGTCAACACCGAATTCGGCGGTCACGGGCTCGGGCGCACCATGCACGAAGATCCCCATGTCGCGAACGCGGGCCGGGCCGGGCGCGGCTACCGGCTGCGGCCCGGGCTCACTCTCGCCCTCGAACCGTGGTTCGCGCGCACCACCGACCGCATCTACACCGACCCCGACGGCTGGACCATCCGCTCCGCCGACGGCTCTCGCACCGCGCATTCCGAACACACCGTCGCGATCACCGAGGAGGGCCCGCGCATCCTGACCCTCGCCCGGTGAGCGTTGGGGCTCAAGAGTTTTCGGTGAGCCAGCGCTCCAGATCGGCGCCCGCGCGCAACTCGGCGGCCACCGCCGCGCGGTCGGCATCCGAGAGGCCGAGCGCGCTGATCTCGGCGCGGTGCTTCTCGGCGAGCTCCGGATCGCCCGCGGCGACGGCGATCTCGGCCAGCATGGCGAGCGCTCGCGCCCGGTCGGCGACCGGAGCGGTCGCGCCGTGCCTGCGCAACCCGGACTGCACCAGCCGGGCGGCCGCGCGGTCGTCGTTCTTGAAATCGCGCAGTACGCGGGCGAATTCGAGCGTGCTGGCCAGGTCGACGAGATCGCGTGCGGTGTATCGGGGCTTCTCGGGTTCGTCGCGCTGGATGAACAGCATGGTGTTGCCGTCCGGGTCCACCAGGCTGAAACGGCTCTGACCGGGCCGGAATCGCGTCAGGCGGGGGCAGCCCTTGGCGGGCACCTTGCCGAACGCGGCCCGCAGGCGCGCCGTGAAATCGGCGTGGCGGGCGGCGACGTCGTCGACCATCACCAAACAGGCCACCGACTCGAACGGCACGGGGAGGCCCTTCGGCGAGTCCGAGAAATGCAGTGCGGTGCCGTCGCGTTCGACCACCAGGTAGGTGTAGGGGCGGGTTTGCTCGTGGGTGACGGTGTAGCCGAGCGTCCGGTAGAAGTCGAGGGTGGTGGCCGGCGACGCGGACCACAGCACCGGGACCGTGGTGTCGTCCATGGGACTCCTCCGCGATTACTAGTCAAATTTGAGTAGCGCAACGATAGGCCTCGCGCCGCGTGGAAGTCAAGTTTGAGTAGCATGGGCCGTTCGATGCCGACGAACGAAGGGAGTGCGCCGTGGCGGCCGTGCGCCTGCTGGTCCTGGGGGTGATCCGCACCCGTCAGCCGACCTACGGCTACGCGGTGCGGCGCGAACTGCTGTCCTGGCGCGCGGAGACGTGGACGAACATCAAACCCGGATCGATCTACCACGCGCTCAAACAGCTCACCCACGAGGGAAAGCTGCGCGCCGCCGGCACCGAGGACAGCGATCAGGGCCCGGGGCGCACGCTGTTCGAGCTGACGGAGGCGGGCGAGGCGGAGTTCCGCGAGCGGATGGACGCGGCACTGGTCTCGATCGATATGGAGGAACTCGGCGCGGGCATCGCGTTCATGGACGCGCTGCCTCGCGCGCACGTGATCGCGAAACTGCGGGAGCAGCGGCGCAACGCCGCCGCGGTGCGCGACGAGCTGCGCGCCATGGTGCCCGATTTCCCCGGCCGCTACGAGCCGCCGCACGCGCCCGACCTGCTGGAACTGTGGGGCGGGGTGTTCGACAACCTGACCGCCTGGACGGACGGGCTGATCGAGCGGCTGGCGGCGGGTGAGTACCGGATGCCGGAGTGAGCGGTCGCAGTCCTGCCGGTCGGCGCGCGGGCCGATAGGCTGGCGGCCATGACCAATCCCTTCGGCGAGGCCGGGACCGCCGACTACGTCATGCTGACCACGTTCCGCAAGGACGGCACCCCCGTCGGCACACCCCTGTGGGCGGTCGAGGACGGCGGCAAGCTCTACGTCTGGACCGAGACCGAGAGCTGGAAGGTCAAGCGGCTGCGGCGCGATCCGTCCGTCACCGTGCAGGCCTGCGATCTGCGCGGCAAGAAGGTGCACGGCGCGGTCGTCTCGGGCACCGGACGGGTGCTCGAGGCCGAGGAGACCGACCGGGTACGCAAGCTGATCCGCAAGAAGTACTGGCTGACCGGGCCGATCGTCGTCTACGGCAGCCTGCTGCGGCGCGGCAAGGCCGGGACCATCGGCATCGAGATCACCCCGGCGGCCTGAGGATCGCTTCCGTCCGGAACGTCCGGAATCGGCAAGGCGGGCACGGCGATTCCGGGGGACCGGCACCCTGGCGGGGTGGGCTGGGCTATCCTCCACGGGCATACCGGGGTAGTCCCCAGGCGGACGCCATGTTCCGACCCTGCCCCGGGGGAGGGGATCGTTCATGACAGCACCGACGCGGCAACCTCGGGAATCCCAGCCCTATCCGGTCGCCGCCCACGCCGAGGACGAGACCACCGAAGGTGGCTGGGTTCCCGTGTTCGTCGCGGGCATCGTGGCCGCCGTGGCCATCGCCATCGCCGGGATCATCGCCGGGCTCATCGTGGTGAACATCCGCGAGGGCGATGTGGCCGAGGCGCCCGCACCCACACCCGCCGCCGCACCGCCGTCGGCCACGGAACCCGCGACCCCGGTGCTCGCCGCCCCGGCCCCGCCCGTGATCGCCGCCGAGCCGGAACCCGCGCCCACGCCCCAACTGCTCGACCGGACCGATCTCCAGCGCGGCGTCCAGCTCATCCTGATCGACACCTACGGCCTGGACAACGCCCGCGACGTGCGGTGCCCCGACGGGCAGCAGGTGGTGGTCGGCGCCACCTTCGACTGCACCGTCCGGATCGGCTCGGCCGTGCGGACGGCCGCCGTCACCATCACCGGGACCGACGGCACCTACGAGGTCGCCCAGCCCGAGTGATCCGAGCGGGCCGCCGTGGTTCGGGCGGCCCGCACGAATCGGCCGACGGGCCAGGGATATTCGAGACCCGCCCGGTCGGCGGCGCCACCCCTCCCGAACATTCCCCGCTCGCCCGTCAGGTCGCCTGGCTCACCGACGACATGTGGAAGTCGGGAATCCGCAACGGCGGCATGGCCGTCCGGGTGAACCAGTCCTTCCATTCGCGCGGCAGCGTCGTGCGCGTCGCGCCCGCCTCGGTGGCGCGGCGCAGCAGATCGATCGGGCTCTCGTTGAAGCGGAAGTTGTTGACCGCGGCCGTGACCTCGCCGTTCTCCACCAGGTAGACGCCGTCGCGGGTGAGGCCGGTGAGCAGCAGCGACGCCGGGTCCACCTCGCGGATGTACCAGAGCGTGGTGAGCAGCAGGCCGCGTTCGGTCTTCGCGATCATCTCGTCCAGGCTCGCGCCGGAACCGCCCGTCAGCAGTAGGTTCTCGCCCGGCGCCGCGACGGGGGCGCCGAATTCGGCCGCGGTCGCGCGCGGATAGACCAGCGATTCGATCGCGCCGTCGCGCAACCAGTCCACGCGCTCGGCGGGCATCCCGTTGTCGAACACCGACACCGATTCCGAGGACGTCGAGGTGGCCACGAACGGCACGTACTCCAAGCCGGGCGCCGCGGGATCGGAATACAGCGTGAACGGAATGTCGCTGAGCCGCTCGCCGATCCGGGTGCCGCCCGCGCGGGCGAATGCGTTGTGCCCCTCCTGCGCGCCGCGGCCCTCCATCGTCCAGACCATGTAGATCAACAGGTCCGCCACCGCCGAGGGCGGCAGCAGCGTCTCGTAGCGACCGGCGGGCAGGTCGACGCGCCGGGCCGCCCAGTCCAGCCGCCGCGACACCTCCGCGAGCAGGCCGGGGGTGTCCACGTCGGTGAAGTCGGTGGTGCCGACGCCCGCCCACGCGCTCGCCAGATCCGCACCCGCGCCGCGCTTTCCGTTGATCTCCACCGACCCGGTCGGCTGCGCGTAGCGGCGGCGGACGCCCGTGGAGGTGCCCAGCCAGGTGGTGTGGACCTGGTGGTGCGCGAAGCCGTAGAGCTTGTCGGCGCCGTCGAAACCGGGGGCGAGATCGCGCGCCAGGTCGGTGAACACCTCGATGCCGGTGGTGGCGGGCTCGTCGGCCCACCCCGGGTCGGTGACCGCCGAATCCAGCAGCGGCATGGCGTCTCTCGCGGGTTCGGCGGTGCGCGCCGACTCCTCGCTGGCGCGCACGACCGCCTCGATACCGTCCAGGCCGACGGAGGTGGCCGACACGCTGCCCACCCGGGCCGCGTGCGGGCCCTCGCGGAAGATCGAGACCACCGACCAGCTCCGTGACACCGAGGAACCGTTGGTGGTCATGGAATTACCGGCCCACCGCAGCGACGCGTCGTGCGCGTCGGTGACGAGCACGATCGCCTCGTCGGCGCGCGACAGCGCCAGCGCCCGCTCCACGACCTCGCCCGCGGGCGCCACGGCCCGCGCACTCCGTTCCGTCACCGACCGGCCTCCGTCCGCGTGTTGAGGATGTTGATGCCGCGCACCAGGATCGACGGGCAGCCATGGCTGACCGCCGCCACCTGACCGGGCTGGGCCTTGCCGCAGTTGAACGCGCCGCCGAGCCGCCAGGTGGACGGGCCGCCGACGGCCTCCATCGCGCCCCAGAAGTCGGTGGTGGTGGCCTGGTAGGCCACATCGCGCAGCTGTCCGTCCAGCCTGCCGTCCTTGATGCGGAAGAACCGCTGGCCGGTGAACTGGAAGTTGTAGCGCTGCATGTCGATCGACCAGCTCTTGTCGCCGACGATGTAGATGCCGTCCTCGACGCGTGCGATCAGGTCCTCGGTGCTGGTATCGCGGTCGGGATCGGGTTGCAGCGAGACGTTGGCCATGCGCTGGATCGGCACGTGGTGCGCGGAGTCGGCGTAGGAGCAGCCGTTGGAGCGCTCCAGGCCCAGGCGCGGGGCGAACACCCGGTCGAGCTGGTAGCCCACCAGCACGCCGTCGCGCACCAGATCCCAGCGCTGGCCCGCCACCCCCTCGTCGTCGTAGCCGACGCTGGCCAGGCCGTGCGCCTCGGTGCGGTCGCCGGTGACGTGCATGACCGGCGTGCCGTAGCGCAGCGTGCCGAGCTTGTCGGGCGTGGCGAACGAGGTGCCCGCGTAGGCCGATTCGTAGCCGATGGCGCGGTCGTATTCGGTGGCGTGGCCGATGGATTCGTGGATGGTGAGCCACAGGTTGGTGGGATCGATGACCAGATCCGTGGGCCCCGGGGTGACGGTGGGCGCCTTCACCTTCTCGGCCAGCCACTGCGGGATGCGCGCGAGTTCGCCGTCCCAGTCCCAGATTCCGTCGGCGCCGGTCACGTACTCCCAGCCGCGGCCCGCGGGCGCGGCCAGGGTCCGCATGGTCTCGAAGGCGCCCGCCGAGACGTCGACGGTGATGGCCTCGAGCTGCGGATGCAGTCGCACCCGCTGCTGGGCGATCGACGAGCCCGCGGTGTCGGCGTAGAAGGTCTGCTCCTTGACCTGCAGCACCGAGGCGGTCACGTGGTCGACGCCGTCGGCGCTCGCCAGGCGGTCCGAATAGTCCTGCAGCAGTGCGACCTTCTCGGTGGTGGGCACCGCGAACGGGTCGATCTCGTAGGGGGAGACCCAGCGCACGCCGTCGTAGACGGGTTCGTCGGCCAGCTCGACGCGCTCGCGGTTGAGGGCGCGCAGCGCGGTCGCGACGGTCACCGCGCGGCGGGCCACCTCGGCGGCCGTCTCGGGGGTGAGCGCCGCGTGCGAGGCGAAACCCCAGGTGCCGTCGACGATCACGCGGACAGCCAGGCCCACGTCGGTGGCGTCGACGACGCCCTCGACCCGTCCGTCGCGCAGGCGGATGGACTGGGTGACGAGGCGGTGCACGCGCAGATCGGCGTGCTGGGCGCCGGCCGCGGTGGCGGCCGCCAGCGCCGCGCCGGCGAGCTCGGTCAAAGGGAGCGCGAGGAATTCGGCGTCGATGTCCTGACTCGCCGCCGGGGAGGTCGGGATGCTCACCCCGGCTACGCTACCGCGTCCCCGCGAGGGCGTCCGGGCGCGTCCACGGCGCGCCGACCGGCCACGACGGTCCGCCCGTGCGAAACACACGGCGGCGCAGGGGGAAATCGGACGGGCGGCGGCACGCGCGACACGGGTGGTTGCGACACGGTCGGCGCGCGATGCCGTAGCCTGCCCGCGTGCCGCCATCCGCCCTCCGTGACCGCAAACGTGAACGTACCCGCCGCGCGCTGCTCGAGGCCGCCGTCGAGCTGTTCGAGACGAGAGGCTACGAGGAGACCACGGTGGCCGATATCGCGGCCGCGGCGGAGGTGGGCACGCGCACCTTCTTCAACTACTTCGCCAGCAAAGAGGAACTGCTGTTCCCCGAACCCGACGAGCGGGTGCGGGCCGCGGTGGCCGCGATCGCCAGCCGCCGCCCCGGCGAGCTACCGGTGGAGGTGCTGTTGCGAGCGCTGCGCGCGGCGGGTGACAACCCGGGTGAGCACCTGGTGGACGACGTCAGCGCCCGCATCGCCGCCGTCCGCGCCGAGGTCTCGCGCACGGTGCCCGCGGTGAGCGGGCGCGCGGCGCACGCGCAGCTGGTCGCGCAGCTCGAGATCGGCAGGCAACTGCACGCGGCCTTCCCGGAGGAACTGGACGAGGTGCGCGCCGCGGCCCTGGTGGGCGCGGTCGTCGGCGCGGTGTCCGGGGCGCTGACCGTGCTGTTCCAGCGGGCGGCCGCGGGTCACGACGACGGCGAACTGGACCGCCGGATCCACGAGACCACCTCGGACGTGCTGCGGCCGTGGCTGGCCGCCGCCCGGCCCGCTCCGGTCGGCTGACGGCTCAGCCGAACTGCTGCCAGCCCAGCCGCAGCACCATCGCGATCACCACGACCAGCAGCACCACCCGCACGAACTCCGCGCCGCGGCGCAGCGCCATGCGCGAGCCCACGATCGCGCCCGCCACGTTCGCCGCCGCCATCGCCAGGCCGAGCGCGAACAGGATGTGCCCGGTCGCCGCGAAGAAGATCAGCGCGCCGACGTTGGACCCGCAGTTGATCACCTTCGCCATCGCGGCCGCCCGCACGAACTCGGTGCCGAGCAGGGTGGCGAAGGTGATGATCAGGAAGGTGCCGGTACCGGGCCCGAGCAGGCCGTCGTAGAGGCCGATGAGGCCCGCGGCGAGCGCGACCACCAGGATCGTCTTGCGCCGCGTCGGCGGGTGCGTGGCCATGGTGACGCCGATCGAGGGACGCAGCGTCACGAACTGCGCGACGCCGACCAGCACCACCATCACCAGCGGGATGAACAGGTCGCGATCGATGAGCGAGACCGCCGCCGCGCCGCAGGCGGCCGTCACCGCCGCGATACCCGCCGCCGGCAGCAGCACCCGCCAGCGCATCGGCACCTTCCTGGCGAAGGTCGCCACGGCGGCGCCGGTGCCCGCCACGGCGGCGAGCTTGTTGGTGCCCAGCGCGGTCTGCGGCGCGATGCCCGGCATCACCAGGAACAGCGTCGGCAGGATGATCAGCCCGCCGCCGCCGACCACGGCGTCCACCCAGCCCGCGGCGCCCGCGGCCACCAACAGCGCCACCCAATCTGCAATGTCCACCCGGTAAGACAACCAGACGTCCCATGAATACGCGGTGTCCGGGACAGGTTCGCTCGCGTCGGCGAGCCGCGGGTGGGTGAGCGCGCGGCGCCGTACCCGCGCGTGCCCGCGGCGCGGCCGGCCGCACCCCCTAACCTGGTGCGGTGCGCCGTTTCAGCCTGTGGCTTCGCGGAAAGCCCGTCGTCGCGGATTCGATCCTGGCGTTCGGGTTGCTGATGCTCGACCTGACCGGGATCGGGGAGAGCAACCACAAGGTCGTCTACCTGGTGGTCGCCGGCCTGCTGCCGCTGCCGGTCGCAATGCGCCGCCTGTTCCCGCGGGCGATGGCGGCGACCCTGCTCGGCATGAGCATGCTGGTGACGCTGCTCGGGTACGTGCTCGACGACTCCGCGATGCACCCGGCGCTGATCGCGCTGGGGATCATGCTCTACACCCTCGTGGCGTATGTGGGGCGGCGCGAGGCCGCGTTGCTGCTGATCGGCCTCGGGGTGGACGCCGCGCTGGCGATGTGGCTGGTACCGGAGTTGTGGAGCTGGTCGACACCGATGCTGGTCGGCCTGATCTACGCGCTGTGCTGGACGCTGGCCGAGTTCAACGGCGCGCGCCACGCCTACGACGCGGAGGTGGCGGCCCGGCTCGCGGTGGCCGACTACGACCGCGAGCGGCGCACTCACGAGGCCGTCGCCCAGGAGCGCACCCGCATCGCCCGCGAACTGCACGACGTGGTCGCGCACGCGGTGAGCGTGATCATCGTGCAGGCCGACGGCGCGAAGTACGCGCTGCGCCGCGACCCCGACATCGCCGAACAGGCCCTCGCGACGATCGCCAGCACCGGCCGCGACGCCCTGCGCGAACTGCGCCGCACGGTGGCGCTGCTGCGCACCGAACACGCCCCCGACCAGTTGCCCCAGCACGGCACGGCGGGCATCGCGCGCGTGGTGGACATGATGCGCGGCACCGGTCTGGCCGTGGAACTCGAGCTCACCGGCGACATCGACGACATCGCGCCCGAGGTGAGCCTGGGCGTGCACCGGATCGTGCAGGAGGCGCTGACCAACACGCTGCGCCACGCGGGCGCGCACCCGAAGGCGTGGGTGCGGGTGCAGCGCCGCGACGACGACGTGCTGGTGGAGGTCATCGACTCCGGCGGCGTCCCCGTGCACGGGCCCGAGTTGAACCCGATCAAGGGCAGCGGGCTCGGGCTGCTGGGCATGCGCGAGCGCACCGCGGTGCTGGGCGGCACCCTGCACGCGGGCCGCACCGCCGACGGCGCGTGGCGGGTGCTGGCCACCATCCCGCTCGACCAGGGCGCGCGAGAGTAGTTCCGGCTCAGTCGAATACGGTCGCCAGTTCGCGCAGGACCTCGCTCGCGTCGATCGGGTCGAGCACGCCGAACGCGGTGTCGCCGCAGCGCCGCCACCACGGCGACGGCGGCGCGGAGCCCAATTCCACCGCCTCGATGACGTGTTCGCCCTCCTCGATCGGCTCGCCGGCCGCGATGCCGTCGTCGAGTTGCAGCAGCACCTGCAGGCCGCCGCCCACCGGGCGAAACAGGTGATCGTGCACGCCGTCCACGGAACCGCCCAGCCGCCAACCGAATTCGCGCAGCCGCAGCAGCGACGCGGTGGGCACCATGTGATTCGCGAACCGGTCCAGCGAGGTGGACGCGCGCTCCCGCTCGGTGAGCACGTGCACCTCCCGGGACAACTGCGGAAACGGTTGGCACAGTGCGTGATCGGAGAACTCGGCGAGCCAGCACGGTAGCTCGGCGGCCAGCTGCAACGGGTGCGCCACCGCGATGTGCGGTGCGTCGATGTCGACGAGACGGCCCGCGCTGTCGGTCGGCCTGCCGTCGTCGGCGATGCGGAAGGACACGCCCTGCTCGGCCCGGTCGTCGAAACCGAGCCAGACGAGTCGTCGCGCGGGCTCCCGGAGGTCCGGGTGCTCGAGCACGGAGCGGTGCTGCCCACCGGTCCAGGTGCGCCTGCGGATCATCGCGATCTCGAGACGCCGAATCTGTTCGTACATAACCCCGCTCGCGAGAGTTGGTTGTTCGGAACGAAACTGCTCGGAACTTCAGGAGCGTAATGGTCGGCGGCCGGGATCGCGCGGGCGGCTAGATTGGACGCGTGCCGATCACCGTTCTCGTCGTGGACGACCAGGAATTGATGCGCATGGGCCTGAAGATGGTCCTCGGCGCCCACCCCGACATCGAGGTGGTGGGGGAGGCCGAGAACGGCGCCGCCGCGGTGACCCGGGCCAAGGAGTTGCGGCCCGACGTGGTGCTCATGGACGTGCGGATGCCGGTGGTGGACGGCGTCACCGCGACCGGGCGCATCGTGGAGTCCGGCGACGGCTGCCGCGTCCTGGTCATGACCACCTTCGACCTGGACGAGCACGCGCTGGGCGCGCTGCGCGCCGGGGCGAGCGGGTTCCTGCTCAAGGACACCCCGCCCGAGGATCTGATCTCGGCCATCCGCAGCGTCGCGGCGGGCGACGCGGTGGTGTCGCCCAAGGTGACCAAACGGCTGCTGGACCGGCTCATCGCCGACGATCCGGGCGGGATGCGCGATCCCGCCGTGCTCGACGTGCTCACCGCCCGCGAACGCGAAGTGCTCGAGCAGATCGCGGCCGGGCGGTCCAACGCGGAGATCGCCGAGCAGCTGTTCCTCTCCGAGGCCACCGTGAAGACCCATGTCGGCCGCGTGCTCACCAAGTTGGGCTTGCGCGACCGCGTGCAGGCGGTGGTGCTCGCCTACGAGACGGGGTTGGTGCGGCCGGGCGGCTGAGGGCACTTGCGCGTCCGCTCCGTTTGTGCGCGGGCTGAGGGCGCTCCCACTCGGTTGTGCACGGGTCGAGGGCGGGGAGGGCGCGCATCTCAGCGACCTATCAGGCGCGATCGGGAGAAAAACGGCGGGCTCGCGCGTTGGTAGGGGTAGATCGTCCCGGAAGGAACGCCATGCCCGCCCTGTTGTTCGTGCTCTACGTCGCCGTCGAGGTCGCCGCGCTGATCGCGGTGGGCCAGCTGATCGGCGTGTTCCCCACCATCCTGCTGGTCATCGCCGGATCCGCGGCGGGCATGCTGCTGCTCGGCTCGCAGTGGCGGCGCGTCGCGCGGCAGTTCCGGCGCGCGCAGCGCGGCGAGATCCCGCCCGGCACCGCCGTCGCCGACGGCGCGCTGGTGGGCCTGGGCGCCGGCCTGATGTTCGTGCCCGGCCTGGTCACCTCGGTCGCGGGACTGCTCCTGCTGCTGCCGCCCACCCGCGCGCTGCTGCGCCCGCTGGTGACGGCGCTGGCCGCGCGCCGCGTCGGCAAGTTCGTCACCGCGGCCGAGTCGCGCTACAGCGGCGTGATCATCGACGGCGACGACGTGGTGGACGGCGTCGTGGTCACCGAGTGGTACGACGACGGTCGCGGCACCGGCCGTCGCGCGGTGGGCCCGGCCTGGGACGCACCGGCGCGGTGACCCGCCGGAGACGGCATACGGCAGACTGGTGACCCGTGGGTACCCAGTTGCTGATCGGCGGTCGTTTCTACAGTTCCAGTTCCCCCGACGCGACGGCCATGGCGGTCAGCGACGGCACCGTGGTGTGGCTGGGGGCCGAGCGCCCCGGCCGCGCCCTGCATCCGGACGCGGAGGTCATCGATCTCGACGGCGCGTTCGTCGCGCCGGCGTTCGTGGAACCGCACGTGCACGTCACGGCGCTCGGATTGCAGCTCACCGGCCTCGACCTCTCGGCCACCCGCTCGGTCGCCGAACTGCTGGACGCGGTGCGCGCCCACGCGTCGGCGCACCCCGACGGCGTGATCCTCGGCGACGGCTGGGAGGAGACCCGCTGGCCGGAAGGCCGCCCGCCGACCCCCGAGGAGATCGACGCGGCCGCGGGTCCCGGCAGGCGGGTATACCTGGCACGGATCGACGCGCATTCGGCCGTGGCCTCGACCGCGCTGCTGGACTCCGTTCCCGGCGTCACCGCCGCCGCGGGCTATCGCGCGGGCGAGCCGCTGCGCGAGCAGGCCCACCATCTGGTGCGCCGGGCCGCGCTCGGCGCGCTCGACCGCGCCCGCCGTGACGACGCCCGCCGCGCCGCGCTGGACCACGCCGCCGCGCACGGCGTGGTCGCCGTGCACGAATGCTCCGGCCCCGACATCGCCGGGCGCGACGACGTGCGCGAGCTGCTCGCCTTCGAACACGGCGTGCGCGTGCGCGCCTACTGGGGCGAGGCGGTGCGCACCGCCGAAGAGGCGAAGGCGCTGCTCACCGACCTCGGCGTGCACGGCCTCGGCGGCGACCTGTTCGTCGACGGATCGTTCGGGTCGCACACCGCCTGGCTGCGCCGGCCCTACGCCGACACGCCCGGGACCGGAACCTCTTTCCTGGACGCCGCCGCGATCGCCGAGCACGTGCGCGCCTGCACCGAGGCGGGCATCCAGTCCGGCTTCCATGCCATCGGCGACGCCGCTCTGGACGCGGTCACCACCGGCCTGCGCCGCGCCGCCGACGCGCTCGGCGCGCCCGCCGTCGCGGCGCTCGGGCACCGGGTCGAACACGCCGAGATGCTCGACGCCGGGCAGATCGCCGAACTGGCCGCGCTCGGCGTGATCGCCAGTGTGCAACCGGTTTTCGACGCCGCGTGGGGCGGCCCCGACGGCATGTACGCGAGTCGGCTCGGCGCCGAGCGCGCCGCGGCGCTCAATCCGTTCGCGGCCATGGCGGCGGCGGGTGTGTCGCTGGCCATCGGCTCCGACGCGCCGGTCACCGCCCTCGACCCGTGGGCCGCGATCCGCGCCGCCACCGAGCACCGGACGCCGGGCCACGGCATCTCGCCGCGTGCCGCGTTCGCCGCCGCCACCCGGGGCGCGTGGCGCGCGGGCGGCGTGCGCGACGGCGTCGCGGGCACTCTGGTGCCGGGCGCGCCCGCGTCCTACGCGGTGTGGGACGCCGGTGAGCTGGTGGTGGCCGCGGCGTCGGATTCGGTGCAGCGCTGGTCCACCGATCCGCGCTCACGGGTGCCGGGATTGCCTTCGCTGGCACCGGATTCCGCGCTGCCGCGCTGCCTGCGCACCGTGCGCGACGGCGTCACGATCTTCGAGGCGTGACCGTGACGCGAGACCGCACCGGCGTGCTGTGGCGCGCCCTGACCGCCGTCCTGTCGGGCCTGCTCCTGTTCGGCAGCTTCCCGCCCCGCCCCTACTGGTTCCTGGCCCCGATCGGCCTCGCGCTGCTCACCCTCGCGGTCCGGCGCGCGGAGCGCGGGCGGGGGGCGTTCGGCTACGGAATGCTCGCGGGGCTGGGCTTCTTCCTCCCGCTGCTGCCGTGGACGGGGATCTACGTCGGCCCGGTGCCGTGGCTCGCGCTGTCGACGGCGTGCGCGGTGTACATCGGGCTGTTCGGCGTGCTCGCCCGTCTGGTGTCGGCGCTGCCGCTGTGGCCGCTGTGGGTGGCACTGGCCTGGGTCACGGCCGAGTGGGGGCGCTCCAGCTTCCCGTTCGACGGCTTCCCTTGGGGCCGCGTCGCTTTCGGCCAGGCCGACGGCTGGTATCTGCCGCTGGCCGCGTACGGCGGCGCGCCGCTGATCGCCTTCGCGGTCGCGCTCACGGGCACCGCGCTGGCCGCCCTGATCGAACGGCTGCCCGTGCCGTCGCGGGTGCGCACGGTACTGGCACCCATCGTGCGGTTCGACACCGATCCCGACGCAACGGAATCCGAGAAGGACCCCACCGCGAGTGGACGGCGGCGTGTCGGAATCGCCGCGGCGGGAGTCACTTTCGTCCTGATTCCCCTCCTCGGGCTCGCACTGCGACCGACCCTGCCCGGACCGATGGACGGCGACTCCACCCTCACCGTCGCGGCCATCCAGGGCAGCGTGCCGCGGCTCGGCCTGGACTTCAACGCCCAGCGCCGCGCCGTGCTGGACAACCACGTCCGCCGCACCGAGCAGCTCGCCGAGGACGTGGCCGCCGGACGTGCTCCCCAGCCCGACGTGGTGATCTGGCCGGAGAACTCCTCCGATATCGACCCCCTCCGCAACGCCGACGCGGCCGCGCTCATCACGGGCGCGTCCGAGGCCGTCGGCGCCCCCATCCTGGTCGGCGCGGTGCTGGTGAACGGTGACCGCACCACCACCAATTCCGTCATGGTGTGGAACGGCGCGGACGGGCCGGGGGAGCGCCACGACAAGAAGATCATCCAGCCTTTCGGCGAGTACCTGCCGATGCGCTCGTTCTTCCGTCTGTTCTCCGAATACGCCGACCGCGCAGGCTATTTCGTGCCCGGCGACGGCGACGGCTCGGTGCGCGCGGCGGGCGTGGAGATCGGCGTGGCCACCTGCTACGAGGTGGCCTTCGACCGGGCCTTCCGCGACTCCATGGAGGCGGGCGCGCAGTTGCTGACCGTGCCCACGAACAACGCCACGTTCGGCGACAGCGAGATGACCTACCAGCAGATGGCCATGTCGCGGGTGCGGGCCGTGGAGCACGGCCGGGCCCTCGTGGTGGCGGCCACCTCGGGCGTGAGCGCCATCATCACCGCTGACGGCGCGGTGGCCCAGCAGAGCGAGTTGTTCGTGCCCGCGGCGCTGGTCGCGGAACTACCGTTGCGCACCAGCACCACACCGGCTACCCGAATCGGCGGCACATTCGAGCTGTTCTCGGTTATCCTGACCGCTGCCGCCGTTGTCGTCGCGCTCTTCCGACGGCGGGGGTCGCGGTCTGGACACGCGACCGACCAGGTCCTTCCGGTGAGCGACTCGGCCGGCTGATCTGGTCACCGCACTTCTCCACAACAGAACAGCCGGTATTTTCCGGTGTGGATGAGGCCGCCGTTGCGCGGCCGTGATGTTGCGCGCTATTCGCTGAGTCCTCCGCACCGGCGTCGTACCCGCACGCGTTTTTCGCGCCCGGACCTCGGGGTTGTCCCCGGGTCCCGCGCCGCTCGGCCGAAGTTTGCCGAAATGTAGCTGTTGAAAACAACGTTCTGCCAACGCCGTTCGCCGGAAACAAATCCAAAACGTCGGCCATCCGTGTTCCGGCGTGCTCCGAATCATAGGGCGTGGATCTCACGTCCTACGGCTCGTGCGCGCTCTCGAGCCGTAGTCGGGCTCGGGGAGTTGCGTCAGTAGCGGCAGAACGGAGTGATGAATGAGTTCATTGGCCACCGATCGTGTCGACCAATGCACTTCGGGTGATCTCTCGGTACAACCTTTCGCTCTCTCGCCTGCGCAGACGGCCCTGTGGTATGCCCAGCGGATCCGGCCGGACGTACCGTTGACGATCGCCCAATACGTCGAGATCCACGGGGATCTGGACGTGGGGTGCCTGCTCTACGCGATCGAGCGATTCGGCGCCGAGACCGAGGTGGGCCACGTCCGCCTCGAGGAGATCGACGGCGTCCCGCACCAGCTGGTCGACTGGTCGCGCCGCCCCGGCTGGGGCCGCGTGGACCTGCGCGACGAACCCGATCCGCACGCCGCGGCGCTGCGCTGGATGACCGAGCACGCCAGCTCGCCGATCGATCTGGAACGGGACCCGCTCACCATCAACGTGGTGCTGCGCACCGGCGACTCCGACTACATCTGGTACGCCAGGGCGCACCACATCGTGATCGACGGCTACGGCGCGATGAACGCGCTCACCCGCACCGCCGAGATCTACACCGCCGCGCAGCAGCACACCGAGCCGTCGGTGTCGCGGGCCGCGTCGCTGGAGCGGATCTACGCCGACGAGTCCGCCTACCGGGAATCCAGCCGGTTCCGCAACGACCGCGACTACTGGCTCGAACAGCTGGCGGGCGCGGGCGGTCCGGTCAGCCTGTCGAACGTGCCGCTGACCACCGCCACCCCCGATCCGGGCCGCCGCCTGGCCAAGGGCGCGCTGAGCGAGCGGGTGGACGCGTCGATGAGCGCGGCCGCCACCGAGTTCGGCACCCACAGCTCCACGCTGTTCGTCGCCGCGCTGGCCGGCTACGTGCGGTCGGTGACCGGCGACGCCGACGTGGTGCTGAGCCTGCCGGTCGCCGCGCGCACCACGGTCGCGCTGCGCCGCTCGGCGGGCGTGCTCTCCAACGTGGTGCCGATCCGCGTGCGGTTCGACGCCGACACCACCGTCGCCGACGTGGTGCGCGCGGCCGAGCTCCAGATCACCGGCGCGCTGCGCCACCAGCGTTACCGTCACGACGACATCCGCCGCGACTGCGGCTACTCCCGCGACGCGCGCGGCTTCTTCGGCCCGATGGTCAACATCATGCTGTTCCACGACGAGCTGCGCTTCGGCGATCTCGTCGGCTCGCTGCACGTGCTGGCCACCGGACCGGTCGAGGACCTGTCGATCAACCTGTACAACGGCGAGGGCGGGCGCATCCACGTCGACTTCGAGGCCAACCCCCGGCTGTACGGGGACACCGAGGTCGCCACCCACCACACCCGGTTCCTGGACTACCTCGGCAAGTTCCTGGCCGCCGATCCGCAGACTCCCGCGGAATCGCTGTGCGCGCTGACCGACGCCGAACGCGAACTGGTGCTGCGCGGCTGGAACGACACCGCCGCCCCGGTGCGCCCCGGCACGCTGGCCGGGATGTTCGCCGACCGCGTCGGGGTGAGTCCCGAGGCCGTCGCCCTCGAGTTCGGCGACGACCAGCTGACCTACCGGGAGCTGGACGAGCGCGCCAACCGCCTGGCCCGCGCGCTCATCGCGCGCGGCGCCGGACCCGACACCGTGGTCGGCCTGTGCCTGCGGCGCAGCCTCGACCTGGTCGTCGGCATGTACGCCGTGGTGAAGGCGGGCGCGGCCTACCTGCCGCTGGACCCGGAGCACCCGGCCGAACGCATGGCGGGGATCCTCGACCAGGCGAAGCCGGTGTGCCTGCTCACCGCCGAACGCGACGGCCTGGCGCTACCGGTGCGGGCCCCGATCCTGGCGATCGACACCCTCGACACCTCCGCCTACGACGGCGCGCCGGTCACCGATGACGACCGGCGCGTTCCATTGCGCCCGGACCATCTGGCATACGTGATCTTCACCTCCGGCTCCACCGGCAAGCCCAAGGGCGTCGGCGTGAGCCACGGCGCCATCGTCAACCGGCTGCGCTGGATGCAGCACGAGTACCCGCTCGACCACACCGACGCGGTGCTCCAGAAGACCCCCGCCACCTTCGACGTGTCGGTGTGGGAGTTCTTCTGGCCCTTGCAGATCGGCGCGCGCCTGGTCGTCGCCGAGCCCGACGGGCACCGCGATCCCGCGTATCTCGCGCGCGTCATCGCCGAGAAGGGCGTCACCACCGCGCATTTCGTGCCTTCGATGCTGTCGGTGTTCGTCACCGACACCGATGTGCGCGCGTGCCTGAGCCTGCGCCGGGTGTTCTGCTCCGGTGAGGCGCTGCCCGCCGCCACCGTGCGCGACTTCCACGCCGCGCTGCCCGGCCCCCGGCTGCACAACCTCTACGGGCCCACCGAGGCCGCGGTGGACGTGACCTACTGGCCGTGCCCCGACGATCCGGAGAGCGTGCCGATCGGCTCCCCGGTCTGGAACACCCAGACCTATGTGCTCGACGCGCACCTGCGGCCCGTGCCCCCCGGCGTGGTCGGCGAGCTGTACCTGGCGGGTGTGCAGCTCGCGCGTGGCTACCTCGGCCAGCCGGTGCTCACGGCCGACCGGTTCGTCGCCAACCCCTTCACACCGGGCACGCGGATGTATCGCACGGGCGACCTCGCGCGCTGGCAGCTGGAGCCGACGGCCGAGGGCCGCGGCGTGCTGGAGTACCTGGGCCGCACCGACTTCCAGGTCAAGATCCGCGGTCTGCGCATCGAACTCGGCGAGATCGAGGCGGCGCTGCTCGACGACGCGCACGTCGCGCGGGCGGTCTGCGTGGCCCACCGGGGCCGCGCGGGCGACGAGCTGATCGCCTACGTGGTGGCCGCGCCGGGCAGCACCGACGGACTCGACACCCAGGCACTGCTGGCGGCGCTGCGCCGCACCCTGCCCGCGTACATGGTGCCCGCCGCGCTGATCGAACTGGACGAACTGCCGTTGAGCGCCAACGGCAAGATCGACCGCAAGGCGCTGCCCGTACCCGCGCTGCCCTCGGCGTCGACGGCGATCACCGCCGAACCGCGCACCGAGGTGGAGCGCACGCTGGCCGCGATCTTCGCCGAGGTGCTGGGTATGGAGGCGGTCGGCCTGGACGACAGCTTCTTCGACCTGGGCGGCAACTCGCTCATCGCGGCGCGCGCGGTCGCGCGCATCAACGTCGCCCTCGGCACGGCGCTGACCATCCGCGACCTGTTCGAGGCGGCGTCGGTCGCGGCGCTCACCCAGCGCTTCGCCACGCACACCCCCGACATGGCCTCACCGCGCCTCACCCGCGCCGAGCGCCCGGAGCGGGTGCCGCTCTCGCTGGCTCAGCAGCGGCTGTGGATCCTCAACCGGTTCGCCGAACACGCCGCCGCCTACAACATGCCGCTGGCCATCCGGCTGGAGGGCCCGCTCGACCACGCCGCGCTGCACGCCGGCCTGGTCGACGTGATCGACCGGCACGAGAGCCTGCGCACCACGTTCCCCGAGGGCCCCGACGGCGCGTACCAGCTGGTGCACACGGCGGCGGAGATCCCGCTGACCCTCGACCCGATCGAGGCCGAGGGCGCCGACGTGGCCGCGCTGGCCACCGAATTCGCCGGCTACGGGTTCGATCTGCGCAGCCAGGCCCCGATCCGGGTCGCGCTGTGGCGCACCGGGCCCGACCGCCATGTGTTCCTCGTGGTGCTGCACCACATCTGCGGCGACGGCTGGTCCATCGCGCCGCTGGCCCGCGACCTGGTGCAGGCGGTCACCGCGCGCGTGCGGGGCGCGGCGCCGGAGTGGGAACCGCTGCCGGTGCAGTACGCCGACTTCGCGCTGTGGCAGCGCGAACTGCTCGGCGACGAGAACGATCCGGCCAGCGCCCTGAGCCGCCAGCTCACGCACTGGCGTTCGGCCCTGGCGGGGCTGCCCGAACAGCTGGACCTGCCGCTGGACCGCCCCCGCCCGCTGCGCCGCTCCACCGAGGGCGGCCGGATCGAGTTCACCATTCCGGCCGAGATCCGCCGTGCGGCGGGTGAACTCGCGGCCAGCCGCGGCGTCAGCATGTTCATGGTGCTGCACGCGGCGCTGGCGACGCTGCTGGCGCGGCTGTGCGCGAGCACCGATATCGCCATCGGCACGCCGATCGCGGGCCGGTCCGATCCCGCGCTGGACGAACTCGTCGGCATGTTCGTCAACACGCTGGTGCTGCGCACCGAGGTGGACCCCGCCGCGGGCTTCGACCGCATGCTGGACGTGGCCCGCGAGACCGACCTCAACGCGTTCGCCAACGCCGACGTGCCGTTCGAGCGGCTGGTCGAGGTGGTCAATCCGGAGCGCTCCACCGCGCGCCACCCGCTGTTCCAGGTGATGCTGTCCTACGACCGCGCCCCGGAACTCGGCATCGCGCTGCCCGGCGTCACCGCCGAGGTGCTGCCGCTGGCCGCCGATATCGCCAAGTTCGACCTCCAGCTCGAGGTGCACGACAACCTCGGCGATGGACCGCTGAGCGCCGAATTCGCCTACGCCACCGACGTATTCGACCGGCGCACCGTGGCGGCGTTCGCCCGCCGGTTCAACGCGGTGCTGGCCGCGGCCGTAGCCGCGCCCGATCTGCCCGTGGGCGATATCGACCTGCTGGACCGCAAGGAGTCGGCGAACCTCGTCCCGCTGGCCGCCGCGCCCGCCGAGCCGCCGATCACCCTGGCACGGCTGCTCGGCGCGACGGCCGAGCGGCTGCCCGACGCCGTCGCGGTGCGCTACCTGGGCCGCGACACCACCTACCGGGAACTCGACGAACGCTCGAACCGGCTGGCGCGCACCCTGATCGACCAGGGCGCCGGTCCGGAATCGGTGATCGCCCTCGCGCTGCCGCGCGGCCTGGACTCGATCACCGCGATCTGGGCCGTGGCCAAGACGGGCGCGGCCTACGTGCCCGTGGACCCCGGCTACCCGCGCGAGCGCATCGAGCACATGCTCGGCGATTCGGGCGCGATGCTCGGCCTCACCGTGCGCGACTGCCTGCCCGACCTGCCCGCGTGGCCCGCCCCGCCCGGCAGGCACAGCAAGACGGCGGTGGACTGGGTCGTGCTCGGCTCGCCCGCGCTGGAGGCCGACGTCGCCGCGCGCCCGGCCGCGCCGATCGCCGACACCGAACGCCACCACCCGCTGCGCACCGCGCACCCGGCGTACCTGATCTACACCTCGGGGTCGACCGGCAAGCCGAAGGCCGTCGTGGTCACCCACGCCGGCCTCGCGTCGCTGGCCAGCGAGCAGACGCACCTGTTCGGCGTCACGGATTCCGCACGCACGCTGCACTTCTCGTCGCCGAGCTTCGACGCGTCGGTGCTGGAGTTGCTGCTCGGGTTCGCGGCGGGGGCGACCATCGTCATCGCGCCGGCCGGGATGTACGGCGGCGCGGAGCTGGCCGGCCTGCTGCGCACCGAACGCGTCACCCACGCGTTCGTGACGCCCGCCGCGCTGGCCACCGTGCCCGACGACGGGCTCGACGAGCTCGAGGCCGTCATCGTCGGCGGCGAGGCGTGCTCGGAGGACCTGGTGGCCACCTGGTCGGCGCGCCACCGCATGCACAACATGTACGGCCCGTCCGAGGCGACGGTCGCGGCCACCGCGTCCGGGCCCATGGTCGCGGGACAGCCGGTGCCCCTGGGGCATCCGGTGCGCGGCATGCGACTTTTCGTGCTGGACAACAGGTTGCACCCGGTGCCGCCCGGCACCCCCGGCGAGCTGTACCTCTCGGGACCCGGCGTGGCCCGCGGCTACCTCGGGCGCGTCGACCTCACGGCCGCGCGATTCCCGGCCAACCCGCACGGGCGCCGCGGCGAAAGGATGTACCGCACGGGCGATCTCGTGGTCGCCGACCACGCCGGGCACCTGCGCTTCCTCGGCCGCGCCGACGACCAGATCAAGATCCGCGGCTTCCGCGTGGAACTGCGCGAGATCGACCTCGCGCTGCGAGCGCACCCGGGTGTGGCCACGGCGCTGACCATGGTCCACCGCGACGAGCACGGGCACGACCGCCTCATCGCCTACGTCACGGCGGAACCGGGCGCGGCGGTCACGGCGCGCGACGTGGTGGAGACCGCCCGGCAGCGGCTGCCCGGCTACATGGTGCCCGCGTCGGTGACCGTGCTGGACGCCCTGCCGGTGACCCCGGCGGGCAAGCTGGACCGGAAAGCGTTGCCGGAGCCCGTATTCGTGGCCGCCGGACCCTCGCGCGAACCGGGCACCGAGGCCGAGCGCCGCGTCGCGGCGGTCTTCGGGACGGTGCTCGGCCGCCCGGTGACCGGTGCCGAGGACAGCTTCTTCGACCTCGGCGGCACCTCGCTGCTGGCCACCCGGCTGGCCTCGGCGCTGCACGCCGAGTTCGGGGTGGAGCTGGCGGTGCGCGCGCTGTTCGAGGAGCCCACGGTCGCCGGGGTCGCGCAGCGGCTGGCGGAAGCGCCCCGGACGCAGCGGATCGCGCTGGCTGTGCACACGCCGCGTCCGGGTCGCCTCCCGTTGTCGCTGCCGCAGCAGCGACTGTGGTTCCTGAATCGATTCTCACCCGAATCGAGCGCCTACAACATCGCATTCGTCATACGGATCGACGGCGATCCCGACGTGGCCGCCCTGCGCGCCGCGCTCGGCGACGTGGTGGCGCGCCACGAGGTGCTGCGCACCGTGTACCCCGAGGACGGCGCGGGCGCCCAGCAGGTCGTGCTGCCCGCGGCGCGGGCGGTGCCCGCGCTGGTGCCGGTCGACGTGGACGAGGCGGGCGCGGCCGACGCGCTGCGCGTGCTCGCCCGCGGCGGCTTCGACCTGACCCGCGACACCCCGCTGCGCGTGGCGCTGCTGCGCACCGGCCCGCGTCGCCACCAGCTCGGCATCGTGTTGCACCACATCGCCGCCGACGGCTGGTCGCTCGGCCCGCTCACCCGCGATCTGGCCGTGGCGTACGCGGCCCGGTGCGGCGACGCGGCCCCCGCGTGGGCGCCACTTCCGGTGCAGTACGCGGACTTCGGGCTCTGGCAGCGCGAATGCCTGGGCGACGCGAGCGATCCCGAGAGCGTGGCGGGCGCGCAGCTGGCCTTCTGGCGCGAGACGCTGGCGGAGCTGCCCGACGAGCTGCCGCTGCCCTACGACCGGCCGCGTCCGGCCGACCCCACCCACGAGGCGGGGACAGTGCGCTTCACCGTGCCCGACCCGATCGCGCGCGGTCTCACGGCGCTGGCCCGCGAACAGGGCGCGAGCCCGTTCATGGTGCTGCGCTCGGCGCTCGGCGTGCTGCTGCGCGCCGTGACGGGCGGGCGCGACATCGTGATCGGCACGCCCATCGCCGGACGCACCGACGCCCAGCTCGACGAGCTGGTGGGCATGTTCGTCAACACGCTGCTGCTGCGCTCCGACGTGGACCCCGACGCCACCTTCGCGGCGCTGCTGCGCGCCGACCGCGACGGCGAACTGGCCGCCATGGCCAACGCCGACGTGCCGTTCGAGCGGGTCGTGGAGGAGCTCGGCCGCACCGTCGGCGCGAACCGCCCGGTGTTCCAGGTGGCGCTCACCGTGCAGGACGGCCCGCCCCCGGCGCTGGACCTGCCCGGCCTGACGCTGCGCGCCGACGAGCTCGACATCGCGCGCGCCAAGTTCGACCTGGAACTGCGCGCGGGCCAGAGTGGATACGAATTCGTCTACGCCGCCGAGCTTTTCGACGAGGCGACGGTGCGGACCCTGGCCGACCGGTTCCTGCGCGTGCTGGCCGCGATCACCGCCGACCCGCGGGTGCGGGTGTGCGATATCGACGCGCGCACCGAACTGGAACGCCGCCACTTGACCCCGGCCATCGGCGGCCCCGCCGCCCCGCCGGTCACGCTGGCCGAACTGTTCGTCGCGGCCGCGCGGCGGCACCCGGAGAACGTGGCGCTGCGCGCGGACGGGACGTCGATCACCTACGCCGAGCTCGACCGGCGCTCGAACCGCTTGGCGCGGGCCTTGATCGGGCGCGGACTGGGTGCGGGCGATCGTGTCGCGCTCGGGCTCACCCGCTCGGTGGAGTCGGTGCTCACGGTGCTGGCCGTCGCGAAATCCGGTGCGGCGTACGTGCCGGTGGACCCGAACTACCCGGCCGACCGCGTGCGCCACATGCTCACCGACTCCGGTTGCGCCTTCGGCGTGACGGTCGGCGCGCACGCGGCGAACCTGCGGGCGGCGGCCGCCGACGCGGCCACGCACTGGCTGCTGCTGGACGACCCGGCCTTCGCGGGCGAACTCGCCGCGCTGGGTGAGCGGCCGATCGCGGATGCCGAACTGCGCAAGCCGGTCCGGATCGCCGACCTGGCCTACCTCATCTACACCTCGGGCTCGACCGGCACGCCGAAGGGCGTGGCGGTCACGCACCGCGGCCTGTCCAACTTCGCGGCCGAACTGCGCGATCACGTGGCGGTGGACGAGCACTCCCGCACGCTGCACTTCTCCTCACCCAGCTTCGACGCGGCCGTGCTCGACCTGCTGTTGGCGCTCGGCGCGGGCGCGACCATGGTGATCAGCCCGACCGACATCTACGGTGGCGACGAACTCGGCGCCCTCCTGCGGCGCGAGCGGGTCACCCACGCCTTCTTGACTCCGGGGGCGCTGGCGACCGTGGATCACGACCGCTGGCCGCTGCCGGACCTGCGCGCCCTGCTGGTCGGCGGCGAGGCCCTGCCCGCCGATCTGGTGGCGCGCTGGGCGCCCGGCCGGGCGATGTACAACGCCTACGGGCCGACGGAGACGACGATCGTCGCCACGATGGCGGGACCGCTGCGACCCGGCGGTCCGCTCACCATCGGCTCCCCGGTGCGCGGCGCGCGGGCCCTGGTGCTGGACGAGCGGATGCGCCCGGTCCCGATGGGTGTGCCGGGTGATCTGTACGTCGCGGGTCTGGGCGTGTCGCGCGGGTACTTCGAGCGCTACGGCCTCACCGCGTCGCGGTTCGTCGCCGACCCGTTCGGCCCCGCCGGTGAGCGCATGTACCGCACGGGTGACGTGGTGCGCTGGAACGGCGACGGCGAGCTGGTGTACCTGGGCCGCAGCGACCACCAGGTGAAGGTGCGCGGTTTCCGCATCGAGCTGGGCGAGATCACGGCCGCGCTCGGCGCGCACCCGGACGTGCGGTTCGCCTTCACCCAGGTGCGTCCGGTCGCGGGCACCGATCGCATCGTCGCCTACGTCCAGCCGGCCGATCCGTCTGCCGGTGTCGACGTGGACGCGGTGCGCGCGCACGCGGCCGAGGCGCTGCCCGCGCACATGGTGCCCGCGAGTATCACCGTGCTGGAACGGATTCCGCTCACGCCGGTCGGCAAGCTCGACACCGCCGCGCTGCCGGAACCGGAACTCGCCGCCGGCCCGGTCCGCCGCGAACCCGCCACCGACTCCGAGCGACTGGTGGCCGCGGTAATGGCCGAGCTGGTCGGTGCCGAATCCGTCAGCGCCACCGACAGTTTCTTCGATATCGGCGGAAACTCGCTGCTGGCCACGCAATTGGTGGCGCGGCTGGCCGCGGCGGGCGCCGCGCGCCTGGAGGTGCGCACCGTGTTCACCGCGCCCACCGTCGCCGAACTGGCCGCGCTGCTCGACGCGGGCGTCGCGGGGGAGGCCGAGAACGGGCCGGTGCGCCAGGAACGGCCGGACCGCGTCCCGCTCTCCGCGGCGCAGCACCGGCTGTGGTTCCTCAACCGGTTCAACGAGACCGGCGCCGAGCTCAGCGCGGGCGCCTACAACGTCCCGGTCGTGCTGCGCTTGCGCGGCGACCTCGACGTGCAGGCGCTCGTGCACGCGCTGCACGCGGTGCAGGAGCGGCACGAAACGCTGCGCACCGTATTCCCCGAGCTGGACGGCGAACCCGCCCAGGTGGTGCTGGACCCGGCCGCGGCGGCCATCACCCTGTTCGTCGCGACCGTCACGCCCGGCGAGGTGGACGACGCCGTCCGCCGTTTCACCGCACCGGGATTCGACCTGGCCGAGAGCGTGCCGCTGCGCGCGGCGCTGATCACCGTGACCGACCGTCCCGACCCGGACGGCGCGATCGCGCCCGGCGCGTCGCAGGAGAACGTGCTGGTGCTCGTCGTGCACCACATCGCGATGGACGGCTGGTCGCTGGAACCCCTCGCCGCCGACGTGGCCGTCGCCTACAACGCGGCGCGCGACGGGCTGCGGCCCGGCTGGGACGAGCTGGCCGTCCAGTACGCGGATTACACGCTGTGGCAACGGGATACGCTCGGCGCCGAGGACGATCCGGAGTCGGTGCTGAGCAAGCAGCTCGACTACTGGCGGCGCACCCTGCACGGCGTGCCGGAACTGAGCACCGTGCCGGCCGACCGGCCGCGCCCGCCCGTGCCGTCCTACCGCGGCGGCGAGGTGGCGTGCACGGTCGACCCGGCCACGCACCGGGAGTTGCAGGTCGTCGCGGCGAGCCGCAATGTCAGCATGTTCATGCTGCTGCACGCCGCGCTCGCCGTGCTGCTGCACCGGATGGGCGCCACCGACGACATCGCCGTCGGCACCCCCATCGCCGGGCGCGGGCACCCCGCGCTGGACCGCATGGTCGGCATGTTCGTGAACACGCTGGTGCTGCGCACCCCCGTCGACGGATCGGCGCGGTTCACCGACCTGCTCGACACCGTCCGCGACACCGACCTGGACGCCTTCGCGCACGCCGACCTGCCGTTCGAGCGGCTGGTCGAGGTGCTCAACCCGCACCGCTCGCAGGCGCACCACCCGCTGTTCCAGGTGATGCTCTCGGTGCGCAACCGCCCGGTCACCGAACTGACCCTGCCCGGACTGCGGATCGAGAGCGTCGAGACCGACGCCGGGATCGCCAAGTTCGACCTGCAATTCACCCTCACCGAAGGGCTCACCGCGGACCGCGAACCGGACGGCATCACGCTCGCGGTGAACTACGCGGCCGACCTGTTCGACGCGGACACCGCGCACGCGCTCGGCAAGCGCCTGGTGCGCCTGCTCGGCGCTATCGCGGCGAATCCCGCTGCGGCCGTGGGTGATCTGGACCTGCTCGACGCCGAGGAATGGAGCGGGCTCACCCCGGTGCGGGGCGCGACCGCCGACCGTCCGGTCACCTTCCCCGAGGTGTTCGAGGCGGCCGCCGCCGTCGACCGCGCCGCCGTCGCGATCCGCGCCGACCAGACGCAGGTGAGCTACGACGCGCTCGACCGGTGGACCAACCGCCTGGCGCGCGTGCTCATCGGGCGCGGCGTCGGTCCGGAAACCCTGGTGGCGCTGGGCATTCCGCGGTCGGTCGAATCCGTGGCCTCGGTGCTGGCGGTGGCCAAGGCGGGGGCGGCGTTCGTCCCGGTCGACCCGCTCTACCCGGCCGGGCGCATCAGCCACATGCTCTCCGATTCCGGTGCGGCACTGGGCATCACGCTCGCCGAGTACCGCGACGAGCTGCCCGGCGACGTCGAGTGGATCGTGCTGGACGACCCGGAGTTCCGCGCCACCGTGCTGGCCACCGGCGACGCAGCCGTCACCGACGCGCAGCGGGTGCGTCCGCTGCGGCTGGACAACCCCGCCTACGTCATCTACACCTCCGGCTCCACCGGCACCCCGAAGGGCGTGGTCGTCACCCACGGCGGCCTGTCCAACTTCGCCGCCGAGACCGCGCAGCGCTTCGGCGTGCACCCGGGCAGCCGCATCCTGCACTTCGCGACGCCGAGCTTCGACGCCGCCATGCTGGATCTGCTGTTCGCGCTCGGCGGGGCGGCCACGCTGGTCATCACGCCGCCCGGCGTGGTCGGTGGCGCGGATCTGGCCGAGGTGTTCGTCGCCGAACGCATCACGCACGCGTTCATCACCACCTCGGCGCTGGGCACGGTCGACCCGGCCGGCGTCACCGAACTCCAGCACGTGCTGGTGGGCGGTGAGGCGCTGCCCGCCGATCTGGTGAACCGCTGGGCGCCGGGCCGCAACCTCTACAACGTGTACGGGCCGACGGAGACCACCATCGTCACCGTCATCTCCGAGCCCATGCGGGTGGGCGCGCCGATCCTCATCGGCGGGCCGATCCGCGGCGTCGCGACCACCGTCCTGGACGCCCGCCTGCATCCCGCGCCGGTCGGCGTCACCGGCGAGCTGTTCCTCGCGGGCAGCGCGCTGGCGCGCGGCTACCACAACCGGCCGGGACTCACCGCGCAGCGGTTCGTCGCCAATCCCTATGGCAAGCCGGGGGAGCGGATGTACCGCACCGGCGACCTGGTGCGCTGGTGGCCGGGCGCGCCCGCGGGCAGGCACGAGATCGAGTACATGGGCCGCACCGACCACCAGGTCAAAATCCGCGGCTTCCGCATCGAACTCGGCGAGATCGACGCCGCGCTGCACCGGCATCCCGCGGTCGAATGGGCGCACACCATCGGGCACCGCACCCAGGCGGGCACAACGGCGCTGGTGTCCTACGTGGTGCCGCGCGCGGCGGTCACGGCCGGCGAACTCACCGAGCACGTCGGCGGCCTGGTGCCGAATTACATGGTGCCGCAGTCGATCATGCTCATCGACGAGGTGCCGCTCAGCCCCGTCGGCAAGCTCGACCGCAAGGCCCTGCCGGAGCCGGTGTTCACCGCCGCCGTCGGCTACCGCGCCCCGGCCACCCCCGTGGAAGCGGTGCTGTGCGCGGCCTTCGAGACCGTGCTGGGAGTCGAGCGGGTCGGCGCGGACGACGCGTTCTTCGAACTCGGCGGCAACTCGCTGCTGGCCACGAAGGTCGTCGCGCAGGTGCGGGCCGAGGGCATCGACCTGCCGGTGCAGCTGATGTTCGGTGACGCCACCCCCGCCGCCATCGCGGCCCGGCTCACGGCCGCGGGCGGTGCCGATGCGGCGCTGGCTGCCACGCTGGCGCCGGTGCTGCCGATCCGCCCGCTGCGCGCGGGCGGCAAGGCGCCGCTGTTCTGCGTGCACCCGGCGATCGGACTGTCCTGGTGCTACTCGGGGCTGCTCGCGCACCTGGCGCCGGACCGTCCGGTGTACGGGTTGCAGGCGCCGCACGTGGCGGGTGACGAGCAGTTCGACTCGATCACCGAGGCCGCGAAACAGTATGTGGCGCATATGAAGTCGGTGCAGCCGACCGGTCCGTACCATCTGCTCGGCTGGTCGCTGGGCGGTCTCATCGCGCACGAGATCGCGGTGCAGTTGCGGGACGCGGGCGACGAGGTGGCCCTGCTGGCCATGATGGACAGCTACCAGCTCGGCGACCGCTGGCTCGACGACGCCGTGCCCGGCGTCGCGGAGATCGTCGCCGAATTCGGCGGCGACGGCATCGACCCGGCCACCGTCACCACCCTGAGCGACGCCGCCGAGGTGTTGCGCGCCCAGCAGGGACCGTTCGCGGCGCTCACCCTCGAGCACCTCGAACGCCTCTACACCGGATACGCCAACGGCACGATCCTCGCGCACGGATTCCGTCCGCGCGCCTTCGACGGCGACGTCGTGTTCTTCACCGCCGCCGACGACGAGACCAACCGCGCGGATCCGCAGCGGTGCGCGGCGGCCTGGGAGCCGTTCGTCACCGGCACCGTGCACGACCATCCCCTGTCCTGCCGCCATTCGGCCATGACCGCACCCGACGCGCTCGCCGTGATCGGCCCGGTGCTGCACCGGCATCTCGACGGCGGCCCGAACGACCACGAAGGAGATCAGCCGATGAGTGAGACGCGCTCATGACACTCGCCGTCGAGGTGCGCGGCCTGGTCAAGAACTACGGGAAGGCCCGGGTGCTGGACGGGATCGACCTGGACATCCCCGCGGGCACGGTGCTGGGACTGCTCGGGCCCAACGGCGCGGGCAAGACCACCACCGTCCGCATCGTCACCACCCTGCTGCGGCCCTGCGCCGGCTCGGTGCGCGTCGCGGGCGTCGACGTGCTGCGCGACCCGGCCGGGGCGCGCCGGCGCATCGGCCTGTCGGGGCAGTACGCGGCGGTCGACGCGAACCTCTCGGGCTACGAGAACCTGCGCATGGTCGCCCGGCTCTACGGGATGTCACCGCGCCAGGCCACCCACCGCGCCGCCGAACTGCTCGGCGCGTTCGGCCTCGACTACGCCGCGCACCGCCGTGCGGGCGCCTACTCCGGTGGCATGGCGCGCCGGCTCGACCTCGCGGGCGCGCTGGTCGCGCGGCCCGCGGTGGTGGTGCTGGACGAGCCGACGACGGGTCTGGACCCGCGCGGGCGCAACGACATGTGGCGGGTGATCGGCGATCTCGTCGACGACGGCACCACCGTGCTGCTCACCACGCAGTACCTGGAGGAAGCCGATCTGCTCGCCGATCGGATCACCGTCATCGACAAGGGCAAGGTCATCGCGCGCGGCTCGGCCGACGAGCTGAAGACCTCCATCGGCGGCGACCGGCTCACCGTCACGCTCGCGGCGGGGCAGGAACCCCGGCCCGCGCTGACGGTCCTGGCGCAGGTGGGGATCGGGGAGCCGAGTCACGAGTCCGGCACCGACGAGGTGTCGGTGGTGGTCGGCGACGGTTCGCGCACGATGGTCGAGGCGTTGCGCAGGCTCGACGACGCCGGCGTGTGCGTGGTCGACGCGCACGTGCACCGGCCCTCCCTCGACGACGTGTTCCTGTCCATCACCGGCACCCCGGCCGCCGAATCGAGCACCGAGCCGGAAACCGACGACGTACCAGAGGAGATCATGTCGTGAGCCAGCGACGCGAGACGACGACCGCGGGCCGGGTGGTTCGGTGACCAGCGCAGCCACCGTGGAGCGCGACGACGCCGCGGGCGAGAACACCCCGCCGCCGGCGAAACCCCGTCCCGCCCAGGACTTCACGTCCCCCAAACTGCGGGTCTTCCGGGACAGCGCGATCGTGGCGCACCGGAACCTGCTGACCATCCTGCGGGTGCCGACGCTGCTGGTGACTGCCACCATCCAGCCCCTGATGTTCGTGTTCCTGTTCGCCTACATCTTCGGCCCCACCGTGGGCGGCGGCCAGTACCGGGAATTCCTGCTGGCGGGCATCTTCGCGCAGACCGTGGCGTTCAACGCGGCCTTCACCACGGTGGGCCTGGCGGGCGACCTGCACCGGGGCATGATCGACCGGATGCGCACGCTGCCGATGTCGCGGCTGGCGGTGCTGATGGGGCGCACGCTGTCGGACCTGGTGGTGAACATCGTCGCGGTCGCGGTGATGGTGGGCTGCGGTTACCTCGTCGGCTGGCGGATCAACGGCGGCATCTGGGACGCGGCGCTGGCGTTCGGCATCATCCTGCTGTTCGCGTTCGCCATGTCGTGGGTGGGCGCGGTGACCGGCCTGATGTCGCCGTCGGTGGAGGTGGCGCAGAGCGCGGGCCTGATCTGGCTGTTCCCACTGAGCTTCATCTCCTCGGCTTTCATCTCCGCCCAGACCCTGCCGCAGCCGCTGCGGACCATCGCGGAGTGGAACCCGATCACCGCCGTCGCGGCGTCGGGGCGCAAGCTGTTCGAGAACGGCGCGCCGCCCTCGTTCGGCGTGCCGACGGGCTGGCCCGCCGAGCACTGCGTGGAGTACGCGATCCTGTGCTCGGTGGCGATCCTGGCGGTCGCGATCCCGATCGCGCTGTGGCAGTACCGCAAGGTCGCCAGCCACTGAGCCCCTTCGCAAGAGGCCGGTTCCGATTCGGGACCGGCCTCTTTTCGTCGGCCCGGCCGATTCGGGGCGGCGAAGGCGGGTAGGGCGTAGTCAGGCCGGGGCGCCGAATGATTTGCCAGAGGAACCACCCATGTCCACACCGCACGCACCTCTCAGCGGTGAGGGGCCGCGCGAGAAACGCCGCGAGTCCGCGCCCGCCGCGCACGACGCGTGGAACCTGCGGGCCCGCGCGGAGACGCCGACGCAGCGATTGGACCGCAACTGGGCGCACCTGCTGCAAGAACTGCGCGTGCTGCAAACCGGCGTGCAGGTGCTCACCGGATTCCTGATGATCCTGCCCTTCCAGCCCGCGTTCGGTGCGCTCTCGGACGGGATGCGCGCCGTCTACCTGATGACGGCCGCGGCCGCGGTGTGCGGCGCGATCGTGCTGATGGCGCCGGTGGCCTGGCATCGGCTGCTGTTCCGCCGCAGGCGCCTGCAGACGCTCGTGTGGGCCGCGCACCGGTACGCGATGGTGGGGCTGGTGCTGCTCGGGGTCGCGATCGGCGGGGTGTGCACCTTGATGGTGGATCTGGTGGTGGGACCGGTGGCGGCCGCCTTCGCCGGAGCGTCGACGGTGGTGCTGTTCCTGGTGGTGTGGCTGGCCGCGCCGATGCGCAGGCGGTGGACGGCGGGCGAGCCGGACCACGGTCTGCCGGTGCGGCGGCGGGATCGCCGGGTGGTGCGCGGGACGGGACCACCCAACCGGCGGGGAGTGCCTGGGCTGATGCGGTAGTGCGTTATCGCACGCGGTGCCGGGGTGCCTCGAGTGCCGGGTGAACAGCACGAAGGCCGGCTCCCGTGTCGGGAACCGGCCTTCGTCTGTCGTGCTCAGCCGCGGCGGCGGGTCTTCAGCAGCTCGAGGCGCTCCTTGAGGAGTTCCTCCAGCTCTTCCTTGCTGCGGCGTTCCAGCAGCATGTCCCAGTGGGTGCGCGGCGGCTTGACCTTCTTGGTCTCCTGGGTGGTGCCCTCCATGAGGGTGCCCTCCTGGCCGTTGCGGCACAGCCAGGTCGGGGGGATCTCCGCGTCGTCGGCGAACGGCACGTCGAACTCTTCACCGTTGTCGGTGCGGTAGCGGGCGATCCGACGCGGAGCCAGGTCGTGGTCGCGATCGGTCTCGTAGCTCACCGCTCCGAGCCGACTGCCCCGGAGTACGCGATCTGCCATGGTGTGCCTCTCCCTGTGTGCTCGAGTCTTGCGCTGCCACCGACATCCGCGAGTTGCGGACCTCTGGTGCAACGAACGGGCCTGCGTCAATAGTTCCCGACACGGCGGCGGTGAACCGTTCCATTGTAGTGGGTGCGCGTTCACCTCCCCGCCACGCGCCGGGTCAGGCGGTGCCGTGGTCGTCGCGGAGGCGGTGCAGATCGGCGTGCAGTTCGGCGTTGGCGTCCTCCAGATCGAGGATGCGGCCGATGCCCGCGAGGTTGACACCCTGGGCGACGAGGTCGGTGATCCGGCGCAGGCGGGCGAGGTCGTCGCCGCTGTAGCGGCGGGTGCCGCCGTCGCTGCGCGCGGGGGTGATGAGTCCGTGGCGTTCGTACAGGCGCAGGGTCTGTACGCCGATACCGGCGAGGTCGGCGGCCACCGAGATGGCGTAGACGGCGCGGCCGGGGTCGGGTACGGGGTGGTCGTCCTGTGGCATCGTGCTCCCGCGTTCATCGGCATCAGATTTTCTGAGGGTATCCACTTGCGATCACTTCAATCCGGTGCTATAAGAAATATGTGTCAGGTGACACAGATTATCTGACACGAACCGCAGGGAACCGAACCGGACATTCGGAGTGACGCCATGCGTGACATCGAGATCCCGGTACCGCTGGACGAGCTGGACGCGCGCCTGCTGGCGCTCGACCCGGACCTGGCGCCGCTGGTCGCGGAGATCGAGGAGATCTTCGCCGAACTGCCCGCGAGCCGACGGGTCCCGGTGCGACCGCGACTGCGCACCCGCCCGGCCCGGCCGGCGGCGGTCACGCCGCGGTTTCCCGAACCGCCCCGCCTGACGGGGCTGCCGCGACGACGCGTCCGGGCGACGCAGCGCGGCCCTCCGCGGCGTGCGCGCAGCAGGACATGAGGACATGAGCCAGGAGGTGATAGCCGAATCGGAGTCCACGACCAGGTTCGCGTCGCGGGATGCCGACCGCGCCCAGCACCCGGCGCCGTCGAGCACAGCGACCAGATCTCCGCGCACCGCCACGTCCGTGGCACGACCGGGCGCGGCGGCATCCCCGGCGGCGGACCACTATTCGCAATGTCACGTCTTCCTTCGCGGGGCGGGCCCGGCAGCGGTGCCCGTCCCGTCCCGATGGGCAAGGAGGTTCGCCGATGACCACGATCCCCACCCGCGACGACGCGGACCACGCCGACCAGCAGACGGTCGTCCACGCCGCCGATCGCGACATCGGCTGGGACGACGGCGCGTTGCCTCCGCTGACCGAACGCGTCCGGGCGGGCTTCGACGCCGCCGACCTCACCGACCGACTCGACCAGGCTCTGATCACACCGCTCCCCGATGACGACTATCCACTCGCCTACTGACACCGCCCCCGTTCCCGACGCCGCGCCGGCCCACTGGCATCACGGCACCGTCGCGTGGTTCAACGCGGAGAAGGGTTTCGGGTTCCTCACACCGGACGACGGCACCGCCGCGGTGTTCGTCGACTTCACGAGTATCGACGTGGTCGGCTACCGGACGCTGAGCGCCGGTCAACCCGTCATCTACACGATGCGGGAGACCCGGCGCGGGCCCGAGGCCGCGTGCGTGCGCCCCTACTCCCGCGCGCAGACCGGATCGTCGGCGCGAATTCCCTTGGCGCGCCTCGGTTCCTGCCTGCCCCGGTGGGGTGCACGGGACCGCGCCGTGTGAGTGGTCTTCCCCCGGTGCGGCTGCCGCACCGGGGGAAGGGGACCGGTCGCGGGCCGGTTCGTGGGAATGTGGTGGGGTGGATGTGGAGATCGTTTCGCCGGTGGTGGCGTCGGTAACGCCGTTCGGGGAGTCCGGGCGGGTGGATCACGGTGCGCTGGCGGACTTCCTGGCATTGTCCGCGTCGGCGGGAGTCCGTTCGATGCTGGTCGGCGGGACGACGGGGGAGTTCCCGAGTCTGACCGTGGGGGAGCGGCGGACGCTGCTGGAGCGCAGCCGCGCATCGTGGGCAGGGACGGTGATCGCGCACGTCGGAGCGACGGCGGTCGAGGATGTGGTCGCCCTCGCGGACCACGCGCGGGAGTACGCGGACGCGGTCGCGGTGGTCGCGCCGTACTACTTCGCCGACGCGACGGGTGTCGAGGCGTTCTTCCGGCAAGTGCTGCAACGGGTTTCGATGCCGGTGTGGTTGTACAACTTTCCCCGGCACACGGGGAACGTGATCAGCGGGGCCGTGCTCGAGCGGCTGGCGGCGGAGTTCCCGCAGCTGGTCGGGGTGAAGGAGTCCGGCAAGGATCGCGACGTGACCGCGGCGATGACCGCGTTGCGCCCCCGGCTGTCGGTGTATCTCGGCGACGACGGCGCGGGTGCCCGCGTGCGCGCCTTGGGCGTCGACGGTGTGGTGAGCGGCGCGGGCGGGCCGGTGGCGGAACTGCCCGTCGCGATCGCCCGCGCGGTGGCCCGCGATGACCTGCCGCGCGCCGACGCGGCGCAAGCGATCTTCGACCGCTACAGCGCGTTCCGGCGCGAGATCCCGCTCAGCGACATCGCTTTCGCCAAAGCCGCCGTCGCCACCCGCCTCCCGGGATTCCCGGTCGCGGTGCGCGCCCCGCTGACCGCGGCCGACGCGCAACAGCGCCGCTCGATCGACACCTTCCTGCGCGAGCGGATCCTCGACGAGCTGCCCACGCTCTGAGCTCGACAGTGGCCCACGGATTGCCACGCTGCGCGACGCCGGGGCCGCGTGGGTGACGTGTCAACGTGCGGCGTTGGTGGGAGGGGTGGGGAGGGGCGCGCTATCGTGTCCGGCGTGCCTCATGCGTCCATGCCGGGTCGTACCGTCGTCGATCGTCATCTGTCGTGCCTGTGGTGCGGGCGGGAGATCGTGGAGTCGGAGGGCGGGCGGCGCAGGCGGTACTGCAGGCAGTCGTGCCGGCAGCGGGCCTACGAACACCGGAACAGCTTGAAGGGCACCGGGATTCCGGAGGATTCGGTGGTGCTCAGCGCGCAGGAGGCGGCCGATCTGGCAGACCGGTGGTTCGCGGCGCGCTGCGCGGCCGAGGACGTCGCCACCGCCATCCAGGAGGGCGCCGACCGCGACGAACTGGCCGCGCTCAGCGCGACCCTGGTGGACCTCGCCCGCGACGCCGAACGCCTGCGGTGACTCAGCCGACGCGCCGGTAGGTGAGCGGGAAGTCCTCGGTCCACTGCTCGCCGTTCGCCGAGATCTCGTAGGCCCCGCTCACGCGGTCGCCGCCGTCGGAGATCGCGCCGACCCACCGCTGGGAGAAACCCGGCTCGAACCGCCAGATGATCCACGTCGCCGAGTCCAGCTTCATCCGATACGTGCGGGTGACACCGCGCGAGTCGTAGGTGTGCATGACGAAGACGTCGTCGCCCTGGTACCCGATGACGTTCAGGGCGTCCGGCATGTCCGGATGGTCGCTGACGGACCGTTCGGTCAGGAAGTGCCTGCCCGGCACCCACTCGAAGGTGGACCTGCCCGGCACCGTCAGCTCCGGCGCGCCCGGCCCAAGGAACCCGGCTCGGAAGTGGGCCGACGTCTCCCAGGTCCCGACCAGGAAGTCGAGCCGGTCCAGGGCGGGGTCACGTCCGGCGGGGATGTCGGCGGGTTCGATCGACTCGGTGGACATGAGCGCCTCCTGTGCTGTGCGCGTACCGGAACAAACGCCGGCGGCGCGGCCTGAACATCGGGGTGCGTGGTCCGAGGATGCGTCGCGGTCGGGCTCGGTTCCCGCTGTTCGAGGCGTTGCGCCCGGGTGAGGTTGCTCTGTTTCATGCTACGCAGCGAACCTGGTCAACACGCCGGAACGAGCGGGCCGGGCCTCTCACGCGGTGGAACTGCGGACGGTGGGCCGCGGCCTGGCGTCGAGTTCCGCGCGGGCGCGGGTGTAAACGGTCGCGGTCGTGAGGGCGACGAATCCGAGGACGGCCGCGGCGGCCGCCAGGGTGGCGGCGTCGGGATGGATCAGGGGCTGCGCGCGCATCGCCTGGGTGAACACGATGACCAGCGCGCCGCCGTAGCCGAGGGCCAGCACACCGACGAGCACGGCGCGGGTGCGTTCGTCGCGCAGCCAGACGTGCCGGTGCGCCAGCCAGGCCAGCACCACCGCGGCGAGCAGCAGGACCTGGATGCCGTGCAGGCCGACGAAGTGCGGGACGCGCAGATCGCCACCGACCGTGCTCCACTGCGTGATCGGCATCCCCGGCCCGGCGTCGCGCACCAGTTCCCCGGGAGCTCCGTCCGGCAGAACGGTATGGCCGGCGACCAACTCGACTATGTCGCCGTTGGCGTCGCGCACGAGCTGCTTCCCCGTGAACCCCATGAGATAGCCGAGCGCCATACCCACCACGGCCAGCACAAGGCCCGCTTGTATGGCCCGTGTGGTCGGCCGGTCCGCCAGGCGCTGCCATATCAGCATGACCATGATGAGCACATTCGCGAAGAACAGTCCGGGCACGCCGGACGCGAACACCGTCTGGCCGATCGAGTTGACCGGGTCCTCGGCGGTATTGAAGTGGCTGAACGTGCCGCGCGCGGCTTGCAGGACGATGAATCCCACGTCGATCACGCCGGTCACCGCGAACACCGTCCCCAACCACCACGTGAAGCGGGATCCTTTGTGCGGCAAGGAGAGCAGCCACGCCAAGGTGAGACCGTAGAGGGCGAACGCGAACCCGAATTTGAACGTCTTCAACCACACCGACTCGCCCAGCAGCTGCCGGTCGTCGGCGAGCATGCCGATCACCGAGGCGAGGGTGAGCGTCGCCATCGCGGCGGACATGTACAGCAGCGGCCGGTGCAGACCCGTCGTGGCGCGGATCGTGGCGGGTGCGGCGATCTCGGTGGTGACCATGCGATGACGGTAGGAATCGGCGGCGCGCGCCCACGTCCCGCGACGGGACGATTCGCGGCTCATACCGTGGTACCGGATCGCGCCCCAGCTCACTCCCCGGTACGCGAAACACCCGTGCCCGCGAACGAAAGTCGTTCGCGGGCACGGGTGCCGGAGGAGTTTCGCGAGCCCCTCATCTCACTCGCGAACCCGATACATCAGGCCGGGTGGCGGAACACGTCCACACCGCGCGCGGCCAGCCACGGGATCGGGTCGATCGGACCCACACCGGGCATGTGCACCTCGTAGTGCAGGTGCGGACCGGTGGAGTAGCCGCGGCTGCCGACGGTGGCGATCACGTCACCGGCGCGGACGTGCTGGCCGACCGACACCAGGATGTCCTGCATGTGGCCGTAGACGCCGACGCTGCCGTCGTCCTGCTGGATGCGGACCCACAGGCCGAAGCCGGAGGCGGGACCGGCCTCGAGGACGACGCCGTCGGTGACGGAGACGATCGGCGCGCCCATCGGGTCACCGAAGTCCAGACCGGCGTGCATCGCGCCCCAGCGCATACCGTAGTGCGAGGTCAGCATTCCCGCGACCGGACGGACGGTCTTGGGGCGCGCGGCCTCCTGGGCCAGGCGGTGCTGTTCCCACAGGACGGGCTCGGGCACGATCTGCGGCATCTGCGCTTCGCGGGGTGTGAAGGCGGTGAACTCCACAGCGTGCGACTCGATGGAGTCGGCAGCCGCGGGAGCGGCGTCGTCGGGGCCCACGGCGGCGAACAGGCCGAGCGAGGCGCCGACGGCGGCGGAGACGGCCACGGCGCGGGTGGCGACGCGGCGTCGGCGAGAGCGGGTCACGCCGGGCCGCCGGTAAAGTAACGGATCGGTCACGGGCATGGAAACGAACGTACGGGAGTCCTCACGGCGTTCCGTAATCTTGTGGTTACCCTCACAGGGGTACAAAAGCCCAGGTGGCGTGTCACGACTAGGTAACGACGCGGCGTGTCTCCGTTTGTGACCTCGCGATTTGGGGTAATCGCGCAAGTTGACCGGAAGTGTGCCAGTTGATCACACTATGTGAGTGGCGACTAACGGAGTTCGGGCGCTCGAAGCGCTGGCCGACCCCACCCGGCGCGCCCTGTTCGAGGCCTTGCCGCAGGGTCCGCGCTCGGTGGGCGAACTGGCGGCCCAGGTCGGGGTGAGCAGTTCGGCGGCCTCCCAGCATCTGAAGATCCTGAAGGCGGCGCGCCTGGTGGCGGTGCGGCCGGAGGGCACCCGGCGGCTCTACACGCTGGACCCGCGCGGGCTCGGCGACGCCCGCGACTACCTGGAACAGTTCTGGCCCAGCGCGCTGGCCGCCTACGCGGCCGCGCTGAGCGAGGCCAGGACCGAGAGCGAGACCAGGCCGGGCGGCGAACCCGCTCAGCCCACCCGGCGGTAGGTGGGCCTGCGCCCGGCCGTCCCCGGCCAGGTGCGCTGATTGAGCTGCTTCTCCAGCGCCGCGATCACGTCGGGCACGTCGATGCTGAGCAGACCGGGGTCGGGGGTGTCGGCGTGCGGATCGCCGACCTGTCCCGCCCACAGCACCGCGTGCCTGCCCAGCAGATGCGGCGGCGGCCCGCCCCAGCGCGGCGGCGTGGGCCCGAACAGCAGCACGGTGCGGGTGCCGAACGCGGTGGCCAGCCGGGCGACGCCGGTGTCGCCGCTGATGAGCAGCGCCGCCTCGGCGACGGTGGCGGCGATGTCGATGAGGTTCTGTTGGCCGGCCAGCACCCGGTGCGTGGACAGTCCGGCCCGCGCGGCGACCGACAGCGCGAGATCGCGCTCGGAGTCGTCACCGGTGAGCACCACCTCGCGGCCCAGCACCAGCAGATGCCGCACCACCGCGGCGAACCGCTCGGGCGGCCAGCGGCGGGCGGGCGCGCCCGCGCCCACGTGCACCACCACGCAGTCGCGGTGGCTGGTGGTCGAGACCGGCGGCACCAAGCCCAGATTGCGCCGGTCGGCGACGATCCCGTCGGATTCGAGCAGATGACACCACCGCTCCACCGGATGCATGTCCTCCACCCACTCCGGGCCGCCGTATTCGGGGAACGCCGGATTGCGGTAGGTGAGCACGCGGCCGGGGGCGATCTTGGTCAGCTCCACGATGCTCTCGGTGTTGGCGCCGTGCAGGTTGACCGCGAGTTCGGGCGGCGGTCCGTCCCAGCGCAAGGTCCCCAGATCGGGGGTCGGCAGCAGGGTGTCCACCGACGCGATGAGATCGACGATCGGCTTCAGACGGTGGGGTGCGGCCAGGACGATGTGATCGCTCGGCCGGGCCCGCCGCAGCGCGCGAAGCGCCGGGACCGCGGTGAGCACATCACCGAGTCCGCGTGCCTGGAGCACGAGTACAACCGCCACCTTTTCTCCCTAGCAACCCGAAGCCCACGAATCATGTTCTCCGCCTCGCGACCACGCGCGGCGAGAGGCACTGACCGATGACTTCCCCGGGGGGTTGAGCGGTAAACGTCCGCGGCCCGGGACGTAATCGACGCCACCCTCCGCGCGGGCGCAGTAGGCTCGCCGGTGGCGGAAAACTACAGGTGAGGAGCTATGCCATGGTCTCCACGCTCAACCCGTACCTGGGCTTCGGCGACAACGCGCGCCCGGCGCTCGAGTTCTACCGCGACGTCTTCGGCGGCACCCTGCGGATCAGCACCTTCGGCGAGTTCGGTGACAAGGACGCGCCCGGCGCGGATCTGGTCATGCACGGCCAGCTGGAGACGCCCAGCGGGTACACGCTGATGGCCTCGGACACCCCGCCCGGCATGGAGTACGAACCGGGCAGCGCCATCTCCATCAGCCTCAGCGGCGACGCGGCCGAGGAACTGCGCGGCTATTGGGGCAAACTGATCGAAGGCGGCGTCGTGACCGTGCCGCTGGAGAAGCAGATGTGGGGCGACGAATTCGGCATGTGCCGCGACCGTTTCGGCATCTCGTGGATGGTGAACATCAGCCCGGTGGGGACCTAGGTCCCCGGCCCGGTGAGGACTTAGGTCACCAGTGCGTATCGGGCGGCGCGTTGCTGCCGCGATAACCCCGAAATCCACTGGTCGCGGGCCTAACATCTGATCATGACGACAAACAGTGTGCTGGAGGGTCCCCTGGAGGCGCTCGCCAAGAGCGCCTGGACAACCGTCCTCGTCACCGGGGCGCTCTCGGTGATCCTCGGTGTGATGATTCTGGTGTGGCCGGGAAAGACGCTGTTGGTCGCGGGCGTCCTGTTCGGCATCTACCTGGTGATCTCCGGGGTATTGCAGCTCGTGGCCGCCTTCGGCGCGACCGCGAGCGCGGGAATGCGCGTGCTGTACTTCATCAGCGGCGTGCTCTCGATCATCATCGGTATCTTCTGCTTCCGCGACGAACTGGCCTCGATCCTGCTGCTCGGCATCTTCATCGGCATCGGCTGGCTCTTCCGCGGCGTCGCCGTGGTGGTGGCGGCCCTGTCCGACCCGGAGATGCCGGGGCGGGGCTGGCAGCTGTTCTTCGGCGTCATCACCGCCATCGCGGGCGTGGTGCTGATCGTGTGGCCGGTCACCTCGGTCGCGACCCTGACGCTGGTCGCGGGCATCTGGTTGATCGTGCTCGGCATCATGGAGATCATCACCGCCTTCGGGGTCCGCAAGGATGCCAAGGCGCTCGCCGAGAGCCTCTGATCGCGCGCTGACGGCGGCCGGTTCGTACGCGGACCGGCCGCCGTCTCCTGCGCCGACTCCGGTGGATCGCGCGGGATTTCGGCTCACCGCGATTTCGGTGGATCATCCTGAACGGAAGCGTTTCCGGGACCGGAAGCGATGTCGGGCGCCCGGTACGGTCCGGACGTGCGACCAGCCCCTGATCACCGTGCCGCCCTGTGGTGCTGCCTCGGCGCGGGTTTCGCCACGCTGCTCGACAGCGCGGTGGTGGCGTTCACCGCGCCGGCCGTGCAGGCGAACCTCGGCCTGTCGAACGCGGGCGTGCAGTGGTTCCTGGCGGCGTTCTCGCTGACCTTCGGGCTCGGACTCGCCCCGGCCGGCCGCCTCGGCGACGCCTACGGACGGCGGAAGCTGTATATCGCGGGGCTCGCGCTGTTCCTGGTCGGGGCGGTCGTCTCGGCGTGCGCGCCGGGCGCGTGGCCGTTGATCGGCGGACGGCTGATCCAGGGTTTCGGCGCGGGCGTGATCAGCGCGCAGGTGCTCGGCGTGATCCAGGACGTCTTCACCGGCCCGGACCGGCTGCGCGCGCTGGCGCGCTACACCGCCGCCGGCGCGCTGGCCGCCATCGCGGGACCGGTCGCGGCCGGGGTGGCGCTGTGGGTGCTGCCGCAGGAGTACGCGTGGCGGGCCGTGTTGCTGGCGCCGGTGCCGTTCACGATCGCGACGATCGTGCTCGGCGTGCGCGGACTGCCCCGGGACGTGCGGGTGCGGCGCGCCACGGATCTGGACCTGCCCGGGATCGCGGCGCTCGGCGCGCTGGTGGTGCTGGTGACGATTCCGGTCATCGATCCGGGGCTGCCGGGGCGCGCGGTGGTGGCCGTCGTCGTGTTCTGCGGCGTCCTCGTCGCGGGGCTGGTGCTGTGGGAGCGCGGCTACGCGCGGCGGGGGCGGCTGCCGCTGTTCGCGCCCGCGCTGATGCGGTCCAGGGGCTACGTCACCGGAAATGTGGTGGCGCTGTTGTGGTTCGGGTCGGGGTTGGCGTTCGGCACCGTCAAGACGGTGTTCTTCCTCCAGGCACTCGGGATTCCGGCGCTGGCCGTGGCGGCCGCGATGATCCCGTCGGCGGTGGCGCGCCTGGTGGCCGCGCGCTGGGGCCAGCGCTTGTTCGCGCGACACGGCGCGCCCGTGGTGACCCACGGGTTGGTGGTGGCGGCGCTGTGCGTGGGCGCCAGTGTGCTGGTGTCGTTCTGGTGGGACGGGATGGCGTTGTTCGCGGCGCTGTCGGTGATCCAGGTGGCGGCGGGCCTGTCCAGCGGGGTCGTGGAGCCGCCGCTGCGCGTGGTGACGCTCGGGTTCTCGCCGCCGTCGCTGCACGGCGTGGCGGCCTCGTTCCTGCAACTCACGCAACGGCTTTCGGCGACCTTCTGCATCGCCGCCGCCACTGGATTGCTGCTGGCGTTCGGCACTGCGGCGTCGGTGGTGTCGCTGCGGTGGTCGATGGTGTTGTGCCTGGTGGCCGCGGTGCTGGCGGCGGTCGCGTCCCTGGTGCCGGAATTCCGCGCGGGCGATGCGGGCCCGGTGGCCGCGCCCCGGCGCGAGCCGGCCGTGGAAGTGAACTGAACCGGGGAGATCACGCTCGGGCCGTGCGGGCGCGGCCATACTGGATCGCGGAACAGCCGCCGATCCGAGGAGCCTCGATGACGAGCAAGTCCGATCTTTCCGACCTGACCGTGGAAGACCGTGCCGCGCTCGGCAGCGGAGCGGATTTCTGGACGACGAAGGCGATCGGCCCCGTCGGCTCGGTGACCATGACCGACGGCCCGCACGGCGTGCGCAGGCAGGCCGGCGCGACCGACCACCTCGGACTGGCGCAGAGCCTGCCCGCCACCTGCTTCCCGCCCGCCGTGGGGCTCGGGCAGAGCTGGGACCGCGACCTGGTGGCCAGGGTGGGCGCGGCGCTGGGGCGGGAGGCGCGCGGCCTCGGGGTCGATGTGCTGCTCGGGCCGGGCATCAATATCAAGCGGGACCCGCGCGGCGGCCGCAACTTCGAGTACTACTCGGAGGACCCGCACCTGACCGGCGCGCTCGGCGCGGCCTGGGTGACGGGGGTGCAGGGCGCCGGCGTCGGAGCGTCGCTGAAGCACTTCGCCGCCAATAACGCCGAATACGACCGGATGCGCATGAGTTCGGACGTCGACCCGCGCCCGCTGCGCGAGATCTACCTGCGCGCGTTCGCCCACATCGTGCGCACCGCGCGCCCGTGGACGGTGATGTGCTCCTACAACCGGATCAATGGTGTGCACGCCGCGCAGAACCGCTGGCTGCTCACCGACGTGCTGCGCGGCGAGTGGGGATTCGACGGTGTAGTGGTGTCGGACTGGGGCGCGGTCGCCGACCGGCCCGCCTCCGTGGCCGCCGGCCTCGATCTCGAAATGCCCGGCGGCAACGGCGCTTCCGACGCGCAGGTGGTGGCGGCGGTGGCGGCGGGCACGCTCGACGTGTCGGCGGTGGACCGCGCGGCGGAGAACGTCGCGCGGCTGGCGGCGCGGGCCGAGGCGGGCCGCGCGCTCGCCGAGGACGGTGACACCGTCGACGCGCACCACCGACTGGCGCGCGAGGTGGCGGGGCGCTGCGTGGTGCTGTTGCAGAACGAGAACGGTGTGCTGCCACTCGCGCCGGGCCGGTCGCTGGCGGTGATCGGGGAGTTCGCGGCCGAGCCGCGCTATCAGGGCGGCGGCAGCTCCCATGTCAACCCGACCCGCCTCGACATCCCCCTCGACGAGATCCGCGCGCTCGCCGGGACGACGCCCGTGACCTACAGCCGCGGATTCACCACCGACGGAACGGATTCCGGCGCGCTGCGCGCCGAAGCCGTGGCGGCGGCGCGCGCGGCCGACGTGGCCGTGCTGTTCCTGGGCGTGGCCGCCGCGCAGGAGTCCGAGGGCTTCGACCGCGACGACATCGAGCTGCCCGCCGGCCAACTCGACCTGCTCACCGAGGTGGCGCAGGTGCGGCCCGAGACGGTGGTGGTGCTCGCGCATGGCGGTGTGGTGCGGCTGGCGCCGGTGGCCCGCGCGGCGGCCGCGATCCTGGACGGCGGTCTGGTCGGTCAGGCGGGCGGTGGCGCGCTGGCGGATGTGCTGTTCGGCGTGGTGAATCCCTCGGCCCGGCTGGCGGAGACGGTGCCGATGGCGCTGGCGGATGTGCCCGCGTACCAGAACTTTCCGGGCGAGCACTCGCACGTGCGCTACGGCGAGGGACTGTTCGTCGGATACCGCTGGTACGACCACCGCGCCATGACGGTGTGCTTCCCGTTCGGGCACGGGCTGTCCTACACCACGTTCGCCTACGACGGCCTCGCGCTCGACGCGGGCGAGTACGGCATCCGCGTCCGCGTCACCGTCACCAATACCGGCGACCGCGCGGGACGCGAAGTGGTGCAGGTGTATTCGGGGCTGCCCGGCTCGGCGGTGGTGCGGCCGGTGCGCGAGCTCACCGGTTTCGCGGTCACGGCCGAGCTGGAACCCGGTGCGAGCGAGGATGTTTCGATCCTGCTCGCCCGGGACGATCTGGCGTACTGGGACACTCGCGTCGACCGGTGGGTGCTCGAACCCGGCACGTACCGGGTGTGGGTGGGCGCGTCCAGCCGCGATCTGCGGGTGTCGGGCGAGGTCGACGTCGCGGGTGACCAAGTGCGGGTCCCGATCACACTGGAGTCCACGCTCGGCGAGGCGCTGGCCGAGCCGGCGACCGCCGCCGCGCTGGCCGAGGTGTTCGGCGGGATGGCCGGGGGCTTCGGCGGCGGCTCCGCGCTCGGCGTGGACATGATGCGGATGATCGCCTCCATTCCGCTGAACCGGCTCGCCGGGTTCGGGGTCGACGCCGACCGCCTCGCCGCGGCGCTGGACGCCGACGCGCCGTGATTCGGCGTGCGCTGAGCCGAACCATTGTGCGCGCGCGGCGGTGCTGGTTCGATCCCGAACGTGACCGATCAGACCGATGTGCCCCGTATCGTCAGCGCCAGCCGTGACATCGCCGCGAGCGCGGCCGACCTCTTCGAACTCATCGCCGACCCGTCCCAGCAGCCGCGCTGGGACGGCAACGACAACCTGGCCGAATCCGCGCCCGGTCAGCGGGTGCGCGCGGTGGGCGAGATCTTCCGCACCACGCTCACCGTCGGCGCGGTCCGCGAGAACCACATCGTCGAGTTCACCGAGGGCCGCCGCATCGCGTGGCGGCCCGCGGAGCCGGGCAAGCAGCCGCCCGGCCACCTGTGGCGGTGGGAGCTGGAACCGGTGGGCGACACGCTGACCCGGGTCACCCACACCTACGACTGGACCGAGCTGCACGACGAGAAGCGCCAGGTGCGCGCCCGCGCCACCACCGCCGACAAGCTCACCGCGTCGCTGGACCGGCTCGCCGAACTCGCGGAGAAGGAAGCGGGCCCCGCCTGATCCGCGCCGCACCGAACCGCCGGGCAGCCACGGATGTTGTGTTGGCCGGCGGTTCCGTTTGCCGGGACTTCGTCACCCAGGACGGGCACGTTCGCCGAGTCGCACCTCCCGGGGTCGTCGGAGGCCGATGGCGACCGGCCGTCCGGCCCGGTCCGCGCTTCGGCACCAATTGTGGTGAAAGGTAGCCATTTTCGCGGATGGCCCGGCACCCGCGCCCTGATCGAACCCTTCACCGCCGCCGACCGCTACACCCGCGCGACCGCCCGCAAGGCGCTCCGGAAGTTCCCGCCCGAGCGGTGATCTCCTCGGCGTCCGGCGCGGTATGTAGCACGGCAAACGAAATGCGCGATGGTAGGGGAGAGCGCTTCGGTCGCGATCTCGGGTCGCCGCGCGAGTTCGTGCCCATCCGTTCGACGAAGGAGTTCCGCTGTGTCACCCGTGAAGGCAAGCCGAGCGTTCGCCGCGACCGCCGTGGCCGTGGCCGCCGTGATCGGCGCGAGCGCCCCCGCGTCGGCGTCGAACTACATCCCCGTCGAGCTGCCGCTCGCCACGACCGCCGCGCACGGTCTCGGCTGCGCGGGCGACGTGTGGGCCATCGGCAACGTGTACCCGGACGGCGACGTCGCGGGCACCGTCGACCTCCAGGTGCAGGGCTGGCTGAAGGTGCTCGGCGTCCCGGCCCCGTGGTGTTCGGTCACCGCCACCGTCCACTGGCACAACCACGACACCGGCGCCAGGGGTTCGGGCTCGGTGTTCCTCGGCGCGGGCAACGGCACCCCGTTCTTCTGGATCCGCCCGCAGCTCGGCAATGTCCGCCTCGTGACCGGCGCGGGCAATGTCACGTTCACGCTGACCACCGACCTCCCGCACGCGCCGAGCACCACCACGTTCCGCGTGTACTGAGCCCGTCGCGAACCCCGTGGTCACGCGGGTGCCGTGAACTACGATGGGCCACGTGGTGCGCAAGGCGGCGGCGGACCGGCGGCACCTGCCGGTCCTCAAGGGCGATGCTCGCGCCGATCGGTGGCGGGAGCATCGCGCCGCCGTCCGCGTGGAGCTGATCGAGGCGACCCTGCGCGCCATCGACGAGTACGGCCCGGACCTCTCCATCGAGGAGATCATCAAGACCGCGGGCATTCCCCGGCCCAAGCTGTACCGGTTCTTCGGTGACAAGGACGAACTGTTCGCCGCCGTGACCGAGCGGGTCCAGGAACTCGTCGTGCAGCGGCTCACGCCGCATTTCGCGCTCACGGGCACCGTGCTCGGCGCCGTCACCGCCGGATTGCACGCCTACGTGGATCTGGTGGACGAACGGCCCAACCTGTTCCGCTTCATCGTCGGCTCCCAGGTGGCGGCGGGCCGCTCGCCCATGGTGCTGCTCGAGTCCGGCCGCCCGCTGTCCGACGCCATGGCCGCGCTCGTCGGCGCGGTGCTGGGCGGGCGCGGTGGCGATGTGCGCGATATCGAGTACTTCGTCGACGCGGTACTGGGCGCGGTCGGACTCGCGGTGCTGCGCTGGCTGAACTCGCCGACCATCGAAAAGGACGAACTGGTCGGGCAATTGGTGACCTTCGTGTGGGGTGCGCTGTCGGCCACCGCCGCGTCGCGCGGCGTCGCGCTCGCTCCGGACGACGTGCTGACGCTACCGTCTCAGTCGGTTCCGCCGGAGGCCTGACCGCCGCCCTCGACCTCGCTCAGTTCGGTCGGGACGTGGAACGGCGGCGTGCTCTTCCCGGCGATCCGGTAGCGCCCCCACGGGTCGGGATCGCCGATGACCGCATCGCGCGCGCTGTGCGCGGTGCGGACGGTCACGGGTGTGCGCGGCTCGTCACCGAGGAATTCGGTGAGCGCGTCGTGCGGGCGGACCCGCCCGATCCACCGGTAGATCCCGTCGATCGGTTCCACGTACCCGCGGAATTCCACGCGGACGGCGAACTCGCGCCCGCCGATCACCAGGGTGGCCTCGCCGAGGTAGTCGGCGTCGTCGTGCGGGCTGTGGGGAACGGCGCTGGTCATGGTGTCCGCCTTCCTCGTTCGGAAATCGACGCCCCGATCGCGTTGACACGCCTTCGTGTCTGGGACACACTCGAATATACATCGAACAACCAGTACTAGGTACCGGTTGTCTCTGACCTCGCTTCGGCGATCGGAGGAATGCCATGGGGACAACGAAGTCCTACGGCGACCACGAGTTCCGGCCCGCGACCACCGCGTCGGGCGGCCCCGTCCGCCATCGGCGCGGGATCGCCGATGGCGCCACCGCGACGCGGCTGCTGTTCGCGGCCTCGGAACAGGCCTACGATCCGGATGTCGACATCGACTGGGACGCACCGGTGGTGCCGGACGCGGAATGGCTTCCCGCGCAGTGGATTTCGCTGCACGGAACCTGGCTGTGGCGGTGGCTCGGCGAGGAGCAGCGGGCCGAACTCGCCAAGCGGGAACTGGTCGCGCTGCTCACGGCGGGCATCCACGCGCAGTCCGTCGTCGGGATGCTCGACTTCCGCGATCTCATCGAGGGCGACAGCCCGGTCGACGACCGCAGCCGGTTCCTGCTTTCGGCGATCAACGACGAGGCACGCCGCACCACCATGCTCAGCAGGCTCGTCGCGAAATCCGGTGTCGCGCCGTATCCGCTCTCGCCGCCGCTGCGGGTGCTGGCCAAATTCGTCCTGCTCACTCCGACCGGGCCGGCCGGTCTCGCGTTCCGGCTGCTGCTGGAGGAGATGGTCGCGGCCGTCCTGCGCGACGTGGCCGGCCATCCCGGCGCGCCGCCGCACCTGCGGCAGGTGTCGATACTGACCGCGCCCGGGGCGGCCCGCCACGTGGAACTGACGCGCGAGGAACTGGTGGCCGCGGTGCGTTCGCGCGGACCGGCCGCCAACGCGCTGCACCGGTGGCTCGCGGCGGCGATCACCGCGTCGCTGTACGCGGCGGCGATCGAACCCCGTGCGTATCGCGACGCCGGGGTGTCGCCGGGGATCGCGGTGGTGGCCGCGCTCACCGGCCCGGCGTATCGGCGCAACGCGCGCCGCGCCACCGCCTCGTTCCGCGAATTCGCCACGGCGCAAGGCATTCTGCGCGGCCCGGTGGCGGCGACCATTCTGCGCCTCGGCGGCCTGCGGTAGCCCGGCGCACCCGAAGGAAGAAGGACCGGCATGACCCTCGACGCGAGCACCCCTCCGATCGTCACCACCGCGGGCGCCTCGACCGCCCGCCGCCGCACCGTCGGCGATCGGCAGAAGACCGCGCAGCGCCTGCTGCGCTCCACCGCCGAACGCGCCTACGACGGCGAACTCGACATCGACTGGTCGGCCCCGCCCGACCCGCACCGCAAGTGGATGCCCGAGCACCGCCAATCGCTGTACGGGACGGCGCTGTGGGACCGGCTCACCCAGGAGCAGCGCGACGAACTGGGCAAACACGAGGCCGTGAGCGTGCTCAGCTTCGGCATCTACGCCGAGGCCGGGCTGAGCCTGGTGCTGTGGCGCTCGGTGCTGGAGTCGGGCGACCCGTCCGACGACCACACCCGCTACGCGCTCGCCGAGATCGGCGAGGAGACAAGGCATTCCACCATGTTCAGCCGTCTGGTGAACCTCACCGGCGTGCGGCCGTACGTGCAGCCCCGGTGGACGCGCACCGCGCTGCGCCTGGCCGGGCTGATCCCGATCGGCCCGTCCTCCTACGCGGGCACCCTGCTGATCGAGGAACTCCTGGACCGGCTGCAACGTGAGGCGATGAACGATCCCGAACTGCAACCGCATCTGCGCCAGCTCATGAAGATCCACGTACTCGAGGAGGCCAGGCACATCACCTACGCGCGCGAGGAGATGGTGCGCGCCATCGAGGCCCGCGGGAAGCTCTCGAATGCCTTGCACCGCATGGTGTTCGGCGTGATGATCACCGGCGTCTACCCGGTGCTGATCAACCCGAACGTCTACCGCAGCGTCGGCATCAGCCCGTGGCGCGGCTTTCTCGCCATGATGACCTCGCCGAACTACCGCGCCAACGCGACGTTCGCCGCCGAGCCGCTGCTGCGTTTCTGCCACGAGGCGGGGTTCCTGGACGGCGTGGTCACCCGGCGCCTGGCGCGGGCCTCGCGGGCGGTGCCCGACGACATCCTCGACGACCTGTTCGGCCGGAAGGCGGCACGCTCGTGAGCTCCGTGCGCACCGAAGTGGTGATCATCGGCAGCGGATTCTCCGGCCTGGGCATGGGAATCGCGTTGCGGGAGGCGGGCATCGAGGACTTCCTGCTCCTGGAGAAGGCCGGCGAGGTGGGCGGCACCTGGCGCGACAACACTTACCCGGGCGCGGCGTGCGACGTGCCGACCCACCTGTATTCGTACTCGTTCGCCCCGCGCACCACGTGGACGCAGCTGTTCTCGGCGCAGCCGGAGATCCAGGAATACCTGAAGTCGGTGGCCGACGAGTACGGCCTGCGCCCGCGAATCCGGTTCGGCCGGCATGTCGTTCGCGCGGAGTGGGACGAAGGGCGACACCGCTGGCACGTCGCGACCGCCGACGGACAGGAGTACGACGCGCGCTACCTCGTCTCGGCGATCGGCGCGCTGCACATCCCCAGCATCCCGGACATCGAAGGGCTGGCGCGGTTCCGGGGTCCGGCCTTCCATTCGGCGCGGTGGGACCACGACGTCGACCTGACCGACCAACGCGTCGCCGTCATCGGGACGGGCGCGAGCGCCGTCCAATTCGTGCCGGAGATCCTCGGCCGGGTCGCCGCATTGCACCTCTACCAGCGCACCGCGCCCTGGGTGCTGCCGCGCCGCAACCTCGACCTTCCGCCGCTGGTGCGGCGCGCGCTGCGCGTGGTGCCCGGCCTGCGTTTCGCCCTGCGCAACGGCATCTACTGGTCGGCCGAAGCCGGCGCGTACGCGATGACGCGCCGTCCCGGACTGCTGCGGGCGGTGGAATGGGCCGGGCGGCGCCACATCCGGCGGCAGGTCTCGAACCCGGCGCTGTGGGACGCGCTCACGCCCGACTACCGCGCGGGGTGCAAACGGCTGCTCGGGTCCGACACCTACTACCAGGCCGTCGACGACCCGAAAACCGAACTGGTCACCGCGCGTCTCGAGCGCATCACCGAGAGCGGGATCGTCACCGCCGACGGCATCGAGCGCGAGGTGGACGCGATCATCTTCGGCACCGGATTCCACGTGCTCGACTCGTTGACGAATCTGCGGGTGCGCGGCCGCGACGACGAGGACCTGGCCGACCGCTGGACGCGCGAAGGCGTGCAGGCGCACCGGGGCATCACCGTCGCGGGTGTGCCCAACGCGTTCTTCCTGCTCGGCCCGAACACCGGGCTCGGCCACAACTCGATCGTGTTCATGATCGAAGCGCAGATCCACTACACCATCCAGGCCATTCGCCTGGTCCGGGAACGCGGTGCCCTGGCGCTGGCTCCGCGTCGCGCGGCGCAGGATCGCTACAACGCGGCCCTGCAACGCGACCTGGCGGGCTCGGTGTGGAACACCGGCGGCTGCCGCAGTTGGTATCTGGACGAGCACGGTGAGAACCGCACCCTGTGGCCGGGATTCACCTGGCAGTACTGGCTGCGCACGCGGCGCGTGGACCCCGCCGAGTACGAATTCACCGGCGCGCCCGCGCTTCCCGCCGTCCGTAGAACGGTCGCGCGGGAAAACGTTCCGGCGCAGGTCTTTCCGGCCACCACCGTCCCGAACGCCGAAAGGGTGACCCGATGAGGAACTTCAGGAACAAGGTCGCCGTGCTCACCGGCGCGGGGTCGGGCATCGGCCGGGGCCTGGCGCTCGAACTGGCCGAGCGCGGGGCGAAGCTGGCGCTGTCGGACGTCGACCCCGTGACCGTGGCCGAGACCGCCGCCCGGTGCGAAAAGCTCGGCGCCACCGCGATTCCCTTCGAACTCGACGTCGCCGACCGCGCCGCCGTGTACGCGCACGCCGACGACGTGCGCGCGGAGTTCGGGCGGGTGGACCTCGTCGTCAATAACGCGGGCATCGCGCTCAACGCCGATGTGGTGGAGATGACCTGGGCCGATTTCGACCGGGTGATGAACGTCGATTTCTGGGGCGTCGCGCACGGTACGAAAGCATTTCTGCCGGACCTGATCGATTCCGGCGACGGGCACCTCGTGAATATTTCGTCGGTGTTCGGCCTGATGGGAATTCCATCCCAAAGTGCCTACAATGCGGCAAAATTCGCGGTGCGCGGATTCACCGAGGCGCTGCGGCAGGAAATGCTGATCGGGAAACATCCGGTGGGCGTCACGTGCGTGCACCCGGGCGGGGTGAAGACGAATATCGCGGTGAATGCCCGCGGTTTGCCGGACACGGTGGATATCGAGACTGTCCGCAAGGGATTCGATCTGATCGCGCTCACCAGCCCGCGCTCGGCGGCGCGCACCATCCTGAAGGGCGTCGAGAAGAACAAGGCGCGGGTGCTGATCGGGCCGGACGCCCGGGGATTCGACCTGATCCCGCGGGTGCTCGGCCCGCGGTACGAGGACGCGGGCGCACCGCTCTACCGGGTCGGGCGACGGGTCGCGGGACGCTTCGGCGTGGAGCTCTGACGGGCCGCCATGACCGATCTCGCGACCCGGGCCACCACCGCCAACGCGCACGTCCACACCCTCGAGATCGTCGAGGTCATCGTGGAGACCGCGCGGGCGCGCTCGCTGGTGTTCGCGGTGCCCGACGAGCTGGCGCACCGGTTCCGCTACCACCCCGGTCAGTTCCTCACCCTCGAAATCCCCGGCGCCGGCGGCGATTCCATGGCGCGCTGCTACTCGCTGTCGAGTTCCCCGCACCTGGACGACACCCTCGTCGTGACCGTCAAGCGCGTCGAGGGCGGCTACGCCTCGAACTGGTTGTGCGACAACGCCGTACCCGGGATGAGCTTGCGCGTGCTCACGCCCTCGGGGGTGTTCGTGCCGAAATCGCTGGACGCCGACCTCTTGCTGCTCGCGGCGGGCAGCGGCATCACCCCGGTGATGTCGATCGCCAAGTCCGCGTTGCTCGGCGGCTCGGCCACCGTGTACGCGCTCTACGCCAACACCGACGCCGAATCGGTGATCTTCGGGGCCGAACTCGCCGAGATGACGGTCGAATTCCCCGACCGGTTCCAGGTCGTGCACTGGCTGGAATCCGAGCGCGGCAGGCCGTCCGCGGCGGCGCTGGCCGGGCTGATCGCGCCGTACCGGGCCTATCGGGCGTACGTGTGCGGCCCCGAGCCGTTCATGGCGGCGAGCCGGGCGGCGCTGCGGGCGATCGGCATGCCGGACAACCACGTCCACGTGGAGAAGTTCCGCTCGCTCACCGGGGACCCGTTCGCCGATATCGTCCGGCCCGAGGGCGGGGGCGCGGCGGCCTCCGCGACCGTGGCACTCGACGGCCAGACGATCGACCTGGAGTGGCCGCGCGGCACACCCTTGCTGGATGTGTTGCTGAGCAACGGTTATGACGCGCCGTATTCCTGCCGGGCGGGGGAGTGCAGCGCGTGCGCGTGCACGGTGCGGTCCGGCGAGGTACGGATGCTGAAGAACGACACGCTGGTGGACGCCGATCTCGCGCTGGGATTGACGCTGGCCTGCCAGACGATTCCCGTTTCCGAGCGGATCGAGATCGCGTTCGACCAATAGCGGGCGGTGACGAACGCCTGGACCGCAGGTTGCGGGACGTCGAACTGCGGGCCGATACCGGCCGGGCCGTTTCGCGGATTGCCAGAGTATGTGAAATGCTCGCGCTGCCACTGTGTCACGTCGATTCGGACGGCAGGGCTGATGCTTGCAATCGACACGAGGAGGAACGATGACCGCAGGTGGATACGACCCGAATCTCGGCAAGCTGGGGGTGAACCCGGCCGGTATCGGCAGCCGGGCGGGCGCCAGGTTCATCGACTGGATCATCGCCGGCATCGTCGGCGCGATCATCTTCTGGCTACTGGACCGGGCCACTGATCTACCGCAGTGGGTCAGCGTCCTGCCCGGCGCCGGATTCGGCTTCCTGTACTTCGTGTTCTTCGAGGTGCTCACCGGCTCCACCCCGGGCAAGAAGGTGCTCGGCCTGCACGTCAACGGTTCCGGCGGCGCCCCGAAGCCGAACATCAAGGACTCGGCGCTGCGCAACGCCTACATGCTGCTGAACCTGATCCCCTGGGTCGGCGGCCTGCTCTGGTTCATCGCCGCCATCGCCATCGCGGTGACCGTCAGCTCCAGCCCGACCAAACAGGGCTGGCACGACAACCTCGCGGGCGGCACCCAGGTCATCAAGGACTGACCGGCGCGGACCACTCTCCGGCCCCTCGAACCTGCGGGATCGAGGGGCCGGAGCGCGTTGCGGGCCCGTGCTCAGCCGCCCATGCCGACCAACGCGCCCGCCAGGTCCTCGGTGCCGAGGGCATCGAGCGCGTTCTGGCGCACGTCGGGGCAGGCCTGAGTGGTGACGTCGTCCACGATCGTTTTGTCGCGCAGGATCTCGTCGTTGAGGCCGTCGTTGCGCGCCGCCCAGTTCTGGACGGTGCCGTTGAAGCTCACCCGGGCCACGGCCGTGCCCTGGTCGCGCCAGGTGTCCACTTCCGAGCCGATCATGTCGCACAGCTGCTGCGCGGCGGCGGGCGTGATCTCGGGCTGCTCGCCCGGCGAGGTGGTGGTGTCCGTGTCCGGCGCGGTGGTGAGTGGCGAGGTGGCGGGCATCGTGGGCATCGGATCATCGGCGGTGTCGTCGGTACATCCGGCGAGCACGAGTCCGCCGAGCGCGAGCCCGGCCACGATCGCGCGGACAGGGGTTCGGTAGGTGGGCATGGGGTCCTCCTCAGCGAGCGGTGTCACATCGGGACGACGGTCTTCAGCCAGCCGTCGTCGCGGCGGTCGAACGCCGCGTAGGCGTCGACCATGGACAGTGGTTCGGCGTGCCGGGTGATGAAGCGACGCGGGTCGATATCGCCGCGCGCGACGCGTTGCAGCAGACCGGGGATGTAGCGGTGGTGGTTGCAGTTCCCGGCCTGGACGGTCAGGTTCCGGTTGACGGTCACCCCGAGGGGATAGCGGTCGAACCCCGGCGGATACACGCCGATGATCCCGACCGAGCCGGCCTTGGCGACCATGCCGGTGGCCCAGCGCGCGGCCAGGCTCGGCGCGTCGCCCACGAGCCACGGCCCGCCCTCGGTGTTCCCCTCCGGCGCGGCCACCCGCCGTTCCTCCTCGAACGTCTCGGCGCCGACGGGCAGGGCGTCGGCGGCCGGCCCGGCACCGGGCGCCTGCGCGTCCACGCCGACGGCCTCGATCACCCGGTCGGCGCCGATCCCGCCGGTGAGGTCGCGAACGGTCTCGACCGGATCCTCGTCGTGGAAGTTGATCGGTTCGGCGTTCTGGGCGCGCGCCGTCGCCAGCCGGTCGGGCAGGCCGTCCACCACCAGCACCCGGGCGGCCCCTTGGCGCTTCGCGGCGGCGATCGCGCACTGGCCCACCACGCCCGCGCCGAGCACGGCGACGGTGTCGCCCTCGCCGACCTGGGCCAGACGCGCGCCGAACCAGCCGGTGGGCAGCACATCGGACACCATGACGGCCTCGTCGTCGGTGACGCCGTCGGGGACCCGCACCAGGGTGTTGGTGGCGTGCGGGATCCGCGCCGCCTCGGCCTGCAACCCGTCGACGGGGCCGGTGCCCTCGGGGCCGCCGAAGAAGCTGGTGCCGGCCTGCGGGCCGTTCGGGTTGGCGACGTCGCACTGCGCGGGATACCCGCTGCGGCAGTACGCGCAGTATCCGCAGGAGATGGTGGAACACACCACCACCCGGTCGCCGACCGCGAAACCGCGTACGGCGGAACCGGTTTCGATCACGACGCCGACGGCCTCGTGGCCGAGGACGGTACCCGCCCGCATCCCGGGCACGGTGCCGCGGACCAGATGCAGGTCGGTGCCGCAGATCGCCGAGGTGGTGATCTGGACGATGGCGTCGGTGGATTCCTCGATCTTGGGATCGGGCACGTCGTCGAGGCGGATATCGCCCACGCCGTGCCACACGATAGCTTTCATACGAGCACCTCCTGCCGTGCCCCTACCCGGCATCGGGGAGGCGAAACCGCAGCCGGAGGCGTCGACCGGGTATCGCCCGGATATGCGGAATCGGCGTGAACCTACGCTTCCGGAACTTACGCCACCGAATGTATTCCGCGTCACTCCCGCATGCGGCCGGGTATTCGCGAAACCGCCCGTACCAGTAATTGTCTCGTTCCGTCGCCGGGCCGAACGGGGCCCGCCGACGTGCTAGGGTGCCCCTGGTCAAATGCTCGGAAGTCGGAGTCGCATGCGTACGGAGAACATCAACAGAAAACTCAAACTGCACGAAGAGCGCAGGGCGACGGATCGGCTTCCCGAACAATTGCAGGGCTTCGAGATCGTCGAATTCGTTCGCGAAGACGAGTTTTCACCGGAACTGCTGAAATCGCTGGCGGAATTCACCGGCGGCGCCGTCGCGCCGCATTCCCGGATCTACCGCAACGCGCAGGCGCATCGCATCGACGAGTGGGTGCTGGCCCTGCTCACCCGCGCCCGCATCGGCGAGCGCCTCTACCTGCGCACCGGCCTCGAGTACTTCCCGTGGGTCGACTGCCGGGTGGTGGACCACCGCTGGTTGGAGTCGCTGCGCCGGGTGTTCGGTCCCGACCAGGCCTTCATCGCCCACGACAAGTACTCGGCGGCGGCCACGGTCGGCGCGCAGTACGAGGTGCTGGGCTACGTGGCCCCCGAGGACCTGGCCCACGCGCCGCTGCCCGACCCCGAGCCGGCGGGCTCCGACGCGCCCACCAGCCTCCTCCCGGCGCTCGGCGACATGGTCGCGCCGGACGCCGAGACCGAGCTGATCCGGCGCATCGAGCCGCTGCCCGCCGGCGACGACCCGACCTGATCCGCCACTCGGTACGGCCCGGTGCGGGCGGCGGCTATCGGCGTCGTCCAGTCCGACCCAGCACCGCGCTTCAGCCGCACGCCCGGTGCGAGCCGGCGCCTGCCGAACCCGGTCAGCACACCGACGACCGGGGGTTCGGCGCGACCGAGATCGCGCGCCGGGAAGGCGATCGGGCGGGCGCGGTCTCAGAGTCCGGCCGGATGGGATCAGGGCTTCAGATGGTGGTCCGGCGTGGCGATGGGCCGCTCAGTCGAATGTCACGGCCACCACGGGATCGGAGGTGGGCTGGGGTGAGCCGCCCGCCGGTTCGACCGAGACGGCCAGGGTGCGGGCGTCCTCGACGGGCATGACGAGCGGGTCGTCTGCCGACGGCAACGCGTCGAGCACCGCCGCCGAGCGCGGGGTCCCGTCGGCCGGAATCAGCCATACCTGGTAGGTCCGGCCCTCGGGGGCGGTGGCTACGGCGTCGAACGCCACGGTGGCCGCGCCCAGCGCCCGCGAACTGTTGACGGTGAGCGTGCCGCCACCGGTGACGGGCGCGATGTCGGCTTCGACGTCGTCCTGCGCGATCACCTCCGCGGCGGTGAGGGTGCCGGGTTCGGTGGATTCGATGCGGGACAACGCGATTCCCACGCCCACCGCCACCGCGACCAGCACGGCGGCGGCCGCCGCGAGCCAGCGCAGGGCCGGCGGGCGCCGCGCGGGCGCGACGTCCTCCTCGTCGGCCTCGGCCTGTTCGTCGAGCGCGCGCAGCAACGCGGCCTCCACGTTGGGAGGTGCGGGCACGGCGTCGACCATGGTGATAGAGGCGAGGGTTTCGCGCAGGTCGCGGACGGTCGCGCGGAACGCCGCCGCCGTCTCCTCGTCGGCTCGTTCCAGCAGGTGCTCGACGGCGCGCCGGTCGGCGTCGGGCAGCGCGTCGAGCGCGTACGGGTAGGCGAGGTCGAGCAACTCGTCGTGGGAATGGATGTCAGGCATCGGCCACCGATCCTGCCAGGCAGGTCTGCAACCGCTTCAGACCGTCCCGGATGCGGGTCTTCACCGTATTCAACGGGATACCGAGATGGTCGGCCACCTGGGCGTAGGTGCGGCCGCCGTAGTAGGCCAGGGCGAGGGTTTCGCGCTGGGTGTCGGTGAGCGTGCCGAGGCAGTCGACCACCGCGCGCTCATCGGAGCGCTGCCCGACGGTCTCGGCGACGATGTCGTGGTCGCGGCCCAGGTTGCGGTGGCCGTACGCGAGATCGCGAGTGCTGGCGGAGGATTCGACGCGGACCCGGTCGACGGCGCGGCGGTGGGTGAGCATCATGAGCCAGCCGATCGGACTGGCCAGCGCGCCGTCGTACTGCTCGGCCGCGTTCCACACGTAGAGGTAGATCTCCTGGGTGATCTCCTCCGCGGCCGCGGGCTTGCGCAGGATGCGCAGCGCCAGGCCGAATACGCGGTCGTGGGTGGAGCGGTAGAACTCGGTGAAGGCGTCCCGGTCGCCGGTGGCGATCTCGGCGAGCAGCGCCGCGAGCCGCCGCATGACCGCGGGGTCGGCGCCGGGCCGCTCGGCGGGGCAGGAATCGGCCGGGCCGCGCGCCTCGGCGCGGCCGGTGTCGGCCGAGTGGCGGGGTTCGTTCCCCATAGTGTGGTGTCTCCGTAGGTCGAGGTAGCTCGGCGGTGACTCGGGTGCCGTCGCGACGGCGGGCTTGCTGGCGGCTCGGGTCCGTCCTCCTTGGCAGACTACTGGCGTTCGGTGCCGGATGACCGCCACTTCGGCCACCGTGCTGGTCACGGCCGGCTCCGGCGGGGCGGGCGCGGGAAGAAGTACGCGGTGCGGCGCTGGTACTCGCGGTAGCCGGGGCGTTCGGCCATGTGCTCTTCGAGCAGCCGAGCGCCGGTGCCCTGGACCAGCACGTATGTCATGAGCAGCGGAGCGAAGACGGTCAGGGCGCCCGGCCAGGCGGCCGCCGCGACGAGCCAGAGGCCCCACCAGACGCAGGCGTCGCCGAAATAGTTCGGGTGGCGCGTCCACGCCCACAGCCCGCGATCCATCACGGTGCCGCGGTGGCGCGGATCGGCGCGGAAGCGGGCCAGTTGCCGGTCGCCCACCGCCTCGAAGACGAACCCGATCAGCCAGACCAGCACACCGGCGACCACGAGGAGCCGGACCACGCCCGACACCGGACCCGTGACCGCCGCCACCTGGAGGGGGAGCGAGATCACCCACTGCGCGAGCCCCTGGGTGAGGAAGATACGGCGCACCACCACGCCCGCCGAATGCCCGTGCCGATCCAGCAGGGCGGTGTAGCGTGGGTCCTCGCCGTGCCCGGCCGTGCGCCGGTGCATGTGCAGGCTCAGCCGCAGACCCCACACCGCGACCAGGACGAGCAGCAGGACGCGACGTTCGACCGGCGCGGTCCCGAGGAGGGCGGCGAGCGCGGCGACCACCACGAAGCCCAGCCCCCACACCACGTCCACCACGTTGTAGCGGCCGATCCGGCGCGCCACCGCGAAGGTGACAGCCTGGAGCGCGGCGAGCCCCAGCAGGGACGCGGCGGCGAGGACGAGGGCCGACGAAACGTTCACGACGCCACCACCCGTTCCGCACACGCAGCCCGGTCGCCGCGCGGGCCACCCGGGCGGCGCAGCAGGATCTGGTCCACGCCCATCCGCCCTTCGGCGAACGCGAGCGCACCGCCCGCCAGATACAGCCGCCAGGTGCGGGCCCCTTCGACGCCGAGCAGTGCGACGGCCTCGTCCCAGCGTTCCTCCAGGCGCCGCGACCAGTCCCGCGCGGTCCACACGTAGTGCTCCCGCAGCGCCTGCACGTCGCGCGTCTCGAAGCCGGCGTCCTCCAGCAGCGACACCGTGTCGCCCACCGGGCGCATGGCCATATCGGGGGCGATGAACGATTCGATGAAGGGCCCGCCGCCGGGGTGCCGTCCGCGCCGCGACATCTGTTGCACGAGGACGGGCGCGCCCGGCGCGGCGGCCGCGAACAGCGCGCGGGCGTAGCGCGGGTAATGGCGTTGTCCCACATGCTCGCCCATCTCCAGGGAGGCGACGGCGTCGAAGCCGGTGCCGTCGAAGTCGCGGTAGTCGAGCAGCCGGACTCGGACGCGGTCGCCGAGTCCGCGTTCGGCGACGCGGTGTTCGACGTAGCGCTGCTGTTCGCGTGAGAGGGTGATGCCCTCCGCCCGCGCGTCGTAGTGCTCGGCCGCGTGGAGCAGCAGCGCGCCCCAGCCGCAGCCGACGTCGAGGAGCCGCGCGCCGGGGGTGAGACCCAGCTTGCCGCACACCAGGTCCAGCTTGTCGCGCTGCGCGTCGGCGAGGCCGTAGCCGGGATCGGCGGGCGTTCCTGGGACGTTGCGGGTGTAGTAGCCGCACGAGTACGCCATCGACGGGTCCAGTACCAGCGCGTAGAAATCGTTGGACGCGTCGTAGTGGTGGCTGATGGCGGCGCGGTCGCGGGACGGCCGGTGCCGCGGGCCGCGCAGCCGCACCTGGGTGGACGGCGCGCGCGGGGGAGCGCCGAGCCCGGCGAGGCGGGCGGCGGTGACCGCGAGGCGGGCCACCTCGAGCGGTCGGAGCCCGGGGATGCGGCGGTCCCGCACCGTGCGCCAGGCCAGGGCGAGGGCATCGGTGAGGTCGCCCTCGACGTCGATCGCGCCGGTGATGTAAGCCTGCGCGGCACCGAGTTCGCCAGGGTGCCAGAGGATTCGGCGCAGCGCCTCGGGACGGTTCACCCGGATCACCGGTGCGTCGTCCGGTCCCGCGGCGCTGCCGTCCCAGGCGATCAGGCGCACCGGCAGCGGCCCGCGCAGCAGCGGGCGCAGGGCGTTCTCGAGGCGAGGGGCGACGCTCACCGGTGCTCCTCCGGACGGTCCAGCACGAACTGCGCGACATCGAGGTATCCGGAGCGGAACCCGGCCTCGGAGTACGCGAGGTAGAACTGCCACAGGCGGCGGAATCGGCTGTCGAAGCCGAGGTCCGCGACCCGGGCGGCGTGGGCGTCGAAGCGTTCCCGCCACAGTCGCAGTGTCTCGGCGTAGTGCGGGCCGAAGTCGAACCGGTCTCGGACCCGTAACCCGGTGTGCGCGTGGGCTGTTCGTTCGATCGCCGCCACGGAGGGCAGGAAACCGCCGGGGAAGATGTACTTCTGGATCCAGGTGTAGGTGCGCCGGGTGGCGAGCATACGGTCGTGCGGCATGGTGATGGCCTGGAGCGCGACCCGCCCGCCCGGGGCGAGCAGCCGGTCCAGGCACGTGAAATACGTTGCCCAGTGGCGGTATCCGACCGCCTCGATCATCTCGATCGACACGATGGCGTCGTAGGTGCCGCGTATGTCTCGGTAGTCGAGCAGGTCGATGTCGACGATGTCGGCGTGGCCCGCGGCCGCCACCCGGTCGCGCGCCAGGTCGAGTTGGCGGCGCGACAGCGTCACCGAACGCACGATCGCACCGCGCGCGGCGGCCCGGACGCAGAGTTCGCCCCAGCCCGTGCCGATTTCGAGGACCCGGCTGCCCGGCCCGACGCGGGCGGCGTCGAGCAGCCGGTCCATCTTGCGGCGCTGCGCCTCGGCCAGCTCCTCCCAGGTGGCGGTCGCGGAGTCGGCGTCGAACAGGGCGGACGAGTAGGTCATGGTCTCGTCGAGGAAGAGCCCGAACAGCTCGTTCGACAGGTCGTAGTGGTGCTCGATGTGGCCGGGAGCGTTGGCCTGCGTGGCGGTCTCCGTCACCGGCGGCGCGGGCAGCAGCGCCCGGAACCGTTGCAGCGGACGGGGAATCAGCCGGGTCAGAGCCGTGGCCAGCACGGTGAGCACGTCCGCCGGGTCGGGGGAGGTCCACTCGGCGGCCGTGTAGGACTCGCCGAACCCGATGAGGCCGTGGGTGCCGAGGCGGGCGACGAACGCGTCCGGATCGCGAAGGATCATGCGCGGCAACGGTTCCGGGTGCGCGGCGCCGAGGACCGTGCCGTCGGGGAACTCCACGCGCAGCGGTAGCCGCGCCACCGCGCGCCGGAACAGCAGCGCGGCGACATCGGCGCGGAGCCGGGCGCGCGGTCCGCCGGGGACGGGCGGCAGCAGGTCGCCGGTGTGGGTGTCGAGGCAGGAGCTGGTCACGGGGCCGTCCTCAGCGGTGATTCGGCGCGGGGGCGCGGGGTGATCGGCAGCCCGCGCGCCCACAGGGCGATGCCGTGGCGGCGGATGCGGGCCGAGGTGAGCAAGGGCGAGAGCGGGGCGCGGAGGTTGGCGCGCAGCACAGTGCGTGCCGTCACCGGCAGCCGGTGGCCGGTGAGCGCGGCGTGGAACGGGGGCTGCGCGTCCCGGAGCAGGGTGATCCGCAGGTCGAGGGCGTCGGCGGGTTCCGGTAGCCGCAGCCGGTAGCGGCCCTCGACCCGGTGGAACGGGGAGACGTGGAAAGCCTTGTCGATCTCGGCGCGGCCCCGCTTGTCCGGCTGGACGACGTAGGCGTGCCGCTGCCCGTACGTGTTGTGCACTTCGGCGACGACGCAGCGCAGGTCACCGCGCCGATCGTGGCACCAGAACACGGTGAGCGGGTCGAAGACGTAGCCGAACACGCGGGCGTTCATGAGGGCGGTGACCGGCCCGCCGGCGTCATGGATGCCGTGGGCGGCGAGGACAGCATCGACCCGAGCGCGCAGGTCGTCGGGGCGGCCCCCACCGTGTTGCCGCCGCGACCTACCGGACGGCGGGAAGAGGTGATCCTCGGCGCGGAAGCTTGCCAACGGGCGCAGAAGCAGCGGGACCTTCGGCGGGTGCGCGAGGTCGAAGTACCAGCTGTAGCCGCGATAGTCGAACTCGTGGCGCACGGGAGCGCGGCGCGCGTGGTGGATGCGCGTGAAGTAGAGGGCGGGTTCGGTCATCGCGCCTCCACCGGGGCCGCCGACCGGGGGCAGCCCCTCCCGCGCGCCCGCGAAGGCCCGTCGTCCGCGCGGACGGGGAGGTCGGGTGGAGGGCGGCGCAGGCCGAGGCGTTCGGCGGCGCGCAGGCCGGAGCGCGCGCCGTCCTCGTGGAAGCCCCAGCCGTGGTAGGCGCCCGCGAACACGATCCGGTCGGTGTCGAGGTCGGGGAGACGGCGTTGCGCGGCAACGGATTCGGGGGTGTAGATCGGGTGCTCGTAGGTCATCTCGGCGATCACCCGGGACGGGTCGACCAGGTGCGCGCCGCCGAGCGTGACGAGGAAGCGCCGGTCGCCGATGTGGTCGAGCCCCATCAGCCGGGTGAGGTCGTAGGTGACCACCACGCCGTCCTCGGGGCCGGACGGCACCAGGTAGTTCCATGAAGCGCGCGCCCGCCGCGCCCTCGGCAGCAGCGACTCGTCGGTGTGCAGTTGCGCGGGATTCACCGAGTACGGCATGGCGTTGAGCACGTCGCGGGCGAGGTTCGAGGGCGCCGCCAGCAGGTCGAGAGCCTGCCGGGGATGGGTGGCGATGACGGCGGCGTCGAACCGCCGCGTGCCCGACGGCTCCACGACCACCACGCCCTCCTCGCGTTCGGCGACGGCGAGAACCGTGGCGTTGGTGCGAATTTCGGTGACCGTCTCGGCGATCCTCGCCACGTAACGGGCCGACCCGCCGATCACGGTGCGCCACGTCGGCGAGCCGAACACGGTGAGCATCCCGTGGTGCTCCAGGAACCGGAACAGGTAGTGCGCCGGATACCGCGTGGCCAGGCCGGGTGCGCAGGACCAGACCGCCGCGACGATGGGCGTCACGAAATGGTCGGTGAAGTAGGCGCTGAACCGGTGGCGCGCGAGGAAATCCGCCAGGGTGACGCCATCGTCCGCCCGGCGCACCAGGTCGCGGGCGGCGCGGTGGAAGCGCGGCACCTCGGTCAGCATCCGGAGGTAGCGCGGATCGCGGGCCGTGCGCACCGACGGGAAGAGGCCGGGAAGTCCTCTGGCCCCGGCGTATTCGAGTCCGGTGGCGTCGGCGCGCACCGACATGGACATATCGGTCTCCCGGGTCGCCACGCCGAGTTCGCCGAACAACCACCGCAGCGTGGGGTAGGTCCGGTCGTTGTGCACGAGGAACCCGGAGTCCACGCACACCCGCCGCCCCGGCGCGTACTCGATCTCGTGCGTGTGCGCGTGGCCGCCGAGCCGGGAGTCCTTCTCGTACAACGTCACCCGGTCGTGCCCGGCCAGGAGATAGGCGGCGGTGAGCCCGGCGACACCGCTGCCGATCACGGCGATGTCCCGGGGCGCGGGCAGCGGGGTCACGGTGCCCCCGCTCGGCGTCGCGGTCGGGCCCACGGCGTGCGCGGGACGGGCACACGGCCGGGTGGGGCGTTGTCACGAACTGCTCGCATATCCCCACTTCGATAGGAAACCGCTCGCGGTTTGGCGGCGAGGAGTGTTCTCGGTCACGACCGGACGGCGGAAATGTTCGTCCGGGACCAAACCCCCGGCGTGGTGTGCGCGAAGTCCTGTGCGGTGCCCACCGGATACGTAACCGGGCACCGGACGGGGTTCAGCCGCCCCGTCGCTGGAAGTCACCGGCCGAATCCTCCCGACCTCGGCCGGTGACCCAGGGAGATCGATCCGTGGCCCCGCCCCCCGTCCCGGAGGTAACGAACGATCATGACACCGACGCAGAGCCCGGCCGCGGTGCTGGAGCGCGAGATCCGCCCGGCCGAAGAGGATGCGTCGGATCGCACGGGGCGTGGCGCGCCCACCCGCGACGAGAGCCCGTCGCGGCGTTTCATCGCGCTGGTGCACGCGATCGGCGACGGCGACCGGCGGGCGTTCACCGAGTTCTACCGGCAGACGAGCCACCGCGTCTTCGGGCTGTCGCTGCGGATGACGCGCAACCGCACCGTCGCCGAGGAGATCACCCAGGAGGTCTACCTGCAGGTGTGGTCGTTCGCCGCGCGCTACGACGAGCGGATGTGCGGCCCGGTGGGCTGGCTGATGATGCTGACCCACCGCCGCGCCGTCGACCGCATCCGCTCCGACCGCGCCGCGGGGATGCGCGATGTCGTGTTCGGGTTCGTGCACCTGGGCCGGGAGCACGATGTGGTGAGCGAGACCGTCGAACAGCGTCTCGACGAGCAGGCGGTACTGCGCGGACTCGACGCCCTCACCCCGCTGCAATACGACGCCGTCACCCTCGCCTACTACGGCGGCCTGACCTATGCCGAGGTGGCCGAGAAGCTCGGCGCGCCCCTGCCCACCGTGAAGTCCCGCATCCGCGACGGTCTCGCCCGCCTGGCGGCCGCGCTCGCCGAGGGCGCCCCTCGATGACTCCCGCCGACCTGCTCGACCTCGCCTACCCGTACGCCCTCGACGCGGTGAGCCCGGCCGAACGCGTCGCCATCGAACTGCTCCGCGACCGTGCGGGCCCCTACGCGGCCGCCGAATTCGACGCCGTCGTCGCCACCGTCCACGACATCATGGCCGTCCTCGCGATCCTCGACGCGCACCCGCCGCCGCCCGGCCTCGAACCTCGCCTACTGAACGCCCTCGGCGAGCGCTCCGACCCCTGCCCGGGTCACTGGTGGCGCGGACGCCGGTGGGGATCACCCCTGTGATGTGCGGGCGGGTTAGCCGCGCCGCCACATTGCGGTAACCCGCGCGGGACACAATCTCCGGTGGATGCCCCGCGCGGAAGGAAGGTGGGGGTGGAACCCGACGATCTGGCCGTCCTGGACTTCGCGCTCATCTGGGAGCCGTTCGGGGGACCCGGCACCGAGGACATCTTTGTCACCTTCGGCATGACCGACCAGCAGTTCCGCGTCCACGTGCGCGGCATTCTCACGGCCCCGGGCACCCGCGCCGACCGGCCCCTGCGCACACACGCCCGCGCCGCGCTGCGGTCCTACCTGGTGTGAGATCGGTTGCGCCCGTTACCGTCCGGGCGCGAAATCGCGTGCGCCCGCGTCGGTCTGGTCCAGGTCGCGGCGGCCGCGCGCCGCGCCTACGAGGGCGGTGAGTGGACTGCCGCGGGGCGCCGGCGCATCGTCGCGATCGCTATCGACGGCCCTACGCCGACGCCCAGTGGCGCGGGCCGATCGCAGCGGCGTCGGCGGGGAGGATTCCGGGAGTTCTTCGGGTCGAGCACAGTCAGTCGCCCTGGTGACGGTTCACGCGCAGTCCGTGGCCCACACCGGTTCGAGGTGCGCCGTGTTCGTCCGATGGTCGTACGGGAACGGTGCCGCCGACTGCCGGTAGCTGTGCGCGACGTACGCCGAACGCAGGTACCAGAGTCCGTCGGACTTGCCCGCCTCGAGCCCGGTGAGGGCCGCGATCCGGCGCAGGCGGTAGTCGATCGAGTTGACGTGCAGGTGCAGCAGGCGGCTCGTGCGTTTGCGGTTGAGTCCGGTGGCGATGTGGCAGCCCAGGGTCTCCAGCAGTTCGGGCTGGTCGTCGAGCGGGTCGAGCAGGGCGGCCAGCGTCTCCAGGCCCGGTCCGGGGCGGGTGAGCTGGTACTCCAGTGCCAGATCGCCGAACCGGTGGACGCGGGCCGGGAGGCCCAGGCGCAGGGCGATGTCGAGCATGTCGTGCGCGACGGCGGAGTCGGCGGGGATCTCGGCGGTCGCGGCCCGCAGCGCGACCACCGTGAGCGGCAGCTCGGCGGCGCCGGTGAGCCCGCGCACCAGCATCTCCAGGTCGGCGTCGTCGCAGTCGGCGGCGGGCAGCAGTAGCGTGCCGCCGTCGGCGGAGAGCACGGCGGCGCCGCGGCCCGGGAACTGTCGCGAGAGCTCGAGATCGAGGGCGCGCAACACCCGCCCGGCCCAGACGCGCGGGTCGATGCCGGGGCGCGGCACCGCGGGAAACCGCGGGCGGGCGAGGGCCAGAATCCAGTACTCGTCGGCCAGGTGGCACCCGCACTGGCGCGCCACGGCGGTGGTCGCCGTGCCCGCGAGCAGCGCGGCGGCGAAGGTCCTCGATCCGGGCCGTGGCTGCTCCGGCGCCGCGTCCAGCCTGCGCAGGTAGGCGCCCGAGATCCGTGCGGTGGTCTCGTCCAGCAGGTCGAGCGTGCCGCGCAGTAGATCCAGCGGTTCGGCGTCGCCGGGGTGGGCCGGTGCGGTGCGCAGGCGGGCGCGGATGGCTTCGTGCACCGAGGCCAGCACCGTCTCGAGGGCGACGCCGTGGTCGATCCAGCGCTCCACGGCCTCGTCCAGCAGGTCGTCGGCGGGCACGCCCGGCCCGGCCGCCCGGCGCAGGCACTCCTCGATGGTGGCCTCGACGGACTCGGGGACATCGACGAGGGCGGTGGGTGCGGCGGACATCGGCGCCATGACGGACTCCTCTCAGCTACCTGCGGTTTCAGCGTGCCCGGTGCGAGTCCGCGGCGGTATCGGCATTTCTGCGTAGGCCGGTGCCGTAGGCATCGGCAGCGGTGGCCGGAACCGAGCGCCCGGTTTCGCCCCTGGCGGGGCATGTCGGCGCAGTACGATGCCGTTGCGCCGGCCGCCCGGTGGCCGTGGGCGGTAGGTGTTGCGGGGAGCGAAGGGAGTGCACGGCGCATGACACGCGAGCTGCCCGACGCGGAGCCGACCAGCTATGTCGGCCGCCGCGACGAGGCCGCGGAGGTGCGCCGCCTGCTCGGGGACCGGCGACTGGTCACGCTCACCGGATGCGGCGGCATCGGGAAGACGCGCCTGGCGCGGCGGGTCGCCGGGGAGATCGGGCGCGCCTATCCCGGCGGGGCGGTGTTCGTGGAGCTGGCCGAACTCGCCGACGGCGCGGCGCTCGCCGCCAGCGTGGCCGACCGGCTCGATCTGCGGTTGCGGTCGGGCGAATCGATCACCGGACGGGTGCTCGGGTACCTGCGCGAGCGCCACGTGCTGCTGATCATGGACAACTGCGAGCACGTGCTGATGGCGTGCGCCGAGTTCGTCACCGACGTGCTGGCCGACTGCCCGCGCGTCACGGTGCTGGCGACGTCGCGGCAGTCGCTCGGCGTCCCGGGCGAGCACGTGGTGCGGGTGCCGCCGCTGCCGGTCCCCGCCGACGAGACCGGCACGCCCGCCCGGGCGCGGACCTTCGACGCGGTCCGCCTGTTCGTGGACCGCGCGCGGGCCGCGTCCTCGGAGTTCACCCTCACCGCGGCCAATTGCGCGGACGTGGTGCGGTTGTGCCGGACTCTGGACGGCGTGCCCTTGGCCATCGAATTGGCCGCCGCCCGGATGCGGTCGCTGTCACCGCGCCAGGCGCTGGAGCGGTGGTCGGGGCAGCTGGCCCTGTCGACGGCCGCGAGCCGCACCGGCTCGCCCAGGCAGCAGACGCTGCGCGCGACCCTGGACTGGAGCTACGACCTGTGCACCGAGGTCGAGCGCGCGGTGTGGCGGCGCCTGGCGGCGTTCGCCGGCTCGTTCGCGCTCGATTCCGCCGAGTTCCTGTGCGGCGACACCGCGGCCGTGGTGGTCGACACGATCGACGGATTGGTCGACAAGTCCCTCCTGGAACGCCACGGTGACGCCGTGTTGCGCTACCGGATGCTCGAACCGGTCCGCGAATACGGACTCGAACAGCTGCGCGCGGCGGGGGAGCTGGACGGGGTGGCGCGGCGTCACCGGGATTGGTTCCACCGGGTGGTGCGCGCCGCCGACGACGGCTGGATGAGCGCCGCCCAGCTCGACTGGGTGTGGCGGCTGCGCCGCGACCACGCGGATCTGCTTGTGGGACTGGAGTATTCGCTGAGCGAGCCCGGCGGCGCGGACCTCGCGCTGTCGATGGCGTGCCGGGTGCCGGAGTACTGGACGTTGCGCGGCGCGAACCGGGCCGCCCGCGCCTGGCTCGACCGGGCGCTGGCGGCGGCCTCGCCCGAACACCCGGAGCGCGCGTACGCCGAGGCGGTCGCGGCGTGGCATTCGCTGTGGCTGGCCGACCTCGACGACGCGCACGCGCGCCTGGCCCGCGCCGAAGAGGCGCTCGCCCCCGGCGACGCGCACACCGAGGCGATGATCATGGCGGTGGGCGCGCACGCCGCCAAGATCGTGAACGACAACGCACCCGCCGCGAAGCTCGCGGCGGTGGCGATGGACCGGTTCCGGGAGCTCGGCGATCTCCGGTTCGCGGTGGCGGCGGCGAACCTGCTCGCGCTGGCGACGATCACCACCGACTCCGCCGAGAGCCTGCGCGTGCTGGACGCGGCCGTGGCCGACTGCGAACGGTGCGGCGACACCTACTACCGCGACGTGCTGCTCTTCGCGCTGTGCCTGACGCATCTGGCGCGCGGCGACCACGACGACGCCGAGCGCGCGGCGCGGCAGGGCCTGGCCTCGACGATCCGCCGCGACAGCCGCTTCGGCGACGCCTACCACATCGAATCGCTGTCCTGGATCGCTTGCCTGCGTGGGGAATACGAGCGGTCGGCGCGGCTGTCGGGTGCGGCCGCGTCCTGCTGGGAGATGCTGGGCGCCGACCCGGAGGTGATCCTGGTGGTGCCCTACACCCAGTGCCGCGACGGAAACCTGCGCGCGCTCGGTGACGCCGCCTTCGCCGAGCACTTCGCGGCCGGCCGGGCGATGTCGCTGGACCGGGCGCGCCGCTACGCCCTGGGGGAGGACGAGCCCCCGGCGGCCGAGGCCGAACCGCTCACCGCCAGGGAACTCGAGGTGGCCGAACTGGTCGCGCTGGGCCTGACCAACCGGGAGATCGCGAACCGGCTGGCCATGGCCCATCGCACCGCCGACACCCATGTGCGCAACATCCTCGCCAAACTCGGCATGACCAATCGCGCGCGCATCGCCGCCTGGATCACCGACCGCGTGCGCGAAAAGGCGTGACGAGGGATCAGGTGCGCGCGGCGACGAAGTTCGCGGCGTCGCCCGCGTGGCGCTTGTATTGCAGGTGCACGTTCCAGTTCGAACCGCGCGGATCGCAGACCGGATCGTTGTCGTTGCAGACGTCGAAGGTGCGCTCGGCGTAGGTGCCCGTGACGCGCTTGCCCAGCTCCCGGATCGGGTTGCCGAACAGCAGCACCGCCGCGATCCGCGGCTCCACCGACGCGGGCAGGGTGGCCACGATCGGCCCGCCGACCTTGGCGCCCTCGCTACTGATCCCGAGCGAGTTCACCACCACGTTGGCGCCCTGGGAGTAGCCGACCAGCACGAACTTCTGATCGGGACAGGCCGCGGCCTGGTCGACCACGTGGTCGACCAGATCGCGGTTGCCCGCCTGCACAGATGCCGGTTGGTTCAGCGACGCCGGGTACTCCACCCGGTAGGCGTCGGTGCGGACGTTCAGTTTGTCGTCGATGGCGGCGTAGACGGGATTGCCGACGACGGTGCCGAGCTTGTACCGGCTCAGGAACCCGCCCATCTCGTTGGTGCCGCGCGCCGCGACCACATGGATGTCGCTGCATGCCGGTGCCGCCTGGGCGGTGCTCGCGGTGACTGCGGTGCCGGTGAGCGCGGCGGTCGCGAGCGCGGCCGCGAGGGCTGTGCGCGCGGCCTCGCCCCGAGTGATCGTCATCTGTCCTGCCTTTCGCCGTTGTCGTCGGACGAAAGGGAACGTAAGCGCGGCATTCGGGACGGCGGGGAAGCTTTGGAGGAATCACGAACTCCGGTGCCCGGCGTCCGTGGTGGGTGTGAAATCCCTGGTGGCGGGCGTGGTTCCGGGACCGGAGTCGGGCACGTGGTCGGCGGGCGCGCCCACCCCGCTAGCGCGCGGCGGCGGCCGCGGTGTGCGCGTTGGAGGACAGTTCCCAGACGTGCCCGTCGGGGTCGGAGAAATAGCCCATGTAGCTGCCGTCCTGTTCGGTAGCGGGATGGGGGACCGCACCGCCCGCGGCGGTGGCGCGGGCGAGGATGTCGTCGAGTTCGGCCCGGGTCCCGATGGCGCACGAAATGATGCAGGCTCCCGAGACCGGCCGGACACCGGGCACGCCCGCCCGCGACGCGTAGGCGGCGTATTCGTCGGTGGCGATGAGGAACAGCGAGAGGTTCGGCAATTCGAACGCGAGAATCCCCTCCTCGATCCCCGGCGTCTCGAGCCCGAGCCCGTCACGGTAGAAGCGCAACGATCGTTGCGGGTCGGCGATGGGCAACGACAGCACAGTGGCCACGATCCTCATGCCCCCACGGTATCGCCGAGCGCGATCACCGTGGGCACTCGGGTGCTGCCCCCGGTGCCGTGGGCCGTGGAAACGGGGTCTGGGGGTCGGGGCGGTGCCCGCATAGCGTGATCGGCACTGTCCCGGGTAGTCGGGCCGGACGAATAATCAAGAGTAGAGGGAAGTTTCGATGAAACGATCAATCGCCGCCGCCACGTTCGCCGGTGCGCTCGCGCTCACCCCGGCGGCCACGGCGCACGCCGCGCCCGACGCGGGCACCGCCCCGGCCACTCCGGTGGCGGCGTGCGTCGAGTTCCCGATCGGCGCGCCGGGTGGATGCGACATCATCCAGAACATCCTGCAACTGCTGAGCATGGGCTCGTCCAGCCTCAGCGGCTCGTAGGCGGTGCGTCGGCGCCCCGGTGACCAACCCCGGTCACCGGGGCGCTGGCGTGTTCAGGCCGCGTAGCCGCTGTCACCGGCGCGGCCGCCTGAGCCTGCGGCCAGTTCTCCTGGACCACGGTGTGCGGGTGGCGCACAACGAGTCTCAGGTTCGGTGAGTTCTCCGAGCAGCTTCTGGACGTGCGCCCGCAGCGGTGACCGGACGCGGTGGTCGGTCCGGGATTGCGGTCGGAATAACGACGTTGTGTAGTAGACGGGCCGGAGATCAACTAGCGTGTGGGTTCATGGAATTCGTCTACAACGTCGTGGTCGTCACGCATTTGCTGGGGATGGCCGCTCTGGTCGGCGGGTATGCCGTCGGGCAACCCAAGGTCAACGAGGTGATGGTGTGGGGCGCGCGGGCGCAGATCATCACCGGACTGGTCCTGGTCGGGATGGCCGAATCGATCGGCTCGCTCGACAAGGACCTGAACATGGTGAAGATCGGGGTGAAGCTGATCGTCGCGTTCGCCGTCGCGGCGTTCGCGGAGATGGCGCACGCCGACGCCAAACGCGGTAAGGATGTGCCGTGGATGGCGCACGCCGCGGGCGGACTCGGCATCGTCAACGTCTTCATCGCCGCCCTCTGGTCCTGATCGCGCCCCGGGGCCGGATTCACAGCCCCCGGCCCCGGGGTGGATCAGGATTCGAACAGCGTCTGCCCGAGATAGCCGCCCGGCGCCGCGACGCCGGGCGGGATCACGAAGACCGACGACCCGATCGGCGTCGTCCACACGTTCAACGCGTCGAAGTCGGCCAGCCGTTGCTGCACCGGCACGAACTGCGCGTCCACGTCCCGCTGATACGCGGTGAACAGCAACCCGGAATTCGACGTCGTGCCCGGCGCGGGCGCGTCGTCGTAGTTGTATCCGCGGCGCAGGAACCGTTCCCCGTCGTGGGTATGGCGGGCGCGGGCGATGTGCGAACCGGGCGGGATCACCGGGATGCCGTTGGCGTCCACCGCGGCGAAATCGGGTTCGTCGAACTCGTGGGTGCCGCCCAGCGGTGCGCCGTCGGCGAGCCGGCGGCCGACGGTGAATTCCCGTGCATCCGTGTCGATCTCGTCCCACGTGTCCAGCGTCATCGCGATCCGGCGCAGCACCAGTGAGGTGCCGCCTGCCAGCCACGGTTGCGCCGCGCCGTCGTCCCAGACCAGCCGGTCGAATTCGGACGTGCCCGGGGTCAGGTTCACCGTGCCGTCCACCTGGCCCATCAGGTTGCGCGGGGTCCGGCCCGGCGCCGCGTCCCGGAACCCGCGCTGCACCCAGCGCACCGCGGTGAGCGAGACGACGCTGCGGCACAGCACGCGGACCGCGTGCGCGACCGCCGTCGGCTCCTCCGCGCACACCTGGAGCAGCAGATCACCATCGCTCCACGCCGGGTCGAGCCGGTCCACCGAGAACGGCGGCAGCGGGCGCAGCCACGCGGGCTTGTGGTGCTCGAGCTCGGCCGCCGTGAACGCCCCCGGCCCCAACCCCGCGGTGACGGTGAGCCGCGACGGGCGCTGCGCCAGTTCGGGTTCGGTATCGGCGAGGGCGGGCGCGCCGCGGGTGAGACGTTCGGCGTCGGCGGTCCAGATCTTCAGGATGCCCGCGAGGTCGTCGCGGCCCACGCCGGGGCGCAGGTCCAGGCCGACGAACGCCGCGTGGGTCTGCGGCGCGGTCGCGATGCCGGCCTGGTGCACGCCGTAGAAGGGTTCCGTCGCGAGGGCGGGCGGCGTGGCGGCGGTGTCGCGGCCGGTCAGCGCGAGCGTGCCCGCACCGAGCCCGGCCGCGCCCGCCGCGGCGGCGCCCCCACCCAGGAGACGCCGCCGCGACAGACCTCGCGACGTGCTCGCCTCAGCCACCGTGCGCGGGGGCCGAGCCGGACGCGCCGTGCTCCTCGTCGGGCACGTAGTTCTCCTGGTTGCCCGGGAAGTCGCGCACCTGGGCGGTGAACGTCATCGAGGAGCCGTCGTCGAAGGTCAGCGTGACCGGGGTTTCCGACCCCGTGCGCAGCGGGCCGTTGAGCCCCATGAACATGATGTGATCCGCGCCGGGCCGCAGCGCGAGCGCGCCGTGGGCGGGAATCGTGAAGCCGCCCTTCTTGGGTCGCATCACCTTCGCGCCGCTGTCGTCGGTGACGACCTCGTGCAGTTCGACGGTGGCCGACGCCGGACTGGTCGCGGACACGATGGTGAGATCCCGATCGGCGCCGTTGGCGAGCTCGCCGAACGCCGCCGACATGTCGCTCTCGGCGGCCTTGATCCACTGCTCCCGGATGGTGACCGCGTCGGCGGCCGTGGTGGGGGCGGCGTCGTCGGTGGACGAACAGGCCACGAGGAGAAGGGGAGTGGCGGCCAGGGCGACCGCGGCCCGCCGGAGGCGGGTGAGGGGTGAAGACATGGTGTGCTCCAGTTTCAGGTTGTGCAGGTGGGTGGGGTTCCGCCTGGATTCGCGCGGGGTGGTCCGGGATCGCGCGGGGCTGGCGTTCGGGCGTGAGGTCGCGATCCGGCGGTGGGCGTCGGGCCCTGAACACCGGGTCGCCTTGCCCGCTGTGCGTGCACCGCCGGTCGACGCGGTCGAGAACCCGATCCGGCCTAGGGCTGCGCAGCCCCGGGCGTTGGTCGGCCCGTACCACGCGTTGGTTCGGTGAGACGCAACATCGGGCAGCCCCGGTCCGGACGTCGTCGATTCACGGCCGCGAGGAAGGAGTCGGTGCCCGCGCGCTCGGCTACGTGGTTTGTGCCGATGCGGCCGTGACGGTCCGCGGAACGCGAGACCGTTCGTTGCGCGCCGCTGGTCCGTTGCCGTTGCCGTTGCCGTTGCCGTTGCTTGCGCGCCGCGCTGGGGTGCGCGACGTGCGAGTCTGCGCCGCATGCCGATTCGTTGGCTCGCGTCGAAGAGTCGGCCGGTGGGAGGAAGAGGAACTACACCCTGACCGGTGGACCTCGGGTACCGAGCCCCGAACTGAGAAGCAGGTGTCGCGCGGCGGGCCGAGTGCCCGGCGCGAGGGGAGCTACGGCAAGCGGGACGACCGGCGCACCACTCGCCGCGAGCGCGCGCACCACTCGCCGCACGCTGGAGGCGATCCGCGCGAGCGCCGTCTCCGCGCCACGGATGAGAATCGCGCCGACCGGGATGGCCGCGAGGTGGGCGAGCAGCATCACCGAGGTGGCGTGGGTGCCGTGGTGGTGTTCGGGCGGCAGGGTGAGCGCGGTGTGCGCGACCGCCTGCCCGAGCGCGAGCAGCGCCATGAGCTCGAGGAGCCCGTTGCGGGTCCGCAGTGACCCGACCACCATGCCGACCGCCGCACACGCCCCGATCAACAGCGCCGCCGACGATTCACCGGGCGCCACCACACCCCCGCCGAGCGCGTGCGCCGCCACACTGACCGCCCCGGACGACGCGCCCACGAAGGCACCGCGCCAACGCGCCGCTACCTCCGCCGGTGAATGCACCGGTTCATACTACCGCCCGTCGTAGGGTCGGGCCTGAGTCACCGGTGAGGGGAGCGACCGTGTGCCGCGCGGTGACACCCCTCGCCCCCGGGACAGGCGACTGGCCGGCCTCCACTCGACCGGCACGCGAACAGCTGGCCGGCTCCGAGCGCGGCGGGTTGAACGGCAGACCGGCTGGGAACCATGCCTGACGGACCGTCCTCGGCGCCCGGCGGCACTCGCCGCCTGCGAGCGCCGGTAATTCGCGTGAACTCCGCGCCCGAGCGGAGTAGCGTCCGCCGCCACGGCGCGATGGCAGACCCTCTCGGACGGCCTCCGATGACCGGCGTATTCGAGTCCCGGATCGCCGACGCGCTGGCCGCCCTGCCCGGCGGCCCGACTTCGGCGGGTCCACGAACTCGTCGCCCGCGCATCCGGTGCGAACTCGGCGGCTCACCGACGCGGCTCACGACACACGTGCCTACCGGATCGTCGGCAAGGCCCGCGATGTCACAGTGAGCCGCCGCATGAAGCGCCTCTACTGCCCACCCCACCGCCCGAATTCCGCCCGAATCCCCCTCAACTCGCCGCGAGGGGCCGCAATTCGGGTCGTTTCGGCTCGATCCCCGTCCCCGACGACTGTCCGCGAATCCGCCGCGCCACCCACGGCAGCATGTGGTTGGCGGCCCAGGTGAACTCGGTCGCCAGGATCTCCCGCGCGCCGCGACGGGTCACCGGCAGCGGGTCGCGCCAGGTGGCGTCCGCGCCCGGCACGCCCAGGGTGTCGGCGACGGCGCGGGCGACGAGGTCGTGGCCGAGCGGGCTCAGGTGCAGGCGGTCCTCGGACCAGACCAGCGGGTGGGTGGTGGCGGCGACCGGTTCGAAATCCACGAGCGTGAGCCGGTATTCGGCGGCCAGACGGCGCATCTCGGCGTTCACCTCCCGCACGCGCGGCGACAGCGGTCGCACGAACGGCGCGACGCCGCCGATATCGGGGTAGGTGAACGTCACCACCCGCGCTCCGGTCGCGGTGAGCGCGGCGAACATGGCGTGCAGGTCGGCCAGCAGCGCGGCCCGGTCGAAACGCGGGCGGATGATGTCGTTCATCCCCGCCATGACGGTGACCAGATCGGGCCGCAACGCCAGCGCGGGTTCCAGTTGTTCGGCGCGAATCTGCCCGGCGCGCCTACCCCGGATGGCGAGGTTGGCGTAGCCGAGCGCGGGTGTGCCGGCGCCGAGCAGGGCGGCGAACCGGTCGGCCCAGCCGCGGTGCCCGCCCGCGCCGTCGGGGTCGCCGATGCCTTCGGTCTGGCTGTCGCCGAGCGCGACATAGCGGGCGAAGGGGTATCCGGGTGTCGAGTCCACGGTGTGCTCCTGCGGGTTCGGCTGCGGCGCAGCCACATCCTACGAGCGCCGGGGACTCACGGCCACGTGTGTCACAGCGGGCGGAAGCCCGCGCCCACCCCGCCGGTGCGGTCGACGGCGTCGAGCACCCGCCCGATGTGGGTGGCGACCGCCGGGTCGTGCACCGACACCGCCGGATGCTGGCAGGCGATGTCGAACACGGTGACGCCCAGGACGTCGACGCGGATGTGGCCGACGTTCATGCCGACGAGCCGGTCACCGACCGTGACGGGTCCGCCGGAATCGCCGGGCTGCGAACACACTTGGTTGCGGAACCACCAGTCGTGCCGATCCCACACCACCCCGCAGCTGTGGCCGGAGGTGCGCCCGTTCTTGCACACCACGTCGCCGGGTTCCGGCGGCCCGCCGATGCCGGTGATGACGGTGCCCGCCACCTCCCGCCGCGGCGCGACGCGGGCGGCGTCGAACTCGATGACGGCCCAGTCGTCGGCGAGCTGGCGCGCGACCACGGTGCCGATCACACCGGCGTGGGTGGCGTGCTCGGCGTGCACGGGCTGGCCGACTTCGGTGCAGTGCCCGGCGGTGAGCCCGACGAGCCTGCCCTCGCGGTCGTGCCCGATCGCGGTGAGCGTGCAGACGGCGCGGTACCCGAACACGACACCCGATCCACCACCCAGCGGGACATCGGGCGTGACCGCCTGCGCGCGCACGGGCAGCAGCGTGACGACGAGCGCCGGCACCGCGAACAGCAGGACGGGAAACGCCGCGCGGCGCGTCGCGCTCACGGCTGCGCCGTCGCGGCGGCGGGGTCGATGTTGTGATGCAGGTGGAAGACGTTGCGCGGGTCGTATTCGAGCTTGACCGCGGCCAGGCGCGCGTAGTTCTCGCGGCCGTAGCCGGCGATGACGCGGTCCATGCCTTCGTCGCCGATGAAGTTGAGGTAGACCGCGCCGGTCGAGTACGGCCGCATGGCGGCGGTGGCGTCGCGGACCCAGGAGATGACGCGGTCGTCCTCGGCGGAGTCCTCCCACATGCCGAAGGGGTGCAGCACCCAGCCCGCGCTGCGGTGCGGCTGCGGCCAGTACCCGGCGTTCTCGGCGACGGCGCCGCCCCACGGTGCCAGCAGATGCTGGGTGAAACCGGGGCACGGCATCGACTGCCCTTGCGCGTCGAACAGGCGTAGCGCGTCGTCGGTGAGGGCCGCGAGGTGCTGGCCGGACCAGTAGTTGCGGTTGCCCGGCGGATCGTCGAGCGCGGATTGCAGGTCGGTGTAGGGCATTTCGGCGATCATGGCGCCCGGGGGCGCGAGGTCGAGCAGCGGCGCGATCACCTCGCGCAGCTCGGCCTCGGTGCCCGCGTAGGTCCCGATGCAGGCGACCACGCGTTCGCCGCGCAGGGGTTCGGGGACGAAGTCCTCGGGCGGCCCGGTGAGGTAGGCGACGGCGCCACCGAGCTCGAGGGGGACGCCGCGCTCGAGCAGATCCCGGTACGCGGTGGAGATTTCGGGTCCGCGGTCGGCGGGCCACAGGAGCAGGGCGAGTGTGCACACCGGCAGCGGATGCAAGCGGAACGTGAGCCGGGTGGCGACGCCGAAGTTGCCGCCCCCGCCGTGCAGGGCCCAGAACAGGTCGGGGTGGCTGGTCGCGCTCGCGGTGATCGCGTCGCCGTCGGCGGTGAGGAGGTCGACGGAGGCGAGGTTGTCGCACGCCAGGCCGAAGCGGCGTTCGAACCAGCCCGAGCCGCCGCCCAGGGTGAGTCCGGCCACGCCGGTGGTCGAGACCCGGCCGCCGGTGGTGGCGAGTGCGTGGGGCTGGCAGGCGCGGTCGAAATCGGCCCACGTCGCGCCGCCCTCGGCGACGGCGGTGCGGGCGGCGGGGTCGACGGTCACGCGGTTCATGCGCCGCAGGTCGACGACCAGTCCGCCGTCGCTGAGGCAGGCGCCGGTGACGCTGTGGCCGCCGCCGCGCACCGCGACCTCGAGCCCTTCGCGCCGGGCGTGGGCGAGGGCGGCGCGCACGTCGTCGGGGGTGGCGCACTGGGCGATCACCGCGGGGCGGCGGTCGACCATGGCGTTGTAGACAACGCGGGCGTCGTCGTAGCCGGGATCCTCTGGGGTGAATACGGTGCCGGTGAATCCGGTCCGCAAGCCGTCGGGAGACAGGGTGCTCATGGCGCCTCCTTGGCCCGACCGCTGCCAGCATCGCGTCGGCAAACTCCGATCGGCTGAGTCAGGGTACGCAGGGTGCCGATGCGGGCAGACGGAGATCGCGGCGAGTGATGTCGAGCTGCAACGGGCGACCCGATCGGGGCGCCTGTGCTCGTGGATCATCCACTGCCGCAGGTGATTCGGAGGAATCGCCGGGTTGCGGGATACACGGAGTGGTCACGTGGGCGTCGCGTTCGGGGCACGATCGGATGGCGACGCGGTCTCGATGTGGCACCCATCCGTTCCGAGCGGTCACTCGCACAGGACGGCATGACCGGCGTGCCGAACGTCACTGATGTAGGTGTTCCCACCCGGCGATCCGCCGAAACGGGACGCGACCCTCTCGTCGTCCGCCGACTTACCCCGCCCCTCGCGCGTTGTACACGGTCAGCCCGCGTTCCACCGTCATCCGTCCGTACTCGGCGAACACCTCGAGCGCCTCGGCCCGCCGCACCCCGGTGACGACCTCCACGCCGCGCAGCCGCAACTGTTCGGCCCAGTCCTCGCGCATGGGTCCCTCGTCGAAGCCGGTGAGCTGCTCCAGTTCGGGGCCTTCGCCCGCGATGACGAGCCGCCGGATGCCCGACCACAGCACCGCGCCGTAGCACTGCGCGCAGGGTCGCCAGTTGACGACGAGTTCCCGCCGGGGCGCGCCCGCCGCGCCGAGATCCCATCCGCCCACCCGGGCCTGCGCCAGCGACAGCGCCGTCACCTCGGCGTGCGCGACGGACAATCCGCTGGCCAGCACCAGGTTCACCCCGGCGGAGACGAGTGCGCCCGTGTCGCTGTCCACGACCAGCGCCGCGAACGGGCCGCCCGACCCCTCCAAGGGATTGCGCGCGGCGAGGCGGTGCACGAGGGCCATGCGGTCGGCGTCGGTGCGCAGTGTGGCGGGGGTGGCGGCGATCTCCTCGAGCACCCACTCGGGCAGGTGCGCGCCGAAGGAGCGGGGTAGGCCGGTGGTGTCCACGGGCGGGTCTCCTTTCTGGGGACCTTCGCCACGCTAGGGCGGATCGATTGCGGCGATGTTGCCCGCAGGGGACGGCGGGATGACAGAGCTATGCAAACATAGCCATCTATGCATATGATGCTGGTATGACAGGGACCACGCACGAGCCCGGCCACGCGCACGGGCACTCGCTCCTCGGGGAACGCGGCGAGCTGATCTTCGCGCTCGCGGCCGGTGTCACCTACGCCGCGGGCATGGTGGCGGAATATCTGCTGTCGGCGCCGTCGTGGGTGCCGCTGGTGTTCTTCGCCGCGACCTACTTCTTCGGCGGATACTTCACCGTGCGCACGGCGGTGGAGACGGTGCGGCGCGGGCGGTTCGAGGTCGACTTCCTCATGCTGGTGGCGGCGGTCGGCGCGGCGGCGGTGGGGAAGTGGGCCGAGGGTTCGGTGCTGCTGTTCCTGTTCAGCCTCGGCCACGCGCTGGAGGAATACGCGATGGGGCGGGCCAAGCGCTCGATCGAGTCGCTGGCCGAGCTCACGCCCCGCACGGCGCTGGTGCGCGGCGACGACGGGGAGGTGCGCGAGGTCGATGTCGACGAGCTCGCCGTGGGCGATGTGATCGTGGTGCTGCCCCACGCGCGTCCGGCGGCCGACGGCATCGTCGTCGCGGGCGAGAGCGCCATCGACGAATCCTCGGTCACCGGCGAGAGCATTCCCGTGGCGAAGGCGCCCATGGCGGGCGCGGCGGTGGACGGGCGGGCGGTGCCCGAGGAGCACCGGGTGTTCGCGGGCACCGTGAACGGGTCGGGCGCGCTGGACGTGCTGGTCACCCGCCGGGCGTCGGACAGCATGCTGGCGCGCGTCATCACCATGGTCCGCGAGGCCGACACCCAGAAGTCGCCGACGCAGCGGTTCATCGACCGCTTCCAGCTGTTCTACGTGCCCGCCGTGCTGGCCGGTGTCGCCGCCGTGCTCGGGTTCGGTGTGCTCGCGCTGAGCGAGCCGTTCGCCGACAGCTTCTACCGCGCGATGGTGGTGCTGGTCGCCGCGAGCCCGTGCGCGCTGGCGATCGCGACGCCCAGTGCGGTGCTGGCCGGTGTCGCGCGGGCCGCGCAGGCCGGGGTGCTGGCCAAGGGCGGCGGGCCGCTGGAGACGCTGGGGCGGGTGCGGTCGATGGCGTTCGACAAGACCGGCACGCTCACCTGGGGGCAGCCGCGCGTCACCGATATCGTGGCGCTGCGTCCGGAACGGCGCGCCGACCTCATCGACACCCTGCACGCCGTCGAGTCCTACAGCGACCACCCGCTGGCCACCGCCCTCACCCGCGACCTCGCGCCGCTGGTCGGCACCGCGCGTGACGCGTCGGCGGTGCACTCGGTGACCGGTCGCGGCGTGACCGCGCTGGTCGACGGGCACGCCACCGAGATCGGCAACCTCACCCTGTTCGCCGAACTGGAGACCGACGGTGTGCCCGCCGAGGTGGCGCGCGTCGCCGACGACCTGCACGCGGCCGGGCGCACCATCATGATCGTGCGCCAGGGCGGGGTCTACCTCGGCGTGGTCGGCGTGATGGACACCCCGCGCGCCGAAGCGGCGCCGGTGGTGGCGCGGCTGCGCGAGCTGGGCATCGAGGACATCGTCCTGATCTCCGGCGACCACCAGCGCGTGGCCGACGCCGTGGCCGCCGGCATGGGCCTGGACGCCGCGCACGGCGGGCTGCTGCCCGAGGACAAGGTGCGCATGATCGGCCGGCTCGGCGGCCGCGACGGCACCGCCATGGTGGGCGACGGCGTGAACGACGCACCCGCCATGGTGAATTCGTCGGTGGGTATCGCGATGGGCGCGGGCGGTTCGGCGGTGGCGCTGGAGACGGCCGACGTGGCGCTCATGGTGGACGATATCGGCCGCCTGCCGTTCGCGGTGGCGCTGAGCAGGCGCACGGCGCGCGTCATCCGCCAGAATCTCGCGTTCTCGTTGCTGATCGTCGCGATCCTGGTCCCCGCCACCCTCATGGGTCTGCCCATCGGCCCGGCCGTGTTCATCCACGAGGGGTCGACGCTGCTCGTCGTCGCGAACGCGCTGCGGCTGCTGCGGTTCCGGCGCGGTGCGGAGCACGCCGGGATCGACCACGAACCCCGGCCGGTGGCGTAATCGCGACGCAGGTTCGGCCCCGCCCGGCTCTCCGGGCGGGGCCGCTCCGGCTACCGCACTCCACGTGACCGTCTCGCGGCCGCGCGACCGGGGCGTAGACGTTCTCGCCGCGCTCCGGCCTACGAGCGCACCGTAATTCGACACGAACACCGCGCGGCCATCGGTGTCGGCGTCACCGTCCCCCACGGAATCTCCACAATTGGCGCGGGATCTCTCCACAGTGGGTGGCTAGGGTTCCGGTCATGGACAACAGCGGGGCGGGTGAGCGGACACGGCGAGTGCTCGTCGTGGACGACGAGGTGACCATCGCCGAATCGGTGGCGGCGCGGTTGCGGGCCGAGGGGTACGCGGTCGACCTCGCGCACGACGGGCCGGGGGCCGTGGCGGCGGTCGAGGCGAACGAACCCGACCTCGTGGTGCTCGACGTGATGCTGCCCGGGTTCGACGGATTCGAGGTGTGCCGCCGCATCCAGTCCGGGCGGGCGCTGCCGGTGCTGATGCTCACCGCCCGCACCGACGAGACCGACCAGCTCGTCGGCCTGGGCGTCGGCGCCGACGACTACCTCACGAAGCCGTTCTCGATGCGGGTGCTGGCCGCCCGCGTGCACGCGCTGCTGCGGCGCGTGGAGCGGGCGAGCGACCGCCCGGACGCGGCGATCGTCGTCGGGGACCTGCGCATCGACCTGGACGAACGCCGCGTGTGGCGGGGCGCCGACGAGGCCCGGCTCACCCCGCTCGAATTCGATCTGCTGGTCCGCCTGGCGCGCAGGCCCCGGGCGGTACTGGCGCGCGAACGGCTGCTCGAAGACGTGTGGGACTGGGCGGACGCGGCGGGCACCCGCGCGGTCGACAGTCACGTGAAGGCGTTGCGCCGCAAGCTCGGTGCCGACCTGATCCGCACGGTGCACGGTGTCGGCTACGCCTTGGAGGCGCGATGAGCGAAATCATGGGCGGGCGCGCGCCGCGTGGGCCGGAGCCGAGTGCGGGCGAGGTGCGGACATGACTGAGCTCGCGCCGCGGAAGGCGAGACTGACGGCCGTCACCGACCGGATCGCCGAACTGTTGCCGCGACCGCTCGATCCGGTGCGCTCGATCAAACTGAAGCTGGCGATTCTCATGGTGTCGTCGGGGGCGGTCGCGTTCGGGTTCTTCGGGTTCCGCATCGGCTGGCTGCCGCCGCGCACCACCCTGGCCGCGCTCGTGATCGCGCTGGTGACCTCGCAGTTCCTCGCGCACGGCATCACCAGGCCGCTGCGGGAGATGACGGCCGCCGCCAAACGCATGGCCCAGGGCGACTATTCGCGCCGGGTGCGGGCCAGCTCCCGCGACGAGGTGGGCCAGCTGGCGGAGGCGTTCAACCAGATGGCCGCCGACCTGGCCGCCGCCGACCGGCAGCGCCGCGACCTCATCGCCAACGTGTCGCACGAGCTGCGCACGCCCGTCACGGCGTTGCACGCGGTGCTGGAGAACCTGGTCGACGGGGTCTCCCAGCCCGACCCCGGCACGCTGCGCACCGCGCTCGCGCAGACCGAACGGCTGAGCAGGCTGGTGTCGGAGCTGCTCGACCTGTCCAGCATCGAGGCGGGCGCGCTGCGGCTGGACCGCGAGGAGTTCGAGGTGGCGCCGCTGCTGCACGAGGTGGTCGCCGAGGCCGAGGTGATGACGGCCGCGCTGGGACGGGGCGTGCGGTTCCGCACGGACGTGCGTCCCGGCGACGCGCACGTGTTCGCAGACCGCGCACGGTTGCATCAGGTGCTGATCAACCTGCTGGACAACGCCGCCCGCCACGGCCCGGCCGGCGGCGAGGTGCGGATGACCGCCGAGGCGCGTCCCGCGGAGCTGGTGATCGAGGTGCACGACGACGGTCCCGGCATCCCGGTCGCCGAACGCGCCCGCGTCTTCGACCGCTTCACGCGCGGCGGGCGCGCCGACGGCGGCGGCACCGGCCTCGGCCTGGCCATCTCCCGCTGGGTCGTCGACCTGCACGGCGGTTCCATCGCCGTGGCCGACCCCGGCTCCCGCATCAGGGTGGTCCTCCCGGACCGCTGAACCTCCCCGACAGCAACCACTCCGCATCCCACCGGCCCCCACCTCGGGAGCCCGGTCGATCACGCACACCCTCCGGAGGGAACCATGGGTCCATCGACCTCGGAAAACCCGCGCGACGGCAAACCGGTCCGCGCACTGGCAACGCCGGAGCAATCCGACGGCGGCTCGGACGCGGGGGAATCGAGCCGCGCGTCGGAGGCGGCTGGCGCCGAGAAGCCTTCGACGGACAGCGGAGGCGCCGAGGGGCCGGTGCCGTCCGGCGACCCGACCCGCCCCGAGACGCCGGAAGATGTGCCCGTTTCGAGGGGTGCGGGCACATCCGATGCGGTGGAGGACACGGCGCGGACAGGCGAAGCACACGGCGGCGCGCAAGCCCCCGGCGAAGGAGTCGGCGAAAGTGCCCGCGCCACCGGACGATCGGGTGGCGGCTCCGCGAACTCGCACGGCGGCGCCGGGAACCTCGGGGCCGATCCCGTGCTGGGTGCGAGTTCACCCACATCCGGGGAGAGCGCGGAGGAGAAGGGCGCTTCCACAGGGGCGGGCAACACCGTCGTCGGACCGACCGGCGCGAAGTCTCCCGCTGGCGAATCCCGCGCGACGGACTCGGACAAGCCCAGTAAGGGCCCTGGCGCGGCAGAAGGCGTCGCGACCGCGGGGAAGGTCTCGTTGCGCAAGGACGCACCATTCCCGGCCCCGACTTACGTGCCGCGCTGGCGGCGCGTCGCCTATCCGGCCGCCGCGCTGCCGGGCGCGCTTGTGGCGGGGGTGGTCGGTGCGCTCGTGCTGCCGTGGGACCGGCCGGGCATCGGCTGGCTGCTGGCGGGGATCGCGATCACGGCGGCCGTGTTCGAAGTCGACCGGCGCGCGCGGAAGTCCGCCCGAGCCCGCGATTCCGGCGGGCAGAGGTGGCGTTCGCCGCGCGTCTGGTGGGCGGCGACGGCGCTGGCATTGCTGGCGGTGGGCACGTTCCGGGCGGCGGGCTGGTTGTTCGCCCTGTGCCTGATCGGGGCGGCGCTGGCGGGGTCGCTGGCCATCGTGCCGCGCCGGTCGGCGCACGGCATCGTCTATGACCTGCTCGCCGTCCCGCTCGAGACTCTGACGGTGTGGCCGTGGGCGTGGGAGGGCGTGCGCAAACAGGGCAGCACCCGCGCGGCACGCACCCGCCGGGTGGGGCTGACGGCGTTGGCGACCGTCGCGGTAGTCGCCGTGTTCGCGCCGCTGCTGGGCAGCGCCGACGCGACCTTCGGCGCACTGCTCAACCGGCTGTCCCCGGAGATCGGCGGGGAGGTGGTGTTCCGGTGGCTGGTGGTCGGCGGCATCGTCGTGCTCGGCTGCCTGTCCTGCTCGTATCTGATCGCCGGACCGCCCCCGGCGGCCGGGGCGAAAACGTCGCGGTCGCGTCGGGCGCTGCGGGTCTCGGAGTGGGCGCCGCCGGTGGGCGCGCTGACGGCCTTGTTCGCGGCGTTCGTCGTCGCCCAGTTCGCCGCCCTGTTCGGCGGGGACGACTACGTGCAGCGCACCGCGAACCTCACCTACGCCGAATACGCGCGCAGCGGTTTCTGGCAGCTGTCCATCGTCACGATGCTCGCGCTGGCCCTGATTCTCGCGGTCCTGCGCTGGGGCGCCCAGGATTCCGCGCGCGACCGCACCTGGTTGCGCGGGCTGCTGGGTGCCGTGACCGCACTGTCGCTGGTGCTGGTCGCCTCCGCGCTCGGGCGCATGTGGACCTACCAGCAGGCCTACGGGTTCACGGTGATGCGCCTGCTGGTGGAGGTGTTCGAACTGTGGCTGGGCCTGGTCTACGTGCTGGTGTTCGCCGCCGTCCTGCGGTTGCGCCGCGCCTGGCTGCCCCGCGCCGCCGTCGGCACCGCCCTGGCGACTCTGCTGGCCCTGTCGATCCTGAACCCCGAACGCGTTGTCGCCGACCGCAATATCGACCGCTGGCTCGACGGCAAACGCCTCGACACCCACTACCTGGGCACCCTGACCTCCGACTCGGCCCCCGCCCTCTCCCGCCTCCCGGCCTCGATGCGCACCGAGATCGAGCAGAGCATCCGCGCTGGCCAGCCCGAAGACACCTGGCAGAGCTGGAACCTCTCCCGCGCGAGCTTCCGGTAGGGGAGGTTCCGCGAAACATCGAGCTGTGTGGGCGGGCTGAACACCCGCCACGCGCCCGCGCCGGTCTGGGTGTCGGATCCGCGCGCCCGGAACAGCCCAGGGCCGTTCGGCTTGCACGAGTCGGCCCGGCGCGGGGACATGAGTGGGTCAGGGCTGGCGCGCGGTCCTCGAGACGGTCGGGTCCCACAGCACTTCGGTTCCGGCCGGCGTGTGTCCCCGCTGGCAGTCAGCCGATTCCGGCGAGGGCCAGGTGCACGGCGTGTTCCGGATCGTTCGCGACCAGTCCCGCGGATACGGGTCGCCCCGCGTCGTCGACGACGCTCCACCCGCGCAGCGACACGACGGGGACGTCCCCGCGATGGTGGGCGAGGGCGAGTTCGGAGAGGGTGCCCCAGGACCCGCCGATCACGATCACCGCGTCGGCGGAGCGCACCAGGATCGCGTTGCGCGCCTCGCCCATGTTCGTGTACAGCACGGCGGAGAGGCCGGGGCAGGCGGCGGCGCGGTCGGTGTCGGGCCGCACGCCGATCACCAGTCCGCCCGCCCCCGACGCGCCCGCCGCGACGGCCGCCATCACCCCGGTGCCGCCACCGCACAGCACGGTCGCGCCGGCCTTCGCCAGCAACCGTCCGACCTCGCGCGCGTCGGATACCTCCACCGGTCCGCACTCGCGCGGTCCGCACACCGCTACCTGCACGGCCACACCAACATTCGCTCCAGAGTCGGACACGGCCTCCAGTGTGCCCGCCCGGCCCCGATGCCCTCGCGGTTTCCCGCACCGAAAGGGACTCGTTCGCGACTCGATTCGCCGAGCACCCGATGCCGTCGTGCGGCAACGTGCGTCGCTCGGTCCGTCCACGACCGCACCCACGGTGACGCGATGGCCGGTCGTCCACGACCACCCCACGGCGACGGGATGACCGGGCCGCCTACGACCGCACCCCACGCCGGAGCGACCCCCTGGCACCCTTGCGAAAACCCCGTGCGCCGACCACCGCCCTGCATTACCGTGGGCCCCGCAAGTGATCCGGGTGTGGGCGGGCCGGAGCGGATCGGTTATCGGACACGGAGTCGCGGGTTCGAGTCCCGTCGGCATCCCCGGATGCCGTAGCTCTGCGGATAGAGCGCCGTGCAACACCGGTCGGCATCACCACGTCCGTCCCCCGGATCCCTTGTCCAGCCACAGCGGCATCCCGGGCAATCCCGCATCGACTGCGTGAACGCAGCTCGCGCACCCAGGCACTCGCTGCCCTCACCCGACGTTGTGCCGCAGCGCCATTGCGTCGAACGGCGCGCGCACCTCGCCATTCGCTGTCGTCACCCCACTTTGTCCCGCAGCACCATCGCGTCGAACGGCGCGCGCCCGTCCGCGTCGTTGTCGAAGTACACGTACACGTCACCGTCCCGCGCCCACCCGCGAATCTTCCGCGCCCACGCGTCGAGCCGGGCGTCGTCGTATCCGCCCCGGTACAACTCCTCGTGCCCGTGCAGCCGCACGTAGGTGAAGCCGGCCGTGGCGTGCTCGAACCGCGGATACTCGCCCGCGGTGTCGGCGACGACCAATGCCACCTCGTGCTCGCGCAGCAGTCGCACCGCCTCGGGGGCGTCGAACCCCGGGTGCCGCGCCTCGAGCGCGTGCCGCATCGGCCGATCGGTCGCGCAGTCGGTCCACGCCGATTTCACCCGGTCGTCGTGCCCACGGGCGATTCGCGCGGCCTCGCCGGTGGTTCGTGGCAGCAGCGCGCAGAACGCGTCGAGCCGGTCCGCGTCGAACGCCTGGGTGGCGGGCAACTGCCACAGGATCGGCCCGAGTTCGTCCACCGCCAGGACGCCCGCCGCGAGAAAGTTCGCGAGCGCGGTCTCGCTGTCGCGCAACCGTTTGCGGTGCGTGATGAAGCGGCTCCCCTTCACCGCGAACACGAACCCGTCGGGCGTCATCTCCGACCACTTGCGGTAGGTGTCGGGCCGGCCGAGCGCATAGAACGACGCGTTGATCTCGACGGTGTCCAGACGCTCGGCGAGATAGCCGAGCTCGTCGCGTTGGCGCAGCCCCTTCGGGTAGAAGTCGCCGCGCCATCGCGGATACACCCAGCCAGACGTGCCTATCCGAACCCGGCCCATCCCTCCATGGTGTCGTATGAGGCTGCGCACAGCGGTGTGGTTCTCGGTCTGGGGCGGGTGTTACCGTGGGTCGTCTTCGATGGATCGGCAGGGAAGTGGAGGTGAGTTGATGATTGCGGTAGTGGCCGCGGCCCCGAGTGGCACCATCCTCACGTCCCGGAACCCGTTCTGACCCGGTTCAGGTTGGGCGAGTGAAACCTCGCCGTCCGGCATTTCCCCAGTGAGTGGCGCGCCCGTGCGCACGGCACCGTCTCCCTCCCGCGTTGAGGGAAGGCGGTCGCCGTATACGGCGCCGCCTCGGTGCCCTTTGCCGGCCGGTCGCTCGGATGCGGTGTACATCCGGGTGGTTCTCGCGGCCCGCGACACCGAATCATCCCCTCCCACGAACTGGAGAAGACCGTGAGCACACGCTCCGACTGGATCACCCGCGCCGAATTGCGCGGGACACCCCGTGCGCCCGCCGGTGTGGCGCCGTCGCGGACGCGAGTTCGTCGGACCCCAGGTCGGTCACCGCATACGCGGATCACCGCATGCGCACGGGCGACGCGAGATTCCGGTCGACTTCCCCGGAACGAGCGTGCCCCGCGGGCGCCTTCGCGAACTTCAACCCGATCACACACCCGACGATCCCGACGAGGAACGTCACCTTGCCCACGGTCGCGGCCTCCGCACCGGTCACCATCGCGAACCCGACGGTGAGCGCCGCGCCGATCCCGATCCACACCGCGTACGCGACGCCGATCGGGATGCGGCGGGTGGCGACGGCGAGCCCGATCATGCTGAGCGCCAACGCGACCGCGAACACCACGGTGGGCACCGGGCGGGTGAATCCGTGCGATTCGCCGAGCGCGGTCGCCCAGACCGCCTCGAACACCGCACTGAGAACCAGAATCGGCCAACCCATGTCAGCTCACCACCTTCAGGCCCGCGACGCAGCCGACCAACCCGGCCAGCAGCACCGCACGGGCGACATTCATGCGTTCCTTGCCGGTCACCACCGCCCACAGCGCGGTCAGCACCGCACCCACGCCGACCCACACCGCATACGCGGTGCCGGTGGGCAGGCTGCGCATCGCATACGCCAGACCGCCCAAACTCGCGGCCAGCGCGACGGCGAAAACGACGGTGGGAACGATGCGGCGGAACCCGCGGGATTCGGCGAGCGCGGTGGCCCACACGGCCTCCAGCACACCCGCGACGAGCAGCACGATCCACGCCATGACCGACCTCCTGGCCAGTCTTGTCGCTGTCCGGGTACTGATCCCTCGTCCGGAGGCCCGTCAGGGGCCTTGACTCCGAGGCTAGCAAAGGGGGACCGGCTCGGGTGGTGACCTTCCTTACCACCTGGTCAGGCACGTAGGTGTGTGTGCGGGAATCGGTCGTGCGGGGGCGTTTCGCGGGGGCGGGCGCAGGTCGCGGTTCGGCAACGGGCAGTATCTGCGAGGGTTCGGCCGCCTATCGTTCGGGTACGTCAAGGTCGGATCACCGCGGTAACCCGGAATACAACGGAGGAATTGAGATGGCGAAAGTCGATGCCGTGCGGCTGTCGAGCGTGCTGGGCATCGATGTGGCGCAGGCGATGCTGCGACTGCGCCACGAGAAGTATCCGGGGGAGACCGAACACGAGACCTGCCTACGGCTCATCGCCGAGGACGCGCGCCGCAGGCGGCACGGCGCCTGATCACCCGGGCGCGCGCGTGAACGTGCCGAGTCCGTCGGCGTCGTAGTACTCGAGGATCAACCGGTCACCGTCGAACGTCGCCCGCGAGACCGTTCCGGCGGTGGCGTTCTCACCGGACGGGGTGAACACGAAAGTGTCACCGTCCCAGTGCCGCAACGGAAACTCCATGTTCCGCGGCCCGAGCGTGAGCGTGAGCTCAGTACCGGCGACGGCGACCACGGCCGGTCCGTAGTAGTCGTTGCCGAACGTCCCCGCGTACTCCGCGAGCGGTCGCGCCGGCGCGGGATCGGTGGGTGGAGACCGGCCCGCCAGGTCGCCGAGCGGCGCTCCCATCGGCGCGAACGCCTGCTCGTAGAGGGCGCGCCAATCCTGGCGGATGTCCCCGAACTGGACGAGATCGGCGAACTCGGCGTTGAGCGTTTCGGGCACACCGATCGGCGGCCCGTTGGTGAGCGTCACGATGCCGACGTTCACCGACGGGATCAGCGCGAACGCCGTCGCGGCGCCGAGGTCGAAGCCGCCGGAGTGGCTCAGCATCACCCGTCCCGCCCCGGAATCGCTCACATTGAACCCGAATCCGTAGAAGCCGGACCGGGCGTCGGGCTGCTGGGCGGGCTGCGACACCGCCTGCGGCGTCACCGCGGGCAGCAGCGCGTCCGGTGCGACGAATTCGCGTCCGTCGAGGGCGCCGTCGGCGAGGATGAGCCGCATCCAGGCGGCGACGTCGTCGACCGACGAGCTCACCCCACCTGCCGGGGTCTGGGCGTCAGGGTCGCGCGGCGGGTCGGTCACCCGGTACGCACCGTCCACGAGGTGGTGCCCGTCGGCGCGGTTGGCGCGGGACCGGAAATCGGCGTAGCGCGAACTGGTGGCCGCCATGCCGAGCGGTTCGTAGAGGGTCTGCTCCGACAGCGCCTCCCAGTCCATCCCGCTCGCCGCCGCGACCGCCTCGGCGGCGGCGGTGAGCCCGAAGTTGGTGTAGGCGTAGGAATCCCGGAACGGGTCCAGCGGCAGCAGCCGCAACCGCCGCAGCACTTCACCCCGGTCGAATCCGAGGTCTTCGAGAAGGTCACCGGCGTGGTCGGGCAGTCCGGAGCGGTGCGAGAACAGATCGCCGACGGTCACGTGGTCGCTCACGTACGGCTCGCCCAGCTCGAACCACGGCAACCGCTCCCGCACGGGCGTATCCCACGCGACGGTGCCCGCCGTCACCTGCCGCGCCACCACCGTCGCCGCGAGCGACTTCGACACCGACGCCAACTGGAATACCGTCTCCGGGCCCACCGGTTCCCGCGTCTCGACGTTGCGGACCCCGAAACCCTTGCGGTACACCACATTTCCGTCGTGCACCACCGCCACCGCCATACCCGGCACACCGGACTCGCTCAGCAGGCTCTCGGCGAGTTCGTCCAGACGTTCCACCGCCCGGTCGATCTGCCCGGCGGGGATGTCGACACCCGGCACCAGATTCGGCATCTCCGTGGACCCGGCCGCCCGCTGCGGCGGCGGTTCGGCGGTGCACGCACCGAGCACCAATCCCGCGACCAGGATCGCGGAACAGACGGCCCCCCGCTCGAACAGGCGCACGGGTAACTCCGGATGTCGTCATCGACGTGTCATAGAGGCTAGCCCCCGATTGGGAAACGTCACAACACCGCGATCCCGCCCGCGGGGGCAAATGCTCAATTATCTCCGCCGCCGCACCCCGCGCCGTACCGGTCGATACGGTGGACGCGGATCGGGAGGAAGCGGAAATCCTATGGACGATGGCGCGCGGCTCGAGGTCGGCGCGGCGATCAGGATGGGGTTGGACCTGGCGCTCGCGTTGCTCGAGGACACCGACTCGTCGCTGGACGGGATGCTGCGCAGGCTCGCGCGCGACACCACGCGCTGGGCCATGGACGGCGTGCCCATCGAGGACGTCCAGCACGCCGTGCACGACGGCGTGAAGTCGGGTCTGGCCGAGATGCGCGAGCGGGTGGGCGACCCCATTCCCGACTGCGTGCCGGTGGTGGAGCTGCTGGACCTGCTGACCTCGGTGGTGTCGCGCGCCTACCTCGACGCCGACCGCGCGCTGCGTCCCGTGCGCCGCATTCCGGCCGGGTGGCCACCGACCGGTTCGTAATATCGACAGCGTGAGCACCCCCACCGCCGGCGACCTGCTCCGGCACTGGCGACAGGAACGCAGGCTCAGCCAGCTCGAACTGGCCGGGCGCGCCGAGACTTCCGCGCGGCACCTCAGCTTCATCGAAACCGGCCGCGCCACCCCGAGCCGCGCCATGCTCGCCCACCTGTGCGATCACCTCGACATCCCGCTGCGCGAACGCAACCGTCTGCTGCTGGCCGCCGGATACGCCCCCGCCTACGCCGAACCCGCGCTCGATTCGCCCGCGATGGACGCGGTGCGCGCGGCCATGCGCCAGATCCTGGCCGGGCACGAACCGTATCCGGCGCTGGCCGTGGACCGCGCCTGGACCATGGTCGACGCGAACGCAGGCATCGCGCCGCTGCTCGCCGACGTGGATCCGGCGCTGCTGCGGCCGCCGGTGAACGTGCTGCGCCTGAGCCTGCACCCGCGCGGACTCGCCCCGCGCATCGTGAATCTCGCCGAATGGCGCGGGCACCTGCTCGCGCGCCTGACCCGGCAGTGGGAAGCCACCGGCGCGCCCGACCTCGCGGACATGCTCGAGGAGATGCGCGCCTACCCGGGCGGCGAGGTCGACCCGGCGCTGCCGGAACCGGACCAAGCCGTCGTCCCGCTGCGCGTGCGGCACGAGGGGCACGAGCTGTCGCTGCTGAGCGTCACCACCGTGTTCGGCACGCCCCTGAACATCACGGTCGCCGAACTCGCCGTCGAATCGTTCTTCCCGGCCGACGCGGAGACGAGGAAGCTGCTCGCCGAAGTGGTTCCGTAGGGTCCGGTCGACTTCCGTTCCGGCATCGAGCCGGTCGGCGCCGAAAGCTGCGCACCACCGCGGGCCGAGGAACGTCCGGATCGGCGCTTCACGAGAATGCAGGCCCACCGCCGGACCGCAATTCCGGAGTTTCGTGGGCTCGGGCGGAGCCGGTTGTCGCCCAGCGCTCTTCGACCGTACACAGATGTGCGCGCCCGCGCTGCGGCTCACCCGCCGAGCACGGCGCGGGCGGCGGCGAGAGTCTGCGACCGATACCCGCCCCCGAACAGCGCGACGTGCACGAGCAGGGGATACAACTGGTGCAACGGGATTCGCGCCCGCCACCCGGCCGCCAACGGATGCGCCTCCCGATACGCGCCCACGATCCGGTCCAGGAACGGCGCCCCGAACAGCGCGAGCATGGCCAGATCGGTCTCGCGATGCCCACCGTGCGCGGCGGGGTCGATCAGCACGACCCGCTCATCCGTCCAGCACAGGTTTCCCGACCAGAGATCTCCGTGGATTCGCGCAGCGGGCTCGGCCGGACCCGCGAACTCCTCGACGGATTCCAGTACGCGCTCGAGCAGCCGCGTGCCCTCCGCGCCCAACACCGACGCCGTCCGCTCCACATAGGGCAACAACCGGCGTTCGGCGTACCAGCGTGCCCACGGGCCTTCGGAGCGCGTGTTGTCCAGCGGCAGCGAGGCGATCCACCCCTCCCAGGGCGCGCCGAACATCCCGGGCGAATCCGCGTGCAGCGCAGCCAGATCCCGCCCGAACCGCTCGGCCGCCGCGGGCGTGGGGGAGCGCTCGGTGAGCCACGGCAGCACCAGCAACCCGTCGGCGGCGGCCAGCACCGGCGGCGTCAGCTCTCCTGGTCCTTCCGCCAACCACCGCAACCCGGCCGCTTCCGCCGCCAACGCCCCCGCCGACCCCTCGGACGCTTTCACGAACACCACGCGCCCGTCGGTGAGTTCCGCACGCGCCATCGTCCACGCGTGACTCGTACCGAGCGCCGACACCGATCGCACCTCCGCGCCCAGCGCCACACTTACCCGTTCGGCGATGCTCACCGCACCACCGTAAGCGCGCCGGTGCGCGGCGGGCCGGTGAGTTCGGCTTCGGCTTTCCTCGAGCGCACTCAAGACGCGGTGCGCGCGATCACCTTCTCCGCGAAACGCGAGAGATTCGCGATCTTGGTGTCCAGACTCTCGGTGTCCTGTTCCCGGGTGTAGGGGTAGCGGAAGCCGACGATCACATCGGTGACGCCCTTGTCCTCCAGGCGCTTCACCCCGTCCACCGTGAAGCCGTCCAGCGAGATCACGTGCACCTCGAAATCCTTGCGGGTCCCGCATTCGGCGCGCAACGCGTCGAGTTTCACCAGCAACCGGTCCAGCTCGCCGGGGTCGCCGCCGGCGTGCATCCAGCCGTCGCCGCGTTCGGCCGCGCGCCGCAGCGCCGGATCGCTGTGGCCGCCCACCAGGATCGGGATCGGCTCGGTCGGCACCGGGTTGATCTTGATCGGCGGCAGGTCGTACACCGTGCCGTGGTACTCGAAGTAGCCGCCCGCGGTGAGACCGCGCACGATGTCGACGCATTCGTCCATGCGCGCGCCCCGCTTGGCGAACGGCACGTCCATGATCTCGAAATCGTCCGGCCACGGGCTGATCCCCACCCCCAGGCCGAACCGGTTATCGCTCAGCACCGCCACCGACGCGGCCTGCTTGGCCACCAGCACCGGCGGGCGGATCGGCAGCTTGAGCACGAACGGGGTGAACCGCAACGTGGTGGTGGCCGCCGCCATCGCCGCCGACAGGACGAACGCCTCGATGAACGGTTTGTCCTCCAGGAAGTCCCTGCTGCCGTCCGGGGTGTACGGGTAGGTGGCGTCGGAGTCACGGGGGTAGGCGATGCTGTCCGCCACCGCCATCGACGTGTAGCCGGCGGCCTCCGCGGCCTGTGCCAGCGGAATGAAATAGGACGGGTCGGTCATCGTCTCCGCGTACGTGAACCGCATTGTTCAGCCTCCTGCTCGCTCGCCCCCACCAGCCAATTAATCACTAGTGCTTAACCTGGTCAAGGCTCGGCTTCAACTACAGTGCACCCATGGCCGCCGAAGACCCCCGCACCGCCCTGCTCGACGCGGGGGAGCGGCTCATCGCCGCGCGCGGCGTCGACGTGCCCCTGCGCGACATCGCCGCGGCGGCCGGGCAGCGGAACAACTCCGCCGTGCACTACTACTTCGAATCCCGCACCGGACTCATCGAGGCCATCGTCGACCGCAAGATGAACCGCCTCGAAGAACGCCGCCTCGCCCTGCTCGCCGCCCGCGAAGCCGACGGCACCGCCACCGAACTGCGCACCCTCGTCACCCTGCTCATCGGACCGATGGTCGAACTCGTCGCCGAAGACCCCGACAGCCACTACGGACGCTTCCTCGAAGTCATCCGCACCCACCCCGCCATCGCCGACGCCCGCCGCCTCGCCGGCGCCGACCGCGCGGCCGTCCGCATCCTCGCCACCCGCCTCGACGCCGCCCTCACCCAGCTCACCCCACGCCACCGCCGCCGGCGCCTGGAAACCATGACCACCCTGCTGTTCGCCCTCCTCGCCGACTACGAACGCGCCATCCAGCACGGCACCCGCACCCCCGACCTCGACACCGACATCGCCGAACTCACCGACATGCTCGTGGCCATGCTCAGCGTCGGCTAGCGCCTTCGGCGTATTGCCTGGGGGGCCAACGCCTTCGGCGTATTGCCTGGCATCTGGTGCCAATGCCACAGGTATGAGTAGTGGGGCGTTGGCGCCTTTGGTGTAGCACTTGGCATCTGGTGCCGGTGCCACAGGCATGGGTAGTGGTTGGCTGGCGCTTGCCCTGTCGGCTGGGTGGTGGGTCGCCTTGTTGTGCATATCGGTTGGACATCGAGTCGGTGCGCCGCGGTCCGCGGTCCTATACGGCGGGTTGTCCGATGTCGGGGTTCCGTTCGGGTCGGTCGTAGAGGAGGCGGCGGATCTCCTTGTCCGGATACGGGGTGTCGCGGCTCTCGTGCTGGAACGCGTGCGTGAAGGCGGACATTCGTGCGGCGATCGGCGCGTTTCGGGTGAGGACCACGGCGGCCCCCGCTGGAATGCCCTCGGGGCGCTCGCCTTCCGCGAACGCGTGCACCAGCGCGGTGCGCGCCTCCCGGTCGCCCGGCCGGAGTCCGTACAGGGCGGTGACGAGCCAGTTCACCAGGTAGGTGGTGGTGTAGCCGCGGTCGTAGGTCTGGTTGCGGTCGAAGAACGCGGACTCGTCCGGCGAGAGGTCGAAGCCGTGGGAGAGGGCCAGGCCGTAGTCGCTGAAGTAGAGGCGCCGGCCGTCGGTCAGGATGTTCTCGAAGTGCGCGTCGAGGTGCAGCAGGCCACGGCTGTTCTGGAATGCGGTGCCGGTGGCCAATTCTCGCTCCACCAGGGCGCAGGCCCGGTCGGCGGCCTCGTCACCCGCCTCGACCTGGCGGCCGAGCCACTCGTGCAGGTTCTGCGGGATGTACTCGAGGAACAACGCGATGCACGCCGAAGCATCCCGCAGGGCCTCGATCCGGCGGCGCACCTGTGGATTGCCCTCCCAGTAGGCGACGGCGCGGTCGATGTCGGCGAGCTCCTCCGGCAGTGGTGTCGTGTCCGGCAATACCCGCCAGTGGTACATCAGCGGGAAACCCTCGTATTCGGCGGCGAGCACCCAGTTCGTCGTCATGGTGTGCGCGGCCTGCTCGCGCCAGGCCCCGAAGCCCGCCGCGCCGATCAAGCCGACGCCGTAGTGGTAGAACTGCGGTAGGTCGAAAAGATTCGCCGTCGTCCGGACGTGCTCCGGCTGCCGTTCCAGGTCGGTGAGGGGAATACGCTTCACGAAGACCGGGATTCCGGCGACCTCCAGCAGCGCGGACGTCCCGCCGATACCCGTCCCGAGGGGCGAGCCCGCGTCCACGAGGTCCTGCAACACGTGATCGCTGTGCCGCGCCAGCGCGGTGGAGACGGTGCTGTGGGCGCGCAGGCGTGCGGAGTGCGTCATGTCGCGGGTCGCCGCGTCAAGTGATGTGGACGCCCCGGTGTCGGGCGTGTTCGCTGCGGTTTCCATGCGGACGCAGACCTCGATTCAGTCAGGACCACGGCGGTCCTGCATGACCACGCGGTCGTGCGCAGACCTCGGGCGCGGTCGGTCAGGAGCGCTCCGGCGCGCCACTGACTCGAATCACCCCGTGCGGTGGGAAGGGCACTCCGCGACCCACAGGACCGTTTCTCCCCGCCGCACCGGCACGTGGCCCGTGGCGCGGTCCGCACCGGCGCCCACGCCGGAATTGTCGGTGGCGCAGCGGGATCCGAGGAGGTGTTCCACGATGCGTGATCGCCTCACCGCCCCACCTCCCGCCGTGCCGTTACTCGACCGGCGGGCATCCGCCGATCCGTCAACCCCCGGAACTTCGTCATGACACCAGGATCGCCCCGGCGGGTGGGCGGAGGGAAGCGTAGGAGTACTCAGGTGCGGGCCTCGCGGGCCCGATGCGCCAAATCCACTGTCGCCGCGCGCAACTCACCGGCCGACGCGATCGGCTGCGCATAGCCCACGCGGGTGCGGGCCACGCCGCGCGGCGTCCGGACCCGCAGATCCAGCCCGTAGCGGTCCGCGCGCTCGCACACCGCCTCCGTCGCGTCGGGATACCCGCCGAACGCGTGTGCCATGTCCAACAGCGCGTCGGCGTGATCGTCGTTCAGATGCGCCACCGCGCGGCCCGACGCGGGCACCACCGGGTCGGGCTCCGCCGCCAGATACTGTTCGGCCGTCGCGGAATCCATCCGCCCGTACCCGCCGACCCAGCGCACCCGCCGCACCCGCAACACCCACAGCGAGAAGTCGCCGTAGTCCACGTAGTTCGACGCCACCGGCACCGCCGCCAGCAACGCGGCCCGCGCCGCGCCCGCCTCGTCACTCTCCGGCTGCTCCACCACCCCGGCCAGCGTGACGCGCGCACCCGCCAACGGGTCCTCCGGCAGGTCCGGCGCGACGATGGACAGGCTCGCGCGCGGATCCGCGAGGAGATTGCGCCCGTGCTCCGCCAGCCGCGAAACACACAGCACCGGAGCACCTTCCAACAGCCCGTAGGTCACGAACGAGGCCCACGGTCCACCGTCCGCGCTCAGACTCGCCAACGTCGCGACATTCGTCGCCGCCGCGATCGTGCGCGCCTCCTCCGCCGCCGACGGCCGCACCACCTGCTCCACCGGCGCCGTCGGCGGCGGCACCGACGGCGCGTCCCCGGGATCACCATGATCGAGTGTCATGCGCCCAGCCTGCCACGATCCCTACCAGGAGTATGCGGGTTCGCGGCACCGCGGTGACGCTCCGCTTTCCCATGGCGGTCGGTGCGCACGGTGGGGGCCACGAGCCGGTGACGGCTTCACGGTGCACCATGATGCTCGGGCGCGGCCACTGCTCGCCACGCTTGGGTGCGCGCGGATGGGGATCGCACACCGGTCCGTCGAGGCGGCGCTCCGAGTGTGCGTGGGTTCGGGCGATGCCGCGTGGGCAGCTCGTGCGCACGAGCAGGCTGGGTGTACGCCGGGGCCGCGCGAGATGGCGGTGGCCGGGTGCTGAAATCGAGAGCCACTCGGCACGTGCTCGAGTCCGCGGCGGTCAGCGGGCGATCGCCATGTCCGCACCGAGCCAGCGGCGCAAGGCCGAATAGACCGCGTCGTTATTGAGCAGCGTGAAGTGATTCGCCCCCGGCACGTGCAAGCCGTTCTCCTCGGCGAACCCGAGCCGCCGCGCGTGGCTGCGGCCCGAACCGCTGCCGGTGAGCACCAGGCCGTCACCGATCACCCGGCCCAACGGATGTCGCGGACTCCTCGTGACGGTCGCGGTGACGAAGTAGTGCTCCGCACCGACGAGCAGCGGCACCTCCCGCACGGCGCGCCGGCCCAGCGCATCCGCGTCGAACCCGCGCCAATCCTCGTCGACCAGCGACCCGTACCGCAGATCCCGGATCCCGGAACTGCGGCGGCGCAACAGATTACCGATCGGCCGCGTCTCCGGCACGAGCGCCAGCAGCGCCGACAGCCGATGCACCACCTGCTCCAACGGCGCACCCAGGTGCGGGGACCCGAGGCTCACCACTTCGCTCACCGATCGCACCCACGGCGTGCTCGACTGCTCGCCGTCGAAGCAGGCGGCCCGCGCGATCAGCCCGCCCATCGAATGCCCGATCAGCGTCAGCCGCCGCACGGGCACCGGCCAGCTCTCCACCAGCCGTTGCACCAGCTCACTGAGTTGACGAGCGTTCTCCGAAATATGCAGTCCGCTGTTGTAGCGCACCTGCACGCACGCGCACGACAGATCCTCGCTCAGTCGCTCGGCGTAGGTGGGGCGCCCGCCGAGCCGCCACGCGTGCTCGGTCTCGACCAGGCCGTGCAGGAAGACCACCACATGCCCGGTACGCGGGGCATCGGCGGCGATCGTCTCCGGCGGGACCGGGTTGCCGTCCACGCGAAAGGTCATGGGAGCGGCCAGAATCGGCCGGTTCTCCTCGAGCTCGTCACCGATCAACCCCTGAACCGCCGCCAAGAGTCCCGACCCCAGCACCGTGCGCGACGGCGCGACACCGGGCACGTCCACGGCCCGTTCGGCGACCATGCCCGCACCGACGGCCGCGCCGCTGATGATCCGGTACACGCTGTCGGTGATGGCGTCGTGCACCACCTTCACGGGGGCGGCCGCCGGCCCCACCCCGAGCCGCACCGTCGCGAACACCCGATCCGACACGGCCCGGTGGATCGCGCCGATCCCGTCCACCGCGCCCCCGAGCTCGTCACCCGCCAACCGGGCCAGCGCCCGCACCTCGGCCCGCCGCTGCGGCACACTCTCCGACATGAGAATTGAGTGTACAGTTGTGCACCGAAATCGTCTCGGGGTAGGGCTCGGGAGTGGGGGAGTCTGGGAGTGGTCCCAGGCGAGCCGGGCGCGAGTTGTGATGGGGGAGTGGTGTCTCCGCGTCGCCGCAGCACCTTGGGGAAGGGGACTCCGCGCGAGTCTCGCGGAACTTCGCGGTCCCTGCTGGGCTCGGGTAGCCCGCGGCGAAGCCTCCCAGAGTTAAATATTGCTATGACGATATGCGCATTGACGCATGTTAGTGCGATCCAAATCGGCAGTCGCGACAACTGCAACCGCAGACCCCCACAAACAGCAAGGGAGGGAGGGGTCCCGTGCTCGGCTGGGAAAATGAGGCGAGTTCGCCATCGGGTGTGTCATACGGTCGGGAGCCGTGCTTCCTGTCATGTGGCTGCTCGGAACGTCCGGGGTGGGGAAATCGACGGTCGGGTACCGGTTGCTCTCCGCGCTTTCGGCGTCCGGAGTGACGGCGGCGTTCATTCTGCGTCTCGATACGGCCGGACGACCGACGGCAGCCCTGGCGGGGGAGCTCGTCTCGGCGGCCCGCGCGCATCTGAGCCGTGCGGCCGGCCGCGGCGAGGCGGGGTCCGGTGGTGAGAGGGCGATGCCGCGGCTCCTCACCATCACCGGTCCGGGTGGTGTCGGTGTCTCCACTGTCGGTTTCCAGACCTTCGCTCAGCTGGCGAAATCCTCTGTGCCGGTTGGCTACCTGGATACGCACCAGCTCGGGTTCCTGGATGGTGGCCATCGGCTCGCGGAACTCCGCGCGAGGAATGCGTTCTCGGTGGCGGGAACGTTCGCGGGGAAGGGCGCGGAGGTCGTCGTGATCGGTGGCGATCCGGCGACCATGCGGGTTCTGGGTGAACGCGTGGAGTCGGCGCGGGTGTTCTGGCTGCACGCGTCTCCGGATGCGCTGGCCGAGCGAATCACGTCGCGAGCGGCGGGAGCCGGCCCGCCGCTGCAGGGAGACCACCGTCTCGGGCTGGCCGGCGCGGACTTGACCGCCTCCATCGCGCGTGCGGTGGACGAGTCCCGCGACCTGAGTCTGAGACCGAGGGGGAGTGCGGCAATCGACACTAGTTCGTTGACGGCTGGGGGAGCGGCAGACGTCATCGTCGACGCGTCGGCGCTCGTGGGGTAGGGGAGTGGACTTGGCGAGGCGCACTACTTGTTGTGGGAGAGCCGGATTCGGCATCGGGTGGGCTGTCGAAGTGGATGCGGCTGGATCCTCGAGGTCACGCAAACCGGTTATCTACGATTCGGGTATCAAGATATCGCTATGTATCCAGATAGCGTTTCCCTCTCTTGCTGTTCACGTTCTGCGAACAACTCCAGTAATCAACAAGGACGCCAAGACCAGAAGGTGGGTGCGGCAGTGTCGGGAGGAGACTGCCGCACGCACTCACCTCACGGCGCGACCGTGAACACGTGCCACAGCACCGCGAGCGTCCCCACCCCGAACAGCGGTGTCAGGATCCAAGTTTCGACCTTGTTCCCGGTGCGCTCGATGATCGGGAACGACACCCGCTTCTTGATGGGCCACAACAGGGGACACCCGCGGTCGGTGAGGCAATCGCCGAGGATGTGGGCGAGAGCGCCGAGGCCGACGCAGAACGGCAACCAGGCGGGTTTGTCGCTGATCCAGTGGTCCATCGCGAAAGTTCCTGCGACGGCGAGAAGTACGACCGTGCCCCAGGCGCGGATGCTGTCGCCGGGCGGGTGCAGGTGGAGGGCGCGCAGGGCGAGCGCGAGGAGGAAGAAGACGAGCGCGAGCGTGAAATTGCGTCCGATCCAGTGCATTCCGGCCCAGGTGCCGTAGGCGGCGACGGCCACGAAGACGAACGAGTGAGTGGCTTGGCGATGCCCGCCCGCGAGCTTGGAGATGATCTTGCACAGCACGTGCGACAGCGGCCCGAGGACGTGCGAGATGGTGCCCTTGGGATGATCGGCGTCGGGGAGCAATGCCGCACCGGCGGTGAGGAATACGCCGAGGAGCACGTCGACGGGGCCGAGCCGCGCGTCGGTGTTCTGGGCTACCGGATACGTCAATGCCGCGAGTGGCAGCGTCGCCGCTGCCGCCGACCAGGCGAGTGCGCCACTGGTCGCGTGTGAATGTCCAAGCACCACAGGAACGTTAGTCGAACTGATGTTCCCCACCGTCGATCGGTCGGATGACCAGTCGGGACTCGGGATGCTAAGCGTGCCGGACCACGCGGTCCAGGGCGCGCAGGTCGGATTCGAGGATGTAGTACACGCGCATGGCCACGAGGAACGCGAAAAGTCCTCCGACGCAGAGGGCGACGATGGAGCCGATGACGGCGCGCTGCTGGTCGGAGTCGAGAAAGGCGAGGCCGGCGGCGACGCCGAAGAGCGGAACCGAGGCGGCGATGCCGAGGTAGATCCGTGCGCGCCCGGAAAGTCTGCGCAGGCGCGCGGATTCGTCGGCGGCGGGATGGCCGGCGGCGAGCAGGCCCGGGTAGTACCAGCGCAGGACGAAGAAGGTGACGGGGAAGTAGGTGTAGACGACGGCGACGGCGGCCGCGACCAGATGGGAGGCAATGAGATTCGTGAGCAGCCCGGGACTGAGGTCGGCTTCGGTGGTGAGCTGGACGAGGAAGATCAACAGCGCGAGCGTCCAGCCGGCGAACGCGACCACGGCGATGCGGTCCCCGCACACCAGCGTGTCGGCTCGCGCGCGGGCCAGCGTCCCCTCGTCGTATTTCTTGCCGTGCCGCAACCCTTCCGGCACCAGGAACACCGCGCGGCACCAGTACAGCAGCAACCCGATCCCGATGGGGTAGGCGAGGAACCCGACGAGGACCGCGAGACGGGTGAGCCCGCTCATGGCCTCGGGGGTGAGTTCGCGTTCGAGGAGGGTGGTGTTGTGCGCGGAGAGGTACAGCACGCCGAGCAGCTGGCCGAGTGCGCTGGACAGCGTCACGACGGGCATGGGCCGCATACGCAGCCGGGCGCGCAGACTGCGCGCGGGTGGGGCGACGAGGTCGCGGGCGGTGCGGTCGAGACTGAGTTCGAGTTGATGGGCGAGTTCGGCGCCGCTGGGGTAGCGGTCGTCGGGGTCGGGGGAGAGGGAGGTGAGCAGCGCCTGGCGCAGCACGGGCGGGCAGTCGGGCGGGACGGGCAGCGTGGGATCGACCGGTTTGCTGCGGCGTTCGATCATGCGCGCCAGGGACGCGTCGGAGTCGCCGGTGTCGCCTTCGTCGTCGAACGGGAGACGCCCGGTGAGCAGTTCCCAGAGCACGACGGCGAGGGCGTAGAGGTCGCTGCGGGTGTCGAGGTCGGCGGCCGAGCGGGTTTCGGTGGGGTGGCAGGCGGCGAGCTGTTCGGGCGACATGTAGGGCAGGGAGCCGCCGAAGTAGGCGGCGGGGCTGGCGCCGGGGATGTGCCTGCTGAAGCTGATGTTGAAGTCGGCGAGTTTGGGGTGTCCGTCGGCGGTGAGCAGCACGTTGGCCGGTTTGATGTCGCGGTGCAGCACGCCGCGCCGGTTGGCGTAGTCGAGGGCGGTGGCGAGTCTGCTGCCGAGCCAGGCGACGGTTTCGGGCCAGCTGAGTCCGGCCAGCTGCCTGCGGGTTTCGGAGGGCTGCGGTTCGAGCACACCACCTTCGGTGACGGCTTTGTCGACGGCGTCGAGCAGCGTCTGCCCGCCGCGCGGGCCCGGCGCGGTCGTGCGGAGGTGGCGGAGTACGCCGAGCAGGGTGCCGCCGGGCACGTACTGCATGTAGAGCAGGCGCAGGGAGCGGTCGTGCACGCTGCGCTGGTCGAAGACGCGCACGATGTGCTCGTGGTCGAGCTGGGCGAGGGTCTGGGGTTCGCGGCCGCGGTCGCGCGACACCTTGACGGCGACGAGGCGCTGCATGGTGCGCTGGCGGGCCAGGAACACGCGCGCGAAGGACCCTTGGCCGAGGGGGAGGAGCAGGTCGAAATCGTCGAGGCTGGTGCCGGTTTCGAGGGCGTCGAGCGCGTGCGCGGACTCGGGGTCGGACAGCATCGTGGTGTGGAACTGCTCGTCGCCGAGGGTGGCGCCGATGCGGGTCATCTGGGCCGGGTAGTCGGCGGTGTATTCGCCGAGGTCGACCTCGTCGTCGGTGCTGCTGCGGACCGAGATCTCCTCGTAGACGAGGTCGGGCGGCAGCGGCGCGCTGTCGAGTTCGGGAAACTGGCGGCGGTAGTCGGCGAGCCGTTTACGGCCTTTGTGGCGCAGCCACCGGTGGTGCAGGTCGACCTTGATGAGTTCGATGAGCGCGGTGCGCCGGTAGGGCGTGGTGGTGGGCGGGACGTGCGCGGCGAGGTCGGGGGGTTCGCCGGAGCGGCGCCAGGCACTGTCGAATTCGGCGACCACCTCGCGTAGCGCGGTGCGTGTCGCCTTCGCACGATCGGGCTCGTGCGCCCACGGGTCGATCTCGGCATCCATGTCGCCCACCTCGGCTGGGACCCAACCTCCGAGAATAAACGATCTTCGGCTCGCCCCGATCGGGTTCGGGGGAGACGGTGGCGTCGCACGCACCGCGCGCGACGCCACCCGGTGCTCACTTCCTCAGGTCGAACCGGTCCAGGTTCATGACCTTGTCCCACGCGGCGACGAAGTCGTGGACGAACTTCTCCTTCGCGTCGTCGGTCGCGTACACCTCGGCGAGGGCGCGCAGCTGTGAGTTCGACCCGAATACGAGGTCGACGCGGCTGCCGGTCCACTTGGGCGCGCCGGTGGCGCGGTCCTTGCCTTCGTAGGTGCCGTCGTCGGCGGCCGAGGGCGACCAGACGGTGCCCATGTCGAGCAAGTTCACGAAGAAGTCGTTGGTCAGCGACCCCGGCTTGTCGGTGAACACGCCCAGCGGCGACTGCTTGTGGTTGGCGCCGAGCACGCGCAGGCCGCCGATGAGGACGGTCAGCTCAGGAGCGGTGAGCGTGAGCAGGTTCGCCCGGTCGATGAGCAGGTATTCGGCGGGCAGGCGCGCGCCCTTGCCGAGGTAGTTGCGGAACCCGTCGGCCTGCGGCTCCAGCGCGGAGAACGACTCGACGTCGGTCTGTTCCTGCGTGGCGTCGGCGCGGCCGGGCGCGAACGGCACGGTCACGTCGTAGCCGGCGTTGCGCGCGGCCTGTTCGACGGCCGCGACGCCGCCGAGCACGACCAGGTCGGCGAACGACACCTGGGCGCCGCCCGCCGCGTTGAAGGATTCCTGGATGCCTTCGAGCACCCGGATCACCTGGGCGAGCTCGTCGGGTTCGTTGACCTCCCACCCGGCCTGCGGTTGCAGGCGCAGGCGGCCACCGTTGGCGCCGCCGCGCTTGTCGCTGCCGCGGAACGAGGCGGCCGCGGCCCACGCGGTCGACACCAGCTGAGCCACCGTCAGTCCCGACGCCAGGATCTGCTTCTTCAGCGCGGCGACGTCCTCGGCGGAGACGAGTGGCCCGGTGACCGCCGGGATCGGGTCCTGCCACAGCAGCACCTCGTCCGGGACGAGCGGGCCGAGGTAACGCACGACCGGGCCCATATCGCGGTGGGTGAGCTTGTACCAGGCCTTGGCGAACTCTTCGGTGAGTTCCTCGGGGTGGTCGAGCCAGCGGCGGGTGATCTGCTCGTAGATCGGATCGAACCGCATCGACAGGTCCGTGGTCAGCATGACCGGCGTGTGTGACTTGGACGGGTCGTGGGCGTCGGGCACCGTGCCCTGGCCCGCGCCGTCCTTCGGGATCCACTGCCAGGCGCCCGCGGGGCTCTTGGTCTTCTCCCACTCGTAGCCGTAGAGAACTTCCAGGAAGCTGTTGTCCCACTGGGTCGGGGTGGGGGTCCAGGTGCCCTCCAGGCCGCTGGTGATGGCGTCGCCGCCCACACCCGAGCCGAACGACGACTTCCAGCCCAGGCCCTGTTCCTCGAGCGGCGCGGCCTCGGGTTCGGGGCCCACCAGGTCGGCGGGTCCGGCGCCGTGGGTCTTGCCGAAGGTGTGGCCGCCGACGATGAGCGCCGCAGTCTCCACGTCGTTCATCGCCATCCGGCTGAACGTCTCGCGGATGTCGATGGCGGCGGCCAGCGGGTCCGGATTGCCGTTGGGGCCTTCGGGATTGACGTAGATCAACCCCATCTGGACGGCGGCGAGCGGGGACTCGAGGTCGCGCTGCCCGGTGTAGCGTTCGTCGCCGAGCCAGGTGTGCTCGGGACCCCAGTAGACGTCCTGTTCGGGTTCCCACTGGTCGACGCGGCCGAAGCCGAATCCGAAGGTCTGGAAGCCCATCGACTCGAGCGCCACATTGCCCGCGTAGACGATGAGGTCGGCCCAGGACAGCTTCTTGCCGTACTTCTGCTTGACCGGCCACAGCAGGCGGCGGGCCTTGTCGAGGCTGGCGTTGTCGGGCCAGCTGTTCAGCGGCGCGAACCGCTGCATGCCGGCACCGGCGCCGCCGCGGCCGTCGTGGACGCGGTAGGTGCCCGCGGCGTGCCAGGCCATGCGGATGAACAGGCCGCCGTAGTGGCCGAAGTCGGCGGGCCACCAGGGCTGGGAGGTGGTCAGCACCTGCTCGATGTCGCGTTTGAGCGCGGGCACGTCGAGGGTGGCGATCTCGGCGGCGTAGTCGTAGTCGGCGCCGAAGGGGTTGATCTCGGCCGGATTCTTCTGCAGGATCGCGAGATTCAGCTGGTTCGGCCACCACTGGCGGTTGCTGTTGCCACCTTCGGTGGGGAAGGCGAGGCGACCGCCCACCGGGCAACCGGACTCGGCGGGTTCGGTGTTGGCCTCGGCGATCGGAGGATGCTCCTCGGGCACGGCGTTTTCCTTTCGAGAGCGAGTGATCGGGCTGTGATCACAGGTGTGATCGCGACTCGTGAGGGGTGTTGCAGGCGGGGCACAGGCCCCAGTAGATGACCTCGGTCTCGTCCAGGACGAAGCCGTTGTCGTTCGAAGCGCTCATGCAGGGCGCGTCGCCGACGGCGCAGTCGACGTCGGCGATGACTCCGCAGTTGCGGCAGACCACGTGGTGGTGGTTGTCACCGACCCGGGTTTCGTAGCGGGCGACCGAACCCATGGGCTGGATCCGCCGGATCAGTCCGGCGGCGGTCAGTGCCCGCAGCACGTCGTAGACCGCTTGGTGCGAGACCGCGCCGAGGGTCGAGCGGACGAGACCGAGGATGGAGTCGGTATCGGAGTGCGGGTGGTGGTGTACCGCGCTCAGCACGGCGACCCGCGGCGCGGTCACCCGCAGGGAGGCCCCGCGCAGCATCCGCTCGAACTCCGAGGTCGTGGACACATTCCGAAGTATGACTCATTCAAGTCTTCGCCGGGCGGAATTCGGGTGAACAGTTCGAACCGGGCATCTACCAGCCCTGTTCGGCAGCCCGCACCTCGCCGTCGGCGATCGCGGCGACCAGATCGGCGTGATCGGTGTGGGTCTGCGCGGCGTAGGCGCGGGCGTAGGTGACGATGCCGGAGGCGAACGCGTCACCCTTGCCGATGTAGCCCGAGATCGCCTCCGGGTCGCCGCTGCGCGCGTGCGATTTCGCCAGCGCCGCACCGCACACCGCCGCGAACTGGGGGAGATAGCCCGCGATCTGGTGCCCGTTCGGGATGATCTTCATATCGCGGAATTGCCGCACGTAGTAATCGAATTCGTTCACCCGCACGCTGCCGAGGAAGATGTCGCTGGCCGTCTGCATCAACCGCTGCCCGACGCACACGCGCTCACCGTGGTTGTCGAACCGGCTGGGTTCGAGGAATTCCTCGTACACCGAGGCCGTCGCCTGTTTCACCTGGAAGAACACCGGCTGGCGGCCGCTATCGCCCTCCATCAGATGCAGGTAGACGCGCATGCCGACGCTGCCCACGCCCACCACCTGCCGCACCGAGTCGATCCGAGTGAACCGGCCGACCAGCCGCTCGAGGTGGGGCGGGATCGACCGCAGGTACGAGTCGAACACCTGCTCGTAGACGCTGACCTCTTCCTCGTCGCCGAGCGTGAAATGCCTGCGCTTGAGCGGGTCTTCGGAGATGCGGCGCTTGCCGTCCTCGACCACGATCAGCTAATGCCTGCGCTTGAGCGGGTCTTCGGAGATGCGGCGCTTGCCGTCCTCGACCACGATCAGCTGACGCGCCGTGCCCTCCTGCGACCGCTTGCGGCTCTGCTTGTCGATCGTGCGCTTGGCCTCCTCGGCGAAGTGGGAGGTCAGGTACTCCATCGGCATATCGGCGGTGATCCGGTCGTACCAGATGTCGAGTTCGCCCGAACGCGCGTAGCGGCGCATCGCCGTGCGGTACCCGTCGATCACCGCCTGGGCCGCCTCGTCGGCCGTGGAGCCGGCCACCGACTCGGTGGCCGCGAGCACGTAGACGCTGGTGGCGAGCCGCTTGAGGTCCCACTCGAACGGTCCGGGCAGCGTCTCGTCGAAATCCCTGGCGTCGAACAGCAATTGCCGCTCGGGGGAGGCCCACAACCCGAAGTTGAGGATGTGCGCGTCCCCGCACATCTGCACCGTCAACCCCGAATGCGGGCGGATAGCCAGATCGGCCGCCATCACCGCCGCCGCACCCCGCAGATACGCCCACGGCGACGATGCCATCCGCGCGTACCGCAGGGGGAGCAGCTCCTGATCACGCACCGCCTCCTGCGCCCGCAACCGCGCCAACGCCGGCTCGGACCGCTGCGACGGATCCCATTCTCCCGCAGCCCGTCTCGGCGCCCGAGCCCGCGCCGCCCGCCCGGCCTCCGCGTCGAAGTCCGTCGCGGGCAGCGCCCGCACCCGCACCGCGCCACCCGATCCACTGTCGCTGGTCATCGCCACTCCCTCGCTTGCCGGCCGACGCCACCGGTCCCGGGGGACCGGCGCGGGAACGCTGAGCACGCCCGCACAGAACGATAGCCCCAGATTCGCCGGGGATCACTCCGCCGATCGGGAGTGTGTTGGCCGGCGACCGCGCCTTCTCCCGATTCCCGGGAGCGTTCATATCGCACCACCTGCGGGTGCGGCTTCGGCTGGTGTCCGAGGCCCGGCCCGGAGTGCTTGATGGCCGGGGCCGCGGACGAGGGGGATCGTGGAGGGCGCGAAGGCATACGCGCGGCGGGGAACGCCATTACTTGACATAATGTTGATTATCGGCGTTACAACGTGGGCGGGCAGAGCGGTTTCGGCTCGGGTTGGTTGATCAGTGTTTGCCTGGTGCGACCGCGCGTTCAGGGTTTCGGCTGGTGTCGACCCCGGAGGGTGCTAGTCGGAGTATCGTGCTGTCTCGGGTCGTCCACTCTCTGCGGACGAAGGCTGGGCAATGGAAAATTTCCTGCCAGATGAGATTTTTGCGTAAAGATTTCCTGGACGCTCCTAGTTCCCGCTCCCCCCGCCTGATCGGTCACCTCAAATCGTCACTGTGACGATTTGAGGTGGTGTCGCGTAACGCCTCGCGCATCTGCGCGTTGGCGCGGTCTGCCGTGGCGGCGGGGTCGATTACCAGCAATCGAACGCGTCGATCGTGTGGGCCGAAGACGTCCATCACCTGCGGTGGCTGATCCGGATCCGGTCCGGTGACCTCGATTCCGTCGGGAGCGTCGATGCGGCGTTGGGACAAGCTCAGCGAGTTCCAGTCGAAGCTGATTCGGGTGGTAGCGCCCAGTCGCGTGGTGAGAGCGGCGACCAAGTCGTGCAGTTCGCTGGTGAGATTGTCGGTTCTGGGCCACCAGGTGCCGTCGAAGCCGCCGGACTTCTCGTCGCTGTCGCTCAGCAGCAGTCGCGGTGTGCGGGTGGGTGTGTCGAAGGGCTGCCCGCCGTCGTCGCGGGCATGGAATCGGCCCAGGCCGCGGTCTGCGACGCCACCTCTGTCCTGCGATCGGTTCTGTGTCATGTCAAGCCTCCGGCACGGTCGTGTTTACTCTGCGCGGGTGCGCGCTGCGCCCGCCCTCGTCGTCCCAGCGCCGCAATGCCGCATCGTTGTCCGTGTCCTCGAGGTGGTGCCGGGTGTGCGCGGCCATGAGTTCGAAGGCGGTGAGTTCGTTGCCCGGTCGGGATGCGGCCGACAGCAAAGCCTGGGCGGCGGCGTTCTCGGTGTCCGTGGGGATTGTCAGCAGGACCAGGCGGGTATGGTCCAGCCCCACAACACAGACGGTGCGGGCGGGCAGGTGCCGATATCCGTCGAGGTGGACCGAACACCCACCCATCATTGTGCGCCTCGGGGCCGGCTGCCAGGCGTCCATGTTGTACATGATTCGGCAGAGGTCGCCTGCCCGCCTGCCCAGTAGCGGCTCCAGGCCGGGCAGTTCGGTGACCAGGTCGTTCGTGCGGGGCCACCAAGCCCCATCCACCGCACCCGGGTGACGCGCTCGCGGTGACGGCGGCGGACCGCTGCGGACGGCGAAGCGTGAGAAGCGGTCCAGCAGGATCGCCCGTTGTTGTGGCGTCATCGCGACGCTCCTGACCGGGGCCGCGAAGCGGTCCCTTGTCGACTCGCCGGGCGACGACCGAACCATGGGTGGCCCGGTGCGAAAGCCCCCGACTCCTTCATCCTACTCACCGGTCACACCAGCCCGAGCGGCCGCGGAGGCGTAATTGCGCGCGCTCTGGACGGGTCGTCATTGTCGGTGCGTGTGGTGGCCGAAACGGCTGCCGTTCGCGAGTGATGGGGAGGACACTCGAGAGATGGAAGGCTGTTGTCGTCGGTGCCCTCGCCTGGTCGGTCGCTCGCCGAATCCGCCGGCGGATGTGCCCCGGCAGAGATCGCCGGTGACCCGCTGCCGCTGTCCAGCACAGGCCGGTTCAGACCGGTGACCCCGAGCGCCCTGGTCTGGGATCTCTGGTACGCGGTCGGCTGGCGCCTGGTGCGGGAACTGCCGCAGCGATGGGCGATGCGAGCGTTCGAGGTCGCCGCCGATCGCGCTGCCCGGGGAGGCGGACCGGTCCAGCTGCGCCGGAATCTGGCCAGGGTGCTGTCCACCACCCCGGCAGGGGTGCCCGACGAACTCGTGCGGGCGAGCCTGCGTTCCTACGCCCGCTACTGGTGTGAGGTGTTTCGGCTGCCGGCGATGGATCCCGCGCGGCTGGCCGCGACCATCGAAACCGCGGCCACCGGGCTCGAACACATCCACGACGCGATCGATCGTGGACGCGGGGCCGTGCTGGCGCTGCCGCACAGCGGCAACTGGGACCTGGCGGGAGTCTGGCTGGTCCAGCGGGTCGGCACACCGACCGTCGTCGCCGAACGGCTCCAACCGGAATCACTGTTCCGGCGCTTCGTCCGGTTCAGGGAAGGCCTGGGATTCGAGATCATCCCGCTCACCGGCGGGACCGCGCCGCCGTTCGAGTTGCTGGCCATGCGGCTGCGGCAGGGGCGGATCGTCGGGCTGCTCGGTGACCGCGACCTGACTGGTGCGGGTGTGCCGGTGACGTTCTTCGGCGAATCGGCCCGCATGCCGGTAGGCCCGGCCCGGCTGGCGATCGACACCGGTGCGTCGCTGCTGCCGGTGCACTGCTGGTTCACCCCCGACGGCTGGGGATTTCACGTCGACGCCGCGATCGACACTGCGGGCGGCGTACGGCCGACGACTCAGACGCTGGCCGACCGGTTCGCCGCCGGAATCGCCGCGCACCCCGCTGACTGGCACATGCTGCAACCACTGTGGACCGCCGACCGCCTCATTCGAGAGCGGACGGCTGGCACGCCGCACGATTGATCCAGCCGCCCATCGTGGGTCCGCGCACCTCGGCGCGGACCGTGCTTCCCCACCGCGTACACCGGATCGCGCGGGGCGTAAGCTGAGCAGTGTCCGGCGGCAACACGCGCGCTGACCAGCAGGGGTCGCGTCGTCACCGGATCGAAGTGATCCGGCCTGCTGTCAGGCCGTGATGGGAGCGTCCGATGACGCCTTCTCCGTTGCCCACCCCGTCGGTGCCGCCGCAGGTGACCACCCCGGGCCCGCGATTGCATCTTCATCCGGACGCGAGTGACTACATCGATGCGACTTGGTGGCCGCGATCGGGAGTCCTCGTCACCGAGTTGCCCGATCTGCTCACCGCGCTCCAGTTGCGGGCCGGGCCGATATCGCGCGTGGTCTACGACCCGACGGCCTGGTCAGAGGCCGAACGGAGTTTGCGAATGGACGATCGTGTCATTCGACTCGATCCATATCCGTTCGAGCTGTTCGACACGATGTATGTGTACGGAACCAACGGTGCCGTGATCGTGCTGCAAGTTGTCCACCCGGGCGCCGGATCGGCACCCACAGTGGCCGGGGAGCCCTCCCGCGCCGCGGGACCGAATACGACGGGTAGCGGTCGGGAACCCCGCACTATCACCAACCACGCGGCGATGGGCGGCTCCGCGGATCGGTGACCCATAGACCGGGCGGGTCGTTGCGTTTCTGTCAGCGCGGTAGGCATTGTCGCGGACCGATCGATGTCCCGGGTCTGGCGTCGACGGCGGTGTCGATGAGCCCTTCAGCGCGGCGGGCGTCAGCCGGGAACGCGGCAAGTGGTGCGGCGTGTTCGGGTCGTCGGCTGGCGGCGTATCCGCTTCCGGGATCACCGTGAACAGATCTCAGCTCGAGGCGTACCGGCCCGCACGGCCGTTTCGCATCGTTACGTCGGCGGCGCTTCGAGGAAGGCGGCGATGTCCGCGGCGATCCGGTCCGGGTATTCGCCGTTGATGGCGTGGGAAGCGTCCCGGTAGATGAGGACGGTGGCGTCGGCGAGGGTTTGGCGGGCGTGGTCGGCGGCTTCGTTCGCATCGTGCATGACCGATTTGCCGGCGAGGATCACGAGGAAGGGCATGCGCGGGCTGGTGAGTTGGTCGGTGCTGAACTGGGTGGTGGTGGGCAGGTGCAGGGCGTAGGACCGCATGCCGGCCTCGATCATGTCGGCGACGGGCACGTCCTCGACGGGCGCGCCGCCCGCGGTCCAGCTGTTGAAGCTGTCGCGCCAGCTCTTCGGTAGCCAGCGCACCGAGGCCGGGATGGAGCGGATGATCGTCTCGAGCGGCAGGCCGGCGAAGGTCATGGCAGGGTCGAGCAGGATGACGCGGCCGATGCCGTCGGGTTCGCGGACGGCGAGGTTGGTGGCGGTCCAGCCGCCGATCGACATGCCGAGCAGGTCGACGGTCTCGTGCGGCAGCTGGCGCAGGGCTTGGTGCAGCCAGCGCGCCTGGTCGGCGTCGTTCTCGATCGGCCGGCTCTGGATGCTGGCGCCGGGTTCGCCGAGCAGGTCGATGGTGTAGACGGTGCGCAGCGCGCGCAGTGACGGCAGGTTGTCGGCCCACACGGGGGTGGCGGCGGCACGGCCCGGCAGCAGGACCAGAGGGGCCGCGTCTGGATTCGCGCCGTCGAACCGGTACATGCGGACCACGCCGAAGTCGGTGCGCAGATCCAAAGTTTGGTCGGGCGTGGGCATTTCGGCCATCGCGCGGTCGTAGGCGGTGAAGAACCGCTCGTAGCCCTCGGCGGAGGTGAAGTGACCGACGGGTGCGCTGTCGCGCAGGGTGAACCACGCCAGTACGGCCAGCGTGGTGAGGCCCGCGGTGCCGATCAGCAACCACTTGCGTCGCCGACGCGGGGGTCTGCCTGCCTCGGGATCAGCTGTTGTCTTGTCGGACAATGTAGTTCACCTCCCGTTAGATCTGACTGGACCACGCGATGAGGAACAGCACCGCGATCGCCGCGAGCACCACCGTGAGCGGAACCGGCCACACCGGTCCGCCCGCCCCGAGGTAGCGGCGGTCTATCCGGTCGATCATCGCGCCGAGCCCGAGCATGCCCAGCATCGCCACGCCGGTGCCGAACAGCCCGACCAGCGCGTGCACGATCCACGCGCCGGCCAGCGACGGGCCGCCCCAGGCGTTCACCCAGCCGTCGTCGTCGATGACGAACCCGTACCCGAGGCCGCGCACGAGCATGATCACCGACATGACCGCCAGCACCAGCGCGGGAAACCACAGCAGGGTGAGGAGTGCGGCGTGGGTGGCGCGGCGGCCGGCCGGGATGTCGCGCCGGTCCGGTGCGCCGAACCGGCGGATCGCGGTGGGTGCGGCGGTGAGTGGCGCGACCAGGCGCGCGGGCAGCGAGGTGGTGTCGCGGCGGACCTGGGTCCGTGGGTGTGCGGCCGAGCTCATGCGTGTCCTCCCGATACCGTTCGGTCGTTTGAAGCAGACAGTACCCGCTATGGGACGTGAATGTCTCATCGTTTTCCGCTGATGTCCGGGCATGGTCGGTCCGTGTACTGTCCATTTCATGGTGCGCAACAGGCCGAACGACGGGGTGGAGGCACGGTCGAGCGGCCTGCGAACCCGGACCCGCACGGCGATCCTGGCCGCGGCGCTGGCGGTCTGGTCCCGCGATTTCGCCGCGTCGCTGGCCGATATCGCCGAGCGCGCGGAGGTCAGTCGCAGCACCCTGCACCGGTACTTCCCGGAACGCCAGGATCTGGTGGACGCGCTGCTGGTGGAGTCGCTGGAAGTGCTCGACGGGATCGCCCGCGCGGCGACCGAGCAGACCACGTCGGCGTTCGACCACCTGATCTATCTGTTGCGCTCGTTCGTGGAGGTCGGGGACCGCGTGGTGTTCCTGTTCGCCGATCCCGGCCGGTTCGCGGGCAACCCGCACTGGGCCGACACGGGCGACGTCTCGCTGCGCACGCTGATCGCCGCCGCGCAGGAGGAGGGTGATCTCGACCCCGACCTGCCCGCCGAATGGCTCGAGGGTGTGTTCAACGCGCACATCTACGTCGCGGCCGATGCCGCCCAGCGCGGCACGCCCTCGCACGCGATCGCGGACGCGGCGGTGCGGACGCTGCTCAACGGGATCGGTTCGGCTCGAACGCGCGAGGGTGCGCCACGACGCTGAATGCGGCGCCCGGAATCTACGTCGCGGCCGATGCCGCCCAGCGCGGCACGCCCTCGCACGCGATCGCGGACGCGGCGGTGCGGACGCGCGAGGCGCGCCACGTGCTGGACGCCGAGCATGGGTGCGCGCCGTGTTGGTAGTGGCCGTCGGTCGGTGCGGTTCCGCGCGGTAGGCCGAGCGTCTGGCTGTGCCGAGACATCGTGGGCGCGATCGACTCATCGGCGTGCTCGGCTGTCGCGGTGCTGAGGCAATCGGCGTGCCCTGGTCGTCAGCGACTGGTGCGGCCGTGCTGTCTCGGCGATCGGAAACACGCGATATGGGGATCGGGCACACGCGATATGAGAGGTCGCCGTGGCGGGCGGACTCGGCTACCGGCACGGTGGCGGGTGTGGAGGGCGCGTGCCACGACCGATCGCGCCGTAGTGCGCGGTGCCGACCCGGAGCGCGCGGTGGCGGAAGTGCAAGGGCGCTCCAGTCTCGTTCGCGACGGGTGATCGGGCAGCACGACCCGCGCCGTATCGCACGGCCTTACGCGGCCGACGGTTGCCCGGGGCTGAGGGCGTGGGCGCCTGACTATCCGCTATTCATGCGCTCCGCGCAGGCAGGATCGAGCTCTCCCCCGCGCCCGGCCCGTCCACCGGGCGCAGGTCGCGCCCGCGCACCCGCTCACCGCAGTGTGAACACGTCGGTTCGATGACCGCGATGTGGCCGCAGGTCTGGTGCACCACCTGGACCGGCGGTCCGGCGGGGGCGGCCCATTCGTCGCCCCACTGACGCATCGCGGTGACGACCTGCCAGAGGGAGCGTCCTTTGGTGGTGAGCCGGTAGTCGTAGCGGACGGGGTTGTCCTGGTAGGGCTCTTTGGTCATGATCTCGTGCGCGACAAGGGCTTCCAGGCGTTGGGTGAGGATGTTGCGGGCGATGCCGAGGCGGTCGCGGAAGTCGTCGAAGCGGGTGACGCCGAACAGGGCGTCGCGCACGATCAGCAGGGTCCACCACTCCCCGACCACTTCGAGGCATTGGGCCAGGGAGCAGTTCATGTCTTCGAAGCTGGTGCGCCGCATCCCCCGAGCATAGTCGGTTGCATGAAAGAACTCACTGCCTTAGGTTGAGTTGCATTATGGAACTCACTGGGCGGCTCGGCGATGAATTCGGGCTCTCCCCCACCGACTCCGGCCACTGGAGCGCCGTAGTCGACGCCTCGTGGCGCGGCTGGACCGGCCCGCACGGTGGCGCGCTCGCCGGTCTCCTGCTCGACGTCGCCCAACGCGCCGACGAACGCCCCGTTCGCAACGCCGACGTCCGATTCCTCGGCAAACCCTCACTCGGGGCGCTCACCCTGCACGCGACCGCGCACCGCGTCGGCCGCAGTACGGCCGTCGTGGACGTGCTCGCGACACAGGACGACGCCCCGGTCGTCGCCGCGACGGTCACCCTCGGCGCGCACGGCACGACGGCGATCGCCGAGCACAGTTCCCGGCCCGCGCCAGTGGTTCCCGCGCCGCCGGACTGCCCGGTGTTCGCGCTCCCCCGCGAAATCGTTCCGGCGGGCGCGCATTTCGTGATTCGCCCCGCCGCGGGACCGCTGCCGCTCACCGGCGCGGACGAGGCGATGATGTGTGCCTGGATCGCTACCGATCCGGAACTCGCGATCGACGCGTCCAGCCTGGCGCTGCTCGCCGACGCGCTGCCGCCCGGCCTGTTCCCGCTGCTGACCGCTCCGGTCGCGATCCCGACCGTCACCTTGTCGATGCAACTGCACGCCGCGACCACGGCCCCCGCGCCGGTCCTGGTCCGCACCCAGAACGTGAGTACCGCGGACGGCTGGTCGGTCGACGACACCGACATCTGGGACCGCCACGGCACCCTGCTCGCCACCGCCCGCCAGACCCGCCGTGTCCTCGGCTGAAACGGAGCGACCGATGTCTTCCCGCTCCGCGTCGCGGGCGGCCACCGATCCGCGCGTCGTCCTCGCGATCGTTTCCGTCGGCGTGCTGTTGTCCAGCCTCGACCTGTTCATCGTCAACCTCGCCGTCCCCGCCATGTCCGAGGACTTGGACGCCGGGCTGTCGGGTCTGTCGTGGGTGCTCAACCTGTATGCGATCGTGTTCGCGGCGCTGCTCGTCCCGGCGGGGCGGCTCGGCGACCGCGGCGGCAATCGAGTGGTATTCCTGCTGGGGCTCACCGTGTTCGCCGCCGGGTCGGCGCTGTGCGCGGCGGCGTGGAATGTGGAGTCGCTCATCGTGTTCCGTGTCGTGCAGGCGGTCGGGTGCGCGTTGATGACGCCGTCGTCGCTGGCCCTGGTGCTGGCCGCGACCCCGCCCGAGCGGCGCGCCGGCGCGGTGCGGCTGTGGGTCGCGTTCGGCGGGCTCGGCGCGGCGCTGGGACCGGTGGTCGGCGGCGTGCTGGTGGCGTTCGATTGGCGCTGGGTGTTCCTGGTGAATGTGCCGATCGGACTGGCCACGTTGGCGATCGGGCTGCGCCGGTTGCCGAGTCCGCCCGCAGCGGGAGGTCCGCTGCCCGATCTGGTGGGTGCGGGTGCGCTGATCGGTGCGGTCGGGTCGCTGGTGCTGGCGGTGGTGCAAGGTCCGGAGTGGGGATGGTCCTCGCCCGGGGTCCTGGCGGCGTTCGCGGTGGCGCTGGCCTGCGGTGTGCTGTTCGCGGTGTCCTCGGCGCGCCACCACAGCCCGCTCGTGGACGCCTCGGTGCTGCGGCTGCCGAATGTCGTTCTGGCGGCGGTGAATTCGGTGGTGTTCCAGATCGCGTTCGCGGGCATGCTGCTGTCGGCGACGCTGTGGGCGCAAGACGTGTGGGGCTGGTCGGCGCTGCGCGCCGGACTGGCGATCGCGCCGGGCCCGCTGGTGGTGCCGTTCGTGGCGATCCTGGCGGGGCGGCTGATCGGCCGGGTGGGCCCGGGGCCGGTGATCGCGGCGGGCGGGTTCGCGTTCGGCGGCGGGTTGCTGTGGTGGGCGCTGGCGATCGCGCTGTCCCCGGATTACGTGTCCGGGATGCTGGGCGGGATGCTGCTGACCGGTGTGGGTGTCGGGTTGATCGTGCCGACCGCGTTCGCGGCGGGCTCGAGCGCACTGCCCCCGGCGAGCTTCGCGACCGGCTCGGGCGTGCTCAGCATGGCGCGGCAGCTGGGGCTCGCGGGCGGTGTCGCCGTGCTGGTGGCGGTGCTCGGTACCCCCGACAGCCCGGTGGCCACGCTCGAAGCCTTCCGGCGAGCTTGGTGGGTGATGGCCGCAGTGGCGGTGTTCGCGGGTCTGCTCGGGCTCGGTCTCCGGCGAACGTCACCGGGTGGAGCTACGCGTGAACCGTCCGACGCTCCAGAACAGCATCGCGCCCAGGAACACCTGATCCCGCAGGAATCCTCCGGCGAGCGCACCCACCACCACCGTCCTGCGGTATCGCCGGAGGACACCACCGTTCGTCCGTGATGGAGAGCGGGCGGTGCTGCCGCACGCACCGCCCGCCAGCGCGTCTCACCCTCCGACGTAGGCCGCCAAATGCTCGCCCGTCAGCGTCGACCGCGCCGCGACCAACTCGGCCGGTGTCCCCTCGAACACGATCTTGCCGCCGTCGTGACCCGCGCCGGGCCCGAGGTCGATGATCCAGTCGGCGTGCGCCATCACCGCCTGGTGGTGCTCGATGACGATCACCGACTTCCCGGACTCGACCAGGCGGTCCAGCAGTCCGAGCAGCTGCTCCACGTCGGCCAGGTGCAGGCCCGTGGTCGGCTCGTCCAGCACGTAGACGCCGCCCTTGTCGGCCATGTGGGTGGCCAGCTTCAACCGCTGCCGCTCGCCACCGGACAGGGTGGTGAGCGGCTGACCCAGCGTCAGATAGCCGAGACCCACGTCGGCGAGCCGTTGCAGGATGGCGTGCGCCGCGGGGATACGGGCTTCCCCCTCGGCGAAGAACGCCAGCGCCTCGTCCACCGGCATCGCCAGCACCTCGCTGATGTCGCGCCCACCGAGGTGGTACTCGAGCACCGCCGCCTGATACCGCTTGCCCTCACACACCTCGCACACGGTCGACGTGCCCGCCATGATCCCCAGATCGGTGTAGATGACGCCGGCGCCGTTGCAGTTCGGGCACGCACCTTCCGAATTCGCGCTGAACAGTGCCGGTTTCACGCCGTTGGCTTTCGCGAACGCCTTGCGGATCGGTTCGAGCAACCCGGTGTAGGTGGCGGGATTGCTGCGCCGCGATCCCTTGATCGCGCCCTGGTCCACCGACACCACGCCTTCGCTCGCCGGGATCGACCCGTGCACGAGGGAACTCTTGCCCGACCCCGCGACGCCGGTGATGGCGACCAGCACGCCCAGTGGAATGTCGACGTCCACGTCGCGCAGATTGTTCGTCGACGCGCCACGGATCTTCAACGCGCCCTTGGGTTTCCGCACGCTCTCCTTCACCGAGGCGCGGTCGTCGAAGTGACGGCCGGTGATGGTGTCGCTCTTGCGCAACCCCTCGACCGTGCCCTCGAAACAGATGGTGCCGCCCCCGGTTCCGGCGCCCGGCCCCAGATCGACGATGTGGTCGGCGATCGCGATGGTCTCGGGCTTGTGCTCGACCACCAGCACGGTGTTGCCCTTGTCGCGCAAGCGCAGCAGCAGATCGTTCATGCGCTGGATGTCGTGCGGGTGCAGGCCCGCGGTCGGCTCGTCGAACACGTAGGTGACGTCGGTGAGCGCCGAACCCAGATGACGGATCATCTTGGTGCGCTGCGCCTCACCACCCGACAGCGTGCCGGCGGGCCGGTCCAGCGACAGGTAGCCCAGCCCGATCTCGACGAACGAGTCGAGGGTGTGCGCGAGGGAGGTGAGCAGCGGCGCCACCGACGGCTCGTCCAGGTCGCGCACCCACTCGGCGAGGTCGCTGATCTGCATCGAGCACGCGTCGGCGATGCTGATGCCGCAGATCTTCGACGAGCGCGCCAATTCGCTGAGCCGGGTGCCGTGGCACTCAGGGCAGGTCGTGAACGTGACGGCGCGCTCCACGAACGCGCGGATGTGGGGCTGCATGGACTCGACGTCCTTGGACAGGAACGACTTCTGGATCTTCGGGATCAACCCCTCGTAGGTGAGGTTGACGCCGTCGACCTTCACCTTCATCGGCTCCTTGTACAGGAAGTCCTGCATCTCGCGCTTGGTGAACTTGCGGATCGGCTTGTTCGGGTCCACGAACCCGGACTCGGCGTAGACGCGGACGGTCCAGAAGCTGTCGGACTTCCAGCCCGGAATCGTGAACGCGCCCTCGGCCAGGGATTTCGAATCGTCGTAGAGCTGGCTGAGGTCGATGTCGTTGACGCGGCCGCGGCCCTCGCAGCGCGGACACATGCCGCCGGTGATGCTGAAACTGCGGCGCTCGCGCATCTTCTGCCCCGCCCGCTCCACCGTCACCGCGCCCGCACCGCTGATGGAAGCGACGTTGAAGGAGAACGCCTGCGGGGAACCGATGTGCGGGTCACCGATCCGGCTGAACAGGATGCGCAGCATCGCGTTCGCGTCGGTGGCGGTGCCCACCGTGGAGCGCGGGTCGGTGCCCATGCGCTGCTGGTCGACGATGATCGCGGTGGTCAGGCCCTCGAGCACGTCGACTTCGGGGCGGGCCAGGGTCGGCATGAACCCCTGGATGAAGGTGCTATAGGTCTCGTTGATGAGGCGCTGCGATTCGGCGGCGATGGTGTCGAACACCAGGGAGCTCTTGCCGGAGCCGGAGACGCCGGTGAACACGGTGAGCCTGCGCTTGGGCAGCTCGATGCTCACATCGCGCAGGTTGTTGACCCGCGCGCCGTGCACGCGGATCAGTTCGTGGCTGTCGGCGGCGGGCGGCTTCGTGGTCGTCTTGGTCGTCCCCGTCTTGGTGGGCATCCTGTCTCCCTGGTCGTCGGGCGGGGCCGCGGGCGCGGTCGCCGTCGCTACCGCCCGGCGGGCGGATACGTCTTCGATGAGTTGTGTCTACCGGATCGCTGTCGCGCGCCGAGGGAGGCGCGTTACCCCGGCCGGTGCGCGCCGGCCGGGGGCGTGCGCGTCAGGGACGCTGCTGGATACGGACCATGTTGCCCGCGGGGTCGCGGAACGCGCAGTCCCGCACGCCGTAGGGCTGATCGATCGGCTCCTGCACCACCTCGGCGCCGCTGGCCTGCACCTGCTCGAAGGTGGCGTCCACGTCGGGCGTGGCGAGCAGGATGCTGGCGAAAGTGCCCTTGGCCATCATCTCCGCGATGGTGCGGCGCTCGTCGTCGGTGATGCCCGGGTCGGCGCCGGGCGGGTAGAGCACCACGGAGGTGCCGGGCTGGTTCGGCGGGCCGACGGTGAGCCAGCGCTTCCCGTCGTAGCCGACGTCCTGACGGACCTCGAAGCCCAGGGCGTCGCGGTAGAAGCCGAGGGCCGCCTCGGGGTCGTCCTGCGGGAGGAAACTCGAGTAGATGCTGATGTCGGTCATGCTGATCAGGCTATTGCCGCTCGGTAGCCTGCGCTTCTCGATTCCTGACCGGTCGTGTCACCTGTTTGTAGACCAGCGAGGGCATCCCCTGGGTCGCGTCGCTCTGCTCCCGTTTGTAGACGCTGGGCGGCATGCCGACCAGTTCGGTGAACCGGGTGCTGAACGTGCCCAGCGACGAACACCCCACCTCGAAACACACCTCGGTGACGCTGAGATCGCCGCGCCGCAGCAACGCCATGGCGCGCTCGATGCGGCGGGTCATCAGATACGAGTAGGGCGATTCGCCGTAGGCGAGCCGGAACTGTCTGCTCAGATGCCCGGCCGACATGTTCACACCCCGTGCCAGCGCCGGCACATCCAGCGGTTGGGCGTACTCGCGGTCGATGCGGTCCCGCACCCGGCGCAGCAGGACGAGATCACGCAGGTACTGCGGCGTATCGGATCTGCTGGTCATACCGAGATCGTCCCACGCCACCGCCCCGGCTGCCGATGGTCGCCAGGGATTCGCCGGTCAGTGGGTGCGCAGGACGAGCAGGCCGGGGACGGTGCGCAGGTAGTCGGTGAGCGGGGTGTCGACGACCTCGTAGGTGGCCGAGAGGGAGGAGGCGTTGCGGAAGATCGGGCCCGACGGGCCGGCGACGAAGATGCCGACGTGGGTGACGTCGAGGCCCGCCTGATCGGTGTAGGCGCCGAGATAGTCGCCCGTGCGGAGATTCGCGATCACCTCGGGGGTGACGGCGGTGGACGGGATGTAGGTGACCTGGCGGTCGGTGACGGGCAGACCGGGGAGGTAGTGGCCGCCGTCGGCCTTCGCGTTGAGGTGCTTGGTGACGGTGGTGGCGGCGGGGCTCACGGCGGCGGTGACGTCGGTGGCCGCGCCGGTGTGGGCCCAGTCGGTGAAGAAGTGCTTGCGGTGCGCGTAGTCGACGCGGGCGTCGCGGTAGCGGGTGCGGACGAGGTTGTCCAGGAAGCTGTCGCGGTCGGTGGCCGAGGTCAGCGCTTCCACGTAATCGAGGTAGGTGAAGCAGTCCACCCGGCGCAGATCCACCACCAACTGCTCGGGGGTGGTGTCGGAACCGATGAGCATGTTCGCGCCGTACGGCGTGCCGAGGAATTGCCGCGACAGCACCTCGATCAGCGCGCCCTTGTCCGCGCCTGCCGAAGCGCGCACCGCGAGGAGTTCGTCGAGTTTGCGGGCGGTGGTGTCGTCCAGGTGCACCTGCGGCGCGGCCTGCGCCGGCGCGACGAGCGCGCAGGACAGCGCCAAGACGATCAGCAGCACGCGGACGATGATGCGCACAACGCCTCCCAGCGGTCGATGCCCGAGCCCATCCCACCCTAGCCGCCCCGATCTGGCAACCGTCCGGCGAACTCAATCCTCGTACAGCTGGACGAACCGGCGCACGAGCGCCCCGGGATGCACCACGTTCCCCGACCGCGCGACCTGCTTGAGGGATTCGGCTTCGCCCGGCTCGAAATAGCCGTGGTGCTTGTAGGCGTCGATGCGGGTGCTCATGCCCTGCGCGTCGAGCTCGGGATGGAACTGGGTGGCGTACACGTTGGCGCCCACCCGGAACGCCTGCACCGGGCAGGTGTCGGAAGTCGCCAGACGATCGACACCGTCGGGCAGTTCGCTGACGGATTCCTTGTGCCCGACGAACGCGTCGAACCGCGGCGGCAGCACACACAGCAACGGGTCGACCCGGCCCGCGTCGGTGAGCGTGACCGTGGTCGGGCCGACGGGCTCCGGATGGGTGCGGTCGATGACCGCGCCGATCTGTGAACCGATCACGCCGATGCCGTAACAGGCGCCCAGGAACGGGAAATCCTGGCGCACCACGGCCGCGACGAGATCGCCCAACTCGGCCTCCACCCGCCGCTGCACCGGCGACTTCCCGTCGGGCGGGTCGGACACGGTGAACGGGCTGCCGCCCAGGATGATCCCCGCGTACTCGTCGAGATCGAACTCGCCGAGAGGTTCGCGTTCCAGGCGGCGCCGACGCAGACGATGCGGGGCGAGCCCGCCGTACCGGAGGAACGCGGCGTACTCCTGGTCGGCGGCCTCGTCCTCGGCGCGGGTCGCCAGCAACAGGAACGGCCTGGCGTGCGCCTCGCTCATGCCGACGCCTCACCGGCGCTCGCCCCCGCGGGGCGCCGACCCATGATCCGCTCATGGCGTTCGCTCATGTCAGACACCGTAACCGCGCGGACCGCGATCGAAACCCGAACGGCACGCGCGGAATGTGCGCGGGCCGATCACCGGTTACGGTCGCCTACTCGACGTAAGGGAAACCCCGGTGAGGCGTCGGCTGGTGACTCGGCGTCTGGGTCGGACCGACCGGGGACCGTGGCGGCCGCCGGAGACGCCGTCGTCACCGCGACCGCTCAGGACTCCGCGACCTTCTCCCGCTCGGCCCCCGACACGGCGAGCAGGTCGCTGAAGCGGATGACCTGCCCCGCCGCGCCCCAATTGCCGTCCGGCACTTCCCGGATCAGCGTCCACACGTGCAGGGCCCGCTCGGGCTCGAGCCCCGCCGCCGCGGTGACGGCGGCGTGCACGTCGGCGACCAACCCTTCCTTGCGGCGCTGCGAGAGCGCACCGGCGGGCACCGTGATCTCCACGCGGAAGCGTGGGCTGCCGCCGGGCCTGCCGCCCACCGCCAGCGCCGTGGCGGGCAGCGGATGCAGGTACACCCAGGTGATCTCGCGGAAGAATTCGGTGTCGGGCGCGCCTTCCCAGCGCAGCAGGATGGTCGCGAGCTCCTCGAGCAGCGCGGAGGCGGTCTCCGGGGCGAGGGTGTCTTCCACGGCGTAGACGTCGATCAGGGGCATGGGGTGACTCCTTGGTCGGGTGCGGGTTCGAGGCGGGCGGGCACGTGTTTGTGCCACGGGGTACCCGCGATGCTGTCGCGCAGCGTGAGGTCGGTGAGTTCGTTGAGGGCGACGCCGGTGCGCCCACCCGGCAGGTCGAGACCGAAACCGTTGGGCAGCGAGACGTGGCCGCGCTGCATCCGGTCGGTGACCTCGACGGTGGTCAGCGCGCTGCCACGCGCCGTGGTGACGCGCGCCCGGTCGCCCGAGGACAGGCCGAGTCCGGCGGCGTCGTCGGGATTGACGCGCAACGCGCCCTGCGGATCGCGGCGGCGCCAGCTGTCGTCCCGGAAGATCGTGTTCGCGGTGAACGCGCGCCGCTCGCCCGCCGACAGCACGAACGGGAACTCGTCGCTGGTGTGGGCGACGGGCGCACCGCCCAGATCACGCAGGGCAGCGAGGAGTTCGGGGATGGCCAGCGGAATCCGTTTCCCGGGGTGCGGCACGTAGTCCCAGGCGTCGGCGTAGTCGTCGACGGTGAACGTCACCCCGGACCGGCCCGCGAGGATCGCGTCGAACAAGGCGTCGGCGTTGCGGTGCCCGGCGCGGCGCATGGCCGCCGGATGTAGTTTCGCGACACGCTGCGTCAACGCCCACAGCACCGCCGCCGAGCGCGCCCCGTCGGGCAGCGTCGGCCCCAGCGTCTCATACAGCAGATACGGGGCCAGCCCGAACGTCTTCTTGTCGATCGCCATCAGCGCCGCGAACGCTCCCAGATACGCGCGCCGCCCCAGCCGCGCTGCCGCGCTCAGCAGCGCCAGCCGCCGGCGCGAGACCACGCCGAGTTCGCGCAGCAACCGCGCGTAGATCTCGGGCTCCGGCAGGGTGCCCGGCAGCGGGTCGAGCAGCGGCGCCCGCAGGTGGAAAGTGTTGTGCGGGAACTCCAACGTGAAGAACGTGGCTTCCCACTTCTCGAACTGGCTGGCCGCGGGCAGCACGTAGTCGGCGCGGCGGGCGGTCTCGGTGAACGCGATATCGATGACCACCACGAGATCGAGGGCGTCGAGCGCGGCGCGGAACGCGGCCGAATCCGCCAGCGAGTGCGCCGGATTGGACGATTCGATGATCATCGCCCGGAACCGGTCGGGATGGTCGGTGAGGATTTCCTCGGCGATGCTGTTGCACGGCACCATCCCGCCCAGGATCGGTGCGCCCGTCACCGGGGTGCGTTTGATCTCGCGGTCGTACCCGGCCAGCGGCACCAGCCACGAATGCGGATGCATCGCACCGCGTTTCGCGAAATTGCCGGTCAGCAGCCACAGCAGTTTGTTCAGGTAGGAGACGAGGGTGCTGTTGGGGCTCTGCTGCACGCCCAGGTCCTCGTAGGTGGCGACGCTGCCCGCGGTGCCGATGCGGTGCGCGGCCGCGCGCACGAGATCGACAGGCACGCCGCAGACCTCGGCGTAGGCGTCGATGTCGACGGCGCGCAACGCGTCCAGCACCGGTGCCGCGTCGGTGGTGTGTTCGGCGAGGAAGCCGTGGTCGAGCAGGTCGTCGCGGACCAGGACGGCCAGCATCGCCGCCAGGCACCACGCGTCGGTGCCCGGCCGCACCGGCAGGTGGATATCGGCCATCTCCGCGGTCTCGGTGCGCACCGGGTCGAGCACGATCATGGTGCGCGCCGGGTCTTTCGCGATCTGCTGCAGCACGGTGCGGGCGCGGGCGACGCCGTGGGATTGCCACGGATTCTTGCCGAGGAACACCGACACCTCGGCGTGCTCGAAATCGCCGGTGGTGTGCCCGCCGGTGAGGTGGGCGTCGACCCAGCCCTCCCCTGTCTTCTCCTGCGCCAGCGCCGTGGATCGGTAACGGCTGCCCAGCGCACGGCGCAGCGCGCCGCTGTAGGCGCCGCCGAGGTGATTGCCCTGGCCACCGCCGCCGTAATAGAAGATCTTGTCGCCGCCGTGCGCGTCCCGCACCGCCGACAGGCCCGCCGCGATCTCGGAAATGGCGGTGTCCCAATCGATTTCGGTGTAGGTGCCGTCGGGTTCGCGGCGCAGCGGGCTGGTGAGGCGGGTGCTGCCGTTCTGGTAGTGGTCCAGGCGCAGCGCCTTGTTGCAGGTGTAGCCGGCCGAGGCGGGATGGTCCTTGTCGCCGCGGATCTTCTCGAACCGGCGGCCGTCCAGGCGCACCAGCAGCCCGCAGTTGTTCTCGCACAGGATGCAGGCGGTGGCATGCCACCGCTCGGTGGTGGTCACGGGCTCACCTGATCGACGCGGCTGCCGTCGAACCACGGTTTGGGATCGGCCAGGAACGGGGTGTCACCCAACCGCGCCAGGTCGTCGGCGAAGGCGCCGAAGGTGCGGGACGCCCCGGCCGTGGTTCCCACCGAGACGAACGCGGCCAGTTCACGGTCCAGTCCGCGCGAGAGCGTGGTGTCGGTGCCGAAGTAGACGGCGCGTTTGAGTTCGGCGATCACCACCGGATTGCGGGCCGCGAGTCGGGCGGCGGTGAGCTGGGATTCGGCGAGCAACTGGCCCTCGGGGATCACCCGGTGCACCAGGCCCAGCCACGCCGCTTCCCGCACCGCCAGCGGTGCGCCTTCCAGGGTGAGTTCGATGGTTTTGGCCGCGCCGAGCAGGCGGATCAGGCGCTGCGTGCCGCCGCCGCCCGGGATCAGGTTGGCGAGGGTTTCGATCTGCCCGAGCCGCACGTGTTCGGCGTCGGCGGCGTAGCGCAGATCGCAGGCCAAGGCGATCTCGAGGCCGCCGCCCAGCGCGGGACCGTTGATCGCCGCCACGTACACCGCGCGGGAACGGTTCATCCGCAACGTCGTTCGCTTCCACCGATGCCCCCACACCAATCCGGCGCCCAGACCGCCCCCGGCCCGTTCGGTGACCGACGCCGCGCCGGGAATGCGCAGTGCGACGTCGAGCGCCCGCAGGAACGGCCGCGCCACCCCGGCGGGCACGAACGGATGGGGCCGCTCGATCATGTCGGCCAGTGCGACGGGATCGGCGTGGGTGAGGAACCGGCCGGGCACTCCACCCGTGAGGACGACCGCGCCCACCGAATCGTCGGCGTCCACGGCGGCGGTGAGCGTGTCCAGATCGCGCACCACCTCCTTTGTCACGAAGTTCAGCGGTGGCGCGCTGAGGCGGGCGGTGAGTACCCGTCCGTCCTGGACTGGGTCGATCGTCTCCAGCTGGAGAGCGGCGGCGCGGGACATCGGCGGCTCCTAACGGCGCGCGGCGAGGGCCGGTGGTCCGCCCTCTGCCTTCACTATGGCATACACCATAATCGTGGTGTCAAGAGGAGCCCGTGGATCCGAACCATCCCGGATCAGCGCTTGGCGCGCTGCCCGTCGGCCAGCTTCGCCGAGAGCGCGCCGGCCCCCGCCCACCGCTGGATGCGCGCCGTGAGACCCGGTGCGACACCGGCGAATCGCGCGGCCACCCGCATCTGCGGCGACGCCACATCCACCTCCCCGAGATCACGTTCGACTGCCCGCACCACCACCGCCGCGGCCACGTCCTCCGGACTCGACGTGCCCACTCCCGGCGGCGCCGCGACACCCGCGTCGGCGAACATCCCCGCGTCCCGCACGAAACCCGGGAACACGGTCGACACCCCCACCCCGGCCGGCGCCAGATCCTGCCGCAACGCCTGCGCGAACCCGCGCACCCCGAACTTCGTCGCGTTGTAGAGCGAGGCGCCCGGCGAGGCGACCTTGCCCGCGATCGAGGAGAGGAACACCAGGTGCCCCCGGCCCTGCGCGGCGAGCGGTTCGGCCAGCAGGCGCGCGGTCAGGATCGGCGCGCGCAGATTCACGTCGAGCGTGCGGTCGATCTGCTCGACCGTGAAGTCGGTGAGCAGCCCGCTGGCCGGCAGCGCCGCGTTCGCGACCACCACGTCGACCTGCCCCACCTCCGCCAGCAGCTTCGCGACACCGTCGCGGTCGGCCAGATCGGCCGCGATCGCGACCGCCCCGGTCTCGGCGGCCAGGGCCTCGAGTGCGTCCACCCGCCGCCCGGTCACCACCGGCTGCCCGCCGCGCGCCGCCACCGCGCGGGTGATGGCGTGACCGATCCCGCCGGTCGCGCCCGTGATCAGTACCCGAGTTCCCTTGATGCGCATGGCCCGCCACCACTTCCGGTCGTTGGTGTCTGCACGGTATCGAGCGCGGCGGGCGCGGGCATCGGCGCGCGGTCGGATTCGCGCTCCGACCCCGGTAGGAGCTCAGCGGGCGGTGTAGAGCGCTTTCAGTTCGTCGACGATGTCGTCGAGCGGGGTGAGTGAGTGCTGCGCGCGGCACAGCGCGATCGCGCCCTCCATCGCGGTCACGGTGAGCGTGGCCAGGCGGCGAGCGCGGTCGGCGGGCATGCCGTAGCGCGAGAACCCCTCGGCCAGCGCGGCCTGCCAGCGGGCGAACACCTCGGCGGCGACCGCGGCGAACTGCGGTGCGTCGTCGTTGGTTTCCACGGCCACCGCGAAGATGGGGCAGCCCGCGCGGAAGTCGCTGTCCCGCAACGTCTTGCGCCACATGTTCGCGAAACGATCGAGTGCGTCGAATGGCTCGCCCTCGCGGGTGATGTCCTCGATATAGGCCGACATCACCTCCCCCGCCGTCGTGATCGCGTCGGTGATCAGTTGGGTGCGCCCACCGGGGAAGTGGTGATACACCGAGCCGCGCGGCGCGCCGGTCTCGGCCAGCACCCGATCCACACTGGTCGCGCTGGCGCCGTGCACGCGCAACGACTCGATCGCGCCGGCGATCATGCGCTCCCGCGCGCTCGGCTTCCTGGAGGTGCTACCTGTCGCTGCCACCCACCCATTCTATGGGGCCGACCATAGTGGCGGGCGTCTCACCCGACCTCGGTGTCGTGGAAGTCGGCGAACGCCGCCGCCGTCCGCTGCGGTGCCTCCACCTGCGGATAGTGGCCCACATCCGCCAGCTCCACGACATCCGGATCGGGGACCAGCTCGCGGTAGCGGCGCACCATGTGCGCACCCGACACCGGATCCAGCGCGCCGTCGATCAGCCGCACCGGCATCGGCGCCCGCGTCAACGCGCCCACCCAGCGTTCGCGGTGCGCGCGGCGTTCGGCCATGTAGCGGATCAGCTTGTGCGCGTTGCGGTTCCCGTGATGGTTGTGCCATAGCAGCCAGAACCGGCGCAACTCCTCCGGCGAGGGCTGCGTGCGCGGCCCGAACACCGCCGCCAGGCTGCGGGTGAACGCGCGCTCACCACCCAGCGCACCCACCACCGGGCCCAGCGGGCTTGCCAGCAGCCGCTGCACCGCACGCGGCCGATGCGTCTCGGGGAACAAGCCTCCGTTGAGCAGGCACACCGACGCGATCACCAGCGAATCGTCGCCCACCGCGGCGCGGTCGGCGGCGCGGGCCAGCAATTCCTGCGCGACGGTGTCGCCGTAGTCGTGGGCCAGCATATGCACCCGCCGCACCTGTCGCTCCCGCAGCAGGGATTCGTGCAGGTCGGCTTGATCGGCGATCGAATAGTCGTAGTCGCGGGGTTTGGCCGACCACCCGAAACCGATCATGTCCGGGGCCAGCACGTGGCCGAACCGCGCGCACAGATCCGGCCAGATCGGATGCCAGTCCCAGGACGCGGTCGGAAACCCGTGCAGGCACAGCAGCGTTTCCCCGCCGCCCGAGCCGCCCTCGGCCAGGAAGATCTGGTGTCCGCGATGGGTGAAGCGGTGGCCGTTCGCCCGCCAGGTCGCGAAATCGTCCATGCCGCCAGCATCGCGCGCCCGCCCGCGCGGCGGCACGGAATCCGCCGAAATCAGTAGGAGGCGCCGACCGGTTCGGCGGTGCGGGCGTGGGAGTAGATGAGGCGCGAGTACTGATCCAGCAGGCGCTCCAGGCAGATGTTCTCCCCGCTCGCCGCGATCTGCTGGTAACCGATCAACATCGCCATCCCGAGCGAGGTGACCACGGCGGCGGTGTCCTCGTCGCCCACCACGCCGCGCACCACGCGCTGCACCGTGCGGTGGCGCGATTCGTCCACCCGCTTCACCGCCGCGCTCACCGACTCGTCGTTGGCCGCCCACGCGCGAATGGCGGCCTCGGCCGAATGATGCAGTCCCGCGGCGAGATCCGCCATGGCGCGCACATCCTCGTCGGGATCGCCCTGATTGAAGTTCGAGGAGCGCAGGATGCGCACCTGGCGCTGCTCCCAATGCTCGAGCAAGGCGTCCACGAAACCCTGCCAACTGCCGAAGTGGTGATAGAACGAGCCGCTGGTGACTCCCAGTCTGCGACAGAGCAATCCGATATTCAGGCCCTTGAATCCCAGCTCCGCCAGCACCTCCAGAGCCGTGCCGAAGTACTGCTCCTTGGTGACCACTCGTGACATTCGGATGCCGTTCTGTTCGCGCCGTCAAGGGGGTGAGGGCCCGAACAGTACCGCAAACGGCCGCGGGAACGGGCGCGCACAACGAAATCCGTACACCACCTCCGTGGGTGACTCAAAGTAGCTGTTACCTGGCGAAATACGCAGTGCCGCCGGCGACCGCGAGTAACAGAGCATCCGCTCTGTTATCCTGTCCGGGTGCCGCGCCCCCGCTTCCACGACCCCGAGGTCGTTCTCGACGCCGCCGAAGCCCTCGCGGCCGGCGGCGGGCCCGGCGCGGTCACCGTCCGCGCGGTCGCGGCCGCCACCGGTGCGTCCAACGGCGCGCTCTACCACACGTTCGGGTCCCGCGCCGGGCTGCTCGGGCGAACCTGGCTGCGCGCGGCTCACCGGTTCCTCGCGGTGCAGACCGAACTCGTCGACGCGAGCGAAAAGGACTCGGGCGTCGAGCATTCCGGGATCGCCGCCGTCGTGGCCGCCGCCGAGGCGCCCAGCGTGTTCGCCGAACGGTATCCCGGCTCCTCGCGCCTGCTGCTCACGCTGTCGCGTGACCGGTTGCTCGGCGAAGACCTCCCCGGCGACCTCGCCACCGACGTGGCGGCCGCCGAACGCGCGCTCGTCGCGCTCCTGGTGCGGCTGGCCCGGCGCCTGTGGGGACGGGGCGACCGCCGCGCCGTCGACGTGCTCACCCTCTGCGTGGTCGACCTGCCCACCGCCATCCTGCTCGACCGCGACCGGCTCGCCGACCCCGACGCGCGCGCCAGGCTGCGCGCCGCCGTGCGCGCCGTCCTCGCCGAAGGACCCCCACCCCGCACACCGTGAAGGAGACCCCGTGCCCACCCTGACCCACCACGACAAGATCGCCGTCCTCGACCTCGGCGGCGGCGAGAACCGCTTCTCCCCCGACTTTCTCGACCAGGTGAACGCCCACCTCGACACCGCGCTCGCCGAAGGCGCGCAGGGCCTGGTCACCACCGCGAGCGGCAAGTTCTACTCCAACGGCCTCGACCTGGACTGGCTCGGCGCCAACGGCGACCGCGCCGACTGGTACGTCGGCCGCGTGCACGCCCTGTTCGCGCGCGTGCTCACCCTGCCCGTGCCCACCGCCGCCGCACTGCCCGGCCACGCCTTCGGCGCCGGCGCCATGCTCGCCATCGCCCACGACTACCGCGTCATGCGCGCCGACCGCGGTTTCTTCTGCTTCCCCGAAGCCGACATCCGCATCCCCTTCACCCCCGGCATGGCCGCGCTCATCCAGGCCAAACTCACCCCGAAGAGCGCCATCGCGTCCATGACCACCGGACGCCGGTTCGGTGGGGAGGACGCCGCCGCGTTCGACCTCGTCGACGCCGCCGTGCCGGAGGATCAGGTCACCTCGACCGCGCTGGAGCTGCTGGCGCCGCTCGGTGGGAAGGACCAGGCCACCCTCGGCGCGATCAAGAACACCATGTTCGCGCCGGCGGTGAAGGCGTTGACCGGGGCGTAGGCGGGCTCGGCCCTGGGCGCCGGATGATTACCACCGGCGTCCTCGGTGCGTGGTGCCGAGATTGTCCCGCAGGCCCGGTGCTGCGCGTGGTGCGGTCGGCCCCAACTGGGCTCCTGCACGATGTCGCCGAGGCCGGCTCCACCTCGACACGCTGCTGATCCGGACGGTGGACCACCCTCGCCGCACGTTCCTGTCGGCGTCGTTCTCTGCCGGTGCCCTTCTCCGACGCGGCGGGGCAGGTACCGAGTCCGGTAGATCCTCGGGCATCGGCGGGTCAGGTTGACGATCTGTCCTCAGCGTCCTAAGCACACAGGAGGCCGCCGGGTTCCAGCGTGCGGCGGTTCCGGTCGGCTCGAGGAGGGTGCGCGATGGTTCGGATTCGACAGGGCTCGGTCGCGAGCCGGACACGCTGGGCGGCAGCGGGATTCGTGTTCTCGACCCTGCTCGCCGGATGCGGGACCGACACCGGGGACGCCGCGCCACCGGCCGCCGTCACCGTGCGCGTCGACTACGGCGCCGATCCCGACACCTACGGCATCCTGCACGTCCCCGGCGGCGCGGGACCGCATCCCGTCGTGGTCCTCGTACACGGCGGCGGCTGGCGCGAGGACCACGACGTCACCACCTTCGAACCTCTCGCCCGCTCGTTGGCCGACCGCGAGGTCGCGGTGTGGAATATCGAATACCGGCGCGTCGGCGGCACCGGCGGCTGGCCCGTCACCCTCGCCGACGCCGACAACGCCACCGAAGCGCTCACCGGCCCCGTGCAGGACGCCGCCGGTGGACGCCTCGACCTCGACCGCGTTCACCTCGCCGGTCACTCCGCCGGCGGGCACCTGGCCGCCTGGATCGCCGGCCGACACACCCTGCCCGCCGACGTCCCCGGCGCGCAACCGCAGGTCCGGCCGCGCAGCGCCACCATCATGGCCGGCGTGTTCGACCTGTCCCTCGCCGCGACCGACGGGCACGACGCGTTCGTCCGCGGCCTGCTCGGCGGCACCCCCGACGAACAACCCGATCGGTACGCCATCGCCTCACCCATCGAGCACCTGCCGATCGGACTATCGGTGGTGGCCGTGCACGGGAGCGCCGACACTGTGGTCGACCCACGCCAGTCCCGCGACTACGTCGCCGCCGCCGAACGGGCAGGCGATCCGGCACGCCTCCAGATTCTCGACGGTGCGGGGCACGCGGAATTCGGGGACGCGGCGTCGCACAGTTGGACGGCGGCGCGGGAGATCATCCTCGGGCACGTACGCGAGAGTCGCTGAGGGGCCTCAGTTTTCGATTCGATTGGTCTTCAGGCGCGGTTGCAGGGGCGGCCTCCCGCCCGAACACCGCCCCGGCGATGAGCTGTGGCGTTCCGCCAGGCGGACGGCGGCGGCGAGTCGGCCTCCCGGCGCGCTCGCTTCGGCAGGTTCTCCGTACACGTCGCGTCAGCGCTCGCGCCCCGCGCACAGCGTCACGACGGGCATGGGCAGCCGGGCGCGCGGGTGGGGCGACGAGGCCACAACGGCCGGGTCAACCTGTGCGGCGTCGCCACCAACGGCGTTGCGGTGGTTCGGGTTTCGGAGACGCGGATGTTCCCTCCCCAGCCGATGCCTCCCGTCCGCCCAGCGGTCGTGCCGACGGCCGACCAAACGAACCGGGCCGCCGACGCGACAGCACGTCCTCCACGTTCACCGGCGCCAGCGGGACCTGCGGTGGGGTCGGGGTGCGCAGCCAGGCGACGATCCGGCGGTTCAGATCCGAGACCGCCGCGCGGATCTCGGCCTCACTGTCGAGTTCGGCGGCGGTCTCGTGAATCCGCTCCACGTCCCGGCGCAGCACCAGCGACTCCGGCAGCATCCCGTCGGCCGGCACGCCCTCGCGGCGCAGGTAGTCCCGCAACCACCAGTTCTCGTCCACCTGCGTGCCCGCACCCGGAATCGGTTGCCCCGCACCGCGCAGGCCCTCGAACTCCCCGCGCTCGGTCGCTTCCCGGATCTGCCGGTCGATCCACGACTCGAAGGTCTGATCCGGCGGTTTGCGCTCGGTCATACCACCAGATTACGGACCGACTACCGGTCGACCCGCTGCTTCGCGTCCGCGGGTGGTGCGGGCAGGCGCAGACGTTTCAACGACAGGGCGTTGAGGGCGACGATGATGCTCGACCCCGACATCGACATCGCCGCGATCTCCGGCCGCAACGTCAGCCCGAACGCCGGCTGGAACACACCGGCCGCGATCGGCAGGGCGAGGGTGTTGTAGCCGACCGCCCACGCCAGATTCTGATGCATCTTGCGCAGCGTGCCACGCCCGATCCGCAGCGCCGTCGGTACATCCAGCGGATCGGACCGCATCAGCACCACGTCGGCGGTCTCGATCGCCACATCCGCGCCCGCGCCGATCGCGATACCCAGGTCGGCCGTCGCCAGCGCGGGCGCGTCGTTCACGCCGTCACCCACCATCGCGACTTTCCCGCCGGCGGACTGCAACTCGGCGATCCGCGCCGCCTTGTCCCCCGGCAACACCTCCGCGATCACCGTGTCGATGCCCAGATCGGCGGCGATCCGCTCCGCCGTCGCGCGGTTGTCGCCGGTGAGCATCACCACCCGCGCGCCGAGTTCGTGCAGGGCGTCGATCGCGGCCCGCGAGGTCGGGCGCGGCGCGTCGGCGAGCGCGAACACCGCCACCGCCCGCCCGTCGACAGCGGCCAGTACGGCGGTGCGGCCCGTCGAGACCAGCTGATCCCGTTGCGCCGCAAGCGGACCCGCGTCCACGCCCTCGCGCTCCAGCAGGCGGAGATTGCCGACCGCGACCCGGTGGCCGTCCACCTCCGCCACCGCGCCGTGCCCCGGCACATTCTCGAAACCGCTCGCCGAGCCCACCGCCACCCCGCGATCCTTCGCGTAACGCACGATCGCCTCGGCTAGCGGATGCTCCGACTCCACCTCCACCGCCGCCACCAGACCCAGCACGTCGGTCTCCGAAACATCCCGCGCGAACGCGGTTTCGGCGACCTCCGGTTCGCCCTTGGTCAGGGTGCCGGTCTTGTCCAGCACCACCGTGTCCACTCGCGCCGCCGACTCCAACGCCAGCGCGTTCTTGAACAACACGCCCCGGCGCGCGCCCAGACCCGTGCCCACCATGATCGCCGTCGGCGTCGCCAGACCCAGCGCGTCGGGGCAGGTGATCACCACCACCGTGATCGCGAACAACATCGCCCTGCTGAACGACGCCCCCGCCAGCAACCACACCGCCAACGTCAGCGCGCCACCCGCCAGCGCCACCAGCACCAGCCAGAACGCCGCCCGGTCGGCCAGCTGCTGACCCGGCGCCTTCGAATTCTGCGCCTGCTGCACCAGATCCACGATCTGCGCCAGCGCCGTGTCCGCACCCACCTTCGTCGCCCGCACCCGCAGCACGCCGTTGGTGTTCACGGTCGCGCCGATCACCGTCGCGCCGGGGCCCTTGTGCACCGGCAGGCTCTCTCCGGTGACCATCGACTCGTCGACCTCGCTGCTGCCCTCGAGCACCACACCGTCGGCCGCGATCTTCGCGCCCGGACGCACCAGCAGCACATCGCCCACCGCCACCTCGGCGGTCGGCACCTCCACCTCCGCGCCGTCGCGCAACACCACCGCCCGCGGCGGCGCCAGATCCAGCAGCGTGTGGATCGCGTCGTTCGCCCCGCCCCGCGCCCGCATCTCCACCCAGTGCCCCAGCAGCACGAACGTCGCCAGCATCGTCGACGCCTCGTAGAACACCTCCCCGCCGCCGGTCAGCGTGATCGCCAGCGAATACAGCCATCCCGCCCCGATCCCCACCGCCACCAGCACCATCATGTCCAGCGTCCGCGCCCGCAACGCCCGCACCGCGCCCGTGAAGAAGATCGTGGACGAATAGAAGATCACCGGCAGGCTCAACACCAGCGCCCACACGTCCTCCCGCAGGCCGAACGGGGTCGGCACATGCCAGCCGAACAGGTGCGTGGCCATCGGTGACCACAGCATCACCAGCAGCGAGAAGACGGCGGCGACGAGGAAGCGGTTCCGCATGTCGGTGGCCATGTGGGACATGGACATTCCGGCGTGGGCCGTGTGGGGTGCGTCCGCCGAGGCGGAGGCCGAGTGCGGTGTGTGCGGGGAGACGTCCGCGTGGGTCGCGTGCTTCCCATGACCGGAACCGCCCACGTGCGGGGAGCGCTTCCCACGGGGCGGGTCTTCCGAGTGCGCCCCTCGCGCCGAGTAGTCTGCGTGTTTCCCGTCGACGGAGTCCGGCAACGGGGTGACATTCCCGGCGTCATCGGGGCGAGCGTGATCCGCGTGTGGGACGGAGCGCTCTACGGCATCGGTGCCGTGGGCGCTCGATCGCGCACGCGAATGTGGGCGGTCGTCGGTGAGCGCACGGTCCGCGGAACCCAACACCCCCGGCTCCCCCAACGGATCACACAAATGCCGGGGCACCGAACGCCCCGCGCAGTGATACCCGCACTCCCGCACCCACTCCCGCAACTCGGCGACCGACGTCCGCTCCGGGTCGTAAACCACCGTCGCCGTCTGCGCCACCGCATTCGCCGACACCGTGACCACCCCGGGCCTGCGCCCCAACGCCGCCTGCACCACATGCACCGACGTCCCCCGCAACAACCCGCCCACATCGAGCACCACCGTGCGACCCCCGGCAACCACCCTCTCGTCCATCCACCTACTCCTCACCGAAGCGCCTCGTAGATCGTTCGACGGTGTGCACCACCGACGGGCCTCGCAACCCAGAGCACACTATACCCCTGACGGGTATCGATCCGCGCTCGTCGCACCGCCGGCGACCAGGCCGGTGAGGCGGACGGTGCTGCCGGTCTCCTCGAGGGTTTCCCGAACGGCCGTGTGGCTCGGCGATTCTCCCGGATCGTGGGCGCCGCCCGGCATCGACCGATTGCCGTTGTCGGAGCGGCGGATGAGCAGGACCGCGCCCTCGCGCTCGACGAAGGCACCCGCGCTCGGGCGAACGCTGTTGGCGGCCGGGGCGTTCGGGTCCCGGTGGTAGTCGATCCGGCGTCCCATCGGGCCAGGATACTGGTGGTGGCGGGGCGACCTACAGCGCGAATGTGAGGCGGGACGGGGTCAGGTAGTCGGTGGGGTCGTGCATGAGGCGGAGGTCGGGGCGGGAAGAGGTGGGGAGGCGGGCGAGTTCGGTGTGGAGCGGGGTGTCGTAGGCGGCGGCGCTGGAGGTGAGGCCGGGGAGCCAGTTGTCGTGGTGGCCGGGGACGAAGACAGTGGGGGCGAGGGATTCGAGGTAGGTGCGGGGGTCGCGCAGGCCGTTGGTGAGCTGGTTGTAGCCCTGGATCGCGCCGAGGTGGACGTGCGTGGTGGGCAGGGCGGCCAGGGTGTTGAAGAGGTCGGGCGCCTTCTCGGTGAGGGGGCCGGAGGAGTCGTGCCAGGTGAGCGCGAAACCCGGTGTGCGGAACTGATAGAGCAGGACGCCGCCTTCCGGGTCGAGCAGGCGGGGCACCGTTTCGCGGAGGTGGGTGAGGGTCGGTGGGTGCCGCAGGATCGGGCCGAGTTGGGGGCGCGGGAAGAAGCGTGGGGCGGGGTCGTTCTCGTCGGCGGGGGTACGCGCCGAGTGAAGGTGGCGGATCGCGGTCACCTCGACCGAGCCGACCGTGAAGTCTTCGCGTGCGCCGACCGGCGTGGCCGAATCACCGTGCGCCACCGTCGGAAACGACGCGTTCGGTACTTGGCCGCGGATCGCCGCGCAGTGCTCGGCCGTGCCGTGCACGGTGGCACCTGACGCCTCGGCGATCGTCCCCGCGTCGCCCGCGTGATCGAAATGTCCGTGGCCGATGAAGATCGCCTCCGGCCGCAAGTCCACCAGGTCCTGCGGCGTCGCGGGCACGTATCCGGAACTGGTCACGCGCGGCACCCACGCGTCCAGCAGGAACACCGACCCCGCGAACGCCATCGCGTACGTCGTGCACCCCACCCACGACAGCACCACCCGGTCGGGCCGCACCGCGCCCGTGTCGGGGTCGGCCGCGTCCCCGAAGAACCGGCGCCGCACCGCGATCGCCCGCGCCGACCCCGCCTCCGGCGGCGCGGTGAGCGGTGGAACGGCTCCGAACACGCCGCGAAGACCCGAGATCAGCGAACCTGGACGCACAGTGCACACCCGACGAACCACACCACGGAATCACCGGCACGGCAAGACCTGTACTGCTCGCCGAGGGTGGGCGCTCCGCACCCACCCTCCTCACGGCGCGAGGGTGCTCAACCGCTGCACGCGGTGCAATCCCGCATGGACTACCACCGCGACCTGAATCTCACGGCCCGTCAGCCGCGCGCAGTCGAACGCGCCCGCAGCCTGGGATCGACCCCCGGTGCCCCTTGCCCGAGCCAGGCGAAAACGTCATCGCCCCGGCGAATTCCGACCCTCAGAGCCGAATACCCAGCAACCCGTCGATCGCCGTCGCGATCAACCCGGGCGCCCCCGCATCCGACCCACCGTACGTGAGCGCCTGATCGGCCCAATTGTCGAGGGCCGCAACAGCTTTCGGTGTATCGAGATCATCGGCCAGGTGCTGGCGCAGCCGCGCGACGGTGTCCTCGGCCGACGGCCCCGACGCCAGCGCGGTCGCCGACCGCCACCGGTCCAGACGCCCCACGGCCTCGCCGAGCACCGCGTCGGTCCACATGCGGTCCTGCCGGTAGTGCCCCGACAGCAGCGCCAGCCGGATCGCGGACGGGTCCACCCCCGACCGCCGCAACACCGACACGAACACCAGGTTGCCGCGCGACTTCGACATCTTCTCGCCGTCCAGCCCGATCAGGCCGGTGTGGACGTAGTGGCGGGCGAAGCGGCGCCCCGCGATCAGGGATTCCGCGTGCGCGGCGGAGTACTCGTGGTGCGGGTAGATCAGATCGCTGCCGCCGCCCTGGATGTCGAACTCCGCGCCCAGACGGTTCAACGCGATCGCCGAACACTCGATGTGCCAGCCCGGACGGCCCGCGCCGAACGGCGACGGCCACGAGGGCTCCCCGGGACGCGCCGCCCGCCACAGCAGCGCGTCGATGCTGTCGCGCTTACCGGGACGGTCCGGGTCGCCGCCGCGTTCGGCGAACAACCGCTCCATCGTCGCCCGGTCGTAGCCGGACTCGTAACCGAACTGCTCGGTCGCGTCGGACCGGAAGTACACGTCCGGGTACTCGGCGTCCTCCACCACGTACGCCGCGCCGGAAGCCAGCAACTTCTCGACGAACTCGACGACCTCGTCCACCGACTCGACCGCGCCCACGTACTCGCGCGGCGGCGCGACGCGCAGCGCGGCCATGTCCTCGCGGAACAACTCGATCTCCCGGTCACCGAGGTCGCGCCAGTCGATCCCGTCGCGCTCGGCGCGTTCGAACAGCGGATCGTCGACGTCGGTGACGTTCTGCACGTAGTGCACCTCGTGCCCGGCGTCGCGCCACAGCCGGTTGACCAGGTCGAAGGTCAGGTAGGTGGCGGCGTGGCCCAGGTGGGTGGCGTCGTAGGGGGTGATGCCGCAGACGTACATGGTGGCGGTGGCGCCCGGCGTCACCGGACGGACCCGGCGATCCGCGGTGTCGTACAACCGCAACGGTGGCCCTGCTCCGGGAACGGTCGGGATGGCGGTTTCGGACCAACACTGCATGATTCGAGGGTAGAGGTGTGGTCGCCGTCATGGCCGCCCACCCCGGTCGCCCGTCCGGGACACACCCCCGGCACCCCCTTTGTGAACAGCCACAATGGGACTCCGACGGGAAGTCAACCGTTTAGCTCTCATCGACGCGAGCGCCAGCTCGAATCGAACCGGGCGTCAGCGTTCATCGCCCGCGAGCACCCGGCGCCGATCATGGTCGCCGAACCTGCGCCACAACATCACTCGCCCCCGCACGAATCCCCTAGAACGCCGGCCAGGGAATCGGCCGCGACGACCGCGGCAACGGCATCACCGGAGTATCCAGCAACTCCTTGGCGCGCGCCGCCAGCGCGTCGATCTCGGCGTCGGTGATGTGGTCGGCCAGCGCGTCCGCCGGGGCGCCCGGCAACTCCGCCGCGAACGCCGCCACATCGGCGACCAACCCGTCCGGGACCGGCTGTCCCGCCCACCCCCACAGCACCGTGCGCAACTTCGGCTGCTCGTGCAGGCAGATGCCGTGATCCACGCCGTAGACCTGGCCGTCGGTGCCCTCGAGCGCGTGCCCGCCCTTGCGGTCGGCGTTATTGAGCAGCACGTCCAGCACCGCCATGCGTTGCAGGCGCGGATCGTCGGCGTGGATGAGCGACACCTCCTCGCCGGCGGCGTCGGTGGCGCGCAGCACCTCGCGGAAACCGTCGGGGACCGCGCCCGGCGGGCACAGATCCACCAGATCGAGCCGGTTGCCGCGCTCGGTGTGGTTGTCGACCGACGTCACCCACCGCTGCACCATCCCGGGCCCGAACGGGCCCTCGCGCAGGATCGTCTCCGGAATCACGTGCCAGCCCAACGCTTCCGACACCAGATACGACGCCACTTCGCGCCCCGCGAGCGTGCCGTCGGGAAAGTCCCACAGGGGACGCTCGCCGCGCACCGGCTTGTAGACCACCCGCAGCGGGGCGTCGCCGTTCGCGTCGATATCGCACACCAACGTGACATTGCTGGCGGTCGACACCCGCCCGATGACGGTCAGCTCACCGTCGTGGAATCCGTCGCCCGCCCGCGCCACGCATCACTCCTCTAGTTCGGCCGCGCCGAAGATGTCCCCGCGCTTGTAGCCGTTGGTCCGCACACACATGTGACCCCGCGCCGAGAGCGGTTCCCCGCACAGCGGACACGGCGGGCGGCCCGCCGCGATCACCCGCGCCGAGCGCAGCGCGAACTCGCGCGCCTGGATCGGGGTGAGGAACACCCGCACCGCGTCGGGGCCCTCCTCGGTGTCGTCGAGCACCACCGACTCGTCGACCTCGGTCTCGGTGATGGCCAGCAGCTCCACCACCACCGCGCCCGCATCGGCGTCCCAGCCCAGCCCCATGGTGCCGACCCGGAATTCGGCGTCGATCGGCGTCACCAGCGGCGCGACGTCGTTGACGTCCTCGGCCTGCGGCGGCACCTGCGCGCCGAACCGGCGGGCGACCTCGTCCAGCAGCAGACCCATACGGTCGGCCAGCACCTTGACCTGCTGCTTCTCCAGCAGCACACTCACCACCCGCGGCTGCTGCACGGCTTGCAGATAGAACGCGCGATCGCCCGGCTCACCGACGGTCCCGGCGACGAAACGATCGGGGGTGCGAAATACATGGATTGCTCGTGCCATCTGCACCTCCTGATACCTGACCCTGATCGACCCTGCGCGGCGCCGGACTCCCGGACCGCCGTCTCCTCCACTTACAAGGAATCGCGGCGCTCCGCATTCCCATTATCCGCGTCACCGGCGACCTCGCCGCCCGGGATCGGACCCGAGGACGCGGCCCCGGGACGGTCCTCGGCGTTCGGCGGGGTCAGCGCGGCGAGCGCGCCCAGGTCGGTGCCGGTGTCGTTGAGCCGCCACACATAGGGCGCGGTCGGGGTGTAGCGGACGACGCTGATCGAGGCCGGTTCGGCGACGATGCGCTGGAAGCCGTCGAGGTGGATGCCGAAGGCGTCGGCCAGGACGGACTTGATCACGTCACCGTGCGTGCACGCCACCCACAGCGCGTCGCCGCCGTACTCCTCGCCGAGGACCCGATCGTGCTCGCGGATCGCGGCGACGGCGCGGGCCTGCACCTGCGCCAGCCCTTCCCCGGACGGGAACACCGCGCCCGAGGCGTGCCGCTGCACGACCTTCCACAGCGGTTCCTCGAGCAGTTCGGCGATGGGGCGGCCGGTCCAGTCGCCGTAGTCGACCTCGAGCAGGCGCTCGTCGTGGTCCGGTTCCAGGCCCAGTTTCTCGGCCAGTGGCGCCACCGTGCGCTGGCAGCGCAGCAGCGGCGAGGACACGATCCGCCGGATCGGGAGCACCGCGAGTCGTTCGGCCACCGCGCGCGCCTGTTCGGCGCCGCGTTCGGTCAGGTCGACGCCGGTACTGCGCCCGGCGAGGGTGCGGGCCGTGTTCGACGTCGAAACGCCGTGCCGCAGCAGGATCACCGTCATGCGGCCAGCCTAATGAGCGCCGCGCCCGCCCTCATGTGGCCGACACCACTCCGCCGGCGAGCAGGCCCATGATCACCAGGCCCAGCACGATGCGGTAGCCGACGAACCAGTTCAGCGAATGTTTGGCCACGAACTTCAGCAGCCACGCCACCGAGGCGTAGCCGACGACGAACGAGACCAGCGTCGCGACCAGCAGCTGCGGCCCGGAGGCGTTGAGTCCCTCACCGGCCGGTTCGAACGCGTCGGGCAGGCTGAACAGGCCCGACGCCGTCACGGCGGGGATGGCGAGCAGGAACGAGAACCGCACCGCCGCCTCGCGCTCGAGACCCAGGAACAGGCCGGCCGAGGACGTCGCCCCCGACCGCGACACGCCCGGAATCAGCGCGAGGCACTGCGCCAGGCCCATGATGATGCCGTCGCGGGTGGTGAGCTGCTCGATCGGGCGGGCCTTGGCGCCGTAGTACTCGGCGGCCGCGATGACCAGCGCGAACGCGATCAGCATGAACGACACCAGCCACAGGTTGCGGGCCACCGTGCGGATCTCGTCCTTGAACAGGAACCCGAGCACACCGATCGGGATGGTGCCGATGATCACATACCAGCCGATGCGGTAGTCCAGGTCGCGCTGGGCGTCCGGATCGGGGCCGTAGGGGGCCGAGCCGGTGACGACCGGCAACTTCGTGGTGACCTGGTCGTGGATCGGCACCGGCTGCTTGCTGCGGGCGCTCAGGCGCAGCGCGATCCCGGCGAACCACGCCTTGACGATCCGCACGATGTCCTTGGCGAAGTACACCAGCACGGCGGCCTCGGTGCCGAGCTGGGTGACCGCGGTGAACGAGGCGCCCGCGTCCTCACCGAAGAACACCGAGGACACGATGCGCAGGTGACCGGACGAGGAGACCGGCAGGAACTCCGTCAGCCCTTGCACAAGACCGAGGACCAGCGCCTGCACCCAGGTCATCGACTCGCCCACGCAACCTCCTCGTCCGCTGCCCGAAAGATCAATTCCTACTGGGCAATTGGTCAGCACCGGCGCCGGAGGGGTCCCGGCGCCGCAATACCGCAGCGACAGTACCCGTTCCCGCGCGCCCGAGCGCGCCCGGCCGCCGCCGCTCCGAGACCGCGCGGCCGCCTGAGTACGGCATCGGGGCGAGGAACCGCGGATGCCGCCGGAGCGTGTGCGGCCGCGCCACCGCCTCAGTTGTGCGGCCGCGCCACTGCCTCAATACTGCACGGCCGGAACGTAGGCTTGGCGCCGTGACGAAAGCGGGGATGCGGTGATGGAACAGCGGACGGTCGGCCGCAGCGGGCTTCGGGTGTCGCGGATGGGACTGGCGACCCATACCTGGGGTTCGCATACCGACCCCGACGACGCCCGGTCGCAGCTGGAGGCGTTCGTCGACGCAGGCGGCACCCTGGTCGACACCTCCCCCGCCTACACCGGTGGCACGGCCCAGCGCATCCTCGCCGACCTGCTCGGCGACCTGGTCTCGCGCGACGACCTGGTGCTCAGCGGCTGCTCGGGCATCTTCCCGCGCCCCGCCCCGCCCGAGGTGCCCGGCCCGGCGCACGACGAGATCGACACCTCGCGGCGCAGCCTGCTGCGCCAGCTCGACCGCACGCTGCTCGAGCTCGGCACCGACCACCTCGACATCTGGCACGTCGCGGCGTGGGACGCGCGCACCCCGCTCGACGAGGTCGCCGCCGCTCTAGAACACGCCGTGCGCTCCGGCAAGACCCGCTACGCGGGCGTGCGGGGGTTCAACCCGTGGCAGCTGGCCAGCCTCGCCGCGATCACCACGGTCACCGCCGCGCAGACCCCGTACTCGCTGCTGGCGCGCGGCGCCGAAGCCGACTTCGCGCCCGCCGCGTCTCACCACGGGGTGGGCCTGGTCGCGTCGGCGCCGCTGGCGGGCGGCATCCTCACCGGCAAATACCGCAACGGTGTGCCCGCCGATTCGCGCGGCGCCGACGAGGCCACCGCCGCCGAGATCCGCCACCGCCTCGACGACCGCGCCACCCGCGTGGTGGACGCGCTGGTCACCGCCGCCGACGGACTGGGCACCTCGCCGCTGGCAGTGGCGCTGGCCTGGATCCGGGATCGGCCCGGTGTGGCGAGCATGTTCGTCGGGGCCCGCGACATCGGCCAGCTCACCGGGGTGCTCGCCGCCGAGACCCTGGAACTGCCGCGCGCCATCGCCGCCGCCCTCGACGACGTGAGCGCGCGCACGGAATGAGCCCGACCGCGCGTGCGGGCCGCCTATTAGGCTTGCCTGCATGAGCATCCTCCCCGGTGTCCGATCCGCGGTGCTGCGCTGCGTGCTCGCCGCGCTCGCCCTGGTCCTGTGTGTGGGAGTCACCGCGTGCGGTGGTGGCGACGACGCGGGCGCCGCGCAGCCGCACGGCCCGAGCACCGCGCGGGTGGACGATCTCGACCCGGTCCCGATCGGGCCCGCGCCCACGCCGGTGCTGCCCGCGACCGTGCGCTCCTTCGACGGCGGCGACGTGACGGTCACCTCCGCCGACCGCATCATCGCCTCCGACCGCTACGGCACCCTGGCCCAGATCGTGTGGGCGCTCGGCCTGGGCGACAACCTCGTCGGCCGCTCCACCTCGGCGTCGTTCCCCGCCGTGCGCGAGGTCCCGAACGTCGCGGGCGGCAACGGCGCCCTCAATATCGAATCCATCCTGGCGCTGCGCCCGACCGTGTTCCTCACCGACACCACCACCGCCGCGCCCGCCGTGCGCGAACAGCTCAGCGCCGCCGGCGTCACCGTCGTCTACTTCGATCCGGAACGCACCATGGAAGGTGTGGTGCCCCAAATCGAGGCGGTCGCCGCCGCGCTCGGCGTCCCCGACGCCGGCCGCGCGCTGGGTGAGCGCACCCGCGCCGAGATCGACGCCGCCTCCGCCGGCGTCCCCGCGCACGGCGAACGCCCCCGCATCGCGTTCCTCTACCTGCGCAGCGCCGCCATCACCATGCTCGCCGGGCCCGGTTCCGGCGCCGACGCGCTGATCGCCGCGATCGGCGGCGAGGACGCCGGCACCGCCGCCGGGCTCACCGAGCCCTTCACCGCCATCACCAGCGAAGCCATGATCACCGCCGCACCCGACGTGCTGCTGGTCATGACCGACGGTCTGGACTCCCTCGGCGGCCTCGACGGGCTGCTGAAGGTGCCCGGCATCGCGCAGACCCCGGCGGGCCGAAACCAGCGCGTGGTCGACATGTCCGATGCGGTGATCCTGAGCTTCGGCCCGAACACGGGCCGGGTCATCGCGGCGCTCGGCGAGGCCGTCTACGGCACCGCATGACCGAGCCACGCACCGACGCGCCCGCGGTCGTCGTCACCCCGGTGCCGAGCGGGCGCAGCCGCTCCCGGGTCTCGCTCACCTTCGCCGTCGCCCTCGGGGCGCTGGTGATCCTCGCGCTGGCCTCCGCCGCGATCGGGCAGGTGCCCACCACGCCCGCCGAGGTCGCGGGCAGCGTGTTCCACAAGATCGGGCTCGACTGGGGGTCGCTGCCCGCCCACCCCGCCGGGGAGGTGACGCTGTGGGAGGTGCGGTTCCCGCGCGTCATCCTGGCGATGCTGGTCGGGGCCGCGCTCGCGACAGCGGGTGCATTGTTGCAGGGAGTGTTCGCCAACCCGCTCGCCGAACCCGGTGTGATCGGGGTGTCGGCCGGGGCGGCCGTCGGGGCGGGCACGGTGATCGTGGTCGGTGGCGCGTTCGTCGCGGCCTGGTCGGTGGCGGCCGCCGCGTTCGTCGCCGGGTTGATCACCACGGCACTGGTGTATGTGCTGGCGCGGTCCAACGGGCGCACCGAGGTGGTGACGCTGGTGCTGACGGGTGTCGCGATCAACGCGTTCGCGGGTGGGTTGATCGCGTTCCTGCTGTTCGTCGCCTCCCCCGCCGCGCGCGACCAGATCGTGTTCTGGCAGCTGGGCAGTCTCAACGGCGCCACCTGGGACGCCGTCGGCGTGGTCGCCTCGCTGGCCGCGCTCGGGGTGGCGGCGGCCGTGCTGGTCTCGCCGCGGCTGGACCTGCTGGCGCTGGGCGAATCGGCGGCCCGCCACCTCGGCGTCGACGTGGAACGGTTGCGGCGCAACGTCATCGTCATCGTGGCCGTGCTCACCACCGCCGGGGTCGCGTTCACCGGCATCATCCTGTTCGTCGGCCTCATCGTCCCGCACCTGGTGCGCATGATCGTCGGCCCCGGCCACCGGGTGCTCATCCCGCTCAGCGCCATCGTGGGCGCGGTCGTGCTGCTCGCCGCCGACGTCGCCGCCCGCTCCCTCGTCGACAACGCCGACCTCCCCCTCGGCATGCTCACCTCCCTCATCGGCGGGCCGTTCTTCTTCTGGATGCTGCGCCGCACGCGCGCCCGAGCGGGAGGGTGGGGATGAAAGACGGTGTGAGCGGGTTGCGGCAGGGGTTGGAGTCGATGCTCGGGCGCGCGCACGAGCTGCCGGTGCGGCCCGAACGCGGCACCGAGACGTTGCGTGCGCGGAGTGTGAGCGTGGTGCGGTCCGGGGCGCGGAAGGTGCTGGACGGCATCGACTTCCATGTGGCAGCCGGTGAAGTCGTCGCGCTGGTCGGGCCCAACGGGGCGGGCAAGTCCACGCTGCTGGCCGCCCTCGCCGGGGAGGTCCCGCTCAGCGAGGGGGTGGTGGAACTCGACGGACGCGACCTCGCGCACTGGAGCACCCTCGACATGGCGCGCAGGCGGGCCGTGCTCCCGCAGAGCCACACCGTCGGATTCCCGTTCACCGCCCGCGAAGTCGTCGCCATGGGGCGCGCGCCCTGGGCGCGGACCGAGCGCGGCGACCGCGACGACGAACTCGTCGGGAAAGCCATGGCGCTCGCCGACGTCACCCACCTGGCCGCCCGCTCCTTCCCCACCCTCTCCGGCGGTGAACGTGCCCGCGTCGCCCTGGCCCGCGTCCTGGCCCAGGACACCGCCACCCTGCTGCTCGACGAACCCACCGCCGCCCTCGACCTCGGCCACCAGGAATCGGTGCTGCGCCTGGCCGCCGAGCGCGCCACCGCTGGCGCGGCGGTCGTCGTGGTCCTGCACGACCTCGGCTTGGCCGCCGCCTACGCCGACCGCGTCGCCGTCCTCGACGAAGGCCGCCTCGCCGCCGACGGCTCACCTCGCAAGGTGCTCACCACCGACTTGCTCACCCGCGTCTACCAGCATCCGGTCGAAGTCCTCGACCACCCGGTGACGGGCGCGCAATTGGTGCTGCCGGTCCGCCGCTGAAAACCGTTGGGGCGCAGGGACTTCCGGTCTTACTTCAACGCCGCTTCCGCAAGGTCCGGGAAGGCCGCGAACTCCGCCCGCTGTTCCTCGGTCGGCAACTCCTCCGGCACGGTGATCGCCTTACAGCCCCGTCGATCATCAGTCGCCTCATACAAAGGGTCAGCGCTGGCGTGCCTCGAGGTAGTGCGTGCGCTCGTCGGGGTCGAGGTGCTCGACGGCGTAGCGCAGGGCTGTGCGTGGCATGGTGGCGGCGTGGCGGTCGAGGAAGGCGCGCAGGCCGTCGAGGTCGTGTTTGCCCGCCTCGCGCACCCAGCCGCCGACCGCTTTCTGCACGTACTCGTCGGGATCGTCGGCGAGCAGGTCGGCCAGGGCGAACGTGTCCGACACGTCACCGGACTTGATGAAGTACCAGGTGGCGGTGATGGCGGTGCGGCGGCGCCACGGGTCCGGTGAGGCGGCGAGCTCGTAGAGCGGGGTGCGCGGACGGTCCGCGAGGTAGCGCCCGACCACGTGCGGCGCGGCGCGGTCGACCAGGTCCCAGGTGTCGATCCGGTCGTGCCGGTCGAGGTACAGCTCGAACAGCGCCCGGCGCTCGTCCTCGGAGGTGCCGCGCTGCCGCGCCCGGAAGTCCATGATGCTGACCGCGCCCACGCGCGCCGCGTGGGCGTCCTCGTCCAGCAGCAGTGCGACCTGGTCCACCGGCATCGCCGTGTACGTCTTGGCGAGCGCGAAGATCTTCCCCATCGGCAGCCGGTCCTCGTGGCCAGCGACCACCGGCGCCAACTCGGCCAGAAACGCTGAGGCGGTGAGCGTCACGACCTCTCCTCTCGGAACGAGCCGATCGCGCAACGAGACCGGCGTCTCGATCATGCCCGACGGCACGGTCAGGCGCGCCCCGCCACGTCGACCAGCAACCCGCCCTGCCACAACACCCGCACCAGAGCGTTCACCACCCACAGCGCGAAGAACACCACCCCCGCCGCCGGCGACACCGCCTCGGCCCACAGCAGCGCCCCGCCGCCGAACCAGATCACCTCGAGCGCGACGCGCCACCACCCCGCCAACCGGAAACGGGCGTCGGAGGCCGCGCCGAACAACGCCCACATCAGCACGAACAGCAGGGGCGTGAGCACCCCGGCCGCGATCCGCACCGGCCAGCCCGCCGACAGCGTGAAACCCCAATACCCCGCGCCGATCACCACGCCGAGCTCCAGCAGGAACATCAATCCCAGGTTCGCCCCGGTCACCGCGCGCCGCACGCCCTCACCTCCACACGAGCTTCAGCACCGCGGGCGTGAGCAGCATCCGGATGACCGTCGCGTCGATGATCAGCGCCGCGATCATGCCGTAGGCGATGTATTTCATCAGCACCAGATCCGAGAACCCGAACGCGCCCGTCACCACGATCAGGATCGCCGCGGCCGAGGTGATGACGCCGCCGGTGTGGGCGATGCCGTACCGGATCGCCTCCGGCGCGTCCGCCCCCGCCGCGCGCGCCTCCGCCACCCGGGAGAGCAGGAACACCTCGTAGTCGGTGGAGAGCCCGAACACCACGGTCACGATCAGCGCCAGCACCGCGAACATCAAAGGGCCGGGCGTGAATTGGAAGATCTCCGACCCGTGCCCCTGCACGAAGATCCAGGTCAGGATGCCCAGCGTCGACAACAGGCTCAGCGCGCTCATCACCACGGCCTTCACCGCCAGCACCACCGACCGGAACGCCACGATCATCACGATCAGCGCCGTGCCGATCAGAATCGCCAGCAGCAGCGGCAATCCCGCGAGCAGCCCGTTGATGCTGTCGCGCTCGAGCGCCGGCACCCCCGCCACCATCACCCGCACCCCCGGCGGTTCCGGAATGGCGCGCAGCGCGGCGATCACGTCGTCGGCGTCGCGTTTGTCGACCAGCCCGGCGCTGAGCACGTTCACGCCGTCCTTGGTCGCCGACGCGGGCTCGAATCGCCCGGTGAGCCCCGGCACCTGGTTCGCCTCGTGCCGGATGTCGCCGAGCTGCTGCGAATCCGCGCCCACCACAACAAGTTTCAACGGCTCGGTACGGAAACTCGGGAACAGCGCGTCGAAATCCTCCTGCGCCACCCGCGCCGGACTGTCGCTCGCCAGATACTTCTCGCTGATCCCGCCGAACTCGATGTGGCGCATGGGAATCGCCAGCGCCAGCAGCGCCAGCACGATCGGCACCGCCACCAGCAGCGGCCGCCGCATCGCGAACAGCGCCAGCCGGGAGAAGAAGCCCGCGTCGATCTGTTCCTCGGTCTTGGTGCGGGAGAAGCGCTTCCAGCCCAAGAAGTCGATCCGCCGCCCCACGATCGCCAGCGCGGCGGGCAGCGCCGTCACCGACAGCAACGCCGCCAGCATCACCGAACTGATCCCGCCGTAGGGCACCGAGCGCAGCACGCCGTTCGGGAAGATGAACAGCGCGCCGAGGCTCACCGCGATGATCGTCGCGGAGAACAACACGGTGCGGCCCGCCGTGGCCACTGTGCGCGCCACCGCGTCCTCCACGTCGCGGCCCGCGGCCAGCTCCTCCCGGAACCGGGTCACCGTGAACAGGCCGTAGTCGATCGCCAAACCCAGTGAGACCAGCGTCATCACCGCGTTGGCGAAGACGTTCACCTCGATGTGGTCGGTGAGCTCGCGCAACATGCCCTGGGTGCCGAGGATCGTCATCCCGCCGATCAGCACCGGCAGCAACGCGCCGATCACCCCGCCGAACACGAAATACAGCAGCACCGCCACGATCGGCAGCGCGATCAGCTCCGCCCGGTGGATGTCGTCCTGCATGCCGGTGTTGATGCCCTCGACGATCGGCTGCAACCCGGCCAGCTGGACCGTCGTGCCGCCCGGACCCCCGCCCTCGGCACCCGCGCCCAGCGCGTCCTTGATCGCGAGGTAGTTCTCGACGGTCACCGTGCCGCCGTCGCCCTGCAGGCCGACGCTGGCGAAGGCGTGCTTCTTCTCGGCGTCGGCCGCGTTCGCGGTGAACGGGCTGTCCCAGTAGCTGTCGATCTTGAGAATGCGATCCGGATAGCGTTCCAGCAGGTCGGCGAGCTGCCCGGTGACCGCGTCCCGCACCTGCGGATCGTCCACGGTGTGCCCGTCGGGGGCGGTGTAGAGCAGGATCAGGTCGCTGTCGGTGTCGCGCCCGAAGGTGGCGTCGGCCAGTTCGGACGCCACCACCGACTCACTGGTCTCGTGGAACCAGCCCTCCTGGGAGAGCCGGTCCATCAGATCGCGGCCGTACCAGCCCGACAGCAGCACGGCGAACACGAACACGCCGAGCACGAGATAGCGGTGCCGGTAGACGAACCGTCCCCACCGCAGGGAACCGGAATGCAGCATCGACCGCGATCACCCGCACGCGGGGGTGCGATAGTCGGCCGAGCGCAGGATGCCGCACAGATCGGTGCGCGAGATCTTCCAGCGGCCGTCCAGGTAGATGAAGTGCACCACCGTGGTGCGCACCGCGGTGCCCGAACCGTCCTTGTCCAGCCGCATGGTGGCGGTGAGCGTGCCGTCGCGGTTGTCGAACACCGGATCGGTCACCCCGTAGACGGCGCGCGGATTGTCCTGCAGCGCCCGGTACATGTCGGGGATGGCGTCTTTGAACGCCTCGCCGTCCTCGATGAGCGCGGTGCGCTCGCTGTCGGGCAGCGCCGGGTCCAGCGCCCGCTTGATCTGCGCGTCCAGTTCGGCGGCGGTGGGCAGCGGGCGATTCACGATCTCGCTCGACGTGGCCGCCGCCGAGGACGACAGCTCGGCCAGCGCCTTGGAACGGGCCGCCTCGACCTCGGCGTCGTCGGGGCCCGAACTACACGCGGCCACCGCGACGACGGCCAGGCAGGTCGCGGCGCCGAGCGCGATTCGCGAAATTCGTGTGGAATGCATCACTACCTACATACCACCTACATGCCGTCCAGCGCGGAACTGATCCGCCCCAGCAGCGCCCGCACCGTCGTGACATCCCGGTCGGCCGCCGATTCCACCGGCACCGCGTCGGGGATCATGTCGCGCACCAGCGCCACCACGCTGCGCTCGTCGTCGAGATCCACATCGGTGACGCGCACCTCCGCCACCGCGACCACGTCCTCGGGGCCCGGCACGTCGGTGTCCAGGTCGGCGCGGTAGATCTCCAGCGTCAGGGTGGAGCGGACGGTGCGGAACGCGTACGGCCTGCCGTCGGCGGTGGTGCCGAATCCGTGAGCGAACGGACCAACGGTGATGTCGTCGATGGCAAACCCCGATGGATGGTCGGCTTTCAACCGGAACTCCCTGCGTTGGACGTCTTCCTGTACACCGTAACCCCCAACGGTGACGTTCCGGCGTCGCCGCCACCCCGGTCGGCCGGGGCGAGGGACGGTCATGGTCAGATGGTGGGGTCGCGTTGACCCGTCAGAGAAGGAGTTCGGTGGTGCGCCCTCGGGGCTCGGTGATCTCGGCGCTGGTGGGTGTGACCGTCGCGGCGCTGCTGTCCGGATGCGGTGCCGACGACGACGTCCCGAACGTCGCGACCCGCGAACCCGCCGTCGCGGCCGTCGCGCCCGCACCGGCCGCCGCCCCCGCGGGCGAGGTGCTGGGCGTCGCCGTTCCGGTGCGCGCGCTGCTCGCCGAATCCGAAACGGGACGACTCGCCGCCCTCACCGACACCACGCTCACGCTCATCGATCCGGCCGCACCCGCCGACGCCCGCACCGTCACCCTGCCCGGCCCCGGCGCGAGCCTGGCCCAGGGCGCGCCCGGCGAAATCCTCGTCGCCACACCGCAACGCATCGTCCGCGTCGACGTCGCCCGCGCCGAAGCCACCGAGATCCCCGCCGACGGCGACGTCCGCACCGTGCGCCGCCGCGACGACGGCAGCTACGTCCTCGGCACCGCCGACGGCAAGGTCCGCCTCGTCTCGGCCACCGGCGAAACCCTCGACACCGTAGGCGGTCTCGTCTCCGCCGACGTGGTCGCGCTCACCGCCGACCGAATCGCCGTGCTGGACCGCCGCCAGACCTCGATCACCGAGATCGACCCCGCCAAGGACTCCCTCGGCCTGGCCCTGCGCGCGGGCGACGGCGCCACGAACATGATCTCCGATCACTTCGGCCGCGTGCTCGTCACCGACACCGCGGGCGGCGAACTGCTCGTCTACACGACCGGACCGCTCGTCCTGCGCCAGCGTTTCCCGGTAGGATCGTCGCCTTACGCACTGGCCTACGACCCGCGGTCCGAGACCGTGTGGGTCACGTGCACGCAGAGCAACGAGGTGGTCGGATTCGATCTGTCGGCGGGTATACCGGAGGAAGTGGGACGCCATCCCACCGTCCGGCAGCCCGATGCGGTGACCGTCGACGAGCGCACCGGGGACCTGTTCGTGGGATCCGCGACCGGGGACGGTGTGCAGCGGATTCCCGCGGACCAGCTGAAGAGAGGGCAGTGATGGCGCAGAAGAGTTCCCGCGCGGCGTTACCGGCCGGCTGGGAGACCAGCGGTGACGACTACGAGTACATACCGCTGCGGCTGCCCAAGGACGTCACCCGCGTGACCGCGTCCATGCGCCTGGCCATCCAGGCCGAATTCGGCGGGTGGGAACTGTCGCGCGTGCGCGCCTACACCGACGGCAGCCGCAAAGTCCTGCTGCGCCGCCGCAAGCACGCCCTACTACCCCAGCCCGAACCGGGGATGTGACGCGACCGATGTACGCACTGCTGCTGCGCCTGATGTTCCTGGTGCCGCCGGAACGAATCCACCACTGGGCCTTCACCGCCATGCGCCTGGCCGCCCGCTTCGCCCCCGCCCGGTGGGCGCTGAACAAGCTGGCCGCCGAGGACCCGATCCTGCGCAACACCGCCTTCGGCGTGGAGTTCCCGGCCCCGCTCGGGCTGGCCGCCGGATTCGACAAGAACGCCGACGGCGCCGACGTGTGGGGACCGTTCGGGTTCGGATTCGCCGAGATCGGCACCGTCACCGCCCAGGCCCAGCCCGGCAACCCGGCCCCGCGCCTGTTCCGGCTGCCCGCCGACCGCGCGCTCATCAACCGCATGGGCTTCAACAACCACGGCGCCGCGGCCGCCGCCGCCCAACTGCGCGCCCGGCGCTCCACCGTGCCGATCGGCGCCAATATCGGCAAGACCAAGGTCGTGGAACCGGCCGACGCCGCCTCCGACTACGCCACCAGCGCCGCCCTGCTCGGGCCGCTCGCCGATTTCGTCGTGGTCAACGTCAGCTCCCCCAACACCCCCGGCCTGCGCGACCTGCAGGCCGTCGAATCGCTGCGCCCCCTGCTGCGTGCCGTGCTCGACACCGTCGAGGTGCCGGTGCTGGTGAAGATCGCCCCCGACCTGTCCGACGACGACATCGACGCCGTCGCCGACCTCGCCGTGGAACTGGGCCTGGCGGGCATCGTCGCCACCAACACCACCATCCGCCGCGACGGTCTGCGCACCGACGCCGCCGAGGTGGCCGCCATGGGCGCGGGCGGACTGTCCGGTCCCCCGGTCGCCGCCCGCTCCCTCGAGGTGCTGCGCCGCCTCTACCGGCGCGTCGGCGACCGCCTGGTGCTGATCTCCGTCGGCGGGATCGAAACCCCCGAACAGGCCTTCGAACGCATCCTCGCCGGCGCCACCCTCCTGCAGGGCTACACCGGCTTCATCTACGGCGGCCCGTTCTGGACCGGCAAGATCCACCGCGGCCTGGCCCGGCTGCTGCGCGAGTACGGCTACACCTCGATCGCCGAGGCGGTCGGTGCGGAGAACGTCGCCAGGACCTGAAATCCCTTGGGGCGCAGGGCTGGTGCGCCCGGATCGACTCACCCGTAGACGTGCGGTTCGTCGCAGATCAACCGCCGCGAATGGTGCTCGCACCCGAGCGCCGTCCGCGGCTGCGGCGACGCCACACCCCGCCCGTCGCGCTCGAGCATCCGCTTGTACAGCCACACGATCGCCTGCTCGACCAGGATGCCGAGCCGGTCGGCGCGCACCGCGGCCTCGGCCATCGCGACCCGGTCGTGCACCAGGCCGGGATCGCTGAGCTTCTCGTCCAGCTCCATGCCCGCCAGGGCCTCCTCGCAGGTGAGCAGGCGGCCGGGTAACCAGCTCAACCGCCACACCCGCTCACCGGGCCCGCGTTCGCGATAGGCCGATTCGGGCGTCAGGTCGCTGATCATGAACCAGTCGGTGGTGGTGATGGCCATGGCTGCCTCCGGGTGCTTACAGCCCGAGCATGATCTGCTCGAAGGGGATACCGAGTTGTCCGGCCAGGTGGACCGCGCGCAACTGCGCCGTCTGATCCAGCCGGTGGGTGCGGGTGCTGATGATCTCGGCGAGATCCATCCCCGCCAGGGCCTGCTCACGGGTGAGCAGACGGTCGGGCAGCCAGCTCAGCCGCCACGAATTCGGCCACTTCTCCGCGACGCGATGCGCCGTGTGATCGGTGAGGTCGCTGGTGATGTTCCAGTCGGTGACGAACATGGTCACGAATGCCTCCTGTTCGGACATCCGCTGCGACGACGGCAGTGCCGCCGTCCGGGTGGTTCCGGAAAGGGCCGTTCCGCCAGGGGATTCGGCCGTATCGGGTGCCGGTACCGGTCATCCGGTCCGTCGGCGAGCGCCGGGTGCGCCGATCAGCGGATCGGCCGCCCCGCACGCCCGGCATTCGGCTCGCGCTCGGTCTCGGGGCGCTGCCGTCGGTGCCGGCGGATGCGTCGCCGGACGAGAACCACTCTCATCACCAGTCCCTCCGAGTTCCTGGTGCGGGCGATCGGGTCGCCCGATTTCAGTGTCACCGCTGTGACGGCCCGATCGCTACCAGAATTTCGGCAGTTGCCGAATTGCAACGTCAATTGCCGTCACAACTACGGAATTCACCGCGATTCGCGTGGCTAAACCCGCTCGGGCGGCCTATTGTGAGCGTCGTCCGGCGGATCGCGCCGTCACAAGCACAGATGCCGTTGCCCACGATCGGGGATCGACCCCTCCTCGGGACCGTCCCCCTCAGCCGCCGAGGAGTGGATCGCGCCTATGGTGTCGCAGGACTCCGCCCCTGCCCTGCGCGGCATCCTCGCGCGGCTCGGCAAGCACTCCGGACTCGCGGGCGGTGCGGAACGGTTGCGCTCCACCGAGATCGACGTGGGGCCGCTGGTCGGGCTGCCCGTCGTCCATCGCCGCGCTTACCGCGACGGCGTCACGGCCGAGGAGGCGGTGCTCGCCGTCGTCTCCGACCTCGCCGCCCAACTCGACCTCAGCGACCGGCTCATCGCCGACGCGGCGCTGTCCCTCGGACTGCTGCGCGGCGCACCGCCCCCCGGCATCGATCCGGACCGCCTCTATGCCGCCGACCTCGGACAGCGGCGGACCTACCTGTCCGAACAGTGGGAGGCCTTGCACCGCGGCGCGGGCGCCACCAGGATTCCGCCCTCACCGACGGTGCGGTCGCTGCGCAGCACCCTGGAACGGCGCGCGCTCGGCGCCCTGGCCACCCTGCTCGCCAGCGAATCCGCCTTCGCACCGGGCGCGCACGACACCGTCTCGCCGACAGACGCTTCGGCCCGGCCGCGCGGCGACATCGGCGCGGCCACCGTGCTCGGCGACGCCGTGATCGACCACTTCTACCGGGTGGACCGGCTGCCGGGGAAGTCCTCGCCCAGCAGGGGCCTGTTCGGCGACCACATCGGTGGCAAGGGACTCAACCGCGCCGTCGCCGCCGCCCGTCTCGGGCTCGACGTGCGCCTGCTCGCCGCCGTCGGCGACGACCTGCCGGGCAAGAGCATCGGCCGCTACCTCACCCGCGAGCACGTCGACATCGAACTGGTGAAGATCGTGCCCGCCGAGTCGACGCCCGTGGCCTGCGTGATCGTCGACGACAGCGGCAACAGCCTGACCATCGGCAGCGCCAACGACACCGTGCGGCTCACCCGGGAGGACCTGAACAAGCCGGGAGCCCGGGAGGCGATCACCGAATCCGACGCTCTGCTCGTGACTTTCGAGCCGCCCGTCGGCGTCCTCGAGCACATGCTGCGCATGATCCAAGGCGCCACGGACCCGCCGTGGTTGCTGGTGCACCCCACCCCGCCGATGGCCCATCCGCAGTACCTCTACAAGTACTTTCCGTTGGTGGACTACATGATCGGTTCGCGCGCGCAGCTGGCCGGGTTGTTCGCCGAACCGGGCACGGTGGAGTTGCCGTCGGTCGGCGAGATCACCCGCCGGCTGCGGGCCATGGGCGTCGACAACGTCTGCGTCGTCGACGGATTCGAGTGTCACGTCGTCGCCGAGGACGACTCCACCCTGCATCTGCCGCGCTCCGTCGCGGCGCAGCTGGACAGCTCCCCCGGCGCGCACGCGGCGTTCATGGCGGCCCTGGCCTACCGCCTCGTCGTCAACGGACGCGCCGCCGACCGCGCCGACTTCGAATGGGCGACCGCGGCCATGGCCGCCACCCAGTCCTTCGGCGAAGTCGCCGACACCATGCCGACCGCGGCCGAAATCGACCGCATCGCACGATATACCGCGACGGGCCCGCAGAACTCCTGAGCACCGCCGCACCCCCACCCGAAACCCACTGCATGGAGGCACATGTGACCCTCTCCGCGCGCGGTCTCGACGAGACCGAGCACCAGCTGACGCGCAAAGGCCGGGAGATGACCGTGCGGGTGCACGAATTCCACGCCGGACGCGACAGCGGCACCCTGTTGGTGTTCGGTGAGATCGCGGACGGTTGCCTGGTGCGGATCCACTCCCGCTGTCTCTACGGCGACGCGCTGGCCTCCGACGACTGCGACTGCGGTCCGGAGCTGGACCTGGCCATGGACCAGATCCAGAACGAGGGCGCCGGCGTGCTGCTCTATCTCGAACAAGAGGGGCGCGGAGCGGGTCTCACCGCGAAGGCGCGCGGCCTGCGCGCCTCCGAACTCACCGGCGACGACACGTTCACCAGCTACGCCCAGCTCGGCCTGCCCGCGGACTCCCGCGACTACGGGCCCGGCGTCACGCAGCTGGTGCAGTTGGGGCTGACACGGATCCGCCTGCTCACCAACAACCCCGAGAAGGCCGAGGCCGTGCGCGCCGCAGGCATCCACGTGGTCGTCCTGCCGTTGGCCACGCGGGCCCGGAGTGCCAGGGCCCGAAGCTATCTCGACGCCAAACGCCAGCACCGCAAGCACTGGTTCGCCGCCGACGCCGGGCCGTGGGCCCCCACGCTCGCCTCCCCCGAGAGCACCCTGGTGATGCCCGTCCTGCCCGACGACTCGGGCTGGTCGGAACCGGCCGAGGAACCACGCAAACGCCGGCGCCTCCGGTAACCGCCGCCACATCCGCGCCCGAATCGCTACGATAAGTGAGCCGCGCCACTCGAAGACGCGCCGCGTGGCGAGAGAATGACATAGCATCTCTCGCATCGCGTCGGCATTGCAGGGGCCGAGCGCACGGGGTCGGTTCACGACAGAAGCACCGGGAACAGGGATTATGAGCACAACAGATATCGGTTTCGCGCACGAATCAGGCAAAACGGTCTACACCGTTCCCGAGGCGTTCCAGGAGACCATCACCTTGCGGCCCGACCAGGTCGCGCTGCGCACCGTGGGCGGCACCACGGAGATCACCTGGCGCGAATACGGTCAGCGGGTCGAAGTCATCGCCGCCGGACTCGCGGCCCTGGGCCTGAAACGCGGTGACACCGTGGGCATCATGCTCACCAACCGGCCCGAGTTCAATCTGGTCGACACCGCCGCGCTGCACCTGGGCGCCACGCCGTTCTCCGTCTACAACACCAGCTCCCCCGAACAGATCCGGCACCTGTTCACCAACGCCGAGAACAAGGTCGTCGTCACCGAGAGCCTGTTCCTGCCCATCATCACCGGCGCGGGCGTCGAGCTCGAGCACGTGATCGTGGTCGACGGCCCGGCCACCGGCGCCCTCACCCTCGCCGAGGTGGAGGCCAACCCGGCCGCCGATTTCGACTTCACCGCCGCCTGGCGGGCCGTCGAATCCGGCGATCTGGCCACCCTGATCTACACCTCGGGCACCACCGGCCCGTCCAAGGGCGTCGAGATCACCCACCGCAACGTGCTGGCGCAGATCATCGCGCTGGTCAACGGCCCGCTGCGGGTCGGATTCGACGATCGCGCGGTGTCCTACCTGCCCGCCGCGCACGTCGCCGACCGCATCTCCGCGCACGCCATGAGCCTGCTCACCGGCATCCAGATCACCACCGTCACCGATCCCCGCGAGGTCGCCGCCGCACTGCCCGACGCCCGGCCCACCACGTTCTTCGGCGTGCCGCGCGTGTGGCAGAAGATCAAGGCCGGTATCGACGCCAAGCTCGCCACCGAGCCGAGCCCGGTCAAGAAGTCGCTGGCCCAGTGGGCGATCGGCACCGGCGTCGCCGCCGCGCGCGCCGATCTGGCGGGCAAGGGACGCGGCGCGGTGCTCGGCGTGCAGTACAAGCTCGCCGACACCCTCGTGCTGTCCAAGCTGCGCCACGCGCTCGGCCTCGACGAGCTGAAGGTCGCCGCGTCGGGCGCGGCCGCCATCCCGCCGGAGACCCTGGAGTACTTCCTCGGCCTCGGCTTCACCATCACCGAGGTGTGGGGCATGTCCGAGACCACCGGCGTCGGCACCTACACCGAACTCGACAAGCCGCGCCCCGGCTCGGTCGGCCGCGTCGTCGACGGCGCGGAGATCCGCCTCGCCGAGGACGGCGAACTGCTGATCCGCGGCGCGATCGTCACCCCCGGCTACCGGTCGCAACCCGACAAGACCAAGGAGGCGATCGACGACGACGGCTGGCTGCACACCGGCGACGTCGCCACCATCGACCCCGACGGTTACGTCCGGATCGTGGACCGCAAGAAGGAACTGATCATCAACGAGTCGGGCAAGAACATCTCGCCCAGCAATATCGAGAACGCGGTCAAGGCGGCGTCCTCGCTCGTCGGCCAGGTCGTCGCGATCGGCGACGCCAAGCCCTACATCGCGGCGCTCATCGTCCTCGACCCCGATATCGCGGCGGTCCGCGCCAAGGAGATCGACGCTCCCGCCGACGATCTCGCGGCGCTGTCCACCCGCAAGGAGATCCTCGACGAGGTCACGGCCGCCGTGCAGGCGGGCAACCGGAAACTCTCGCGCGTCGAGCAGATCAAGCGCTTCACCGTGCTCGGCACCCTCTGGGAGCCGGGTGGCGACGAACTCACCCCGAAGATGTCGCTCAAGCGCAAGCCGATCGACGCCAAGTACGCCGCCGAGATCGCGTCCCTCTACACCGACCCGATCCCGGACACCGTCATCAACGTGAAGTAGGTACCCGACTCACGTGGCCCGGGGCGAGAATCTGGGTTCTAGCCCCGGGCTTCATCGGAGGTGACTGAGGATCGCGTGTCCGAACGAGAAAGGGTGCTCTGAACTGGGAGAATTCTGATTGCTGAGGTCGGAATTCGCGCGTATTCGAGGAGCGCCCCTGTCGGCTCAGCTCAGCTCAGTAGGACTGGGAACGGAACTCGGCCAGCAGCGCTTGTCTCATATCGTTGGACAGGCCGGGCGAAGGTTGGTGGTTGAGGGCGTTGATGGTGTGGCGCAGCTGGTCGAGATAGCGGTCGCACCCGTCGCAGTACCGCAGATGGGCGAGGAACAGCCGCTCTTCGTCCGCGCTCAGGGCGCCTTCGAGAAAGTCGGTGACCCGTTCGACAAGGTCGATGCAATGAATTTCCTCCATCAAGGTACCTTCCTGTCCGTTCGCCGGTGGGTGTTCTCGGCTGCGGCGAAGTACTCCTCCAGTCTTCCTCGGACGAAAGCCCGCGCCCGATGCAGTAGTACTCGCTGGTTGGCCGCGGAGATCTCGAGTATCTCGCGGACCTCGTGCGCCCCGTAGCCGAGCACATCGCGCAGGTTGATCACCATGCGTTGCCGAGCGGGCAGTTGTTCGAGCGCCGCGACTATCACCGTGCGCACCTCGTCGTCGAGCAAAGCCTGCTCCGGTGAGGGCCACGGCACCGGCGGCGACCACCAGTGACCCGCATACGGCTCTCCCTCGGGTCGAAATAGCGCGGAGTCGACCGTAGGTCCGGTGTCCAACGAGCTCATCGGAACACTACGCGCCTCCTGGAGACCACGGCGTTTGGCCGTGTTGACCAAGACGCGGTACACCCAAGTTTTCAATGTGGAGCGACCTTCGAATCTGTCGATGCCGCGGATGACGGCGATCCAGGTTTCCTGCACCACTTCGCAGGCCGACTCGTGGGTCGAGACGTAACTTCTCGCTACCTGGATCATCCCACCCGACCAATTGTCCAAAATGAACTCGAACGTGGCCGCATCACCATTCTGCAAGCCAGCGAGCAGGACGTATTCCTCTGTGTCGTTCCGTTCCGACATCCGTGTCTCCAGGCGTGCGGGGACGATAGGGCCGCCGGGCTCAACTCGGTGCGGCCTCAACTCGAAGCCAGCAATCCGGTTGTGAGAACGGATCCCCGTTCGTTTCATTCTAAGTCGAGTTCGTAGTACAACGAGACAGGCCCTTGGCCTTTGCCTTCGTGGCAATCGAAACCGTGTTTCTCATAGACGCGGCGTGCGGCGCGGTCTTCCTCGGTGGTGGTCAGATCCATGTATGTCGCCCCGCGTTCACGGGCGTGATCGAGAATCGCCGCCAGGAACTGTGAGCCTATGCCACGTCCACGCAGCCGCGGAATCACGTAGAACTCGGCGAGATAGGCTTCGGAACTCGCCGACCACGTACTGGTCCGGAACCGAAGTACAGCCACTGCGACCGCCGGATCACCGAGGAGCAGGACACTGGTGTCTCCGCCCGCGATCAACGTCGACAGATGATCAGCCAGCCACGCCGGATCAGGGGCGGGATCGTTGTATTCCCGGTTGAAATCCACCAGCAGTTGGGCAGCAGCAGCCAGGTCCCTCGCCTCTGCAGGTACCACGCGCACCGACGTGTTGCCCGGGTCGGCTACACGGGAATAGTTCATCGCTTGCCCTCCACCTTCGCGGCCACCCGGGAGTCCAACGACACCGCGCCTGCTCCGGTCCAGGTCAGAGCAAGCGCGACGAGCAGCATTGTCGGTGCGAGGCCGAGGTGAAAGTAGCCGCCCTCGTGTATCCCGGCGGTGCAGATCGCACCCACCATGGTGACTGCGAGCCCGGCAGTGGCCAGTCGCGTACCGAGGCCGAGGAGTAGCAGCGCCCCGCAGCCCAACTCGAGCAGGCCGACCAGAATGACGATCAAGGCCGAATCCGGAAAGCCCCACCTCACGAACGCGGCCAGTTCTGCCTGGTAGTAACTCGAGAACGGAAACTTCGAGGTTGAGGCGAGGATGAAGAACGCGCCGACCACGATTCGCACGATCGCGACGGTGACCGCCCAGCGTCCGGACACCCGGCTTTCCAGCATGCGAAGCGCCCAGGGCTGGTCGGCTTTGCCGCCGCCGTGTGGGCCGGAGCCCGCCGCCGCGGTGGCTGCTTCTGCGGACGGGGGCAACGGGGTGCCGTACATTGAGACTCCTTCCAAGCGGATAGCTTCAGAAGGCTCAGTGTCAGCAGTCCCGGCAACCGTTACATCGACATCGATCGCTGACCAATTCCCTGCGGGACGCGGTCTGCTCCTGATCCCAACCGGCAACGCCGCCGACAGCCGCCAGACCGCGCGGATCGCGAGGTGTGCCGCGCACCGTCCGGGCCGGGGTGCGGGCGGCCGGACGCGCGCCGTCGGTGCACAACACGCAACCGTGGCGGTGGGTGTTCGACGGGACGCGCCTGCACCTGTTCCGCGACGACAGCCGGTGGCTCGCCGCCACCGATCCGCACGCGCGCCAGCTCGTGATCAGCTGCGGCGCCGCCCTGCACCACGCCCGCACGGCCTTCGCCGACGCCGGCTGGCACACCGACACCAGCAGGCTGCCCGACCCCGCCCGCCCGGATCACTTGGCGGCCATCACCTTCCGGCCCTGGCCCGACCCGCCGCCCGGCATCGCGGACCGCGCCACCGCCATCGACCGCAGGCGCACCGACCGCCTGCCCCTGCTGCCCCCACCCCGGCAGGCCGACCTCGTGCACCGGGCCCGGCTGCTGGTGCAGCCGCACGACCTCGAACTGCACCTGCTCGGCGAGGACGCGCGCGACAGGCTCGCCGAGGTCTCGGCGCACGACACCGCCGCCCACCGCTACGACATGGCCTACCAATCCGAATTGCATTGGTGGACCGGGCATTCGGCCGAAGCGGGCGGTGTGCCCGCGCAGTCCCTGGCCTCGGCCGAGGAATTCGCCAGGGTCGGCGTGGGCCGCGCGCTCCCGTCCCGCGCGTCCTCCACCCGGCGCGCCGACCTCGCCGACCGCTCCAGCCTGCTGGTGATCAGCTCCCCGGCCGACGCCCCCGAAACCTGGCTGCGCACCGGGGACGCCCTCTCGGCCGTCCTGCTCGAATGCACCGCTCAGGGCCTGGCCATCTGCCCGCTCACCCACATCACCGAACCCCCGACCGGCCGCAGAACCATCGCCGAACTGCTCCCCCACACCACCGTCCCGCAGATCGTCCTGCGCGTCGGGGTCTCCCCGCTCACCGCCCCGCCCCCACCGCGAACACCGCGCCGGCCGGTCGAGGAAATCCTCGAAATACGCACCGGCTGAAGCGCTGTCGGGACGAGCGGCCTTCGCGACACACGACAGCGACATCGCAGCCGCACGCACAATCGTGGCCCCGAGCCGACCGGCCCGGGGCCGCCGCCGCCTTACCGCTCGTACTGCGCCACCAGCGTGGCCCGGCCGAGCGTGTGGGAGAACAGGGTGAAGCCCACCAGCGCGGGCGACGCGCCGGCGTCCACGCCCAGCGACTCCACATCCACCGCGTGCACCACGATGAAGTAGCGGTGCGGGCCGTGCCCGGGCGGCGGGGCCGCGCCCACGAAGCCCGCGAAACCGGCGTCGTTGCGCACGGCGAGCGCGCCCTCGGGCAGCGAACCGCCCTCGCTGCCCGCGCCGCTGTCGAGCGAGGTGACACTCGCCGGGATGTCGGCCACCACCCAGTGCCAGAAGCCCGAGGCCGTCGGCGCGTCCGGGTCGTAGACGGTGACGGCGAAACTCTTGGTGCCCTCCGGGAATCCGGACCACGACAGCTGCGGCGACACATCCTTGCCGCCCGCGCCGAACACGCCGCTGACCTGGTCGTTGCCGAACGTGGCGCCATCGGCCACATCGGCGGAGGTGACGGTGAATTCCGCAACCTTCGGGAGCGCGTCGTAAGGGTTGTAGGTCATCGGTGTCCTTTCTCTGCCCGGTGGTGCACTCGGGCGTCGGATCAGCTGTGCAACAAGAAGTGTTCCAGCACCCGGGTGCCGAACTCGAGCGCGTCCACCGGGACCCGCTCGTCCACCCCGTGGAACAGGGCGCTGAAATCCAGTTCGGGCGGCAGCCGCAGCGGCGCGAAGCCGAAGCAGCGAATGCCCAAGCGGGCGAACGCCTTCGCGTCGGTGCCGCCGGAGAGCATGTAGGGCACGGTGCGGCCCTGCGGATCGTGGGCGAGGATCGCGTCGTTCATCGCGTCCACCAGGTGCCCGTCGAAGGTGGTCTCGTAGGAGTCGAGTTTGGTGATCCACTCGCGTTCCACGTCGGGGCCGATCAACTCGTCGACCTCCCGCTCGAACGCGGCCTGCCTGCCGGGCACCACCCGGCAGTCCACCACCGCCTCCGCCGTCTGCGGGATGACGTTGGCCTTGTACCCGGCTTGCAGCATGGTCGGATTCGCCGTGTCGCGCAGCGTCGCGCCGATGATCCGGGAGATGGTGCCCAGCTTGGCGAGCTGGCCCTCGATATCCGGGCTCTCCGGATCGAACGGGATACCGGTCTCCTCCGACACCGCCGCCAGGAACTCCGCCACCGAATCCGAGAGCACCAGCGGGAACGTGTGCTTGCCGAGCCGGGCCACCGCGTCGGCCAGGATCGTCACCGCGTTGTCCTCGTGCAGGAACGAACCGTGACCGGCGCGGGCCTTGGCGCGCAACCGCATCCAGCCCAGGCCCTTTTCCGCGGTCTCCACCAGGTAGAGCCTGCGCTCACCGCCGTCGCGGCGCGGCACCGTGAGCGAGAAACCGCCCACCTCGCCGACCGCCTCGGTGATGCCGGTGAACAGATCGGGCCGGTTGTCCGCCAGCCACTGCGAGCCCCACCGGCCGCCGTTCTCCTCGTCGGCCAGGAACGCGAACACGATATCGCGCGGCGGCACCGTGCCCTCGATCTTGAACTGCCGGGCCACGGCCAGCATCATGCCGACCATATCCTTCATATCGATCGCGCCGCGGCCCCACACGTAACCGTCGCGCACCGCGCCCGAGAACGGGTGCACGCTCCAGTCCGAGGCCTCGGCGGGCACCACGTCCAGGTGTCCGTGCATCATCAGCGCGCCACGGCTGGAATCCGCGCCCGCCAGCCGCGCGAACACGTTGCCGCGACCGGGCGCGCCGGACTCCACGTACTCGGTGGTGTAGCCGGCGTCCTGCAACTGGTGGGCCACCCAATCGGCGCACTCGGCCTCACCTTTGGTGGTGGCCAGGTCGCCGGTGTTGGAGGTGTCGAACCGGATCAACCGGCTCACCAACTCGACGACTTCGTCTACCGCGCGGGATCTGCTGTTCGGATCTGGGAGTTCACCGTTGACGGACACGCCCCCTTCCTACCATTCGCCGCCGGGCCCCGTGCCGCACCCGCGCCCGGCGATCCGCGCCGCGCGTCCCTGGCATGCGCGATTATCCACGCGCGCAGCCGAATCACCTCGAGTACAACCCTTCGCGACGGGGCATGAATACCGGTGGCAACCGCCGGACTGTGCCCGCCGCCCCGACCCATTACACTGCCGGAGACCTGGTCAACAGATTGTCAGGGGTCGTTCGGGGGGCGTGCTTCGGAGGTCCGCCGAGAACACCCGCGCCACCGAGCGTCGACGACAAGTGAGGAATTGATGACATACCCGCCGCAACAGCCCGGATTCGACCCGTACAAGCAGTCGGATCCCTACGCGCAGCAGCAGCCGCCGGCCAGTGACCCGTACGCCCAGCAGGCCGGATACCCGCCGGCGGGCTACCCCGGTGGCGCGCCCGGGTACCCGGCGGCGGGTGGTTACCCCGGTGCGCCCGGATACCCTGCGGCGGGCGGATACCCGCCGGCGCCGGGCTACCCCGGTGCCCCCGGTTACGGCGCGGGCTACCCGCCGGCCGGCCCGCAGCCGGACAATCACATGGTGTGGGCGATCCTGGCGACCGTGTTCTGCTGCCTGCCCTTCGGCATCGTCGCCATCATGAAGGCGTCCAACGTGAACAGCCTGTGGATGCAGGGCCAGGCCGCCGAGGCGCAGCGCGCGGCCGACGAGGCCAAGAAGTGGTCCACCATCGCCGCGATCTGCGGCGCGATCGTCATGGTCGTCTGGATCGTGATCTACATCGTCGCGTTCGCGGCCGCCGCCTCGGCGTGACCACTCGCGTGTCGCTCCCGCACCGGCTGATCGCGCCCGTCGCGGTCGCCGGTGCGGGAGCGCTCGCCTGCGTCGCCGTATGGTTCGCCGATCCGACCACTCCGGGCGGCATCATCCCGGTCTGCCCGTCCAAGTTCCTGCTGGGCATCAACTGCCCCGGCTGCGGCAGCTCCCGCATGCTGTATTCGCTGCTGCACGGCGACATCCCGGCCGCGGTGCACTACAACGCGCTCGCGCTGCTCGCGTTGGTCGTACTCCTCGGCACCTACGTCTTCTGGGCTCGCGACCGCGTGCGCGACCAGCGGACCCGGCGCTGGTATCAGCGCCACCGCGCCCCGCAGGTCGTCCTCGCGCTGGTGTTGGGCTGGCTCGTGGTGCGCAACATTCCCGTCGCGCCGTTCACCTCGCTGCGCGTGTAGATCGCGCGCGGTCTGCCGCCGCAACCGGCAGCGCGACCTGGCCGATCTACTTACCGTTCCCGGTGTCACCGTCCTTCGGCATGCGCACCGCGTCCCACGGCACCCACTGCCGCAAGGTGGTCTCGGTGAGCTTGTTGCGGGTGCGATAGTCCACCGCCACCTCGGCGTACCAGGCCAGATAGTGACCGAAGTGCAACCGCGCCCAGCCGTACTGCGTGGCGGGCAACCACGGCTCCTGGAAGCACGGATCGATGCTGTTCGAGGACGCGCCAAGCGACGGCCGCGCCGGCCCGGGACGCTGCGGCGGCACCCAGATCCGCTTCGGATCGACCAGCACCCGGCGCGGTCGCGGCAACCTCCGCACCGCGGAACGCTCGTCCTCACTCACCCGCGACCACCCGCCGCACACCACTCCGGCAAACCGCCCGCATTCGAACACATGTTCCCATCATTGCACGGGAACAGACCGGTCGGAACGGGACCCGGGAAGGAGCATCATGCGGTGCGGATATGCGGTGACTGCGTCATCGCACGTGCTGCCTTCGGCACCGGCAGCACCCCCGGAGTGAGAGGTTCGAGCAGGCGCGTTCCGGTTGCGGGCGCACCACCTGTCGCGCCGGTCGTCGAGCGATGAGTTGCCCGGCGTGGCGGGGGCTTGCGGGGTGCAGAACAGCCCGCCGGGTTCGGCGTTGCCCGCCTTGGGCGGCGGGCAGGCGGCGCGCGGTGTCGTCGGTGGTCCGCTACGCGAATCCGTGCGCCTGGGCGACGAGGTCGAGGAACACGCCCACCTCGCCCACCGAGTACGTCTCCGGCGCTTCCGAACCGCCGAGGAACGGGTAGGGCTCGGCGATGTAGACCTGGTCGGCGGTCAGCGGGCCCAGTCGCTCCCTGATCAGCGCCACGTGCTCGAGGCGCAGCACGAACTCGCCGAAACCGCGCTCGCGCAGCACCTGTCCGGCGAACGCCTCCGGATCGGAGAACTGCCCGTATCCTTTCGCCGCCGCCTTGTACGGGTGCAGCACCGCGCACTCCCCCGACTGTCCGTTCACCATGAACACATGCCCCAGATCCGACCGCCCGAACACCAGGTCGAACTGCGGAAACTGCGGCGCCCACGCCGGCATCGCCTCGACCATCGGCCGCTGCCCGAACAACTGGAACCCTTCTCCCGTCACGCCAACGATCCAAGCAGCCCACCCCGGGCCCGCGCCACCCACGGGGTAGAGGGCAGATATCGCGCCCGCACCCGGTTCCGCCGGAACCAACCGGCCCTGATTCCCCCGGTGCGCGGTCGCCGCCGGTGATCCCCGCGGCGTTTACCCGGTGCGGGACGGCCGCGTTCCCGACCGTGCTCGCCGGGTTGCGCGGTTCGGTCCCCTAGCTTTCGCGGACGAGCCACGTGCGCCTCGCCTTGGGGTGCGCGCCGATACGGCAGGGGTCGGGATCCCGCGGGCGGATCGGTGACGACCGCCTCGACAGGTCGACATCGGGAAACCGGCGACCACTCACCGTCCTCGCGCTCGCTGCACGCCTACGCAGTGCAGGCTGAAGCGGCGGTAGGGGCTGGCGAAGCGCCAGGACCGCTCGGCGAGCTCACCGACGGAGGCGAAACCGAGGTCCCGTAGCAGCGACACGGCGAGTTCGGCGGCGGGACGTGGATCGTGATCCGGCGCGAAAACACTTGTCCAAGCGTCGTATTCGTCGCGCGCGAGGCCACGCCGCGCCAGAGACTCGGGATCGGGGTGGTCGTTGCCCACCAAGACCGTCAGCTCGTCGACGCCCTGCACGAGCTGGACGACACGGGAGTCGCCCGCGGCCGATTCCAGGGAGATCACCACGCCGTCGGTCGTGGGAGCGGGACCGCCGACACCGAGCGCCCGCATGCCGAACCGGATGTCGCGCAGGGTGCCGGTGAGTGCCGTGACCAGCCCCGGCCACGATCCGGCCACGCGGCCGCCGGTGTGAAAGCCCGCCAGGCTCGGGTGCCCGTTGTCGCCGAGCCAGGTGTAGGGGACGTCGTCCACGGCGTCATCCCACTCCCAGGTGCGATGATCCCAACTCTCCCACGCCTCGGTGCAGAACGCGCGCACCAGCACCGACCCCTCGCGATCGATCTCGAGCTGCCGCGACACCACCGGTCCGCGCCACCGCGCGAACGCATTCCGACTGCCCCCGTACAGCGACGGCTCGCCCCACACCTCCGTGGCGACCTCCAGGTGGGCGCGAAACCTCTCGGGCATCGTCACCGCCGCGCACAAGTACAGCTGCATCATCTCGGACTCGCTGTCGCGCCGGCGATCCCAGTTCTCGGTGAGATAAGCCCCGCGCACCGCGCCCGGCACCGCCGCGATCTCACAGCGCGGCAACACCTCTCGCGAGACCTTCCACCCCGAACCCGCGCACACCGCGTGCACGTCGGCGCGCCGCCAGCCGCCGAAATCGGCCGCCGCGAGATCGGTGAGCAGCGCCCGGAACTGAGTCTGTGTCATCCCCACCATGCCCGGCACGCTACGCCTGGGGTCCGACACGAAACCGCGCCGGTGACAGCACCTTTCACCCGTGCCATACGGATCCGGCGACGCCCCCTACGAACCGCCCGTCGCCGGCGCGAGATACATGAAACTCTTCTCCTCGACGCGGCTGCGTATGCGCCACCGTCCGTCCACCCGCGCGACCGTATCCAGGTACCACAATCCGCACATCATCAGACTGTGCGCGCCGCCGTCCCCGTGCACGAGCATCGGGTTGTGGCACATCGTCCGCACGGTCGCGGTGTCACCGTCGAACGTCATCGCCGAATTGCTCACCAGGTGCTGGAAGGCCGGGAAGTTCGGCATGACGGCCGCCAGGAACTCCTTGGTGGACTTCAGATCTCCCGCCGGCCCGCCCATGGCCGTGTAGTCGATGAACGCGTCGTCGGTGAACACCTCGTCCAGCAGCTCCCACTGCCGCGAATCCACCGCGTGCGCGTACCGCACCAGCAGGTCCTGGATCTCGAGCCGATCCGATATCTCCCGCAGCGACAACATGTCCACCTCCGCACCGCGACACCGCGCTCAGACTAGAACATGTTCTCCCTCGCGCGGGGCGTTCTCCCCGGAGTCGATCAGAAACGCCGCCGCACGCGGCCTTCCGGCGATCCGGACCCGCGCTCCTGGACTCGCCCCCGGGTGATCGGTGAATTTCCGTCAGGCTGCCAACGTCGTAGCCGAAGCGTAACCGCCGCCGATGCGCAGCTTCTTCGCGCGCGCCACGAACGCGGCGACGAACTCCTCGCGAATCGCCTCGTCCACATACAGGCGCTCGACGCAGACGCACAGCTGCCCGGTGGAGGGGAAGCGCGCGGCGATGGCGCCGTCGGCGGCGCGCTCGATATCGGCGTCGTCGAGCACGAGCATGGCGTTCTTGCCGCCGAGCTCCAGCGAAGCGCCGATGAGGCGTTCGCCCGCGTCGCGGGCGATCTGGCGGCCGGTGGCGGTGGAGCCGGTGAACATCATGTAGTCGGCGTGGTCCATCAGCGTGCCGCCAAGGGAACTGCCCCGGCCCACCACCATCTGCCACACGTCCCGCGGCAGACCCGCCTCATACAGCAGGTCCAGCGCCCACAGCGCGGTGAGCGCGGTCTGGGTGTCGGGCTTCTGCACCACGGCGTTGCCCGCCATGAGCGCCGGAATGGCGTCGCCGGCGGCCATGCTCAGCGGGTAGTTCCACGGCGAGACGACCGCGACCACGCCCCGTGGGGTGGCGCAGCTCCGTGGTGTGGGTCAGCAGGGGGATCGCGCCGCGACGGCGCTTGGGCGCGAGCAGCTTCGCGGCGCTGCGCGCGTAGTACGCGCGGTGATCGCGATATCGGTGACCTCGAGGAAGGCGTCGCAACGGGTTTTGCCGCTCTCGGCCTGCATCAGGTCACGTCGATGGCGACCTCGCCCGGGCCGGGCGCGGGCAGATCCGCCACCGGGCCCGCCGCATCACCTCGGGGCCACCGAAACCGTCGAGCGTCACCGCGTGCATGTCGAAATCCTTTCGATCAACTCAATATGTGCACCGTTTACATCACTCTTCGAGTGAGCAGCGTCAATATATGGAAGAGGCGATGCTGAGCACTCGTTCGGCAACCCGGATTGACCGCTCCTTTTCGAGCAGGTGGCAACTTGTCGGTAACGACCAAGGGGCGGCTGTCTGTCACTAGACTGGCAATGGATCAGCGAACCCTGACGAAAGAGTCAAGCCATAGATCCCTTCCAATTCGAAAGAGGTCCACCATGACTCAGCTCCCCCCGCCTCCGGACCCGGTACTCGAGCCCGCCGCGCAAGCCCTCGCCGACGCGACGTCCGGGCATCCGCGGATCTACGAGGTCCCCCCGGCCGAGGGCCGCGACATCCTCGCCGGACTGCAGGCCGGCGAAGGCGTGGACAAACCCGAGATGGACGAGCAGTGGGTCGACGTGCCCGGCGGGCCGACCGGCTCCACTCGCGTGCGCATCCTGCGCCCCAAAAGCCTGACCGGCAACCTCCCGGTAATCTACTACATCCACGGCGCCGGCTGGGTGTTCGGCGACGAGAACACCCACGATCGCCTGGTGCGCGAACTGGCCGACGGCGCCCAGGCCGCGGTGGTATTCCCTCTCTACGAACGGGCGCCGGAATCCAAGTACCCGAACGCGATCGAGCAGAACTGGACCGTCGGTAAGTGGATCGTCGAGCACGGCGCGGAATACGACCTGGACGGCTCCCGTATGGCGGTCTGCGGTGACTCGGTGGGCGGCAACATGTCCGCCGTCTTCGCCCTCATGGCCAAGGAGCGTGGCGGCGTCGACCTCTCGGCGCAGGTGCTGCTCTATCCCGTCACCAACGCCGACTTCGACACCGCGTCCTACCTGCAGTTCGCCGACGGCTACTTCCTGACACGCGAAGGCATGATGTGGTTCTGGGATCAGTACACCACCGACCCGGACCAGCGCGCCGAAATCCACGCCTCTCCCCTGCGCGCGAGCCTCGACCAACTGCGCGGCCTGCCGACCACCCTGATCATCACCGGCGAGGCCGACGTGCTGCGCGACGAGGGGGAAGCCTACGCGGCCAAACTCCGCGCCGCCGGCGTCGACGTGACCGCCGTCCGCGCCCTCGGCATGGTGCACGACTTCCTCATGCTCGACAGCCTCCGCGACTGCCACGCCACCAGCATGGCGCGCAATCTGGCCATCGAAGCGCTGGCCGAAGCCCTGCACGGCAGCAACGCCCGCGCCACCATCCCCCACTGGTTCAACCACACGACAGCCGAGGTGTAGACCCGGCTTACGGAGACGCGCCGAGCGGTGGGACCGCTCGGCGCATCGGCGTTCTCCCGCGGCGAGCCGTACCGGGCGGACGTCACGTAACCCGTTCGTCGGCTGAATAACGGACCGACCCCCGCACGTAGCTGCCACCGATCTTTCTCCGGCGAGAATGCGGCCGCACGTATTCATAGCCCATGCTCATCAGTATGCGGCGGGGGTCCGACACGTTCGGGCGAGTCGGCGAACCGAACGAGGCCGGATCATGTTCTCCGCGAACATGATCCGGCCTCGGTTGATGTGTCCGAAGGGGGACTTGAACCCCCACGCCCGATAAAGGGCACTAGCACCTCAAGCTAGCGCGTCTGCCATTCCGCCACCCGGACCGGTGTTCTGTTGTGTGCCTGGTGAGTTGGGGTCGCCCGGCGGATGATGATCTTAGTAGGGGTGGTTCGCGGATTGCCAAATCGGGTGGTCAGGCGGGGGTTTCGATGCGGGTGGCGTCCACTCGCACGTCATCGGACTGTGTGCGTCGCCGGGCGCCCATTCCGTCACGCCGGGGCCGATCGCGGCGAGCTGAACGCCGTGGGAGCGCAGCGGGCCGAGCCTGGTCATTGTGCGCAGCGTCACACTCCCGACCGCTCAAAGTTCTGGGCATACTGCTCAATCTTTTGCCCACATCTTGCGCATTATGACTGTGAAATGCTTCTGTGATGCGCATAACGCCCCCACATCGAGCCGAATCGCGACCGCGAAGCTCTCGCGCCACGACAAGCACAGGAAGGATTTCCCATGCCCCAGATCCTCGAACACGCCACGGCGACAACGGTATTCGACCGTGAGGACGCCTCGGAGCATCCGCACGAACAGGTGATCTTCTGCGAGGACGCCGCCACCGGCCTCCAGGCGATCATCGGAATCCACTCGACCGTGCGCGGCCCCGCGCTCGGCGGCACCCGCTTCTATCCCTACCCGGACCAGGGTGCCGCCCTGACCGACGTGCTGCGGCTCTCGCGCGGCATGACCTACAAGGCCGCCGTCGCGGGTGTCGACCTGGGCGGCGGAAAGGCGGTGATCATCGGCGATCCGAACCGGATCAAGACGCCCGGCCTGCTGCGCGCGTACGGACGCTTCATCGACACGCTCGGCGGTCGATACATCTCGGCGGGCGACGTCGGCACGAATACCGCCGACCTCGACATCATCGGCGAAGTCACGAACCATGTCGTCGGCCGCTCGGCGCGGACCGGGGGATCCGGGGACAGCGCACCCATGACGGCACTGGGGGTGTTCCAGTCCATGCGCGCGGCCGCCGACAGCATCTGGCGCGCACCGTCCCTCGCGGGCCGGACGGTCGGGGTGGAGGGCCTCGGCAAGGTCGGCACCGAACTCGTCGCACTCCTGCACGCCGACGGCGCCCGCATCGTCGTCGCCGATGTCGACCCCGACGCGGTCCGCCGGGTTCGCGACCGATTCCCCGACGTCTCCGTCGCCGCGCACGTTCTCGGCGCCGACCTCGACGTCTACGCGCCCTGCGCACTCGGCGGCACCCTCACCACGGACACGGCGTCCACCCTCACCGCCCGGATCGTCTGCGGCGCGGCCAACAATCAGCTCTGGACACCCGACGTCGAACAGATCCTCACCGATCGGGGTGTCGTCTGGGTGCCCGACTACGTGGCCAACGCCGGCGGGCTCATTCAGGTGGCCGGTGAGTTGCGGCGCGCGAGCGCCGAGCGGATCCGCACCGAGGTCGACGCGATCTACGACACCGTTTCGTCGCTGCTGGAACAGTCGCGGACGGAATCCATCCTCCCGGGACGGGCCGCCGACCGGATCGCCGAGGAGCGCATCTGGTCCGCTCGAGGCGCATGAACCCCAGCCCTGCCGGGCACTTCCGCCACCTGGACATGAGTCCTGTTGTGCTCCTGGCGAGTTGGGGTGCCGGCGGATGATGGGGTGGTTGGCGGATCGCCGAGTCGGGTGGTCAGGCGGGGATTTCGATGCGGGAGGCGCCGATCCGGTCGATGCGGTCGCGGCCCCAAAGGCCCAGGGGCTCCAGGGCGGCGTTGAGGGCGGCGCCGCTCTCGGTGAGGCGGTACTCCACGCGGGGCGGAACCTCGGGGAAGATCTCGCGGGCGACGATCCCGTCTTCCTCGAGTTCGCGCAGATGCTGGATGAGCATCTTCTCGGAGACGCCGGGCAGGCCGCGGCGCAGCTCGCCGAAGCGCCGCACGCCGTGCGCCTCGAGCTCCCACAGGATCAGCGCCTTCCACTTCCCGCCGATCACGTCCATCGCCGCGTCGATCCCGCACACGTACGGTCCGGTTCGCTTCGCACCCATCTCACACCTCGTCAGCCGCGTTCGTGTTCCGTCGCATGGTAGGACCACTCGAGCAACGCCGGGGTGATCGCCGGGATTCCGCGAGCGCCGAGCGATGGGAGCGCGTACCGCCCCGAGTCGCTACACACGACCACATCGTGCCGAGCGAGAGTTGCGGCATGTGGAGACCGATCCGACGGCGCACCCCGATGCGGAACCATCCGGATACACTCAGATACGCATCAGGGTGCGGGAGGACGTCGCGTTGGTGCATGCGCTCGGGTGGCCGTTCGGTGGTATTCAGGATGCTCGGGTGGACGTCGGCCGGGACCTGCGCCGCCAGTTCCACAACACCCCGTAATCCCGGCGTGACCAGCGGATCAGGGGGCGATTTGGTCCGCGCGCCGGTATCCGATAACCTTGCTGAGCACACCGGTCCGGGTGGCGGAATGGCAGACGCGCTAGCTTGAGGTGCTAGTGCCCTTTATCGGGCGTGGGGGTTCAAGTCCCCCTCCGGACACAGACACTACGCACACGGGTGGTTGTGGAGCAGTTTCTGCCACGACCACCCGTTTTTCGTGGTCATAGGTGAGCTTCAGACCGAGTTGCCGGTAGACCTCGAGTTTGTCGGTGGGGTCAGCTGCCTTCAGTATGTGAACCAGGCCGCCTAGTGAGGTCACGAGTTGGTGGATCTCCTCCCTGGTCATCGGGTGATTTCCACGTTGCTCGGCTTCCAGCGTGGCGAGCTGTGCCGCGGTGGCCTGCCGTTCGCGCTGAACCTGTTGGGTCCAGCCCGCCACCAGAGCCGGGTCGGTGCCCGCTTCCAGTGCTGCTCGGTACCGGGACAATTTGCGGTCGTGTTCGGTAAGCGATCGTCGCGCACTCTCGATGGCGGGAGTGATGTCGGCTTGCGCGTCCTCGAGCATGGTCAGCGAATGCTCGATCCGATCGGGGTGAAAGATGTCAGCCAACCATGAATCGATCGGGCCGCTGAGCTGGTCTTCGCGCAGGTAGACGGTAGTCGGGTGATCGAGCTTATTGGCGAGGGCGTACTCGGAGGGATACCGGCAGCGGTAGTGCGGCAGCCCGTGGTTCCAGTTGCCCTGCATCCGCCGTCCGCAGGCGTCGTGGAAAAGCAGCCCCTTGAAGGCGTACGGGTGCTGACGGCGGGTCGTGGTCCTGCCCGTCGATTGCGGGCCTCGGGCGGCGAGCCGTAGTTGTGTCTGCTCGAAGGCGTCCCTACCGATGAGGGCACTATGGGCAGGTTGGTCGGAGTAGACCCACTCGTTCTTCGGGTTCCACGCCAAGCGGGTGTGATGGCCTAAGGCGACGTCATCGACGTCGATGAGGAACTCCTGCTTGCGCTGTTTGTTCCACACCTCGTAGCCGGTATAGCGCGGATTGCCCAGGATCGCGCGCACCGCACTCTTGGACCAGGCGGCGCCGGAGCGATGGCTGTTGCGCCTGCGGTCGTAGGCCGACGGGCACAAGATGTTGTCGGCGGTCAGGCGTTGCGCGATAGCGAATATCCCTATGCCGGAAAGGTACTCGCTGAAGATTCGTTGGACCACCGGTGCGGTGACCGGGTCGGGTTCAAGGGTATGCAGCCGTTTACCGTCGGCGGCTTTGCCCGGATTGGGATGAGGCCCGGCGTCTGCGAGACGATACCCGTAAGGTGGCCGGCCGCCGAGGTAGCGGCCCTCGACTTGGGTTTGCGCGGCCATGGCGGCGCGGACGCGGATCTTGATGCGGTTGCGTTCGCCTTTGGACATGCCACCGAACACCGACATGATCAGGTCGTGTGCTTCGGAGTCCGGGTCGATCGGGCCGCCGACCTCCGGCACCCACAGTTGCACGCCGTAGTGGACGAAGACCGGAAACGTCAGCCCGAACTGGTTGCCGTAGAACGCGCGCTGCGGTTCGCCGATCACAACCGCGTCGAACCCTCGCTCGGGCTCTTTGAGCAGCTCGAGCAGCCGCCCGGCCGCGGGGCGGCGCTTCCACGGAATCGACCGCGACTGCCCGATGTCGAAGAACTCCACGACGATCCGCCCGTGCTGACCGACCAGGGCGTTCGCTCGTCCAAGCTGCCAGTTGCGAGACGCTTCCGGATCTTGCTGGTCCTCGGTGGAAACCCGCCCGGCGAAAGCGAACCTGATCATTGCTGCGATTCCTCCTGCTGGTTGAGAAAGACATCGGCGTTCGGCGGTGACCTGGCCGAACTGCCTCCTCGGAAGCTGCGATGGAGCGAGCCGGCCGTGGTGTTGATGCTGGACTCGGTCGCGGACTATCGACGGTCTCGCCACGAGTCCCGCGGACGTGTCCGAGAATGATCTCCAGCAACACTTTAGCGGCCATGGCGTTGAGCTGAGGCGGGTCCTCTGGAACGACGACAGTGACATCGTTCGTGCGGCTTCTGGCAGCCGGATCATGCGCGTTGCTGCCATCAGGGCACACGGCGCACGTCCTCGGCTACGCTGGCCGACTGGTAGCTGTCCGTTGACGACCGGTACCTCGTTCCGTACCGATCACGAGCCGCGCGCGTTCGGGCGGGGCAATCCCTCCGCCAAGAACGGCGTACCGGTGTGCTGGTGTGAGTAGAGGTAAACGATGAGCGCGCCGCCGCGGGAGACAAAGGCCCAGGACGAACTCTGGCGCCGAGATGGCCAGTAGAGAACTCACCGTGGAGATCGAAAGGCATGGCTCCTCCGCGCCTGCCGATTCTCCCGCCTTCCATGAAAGCCGAAACACGGCGATTTCGCCACCACCTGTAGCCGAGGGCCCGTCAGAGCACCGACAGACGCGCACTCGTGACAGCCGGTCGAACAGCTCCGTGCTCTGTTCGCTCTCAATGGATGCGCGTGAGCGGCGATAAGTGCAGGCTGTGGGTGGGGATTTCGGCCAGGTCTGTGGCGCTAGTCATTTGGGTGACTGGGTCGCCTTAGCCATCCCCCTACGGCCGGGCACCAGCAGCCCGCGAAGGTCGCTCGGTACCCTGCTCGATGACATGGCCGCGGCTGAGGTCGAAGCCGACCGGCTGCGGCTCGGCTCAGAGCCAGTCGACGCCGACGCCGTGCACCAAGCATGGACAGCACTCGGCGAACTCGCCATCCACTGGACCGATCTCGTCGAGCAGATCACCAACTCCCAACCATGGCGCTGGTTCGCAGATGAGGCGCAGAACAATTGACGTGTTCTCAGCTACCACGGTCATCTACGTGCTGCTCGGGACAAGTGTCATCGGCACAGGTGGCTGGTTACTGCTGCATCCGCGCTCACAGCGCACCGGCAAGCTGACCGTCGCCACCATCAGAGACCGGCTCTCCCACGATGCGCCACACCGTCCACTGTCGATGGCCCAGGCCCGCGAACAACTGCCCCACCACCGCGAATGCGACCGCCGACACTGCGCCCGACGACGGGCAATCGACCAAACCCTCAACGCCGCGAAACGTCACCGGCCGCGCGCCACCACGTCCGCACCCACCGAACCACTGCCGCGAATCACCGATTGAAAGGCGCTTGCCATGCGCGACCGCGAGCAAGTATCCAGCCTGTCCCGCACCCGGCGGCAACTGCCGCTCCTCACCGCCGCGCAACAGGAACAGCTACGACCAGACTTGCGTGAAGTCATCGAATACCGGAAATCCGGACTGAGCGTCAACCACATCATCGGCTGCCCACTCGATTGCGGATACTGCATTCGGCACGTCTTCGACAACTTCGAGATGAAGACACCACGCGCCCTCATGACCGACGCCGAAGCCGCGGCCATGCTGCTCGCACACCCATACTTCCGGCCCCACATAACCCCGATTCAGCTCTTCAACCGGGCCACCGACCCTATGCTCCCGCCGGTCAAGCCGCACACGTTCGAGATGCTCAGACTGCTGGACCAGCAAGCGCTGACCAACCACGTCCTTGTCATCACCCGCTGGCGCATCGAACCCGCCGACTGCGACATCCTCAACTCGATCAGCAACCTTCGACTCACCGTCCTCGTCACGCACTCCGGCATCGACGACGAACGCATCGAGCCCGTCGACTCGAACATCGCCGCCACATCCCTGCGCACCGCCTACCAGCACGCCGACAAATACCGGGTCGTGTTGTACTGGCGACCGATCGTCCCGGTGCTCAACGACACCGACGACCACCTCCAACACGCGTTCGAACTGAGCCACTACGCGCACGCGACCGTCTTCACCGGCCTGTTCTTCAAAGACGAAATCCGGGAATACTACCAGTCGCACGGACTGCCCGAGCCGTACCTCGAAGGCGCGCGCCGCAAAGTGTTTCCCGCAGACCTCGAACACCGCATCCTCAACGCCGCAACCGAATACGGCACCGGATCGCCGCTGTTCCGCAAGACCAGCTGCGCCGTTGCCTACGCCCATGGCGTCGCCGACTACAACGGCCACTACGGTATCCGCGAGCTGTGCGACATATGCCCCACCGCCCAGATCCAGCGCTGCGCCGACGACTGGCACCGCCCCGACACCCACCAGGCAGCCACATTCGCCGACCAACTCGGCGGCAGGCTGGTGGAGGTCAACGACCGCGCAATCGTGGTCAGCGGCCTGTCCGAGCAGCCGCGCTACCTCATGCAACACAACCTGCGCTACCAGGTCCACGACGTCACCAAGCCGCACCACCCCCACCGCCACGGCCGCGCCGACCTCGGCTGGCCCGACACCAAGGAGAATCAGTGATCGCCATCCCGAACGCGCTGCGCGGCAACAACCTCGCCGTTGTCGACGTCGAGGGCAACGGCCAGACACCACCCGAAATCATCGAGATCGCCATCCTCCCTGTCTCCGGCGACACCGCCAGCCATACCGACATCCGGTCATGGCTGATCCGCCCACAACACCCGATCACCCCGATCGTTACCCGCAAAGTCCATGGCATCACCAACAACGACGTCGAGAAGTGCCCGCAATGGACAGACGTCGCACCGGAGATCGATGCCGCACTGGCACAACGCACCCTCATAGCCCACAACGCGGGTATCGAACAACGTGTCCTCGCCGCACACCTGCCGTACTGGACCCCACCCATGGTCCTGGACACCCTCCGACTGGCGAAGAATGTCTGGCCCGGCCTGCCCGGCTACAGCCTCGACAAACTCATCGACCACGCCGACCTCGACGTCTCCGCCCTGGCCGAGCAGGGTTACCACCGCGCAGGTTACGACGCCTGGGCGGCCTGGCTGCTGCTGTGCAAACTCGTCAACGACACCCACTTGGACTGGACCGGTCTTGTCAACGCGGCAGCACCTAAGGAGTTCGTGCCGGCACCCGAGCCTGAAGGAGGACTCTGGTGAGCCAACCACGACCCGAAGTGGTGCGACCGGTCACCGTCGCGATCACCGGAACACATTCCACCGGGAAAACGACCTTCCTGACTCGACTCGCCGACAGGCTCAGACGCGACCGAGTAAACGTCGCCGTTGTCAGCGACCTCGGCGCCCAAGCCCAGCAACTCGGTCTGCCGATCTTGTACAACCACACTTGGGCATCGACACTGTGGATTATCACCCGCGGCATCAGCAACGAAATCCAATCATGGACCACCGCCGACGTTGTCCTGATCGACCGCGCAGTACCTGACGCCCTCGCCTACTACGAAGCAGCCCTCGACTACCGCGACCGCCGCGCCGATCCTCACCGCATCCAGCATCTCGAAGATCTCATCGCCAACCACAACTGCAACTACGATCTCGTCCTACGCACAGTGCTGGACAACCGATTACCGCTGGGCCTGGCGAAACCGCGCGACACCGACATGGAATTCCGCGCTCTCGCCGACCAGCATGTCGAGAAGGTGCTTACCCGACTCGACATCGAGCACGACCTCTTGCCCGCCGAAGGGCACGACCGTGTCCTCGTAAAGGCTCTGACGTTCATCAGACAACGACTGGACGAATACCAGGGTTCCGTTTAGAGGAGACAGCAGCGCCCGGCTATTCGACACCGGGCGCCGCCTCGATCGACTTGACGGGGCGCGCGTTCGGTAGGTTGCGATTCTTTGACGGCGTCGCGGCTGATCGAAAAGATGATCAGCCGACTGTGCGTGAAGATTCTGGGAGCCACCGCCATGCTCGACGGCGCCTACGCCCACCACGACATCGCCCAAATCCTCACCCCCACCGCCAGCTACGTCGCCGTCCTGCACCTCGCCGGCCTCATCGCCGCAGGCGAATCCATGCACCACCCCGAATGGCACTGGGACAACAACACCCGCGCATCCCTCGCCCTGCTCGACGCCATCCACACCGCCCACGTCGGCAAACTCGTCTTCTCATCCACCGCCGCTGTCTACGGCGAACCCACCCATCTGCCCCTGCTCGAAACCTCACCCACCAACCCGGTCAACACCTACGGTGACACCAAACTCGCCATCGACAAAGCCATCACCACCTACACCCGCGCCTCCACGCTCGGCGCGATCTCCCTGCGCTACTTCAACGTCGCAGGCGCCCACGACTGCGGCGACGGCACCATGATCGGCGAACGCCACAACCCCGAAACCCACCTCATCCCCCTCGCCCTCGACACCGCCCTCGACCGCCGCGACAAACTCACCCTCTACGGCGACGATGCCAGTGAACCAAAATTTCGACGATATCGACCACGTCGAACGTTCTCCTCGCCGATACAGGCTCCCATCACCATTGAGCGATGGGAGCAGCCAACTCCTGCGAGGACCACACCAGCCGCGACCGCCTTCCCGATGGGAATTACGTGAACGGAGCCCTGTCCGAATATACGTGAACGGAAAACGGCTTACCTGCGGATTTTCGTGAACGATGATACCAATGCTGGACACCGGAATCGACTGGACGTTATCCGGTCCGGAGCTTGATCGGCGTGGTCGTGTCCCCGGGAACACGGTCGGATTTGATCGCACGAACGAACATGAACTGCCCAGCTGGGCGCGCGCGATGCAACTCGAATCCATACTCGGCCAGGACCTCTCCCAGCCGTTGCTCGTCATCACCAATGCTCGATGTCGGTTCGCACAACCACAAGAACCCGTCAACGGGCAGAATCCGATGCGCCTCGCGCAGGTAGTCCAGGTGATTCCTGCCCATGAGCGCCAAGCACAGCACCGCGATATCCACTGACGCATCATCGAGCGGGACTTCAGCAATATCGCAAACCGTCACACGCTCATCGATGGCCACGTGGTCGAACGCCAGGATCGTGTGATCGGCGGTGACACGGTCCGCCAACAGCATCTGCCCGCACCCGAGGTCGGCGACCACACACGACCGTCGGCGTTGATTGAGCCAGTCGGCGAACTCGTAGGCCGGCACTACCTCCCAACTCTGTCGGGCTTGACTGTAGAGATCGTGGTACCGATGCCATTCCGACGGATCCTCGGTCAACCTGCTGTGTGTCACAGTGGAATTGGTTGATGCCCATGCCCCGTGCATCAGCGACAGGTCCCCGAAGCGTCGAGCCTTCGCTGCCGAGCTCAACCGCTCGACATCCTCACCCAACAACTGATCCAGAGGCTGACGATTCGCAGACCGCGGCCCTGATTCGGTTAACCGCCGCAACCATTCGACCGAGGCACGCGCCGCCTGCGCAGGAGAGATCAACACCCCCTTGGGCAGCACGCCATCGACCGCACAATCCGACAACGTCTCCTTCATCTCTACCCGTGCCCAACGCTGAGCACACCACGACCACTGCTGCAGCTCACCATCAGGTGAGGTGACGGTGGCGAAAGTGGTTGGAATGATGACCTTCACCGTCTCCGCGCTCTGCCCTTGTCTGTGGATCCGCCCCACGATCTGCTGAAAGTTGGCGTGCGTCCACGGCAACGTCGCGAAGATCAGTGTCTCGCAGACATGTTGGAGGCCATCGACACCTGTGCCTATAGCCTCGGAGCCGATGAGCACATCGACTTGGTCCTCCTGACTGATCGCGTCGCCGTTGGGCCATGCACCCACGAACCGGGCGTATCCGCTCTTATCGTGGCCGGTGAACATGCCCACCCGCAGCCCCGCCTTCTCCAACGCCCTGACCAGCGGCTCGATTACATCGGTGACGAACTGGGTGTAGATCAGTGTTTTGCGGCTCCGGTCGCAGTAAGCGACGATCGAGTCGAGCTTGTCGGTCAACAGCACCTGATCCAGCGCCGCAGGTGTCGGCGTATTACCGAGCGCGAGAATCTTTTCGAGCCGTTCGGTGACATCGATAGGAATCGTGACCGGCTCTAGGTGGGCGGCGTAGTCGGGCATCCACCGCGACCCCACGCGCACCAGGAACTGGTGAATTCGCATCGCGTTCGGCACGTTCTTCATCGTGGACACGTCATCGAGCTTCACGCCCTGCACCAATTCCAGCAGGCTGCGCGCCTCGTGCAGGTCGTTAACCACCGGTGTGGCCGACATCCCCAGCACAGCCAGATCCGGATTGGACTGCGCCGCAGCAACCGCGATCCCTTCCAGCACGGTACGCCGTAGCGACGGGGCGACATTCTCGCGTTCCTTCACATAATGGACTTCATCGATGACAAGCATGTCGACCCGATGAGCGGCGATCAACTCCTTGAGGGTGCCCTCGTTTCCCGGCAGTCGGTCGAAGTTCAACACCAGCCAACGCGCACCAGCCCCCCTTTCCCACACCGGGTTGAGCGTCTTGGCGGCGACGCGGGCCTGCGGGTCGCAATCTGCGATCGCTTTAGTCCATCCGGCCACGACGTTGTTCGGGCAGATCACCAGCACCAGCCCGTTCCCATGTCCCGCCTCCAGGAGCCCCGCCGCGAAGATCGCTGACACGGTCTTGCCTGCTCCGGGCCCGGACCAGTTGCCGACGCGTTTGCGAGACAGTACTTGTGCAGCGATATGACGCTGCATCAGATTCGGTGCCGTGACCTCGACGGCCCCTGCCGGACGGAAAGACCAGTTTTCGGGCATTGGGAGTGCAAGTGCCTGCTCATACTCCGATCGGAACCGCTGGCGGATGCTCTCGGCGTACTCTCCCAGACAAGGCTCGATCGTCTTATCCAACTCCCCTTGCAGCCAAGTACGTTCATGGTCATCGATGTCCCACGAGTCGAGTCTGTAGGCGAGCTTCCAAATCTGCGCCGCCGCAGCGGCGGTCAAGAAGTCCGCGGCTTCCGCGTCCAAGCTCGCGAAGAACCGGTCCCCTACCCTGAGCACATCCTCGACACCCAGCCACGGAAGGGGCACATCGCCACCGGCCGACTCGTAGCCGCCTGCAATTGCCTGCGGCCCGCTTGTCGCTGCTGCAATTTGATCTTCAGTCGGCACGTGACCGCTCGGATCCAGAACTCCGAGACTGTCATCCTCAACACCATCGGGCTGGTGCCCCGGCGCCTCGGCATCAGGTGATGACTGAGCCCCCTGTTCGAGTTCGGTTCTGCGTTGTTCTATTAGCTCCTTAAGACTCGCCGGATCCGACAGCGCATTGCCGATAACGTCGGCCTTCGACGAGCCCAGCACCCCAGCCTGCTGACATACCGCGTACAACATCGCCGGAGTCATCGCATCGATATGGTCAACCAGATCCGCGACGAATCCCTCCAGCCGTCGAGCACTCCAGACCCGGGCCTGGCAATGACAACCTGCGGGGCGCCTGGCCCGAGTCCGCCACTCGACCCGCATCCGGTATCGGTGTCCATTCGGGCACATCCAGTACACTTCGCGGTCCGAACGAGCAGCGACCTCTGCAGGAGTAAGCGGCGCGTTTCTCTGAAAGTCCCACTCCGCAGCAACCTTGGGGAATTGAGATGCCAGGTCGTTGACGCCGCTAATCGGGCGACGCCCAGAACAGAATGGGCAACCAACTCCACCGCTGGTGCGACTGACGATCACCGCCTCCCATCGATGCCCAGCCTTGGCACACCGCCAATGTGCACGCTTATTGCTCCCCGGAACCACCTGTTGAGGCGTCAGTCCGTGGTTGTTGTCGTAGTCCCACTCCGCAGCGACCTCTGGGCAGAGGGTGCCCAAATCGTTCAACCCGACCTGAACCTGCTGATTCAAGCAGATCGGGCAGCCGCTGCCAGCAGTTCGGCTCGCAATCACCGCATCCCAGCGATGCCCACACGCCCCCCGCCACGAAACCGACTTGCTACTGCTGGCAGTGAACTGATCGGGTTTCAATGGATGATTCGTCGCATGATCCCACTGCGCCGCGACTGCGGGAGCGGTCGTCGCCAGGTCGTTGTACCCAGCCAAAACCGTATAGTTCGAACACACCGGACAACCAATTTCTCGTTCAGCGCGTGCTCCCACCTGAGCCATCCAGGAATGGCCTGCTTTACGGCAAAGCCAATACACCTTCTTGTTGCTTCCCATCGTGACCCGATCCGGTGTCAGAGTCCCGTTACGCTCATGGTCCCATTCCTGAGCAAGAAGAGGGTTTTGCGAAAGAAGGTCGTTGAAACCGGCCAGCACCGTGTTGTTCGAACACACCGGACAGCCCGTTCCGCCGCGTGTGCGCTCGCTAATTTTCGCCTCCCAAGAGTGACCATGGGAAGTGCACAGCCAGAATGCCTTCTTGTTGCTACCTACTACCACCTGGTCCGGGGTCAGGTCACCATTTCGATCGGGATCCCACTCCGCCGCGACTGCGGGGGCTTGGGATCTCAGATCGTTGAACCCAACCTCGACCTGCTGATTCGAGCAAATCGGGCATCCCTGGGCGCCGTTGTCCTGCGTGCGCTTTGCGATCACCGCCGACCAGCGGTGACCGTGCTCAAGGCACCGCCAGAACACTTTTTGACTGCTTCGCGTAGTGACCTGCGCCGGTGTCAGATCGCCATTGCGGTCCTGGTCCCACTCCGCCGAGACTGTCGGGTATTGAGAAGCCAGATCGTTGAATCCGGCGAGAACCACCTTGCCGCTACAGATCGGACATCCCGTAGGCGCCTTCTTCCGGGTCCGATTCGCAATCGGAGCCTCCCACTCATGCCCATACGCGCCGCACTTCCAATGGGCACTCGAACGGGTGCCGACAGTGACCTGATCCGGCGCCTGACCCTGATTCTTGTCCGAATCCCACTCCGCAGCGATCTTGGGAGCCTGAGAAGCCAGATCGTTGAACCCTGTGCACACCACCCTCCCCGAACACACCGGGCACCCAGTACCACTTGAGGTTCGACTCCCCACCGTGGCCAGCCATTGATGGCCGAACCGCGCACACCTCCAGTACACCTTCCTTCCCGATGTGGGTGTTACCTGATCAGGTCTCAGCTCTCCGTTGGCGTCGTCATCCCACTCCGCGGCGAGCGCTGAATAGGCGGAGGCAAAGTCATTGAAACCCGCGAGCACCGCATTACCCGCGCAGTATGGGCAACCAGTTCCGCTAGTCGTACGACTATTCGGACTGGCCTCCCATTGATGTCCATGCGCGAGGCACGTCCAGCCAACCTTCTTGCCCGATCCAGGAGCCACCTGATCGGGCGTGAGATCACCGTTCGAGTCGTGATCCCACTCCGCCGCAAGATCAGGATGCCGGGTAGCGAGATCGTTGTAGCCGGCCAGGACCTTCTTGCCACTGCAGATCGGGCACCCATATCCCTTACGCGTACGGTTGGCCACCGTCGCCTGCCACCGGTGCCCGTGCGCGCGACACTTCCAGTGCGCGTTGAGATTACTCCCCGACGTTACCTCGCCAGGCCCTTTCAGGTTCCGGTCGAAGTCCCACTCGGCGGCCACCCCTGGGTGATCTGCCAGAAGTGAACGTGATACTGCCATCGCTGTCCGTTTCCCGCCGCAGGCCCACAGACGGCCTCGACCGACGCGCGGGCACAGCGCGTAAAGCTCGATACTCGATTAGTGAATCGTTTGGGGTCAAGCCTCATCGGCTACAAATCGACACAAAGCGGACACTCGTCGATGAACTCGATACGCCCGCTCCCGTGCAGCGCTAGACACCCACTCCCAGCGAATGTCGGCGCGATATAAGAACAGCGCGTGGTGACCAGACGAAGTCCATCCATGCATGCCACACGCAGACCATACCGGGTAGGTATGACACATTCGATCTGAGCAGGTCACCGCCCGTAAACGATCCCTACCCAGGGCATCTAGGACGAGACTTGCTTCGGAGCCAAGAATGTCGAGCACGGCGTCGATCTGATCCTGAATCAAGTTGGCACTGTCCTTGAGATGGCGGGACAACCGCACCGTCAGCCGCGGCAGCAGCGGTGTGGCAGCTCACCCGGCCAGCTCCCACACCGCTGCGCGCACCTGCTGGGTCGTGCGAACAGTCCGCCGCTGGTAACGTCCCACCACACCAGGCGATTCTGTTCTCGAAACAAGCTGCAGTTGTGCGTAGTTGGGCAGACAAGTTCCTGAACTGGCACCCTTGTGACCGCCGCCCCGGGCATCCACCGGAACGTCGGTGAGGGAGCGTTCGTGATAGCTGTGAACTCGGCCGGACTCCGAACCGCAGGACGGGCAGGGAGCTGGCCCGCCCGAAATCCGCACCAGGACCAGGAGCTAATCGCTCTCCTCCACCACATCCCCGACAATAGGCGTGTTATAAGCGCGAAAGGCGACATGGGATCACAGTGACAGGGCGGGCTGTCGAACCGCGGCCAGCCCACGACGTTTCAGTTGCAACACGAGCCAATAACGACGCGTTTGATCAGTCACTCCATTTCTTGAATTTCGACCTCAATTATCATGAAAATGATACAATGCCTACATCATTTGATTCATTGAATATTACTTATTACGGATTGGAGCCGTGCTGAAATAAGTTGAGTGGGGCCAGCGAGGCGGTAGCGTCCCTTGCGTTCCTCAACCACGCCAATGAACGGTGACGATAGCAGTTGCAATGCCTGTACGACGATGTCATGCGGGGCGCCGAGCTTACGCAGGTCACGGCGTAATTCGTTGGGGCCCAACCATGCCCCTTCGTACATGGGGTTCTCGTCGCGCCTCTCGAGGTCGAGCTGCGTAATTACGGCGGCGAGAACCGCCAGAAGCTGCGTGCGCTCATCGTGGTGGCGTTGAAGCGCGATGCCTCGCGCCTCGGCGGGCATCTCGGCGTCGAAAAGCACCTGTAGCTGATGCGGTGAGAACGGCGTCCGAGCGTGCCATAGGACCGCATCAGCGAGGGTCTGGGCGTGCAGGACCGCAAGGTGCGGATCGGCAGCGGCTTCGGCATGGATTCGTCGATGGAACTCGGGACCGATGAGAATCGTCGTCGAAGCATTGATCTTTTCTCGATGTTCTCGAAGGCCCTGGAAACTGACATCGCGATCGGACACCGGCCCATCTGCGGAGGTCTTCGCTTCAACCGCCAGGACGACCCCTGCTGAAGGTAGTAGCAGGGTTGCGGCGAGATCAGTTCGAGCGGGACCTGATAAGTGCTCAACTTCGAGGTGGAGGTAGCTCAGTGCGTCGTGGATCGCTCTCTCGAAGCGGGTCGGGTGGCGGCTGTCGCGCATCGCGTCGATCAGTTCGCTCGCAACTAGCGACGCATCATCGAGTGTTAACTCGGTAGGTATTGGTTCGTCGGTCGGTTTTGTTGGCTCCGAGGAGGATTCGATCCGGCTCGCGTTCGGCAGGTCGGCAAGGAAAGCTTTGCCTGCGGGCGTGAGCTGGTAGCGCTGGTGGTCGTACTTTTCGACGAGTCCGCACTCGCGCATCAAAATGAATCGTGTACGTAAGCCCGGCACTCGGAGTGCATCGCGGCCGTACTTGGTGCTCTGTGCCGCCAGAGTTGCGGCGTCGGCCGGGCCGTCTTGCAGTTCGTAAAGGATCTCGCCGACGAACCAGACACAGGAGTGGACGATGCGAATGAGGTCGACGTCGTCGTTGCTCTCCAACCATGCCACGGCTGGACCGGTTGCAGACCATCGCCCCAGCCCCGCCCGTTCGATGAGCCCGAGCAACCTCAAAGACGCCCGTGCCTGTCGAGCGGATGCTTCGGCAAGCCCATACTGCTGGAACAGCTTGTCCAGATCACCCTCAACGGCCATGGGGACAGCAACACGAACAGCTGCTTTGAGTACCTCTGTCGGCCCCACCCCTTCTGGGCTTGGGAGGTACAGACTTCGCGCTTCGGATCGCCCTTCATGGTTGCCCGCGTGAAGGGGCTCGAGGATCCGGTCGATCACAGGGGGTGCGCACGCCACCGACGCTGCTGTGTCCAACTCCCCGGTCTCCGGATCACCAAGAGGAATCCAGTCCAGCAGCGCTGCGCCAGTCTCGGTCAGATGCACTTTGCCGTCATAGAGTTCGACGTGCCCGGACCCGCGCAGCCAGGTTGTCCTTCTCCGGAGCTGGTCCAGTGCGGTCCAGTTCATCCCGTACCGGCTGTTGGCTCGCAAGCGAAGCTCATCGTGCGAGCGTGGTCCGTCACTCAACAGTGCCAGCAGTTCGCCTACCAGCCGCACATGCCGATGGATATGAAGAATGAGTTGCTGCGCATCAGCGGCCTGTATCCACTGCTTCGCGCCATCGGTGAGCACCACTCGACCGTTGCGGCGTGTGACGAGGCTGGGCCCCAACTTCTTGACCACCTCTGCTATGTCCAGGGGTTCGTCGAACCCGGGCACATTGATGGTCTCGTCGGCGTCAGTCGCACCGGCCAAGACTTCTAGGAGTAGCGGTAATCTTTTGATCCACTGCTCGCCGGAGCCGGGAAGGGTGGGCGCCGTCTGGATACGGTCACGCCACGCCAACAGCTCGTATCGTGCGCCGGCATCATCGACGAGATCACCCATGCCAGAACAGTAGCGAGGCATGACAGGACTTCGCCGAGAAACGTCTGAAAGGTTCCAGCCGTGAGAGCGCCTACCCATCGTCCGTTGCGCTGAGATAGTGGCGCAAGTAATCCGGCGCGGCTGTTCGCGTATCTGTCGAAGTCCTCCAGAACATCAGCATGCATCCCGGGAAACAAACGCTGGGCCCATTGCGATAAGGCTGGCAGACCGGACAGTAGCCAAGGCGGTGAAGGACGCACCGGAGACCGGCGGGCGCGCATCCTGTCCCGTGACCTGTGTTCGGCCGATGCCGCTGCACCGACGGATGCGCCAGTCAGCCACTCAAGCCAAGGTCAGCACCTGGCGTCGACGAAGCACGTGCGCGTAGTGGCCCGACTCCCCTCTCGTGCGATACCCCTCCGGACCGTAACGTCATCGCCGGGAAGTCGATGTACCACAACTTCCGCATGACATTTCACCTGTGGCTGTGCGTCATCGGACAGTGCACTGTCCGGGCTCGTCTCATGCCTGCCTGCGTGCCATCGGCGCCTCAGAGGTCTCGAGTTCATTCCGGGACGGCGCGGAACGCGCTCCACCGGTGCAGGACCTCGCGATCGATGCCACTGGGAAGTTCGGCGATCAACGATCCGTCGATAAGATCCAATGTCAGTCTCCCGGGTCGGCTGTCACGGCTGACCATGCTCCACATCCCGAACCCGATATACATCCGTGCGCTGATCGCACGAGCACGGCGATCGAACGCCTCGTCCACCAATCCCCGCGCCCCACAGACGAACAACATCTCCGTCCCGTCATCGCCGTCCAGTGTGGCGACATCAGCCCGCACCCACGCCCAGTCACGCCGAGCCACGACGCCGTAAGTTCGGGGCCGGAAGATCACCGCTACAGGGTGGGCCAACTGCGTCCGGCGCATGTTGCGGGCCAGCGTGTGCGTGCGCTGCGGCGTGTACAGGAAATTCGGCCACTCGACGTCGCGGCCGTTGCAGGTGGCACGGAATTCGACCTCCGGGTGTTCGCCCATCTCACGGTACTTGTCGAGGAGTTCGGCGATCTTGGCGGCCGTGTTCAGCAGCTTCGTCCCCCGCTCGGCGAACACCGCACCTTCCGGGCTCGTTGCCTCCGCGACCGCCGTGCGCACGGTAGGTGCGAAGGTCTGCGGCCACGGAAGCCGATACACCGGAACGATCGCACCGGTCTCCGGATTGGTCACCGGCCGATCCCGACGCAACTGCCCACCACTGTTCTCGGTGAGGACCGTGATGATTTGGGTGAGGTTGTACACACAGTGCGGGCTGTGATCGTTGGGGCGGCCACCACGTGAAGGATTGCGGGCGTAGTATGCCGCGCGCCCGTGAGTCTTCTCCGTACGCGGTATCTCGGCGACCGGATGCACTAGCGCTCCGCACCCGATGGTGTAGCAGGCCAATGGCTTCGGCCACGAATCCCCGAACTCGGCGATCTCGGAGGCGAGCAGAATCCTGCCCGTCCCCGGGTGACGCGCACGCGACATCGCCACCTTCGATGAATGCTTGTCCGCCACCGCCATCACAGTTCACCCACCCCGGTCGGGGGCTGCTGCAGGGGTGGGTGACAACCGAGGTGGCTTGCCGAGCGGCAGGCTTGAGAGGATGTCACAGTGCCCAAGCCGTATCCGAAAGAGTTCCGCGACGACGTCGTGCGGGTCGCTCGCAACCGCGACGACGGGGTGACCCTGGAGCAGGTCGCGGCCGATTTCGGGGTTCATCCGATGACGTTGTCGAAATGGATGCGCCAAGCCGAGATCGATGACGGGAACAAGCCCGGGACCACGCGCAGCGAGTCGGCCGAGTTGCGGGATGCCCGTCGCCGGATTCGCCTGTTGGAGCAGGAGAACGAGGTCCTGCGCCGCGCCGCGGCGTATCTGTCGCAGGCACAGATTCCGGGAAAAGGCTCTACCCGCTCGTGAAAGAGCTTGCCGCCGAAGGTATCCCTGTGGCGGTGACGTGTCGGGTGCTGCAGCTCGCTCGCCAGCCCTACTACCGGTGGTTGGCCGAACCGGTCACCACTGGCGAGGTCGCCGAGGCGTATCGGGCCAACGCCTTGTTCGACGCGCACCACGATGATCCGGAGTTCGGGTACCGATTTCTCGCCGACGAGGCCCGTGAGGCCGGGGAAACGATGGCCGAGCGGACCGCGTGGCGGATCTGCTCGCGCAATCGGTGGTGGAGTGCGTTCGGCAAGCCTCGGCGCGGCAAGAACGGCAGACCCGGGCCACCCGTCCATGACGATCTGGTGCGGCGGAACTTCCGCAGCGACGCACCAAATCGCCTGTGGCTCAGCGATATCACCGAACATCACACCGGTGAAGGCAAGCTGTATTTGTGCGCGATCAAAGATGTCTTCTCCAACCGGATCATCGGCTACTCGATCGATTCACGGATGAAGTCCCGACTCGCGGTCACCGCGCTGAACAATGCAGTCGCCCGCCGCGGTGATGTCGCCGGTTGCATTCTGCACACCGACCGCGGAAGTCAGTTTCGCTCACGAAGATTCGTCCATACGCTCAACCGTCACCACATGATCGGGTCCATGGGTCGTGTGGGTTCCGCCGGTGACAACGCGGCCATGGAAAGCTTCTTCAGCCTGCTGCAACGCAACGTGTTGAACCGGCAGCGTTGGGACACCCGCGAGCAGTTGCGGATCGCGATCGTCACCTGGATCGAACGCACCTACCACCGCCGACGCCGCCAGGCTCGACTCGGCCGGTTGACCCCCATCGAATTCGAAACCATCATGTCCCCAGCAGCCCGACAAGCTGCCTAACCACTGTCACCCGATCCTGCAGCAGCCCCTCGTGGTCACCGTGCTCATTCCAGAATAGGTCCGAAACGATTCATCACCAGGATGTCAGCCAGAACGACGGTCGGGGATAGGCACTGACGTCCTGCCCTGAGGACAGTCGGCTCAAGCGGTCTCTTCCACGCACATCGGCGGCACAAGTGCGAAGCTGTGTCGATGCTGCGGAGCGCAACAGCTCGCTCAGCGTCTGTCACGCGTCCGACTTCACCGCGGTGACGGCAGCTGTTAAGTGCATTGGCTTGCGCCCTACGGGCAGGAGTACGTTCAACGTCGCCTAGTTGGCTTGCCGGCAACGACATCGCAGCACTCGTCACCGCATCGCAGAAGCTCGAGTGACGCCACATCAGCCTCAGTGATGGCCTTCTGCGCCGACCTCGGCTCTGCATGTCTCATAGCGAACCTATTCGGCACTGAGATGTCCTCAACAGCAACCGTTGTCGACAGATGCGTCCGCAGGATCTACCGTGGATCGTAGGCCGCACAGCACAGTCAATCACCCCACCTACTCGGCGATGCATACCCCAAACTGATATTTCAGCCGTTGCAGGCTCCTCGACTTCGAACTCAGCCGAATCCAAATCTTTCTTCGAATAGCGCGGCCACCGTGGCTTTCCCGTGTGCACGGGAAGGCTGACCGTCTATTCGACAAGGATTTTTCGGATGAGTTCCTCCAACCGATTCTTGGTCGCGCTCGATCTCATGGGTGGGCAGTACGTGTCCGCACCGACTGATCCGGCAGACCCCTATGTACGTGCGCTCAAGCGCAAAAGCCTGGCCGGGGACCGCACATTGGTGTGTGCCATGTGCTACGCCGAACTCGGTCGAAGAGTGCCCGTCGTGGTCCGGGCACGGCTGGGCGGAATTCGCCGTCCACACTTCGCTCACCCACCGGGATACGCCCCGCCGGGCGGTGATCATCACCCGGAGACGTTGTGGCACTTCAACGGTAAGGCGATGCTGGCTCGATGGGCTCGGACGCAGCCGGATGTCGTCGAGGCCCGCATCGAGGCATGGCTGCCCGACCATGAGCGCCGCTCCGATGTCCGTGTCGTCTTCGGCGATGGCCGTGAGGTTGCTCTCGAGGTCCAGGGCGGCCCGCTGACCGATGAGGAATGGACCCGCAGGCACGACGACTACCGACGCAACGGTGTGGTCGATGTCTGGTTGTGGCGTCCCGAAAGTCGCCCGCACTGGATAGTATTCAGCGATCCCGACGGTCCCCAGCAGCTGTGGTCGTTCGACCCTGCTCAGCGTTCGGTCACGCTGTCAATCGGCGCGCCGCACCGAAACCAACAGGCAGAACCGCGAAACGGACACGACATCACCTATCGCGTACCGCATCTGCCGCCGTGCGTGGGTGATGAGCTGATCGCTCATCGTTATCGCCTCGAGGATCTCGAGCTGACCTACCAGGGCATCACGGTCCCTGCGGCCATGTGGCGATCGATCGCGCTCGAACTCCGAAGCGAAAACGAGCGTGCCGAGGCACGACGACAGCTCGACCGTCGACGGGAACAAGCGGCATCGTTGTCCGCTCCACGCCGGGTTCCGCAGATGCCTCCCGATGCTCGCATCATCAACAGCGTCACCGAACCTCGCCGGCCCGCCGAGAACCGTGCAGCAGTCGCTCAGCTGAACTGGATCGAACTCGAGAACGCATTCATGCGCGCCGGGCATGTTCCTGCCTATCAGGACTCGCCTCGGCTGCGGCGACCCAGCGGGCCATATCAGCATGTGCAGTGTGGTAACTGCGGCGACACTCTTCTCCCGTACACGGCCCCGGCCGATATCCAGACCTGCGCGCCGACGCGACCACCCACGCCCCGAATCGCCCCACTGTCACCGACAACTGCACCGCCGCCGCGACAGCCACACCACCCCCAGCGCTCCGCAACAGACCGTCCACCCTTCGATCCGAGGAAACCACCAACTCCATCCACCGGTCGCCGACCCACCCGGCGCAGCAGGCCACCGGGCCCGGACCAGCTCCCGCTGTTCTGAGTGAGGCTATCAAGTCCCACACCGAGTCCGGATTGAAGCGGGCACCGCTATTGGCCGATGATCAGGGGACCGGCGGCGAATCCGCAGGTCATCCCCGTTCCCATGTTGGATGTGCCCTGCCAGTGGAACGAACCTGCGACAGCTTCCAGAAGTCAACCGCCGATGACCAACAGTTTCTGCTGATGCAGCACGTGTGCGTAGTGGTCAACTCCCTCTCCGGACACGAAACTCGATGCCAGGCCCATGCTCATGGAGAGCATGGGCCTGGCATCGTTTCGTCGTGTTTTGTGGGGGCGCAGCCCCCACGCCCCGCCCGGCGGGCTGCGCCCCCGGACCCCCGTGCAGATGTGGTCCCGTGTCGGAGTGGTTGCACCTTTTCGGGGAGCCCGCACACGTCGCAGCCCCATCCCCACCCTGCCGTTGGGTAACGGGCGGTGGGCCGGGTGTTCGGTCGAGGGCGCTCGATCAGTCCGCGCAGTCGAGCCGGAGTTTCGTGTATCGGCTGAGTGACCGGCTGAGGTCGGCCGGACTGGCCCACATTCCGGTCTCGCGGTCCCTGCGCAACGCGGTGAGCGAACAGTATGTCGTCCGACCACTGATATCGACCTCAATGGTCCTCGCCCAAAACAATTGGCCGCCAGGTAGTTCCGCGTTGTCTCTCGCACGGATATCCCACTGCTCGGCGAACGCGGCGGCCTGCTCCGCTCGCCATCGATCCTGCCGCCGCTCCTCCGCTGTTCCCGCGACGACCAATGTCAGTAGGAAAACGAGCGCGCCGATGCCCAATACAACGATCGTGGCGGACCGGTTCTTGCCCATGAACCGAATCGCGGTGAAGGCGACGCCCGTCACCAGCATGCCCGTCACGGTGAGGATGACGGGACCGTCGATCACCGATCGACTCAGCTCGAGCTCGGTTTCGTAGGTACGCAGATGATCCGCCGGCGGCTGTCCGAGCAGCAGATGACACCGGAAGTATTCGACCGCACAACCAACAGTGTCAACGCCGTCGTCTCTTGACCATCCACGTGGCCCGGCGAACCCGATCCAGCCACCGACGCCCCGAAGGCCGCAGGTTCACTCCCCCGGGCGGTTGAACCCACGGCACCACCCCCGCGATCAACGCTCGATCCGGCGGACGACTCACCGAACCCCGGCGCGACGTGGGCAAACGCTCGGCGATGGCACAATGGGGTCGATGAAACCCTGGCAGCCCACCTCGACCCCGGACGAAGCACCTGCTGGCAACGGGTGGGTGAGTGTGGACGAGGTACGCGGGCTCCGGGAGCAGTTCGTCGACTTCATGCTCGGCTACAAGTTCGCGATCGAGGAGATCACCACCAAGATCAATATCTTGCGTGAGGACTTCAACAACACCCACGAGTACAACCCCATCGAGCACGTGGGTTCGCGGCTCAAGTCCCCGGAGAGCGTGCTGGAGAAGGTCCAGCGCAAGAACTACGCGATGGATCTGGCCTCGATCCGGGAGAACGTGCTCGACATCGCCGGCGTGCGGGTGGTGTGCAGCTTCATCTCCGATATCCGCAAGATCCGCGACATGCTGGTCGGCCAGGAGGACATCACCCTCCTCGAGGAGCGCGACTACATCACCCACCGCAAGCCGAACGGCTACCAGAGCCTGCACCTGATCGTGTCGATCCCGGTGTTCCGGTCCGACCGCACCGAGCGCGTCCCGGTCGAGATCCAGATCCGCACCATCGCCATGGACTTCTGGGCCAGCCTCGAGCACAAGATCTACTACAAGTACCGGGGCGAAGTGCCGCCGAATCTCCGCACCGACCTGGCGCAGGCCGCCGAGGTGGCGACCCAGCTCGACGAGAAGATGGAAGCCCTGCACCGCCAGGTCGACCGCACCGCGCACCCCCGGACGGACCCGGCCGATTCGCTGGACTTCAGCGTGCTCTACCGGAAGCTTGTCGCCGACCAGTAGGGTCCTCACCACCCACCTCGGCCGAAAGTTAGGTTAGCCTGAGCTGATGAAATGGGATAACTTCGTTGCCGGCCTCCTCGCCCGCGAACGAGTCGCGGCCAACCTGCTGCGCGCCCGCCTCGAGATCGGCCCGGGCACCGGGCGCGGTTACGTTCCGATCCAGCCGGGTGACGAGTCCGTGGCCTTCTACTTCTCCCGCGACGGCGAGGAGCTGCACGCCCGCGCCAGCGAGCGCCCGAATGCCTTGGGCGGCTGGGAGATCGCCGACGAGGAACGCAGCACCGGCCACCGCAACTACACCGTCCGCTCCTACGACCCCGAGACCCGTGAGATGGTGGTCGACTTCGCCGAGCACGCGCACGGTCCGGCGATCGACTGGCTGCGCGCCGCCGAACCCGGCTGGCGGGTGCTGGGCGCCGGGCCGCGGTCCTGGTATTCGCCCCCGCGGGCCGCCCACCACATCCTCGCCGGGGATCTGGCGGCGCTGCCGGCGCTGGCCCGCATCCTCGAGCAGACCGATCCTTCGGTGCGCGTCACCGTGGTCGCCGAGGTGCTGGACCGCAGCGAAATCGCTTATCTCCCCGAGCATCCGAACGCCGAGATCGTGGAGCTCGTCGGCACCGGCAACGGCGTCGCGCGCACGCAGCTGGCCTCGACGCTGGCCGAGATCGACCTGTCCGGCGACGCGTACTGCTGGCTGTCGGGCGAGTCCGCCGACACCCGCGCCGCCAAGAAGCACCTCGAGGCGCTGGGGTGGACCCGCGACCGCTACGACATCGTCGGCTACTGGCGCCAGGACGCCGAGGTGTGGACCGCGCGCTTCGATGAGCGGGGCGAGGAGTTGCTCCAGGTGTTCCAGAACGCCTTGGACGAGGGGCGTTCGCGCGAAGAAGCCACCGACCTCTACGAGGCGGCGCTCGAGGCGGCCGGGCTCTGATCCGGGCTCGACCGCGGCGAACCTGGTAGGAAGGGTGGGTGAGCGCTGACGATCCCGACGCGGAGAAAGTGATCGAACTGGCCGGCGCGGTGTTCGACCTCGCGCGCACGGGCGATGCCGACACGCTGGCCGCCTACCTCGACGCGGGTGTGCCCGCCGACCTCACCAACGACCGCGGCGACACGCTGGTCATGCTGGCCGCCTACCACGGGCGCCGCGACGCCGTCGCCGCCCTGCTCGAGCGGGGCGCCGACCCCGACCGGGCGAACGACCGCGGCCAGACCCCGCTGGCGGGCGCGGTGTTCAAGGGCGAGGACGAGATCGTCCGCCTGCTGCTGGCGGCGGGCGCCGATCCGGACGCGGGCACGCCGTCCGCCCGCGACGCCGCCGCCATGTTCGGCAAGACCGGCTTGCTGGACCCGACGGACTGAGCGGAATATTCTCCGGCCGCAATCCCGTTGGGCGTGGGGTGAACGATTTCAACGCACGCGTGATCGAGGAGTTCCGCGCGAACGGCGGACGGGTCGGCGGCCACTTCGAGGGCCGCGACAACATGGTGCTCATCACCACCACCGGCGCGAAATCGGGACGTCGCATCACGACTCCCCTGGTCTTCCTGCCCGACGGTGATCGCCTCGTCCTCATCGCCTCCAACGGCGGCTCCGACAAACACCCGGCCTGGTATCACAACTTGCGTGCGACCCCGGAACTGACCGTGGAAGTCGGCACCGAAAAGTTCGACGCCGAAGCGGAATTCGTCACCGGCGCGGAACGTGACCGGCTCTACGACCGCATGGTCGCACGGCACACCGACTTCGGCACCTACCGCGAGAAGACCGACCGCGTCATCCCGGTCGTAGCGATCAATCGCCGCGCGGCGTAGCACCCGGCTCGCGCACCGCGTCCGCAACATGCGCTTGCTCGACCGTGCCCAGCGGGAGGGTGCGGCCGCTCAGGGCACCACGGTCGACGATGTCAGCTCGTCAACGGAATCGTGTCGGCGACCGAGTCCCTGCCGAATCCGGTGGCGCGCGCCGAGACCTTGCTGACGATCGCGGCGAACGGGCTGCTCCCCGGAACAGGGCGGCAGCGTCGAGTAGTGCCGCACCGGTTCGATAGTTCACCGTGAACCAGCACGCGCCCGATCGGGGGTCGCCGATCGGGCGGCGCCTCAGCCGCGTTTGGCGACCGCCGCGACAGCCTTGCGCGCCGCCACCAGGACCGGGTCCCACACCGGGGAGAAGGGTGGGGCGTAGCCGAGGTCGAGGGCGGTCATCTGCTCGACGGTCATGCGGGCGGTGAGGGCGACGGCGGCGATGTCGACGCGTTTGGCGGCGCCCTCGCGGCCCACGATCTGCACGCCGAGGAGCCGGCCGGTGCGGCGCTCGGCGAGCATCTTCACCGTCATCGGCGCGGCCTCCGGGAAATAGCCGGAGCGGCTGGTGGATTCGATCGTCACGGTGACGAACTGCAACCCGGACTCGCGGGCTTCGGCCTCGAGCAGCCCGGTCCGCGCGACTTCCAGATCGCACACCTTGCTCACCGCCGTGCCCACCACGCCCGGGAACGTGCCGTAGCCGCCACCGATGCCCGCGCCGATGATCTGGCCGTGCTTGTTCGCGTGGGTGCCGAGCGGGATGTGGCGCATCCGGCCCGACACCAGGTCCAGCACCTCCACGCAATCGCCGCCCGCCCAGATGTTCTCGTGTCCGCGCACCCGCATCGACAGATCGGTCAGCAGGCCGCCGTGCTCGCCGAGCGGCAGCCCGGCCGCACGGGCGAGCGCCGTCTCCGGCTGCACGCCGATACCGAGCACCACCACGTCGGCGGGGTATTCGGCGTCCTCGGTGACCACCGCGCGCGCCCGGCCCGACTCGTCGATGCGGATCTCGGTGACCTCCGCGTCGCAGACGACGTCGATGCCCATGCCGGACATGGCTTTCCGGATCAGCGCCCCCATATCGGGGTCCAGGCTCGACATCGGCTCGGTGCCCCGGCTGACCATCGTGACCTCGTAGCCGCGCGTGATGAGCGCCTCGGCCATCTCGACGCCGATATAGCCCGCGCCCACCACGACGGCTCGCTTGCCCTCGGTGGCCTCCAGCGTCTCGATCAGCGCCTGTCCGTCGTCGAGGGTTTGCACGCCGTGCACGCCGGCGGCGTCGATACCCGGCAGCGGCGGGCGGATGGGCCGCGCGCCGGTCGCGATGACCAGCTTGTCGTAGGCCGTCCACTCCTCCGCGCCCGTGTCGCGGTTCCTGGCGCGCACGCGGCGCCCCGGCACATCGATCTCGACGACCTCGGTGCGGGTGCGCAGGTCGATGTCGCGGGCGCGATGTTCCTCGGGGGTGCGCGCGATCAGATGATCGCGGTGCGCCACGATGCCGCCCACCCAGTACGGAATCCCGCACGCGGAGTAGGAGCTGAAGCCCCCGCGCTCGAACACGACGATCTCGAGATCCGCCGGCCCGGCCATCCGCCGCGCCTGGGAGGCCGACGACATGCCCGTCGCGTCGGCGCCGATGACGACCAGACGTTCACTCATTCTTCCCACGCTACGTGTCCGCTCCGGACCACGGCACCCGTGCGGGTGATCTTGCGGGCCGTGCGGCGGGTGCGATAGGTTGCCCGACGCTGGGGGCGGGGTCGTCCGCGCGACGGCTCCCGAGGGGGCGCGGCGCGATCCGCCGTGACGACAGGGGTTGTGCCGATGGATGGCGTGCAGGATGTGCTCGCGGGTGTGGGGATCGCGCTGACGGTGTTCGCGGCGGTGGCGTTCGTGCTGGCGGTCAGCTGGCGGTGGAGGAATCCGACGGTCGGCGGGGTGCGCCTGGACCGCATCCTCATCGATCTCGGCATCGGATTGGCGGCGGTCGGCATCGTCGCGTCGGTTGCCGGGCTGGTGCCGGTGCGTTCGCCGGGCGGTGACGATGCCGGCGCGCGATGCGGCGCCGCGACCACCCAGGCGCAGCAGTCGGCCGGTGAGTGCGCGTGGGCGGGCGGCGGATCCACGCGCTGAGCCCGGCCGATCGATTAGCGGTGGGCCTAGCCGGGAGTTAGCGGTGGAAACCGCTGCGCTGAGCCGGATTTCACGTTTCGCCAGGGGGTGCGGTGGGCAGCCGCCGGGGCTAGTTTGGTGACGTGAGTTACGAGTACGTCGTCGTACCCGCGGGGGCGGTTTCCACGCCGGGCGAGGTCGCCCAGTATGTCCGGTCGCAACGCGATCTGCCACTGGACGGCGACCTACGCCTCCTCCTGGTGCCCGGACTGACGGCGTGGAATGCGGCCGTGCCCCCCACGCGCTCACACGCGAGGGTGCGCATCGAGGCGGCGGGCAGCGTGGTGCGGGTGACGGCCGCCGACGAACTCGACCGCAGGCGCAGGGATCCCGCGGTGGCCGACGCCGGGGGCCCGGTGCGGCAACTCCTCGAAGATCTCCTCACCGGCTTCGACTACGAGATCTACGACGCGCGCGCCCACACCTTGCGCTCCGCGCCGGGGTTGCGCGTCGCCGACGTGGACATCGGCGGCGAGCGGCAGTACACCTCGGTCACCGAACATCAGCTGTACGCGTGGGTGCCGAGTCTGTCCGGACTCGCCGCGACGCCGTTCCTCATCATCAGCCGCACCGGCGATCCGCAGACCTTCATCCAGACCTACCGCGACGGCTCCGACAACTACACCGTCGAGATTCACGACAGCGCCCACACCGATCACTTCTTCGCCGCGCAGCTGCGCGACCCGCAGCTGGTCGCCCGCCTGCTCTGGGAGTGGGCGGGCAACGACTGGACCACCCTCGGCCGCGTGGACTGGACGCGCGAGGGCAAATAGGGGTCAGTGGCCGGGCAGCACGCAGACCGCGTCGAGTCCGAGCACATGGTTGAGCCTGCCGAACGCCAGCCACGAGCCGATGCTCATGCTCAGCTCCACGATCTCGGCCTGGCTGTAGTGGGCGCGCATCCGTGTCCAGAACTCCTCGTCGAGGTTGTGGTGATCGGTCGCGTAGCGCTCGGCGTATTCGGCGGCCAAACGGGTGCGGTCGTCGAACAACTCGGTGGTGCGCCACTCGGTCACGGCGTCGGCGAATTCGGTCTCGACCTTCTGTCCGTCGCGCTCGGTGCGCCAGTCCAGGCAGAACAGGCACCCGTTGATCTGGGCGATGCGCAGCCGCGCCGCCTCGAACTCGCGCAGCCCCAGCGTGCTGTGCTCGTACACGGCCAGCGAGAAGCTCGACGCGGCGATCCCGATGCCGGGGACCATCTCTCCCCACACATAGCCGATCGGGTCCTTGCCCTCGGGGACGTCGATGATCATGGGTTCTTCCTTCCGAGTTTGCCCACCGCGGGTCGCAGCGGCACGTCGAGTGCGTCGTACAGTCCCGGTTCCGCGTCCACCAGCCAGTCGATGGCGCCCACGAGACGGCCGACGGCGGTGGCATTGCCGCCCGCGGAACGGTTTCCGTCCTCGTCGGTGGCCTCCACGCTGACCTCGATGCGCGGGCGGCCCTCCACGATCACGCGGTGCGCGCCGTCGCCGTCGGGCGGGGTGGGCCAGTCGGGTGCGGCTGTGGGGTGGATGCGCGTGACGTGCTCGATCACGAGGCGCGGCTCGCCCCCGACGATTCCCTGCACCTCGAAACGCACCGCGCCCTGGGTGCCCGCGTCGAAATCGCCCATGCTCGCGGTGGTGACGGTCTCGTCGAGCGGGCGGCGGTCCAGCGTCTCGCGGATCTCGTCGAGCTCGACGCCCAGCGCCCGCGCCATGAGTCGGACCTGCCCGCCCCACACCATGGTCGGCACACCCGGCAGCAACATCGGAGGCTGGTAGTCCATGGGCTGACCCATGCCGACCAGATAGCGCACGGAGTCGGGCTGGTCATAGGTGGAGTAGTCGAAGATCTCCTGGCAGCGCAGCACGTCGATGGTGCCGGCCAGGCCGCTGATCAGCAGTGGCAGCACATCGTTGCCCCAGCCGGGATCGATGCCGGAGACGAACAGCGAACCACCGCCCGCCGCGATGGCGGCCAGCACCGGATCGCGCAATTCCGGTGGGGCGCTGCGCGGATCGTAGAGCGCGTAGAGGGCGGGGGTCACGACCGCGGCGCCCGCACCGATCGCGCGCAGGATGTCGGCCAGCGCGTCGTCGGGGCGGACGTCGCCGGAGGCCGCGTAGACGATGGCGCGCGGCCGGGTGGCGAGCGCCGCGTCGATATCGTCGGTCGCGGTGACGCCGAGGTCGTAGCCGAGGCCGGCGAGATCGCCCGCGTCGCGGCCGACCTTGGCGGGATTGTGCACGAGCACCCCCGCCAGTTCCAGCGCCGGATGGGATTCGACGGCACGGATGGCGGCACGGCCGACATTGCCCGTGCCCCAGACGAGCGTGGGGATCATCGCGCGAGCGTAGCAAGCGCTTGGTTCGGTGTCCGGGGATCGTGAGAATCCCGCGCCGGAGCTGTGACGCAGGGATCGTCCGAATACCTGGTCGAGGGCGGCGACGTCGGGTAGGGTTGGACGCGTCACGCCGCCTTCGCCGGCGTTCCGCCATTCGGCATCCACGCATCGAAAGAGAAGATATGTGTAACCCAGGGTTACATGTAACTGCGAGTTACGCTTATTCTGACTCGGGTTCGATGCTCCCCGGCCGCCGTTCACGCATCCGAAAAGCATTCGTCTTCGCAACCGGTCGGCGAGTTCCGTTCCACGCCACGGGATTGCGCCGCCTCCACGCGGCGCGGCTAGTACGGTATAGCCCGCCGCAGAGCGCAGACGTGGGTGACGAGCATCCGGCGGAAAGGCGGGACCCCGACATATGAAAGAGCCGTATTCTCCCTGGCAGAACAGGAATTCGGCCGACATCCCCCTCTCCGACCGCTACACCAGCGCCGACCCCATCCGGTGGAACGGCAGCATGGTCTACCCCATGTACACCGAACAGTTCGGTCCCGCACCGATTCTGCTCGGCATGACGCTCCTCTCCGCCGCACCGCCCGCCGGGCTGCGCGGGCACGGCATCGGGCTCTCGGTGGCCGAGGGCTACATCGAGATCGACGGCCGCAGGCTCCCCGGTGTCGACGTGTGGAGCGACGCGCTCGTGCGCGGCATCACCGTCGAACTCACGCCCACCGGGCCAGGCGCCATGTTCACCCTCACGCCGGTCTGGGTGGACCGCACCGGCGTCCATCGTTCGTGGACGGGCAATTACGGCATCCTCATCGAGGACACGCCCGACGGGCGCATCGCGCTGTGGTGCAGCGTCGGGGAGGGACCGCCGAACTTCGCCAACCTCGTCGTCGGCGTGGCGACCGACGCCGGGGACGAGATCGTGCCCGTGCCGCCCGCGCCCGGCAGTGCACTGCCCGCGACGCCCGGCGTGATCCGGACGGACGCGCCGGAAAGTGCCGCGCGCGCCAAGTATTCGAGCCTCGACCCTGTCGAACCGGAGGCCGAGAAGCCGCTGCCGACGTACACGCCCGAACCCATCACGAGCTGGACGCCGACTCGCGCCGTGGTGGAGTGGAGTGCTCCGGTCGTGGAGCCCGCCGCCCGGCCCGCCGAACCGGATAGCGCTGCGCCGCAAATTGATTCGAGCGCGGCCACCGCTCCGATCCAGACGATCACGAAGGCGCCGCCCCACGCGCCGGAACCGGCCCCGCCGGTGCCAACGACCACCGCGCTGCGGCCTGCCCCCGCACCGGAGATTTCTGGGCCGGAAATGTCCGCGCCCGAGCGGCCCGCCGCGAGCAGAGTCGAACCGCCGCCGCGCCTTCCGGCGCCGCCCTCGCCGGAACAGATCGCCGAGGCGTTCGCCCAGCGGTCCCATGGGGACCGGGCCGTCGCACTCGATGCGCCCGTGCCGGTGCGACCGCTTGCCGACGCAGGCGACACCGTAGGCGAACCGGCCTGGCTGCGTCTCGGCGCAGGCGGCATTGTGGATGAGGCGGCTCCGGCCCGGCCGCACCCCGAAGCGGACAGCACCGTAGACAAGCCATCGCCGGTGTGGGAGGCCGGCGTGATCGCCGCAGCGCCGGAACTGCCTGCGCCCGTTGCGGAACCGGTCACCACGCCGAGCGGTCTGCCGAAACAGGTCGAGCCGAGTGCCGACTCGGACGGGCCGGATCCCACGGCGCAGCGCGGAGAGGAGGCACCACCGGAGTGGTTGTCGGATCGCGGTGCTCCACCCCGTCCGGCGGATATGTCCCCGCCGGTTCGCCCGGTGGACGGACGGGACGAATCCCCCGCTCGGCTGCTCCGGCCTGTCACGTCCGAGCCCCCAACTCGTCTTTCGGCACCTCAGACCGCACAGACTCCCCCGAGTGCGCAGGTCCCACCGCCGCCCTCGGGTGACCAGGGCACGTCACGTCCGTCGGGCGCGACTCCACTCTCTGCACCACCGACCAACACCACCGGCTCGCAACCGACGAGCCCGGCTTTCGCGCCGCCCACACCCGCTCCGACCGCCCACGCCCCGCAAGAACCGCCGGGCGCGACTCCCGCGCAGCCCACATCACATACGACCACTCACACCCCGCCCCACACATCAGATGCGGCGCTCGCCCCGGTATCGCAGCCCGCGCGGACGCCGGCGAGCAACCACGTTCCGCTGCCGGAGCCGACCGTGCCCGAAGGTGCCACACCATCGAATTCGCCTGCGCCGCAGAGTCATACGCCATCCCAGGTTCCGGCGTCGGTGAGTCGCCCCTCGGAGCCCACCGTCTCCGAGCCGAGTACACCCTCGCCTCGACCCGAGGCAGGCACCGGGCGTGCCGCTGAGCACGGCTATCGCAACGCCCTCTACGAACTCGGTGTCGCCATGTTCGGGCGCGGTGAGGAGGAGCAGGCGTGTGAGTTGTGGGCGCAGGCGGCGCAGGCGGGGCATGCCGGGGCCGGGTACGACCTCGGCGTGGTGCTGCTGCGGCGCGGTGCGGTGCGGGAGGCCGAACAGTGGTGGCGCACGTCAGCGGAGTTGCGCGATGTGCGCGCGATGTCGGGACTGGCCGACCTGTTGGACCGGCACGGTGACCACGCCGAGGCGCGCACCTGGCGCACCCGCGCGGTCGAGGCGCGGGCCGGGGAGGCCGGTCAGCCGGGCTGAGCGGCGCTTCCCCTTACCCGCGCCGGAAAAAATCGGTTGCGGTGGCCCGGGCGCTCGTGGGTACGGTGACCGGCGTGGCAGTGACAAACATGGTCGCGGCGTACGCGGCCACTTATTTCATCCGGCTGCGTGCGGAAGGCTCGGGCTCGGCCTGCGCACCGCACCGCTGCGTCTCCCGACACCGCTGATCGGGATCCCCGGCGCTCCACGCGCCTGACGCCGACCGCCTCCGCGCGGTCGAGTTGTGCTGCCCCGGTACGGGTCCGGGCGAATCGAACCTGCCGATTCGACCCCACCCTCCGGAGGACACCCATGTCCCGCTCACGGTCCCTGCCGCGCGCCCGCGACGCCCGCAGGCCCTCGGTCAGCACACGCAAACGCTTGAGCCAGAACTTCCTCGCCGACGCCGGCGCCGCCCACCTGCTGGTGCGCTCGTCCGGGGTCGGCGCCGACGATCTCGTGCTCGAGATCGGTCCCGGCGACGGCATCCTCACCCGCCAACTGGCCGCGACCGCCCGCCGCGTGCTCGCCTACGAACTCGACCCGCGCTACGCGCAACGACTGCGCCGCCGCTACACCGGTGACGCCCGGGTGAGTGTCCACCAGGCCGACTTCCGCACCGTGCGCCCGCCGGGCGAACCGTTCGCCGTGGTCGCCAACATCCCGTACGGCAGCACCACCGACATCGTGCGCTGGTGCCTGGCCGCACCGACGATGACCTCGGCGACGCTGCTCACCCAGCTCGAGTTCGCCCGCAAACAGACCGGGGACTACGGCCGCTGGTCCAAACTCACCGTCACCCACTGGCCGCGCACCGAGTTCGCGCTCGGCCCCCGGGTCGACCGCACGCGATTCCGCCCGGTCCCCCAGGTAGACTCGGCCGTGCTGCACCTGCGCAGGCGCGGCGAACCGCTGCTCCCCGCGCGCGCCGATCGCGACTACCGCGCCCTGGTAGAACTGGGCTTCTCGGGTGTCGGCGGCTCGCTGGCGGCGTCGTTGCGCACCCGTTTCCCGCCGCGCCTGGTGCGCCGGGCGTGCGCGTTCGCCGGGGTCGCGCCCGACGAGCCGGTGGGCTTCGTCGACCCGGACCGGTGGCTCACGCTCTACCGCGCGCTCATCTGACCTGACGGTCGGTTTTGCCCCTCGATCGCTGATCTTCGCGCGGAATGTGCCGGTCGCGCGGGTCGGGCGGCGTTACGATGCGCAGATGGCGCACCCCGCACCGGTTCCGGGGGCGACGGTCGGAGCGGGCACGTCGCCGGTCGCGGGACGCGGTACCGGGGTCGCGGAGGTGGTCGCCCGCTTCGTGGAAGCGTGGCGGGAGGCGCGCACCCCGCCCGACCTGCCCGCCTTCCTCCCCGACTCCCCCGCCATCCGCCGCGTGTCGCTGATCGAGCTGATCAAGGTGGACCTGGCCAACCGGTGGTCGCGCGACGCCGAACCGAAACGCCTAGCCGAATACGTGGAGGAGCTGCCGGAGCTGAGCACCTGGCCGTTGCCACCGGATCTCATCTACGAGGAGTTCCACGTGCGCAGGCAGGCCGGGAACTCGGTCGACGTCGGCGAGTACACCGCCGCGTATCCGGCGCAGGCGCAAGAGCTTTCGCAGATGCTGGCGACCGGCGACTACCACAGCACGATGATGGCCGCCGCCACCGAACCGGTCCGGCTCGACGACATCGACGTCGGCCAGCGCATCGACGATTTCGACCTCATGACCAGCCTGGGCCGCGGTGCGTTCGCGCGCGTCTTCCTGGCCCGGCAGCGGTCCATGCAGCGACTGGTCGCCGTGAAGATCTCCCAGGACAAGGGCACCGAACCGCAAACGCTGGCCCAGCTCGACCACGAGTACATCGTGCGGGTCTTCGACCAGCGGGTGCTGCCCTCGCGGCGCCTGCGCCTGCTCTATATGCAGTACGTGCCCGGCGGGACGCTGTTCTCCGTGCTGGAACAGGTGCGCGCCACCCCGCCCGCCGAACGCGACGGCGCGCTGCTGCTGGACGTGGTGGACGCCGTGCTGGCGGCCAAGGGCGAGATCCGGCCGAGCGAGTCCCCGGTGCGGGCGGAGCTGGCCGAGCTGTCGTGGCCGGAGACGGTCGCGTGGCTGGGCCGCAGGCTGGCCGAAGCCTTGGACTACGCGGGCCGCCGCGGCGTGCTGCACCGCGACATCAAACCGGCCAATGTCCTGCTCACCGCCGACGGCGTCCCCAAGCTGGCCGATTTCAATATCAGCTTCAGCGGCAACGTGTCCGGGGACAGCCCGGTCGCGTACTTCGGCGGTTCGCTGGCCTACATGTCCCCCGAGCAGCTGTCGGCCGTGCACCCGGATCGCCCGGCCACCGCCGCCGACCTCGACACCCGCAGCGATCTGTACTCGCTGGCCGTGATGCTGTGGGAGCTGCTCACCGGGCGCAAACCGTTCGGCGACGACGCCGTGAGCGGCGGCGACCGCACCACCCTGGACGGGATGCTGGACCGGCGCGCGGCGGGCCCCGATGCACTGCCCTACGGCGATCTGCCGCCCGACTGTCCCGAGGCGCTGCGCCGCGCCCTGGCGCGCGCGCTCGACCCCGACCCCGACGGCCGCTGGGCCACCGGCGCGGATATGGCCCAGCAGCTCGACGTGGTGCTCGACGCGCACGCCCGCGACCTGGTCGACCCGCCCGAGCGCAGCTGGCGGCGCCGCTCCCGGCTGCTCATGCTGCCGATCGTCGGGCTGGCCATCGGCATCCCGAACGCGCTGGCCATCCTCTACAGCTACAACCACAATCGCAGCCTCATCATCGACAAGCTCGACAGCGAGGCGCAGACGCAGTTCGATCAGATCGCGCTCAACACCTACGGCTTGTGCTTCCTGGTGGGCTTCATCGTCACCAACGTGCTGCTGGCCGGGCTGCTGCCGATCGCCTACGGCCTGCACAAGGGCCGCACCTACGACGCCGAACGCCTGGCGCGGGCCCGCTCCGACACGTTGCGCCTCGCGCAGCGAAATGTGCTGACCTGCTTCGGATTGTGGGCGCTGGCGGGCGTGGTGGTGCCGGTGACCGTGCAGGTGTCGGGCAATCGTCTGGAACCCGACGCCTACGTGCACTTCTTCGTCACCCAGATCGTGTGCGGCGGCATCGCCATGGCCTACCCGTACTTCCTGGTGAGCTTCTACGCGGTGCGCAGCCTGTATCCGATGTTCCTGCCGCACGGCGGGCTCGGCCGCGAGGACGCCGAACAACTCGACGAACTCGACCGCCGCAGCACCTGGTTCCTAGCGATCGCCGCCGCCGTCCCGCTGCTGGGCGTGGCGGGCGCGACGTTCATTCCCGCCGAGGACATTCCGTCGGTGATCGTGGCGCTGCGCGTGCTGTGCGTGGGCAGCGCGCTGGCGTTCGTGGGGGTGTACTGGCTGTTCCGGATGCTGGAGCAGGACATCGCGGCGTTGCAGCGGATCGTCGCGCGCTGATCGGCCCGTTGGCCCGGCGGGCGTTGAGTAGTCTGCCGGTCACGGGTGCGTCCAGGAAGATCACGTCGCGTCGAAGGCCGACCAGCGTGCACAACACGTGCGATCCGGCGGCCGACGCGCGGCGGCATGCTCCTCTCCCTCTCATCGGTCAGGTAGGTGGAGATTGCCGTCGTCGCCTCGACGAGGATCGCCATACCGCCGCCGGGCTCGGCTTGCCGAAGTCGCCGCGCGCAGCTCGTCGCGAAAGGTGACGCGCGCCGATGATCGCCACCGGACCCCGTCGACGCGCAGCCGTACACGGCCCGGCCGCTCCCCGAGTCGTTCGGTGCGGACGCGCAGCGCTACGACCAGGCCCGGACCCGGGTCGCCGTCGGCCGACAGCGCCGCACGTCCCTCGAGGGACGTGCGGCGCTGCGAAACCGCCCGGGTCTACACCGGGGTGAAGTCCCGGCTGCCGATGTAGGTCGGCCGGGGCCCCGGGGCGGCGAACGGCTCCTCGAGGGTGTTCTCGACGCTGTTGAACACCAGGAAGACGTTCGAGCGCGGGAACGGCGTGATGTTGTTCGCCGAACCGTGCATCAGATTCGAATCGAACAGCAACGCCGATCCGGCCCGGCCGGTGAACTGGGAGATCCCGTACCGATTCGCCAAGGCCTCGATGTCCTCGGTGGTCGGCACGCCGATCTCCTGCTCCTGCAACGACTCCCGGTAGTGCTCGGCGGGGGTGCTGCCCTGGCACGGCACGAACGTGCGGTGCGAACCCGGCATCACCATGAGGCTGCCGTTGAACGGGTGGTTGTCGGTCAGCGCGATCGACAGGCTCACCGCGCGCGGGGTCGGCATCCCGTCCTCCGCGTGCCAGGTCTCGAAGTCGGAGTGCCAGTAGAACCCCGTCCCGCGGAACCCGGGCATGTAGTTGATCCGGGTCTGGTGCAGGTACACCTCGGATCCGAGCACCTGGCGGGCCAGGCCCGCGGCGCGCGACTGCCCCACCAGCTCGGCGACCAGCGGGCTCAGTTTGTGCACCTCGAAGATCGAGCGCACCCGCCCCGACGCCCGCTCGGTGATCACGCGGTCGTCCTCGGCCAACGCGGGGTCGGCCGCCAGCCGGTCGATCTCCGCGCCGAAGGCGGTCACCTCACCGGCGTCGAGCAGATCGGGCAGCACCGCGAACCCGTCGCGGTCGAAGGTGGCCAGTTCCTCGGATTCGATCCGCCCGTACACCACCGGGTCGGGGCGCTCGATGTGCGCCACGCGCCCGGCGGTGCGGGTGGGGTACCGATCGACGCGCTCGGCCGATTCGCGTTCGATGGCTTGCAGCACCACTTCCCTGGATTTCCTTTCAGCTCGGCACGGCGACCAACGGGTAGACGCCGTTGCTGTCGTGGACCTCCTGCCCGGTGACCGGCGGGTTGAACACGCACATCATGCGCATCCGCTCGCGCACCTCGAGACGGTGCCGCTCGTGCCCGTCGAGCAGGTACATGGAACCGGGCCCGAGTTCGTAGGTGACGTCGTTGTCGAGATCGGTGAGCGTGCCCTCGCCCTCGACCAGCCACACCGCCTCCACGTGGTGGCGGTAGTGGAACTCGTGCACGGTCCCGGCGTCGATGGTGGTCTCGTGGAAGGAGAACCCGACGCCGTCACCGCCCAGCACGATGCGCTTGCTGCGCCAGCCGGTGCCCGCGACGTCGCGGTCGGTGCCGGTGATCTCCTGGGTGGTACGAACGATCACGCGCGCTCACCCGCCTTGGTCGCGACGCCCTGGCGCAGGCGGCCCCAGCCGGTGCAGACCGTGTCGATCGCGCCGGTCAGGATCTGCAGGCCGTGGTCGAGCTCGTCGTCGGTGATCGTCAACGGCGGCAACAACTTCACCACCTCGTCGGAGGAACCGGAGGTCTCCACCAGCAGACCGCGCTCGAAGGCGACCTGGCAGACCTTGCCCGCCTGCGAGGGATCCTCGAACGCGAGGCCGTGCACCAGGCCGCGGCCGCGCGTGGACAGGCCCGGGAAGTGCCCGGCCACCTCGGCCAGGGTCTGCGCGACGTGCAGGCCCTTGGACCGGGTCGAGTTCTGCAGGGTGTCGTCGGACCAGTAGTGCTCTAGCGCGGTCTGGGCGGTGACGAACGCCGGGTTGTTGCCGCGGAAGGTGCCGTTGTGCTCGCCGGGCGACCACTGGTCCAGCTCGGCCTTGAACAGCACCAGCGCCAAAGGCAGGCCGTAGCCGCCGATGGACTTGGACAGGGTCACGATGTCGGGGGTGATGCCCGCGACCTCGAACGAGAAGAACGGCCCGGTGCGCCCGCAGCCCATCTGCACGTCGTCGACGATCAGCAGGATCTCCCGCTCGGCGCACAGGTCGGCCAAGTGGCGCAGCCACTCGGCCCGCGCGACGTTGACGCCGCCCTCACCCTGCACGGTTTCCACGATAACGGCCGCCGGGCGGTCGAAGCCCGAGGACGTGTCGTCGAGCACCCGCTCCATCCACTGGAAGTCGGCGGTGGTGTTGTCGAAGTAGCCGTCGTAGGGCATGTGCGCGGCGTGCACCAGCGGCACACCCGCACCCGCGCGCTTGGCCGCGTTGCCGGTGACCGACAGCGCGCCCAGCGACATGCCGTGGAACGCGTTGGTGAAGCTCAGGATGGTCTGGCGCCCCGTCACCTTGCGGGCCAGCTTGAGCGCGGCCTCGACCGAGTTGGCGCCGGTCGGGCCGGGGAACTGCACCTTGTAGTCCAGTCCGCGCGGGGCCAGCACGACGTCGCGGATCGTCTCGAGCAACTTGCGCTTGGCGGCGGTGGACATGTCCAGGCCGTGGGTGATGCCGTCGGAGGCGATGTAGTCCAGCAGCGGCTGCTTGAGGACGTCGTTGTTGTGCCCGTAGTTCAGCGAGCCGGCGCCCGCGAAGAAGTCGAGGAAGTCCTTGCCCTCCTCGTCGCGCAGCCAGGCGCCCTTGGCCGTGGTGAACACGGTGGGCCAGGCCCGGCAGTAGCCGCGGACGTTGGACTCGAGCGACTCGAAAATGGTGGTTTCGGCGGTGATCATTCGAAGCTCCTTACTTCTGTGCGATCGGCGCGATGCGGTAGAGGTCTTCGGCGGCGTGCTCGTCGGGGAAGACGGCGGGATCGAACAGGGGGTGCTTGGTCATCCGCGCGCCGCGATGGCGGGCGACCGCGTCGAACATGGCGATCGATGCCGCGTTGTCGGGCGAGACGGTGGTCTCGAGCGTGCTCGCGGGCAGGGCGTCGAGCAGCCACTCGATCATCGCCGTCCCGATGCCGCGCCCGCGCGCGGCGTGCGAGACGGCCACCTGCCACACGAACAGCGTGTGCGGCGCCTGCGGACGGAGGTATCCGATGACGAAGCCGACGACACTGCCGTCCACCTCGGCCACCACCGTGGTGTCCGCGAAATCGCGACACCACAGCAGGTAGGCGTAGCTCGAATTCGTATCGAGCACACGCGAATCCTTGGCGATGCGCCAGATCGCGGCGGCGTCGTCCAGCCGTGGCGCGCGCAGGACCGGGGTGCCGGTCCCGTCGCGCGGCGGGCCGCCGCGCTCGATCGTCTCCGTGGACAAGGTATGCAGTGACATACAACTCCCAGGTCGAGTCTGCAGTACTTATCCAGGCTTACGAACAAATGTTGAGGTGGACCGGTCGAACTCTTTACGGTTGCATTACGAACAGATCACGTGGGTTCGGAAAATGTGATCAACGTTGCACATCGAGACGATATCCGAGGCCGCGCACAGTAACCACGACGGCGGGGTCCGACGGATCTCTTTCGATTTTTGTGCGAAGCCGTCGCATATGGACGTCGACGATGCGTTCATCACCGAAAAATCCGTCGTCCCAGACCCGTTCGAGCAGGACAGAGCGGCTGAGCACGCGCCCGGGAGTTTCCGCGAGTTCGCAGAGCAGCCGAAATTCTGTTATAGTGAGGCGAATTTCCTCATCACCACGGCGGACCGCTCCGCCGTCCCGATCGAGGATCAGCGGCGAATTCTCGTCGGCCTCGAGAATCATTTCCCGGGGCTCCTCGCGTTCGGCCGCCAGGCGCGCGCGACGGCGTAACGCACGCATTCGCGCGGATACTTCCTTGATTTCGAACGGTTTCTTGACGAAATCGTCGGCGCCGGCTTCCAGCGCGGCCACCACGTCGTGGGTGTCGTGGCGCGAGCTGATCACGATGATCGGCACATCGTGGTCGCGGCGGATCTCCCGGATGCAGTCGAAGCCGTCCATGTCCCCGAGCATCAGGTCCACGATCATCACGTCCGGCGCGCCGTTGCTGCGCAGGTAGGTCAGCGCGTCCTCGGCCTCACCGGCCTCGGAGACCTCGTAGCCTTCGTCCTCCATCGCGACGCGCAACGCGTCGCGAATCTCGGCGTCGTCGTCCACGATCATCAGATTCGCGCTCACAACCTCATCCCTTGCCGATGGGCGGAACGGCGCGACGCGACGGACGTCGCAGACACCCCCGGCGACGCGACGGTCCGCTTCGTGCAGCTTGACGAGCTACCGGTTACCCCACTTTACGATCGCGTAAACATCGCCTCACCCGGCGGCGGGATCCCCCACCGACACGCCGACACCCGACGGCGCGGTGACCGGCCCCAGGATGTACAGGTTGAGCTGGGAGTTCGTCTCCTTCGCCTGCTGTGCTCCCTCGGCGATCGTCTGACCCAGCACGTATTTGCCGTGCGGGGTGTAGTTCGGCGGCAGCGAGCCGATCGCGGGCCCGAGGTTCCAGTCGGCGACGGCGCTCGCCTCGCCGTGGTTGAGTTCCACCCGGGTGCCGCCCGGGATCTGGTCCACCGCGATCGCCGCGGCCGGTCCCGCCGCCAGCGTCAGGGCCGCCGCGCCGGCGGCGAGGGTGGTCAGTGCGGTTGTCGCGCGCATATCACTCCCCTTCCGTGCCCGGTCGGTCCGGGCGCACCGATCGATTCTTCTCCATCGCGTCCGCGGCGACCCCGGTTCAGTCCTCCACGACCCGTTCGATCCGATTGACGTAGCTGGGCGAGCCGTCGGGCCGGTGCTCCTGGAAGCGGAACCACAACCGGCGCGCGTCGAAGGTGGCGAACCATTCCTCCCAGCTCACGTGGCGCAGCACCGCGCCGCCGTAGCCGGGGAAGTCCAGGCGCAGCGCGCCGAGGTGGCCGTCGTACTCGCTGCCCGGCATGGTGGCGGGCCGGGCGCCGCGCTGTTCGGCCCAGCGCCGGATGACCTTGTGGTCCCGGGTGACCCGGGTGCGCGCGTTGCGCTCGGTCCGCAGCGCGCCCGGCGGCCCGCTCTCGCGCACGCGATGCAGCGCCAGCGAATACTCCGGTCCGCCGAGCGGATTCCGGGTGCCGGGTCGCCGCTGCTCGTTCATGACGACCTCCTTCGCGCCCTGGTCTGTCTCCGGATGTCCGGCTCCCCTTCACGTACCCGCGCGACACGCCGGGCAAACCGCCGGGGACCCGAGCCGGAGAGCGACGGATGTCACACCGGCGGGCGGGCGCGGGGACGGGCATCGGCGAGGATCGCCTCGACGGTCTCGCCGACCGTGAGATCCGAAGTGTCGAGCCACAATCCGAGCCGCGGGGTGGTCTCGCGCAGCACCGCGTCCAGCGCCGCCACCGTGAACGCGCCGTACGCGTCCTTGGCGCGGGCCGCCTCGCGCGCGGCCACCGCGTCGGGGCGCGGCGCGAGCACCACGACATACAGCGGGTCGGTGCGGATCTGATCGATCAGGTACGGCAGGAATTCACCCAGCACCACGTCCTGGAGGACGGCGGTGAACCCGGCCTCGGCGTATCCGTCGGCGGCCTGCGCGGACAGCCGGTGCCGCAGCCGCAGCTGGTCCAGCGCCTCCGGCGAAGGCTCGGCGCTCATCTCGGCCCGCCCGCTCACGACGAACCTGCGGAACGCGTCACCGCGCACATGCGCGGAGCGCGGCAGCCGTTCGGCGAGAGCCTGCGCGACGGTGGACTTGCCCGACGCCTGGATTCCGGTGAGGAGGTAGACCGACACGGCGGGCATCGTGGCAGAGGCCGCGCGGCGGGCTCAACCGAATTCCGCGGTGACCGTGATGGTGGTCCAGGCGCCGACATGGATGCGGTCGCCGCTGCGCAACGGCACGGGACGGTCGGCGGGGATGAGGTCGTCGCTGTCGTTGAGGCTGGTGCCGTTGGTGGAGCCGAGATCGGTGACCGTCAGCCCGGCGGAGTTCAGGTGCAGCAGCGCGTGCGTGCGCGAGACGCCGGCGTCGGCCGGGGCGAGGCCGAGATCGATATCCGGTCGCACGCCTTGGGATTCGCTGCGTTTGCCGATCAGCGTGTCGCCTTCGCGCAGGGTGATGCGGCGGGGCGGGTAGTAGGCGGGGAACTCGATGGCGCGCGCGTCGGGGCCCTCGCGGGCCAGCATCCGCTCGTAGCAGCCGCGGTCGGCGGCGATCATCGCGATCCACGCGACGGCGGAAGCCCGCGCGGTGATCTCCGGCCCGTCGAGGCGCCGGGACGGTGGGGTCGTGACCTCCGCGCTCTCGGGGCTCCGGGATTGCGGTGGAGTGCTCGTCGTGCCCTCGGAGCGCGGCGGTGCGGTGCTTGCCGCGCCTACGGGGCGCTGCGGTGGCGGGGCGGGCAGGGCCGAGTCGTGGCCGCACGCTTCGCAGAAGCGGCCGTCGGCGGGCGCGCCGCAGGCCGGGCAGCGCGGGAGCGCCGACGCCACCGGCGGGGCGCCCGAGGCGATCGGCACCCCGCACACGTCGCAGTAGTCGGTGGCGTCGGAGCGGTGTCCTTCCGGGCAGGCGGGCATCACGCCTCCTTGCGGACCCGGGCGGTCTTCGTGGACCGGACGTCGAGGGCCATCTCGTCGGCCGCCGCGACCGAGGAGCGCAAGCGCACGGTGCCGTCGCGCTCGTCCACCTCGACCACGCCGCGCAACAGTTTCGCGGTGCTCTCGTTGCCGGACTCGGCCGCCAGCTGCACCGCCCGGCGCAGCTTCGCCGTCGCGGTCTCGACATCGCCGCGCTTGCGCGCCGCCAGACCCGACTGCACGGCCTCGGCCAGCTCGGCCTGCCCGGTGTAGTGCGCGACGCGGGCACTGATGCGGGCCGACAGCTCGGTCTCGGTGGTCCACACCGCCCGGACCAGGCCCTGCCCGACCACCTCGCCGTCGGCGATCACGCTGATCCGCGCCGCCAGCTTCTCCCGGCCGGGCGCGGCCGGTTCCAGGCGCACCTGGAGGTGATAGTCGCGGTCCTCCGCGCCCCACGCGCCGAGCGGGTACTCCCCCACCTGCGGGCCCGTCTCGGCGCGTCGGCCCGTGAGGTCCTCGATCGTGGGCGCGACCTGTTTGACGAACCGCACCGCCGCGCCCGCCGGCGTCCACACCCGCAGGGTGAGTTCGGGGATCGCTTTCGCCAGCGAGTCGTGGGTCATGGCGGCGAAGTCGGCGGCCAGATGCGCCGGATCGGCGACGATATCGGCGGTGCCGTGCAGCGCGGCGGCGATGGTGCGCAGCTCGCCCACCCGCCAGTCGGTGCCCACACCGCGGCAGTCGCAGGTGAACGCGCCCTCGGATTTCGCGATCTCCTCCGCCAGCGCCTCCGGCGACTCGTGCTCGTTCTTGCCGTCGGTCAGCAGGATCGCGTGCACCATGGTGTCCTCGTGCTTGGCCGCCAGTTGGCGGGCCAACCCCAGCCAGGTGCCCATCGCGGTACCGCCGTCGGGCTTCAGCTTCGCCAGCGCCCGGCGCGCCGCGGCCCGGCTGCTGGCGTCGGCCACGACCGAGGGCACCTCGGCGGGAAACACCAGCCGGCCCATGGAGGTGCCCGCGACGATCGCGAAGCGCGTGCCGTCGGGCAGCGCGTCGATCGCGGCCAGGGTCGCGTGCCGGGCGCCCTCGAACTTGCCCGCGTTGCCCATGGATCCCGAACAGTCGATGATCAGGATCTCGAGCCGCTGCGGCGGGGGCCCGGCCGCCACGTAGTCGGCGCCGGTCTCCACGGTGAGGACGGCGTCCACGACGTCGGCGCCGTCGGCCAGGTACTCGTTCTGGTCGACGGTCACCGAGATGCCGCTGTCGGAAACAGGATTCACAGTGCTCTCCCGTGGTGGTTCAGGTGATCGGCGCCAGCGCGACGGTGATGTTGTCACCGCCGCCGCAGCGCAGGGCGAACTCGACGAGTTCGCGGGCCGCGACCATGGGATCGGCCGCGCCCGCCAGTTCGGCCAGCCCTTCTGCCTCCGGGCGGTAGTTCCAGAGGCCGTCGCTGCACAGCAGCAGCAGACCCGGTCCGCGCACCCGGTAGGTGTGCAGGCTGTTGTCCGACCAGGGCTGTTCGCCGGAGTCGGCGCCCAGCCAGCGCAGCAGGGTGTGGGCGCGCGGGTCCTTCATCGCCGCCTCCTCGTCCATCGCGCCCGCGTCGACCAGGGCCTGGGCCCACGAGTCGTCGACGGTGAGGCGGCGGGTGGGCGGCGAGCCGGGGGTGCCCGGCGCGGCGAGCCAATACGCCCGGCTGTCACCGACATTGGCGACGGTGATCTCCACGGTCTCGGCGTCGCAGCCGCGCACGATGGCCGATACGAAGGTGCACGAGGGCGCGTGACTCTCGTGCCCGCCGATGGCGGCGACCGCCTTCGCCGCGGCCGCCAGACCCGCCAGCGCCGCGGTGGGCGCGTCCAGGCCGTCGGCGAGCGCGGCGAGTCCGGCGTCCACGCCGGTCCGCGACGCGGTACCGGACGCGGCCTGCGGATCCTCCGAGGAGGACACGCCGTCGCACACCACGATGACCACGGCCTCGGTGCCCTCGGCGCCGTCCACGACCGCCGCCGCGACCGAATCCTCGTTGCGCGCGTGGGCGATACCGCGATCGGTCACCAGGCACACCGCGCCCAGATCGGCCTCGAAGCGGTCGCGGGGCGCGCGGAGCTGGCCGCAGCCCGCGCAGTAGCCGTCGGCGTCGTACCGCCCGCCGCACGCGGCGCAGTCGGCGACGGGGTCGGTCTCCGGATGCGGCAGCGCGACCCGTCGCGCGCCCAACTCCCGCCCGCATGCCTCGCAGAACCGGTGCGCGATGCTCACCGCCGCCCCGCACGCCGGGCAACGCCGCCCCTCCGCCCGCGCCGCCGGTGTCACGATGGGCATCGGCATCGTCGGCGCTACCCGCGCCGGGTCCATGGGCACGGTCGGCGCGGCGCTCGCGGGTGGGTTCATCTCGGCTCTCACGATCGGTTCGGTCGGCAGGTTCGGGTCGGGGGCGGGCTCGGGGTTCACAGGGTGGTCCTCGGGCGGATGGCGTTGGCTCGGTCGACCAACTCGAATCTGGTCCACATATCGTCGGTTTCGCGGGCCAGGTCGCGGTAGCACCGTTCCGAACCGGTGCGTACCCCGTCCTGATCGAAGGTCACGCCCAGCAGCGGCGCGTGCCGCGCGGGCACGTTGCCGCCCGACAACCACGCCAGCGCGGCGTCGAACACGCGCAAACGGGCATGCGCCGCACGGCGTTTGGAGTCCAGGCGCAGCGCCCCGACCCGGTCGCCCGCCTCGCGCAGCACGTCCTCGGTGACCTGCGCCGGATCGCGGTCGGCGAGCAGCGCGTCCACGGCGGCCAGGCGCGCGTCCACGTACAGCGCCGAGGTCGCGTCCACCTGATCGAGCGCCGCGACGGCACCCGCCCGGTCGCCCGCCGCGCGGCGCACCCGCGCCAGCCCGAACGCGGCGCTGGGGTAGCCGCGATCGGTGCGCCACACCATCTCGTAGTAGCGGGCCGCCGTCGCGCGATCACCGGCGAGTTCGGCGACCACGGCCAGCGCCAGTTTCGGCGCGGCCTCGCCGGGCAGCGCGGCGTAGACGGCGTCGAATTCCGTGGTGGCACCGGGGAAGTCGCGGGTCAGCAGGCGGGCCTGGCCGCGATACCAGGACAGGCGCCAGTCGCCGGGGTCGGTCCGCTCGAATTCGGCGATGCGCCGTTCGGCGTCGGCGGGGTCGCCGGTCTCGAGCGCGGCCCGGATCAACCGCAGCGGGATCTCGATCGACTCCCCGCCGCCGGTGACGACCGCGCGCAGGCCGTCGGCGAAGGCGCGTTCCATCTCGGCGGGCGGCGCGGCGGCCGTGGTGGCCAGCAGGCGCGCGCCGCTGTCGGACGGGTCGGCCAGCGGCACCGGCAGACCCGCGACCACCGCGGACGGCGCGACCGCCTCGTCCACCCCCACGCCGAAAACCGTGCGGGGCGGGCCGAAGTAGGCCGACATCCCGGGGCGCGGCACCGCGTCGTCGGTGGCCAGGACCTCGCGCAGCACGCCGGTGAGCTGGTCGGTCATCTCCTCGGTGGAGGCGAACCGGGCCTCGGCATCGGCGTCGGTGGCGCGCAGCAGGAACCGGTGCAGCGAGTCGTAGCGCGCGAGCAGCGGCTCGGCCTGCGGACCGGGCAGCGCTCCGAAATGCCCGTCCTCCTGGGGAACCCGCATGATGAGCACCGCGAGCGTGCGTCCCACCGTGTACACCTCGGTCGCCACCGTGGGCCCGGTGGTGGCGATCTCGGGCGCTTGGTAGCCGAGCGTGCCGTAGATGGCGCTGTCCTGGTCGTCCATCGCGATGACGGCGCCCAGGTCGATGAGCTTGAGTTGCTCGTCGGTCTGCATCACGTTGTCGGGCTTGAAATCGCAGTACGCCAGGCCCAGCGAATGCAGGTGCCCCAGCGCGGGCAGGATCTCGAGCACGTAGGCGATGGCCTGCGGCACGGGCAGATAGCCGCCCTCGGCGTCGCGGCGGGTGCGCAGGATCTGCTTGAGCGAGGTGCCGCCGACGAACTCCATCACGATGTAGCCGACGGTGACGCCGTCGGCCCCCGTGTGCTCGACGAAGTTGAAGATCTTGACGATGTTCGGGTGCTCGACCTCGGCGAGGAACCGCTTCTCGGCGACGGCGGCGGCCATCGCGTCCAGGTCGCCGGAGTTCAGCAGACCCTTGAGCACCACCCAGCGGGAGCCGACGTTGCGGTCGGTGGCCAGGTAGATCCAGCCGAGCCCGCCGTGGGCGAGACAGCCGACCACCTCGTACTGCCCGCCGACCAGATCCCCGGGCGACAGCTTGGGCGCGAAGGAGAATCGGGTGCCGCAGTTCGGACAGAAGCCCTCGGCGCGGCCTGGCACGCCGTCGCGGCCGCGGCCCACCGGCTGAGCGCAGGCGCCGCAGAACCGCTTCGACTCGGCCACCACCGGATCGGCCATGACCGCCGAGGCCGGGTGGATGCGCGGCACCCGGGGCACGTCCACCAGCCCGGCACCGAGCCGGCCGCGTCTGCTCGAGGACGACGACGTGGAACGCCCCGTGCGCACCGAACGTCCCGACGCCCTGGTGGCCACCGACACCGCCGAAGCGGCGGCGGGCGCGGTGCCGCACGTGTCGCAGTAGCCGTCGGAAATCGTTCCCGTACAGCCGGGTTCGCCGCAGCGCTCGGGACCGGCCGCCGCAGCGGGCGGCGGTGCGGCGGGTGGCGCGGTGCCGCAGACGGCGCAGTAGCCGTCCTCGATCATACCCCCGCAGCCCGGTTCCGCGCAGATCATGAGCCCCTCCCCGATTTCTCCGCGATGAGCTGTTGGTAGTCGGTGACGGCCCGGGTGACCGCCCCCAGATCGCATGGTTTGCGCGCCAGCAGGCCGGCGGCGATGCGGTGGCTCGCCATCACGTCGCGGTCCTCGGCGATCCCGAGCCGGGCCGCCTTCACGCGGTACGCGTCGAGCCGCCCGCGCAGTTCGGCGCGCCGGTCCAGCAGGCCCTGCGCGAGGTCGGTGGCGCGCACGGCCGCGCCGAGCGCGGTGTCGATGTGCTCGCGCAGCGCGAGCAGGCCCTCGGGGTCGCGGGCGAGCCCGGCCAGCGCGGCGGCGAGAGCGGCCGACTCGTCGGTGACGGTGGGCAGCGGCGCCGTGTGGACCTTGGCCTCGGCCTCGGCTCGCACCCGCTCGGCGTGGGCCGTCGCGACGCGCAGGGCGGTCAGTTGTTCCTCGGTCAGCGCGACGGCGGCGTCCCAGTCGGCCAGGATCGCCTCGAGTTCGGCCACGGACCGCGCCGATTCCTCGAGCCGCGCGCGCAGATCGATCAGCTGTGCGTCGATCCCGTCCGCCGCCACCGCGAGCGGGTCGGTCGCGGACCGGCGCAGCAGTTCGTCCACTTCCGCGGCGAGGGAACGCAATTCGGGGGTGCGCGTGCCCACCCGCTCGAGCCGCTGCTGCATCGGCGCGAGCCCGGCCACCACGCGGTCGCCGGCGACCGCGACCTCGTCGAGGAAGGCGGCGATGCGCGGGAAGGTGGCCCGCATCCGGTCGATGGTGTCGGCGAGGCCGACGAACAGCACCTGCTCGCTCGGCCCGGTCAGCGACCGTTCGCCCAGCGGTATCGGCGTCCGCGCCGCCTCGTGCGGCCGCCCGCGCAACAGCCTGGTCAACTCGGCGCGCTCGGCGAGGTCGAGCCGGCCGCGGGTGCCGCGCACGGTGCGGGCGGCGTCGAGGATCGCGTTCAGCCGCGCGTGGTCCTGCCACATCAGGTCCAGGTCGGCGCTCAGCGGCCGCCAGCGGCGCTCGGTGAAACCCGTGGGGCCGAAGCGGCGCAGCAGCCCCAGCCCGGGGTGGCGGTCCAACTCCAGCAGCGTGCCGGTGATCGTATCGAATTGCGCCGTGCGCGTGGCCAACTCACGGTCGATCTCGGCGAGGGTGAGCGGCTCCATGACGGCCGGCCTCACGCGGTGTACCGGGGTACGGGCGGGCCGGGCGAGGGACCGAGGGCGGCCAGGTGGGTGTCGTAGAGCCGCTGCCAGGTGCCGTCGGCGCGCATCCGCTCCAGCACCGCGTTCACGAAACGCACCAGATCGGTCTGGTCCTTCGCCATGCCGACGGCGTAGGAGCCGGTCCAGATCGGCTCCCCCACGACCTCGAGGTTGCGGTCCTGCTGGACCAGTCCGTACAGGATCGGATCGTCACCGCTCACGGCGTCCACGTGGCCCTGCTGCAACGCCACCAGGCAGTCGGTCCAGTTGGTCACGCCGAACACGGTGGGCGGGGTGGGCAGCGCGAACAGCGGGGCCGCCGCGGTGGTGCCTTTGGTGACGCAGACCCGCTTGCCCGCCAGATCGGCGCCCGCCCGTATGCCCGAACCCTTCGGCGCCAGGATGCGTTGCGCCGCACGGTAGTACACGGCCGAGAAGTCGGCTTCGCGGCGGCGGTCGCAGGTGGCCGAGAAGGTGCGCACGATGAGGTCGACCTGTTCGTCGCGCAGCGCGGGCAGGCGTTCGGCCGCGGTCACCGAACGCAGTTCGACGCGGTCGGGGTCGCCGAACAGCGCCCGCGAGATCTCCCGCGCGAGGTCGATGTCGAAGCCCTCGATGCGCCCGGAGATGGGATTGCGGAAGCCGAACATATAGGTGTTCTGGTCCACGCCGACCCGCACCCGCCCGTTGGCCACGATCTCGGCCATGCGCGAGCCGGCGGGCATCGCCCCCGGCGCGGGCAGCGGACCGGGCGCGACGGTGGCCTCCGTGTCGCACCGCTGATCGACCTGCGCGTCGTCGGCGGTGAGCTCTTCGAATTCGGGCGGAGCCGGGTGCACGGCCGCGGCGGGCGGTGTCTGCGGCACGGCGCGGTCGCCACCGCACCCGGTGACGAGGGCGCCCACCGCCAGAAGTGCCGAGAGTATCGGCGCGAGCCGTCGTCTCACAGGAACTCCTTCAACCGGGGCCATAGGCCCGCGACGGCGGCGGCCGCCGCGAACAGCATGAGCAGCAGCGTGCCCGACGGGCTGAGCGTCAGCGTGTCACCCGCGCCGTCCACACCGCCGCGCAGATCGCTGCGCACGCGCTGGAGGTCTTCTCGGAGCGTGCGGTCCAGCTCGGCGAAGCGGGTGGCCGAGGTCTGCGGGCCGGTGCCGATGGCCTGGGTGACGGCGGCCGGATAGTCGGCGGACTGGTAGGCGGCGAGCTGCCAGCGGTGCCCTTCGGTCCAGCCCTGCAACCGCTGCGCGGCGGCCGAATCCTCGCCGGTGACCGCGTGGACGCGATCCCGCAGTGCGGTGGTGTGCGTGGTGAACGCCTCCTCGCTCGCGGCGATATCGCCCCGGGTGATGAGCTGCAAGGTCTCGGCCGTGCGCGCCTGCTGCGCGAGAATCCGCGCCTCGGCGAGGGTTTCGAAGTCCGAGGCGGAACCACCCGGGCCCGCCCCGAGCGCGGCGCCCGCGACACCCGTCGCGGCGACCGTCCAGACCAGCGCGACACCCGTGGCGGCGGCCGCGGCGACGAGTCCGGTGTTCACCCGCCGATTGGTCCGCCGCAGCAACACCAGCGAGCCGCCGCCGAGCGCGGCCAGCACCAGCAACTGCGCGGCGATGGTGGTGAAGGGCAGCGCGCCGATGGCCCGCTGATCCTCGTGCAGCGCGGCGAACCGGGCGGAGCTGAGCTCTTCGGCATTGCGCAGCAACGAGTTCTGCATGACGTCGGAGGCCTGCCGCAGATAGGCCGAGCCGACCGGGAAGCCCTGCCGGTTGTTCGCGCGGGCCGCCTCCACCAGGCCGGTGTAGGCGGGCAACTCCGCGCTGATCCGCGCGACGATGCGCCGGGTGCGCTCGTCGGCGGCGCCCGTGGTGGCCTGCGCCAGCGCGTCGGCGGCGTCGGCGAGGGCCTGCTGGTAGCGGACCCGGATCTCGGGCGACTCGACGCCGCCGGAGAGGAATGCCTCGGCCGCGGCGGCGTCGGCCGCCGACAGCGAGACGTACAGATTCTGGGCCGCGTCGGCGAGCGGTTCGGTGCGGGTGAGCACTTCCTCGCCGCGCTCGATCTTGCCGCCGAGCTGGCCCGCGCCGGTGAATCCCGCGAACAGGCACAGCACGACGAGCGCGAGGGCGAGTGCGGCGATGATGCCGGGGGTGGTGCGCGCGAACCGGCGCGCCAGCGCCGCTCCGTCGCGGAGGGTCGCCGGGAGACGAGGTGTCACACCGTCCCCCCTTCTTCAGCCCGGCCGGTGTTCCGAACGCGATAGTACGGTAGCCGATTGGGATGCGCTCCCCCATTCGCCGACCTCGCTTTGCCTGCCCCGCAGCAACTTCCCGGAACCCCCGGCCCGGTCAGTGCGCGCGCTGGCGCTCCGGCGCGTCGACGTAGCGGTGCATGGCCCAGTTGAGGCCGTGCATGGCGGCGGTGTAGCCGGGCGGGAAGTAGCGCTGCGCCCAGTGCCCGAGCCGCACATCGTGCGAGGTGTACACCAGGTACCGGTTGCGTTCCACGCCGCGCACAACGAATTTCGCGGCCTGGTCCGGGGTGACGGCGTGGCGCAGGAACAGCCGCATCCCTCGCTGTACGGCCTCGGCCTGCCGGTCGACGCCCGCGATGTCGACCCGGTCCACCATCGGCGTCGACATGGCCCCGGGGCACACCAGGCTCACGCGGATGCCGTGGCGGCGCAGGTCGAAGCGCAGGACCTCCGAGACGCCGCGCAACCCGAACTTGCCCGCGCTGTAGGGCGCGTGCCAGGGCAGCCCGAACAGGCCGGCGGCCGAGGAGACGTTCACCAGGTGCCCGCCGCGCCCCGCCGCGATCATGGGCGGTACGAACTCCTCGATGACGTGGATCGGTCCCATGAGATCGATGTCCACGGTGCGCCGCCACTGCTCGTGGCTGAGCCGGTCCACGCTGCCCCAGGTGGCGATGCCCGCCACGTTCATCACCACGTCCACGCTGCCGGTCTCGGCGTGCGTCTTCGCCGCGAGCGCGACGACGGCCGCGTGGTCGCTCACATCGGCCGCCTCGGCGAGGTGCACGGTGGCGCCCGCGGCCCGCAACTCCTCGGCGGTGCGCCGCAGACCGGTCTCGTCGACATCGGTGAGCACCAGCGATCCACCCCGCTCGGCCACCGCGAAGGCGGTGCTGCGGCCGAGTCCGCTCGCCGCCCCGGTGATCAGGCAGCGCTTCCCGTCGAACTTCGTCATACGGCGACCCTAGGCTTTGCGAACACCCTTGTCTATAGATGGGCGGTTACAGGTCCGCACCTGGTTGTCGACGTGTTCGTGGGGTGGCCTGCGCGGGCTCCGCACCTGGGTTCGTACGGGTGCGGCGGCGATCAGCTCTCCGGAGCCGCACCCGGCGTAGACGTGCGGGGCCGTGGACTCATTCCTCCGCGATGCTGATACCCAGCGCGGCGGCGAACGTGGGCGCCAGATCCATCAGCTGGAGCGGGGTGATGGTGACCCCGCGCATCCCGTCGATGCCCTCGGCGATGCCGACGCGGGCGGCGCCGCGCATATCGACCTTGCGCATGCGGGTGCGGCTGAGTGCCAGATCCGTCAGGGCCGTGCCGGGGAAGGTGACTGAGGTGAGGTCGGCCTCGCCGAAGTCGGCGTTGCGCACCACGCAGTCGGCGAACGTCACGTCGCGCAGCTTCGCCGACCGGAAGTTGACGTAGTCGAACTTGCACCCCTCGAAGCGCACCCGCCGCAGCACGGCACCACCCGCGTCGACACCCGAGAACGCGCCGTCCACGAACTCCACGTCCTGCCACGCGGTGTCGGCCAGTTCGGTCCCGATCCACGCCACGTTGCGCAGCCACACATCGGTGAAGCGCCCGTAGCGCAGGCTGCCGCGCTGGAAGGTGACCGCGCTGAAGGCGGATTCGCCGAAGCGGATGTGCTCGGCGCGCGGCTTCTCGAACTCGAGCCCGTCCACGTGGACGCATTCGTGATCGTCCTCGACAGCGAGTTCCCCCTCGAACGGGCGCAGGTAGCGGGCGAACGGCAGTGCTTCCAGCTCTCGGGCCACGCCCGACCTCCTCTGCGACGACGGCAAGCGGTGCCGACCTGTCTACCAGCGCCGTCCGACAGGCTCAGCGCAGCGTGCGCAGCCAGCGGCGGGTCTCGGCCGGGTCGATCACGTCGTCGAGTTCGAAGACGGTGGCCGCGGTGAGCGCCTTGCCGCTGGCATAGGCGAGTCGCACCAGATTGTCGAAGGCGGCCTGGCGTTCGACCGGATCGGCGATGGCCGCGAGTTCCTTCGCGAATCCGAGCCGCACCGCGCCCTCGAGCCCCATGCCGCCGATCTCCCCGGTCGGCCACGCGATCACGAACCGCGGCGCCCGGAACGATCCGGCCGCCATGGCCTGCGCGCCGAGCCCGTAGCCCTTGCGCAGGATCACGGTGCCCCACGGCACCGACATCGCCGCCGCGTCGATGAACAGTCGGCTGAACTTGGTGACGGTGGCCTGTTTCTCGGCCTCCGGGCCGACCATGAATCCCGGTGTGTCGCACAGCGACACGATCGGCAGGCGGTGGGCGTCGCACAGCCGCAGGAACAGCGACAGCTTGTCGGCGGCGGGCGCGTCGATCGCGCCGCCGAGGTGGTGGCAGTCGTTGGCGATCAGCCCGAACGCGCGGCCCTCCACCCGCACCAGGGCGGTCACCACGCCGACACCCCAGTCGCGGCGCAGTTCGAGCACCGACCCGGTGTCGGCGACCGTCGCGATCGCCTCGCGAATGTCGAAGGCGCGCAACCGGTTCTCCGGCACCACGTGCCGGGCGGCGCGCGGGTCGGGCGCGGTCCAGTCGCGGTCGTCGCCTTGGAAGTAGGCCAGGTAGCGGCGGGCCAGATCGACGGCGTCGGCCTCGTCGGCGGCCACCAGGTGCACCACGCCGTTGCGGCGCTGCACGTCCACCGGGCCGATGTCCTCCGGCGCGTACACGCCGAGGCCGCCGCCTTCGATCATGGCGGGCCCGCCCATGCCGATATTCGCGTCGGGGGTCGCGATCACCACGTCGCACATGCCGAGCAGCGCGGCGTTGCCCGCGAAGCACCGGCCCGACACGATCCCGATCAGCGGCACCTGTCCCGACAGCGCGCCCATGGCGCGGAACGTGGTGACGTCGAGCCCGGAGATGCCGGAGTGGTCGGTGTCGCCGGGGCGGCCGCCGCCGCCCTCGGTGAAGAACACCACCGGAAGCCGTTGAGCGCGAGCCAGTTCCAGCATGCGGTCGGTCTTGGCGTGGTTGCGCATGCCCTGGGTGCCGGCCAGCACGGTGTAGTCGTAGGACAGGATCACCGCGCGGGCGGCCTCCGCGCCGAAACAGTCGGCGTTGACGGTGGCCACGCCGGTGATCAGCCCGTCGGCCGGGGTGTTGGCGATCAGATCCTCTTGGCTGCGCCGGGATCGCTGGGCCGCCACGGCGAGCGCGCCGTACTCGACGAAACTGTCGGCGTCGACCAGGTCGGCGATGTTCTCGCGCGCGGTGCGGCGGCGCAGCTTGCGGCGCTTGGCCACCGCCTCGGGGCGGCCGCCGTCGGACGCGGCGCGGCGGCGCTCCAGCAGTTCGGCGAGGTCGTCGCGGACGGCGTCGAGGTCGACGGCCGCCTCGGCTTCGGCGACGCCGTCATGATCGGTGGCGGTCCAGGTGATCAGCGGCGCGCCCGGGTCCACCACGTCGCCGGGGTGCACCAGGTGCCGGGCGACGAGCAGAGCTTCGGTCGCGCGCACGACGTGCTGCATCTTCATCGCCTCCAGCACCGCCACCTCGCCGTCCGCCGGGATCACCGACCCCACCGGCGTGAGTGCGACGACCGTGGCGCCCATGGGTGCGCCGAGCACGGATTCGCCTGCGCTCAGGGCAATTTCGAGCGCGGGAGTGGAATCGGTGGTCGCGAAGTCGCCACCCGCCTCCTCGTTACGCGACCGCCCCCGTGATCCACGCTTCGGCGCGTCGCCGCCGTCTGCGACGACCCGGTCCGCGGTGTCCGCGTACTGTGCTGCCCGCGCGAGCAGGTCACCTCGATTCGACTCGAACCACTGCGTCGTCACCACTCCCCCGTCGGCCAGCGCATCCAGCACTGCCCGCAAGACCGTGACGTTGGTGCCCACGCCCTCCACCACGGTCTCCCCCAGCGCCTGCGCGCATCGGCGCACCGCGATCGGGAACGTGTCGCCGCGCGTGATCACCTTGGCCAGCAGCGAATCGAACCGCACGCCGTGCCGCATCCCGGCGTGCAGGGCGGTGTCGACCCGCACGTGCGGTCCGGTCGGCGGTTCGAACCGGGTGACGACGCCCGACGCGGGCAGCACATCGCCTTCGGCCGTGAGATTCTCGGCATTCACCCTGGCCTGCACCGCGTACCCGCGCGGGGCGGGGAACTCCGGCAGCGGCCGGCCGCTCGCCAGTTCGAGCTGGACGGCCACCAGATCGAGACCGGTCACCTCCTCGGTGACCGTATGTTCCACCTGGAGGCGGGGATTCACCTCGAGGAACCACCATTGCGCGCCGCTCACCAGGAACTCGACGGTGATCACGCCCCGGCACCCGGCCGCCTCCGCCAGCGCGACGGCGTCGCGGTGCAGGCCCGCGCGGACCTCGTCGTCCAGGTCGGGCGCCGGGGCGATCTCGATCAGCTTCTGATGACGGCGCTGCACGCTGCAATCGCGGTCGCCCACGGCCGTCGCGCGGGCGCCGTGGGCGACGATCTGCACTTCGATGTGGCGGGCCTTCGGCGCGAGCGCTTCCGCGTAGACGCGGTCGTCCCCGAATCCCGCCGCCGCTTCGGCCCGGCACGCGGCGTGCGCGGCGCCGAGGTCGTCCGGATCGCGCACCACCCGCATACCGCGCCCGCCACCACCTGCTGCGGCTTTGATCATCACCCCGTCCGGATGTGCCGCCAGGAGCGCGGCGATCTCCTCGATGTCGCTGCCGTGCGCGGTCGCGGGCAGGACCGGTACGCCGATCCGCTCGGCGGCCGCGCGCGCCGAGACCTTGTCGCCGAACGTCCGTAGCGCGTCTGGTTCCGGGCCGACGAAGACCAGTCCTGCCGCGCGGCACGCTTCGGCGAATTCGGCACTCTCGCTGAGGAATCCGTAGCCGGGATGTACCAGAGTCCCGGCACCGGCGGTGCGCGCCGCCGCGATCACCCCCGCGATGTCGAGGTAGGCCGCGGCTCCTTCGCCCTCCAGCGCCACGGCCTCGTCGGCCAGGCGCACGTGCGCCGCCTCCCGCTCCTCCGGCGTGTACACCGCGACCGTACGAAACCCGAGCTCTCGGGCGGTACGAAGAATCCGGACGGCGATCTCGCCCCTGTTGACCACGACGACGTGCATGCGCCCAGTGTGATTGACATTGACGTCAACGTCAATCACGATGGTTCGCGTGACCTCCGCTTCCTGGTCCGTGCGCGGCGCGCGCGAACGCTCCCACACCGACCGGCACCGCGCCCTGCTCGACGCCGCCGCCGAGGTCTTCGTCGCGCGCGGCTACGCCGAGACCACCGTCGCCGCCATCACCGCCGCGGCCGGCGTCTCGCGCGCGACCCTCTACGTCTACTTCGCGTCCAAGGACGAGATCTTCCACGCCTTGGCCGCGCGGGTCCGCGACGATTTCCTCACCGCGCAGCAACCCGATCTCGACGGCGACGACCCCCGCGCCATGCTCGGCGCCACCATCGACGCCTACTCCACCTCCGCCCGCACCGCCGGTCCCCTGCTGCGCCTCATCGACGAACGGGGCGCCGTCGATCCCACCGTCGCCGCCCTGGCCCGCGAGATCTCCGAGCGCCCCCTCCACCGCTTCACCCGCTACCTCGAACGCCACCGGGCGGCGGGCACCCTCATCCCGGTCGCGGCCCCCCGCGTCGTCGCCGAGACCATCGGCTACTCACTCACCCGAGGAGCGCTCGACCGGCGCTCCGCCTCGGACGCCGAGTGGGACAACTACCTGAAAGACGTGTACGCGATCGCCGAAACCCTGGTCGGACTGCCGCCGAAGAGCTGAGAGCCGCAAGCCTTTCGGTGAGAGCGCGCCGGAACTCACGACCCGATCGCCGAACTCCGGATTCGCTCACACGGCAAGTGGCGGTGCGGCCGGGGCCGGCCGCTCGGGTGGCCGGTAGCCCCGCCACGCCCGAGCCAAACGGCGTGCGGCTTCGCGCAATTCGGCGGGATCGGCGACGAAGCTGATGCGGATGCGGTCGATGCTGCCGCCGGAAGCGTCGAGTCCGGCGCCCGGCAGGATCGCGACCCCGTGCCGCAGTGCGCGCTGGGCGAACGACGTACCGTCCCCGTACGGCAGCCGGATCCACAGGGTCTGGCCACCGGAAACCGCCGGGATCTCCCAGTCCGGCAGTCGCGTGGCCAGCTCGTTCACCAGCACGTCATGAGTTTCCTTGCGCTGCTGCGTGATCAGTCCGCGCAGCCCGTCCAGATCATCCAGCAGCCGCGCGGCCGCCAACTGGGCCGGGATGTTGCCGCCGAGGTCGTGCACGGCACGCGCTCGCGCCAACCGCGAGATCAACGCGACCGGTGCCCGCACCCAGCCGACACGCAGCCCGCCCCAGACGATCTTGCTGAGCGAGCCGACCGAAATCACCGACGGGTCGTAGTGCGCCAACGGCGGGGGTGGCGGCTCGGTGCCGGGGAAGGTGAGGTCGGCCAGCACCTCGTCGTCGATCAGGGCCACGCCGGACTTTCGCGCCGATTCCACCAGGAAGCGCCGGGCCGGTGCGGAAAGTACTGCGCCCGTGGGGTTCTGACATGTCGCGACGACGTAGGCGAGCGCCGCCGCGTCCACCTTGCCCAGGCCGACCGGGGCTGTCCGCGGCACCGCCCCGGCCTCCCGGAAGGCCTCCAGGGCGCCGGGGTAGGTCGGTGCCTCGACCAGGACCCGGTCGCCGGGCCGCAGCAGCACGCGAGCCAGCAGCGACAGGGCTTGTTGCCCGCCGCCGGTCACGAGGATCTGCTCCGGATCGGTCGGCACACCACGGGCGCGGTACCGGTCGGCGATCGCGGTGCGCAACGGCAGATACCCGGTCGGGTGGTAGCCGATGTCGCCGTCCACGGCGGTGAGTTCGGGCAGGATTCGGCGATATGCCCGGGTGAGCTCGGGTGGCGGCGCGGTCGGCGCGGCGCAGGCCAGCGCGATGACCTCGGCGTCGGGCTCCAGCAACTGCAGGAAAGCCGGGGAATGGGTGCTCTCGCGAGCCGGGAGTGCTTCGGGCCCCGCGACCCGGGTGCCACTGCCCTGTCGGCGCACCACTCGACTCTCCGTGACGAGCAGATCGTAGGCGGCGACGACCGTACTACGCCCGACCGCAAGGGCTTTCGCCAACGCGCGGTCGGGCGGCAACAGCGTGCCCGCCCGAAGTTCTCCGTCATCGATCAGCGTGCGCAGGCGCCGCGCCAGTAGCAGATAGAGCGGGCCTCGGTCCGCTGACCAGCGACCGAGCCGGTCGGCGAGTTCCATTGGCTCCATAAGCAAACCAATTCTAGCCGATTGGCTCTGGGTCCACGACCCAGGCGGCGCGAGGATGAACCCATGAGCAAGATCTCCATCACCGATGTCATCGGCGATCTGACCGACCCCTGGCAGCCCCGAGACCTGGCCGTCGCCAACGACGCCGTGGTGCGCATCGCCCGCTTCCACGGCGCGTTCCCGTGGCACCATCACGACGAGGACGAGCTGTTCCTCTGCTGGAGCGGCACCTTCCGCCTCGAGCTCCAGGACCGCGAGTCGGTGACACTCGCCGCGGGCGAGATCTTCGTCGTACCCCGCGGTGTCGAGCATCGACCGGTGGCGGAGGATCCGGCGTATGGCGTGATGATCGAACGGCCCGAGACCAAGCAGTACGGCAACTGAGTTCGTGCGCTATCCGCCCTCCTGTGTGAGAAGGGTTCTCCTCCTCTTCGGCGAAGAAGAGGGCAATGCCGGTACCGCACCGAAACCCGCATCGACGCGCCGCTGTCCACCATCCGGAACCTCCAGGCCGACGTGAAACGCCGGCCCGAATGGCAGCAGGCGGTCGCCACCATCGCCCGCCTGGACGACGGCCCGCTGCGCCCGGGTTCGCAATTCCGCATCCACGTCTGGACCTTCACCGTGGTCGACGGCGCGTCCTGGTGCGCACCGAGGAGAACTGGTCGGGCGCGCAGGTGGAGGCCGACGTCCCCACCTCCACCGCGTTCCTCGGCGCGGGCCTGGAAACCTGGCTGAAGGACCTGAAAGCCACCGCCGAGGCGCGGTCCTGAATCAGCCGCCCACTCGCGGATACCGGTCGCTGTCGAACACCTGCCCCGGCGCGACGTCCGTCGTCGGGTCGTAGTACTCGGCGCCGGCCTGCGGCCGGTACACCGCCTCGGCGTCCATGTAGACGGTGGTCAGCGAGATCCGCGTTCGATCGGTCGCGTTCACACCGGCCGAATGCACCAGGCGAGCGTCATGGAAGGTGCAGTCCCCTGCCCGCAGCGGCACCGTGACGCGCGGGAACCAGCGCAGCGAGGGCCGGGCCTGGAACGGGTCCTCGAACACCGACGGCGCACCGTCGGGCCACTGGTGCGAGCCCGGCACGAACGTCATGCACCCGCGCTCCACCGGCACGTCCACCAGCGCCACCCACGCCGTCAGCGTGACCGGCGCGGAGTCGATGGGGAACGCGGGTGCGTCCGCGTGCGGCGGCGTCGGCGCCGAGCCGGACGTCTTCTTGCGCAACAACTCCGACTTGTACAGCCGCAGCGGCCGCCCCGCCAGCCGCGCCCCTATGCCGGTGATGCCCGGATGCAGCGCCAGCCGCCGCAACACCGGGCTCACCCGTTCGGGCTCCACCACCCAGTCCATGACATTGCCGTCCTCGGCGTCCCACGACGCCACGGACTGCGCGTCCAGCTGCGCCGTCGCCTCCGCCAGGAACTCCGCCACTTCGTCGGCGCTCAACACCCCGGGCACGTGCACGTACCCGTCCCGGCGATACCGCGCCACCACGTCCTGGGACACGTGCTCCACCGGCGTCTGCGCGTTTCCAGTCATGCTTCCACGCTAGGAGCCGGTTAGGACGCCCGGCTTCCTAACTGGAGAATCCCTTTCCGGCAACGCGAACGGCCCGCCGGAATCCGGCGGGCCGAGGCGGTCGGGACGAACTCAGGCGGAACGCGTGGCCGCCAGATCCTTCTTCCGCGCCTGCTTCGCGGTGAAGGTCAGCACCCCGTCTTCGATGGGGGCCTTCTCCAGCAGTGCGCGGTCGCGGAAGTAGTTGTTGATCACCTTCCACGGGCCGTTGGTGCCCTGGCGCGGCATCACGGCGTCGCCGCGCTTGATGTAGCCGGAGGTGAGCGCGCCGCCCATGAGCGAGTCGACGCCGCGGTCCTCGGGCCGGGCGGTCACCTCGAACTTGGTGAATCCCTTGTCGCGCATGCGGTTCAGCACCCGGCACAGGAACTTCGCGGCCAGATCGGCCTTCAGCGTCCAGGACGCGTTGGTGTAGCCGAGCACCATCATGAAGTTCGGCAGGCCGTCCAGCAGCGCGCCCTTGTAGACCACGCGGTCGCGCGTCACGACGGGCTCGCCGTCCACGGCCAGCGTCGCGCCGCCGAGCATCTGCACGGTCAGGCCGGTCGCGCTGATGACGATATCGGCCTCGAGCTCCTCGCCGGAGGCCAGCCGGATGCCGTTCTCGGTGAAGGTCTCGATGCGGTCGGTGACGATGGACGCCTTCCCGCTGCGCAGCACCTTGAACAGGTCACCGTTGGGCACCACGCAGAGGCGCTGGTCCCACGGATCGTAGGACGGCGTGAAGTGGCGCATGTCGATATCGGAACCCACCTGCAACCGCACCGCCGCGAGCAGCAGCTTCTTCGCCGCCTCCGGATTGGTGCGCGAGAGCTGGAAGCTGGCCCGCTGCAACGCGATATTGCGGGCCCGGCCCAGGCGGTAGGCGATCTTCGAGGGCACCTTCGCCACCTTCAGGCCCACCGCGACCGGGTCGTCGGCCGGCAGCGCGGTGATGTAGGTGGGCGAGCGCTGGAGCATCGTGACGTGCGCGGCGTCGGGGGCCATCGCCGGGATGAGCGTGATGGCGGTGGCGCCGCTGCCGATCACCACGACGCGCTTGCCGGTGTAGTCCAGATCCTCGGGCCAGTGCTGCGGGTGCACGATCCGCCCGCGGAAATCAGCTTCACCGGGGAATTCCGGGCGGTAGCCCTTGTCGTAGTCGTAGTAGCCGGTGCAGCCGACGACGAAGTTCGCGGTCCACACCTCGGTCTCGCCGGTGCCCTCGTCCAGCGCGGTGACCGTCCACAGTTCGTCCGCGGTGGACCACTCGACGGTGGTGACCTTGCGGCCGAACCGGATGTGCTCGGTGACTCCGTATTCGGCGGCCGTGTCCTCGACGTACTGGCGGATGTTGGGCCCGTCGGCCAGCACCTTGGTGCCGATCCAGGGGCGGAACCCGTAGCCGAAGGTGTACATGTCGGAGTCGGACCGGATGCCCGGGTACCGGAACAGGTCCCAGGTGCCGCCGATGGCGGTGCGGCGCTCCAGGATCGCGTAGCTGCGTCCGGTCCGCTCGCGCGTGAGGTGGCAGGCCATGCCGATTCCGGACAGGCCCGCGCCGATGATCAGTACGTCGACATGCCGCGTCATTGGGGTACTCGTTTCGTTCTGGTCCACCCGGCGCACTCGTCCGAGCGTATTGGCGAGATTACATGTTAATGGAAGTTACGCATAGGGCACCAATCGCCCCCGTCCCGGATTGAAACCACGGTGAGTACAACCCGTGACGGAGCCCGCGGCGCGCGTCAGGATCGACGGTCGGCCCCGCACCCCGGTCTCGTGAAGGAAGTGACGCCCGTATGAGCTTGTCGTTCCACTGGTTCCTGCCCACCTACGGCGATTCGCGGGGGCTCATCGCGGGCGGCCACGGCACCTTCATGTCCGGCGACCGCCCGGCCACCCTGCGCTACCTCAATCAGATCGGCGCGGCCGCCGAGGACAACGGTTTCGAGGCCGTGCTCACCCCCACCGGCGCGTGGTGCGAGGACGCCTGGCTCACCACTGCCATGATGGTCGAGACCACCGAGACGCTGAAGTTCCTCGTCGCGTTCCGCCCCGGCCTGGTCAGCCCCACCCTCGCCGCCCAGATGGCCGCCACCTACCAGCGGCACTCGCGCGGCAGGCTGCTGCTCAACGTCGTGACCGGCGGCGAACCCCATGAACAGCAGGCCTACGGCGACTTCCTCGACAAGACCCAGCGCTACGCCCGCACCGGTGAGTTCCTGCACGTGGTGCGCGCGCTGTGGGAGTCGGCCGAGCCGGTGAGCTTCGAGGGCGAGCACATCCGGGTGCAGGACGCGCTGCTGGCCAACCGTCCCGATCCGCTGCCGCCGGTGTTCTTCGGCGGCTCCTCCGAGGCCGCGGGCCCGGTGGCCGCCCGTTACGCCGACACCTACCTCACCTGGGGTGAGCCGCTGCTCGCGGTGAGCCGCAAGCTCGAGTGGATCCGCCGCCTCGCCGTCGACCACGGCCGCATCCTGGACTACGGTCTGCGCATCCACGTCATCTCCCGCGACACCTCCGAGGAGGCCTGGACCGAGGCCGACCGCCTGCTGCGCGGCATCGACCCCGCCGACATCGAGCGCGTGCAGGCCAACCTGGCCCGCAGCGAATCCGAGGGCCAGCGCCGCATGCAAGAGCTGCACGGCGGCAGCACCGACCGCCTCGAGATCGCGCCGAACCTGTGGGCCGGTGTGGGTCTGGTCCGCGGCGGCGCGGGCACGGCGCTGGTGGGTTCGCATCACGAGGTGGCCGAGCGGCTGATCGAGTACTCGCGCCTGGGCATCAAGCACTTCATCCTGTCGGGCTACCCGCACCTCGAGGAGGCGTACTGGTTCGGCGAGGGCGTGCTGCCGATCCTGGAGCGCAAGGGGCTGTGGCAGCACCCGAACCGCGCCGCAGCGGTGCGGGCCGCGACGCCGTTCGCGGCGTCGTCCTCCAGCTGACGCGACGGCAAACCCCCGGTTAACAGACGGGAAGTCGCACCTACGACAATGGCTCTTCGGTCCCGACCGGGATCGGAGAGCCATTGTCGTAGCTGGGGCGCGTGACCCGCGCCCCGAGAGGAACCCGATGACCAGCCCGACAGCCCAGCGGTGGCGCCGCCGCACGCCCGACGATCTCGCGACACCGGCGGGCACCCTGCACCGGCGGCTCGGGCGGCTCGACCTCACCGCCATGGGCGTGGGCACCATCGTGGGCGCGGGCATCTTCGTCATCACCGGCGTCGCGGCCGCGGAGAAGGCGGGCCCGGCGATCGTGCTCTCCTTCGCGCTGGCCGGGCTGGTCTGCGTGCTGGTGGCGCTGTGCTACAGCGAGCTGGCCGCGATGACGCCGGTCTCCGGCAGCGCCTACACCTACACCTACGCGACGCTGGGCGAAGGACCCGCGTTCCTGGTGGGGTGGAACCTGCTGCTCGAATTCGTGATCGCCGGCGCGGCGGTGGCGATCGGCTGGTCGGGCACCACCGTGTCGGCGCTGGACTCGATCTTCGGGATCACGCTGCCGCACGCGATCACGGCGAGCCCGAGCGAGGGCGGGGTGGTGAACCTGCCCGCCGTGCTGATCATCGGCGCGATCGTGGCGGTGCTCGTCGGCGAAGTATCGCTCACCGCGCGCATCACCAAGGTGCTGGTCGCCGTGACCATCGGCGTGCTCGTCCTGGTGGTCGTGGTCGGCGCGCCGCATATCGACCCGGGCAATTGGACGCCCTACGCCCCGTTCGGGTGGAGCGGCGTGATCGGCGGCGCGGCGGTCGCGTTCTTCGCCTTCCTCGGCTTCGACGTGGTCGCCACCTCGGCGGAGGAGGCGCGCGACCCCAAGCGCGACATCCCGTTCGCCATCATCGGCACGGTCCTCGTCGCGACGGTGCTCTACGCGCTGGTCAGCGCCGTGCTCACCGGTGTGGCGCCATTCGAGTCGCTGAACAACGGCGCCCCCATCGCCACGGCGTTCGGCGCGCTCGACATCGGCTGGATCGGCACCGTCATCGTGGTCGCGTCGGTCATCGCGCTCACCAAGGGCCTGCTGCTCATCGTCTACGCGCAGGTGCGGCTGAGCTTCGCCATGTGCCGCGACGGGCTGCTGCCGCGCTCGCTGGCCGCCACCGGCAAGAGCGCCACACCGGTCAAGCTCACCCTGGTGCTGGGCGTGTGCTGCGCGGCCATCGCCGGCCTGCTGCCCATCGACATCGTGGTCGAGCTGGTGAACATCGGGGCGCTGTCGGCGTTCGCGGTGGTGTGTGTCGGGGTGCTGGTGCTGCGCAAGATCGAACCCGGTCGCGAGCGGCCGTTCCGCACGCCGCTGGTGCCGCTGGTCCCGATCCTGGCGCTGCTGGGCTGCGCGCTGATGGCGTTGACGCTCGACGAGCTGACCTGGGTGCGGTTCGCGATCTGGGTGGCGATCGGCGTGGGCGTGTACTTCTGGTACGGGCGCAGGCATTCGGCGTTCGCGGAGGCGGAGACCGTGAAGGTGACGGACTGAGGCTGTTGTTGCACTCGATGCACGTTTGCGGCGAGTGCTTCTTGAGTCCTCGCCCTTGGGAGTGCTTCCCTGGTTCGGAACTTCCCGCAGGTCGAGCGGGGGAACTGTCGCGGACGAGCAAGGGCGCACGCGAGGTCTGACCCACCCCCGATTCGAGGCACTCGATGCCGAAAACCGGTGCGGGATGGCAGTTCTGCGCCATTCGGCATCGAGTGCATCGGCAGTTCCACGTGAATCAAGGCGTGCGACAGGGGTTTTCGCTCGCACCGTCACGCTCAGCGCGTGTACCGGTGCTTCACGCCGATCGGGAAATAGTCGGGGTCGCCCGCCGGGCGCAACTCGACGTGCGGGGTCCGGCGTTCGGCGGGCACATAGTTGGCGTATTCGCTGCTACGCGTGACCAATTCGTCTCGGATGCGCGTCGCGACGAGTGCGGTGCGGTCGGGTGTCGCGGACTCGCCGGGAGCGAGTTCGACGGTGATGCGGAGCATGCGGTCGCTGTCGGCGTTCTCCCAGGCTTCGAGCACGAACTTGCCCGTCACCCACTCGCTGATGTCCGGCCCTTCCAGCGCGATCGACACGGTCTCGGGGTAGACGTTGGCGCCGAAGATCGAGACCGCGTGCAGGGAGCGGCCGAAGACGTAGACGAACGGCAGGTCCGGTCCTGTGTCGTCGTCCGGGTCGAATCCGTAGGCGCGGCAGTACTCCACCATGCGCTCGTTCGGGATGACGCCGCCGTCGTCGGCGATGTGGTACCGGATCAGTGGCACACCGGTGTCGGCGGTGAATACCAGTGTGCCGTCGACGGTTTCGAAGTACCGGTCCGCCGGGTTGTACTGCATCAGCGTGGGCAGGCGCTCACCGCCGAACAGTTCGCGCGCGCAGCGCGGATGCTGCGCCAGGAACCGGCGGATGCGCACGCTCAGCGGTGTCTCGTTGCCCAGCACGCCGCCGTCGGCGGTGCCGTACAGGGCAGCCACGTCGTGGACCGGGTCCAGCCCGGCGCGCACGCCCATCAGGTCGCGCCACTGTTCGCTGAACACCTCCCCCGCGCACACCAGCTTCACCGCGTAGGACTTCCAGTCGACACCCTCGCGCAGGCCGGTGTCGATCACGTCCTTGAGGAACGGCGGATACCCGAACAGCACCACCTGATCGAAGTGCGCGCCCAATTCCGGTACCACACGCAGGATCTCGGCCTTGTTATTGCCGGGCGCGACGACCGTCATGGACAGCTCCCCGGCCAGTCCGCGCAGGCACGACAGCGTGTAGAGCCCGCCGACCCAGGTGCCGAGCGGGAAGCACACCACGGCCAGCGTGCGCCGGTGGGTGGCGTCGAAGCCGTGCACCAGGACCTGCGTGAAGCGGCGGGTGGCGGCCGCTTCGTCCTCGGAGGTGCGCGGCCAGTACGTGGGTGTGCCGGTGGAGCCCGACGACACCGCGATCACGTCGCATTCGGTGAGGTCGCCGCCGCGACAGCGGTCGGGCAGCGGGTAGCGATGGTGGTAGTTCTCCTTCGTGATCAGCGGCAGCCGCGCGAAGCCCGCCGCGTCGGTCACCGCGTCCGCGTCCACCCCTTCGGCGTCCAGGAACGCGCGGTAGGCGGGCACGGACGCCGCCGTACGGCGGAACAACGTCACGAGCCGGTGCTGCAGATCCGAATCCATCTCCGGGGAGGCCCTTCCGCGAGACAAACCTGCGTCGCGGTCCAACGTACCGCCGCGCGAGGCGGTCTCGACGGCGATCGGCACGGATCGCGCGCCTCGAATTCCGCGGGGGTGTGACGGTGAACACACCGCGAATCCTGGGCATACGCAGGGCAACTCAGCGATACCCGGCGAGGCGGTGGGCAAACCTGACGGCCGGTTAGAGTCGAGGTCGTGACCTGGACCGTCGGCTTCGACCTCGACATGACCCTGATCGACTCCCGCCCCGGGGTCTCCCGCGCCATCGACCTGGTCGCCGCCGAGTTCGGGCTCCCGCTGCGCGGCGCGGATCTCGCCGAACACCTCGGTCCCCCGCTGGGCATGCTCCTCGCCCGCTTCGGCACGCCCGAGGACCTGGTTCCCGCCGTGATCACCCGCTACCGCGAGCTGTATCCGAGCATCGTCGCCGACATCCCCGCCATGCCCGGCGCCGCCGACGCGCTCGCCGCCGTCAGCGCCCGCGGCGGGCGCGTGCTGGTGGTCACCGGCAAGCACGAACCGCACGCCCGCCTGCACCTCGACGAACTCGGCTTCCAGGTCGACCACCTCGCCGGTGACCTCTGGTCCACCGACAAGGCCGCCGCCCTGCGCACCCACGGCGCCGACATCTACGTCGGCGACCACGTCGGCGACATCCACGGCGCCCTCGCCGCGGGCGCCCTCGCCGTCGGCGTCCCCACCGGCCCCTGCACAGCAGGCGAACTGCGCACCGCCGGCGCCCACACCATCCTCCCCACCCTCACCGCCTTCCCCACCTGGCTCACCGAATACGCCGCCGCGTAGTCGCGTTCGGGCGCGTTAACACGCTGTCGGCCATCACTTTCCGGGGCTGTCGCCCCCCGGTGCTCGCGCGCTGCCATCGTCGTGGTGCTTGGGGAAGCCACTGGTTCGTATCTCGATAGGGGAGGTCATTCGAACGAGGATGCGAAAGGTCGTTGAGTCCGACACCGCCTACTACCGGCACTGCGGTGACAGCACCGTGCTCGTGCGGGTCGAGTACAGCTGGATCGTCGGCGGGGGTGACCATCACTTCTGCGCCGGACCGTGGACGGTCTCGGTGCTCGGCCACGAGGCCCACGTCGACTACGCGGTCGCCATCGCCACCTGCTGAGTTCGATCGCTGAACGATTCCGTCCCCGCACGCCGCGTGGTGGGACGGAACCGTTTCAGGCGGAGAGTTCGGCGAGGACGCTGAAGTGGAGGGCGTCGGCGTCGGCGAGGAAGACGGGTTGGGTGGTGTGGGCGCCGCGGACGCGGACTTCGCCGCGCGGGCCGCCGTAGCTGACGTGGTGGGCGTGGCGTTCGATGTCGCGCAGGTCGAGGCTGCGGGCGGCTTCGGCGAGGGAGGCGAACAGGAGCAGGCCTTCGTAGCAGGATTCGCCGATATTGTTCAGGGCCGGGGCGAAGGTGCCGAAGCGGCGGGTGTAGCGGCTGCCGAAGTCCATGCCTTCCGGGGAGACGACGCTCTCGAAGTAGCCGGAGGCGGTGTAGAGGCCGCGGGTGCTCTCGGCGCCGCCCGCGTACAGCACGTCCTCGCCGATCATCATGCTCAGCCGGATGCGCCGCTCGTCCAGCCCGGCCCGCGCGAACGCCCGGTTGAACGCGGCGCAGTCCGCCCCGACCATGAACAGCAGCACGCCCTGCGCCGAGGACTCGCGCACCATGTCCAGCGCCGCGCCGAAATCCCGCCCGCCCAGCGGCACGTACGACTCACCGACGACGTCGATCCCACCGCCCCACGCGAACTCCCTTGTCACGCGGGCGGTTTCCCGAGGCCACACGTAGTCGTTGCCGACCACGCACCACCGCGTGATCCCGAGTTCGGACCGCAGCCACCGCAGCGCCGGGAACAGCTGCTGGTCGGGCGTCTCCCCCACCATGTACACGCCGTCGGAGTCCTCGCCGCCTTCGTAGAACGTGGTGTACACGTACGGCACGCGCCCCGCCGTCACGGGCGTCACCGCTTTGCGGGCGTTGGACAGGTGCCACCCGACCACGCCGTCCACCCGCCCGGTGCGCACCAGCCGATCGATCTCGGCGGCCACGGTGGGCAGGGGCGCGCCCGCGTCCACCGGGTGCAATCGCACGGGACGGTCCAGAATCCCGCCGGCCGCGTTGATGTCCTCCACCGCCAGCGTGGCGCACGCCTCGGTCGACGGCCCGAACAACCCCGCGGGCCCGCTCGACGGAATGAGCAGCGCGATATCGACGGTCTCCCGTCCCCGCGAGCGCGCCACCGGCCTCACCACCGCACTTCGTCCGCCCGTTCGCGGGCTCCCACCTGGTCCCATTCGGACCATAGCACCGACTACGGACCGGCGACCCCGTCGTACACCACACCGTGGGACCACTGCCTCCGGTCACGCCCGAGCGGATCGACGCCGACTTCTCCCGAGCGATTCGTCCGCGCGGCGCGGGCCGGATACCAGCAGACCGACCAGCGCCGCGAACCGGATTCGTCCGTGCGGGCGCACCGGATCCGGGCGAGCTGGAGGTGATCCAACAACCCGATTCGTCCGCGCGGGCAAGCTACCACCGAGACGATTCCGCGCCGCCCGAATTCACGCCAGGCCTGCGCGTGCCGGTAATTCATGGCACCCACACAACCGGGCGGGAACCCAGGCGAAACGCGGCGACCCCGGTCCCGGATCGGTCGGACCTCAGGCGGTCGCCGCGACTTCCGACACCCGAACGTCCGGCCGATGCTTCCGGATCGCGTCCACGATCCGCGACAGCGGCGCGTCGACGGATACGAGCGGAATCGAGGTGAGCGTCGCGAGCGCCGCCTCGGGATCGGGATGGCGCAGCACGATGTCCACGCCCGGCTTCCCCGCCCGCCGCACGCGCACGTGGTCGACGGTCTCCCACGCGACCCGGCCGAACGCGCGATGCTCGACCCACCGATCGGTCACCACCAGGTCGGGCCGGTTCCGCACCGTCCCCCAGGCGAATTCGACCGCCGAGCCGGCGAACACGACCGCGCCCACCACGCCTGCGATCACCGCCGCCCCGCTCGCGACCGCGATCCCGCAGATCGCCGCGACCACCAGGCACACCGCCGCCACCCGCAGACCCGTCCAGGTCGAACGGAACACGGTGGCCCGCCGGGACGCCCCCTTTCGCACACTCACGCCGCGAATGGTAGTCGCCCGCACCGGGTTCCGCTGCGACCGGTCGATCCCGGATCGGTGGATCCGGTTGTTCCCCACTGCATTTCGCCGGACTTCTCGCACACCCGCCTTCCGTCGCTTGACGCCACCGGTTCCCCACCCCTATGGTTCATTACATCAGTAATGAACCACTGAAGTGGCGCGAGCCGCGATGAGAATCCTTTGGAGTGCCGTGTTCGACAACCGGAGTCCGATCTATCAGCAGATCGCCGACCAGATACGCACCGACGTACTCCACGGGACGCTGCAGGAGGGCGGCCAGATCATGTCCACCAACCAGTACGCCGAGATGTTCCGGATCAACCCGGCCACCGCGGCGAAGGCTTTCCAGGAGCTGGTCACCGAGGGGGTCATCTACAAGCGCCGCGGGGTCGGCATGTTCGTCGCGTCCGGCGCGCGCGAGCAGCTGGCCGAGCAGCGGCGGGCGCGGTTCTTCGCGGAGGTCGTGGACCCGATGATCACCGAGGCGGCCGCGCTCGGCATACCCGTGGACCAGGTCATCGCCCACATCCGGGGCGACGAGGGAGGAGAACGGTGAGCACGCTCGAAGTCGACGGGGTGACCCTGCGCTACCCGGACAACGACGAAAACGCCCTGAACGACGTCACTTTCACGCTGCGGGGTCCCGGAATCCACGGTGTGCTCGGCCGCAACGGCGCGGGCAAGTCGAGCCTGCTGTCGGTGGCCGCCGCGTTCCGCAAGCCCGACGCGGGCGAGGTGCGCGTCGACGGCGCGCCGATCTACGAGAACCAAGCCGTCACCGAGCGCGTATGCCTGATCCGGGGCGGCGGCGATTCGGTGACGAACAACTGGCCCGAAGACCGCATCGCGGACGCCTTCGACGTGGCCGCCCTGTTCCGCCCGCACTGGTCGGCCGCCTACGCCGACGAGCTGCTGGCGAAGTTCGGCCTGAAAGAGTTCCGCCGCAAGCACATCGGCTCGCTGTCCAAGGGCCAGCGCTCCCAGGTGGGCGCGATCCTCGGACTCGCCTCCCGCGCACCGGTCACCATCTTCGACGAGTGCACGGCCGGTATGGACGCGCCCGCCCGCAGGCTCTTCTACGACGAGGTCCTGCGCGACTACGCCGAACATCCGCGCCTGGTCGTGCTGGCGTCGCACCTGATCGACGAACTCGCGCCACTGCTCGAGGACGTCGTCATCCTGCACGAGGGCCGGGTCCTGCTGCACGAGCAGGCCGAAGTGCTGCGCGGGCGCGGCGCGACCATCACCGGCCCGGCCGAGCGCGTCGACGCCGCCACCGACGGGCTGATCGTGCTGCACAGCCAGCGCCTCGGGCCGACCGCGCGGGTCACCGTGCTCGCCCACGAGGCCGACCGGCAGGCGGCGCAGCGCGCGGGACTCATGGTGGAACCCGTTGCCCTGCAAGAACTCTTCGTCCATCTCACGACCTCGGAAGGGGCCCTTCGATGACCAGGTACCCGGTGTTGCGGCACCTCTGGCGCAGTGCGGGAATCGTCTGGCTCTGGGCGGGCCTGCTGGTGTTCATGCTCGCGGTGACGTTCGTGGTGAGCCTGTTCCGCGATATCGAGATCAGCGGGTGGGGCGCGGCCGTGTACATCGCCCCGTGGTACATGCTCGCGATGGGCATCTACCTCACCACGGTGAACGTCCCGCTGTACGTGACGCACGGCGTCACCAGGCGCACCGTGATCACGCAGGCGTTCGTGTACGCGGTGGCCCTGGCGCTCACCGGCGCGGCGCTGATCGTGGCCGGCTTCCTGATCGAGCGCGGCGTGTACAGCGTGCTGGACTGGCCGCAGAAGCTCGGCGACGACGCCACCGGCCTGTTCACCTCCGCCGACCAGTACGGCTGGATCTTCCTCGGCTTCCTGCTGAGCTTCGCCCTGTTCTTCGCGGTCGGCGCGGCCATCGGCGCCGCCTTCTACCGCAAGGCGTGGGGCGGGCTCGGCGGCCTCGTCGCGATCGTGGCCGGCCTGGCGCTGATCACCCCGGCCTCGATCGCGGGCGCGGCGAGCGTCCCGCCGAGCGGGCTCGCCGATCTCATCGCCGAGGACTGGGCCACACCGGTCATCCTGGCGACCTGCGCGGTCGCGGTCTGCGCGGCCACGGCGCTGGCCTGGAGTCTGGTGCGCGACATCCCCGTCCGTAGCGAAACCACCTGACCCACGGGAAGATTGTGCCCGCGCCTCGAAAGGGGCGCGGGCACAACCGCTTTCCTCGGGATCTAGGCCGCCTTGTACTTGCGCAGGTATTCCCCCGTCAGCGACGACGGATGCTCGAGCAACTCCGCGGGGGTGCCGGTGAAGACGATCTCGCCGCCGTTCTTGCCGCCGTCCGGACCGAGATCGATCACCCAGTCGGAGTGCGCGACCACGTCCAGGTTGTGTTCGATCACCACGACCGTGTTGCCCCGGTCCACGAGCCCGTCCATCAGTGCGAGCAGCGTGTCCACATCCGACATGTGCAGCCCCGTGGTCGGCTCGTCCAGGACGTACACCGAGCCCGTGTTCTGCAGCTGCGTCGCGAGCTTGATCCGCTGACGCTCACCACCCGAGAGCGTGCTCATCGCCTGGCCCAGGCTCAGGTATTCGAGCCCGACCTCGTTCATGGTGCGCAGCTTGGCGCTGAGCCCCTTCTCCGGGAAGAACGCCAGCGCCTCCTCCGCCGAGAGCTCGAGCACGTCGGCGATCGACTTCCCGCGCAGCGTGTGGGCCAGCACCTCGTCGGAGAACCGCCGCCCGTCGCAGGAATCGCAGTGCGTGGTGACCGGATCCATGTAGGCGATCTCGGTGATGAGCACGCCGCGGCCCCCGCACATCGCGCACGCGCCGTCGGAATTGAAGCTGAACAGTCCCGGTGAGGTGCCCGACGCCTTGGCGAAGAGTTTGCGGATCGGGTCCATCAGGCCCAGGTAGGTGGCGGGCGTCGAGCGCGACGACGCGCCGATCGGCGACTGGTCCACGAAGATCGCCTCGGGATGCTCGCGCACGAACACGTCCCGGATCAGGCTGCTCTTGCCCGATCCCGCCACACCCGTGATGGAGGTGAGCACGCCGGTCGGGATGCCGACCGACACGTCCTTCAGGTTGTGCACCGACGCGTTCTCGATGCGCAGCTCGCCGGTTGCGGCGCGAAAGCTGTTCTTGACGGCGAACTTTCGCCGCAGGCCCGCACCCGTCGGGGTGTCGGCCGCGCGGAGGTCGGCGAACGTGCCCTGGAACACGACCTGCCCGCCGTGCACACCGGCGCGCGGGCCGACGTCGACGATGTGGTCGGCGATCTGGATGACGTCCGGATCGTGTTCCACCACCAGCACCGTGTTGCCCTTGTCGCGCAAGGCTTTCAGCAGATCGTTCAGCCTGCCCACATCGCGCGGGTGCAGGCCGACGCTGGGTTCGTCGAAGATGTAGGTCATCCCGATCAGCGTGCTGGACAGGTGCTTGACCATCTTCAACCGCTGGCCCTCACCGCCCGACAGCGTGGACGTGGCGCGGTCCAGGCTGAGGTAGCCCAGGCCGATGTCGGCGACCCGCCGCAGCGCGGTGCGGATGGCGTCGGCCAGGCCGAGCGCGGCCGGGTCGGTGACCTCGTCGAGCACCTCGAGCAGATCGGTGATCTGCAGGCTCGACCAGTCCGCGATGGTGCGTCCGTCGATCTCGGTGGCCAGCGCCGCCGCGTTCAGCCGCGCGCCGCCGCAGCTCCCGCACACGCCCTCGGTGAGGAACCGCTGGATCTGCTGACGGGTCTTCTCGGTCAACCCCGAGGTGTCGCGCTGGAGCTTGGTGCGGGTGAATTTCGCCGCCAGCCCTTCGTAATTCGCCTTCCAACTGCCCGTTGGGAAGACGAGTTCGACCTTGCCGCCGGAGCCGTGGAGGAATTCCGCCCACTCCGCCTCGGTGTAGTCGGCGAGTTTCTTGTCCGGATCGAAGCGTCCCGAGGCGCCGTACATCTGCCATTCCCCGCTGCCCACCGCGTAGCCCGGCAGCAGGATGGCGCCCTCGTTGAGCGACTTCGTGCGGTCGACGAGCCGGTCCGGGTCGGCGCGCACGCTCACGCCCAGCCCGTCGCAGTCCGGGCACATGCCCTGCGGCACGTTGAACGAATAGTGGTACACCGCACCGGCCGACGGGCTGCCGAACCGCGCGAACATGGCCCGCACCATCGAGTAGATGTCGGTCATGGTGCCCACCGTGGAACGCGGCCCGCCGCCGACCGGCTGCTGATCGATGATCACCGGCGCGGTCAGGTTCTCGATGGCCTCCGCGTGCGGCCGCTCGTAGCGCGGGAGGAAGTTGAGGATGAAGGCGGGAAACGTCGCGTACAGCTGGCGCTGCGACTCGACCGCGATGGTGTCGAACACGATCGAGGACTTCCCGGACCCGGACACGCCGGTGAACACGGTGATCCTGTTCTTGGGGATCTCCAGCGACACGTCGCGGAGATTGTGCTCACCGGCCCCGAGTATTCGGATGACGTCGGTGGCGGGGGATGCGAGGGCAGACATGCCGACCACCATGCCACCACGGGACCCCCGAGCACCCACTGCGTAGTGATGCAAATCACATTACGACAGGTGCATGGAAAACTCCCGGCGCCGACGCGTGGAACGCCCCGGACGGCGCGCCGCAAGCTGTTCCGGGGCCACCGCGACAGACTCGAAACAGCTTGCGGCACAGGCTCTTCGAGTACGAGCAGTGCCGTGGCGCGGCCGTTCAGCGGAGGCGATCGAGGATCGGGCCGAAGGCATCGATGCTGTCCTCGAGCACGGTGATGTAGGTGATGCCGAAGCGGTCGCGCAGGTCGCGGAGGCGGTCGGCGGCCTCATCCGGGGAACCGATGAGCAGGGTGGGGATCTCTTCGGGGGTGTCGACCAGTTCCGGCGGCAGGGAGGGGCGGAACGCCTCGGCGAGCGCGGGCCATTCCGACGGATCGATCACCCGCTGGATGAGCAGGTTGAGCTCGACCTCGCCCGCGCGGGCGCCGAGCAAGCCGTCGACGTAGGCGACGCGTTCGGCCAGCACGTCGGGTCCCGCCAGCACCACCGGGCCGCCCTTGCGCGACCCGCCACCGGCGAACGCGACGATGTCGGCCCGCTCGGCCGCGAGCTTCAGCAGCCGGTCACCCCAGGCCCGCCAGCAGCACGGGCGGGCCCGCCTGCGCCGCCGGGCGTGGCTGGTACTCGGGGTCGGCGAACAGGCGGCGCAGGGTGGCCACCGCCTCCTCGAGCCGCCCGACCCGCTTGCCGCCGCTCTCGAACGGGATCGCGGCGGCCTCGAATTCGGCCTCCACGTAGCCCGCGCCCAAGCCCAGTTCCAGCCGCCCGCCGGTGAGCTGGTCCACCGACGCCACGTCGCGCGCCAGCAGCGCCGGGTTGTAGAACGGCGCGTTGAGCACGAATGTGTTGAGCCGCACCCGCTCGGTGGCCTATCCGGACCGTCGCGCCACATGCGTTGGCGGCCTACCGAGGGCCGCACGCGATTCAGCACTGGGTGAACAACCCCGCCGCCACCAGCAACGCCAGCACCGCGCCCGCGGCGGGCACCGGACGGCGCAGCGTCCGCGTGATCAGCTCCCGAACCGGCACACGCTCGCGCGGCGCGCCGTCGGCCGGGCGGTTCCGGCCTCGGAACCGTCGGCGCAGGAAGGCGACGATCGTCACCACCAGGGTCGCGATCAACACGGCGAACTCCTCACGCCCGCACGGGTTTCGGTGCGGCGGATGCCCCACGGGGCGCCTTCACCACACCGACGTTGATCAAGCTCTCCGCCGTGTCCACCACGGAGTCGCGCACCGACCGCATGCTCCACCCGAGTTCCCGCTGCGCCTTCCCCGCGCTCACCGTCTCCACCCGGCCCAGCGTGGGCACGACCAGCCGAACTCCCTTGTCGAACACCGCGAGTCCCCGGATCAGCCAGTCCGGCAGCACCCTGGTGGGCACCCGGAATCCGCGCGGGTTGTACTCCTCGGCCAGGATGCGGGCGATCTCCGCCATCCACAGCGGTTCGCCCGCGAGGATGTAGCGGTTGCCCGGCGCCACCGGCGATTCCATCGCCAGCCGGTGCGCCACCGCGAGATCGCGCACGTCCACCGGGGCCCAGCCGGTGTTGACCGAACCGGGCACCGCGCGATTGAGCAACCGCAGGATCGGTTCGTGCGACGTGCTGGTCTCCGCCGACAGCACCGGACCGAGGATCATGCCCGGGTTCACCGCGACCAACTCCAGGCTCCGGTCGGCGGGCAGCGAGTGCGCGAAGTCCCAGGCGGCCCGTTCGGCGAGGGTCTTGCTCTTCTGATAGGCCGGAACCTTGTCCACCACAGACCAATGCGCCTCCGTGCGCACTTCATCGCGGTCGTGCCCGTGGGCGACGGCGGCGATCGAGGAGGTCAGGACCACCCGCCGCACCCCCGCGTCGGCGGCAGCGCGGAGCACTCGCAGCGTGCCCTGGACGGCGGGTTCGACCAGTTCGCGGTCCTCGCGCGGCGGCGTGGACGGGAACGGCGAGGCGACGTGCACGACGAACGCGCACCCGTCGACCGCGGCGGCCCACCCCGCGTCGGAGCCCAGATCGGCGGCGACGAATTCGACGCCCCGGCCTTCCAGGTGGGCGCGTTTGGCCGTCGCGGACAGATCGCGCACCGTCGCGCGGACCGCGTAGTCGTGGTCGAGAAGTTCGGCGATGACGTGTCCGGCGACGAATCCCGTTGCGCCGGTGACGAGTACCCGTGTGCTCATGTGCTCACCCGTTTCGATGGGGAATGACCGGCGCCTATCTGAGCGCCGCTCAGATCATCTAAGCACCGCATAGATAGCTTGTCCAGTGGCGTCGCATACGCTCGGAGGGTGAAGCGGACCAGATACCACCACGGCGCCCTGCGGGACGCGCTGATGGAGGCGTGCCTGCGCCTGATCGAGACCGAGGGCATCGCGGCGGTCAGCCTGCGCCGGGTGGCCAGGGAGGCGGGCGTGAGCACCGCGGCGCCCTACCACCATTTCGCCGACCGCTCGGCGCTGCTCGCGGCGCTGTCCACGCAGGGGTACCAGTTACTCGCCGCCGAACTGGGCGCCGCCCGCGACGCGTCCACCGGCTCCCCCATCGAGACGCTGCAAGCGCTCGCGGCCGCCTACGTCCGCTTCTCGCGGGAACACCAGGCCCAGTTCCGCCTGATGTTCCGGCCCGAGCTCTCCCAGCCCGAGAAGCACCCCGACACCATGGCGGCCGGCGACGCCGCCTTCGCGATCCTCACCGACGCCATCGCCGACTGCGTCGCCGCGGGCCAGCTGCCCGCCGACAAGGCCGATCTGCTCGGCATCACCTGGTGGAGCATCGGCCACGGCCTGGCCTCGCTCTGGCTCGACGGCCACCTCGACAAGCGCAGCGCCCAATACGGCATCGACACCCCCGACCTCGTCGCAGGCACCCTGGCGACACTCGCCTCCCTCATCGCCCGGTGAGCACGGAGCGCTGTCCTACAGTGGGTGTCGCTTCACACGGCACGGCCGCATGTCCTGTTCGACCACGCGAGAGGGAGGCTCAGATGTCCGATCAGCAGCTCGATCCCACGGTGCGGGAGTTCGTCGACGCGGTGAACGCCGGCGACCGCGCTCGGTTCCGCGCCGTCCTCACCGACGATGCCACCATGTCCGACGACGGTGTGGAGCGCGACCTAGCGCAGTGGACCGACTCGGAGATCTTCGACAGCGACGGCCGGATGACCATCGAGTCGGTGACCGACGGCGGCACCGCATTCGTCGCCGACTACGCCAATTCCCGGTGGGGTTCGATGCGCACGGCGTGGCGGTTCGAGCTGCGCGACGGCAAGGTGCGCCGATTCGAGACCGGACAGGCGTGAAAGCCCTTGCCGCGCGACCGTTGATCTTGACATCCTGACCCGGTGTTCGACGCGCCCCGGTACGGCTCCGGTTCCCTGGCCGATCTGCTCCCGTCCGTCCTGGCCGGTCTGGGGGTGCCCGACGAGATCGACCGGCTCGGCCTCGGCCTGTCCGCGCGCCGGGTGTGCGTGCTGCTGATCGACGGTCTGGGCGCGGAGGCGCTCGCCGTGAACGCCGATGTCGCGCCGTTCCTTTCGAGCCTGCCCGACCATCCGCTCACCGCGGGGTTCCCCAGTACCACGGCCACGTCGATCGCGTCGCTGGGCGTGGGTGTGCCCTCGGGCGAGCACGGCATCGTCGGCTATCTCATGCGCGTGCCCGGCTACGACCACCCGGTCAATTCCCTGGCGTGGCAGCTGCACGGCGACGCCGCCAAACGCGATCTGCGCACCGAACTGGTGCCGGAACAGTTCCAGCCGTTGCCCACCGCCTTCGAGCGCGCCGCCCGCGCCGGGGTGTCCACCGCGCAGGTGGCGCCGATGCTCCAGGCCGGGTCGGGACTGACCCGAGCGGTGTTGCGCGGCTGCGATTTCCGCCCCGGGTTCTCGGTGGGCGATCTGGTCGACGGCGTCACCACCGCCCTCGGCGCGGGCGAGCGCTCCCTCGTCTACGCCTACCACGCCGACCTGGACACCACCGGTCACGTGCGCGGACCCTCGTCCTCCGCGTGGCGGCTCGAACTCGCCCACGTCGACGGGATCGCCGCGAGCATCGCCGAACACCTCCCGCCCGACGCCGCCCTGCTGGTCACCGCCGACCACGGCATGGTGCAGCTCACCGGCACCGTCGATTTCGACACCGTCCCGGCACTGTCCGAGGGCGTGGATCTGCTCGCCGGCGAACCCCGCGCCCGCCACGTCTTCACCCGCGACGGCGCCACCGGCGAAGTGGCCGCCGCGTGGCGCGAGACCCTCGGCGCCGACTTCGCGGTCCTGACCCGCGCGGAGGCGATCGACCTCGGCTGGTTCGGCCCGACCGTCACGCCGACGGTCGCCGAGCGGATCGGCGATCTGGTGGTGGCCGCACGCGGCACCCGCGGCGTGATCCGCAGCGGCGCCGAACCTTTGCTGTCCTCCATGCCCGGCCACCACGGGTCGCTGACCCCGGCGGAGCTGAACATCCCGCTGCGCGTGCACGCCGCCTGATCGACACGCCGAGCGCGGGAGCCCGGCCGTCACCGGCGTGTCCTACCCTCGACAGTGTTCGGCGGCCGACCCGTCCGACGCGACCAGGAGGAAGTACATGAACGCCACCCTGACACGGACCGGCCTCGGCGTGGCGGCCGTCGCGCTGGTACTGGCGGGCTGCACCGACATCGAACGCGCGCTGAACAAGGGCGGCGACACCCCGTGCAGCGAGTACGTCACCCAGGACCCCGACACCAAGCGCACCACCATCACCAAGTTCGTCAAGGAGCAGACCGGCGACGACCGCGAACCGGCGGGCACGGTCGTGGACGCGACCATCATCTCCGCCGACCTGCTGTGCGCCACCCAGATGAACGCCGACACCCCCATCAAGAACGCCGACGTGGCGGGCATCTTCATGAACAAGTGAGACTCGGCAATACAGAACTCAGCGCGGCGGGTGGCTCGCCAGCCAGTCCGCGCCGCGCTTGTGCGAGGCCCGCGCCAGCCAGGCGTCCTGGATGATCTCGGTCAGCTCCCCCACCGAGATCTCCCCGAGGCGGGAGGCCCGCACCAGCACCGACAGGTGCCCGTCGAAGTGGGGAGTGGTGAAGAACGGCGACTCCGGATCCTGCACCAGCGCCAGCTTGTCCGACTCCGAGGGCACCCAGACGACGATCACGTCCTCGTACCGCTCCCCGGTGTCCGGATCGACGGCGTCGGGCCGCGGATTCCGGAAGAACACGAACGATTTCCCGCCGACCTGGTAGACCGCGTTGCCCTTCGGCCCCGGCACCTGCGTGACGTGCGGCATCGCCCGCGCGATGGCGTGCACGTCCGCGACCCGGGCCGGTCGATCCCGCCTCCGCATACCAGCCAGTATGAACCCCGGCCCGTGCGCGATGCAGGAAGCGCGGCTCGGCCGAATTCACCGGCGGACGACAACGGCCCGGCCGGAACCCCGGCCGGGCCGATTCGTTCGACGCGGGTCAGCGCCCCGGCAGGAACCGCAGGCTGCGCGCGACCGTCATGAGGAACCGCTGCCACTTCTCGTGCGGCACGAGCGGGGGCGGGTCGAGGTTCAGGAACCGGGTGACCACCACGGTCTGCGGCTCGGTGAACTTCAGCAGGCCGTCGGGGCCGTGCCTGCGCCCGACGCCGGAGATGCCCATGCCGCCCATCGGCGCGCCGGTGGTGCCCCACGCGGGCGCGTAGCCCTCGTCGACGCACACGGTGCCGGCGTGCAGTCGCTGCGCGATCGCCTCGCCCTCGGACTTGGTGCGCGCCCACACGCTGGCGTTCAGGCCGTACTCGGTGTCGTTGGCGAGCCGGATGGCGTCCTCGACGGAGTCGACCGGGTAGATCGAGACCAGCGGGCCGAAGGTCTCCTCGCGGCCGCACTCCATCTCGTCGGTCACGTCGGCGAGCACGGTCGGCTCGTAGAACAGCGGGCCCAGATCGGGACGCGCCTTGCCGCCGGCCAGCACCGTCGCACCCTTGGACGTGGCGTCGGCGACGTGCTTGGTGACGGTCTCGAGCTGCGATTCCGAGATCAGGCTGCCGATATCGGCCGAGTAGTCGTAGGCCGCACCGAGTTTCGCGGTCTGCACCGCGGTGACGAACTTGGCGGTGAACTCCTCGGCCACCGCCTTCTCCACGTACAGGCGCTCGATCGAGATACACAGCTGCCCGGCGTTGGAGAAACAGGCGCGCACCGCGGCCTTGGCCGCCTTGTTCAGGTTCGCGCCGCGCGTGACGATCATCGGATTCTTGCCACCCAGTTCGGCGGAGAAGCCGATGAGCCTGCGCCCGCACTGTTCGGCCAGCGTGCGGCCGGTGGCCGAGGACCCGGTGAACATCATGTAGTCGCACTCGTCCACGATCGCGGTGCCGACCACGGCGCCCGGTCCGGGCACCACCGCGAGCAGGTCGCGGGGCAGGCCGGCCCGGTAGAGCAGTTCGGCGGCGGCCAACGCGGAGTACGGGGTCTGGCTGTCGGGCTTGACCACTACCGCATTGCCGGCGAGCAGTGCGGGGATCGAGTCGCCGATGGACAGCACCATCGGGTAGTTCCACGGCGCGATCACGCCGACCACGCCCTTGGGCTGGGTGCGCACCGAGGCGCGGTTCAACACCGGGAACGCGCCGGGCACGCTGTGCGGCTCGAGCAGTTTCGACGCGACGCGCGCGAAGTAGCGCGCCGCGAACATCATGCCCATGATCTCTTCCTGGGCCGCCCAGCGCGCCTTGCCGGTCTCGGCCTGGATGACGTCCATGAGCGCCTCGCGCTCATCGATGATCAGGGTGCGGAACCGGTCGAACACCGCGCAGCGCTCGCCGGCGGGGCGCGCGGCCCAGCGCGCCTGCGCCGCCCTGGCCTTGGTGAACGCCGCGGCCACGTCCTGCGCGTCGCCGACGGGCACCGTGCCGAGGGGTGTGCCGGTGAACGTCTCGGCGATCGTCTTGCGCGGGCGGGCGGCGGGGTCCTCGATCGCGGCGAGCGCGCTCAGGCGGTCGAAGACTCCGGCTTCGGGCGCGGGCATCCTTGCCTCCTACTTGTGGGTAACCACGGATTACACACAATCTACGCCGCCGCTGCCCTCCCCCGCATTCGGTTCGGCGTTCACGCGCACAGCGGTCGTTTCAGATGTCCCGCGGCGGGGCATTCCGCGACGTAGCGCGGGTCGCGCTGTCCCATTCGGTAGCGAAACGCGAATTGACCTGCCGGGCACAGAAATTCGGCCGACCGACCAGTCCGGGCGGTCATGCGGATCAACTCTCGCTCCCCGCTGTCAAATCCGGTCCCGCTGAGCGGGACACTCTCGACAGCTGTCTCGCACAGTGGATTACGTTGTGCCGATGTTCAGAGCGAGGCTCGGGGTCCGGACCCGGATTCTGGCGATCGCGCTCGTGCCGAGCCTGACATTGCTCGTGGTCGGCGTGGGCGCGGCGGGATACCTGGTCGATCAGGGCAGAACCGAGCGGGACTGGGCGGTGCAGATGCAGGCCGCCATCCCGTCCACCAGGGAGTTGGTGGAGGCCGTCCAACAGGAACGCCATCTCGCGATGGTGTATCTGGCCGGTGACGACAGCGTGGTGCCCGCCCTCACGGCGGCGCGGACCCGGTTGGACGCCGCGTTCGCGCGCCTCATCGAGATCTCCGACGACATCCGCGCCGTGGACGACACCCGCATCGGCGACGATCTGGCCGGATTCGCCACGCTCGGACAGCATCTCGCCGGCGTGCGGGGCGGCACCGACGCGCGCGCACTCCCGCCGGCCGACGCCTACGGCTTCTACAACCGTCTGCTCGACGTGGTGTCGGTCGGCGCGCAGGTCGCCCACGACTCGGTGCCCGATGCCGAGATCGGCAAGCAGCTCACCGAGGGCATGCGCCTGTTCTACGCCGTGGACGCCATGTCGCGCGCCCAGACGCTGGCCTTCGCGACCGTCACCGCGGGGGACGAACCGCCGGTGCCCGTGCAGGAGTTCCTGGCCCAAACCGGCTTCTACCGCACCGAGCTCGCGATCATGGCGGCCGAGCCCGACGCGGGACAGCGCGAGGCGATCCAGGCGTTGATGGCCACGCCGGCCTGGCAGCAGCTGGGCGCGGTGGAGTCCGCCCTCACCGAGCGCCTGTTCACCCCCGAAACCGATACCACGGCAAGCACATCCAGTACGCGCCGCACCACCTCCGCGCCCGCGCCGCTGCCGCTGTCCCTCGAGGACTGGCGGCGCGCCGCCGAGGAGGTGAACGGTGCTCTGCTCGACATCTACACCGGCCAGAACCAGCGCACCCAGCGCACCGCCGAGGAGCGCGCCAACGACTCCGCCCTCACCTCCCTCTACGGCGGCGGTGGCGTGCTGCTGGTGAGCATCGCGGCCTTCCTCATCGCCCTGGTGCTGGCCAACCGCGTGATCCGCAGGCTGAAGCGGCTGCGGGGCGAAACGCTCGCGCTGGCCGACGAGAACCTGCCCGACATGCTGCGCAGGCTGCGCGAGGGCGAATCGGTCGACCCGGCCGCCGAGACCCCGCGCCTGGACTACGGCGACGACGAGATCGGCGAGGTGGCCAAGGCATTCGAGCACGCGCACGCGGCCGCCGTCACCGCCGCCGTGGACGAGGCCCGCACGCGCGAGGGCGTCAGGGCGGTGTTCCTCAATATCGCGCACCGCAGTCAGGTGGTGGTGCACCGCCAGCTCGAGATCCTGGACGAGGCCGAGTCCCGCCAGGAGGACCCGGTGCTGTTGGAGACGCTGTTCAAGCTCGACCACCTCGCCACCCGCGAGCGCCGCAACGCCGAGAACCTCATCATCCTCGGCGGCGGGCAGCCGGGACGGCAATGGCGCCAACCGATTCCGCTCATCGACCTGGTGCGCTCGGCGGTCGCCGAAACCCTCGACTACGCCAGGGTCCGGGTCACGAAACTGCCCGACGCGCACGTGCTCGGCACCGTCGTCGCCGACCTCGTGCACCTGCTCTCCGAACTGGTCGACAACGCCACCTCGTTCTCGCCGCCGCAGTCCAAGGTGGAAGTCTTCGGCAACGTCGTGGGCCGCGGCGTGGTCGTGGAGATCAGCGACCAGGGCATGGGCATGCCCGAGCCGGAGCTGGCCAAGATGAACGAGATGCTGCGCAACCCACCGGACTTCGGCGTCGCGACACTCTCGGCCGATTCACGGCTGGGGTTGTTCGTGGTGGCCCAGCTCAGTCAGCGTCACGGCGTAACCGTGCGGCTGGCCGACTCCGACTACGGCGGCATCCGCGCCATCGTGCTCATCCCGACCACGCTGCTGGCCCCGGCCGAAGCACCGGCCGCGCCGCCGCGGGCCGAGCCGGTGCGCAGGCCCCGTCAGCCGGCCCCGTCTGTGGAATCCGGTGCGGCGGAGGCGGGTGCACTGCTCACCGTCGCGCCGCCCGCGCCGGAGCGGACGGTGTTCGCCGAGGAGCCCGAGACCACTCCCGACGGCAGGCCCGCGCTGCCCAGACGCAACCGGCAGGCCAATCTCGCTCCGGAGCTGGCGAATCCGGCGTCGGCCGCATCCGCGACCGGCGAGCGGGAACGATCGGCCGAACAGGCCAGGGACCTGATGTCGGCCATCGAGAACGGAACACGGCAGGGCCGCCGCGCGCAGCCCACCGACGAACAGGAAGGCGTGCAGTGACCGCTCCCCAATCCGGCGACCTCAACTGGCTCCTGGACGATCTGGTGGATCGGCTGGCCGGTGTGCGGCACGCGGTGGTGCTGTCCACCGACGGGCTGCTGCTCGGCCGCTCGACCGCCTTCAGCCGTGACGACGCCGAGCATTTCGCCGCGATGTCATCGACGCTCTACGGTCTGGCGCGCAGCGCGGGCAGCCGCTTCGACGGCGGCGGCGTGCGCCAGGCCGTGATCGAACTCGACCGCGCCGTCCTGTTCGTCACCGCCGCCGGCGACAACGCGTGTCTGGCTCTGCAGGCGTCGGATTCGGCGAACCTGGGCATGGTGGCCTACGAAATGAACGTCACCGTGCAGCGTGTCGGTACTTATCTCTCCACCCCCGCGCGCTTGCCATGACGCGCCGGGGGGAGCCGTGGTTCGACGAGGCGGCCGGACCGCTGATCCGGCCCTACGCCCTCACGCGCGGCCGCACCATGGGCACGGCCCATGATCTGGACATCGCCACGGTGGTCACCGCCGCGGTGCCCGCACCCCCGCTGCGCAGGCCGGAGCCGGAGTACGGGCGCATCATAGCGCTGTGCCGGGAGCCGCAATCGGTGGCCGAAGTCGCGGCGAACTTGAAACTTCCTCTTGCGGTGACAAAGATTCTCGTCGGCGACCTGATCGGCGAGGGACACTTGATCTTCCGGGCTCCGGCACACACGGAGGCCGGCCCCGGCGATCTCAACATATTGCGAGCGGTACTGGATGGCATCAGAAAACTTTGACCCCGCACGGCTCGACCCGCAGGGGCCCCAACACTTGGCCGCGTCGGTCAAGATCCTCATCGCCGGTGGTTTCGGCGTCGGCAAGACCACGATGGTCTCGGCGATCAGCGAGATAGCCCCGCTGCGCACCGAGGAACTCATCACCGAGGTCAGCTCCGGCGTCGACGACCTGTCCGGTGTGGAGTCCAAGCAGACCACCACGGTCGCCTTGGATTTCGGCCGCATCACCATCGACCGCGATCTGGTGCTCTACCTGTTCGGCACGCCCGGACAGGACCGGTTCTGGTTCCTGTGGGACGAACTCTCGCGCGGCGCGCTGGGCGCGGTGGTGCTGGCCGACACCCGCAGGCTGGGCAGTTCGTTCGCGGCGGTGGACTTCTTCGAACGGCGCGGGCTGCCGTTCATGGTGGGCGTCAACTGTTTCGACGGCGCGCCCCGCTACACCGAACAGGAAGTGCGCGAGGCGCTCGACCTCGAACCGCACACCCCGGTGATGCTCTGCGACGCCCGCCACCGCGACTCGGCGAAGAACGTCCTGCTCACGCTGGTGCAGCATCTCATCGAACTGGCGGGGCGCGAACCGGTCACCACCTGAACCACACCGCTCCCCCCCGTTGGTGGTGCCCGCGCGATTGGGGTCTGCCTCGCTCCCCCCTCACGGCCGATACTCAGCGTGTCGCGTGTCGAAGGAGTGTCGAAATGAAGATGTCGTCCAGGTTCAGCAAGGGCGTAGCGGCGTTCGCCGTGTCGGCCGCTCTGGTGTGCGGTTCGGGCGCGGGCGTGGCCGCGGCGGACCCCGGTCCGGGTACCGGGTCCGCCGACGCGGCGCGCTCGGTCGTGGAGCTCATCGTGTGCTTCTTCCGCGGCGAGCTCGTCGGGTCCAAGTACCCGCTCTGCTGAGTCGTGCGCGGCGAGGCCGCACCGTGCGATCCTCGCGTGGAAACTTCCAAAGGCGTTGCGCCCCAACGTCTCCCAACGCTCTTGGCCCAATGATTGGGGGCTGCGATTCCCGCTCCTTCGCGTCCGATACTCATCGCGGAAAGAAGGAGAACACCGTGAAATCATCCCCGGGAATCAGTCGAATCGTCGCCGTCTGCGCGGTCACCGCCGCCCTGTTCGGCGGTGTCGCCGCACCCGCGTCGGCGGCACCGACCGACTCCGGCTCGTCCAGCGCGTCCGCGACCTACCCCCGCGAAGCCCTCGAGGCCCTGGTCTGCTTGCTCACGGGCCGGTTCCTCGGATCGAGCTATCCGTACTGCTGAGCCCCACCCATTCAGCTCAGCAGTTCCCGGCCGACCAGTTCGTCGAACAGCAGCTGGTCGACCGGGGGCACCAGGGCACGATCCGCCGCGGTGAACCAGGCGGTTTCGGCGATCTCGCTGCTCGGGGTGAGCGTGCCCTCGTATTCGGCGGTGTAGCAGCTCATCCGGACCGTGACGCCGTTCGGCGGCACCTGCGCCGGCGCCTCGTAGGTGCCGACGTGGCGCACCGTCTCCGGCCGCAACCGCACGGTGAGCTCTTCCTCGATCTCGCGCACCAGCGTTTGCAGATCCGTCTCGTCGCCTTCGCGTTTGCCGCCGGGGATGAAGAAGACGTCCTTGCCCGCCGGCCGCCCGCACAGGATGCGGCCTTGCACGATGTGCACCCAGGCCACGGTGTCGATCAGCGTTTCCACACGGGCTTCCGTCACGTGCGCAGCATAGTGGGCCGGGGTCGCCGCCGTTCGAGGGCGCCCGCCAGGCGCATTCACCCCGCACGACGACTGATTCGGGAGACGGCGATGGGCCGGACCCCGAAGAGTCCGGCCCACATCCTCACCGCGACAAGCGCTGGAACCTGCGCACCGCGAGCGGCACGAAGATCGCCGTGATGAGCAGCGGCCACACCACCGACATCAGCGCGGCGTTCTGCTCGATCCAGGACTCGCCACTGCCCGCCGGTGTCTCGAACAGCTCGCGGGTGGCGGTCGCCGTGGACGAGATCGGGTTCCACGCCGCCACGTGTCCGAGCCACGTCGGCATCAGCTGCGGCGCCACGAAGACGCTCGAGATCATCGTCAACGGGAACGCCACGGCGTAGAGGCTGCCCGCCGCTTCGGGGTTCGGCACCATCAGCCCGAGCCACACGCCCACCCAGATCAGCGCGAACCGCAGCCACAGCAGCAGCACGAACGCGGTCGCGATGGCGACGACGCCGCCTTCGGGCCGCCAGCCGATCACCAGCGCCGTGATCATCAGGATGCCCAGTTCCGCGCAGGCCAGCAGCAGATCGGTCACCGCGCGCCCCGACACCACCGCCGAGGGCGACATCGGCATGGAGCGGAACCGGTCGATCACGCCCTTGGTGGAGTCGTAGACCACCAGCGTGGCGGTGTTCATGAAGCCGAACGCCATGGTCATCACGAACATGCCGGGCATCAGGAAGTCGCGGTAGTCGCCGCCGCCCGGCACACTCATCGCGCTGCCGAAGACGTAGCCGTAGAGCAGCACCGACACGATCGGGAACCCGAGCTGCCACAGGATGTTCACCGGCTGGCGCTGGTAGTGGGTGAGCCCGCGGCGCACCACGTTCAGCAGTCGGCCAGCACCCAGTAGGCGCGCGAGCGCTGCTGCGGGGCGAGATTCACGGTGGTCATCAGGCGGCCTCCTCGGCGAGCGTGCGGTGTCCGGTCAGATGCAGGAAGACGTCGTCCAGGCTCGGCCTGCGCAGGCCCAGGTCCTCCACTTCGAGGCCTTCGTCCTGGAGGGTGCGGGCCACGTCGGTGAGCGCGGCGACGCGATCGGCCACCGGCGCGTAGACGCGGCGTTCGGCCTCCACGATCTCCGGCTCGCCCGTGCACACCCGGGAGACGATCTTCGCGACAAGGCGCAGATCGCCGGGCACCGTCGCGACGACCTCGATCATGTCGCCGCCCACGGTGGTCTTGAGCCCGTCGGGGGTGTCGTCGGCGATGGCGCGGCCCTGGTCGATCACCGTGATCCGGGAGGCGAGCCGGTCGGCCTCCTCCAGGTACTGCGTCGTGAGCAGAACCGTGGTGCCGTCGGCGACCAACTGCCGCACCGACTCCCACACCTCGCCGCGGCTGCGCGGGTCCAGGCCGGTGGTCGGCTCGTCGAGGAACAGGATGTCCGGCGACAGGATCATCGAGGCCGCCAGGTCGAGCCTGCGCCGCATGCCGCCGCTGTACTTGCCGACCCCGCGGTTCGCGGCGTCGGTCAGGTCGAAGCGCTCGAGCAGTTCGGCGGCGCGGGCACGGGCGCGCCGGCCGCCGAGATGGAAGAGCCTGCCGAACATCTCGAGGTTCTGCCGCCCGGTCAGCACCTCATCGACCGCCGCGTACTGACCCGTGAGGCCGATGCGGGAGCGGACCTCGCGGGCCTGGGTCGCGACGTCGAGCCCCGCCACCGTCGCGTGCCCGCCGTCGAGGGTCAGCAGGGTGCTCAGGATCCGCACCGCCGTGGTCTTGCCCGCGCCGTTGGGTCCGAGCAGGCCGTGGACGGTGCCCCGGCGCACCGTGAGGTCGAACCCGTCGAGGGCGTACTTGTCGCCGTATTTCTTGCGCAACCCTTCGGCCCGCACCGCGTATTCGGTCACCCGAGTCCTCCCTCATATAACTGGGTACGTTGTACCCAAATGAGAGTACAACGTACCCAGTTTTTCGTCCAGTCCGGATTTCCACGGGTTAACCTGAACGACATGACGACTACGGAGGCCAGCGGCAGCGGCGATCTCGCGCGCACACTCGACCTGCTGTGGGATACCGCGCCGCGTCCGACGCGCGGCCCGAAACCCGGCCTCACCTTGGACGGCATCATCGCGGCGGCGGTGAAAGTCGCCGACGAGGAAGGGCTGGCCGCGGTCACCATGCGCCGGGTCGCGACCGAGCTGGGCACCGGCACCATGTCGCTGTACCGGTACGTGCCGGGCAAGGCCGAGCTGCTCGATCTCATGCTCGACCGGGCGCAGGCGCCCGCGGGGCCGCTGCCCGAGGACGGAGGGTGGCGCGCCGCGCTCGAGGCGCTGGCCTACGAACAGCTCGAGATGTTCCGCGCCCACCCGTGGCTGTTGCAGGTCGACCAGTCACGCCCGGTGATCGGCCCCGGCGCGGCGATGGGCATGGAACTGGTGCTGGCGCGTATCAAAGCGATGGGCCTGCCCGACGTGGAACTCGTCTCGGTGGTCGTCACCATCTCCGGCTACGTCACCGGCCTCGCGCGCAACCAGCTCTACGAACGCGAAGCCGAGCGCAGCTCCCGCATGACCGAGGACGAGTTCTGGAACACCCAGGGCCCCTACCTCACCAACGCCATCTCCAGCGGCCGCTTCCCCACCCTGGCCTCGCTGTCCGAGGATGCGTTCGGTTCGGAGTTCGACCACTTCGCCTTCGGTCTGCACCGCCTTCTCGACGGACTCGAAGCGTATGTGCGGCAGCGGAATACGAAGGATTGACACGATCGTGGCGCGCCGGGTCGCGCCACGGCCGCCGGTCAGTCGAGGCAGAACTCGTTGCCCTCGGGGTCGGTCATCACGATGAATCCGGCGCTCAGCGGCGGCTCGGGCTCGAACCGGCGCACCCGCTTCGCGCCGATCGCGACGAGCCGGTCGCATTCGGCCTCCAGCGCCGCCATTCGCTGCTCACCCTCCAGTCCGGGGGCGGCGCGGACGTCGAGGTGCACGCGGTTCTTGGCGACCTTGTCCTCCGGCACCTGCTGGAAGAACAGGCGCGGGCCGGTGCCGTCGGGATCCTCGACAGCCGAACTCGTGTTGCGCTGATCCTGCGGCACGCCGAGGCGGTCCAGGAACTCGTCCCACGCCGCCAACGGGTCGGTGCCGACGGGCAGCTCGACGCCGGGCGGGGCGGGGTGGACATAGCCGAGGGCGTCGCGCCAGAAGGTCGACAGTGCCCGCGGGTCGTGCGCGTCGAACGTGATCTGGATGTGGCGGCTCATGCGGAGTGCTCCCGTCGTGTCGAAGTGCGTGTGCCCCCACTCTGTCACGCCTCGCGGACAGGATCGGTCCGCTATTTCTGGCAAGCTCGAAGACGTGATGGGCGATACGGAACGCGGGACGACCGAGCGCGTGCTCACCCTGCTCGGGCTGTTGCAGCAGCGCCAGGTGTGGACGGGTCCCGAACTCGCCGGGCGGCTCGGCGTCACGGCGCGCACGGTCCGCCGCGATGTGGAGCGGTTGCGGGCGCTGGGCTATCCGGTGCACGCGAGTCAGGGTGTCGGCGGCGGATATCAGCTCGGCCGCGGCCAAGATTTGCCCCCGCTGCTGCTCGACGACGAGGAAGCGATCGCGACGGCGGTCTCACTCCTCCTCAGCGCGGCCACCGGCGACGCCGCGCTGCGCGCGCTCACCAAGCTCGACCAGGTGCTGCCCACCCGATTGCGCGGCGAGGTCCGCACGCTGGCGAACTCGGTCGAGTCGTTCGCGGGCGGGCACCGGCCGGTCGACTCCGACGCGCTGCTCACGCTGGCGCGCGCCTGCCGCGACGAGGTCGAGGCCGGGTTCGATTACCCGTCCGCCGGCGGTACCGCCCGACGACGCGTCGAGCCCTATCGCCTGGTCACCTCCGACCGGCGCTGGTACCTGCTCGCCTACGACCTCGATCGCGACGACTGGCGCAGCTTCCGCGTGGACCGCATGAGCGACGTATCAGCGCGCACCTGGCGTTTCCACCCGCGCCCCGGGCCCGACGCCGCCACGTACGTGCAGGAAGGGGTGGCGAGCCGCGTCTACCCCCACCAGGCCCGCTTCCTCGTCCACGCGCCCGCCGACACCGTGCGCGCCCAGGTCTCCCCGGCCGCCGCCGTCGTCCGCGAGATCGACGCGAGCAGCTGCGAAGTCCGCAGCGGCGGTGCGAATATCGACGCCATCCTGATGCACACCCTCCTCCTCGGCCACCCCTTCGAAGTGCTGGAACCGCCGGAATTGGTGGAGCGATGCGAGGTGCTGGCGCGGCGGTTGATGAACGCGGGAGCGAAGAGTGTGTCAAGGCCATCACAGGGGATGCCGTAAACGATCGCGCCACCCCATGCATGAGGCCTGTTCGGCTTGGCAACCGCCGTCCGGCCGCTCGCTGTCGTCGGGCCGAGCGATCGAATCGAACAGTGGGCGGTCCGCTTCGAAGCGTCGGACCGGATCGTCGACCTTGGTCGCGAAGCCGAGACCAAGTCGGCGGCCCGGTCCGGTGTCGCGCTGATTGATCATCGAGCTCGAACACTGAGCTGGAGCGGTTGCCGACAGGAGTCCGGCACCAGGGCGCACACCGAACGAATCGGCACCGACAGCCGGGCGCATACTTCTCATTGTCGCGGCCGCACTACTCCGGGCCTATCTCACGCGGCCCGCGCGGTCACCTTCTCCGATCCGGCGGCCGCCGCCACGCGCGCCAGTGCCGGGTCCAGCTTCTTCGGCAGCGGCGCGTTGTCGAACATCGCGAGCACGACCTCGGTGCCGTCGAGTTCCCAAGTGCCCACGATGCGGCCGTTCACCACAACGAGCGGCGCGATCCATCCGGCCGTGCGGCTGACGGCGGAGCGGTGTTCCTTCGGGAGCAGATCGGTGTCGGCGGTGGTAGGACCGAGCACGTATTGGTCGAACGGGCCGAGCAGGTAGGCGGACTTGTCGGGTTTCGCGGCGGCGAGGGCGTCGAGGTGTTCGGTGAGGGCGTAGGCGGCGCGGCCGTCGATGTCGACGGGCGTGAGCGCGTCCCCCAGCTCCGCGAACCATCCGCGTACGAGCGTCTTACGCAAATTTCCACGGGTCAGCCAGGCGTCGAACACCTCCGGCGTGGCCGGACCGTATGCGCCGAGATAGGCGGTGATCGCCGTGGCGGCGGCTTCGTCCACGTCGGCGAGACCGCGCCAACCGGGCACCGCCCGCGCCGGGGCGGTGAACGTGACCTTGGTGCCGCGCATCGGCCCGTGACACAAAGCCCCTTGCCAGGCAAGAGGTTTCAGCAGCGCGCCCCAACCGGAACGCAGCTGCTCCCCCATCTTGTGAAACGCGCGATCGGCGAGCAGCGCCTCCACCAGTTCCTCGCGCGTGAGCGCCGCATCGGCCAGAATGCCGCCGACCGCCTCGGTGAGCGCGGCGACCTCGGCGGGCGTCGCGCCGAATGTCTTCTGCCACGAGGGTTTCTCCCAGTTCCTCGTCGCCGCCATGAGCGGCAGCACCGCCGCCGCGTCGCTCGGCAGCAGGGCGTGCAGCGTCCCGCGCATGGCCCAGGTCTTGATCAGCGCGCCCTTCTCGAGCGCGCCGACCACCGCCCCTTCCTCTGGCTTCGCGCTCCGGACCGCCACGGCCATCTCCGCCGACGACGTCACCTGCGCCTGCACCCCGGCCAGCCGCCCGACCACTTCGCCCACCCCGCCGCGCGCCACTCGCGAGACGAACTGACGCTCCAGCCGCCACGCGAACACCTGATCCCAGCCGAGCCGCACCGCACCTCCCGAACAACCTGTCAACCCTTGACGCCCGCACGCTACACCCGCCCGCCGACGCCTCCCTGAAGTCGGCGACCGTCCCGAGATGATTCCGCGTGCCGCCGCGCCATATGCCTGACGATCGGGCACCTCGGCTCGAGCTCATACCGGGCCATCATCCTCAGACCGGCATGCTCACATGATCGGTGAAAGCGCCGCCTTGACGACGAACGATCGCCGACGCCCGGCCCGATGGGCAGCGACAACCACGCCCGCGAAGGCTATTTCCGAGGGAGGCGATCCGTTTCGAGTTCGCCGAGAGCCCTACTCGGACACGCGCCGACACCGTGACCGACGACGCAGGCGCAAGAGCCGATGAAGCGCGCCAAAAGCCCGAGCACAGCACGCGTTCACCGAATGCCCAGCCCCTCAGCGAATCAGCACGCTGCACATCATGATTCCGAGCGCGATCTCCACCAACCCGATCACCGTCGCCGCGATCACCCCGAGCAGCGCGGTCCGGTTGGTCACCCGGTGCATCCGCCCCACCGGCGTCGCGAGCCGTTCGGCGCGCACCAGCACCGCGGTGCCCGCCGCACCGAGCGCTCCCGCGGGCATCGCCCTACCGCCCGCGAGCGCGAGCATGCCGCCGAGCAACGGTTCGCGCCCGTGCGCGCGGGCCGCGCGGTCGTCGGCGCACATCTCCAGCAACCGGCCGATCTCCGCGCTGCCCTGCCGCAGCAACCGCAACGGCAGCGTCGAGGAGAGGGCGCGCAACAGGGCGCTCAGCGGCGCGTGCCGCCCGCGCAGGTGCGCGTGTTCGTGCGCGAGGACGGCGTCGAGTTGTTCGCGGGTGAGCGCGTCGACCGCGGCACTGGTCACCACGATGGTGTCGGGCCGTCCCGCCACGCAATACGCCTGCCGCTCGGGCGAATCCAGTACGAGCGCCCCGAGCCCCGGCACCCGCCGCCCCACCATGCGGACCGCCGCGCCGTAGGCGATCGTGCGCCGCCGCATCCGCCAAGCCACCCACACCGTCCGCAGGGTCGCCGCCACCGCGCCGGTCGCGACCGCCCCGGCCAACGCGTACAGCGCGATTCGCTCCCACCAGACGCTGTCGAGCAGCACGGGCGTCGACAGCACCGAGAAGCAGGCGCGCAGGGCCGCCGCCGAATGTCCTTGCACCGTCGTGAATTCCACGACGAGCAGCACCGCCGCCAGCACCCACGCGGCGAGCGCACCGCCGATCGCGACGAGCCAGGCGGCCACGCTCAGCCGGGGCGCCACACCGCGACGGGTGAGCCCGCGCAACACCGGCGGACCGAACACCGCCACGGTCGCGCCGTACGCCATCAGACAGAGCGCGACGTTCACGGCGACCCGGACCGGAGAATCGCGATCCGCGCGGCGAGCCCAGAGTTCGCCGACGTCGCCCCGGCATCGCACAGCACCGGTGCCGTATACGTGGCAGCCATCAACCACTCCCCATCCCGATAACCCACTGTGCTCGGCTCTACGGCAGCCCAGCATACGGGCAGGGCCGCCGCGCCGGAACCCGGACAATCGCGCGATGTCCCGCCGCGCACGCGCGACGGGGCATCGCATCCTGGAGCCCGACAGCATCGAGGACAAGCGGCCGCCGCGCACGCGCGACGGACCTCACCCGTCGACCGGCTACACCGCCGCCTTCTCCGCGCCCCGGGCTCGCTGCCGATGCCGCAGATGCTGCACCAAGCTGACCGCGATCGCGAGCCCCATCACCGTGTAGAGCACCACCGTGATGTTCGAGCCCACCAGAATCGACGGGTCACCCTCCGACACCGCCAACGCGCGCCGCAACTGGGTCTCGGCCAGCGGCCCGAGGATCGCCGCGATGAGCACCGGCGCCAGCGGAATCGAGTACCGCCGCATCACGAATCCGGCCACGCCGACAGCCAGCAGCAGCCACAGATCCATCATCGACGACGCGATCGCGTACACACCGAGCATCGCCACCACGGTGATCCCCGCGTACAGGTACTGCCGGGGAATCAGCAGCAGCTTCGCCCACACCGCCGCGAACGGCAGGTTGATGATCAGCAGGATCACCAGTCCCACGAACAGGCTCGCCAGCAGCGGCCACACCAGGTCACCGCTGCGCTCGAACAGCAGCGGACCGGGCTGCATGCCGTACTGCTGGAACGCGGCCAGCATCATCGCGGCGGTCGCCGAGGTCGGCAGGCCCAGCGCCAGCAGCGCGCCCATCGCCGTGCCCGCCGTCGCGTTGCCCGCGGCTTCGGGCGCGGCCACGCCCTGGATCGAACCGCGTGTACCGAAGTCGGGATCGTTGCGCCGCTGGGCCAGCTTCTTCTCGGTGCCGTAGGCCAGGAAGGTCGGCACCTCCGAGCCGCCGACCGGGATCGCGCCGAACGGCAACCCGAACGAGGTGCCGCGCAGGAACGCGGGCAGCGCCGATCGGAATTCCCTGCGGCTCGGGAACGGCGAGCCCTCCGCCTCCACCGGCACTTCGGGCCCGCCTTCCCGACGGATGCGCGAGGCCACGTGCAGCACCTCGCCCAGCGCCAGCAGCCCGACGGTGATCACCACGATCGAGATGCCGTCGAACAGCGCCGCGCTGCCGAGGGTGAATCGTTCGGCGCCACTGGCACTGTCGATGCCGACCAGCGCCAACGCCAGCCCGATCCCCAGTGCGGTCAATCCGCGCACGACCGATTCCGCGACCACGGCCGAGATCGCTGCGAACGCGAAGATCGCCAGCGCGAAGTACTCGGCAGGGCCGAAAAGCGTTGCCAGCTTCACCAATTGCGGCGAGAGGAACACCACCAACGTGGTGGCGATCAGACCGCCGGTGAACGCGCCGATCGCGGAGATGCCCAGCGCCTTGGCGGCCCGGCCGCTCTTGGCCATCCGGTGCCCCTCGAACGTCGTCGCGATCGCCGAGGAATTGCCGGGCGTGTTGAGCAGGATGCCCGACGTGGAATCGCCGAACAGTCCGCCGAAATAGATGCTGGCGAACATGATGAACGCGCCGGTGGGATGCAGGCTGAACGTGACGGGCAGCAGCAGCGCCACCGCCATGGCCGACCCGAGTCCGGGCAGCACGCCCACGGCGGTGCCGAGGACCGCGCCGATCACCAGCAGCGTCAGGTTCATCGGGGTGAGCACCCCGGCGAACCCCTCCATGAGCAGGGTCAGCTGGTCCATGACAGCGCTCCCGCGAAGATCCCGGCGGGCAGGGTGAGCCCGAGCGCCGCCGAGAAGGCCAACTGGATCACCGAGGCGACCAGCGCGGCGACGGCCAGATCGAAGACCGGCCTGCGGCTGCCGAAGACGTAGCAGATCGCCCAGAACAGGAAGGTGGCCGAGATCAGCCAGCCCGCCGGCACCAGGATCAGCACGAACACCACCAGTGCGCCCAGCGTCAGGCCGACGGTGCGCAGATCGGGCTCGGCGTCCGCGGCGGGTTGCGGAGCCGGCTCCTCGGCCCGGACGACGCGCATCTCACCGGTGTCGTCGAGGTGGCCGATGTCCTCCAGCATCAACGTCGACACCTCGGCCGACCCGTGTTCGCGGTCCGCGTGCTCGGGGTGGCGCAGCACCTGGACGGTGAGCAGCACCGCCAGGACATACAGGAATCCGGCGACCAGGATCGGGAAGAATCGCGGTCCCGGCGTCCCGGCTCCGTCGGGCACCTCCATCCGGATGGTCTCGACCGTCAGGAAGACGGCCAGTGCCAGCACGCCGGCGACGACGATCAGCTCGCTGTGCCTGCGCAGCCAGCCGGGGCGCGGGGGTGGCCCGACCCGGTCGGCCACGGCGGTGGTGGTCATAATCCCAGCTCCTCGATAATGGTGCGGATCCGGTCGGACTCCGTGGCGAGGAACGCCTCGAACTCGTCACCGGACATGTATTCGTCGGTCCAGTTGTTGCGCCGCAACGTGTCTCGCCATTCGTCGGTGTCCCGGTACTCCTCGACGATCGCGATCAGCTCGGCCCTGGTCTCGGCGTCGATGCCCGGCGGGGCGACCAGTCCGCGCCAGTTCGACATGGCGACGTCGGTGCCCGCCTGCCGGAACGTCGGGATGTCGACGTCGGGCAGGGGTTCGGCGGCGGAGAGGGCCAGCGCCCGCAACGCACCCGCCTCGATCTGATCGCGGAAGTCGTTGTAGCCGGAGATCCCCGCCACCGCGGTGTGCGAGAGCAGCGAGGTCACGGCCTCGCCGCCGCCGGCGTAGGCGAGGTAGTTGACGGCCTGCGGGTCGATGTTGGAGGACTGGGCGAGCAGACCGGTGAGCAGGTGGTCGATGCTGCCCAGCGAACCGCCCGCGATGGCGTGCCCACCCGGATCGCGCGCCCAGGCGGCCAGGAAATCGCCCAGCGACTGGAACGGCGAGTCGGCGGGCACCACGAGCACGTTGTAGTCGTCGGCGAGGCGGGCGATCGGCGTGGTGTCGGCGAGGGTGTCGCCCGAGCCGGACAGGATGGTGCCGCCGATCATCACGCTGCCGGTCACCAGCATCACGTCGTGGCGGTCGTGCATGCGGACGACCTGGCTGAGCCCGATGGTGCCCGCGGCGCCGGGCGCGTTCACCACCTGGACCATGTTGACCACGCCGTTGTCCCGCATCGCGTGCTGGGATTCGCGGGCGAACGAGTCCCAGCCACCACCGGGCGCGGCGGGCGCCACCAGAGTGAGCTTGGTTCTCGGGTTCGCCACCGTCCCGGCGCGGCTCGCGTCGAGGGCGGCCGAGGCGAACAGGGCCACGGTCACGACACCGAGGGCGACCGCGAGGATGCGGCGGTTCATCGGAGCCTCCTTTCCTGCCGTCGCGCGGGGCGGGTGCTGTCGGCGTCGAGCGGCGCTCATTACGATGACAGCGAAGAATGTGATGCAGAGCACGTCCGCTGTTTGTGCTCATAAGTGCACACGGCGAGCGGTCCGCCCGGTGCCGAGGAGGTGGGTGTCATGCCTCTGGCAGACAGGGTGCGCTCGCCGCGACTGCGCGGCGCGCTGATCCTGCTCGTGCAGTGCGGTGTGGTGCTCGCCTGCGTGGCGGCCACGACGCTGGCCGCGTCGGCGGTGCAGGAGCGCCACATCCGCACGGCCACCGAGGAACGCGTGCTGGCGGTGTCGCGCAGCCTCGCCGAACTCGATCAGGTGCGCGCCGCCCTCGGCTCCCCCGCCGCCGCGGCGGAACTGCAACCGCTGGCCGAGTTGATCCGGCAGGCGTCGCGGGTCGACTACGTGGTGGTCACCGACGCCGAGGGCATCCGGCTCACCCACCCCGATCCGGCCGAGCGCGGACGGCCCGTCTCCACGGACCCGTCGGCCGTGCTCGCGGGCGAGACGTTCCTCGGCACCGAGTCGGGCACCCTGGGGCCGACGCTGCGCGCCAAAGTGCCCGTATACCAATCCGATTCGCCGGGAGCCCCGGTAATCGGCATCGCGTCGGTGGGCATCCTGGAGTCCGAGATCGCGGCGGATCACGAGGAGAGCTTGTTCGCGCTGGTGCCATGGATCCTCGCCGCGCTCGCCGTCGGCTGCCTGGCCGCGGGGCTGCTGGCCCACCTGGTGAACCGCCGCGTGCGCCGCCTCGAGGACGAGGTGGTGGAGCTTTCGGTGCAGCGGCGGATCGCGCGGGCGCTGCGGGATCAGACCCACGAGTTCCGCACCCGCCTGCACATCATCTACGGACTGGTCGAGAGCGACGACGCCGCGGGCGCGCTCGCCTACATCGCCGACCTGGCGCCCGTCGCCCACACCGACGGCACCGGACCGGAGCTCGACGACGCCCGCGTGCGCGCGCTGCTCGACGCGGCCGCCGCCGAATTCGCCGAGCAGGGTGGACGTTTGGAGATCGACCCGCTCTCGGAGGTGGACCGGACCGGCATCGACGCCGACGACCTGACGGTGCTGTCCAACCTGGTGCGCAACGCCGTGGAGGCCGCCGGCCCGGACGGCATGGTCCGGGTGCGGATCCACGCCGACGGCACGGAGTTCGACCTCGTCGTCTCCGACAGCGGGCCCGGCATCCCCGACGACGCCATGCCCAGACTGTTCCGGCACGGGTTCACCACCAAACACCCCACCGACGAGGTGTCGTCGCGCGGCGTGGGGCTCGCACTCGTGCTGCGGATCGTCCGCCGCCGGGGCGGGCATATCGACGTCGGTTCGAGTGATCTGGGCGGGGCGCGGTTCGAGGTGCGGATGCCGGCCGGTGGAGCGCGGGACGCTGTGGAGTCGGCCGCGACGAAGGTGAGCACATGAGTGCGTGGGCGGGGTCAGCCGGTGGTTCGCGAGCGAGCGGCAGCCGCGCGGTTCGTGCCGGGGGGGCGCGGCGCGGACGGCGGAAGGGTGTGAGATGAGCGAGCGCTCGGTGCGTCGGCCCATGGTCGTCGAAGGGGAGCCTCCCGCCGAGTCGGACAGGCCCGTCTCGAGGCTCGGCGCGGGCGGCGGAAAGGTGTGGGCATGAACGACCGGCCGATCAGGACGCTGATCGTGGACGACGATCCGGCGGCGTGCCGCCTGCACGCCCGCTACGTCCAGGAGGAGCCGGGATTCACGGTGAGCGGGGCCGTGCACAGCGGTCCGGCGGCGATGGACGCGGTCTCCCGGGTCCCCGTCGATCTCGTGCTGCTCGACATCCACCTGCCCGAGTTCAGCGGGATCGAGGTGCTGCACCGGTTGCGCGCGGCGGCGGGCACGCCGATCGACGTCATCGTCATCTCCTCGGCCCGCGACCGGGTGACGGTGCGTCAGGCGCTGTCCGCCCAGGTCGCCGGGTATCTGGTGAAGCCGTTCAGCCGGGCGGTGTTCGCGGAGCGGTTGCGCGCCTACCGAGCCCAGCGTGCCCCGTTGGCGGCGACCAACGAGGACGCCTTCGGACAGCACGAGATCGACTCGCTGTGGAGCGGCCGGGCCACACCGCAGCGGACCGTCGAGACCGCCCGAACCGAGACGCTGCCCAAAGGCCTGTCGGCGCCGACGATGGAGTTGATCGTCTCCGCCCTGCGCACCGCCCGGACGGCGACCGCCGCCGAAATCGCCTCGGCGGCGGGCACTTCCAGGGCGACGGCACGCCGCTACCTGGACTACTTGAATCAGCGCGGCACGGTCGACCTCTCCCACCGCTACGGCCGTCGCGGACGACCCGAACTCATCTACCGGCTCGCACCGCCCAGTTGAGCGATCACTCCTCGGGCGTCCGCCGGGCCGTGAGCCTGCGCAGCGCCGCCCGCAGCCCGGCCGACTCCTCCGGGCTGATCCGGTCGACGAAGTGGCTCAACACCAGATCCGATCGCCCCCCGGACCCCAGCGCTTCCAGCATCAGCCGGGCACTGTGTTCCTCGCGGGTGAGCGTCGGCCAGTAGCGGTATGCCTTGCCCGCCCGTTCGCGGGCGAGCCAGCCTTTGCGATGCAGGTTGTCCATGGTCGACATCACCGTGGTGTAGGCGATGTCGCGCTGGGCGGAGAGCTCCTCGAAAATCTCTCGCACCGTGGTGAACTCCGTGTCCCTGTCCCAGATGCGGTCCATGATGACCGCCTCCAGGTCTCCGAATCCACGCACCGCACCGACTCCCTCATCGTCGTCCGATCAACTGGGAAACCAGCGTACCGACAACCTTTTGTTCTACGTATCAGAACAGTAGATTCGGGGAACCGGCCCGGATGGCGGAGGAGTTCGCCGACCCATCACTTTGATCAACGCCCCGAGAGACGCCCCTCTTCACACCGGGACGGGTTCGTTCGCGCGCAGGAAGCGGCAGATGCGCGGGACCACCAGGTCGGCGCGGTGGAAGAACACCTCATGTCCCGTACCCGGATAGATCTCCACCTCCGCCCGCGGGACAAGCTCCAGCGCGCGATCGCGGCACTTCACCGGATCGCCCAGCACGGTGTCGGCCCCGAACACCGCGAGCATCGGCACCCGGATCGCGCCCAGTTCCTCATCGGTGAGCGGACGGGGCCACGGCAGGACCCGCTTGTACGGCACGGCCGCGAGCGCGGTGCGGCGCTCGTCCTCGGTGGGCGGACGATTCGGTGTCGCCCATTCGCCGAACTTGCGCATGTTCTTCTCGGTGGGCCGGATCCCGACGCGCATGATCCGCCACAGCACACCCATGCTCACTTTGCCGAAGCTCACCGCGGATTCGACCAGCGTCAGGCTCGCCAGGCGCGAGCTGCTGACGCCCGCCACCGACGCCTGCCAGCCGCCGTCGGAGTAGCCGAGCAGGTGCGCCCGCTCCACCCCGAGCCCTTCCAGCAGCTGGTCCACCCACTTCCCGAAGTCCGCCGCCTCGGTCAACGGCGCGGTCTGCACGCTCAAACCCGGCGTGCCGATCGTGTCGGGCGTGTAGACCACGCGATCGGCGGCGAGCCCCTCGATCACCGGCAACCAGCACGCCCCGTTCCCGCCCATCGGATGCAGCATCACCACGGGCGCCCCCGGCCCGCCCCCGGACTTGCGCACATGCGTCGGCCCATACGCCGTCGACACATCCATCTCCGTCGACTCCACCGGCCATTGCCGCGCCATCGCCTCGTACGCGTCGAGATACGCCCGCCGCTCCGCCTCGTTGCGGAACCCGCCCACCTTCGCCATGTTTCCTCCCTCACTTCTCTTGATGATATGAACGTACCACAAAAACTTCCGGCGAATAGACCCCGGCACCCACGGGATATTTCGCGTGAGCGCCGCATCGACACCCATCACGCCGATGCGCGCCCCACTTGTCGGACCTCGATGCGAACATATGTTCGTGTCCGATATCCGCCCCTCGCCCCGTCCGCGGATCGAGGCGCGCGCGGAGGCGTCGATCCTGCACGCGGATCTCGACGCGTTCTACGCGTCCGTCGAGCAGCGCGACGACCCCCGCCTGCGCGGGAAGCCCGTGATCGTGGGTGGCGGCGTGGTGCTCGCGGCCTCGTACGAGGCGAAGGCGTTCGGGGTGCGCACGCCGATGAACGGCAGGCAGGCGCGGCTCCTGTGCCCGCACGCGATCGTGGTGCCGCCGCGGATGGACGCCTACTCCGAGGCGAGCAAGGCGGTGTTCGAGATCTTCCGCGACACCACGCCGGTCGTGGAGGGCATCTCGATCGACGAGGCGTTCCTGGACGTCGGCGGATTGCGCCGTATCGCGGGCGAGCCGACGGAAATAGCCAAACGTTTGCGTGCCCGCGTACGACACGAGGCCGGATTACCCATCTCGGTCGGCATCGCCCGCACCAAGTTCCTGGCGAAGGTCGCCAGCGCGGTCGCCAAACCCGACGGCCTGCGCCTCGTCCCACCCGACGGCGAACTCGAGTTCCTGCACCCGTTGCCGGTCGAAAGACTCTGGGGCGTAGGCGAAGTCACGGCCGCGAAGCTGCACGAGTACGGCATCGCCCGGGTGGGCGAACTGGCCGCACTCGGCGAATCCGGGTTACGCGGCATCCTCGGACAGTCCGCGGCCCGCCATCTGCACGCCTTGTCCATGGCGCGCGACCCGCGCCGCGTCGAGACCGGGCGCCGACGCCGTTCGATCGGCGCGCAACGCGCACTCGGGCGCCGCCCCCACCCCGACGACGAACTCGAGGCCTACCTGCACGGCCTCATCGACCGCTTGGCCCGCCGGCTCCGCACCGCCGACCGCGTCTGCCGAACGGTGGTGCTGCGCTTGCGTTTCGACGATTTCACCCGCGCCACCCGCTCCCACACCCTGCCCGACGCCACCGACCACACCGACACCCTTCTCCGCACCGCCCGCCGCCTGCTCACCGACGCCCTCCCTCTCATCCACACCCGCGGCATCACCCTGATCGGCCTGTCCCTGACCAACCTCGCCGACACCGACCCCTACCAACTCACCCTCCCCCTCGACCGCCCCACCGACACCCTCGACACCACCCTCGACGACCTCCGCCGCCGCTTCGGCTCCACCGCCGTCACCCGCGCCACCCTCCTCCACCGCGGCGAAGGCCTCTCCGTCCCCCTCCTCCCGGATTGAGGCCATGACCAGCCGTTTCGCGGAGGCACGCCGGTCCCGCGGGGCGTCGCGCTATGATGCTGCCGGGTTGCCAGGCGGGGGGATGCGCTCGTCTTCGGGAAACCGCGGGTGGCCCCGGTGCGATGGCGCCGCCCGTTCCGAGGAGGAATTGATGCCCTACGCCGTGCTCGGCCTGCTCACCCTGGCGCTGTGGGTGTACTGCCTGGTCGACATCATCACCTGCCCCGATGCGGGAATCCGGCACCTGCCGAAGATGGGGTGGATCGTGGTGGTCGTGTTGATCCCGACCGTCGGCGCCCTCCTGTGGTTGTTCGCGGGCCGTCCGCTGCGCGAGTCGCCCCCGAGCAATACCCGGTTCTCCGAGTACGACCGCCCCGGCCGCCACGTCGCCCAGAGCCCGGACGACGACGAAGCGTTCCTGCGCGGCCTGCGCGAACGCGCCGAACAGCAGCGCCGCGAAGCTCGCCGCCAGGAAGAGGAACGCCGCCGCGCGGAGGATGCACGCCGCGAGTCCGACGAAAACTGATCTCGCCGAGCGGCTGCGCCGCACTGGCCCGCGTTCCCGCACCGGGCGGCGGCTGAACCGGGCTCACTGCCCGTAAGACAGCCGCAGATCACCGAACAGCAGCGTGGTCATGCGCTTCGAGAATCACCGGCTCGATCCCATCCTCGAGCAGCACCAACCACGGACGGGCTCCGGCGCGCCTCGGGTACGCCAGCGACTCCCACACCACGCGAGGCGGAGCGGGCAACGTCCCCGCGCGCGAACCGAGTTCGATCAGGCCGGGATCCCCATCCCCTCGGCCAGCAGCGGCCACGACTTGTGCAGCGCCTCTTCCCAATACGGCCAGTAGTGCGTGCCGACGGGGTTGAACTGGTAGGTCGCGGGGATGTCGAGAGAGTCGAGGCGGTTCTTCAAGTTGGTGGTGCAGCCGTTCACGATCGCTTCGATGATCACGCCGAGGGCGAGGCTGGTGGGCCCGTCGCTGCCGGGGTAGGTGCCCAGGTAGTACTGGACGTCCTCGAGCAGCGGGATGCCGCTGCCCGTCGAGATGTAGAGCAGGGTGCCGCGCAGCTTCTCCGCGTTGATGACCGGATCGTTCTCCGCCCACACCGGGCTGTCCGGCGGACCGTACATATTCACGGTGTTGCCGCCCGCGCGCTGCTCGACCACCAGTTTCACGAACTGCTGGCCGAGCGGATCGGCGATCTGCGCGCAACCGCTGTACGCGCCGACGGCCTTGAAGAGTCCCGGTTTGGCCTCGGCCAGTTGCAGCACCGACGTGCCCGAGGTGGACAGACCGCTCAGCGCGTTGCGGCCGGTGGATCCCAGCTCGCGGTCCAGCAGGGGCGGAAGTTCCTCGGTGAAGAACGTCCGCCACTTGTTCACGCCGAGCACCGGGTCGGGCTGCAACCAGTCGGTGTAGTAGCTGGCGTAGCCGCCGATCGGCTGGACGACGTTGACGTGCTTGCCCGCCAGGAACTCCAACGCGTCGGTCTGCGCCGCCCAGCTCGCGTCGCTGAGACCGCCGTCGAGACCGTTGAGCAGGTAGAGATTCGGCGCCGGCGTCGACTCGTCGGCCGGACGCTGGATGTCGACGTCGATCTCCTTGTCCATCGCCGCCGAGTACACCTTCAGGTGCCAGGTGCGCCCATCCTTGTCGATCGAGGTGATCTCGGACGCCTGCCGCGGCTGCGCCGCCGTGGTCCCGCCGACCAACATCATCGACAGTGCGGCGGTGAGTGCGATGGCAGCGACCCGGACAGGCCGGCCACGGCGCGCGGTGAGTTTCATCGGTCAAGCTCTCCCATCAGCGGGCCGTCCCCGGCCCCAGCTATCGGTACACACTCCATCGACCCCTCGAACCCTATGTCATCGACCATGGAGAATCCGTTACCCACCCCCGCATAGGCTCGGCGGGTATGTCGGTGATGGCGGGGGCCCGGCTACTCCGGGGCGACAGTGCGTTCCGCACCTTCCTTCTGGGTCGGCTGGTCTCGTCGACCGGGTCGGCCGTCGCGCCGATCGCGCAGTCCTTCGCGGTGCTCGAACTGACGCGATCCGCCACCTGGTTCGGCGTGGTGCTGGCGGTCGGCTTCCTGCCGCAGGTCCTGTTCGTGGTGGTCGGCGGGGTGGTGGCGGACCGGTTCCGGCGCGGCACCGTGATGGTGTGGTCGAACGCCGTATCCGCCTGCACGCAAGCACTTCTCGCGATACTGGTACTCACCGGGACCGCCCAGATCTGGCATATCGCCGCCGTGGCGGGTGTCGCGGGAACCGCAGCCGCGTTCTTCGGCCCGGCCGCCAACGGCGTGATCCCGCAACCTGTCGACCACCGCGACCTCCACGACGCGAACGCCTTGCTCCGGCTGAGCATGAATCTGGCCAAAGTGCTCGGACCCGGCATCGGCGGTGTCGCGGTCGCAGTCTTCGGTTCCGGATGGGTGATCGGCTGGGACGCACTCACTTTCGCCATCGCCGCACCCGCCGAGGACAAACCACGCACCGCCCTCGAACCGCACACAACTTCAGGCCCGCGAATCGATCAACGCACCCAGCCTGATCACCAACCCCCGAACCCACTCTTCAGGTAAGCCATCTCATCGACCTCGCGAGCGATCCATCGGTAGGGGTGTGCCGCCCAGCAGACGAACCACCGAGTCTCGGAGGGCGACGATCCCCGCTACCACTCCTTCGAACCCCTATATGGTAATGGTGTTCATTACCATTATTGCTCACGTTCGAAGGTCTCCCCGTCTCCTCGCAGTCCCTCTCCCTCCGGCCTCGCCCGGATCCGACGAGTACGCGGGCGCCCTCCGCCGTCGACCACTACACAGCGCACGACCTCTGATCGCGCTGTCGCTCCTGCTGGCCGTGTCGACACTCTTCGCGATCGGCCTCGGCCCCTCCTCGGTGGCACCGTCCGACACCGTGCGCTATCTGTGGGCGGCGGTCACGGGCGGCAGTTTGCCGGTGGAGGAGGTGTCCCGCTACCAGATCATCTGGCAGATCCGAACTCCCCGAGTGCTTTTGGCGGCGGTGGTCGGTGCGGGGTTGAGCGCGGTCGGGGTGGCGATCCAGGCGCTCGTCCGCAATCCCCTCGCCGACCCCTACATTCTCGGGGTGTCGTCCGGTGGCGCGGTCGGCGCGGTAGCGGTGTCGCTGTTCGGGGCCCTCGCGGGGTTGGGCATCTACGCGGTCTCGGTCGGCGCGTTTCTCGGGGCGCTGGGCGCGACCGCGCTCGTCTACGCCGCCGCCTACGGCAGGACCGGGGTGACGCCCTTGCGGTTGGTGTTGACCGGCGTCGCCCTGGCGTTCGGGTTCCAGGCGGTCATGAGCGTGATGATCTATTTCGCGCCGCGTCGGTGCGATCCTGATGGTGTGGGTGGACCTGCTCGCCCGCACCCTGGTCGCACAGCGTGAACTGCCGCTCGGAGTGCTCACGGCCTTGCTCGGCGTTCCGGTGTTCATCGTGCTGATGCGCCGCCGCGGCTACGTCTTCGGCGGCATCTGATGGGGCGCGACGAGAAGGCCTCGAGCCTGTCGATCTCGGAGTTATCGGTGGTGCTCCAGGGCCGCCGTATCATCACCGACCTCGACCTCGACGTGCGCGCCGGCGAGATCATCGGCCTCGTCGGACCGAACGGCTCCGGCAAGTCCACGGTCCTGCGCTGCGTGTACCGGGCGCTCGAACCTTCCGGCGGGGTCGTGAGGGTCGGCAAGGACAACCTGCTCGACTTGTCACTGCGTGACTCGGCGCAACGCGTCGCCGCGCTGACCCAGCAGACCGGAACGGATTTCGACTTCACCGTCGGCGAAGTCGTCGCGCTGGGCCGCGCGCCGCACAAGCGCGGCAACGAACCTCTCACCACCCGCGAGCGCGAACTGTGCCGCAGCGCCATGGACTTGCTCGACATCGGCCACCTCGCCGACCGCGGCATCCTCGGCCTCTCGGGCGGGGAGCGCCAACGCGTGCTCATCGCCCGCGCCCTGGTCCAGGAGCCACAGGTGCTCATCCTCGACGAGCCCACCAACCACCTCGACATCCGCCATCAGATCGAACTGCTCGGCTTCCTGCGCACGACCGGCCTGACGGTGCTGATCGTTTTGCATGACCTGAATCTCGCCGCGGCCGTGTGTGATCGGGTCGCGATACTCGCGAACGGGCACCTGCACACCGTCGGCACGCCCGCCGAGGTCCTCACCGCCGGGCGCATCGCGGCGGTGTTCGGGGTCGAGGTCACCGTCGTCGACCATCCGCTCACCGGAGCGCCCCAGATCCTCTACACACTGCCGACCTCACACCCCGCTTCGCCGCGGGACGCGACGGCGACAATACCGAAAGGAACATCCGCATGAAGTCTCGGATCCACCGGCGCGGCAAGGGTTTCGCCGCCCTCACGACCGCCGCGTTACTGGTCACCACCGGCTGCGGCGCCCAAATCGACGACGCCGCATCGACGACCACCACGACGGTGAACCGCTGCGGCGAGCCGGTCGAGTACACCACGCCCCAGCGCGCCGTCGTCTACGAAGGCGGCAGTGCCGACAAGCTTTTCGCGCTCGGCCTGGTCGACCATGTCCGCGGATATGTCATGCCACCGGCGAATCCGCCGGTCACCGAGTCCCCGTGGGCGGCGGACTGCGAACGCGTCGAATTCCTCAGCGACGACCTCCTGAACCGGGAGCTCGTCGTGGACGCACGCGCCGATTTCGTTGTGGCGGGCTGGAATTCCGGATTCTCGGACTCGCGCGGCATCACGCCCGAAATCCTCGACACCCTCGGCATCCAGAGCTTCATGCACGCCGAATCGTGCTTCAACTACCCCGGCCATCCCGAACGGCACACCCCCTTCGACGGATTGTTCGTCGATCTCGAACGACTCGGCCAGATCTTCGGTGTCCCCGACCGCGCCGCCACCTTGATCGAGCAGTACCGGCAGCGGATCGCGGCGGTCCAGGCGCAGGCGCCGACGGGCCCGCCCACGAAGGTCTTCCTCTACGACTCCGGCACCGACAAGCCGTTCACCGCCGCGCGACAGGTACCGCCGAACGACATCATCCGAACCGCGGGCGGCACCAACATCTTCGGTGACGTCGACGCCCGCTGGACCGAGGTCGGCTGGGAGGCCGTGGTCGCGGCCGCGCCCGAGGTGATCATCATCCTCAACTACCGCGACGCGCCGGCCCAGTCGAAAATCGACTTCCTGAAGGCACATCCGGCCACCGCCACGCTCCCGGCCGTGGCTAACGACAACTTCTTCGTCCTGGACTACAACGAGGCGATCTCGAGCCCGCGCAATATCGACGGGCTGGAGAAGTTCGCCATGTATCTTCGCGAATTCCGTGCGGGCCGATGATGTTTCGACGGAAGGTCCAGCGCGGATGACGGTGTCGCGTCCACCCACCGGCAAACAACCGCTACCCGACCGGCGGATCATCGCAGCCCAGGGGCCGCTGCTGCTCGCGGCGGTCCTCGGGCTGTTTCCCTTCACGGTCTATTCGACCTATCTCGTGCCGATTTCCGACACCGTGGGCGCGGACGAAGCGGCCGTCGGATTTCTGCGCGGCCTCGGCGGCATCACGGCGCTGTTCGTCGGCGTCGCCGCGGCCCCGCTGCTGGCCCGGTGGCCGAAAAGGCGCGTGAGCGCACTCGCGCTGATCACGCTCGCAATATCCGGCCTCGTCGCCACCACCGGCGTCTTCGCGGCGCTGATCGTGTTCTGCGCCGGTGTCGGACTGTCCACCGCCCTGCTGACCCCGGCGTTGCTCACGCAGGCGACCGAGTCCTACGACGATCCCGCGAACGCCGGCCGCACGGCCACCCTGGTGACCGCCACCCAATCGCTGGCGGCGGTGGCGGCCGGACCGGTGATCGGCATGCTGGGGCTCTGGCGCGGATGGCAGGGCACGCTCTGGATCACCGCCGCTCTCGCCGTAGTGCTCGCTACCTGGTTTCTCCGCGCCACTCCCCCGCCCACACCGCCAGCGACGAAGCAGTTGGGCTACCTGGAGGCATTCGACCGGCTCCGCGCGAGACCAGATCTCTTGGCGATCATCGCCATTGCCGCACTACGGACCACCTCGTTCATGGGCTATCTCGCCTTCCTCGCCGCCTTCTATCACGACCGATTCGACTTGAGCGCCCAAGCGTTCACGCTGATCTGGACGGTGAGCGGCAGCGCGTTCTTCGCGGGGAACTACCTCGCGGGCCGATGGTGGCGCGCGGGCGAAGCGCTCGGCGACCGCCCACGCGCCGTCCTCACCACCGGCCTGCTCACCGCACTCCTCGCCGTCCTGGCCATCTTCCACACCACCGCCCTACCCGCCGCCGCGTTGGGCACGGCACTCCTCGGCTTCGCGCACGCGATCGTCGCCGCCCAGCTCACGACCCTCCTCGCGCATCGCGGCGGCGACCTCACCGCCGTCGCCTTCGCCGTCAACACCGCCGGGATGAGCCTCGGAGTGTTCGTGGGTGCGGCGCTCGGCGGGGTCGGACTGGCGCTCGGCGGGCACACCGGGATCGCGATCGCGTTGGCCGTTCCGGTGGTGGTCGCGGTGGGATTGGTCGGTCGAGGGGTTCGGTCGGCGGAGTAGCGCTCCGTCCTGATGGCAGGCTGAGCCCGCCGAGGCCGACATCTTCACCCCGGTAGGAACGCGTCGGAACCGACTTCGGCCGGGTCCATGATGTGCGCCAGGAAGAGCCGCGTCGTCGGGGTGGGCGTGCGGGTGGTGATGGCGTGCCAGGGCCGCGCGAGGGGCGTTCCGGGAACCGGGATCACTTCGAGGGCGCCCGAGTCGAGATGGTCGGCGACAGCGTCGCTGTGGATCAACGTGACGCCCAATCCCTCTCGCGCAGCGGCGATTACGGCACCGTGCGAGCCGAGAGTCAGGGTCGGCGGGGTGATGTTGAGAGTGTCGAGCAGTGTGAGCGTCGCTTCGCGCGTGCCGGACCCGCGCCCCCGCAAGAGCCAGGTGGTGTGCAGCGGGTCGACGTGACGGTGCGGCGAACCGACGACCACGAGGTCGCTCGGTCGGCGCGCGCGGGTGACCAACCCTGCGTCGCGCGGTGGCCGCCCCGCGATGACGAGATCCGTTTCATGGTGCAGCAATTCGGCGAACAGCGCGTCGCGGGGGTGCACCGAGAGGCTGAGTTCCACGTCGGGGAACCGATTGCGGAACTTGGCGAGGGGACGCAGCAGCACCGACTCCCCCGCCGTCGCGACGACCCCGATGCGCAGCCGCCCGATCTCGGCCTGCCGCACGGCCGCTCGCGCCTCCTGCATGAGCCCGAGGATGCGACGGCAGTAGTCCGCGTAGACGCGCCCCGCCTCGGTGAGCGTGATCCCCCGGCCCGCCTTCGCGACCAGTTTCGCGCCGAGCTGTTTCTCCACGTGCGACACGGCCGCCGACACCGCGGCCTCGGTGATGTGCAGCTGGGTGGCGGCGCGCCGGATACTGCTGTGGCGGGCGACGGCCAGGAATGTTTCCATCCGCGACGCGCTCACCATACCCATCCGTCGACGGTAACAAACTTCGACATTCGGTTGAGCATTACCAGGAACAATCAAATTGTTTGTGGTCGCGGGCCCCGTCATCCTGGAATTCGCAAGGCGCACAACGCTCCAGGAGGAACGATGGCCGAAGAATCCGAACGGGACCGGTGGGATCCGGGCGTGCAGTCGTACGCGTCGATGGGGTACTACAACCCGGACTACGTGCCGTCGGACACCGATGTGCTCGCCGTGTTCCGGGTGACGCCCCAGCGCGGTGTCGACCCCATCGAGGCGGCGGCGGCCGTGGCGGGCGAATCCTCCACTGCCACATGGACGGTCGTGTGGACCGACCGCCTCACCGCGCACTCGAAGTACCAGGCCAAGTGCTACCGGGTGGACGAGGTACCGGGCCGGCCCGGTGAGTATTTCGCCTACGTCGCCTACGACCTCGACCTGTTCGAGGAAGGGTCGATCACCAATCTCACCTCGTCGGTGATCGGAAATGTGTTCGGATTCAAACCGCTGCTCGCCTTGCGGCTGGAGGACATGCGCATTCCGGTGGCGTATGTCAAGACCTTCCAGGGTCCGCCGCACGGCACGGTGATGGAGCGCGAATACCTGAACAAGTACGGCAGGCCGCTGCTCGGCGCGACGGTGAAACCGAAACTCGGTCTCTCCGCCCGCAATTACGGCCGGGTGATCTACGAGGCGTGCAAGGGCGGCCTCGATTTCACCAAGGACGACGAGAACATCAACTCGCAACCGTTCATGCGCTGGCGCGACCGCTACCTTTTCGCGATGGAGGGCGTGAATCGCGCCACCGCCGAGACCGGCGAGATCAAGGGCCACTACCTCAACGTCACCGCCGCGACCATGGAGGACATGTACGAGCGGGCCGAGTTCGCCAAGGAACTCGGCAGCGTGGTGATCATGATGGACCTCACCGTCGGCTACACGGCGATGCAGTCCATGTCGCATTGGGCGCGCCGCAACGGCGTGCTGCTGCACCTGCACCGCGCCGGCCATTCGACGTTCACGCGCCAGAAGACGCACGGCGTGAGCTTCCGTGTGCTGGCCAAGTGGTGCCGGCTCATCGGTGTGGACCACCTGCACGCCGGCACGGTCGTCGGCAAGCTCGAGGGCGACCCCGCCACCACCAAGGGCTTCTATGACACGTTGCGGGAGCACCACATTCGTACCGAGCCCGCCAACGGCATCTTCTTCGATCAGGACTGGGCCAGCCTGCCCGGCGTGATGCCGGTGGCCTCCGGCGGCATCCACGCCGGGCAGATGCACCAGCTGCTCGACCTGTTCGGCGACGACGTGGTGTTGCAGTTCGGCGGCGGCACGATCGGCCACCCGCAGGGGATCGCGGCGGGCGCCGAGGCGAACCGGGTGGCGCTCGAGGCCGTGGTGCAGGCGCGCAACGAGGGCCGCGACCTGCTGAAGGAAGGCCCGGACGTGTTGCGCAAGGCCGCCGAGTTCTGCCGTCCGCTCGAGGTGGCGCTGTCCACGTGGGGCGACGTGACCTTCGACTACACCTCCACCGACGCGCCCGACGCGGTGCCGACGGCGAGCCGGTGAAAGGGGCCGAGATGTATCTGCGCCACGGAACGTTCTCCTACCTGCCCGAATTCACCGACGACGAGATCGCCGCCCAAGTGCGGTACGCGCTGCTCAACGGGTGGCCGGTCTCGATCGAGTACACCGACGACCCGCATCCGCGCAACGCGTACTGGGAGATGTGGGGGCTGCCGCTGTTCGATCTGGACGAACCCGACGGCGTGCTGGCCGAGATCAACGCCTGCCGAGCGACATTCCCGCGCCACTACGTGCGGGTGCTCGCCTACGACGCCAGCTACGGCAGGCAGACCACGGCGCTGAGCTTCCTGGTCCAACGCCCGCCCGAGGAGCCGGGTTTCGCGCTCACCCGCACCGAAGGACCGGACCGCCGGCAGACCTACGGCCTGCGCCCCTATGCCACCGATCGCCCACAGGGGCTGCGGTATGGCGGCTGAGGCCAACGGATTCCGCCTGCACCGGCCGGGGGGCGACTCCCGGCCGGTGCGGCCCTCCGCGCCCGAAAGCGACACGGAGGAAACGCTTCTCGGTGACGACGCGGTGCTCGACCTCTCCACCGACATCGCGCGACACGACGTGGAGGACACCCTCGCGCGCCTGGACGCCGAGCTGGTGGGCCTGGCGAACGTGAAACTGCGGGTGCGCGAGATCGCCGCGCTGCTGCTGATCGACCGCGCCCGCCAGCGTTTCGGGCTCAGCTCGACGCGACCCACCATGCACATGAGCTTCACCGGCGGGCCCGGCACCGGCAAGACCACGGTGGCGCTGCGCATGGCGCAGATGCTGCACGCGCTCGGCTACATCCGCAAACCCAAGGTGCACACCGTCACCCGCGACGATCTGGTGGGCCAGTTCATCGGCCATACCGCGCCGAAAACCAAAGAGGCGCTGGCGAAAGCGGCGGGCGGTGTGTTGTTCATCGATGAGGCGTACTACCTGTTCCGCCCGGAGAACGAGCGCGACTACGGGCAGGAGGTGATCGAGATCCTCTTGCAGGAGATGGAGAACGACCGCGCGAGCCTCGTCGTCATCTTCGCCGGCTACCCGGATCGCATGGAGACGTTCTTCTCGGCGAATCCGGGACTCTCCTCGCGCGTGGCGCACCATCTCGAATTCGCCGACTACACCCACGTCGAACTCATGGAGATCGCCGAATTGATGGTGGCGGGCGAGAATTTCCGGTTCGACGAGTCCGCCCGCGGCGCGTTCGCCGACTACCTCACGCTGCGTATGCAGCGGCCCCGGTTCTCCAACGCGCGCAGCGTGCGGAACGCCTTGGACCGCTGCCGGTTACGGCAGGCCAAGCGCCTGCTGGAACTGGACCGCCCGCTCACCAAAGCGGACCTGATCACGCTGGTCGACCGGGATGTGTTCGGCAGCAGCGTATTCGAGACCTCCCAGCCGGACGGGCCGACCGAGAGAGCCCCCGCATGACCGGATGAGTTGAGTTATGCCCGAAGGATTGAAGACCCTCACCCGCTACACGATCGAAGAGGAGCACCGCCACCCCGGCTCGTCCGGGGAGTTCTCCGCGCTGGTGAATGTGGTGGCCACGGCGACGAAGATCGTGGCCAATCAGGTCACGCGCGGCGCGATCGCGGGGTCGCTGGGCACCATGTCGGAGCCGGACAACCTGCCGCCCACCGTGCACCGCCGGTTGGACGCCATCACCAACGACATCGTGGTCGCGGAAACCCAATGGACGGGTCATCTTTCGGCGCTGCTCTCGGAGCAGATGCCCAAGGTGCGGGCGGTGCCGCGGACCCATCGGCGCGGGAAGTACCTGCTGGCGTTCGACGCGCTGGACGGGTCGAGCAATATCGACGTGAACTTGCCGGTGGGGACGATCTTCAGCGTGCTGCGCGCGCCGGAGGAGTTGCTCGCAGAGGACGCGCGCGAGCCGGCGCCCCTGGACTTCCTGCAACCCGGCACCGAGCAGGTGTGTGCCGGATTCACCCTGTATGGGCCCGCGACGATGCTGGTGCTCACCACCGGCGACGGCGTGGACGGGTTCACGCTCGACCGCGAGATCGGCGCGTTCGTGCTCACCCACCCGAGGATGCGAATCCCCGAGGACACTTCGGGTTTCGCGATCAACGCCGCCAACGACCGGTTCTGGGAACGGCCGGTGCGCCGCTATGTGCACGAATGCCTCGACGGCGTGAACGGCCCGCGCGGACGGTATTTCAACATGCGCTGGGTGGCCTCGCTCGTCGCCGACACGTTCCACATCCTCACGCGCGGAGGGGTCTACCTCTATCCGCGCGATACCCGCCCGCCGGCACGTGCCGGGCGGGTATCGCTGCTCTACGGGGCGAATCCGATCGCGTTCATCGTCGAACAGGCCGGTGGCGCCGCCATCACCGGCAGCGAGCGCGTGCTCGAGCTGAAACCGGAAGACGTGCACCAGCGCGTGCCGCTGATCTTCGGCTCCCGCAACGAGGTCGAACGCATCGAGCGCTATCACCGGGAACCCGACGAAGGTCCCAGCTTCGACAGGTCCCTGTTCGGCACCCGGTCGCTGTTCCGGCCGGGCGGCCACTGAATTCCGTTGTCCGACAAGTGAGGAGGTGCGATGTCGGTCAAACACCCCGTGGTCGCGATCACCGGTTCGTCCGGTGCGGGCACGACCAGCGTCACCCGGACCTTTCAGGAGATCTTCCGCCGCGAAGGTATCAACGCCGCGATCGTCGAGGGGGATTCGTTCCATCGCTACGACCGCGACGAGATGAAACTCGCGATGGCCGAGGCGGAGCAGAACCGTAATTTCCGGTTCTCGCATTTCGGTGAGGAAGCGAATCTGCTGAAGGAATTGGAGACGCTGTTCCGCGACTACGGGGAAACCGGCGTCGGTATGGTGCGCCGTTACCTCCACAACGATCGCGAGGCGAAACCCTATGGACAGCCGGCGGGGACGTTCACCCCGTGGGAGGAACTGTCGCCGGGCAGCGACCTGCTGTTCTACGAGGGGCTGCACGGCGCGGCCGTGACGTCCACCGTGAACATCGCCGAGCACGCGGATCTCCTGGTGGGCGTGGTGCCCATCATCAACCTCGAATGGACGCAGAAGGTGATCCGCGACAAGACCGAACGCGGCTACTCCAGCGAGGCCGTCATCGACACCATCCTGCGCCGCATGCCCGACTACGTCACCTACATCTGCCCCCAATTCTCCCGCACCTACGTCAACTTCCAACGCGTGCCCACCGTCGACACCTCCAACCCCTTCATCGCCCGGACCATCCCCACCGCCGACGAAAGTTTCGTCGTCATCCGCTTCGCCGACCCGAAAGTAATCGACTTCCCGTACTTACTATCGATGCTCCACGACTCCTTCATGTCCCGCCCCAATTGCATCGTGGTGCCGGGCGGAAAGATGGAACTGGCCATGCAATTGATCTTCACACCGCTGATCCTGCGGTTGATGGACAAGAGACCCCGACAAGCGCGGTGAGTGTTCAGCACCGCCCGCCGTCCTGATCTTCCGCATCGCGAGCCATCGTGGCCTCCTGCCGGTCCCGCCGCCAGGAGGCCACCACCGCGGCACCGAGGCGGACGGCGCCGAACGGGATGGGGACCGCCGTTGGGTTCAGGCCCGCTGCTGGGCGCGAACCGTTCCACCGCCCGGGTTGGTCGCCGACCCTGCGGTGCGGGGCCAGGTCCAGGCGGACCTGATGATGAAGGCGAGAAGGATAACTTCCAGGACGATGCCGAGGCCGTAGAAGAGCACCCACGACTCGCCCAGCACGTTGAATACCGTGACGGGCACGTAGAGCGCGGCCACGACGAGGTTCGCGAGGCGGGTCACCCCGGCGGGCAGCGTCATCGACAGCACGATCATGAGGATCGGGACGGCCATGAGAATCAGTGCTGTGGTCGAAAAGGTCTGGGAGAGGTCGAATTCGAAGACTTTGCCGTCGAGGATTTCTTGGACGACGCCGGGTGTGAAGAAGTTGAGAATGTCCACGTAGGCGTACAGGAACATGAAGCTCGTCCACGCCGCGGCAATCTTGGCTCGCACCGGGATCGGCTGGTCGTCCAGTGTGGTGGGGTGAGGTGTTCTCATCATGGGCTCCTCGGTTGTGGGTAGGTCCACGATCGCCGAGTGCGGCGGCGGGCACACCGGCCCGGAGGCTGGATTTCTGCCGCCGATGGCATGACTCGCTCTAGTTCTTTCGGTGGGTACGCCGAGGCGCGCCGAACTCTAGGCTGGAGCGGTGGTCACTCTCCGGCGCCCCCTCTGGCATGAGCCGCGGCCCGCGGACGCCCCACCCGTCGGTCGCCTCGACTGGCTGCTGGTGGGCCTGTTCGCGGCCGCCGCCCTGCTCGAAGGAGTCCTTCGACCGGACGTGGAGTGGCGCCTCCTCATGACCGTGCTCGCCCTCGCGGTGACGTCTGCCTTGCTCTGGCGGCGGGACCGCCCCCTGATGGCCGCCCTGGTCGGGTGGAGCCTCGCCGGGCTGCTCTCGGTCGTGCAGTTGGCCGCGCACACCGGGGACCTCGGCCTCCAGTCCATGATGGCCACCCTGATCCTGCTCTACTCCCTGGTGCGGTGGGGCTCGGGACGGGAAATCATCTTGGGGACGGCGTTCGTGACGGTCGTCACCGCGCTGGGGATGTACGCCGCCTCCTCGGGCTGGACCGACGTTTTCGGCGGGACCGTCCTGTTGCTGTTGTTCGTCGCTCTCGCGGCGGTGTTCCGCTTCCGCGCGGACCTCTGGCAACGTCAGCAGCGCGAGATCCGCAATCACGAGCGCGTGGCGCTGGCGCGCGAGCTGCACGACATCGTGGCCCACCACGTCTCGGCCATCGCGGTGCAGGCGCAGGCCGGTGGCGTGGTCGCCGGCACCCAGCCCGAGAAGGCCGCCGAGGTGCTGTCGGCGATCGAATCGGAGGCGTCGCGAACACTGGCGGAGATGAGGTCCATGGTGCGGGTGCTGCGTGCGGACGAAGGCGTCGACTACTCACCTCCCCCGGGTGTCGCGGACCTGCCCGCTCTGGCGCGCGCCGACGCGGCACCCACCGTCGAAGTCTCACTGGACAATTCGCTGACCCGGCTCGCGCGACCCGTCGACGCCGCGCTCTACCGGCTCGCGCAGGAATCGCTGACCAACGCCGTCCGTCACGCCCGGAGCGCGACTCGCGTCGCGATCGACGTGCGCCGCGAGGGCGACGCCGTCAGACTGCGTGTCATCGATGACGGGCAGACCGAACCGGGGCCTGCCCCCGAGCCCGGGTTCGGCCTGCTGGGCATGGCCGAACGCGCCCAGCTCCTCGGCGGATCACTCTCCGCGGGGCCGGGGCCCGAAGGTGGCTGGGTGGTCGAGGCCGTGCTGCCCGCGGAGGCACCGGCATGAGCATCCGCGTGGTCGTTGCCGACGATCAGGACTTGGTCCGGACCGGGCTGGTGATGATTCTCAGCGCGCAACCTGGAATCGAGGTCGTGGGCGAAGCGGCGGACGGGCTCGCGGCGCTCGACCTGGCGACCCGGCTGCGTCCCGATGTCCTGCTCGTCGACATTCGGATGCCCGGGCTCGACGGCGTAGAGGTGACGCGGCGGCTGGCCGGACCGGACGTGCTGGACCCAATGGCGGTCGTGGTGATAACCACCTTCGACCTCGATGAATACATCCTGGGCGCCCTGCGCGCCGGCGCCCGCGGGTTCCTGCTCAAAGACGCCGGACCGGAGCTGCTCGTGCAGGCCATCCACGCGGCGGCCGACGGGGACGCCCTGATCGCCCCCAACGTCACCCGCCGACTACTGGCGACCTTCGCCGACCAAGCCCCGGCGGTACCGGTCCAGCCCATCGACCCACTCACCGAGCGCGAGGAGGAGGTACTCGCCCTGGTGGCCCGAGGCCGGACCAACGCCGAGATCGCCACCGAGCTCTTCGTCGGCCTGAGCACGGTCAAGTCCCACGTCGCCTCCCTGATGACCAAGCTCGGCGCCCGCAACCGCGTCGAGATCGCGATGTGGGCGCACGACACCCGCCGCGTACGAGCCGATTAGCGGGTGGCCCGTCTTCTACCCCGAACACGGCCGCCATTCGACATCGGCCGCTGCTTCTCAGCGACCGTGAGGCGAAGCCGTCGCCACCAACCCAGCTTCCCCGGCAGAAACCGAACACCTCCTCACGGTCTGCACCCGCGCCGCCAACCACCCGTCACTCACTCCCGATGTGGGACAACGGCTTACAACCTGGTGCGTTGATCACGCCACCACTCTCATGCCGGCCGCAATCCGGATCGCAACCCAGGTGGAATCCCCCGCCCCGCTGCTATCAGCAATCGAACACCTCGCCACCCACCTCGATTCCAGTACCGAAACCCTGACGAGGTTGCACGACGACATCCCGTACCCGACACAAGTACTCGCACCTGTCGCCGCCACCCTCACACAGGCGCTTGTTCAGCGATACCGGCGTCCACCCAAGGAGGTCAGCGCCTCAACAATCTCGCGGTCCGGTTGGGTGAGCTGGAACGCCGGGAGGACGGATCGGCCGCCGCCGAGGAAGCCCTCAGCATCTACCGCTCACTGGCCGAAAGACGGCCAGTGGTGTTCACAACCCATGTCGAGCGAGTCCAGCGAATCGTCGACTGGCTTAGCTCAAACCAAGATTGACCCCCACCACGCGATCTCACCGAACATGCCGCGCAGGGGGTGGGGGCGGACGTACCATCCCACCGTGGCTGACTCAACGCGCTCCACCGCCCTGCGGGTGCTGGTCTACAGCAACGACGCCGACACGCGGCAGCAAGTGATGGCCGCGTTGGGGAGGAACCCGCACCCCGAGCTCCCCTCTCTCGAGTACCTCGAGGTGGCGACCGCGCCGGTTGTCATCGAGCAGATGGATGCCGGGGCGATCGATCTCGCCATCTTGGATGGGGAGTCGGCGCCGGCCGGGGGGCTCGGGATCGCGAAGCAGTTGAAGGACGAGATCGCGGAGTGCCCGCCGATTCTGGTGCTCACCGGGCGGCCGGATGACGCGTGGCTGGCGTCGTGGTCGCGGGCCGAGGCGGCGGTGGCGCATCCGATCGATCCGATCCGGTTGACCGAGGCCGTCGTGACGCTGCTGCGCAGCCGTAGCGCCGCCTGATTCATAGCTTTCGCTCATCACCGAGAACAATGCGGCCACCGCCGCCAGCAGAGCGACCGATGAGCAAATCTCACCAACGCGCGGAATCCCCCGCCGCGCACACTCACGCGCGCCCAGCCGCCCGCACGACACGCGCCGGCAACTCATCGGTGACTCAGATACCCAGCGGTAACAACACCGCATAGCAGAACTCCAGCACAGCCCACGAATACGTCACGTGACACCGAAGCCCGATTAGCCCACTTCGGTCATGAATCGTAGTTCCGAATTCGATCAAACATCCGATCTCAAAGGCATCGGCGGCCCCGGCAACGGTTGTAATCTGTGCCGTAGCTCACACCGGCGCGTGTGCGACATCAGCCCGTCGCACCAGGCCGACGGGCCTGGCCGAGGCCACCGTCCACGCCGCCGCCACGGAGCTCCGTGCCCCAAGGAGGGGGAAGTGCTGTCGTGAACCTGGAATCGCCGACCCTGGTACTCGGCGCGATCGCCGCGGCGTTCGCGGTGTTCTCGCTCGTCATGGCCGCCCTGATCGGCCCCAAACGCTACAACCGCGCCAAACTCGAACCCTACGAATGCGGCATCGAGCCCACCCCGCACGCCGTCGCGGGCGGGCCGGGAAGTGTTACCGGACAGCGCTTTCCGGTGAAGTACTACCTCACGGCGATGTTGTTCATCATCTTCGACATCGAGATCGTGTTCCTCTACCCGTGGGCCGTGCACTTCGACGCGCTGGGGCTGTTCGGGCTCGCCGCCATGGCGCTGTTCATCTTCAACGTCTCCGTCGCCTACGCCTACGAGTGGCGCCGCGGCGGGCTCAGCTGGGACTGATCGCAATGAAACGCAGTCCGCGTCACGGGAGTTGGTCGTAATGGGTCTCGAGGAGAAACTGCCCAGCGGGTTCCTGCTGAGCACGGTGGAGGATTTCGCCGGCTACCTGCGCAAGGGGTCGCTGTGGCCGGCCACCTTCGGCCTGGCCTGCTGCGCGATCGAGATGATGGCCACCGGCGGTGGGCGTTTCGATATCGCGCGCTTCGGCATGGAGGCGTTCCGCGCGTCCCCGCGCCAGGCCGATCTGATGATCGTCGCCGGACGCGTGAGCCAGAAGATGGCGCCGGTGCTGCGGCAGGTCTACGACCAGATGACCGAGCCCAAATGGGTGCTGGCCATGGGGGTCTGCGCGTCCTCGGGCGGGATGTTCAACAACTACGCCATCGTGCAGGGCGTCGATCACGTGGTGCCGGTGGACATCTACTTGCCCGGCTGCCCGCCCCGCCCGGAGATGCTGCTGAACGCGATTCTGGCGCTGCACGCCAAGATTCAGGAGATGCCGCTCGGCGTGAACCGCGAGGAGGCCATCCGCGCCGCCGAGCAGGCCGCGCTCGACACCACCCCCACCATCCGGATGGAGGGTCTGCTGCGATGAGCGCCGACGCGAAAGACCAGGCCGCGACCGCGGGCCCGGAAGGCACCCCGCCCGAGACCGGCGGTGAGCTGATCGGCGTGCGGCGCGGCATGTTCGGCATCTCCGGCACCGGCGACACGTCCGGCTACGGCCGCCTGGTCCGCCCGGTCACGTTGCCGGGCAGCTCCCCCGAACCGTATGGCGGGTACTTCGACGAGGTCGTCGACGCGCTGCGCACGGCGCTGGCGGGCGCGGACACCGCGTTCGAGACCGCTCTGGAGAAGGTCGTGGTGTTCCGCGGCGAACTCACCCTGCACGTGCGGCGCGACCACCTCCAGGCGGTGGCGCGCGCGTTGCGTGACGACGCCGCACTGCGTTTCGAGCTCTGCCTCGGCGTGAACGGCGTGCACTACCCCGACGACACCGGCCGCGAACTGCACGCCGTCTACCACCTCATGTCGATCACGCACGGCCGCCGGGTGCGCGTGGAAGTGGCCGCGCCCGACGACGATCCGCACATCCCGTCGCTGTTCGACGTGTATCCGACCACCGACTGGCACGAACGCGAGACCTACGACTTCTTCGGCATCCTCTTCGACGGTCACCCGTCGCTGACCCGCATCACCATGCCGGACGACTGGCGCGGGCACCCCCAGCGCAAGGACTACCCGCTCGGCGGGATCCCGGTCGAATACAAGGGCGCGCGCATCCCGCCGCCCGACGAGCGGAGGGCGTACAGCTAGTGAACGACATCGACACCCAGCCCGGCGCGCGCACCACCGGCGCCGGGCCCGACCCCGCCATGACCGACTCGCGGGAGCCCGCCATGAACAGCTTCGAACCCACCGTCGTCACCGTCGGCGGTCAGGACTGGGACGCGGTCACCGAAACCCTCGGAGCCGTCGGCGAAGAGCGCATCGTCGTCAACATGGGTCCGCAGCACCCGTCCACGCACGGCGTGCTGCGCCTCATCCTGGAGATCGAGGGCGAGACCGTCACCGAGGCCCGCTGCGGCATCGGCTACCTGCACACCGGCATCGAGAAGAACCTCGAGTTCCGCAACTGGACCCAGGGCGTCACGTTCGTGACCCGCATGGACTACCTGTCCCCGTTCTTCAACGAGACGGCGTTCTGCCTGGGCGTGGAGCGGCTGCTCGACATCACGGACCGGATTCCGGAGCGCGCCACCGTGATTCGCGTGATGCTGATGGAACTCAATCGCATCTCCTCGCATCTGGTGGCGCTGGCCACCGGCGGCATGGAACTGGGCGCGCTCACCCCGATGCTGTTCGGGTTCCGTGAACGCGAACTCATCCTCGACGTCTTCGAGACCATCACCGGTCTGCGCATGAACCACGCCTACGTCCGGCCGGGCGGTGTGGCGCAGGACCTGCCCGACGACGGCGTGCAGAAGGTGCGCGACCTGCTGGCACTGATGCCGAAACGCCTGCGGGACATGGAACATCTGCTCACCCAGAACCCCATCTGGAAGGCGCGCACCCAGGATATCGGCTACCTCGACCTCACCGGCTGCATGGCGCTCGGCATCACCGGCCCGGTGCTGCGCTCGGCGGGGCTGCCGCACGATCTGCGCAAGGCCCAGCCGTATTGCGGTTACGAGACCTACGAATTCGACATCCCCACCACCACGGGCTGCGACTGCTACGGCCGCTACCTGATCCGGGTGGAGGAGATGAAGGAGTCGCTCAAGATCGTCGAGCAGTGCCTGGACCGGTTGCGGCCGGGCCCGGTGATGATCGAGGACAAGAAGCTCGCCTGGCCCGCCGACCTGCAACTGGGCAAGGACGGCCTGGGCAACTCCCCCGCCCATATCGGACGCATCATGGGCACCTCGATGGAGGGGCTGATCCACCACTTCAAGCTCGTCACCGAGGGCATCCGCGTCCCGGCGGGGCAGGTGTATTCGGCGGTGGAGTCGCCGCGCGGCGAGCTGGGCGTGCACATGGTCAGCGACGGCGGCACCCGGCCCTACCGGGTGCACTTCCGCGATCCCTCGTTCACGAATCTGCAAGCGGTGGCGGCGATGTGCGAGGGCGGCATGGTCGCCGACGTCATCGCCTCCGTCGCGAGCATCGACCCGGTGATGGGTGGTGTGGACCGATGACGACAGCGGCACGCAGCGATACCACGGGCAACGGCGGCGGATCCCCGATCCTGCTGCGGCTGTCCACCCGGCCGGAACCGTATCCGCCGTTCGTGCGCGACCGGCTCGAGGCCGACGCACAGGAGATCATCGCCCGCTACCCGCACCCGCGCTCGGCGCTGCTGCCGCTGCTGCACCTGGTGCAGTCCGAAGAGGGGTTCGTCTCCGGCACCGGAATCGACTTCTGTGCCGAGCAATTGGGCCTCACCGGCGCGGAAGTCACGGCGGTGGCGACGTTCTACTCGATGTTCCGCCGCGCCCCCACCGGCGACTACCACGTGGGCGTCTGCACGAACACGCTGTGCGCGGTGATGGGCGGTGACGCGATTCTGCGGGCGCTGGAACAGTATCTGGGCATCCACCACGGCGAGACGACCGCCGACGGCGCGATCACCCTCGAGCACATCGAGTGCAACGCGGCCTGTGACTACGCCCCCGTGGTGATGGTCAATTGGGAGTTCTTCGACAACCAGACCCCTGATTCGGTGCGTGCCTTGGTCGACGCGCTGCGCGCCGGACAGCGGGTCACGCCCACGCGCGGCGCGCCGCTGTGCACGTTCCGGGAGACGGCGCGCATCCTCGCGGGCTTCCCCGACCCGCGCCCCGGCGCTCTCGACGGCGCGCCCGGCCCCGCCACGCTCGCCGGCCTCGAGGTCGCCAAGGAGCTCGATATGCGAGCGCCGCAACCGGATTCGGAGGGCCTGTGATGACCACCCTCACCCCGGTGCTGTCCCGCCACTGGGACGACCCCACGGCGTGGACCCTCGACACCTATCGCCGCAACGACGGCTACGAGGGCTTGCGCAAAGCGTTGCGCATGGACCCGGACCAGGTGATCCAGACCGTCAAGGACGCCGGGCTGCGCGGTCGCGGCGGCGCGGGCTTCCCGACCGGCATGAAGTGGGGGTTCATCCCGCAGGGTCCCGGCCCCGACGGCGCGGTGAAGCCGCACTACCTCGTGGTGAACGCCGACGAGTCCGAACCCGGTACGTGCAAAGACATTCCGCTCATGATGGCCACCCCGCACACGCTGATCGAGGGGGTGATCATCGCCGCCTACGCGATCCGCGCGGCCACCGCGTTCATCTACGTGCGCGGTGAGGTGGTGCCGGTGCTGCGCCGCCTGCACGCGGCGGTCGCCGAGGCCTACGCGGCCGGATTCCTCGGCCGCGACATCCTCGGCTCCGGCTTCGATCTGGAACTCATCGTGCACGCCGGCGCGGGCGCCTACATCTGCGGTGAGGAGACGGCGCTGCTCGACTCGCTCGAGGGCCGCCGCGGCCAGCCCCGCCTGCGCCCACCGTTCCCCGCCGTCGCCGGCCTCTACGCCTGCCCGACGGTGGTGAACAACGTGGAGTCCATCGCGAGCGTGCCCGCGATCCTGCACCGCGGCACCGAGTGGTTCCGGTCCATGGGTAGCGAGAAATCACCCGGGTTCACGCTGTATTCGCTCTCGGGACACGTCGCCCGGCCGGGACAGTACGAGGCGCCGCTCGGCATCACGCTGCGCGAACTCCTGGGCTATGCGGGCGGAGTTCGCGCCGGGCACCGGGTGAAGTTCTGGACGCCGGGCGGGTCCTCCACACCGCTGTTCACCGAGGAGCACCTCGACGTGCCGCTGGACTACGAGGGCGTCGCGGGCGCGGGCTCCATGCTCGGCACCAAGGCGTTGCAGATCTTCGACGAGACCACCTGTGTGGTGCGCGCCGTGCTGCGCTGGACCGAGTTCTACGCCCACGAATCGTGCGGCAAATGCACGCCGTGCCGGGAGGGCACGTACTGGCTCGTGCAGTTGCTGAAGCGGGTCGAGCAGGGCCGGGGCACCGAATCGGATCTGGACAAGCTGCTCGACGTGAGCGACAGCATCAACGGCAAGTCGTTCTGCGCGCTGGGTGACGGTGCGGCGAGCCCGATTCTCTCCTCGCTGAAGCACTTCCGCGAGGAATACATCGACCATGTGCGCGGCGGAGGGTGTCCCTTCGATCACTCGCGCTCGACGGTCTGGGCCGAGGCAGGAGGGGTGCAGTGACCACGTCATCGCGCAACGAGCCCGTCGGGGTCACCGGAGGCTCGAAGGAACCCGCCCCCGTCGACATGGTGTCGCTCACCATCGACGGCGTCGCCGTCAGCGTGCCCGCCGGGACGCTGGTCATCCGCGCCGCCGAACTGATCGGCGTGCAGATCCCCCGCTTCTGCGACCACCCGCTGCTCGACCCGGTCGGCGCCTGCCGCCAGTGCCTGGTCGACGTGGAGGGCCAGCGCAAACCGGTCGCCTCCTGCACGCAGACCGTCGCCGAGGGCATGGTGGTGCGCACGCAGCTCACCTCTCCCATCGCCGAACGCGCGCAAGAGGGCGTGATGGAGCTGCTGCTCATCAATCACCCCCTCGACTGCCCGGTGTGTGACAAGGGCGGCGAGTGCCCGCTCCAGAACCAGGCCATGTCCACCGGTCGCCCCGAAACGCGTTTCGAGGGTGAGAAACGCAAGTACCCCAAGCCGATTCCGCTGTCGAGCGCCGTGCTGCTGGACCGCGAACGCTGCGTGCTGTGCGCGCGCTGCACGCGATTCTCCCAGCAGGTGGCCGGTGATCCGTTCATCGAGCTGATGGATCGCGGTGCGCTGGAACAGGTCGGCACCGCGCAGGCCGAGCCGTTCGACTCCTATTTCTCCGGCAACGCGGTGCAGATCTGCCCGGTGGGCGCGCTCACCGGCACCAGCTACCGGTTCCGCGCGCGCCCGTTCGATCTGGTGTCGAGTCCGAGCGTGTGCGAGCACTGCGCGTCGGGCTGCGCGCAGCGCACCGACCACCGGCGCGGCAAGGTCCTGCGCCGCCTCGCGGGCGACGACCCGCAGGTCAACGAGGAGTGGAACTGCGACAAGGGCCGCTGGGCGTTCACCTACGCCACCGAACGCGACCGCCTCGCCACCCCGCTGGTGCGCGGCTGGGACGGCGAACTGCACGCCGCGTCCTGGTCGGAGGCGCTGGCCGCGGCGGCCGAGGGCCTGGCGTCGGCATACGGCAGCGCGGGCGTGCTGGTCGGCGGACGGGTCACCGAGGAAGACGCCTACGCCTACGCGAAGTTCGCCCGAATCGCCCTGGGCAGCAACGACATCGACTTCCGCGTCCGGCCCCACTCCGCCGAGGAGGCCGACTTCCTGGCCTCCTGGGTCGCGGGACACGGCGTCACCGTCGACTACGACACGCTCGAGCGCGCGCCGATCGTACTGCTCGCCGGCCTGGAGCCGGAAGAGGAATCGCCGATCATCTACCTGCGGTTGCGCAAAGCCGCCCGCAAACGCGGCTTGCCCGTGTTCTCCCTCGCTCCCTACGCCTCGCGCGGGCTGGACCGCATGGCGGGCACGCTGCTCGCCGGCGCGCCCGGCGCGGAACCGCACCTCCTGGACGCGCTGCGCTCCGGCGAACCGGCCGACGACGAGTTCACCAAGGTGGGGCGACTGCTGCGCGAACCGGGTGCGGTGATCCTGGTCGGTGAGCGGATGGCGGGTGTGCCCGGCGCGCTGTCGGCCGCTGTCCGGCTCGCGGCCGACACCGGCGCGTCCCTCGCCTGGGTGCCGCGCCGGGCCGGTGAGCGTGGCGCGGTGGAGGCGGGTGCGCTCCCGGGCCTGCTTCCCGGTGGCCGCCCGGTCACCGATCCCCTTGCGCGACACCAGGTTCGCGAGGTGTGGAACGTCGACGACCTGCCCGCCGCGCCCGGACGCGACACCGCCGCGATCCTCGACGCGGCCCCCTCGCTCGGCGCGCTGGTCGTCGGCGGCGTCGACCTCGCCGATCTGCCCGATCCCGCCGCCGCCCTGGCCGCCGTCGACGCCGCCCGCTTCGTGGTGAGCCTGGAACTGCGCGAGAGCGCGGTCACCGCGCGCGCCGACGTGGTGTTCCCGGTGGCGAGCGCGATGGAGAAGTCCGGCACGTTCCGCACGTGGGAGGGCAGGCCGCGCCGTTTCGACGCCGCACTCGGCGCGTCCACGGTCCGCCGCCAAGCCGCCCCGCTCGCGGATCACCGTGTGCTGCACGCCATTGCCGACGAGATGCGAGTGCGCCTCGACCTCCCCGACGCCGCCGCCGCGCGTGCAGAGATGGCCGAACTCGGCGTGTGGGACGGGCAGCCCGTCGCCCCGCCCGCGCACCGCGCGCATCCGCTCACCCAGCCGCCGCCCGGCACCGCCGTGCTGGCCGGCTGGCGGATGCTGCTCGACAACGGCCGCATGCAGGACGGTGAACCCAACCTCGCCGGCATCGCCCGACCCCCGGTGGTGCGGCTGTCCCCCGCCACCGCCGCCGAAATCGGCGCCGCCACCGACGATCCCGTCACCGTGTCCTCCGAACGCGGCCAGATCACGCTGCCGCTGCTGATCACGGACATGCCCGACCGGGTGGTGTGGCTGCCGCTGAACTCGCCCGGCAGTTCGGTGCCCGAACAGCTCGCCACCCAGCCGGGCGGCGTCGTGCACGTGCGCCGCGCCGACGAGAGGATGAAGGAGCACCGCCATGAGTGATCCGGCTCTGTTCATCGCGCAGACCGCCGACCCCGACGGTCTCGCGCTCTTCGGGCACGACCCGTTCTGGCTGGTGCTGGTCAAGGCGCTCGCGGTGTTCGTGTTCCTGCTGATGATCCCGCTGTTCGCGGTGCTCATCGAACGAAAAGTCGTGGCGCGCATGCAGATGCGCATCGGCCCCAACCGGGTCGGGCCGTTCGGCATCCTCCAGAGCGTCGCCGACGGCGTGAAGATGGCGCTCAAAGAGGACATCGTCCCGGCCATCGTCGACAAGCCGATCTACATTCTCGCGCCGATCATCTCGGTGATCCCGGCGTTCATGGCGTTCGCGGTGATGCCGTTCGGCGGTGAGGTGTCGATCTTCGGGCACACCACCGCGCTGCAACTCACCGACCTGCCGGTCGCGGTGCTCTACATCCTGGCCATCACCTCCATCGGCGTGTACGGAATCGTGTTGGCGGGCTGGGCTTCCGGCTCCACCTACCCGCTGCTGGGCGGCCTGCGCTCCACGGCACAGGTGATCTCCTACGAGATCGCCATGGCGCTGTGCTTCGCGGCGGTGTTCCTGCACGCGGGCACCATGGCCACCTCGGGCATCGTGTCCGCGCAGGACCGCACGTGGTTCGTGTTCCTGCTGCTGCCCTCGTTCCTGATCTACTGCGTGTCGATGGTCGGCGAGACCAACCGCGCGCCGTTCGATCTGCCCGAGGCCGAGGGCGAACTCGTCGGCGGCTTCCACACCGAGTACTCGTCGCTGAAGTTCGCGATGTTCATGCTCGCCGAGTACGTCAACATGGCGACCGTGTCGGCGCTGGCCACCACGCTGTTCCTCGGCGGGTGGAGCGCGCCGTGGCCGTTCAACATGATTCCCGGCGCGGACGCCGGCTGGTGGGGCCTGTTCTGGTTCACCGCCAAGGTGTGGACGTTCCTGTTCGTGTTCATCTGGTTGCGCGGCACGCTGCCCCGCCTGCGCTACGACCAGTTCATGAATCTGGGCTGGAAGCTGTTGATCCCGGTATCGCTGCTGTGGGTGATGCTGGTGGCCACCGCGCGCCTGCTGCGCCAGGAGGGCTACGAGTGGGCCACCGGTGCGCAGATCGTGGCCGGCGCGGTGATCACCGCGCTCATGATCGGCATGTTCCTGCGCGCGGGCCGCCGCAAGGGCGCGCCCCCGCCACCGGAGGAACCGGCGCCCAAGGGCGTGTTCCTCGGCTTCCCGACGCCGCCGATCCCCGCCGACGCGCATCGCGTCGACAGTTCGAGTGGCAATCCGCTGGAACCGCTTTCGGGGTTCGCGGTCACCGCGGCGACGATGTTCAAGAAGCCCAACACCGAGCTCTATCCGGAGCAGAAGGTCCCCACCGCGCCCCGCTACCACGGCCGCCACCAGCTCAACCGCTACCCGGACGGGCTGGAGAAGTGCATCGGCTGCGAGCTGTGCGCGTGGGCGTGCCCGGCCGACGCCATCTTCGTGGAGGGCGCCGACAACACCGAGGAGGAACGCTTCTCCCCCGGTGAGCGGTATGGACGGGTCTACCAGATCAACTACCTGCGCTGCATCGGCTGCGGCCTGTGCATCGAGGCGTGCCCGACCCGCGCGCTCACCATGACCAACGAGTACGAGCTCGCCGACGACAACCGCGCCGACCTCATCTACGAGAAGGACCGGCTGCTCGCGCCGCTCGAGCCGGGCATGACCGCCCCGCCGCACGCCATGTATCCCGGCGCGACCGAGACGAACTACTACCTGGGTGAGATTCCGGACGGCGACGAGAGGCGCACCGCCGCGGCGGGCGCGGAAGGAGGTGCGCGGTGATGACCCTGCTGCTGGCCGCCGAACCGCTCACCACGACCTCCACCGCCGAGGCCGTGCAGTTCTGGGTGCTCGCCCCGTTGGCGGTGCTGGGTGCGCTCGGCATGGTGTTCTCCGCCAAGGCCGTGCATTCGGCACTGTGCCTGGCCGCCACCATGATCGCGCTCGCCGTGTTCTACATCGCCCAGGACGCGCTGTTCCTCGGCGTGGTGCAGATCGTGGTGTACACGGGCGCGGTGATGATGCTGTTCCTGTTCGTGCTCATGCTGGTCGGCGTCGACTCCGCCGAATCGCTGAAGGAGACCATCCGCGGCCAGCGCTTCGCGGCCGCGGCGGTGGGGCTCGGGTTCGGGCTGCTGTTCGTAGCCGGGATCGCGACGGGCGTGCGCAACTCCGGAATCGTCTTCCCCGCTTCGGGTTTCGCCGGACGCGACGTGATCGGCGAACTCGCGGAGCTGATCTTCGTGCAGTACGTGTGGGCGTTCGAACTCACCGGCGCGCTGCTGATCACCGCGACCATCGGCGCGATGATCCTCGCGCACCGCGAGCCGTTCGCCCCCCGCCCGACCCAGCGGGAACTCTCGCACCGCCGGTTCCGCGACGGCAACAGCCGCGCCACCCCGCTGCCCACCCCGGGCGTCTACGCCCGCCACAACGCGGTCGACGCGCCGGCCCGGCTGCCCGACGGCTCGTTCGAGGAGCACTCGGTGAGCACGATCCTGCGGCACCGCCGCACCCGGGCGCTCGAGGAGGCGGCCGTGCTCTCGGTCGGCTCCGGCGAGACCAACGGTCACGAGCCCGTCGACGAGGAAGGAAGCCGGTGAACCCCGAGAACTACCTGTTCCTCTCCGCGCTGCTGTTCACCATCGGCGCGGCCGGAGTGTTGTTGCGGCGCAACGCGATCGTGGTGTTCATGTGCGTGGAGCTGATGCTCAACGCGGTGAACCTCGCGTTCGTCACCTTCGCCAGGATGCACGCGAACCTCGACGGTCAGGTGTTCGCGTTCTTCACGATGGTGGTGGCCGCCGCCGAAGTCGTCGTCGGCCTGGCCATCATCATGACCATCTTCCGCGCCCGCCGCTCGACCTCGGTCGACGACGCCAACCTGCTGAAGTTCTGACGTGGATACGGCCATCCTCACCCTGCTGCCCGCCCTGCCGCTCGCCGGGGCGCTCGTCCTGCTGCTCACCGGCCGCTACGCCGACCGGTGGGGTCATCTGCTCGGCTGCGCCACCGCCCTGGCCTCCTTCGGCGTGGCGGTGTGGGCGTTCGCGGAGATGCTGGGCCGCGCCGGCGCCGACCGCGCCGTGCACGCCGACCTGTTCAGCTGGGTGCCCGTCGCCGGGCTCCAGGTCGACTTCGGACTCCAGCTCGACCAGCTGTCGATGTGTTTCGCGCTGCTGATCACCGGTGTCGGCTCGCTGATCCACATCTACTCGATCGGCTACATGAGCGACGACCCCGATCGCCGCCGGTTCTTCGCCTACCTCAACCTGTTCCTCGCGGCCATGCTGCTGCTGGTCCTGGCGAACAACTACCTGGTGCTCTACCTGGGGTGGGAGGGCGTCGGCCTGGCGTCGTACCTGCTGATCGGGTTCTGGTACCAAAAGCCTTCCGCCGCAACGGCGGCCAAGAAGGCGTTCGTGGTCAACCGCGTCGGCGACATGGGTCTGGCGATCGCCATGATGATGATGTTCGCCGCGTTCGGCACCGTCGGCTTCGGGGCAGTGTTCGCCGCCGCGCCGGGCGCGAGCGAAGGCACGCTCACCGCGATCGGCCTGTTCCTGCTGCTGGCCGCGTGCGGCAAGTCGGCGCAGGTGCCGTTGCAATCCTGGCTCGGGGACGCGATGGAAGGCCCCACACCCGTGTCGGCGCTCATCCACGCGGCCACCATGGTCACCGCGGGTGTCTACCTGATCGCCCGCTCGGGCGCGATCTTCGACCTCGCGCCCACCGCCCAGCTGGCCGTGGTGCTCGTCGGCGCGGTGACGCTGCTGTTCGGCGCGATCATCGGCTGCGCGAAGGACGACATCAAGAAGGCGCTGGCCGCGTCCACCATGAGCCAGATCGGCTACATGGTGCTCGCCGCGGGCCTCGGTCCCGCCGGTTACGCGTTCGCGATCATGCACCTGCTCACCCACGGCTTCTTCAAGGCCGGCCTGTTCCTCGGCGCGGGTTCGGTGATGCACGCGATGAACGACGAGACCGATATGCGCCGCTACGGCGGCCTGCGCACGCTCTTGCCGATCACCTACGTGACGTTCGGGCTCGGTTACCTCGCGATCATCGGCGTGCCGCCGTTCGCCGGGTTCTTCTCCAAGGACAAGATCATCGAGGTGGCCTTCAACGAGGGCGGCGTCGGCGGCTTCGCGCTCGGTTCGGCCGCCCTGCTCGGCGCGGGCCTCACCGCCTTCTACATGACGCGGGTCATGCTCATGACGTTCTTCGGCGACCGGCGCTGGCAGCCCGACACCCATCCGCACGAATCGCCCGCCGTGATGACAGGGCCGATGGTCCTGCTGGCCATCGGATCGGTGGCCTCGGGTGCGCTGTTCGTGATCGGGAACTCGCTCCAGAACTGGCTGGAGCCGGTGGTGGGCGCGCATCACGGCGAACACGTGGTGCCGGCGGCCGTGGTCACCGCGCTCGCGCTGAGCGTGGTCGCGGTGGGCGTCGGGATCGCCTACTACCAATACGCGCAACGCCGCATCCCCGAGACCGCGCCGCAGGACGTGTCGGCGCTGACCGTCGCCGCCCGCAACGACCTCTACGGCGACGCCGTCAACGAGGGCGTGTTCATGCGGCCCGGTCAGCACCTGACGCGCTCGCTGGTGTTCGTCGACAACCGCGGCATCGACGGGCTGGTCAATACCGTCGCCGCGGCCATCGGCGGGTTGTCGGCGCGCGCCCGGCGCGTGCAGACCGGATTCGTCCGGTCCTACGCCCTGTCCATGTTCACCGGCGCGGCGCTGGTCGCCGCCGCACTCTTGGCGGTGAGGATCTGGTGAGCGGATACGCGCAGTCCTTCGGCGCCTGCCGGTGGTACGGGGTTCCGGCCGAACATCGTTTCGGGGCACCGCAACCCGGGGCGCACCTCGTCGGGGTGGCCGGGATCGCTCCCCCGAATCCCGCCACGACCCGCGGGCGACGCCTGCGTGACGCCGTGGCGCGCCACCGCCCGGCCCGCGTGCGGAAAGTGTCCATGTTCACCGGCGCGGCCCTGGTGGTCGCGGCCCTGCTGGTGGTGAGGATGTCGTGAGCTCATACCCCTGGTTGACCACGCTGTGGCTGCTGCCCGTCGTCGGCGCGGTGGCCGTGCTCGCGGTGCCCGCCGCGCACAAGACGGTGGCGCGCGGGCTCGCGCTCACCGTGTCGGCGGCGGTACTGGCGCTCGGACTGGTGATCGCGACGCGGTTCGATCCGGGCGGCGCGCAATTCCAGCTCGTCGAATCCCACGAGTGGATCCCCGCTTTCGGCGCCGGGTACACCCTCGGCGTAGACGGCATCGCCATGGTGCTGGTGCTGCTCACCGCCGCGCTGGTACCGCTGCTGATCCTGGCGGGCTGGCACGACGACCGCGAGGTCGGCACCGGCAAGCGCGTCGCGCACACCTACATGGCGCTGATCCTGCTGGTCGAGGCCATGGTGCTGATGTCGTTCCTCGCGCTCGACATCCTGCTGTTCTACGTGTTCTTCGAGGCGATGCTCATCCCGATGTATTTCCTCATCGGCGGATTCGGGCCGCGCACGGTGGACGCGCAAGTGCGCCAACAACGTTCGCGGGCCGCGGTGAAGTTCCTGCTGTACAACCTGTTCGGCGGCCTGATCATGCTCGCCGCCGTGATCGGTCTGTACGTGATCACCGCGCGCGACGGACTCGGCACCGACGGGGCGGGCACCTTCGACTTCCGGACCGTCGTCGCGGCCGCCAACGCGGGCGAGCTGGGTGCGACACCGGCGGTGCTCAACGCGCTGTTCCTCGGATTCATGTTCGCGTTCGCGGTGAAAGCGCCGCTGTGGCCGCTGCATACCTGGCTGCCCGACGCGGCCGTGGCCGCCAGCCCGTCGAGCGCGGTGCTGATGATGGCGGTGGTCGACAAGGTCGGCACCTTCGCCATGCTGCGCTACTGCCTGCTGCTGTTTCCCGACGCGTCGTCCACCTACGCGCCGCTGGTGGTGACGCTCGCCGTCATCGGCATCATCTACGGCGCGCTGCTCGCGATCGGCCAGACCGACGTGATGCGCCTGATCGCCTACACCTCGATCTCGCACTTCGGGTTCATCATCCTCGGCATCTTCGCCATGACCAGCCAGGGCCAGTCCGGCGCCACGCTCTACATGGTGAACCACGGAATCTCCACGGCCGCACTGTTCTTGGTCGCCGGATTCCTGGTGTCGCGGCGCGGCACCCGGGTGATCGCCGAATACGGCGGCGTGCAGAAGGTGGCGCCCGTGCTGGCGGGCACGTTCTTCATCGCGGGTCTGGCGACGCTCTCGCTGCCCGGCCTCGCGCCGTTCGTCAGTGAATTCCTGGTGCTGGTCGGTACGTTCAGCCGCTACCAGGTGGCCGCGATCGTCGCGACGGCCGCGCTGGTGCTGGCCGCGGTCTACGTGCTGTGGCTGTATCAGCGGATGATGACCGGTCCGGTGAAGAAGGGCAGCGAGCACATCTACGACCTGGTGCCGCGCGAGATGGTGGTGGTCGCTCCCCTCATCGCGGCGCTGCTGTTCTTCGGCGTGTATCCGAAACCGGTGCTGGACTTCATCAATCCCGCCGTGGACCAGACGCTGACCACCATCGGCGTCGAGGACCCGGCTCCCACGGTGCCCGCTCCCGAAGCGGGCGCGGCCGACCTCCAGGAAGGAGGGCACAAGTGAGCGCCACCTCGCTTCCGCTCGCCGCGACGGTGCCCGCGCCGAGCATCGAGTACGGGATGCTCTCGCCGATGCTGATCGTGTTCGGCGTGGGTGTGGCCGGTGTGCTGGTGGAGGCGTTCGTCGCCCGCCGCCACCGCTACGGCACCCAGGTCGTGCTGAGCCTGGTCGGTCTCGGCGCCGCGCTGGCCGCCGTGATCGCCTTGGCCGGAACCGAATCCACCGCCATCTCCGGGGCGGTATCGATCGACGGCGTCACACTGTTCCTCCAGGGCACGATCCTCGTGGTGTCGATTCTCGGGGTGCTGTTCATCGCCGAGCGCGGCGCGGTGCCGCCGGTGCGGTCCGGGCCCGGCACCTGGAGTGTCGCGGCGGCGACCGTGGGCCGGGGTGTCGACGCGTTCACGCCGCAGGCGTCGGCGGTGCCGGGCAGCGCCGATGAGGCGGCCGCCTCGCGGGCGGGGATCGTCACGACGGAGGTGTATCCGCTCACGCTGCTCGCGGTCGGCGGCATGATGCTGTTCCCCGCGTCGAATGACCTGCTGACGATGTTCATCGCGCTGGAAGTGCTGTCGCTGCCGCTGTACCTGCTGTGCGGATTGGCGCGGCGCAAGCGGCTGCTCTCGCAGGAGGCGGCGCTGAAATACTTCCTGCTGGGCGCGTTTTCATCCGCGTTCTTCCTCTACGGTGTCGCACTGCTTTACGGGCAGGCCGGCACGGTGCGGTTGTCCGGGATCGCCGACGCCATCGCCCGGCAGCCCGGCGACGCCACCCTGGCGCTGCTCGGCATCGCGATGCTCGCGGTCGGGCTGCTGTTCAAGATCGGCGCGGTGCCGTTCCAGGCGTGGGTGCCCGACGTGTATCAGGGCGCGCCGACGCCGATCACGGCGTTCATGGCGGCGGCCACCAAGATCGCGGCGATCGGTGCGCTGTTGCGCATCCTGCACGTCGCCGTGCCGGGACTGTCCGACGACTGGCGGCCCGTCCTCGCCGCGATCGCCATCGCCACCATGGGTGTGGGCGCGGTGCTCGCCATCACCCAGACCGATGTGAAGCGCATGCTCGCGTATTCGTCGGTGGCGCACGCGGGTTTCCTGCTCGTCGGCCTGGTCGCGGCCAACGACGAGGGCGTCTCCGCGACGCTGTTCTATTTGGCCGCTTACGGTCTCGGCACGATCGGCGCCTTCGCCGTGGTGAGCCTGATCCGCGATGCCGATGGTGACGAGGCCACCGCGCTCCCTCGCTGGGCCGGGCTCGGCCGCCGATCCCCTTGGCTCGCCACGGTTTTCGCGCTCTTCCTGCTCTCCTTCGCGGGGTTGCCGCTGACCAGCGGGTTCGTCGCCAAGTTCGCCGTGTTCGGCGCGGCGGCCGCGGGTGATGCGACGTTCCTGGTGATCATCGGCGTTGTTTGCAGTGCCATCGCCGCGTTCTTCTATCTGCGGGTGATCGTGCTGATGTTCTTCACCGATCCGCCCGAGGATCCGCCGGTGATCGTCGCGCCGCCGTTGACGGGGGCGTTGGTGCTGCTGACAGCCGCGGCGACTGTGGTTTTGGGTGTGTTTCCGCAGCCTGTTCTCGATTTGGCCAATCAGGCGGCGAGTTTCGTGAGCTGAGTGGGATCGGCGCGGTGTTTTGTTTCTTCGGGCCGATTCACGTCGGTGAGAAGGATTCTCGGGACGATCACCGATGACCTGCCAGGTGGTGATCAGATCACCCACCGCGGTGAGGTCGATCGCGTCCACGCGCCTGCGCAGCTCCTCGACGCTCTCGTCTTCCCACACGTCCTTGTCGAGCACGACGCGCGGATGGAAATCCCCTTCGAAACCCACGCCGGCGGCTTTGTCCCGGACATCGGCCCGCTGCTGGTTGTACTCGCCTTGCACATCGCCGGGGCGCGTGCCCGGATCCAGCTCCTCGCCGGCGATCGCGTCGGTCAGGTTCCGCAGCATGGCCGAGCCGAGATCGCCGACGCTCCAGCCGAACATGCCACCGGTCGGACCGGTCATTGCTGATCCCCCACAGTATCGATGATGGCGTTGACGGACTCCGCGGTGGAGTAGTCCTGGCCGGTGAGGCGCGCGATCGAGATGGCCATGATCTCGCGCATATCGCGGACTACTTGCTTGTCTTTCTCGATGATCCTCGGCCTCGTGCTCCAGGTAACTCCGCGTGAGGTTCTTGACGAACACCCCGACGACCGCCACCATCAACCCGCGCATCTCCGCGGTCAGCGTCAGCCGCGCACGATCCTCGCCGAGAGGATCAACCCGATGCCCCGCCACACTGGTGACTCCCCCACTCTTCTGCGCCAACTCGAACGAGACCGGCATGTCCCACGCGGCGACCGACCACACCCCTTCCGGGAGCTTGGGCTGCCGCAGTCGCACGCTGCTCCCGACGCCGAGAGGCGGCGGCGTCAACACCTCGGCCTCCTCCACCGTCTCGACAATCCCCGCCTACCCCTCGATATCGCTCAACACTTCCCACACCCGCTGCGCCGACGCCTCGACCTCCACTGACTTCTCGAACCGCATCCCGAACCTCCTCGGCCGTGAACCACGCACCCCTGAGTGCACCGACTGTACTGCGCCACCACTCCCAACTCGCCGCTCCGCGCACCTCGTCGTTCCAGCCCGGCGATCTCCGCCGACACCACGCGGGCGACGCGCCGGTGCGGTCGAATTTGCCTCGAGTTCTATGGTGGGCTGGGCTCGGGCTCGCATGCGGACCGTGCAGAGCGGCCCCCACGCAGAAGGGATGCCCGAGCCGATGGGCGCGCACTCCCGGCAATAGGGCGAAGTGTGGACCTGGCTCGGATTCCCCTGGCGAAACTCGCTCGCGCCGCATAATGGGCCCATGAAGTACGTGCTGCTGATCTGTGACGACGAGCAGGTCTCACCGAGCAACGAAGAGTTGGCGGCCGACCCCGGCATCCGCGCGTACGAGGCGGAACTGGCGCGGCGGGGCGCGACCCTCGTGGGCGGGGCACGGCTGCGGCCGGTCGCGGACGCCACCACGGTGCGGGTTCGGGGTGGGGAGACGCTGATCTCCGACGGTCCGTTCGCGGAGACGAAGGATTTCGTCGGCGGCATCGACATCATCGACTGCGCGGATCTGGACGAGGCGATCGCCCTCGCGGCCGCGCACCCCTACGCGGGCTGGGGTTCCATCGAGGTCCGCCCCGTGTGGGAGTGACCACGCCGGACGCTGTGCGCACCGCCGTCGACCGCGCCTACCGCGACGAGTGGGGGCAGGTGGTCGCGACGCTGATCGGGCTCACCGGTGACTGGGATCTGGCGGAGGACTGCGCACAGGACGCCTTCGCCACCGCACTGGTGACGTGGCCGCGCGACGGCGTCCCGCCCCGTCCGGGCGCCTGGCTCATGACGACCGCGCGCAACCGCGCAACCGACAAACTGCGCCGCGATACGGCGGGCAAGGCGAAGTTGCGCCAGCTCGCGGTGCTCGCGCGGGATCCGGAACCGCCACGGGCACAAGAGATTCCCGACGAGCGATTGCAGTTGATCTTCACGTGCTGCCATCCCGCACTGCCCTTTCCGGCGCGGGTAGCCCTCACGCTGCGTACGCTGGCGGGGCTGACCACCGCCGAGATCGCCAAGGCGTTCCTGACCGGCGAGGCCACGATGGCGCAGCGCCTGGTGCGCGCCAAACGCAAGATCGTGGAGGCCGGCATCCCCTTTCGTGTTCCTCCTGCGGAGCTGCTGCCGGAACGCCTGGCCGCGGTCCTCGCGGTGCTCTACCTGATCTTCAATGAGGGGTACGACGAGCAAGGCGAACGCCGCGGACTCTCGGCCGAGGCGATCTATCTGGCCCGCGTGCTGGTCCGGCTGCTGCCGGGTGAGCCCGAGGCGCGCGGACTGTTGGCGTTACTGCTGTTGCTGGAGGCCCGCCGGAGCACCCGTACTGAAGACGGCGTGCTGGTCACACTGGAGAACCAGGACCGTTCCCGGTGGGATCGCGCGCTGATCGCCGAAGGGGTGGAGGTGCTCGACACCGCGCTGGCCGAGCGGCGTGCCGGGCCGTATCAGGTGCAGGCCGCCATCGCCGCCTGTCACGCGACCGCACCCGACGCCGCCGGGACCGACTGGCGCCAGATCGCCGCCCTCTACACCGAATTGGCGCGCCTGACGCCCTCGCCGGTGGTCGAGCTCAACCGCGCGGTGGCGGTGGCGATGGCCGACGGCATCCCCGCCGGCCTCGCCCTGGTCGAGGAACTCGCCGCGTCGGGCCGTCTCGACGGCTACTACCTGCTGCCCGCGACTCGCGCCGATCTCCTCCGCCGCGCCGATCGCCGCACCGAAGCCAGGGCGGCCTACGAGGAGGCCCTGGCGTTGGCCCCGACCGAGGCCGAACGCCGCTACCTGACCAGCCGCCTCCACGAGCTCTGAGAAATTTCTACGCCCGATGTCGATTCGGGGCGGGCTCCTTCGTAGGTGGAGTGAATTCACCCGACAGAAGGAGACGAGAACCATGTCGCACACCGACTACCTGACCGCCACGATGTCCGTCGACCGGTCCCCCGAGGAGGTCTTCGCCGCCGTCACCGACGTGCGCGGATGGTGGAACGAGAACATCATCGGCGACACCGCCGCCCTGCACGACGAGTTCGTCTTCACCGACGACAGCGCGTACGCGGGCGAGGCCGCCCACACCAAGGACGGCATCCGCTTCTGCCGCTTCCGGATCACCGAGGTCGTGCCGGGCGAGCGGATGGTCTGGCACGTCGTCGATGCCGACCTCACCTTCATCGCCGACCACGACGAATGGACCGGCACCGACGTCGTCTTCGATCTCACCCCCACCGCCGACGGCACCACCCTCCGCCTCACGCACGAAGGTCTGACCGCCTCCGCATCGGAGTGCTTCGACGCCTGCTCCAAGGGCTGGACCTTCTACGTCACCAAGAGCCTCCCTCAACTGATCACCACCGGCACCGGCCAGCCGATCCAGGGCTACCGGCGCTGACGTCACTCACGTCCGGATTCCGACGGATCGGTTCGCACCTCACGCGGTGAGACGCCGAACCGGTCCCGGAATGCTGTGCTGAACGCGCTCGCCGAGCGGAATCCGACGTCATGGGCGAGGTCGGAGATGGGGCGGTGGGCGTACGCGGGATGGCGAAGGCGGGTGTGCGCGAGCTGTAGTCGTTCCTCACGGATCAGTTCGCGCGGCGTGGTTCCCGCATGATGGAGCACGAGCTGGATCTGTCGCAGCGACCAGCCCAGCGCGTGCGCGATGGTGGTTCCGTTCAGATCCGGTGCGCCCGCGTTGGCCCGAACGTATTGCCGGATGGCGGATTCCACTTCGGTCAGGTGCCCGGGTGCGGTCGGTCGATCGTCTCCGGTCACCAGCAGGCAGAGCAATTCGACGGCGCGCTGCGCGACGGCGTCGAATTGCCGATGGGTGAGATGGCAACGCTCGCGGAACAGTCCCGCGACGAGATCGCCGACCACCCTCCCGAGCCCCACGGTCAGGTCGACGGAGTGCACGGCGGGCGCGGAACCCATTCCGCAGCGGTCGAACTCGGCCCGCGGCACAGTCAGCACCAAGGCGCGGGTGCCGTGGTTCTGACCGAACACGAACGGGGTGTCCATCGTCATCACGCAGCCGGCTCCCGGCCGGACGGTGATCGGATCAGCATGCCCGCGCAGGGTGACCTGGCCCTCCGCGACCAACAGCAGCCGGTAGTCGGGGTCGGAATCGGCTCGGACGTGTCCCGGGGTGCGGCGGTAGGTGACGGCGTCGGATTGCCAGCCCACCAGCTGGTAGGCGCCCGTGCGCCGTCGCGCCGTGCGCCCGTGGAAATCGCCCTGCCGGTCGAAACCGAAATCCATCCGGCGGTGATAGGAGCTCACCAGCTCGCTCCAGTACTCGGTGCGTTCCTCGGGAGCGACGTCGGACGTGCTCACCGACTCGACGACAACGGCCGCTCGCTCCACTGTCACTTCTCCCACCTGCCGCGTCAAAGGTCATCCGGGTTCAGCCTAGATCCGTTCGGCGTCGCGAGCGCACCCCTTTCGGTACAGCCGCAGACATCTCTGCGCGTTCCGCGAAGTTTCCTGCGCGTGGGCGAAACCGCGGCACCCCGCGCGTCACTAGCTTCGCTGGTAGTCACGCCGGAGCGGCGGGACGGCCGAAGGAGGACAGTGGTGAACCTGACGATGTCGTGCGCTCTCAACACCTCGCTGGAGAGCCCGGAACACGCGCGGATCGCCGAGGACCTGGGCTATAGCCGTGCTTGGTTCTACGATTCGCCCGCCATCTGCGCCGACGTCTGGATGCAGTTGGCCCGCGCCGCCGACCGCACCGAGCGCATCGGACTGGGCACCGGCGTGCTGGTGCCCGCGCTGCGCCATCCCATGGTGACCGCGACCGCCATCGCCGGATTGGTCGCGCAAGTGGGAACCGAGCGTGTCACCGTCGGTTTCGGCACCGGTTTCACCGGGCGGCTCACCCTCGGTCAACGGCCGAGTCGCTGGGCGTATGTCGCCCACTATGCCGAAGTGGTCAAGCGCCTGCTGCGCGGCGAGACCGTCGAGTGGGAAGGCGCGCCGATCCAGATGCTGCACCACGGCGGGTTCGCCGCCGTGCGCCCGATCGAGGTGCCGTGGGTGGCCGCCGCGATCGGGCCGAAAGGGTTGGCGGTGGCGCGGGAACAGGACGGTGTCTTCAGCGTTCCGGACCCACTGCCCGGATTCGACTGGTGCGTGAATCTCACGCTGGGCACCGTTTTGGACGACGGCGAGGACCCCGGCAGCGACCGCGCGATCGCCGCGGCCGGGCACGCGGCGAGCCTGTGGTTCCACTTCGCGATGGAGTTCGGCGGCCTCGACAACGTTCCCGACGGCGAACGGTGGGCCGCCGCCTACGCCGAGGTGCCGGCCGAGACCCGCCATCTGGAGCTGCACGACGGACACCTGTGGTCGGTCAGCGAACGGGATCGCCCGTTCGTCGACGGCAGGGTCCTCGCCGCGAGCGGAGCGGCCATGAGTGCGGCCGCTTGGCGCGATCGGCTGGCGGAGCTGGCGAGCAACGGCGCCACCGAGATCGCCTACCAGCCCGCCGGGCCCGATGTTCCTCGTGAACTCGAGGCGTTCGCCACGGCGATGCGCGGCTGACCATCCGGCACGGACCACGACGAAGGAGTCGGCAATGCGAAGAATAGTCATGGGGCACAACGGTTCCGGTCGCGCCACCGTCCTCGCGGACGGCATCGTCGACCCGATCACGGTGGCGATGCTGCCCGGCGTCCAGGTGCATCGGATGTGGGAGCTGGACGAGGCGCCCACGCTTCCGGTGGACAGCCCTCCCGGCCCGCCCACCGGCACGTTCTTCCCCGGGAACGGTGGCATTCGGTTCGGGTTCATCACTATTCCGCCCGGCCTCAGCTACGAGATGCCCGCCGACCTGCCCGCGGAGGCGGTCGAGGCCGCGCTGGCCGAGGCGGAGGCCGAGCTGCCCGGTATGGCCGCGACGTTCGACCCGGACCGTCCCGGTGTCCACACCACACGCACGGTGGACTACGTGGTCGCGATATCCGGGACCGGACGGATGCGCACCGATGACGATGTCGATGTCGTGCTGGGCCCGGGTGACTGTTTGATCCAGAACGGGACCGCGCACGCCTGGTTCAACGACGGGGATGTGCCTCTCGTCCTCGCCTACACCCTCTACGGTGCGCGATGAACCACGCGGGTACCGGGCCGGCGGCGGTGATCGAGATCTCGGAGGCTGCGAACACCGTGCCGAAACTTGTTGCCCACCAAGTGGAGAAGTACGGGGAGCGGACGGCGTTGCGGTGGCGCTCCGAAGACCTCTGGTGCGCTTGGACATGGCGTGACTACGCCGACCACGCGTCCCGCCTGGCCGCGGTGCTGGCTGCGCGAGGCATCCATCGCGGCGACACCGTGGCGATGATGATGCGCAATGGGGCCGAGTTCCACGCCGCCGACCTCGGCGTGCTGCTGGTCGGCGCGACTCCGTTCTCGGTGTACAACACGTCATCGGTCGAGCAGATCGTCTATCTGCTCGGGCACGCCGGGGCCCGGATCGCGATCGTCGCGAACGAGTTCGCCGAGCGTGTGCGCGCGGCGCGCGCCGCGTTGCCCGCGCTCGAGGAAGTTCTCGTGGTGGCCGACGAACCGCACGGCGTGTCGGGACTCCATGCCCTGACAAGTGCCGTCGAACCGGTCGACTTCCGGCATGCCGCACAGACCGCCGAACCCGGCGATCTGGTGACTCTCGTCTACACGTCGGGCACCACCGGGCCACCGAAAGGTGTCGCGCTGACCCATGGCAACGTCTGCTGGATGGTGGAGTCGCTCGCCACCGTGATCGGCGAGCTGCCCCCGGGGACGCGCATGGTCTCGTATCTGCCGATGGCGCACATGCTCGAGCGCATGCTCACCCACTATCTGGCGGCGCGCATCGGCGCGGACGTCACTTGCTGCCCGGACGCGGCGGCGGTGGCCGAGTATCTCCCGCTGGTGCGCCCGGAACTGTTCGTCGCCCCGCCGAGAGTATGGGAGAAACTGCGTTCGGCCTTGCTCGCCGACGCCGTCGCACCCGGGCGGGCCGCAGCCACCATCGGATTGGACGCGTGCCGGGTGGGGCTGGTCGGTTCCGCGCCCACGCCACCGGGCCTGATCGACTTCTTCCGCGGGATCGGGGTGCCGCTGACCGAGGCCTACGGAATGACCGAGACGAGTGGATTGCTCACCGCGGAGACGGCGCGTCCGCGCCCGGGGTCGGTCGGCCGGGCGGCCCCGGGGTGCGAGATCAAAGTCCTTCAAGACGGTGAGATCTGCTGTCGCGGCGGCAACGTCTTCTCCGGCTACCTGCGTGATCCGGAACGGACCGCGGAGACGTTCGACAGCGAAGGGTGGCTGCGTACCGGTGATATCGGGGCTCTCGACGAGGACGGCTACCTGTGGTTGCTCGACCGCAAGAAGGAGTTGATCATCACCGCCTCGGGGAAGAACATATCCCCCGCCAACATCGAGGCCGCGCTCAAAGAGATCCCGCTCGTGGGGCAGGCGTGCGTGATCGGTGAAGGGCGTCCCTACTTGACGGCGCTCCTGGTGCTCGACGCACCCGCCTGCCGCGCCTGGGCGGAGGAAAACGACTGCGCCGCAATGACGGCCGACGAGCTCGCCGAGTACCCGGCCGTGCGCGAGAGCGTGGCCGCCGGGTTGGCGGAAGTGAACTCGCGCCTGTCCCATCCCGAGCAGATCAGGAAGTTCCACCTGATCGGCACCGAATGGCTACCGGATTCGGAGTGCCTGACGCCGAAGATGTCCCTCAAACGCCGCGGGGTGCACCAGCGTTACGCCGGCGAGATCGCGACGCTGTACGGCGAGCCGGTGGGCGGGTCTCGATGAGCCTGCTGGACAGCTTCCGCCTGGATGGTTCGGTCGCCATCGTGACCGGGGCGTCGTCGGGTCTCGGTGTCGACATCGCGCGCGGACTCGCCGAGGCGGGCGCCGATGTCGCGCTCGGTGCGCGCCGCGCCGAGCGGCTCGCCGACACGGCGGCGCTGATCGAAGAGGTCGGGCGAACGGCGGTGTGTGTCGCCACCGATGTGACCGACCCTGGCCAGTGCCGGCGCTTGGCCGCCGCCGCCGGCGAACTGGGGCAGGTGCGCGTCCTCGTCAATAACGCGGGCGCCGCGTCCGCGGTGCCCGCATCCCGCGAGACCCCCGACCAGTTCCGCTCCCTCGTCGAGGTCAATTTGCTGGGTGCGTACTGGATGAGTCAGGCGGCTGCGGCCGTCATGTCCGGCGGTGGTGCCATCGTCAATGTGTCGAGCGTGCTCGCCCTGGTCACCGCCGGGCTACCCCAGGCCGCTTACGCTTCCTCCAAAGCGGGCCTGCTCGGCCTCACCCGCGACCTCGCGGCGCAGTGGAGCGGCCGCAAAGGCATTCGCGTGAATGCCGTTGCGCCGGGCTACTTCCCTACCGACATGGGTTCGGCATATCCACCGGGATACGTGGATCGTCTCCTCTCCGACCGCCCACTCCCCCGCCCCGGCACCGGACCCGAACTCGCCGCCGCCGTCTTGTTCCTGGCCTCCCCCGCCTCCGGATATGTGACCGGTGTGACACTGCCGGTCGACGGCGGATTGACGATCAGCTGAATCCGGCCGCCAGCAGCAAACTGGTCGGCATTCATCGTGCGTGGCAAGGTGCCCGCACCGGTTCGGGCCTGTCCTCCTGCGCGCCGGCTGGTGCGGGCAGGTCGCTGCGTGCCTTGACTGTGTCGCTACGGCACAGTTGAGACTGGGGTGGGTGGCGTGGATGCGTCGCCGGTGCGAGGAGGTTGTCATGGCGTGGAGTACCCGTCAGCTCGCCGAGCTCGCGGGCACCAGTCTGCGGACGGTGCGGCACTATCACGAGGTCGGGCTGTTGGCGGAGCCGGAGCGGTCGTCCAACGGGTACAAGAAGTACGGGGTGGGGCATCTGGTGCGGCTGCTGCGGATCAAGCGGTTGACGGATCTGGGGTTCTCGCTGGGGCAGATCGCCGAGATGGGTGACGCCGACGAGCATCCGCACGCCGCCCTCCGAACTCTGGACGCCGAGCTGGCCGCGACGATCGAGCGTTTGCAGCGGGCGCGGGCCGAACTGGCGGTGATCCTGCGGCACTCGGCCCCGACCGATCTGCCGCCCGATCTGGCGTCCGCCGTCACCGCGTCCGGAGCCTCCGAGAACGATCGCCGGTTCATGGTGGTGCTGTCGCGGGTGATGACCGCGTCGGCGATCGACGCCTACACCGAGGCCATGCGGAACACCGACTTCCTGCCGTCCAGCGCCGATTTCGACAGGCTGCCCGCCGATGCGGACGAACGTACCCGCGCCGCACTCGCCGCCCGCCTCCTTCCCGAAGTCCTCGAGCTCTACGCCGACTACCCCGCGCTCGCGAACGCCGCTTCGGCACTGGACCCGGAACGCACCGCCCAGGCCATCGGCACCGCCGTGACCGAGCTCTACAACCCCGCCCAGATCGACGTGATGCGCCGGCTGGGCGAGGCCTACCACCGAGCACGGACCGGAACCGACGCCGACCCGGCGTAAGCAACCCGCTCTCGCGCCGGCTCACGCAATTGCGGGCCGACAGCTGGGTCTCCGCGCACCGCGGAAGCCACCACCGCCCATTCGCCGACACCAGCCGCCGGAGTGACTGCCGAGCATAGAGAACGGCGAAGTATGACGGTGCGCGCGACCAGGCGCGTCGAACACACCGCCTCGGCGGGCGGCAACCTGTGCAGCCGCACTACTGACAGCGATCCGGACCAGCAGCGGCTCAGGAAATCCCCGGCACCACCTCGGCCAGCGAACGCTCCCCTCGCGCTACCGCGATCGCACTGCCCAGATCGAGGTGGAGTTCCGGGGCCGGGTCGGGTGCGGGACCGTCGTGGTGGGTGATCCCGTTCTCGTCGACGACCACGTGGAAGACGGTGTCGCCGATACGCACGGTGACCGTCCCCTTGTCGTAGCGCTCGGCGATGGCGCGGCCGAGAGGTAGCGCGAACCAGTGGGCGCGCACGGCGTCGGTGGGGCGACGTCCGCCGAGATGTGTTGTCCCCCAGGTCGACAGCGCCTCGAGCACGGGCCGCAGCGCCGCGCCTTCCGGGGTGAGTTCGTAGACCGTGGTGGTGGCGCGCGGCCCGGTGCGGTGACGGGTGAGGATGCCGTCCCGCTCCAGATCCTTGAGCCTGCTCGCCAGCACATCGGTGCTGATGCCGGGCAGATCGGCGAACAGATCGCTGTATCGGCGCGGGCCCGAACACAATTCGCGCACCACCAGCAGGCTCCACCGGTCCCCGACGACGTCGAGGGCCCGGCTGGCGGCGCAGTAGTGGTCGTAGCTTCGGCGTGGCACGTCCCCCACTGTAGGCGAACGCTTGGAAATTCCAAGTGCAAACTTGGAAAAACCAAGTAGAGTGGTCCGCATTCGCCGTGAGAAGGGACGTTCATGCAGGTCAAGCAGTCGAGCAAGCTGGCGGGTGTGTCGTACGAGATCCGCGGGCCGGTCGCCGAGCACGCGGCCCGGCTGGAGGCCGAGGGGCATCACGTGGTGAAGCTCAACACCGGCAACCCGCTGCTGTTCGGGTTCGAGGCGCCGCCGGAGATTCTGCAGGACATCGTCCGCAACCTGCCGCAGTCGAGCGGGTACTCCTCGTCCAAGGGCCTGCTGTCGGCGCGGCGCGCGGTGGTGCAGTACTACGAGACGCTCGGCGTCGCCGATCTCGACGTCGAGCGCGTCTTCCTCGGCAACGGCGTCTCCGAACTGGTCATGATGGCGATCACCGCCCTGCTGGAGAACGGTGACGAAATCCTGGTCCCCGCACCGGATTTCCCGCTGTGGACCGCCGCCACCGCGCTCAACGGCGGCCGCCCGGTGCACTACCTCTGCGACGAGGCGGCGGGCTGGTACCCGGACCTGGCCGATATCGAGGCCAAGATCACCGACCGCACGCGCGGCTTGGTGATCATCAACCCGAACAACCCGACCGGCGCCGTCTATCCGCCGGAGGTCCTGCGCGAACTGCTCGAGATCGCGCGCCGCCACAATCTTGTGGTGTTCTCCGACGAGATCTACGACAAGATCCGCTACGACGACTCCGAGCACGTCGCGACGGCCTCGCTCGCCCCCGACGTGCTGTGCCTGACGTTCTCGGGCCTGTCGAAGTCCTACCGCAGCGCGGGTTTCCGTTCCGGCTGGCTCGCGGTGTCGGGCCCGACGCAGCACGCCGAGAACTACCTCGAGGGCCTGACCATGCTCGCCGGCCTGCGCCTGTGCGCGAATGTGCCCGCGCAGCAAGCGATTCAGGCCGCGCTCGGCGGGCACCAGAGCATCTACGATCTCACCCTGCCGGGCGGGCGCTTGCGTGAACAGCGCGACCGGGCGTGGGACGCACTCAACGCGATTCCCGGCGTCTCCTGCGTGAAGCCGGAGGGTGCGCTCTACGCGTTCCCGAAGATCGATCTGGACATGTATCCGATCCACGACGACGAACAGTTCGTGCTCGACCTGCTGCTCCAGGAGAAGCTGCACATCGTGCAGGGCACCGGATTCAACTGGCCGCGCCCCGACCACTTCCGCATCGTCACCCTCCCGCACGCCGACGAGCTGGAGGCGATCATCGAGCGCATCGGCCGGTTCCTGGCGACGTACAAGCAGTAGCCGATGAATTCCGGGCGCTCGCCGGGTCTGCACCGGTAACGACCCTGGAGGAGCGCCATGACGATCGACACCATCAACCTCGACCACTACGGGCAGCCGCCGCTGCCCTGGGAGCGGGCGCGCGCGGCGCTGGAGGGTTTCGCCGCCGCACCGGACAAGCCCTCCTACCTCAGCACCGGTGATCCCGACGGCCGCCCGCACACCACCGGCATCGGGGCGTTCTGGGGTGACGGCGGCATCTACTTCACCAGCGGCCTCTCCACCCGCAAGTCCCGCAACCTCGCCGCCAACCCCTTCTGCACGATCGCCATCCCGCTGAGCGGCATCGATCTCGTGCTCGAGGGCACGGCCGCGGTGGTGACCGATCCGGAGCGCCTCGAGCACATCGCGGCTACGGCCCGGGCGGGCGGCTGGCCCGCGGAGGTGACCGGTGACGCGCTGACCGCGCCGTTCAGCGCGCCGAGCGCCGGCCCACCGCCGTGGCACCTGTACTTCGTGACGCTCGAATCCGCCGTGGGCGTCGCGACCGAGCCGCCGGACGGGGCCACCCGCTGGCGCTTCCACTGAGAAACGCCGCGAGACCCGGACAGCCTGCCGCCCGGGTCCGCGTAGTTCACCCGATGGCGACGGCTCCGGACACGATGTCCTGCTTCACCTTCTCCATCGCGGCGGTGATCTCCGGAGTGGTCTCGCACAGGACGATGTCGGTGGCTCCGGTGGGCGAGGCGAGCCCGAACGGCACCTGCGCCGCCTCGAAGGTGCCGTCGATCACCGCGCGCACGGCGTATTCGAGTTCGGCGCCGGTATCGCTCTTGACGTAGCCGACATAGCCGGGCTCGGATCCGCACGGCTTCACCAGCGGACCGCCGACCAGCGTGGCGTTGCCTTCCCTGGCGGCCTGGGCCAAGCCCTGTTTGCCGAGGTTGAGCTGCTGGCCGAACGAGCCCGCGCCCGCGCCGATATCGGCCTGGGTGGCCTGTTTGGCCTTGGCGACGTCGTTGAAATCGCCCACGTACTGCGGGGCCAGCACGGTCACCTCGGGCCGGACGTGTTTGGCACCTTGTTCGAAGGCCTTGGCGGTCTTGACGATCGCGGGCAGTTCCATGCCACCGATGAAGCCGACCTTGCCGGTGCCGGTGACCAGGGCGGCGTAGGCGCCGGCGAGGAAGCCGCCGTCGGCCTGGACCGGGTCATAGTAGGCGAGATTGGGCAGCGGGACGGCGTCGGCGGGGCCGCCGATCTCGACGAACTTCACGTCGGGGAACGAGGGCGCCACCTGGCGCAGCACCGAATCGGTCTGGCCGCCGAAGGAGACCACCAGATCCGAGCCGGTGGCCAGGCGGGTCAGCACCTGCTGGTAGTCGGCGGCGGGGACCTGCTCCACCTTCGTGAGCGCGACCTCGTCGGCGAGGTCGCGTTCGATGCGCTGGTAGCCCTCGTAGCCGGATTGCATGAATCCGTCGTCGGAGAGCGAGCCGGGGAACATGACGCCGACCCTGATCTTGCCATCGGCGTCGGCATCGGAGCCTCCGCAGGCGGTGAGCAGGCCGGCCGCGAGGCTGAGCAGAGCGGCGGCAGCGAGTTTCTTCATGGGTATTCCTTGTCGAACGGGAGGGATAAGGGGGGCCAAGGGATTTCAGGCGGATATCACGGCGCGACCACCTTTCCGGCGTGCATCACCAGCGCGCGCTCGCCGCAGGTGACCACCGCTTCGGCCGCGGTCGCGCCCGGCACGGCGACGAGGTCGGCGACGTCGCCTTCGCGCAGTCCGTAGCCGGAGTGACCGAGCGCGATCGCGCCGCCGAAAGTAGCCGCGCGCAGGGCGACATCGATCTCATCGTCGGCGTGGCAGTCGGCGCGATACGCGAGTTGCCTGGCGCGCGTGAGCATGTCGCCGTCGCCGTAGGGCGACCAGAGGTCGCGGATGCCGTCGCTGCCGGCGGCGAGGTTCGCGCCCGCCGCGCCCATGGCGTGCAAGGGCGGCAGCGGGTCGCTGTGGGCGGCGCAGGTGGCGATACTGATGCCCGCTTCGGCGAGTCCGGCGACCAGGTCGGCCTGGCGGGCGGGCTCGACGTCGCCGAGGGCGTAGGCGTGGCCGACGGTGACGCGCCCGTGCATGCCGGTCGCGCGGGCGCGCTCGATGATCAGCTCGAGCTGCCAGGCGCCGAGGGTTCCTCGGTCGTGCAGGTGCAGGTCGACGGGGGCGGCGTGGGTGGTGGCGAGGCCGAACACGGCGTCGAGGTGGCGCACCGGGTCGCGGTCCACGCCCGCCGGGTCGATCCCACCGACCACCTGCGCCAGACCGGTGCGCAGTGCGCGGTCCATCAGCTCGAGCGTTCCGGGGTTCGTGAGGAGACCGAATTGCGGAAAGGCGGCCTGCTGCACGGTGATTCGGTCGGCGACCTGTTCGGCGGCCTCGCGAACCGCGTGGCAGCCGTCGAGGCCGAGGTGGGGCGCCACGTCGGTATGGGTGCGCACGCGGGTGGTGCCGCGCGAGGACATGTGGCGCAGGAGTGCCGCGACGCGATCGGCGGACGGCACGCCGAACTCGACGCCTCGGCGCCGGACGTAGTCGATCTTGTCGGCCAGGCGCGGCCCGGCGGTGTTGGGCACCCAACGCGCGCCCCAGAGGGTCTTGTCGAGGTGGCAGTGCGCGTCGATCAGTCCCGGGAAGACCTGCGCGCCCGCCAGATCGATCACCCGGTCCGGCTCCCCCGCCGCGACGAATCGCCCGTTACGGATGTAGAGTTCGGTCGGTGTGCCTGTGCCCCAAGGGTTTCCGTCGCGCAACAGGGTGAGTTCGCCCATCTCACGCCCCCAGATCTATCTCGGTGCCGATCCCCTGTTTCCGCGCGGCGTCGACGAGCAGCCGGGCCGCCGCGAGGTCCTGCAGCCCGACGCCGAGGGAGTTGTAGAGGGTGATCTGGTCGGCGCCGGTGCGACCGGGTTTCGTGCCGGCGACGACCTCACCGATCTCGGTGTCGATATCGGCGTGCGCGATCGCGCCCTCCCGCAAGGGGATCAGCACGTCCCCGGATTCGCTCAGCGCCGTCAGCCTGCTGTCGACCACGACCTTCGCCCGCCGGATGCCCTCGGTGTCGATTTCGCGATGATCCGGCCGAGGCGGCGCGCCCACCGCGTTCACGTGCAGGCCGAGCTCGAACCACTTCCCTTGCACCACAGGTTCTTTCGCCGGGGTGAGCGTGCACAGCACGTCGGCGGTGCGGACCACCTGTTCCACGGAGTCCGCGACGTCGACGCCGGTGCCGGTCGCGAAGGCCCGCGCGGTCACCGTGCTGCGACTCCACACCAACACCTTGTCGAAATCGTGCACCGCGCGCAGCGCCTCGAGGTGGGTGTGGGCCAGCGCGCCGGCACCGACCAGGCCGAGCACCCGACTGTCGGGACGCGCGAGTTCGGCGGTGGCGACCGCCGAGGCGGCGGCGGTGCGGAACCGGGTGACGGCCGCGCCGTCGATGAGCGCGTCGCAGGACCCGTCGTCGGTGGCGACGGTGAGGATCGCGGAACGCTGTGCGGGCAGGCCGTATTCGCGGTTGCCCGGCATATCGGCGAGCAGTTTCACCGCGGCGAGCCCGGCGCGGCGGGACAGCGCGGCCATGGCCAGGAAGCGGGAATCCGTGCCGGTCAGCCGCATCGCCGGCGGGGCGGGCAGCACCGCGTCGCCGCGTGCCAGGTCGGCGTGCGCGTGCCGCACCGCGTCGATCACCTCGGGCAGCACGAGCAGGGCGAGCACCTCGGAGCGGGTGAGGATCAGGGTCATCGGGCCTTGGCCTCTCGGAGGAAGGGGACGGTGAGGGTGGCGGGGGCACGGCTCGCGCCAACCAGACCGCTCACGGCGAGCACCGCCAGCAGGTAGGGGGACATGACCAGCACGGCCGTCGGCAGGTGCAGTCCGAACGACGGCGCGGCGAACTGCAAGGCCTGGGCCAGCCCGAAGAACAGCGCGGCGGCCAGCGTGGGCCAGGCGCGCCACCGGCCGGCGATCACCGCGACCACGGCGAGGTAGCCCGCGCCCGCGGTGAGGTTGTCGGTGAACGCGTGCACGTCGGCCAGCGCCAGGTGCGCGCCCGCCAGGCCGGCGGTGAGGCCGGTGAGCAGGACGACGCCGTAGCGGATCATCCGCACGGGCAAGCCGGAGCGGTCGGCGGTGAGGGCGTCCTCACCGACGGCGCTCACCGCCAGCCCGAGCCCGGTGCGGTGGCTGAACAGCACCGCGAGCAGCACGGTGACGGCGATGGCGAGGTAGCCGAGCGCGGTCTGGCCGAACAGGGCCGGGCCGAGCAGCGGAATGTCGTGCAGGAGTGGGATTTCCAGTTTGTCGAAGCCGGGAACGCCACGGCCTTCGGTGAAGTAGAGGCGCGCGCCGTAGGTGGTCGCGCCGAGGGCCAAAGCGTTGGCGGCGATGCCGGTGACGATCTGGTCGGCGCGCAGGGTCACGCTCAGCACCGCCTGCAACACCGCGACCAGCAGCGCCGCCGCGGCCGCGCACAGCACCCCGCCCGCCGCGCTGCCGCTGGTGTGCGCGCCGATGGCCCCGGCGAACGCCCCGGTGAGCATCATCGCTTCGACGCTCAGGTTCAGGACGCCGGCGCGTTCGCTGATCAGTTCGCCCGCCGAGGCCAGAGCCAGCGGGATGGCCAGCCGCACACCGCCGTCGAGGAGTTCGCCGAGCGCGCTCATCGGGTGCCCTCCCCGCGCAGCAGGATCGCCGCGCCGGCGACCAGGATGATGAGCAGGCTCTGCACCACCTGCACGCTCGACGCCGGAACTCCCGCCGCCAGTTGCAGATTGATCCCGCCCGAGGACAGCAGGCCGAAGGCGAGGGCGACACCGCAGACGGCCGTGAGCGATCCACGTGCCAGCAGTCCGACGACGAGCCCGGCGAAGCCGTATCCCGAGGTGAAGTGCTCGGCCAGGATGAAGGGCACGGTCGCGACCAGGCCCGCCCCCGCGACGCCGGCCAGCCCGCCCGCGACGGACAGCGACCCGAACCGCAGCTTCCCGACCGGTAGGCCGAGCCGGGCCGCGGCCGGTTCCGAGTGCCCGACGGCGGTGAGGCGCGTGCCGGTTGCTGTGCGCCGCAACACGATCGCGGTGATCACCGCCGCGGCCACCGCGACGATCACCGCGACGGTCGCGGGCGATCCGGGTGTGCCGAGCAGTGGCAACCGAGCGCCTTCGACCAAAGGCGGTGACTGCGGGAGAGTTTCGGCCGAGGTGACCGGCTGGCGTAGCAGCCCTTCCTCGTGCACGACCAGCAGGACCAGGCCGAGTCCGACGAAATTGAGCAGCAGCGTGGTGATCACCTCGCTGGTGCCCCGCCACACGGTGAGCCAAGCCGCGATCCCCGCCCACGCCGCGCCCGCCGCGAACCCGGCGAGCAACACCATCGGCACCCCGACAGCGGTGGGGGTGTTCGCGGGCAGGTGGATGCCGACGGCGGTGGCGGCGATACCGCCCAGTGCCAGTTGGCCTTCCGCGCCGACATTCACCAGTCCGGCGCGCTTGGCGATGGTGAAGCCGGTGCCGATGAGGGCGAGCACGGCGGCCGCGTTGAGCGCGCTGCCGAATCCGTAGGGGGAGCCGAACATCCCCGCCCACAGCGCGTCGGCGGCGGTGACAGGGTCCGCGCCGCTGAGCACTACGAGCCCGAGTCCGGCCAGCAGGGCTATGAGCACCGCGCCGCCGTAGACGGCGAGGTCGCGCAGGGTGCCGGGGGAAGGTGTGCGGCGGAGGTCGAGCCGTGGCGCGGTGCGTGGCGGGTCGGTGGTGAGGGTGGTGGTCATGATCGGGTTCCGAACGTGTCAGGGCGTACTGGGGTGTCTGCGGGAGGTGTCTCGCTGGATGGCAATTGGCCGGAGCGCCACAGGAATTCGTGGTACTTCGGGTCGAGGGCTGAGCACGCCGAGGCGGTGGAGATCCCGCGCGAGCTGAGCGGTGGGCGCGCGCCGGCGGAGTGGACCGAGCGCTTCGCCACCCTGGCCGGGTTGTGGGCGCCGGATTCCCAGTAGGTGCTCGCCGACGCCCAGACCGAGGCGATGCCCTCTAGCGGCGGGGATGGATCGTCCGCCGGGTATGCGCGGGCCTGTGTGGCACGGCTGGACGGCCGCCGCATCTGGAGACCCCTGCCCGGTGTCCGCCGCGCTGTGCTCGCCCGAGCCGCGCGCTCTGTGCTCATGACGCGGTGCCCAGCATGAGGTGGGCGATGATGTCGGGCGCGCCGGGGTCGGTGGGATCGACCGGGCCGTGCAGGCGGCCGCGATAGGCGACAAGGATGCGGTCGCAGAGGGTCAACAGCTCCGGCACTTCGTGGGAGATGACCAGCACCGCCGCACCGGACGCCGCCGCGGCGCGCAGACGGCGCAGCACACTGTCCACCGCGCCGAGATCCAGTCCGCGCGTGGGGTGCGCGGCAACGAGGCAGCGCAGCGGATCGAGCGCGAGTTCGCGCGCGACCACCACCTTCTGCTGGTTGCCGCCGGAGAGCGTGCGCATCGGCGCGCGGGGGCCGGGCGCGGTGATGCCGTGGTGTTCGATCGTGCGGGCGGCGGCGGTGCGCAGGGCGCGCCGGTCGAGCAGACCGCGGCGGCGAAAGTCGGAAAGCCTGCCCAGATAGAGGTTTTCGGCGACGCTCATGGCGGGGATGCAGCCCTCGTGGTGCCGGTCCTCCGGGATGACACCGAGTCCGCGCGCGGTGCGCCGGGCCGGAGGGGCGTGCGTGATGTCGACGCCGTCGAGGGTGATGCTGCCGCCGCCGGGGCGTCGCGCGCCGCCGAGTACCACGACGAGTTCGCTCTGCCCGTTGCCCTCGACGCCCGCGATGCCGGTGATCTCCCCCGGTCGCAAGGTCAGATCCAGGTCGTCGAGGGCGCGGCCGCCGTCGCCGCGATCCAGCCGGAGGCCGGAGATGCGCAGCACCGGTTCGCCTTTCGGCATCGCGCGCGGCGCTCGGGCGGTGACCACGCCGGTGGTGAGCGCCGAGTCCAGCGCGCCCGCCTCGCGTCCGATCATCAACTCCACCAGCGTGTTCCGGCCGAGTTCGCGCAGCGGGCCCGATCCCGTCACCCGGCCGCCGCGCAATACCGTCGCGCGATCGCCGGCCCGCTCGATCTCGCCGAGTTTGTGGGTGACCAGCACGACGGCGCGATCGTCGGCAGCGATGCGGCGGCAGGTGTCGAGCAGCGCGTCCACCTCGGCGGGCGCGAGCACGGCGGTCGGCTCGTCCAGCAGCAGCAGTTCCGGTTCGCGCAGCAGGCATTTCACGATCTCGACCCGCTGGCGCTCCCCCACGCCGAGCGCGCCCGCGCGGGCGTCGAGATCGACGCGCAAGCCGTAGCGGTCACCGAGCGCGGCGGCGCGGGCGGCGAGTTCGCGGCGCGGCAGGCGCAGCCGCAGGCCCTCGCCGAGCAACAGGTTCTCCGCGACGGTGAGGTTCGGGACCAGGCTGAAATGCTGATGCACCATGGCGATTCCCGCACGCAGCGCGTCGGCGGGGCGGCGCGGCGCGTAGGGGCGGCCGCGCAGGCGCATGCTCCCTTCGTCCAGGGTCGCGCCGCCGTAGACCAGGTTGCACAGCGTGGATTTGCCCGCGCCGTTCTCGCCCAGCACGCAGTGCACTTCACCGGTGTGCGCGGTCAGGTCGACGCCGGCCAGCGCGCGCACCGCGCCGTAGGTCTTGCCGACGCCGGTCAGCTCCAGGGCAGCGACCACGAGCACCTCCTTATTGGTATACCGTTAAGTTGCCCTGCCGGTGTGGCGGACGGATTCCGTCCGTGTTTCGGCCACGAAAACCCGTCGCGGAGGTGGCTAATGTGGAATCCCGTGACCGCTCCCGCCTCCCTGCGCGACCGCGCCTACCAGACCCTCAAGCGCCGTATCGTCGAGGTGGACCTGCGCCCTGGGACCCGGCTCGTGGAGCGGGATCTGGCCGCCGACCTGGAGGTCTCACGGATTCCGCTGCGGGAGGCGCTGCGCATGCTGGCCGCCGACGGACTGGTGCTGCTGGTCCCGTCCAAGGGCGCGCTGGTCGCCACCTTCTCCCCCGCCGACGTCGCCGATCTCTTCGACGTCCGGGAAGCACTCGAATCACTGGCGGCTCGGCTGGCCGCCCAGCGCGCGACCGCGGTCGGGGTGTCGGCGCTCGCGCGGCGACTGGACGAGGCGCGCGCGGCGACGGCGGCTGGTGACCGTCCGCGCATCGCGGCGGCGAACGCGGCCTTTCACGCGGAGATCATCGAGATGGCGGCCAATCCCCTGCTCACCACGCTGACGGCGCCGCTGGCCGCGCGCACGGAGTGGTTGTTCCACCTCACGGCGTCGCGCGATCCGGGTGAGCAGTGCTCCGAGCACGAGCACCTGTTCGACCTGATCGCGGCCGGTGATGCCGAGGGCGCGGCCGCGTGCGCGTTCACCCACGTCACGGCCGGGCGCGAGCTGAGCGTCGCGCTGGCCGAATCCTGGTCGGACCCCGAGTTCGACCCGGTGCTGCTGGCCAGTGGCCGGCGTCGCACCCGCAAAGGCTGAGGCCGGCGTGGCACGATCACCCGATGACCACCTTCCTGAGCCCGGAGGATCTCGCCCGCCGCACCGCCGCCGCGGTGGACGCGGCCGTCGGCGCGGGGCGTGACCTGGGGCTCGAGGTCACCGACGCGGCCGTGCTGCACGACGTGTTCTCCGTCGTCGTGCATCTCGCGCCGGCGACCGTGGTGGCGCGGATCCCGACCGTGCTGCCGCCGTCCACGGATCCGGCGGCGCTGGCGCGGCGTCAGCGGGCCGAGTTGGCGGTGGCGCGGTGGCTCGCCGAGCGGGGCACGCCCGTGATCCCGCCCAGTTCGCTCGTGCCGCGGGAACCCGTGCGGCGCGGCGGGTTCTCGATGACGTTCTGGGAGTTCGTCGCCGAGGATCGCACTGTGACGCCCGACTACACGGCCAATTCCGACCTCACCGCCGAACTGCACGCCGCCCTGCGCCAGTATCCGGGTCCGCTGACGTTCCTATCCTCGGCCGAGCCCGAGTTCGTCACGGAAAGCCTTGCGGCGCTGGCGGATTTCCCCGACCTCATCGGTGCGGACGATCTGGATCGGGCGCGTCGCGAGTGGCAGATCCTGGAGCCGCTCGTGCGCTCGCGCGCCGCGTTCGAGAACGCTTTCCCGGGCGTCGATCTCCAACCGATCCACGGTGATTCCCCGCCCGCCAACGTGTTTCAGGGTGTGGACGGGTATCGCTTCTCCGATTTCGAGCTGGTGACGCTGGGTCCCGTCGAGTGGGATCTCGCGGGGCTGGGTCCCGAGCTCGAAGCGGCCTACAACCGTGGCGCCGAACACCGCGGACTGCGCACGCTGCGCGAGGATGTCCTCGGCTTCGCCAACGCGGTCGGCATGCTCCGCGCGATCGCCGTGCTCACCCTCGCGCCGCAGCTCCCGGCGATCATCGAGTACGTGAAACCCGCCCTCGACCAATGGCGGGCCATGCCGTTCGCCGGTGGGGTGCGCTGAGCCGCCGGGTCGTGGCCCCGCGCACGACGGCCTGATCCGGCAGGACGGTCGCCGCCGTCGCGAGCGTGGCCACCTTCGTCACCACCATGACGATGTTGATCGCCGTCGGTGTGCGGGTGTCGTTGTAGGCGTAGAACACTCGCATCTGCAACATCACCGGCGAACGGAGCGAGCCCGAACGCCGAGCAGGCTACCGCCAGGCCGATCAGCCGGGCGGCGTCGTCGTCGACCCGGCCGACGACGACGCCGATCTGGCTGATCACCGCGTATCCCAGGAGCCAGCCCAGGACCGGTATCCCCGATCGCACGGGACGCCACGTGTACGGCACGGGGCGCACCCGCCAACTCCATCGGAAGCCGTTGCGCCGTAACGCCGCGACCAACCAGACCGTTTGCCCCGCGATGCCGGCGGTGGTGCCGATACCGAGGGTAGTCGGGCACCACATCCCCTCGCTCGCGAACCGGACCCGCCCAGCCTGCGGATCGAGTCGCGGTGTGGTTCGGGCCGGAAACGCTGAATCGCTGCTCTCTCACTCTTTCCTCGCGTGGGCGGGTGCGGGTGTGCGCCATGGCGGCCGTTGGAGGTAGGTGGCGGCGCGGAGGAGCCATTCGATGGGGCCGTAGCGGTGGCGAGTCAACCACCAAGTGCTGAGGAGGAGCTGGGTGGCGTAGGTGAGGAGGGCGAGGGCCAGGACGCCGGCGGGTGGGATGGTGTCGGCGAGGGCGAAGCCGTAGCCGGTGTAGAGGACCATGAGGACGAGGGACTGGCCGATGTAGTTGGTGGCCGCCATGCGGCCGGCGGGGGCGAGCCAGGCGGTGGCCGACGCGTAGCGCGCCGCGCGCGCCAGCAGGATGATGCCCGCGATGTAGGCGAATGTCATGAGCGGGTTCACGAGTTGCTGGATCCCGAACCAGAATCCGGGGGCGTCCAGCCAGTCGACCTTGTCGGCGAAGGTGATCGCCGAGACGGGCAGGCCGACACCGAGGCCGAGGGCGAGCACGCGCGGGGCGAGCCGGTCAGTCGTCTCCCGATCCTGGAACAGTCCGCGCTTGCCCGCCGCCATGCCGAGCAGGAACATGGCGAGGCTGGTGACGCCCTGGCTGAACCAGATCAGCAGCAGGAACAGCGGCGCGGTCTCGAGCTGGACCTGCAGTGTGTCGGTGAAACTGCCCAGATATCGGTCACCGATCGCGGGCAGGTCCATGATCTCGCCGAACCCCTTCACGTCGGAGCCGGTGTCGGACGCGAAACCCCACAGCGACCACACCGCGTACAGCACCACACCGGTGATCACGGCCGTGCGCGGCCGCATCTTGCGCATCGTGATGAGCAGCAGGCACAGCACCGCGTAGAGCGTGAGGATGTCGCCCACCCACAGGAAGAACACGTGCGCGAGCCCGACCGCCAGCAAGGCCGCGCACCGGCGCAGCAGCCGCGCGTTGGCCGAGGCGCCCGCGCGCTGCGCCGCCGCGATCTGCAAGGTGAACGAGTAGCCGAACAGGAACGCGAACAGCAGGTAGAACCGCCCGGAGAACAGGGCGTCGACCACACCGATCACCGCGTTGTCGATCGGCCCCTGGAAGGTGGGCACCGGATGCTCGCGGGTCCCCTGGAAGGACCAGAGCGAGGTGGCCACGATGACGTTGGTGACGAGGATGCCGAACAGCGCGAACCCGCGCAGCATGTCGAGCTCGTCGATCCGCCGACCGGCGGAAGTGGCTGCGGGCAGCACGGATTCGGACATGGACCGACCGTAACGACGCCCGCCGCGCCGCCGCGTCCCCCACCGGAGCTATTTCGCGCACCGCGTGCACGTGCGCGTGTACTCCTCGAGAGGTAGCCCGCGTAGCCGAAAAGAGTGATCCGTCAGCTCAGATCGCCGACTTCCAGATGGATCTGCCGCTCGACCTCGAACTCGGCGAGCAGACCGCGCTGCCCGTCCGCGTCGGCCCGGAACGCCGCGACCACCACTTCCCCGGTGCGCAACCGCTGCCCGTGGAATTCGCGCTGCCCGAGGATCACCGGCTGCGCCACCGCGAAACCGCCGGCGAACACCTCGTCCGAGCGCGGTTCGCCGAGCAGATCGGTGACGCCGCCCGGCACCCGCCGGACCGCCGCGATCTGGTCGAAACTGGGCCGCCGCCCGATCCGATGCGCCAGGTACCAGTGGCCCGGCCGCCCGAAGCACAGGTGGGTGGGCCGTCCCGCGAGTCCGAACGGCTCCAGCCGGGCGGCGAAGACCACCGACCGCACGGTCGCCAGCACACCCGTGGCGATCATCGGACATCCCCGGCGCGGGTCACCGCGGAACAGGGTGCCGCGCAACTCGGTCACGGGCCGTTCGGATGCTGGGTCGAGGTCGGCGGGCACGAAACCGTCCCCGACGAAGGTGTGATTGCCGAGGTAACCGACGCGCAGATCGGCGCCGAGCGCGCCGCGTCCGCGTTCGTCCAGGTCGACCGACACGATCGCCTGCACGTCGGAGGGCGGTTCGAACGACGGGAGGTGCGAGAGGTAGCAGTCGGTACCGGTGCCGAACACCACCATCGCGGGCGCGACGGTGGTGGTGGACGCGGCGGGCGGCCGGGCGCGATCGTGGGTGTGCAGTCCGAACATGCGTGGCTCCTAGCGGCCGGTGACGATCCCTCTCATACGGGGGTGATCGTCACCGGCGGCCGGAACGCAACATTTCGGCTATCAGTTCAGGGTTTGGGTGACTCCGTCGAGCAGCCGGTCCTGCGTCTCGAGGGTGGGCGGGTCGATCACGTCGATCAGGTCGGCGGGCGCGGCCACACCCTGGGCGGCGGCGACGCGGGCGAACTCGGCGGTGTCGCCGGTGCGGAAGCCGTGTTCGGCCGCCAGGCGGCGCAGTTCCGGGTCGGTGGAGAGCAGGCGTCCGAGCCGGTCGCCCGCTTCGTCCAGCGGGACCAGGGTGTGCGTGGACAGGATCGTCGGTGACGGGTAGGTCAGGACCATGTCGGGCGTGATGCGTCCGTCGGCGGCGGCCTCGATGAACTGCGCTTCGTAGATCATCACCAGCGGCGAGGGACCCATGCCTCCCGACAGGTACTGCTCGAAGGGCCCCGCGCTGGAGTTCTCCGCGAACCCCTGCCCGGTGAACAGGCGCGCCATCAGCGGCAGTACCCGCTGCTCGGCCTCGGGCCCCTGCACGTTCGCGTGGTCATTGGCGACGAACGCGGCGATGGCCAGGTACATGGCGGCCGAGTTGGACGTGCGCGGATCGGTGGTGGAGACCAGGATGTTCTTGCGCACCGGGTAGGTGGTGTTGGCGGGCAGGTGCGCCCATTCGGTGTTGCGTCCGGCCAGCTCGAGGTAGCGCGCCATGTCGAAGGTGGGCGCCGGGCCGGGGCGCAGCACACCGGCGGCGGTGAGCAGGTCGGCGATCGGCCGGAAGGTCGCGATCGCCATGGGCGAGGAGAACGGCGTGTGCTTGGCGGTGAGGCCGCGCTCGCGCAGGATCCGTTCGGCGGCGGGCGCGCTGGCGGGGAACGCGAACCCGTAGCCGTCCAGCGCGGTACCGCTCATCTCGCGCGACCCGGCCGGAGTGGCGTCGACGGCCAGGCCGTGTGCCGCCAGCGCCTCGGCCACGCGCGGATCGGCGAAGAACGCCATCTTTTCCGAGCCGACGAGCCCGCGCAGGGTGATGACCGGCTCGGCGGCGGGTCCGGCGGCGGGCTCCGCGCCGGGCTGGCGCAGGACGAGCACAGCGATCACGACCGCGACCACCGCCAGCGCGCCCCCGATCAGGGCGAGGGAGCGTTTGGTGAGCGGGTTGGCGCCGACCACGCCGTGCTTCGGACCGGGGCGGGTTGTGTCGCGACGAGTGGAGCCGCGGTTCTCGGGTTCGCTGGAAAGGGCGGACGCCGTTCCGGATTCGACCTCGCCAGCGTTTGTCTGGCCGGGGGCGCCCGGAGCGCCGGTCTCCGAACCCTCGGCGCGCGAATCGGTTCCGGCAGGGTCCTCGGCGGACTCCGCGGGCTCGCCGGGTCGGGCGGACTCCGCCGCCGGGTCGACTGTCGTGCTTCCCTCGGCCGCACCGGGTCGGGCGACACCGTTCCCCGCAGCGGCCACTACAGCGCCGGCCGCGACCGGGCCGCTCGCCACCTGGTCGAACCGCGCCGTCTCCGCACCGTCCGCACCCGGACGTGACGCAGCGGTCGACTCGGACTCACCCGCCTCTGCGGCCCCGGATTCCGGCGACCCGTCCCCGGCGTCTCCCACGCTTTCGGACCGGGCACCGCTCCCGCCGGGCACCAGCACGCGGGTCGGCTCGTCCGAGGGATCCGGCTCTGGCGCGCTGTGCGTGTCGGCATCGATCGCCGAGGTGCCGAGGCTGATCCGTTCGGTCACCTCCTCCGGCTCGGCGGCGGGCTCCCCGGTTTCCAAGGTCCCGCGCGCGATCCGCTCGACCAGGACCGGCACGAACTCGCGCACGGGGCTGTCGGCGAAGCGGGCGTGCGCGCCGTCGATCACGGCCTCGACGTGTTCGGGGGTATGCGCGGGGGTGTAGGTGGCGACCAGGCTGTCGGTCAACCGGCGCATGGCCTGTTCTTCACGGGTGGTGTCGACAGCCACCAAATCTCCTCGGTGTCACGGCTCGATCGGGCTCGCGCGCCACCCACACCCGGGCCGCGCGCGCCGAAACCATACCGGCATTCCGGGCATGCCGACACTCGGCGCGAACCCGCATCACCTGCCGATTCGGGTGCGCGCGAACCCCTTCCGGCCGTCACCCCGACGGACCGCGCACTCCCCTATCGCCCCTGCTCAAAGCCCTGCCGCAGCCCGACATCCCGCCTAGGAACGATCCATCGCGACGCGAACCCCTCCCCACTCGGCAACGCCCAGAGTTCAATCCCGCCTCCACCGCGAGACATCACCCAGTACCCTCGTGTTCACCCACCAGGGCGGCGATATCGGGCAGCGCCCCGATCCGCTGTGTGGCCGGACGTCCCGGCGCGGCGGTCTGCGGGGAACCGGTGGCACGCAGCCGATCGCGGATCACCGACGGCGTCTGCCGGGTGCCGGTGATGCCTTGGTAGGCGGCGATCGCGCCGACGACGATCGGGGACGCGCTGGAGGTGCCGCTGAATTCGTCGGTGTACCAGTAGTCCTCGTCGCTGCCGCCCTGGAGGTCGCCGTAGCCGGTGGTGGTGACCTCCCGGCCCCAGCCCTGCGCGTCGACGCGGGTTCCGTAGTTGGAGAAGTCCAGACGCGATCGGGCCGGTCCGTGATCGCGGCCGTGCGTGCCCGGCGGTGGCGCGCCCGCGCCGACGAGGATGGCGCCGGAATCGTCGGCGCCGCCGCGGAACGGGTTGCGCCAGCTCTGGGGAAAACCGGTGGGCCGCAGGTCGTAGAGGGCGGCATCGAGGTCCTCGGCGCCGTTGCCCGCCGCCTCCACGACGATCACGCCGCGCGCGACGGCGTAGCGGATGGCGGCGAAATCGTCGGGCCACCACTCGATCGCGATGTAGCCGAGTTGGTCGGGCCGGGCGCGGTAGTTGCGGCGCGGGCCGGGACGGTGCAGTTCGAGCAGGATGATGTCGCCCGCCGACAGCGCGTCGGCGGCGGTGCGGATGGCGGCGGCCGATCCGTTGTCGAACACCGACACCGCGCGGATATTGGCCTCGGGCGCGATCCCGGTGATGCCGTAAGCGTTCACGTCGCCGCTGATCTCACCGGCCACCGCGGTGCCGTGGTCGCGCCAGCCCGGATCGTCGGTCTGCCCGCCGATCACGCCGCCCTGGTTCTGGGTGAGATCTTCGTGGGTGAACCGCCACGCCCCCTCGATATCGATCACCCGCACGCCGGTGCCGCGCCCGCCGGGTTTCGTCCATGCCCAGCGGGCGCCGATGCCGTTGGGCGCATCGTCCAGATAGCCTTGGCGGGCTTCGAAATTCGGGGTGGCCGGGGGCGTGTCGGCCTCGGACCGGGTGGGCGCCGACAACGGGGCGAGGGGTGGTTCGGCGGGCGGTTTGACGTAGGCGGCGGCGACCGCGTCGTCGTGGAGCAACGTGTCGGCTATCGCATCGAGGTGGTCGGCGCCGACGTCCTCCTGATCGGTGCCGCGCAGGCGGCCGGGCAGCCGGTTGGCCGGGCCGAAGACGCGCGCGAGACGCGCACCGGCGGGCAGCAGCGTGGCCAGATGCGATTCACCCGCAGCGTTCTCGCGCAATGCGATCGGGCCGATGGGCCGCGACTCGCCGTGCGTCACCACCACCAGTTCGGCCGGTGACGTGGTCGGACCGGCCGCCGGGGGCCGTGGGGTGCTGCGCCGCTGATCCGTGGGTGCCATAGAGACAGTGAACCCGCTGCGCGCGCGACCCGCCAGTTCAGTTGGGCGGCACCGCCACCCGTGGCGTGTCCGGCAGCGTCACCGCCCGCACGCGGACCCGGCCGAACAGCATCTCCAGCGCGCCCAGCACCACCAGTCCGCCGCCGATGACGAAACCGAGGGTCTCCAGCCGCTCCAGCGGCACCATGATCGCCACGATGCCTGCCACCATGCTGAACAGGCCGAACAGTTCGTGACGCCCGCCCGCGGCGAGGCCGTCGTCCCAGGCGGCGACGGTGGCGTGCACGACGCCGCGCACCGTCAGGCTCAGTCCGACCCACATCGCCAGCAGCGGCACGGAATTGCCGCCGCGCAGGCAGAGCACGGCCATCACGATCGACAGCGTCGCGCTCACCGCGATCAGCAGGCGCAGCGGCACCGCGAATTTCGCGCCGAACGCGAGCCACATCTGCGCGGCCCCGCTCATCAACAGGTACAGGCCGAACAGCAATTCCATGGTGGGCACGGACTTCTCCGGCCACACCGCCATCAGCACGCCGAGGGCGATCGAGCACAGACCCGCGACCAGAACCACTTCCCGTCCCCCACGGACCCGTGATTCGACACGCCCCTCACCTTCGTTTCCGGGCATAGGCACATGATATGACCGAACCACATAGTTAACCGTTGGTTAGCCACATTTCTGCGAAGAGGGTCACATCCGGCCGGTCAGGCGGTGCGGGGCGGCGTGTCGTGCTACCCGGCAGCGTGTGCCACGAGCACGACGCCGCGCTCAGTGGTCATTTCGCCTGTCCGCCAAGGGGCGTGCACGACCGTTCCCGACGGCTCGGAGGCGCGCAGTACTCGGGGCAGCGTCAACGACGCGTGCGGTGTGGTGATCACGGTCGAGGCGGCATCGTCGGTGACGGTGAATTCCGTCGGCGCGGGGATCGGCAAGGGATCGGTGACGGTCACCGTCGGGTCGGGTGCGTCACTCTCGTTCTGCGCCTGCGGCACCGCGCGTCCCGCGAGCAGGTCGGCCAGCACCGCGACCACCACCGGGTCGCGCGTGCCGTCGTAGATCCATCGTGTGCCGAGCACACCGTGCTCGGACGTGCCGATGAGTGAATCCGCGCCACCGTCACGCGGTACGCCGCGATAGGCCATGGGCAGGTTGTAGGTGACGGGTTCGCCACTCGACGTGTCCGTGACGAACACGAACTCGATGCCGACCTCCCCCGCCGGATCGTCCAACCGGAACCCGCCCGCCCTGGCGAGGACCGGCGTCGCGCCGCCGCGGAACCAGGGTCGCGCGGGTAGCCAGCGCGCGAGCAGTTCCGGTTTGCTGGGCGTCATGGTGGTGCGATGGATGACAGCCATCTCCGCACCCTATCCGCTCTCGCCGGTGAATACCGGTCGCGCCGTGTCGCTCTCGGCGAGCAACCGGTCGAGCTGTTGTTCGGCACGTTCGGCGCGCGCGAGGACTTGGGCGCGGGCGTCGTCGAGCGCGGCGATGCGTTCGGCGGCTTCGGAGCGGGCCCGGTCGAGCGCGGCCGCCGCCTCCGCGCGCCGGGTGTCCGCCTCGGCCGCGGCGGTCCGGCGCAATTCGGCGAGTTCGCTTCGCGTGCTGTCGAGTTCGGCGCGCAGGCGCGCGAGTTCGGCGCGGGTCTCGGCGAGCGCCTCGGTGCGTTCGGTGGCGACCTGTTCGGCGCGTTCGATGGCGCGTTCGGCGTCGGCGGCGCGCTGCACGGCCAGGTCGCGTTCGGCGCTCGCGGCGGTGATGCGCTGGGCGGCGTCGGTACGGACCTGTTCGATCTCGGCAGCGGCTTTGCGGCGCGCCTTCTCCACGTCCTCGGTGGCCTGCTGCCGCGCCCGCTCGATATCGTCGGCGGCCTCCTTGCGCGCCGCGCGGACTTCGGCTTCGGCGGCGCTGCGGGCGGCGAACACGTCGTCGGCGGCCTGCTTCGTGACGTGCTCCACTTCCCGCAACGCGTCCTCGCGGGCCGTATTCGCCTCGGCGACCAGCGCTTCGGCGCGCTCTGCGGCGAGGGTCGCGTCCTCGGCGGCGGATTCGGCGGCCGCCCTGGACTCTTCGGCGTCGCGGCGCGCCTGTTCCGCCGCGACGGCGGTCATCTCGGCTTCGGCGATGCGGCGCGCGGCGTCGGCCTGCACGGCCTGCACCTGGGCCTCGGCGACGGAAGGGTCGGCGAGCGTGGACAGTTCGGCGACCGCGGCGTTCAGATTCGCCGAGAGTTGTTCGGCCAGCCCGCGGAACTGGACCAGCAGCTCGTCGGCGCGCGCCCGCGCCACCGTCACCGGACCCGCGGGCGTCACAGTGACGGAACCCGCGGGTGCCTGCGACTCCTGTTGCTGCCGTTGCCTTTCCCGCCACGCCCGCCACCGCGTGTGCTCGGGATGGTCGCAGTACTCCGACGGACGACCGGGCCCTCCCCCGCGCGTGATGGGCCTGGTGCATCCCGGGTAGCTGCATACGCTCGACACCCGGTGAATCGTAGCGGGACGCGCGGGGCGTTCACCGTCACGACAGGTCCGGCGCCGCCTCGATCCCCAGCGCCGCCAGGAACGCGGTCGCCGCCGGTGTGCCGCCCGAGCGGCTCCACACGACGTACTCGACGCGGGCGGGGGCGTCGGTGACGTCGAGCCGCACCACACCGCTGGGCTGCGGTGACCACGCCGACGGCAGCATCGCCACGCCCAGGTTCTGCTGGACGAGCCGGACGATGAAACCCGGGCTGGTCACCTCGAACGCCACCTCCCGGTCGATGCCGGCGGCCGCGAACGCCAGGTCGGATTGGGCCCGGCCCGCCGATCCTGCCGGGAAGTCCACGAAGACCTCGGTAGCGAAGCGACGGATGTCGACGGAGGATTCCCCGGCGAGCGGGTGGTCCGGGGCGACGATGGCGATGAGCCGATCGCGCAGGAGTTCGTGGACGGCGACGCCGCGTGGTCGCGCGGTGGGCGGCAGGCCGAGGAACGCGACATCGAGGGCGCCGTCCTCGACCTGGGCGGCGAGTTCTTCGCTGGCGCCGACGCGCAGACTCACCCGCACGTCCGGATACCGCGCGCGGAAATCCCGCAGCGCGGAGGGGATGTCGACGGCGGCGACGGTGGGGATCACCCCGACGGCCAGACGCCCGCGCACCTCGCCGAGGGCCGCGGCGACCTCGGCGACCGCGCGGTCGGCCGCGTCCAGGCACTGCCGGGCGGCGGGGAGGAACGCCTCGCCGGCCGGCGTGAGCCGGACGCGACGGCTGGTGCGTTCGAACAGCCGCGCGCCGAGTTCGCGCTCCAGACGGGCGATCTGGTGACTGAGCGCGGACTGCACCACCAGGCAGCGTTCGGCGGCGCGGGTGAAATTGTTCGTCTCGGCGACGGCGACGACGTAGCGCAGTTGCTGGAGTTCCACCGATCAATCATGAATCACGATTGATACGGTGACAAACATGTGTTGGACTCATTGATACCGGCGGGCGAGACTTCGAGGGTGACCAGTCCACGTGCTTCCGCCGGGAACTTCCCGCTCATCGCGCTCACCGCGTATGCCCCGCTCGTCTGGGGCACCACCTACGTCGTCACCACCGAACTCCTCCCGCCGGGGCACCCCTTGTTTGCGGGGTTGCTGCGCGCGCTGCCCGCCGGGCTGATCGCGGTGGCGATCACCCGGATGCTGCCGCGCGGCGACTGGTGGTGGAAAGCGGCGGTGCTGGGGGTGCTCAATATCGGCGGTTTCTTCCCGTTCTTGTTCCTCGCCGCCGAGCGACTGCCGGGTGGTGTGGCGGCGACATTGGCGGCGGCGCAGCCGATGATCGTCGCCGTGCTGGCCGTGGTTGTGCTGCAAGAGAAGTGGTCGGCGTGGCGGTTGCTCTGGGGCGCGATCGGCGTGGCGGGCGTGGGGTTGGTCGTGATCGGGCCGGCCGCCCGGCTCGATGCCGTCGGCGTCGCGGCGGGGTTGGCCGGTGCGGCGTCGATGGCGCTCGGCGTGACGCTGACCAAGCGGTGGGGACGCCCGGACGGCGTGGGGCCCACGGCCTTGGCCGGATGGCAGCTCACGGCGGGTGGCTTGTTCCTGGTGCCCGTCACGTTCCTGTTCGAAGGTGCGCCACCGGCGATCGACGGCGGTGCCGCGCTGGGCTATGTCTGGCTCGGTCTGTTCGGCGGCCTGCTCGCGTACGTGGTGTGGTTCCGCGGTATCACCACCCTGCCGGTGAATTCGGTGGCCGTGCTCGGGTTGTTCTCGCCGCTGGTCGCGGCGGTGCTGGGAGCCGTGTTGCTCGGCCAGTCGCTCGGGCCGGTGCAGCTCGTGGGGTTCGCCTTGTCGCTGGCCGCGATCGTCGCGGGGCAGCTTCCCGCGCCCACTCGTCCGCAACTCGTTGTCGCCACCGTGGTGAAGGAAGAGGTATCCCGCTCGAAAATGCCAGTGGGCAAAGGCATTTCACGGTAGCCTACTAGACAGCTACCCGCCGAAGGAGAGCGCACTGTCGACCGCGAACCGGCGCGGACACGCGACCCCTGGCGGCGGTGGACGCGATGCGGGGTCGGCCGTAGTACGCCGCTGGTGTGTCACGCGCTGTTGCCGGACGAGGCGGACAACACCGACGTCTCCGAGCCGCCCACCCCTACCACGAAGACCTCCCCACGACCAGGGCACGCCACGTCCTGCAACCGCGCAAAATCCGGGCCTACTTTCGCCGACATGAGACTTCCACACACGAAAGGCGCGCGACGGCTGGGCGCCACACTCCTGCTGGCCGGGATGCTGGCGGCATGCGGCTCGGAACCCGCCCCCGCGACCCCCGACCGCTATATCGTGCCCGGGGATCGAGTGTTCCCGGGTGGGATCGCCTACCACGAGCCCACCGCCGAGTACTTCGTCGGCAGCACCCGCGACGGCACGGTCTTCCGCGGGCGGCTCGACAACCCGGAGGCCACGCCGTGGTTGCCCGGCGGATCGGGCGGGCGGACCACGACCAGCGGACTGGCGGCGGACGGGAACGGCCGGTTGTTCATCGGTGGCGGCCCGACCGCGCGGTTGTGGATCCACGACATCGCCACCGGTGAGCTCCTCGCCGAATTGCCCGGTGTGGCGGGCGGATTCGTCAACGACGTCGCCCTCGCCGAGGACGGCTCCGCGTACGTGACCGACTCGATGGCCAACGTGATCTATCGGGTCACCGAGCACAGCGGCGGCTGGGAGATGCGGCCGTGGCTGAACCTCGCCGATACGCCGGTGCCGCGCGTGGACGGTCACAACCTCAACGGCATCGTCGCGGCCGGCCGCGACGCCCTGCTGACCGTGCACAGCATGACCGGCGGCCTCTACCGCATCGACCGGAACACGCAAGAGGTCACCGAGCTCCATACGGGTGGCACCCGCGCGTACGGCGGCGACGGCCTGGTCCTGGACGCGGACACGCTCTACGTCGTCCAGGGAGGGCTCTCACCGCTGAATCCCCGCCCACAGGTCTCGGTCCTGCGGCTCGCTCCAGATCTCGCCGCAGCCGAACAGGTGTGTGCCCGTACCGATCCCGGTTTCCGTCACCCCAGCACCGCCCGCTTGGCCGGGGACCGGCTGCTGGTGGTGAACAGTCAGTACAACACCGGACTGCGCGACGAGACACCGGAGCTGCCGTTCACCGTCTCGGCCCTCGACACCACCGCGGGCTGCACCGGCTGATCACCAGGGCAGGGGGCGCGTGGTGGTCGCGGTCGGCACGATCGTCTGCCCGCTCACGAAGCGGCTCCACAGTCCGAACCGAAGTTGCTGCCCGGGCAGGGCGTGCGATTCGACGAAGCTGTGGGTGCCGCGGGCGTCGGTGTGGGTGGCGCCGAAGGAGACCCGGAACCGCGTGGTGGCCGAGCGTTGCGAGGGCGGCAGCGCCGAGGGCAGGATCTCGTCCGATCCCCACGCGTACTCGCCGTCGTAGGGTGCCGCGACGGGTTCGAAGGTGTTGGCGAGGATCGCGCCGGTGGCCGGGATCGTGATCAGGACGCCTCGGCCGCCGTCGGCGTGAATGGTGTTGAACACGAAGACGTCCGCCTCGCCCTGCGAGTAGATCTCAGCGTGTCCCTCCCCCACCTTCGAGCCCGGCGGGCACGCACCTATCCCGTCGGCGGCGATCACCTCCCGCGCGCACACCGGGAACGCCTCGGGGTTGAGGTGGATCGAGCGATCGAAGAGGAACACGAACTGCGTTGCGGGTGAGGGCTTCTCGCCCGACTCTGTCCGGCTGGTGCGGTCGAATTCCACCGTCACACCGGCCACGGTGCCCCGGTCGGGACGGACGGTCGCCGCGAGAGCGTCGAGGTTGGCCGGCCCTTCGGCGTGGTCGGCGGGCGCTTGCGGGCCGTGCGGGGTGGGGTGCGGGGCCGTCTCGCCGTGCGCGGCCGGCGCGCTGACGGCGAGCGCGGCGGCCGCGAGGACGAGTGCGCGCTGAGCGATGGGGGTCTTCATGGGGCCATCGTCGTCCGCGCGCACGCCCGCATCCTGGTCATATCGTGACCAGGTTGGGGACGCGCATCGGCTCTAGGGTGGCGGCAGATCGGCTCGGCGGTAGCCGACGTATCGAAGGGACCACCCGTGTTCAGAACTCTCGCGAAACCGATCCTGTTGCTCGGCCTCGCCGTCGGCGCGACCCTGACCCCGGCCACCTTGTCGTCGGCGGCGCCCGACCTCACCGGACCCGTGCTTCCCGTGGCCTACGGCGCCGCGGGCCCCTACGACAGCAAATCGTCCTGCGAGTCGGCTCGCAAGTCCGCGATCGACGACGAGAAGGTCAAGTGGGCCGGGCCCTGCTTCGAGAAGGGCGGCACCAAGGCGAATCCACGGTACTACTTCGAGCACTACTGATCGCCGCCCGGACAATCCCTCGAGCAGGTGAATAGCGTTGAATCACAGCATAACTCGCGCACGGCACGCCGCTTCGCAGCAAGGTCACTCCGTCCGGCGGCACGGTCGGCGTCGACGACACGCGAGGAATCCCGACGGACTCGCCGGTAGCCCGACAGTGTCGTCCCCCGGCACGAGGGCACGTCGTCTGGTCTGCGCGGCTTTGGTGGTCGTCGCCCTGGCCGGATGCGGAAGCGCGGAGGAGCACGACGTGCGCGATGTCGCCGACGCCGCCATGGACCGTTTCGACGCCGGGTGGCGCAGCGGGGACTGGGATCCCTTCCTCGCCGTCCTCACCGACGAGTTCAGCTTCCGGTTCCCCGAGGAGCCGGCCCGCGGGGCCTTCGAGGGCACCGAGGGCCGTCGCCGGATCGAGGACTGGGCGCTGCACCACGGACGCTCCGGAAACCGGGTGTCGGGCACCAGGATTCGCACCGATGTCGTCGGGACGCGGGTGATCTACGAATACCGATCCCAGGGCATCTCACCGTCCACGGCCGCCTATCGCAATCGCGAGATCATCATCGTCGAGACCGAGGGAGATCGCCTCAGCGCCCTGCACGAGTACTGGGGAGACGCCCGTCCCGCCGACTCGTGACACCCGGCGAGTACTACGACGTTCGCGGACCGGTGTACCGGAGGATCCACAGGCCCTGATTCTTGTCGGTGATGTAGAGGTAGCCGCGGCGATCCACGACGACGTCTTCGGTCTGCGTGACGAGTGCGCCTTCGGGCATGGGGCCGTACCGGTGGGTCGGATCGGGCGGCAGGAAGTAGCCGGTCTCGCGGATCGCGTAGGGGTTGGCGACATCGTAGACGCGCAGTCCCGCGCTGAAGTGGGCGATGTAGAACAGGTCACCCTGGCGCTGCACGTCAGGGTGGTGCTGGTGGTGGTTGATGTTGTGCGGGCCGCGCCAGCCGCCGCGCGTGGCGAAGTCGCGGAAGGGCGCGTCCGGCGGTGGCACCGGTTCCGGGAACAGCGACAGCAGATACGGATTCGATGGATCGCGGATGTCGACGATCGAGGCGTGGTGCGCGGCGCCCTCGGCGTAGTGGGTGTGTTCGGAGTTCACGAACGCGATCCCCCGCTCCGGGACCGGGAGGATGCCGTGCACGCCGAAGCGGGAGTGGAACGGCGGGCTGAACGACAGATGCCCAACCTGTCGCGGGCGCGACACGTCGGCGATGTCCAGCACGACCATCCCGGCGCCGCCGTAGGGCAGGTAGGCGTGGTGGCCGCTGACGTAGGCGGGTCCGTGCAGCGACACGTCGTGTCCGGCCGAACAGCACGGGCTCCCCGTGGCGAGGTGGCCGTCTTCGGCCGCCCGGCCGGGTGGCATGGCTTCGCCGCCCGCCGCGTGCTGGCCGGGCACCCACCACCGGCCCGCCTCGACCGGGTTTCTCGGGTCGGCGATGTCGACGATGAGATAGATATTGCCGCGATAGCCGGGCATCCCGGCCGCGAGGTGGACGTAGCGGCCGCCGGGATAGTGGTTGCGGTGGGTGCCGGTGCCGCCGGTCCGGAAGTGCCCCAAGCGCGCCGGCCGCACCGGATCGCTGATCTCCCACAGGTAGATGCCCTCCTCGAACGCGGCCTCGGGGACGCCGCCGAAGTTCGGGAAGATCTGTTCGAGGGCGGTGACCATGAGGTCGCCGTGCAGGTCGACCTGCAGGGTCCACGTGTTGTCCGGACTGGGCACGAAGGCCGCGACTTCGGGGCGTTCCGGGTCGGTGACGTCCACGACGCTCCAGCCGGAGTGCCAGAAGTGGCCGAGGTAGAGGTACCAGCGCCCGCGCGACTCCCGGACGGCCATCTTGAATCCGGGCCGGCCTTCCAGATCGCAATAGCCGACCGCCTCGATGTTGTGCGCGTAGGCGCCGGGAGTCGCGACCGGTGCCGCGCTGTCGGGTGCGCAGGCGGTCACCACTCCGGCACCGAGAGCGAGTGCCGAGGCCCGGAATACATCGCGCCGGGAGAAGGGAGAGCTGGTCATTCGGTGTCCTCGTTCGTCGATTCCACTTGCGGTTCCGACGATTCCGCGCACCGCCCACCCGGCCAACACCCGCCCGAGCGGAAGGACATGCCTACCGTAGGTTCATCAGGACCACCTTTACGGGGCGGCGATGTCAGCCGGTGAGGTAGCCGCCCGAGGCGTCGAGGTCGTGGCCGAGCACCGCGCCGGCGTCGTCGGAGGCCAGGAACATCGCGACGGCGGCCATCTCCTCGGCGCGCACGATGCGTCCGACGGGGTAGTCCTGGGCGATCTGGTCGTACAGGGACTGGTGGATGTGGCGTTTCTGTGGCTGCCCGCGGACACCTCCGGGCTGCACACCGCCGTGGTCGCCACCGAGGAACGCATGGTGGCCAGGTCGGCGTCGCCTCCGCTGGCCGCCCGGCCGGCCCTGACGCTGGCCGACCTGCGCGACGAGCCGATCCTGTGGAACCTGGGACCCGCCTCGATGGCGGCCTACACCCACCCCGAGCTGATCTGGCGTCCCGTCACCGACCTCGACCCGTTGCGGATCGCGGTGGCCTGGCCGCGGACCTCGGTCAACCCGCTGGTGCCCGCCTGTGTGCGGGCCGTCCGAGCGCTGGCGACGGAAGGTTGATACCCGCTCCGAGCCCGTCGCGGGGCGCGATGCGGGTCCGCACGGGCCGAGAGCCGGCTCGATGCCGCCGATTTCCGGGCAAGTGGTTCGAGGACGCCGCTGCGTGCTCGGCGGCCGTTTCGAAAGGTGTTGTGCTCATTCAGGAATGGACCCGACACCTACCGCCAGTTCGCGCAGCTTGTCCGACTCGGACCGCGTCCGGGGTGAGTAGACCACGAGGATCTGATCCGGGCTGCCCGGCAGCTCGAGGGATTGATACGAGAGTTCGAATTCGCCGGCGCGCGGATGGTCGAACTTCTTCACGCCGCTGCTCTTGCGGCTCACGGTGTGCTGACTCCATTTCCGGCGGAATTCGGCACTGCCCGCGTTCAATTCCGCGACGAGGGCGCCGAGTTCGGCATCGTCGGGGTGCAGGCCGAGGTCGCGGCGCAGGAATCCCGCGGCGTTCGACACCGCGAGTTCCCGGTCCGGGTAGAGGCGGCGGACCTGTTCGTCGAGAAGGACCAGGCGGGCGAGGTTGCGCCGCGCGGGTGCCAGCGTGCCGAAGTCGGCGATCAGCTTGCGGGCCAAAGAGTTCCACGCGAGGACGTCCATCCTGCGGCCCAGCACGAATGCCGGGCGCTCCGGGAGGTCGCGCAGCAGCAGTCGCAATCCGGTGTGCACGCCCGGCGTCGGAGACGGCCGCCGTCTGGGCGGATTGGCCAGCCGGTGCAGGTGTTCGCGCTCGACGTCGTCGAGCAGCAGGGCGTCCGCGATCGAGTCGAGCACGCTGTCGGACACCCGCTCCGCGCGCCCCTGTTCCAGCCGCGTGTAGTAGTCGACGCTGACCGCGGCCAGCTGGGCGAGTTCTTCCCGGCGCAATCCCGCGACCCGACGCCGGTTCCGCGTGGTCACCACCCCCACGTCCTCGGGCTTGACGCGGGCGCGGCGCGATTTGAGGAAATCGGAGATATCCGGGTGAGCGGTCGCCATGCGCCCACTATCGGCCGGTGCGCCCGGCGTCGGCAAGGGTGATCGAGGACAGATTTCGCGGGATTCCGGCCAGATTCGGTGCCGCCTGGCACACGAAAGGCGCTGGGTAAGCTCGCGCGTATGCCTCGCGTCGCGGTGGCGGCCTTCTACGGCGCCGTCGGATTCGATCTCACCACCGTCTGCCAGACTTTCGCCCTGGCGAGCCGGCCGGACGGGTCACCCCTCTACGAGGTGCGCGTCTGCGGTGACAGCCCTTCCGCCTCTGCGGCCGGCGCGGACACCGTGTTCCAGCTCGTGCCGCCCTATCCGCTCGACGACATGCTGACGGCGGACACCGTCGTGGTGCCCGGCATCCGGGATGTGGAGGGCGACATCGCGGATGCGGTGGTGGAGGTGATCGCGAAGGCGGCCGCGTCCGGTATCCGGGTGGCGTCCATCTGCACCGGCGCGTTCGTGCTCGCCGCGGCCGGTGTGCTGGACGGGCTGACGGCCACCACACACTGGCGCGCCGCCCGGTCCTTGGCCGCGCGCTACCCGGCGGTGCGCGTCCGGTCCGACGTCCTGCTCGTGGACAACGGCCGGGTGCTCACCTCAGCCGGGGTGTGCGCGGGATTGGATCTGTGCCTGCCCCCTTGGAGGTCTTCCACTACGCCTCGCGGCTCGGCAGGCGCGGACGGGTGGAGGTGTCGTCTCGATGCCCGCAACGTCGGTCGTGACGTTGATGTCCGGGTTGGCGATCACGCCGCAAGCGGTGCTCGATCCCGCTCGGGCGGATCTGCTCATCGTCCCCGGCGGCGGCTACGGTCTGCCCGCGGGCAGTCCGGGGGTGCCTGCCGAGATCGCGCGCGGCCGGACTCCCTCGGCACTGGCCGATATTCGGCGCGGCGAGCTGACGATCGCCGCGGTGTGCACCGGAGTGATGTTGTTGTCGGCGGCCGGGATCACCCGGAATCGGGCGTGCACCACGCATCGCCGTGTGCGCGCCGATCTGGAGGGCGGAATCCTCGTCGACGCCCGGGTGGTCGACGACGGCGACCTGGTCACGGCGGGCGGGGTGACCTCCGGACTGGATCTCGCGCTGTGGCTGGTGGAACGCGAACTCGGTGCCGAACTGGCCGTTTCCGTGGAGGCACTGCTCGAATACGAACGCCGAGGCACGGTGTGGCGTCGACGGTGAACCGGCGATTCCCTTGTCCCGGAACGGGTAGGGCGATTCTGTTCAGCTCGTGACCGGCCGGGAATCGCGGTCGCCCGCGCGTAGCCGCTCGAGGCCGTCGAGGATGATGTCGAGGCCGAACTCGAATTCGGACTGGTCGTCGCACCAGCCGAGGGTGGACCCGGCGTCGCCGTGTTCGTGGGCGCCGGCGGCGATCATGCCGGCGATATTGGGGAAGCGGTCGGCCATGGCGGCCAGTTCGGCGGTGGCGGCTTCGTCGTCGGGGGCGCCGGAGGACTCGAAGAGTTCCTGGGTGAAGCCCAGTGCGCGGCTGCCGAGGGCGTGCATGGCGTGGTGGGCCAGGTCGTAGGAGAAGCCGCCGGTGCGCAACAGGCCGAGCAGCGCGTCGAAGTAGGTGATGAGTGACAGGGTCATCGGTGAGCGGGTGCTGATCAGCGCGGGCGCCCAGGTGTGGCGCAGCAGGACGGCGCGCGCGGTGAGAATTCGCCGGCGCAGCACCGGTTTCCATTCGGCGGGCGAGTCGGCGGACAGCGGTTCGACCGCCTCGTTGATGGTCTCGACGATCACCTCGACCATCCCGTCGAGCAGTTCGGCCTTGTTCGCCACGTGGTGGTAGAGCGACATGGCCTCGACCCCGAGGTCGGCGGCGACGTTGCGCATGGTGACCGCGCCGACGCCGTCGCGGTCGGCCCGCGCGACGGCGGCCCGCAGAATCTGCCCCCGGCTCAGGCGGGGCCGTTGATCGGTGCCCATACCGAACCAACTTACCGTACGCGGTAAGTCTCCCAGCTCTTGACAGCCTTACCCCGTAATGATTCCCTTACGAGGTAAGACTTACAAGGTAAGAGAGAAGGGTGTGGCCATGTGGATATGGATCGCGATCGGCGCGGGTGTGCCGATCGCGTCGGCGCTGCTCGGGGGCCTGATCTTGGTCCTGGTATTGCGCACGGGATACGCGCCCGGCGTAGCGGCGGTCCGTCGCTTTCATCGGCGCTTCACCAACCGGCAGGTGCTGAAGACCGCCGGGCAACCGGGCGCTTCGGCGGCGGTCATCCGGCACACGGGCCGGTCCAGCGGGAAGCTCTACGAGACGCCGATCGGCGTCGCCGAGGCCGGGGCGGACTTCATCGTCGCCCTCCCCTACGGCCCGCGCACCGACTGGCTGGCGAACCTCTTGGCGGCCGGGTCCGCCGAAGTCGTGCACGAAGGGGACACCTACCGGGTCAGCGAGCCCGAATTGGTCACGACCGCTTCGGTGTCCCGGTACCAGTCCGCGGGCGAACGCCTGACGCTGCGGCTGTTCGGCGTGGACGAAGTACTGCGCGTGCGCAAGGAACAGATCGGGGAAAGCGCATGACACCCTTGGCGATTCACGCCGAAGGACTGCGCAAGCAGTTCGGTGACACGGTGGCGGTCGACGGTGTGGACCTGGCGGTCCCCGCCGGCGGCATCTACGGATTCCTCGGCCCGAACGGCGCCGGGAAGACCACCACCATCCGAATGCTGGCAACCCTGCTGCGGCCGTCGAGCGGGCGGGCGCGGATCTTCGGGCACGATGTCGTCACCGACACCGACGAGGTGCGCTCCCGCATCAGCCTCACCGGCCAATACGCCTCGGTCGACGAGGATCTCACCGGCATGGAGAACCTCGTGCTGATGGGACGGTTGCTCGGCCACAGCCGGCGCGGGGCGGCCGATCGGGCACGAGAACTGTTGTCCGCCTTCGGCTTGACCGAAGCCGCCGACCGGCCCGCGAAGCGCTACTCGGGCGGTATGCGACGGCGGCTGGATATCGCGGCGAGCATCGTCGTCACGCCCGATCTGCTGTTCCTGGACGAGCCGACCACCGGCCTGGACCCGCGCAGTCGCGGTCAGGTGTGGGAGGTGGTGCGGGAGCTGACGGCGGGCGGCACCACGGTGCTGCTCACCACGCAGTACCTCGAGGAAGCCGACCGGCTGGCGGATCGGCTGGCGGTGATCGATCGCGGGCGCGTCATCGCGGAGGGGACGGTGGCCGAGCTCAAGGAATCCGTCGGCGCGGGAGCGGTGCGTGTCCGGCTGCGGGACCCGAAGCGACGCCCGGAGGCCGAGCGCATCCTGGCGGAAGTGCTGCGCACGTCCGTGCAACACGAGGACGACCCGGTGGTGCTGTCGGCGCGACTCACCGATCCCGAGCGGGCCGGTGCGGCGCTGTCCGAACTGGTACGTGCGGGGGTCGAGGTCAGCGAATTCGGTGTCGGCCCACAGAGTCTCGACGAAGTGTTCCTGGCCCTGACCGGCCGTTCCTCGTCCGGAGAGAAGGTTCCCGCATGACTTACGCGTTCGCGAGTTCGGTGCGTCCGCCTCGTCCGAGTGCCGTGGCGACGGCGCGGGCGTTCGCGTGGCGGGCGATGCTGCGGATCAAGCACGTGCCGGATCAGCTTTCCGATGTGACCGTGTTCCCGCTGATGATGCTGGTGATGTTCACCTACCTGTTCGGCGGGGCGCTGGCGGGGTCCACGGGCGACTATCTGCAATCGGTGCTGCCGGGCATTCTCGTGATGACGGTGGTCATGACGACGCAGTCGACGGCGGTCGCGCTCAACGCCGACATCGGCAAGGGGGTGTTCGACCGGTTCCGGTCGCTGCCGATCTGGCAGCCCGCCGCGCTCGTCGGCGCGCTGCTGGCCGACCTCGGCCGCTACGCGATCGCGGCCGCGGTGGTGGTGGGTGCCGGTGTGCTGCTGGGCTTCCGGCCCGACGCGGGCGTCGCGGGCCTGCTCGCCGGAGCGGGCTTGGTGCTGCTGTTCGCGTGGAGCCTGTCGTGGGCGTGGACCGCGCTCGGCCTGCTCGCGCGCACCCCGCAGTCGGTGATGTTCCTCGCCATCCTCGTGACATTCCCGCTGAGCTTCGTCAGCAACGTCTTCGTGGACCCCGCCACCCTGCCCGGCTGGCTCCGGGCGTTCGTCGACGTCAACCCGATCACCCACCTGGTGGGCGCCGTGCGCGGGCTCATGCACGGCACTCCCGTCACCACCGACCTCACCTGGGTCTTCCTGGCCTGCGCTGTCCTGGTCGCGGTGTTCGGGCCGCTCACGATGTATCTGTATCGCCGCGAACGGTGAAGGGGCGCAAGGGTTCACGCCGGAGCGGGACCGTCCTGAGCCCGGCGAGTTTGTCGGGGTTGACCTGGAATCGCAGGCCCTGCAAGCGGCCGTCGAGGAGGTCGAAGGTGACGACGCCGATCGGGTATCCACCCATCACACCGAGCACGGCCAGTTCGCCATGGGTGGGCGTGGGCGCCGTCGCCCATCATCGCGCCGAGTTCCGTCGTGGCGAGGAGTGTGACCGTCAGGCCGGGGTGGCTGTCCGCGATCTCGGTCGCCGCTTCGATACCGGTCAGTCCCCCGCCGACCACCGAAACGGCGCCGCCGGTCGCGGCGATCTCGGTGAGGCGCCGCGCGAACCGGTGGGCCCGGCGCGGATCGTTCAGCGTCCACGCGTGGTCCGCGACACCCGGCACCAGCGTGGTGTCGGTCCCGCTGCCCACGGGCGTAGACGAGGGTGTCGTAGGTCAGGATCGCGTCGTCGTCGAGCGTGACGCGCCGCGTGCCGGGATCGATCGCGGTGGCGCTCGCCCGGTGGAACCGCACCCCGGTCCCCTCGAGCACCCGTGGGATCCGGTGATCGGCCAACTCCTGTCCGGCCGCGACCTGGTGCAGGCGCAGGCGCTCGGTGAACCGGTCCGACGGATTCACCACCGTGATGCGCACCCGCAGCTTCCGCGCGGTACGCCAACCGCACGGTGGCGAGCATGCCGGTGCAACCGGCGCCCAGCACGACGATGTCGTGGGTTTCGGTGGTGTCCACGACGGTGCCTCCGTTTCGCTCGTTCTTCGAGGTCGGTCATGGGACAACGGTCCTTCGCCCGGGTTGCCCCGGATAACAGCGCATTACCCGGGGAATCGCCGAGCCTTCGGGCGACGCTGCTGAACCCGCAGGCATGAGCAGATATCCATCGGAGGCGCCACCGGGTTGACCGGCACAGCACATGTTTTGCCACCAAGTAGTGCACCGGGTGCGCGATCACAGGAAAAGTGATGCGGCGTCGCCTGCCGGACCGATCACCTCGGCGTGCTGGCGACCGCGGTGGCGGGTTGGAACAGTTCGATCAGGTTGCCGGCGGGGTCGGCGAGCAGAATTTGGCGGCCGCCTGGGCCGCTGACCAGGTCGCTGCGGAATTCGACGTCGATTGCGCGGAGGCGTTCGATCTCAGCATCGAGGTCGGCGACGATGAGGTGGATGCGATTGCCGCCCGGTCCGGCGGTGTCGGCGGGGGTGGCGCGTGCGCCGGAACTGGTTGGGCCTGAAAGCAAGAGGCGCAGTGGGCCGCGGACGACGTCGGCGAAAGCGGGCGTGGCGTTGGTGTGCAGGGTGAAACCGAGGTGGCCGGTGTAGAAGTCGGCGGCTGTCTGGACGTCATCGACGAGGTAGCGGACGCTGGCGTATTCGGTGGTGGATGTTGTCATCGGACGGTCCTTTTCGCAAGGGTCGGCAGCAGATAGTGGATGCGGATGTCGATTTCGGCGGCCGTGGCCCGAAATCTCGGGTAGACGTCCTCGTCGCTGCCGTGTGCGGCTGCGGGGTCGGGGATGCTCCAGTGGATCCATCGAGGATCGTCACCGAATTCCGGACAGACCTCACGGGCCTTGTCGCACAGGGTGATCACCGCATCGAAGTGCTGATCGGCCAGAGTTTCCAGGCGGCGAGGTACGCGGCCGCACCGGTCGATGCCGTATTCCTCCCGCAGCACTCGCACCGTGTCGGTATGCATGGCGGGTTTCGGGTTGCTACCGGCGCTGAACACCTCGACTCGGCCGCCGGTGCGCAACCGCAACAGCTCTTCGGCGATCGCGGAGCGGGCGCTGTTGCCGGTGCAGACGAACAGCACCGCCAGCGGTGCCGAGGGTTCGAATGCGACGGGCGCGGACGCCATTCGCAGGGCCGGGTGCAGTACCTTCCCGGCTCCGGCGAGCATCTCGACGCTGCGGTCCAGGTCCAGGTGGTAGTAGCTGTCTCGGCCGTCGTGACTGCTGCGCGTGGCGGTGACAAGGCCACCGTCCCGCAGCAGCCGGAGGTGGTAGGAGACCAGGTTCTGCGGCTCGCCCACGCGGGCCACCAGCTCGCGCACGCGATAGTCACTGTCCGACAGCGCGGTCAGCAGCTGCCAGCGCAACGGATGCGCGGCGAGATGAACAAACGGTGGGACCGCTTGACGGGTCGACGTCATAGGCCGAGGGTAGCATCGATTACATCAACTGCTTTTGATGTATTTTCGGAATCGGTCCGCGTCAGGAGCATGGTGTCCAGGAAATCGGGGTCGGTCGCGACGGAAGAGCCGCGCCACCGCCACCGGCAGAGCGGGCGCCACGCGATCGGGCACGAACACGGCAACGGGTACGCGGTGCCGCGCCACCCGGGTCCGTGCGACAGCGGTGGGGGTCTGACGCCGCTGTTCCGGTCGTACGTACTGCCGTACGGCGAAGTCGAACCCACCATGAAGGTCCGCCTCGCGCGGTGCCCCGATCGGCGGCCACCAACTACCCCCGGTCCCGCGGGACTCATGGTGCCGCGGCGGAAGAAGCATCGTGGTGCGGCACCCGTTCCACGGGCATGCCCGCCAGCGTCCATTCGAGCATGTTTCGTTTCGCTATTTCGTTTGCCGCACACGTATGTCACGAAACGAAACTGCGCCTGACCTTCGGAGGCCGGAGCAGAGCCGTCGCCATCCTGACCACCGATAAGTGAACCTTATCGGTGGTCAGAGTGAGGCGTTCCCCTGGTCACGCCTCTGCTCTATTTCGTTTCGTTTGGTCACCGACAACGCTACGAAATATACGAAAAGGCCGCGAGAAAGTGGGGTCGTAGGTACGCCCGTGCCGAACTGTCTCGCAACGGCACGGGAGGCCAGCTCCGAGAAGATCCGGGGGAGGGACCCGTGCGCTGCCGTAACGGTGAATCCTGTTGATGCTGGGGCGGATTCGTACCTATCGACTGGCACATCGACCCACAGGTGATTCCGGCCGCCAAGCGGGCGCCGTCGAGCACCTGAGCGGCGGCGAGGACGGTCTGGATGCGACGTTGGGCGTGAGCGACTTCGGAGGCGCGCGGGCCGGTGGCCGTGCCGCCGGCCTCGCTCCTGCTGCTCCTTCTCGGCGTGGTCAACGGCCGAGGGTTCACCCAACGTCAGCCGCGGTGCGGGCGTGGTCGAGAAGTTGCCTTCGCCCTCGGCCGCCAGAGCTTCGCCCAGGTCGACACAGCAGGCGCCATCACCGGCGTGGCGGGTGTCGGGGGCGTCGTAATCGGGAAGCGCGCGACCTGGGGCGCGACGACCCAGCCCTCGGCTTCGGTGGGAACCGCGACGGTCACCGTCTGCCGGGCTCGGCGCGATGGTGGTCGGGAACAGCGTCGGACATCGCGCTCGGCGGCGGGGAAGACGGTGTATTCGAGCCCCACTGCCACAGGGCCTGTAGCACTGGGACCAGCGTGCGGCCACGTTCGGTGAGCGTGTAAGACACTCGCGGCGGCCACCCGGGTGTGCGGGTGCGGTCGATGACCCCCGCCTTGGTCAGCTGGGTCAGCCGATCGGTGAGGACCTTGTCCGACAAACTGGGCAGCGCCCGGGCGATGTCGCTGAATCCGCGTGGGCCGCGCAGGAGTTCGAGCACGACCAGCGGGGTCCACCGCCCGCGCAGCGCGGCGAGGGCTATCTCCACCGGGCACGCCGGGTCGGGCGCCGCGTCCGGCGCACGGCAACTGTTGAGGAAATCCATCGAGGCGTAACCAACCGTTTGGTGAGCCACGGATGGCCTCCTTAGCGTCGTCGTCACGAACACAACCCACGGCGCCGTCGTTCGCCTCCGCGATCTCGAGGCCGCGTCCGGGTTGCGGTTCGATCATAGGAACCACGTACGGCCCGCCGATACGGGCCGGAGCAGGAGACGGCATGACGATCGAGCAGCAGAAGTACGCGGTCGCGGAAACGGTCGCCAGGATCTTTCACGCGCTCGACGACCACGATTGGGACACGATCGGGGCGCTCACCGCCGACCCGGTCGATATCGACTACCCGTCCAAACAAGGAGGCGTGGAGACACTGCGCACCGGCGACTTTCTTGCCGGGCTGCGCGGGTTCCTCCCCGGGTTCGATGCCACCCAGCATCTGCTCGGTCCCATCGTCGTCACGATGGATTCCCCGGTCACGGCGACGTCACGCTTCCACGCCCGAGTCACCCACCTGCTCACCGACGCCGCGGACGAGAGAATCTGGGTGATCGGGTGCCATTACACGGTCGGCCTCGCACGCACGGACAACGCGTGGAAGCTGACGTCGTCCCGGGTTCGGGTGTCCTATGAGGAGGGCAGCCGCGAGCTCGAGACCAGAGCGCGCCGGCGCGTGAGCGGGTAATCCAGCCGGTGCCCGCGGCCGGACCCGTCCGCCGCGCATTCGCCCGGTGTCCGGCACTGATGCGGCGTTCCTGCACACCAGTGCGGGCCGGCGAGGTGATCGGTGACGAGGATGCGCCAGGCAGTGATCGGTCCAGATCCGGCGCCGCAGTCGGGCATCACGACCCGCGCTGCGGCACTACGAACCGTCGGGCAGGCGCGTCGCACTTAGGGTGTAGGCGTGGACGGTGTCGTGGTGGTGCCCGAGGTGGTGCGCAGTGCGTTGCGGCGCGGGGTGGGGAGTGTGCTCGTGGACGCGGCGGCGTTGCGGCGGGTGCGGGAGCGCTTCGACGAGGGGCAGGCGGCATCGCTGGGGCGGTATCTGGAGGCGTCCCAGTCGGCGAACACGGTGCGGGCCTATCGCAGTGACTGGGTGGCGTGGGCCGCGTGGTGCGCGGCCGAGGGGCGGACCGCACTGCCCGCCGACGCACTCGACGTGGCGGTGTATCTCGCAGCTGTCGCGGATGCGCGAAAAGCGAACGGGGCGTGGGCTTTCAGTCCGGCGACGGTGGAGCGCAAGTCGGCGGCGATCGCGGCCGTGCACGCGGCGAACGGGTTGCCCTCCCCCACGCGGACCGACGTGGTGCGGTTGACGTTGCGCGGTATCCGGCGCACCCGCCGCGCCGCGCCGACCCGCAAACGCCCCGTCTTGCTGCACACCTTGGACCAGTTGCTGGCGGAGTTGCCCGAATCCGGATGGCCCACCGAGCCCGCGCGCCGTCGCGACACGCTGATGCTGCTGGTCGGGTTCGCGGGGGCGTTGCGGCGCAGCGAGTTGGCGGGGCTGCGGGTGCGGGACGTGCGGGTCACGCTGGATCACGCGACCGGGGAGCCGGTGCTGATCGTCCAGTTGCCCTCGACCAAGACCGACCCGACCGGCGCGTCCGAGCAGCGGGTCGCCCTCCCGCGCGGGCAGCGTCCACGCACCTGTCCCGTATGCGCGTTCGCCGATTGGGTACGCCTGCTCGAAATTCACACCGCCGCAAGAGAACTCCGCGAGTTCTGCGAGCGGCCGCTCGACCACACGATCCACCGCTGCCACGGCTTCACCGGCACTCCCCTCGCCGACCACCCCGACCTCCCGCTGTTCCCGGCGATCAACCGGCACGGCGGGATCGGCGCGCGCTCCATCTCCGGCCGCGCCGTCGCCGAACTGATCAAGCGCTACGCCGCCCGCGCCGGCCTCGACCCCGCCCTGTTCTCCGGGCACTCACTGCGCGCCGGCTTCGCCACCCAAGCCGCCCTCGGCGGCGCCAGCGACCGCGAGATCATGCGCCAGGGACGCTGGTCCAACCCCCGCACGGTCCACGGCTACATCCGCACCGCCAACCCCCTCGAAGACAACGCGGTCACCAAACTCGGTTTGTGACCGGTCGAGACGACAGCTCGGCCGGACAAGACTTTCGTCGTTCGCCTCCGGTACCCCCCTCCCTCGTCTACTATCAGTTGTAGTAGACGAGGGAGGGGTAGGACATGCAGACGACCACCGTCGAGCGGGTCATCGCGGCGCCGATCGGAGAGGTCTTCGACTGGTTCGCGGATTCGCGGAACTACGCCCGGTCGCCATTCGTGGTGCGCAACCGCTGGGCCCGGCCGGGGGATGATGCGCCGTACGGGGTCGGTGCGGTGCGGGTGCACCTGTGGACGATCGGAAGGTTTCGGGAACGGATCACCGCGTACCGCGCGCCGCACGAATTCGATTACCTCGTCGAGCGCAGTTTTCCGCCCGCGCGTCATGACGGCGGCCGCATGACGTTCACCGAGGTGCCCGGCGGCACGCGAGTCGTGTGGAGCACGACTTCCGAACTGCCACTCCCCTTTCCGGCCCTGCGCGCGGCGGCGGGCCGGCTCGCCGGCCGGGTGATCGCCACGGCGTTCAGCTCGATACTCGACGCCGCGGAAACCGCGCTCGCACAGCCGATCTCGGCCGGAGACGCGCAGCCCTGAAAGGAGTGCGATACCTCCTTGCCCCTTTCAACATATAGCGCACCCCGGGGCTTGCGGCAAGACCCCGGTCGTGCTGCACAATCGTCCGCCTGAGTCGACTACCTGCGGAAATGTGTCCGTGGGGTCGGCTGGACTACGACGGATCGGGGTTTCGATGATTGACGTGATCATTGCCGGTGGTGGGCCGACCGGGTCGATGTTGGCGGGTGAGTTGCGGCTGCGCGGCGTGGGTGTGGTGGTGGTGGAGAAAGATCTGGAGTTGCCGCTGTTCGTGCGGTCGCTGGGATTGCATGTGCGCAGTATCGAGGTGATGGATCAGCGCGGGTTGCTGGATCGTTTTCTCGCGCACGGGAAGACGTATCCAGTGGGCGGGTTCTTCGCCGCGATGGACAAGCCCACGCCGGCGGGCCTCGATACCGCGCACCCGTACGTTCTCGGCATCCCGCAGAACGTGACGGACCGCCTGCTGGCCCAGCACGCGGCCGAAGCGAGGGCCGAGATCCGTCGCGGCGCCGAACTGGTCGGGTTCAGCCAGGACGAGGACGGTGTCACGGCCGAGCTGGCCGACGGGACGCGCCTGCGCTGCCGCTACCTCGTCGGCTGCGACGGCGGGCGCAGCACGGTGCGCAAGCTGGCCGGAATCGGCTTCCCGGGGGAACCGTCGCGGGTGGAGACGCTGATCGGTGAGATGGCGAGTGACGCACCGCTCGAGGAGATCATGGCGGTGGTGCGCGAGGTGCGCGAGACCGAGAAGCGCTTCGGCCTCGGGCCGGTCGGCGACGGGGTGTATCGGGTGGTGGTGCCCGCCGACGGCGTGGCCGAGGATCGCGCGGTGATGCCGACGCTCGATGATTTCCGCCGACAGTTGCGCGCTTACGCCGGAACGGATTTCGGTGTGCGTTCGCCGCGCTGGATGTCGCGGTTCGGCGACGCCACCCGCCTCGCCGACCACTACCGCGCCGGACGCGTCCTACTGGCCGGTGACGCCGCGCACATCCACCCGCCCACGGGCGGGCAGGGACTCAACCTCGGTATCCAGGACGCGTTCAATCTCGGCTGGAAGCTCGCCGCCCAGCTGGCGGGGTGGGCGCCCGACGGTCTGCTCGACACCTACGAGAGCGAACGCCGCCCGGTCGCCGAGGACGTCCTCAACAACACCCGCGCCCAGATGGCACTGCTCGCCACCACGCCGGGCGCGTTGGCGCTGCGCCGCCTGGTGTCGGAGCTCATGGATTTCAACGAGGTCAACCGCTATCTCATCGAGAAGATCACCGCGATCTCGGTGCGCTACGACTTCGGCCCCGGCGACGACCTGCTGGGCCGGCGCCTGCGCAACATCCCGCTGAAGCACGGCCATCTCTTCGACCTCCTGCACGAAGGCCGCGGCCTGCTCCTCGACCAGACCGGCGACCTGGCGATCGAGGGCTGGGCCGACCGCGTCGACCACGTGGTCGAGGCCAGCGAAGAACTCGACACGCCTGCCGTTCTGCTCCGCCCCGACGGCCACGTCGCCTGGCTCGGGGACGACCGAGAGGGGCTGCGCGCCGCGCTCGCGAGATGGTTCGGCGAACCCACCGGCTGAACGGCCGACAGCGCCGGACGTCCGCGGTGGAACACGATGCCCGCGACGTAGACCAGCACTCCGGCCAGCGGCGCGCGAGGGTGTCTATCGGTAGCCCGCGAGGCCGTCGGCGAGTTCTTCCTCGTCACCGTCGCGATGGGCCGAAAGGGCTTGCTGGAGAGCGAAAGTGGCGCGGAGGGTGGCGATCCTGGTGCGGGTCGGCGGATCGGTGCCGAGCAGGGCGAGCAGAGGCTCGAGGACCGCAGGCGGGTAGGTGGCCGAGAGGGCGGCGAGGTCTTCGGCCGGGTCGCCCAGGCAGGCGTCGTCCCAGTCGACGACGCCGAGCAGGCGGGGTGGGTTGCCCGTGTCCCACAGGAGGTTCTCGCCGCCGAGGTCGCCGTGCACTATCGCGGTGGTGAGGTGGGGCAGGGTGTCGAGGGCGTCCAATTCCCTTGTGGCGCGTACTCGTCCGGCGGCGGACATCAGGGGGAACAACTCGGCGCGCACCTCGTCGGCGAACACTTCCCAGCGGTCGGCGGGCGCTTCCGGGAGGGGCGCGGTGCCGGCGGAAGCCAGCGAGGAGAGGAGTTCCGCGAGTTGCCGGGCCACCGCTTCCGGCGCGCCGGGCCGCGACAGGGCGGATTCCGGCAGCGGCTGCCCTGGAATCCGGGTGAGCACCAGGTAGGCGGGCTCCTCGGATTCGGCGATCGGTTCGGGTGTCGCGACGCCGAGCCCGAGCCCCGACAGTGCCCGCAGGACGGCGGCTCGGGCGGGCAGGCGCGCGGCCGCCGCCTCGGTGCGCGGGAAGCACACCACCCGGTCCCGCCCGAGCACCACATGATGGAACTGTCCTTGCCGCACTTCGCATTCCGCCACGGCGTCGTCCGGGAGGAGGCAGGTGAGCAGGGATCGGTGCTCGTCCAGAACGTCCATGCGCTTCCTTCCGTGGGCCGGACACCAACAATGCCCGACCCACGCGCGCTCACACCGCCAGGGGTGCGCCCAGCCCCTCGCGCGCGATCACCGCGAGCGCGTTCGCCACCGAGTCCGGCGCGGCGGGCAGCAGCGGCAGCCGCACGTCGGGCGTGGGGATGAGGCCCTGGGCGTGCAGGACGCCCTTGATGACGGTCGGGTTCGGCTCGGCGAACGCGGCCGCCGACAGCCGCGCCAGACGACCGCCCAGCGACCGCGCGAACGCGAAATCGCCCGTGCGCCAGGCGCGTTCCAGCGCGATATAGCCGTGCGGGTCGAGCTGCGCGGTCGCCAGGATGCCGCCCTGGGCGCCGAGCGCGAACATCGGGCCCGCGAACGTGTCGTCCCCGACGAGCACCGCGAAATCGGTGGGCGGGTCACCGAGCAGATCGACCGCGTCCGCGTCCACCGCGCCGACCGCGTACTTCACACCGACCACGCCGGGCAGCGCCGCGATCCGCCGCATCGACTCCGCACCGAGCGTCCGGCCCGTCCGGTACGGGATGTGGTAGGCCACCACCGGCACCGGCGACGCCGCCGCGACCTGCGCGAAGTGCGCCACGACACCGGCCTCGCTCGGGCGCGTGTAGTACGGCACCGGCACCATCGCCGCGCTCACGTGCGACCACGCCGCCAGCTCCGCCACCGCGCCTGCACTGGTGCGGGTGTCGTTGCCGCCCACGCCGACGATCAGCGCGGCGCCCGACACCGCGCACACCCGCGCGCACAGGTCGATCACACCGCGCCGCTCGTCCGGCTCGAGCGCGGCCACCTCGGCGGTGGTGCCCAGCGCCACCAAGCCCGACGCGCCCGCGTCCAGCACCGACCGCGCCAGCGACTCCAGCGCGTCCCACGCCACCGACCCGTCGGCGGCGAACGGCGTCACCAGCGGTACGAAAATACCCTGCAAACCATCCATACCCTCAGCTTCGCGCACAACCGACATCAGAACCAGTTCACATCTTTGACGTCGAGCGTAAGCTGAGCTGATGCTCGACGTGCGCAGGCTGCGGTTACTCCGCGAACTGGCCCGGCGCGGCACCATCGCCGCCGTCGCCGACGCGCTGGCATTCACCCCGTCGGCCGTCTCCCAGCAACTGTCCGCGCTCGAACGCGAAGCCGGCGTGCCACTGCTCGAACGCACCGGCCGCAGCGTCACCCTCACCCCCGCCGGGCACACCCTCGTCGCGCACGCCGACGCCGTCCTGGCCCGCCTCGAAGAGGCCGAAGCCGACCTCGCCGACGCGCGCGCCGGACTCACCGGCCCGCTGCGCATCGGCGCGTTCCCCAGCGCCACACAGACTTTCATCCCGTCCACCCTCACCCGGCTGGCCGGCGACCACCCCGGCCTGGAACCCCGCGTCACCGAACTCGACCCCGCCGAGGTCGCCGACGCCCTGCGCGCGGGCACACTCGACGTCGCCCTCATCCACGACTACGACCTCGTGCCGTTCCCCACCGAACCCGGCATCCACACCGAACCGCTGCACCGCGAGGCCATGTTCCTCGCCGCCGCAGGCGCCACCCCGCACACCACCCTCGACACCTGGCGCGACGCACCCTGGATCGTCGCCACTCCGGGCACCCGCTGCCACGCCATGACCGTCCGAGCCTGCGCCGCAGCGGGTTTCACCCCGCACGTGCGCCACTACATCGACGACTTCGCCACCGTGCTGACCTTCGTGGCGCAAGGTCACGGCGTCGCGTTGATCCCCGAACTGAGCACCGCCGGTCCCCCGCCCGGCGTGCACCTCGCGCGGCTGCCCATCGCCCGCACCACCATCATCGCCTGCCGCGCGGGCGCGGGCCGCCACCCCGCCGTCAGCGCGTTCGCGGCCGCGGTGCGCGCGGCCGTCGACGGAGTCCGGGCGGATAGGCGGTGAATTCTGTTGCCGCGCAATCAGCTACGCGTCAGTTCGAAGATGCGGAACTCCCGCCCACCCGACAGCTCGTACTCCATCTCGTACCCCGGCCAGAACTCCACGGCGTGATCCCACGCCCGCTTGCGATCCACACCCGTGATCTCGGTGACGCGCACCGTGAACACCTCACCCCGGTGCCGCACCGTCGCCGACCTCGCCGCGCGCAGGTTCGCCGACCACGCCGGATGCGCCTTGCTCCCCCAATTCGAGCCGATCACAAGGAAATCCGCGCCGCGCGGCACATACAGCAGCGACGTGGTGCGCGGCAGACCCGACTTGCGGCCCGCCACCGTCACCTCGAGGGACGGCAGACCGGCCAGATCCAGCACGCCCAACCGGTCACCGCTGACGCGGCGCACGAACCGTTCCAGCGGCAGCACCACCGGCGCGGCGCGCATCATCCACGGCTGCCGCCCGAGGCGACGCGCCAGACCGGGCAGCGGATTCGACACCATGCCCGAATCCTGACATGCCGCAGCGCACACGCCCGCACGAGCGGGCCCGAGCGAGGGCGATCTCACACCCGGCGCGAGCAACCCGACAATTCCCCCCGCCCGATCGGTACCATCACCCCATGTGATCACCGTCGCCACCTGGAACGTGCTGCATCGCATCCACGCCGACAACTGGGGCGGGTTCGGCGGCGACCGCTGGCCCGACGAAGCCGAACGCGTCGCCGCCGTCACCGAGACGGTCGCGGGCCGCGCCGAACACATCATCGCGCTCCAGGAAGTCAGCGGCGATCTGCTCACCAGCCTGCGCCTGGCGCTGCCCGACCGGTCCGTGCACGCGCTGCGCTATCCGCGCGTGCCCATTCCGCGCCGGCGCGCCGCCGACCTCGTCGATCCCGCCGAGTATCTCGTGCTGCTGGTGGACGGTCCCGCGAAAGAGGTGGCCGCCGCGCCGTTTCCGGACGACCCGGGCAACGGCGCGATCACCGTGCACGCGTCGGGCTTGCGCGTCACCGCCACCCACATCACCGGGGACCGGCGCGGCCGGGGCCAGATCGCCTCCCTCGCAACGCAAGACGATCCCGTGGGCCGCCCGACCGTACTGCTCGGCGATTTCAACACCGACCGCGCCGGCGTGGCGGACGCCCTCGGCCCCGAGTTCACCCTCGCGCCGATCGACGAGACCGGCCTGCCCACGCGCCCGCGCACCAGCGGCCCCAAATCGCAGTTCATCGACCACATCGCGGTGCGCGGCGCGCACGTGGGCGCCGCCGTCGTCGAAGACGTGAAGGGCCGCTCCGATCACAACCTGGTGCGCGCGGTCATCGAGACCCGGCCCTCGGCGAATAGTTAAGCATTCTCATTTCAGAGTGTTCGGTACCTTGGAGGGCGGATCCATCCCGCACCGCCCTCCGAAAGGACGCGCTCCCTTGGCAATCCACGCGGCGACCACGGCACCCCACCCCCTCCCGCACGGAGCCCGCTGATGTTCGCGCGCTGGGGGGATCTCGTCTTCCGCCTGCGATTCGGCGTGCTCGGCGCCGTCATCGCGGGCCTGCTCACCCTCGGCTTCTACGGCATCGGCGTCGAGAACCACCTCAGCGCCAGTGGATTGGAAGACCCCGGCTCCGAATCCGCGCGCGCCGCACAGCTCAGCGATCAGGCGTGGGGCCGCGACCATGAATCCGATGTCCTGCTGCTGTTCACCGCCCCGGAGGGCGCCACCGTCGACGACCCGGCCTTCGCCGACAAGGTCATCGAACACCTCGACGCCCTCCCCCGGGAACACCCCGACCAGATCACCGGCGTCAACGGCGCCTACTGGCCCACCGAGACCGGACGTGTCAGCGGCGCCATGTTCGCCGACGACAGCCGCACCCACGCCTTCGCCTCCCTCGCCATCCGCGGCGACAACGACACCGAGATCATGCGCAACTACCGGGACGTCGAGGACGCGCTCACCCTCACCGGAGTCGACATGCAAGTGGCCGGGCTGCAACCGATCGCGGTCACCTTGCAGGACACCCTCACCGACGACATCAAACGGGTCGAAGTCCTCGCCCTGCCCGTCGTCGCGGTGCTGCTGTTCTTCATCTTCGGCGGCGTGGTCGCCGCGGCACTCCCCCTCGCCATGGGCGTGCTCACCATCGCGGGCGCGAACGGGATCATCCGGTGGCTCACCACCGTCACCGACGTCAACATCCTCATCACCGGCGTCGTCTCCATGATCGGCATCGGGCTGGCCATCGACTACGGACTGTTCATCGTCAGCCGCTTCCGCGAGGAACTCGCCGCCGGACACGACACACCCGCCGCCGTGCGGCGCGCCGTCACCACCGCCGGACGCACCGTGGTGTTCTCCGCCGTCATGATCGTCGCCAGCCTCGGCGGACTGCTGCTCTTCCCGCAAGGGTTCCTGAAATCCCTCGCCTACGGCGCCATCGCCGCCGTGCTGCTCGCCGCGCTCTGCGCCCTCACGATCCTGCCCGCCGCGCTGGGCATCCTCGGGCCGCGCGTGGACATGCTGGGCGTCAAGCGATTCCGGCGCACCAAATCCGCCGCCGAAGTGGAGCAAGGGTTCTGGGCGCGCACCACCGACTGGGTACTGCGCCGCCCCGGACGCGTCGCCGCGCCGATCCTGCTCGGGCTCGTGCTGCTCATCGTCCCCATGAACAACCTCGCCTTCGGCGGAATGAGCGAAACGTACCTGCCGCCGGACAATTCCACCCGCCTCGCGCAAGCCGAGTTCGACGAGACCTTCCCACTGCGCCAACCCGACCCGCTGCAACTGGTCGTGATCACCGAGAACCGCGACGCCATCGGCGATCTCTACGACCTCGTCAACGAAGCGCCCGGCCTCAGAACCGATTTCAGCGTGCCCGCCGACGCGCCCCAGCGCGACGACCTCTACCGCCTGCGCGCCACGCTCGAAGATGCCGACAACGCCGGGCCCACCATCGACTACCTGCGCGCGCTCGACCTCCCCGCCGACGTCACCCTCCTCGTCGGCGGACAACCCGCCATCCAGCACGACACCATCGACACGCTCCTCGAGCGCATGCCGATCATGATCGTCGTGGTCCTGCTCGTCACCACGCTGCTCATGTTCCTCACGTTCGGCTCGCTCATCCTGCCCATCAAGGCCGCGCTCATGAGCGCGCTCGGACTCGGCTCCACACTCGGCATCCTCACCTGGATCTTCATCGACGGGCACGGCGCCGGCCTGCTGAACTTCACCCCGCAACCGATCATGTCGGCGGTGCTCGTCGTCATCATCGCCGTCGTCTACGGACTGTCCACCGACTACGAGGTATTCCTGCTCTCCCGCATGGTCGAGGCGCGAGCGCGCGGCGCCACCACCGCCGAGGCCATCCGCGCCGGCACCGCCCACACCGGCGGCATCATCACCGCCGCGGCCCTCATCCTGCTCGTCGTCACCGGCGCCTTCGCCTTCTCCGACCTGGTGATGATGCAGTACGTCGCCTACGGCATGATCGCCGCACTCCTCATCGACGCCACCATCCTCCGCATGCTCCTCGTCCCCGCCGTCATGCAGATGTTGGGCGACCGCTGCTGGTGGGCCCCGACCTGGATGAGAACCCTCCAGCGCAAACTCGGCCTCACCGAACCCCTCCTCGACGACGAACCCCCCGAACCCCTCACCGTCACCGCCCGCTGAACCCAGCGCGGCCGCCCCGCTTCAGAATCCCTGCGCCCGAATCCACTCCCGCGCAAGCGTCCGATCCGCGGCGGTGATCGAGTGTCCCACCGGCAGCACATAGTGGGTCACCTGAGCACCAGCGCGCCGCAACCGCCCGGCCAACCGCAGCCCGTCCCCAGCCGACCGCCGAACGTCGTTCGCCCCATCGATCATCAGCACGGGCACCCTCGCAAGGTCGCAACCGGGGTCATCGGCAAAAGGCGACAGGGACCGGAACAGGATCGCGCCCGCCAGAAGGCCCGGCTGCGCCGTCAGCAGCGCAGTAGCCATAATCGCGCCATTAGAGAAGCCGACCGCCAAGGGCGCTGGGCCGAGATCGAGGGCGGCGCACCATGTTTCGATACAGCTCGCGAGCACCGACACTCGCGCCAGCAGATCCGCCTCGTCCACCCGGCGATCCGGGAACCGCTGAAAGAACGCGTACCCGCTCGCCAGCGCCACGCCGCCGCGGATCCCGAACTGCGCCGCACCCGGCGACAGCTCGCCGGCCAGCGGCAACAGATCCAACTCGGTGCCATCCGAGCCGTGCAGCAGAACGAGCGGCGCCCTACCGGGCTCGGAGGCGGGGAGGTAGCGGTAGACATGTTTCGATGCAGGCATGAGGTAGTCCGTCGGGAGGCGAGTACCGAGTATCGCACCGCTGATCTTCCGCCACCCGGTGGCGTGAGCGCCGGTACTGGTTCGACACCGGCACAGCCGTCGCCATCGACCTCTGACTCCCTCCCCTCTGTGCCGCGTGACCACGGATGTGGGTGAGGGAAAAGGGTTGGTGATTTGGGGGTACGGATGGAAGGTGAGATTGCATGGTTAGATGCGCATATCTACGTATCTGGATTGTTTTTCACCGACGTCAGGAACCCCCGGGTTTGTTCACTTGCCGGCCGAACTGTCCAGCAACCGCTCACCGCCACTCGAAATCGACTGATCTGATTTTCACTTCTCCCCTCTTCCCGTCCCCCGGACCGTTACAGTGTTCGCCGTGGTCCTCCCCGACCGGCTCCCCTCCCCCGGGACGCCAGCCGGTCCCCGTTCCGGAACAGGAGTGCGATGCGATCACCGACCCGCCGCCAGATTCTCGCCGCCGTCGCGGGTGCCACCGCGGCCGCCCTCGTCGGCATGCCGACGGTGCACGCCAGGCCGGCCCCGCCCACGCGGATCCCGCCGCTCGGTGACGACTTCCTCTGGGGCGTCGCGTCCTCCGGTTACCAGTCGGAAGGCGATGCACCCGACAGCAATTGGTCGCGCTACGTCGCGCAGGGCAAGACCACCGACCCCTACCTCAACACCGTCGACTTCCACGGCCGCTACCGCTCCGACATCGGTCTCGCGGCGCAACTCGGCGTGCGGGTGTACCGGATCGGCATCGAGTGGGCGCGCGTGCAACCGCGCCCCGGCGAGTGGGACGAGAACGGATTCCGCTTCTACGACAACGTGATCGCCGCGATCCGCGCCGCCGGGATGCGCCCGATGCTCACCCTCGACCACTGGGTCTTCCCCGGCTGGCAGGTCGACCGCGGCGGCTGGCGCAACCAGGGCATCGTCGACGACTGGCTCGCCAACGCCCGTCGCGTGGTGGACCGCTACGCCCGGCACGACCCGCTGTGGGTGACGTTCAACGAGCCGCTCATGTACGTGCTCAACGAAGTCCGCCACGGCGGCCTCGGCCCCGCCGACGTCCCCGCCATGCACGACCGGATCGCCCAGGCGCACAACGCGATCTACGACCACATCCACCGCGTACACCCCGGGGCCATGGTGACCAGCAATGTCGCCTACATCCCCGCCGCCGAGGACGTGGTGAACAAGCCGCTCATCGACAAGATCGCCGCCCGGCTCGACTACATCGGCATCGACTACTACTACGGCCTGTCCCCCGACAACCTCAGCGGCACCGCCAGTTTCACCGAGCTATGGAAGAACCCGCTCCAGCCCGAAGGCATCTACTACGCGCTCGAACACTACGCGCGGGCCTTCCCCGGCAAACCGCTCTACATCGTGGAGAACGGCATCCCCACCGAGAACGGCCTGCCCCGCGCCGACGGTTACACGCGCGCCGACAACCTGCGCGACACCGTCTACTGGCTCCAGCGCGCCAAGGCCGACGGCATCAACCTGATGGGCTACAACTACTGGAGCCTCACCGACAACTACGAATGGGGCTCCTACACACCGCGATTCGGCCTCTACACGGTGGACGTGCTGACCGATCCCACGCTCACTCGCAGGCCGACCGACGCCGTGGACGCCTACAAGGCGCTCATCGGCGCGGGCGGCGTGCCCGCCGACTATCTGCCCACGCGCGCACCGAAGGACTGTTCACTGGTCGACGCGCTCGCCAGCTGCGTCGCACCGCTCACGCTTCCGCGCTGAGTTCCTCGCCCCGCTCGCCCTCGCGATGCGCCCGTGCCACCAGCGCCGACCGCAGGTACCAGAGTCCCGAGGCCTGAGTCGGGTCGAACGCGATGAGCTGACCGATGCGTTTCAGGCGGTAGTCGACGGTGTTGGTGTGCACGTGCAGCATCCTGGCCGTGCGCTGGCGGTTCAGGTTGGTGCCGATGTGCACGCGCAACGTCTCCAGCAGTTCCGGATAGTCGTCGAGCGGGTCGAGCAGCGAGCCGAGGAAATCGCGCGCGGGCCCCGGCCGGGTGAGCTGGTATTCGAGGGCGAGATCGTGGAATCGGTAGAGCCCCGACACGCACTGCATGCGGTGCACCATGTCGAGCAGTTCGTGCGCCTGGTCGGCGGCCTGCGGGATCTCCGCCGACGCGGCCTCGACGGTCGCGACCCGCACCGGCACCTGCGCCGCCTGCGACAGGCGGGTGACCAGATCATCCAGGTCCGCATCGTCCAGCGCGGTGGTTGGGATGAGGATGGTGCCGCCGTCGACGCTCAGCAGCGAGAGCGCGGCGTCCGCGCAGCGCGTGGCCAGTTCGGCCTGTAGTCGGCGTAACTTCCTGCGCGCCACCACTTTCGCGTCGAGGCGCGGATTCCCCTCGTCCTTGTGCGGCGGAATCGACACCGCGAGCACGTGATACGACTCCGCGACCTGGATCCCGCACTCGCGGGCCATGGTCGAGGTGCTGTTGCCGCCGAGCAACGCCGAGGTGAGCGTGTGCACGGCCGTGTGGTGCTCGCTCACCACCGCGCGCAGTTCGCGCACGTACGCGACCGACACGGTGACGTTGATGGTGTCGAGGATGTCCATGAACCGGCGCGCGACGTTCACCAGGCTGCCCTGGTCCTGCGTGGTCGAGTTGGACAGAATCAGATCGAAACCCAGCTTGAAGCCCTCGTGGATGGCGTGCTGGATGGTGTCGATCGGGATACCTTCGCGCGCCCAGCCCGCCGCGGCGGCGCCGACCCGGTCGATGTCCTCGCCGACCTCGTCGCCGTCCAGCATGCGCACGGCGAGTTCGAGACACACCCTGGTCACGGCGGTGACGTCGCCGCTCAGCGCCTCGCCGGGCAAGGTGCCGCAGGGGACGACGTTCTCGATGAAGTGGCCCACCATGCGCTGCGAGAGCATCCTGGTGTCCTTCAGATGCGTCGACACCGGGCGGCCCGAGACCATGAGATCAGGATCGGCCATGTGTGGTGCGGTCATAGCGGTCCTTCCACCGGATACCTCAGCGCACCAACGTAACCGGTCGACACACTATTGTGGAGCCGCCCGGATTCGGTTTGTGAGACTCCAGCGCGGCCACATTTCGATCTTGTGAGTTCCTACAGCGGTTGTTTCGACGATCAACTCTCGAACGTCGGCTTGCCTTCGAGATACGTTGCGCGCACAGGGATATCGGCCAATTCGTCCGGATCCACGATGCGCGGGTCGGCGTCGAGGACGCACAGATCGGCGTACTTGCCGGGCGTGAGGGAGCCGGCGATGTCGTCGGCGAACAACTGGTAGGCGGCGTCGATCGTCTGGGCGCGCAACGCTTCCTCGACGGTGATGCACTCCTCCGGCGCCAGGACACGCCCGCCGCGGGACCGTCGCGTCACCGCGGCGGCGATATTGCGCAGCGGTTCCTCCTCGGTGACGGGGCTGTCGTTGTGGAACGAGATGCGCACGCCGGCGTCCAGCGCGGATCTCGTGCGCACCCAGTGCGCGCCCCGCTCGGGCCCGAACAGATCGTCCACCAGGACATCACCCCAGTAGTAGAGGTGATCCACGAAGAGGCTGCACGCGATGCCGAGTCGCGCGGCGCGCTGGAACTGCACGGCCGTCATCGCTCCGCAGTGCTCGAGGCGCAGCCGGTGGTCGGTGCGCGGATATCGTTGCAGCGCATGCTCGTACACGTCGAGGACAGTGTCGACGCCGAGGTCGCCGTGCACGTGACAGGCGATCTGCCAGCCCGCCGGGTAGTACGCTCCGACGATGCGGTCCAGCTCCTCCTCGGTGTAGTTGGCGTGCCCGCGGTGATCGTGGCCGAGGCCGAGCGCGGCGGTGGCCGGTGTGTTCAAGTACGGGAACGAGGTGTCGATATTGCCCACCCAGGGCGACCCGTCCAGCCACACCTTCATGCCGATCTGGCGAAACATGTCGTCGCCGTTGGTGATCGGGCAGAACGTCTCCCCCATCGGGTTGGCCATCTCGTAGGCGCGCAGCCGCACCTTCCCCCGCCCCTGCTGGTAGAGCGCGGCGGTGAGCGGACGCATCTGTTCCGCGAAAGCCATATCGCTGCACAGGGTTACGCCGCGCGAGGCCAGGTCGGCCTGCTCGCGGGCGAGCAGTTCGGGATCGGTGAGCTGATCGACCAGGATCGGCGCCACCACCGACAGCACCGCGGGCGCCTCGAATACCTTGCCGGTGAGCAGACCGTGCTCGTCGCGATCGTAGGAGCCGCCCGGCGGATCAGGGACGCCGTCGTCGAGTTCGGCCAGGCGCAGGGCGGCGCTGTTGGCCCAGGCCAGATGTCCGGAGTTCTGCCAGACAACGATCGGCCGGTTCGGGCCGAGTTCGTCCAGCCACGCCTTCGTGGGCTCCGGGAAACCGGTCTGCAACAGAACGTCCACGCCGTAGAAGATCAGCGGACGGCCCGCGGGCGCGTCGGCGACGGCGCTCAGGATCGCGGCATGCGCGTCGTCGGCGGTGGGGCACGTGGTGACCGGCCGGATGTCGACGACGGTGTCGGAGTAGAGCATCTGATCCTGGGTGGGGTGGGTGTGCGCCTCCACGAATCCCGGCAGGAGACAGCGTCCGGCCAGGTCGATCACGTCGGTGCCGGGACCGCGCAGCCGCAGCACCTCCGCCCCGCCGACGGCGCAGATCCGTCCCCGCTCGACCGCGATGGCGGTCGCGCCGGCGAATTCGGGGTCCATGGTCAGGATCGGGCCGCCGGTGAAGATCAGGTCGGCTGTGCTCATCGACACCTCCGTGCACGCGGGTTGTTCAGCGGGGGAACGGCTTTGCCACTGGATTGCGAAGAGCTTGCGAGTACCGACGATACCGCCGCGAAGTCGGCTTCATGGGCAAGATCAGCGTTTGCTGATCATTTACTTTCATCCCCGATCACCTCCGGTTCCGCAACTGAAACCCGTTCTAGACATTTCTTCACATTTGTCTTACGGTCGATATATGACAGCTGGTGTGTCCCACGAGTCCGCGTTCGAGCTCCGGTCCGGCGAGTCGTGGCGCGAGCCCTGGCCGATGTACACGTGGTTGCGCGATCACGATCCGGTGCACCACGCCGTCCCGCCCGGACGACCCGACCAGGACTACTACGTGCTGTCCCGGTTCGCCGACGTGTACGACGCCGTCCGCGACGCCGAGACGTTCTCGTCGGCGTCCGGCATCACCGTCGACTACCACGACCTCGACAAACTCGGCCTCGGCGACAACAAGCCGTTCGTGTTCACCGACGCGCCCGACCACACCGTGTTCCGCAGGCGGGTGGCCAAGGGGTTCACGCCGCGCCAGGTCGAAGAGATCCGCCCCGCGGTGCGGCGGTTCGTGGTGGAACGGCTCGAGCGGCTGCGCGCGGCCGGTGGCGGTGACATCGTCACCGAGCTGTTCAAGCCCTTGCCCACCATGGTCGTCGCGCACTATCTCGGTGTGCCAGAAGCGGACCGGGCCGAGTTCGACGGCTGGACCGACGCGATCGTCGCCGCGGGCTCGGTCGGCGACGTCGCCTCGGCGCAGCAGGCGGTCGGCGAGCTGATGGCCTACTTCACCGCCATGATCGAACGCCGTCGCACCGAACCGGCCGACGACACCATCAGCCACCTGGTCGCCTCGGGCCTCGGCGGCCCCGACGACATTCCCGGCCTCCTCCAGATCCTGGGCTTCGCGTTCACGATGATCACCGGCGGCAACGACACCACCACCGGAAACCTCGGCGGCGCCGTGCAATTGCTCACCGTGCACCGGGATCAGCGGCAGCGTTTGATCGACGATCCCGGGCTCATCCCCGACTCCGTGCCCGAGTTCCTGCGGCTCACCTCCCCCGTGCAGAACATGGCGCGCACCGCGACCCGCGACGTGCAGATCGAGGGCGTGACCATTCCGGCCGGGCGGCGCGCGCTGCTGCTCTACGCCTCGGCCAACCGGGACGAACGCGAATTCGGCCCGGACGCGGGCGAATTGGACGTCACGCGCAAGCCGCGCACCATTCTCACCTTCGGCCACGGCAACCATCACTGCCTCGGCGCGGCCGCCGCCCGCATGCAGGCCACCATCGCCCTGCAAGAGCTGCTGGCCCGCTGCCCGAATTTCGCCGTCGATCTGGACGGCATCCGCTACGCGGAGGGCAACTACGTGCGCAGGCCGGTCAGCGTTCCGTTCGTGGCGGACGCGTGAGCGCGCGCGGGCCGGCGACGAGCGGAGGCCGGGCATGAGTGGCTGGTTGGCCGACGAGCGCAGCACGCTTGCGGCACAACGCATTCTGGACGCCGCGGCGGAACTGTTCGCCCAGCAGGGCGTCGCCGAGACGCAGATGGCCGATATCGCGGAGGCGGCCGGATGCTCCCGGGCGACGCTGTACCGGTACTTCGAGAACCGGCAGGCGGTGCGGTTGGCGTTCGTGCACCGCGAGGCCCGGCGTCTGGGGGCGGCGGTCGCGGCCGAAGTGGGCGGGATCGCCGATCCGGGTGAGCGGGTGGTGGCGGCGGTGCTCGCCGCCGTGCGCGCGGTGCGGGCCGATCCGCTGCTCATCGCCTGGTTCCGGCCCGCCGACGCCGGAGTGGCCGTCGAGATCGGACAGTCCTCGGCGGTGATCGAAGGATTGACGGCCGCGTTCCTGCCGGAGGAACTCGGCACCCGGGAGGATCGCACGCGCTGGGCACGCTGGCTGACCCGGTTGATCGTCTCGCTATTGACCGTGCCCGGCGTGGACGACAGCGACGAGCGCGCGATGCTCGAGCAGTTCCTCGCGCCGCTGTTCGTGTCCCGCTGACCGTGCGAAAGGCCGTGGATACCAACGAGATATCCACGGTCTCCACGAGCCGAAGCCGCCGGGACTAGGTGCCGGCGGTCGCCTTCTCCTCGACGGCGTGCCCGTGCTTTCCGGAACCCCACCCCACGTGCGCCTCGGCGCGCATCCGGTCCACCATGTGCGGGTAGTGCAGCTCGAAAGCCGGTCGCTCCGAACGGATCCGGGGCAGCTCGTAGAAGTTGTGCCGCGGCGGCGGGCAGGTGGTGGCCCACTCCAGGGAGTTCCCGTAGCCCCACGGGTCGTCGACCGTGACGACCTCGCCGTACCGGTAGCTCTTGAAGACGTTCCAGAGGAACGGCAGCAGCGACGCGCCGAGGATGAACGACCCGATGGTCGACACCGTGTTCAGCGTCGTGAAGCCGTCCGACGGCAGGTAGTCGGCGTAGCGGCGCGGCATCCCTTCGTTGCCCAGCCAGTGCTGCACCAGGAACGTGGTGTGGAATCCGATGAAGGTGGTCCAGAAGTGCCACTTGCCGAGCCGTTCGTCGAGCATGCGGCCGGTCATCTTCGGGAACCAGAAGTAGATCCCGGCGTAGGTCGCGAAGGCGATGGTGCCGAAGAGCACGTAGTGGAAGTGCGCCACCACGAAGTAGGTGTCGGACACGTGGAAGTCCATCGGGGGCGAGGCCAGGATGACGCCGGACAAGCCACCGAACAGGAACGTCACGATGAAACCGATGGAGAACAGCATCGGCGTCTCGAAGGTCAGGTGCCCGCGCCACATGGTGCCGATCCAGTTGAAGAACTTCACGCCCGTCGGAACCGCGATGAGGAAGGTCATGAACGAGAAGTACGGCAGCAGTACCGCACCGGTGGCGAACATGTGGTGTGCCCACACCGCCACCGACAGCGCGGCGATGGCCAGGGTCGCGTACACCAGCGTGGTGTAGCCGAAGATCGGCTTGCGCGAGAACACCGGGAAGATCTCGGACACGATGCCGAAGAACGGCAGCGCGATGATGTACACCTCGGGGTGCCCGAAATACCAGAACAGGTGCTGGAACAGGATCACCCCGCCGGTGGCCGGGTCGTAGATGTGTCCACCCAGATGCCGGTCGTAGGCGAGCGCGAACAGCGCGGCCGTGAGAATCGGGAAGGCCAGCAGGATCAGCACGCTGGTCACCACGATGTTCCAGGTGAAGATCGGCATCCGGAACATGGTCATGCCCGGAGCGCGCAGGCACACCACCGTGGTGATCATGTTGACCGCGCCGAGGATGGTGCCCAGACCCGACACCGCCAAGCCGAGGATCCACAGGTCCGCGCCGACGCCCGGGGCGTGGACGATATCGCTGAGCGGCACGTAGGCCGTCCAGCCGAAGTCGGCCGCGCCGCCCGGGGTGACGAAGCCCGCCGTCGCCATCGACGCACCGAACAGGTACAGCCAGTAGCTGAAGGCGTTCAGGCGCGGGAACGCCACATCGGGCGCGCCGATCTGCAAGGGCAGGACGATATTGGCGAATGCGAACACCACGGCGGTCGCGTAGAACAGCAGCATGATCGTGCCGTGCATGGTGAACAGCTGATTGAACTGCTCGGTCGAGAGGAACTGCATCCCCGGGCGCGCCAGCTCGCCGCGCATCAGCAGCGCCATCAGCCCGCCGATGAGGAAGAACGACATCGACGTGAACAAGTACATGGTGCCGAGCACCTTGGGGTCGGTCGTCGTGACCAGCTTCAGGATGAACGACCCCTTGGGGCCCGTCCGCGCCGGGAAGGGTCGTACCGCCTCGAGTTCCGGCTCCGGCCTGGGAGCTACGGCTGTCACCACATTCTCCTCGTCGCGCGTCGAAATCCGGTCCGTAGCCCGCGACCGCCTCGCGGAACCCACGATGAACGACGCAGAGCATACGCCGGGCAATTGCGCAAGGCCTTCGATTCGGGCACCTTGCCGCCGTGTCGTTACCCCCGCCGGAAACGGCCGTTACCTGCGCGAATGTGAATCGGAAGCTTTTGTCTCAGCGCGGATCCCGGGTGCGGACGAGGGCGAAACACCGTCGTGATCGCGGTTTCGCGGACACGGCGACAGTACTGGGCTATCGTCTCCGTCGCATGGCCGTCGCACTCGGCGCCACGCGCCCCCTGCGGGTCGGCGGCCATGTATCCACGCTCCCCCGCCGGCGTTGTGCGGCAACAAGATCGGGTTCGGCGTCCGCCGCGATCGCCCGTGGCCCGCGCGCGCATCCTCTAGACTCGGGCCGTGTCGCTGTCGCCGTCCGCCGAGTCGCCGCCCACCGGCGGCAGGCAGGCGCGCTGGCAACCGCACAACGACCGCCGCCGCGAACGCATCGTCACAGCGCTGATCGAGCTCATCGAGGAGACACCGCTCGGCGTCGAGGTGCCGATGCAGCGGATCACCGAACGCGCCGGACTCTCCAAATCCGTGGTGTACCGGCAGTTCTCGGGCCGCGACGACCTCGACCGGCGCACCAGGACCGCCATCGGCGACCAGTTCACCGACGATATCGACACCGCCCTCGACATCAGCGACGGCTCCATCCGCGCCATCCTGCACCGCACCATCGGCGCGGTGGTGGACTGGATCGACCGGCACGCCCGCCTCTACGACTTCCTGCGCCGCGGCCCCGCGCTCGGCGACCCCGACGACGTGGACGCGGCCAGCAGCCTGAAGGATCGCATCGCCGCGCGCACCAGGCAGCTGGTCTCCGGGCTGGCCGGGGTGATCGGCGTGGTGGACGAGCCGGTCGCCGACACCATGACGTTCGCGATCGTCTCCATGACCGAGGCCACGGTCTCGCGCTGGGCGCGCTCCCCCGACCGGGCCATGGACCGCGACACTCTGGTCGGGGAACTGTCCGCCTACGCGTGGAGCGTGATCGACGGTGTCGCCCGCGCGCACCGGCTCGCCCTCGATCCGGACGAGCCGCTGCTCGCGGTCCTCAGCCGCCTCGCCGACGCCGACGGCTGAGCGTCAGGCGGCCCGGCGTTCCGGCTCGCTGCGGTAGCGGGCGAGATCGCCGTCGATGCGCAGCATCCGCCACACCCGCTTGGCGACCGGATTCATCAGGCCCAGATCGGTCGCCAGCCTGCGGATGTCGCCGAAGTAGCCGGACAGGATGCGCCGCTGGTGCGGCCCGTCCCAGAACGCCTCGCGCCACACCTGGGCCGGGATGTCGAACTGCTTGGCGAACGACCGCGACGGTGCCATGATCTCCCCGGCCAGCCACCGCATGGCCAGCGGGAATGCCAGCGAGCACACCGCGCGCCCCGCCGGATTCATGCGCTCCAGGTGCGCGGCGAGGAATTCGTTGGCGAAGGAGATGTGCCTGGCCTCCTCGGCGATGTGGATCTCCATGGTCCGCAGCACCGCGGGCGGGATGTTGCCGCCGTCGCGGATGATCGCCTTCTGGTAGTGGTCGATCGGCTCCTCGCCGCCCAGGATGCCGATGAACAGGATGACGTGCGCGTACCCGCCCGCCACGCCGATCAGCGGCGAGAGCGCGCGGAACAGCGGCCGCATACCGGGCACGTCGTCACCGATGCGGTTCACCAGCTCCTGGAACATCTGGATGTGGTTGCACTCTTCGGTCATCTCGTGCAGGCAGTACCGGAACTCCGGGGAGCCGTTGGGCAGCTTCATGATGTACTGCATCATCCCGCGGATCAGCACGCTCTCGAAGGCCGCGCCGACCTTGATGACGTTGGCGGTGCGCCAGCGGCCGATCTCGATCTGCCGCTGCCGCGGCAGCGAGCGGTACCACTCGGTGGCGCCGAGCGGATCGAACTCCGGCGACAGGACCCACCGGGGATCGTCCCGGTCGATCGCGAATTCCGGTCCGTCCCAGTCGATGTCCAGGTAAGGGTCGAACTTCCGGTGCACCGAACCGTCGGACAGGGTCGCCAGGGTATCCCAGTAGGCCTGGTCGAACAGTCGGTTGCGAACCGATTCGGACAGCGTCATCGATGCCTCCTCGCTCCAGGCCGGCGCCCCGCCCCGGCCACTGCGCACGCCTCTCGCGTGATGTGACCCAGAATATATGGGACTCACAGTCCCACACAATGGGGCGCGGCCGGTCGCGACCGAAATGTGCCCCGCTACCAGCCGGGATTCCCGGAAATCGGAATGTTGACCCAGCTCGGGCGATTCGGATCGAGTTCGACGTGCTGCGGGCGCAGCTCGCTCTCGTTGAGCAACGGGCGCAGCGGCATACCGCGCGGGAAGTTGAAGGCGTACACGTCGACGCGCAGGCGATGGCCCGGTTTCAGCACGCCGTCGGTGGCGGGCAGGCCGATGTCGACGATGGTCGGTTCCCCCGGCTTGAGCGGCAGCCGGTCGGCCAGCGTGAGATACGGGTACGGATCGGTGTAGTCGCCGTTGGGTGAACGAGTCGCCTTGGCGTCGTTCACTTTTCGCAGCGAGGCCTGGAGCTGGCCGCTGGTCCACACCGTCGACCTGCCGTCCGGGGCGACATCGTTGACGGTGACAGCCCAGTAGCCGTCGGTGGTGTCGAGCACGGTGTTGAGGTGCACCGCGATCGGTCCCGACACCCGCGTCGGCTCGGCGACGGGTGCGCTGGTGAAGGTGAGGCCGTTGAGTTCGTTGATCCGCGCGTCCTCGGCGCACACGTCGAGCAAGCTGGTCATGCCTGCCGTGCCGGTGGCCGAATCACGGGAGCACAGGCTCGCGAGCCCCGGCGCCACCGTCAGGCGCGCCGGAGCGCCGGGCCGGGTGGACAGGCTGCCGTCGTGCACGCTGTTCGCCGTGCCCGAGCGCGCGGCGTCGAGATACATCCGCCGGTACTCCATACCGGGGCGCGGGAAGGCGCTGTCGCTGGTCCAGCCGTTGCCCTGCTGCCAGAGCGTCACATTGTCGTAGCGGTCGATGCCGTTGTCGATGCCCTTGAGCCACTTGTCGAACCACGCGCGCTGCAACACGTCCAGGCGCGGGGGCGCGCCGGGCAGGCCGTTGCCGCTGCCGTTGGTGAGGTGGTAGATGTCGCCCATGATGAGCTTTTTCTGCGCGTCCGGCACATCCACGGCCTGATAGACGCGCGGCGAGGAGTAGGTGAAGATGTCGTGCCAGCCGCCGTAGACGAAGGTCGGGATGTTCACCCGCTCCGGATGCCCGAGCCAGGCGGTGCGGATGGGGCTGTCGTCGGTGAGCAGCACTTGCAAGTCGGGCGGGATGGCGTCCACGCTGGGCACGGTCAGCGATGCGAGCAGGTAGTTGAAGAAGGTGAACGGGTCGGCGATGCGGTCCTGTAGCCAGCGGCCGTCGAATCGGCCGGTGAGCATCGATTGGACGTCGGGCACCAGCTTGGTGCCGTTCACCGCGAGCAACCACGCGGGCAGGAAGCCCAGACCCACGCCGCCGCCGGTCGCGGCGATATCGCGCAGCAGATCGCTGCCGGGCACGATCGGGAAGATGGCCTTCAGCGGCTCGGGGCGGCGCTCGGCGGTGTGCACCTGATTGATCGCCGAGTACGAGATGCCGTTCATCCCGACCTTGCCGTCCGACCACGGTTGGCGCGCCGCCCATTCCACGACCTCGACGCCGTCCTGCTGCTCGCGCTCGCCGAACACCTGCCAGGTGCCCTGGGAGAAGCCGGTGCCGCGCACGTCGACCACCACCTGCGCGTACCCACTCTGCACCAGCTTGCGGTCGACGCCGAAGGCGCGCAGCGAGCCCGCGGGCAACACCTTGGTGACGTCGGTGAGCCCGCCCAGGCCGATGCCGGACAGGTCGAAGGTCTTGAAGAACTCGGTGAGCGCGTCGGCCAGCACCGGGAAGGTCAACACCGAATCCGCGAGGTTCGACACGAGTTTCGTGTACGGGGTGAGGTTCACGATGGTCGGCACCGGCGACTCGATCGGGCGGCCCGCCGCGTCCGCCGGGCGGTACACGTTGCCCTTGAGCACCGTGCCGTCGCTCATCGTGATCGGCACGTCCCACTCGATGTGCACGTTCGGATGGGCGCGCGGTCCGTCGTGGGTGGCGGTCCACTGGGCGCCCAGCGCGCCCCCGTCGGGCGCCGCCTGTCCGCTCTGCGCCGCCACGGCGCCCATTCCGATCGTCACCACGGTGACCAGCCCCGCAATCAGGGTGCGCGCGAGTCGGCGTCCTCGATACATGTTGCCCCGCTCCTCGCCGATGCACCGGTGCACCGGACCTGCCCTTCCGGCGAGAAACTGTAATCGGTGACACAGTCTGGGACAATAGTTGCCCAGGACACACCAAGTCCCGTGCGCGCAACCCCCGAGGGCGATCCGTACGGCAAACTCTCAGCGTCGAAAACCCAGCAGTGCCACCAGGTTCGCCACCTGCAACTCGAAGAGTTCGGTCCGGTCGGCGAAGGTGTCGCGGCCGTACATGTCGAACACGTCGAAGCTCACCGCGCCGAACAGCGCACTCCACACCGAGACGCCGCGCGCCAGCAGCCAGTCCGGCAGATCCAGCGCGAATTCGTCACGGATCGCCGCGAAACTGCCGGACAGCGGCCCGGAGACGGCCACCGTCCGGGACGGTTCGTCCACCAGGCCCGCGGCGTAGGCGTCGGCGATGACGCGCATCAACGCGACTATCACGCGCACACCGGGATCCACGGTTTGCTCGGCGGGCGCCTCGTAGCCCGGCACGGGCGTGCCGAAAAGCAGTCCGTACCAAGCGGGTTCGGCCAGCGCCCAGTCGCGCACGGCGTGCGCGGCCGCGCGCAGCCGCGCGGACGGGTCGGCGGGCGCGTCCGCGAGACCGGCGTCCACCGCGTCGCCCAGGGCGTTGTAGCCGTCCACGACCAGCAGCGTCAGCAGCTCGTCCCGGCTGCGCACGTACCGGTAGACGGCCGAGGAGACGACGCCCAGATCCCGCGCGACGGCCCGCAGCGACAACGCCGACGCTCCGTGCACCGCCAGATGCTCGCGGCCGATCCGGACGATGTCCGCCATGGTCTTGGCCCTGGCCTCGGCGCGCGGTGTTCCCATGGTGAACCACTGTAGAGAACACCGCTCTCGGTACGGGGCCGGCGGTCGACGTTCGCCCGCCGCCCACCGGGTCGCACTGCGGACAGGAGCGCATCGCAGGCCCGTGCTCGCCAGCGGAATCACAGTGGCGAGCGCGCACCTCAGAGCGCGTCAGCGACCGGCCGGGCCGTCCAATTCCCGCACGGCGCGCTCGATCTCGTCGGCCAGGGTCGCACCGCCCACCTCCCAGGCGGCGGCGCGGAAGCGGTCGCGGAACCGGCTGAGGTCGGTGCCGATACCCTCGCCGCCGTAGCTCGTCTCGGCGGCGTCGCGGAAGGTGCGGACCATCTCGTCGGCCAGATCGGCGATGCGGGCGCGGATGAGTTTGCGCAGCGCACCGCTGAGGGTGATGTCGGTGCCGACGTCGTAGAGAATCAGGGCGCCCTTGAGCATCGGCTGGTCGGGGATGCGCCAGCCCGCGCCCTCGCGCTCCACGTACTGGGCGGCGATCAGTTCGTCCAGGATGTCGGCGCGGCGATCACCCAGCAACGCGGTGAGTTCGTCGTCGTCGATCACCACCGACTGGTCGGCCCCGCCCGGATAACGCGGGTCCAGCACCGCGCGCCAGTCGGCCTGGGCGCCCTGCTGGGCCTCGGCGTCGAGCACTTCGCGGATCGCGTCGAGCCGCAGCCCGCGCGCCTGCATCCCGGAGATGTCGCGCAACCGCGCCAGGTGGTCGTCGGTGTAGACCGCCTCCTTGCCCGCGCGACCGGGTTTGGGCAGCACACCGAGCGAGTGGTAGTAGCGGATGGTGCGCGCCGGTACGCCGCTCAGGTCGGCCAGTTGCAGGCGGGAGTATCGGGACACGCGACCAGCATAGATACTCGGCGCCACCTTCGTTGACAGTTGCTACTGTCCGGATTAGCGTAACGCGCGTCACTGTCGACCGACCCAGGAGCCACGCATGTCCCAGCGAACGACCGACTTCGACGTCCTGATCGTCGGTTCCGGCTTCGGCGGCAGCGTGACCGCGTTGCGCCTGGTGGAGAAGGGGTACAAGGTCGGCGTGCTGGAGGCGGGCCGCCGCTTCGCCGACGACGAGCTGCCCAAGACCAGCTGGGACCTGCGCAACTTCCTGTGGGCGCCCGCGCTGGGCTGCTACGGCATCCAGCGCATCCACCTGCTGCGCGATGTGCTCATCCTGGGCGGCGCGGGCGTGGGCGGCGGGTCGCTCAACTACGCCAACACCCTCTACGTGCCGCCGGAGCCGTTCTTCCGTGACGCGCAGTGGCGCGACATCACCGACTGGCGCGACGAACTCACCCCGTACTACGAGCAGGCCCAGCGCATGCTCGGCGTGGTGCGCAACCCGCACATGACGCCCGCAGACGAGATCTTCAAGAAGGTCGCCGACGATCTGGGCGTGGGCGACACCTTCGTGCAGACTCCGGTCGGCGTGTTCTTCGGGGAGCCGGGCAAGACCGTGGAGGACCCCTACTTCGGCGGCGTCGGCCCCGATCGCACGGGCTGCATCGAGTGCGGCGACTGCATGGTCGGCTGCAAGTTCGGCGCCAAGAACACCCTCGTCAAGAACTACCTGTACCTGGCCGAGAAGGCGGGCGCCGAGGTGGTGCCGATGACGACCGTGAGCGCGATCCGGCCGCTGCCCGACGGCACCTGGGACGTCGACGCCAAGCGCACGGGCGCGCTGATCCGCAAGCAGCCCAAGACCTTCACCGCCAAGCACGTGGTGCTGGCGGCGGGGACGCGCGGCACCCAGAAGCTGCTGTTCGACATGCGCGACAAGGGTGTGCTGCCCAACCTCTCGGACCGCTTGGGCGTGCTCACCCGCACCAATTCCGAGTCCATCGTGGGCGCGGCCACCAGAAAGGTCACGCCGGGCGTGGACTTCACCAAGGGTGTGGCGATCACGTCGTCGATCCATCCGACGCCCGACACCCACATCGAACCCGTCCGCTACGGCAAGGGGTCCAACTCGATGGGCCTGTTGCAGACGCTGATGGTCGACGGCGGCGGACGCCTGCCGCGCTGGCTGAAATTCGTGCTGCTGGTGCTGCGGCACCCGATGCGGCTGGTGCAGTTCCTGAGCACCAAGAACTGGAGCGAGCGCACGATCATCTCGCTGGTGATGCAGCATCTGGACAACTCCATCACCACCTACACCAAGCGCGGCCTGTTCGGGCGCAAGCTGACCTCGAAACAGGGCCACGGCGAACCGAATCCGACGTGGATCCCGGTCGGCAACGAGGTCACCCGCAAGGTGGCCGACGAGATCGGCGGCGTCGCGGGCGGCAGCTGGGGCGAGATCTTCAACATCCCGCTCACCGCGCACTTCCTCGGCGGGGCGGCGATCGGGGCCGATCCGGAACACGGCGTGATCGACCCCTACCACCGCGTCTACGGCTACCCCACGCTCAGTGTGGTGGACGGGGCCGCCGTGTCGGCCAACCTCGGCGTGAACCCGTCGCTCACCATCACCGCCCAGGCCGAGCGCGCCGCCGCGTACTGGCCGAACAAGGGTGAAGTGGACAACCGGCCCGAGCAGAGCGAGGGCTACCGGCGCATCTCCCCCGTCGCGCCGAGCAAGCCCGTGGTGCCCGCGGGCGCGCCGGGCGCACTCGTGCTGCCGATCACCCCGGTCCGCCGCAGCGACCAGGAGGCGCCGGCCGCCGGCTGAGCCTGCCGTCCGGCGTACTTCCCCGAAAAGCCAACTCCGCGTGCTAGTTTCGCAGCACGTGGGCCGGCAGGGGTGGATCGCCGGCGCGCGTGCCGTCCGGGCAACGGCACGCGGAGGACACGCGACTCCCCCGAACGGACCGCCCCGCCCCCGCAAGGTGGCGGGGCGGTCTGCGCGAAACGGGACCGTCGGCGGGTCGTCGCTCGTATCTTTGCCCTATCCAGCACAGATCGGAGTGGACAGTGGCAGCAGAGCAGATCGCGGCTGATTACATCGTGGTCGGAACGGGATCGGCGGGTGCGGTGGTCGCCAATCGGCTCAGCGCCGATCCGGGCACCCGCGTCGTGGTACTCGAGGCGGGCCCGCCGGACAAGGACAAGTTCACCCATATCCCCGCCGCGTTCGCGAAGCTGTTCCGCACCGAACTCGACTGGGACTACCTCACCGAACCGCAGCCGCACCTGGGCGACCGGCAGATCTACTGGCCGCGCGGCAAGACCTACGGCGGCTCGTCGTCGATGAACGCCATGATGTGGGTGCGCGGCTTCCGCGCCGACTACGACGAGTGGGCGCTGCTGGCCGGCGACGAGTGGGGGTTCGGCGCGGCGGTCGAGCAGTTCCGGCGCATCGAGCACGTCGAGGACGCGCAGTACCCCGACGAGGGCACCACCGGTCCGCTGCACATCTCGCATCAGCGCAGCCCGCGCCCGTCCACGGCGGCGTTCCTGGAGGCCGTGCGGGAGTCGGGTTTCGTGGTGGAGCCGCCGAACCGTCCGCAGCCCGAAGGGTTTTCGCAGACGATGGTCACCCAGCGCAACGGACGGCGCTGGAGCACCTCGGACGCATACCTGCGCCCGGCGCTGAAGCGGCCGAATCTCACCGTGCTGGATCGAGCCCAGGTGACACGCGTGCTGTTCGACGGCACTCGTGCGGTGGGCGTCGAGTACCGGCAGGGCCAGGTGACCCGCACGGTGACCGCGAGCCGCGAGGTGGTGCTGAGCGGCGGCGCGATCAACAGCCCGCAGCTGCTGATGCTCTCGGGCATCGGCGATTCCGAGGAGCTGCGGGCGCTGGGCATCGACGTGGTGGCGCACGCCCCCGAGGTCGGCGCCAACCTCCAGGACCACCTGGTGGCCGGGATCGGGTACGACTGCCCGGATTCGCTGTTCGGCGCGGACAAGAAGCCGATCCAGCTGCTGGACTACCTGCTGCGCGGGCGCGGCATGCTCACCTCGAACATCGGTGAGGCGTACGGGTTCGTGCGGTCGCGGCCCGAGCTCGAGCACCCCGACCTCGAGCTGGTCTACGCGCCCGCCCCGTTCTACAACGAGGGCCTGATCGATCCGGCCGGGCACGGCAACATCCTCGCCACCGTGCTGCTGCGGCCCTACAGCCGGGGGCGGATCGCGCTGGCGTCGTCGGATCCCACGGCGAAGCCGGTCATCGATCCGCGCTACCTCTCCGACCCGGAGGGCATCGACCGCGCCGCGCTGATCGCGGGCCTGCGTACCTGCGCGCGCATCGCCGAGGCGCCCGCGCTGAAGGCCGTGCACGGCAAGCTCGTCTACCCGCCGAACGCGCCGCAGGAGCTCGAGGACGTCATCGACCTCGCGATCAACGGGTTCTCCCACACCCTCTACCACCCGGTGGGCACCTGCCGCATGGGCACCGACCCGGCCAGCGTGGTCACGCCGAAGCTGGAGGTGCGCGGGGTGCAGGGGTTGCGCGTCGCGGACGCGTCGGTGATGCCGCTGCTGGTGCGCGGGCACACCCACGCGCCGAGCGTGTTCGTCGGCGAGCAGGCGGCGAAGTTCCTGCTCGGCGGATAGGCGTACCCGCGATCGCACCGGATGCGGGCGGCGCCGGCGGCGAATGCCAGCGCCGCCGGCAGCGAACCGAGCACTCCCCCGGATCACCGCGCCGCCCACGGCCCAGGCCCGCAGCGCGGGGGCCTGCGAACGCCCGGCGACCGCAAGGGGCGTGCGAAGCCACGCGGGCGCTCTCACGCGACCGACCCGCACCGGGACCAGGCTCGCACCGATCTCGCGGCGCTCGTGCACCGGGATCGCGGCGGCCCCGAAGCCACGACCGGACCCTGCACCGAGAGCAACGGCCACCACCTGATCTCGGAGAACGCGAAGGTCCGCTGTCCCCAGCCGATCGGCGACAGCCAACTCGGCCAGGGCGGAACCAACCGGGGCACATCGAGATTCGCGGACCCGGACGCGTCGCCCATCCCGCGCACCGGATACGCGCCCAGCGGCAGGGCGACGCCGATGCCGTTCGCCACCCGCGCCGTCGGGGCGAACTCCCGGCGATCGCGCCGAGTCCGGGAACCCCGTGCCTGTCACCGCGGTGGCCGGCACGCCGAGGGTGAGCGTGGCCGCCAGCGGCGCGATCCGGGAAACCGGTGCGGCGCCGATCAATTCGCGCCACCCGCGTTTCGCGTCGGCGCGGCCGCGGCGGACCGCGAGGACGGTGTGCATCAGGGCGATGGTGAGCGCGAGCCGGGCGAAGGACTGGCACATCACCATCGCGAGAGCGTGTTCGTGGTTGTCACCGGGGCCGCCTGTTCGAGCATCGCGAGGTAGGCGTCGAGTTGCGCGGCGCCCGCGAGGAGGGTGCGGCCGCGGGTGGTCAGCCGGGCCTGCCAGGAGTCGAGGAAGGTGGTCAGGGCGTCCGCGCCGCCCGCCTCGCGCAACGTGTCGAGGAACCGCGCGACCTGGGGTAGCAGGTAGCCGCCCTGGCGGAGTTGGCGGGCGATCTCGGCGTCGCGGACGCAGGCGGGTCCGTAGTGCCGGTAGCCGGTCGAGCGGTCGCGGTCGGGGTGCAGGATGCCGTGCGTCTCCCAGGTGCGCAGGGTGGCGGGGTGCAGGCCGAGGCGGCGCGCGAGTTCGCCGGTGGTCAAGGGCCTGCCGGGAATCGGGGTGGGCGGCGAGGTGGTGAGGGTGCTCAGGGCCGTCGCGACTTCGGCGCGGGTGCGGCGCTCGGTGCGCAGCGCGACGTGGGCGGCGTCGAGGAGCCGGTAGACGGATTCGAGATCACCGCGATTGGTCGCGCGCAGGATCTCGGCGGCGTGCTGGTGTCCGTGGCCGGTGCGCAGCGCGAGGAACGCGCGCAGCGCCTGGGCGTGCAGTGGTGTGTAGCGCCGGTAGCCGGTCTGGCTGCGTTCGGTGGGCGGCAGGATGCCCGCGTCGTCGTAGTTGCGGATCGCCTGGGCCGACAATCCGTGTTCGCGGGCCAGGTCGATGGGGCGCAGGGTGACACCTCCGATTGAGGCTTTTCGGGCCTATTACCAGGTGCTTTGCGGCAAAGTTTCATTCGATTCTTCAACGATAGCGTCGAAGGGGACGGATTACGGAAGGGGTACTCATATGTCCACTGTCGCCGCACTGTCCGGGATCGGCCGCCCGCTCGAGGACGCCGCGAGGATCGGCCGCGCGCTCGATGAGCTGCTCGCGTTGCGGGGCGAACCGCCCGCCCTGCTGGGGCTCGGCGAGCCGACGCACGGGATCGAGGCGTTCCCGTTGCTGCGCAACGAGATTCTGGCGCACCTGGTCGAACGCGGGTTCCGCTCGATCGCGCTGGAGACGGACTTCTTCGCGGCCCCCGTGGTCGACGCTTACGTCGCCGGGGCGGCCGGGGACCTGGACGAAGTACTCGAGACCGGGTTCAGCCATCGGTTCGGCCACGTGCCCGGCAACCGAGAACTGGTCGAGTGGATGCGCGCGCACAACGCGGGCCGGCCACCACGGGACCGGGTCCGCTTCTACGGCTTCGAGCCATCCCTCGAGTATGCGTCCGCGCCGAGTCCGCGGCGATGGCTGTGCGCGGTCCGGGACTACCTGCCCGTCGCGGTGCGACCCGCCTCCGCCCGCGATCTCGAGGATCTGCTCGGTGACGACGGCGACTGGTCGAACGAGGCCGCTATGTACGACGCGGCCGCGTCCGTCGGCGACTCCGACCGCGCCCGCGCGTTGCGGGTGGTCGCCGACGATCTGGCGAGCGCCCTGCGCCGGACCGCCCCCTCCCTGCACGCCGACGATCCGGCCGCCTACGACCAGGCCGCGATCGACGCCCGGACCGCGCTCGGCCTGCTCCGCTATCACGCGGCCATGGCGACACCCGCGCCCGATCGCATGGCGAACCTGCTCAGCGTGCGCGCCGAGATGATGGCCGACAATCTCCTGTCGATCCGCGCCGCCGAGCGCGATCGCGGACCGACCCTGGTCTTCGCCCACAACGTGCACCTCCAGCGCTCGAAGCCCACGATGCGGGCCGGCGACGAGACCGCGCAGTGGTGCGGCACGGGCGCACTCGTCGCCCTCGCGCTCGGCGAGCGCTATCTGGTCATCGCCAGCGACGCGAACCCGGACAGCGCGCCCGGCACCCTCCAGCACTTCCTGGCCGAATCCACCACCCGCCGCACCCTCTTCCCCACCGCCGAACTCGGCGACCTCCTCCCCGCCTCGGTCACCGCGGGCGCCCCCATCCTCCCCGGCCACATCCCGCTCACCCCGGCCGATCTCGTAGGCGCCGACGCCGTTCTCTTCGTCGCCGATACCGATGGAACCCGGCATCAGTACTGGTAGGCCGATTCCGCGGTGCCACAAGCTCTTCCCGAGCAACACCCCGGGCAAATCGCCACCGGCGCGGCCTGATCGACGCGCGGGATCGAGGCGATTGCGGTGTGGCACCCGGGACTTCGACACCGGTCTCGCCGCGAACGGGACCTCGGGTTCGACCGGGTTCGGCGGCGTGGAGGTGGACGGGTGCGCCGGGGCCCACCCGCCACCCAGTAGCTTGGCTGACAGGTCGTGTCGCCCGGAGACGGCGGGCGGCCGCGGGACCACAAGTCGTATCTACCGGACCGAACGAAGAGAGTTGAGCAATGACCTCCACCGCGCGTGCGCAGATCGGTGTGACCGGGCTGGCCGTGATGGGCAGCAATATCGCCCGCAACTTCGCCAAGCACGGCTACACCGTCGCGCTGCACAACCGTTCCGTGGCCAAGACCGACGCGCTGCTCGCCGAGCACGGCGGCGACGGTGACTTCGTGCGCACCGAGACCGTGGCCGAGTTCGTCGCGGCGCTGGAGAAGCCGCGCCGGGTGTTGATCATGGTGAAGGCGGGCGACGCGACCGACGCCGTCATCGAGGAGCTGGCCGCCGAGATGGAGCCCGGCGACATCATCATCGACGGCGGCAACGCCCTCTACACCGACACCATCCGCCGCGAGGCCGCCCTGCGCGAGCGCGGCCTCAACTTCGTCGGCGCGGGCATCTCCGGCGGCGAGGAGGGCGCGCTGAACGGTCCGGCCATCATGCCGGGCGGGCCGAAGGAGTCCTACGCATCGCTGGGCCCGCTGCTGGAGTCGATCGCGGCGCAGGTGGACGGCACCCCGTGCTGCACCCACATCGGTCCCGACGGGTCCGGCCACTTCGTCAAGATGGTGCACAACGGCATCGAGTACGCCGATATGCAGCTCATCGGCGAGGCCTATCACCTGTTCCGCGACGCGCTCGGGTTCGACGCCGCGCGGATCGGCGAGGTGTTCACCCGGTGGAACTCCGGCGATCTGGAGAGCTACCTGGTGGAGATCACCGCCGAGGTGCTCGCGCAGGTGGACGCCAAGACCGGCAAGCCCCTGGTGGACGTGATCGTCGACGCGGCCGAGCAGAAGGGCACCGGCCGCTGGACTGTGAAGTCGGCGCTGGATCTGGGTGTGCCGGTGACCGGCATCGCCGAGGCGGTGTTCGCGCGGGCGCTGTCGGGCTCGCGCGCGCAGCGCAAGGCCGCGGTGGGCTTGGCGTCGGGCAAACTTGCCGAGAAGCCGACCGACGTCGAGCAGTTCACCGAGGACATCCGGCAGGCGCTCTACGCGTCGAAGGTCGTCGCGTACGCGCAGGGTTTCGACCAGATCGCCGCGGGCAGCGCCGAATACGGCTGGGATCTGAAGCCCGGTGACCTGGCGACGATCTGGCGTGGCGGCTGCATCATCCGCGCTCGCTTCCTGAACCGGATCAAGGAGGCCTACGAGCAGGACCCCGCCCTGCCCAGCCTGATCCTCGCCCCGTACTTCCGCGAGGCCATCGAGACGGCGATCGACAGCTGGCGGCGGGTGGTGTCCACGGCGACGCTGCTCGGCATCCCGGTCCCGGCGTTCGCGTCCTCGCTGTCGTACTACGACGCCCTGCGCGCCGAGCGCCTGCCCGCCGCGCTCACCCAGGGGCAGCGCGACTTCTTCGGCGCGCACACCTACGAGCGCGTCGACGCCGAGGGCAAGTTCCACACGCTGTGGAGCGGTGACCGCAGCGAAGTCGCCGCGGGCTGAAGCGGGAATCGGCTCCGCGAGAACGACTCTCGCGGAGCCGTCGCGCACCGCCGCCTCGCGCGCGGCGTCCCCGCCTACAGCGCGGGGACGCGCAGGAAGCCCAGCGGCGGCGTGGGTGTGGGCCCGGTCCCGACGACGCGGCGGAAGTCGGGCAGGGCGGTGAGGACGTCGATATTGCGCGCCGCGTAGCAGCGGACCTGAGGGAGGGCGCGGGCCACCTCGGCGCGTTCGACGGGTTCGGCGTCGACGAACGCGATGCTGTCCAGACTCAGGCCGAGGGTGCGGGCGATGCGGACGATGCCCGCCGACTTGCGGCCCCAGCCGATCTCGAGGGCGGAGAACATCTCGTAGACCCCGTGGCGGTAGAGGCGCTCGAGGGTCAGGTCGCGGTCGCTGCGGCTGGCGACGGCGTGCAATATGCCGCGCTCGCTGAGCATGCGCAGGGTGCGCAGGGCGGCCGGGCGGGGCGGGCCGCTGGTCGCGTCGCAGACGACACCGTCCCACAGGGTGTTGTCCAGTTCCCAGACAAGACATCTCAGAGACGGTCTCATCGCCGGAGCCCCTATCGCTTCGTCACCGCTGCCTTCCCTGCCGTGCCGCGCGGTGGATGGGTACCGCACAACCATCCCGGACACGGCGCGCACCGGACAAGCCCCACGTTCCAGGGTGCGAGATCCGGCCCGGGTGATACTACCGGCACAACGGCGGCTCGCCACCCGGTCGCCCCCGCGGCAAACGGCGGGCACCCCCGAGCCGCGATCCCGCGATCGCCCCTCCACCGCAAGGAGATTCGATCCGGAAGCGAATTATCGCGCGGGCGCGGACATATTCCGAAAAGGCCGATCGTCGACCCCTGGAATCGGACGGACCCCTGCGCACCACTCCGGGAAAATCGCCATTCGGGCACCCGCCGAAGGAAATTCGAGAGAATTCCGCACGCTTTCTCCGAGCCGCGCCGAAACCCCACTGCGCGAGCGTATCCCGTGGTCAGCAGATCACCGAGGCTCGAGTCGCCACCATTACCACCCGTCACCGGGTACACCCGTCGAGCCGTCCGGAAGCATCACCGAAGAGCCGCCACACCGCCGAGAATCGTGCACCGCGCGCACTTCACATTTCGATAAATCCTGATCAACCGACCGGTAGCGGATCGCCCGGTCTGTGAGCGGTCACAAGCCTTTCCGCGCCGCTCCCCCGCGATCTCACAGAACCCGCCGAATCGTTCCGGCGGGCCCGCGCGGCGGTTAGTGTGAATGCGCCGCACAGCAAAATCCTCCGGCGGAAGGAGTCGCCAATGACCGTCGACAGTGGAGCACGGCCCAGCCTGACCGTTTCGGGCCGGCCCATGTCGTCACCGTTGCAGGATGTCCGCGCGCTATCCCGGCAGATGGTCGGTCACTTCGTGGAGAACGTGATCCCCTGCGGCACCCTGCCCGGCGACGCCATCAGCGGCGACGTCACCACGATCACCCGCGTCTGCCTCGAGTTCGCCGTCAGCATGCTCGACGGCCGCGACATCCCGGCCAAGTTGCAGCGCCTCCAGGACGCCGCGGCGGGCTGGGCGCGCGAGGGCGTGCCCATCGACACCATCCACCACTCCATCCACGAGGGGTTCAAGATCGGGTTCGATCTGGTGGTGTCCAGTGCGACCATCAAGGACTACACCAACCTGGTGGACGGCGCGAAGATGGTGCTGGAGATGCTCGACCAGATCACCTCCGCCATCTCCGTCGCCTACGTGCGCGAACTGCGCGCGGTGGTCAGCGAACACCACACTGCCGTGCACACACTCACCTCCGCGCTGCTCGGCGGGCACAGCACGTCCACGATGGCGCGCGAGTGCGGCATCGCGATCGCCGACTCGTACGCGGTGATCGCCGTCGCCATCCCGCCGCACCGCGACGAACGCAATCCGGCGGTCGACGGCCAGGTCGTCGCGCGCCGCAAGCTGCGCCGGGTGCAGGCCGAGCTGGCCACCCGCTGCGGCAACGGCGCGCTCTCGCTGCTCAGCGTGGACGGCGGCACGATCCTCATCCCGTCCACCCTGCTGGAGCAGGTCGCCCTCGACGGTCTGATCACCGACCTCTCGCGCGCCGCGCAGGTCGGCATCACCGCGACCATGGTCGAGGCCACGCCCAAGCAGATCCCCGACGCGGCCGACCAGGCCCACGAGCTGCTGGACATGGTGCAGCGGCTGGAGGCGGTGGCCGGGCTGTACCGGTTCGACGAACTCGCGCTCGAATACCAGCTCACCCGTCCCGGGCCGGGCCGCGAATACCTCGGATCGCTACTGGACCCGCTCGACGAGCACCCGGAACTGCTGGAGACCTTGCAGCGCCACATCGCCAACAACTTGAACCGGCAGCGCACCGCGCGGGTGCTGCACGTGCATACCAACACCGTGGACTACCGCCTCAAGCGGATCGGGCAGCTCACCGGGTTCGATCCGTCGCAGCCGTCGGGGCTGTGGTACCTGCGCTCGGCGCTGGTCGCCCGCTCGTATCGCACATCCTGACCGGGTTCGCACACCTCGCCGCCGGGCGCTCCGAAAGGGCGTCCGGCGGTGTCGTTTCCGGTGCCGGATCGACGAATGCCCACCGAGCGGAAGTGCGTTCGGGGCCGCTCGGTGGGCGCCTCGTCGCGCGCGGGGCACGCGCGATCCGGTCAGGATGTTCGGGTTGCTCCACCACCTCCGTTCCTCCGCGGCGCGAGGTCGTCGCCGACCACGCTCCGGAGTTCTCGGCTGTCGTACGGTTTCCACGGTAGGAGCGCACCGGCGCCGAAATGCCCGGATTCGGTGGGGCACTGGAGAGCTCACGAACAATCTCGCTCACGGCTTTGTCGCCCCCACAGCGGGATTCGATTGTCGCCCGCGCCAAGGCCGGGCCCCGAAGTTCGCGCGCCCGCCCACCCGCACGTGCACATGCACAGCTACCGGCCGGCCGCACCGTGAATTGTCCTGATATCCAGCGATTTCCAGGTCGCCCGCGCGGGGCTGCGTGATCATGGAGCGGTCGTTTCCCGCCGTCGAAGGCGACTCGATGGCCAGTCGATGGAGGAGCCATGCTCGAATTCGCGCTCTCACCCGCCAGTTCCGGCCGCCGAGCCGCCCGCGCCCTGCTCGGCGCCGCCACCGTGGCGGCCGCGCTGCTCACCGCTCCCCTCGCCTTCGCCGAGGTGCACACCGGATCGGCGGGGCCGCTGGCGATTCCGCAGCCGGCCGCGCTGCCCTCGCTCGGCTTCCGGGGACCCGACACCGCGATCGTGGTGCTGGGCCACGGCCTGCTGCCCGACGGCGGGATGCGGCCCGAGCTCATCGCCCGCCTGCACGCCGGTTTCGCGCAGGCGCTGCTGGCGCCCGGTTCGCCGGTGATCGTCACCGGCGGGAATCCGCGCAACGGCGTCACCGAGGCGCGCGCCATGGCGGACTGGTTGATCGCGCACGGGATCGCGCCGCAGCGGGTGATCGTGGAGGACCACGCCGCGTCCACGGTCCAGAACGCGGCGCATTCGGCGCGCATCATCCGCGAGATCGGCGCGCGCGACGCGGTGGTGATCACCTCCACCGACCACGTGGACCGCGCCGTGCGCGACTTCCTCGGCGCGGGTGTTCCGGTGGTCGCGACGGTGACACCCGACCAGACTCCGATGATCGCCGCGCCGTTCGGGCCGCCGCGCTGACCCACTGTCCCCCACCGATCCTGGAGTAGGTATGAGCGAAACCGTGTGCGCGCCACCGAGCTGGACGGTGGAACCCGGCGAACTCGACGACTGCGCGCGAGCGGTGCGCGAGCTCGGGATGTCCGGGCGCGCCGCGGCCGCCGTCCTCGCCGCGTCGTCTCTCGAACGCGCCCGGCGCGATGCGCTCGCGGAACGGATCGCCGCGAGCGCGCCGCCGCGCGTGCTGCACGCCGATCAGGTGGTCGACCTCGGCGGACCGCTGACCGCCGGTGAGCGGGTGACGTGCGCCGTGCATGTCGAATCCCTGCGGTACTTCTCGGATTACGAGGTGCTGTGCCTGCGCGGCACGCTCACCGACGCGGCGGGCGTGGTCCGGTACGCGGATTCGACCACCCTGCTCACCCGGGTGGGTGCGGGGTGCTCCGCCGCGCCGGACGGGCCGTCGAGCCCCCGCCGCCGCCCCACACCGAGCGCGCCGGAACGCGCGCCGCGCACCGACTTCCGGTTCGAGCAACTGCGCGTAGGGGCCGAACTGCCGACGCGGGTGTGCATCCCCGGCGGCCTCGATATCGTCACAGACCTCGCCGAACCCGGCTCGCTCTCGGCCACCGACCACGCCCTCGTGTTCGGCTACCTCACCGACTGGCTCGGCGATCCCGCCGCGCTCCTGCGCCTGCGCGCCCAGCGCGCCCCGAACCTGCACCGCCCGCACCGCTCTCGTGAACGCACCCCGGTGACTATCAGCGGCCGGGTCACCGCCCTCGACGCCCGCAAGCGCACCGCCACCGTCGGCCTCGACCTGCGCACCGGGGATCGGCGTCTGGCGGGCCATCTCTCGGCAGAGGTGCGGGTGCGGTAGGCGGGACTCGGACCAACCGTCGTATTCGGATGCGTGTCCCCCCAGCCGAATCCCGCGTCGTCAAGCGGCCGACGGTTGCGGTTCCCGCACCGGCAGTCCGACCAGGCGGGCGAGGCGGCGGTGTGAGTCGAGGCGGGCGGCGCGGTCGAAAGTGGAAGTGTGGACCAGGATTTCGTCGGCCGCCGTGCGGGTGAGCAGGAGTTCCAGGGATTCGGCGACCTCGTCCTCGGTGCCGTGGATCTGGTCGCGCAGGGCCTCCTCGAACAAGGTGCGTTCGCGGGGTGTCATGGCGAGGCGCTCGATGCCCGCGGGGTCGTCGAGGACCGGGAACTCCCCGCGCGTGCGGGAGTACGCGCTCGACCACGCCTCGGGCAGGAGCAGGCGACGGGCCTCGCCCACGCTGTCGGCGATGAGGACCGTGCCGGACACGATGACGTACGGCCGTGCGCCCCACTCGGTTTCGCGGAACTCGGCGCGGTAGGTGTCGATGGCCCGCACCATCCGGTCCGTGCCCGCGACGGCGGCGATCACCAGCGGCAGCCCGAATCTCGCGGCGCGGGCGGCGCCCGATCCCGTGGCGAGCAGGTAGGCGGGAATGCGCAGTCCCTCGGCGGGCCAGGCGTGGACGCCGCCGACACCATCGCGGAGATAGGCGAGGAGTTCGGCCAGCGCGGCGTCGAAATCCTCGGCGTCCGACCGGTCGCGCCCGAGCGCGCGGCGCACGCCATCGGTGAACCCGACCGACCGGCCGAGCCCCATATCGATCCGCCCCGGCGACAGCGATTCCAGCGTGCCGAACTGCTCGGCCACCACGAGTGGTTGATGGTTGGGCAGCATCACCCCGCCCGTGCCCACCCGGATGCGCGAGGTCGCCGCCGCGACGGCAGCCGCCAGCACCGTCGGCGCGGACCCCGCCACCCCGGGCACACTGTGGTGCTCCGACACCCAGAACCGGTGGTACCCCCACGCCTCGGCCAGCCGCGCGAACTCCACGGTCTCCCGCAGCGCCTCCGGGTGCGACTGCCCACGCCGGACCCGCGACCGATCGAGGACGGAGAACCGGACATCCCGCAGCGCTGAACCCATACCCCTCTCAACGCTCCCGCCCGGCGTGCATTCCGGAGTCATCGCCGCGCATCCAATCCACCGGAACCGACACCGTCATCGCCCAGATGTCACCGCGCTGCCCCGGACACCCCAGCGCACCGGTCCACCACCGCGAACGACGGCCCGCCGCAAGCACTCTGGGCACCGGGAGGCCGACAGTCCGAACTCCGCACCGCCCACCTCAGCCCGTCGCGTCCAGCGCCTCCTCCAGCACCGCCCACGCCTTGGGCAGCTGCGCCTCGAAATCCGGCCACGTGTGCATCCCCAGCGGCGGATACTCCACCACCGCCGGGATGCCCAGCTCCGCGAGGCGCGCGGCGAAACGCTCCGTGCAGCGCAACGCCCCCGCCTCCAGCGCGAGTCCTCCCCCTGCGAGGCCCAGCGCGTCGGCGACCGAGGGGGACTCGGCGATGGCGATCAGGTCGGCGTCGGTCGGGGCGCCGGTGGCGGCCGAGAGGTAGACGGCGGTGCCGCGCAGCCGCTCGGCGTGCAGCACGCTGTCGTGTTCGCGCCACTGCTCCGAAGACGGTGGGCCCCAGAGGTTCTCCGGATTCCCACCCCGCGAGGCGACCGTGATGGTGGTGACGGCCCGCCCGAGCGGGTCGGCCGTCGAGTAGCACCCGCTCATACCGGCGACCGCGCGATAGAACCCGGGGTGACGCTGCGCGAGCATGACCGCCGCCTGGGCGCCCATGGAGACGCCCGCTACGGCGCGGTGCCCGTTCGACCGCAGCACCGACTCCACCACCGGTGGCAGCTCCTCGGTGAGGAAGGTCTCCCAGCGGTTGAGTCCGAGCGCCGCGTCGTGGCGCTCCCAGTCGCTGTACATGCTGCCGGTGCCGCCGCTGGTGAGCACCACGTCGACGGGTTTGTCGGCGAAGAACTCCGCCGCGCCGCCCTTGGTCAGCCAGCCCGAGACCGGCTCGCCGTCCACCCCGTCGAGCAGGTACAGCGTCGGGCGCGGGTCCTCCCCCGCGCCCCGCAGCACGTCGACCGGCACCACGCGGCCCATCGCCGCCGAGGTGATGTGGAGGCGGTCGTGGCGCGGCCCGACCTTCTCCACGGCGTAGAGCCCGACCCTGGTCATCTTCGGGTCCACGGCGGGCGGTGTCGCGGCGGGCGCGGCGATCGGCAGCGGCGGGGTGGCGACGGCGTCGCCCCGCATGGGAGCCAGCAGCGCGGCGGTCGCGAGGGTGAGCATCGCGGCCGCCGTGGTCGTCTTCGCCTTCATACCGATCGCACCCCGGCGGTCGAGATATTCCGTGTTCCCGGAGTGGAATTCACGTCACGGCGTACGCCCACCCCGGTGAACCGCGCCGCGGGCACAAAATTCTCCGGATCGAATTGTCGCGGGAGCCACAATATTACGTTCGGCGACCATTCATCGGGCAGCCAACGGATAGCGGTTTCCCGGGCGCGCGCCCGGTCCGCATCGGTCGACGCGATGATCACTCGTTACTCCTCAGGCGTGGTGCGGGCCATGCCCGACGATATGGCGGCGTGATCAGGCCGATCGGGCGATTCGAGTTTTGTTGGCAGAGATGACTATCGGCTCACCCGCCGGCTGGATTTCGTCACAACCCGGTGGTTCCCCGGCACCGCCGATCGAATCACCCGAATCCGCCAGGGGATACAAACCGGGCGGCCGGCCCGCCGCGCGCAGCCGCCCCAGCGCCTCGTGCGCGCGCCCCGCCAACTCCGGCACCCGCGCGGTCGCGCCGGCCGCGAAAGTGGCGGTGAGCGGCACCTCGGCCGCCTCGCTGAGCAGGTCCAGCACCTCGGCGGTCACGGCCAGCGGCGTCAGCGCGGTCGACGAATCCAGCGGCACCAGCACCGTGCCGCCCTCGGTGGACAGCAGCGACAGCGCACGCGACCCGAGCGGATCGGCCAGCGCCGCCTGCACCCGGCGCAGTTTGCGCCGACCGGCCGAGGCCGCGCCACCGGGCCGCAACTCCTCGGCGTGCGCCGGGATCGACACCGCCACCACCTGGTAACAGGGCGCGACCACGATCCCGGTCTGCCGGGCGAGCTGGGCGACGCCGTGCCCGCTGAGCAGCGCCGACACCAGCGTCTGCGCGGCCGTCTGGTGTTCGCGCGCGACCATCCGGTGCTCCTCGACATACGCCGCCGAGGCCGCCACCGTGACCATCTCCAGCGCCCGGACCATGAGCCGGGTCTGGGTGACGAGATCGTCGGTGTCGGCGCGGCCGACGTGTTCGGCGAGGAAGTCCAGACCCGAGCGCAGGCTGTCGTGATAGGCGCCGAGCACGCTTTCCAACGCCACACCTTCGCGCGCCCAGCGGGTGGCGCTGCCCGCGATCCGGGGCGGCTGCGCGGTCACGAGAGCGTGCGGCTCGAGCACTTCCACCGCCTCGGCCAGACAGGTGCGCGTGATCGTCGCGAGATCACCCGGCGGCTCGCCGCGCCCGGGAATTCGCAGATGTTCCACGAGTTTCGAGTGCAGCGATGTGATGCCCGACCCGGCCTTTGTGCCCGCCATGACTCTCGGAGCTTAGTCGCGCCCGGCGCGAAAAAACTTCCTCGACAACGCTTTCTGGATATTCATCAGCCCGATCACCCTCGGTTGGGGACGATCACAAGCAGATCACGACGACCGGTACGAAACGCACGCACCCCACCCGTCGCGCACGGTCCTCGCGGGAACAGGTCCGGCCGCTCGCCCGCGCGCGTAACGGGCCGACCGGCGTGCCGATAGGACAACCGACCAAGAGCGTGACGACACCCGCTGTGACCCTCCCCATGGGATCGCCGCCACCGGTGTGCGGAGGGTCTCGGCGACGGTTACCATCGAGCGCTGCGCCTCCTTACGGACACCCACCGTTCGGCATGGCGCAACGGCGAGTTCGAAGGACATTGACAGGCATATGAGCGGTACGCGAGAAAAGCTGGAAGAGCTGCAGGCCATCCTGGAGCTCGCCGAGGAACCCGCGGGTGAGACCGGCATCGCGAAACGCAAGGCCAAGGAGATCCCCAGCGCCCGCGAACGCGTCCGCATGCTGCTCGACCCCGGCACCTTCGTGGAGATGGGCGCGCTCATGCGCCACCCCGGCCAGCCGGGTGCCATGTACGGCGACGGCGTGGTCACCGGGCGCGGCTACATCGACAACCGCCCCGTCGTGGTGATCGCGCACGACCAGACCGTGCACGGCGGCTCGGTCGGCGAGATGTTCGGCCGCAAGGTGGCCGCCGCCATGGAGTTCGCCTACGAGAACGCCTGCCCCGTCATCGCGATCAACGACTCCGGTGGCGCGCGCATCCAGGACGCCGTGGCCTCGCTGGCCTGGTACGCGCTCATGTGCCGCCGCCAGGAGGACCTGTCCGGCTTCGTGCCCCAGATCGCGATCATGCTCGGCAAGTGCGCCGCGGGCTCGGTCTACGGGCCGGTCAACATGGACGTGCTGGTGGCGACCGAGAAGTCCTACATGTTCGTCACCGGCCCCGAGGTGATCAAGGCGGTCACAGGCGAGTCGGTCACCGCCGAGGAGTTGGGCGGAGCCGCAGTGCAGGCGAGCAACGGCACCGTGCACCACGTGGCCCCGACCGAGCGCGAGGCGTTCGACTGGGTGCGCGACTACCTGAGCTACCTGCCGTCGAGCTGCCTGGAGGAGCCGCCGGTGGTCAACCCGGGCCTGGAACCGGAGATGACCGCGACCGATCTGGAGCTGGACTCGATCATCCCCGACTCCGACAAGGTCGGCTACGACATGCGCGACATCCTGCTGCGCATCTTCGACGACGGCGCCTTCCACGAGATCGGCGCGGCCACCGCGGGCAACCTCATCACCGGGTTCGCCCGCGTCGACGGGCGCAGCATCGGCGTCGTCGCCAACCAGCCGCAGGTGCTCGGCGGCGCGCTGGACGCGCAGTGCTCGGACAAGGCCACCCACTTCATCCGGCTGTGCAACGCCTTCGGCCTGCCGCTGGTGTTCGTGGTGGACACCCCGGGCGTGCTTCCGGGCTTGGAGGAGGAGCGCAACGGCGTCATCAAGCGCGGTGGCCGCTTCTTCCGCGCGGTCATCGAGGCGACCGTCCCGATCGTGACCGTCGTGACCCGCAAGGCGTACGGCGGCGGGTACGCGGTGATGGGCTGCAAGCAGCTGGGCGCCGATATCAGCCTGGCCTGGCCGACCGCGCGGATCGCGGTGATGGGCGCGGAGAGCATGGTCGGCATCACCGGCCGCAGGCAGCTCGAGGCCGCCCCCGCCGAGCAGCGCGCGCAGGTGCGCCAGCAGATGATCGACTTCTACAACGCCACCATGGCGACCCCGTGGATAGCGGCCGAGCGCGGCTACATCGACGCCGTCATCGAGCCCTCGCGCACCCGGTTGGAGATCCGCAAGGCGCTGCGCCTGCTGCGCGGCAAGGATCCCCGGCCGAAGAACAACCCGCGCAAGCACAGCCTGTTCCCGGTGTAGGGCTCACACCGCCGGCAGAGCTCACACCGCGCCGCGCCCGCCCCAGATCGTGCCCACGGCCGCCCATTCGGCCTCCCACCGGCGCGAGCGGCGGCGATCCAGGGCGGCCACCAGCAGCACGTAGACGCTCGCGAACATGACGAACGCGCCGAAAACCACGGCGGCGCAGAGCACTACGGCCCGGCTCAGCGGCCGCGTCTCGGCGGGCGGCTCCACCACCCGGCCGCCGTCGTCGAGCCAGACGCTCACCGTCGCGCCCTCCCGCACCAGGGAGGTCGCCCGGTGCTCGGCCACCCGCGTGTTCCCGTGCTCGTCCACCCACGACACCTTCGCGGGGGTGATCGGCGCGTACAGCGGCGCCTTGCCCACCTCCACCACCGTGGCGTCGATCCGGCGCAACTCCGCCAGACGCTGCTGCGCCGCCACCGTTTCCGTGTGATACACGCTGGTGCCGAGTGTCCCCGCCACCACGGGGATCAGTGCCAGGAACAGCGTGACGAGCAGCAGGGCGGTCCAGGACTGCACGCGGTCCTCCCGGCGGCGCATCGGGTTGCGGTCCAGCCCGGCGCGGCGGCACGTCCTGCGCAGCAGCCCTGCGCGCGCGGTGGTCATGGTGCCGACTCCTCGTACTCGGGTTCGCCAGCCAGTCCGGCCAGGGTGTCGAAGAAGCCCTCGATCAGGGCGGGCAGCGCGTCGGGGTCCTCGCCCGCCGCCCACGTCTGCAAGGCGGCGACGATGAGCCCGGAGCAGGCGGCCACCACGGTGGCCGGGCGCAGATCGGTCGCGGGGTCCACGCCGAGACGTTCGGCGACCACGGCCACCGATTCGCGCAGTCCTTCCGCGCGGATGCGCTGGTAGTCGGCGAGCAGGGCGGGTTCGCGGTCGAAGCGCTGGAACAGGGCCCACCGGCGGGCCAGCAGCGGTGCGCGAGCGCCCCCGTATTCGGCGGTGAGCCAGTCGTGGACGGCGTTGCGGTAGGCGCGCAGCGGCGGTTCGTGTGCGGGACGGCGGCGCAGCGCCTCGTTGACCTGGTGCACGTCCTGGTCGATATCGCCGAGGATGGCGGCCTCGATGGACGGGAAATGCCTGCTGAAGGTGCGGCGGGTGACGCCGGCGCGTTCGGCGATGTCCTCGACCGCCACGGCGTGCAGGCCGCGCTCGGTGAGCAGGTCGAAGGCCGCGCGGGACAGCGCTTCCCGGCTGCGCCGGGTGCGCAGCCTGCGGCCGTCCAGGTCGACGTCGTCGTCGGTGCCCATGCCCTCAGCGTACCAGTATTGTCCCGGCGAGACATTACCCGGCCGAGGGGGTGCGTAGCCGGGAGTTCGCCGCTTCCCCAAAAAGCCCCGGGCGAAATTATGAGTAGTCACAAATACTCCCGAAATCCCGTGCGGAACCACGTGTTCATGCCTGTACCCGAATGGTCGACGACAAAACTCCAGAAGGCCGCACAGTTTGTGCCCACGCACAGTTGAAAGCACCCCGCTGTAGGCCGTAAAACAGGCTCTCACCTGCCAGTATTACCGACTCTTGACCATTCGCGAATCCGGCGCTACAAAGGAATTCTCCGCCGACCCGAGCTGTTCGAACCGGCCGACGAGAATTGCAAGCCAGTGGTTACCGATGTCATCGATGTGACCGCGGAATTCCCGATCCCCCGCAAGGCGGTCTGGGACCTGCTCCGCGAGCCGCAGACTTACCCCCGAGTTTTCCCCGGTATCGGCGCGTGCGAGCCGATGGAGTCCGTCGGGGGCCACCAGGTCCTGCGCCTGCGCATCGGCACCGCCGAATCCGGGGTGCGCACCCAGGTCGTGCAGGTGCGGGTGGGGCGCTGGTACGAGAGCCTGGAGCTGATCTGCCCGGCGCTGGGCAGTTTCGCCTCCGTCCGCCTGCGCGGCGACGAGGAGCGCACCCGCATCGCGGTCACGTTCTTCGCGCCGGGCCGGGTGCACCCCGCCGTCCCGGCGCTGAGCAACGGCGACGTGACCGCCTGGGCCGAGCGCGGTTTGCGCCGCATCGCCGACCTGGTCCGTGGCGCGACCACGTCAGTGGTGGTCAACGGCGAGAACTCGCCCCTGCGCCGGCGGGCGCAGGTGGTGCGGCAGATCGTGTCCACCGGCGTCGTGCGCGCGCATCGGCCCGACGTGGGATTCAAAGCGCTGCGCCGCCTTTCGGAATGGGGATTCAATCTCGCGGGCGGCTATGCCGCCGCCGCGGCGTTCGCCCCCGACCGGCCGGGCCTCATCGACGCCAACGGTGTGCGCACCTTCGGCGAACTGCACGAGCGCACCACCGCCATCGCCGGCGCCCTCGAGATGCTGGGCCTGAGCGCGGGCGACGCCGTGGGCCTGCTCGCGCGCAACCATCGCGGCATGGTCGAAACCATGGTCGCCGCGGGCAAACTCGGCGTCGACGTCGCACTGCTCAACACCGGCCTGCCCGCCCGGCGCATCGAGGAGGTCGTGCAGCGCGACAAGCTCGCCGCGCTGTTCGTGGACGGCGAATTCGACCACCTCATCCAGTACCTGCACGACGACCTCCCCCGCTACGCCACCGACGCCGCGAGCCTGGGCCGTCCCACGCTGGACGACCTGGCCGAGATGGGTCACACCGACTTCCGCAAACCCACCCATCCCGGCAAGCTCATCGTCCTCACCTCGGGCACCTCCGGCACGCCGAAGGGCGCGCGGCGCCCGCACGCCAAGGGGTTCAGCACCATCGCGGCGCTGCTCTCGCGCATCCCGCTGGGTATGGACGAGACCATGCTCATCCCCGCGCCGCTGTTCCACACCTGGGGGCTGGCCGCGCTGCAACTGAGCACGGCGCTGCGTTCGACCGTGGTGCTGCCCGACCAGTTCGACGCCGAGGACTGCCTGCGGCTCATCGCCGAACACCGGGTGAGCACGTTCATCGCGGTGCCGATCATGGTGCACCGCATCCTCGAACTGCCCTCCGCCGTGCGCGCCCGCTACGACACCTCGTGCCTGCGAATCGTGGCGAGCTGCGGCGCGCCACTGGCCGCGAGCACGGTGCTGGACTTCCTGGACGCGTTCGGCGACGTCCTCTACAACGTGTACGGGTCCACGGAGGTGAGCTGGGGCAGCATCGCCGATCCGGCGGACCTGCGCGCCGCGCCCACCACCGCCGGGCGGCCGCCGCTGGGCACCAGGGTCGCGATCCTCGGGCCCGACCACCGCCCGCTGCCGGTCGGGGCGACCGGCCACATCTTCGTGGGCAACCACATGCTCTTCGATGGGTACGTCAACGCCTCGCCGCCCGACGAGGCCGACGGCATGCTCGACACCGGCGACCTCGGCTACCTCGACGCCGCGGGCCGGCTGTTCATCGCGGGCCGCGACGACGAGATGATCATCTCCGGCGGCGAGAACGTCTTCCCGCGCCCCGTGGAGGAGGCGCTGGCCTACCTGCCGCAGGTGCGCGAGGTGGCGGTGGTGGGCGTCCCGGACCGCGAGTACGGGCAGCGGCTGGCCGCGTTCGTGGTGAAACGTGAAGGCGCGGGCCTGGATTCGGACATGGTGCGCACCTACATCCGCAACCGGCTGAGCCGGTTCTCGGTGCCGCGCGACGTCACCTTTCTCAACGCGCTGCCGCGCGGTGAGACGGGCAAGATCCTCAAGCGCCTGCTCACCGGCACCGACGGCGCCACGCAGCACCCGATCATCGGCACCATCGCGCCCGGCCCGTCCTGAGCGAAAACCGTTGGCGCTGTGACTCGTCAGCACGGCGCGGGGCAAGGTGCTGGAGGTCTTCCAGTCCCGGCCCGGACCTCTGTCAGGGCCCGCTCGGCGCGCCTATGCTCGCCAGCGACGGCCTCGGCGCGGGTCACCCGCAGGGCCCGGCACGAGACTATGGCCGGGGCCGCACACGGTCCGTCCCGGCTCGCGCGGCATGCTCCCAATCACCGTCGCCGCGGGCCGGGGCGGGCCGGCCTCATTCGGGGCCGGACGGCTCGTCCACCGTGCGCGGCTGATGGTCGCGCAGCGATTCCAGGAACCCGCGCGTGTACTGCGGCGGGGTGGCGTGCACCGACAGCGTGTTGACCACCGCGCGGTAGGCGGCCAGATCCGACTGCTTGTCCAGGTACAGCGCGCCGGTGAGCTGCTGGAGGTAGACGATGTCGGGCAGGTCGGACTCGGTGAACCGCAGCATGGTGAACCCGCCGTCGGCCAGCGCCGGGCCGCCCACGTGATCGGGCAGCACCTGCAGGGTGATGTTGGGCTGGTCGGCCGCCTGCACCACCCGCTCGATCTGCTCGCGCCAGACGGCCGACCCGCCGATCCGCCTGCGCAGCGCCGCCTCCTCCACGATCAGCCACACCTGCGGCGGCTTGGCCCTGGTGAGAATGTGCTGCCTGCCCATGCGCAGCGCGACCCGCCGTTCGATGGCGTCGACGGACTCGTTCGGGTGCGCGAGCATCAGCAGGGCGCGCGCGTAGTCGGCGGTCTGGAGCAGTTCGGGGACGGCCCTGGGTTCGTAGCAGCGGATCAGCCGGGCGGCCTGTTCCAGGCCCAGATAGGTGTCGAACCACTTCGGCAGCCAGTCGCTGTCGTGGTGCCACCAGCCCGAGGTGTTGGCCTGCCTGGCCAGTTCCAGGAACTCCGCGCGCTCGGTCTCGTCGGTGACGCCGTACAGCGTGAGCAGGTCGACCAGATCGCGCTCCCGGAAGCCGGTGCGGCCGAGTTCGAGCCTGCTGATCTTGGAGTGCGAGCCGCGGATGTGCTCGCCCGCCGCCTCGCGGGTGACCCCCGCGGCCTCGCGCAACCGCCGCAGGCGGCCGCCGAGCAGCATGCGCAGGACGGTCGGGCCGCCCTCGGCGACGGAATGTCTTCCGGCCGAGGCGCTTTCCGGCGAGGGTCGCGCTCCCGATGTCGGCATCCACCGAGTCTGCCACGAATTCGCCGCGACACTCCAGGGACTTCGATCCCGTTTCGCGCCAGAGCTGTTGTGATCCGTACCGGTGGGACCGGTCGGTTTCCGCTCGTCCCCGGTCACCACTCCCGCACCAATCTCGGCCCGGGACCGATCGCCGCGCGGGTCGGCGACGAATCCCTACCGAGTCGCGTGTGGCAAGAGGGTGATCGTATGGCGACGGTGGGTGTCTCGACCGATATCTCGGTGGTCCGCGTGGTACTGCTGCCGAACCCCCGGTCGGACGGCCCCTCCGGCGGCCCCTCCGGCGGGCCACCCGAGCAGATCGACCGCGAGGTCGACCGGGCCGGCCCCGCCGCGGCGGTGACCGCCGTGCTCGGCGACCTCGCCGACCGGACGCTCTCGCTGATCGAGAACATCGCCGTCACCTACCGCACGCCCGGGGAGCGCCGCGAACTCGTCACGCACCTGGGCGCCGGGCGCTGGCGCACCACGTCGCTGGTCTCGGTGCGAGCGGCGCTGCTGGCCTTCGTGCGCGAACACCGCGAACTGGACCGTTTCGGCACCCTGCTCGGGCTCGAGGTCTCCGAACGCGAACTCACCTATCTCGTCACCGGGCCGTCCCGGGAACGCGTGCTCGCCGCCGGGGCGTGGAAGCGCGGCGACGACGCGGCCGCCGAGGCGTTCGACCACGTGCATCCCGCGCTCATCACCCACGGGCTGCGGATCGACGGCATCGCGCTGTTCGGCACGAAGCGGCTCCGACCCGCACTGCGCGAGCAGGTGGCGCGCGCGTTCGATGCCGAGACCGTCACGCTCGACGGTCCGCCCGACCCCGCCGCCCTCGGCGCGGCGGTGATCGCCGCCGGACAACTCCCCGAGGACGAGCCGGCGACCGTCCTGCTCGACGACGACACCCGCCGCGCCGCCGGACTGCTGCCGGTCGGCATCGCGCTGGCCACGCTGCTCGGGCTGGCCGGGCCCACGGTCGCCCACCTCACCGACGACGCCGTGTGGACGCGTCCGGTGACCGTCAGCGAGGCGGCCGCGCCCGGACCGGCCGACCCCGCGACGCAGCCCGCCGACGCGCACGCCGCACCGCCCGCCCCCGTGCCGATCCGCATCGAGGCCACCCACGACGCCGCCGCGCCCGCGCCGCCGCCGGTCGCCCCGCGGCCCGTGGTCGCCGCGCCCACCCGGGCCCCCTCCGTTCCGGTCGCCACACCGGCCCCCACGTCCGCCGCCGATGCATCCGTCCTGCCCGAGGCTCCCCCATCCGTCACGACCGACCCCGCCACGCCCACCGAACCGCCGTTGCCCACCACCACCTCCGTCGGCGCGCCGGGCCCCGACGGGCTGTTCCCCGGCGAGTCGCCGCCACCGCCGCCGGACGCCGACCCGGCCGTGGTGTCGGCCTGGTGGGACAACCACTGGCGCATGAAACAGCTGTGGCTGCAAGGCAAGTGAGCGTTCAGCACTCGCTCACGGCGGGAATCCCGCGCAGGCGTTCGTCCAGCCACCCGACCGCCTCGGGATAGCCCACCACCGCGCCGATCAGGTGTTCGCCGGGCACACCGCGATACACGGCCGTGACGCCGAGCCTGCACTGCTCGTGGTACAGGTTGCGCGCGCCCTCGGCCGGGATCCACCACTCCTGTTCCCCGTTGTAGATGTAGAGCGGCACCGCCGAGGCCATGTTCTCCATGCGCGTCACGCGGTAGATCTCCTCGGCGAACTCCGAGCGCAGCGGATCGGGGAAGTTCGCGGCGATGTCGATGGGCAGCAACAGGATTCCGACCGCGCCGAAGGTGCTCGAGCAGGTGTCCTTCACCGGCGAGGTGGCGATCCACCCGGCCAGGTTGTTCATCCGCTCCACGATCCCCGGGCGTTCGCGGCCGATGCCGAACACCGCCCCCATGAACACCGCCGAGGCCAGATTCCCGTTCATGCTGCGGGCCAGGATCTCGTAGTCGGCCGGGACACCTCCGAGCGCCGCGCCCGCCACCACACCGGTGAGTTCCGGGGCGTACCCGGCGAGCAGCTTCACGGCGCCGTGCGTCGCGATCGCGCCGCCGGAGTACCCGGTGAGCGCGAAACGGCTCGTGCCGAATTCGGCGGGCAGCAGCGCGCGCACCGCCCGAATGCCGTCCAGCACAGCGTGTCCCGCGACATACGGTTCGGCGTAGGCCATGCGCGGGCCCTCGTGGTCGGGAATCAGCACGGCGTAGCCGCGCAGCAGCGCCAATTGTGTTGTGGGCGGGAGGAAGTCGGTGATGCCGGTGTTGCTGGTCCACCCGTGGGCCATGCTGTAGCCGGGTGCGCACTCGCGCCCCAACGCGTTGATGGGGAGGTTGTTCACCAGCACCGGCCTGCCCTCCGGCCCCGGCCACGGGGTCGCGGGCACCACGAGCGTGGCGGTCGCGAACGACGGGCGGCCGTACGCGTCGGCGGTGCGGTATTTGGTCAGCAGCGCCCGCTCGAACGGCATCAGCACCATCATGGCCGCCGTCGGCGTCACGTCCCTGACCTCGATGATCTCCCCCGGGGCGAGGTCGGCCAGGTGTGCGGGCCAGGCGTCGAAGATCGGGTCGCCGACCGGGGCGGGCAGTACGGCCGCGTGCAGAGCGGTCGCCGTCGGCGAGAGCACCGCGTGCTCGGGGGCCGCCACGTCGGGCACCGGCGGGGGCGCGACGAGGGGCGGTGGGATCACCCGGTCGATCCACTCCTGCAAGCCCGGTAGCAGCGAACCCGACGCGTCGGGCAGCGGCGGCAGCCCCGACAGATCGGGGATTCCGGGGATGACCGGTGGCGGCGGCGGTTGCGCGGCGGCGCTTCCGGCCAGGACCGGAAGCGCCAGCAGGACCGTCGTGACGAGGGCGGGCAAGCATCTCATGGCACACACCTTCGGATGCGTGGGCTGTTCGCCTGGCCCAGGGAGATGCGGCCGCGGACCCCCGATCGCCCCCTGTCGCGCCGAGGGCCAGGGATTCAGGGTAGGCCCCGGCGACCGCCCGGACACCGGCTCGTGCCCGAGTTGTGCGCGTCATGACGCCGAATCGCAACAACCGGGCGAATCCACCTGGCGCACGGTGGATTCGGCCCGGTCGGCGCGGGGAACCGCCTCAGCAGTTGCTCGGCGCGGGCTCCCCCCGGAAGCGGGCCTCCAGCCAGCCCAGCGCGGCCGGGATGCCCAGCACCGCCGCGGTGAGGTGGTCGGGCACCGGGATCTCCTCGGACTGCACCCGCACCCCGGCCTCGCACCAGCGCCGGTTCGTGTTGACGATCGCGTCCACCGGCACCAGACCGTCGATGGGCGAATGCCATTCGAAGACAGGGGTTTTCGGGACGCCGTCGTAGAGCTCGAGGCTGTTCTCCTCCACCACGGCCCTGGCCCGCGGGTCGTCGATCATGGAGGTGGTCTTGGCGAAGTCCATCGCGCCCCGGCCCGCGCCGGTGGCGATGATGTCGTTGGTGCAGCTGTTGGCCATGGCGGCGCGGGCGGCCAAGCCCCGGTCGTTGAGCTGCTCGCTGAGCGGGAAACGCTCGGGATACTCCCGCTCCAGGCCGAAACCCGCCGCCATGGCGAGCCCGAACACCGGGTGCGAGCCCAGACCGAGACCTTCCAGCATTTTCACCAGGTTCATCGGGACGCCGCCCATCGCCGCGCCCGCGATCTCGAGGTCCGGCGCGTACGTGGGCGCCAGCGCCGCCGCCCAGGCCGTCGCCATACCGCCGCCGGAGTATCCGGTCATCGCGACCGGGCTCGACTGCACCCGCAGCTCCGGCAACTGCTTGACGGCGCGGATGCCGTCCAGGGTGATCTGCCCGCCCAATTTCGCTGCGCCGTAAGCGAAATTGGGGCCGAGGTGATCGGGCAGCGCGACGGTCCAGCCGCGCTGCAACAGCACGTTCCAGGCTGGCGCCTCGCGCACGACCAGGTTGGGATCGCCGGTGTAGAGCACGCGCGAAACCGAGCAATCCGCGCCCAGGCCGTTGATGATGTGCTGGAACGACAGCAGCGGGCCGTTCTCGCGGTGCGCGCCCGGCGTGAGCACCGTGGTGGTGGCCGCGATGGGCTTGCCCTCGGAGTTCGTCGAACGGAATCGGACCACCCGCACCGTGGTGTCCGGGAAGATCGGCAGCGGCGGCATCGGGCGCACCGCGAGCACCTCCCCGGGTCGCTTGTCCGCCAGATCCGGCGGCGTCGCGAAGAACGGGTCCGGATCAGGCGCCGGGTACAGCGGCGCGGAATGTCCCGCTCCGGCCACCGCGACCAGCATCAGCGCGCCGAACGCCAGCGCCGCGGCCGTGCGTATCGAGCGTAGGGCCTGACTCATGGACGTATGCCTCCCCTCGGGTCCAGCAATGGAGTTCATCCTGGAGGTGGAGCGACGAAGACGGCAGAACCACCGGAGCTTATGTGGACAACTCACAAGCGCGACCGCGACACGCTGTGCCGCGCCCGGGTCACCCTTCTGACGAATCTCCAACGCCGGCCCAGCCGCCCTGTGACTTGTCCAGCAGGCCGGGTGCACCATGTACTACTCCATGGTCGGGCGCTTAGCGTGATTCCCGTCGACGCAGCGTGGCGGCGATGGGAAGGAGACGGTGACATGAACGGCACGACGGCCACGGGCACCTATCGCGCGGCTGTACCCGAGACCCCGGATCGACGCGTCACCGTCTACTTCGAAGGTCCCACCGCCGACGACACCCTGGTCCTGGAGTACGCGGCCACCAGCGCCGAGGCGTGGGCGTTCACCACCGCCGCCCTCGGCGCCGGGCTCACCGTCACCATCGACGGCAAGGTCCGTCCGGAGCTGCCCCGGCTCCCCTGCCGCTCGCTCTGGGGTTAACGGCCGAAGACCCGGTCCAGGAAGGCCACCGTCGCCGGAAGGGAGTCGCGCGCGGTGGCCAGGTGATCGCCCCGGAACAGCTCGACCTCCACGTCCGTGCCGTGCGCGAACAGTTCGGTCACCAGTTTCGCGGTGAGCGGGATGGGCACGTCGCGGTCGGTGACGCCTTGGCCGAGGTAGAGCGGCACCGTGTAGCCGGCGACCGGCACGCGCATCATCGAGTCGACCACCGCCAGCAGTGCCGGATCATCGAGCGGGGCCGCGAGCATCGATCCGATGGACACGTCACGCACCTGCTCGTCGGCCTCGAAGACGCAGTCGTTCTCCACGATGCTCAGCACCCGCTGCCCCTCCGCCGTCAGGAAGCGGTCCAGGTCCAGTTCCGGCGCGGTCGCGCGCAATCCGGCCATGATCATCGCGAAGTACGCCGTCGTCATGCGCAGCGGCAGCTCCGGCACCCAGGGGCCCAGCAGCGGCGCGACCAGTTCCAGATTCGACGGCGGACCGGTCGCCACCGCGCCGTGCAATCGCAGCTCGGGGGCGTCGGCGGGCGCGAGGTGGGCGGTGAACAGCGCGGTCTGCCCGCCCTGGGACTGGCCGACGACAGCCCAGTCGGCGCTCAGCTCCGGCACCAGCGTACGGGCGGCTCGCACCGCGTCGATCATGCTGCGCGCCTGCGAGGGGCCGTCCAGGTAGGGATGTGTGCCCGGTGTGCCCAGGCCGACGTAATCGGACAGCACCACGGCGTATCCCGCCCGCAGCAGCGTGGGATACAGCGTGTCGAGATAGAAGAGCCGGGGTTCCTTGGTGAACGTGCAGTGATCGGCGATGCCGACGGTGCCGTGCGCGTAGGCGACCACCGGCCAGCCGCCGGGCGGCGGGGTCCCCGGTGGCACGTAGATGGCTCCGCCGCTCTGCATCGGCCCGCGCGGACCTCGCGACCAGTACGTCATGGACAGGCCGAGGCTCGCCTCCTCGACCGCGACCACGCTCGGTACCGGCGCGGACCACGTCACTGCTCCCGGCGCACCACCCCCGGGGTTCGCCGTCACCGGCCCGGCGCCGATCAGCACCGCGGCCACCGCCCCCAGCGCACCCGCCGCGATCCGTGTCCGCGTCATCGACCGATGATTGCCCCCGGTGTCCGATTCGGCAAGCCACCACAATCGGTGTCCCGCCGTGTCGCGGCCGGCGCACCGACCTGCGCCGACGGTGTCGCGACGCCCGGCACGACTACGCTCGGACCCATTCGGCCGGGCAGTGGCCGGACGACGACAGGGAGGATCGGGAGTGAGCCGGCTGGTTCGGAGTGAGCGCACGGCACGGATGGCCGCGGCGCTGGGGGGTGCGCTGATCCTGGCCGGCGTGGCCGGGTGCGGAACTGGTGACGAGAACGCGGCCGCACCGAGTACGACCGTCACCACGACCACCGCGCCGACGGCGACAGCGCCGACCGAGTCCGCCACGCCCGTGGCCGCGCAGCCCACCGTCGACCCGTACGCGGGCGTGCCCCTCATCGAGGGCGTCGAATGGACCGACGGTGTCGACGGAGCGCGCCTGATGGTCTATCCGTCCCAGGCCGGGCGCCGGACCACCTACCCCGGCTCGGACGAGCGCGCCTGGCAGGAAGTGCTCGTGCTCTCGCCGCGGGCCTCGACGCCGGGCATGCGCGATCAGTTCATCTGCCACTGGGACTGGGCGCGCCTGGCCCAGCCGAACAAGCCCAGCTGGAATCTGGAACCGTGGCGGCCCGATGTGGGCTATGCCGCCACCGTCCAGGCCGCGTGCAATCCCGGCGGCCCCGAACGCTGACCGCCCGGGGCGCGGCCCCTCCCGTTCACACCGACCGTTTCGGAAAGGACGCTCCCCATGCACGTCGTGACCGCCGGTGGACACGGCAAGATCGCCCTGTTGCTCGCCCCGCTGCTCACCGCCGCGGGCCATTCCGTGGACAGCCTCATCCGCAATCCCGCGCACGCGCCCGACGTCGAAGCCACCGGCGCCCGGCCGGTACTGCTCGATCTGGAACATGCCGAGCCCAGCGAGGTGGCGGCCGCGCTGCGGGGCGCCGACGCCGCCGTGTTCGCTGCCGGCGCCGGTCCGGGCAGCGGCGTGGAGCGCAAATACACGGTGGACAAAGGAGGTTCGGTCGCGCTCGCCGAAGCCGCCGAGAGCGCCGGGGTGCGCCGGTTCGTGCAGATCTCCGCCATGGGCACGGGCCTGCCGCCCGCGCCCGGCTCCGACGAGGTGTGGATCGCCTATCTGGACGCGAAAACCCAAGCGGAGGAGGACCTTCGGGCGCGGGATCTGGACTGGACGATTCTGCGTCCGGGCCGGCTCGTCGATACACCGGGCACCGGCCTGGTCACGCTCACCACCGAGCGCGCCGGGCGCGCGGACGTACCGCGCGCGGATGTGGCGGCCGTGCTCGCGGCGGTGCTGACGGCGCCGGGGACCACCCGCACCACCCTCGAGCTCGTCGCGGGCGCGACACCCGTCGCCGACGCCGTGGCCGCCATCGGTAACTAGAGGATTGCTGAAATCCGTGGGGCGCAGCGGATTCCGAGGTCGCGGAGCCGCCGCACCGCGACACCCACGAACTTTCGGCAACGATTCGGAAACAAAGTCCGCGAAATGGCGCGCGGCGCGCGTGAAGTCGGTTCGCCAATCGGGCGCGCCGCGAATCCGATCAACCCCGTCGGGTGCACTCGCGCCGCGCGCGCCGCGAACTGTTCTCGGACCGCCGTACCGAACCGCCGTGCGCGCCGACGCCGTGACGTGGGCCGACATCACGCCACCTGGGCGCGCATCGCGCCTGGCAGGGCGCGGGCACGCACTATATCCGGCGTGCCGCACCTCCCGATGCCGGACCGTCCGGTCGGGACTTCGGCCCTGGTGCGTCGGCGCGCGAAAATCCTTTCAGCCGAACGGAATAGATCGTGCAGATGTGCTTGCATCTGAAAGGTGCACGGACCTAAACTCAGTTCCGCACAGCTATATAGGGGACAACCGAGGGTGGCCGCACCGGCAAACCAAGACAAAAGTCGCCAGCAATTTGCTGCCACCCCGAAAGTCAGGGGTGTTCTTATGGATCGATCACTCGACGGCCGGATCGGATATGCCGACCCCGCGCCGTTCGACCTGTCACACACCGGTGGAACCGTGAGTCCGCCACCGGCCCGCAGCGGGCCCCAGACGCACGCGTGCTCGCGGGAGACCGCCGTCGCGTTCGTCATCGATGCCGTCGAATCGACCGGCGCGGCCACGCGCAACGACTTCGACATCGACCGGATCGTCTCCACGGCGCACGCCATGGCCGACGACTGGGACCTGAATACCTTGCAGCCGGAGACCTTCTGGCGCATCGCGTCCAGCTGCATCAGGCAGTAACCGGACGCACCACACGACGCCGCGGACGAACAACGCCGCGCGTCAAGGGTTTTCGTCTGTGAACACCCGCCCCTTCCGGACACCACCACGGTCCGCACGGGACCGAACAGGCGCCACACACCGCGCGACCGCCTGCGTCCCGCCTCTCATATCGCTTCACGTTCCGCCCGCCGCCCGCTCGGGCGCACCAGCTTTACGCGCCCGAGCGCACGGCCGCCGACGGGCGAGGTCGTCCGTCCGGGTGCGATTGCGCGCCAATCTTCTTGACGCATCATGGTTTTCAGGATGGGCACTGAAGACCGGATCGCGCGGGACGGCCGACGTGGCGATGAACGGCGACCGCCCAGGCCGGCCGGTGGGGCGACATCACGAATCAGCCGTCATCAATCGGCCATCATCAATCAGCCGAGCGCCACGGCCGAGCTTCGCCCGGCGGCCATCGCACTCCCCCGCCGGCCGCACAGCGGCCCACGTCCGCGGACGGTCGCGCGCGGCGTCGACTCCGCCGCCGGCCCCACACCGCGGACTCGGTGAGCAGGTCCAAGCCGGGGCACTCTTCCGGCCCGCTGCCTCCATACGGCTTGCGGCCCGACGGGCACGGTCTCGCGTGCTCCGAGACCGCGTCCGGCCACCCCACCCAGCACTGCCTCCCGCACCCGCTCGGCGTCGCTCGGCCGAGGCGTCATCGCTCCGCCGAACGCCCAGCACTCTGCGCAGGCCCTGTAGCGAGGCAAGCACAGCGCCGCCCGCACGGCGAGAGGCGACAGGCGCCACCGAGATTCGGCGCCGGACCGCGTCGAATTCTCGGCGCGAAACACCTGGAAGCTGGTGTCTACAGCGCTTGACGCACCGGTGGCCGATATTCGTAACACTTGGCACTCCCCCGAACCGCGAGGAGGTCGACGCGGCCTCGCCCGCAACACCCGGCCGTTGCGACAAGTCGGTCAACACGTGAGGGATCGGCGTCGCAGAGCGCTGTTGTCCGTGGCGGCCACGTTCGGCGCGACCGCCGACGACGTACGCCCGGTCCGGCAACCCGGAGCACAGCGCACTTCCCCATCGAAAACGACCGTATGGTTCGTGACATGTGAACTCGACCGGCGCGCAACAGCTTCCACGTATCGGCCGCACTATCGCCGCATTCCCCGCGCCGTGGGCATCATCGAGCAACTGCCCGGCGGACGCACAGCAATCGGGCCGGCACCGTCAGGTACCGGCCCGGATTCGGTCTGGTGGCCTAGGAGTCGCGCCCTCGGGCGTACTCGCGCAGCTTCTCGATCGAGTCGCCGGGCGGCAGCGCCTGCACGCTCAGGCGGTCCATCACCGAGCGGTACTGCGCGAGGTCCTGCCTGCGGTCCAGATACAGTGCGCTGGTGAGATGTTCGAGGTAGACGACGTCGGGCAGTTCCGCCTCGGAGAAGCGCAGGATGCTGAACGAGCTGCCCGCGGCGGCGTGCTCGCCCGCCGAGAACGGCAGCACCTGGATGGTGACGTTCGGCAGTCCGGCGAGTTCGATGAGGTGTTCCATCTGCTCGCGGTGCACGTCGGGGCCGCCGACGGGCCGGTGCAGCGCCGCCTCGTCGATGACCGCCCACACGACCGGCGGGTCGGCGCGGAACAGGATCTCCTGGCGCAGCCTGCGCACGTCGACGCGGCGCTCGGTATCGGCGTCGTCGCTGCCGAGGGTGAGCACGGCCCGCGCGTAATCCGGCGTCTGCAACAGACCGGGCACGAGATGTGCCTCGTACGTACGGATCTTGATCGCGGCCTGCTCCAGGCCGAGGTAGGTGCTGAACCACGAGGGCAGCAGATCACTGTAGCGGTGCCACCAGCCGGGCTCGTTGGCCTGCCTGGCCAGATCCAGGAACTGTTCGCGCTCGGCGGGATCGTTGACGCCGTAGAGCGTCAACAGATCCCGGATGTCGCGTTCCTTGAATCCGGTGCGGCCCAACTCCAGCCGACTGATCTTCGCGTGCGAGCCGCGGATGGCATCACCCGCGGCCTCGCGGGTGATGTTGCGACTCTCACGAAGTTTCCGTAGCTGACCGCCGAGGGCGATCCGGAGGACAGTCGGACCACGTTCCACGACAGCCGATTGCACGAAGCCGTCGTCGTTGGGTTCTGCGATCATGGAGTTCGTCTCCGATACTCGAGGTTGCCCACCAGTGTGTCACAAAGACGTCCGCCCGAGACACACCGCACCGACCGCAATGTTACCTTTCAGCTAGTCAAATCGTCGAACTCTCCGGCTTTCGCGCCGCGCACGAACGCATCGATCTCGGGCCGGGTGTAGAAGACGACGGCGCCGTCCGGAAAGCGCGAGTTGCGCACCGCGACCAGTCCGCCGCTCGCTTCGGCCATCTCGACGCAATTGCCGCCACTGGGGCCGCTGAACGAACTCTTGCGCCACGCGCCGGTGATCCTGGGCAGGGTTGTTTCCGAGTTCACCATTTCCCACTCCTCGGTTGAGCCAGTGTGAGGGATCCATTCGAGTCGGCGCTTGCAGATGCACGCTCAAACGTTCTTGCATTTGCACCGACGCCTGGACGATAGCACGAAGTTCACCCTGTGGCACCGGATGTTTCGGACCTACCGGTCGGCTTTGTGACCGGTGATTCCGGCCCGTCGGTGAACTCCGTGTTCAGGTCCTCGAACAGACCCGCCGGACCGACTTGAATCTTGTACTGTCACAGTGCACATCGGATGTACCAGCCATTCGCGACACCGGGCCGGACGCCCACGGCGCGCCCCGAAACGCGGTCACCGGCCGATACGTCCGGCCACGCACACCCGCTCGCCTGAGGAGTCTTACGCAATGTCCGAAGACCACAGCCCGCTGATCCGGACCGACATTCCACATTCGGCACGAATCTGGAACTACTGGATGGGCGGCAAGGACTACTACGAGATCGATCGCATCGCGGGCGACGCGGGCATCGAGGTCGACCCCGACATCACCGCGATGGCCACCCAGTCGCGCCAGTTCCTCATCCGCGCCGTCCGATTCCTCGCCGGTGAGAAGGGCATTCGCCAGTTCCTCGACATCGGCACCGGCCTGCCCACCATGCAGAACACCCACGAGGTGGCCCAGAGCGTGGCGCCCGAGTCGAAGATCGTCTACGTCGACAACGACCCGCTGGTGCTCACCCACGCCCGCGCGCTGCTCACCAGCACCACCCCCGAGGGCGTCACCACCTACATCGATTCCGACTACCACAAGCCCGAGCTGATCATCAAAGACGCGCAGAACGTCTTGAACTTCAACGAACCGATCGGTGTCATGTTCATGGGCGTGCTCGGCCACGCCAAGACCTACGACGACATGAAGCGGATCGTGAAAACCGTGCTGGACGCCGTGCCTTCGGGCAGTTACCTGGTGCTGTGGGACGGTACCGACGACAGCCAGGCGTACGTGACGCTGTGCGAGAACTACACCGGCACCGGCGGCACCCCCTACATTCCGCGCCCCCAGGCCGACATCAAGGCCGTCTTCGAGGGCCTGGAGTTGGTGGAGCCCGGTTTCACCTCCATCACCCAATGGCGCGCGCCGTCCACCGAGGTGGGCGAGGTCCGCCCGATTTCGGCGTACGGCGGCGTCGCGCGCAAACCCTGACACGTCACGAGAATTCCACGGGCGCAACGGCGGCCACTTGCCCTCGGGCAGGCGGCCGCCGTTCGTATTTCTGTTGGTCGTTCGTGCAGATGTACTTGCATCTGTAAGGAACGCGGCTCTAAACTCGATCACAGAAACGCGGGGAGGTGCGCAGGGAGTTCTCGCCGGCGTCACCACACTTCACCTCCCCATCGTCGGACGCGAGGGGCGGTCGAAATGAGCCAACCATTCCGAACTCCCCACCGGGTCGCCCAGGGCGGCCTCGGTGTAGAGACGCTGCGGGCTCGATCCGCGGGAGAATTCACCGCCGACTGCGGCGCGGAGCCGGGCGGCCTCACCTACCGCCGCGCGCGGGAGATCCTCTTCGCCCACGAGGTGCACGGGCCCCAGTGCCGGCAGTGGCTGGCCGCTGCGGCCTACCTGTCCGCCGGCCTGGACGACGAGTAGTCTCCGGGCGAAAAGTGCTGGTGGACAAGCCTTTACCGGGTATGTCCACGTCGACGGGCCGCTGATCTCGAGCGCCGCCACAGTCCCGCTCTGCCGACTCGGGCGCGCGATCACAGGATGCGCCGACATCTCGCAGGTCGCGTTCGATCGCGCGCCCGCCCACCTGACCGGTTCCCGAGGTGAACGGGCGATCCCGTCGGCGTTCGGCGGATCGCTCCGGATATGGACCAGCTTCACCGGATGAACGTTCAACACGTCCTCGACTACACCTGCCGAATTGGCGTCCGCACCGGACATTACGGACGCTTGTGTTGAATGACGTCGCAAAAACCGGGCGGTAGGTATCAATTTGATCCGTGCCCGGTTCCAGTAATTCCCGTACCCCCGGATTCAGCCCGCGGGAGCATCGCGCGGATCGGCGCCGACGTGCGTACGGCGCACCGCCGGACGTTCGATCGCACCCGCGTCGGATGGTCCAGTCGTGCGGGCCCGGGGTGACACAGTCGTACGCATCCGTCACGCCGAGCGGCATCGCAGAGCAGAGCTCGGCACGACCTTATATCCAGAGCGCGGGTTCGCGAACTCCGCCCACGACGCCGACCCCCACGTGTACCGGCCGTCTCTCCTCCCCCTGGTCTCCACGGGATGCACCGCGCATCTGGGGAGCGCGATCGCGGCATGCACACCCGATCGTGCGACGCGCCCCTTGCACGCGGGTCGCGGACCGCTTCTCGAACAGCGACCTCGAATTCCGCTGCGGCGCTGCGATTCCGGGCACGGCAACCCGCCGGGGCACACCCACTCGCCAGGCAACGATCCGGCAAGTGCCAAACCCGTTACCGGACAGCGATGTTCGCACAGATGCACTTGCATCCGTACCGGACACCCGCATAGGATCGGCCCGGAAGTAAGGGGAGCCTCTACCCGCCGAGCCCGCGCCGACGACGCCGTGCCACGCCTCGGCGCCGCCTGTCCGAAGGTCGTTCGCATGGATCAGCCGCCACATCGCACCCGCCGTCTCGGCGTCGCCGATATCGCCGCCGTATACGGCGCCGAGGCCGTCCAGCACCGCATCGCCCAACTCCGCGCCTGCGGCCAGCACTACGCCGCCCTCGCCATCGAACGCGAAATCCGCTCCGCCACAGGCAAAGAGGGCATGAGCGCGTAGACCGCCCTCCCCGGCCACCCCTCGCCACCTACTCCCGACACCCACGTCACGTCGCCAAGCTCCACCGCACCTCGACGCAACAAACGACCCACCACGAATCCCCCACGCCACCAATCGGACCGAATCACCGCGCCCAGCCCCACCCCACCGGCGAGCAGAGCACCCACCCCCTCCACCAGGCGAAACCCACAACAAGGCCGAACAGACCACCCAAACGCACCCCGAACGCCAACCCAATGGGCCCACCTCACCTCCGCAAAGCGGGTACCCGGAGCGAAGCCGAAGGGACCGCCAACGTGCAGCCCGGAGCGAACGCGGAGGGACCACACTGGCACCGAGTGCCATATCGCTGAGCCGGGCGGTCGACGCCCGGCCGAGGCGGACTTCCGCCCCGCCGGGGATCGCGCCGACCCACCTGCCGGCGCGATCCCCGGCGGAGCGGTGAAGTGGCCCACACCACTGTCCATGAGGAAGTGTCAAGCGGGCAAGCGATGAATGTGCCGGATCACGAGCGAGCCGTATCCCGGGCGTGACGTGGGCGCTGGCGGAGGTCGCCCGATCGGATGCTCGGTTTGTCACCACGCACAACGCCGGAGCGCTGCAATGGATCTCACCGAACAGTTCCGGCACTCATAACTGTTTCGTATAGTGAGGCAACGATTCGGGCGCAGTTCCATCACGCCCGAGGTGGCACTGGAGCGCAACGAATGACCTTTACCGGGCTGGACCTGGCCGGCACCTCCGACGGGGCGCTCGAGATCGGCGGCCGGCCGGCCTCGGTCCCGCTGCAGGACACCGACCATGTGGCCTCGCACATGGTCGGCTACTTCGCGACCTACGTCGCGCCCTGCCACACCCTGCCCGGCGAAGCGCTGCGCGGCGACGTCACCAAGGTGACCCGGTTCTGCCTCACGCTGGCCGCGGACATGTTCGACCGGCGCACCGTGCCCGACGACGACCAGCTCGGCGAGGTCCGCGAATCGGCCGCGCAGTGGGCGCGCGAGGCCGTGCCGCTCGGCACCATCCTGCGCGCCTACCACGAGGGCCTGCGGATCGCGTTCGGCCTGGTCACGGCCGGTGCGAAGGCCGACGACGTGGGTGAGGTCATCGTGGCCACCGACCTGATGCTGGAACTGCTCGAGGTGATCACCGCCGCGGTGTCCGACGCGTACGTGGACGAGCAGCATCTGGTGGCCCGCGAGCACCAGACCGCCGCGCAGACGCTGGCCTCGGCGCTGCTCAGCGGGCGCGGCAGCTCCGCCCTGGCCCGGCAGGCGGGGATCCCGGTCGCCGACACCTACCAGGTGGTGGCGCTGAGCGTCCCCGAGCACGCCGACGAGCGCGACCCGCGGGTGGACACGCACGTCGCGGCCCGGCGCAAACTGCGCCGCCTCCAGTCCGCGCTCGCCACCACCTTCCGCTCCCGCGCGCTCGCCCTGCTCTCCACCAAGGGCGGCACGCTGCTGCTGCCGCTCACCGAGGGCGTCCCCGCGCTCACCCCGGACCTGCTCGGCGAACTCGCCACCGCCGCCGAGGTGCCGCTCACCGCCACCGTGATCACCGGCGACACCGACCGCATCCCCGAATCCGCCGACCAGGCCCACGAACTGCTCAACCTGGTCCGCGTCGCCGGACGCGCCCCCGGCCTCTACGAGATGGCCGACCTGGCGGTCGAATACCAGCTCACCCGCGGCGGCCCCGCCACCCGGCGCCTGGCGACCCTGCTGGACCCGCTGGACGCGCACACCGAACTCTTCGACACCATGCGCGCCTACCTCGCCAACGATATGAATCGCCAGCTCACCGCCCGTCAGCTCTACGTGCACCCCAACACCGTGGACTACCGGTTGCGCCGCATCGCCCAGCTCACCGGCATCGACCTGGCCACCTCCGCCGGCATATCCCAAGCGGCCATCGCGCTGCTGGCCCGGGACCTGGACCGGACCGTCGCACGCCGCCTGTAACGCCGACCGATGCGGATTCGTGCTGGTCACGAGACCGCGAACTTGCGATCCTGGAACCCCGTGAGTTCTGGATGGTGAAAAGTATGCGAATCGCGGAGATCTTGCGCAGTAAGGGCAGCGACGTCGCCACGGTCGCGCCCGAGACAACGGTGCGGGCCCTGTTGGCCGTGCTCGCCGAACACAACATCGGCGCGGTGGTCGTGTCCCCGGACGGCACCACGATCGCCGGGATCGTCTCCGAGCGCGATGTCGTGCGCAGCCTGCACCGGCACGGCGCCGCGCTGTTCGACACCCCGGTCGCGGAGATCATGACCGCCGAGGTGCGCACCTGCGACCTCGACGACCACGTCGACAGGTTGCGTCGCGTCATGACCGAACACCGCGTCCGGCACCTGCCCGTGGTGCACGGGGGCGCGCTGGTCGGCATCGTCAGCATCGGCGACGTCGTCAAGAGCGCCATCGCCGAACTGGCCACCGAACGCCAGCACCTCGTCGACTACGTGCAGGGCCGGTACTGATCCTCAGCCCAGATCGGCCGAGATCCACCGCCGCGGGCGGGCGTGCACGGTGACCATCGGGCCGAAGCCCTCGGCCTGCACCAAGTACGGCTCGACCGCCTCGGGCGGCAGGTACCGCGCGGCCATCACCCGGTGCTCGTCCACGGTCATCGGCGTGATCCCGGTGACCTCGACCTCCACCCCGACATAGCGGATGGTGGGTTCGACGCGCTGCACCAACAGGCTGAAACGGCCGGACGCGCGGATGTGGCGCAGCTTCACCGAATCCTCGGGCGTGACCACCCAGACGTCGTCGGCATCGGGCTCGTACTCGTACCAGATGGGCACGTTCAGCGGGGCGCGCTCGGCCCCCGCGGCCACCGCGAGCGCGGCGACGTGGGGCTGCGCGAGGAATTCCTGTTTCTCTTCCTTGGTCAATGGCATGCGGGCAGCGTATCCCCGGGGTCCGACAAGTTGGCGCGGCCGCGAAACACGTTGTCCACGTGAAAGCTTCGATCGCGCCCGGAAAAGTGCGTATCGTTGATCGATGTTCCGAGCGCATCCGCGTGAAGGGAGCGTCACTTGGGGTCACCCGCACCGGGCCCGCCCGCCCTCCGGCGCTCGGCCGCGCGCCCGAACCCCTACGCACCACCCCCGCCCGGCAGCGTCCGCGCCCTGTTCCCGGCGCTGGCCGAGGGACCCGAGGTCTATCTCGACAGCGCCTCCACCACCCAGAAACCGCGACCTGTCATCGAGGCCGTGCACCGGTACCACTCGTCGCGCACCGCCAACGCCGGGCGCGGCACCTACCGGTGGGCGACCGGGCTGACCACCCGGATCGCCGAAGTGCGTGCGCACACCGCGGAATTCCTCGGCGCGGCCCACGCCGACGAGATCGTCTTCGCCTCGGGCGCCACCGCCGCCCTCAACGCCGTGGCCCTGTCGTGGGGACTGGCGAATCTCGCCGACGGCGACGAAATCCTCTACAACCCGCGCGATCACGCCGCCAACGTGCACCCCTGGTTCCATCTGCGCGACCTGCTCGCCCGCTTCGGCCGTCGCATCACGCTGATCCCCTACGCCACCACGGCGCTCGGCGAGGCCGACACCGCCGATATCCTCGCCAAGACCACGCCGCACACCCGCCTGCTCACCGCCTCGCACCTGCACCACGTCTACGGCGGGCTCACCACGCTCGAGGAGTTGCGCGGCCGCCTCGACCCCGGCGTCCTGGTGTGCCTGGATTGCAGTCAGAGCGGCGGGCATCTGCCGGTCGATGTCACCGCGCTCGGCGCGGATTTCGCGGTCTTCGCCGCGCACAAGATGTTCGGCGCGCCCGGCACCGGGATCCTGTTCTGCCGCCGGGCAATCCACGATCGGCTGCTGCCGTTCCTGCCCGGCGGCAACTCCGGCGTGACGCTCACCGACGCCGGTCTGGTCCCCGGGAAGATGCCGGAGCTGCTCGAGGGCGGCACCCACAACATCCCCGGCATTCTCGCGCTGGGCGCCGCGCTCGAGGTGCTGGAGTCGTTCGGCCTGGACGAGATCGCCGAGCACGACCGCGTGCTCACGCGCCGGCTGATCGACGGCCTGCGCGACGCTCCCGGCCTCGAATTCCTGCCCGGCCCCGCGTACGCGCCGTGCGCGACGGGACACGGCATCGTGTCGTTCACCCTCGCCGGAATCAGCGCGGCCGACCTGGGTTTCGTGCTCGGGGAGGCGGGCTTCCTGGTCCGCACAGGACTGCACTGCGCGCCGGGCGCCGATCCCGATCCGGATTCGGTGCGGGTGAGCACCCACCTCTACACCACCCTCGACGAGATCGACCGGTTCACCGACTGCGTCACGACGATTGCCGAGGAGGTCACGTGACCATCGATACCCCGCGTTACGACCGGAGGGCGGCCTCCCGCATTCTGGCGACCCTCGCCCGCGACGGCCTGTTCGACGGCGAGACCACTCCGCCCGCGCCGCGCGTGCTCGAATACTCCTGCGCCACCATGCGTCCGGAGCCCGGCAGCCATCTGAACTACTCGCAGCGGCTGTATCTGGAGCGGTTCATGCGGCCGTGCCAGCCGTACCAGGTCACCACGGCGACGCACCGGATGGCGTGGACCGACAGCGACGGGGTGCCCAACACCGGGCACTACCGCGCCGACGGACTCGGCCCGGTCGTGCCGATCGCGGCGCGGGAAACCGTGCTGGCGCTGTGGCATTCGCTGCGCGACAACGCCGACCTGGCCGAGCGGGCGGCCGCGCTCGGGTCGCGGGATCGCGCGGTCCTCGAGGGCACCACCACCGACCACGAACCCTTGGAGATCTTCCGTGTAGGCCTCGAGGCCACCGGCCGGGCCCTGGCCCAGCACGCCCTGCTGGCGCGCCAGACCCCGTATCGCGAACCCGTCGAATTCGCCAAGGGGATGGCTGATTCCGGCATCTTCGCCGCCGTGGCGACCCGGTGGTTCTGGGAGTTGCAGGCCTCCACCTACCGGCGCGGCATGATCCCGGTGACGCTGGCGACCCAGCCCGACGGCACGGTGCGCTACACCGCCGAATCGGTCGCGACGCTGCGGGCCATGAAGGACGCCACCATCGCCGAGGCGCACACCGTGATGCGGCGCGCCACCACGGTGGAAGGGCTCGACGTGGCGGCCGCCCTCGCCAAGTATCACGAGGATCTGGACCTCATCTCCCGCCAGTACGCCCTGCTGCCGCCGAGCACCCGGCCCGCGTGCCTGGCCGCCATGCCGCACCGGCTCGACGGCGAGCACTACAGCATCCTGCCCGAGGTGGTGGACCGATTCGTGGCGGTGTTCGCGGCCGTCGTCGCGGCGGTGCGGGTGCGCGAGATTCCCGTCGAGCAGCAGCCGAACGCCGACGCGCCGGGCGCGGCGGCGGACGAGGTGTTCTACGTCCCCGACATGAACTGCAAGCACTGCGTGCGCACCATCACCGGCATCCTCACCGGCATGGGCCTCGACGTGCTCGACATCGACCTGCTGAGCAAGCGGGTGGTGACCGAGTTCCGCAGCCCGCGCAACCGGGCCCGCGCATTCGAGGCGTTGCGCGACGGCGGCTACAACCCGGTGGCGGAGCGTCCCGACCCGGCCGCCGCGGAAGCCGAAGTCCCGCAAGCGGAATCCGCGGTATGACGGCGCCGCACCCGGCGCTCCCCGCGAAGATCCATCCGCTGGTGCGCGCCTTCCTGGATTCGCGCGACGACGTCGACCGGGCGGTGCGGCGCGCGGGCACACCGACCCACCTGGTGTTCCCGCAGGTGTTCGCCGAGAACGTGGCCCGGCTGCGCGACGTGCTCACGCCGAGATCACCGCGCTACCGGATCTGCTACGCGCACAAGGTGAATCGTTCGCGCGCGTTCGTCGCGGCGGCGCACGCGGCGGGGATCGGGATCGATGTGGCCTCACCGTGGGAACTCCACGGCGCGCTGGCGGCGGGATTCGCGCCCTCCCGCATCGAGGTGACCGGACCGAAAGGCGAAGCGTTCCTGCGGGAGTTGGTGCGGTGCGGCGTCACCGTCAACGTGGACAATATGTGGGAGCTCACCCGCCTCACGGAATTGGCGGAGGACGGCGCGCAGGTGCCGGTCCTGTTGCGGATCTCCGGATTCGCGAGCACTCCGGTCAGCCGGTTCGGCATCCCGGTCGACCACGCGGCCGACGCGCTGAACCTGGCGGCCACGCACCGCGGCCGGATCACCTTCCGCGGCTTCGCCTTCCACCTCGACTCCGGTGAGATCGCCGAACGGGTGCGCGCGATCGACGCCTGCCTCACGCTGGTGGAATCCGCCTACGCGGCGGGTCTGTCCCCCACGGTGTTGAACATCGGCGGCGGGTTGCGTCAGGTGTTCACCGCCGATGCCGACCGTTTCGACGCCTACGTCCACGCGCTGCGCGACTCCCTGCTCGGCCGGGGCGAGCGAATGAGCTGGGCCGACAACACCTTCGGCTATCACGTGGACGACGCGGCGGTGCACGGCACGCCCGTGTTCCACAAGTACGCGAACACCGTGCCCGCCGACCGCATGCTCGCCGACCTGCTCGACGCGCCCTTGGACCGGCACGCCGGCCGCCCGGTGGCGGCCGTCGCCGCCGACAACCTCCTGGACCTGTGGCTCGAACCGGGCAAGGCGCTGGTCGACCACGCGGGAATCACGGTGGCGCGCGTGGAATTCACCAAGGAGCTCGCCGACGGCACTGTCCTCGTCCACGTCGACCTCAGCCGCGACGCGGTCACCCCGGCCGATCAGGAGGTGATGGTCGACCCGCTGCTGCTCGCCACCGCACCCGCCGACCCCGGGCCGGTGGGAGTGTTCCTCGCCGGACGGCTCTGCCTCGAACGCGATCTGATCACCCAGCGCAAGGTGTGGTTGCCGCATCGACCAGGCCCGGGTGACCTGCTGGTCTTCCCGAACACCGCCGCCTACCACTCGGACCTGTCGGCCGCCTCGGCCTCCCGGTGGCCCGCCGCCGCGAAGTTCGCCGTCGTCCACCGCGGCGGCGAATTCGAGATCTGCCCCGACGACGAGTACTCCCCTGTCGCGGCCCGCAACGGCGCCGAGGTGATGTGATGCGCTACGACCACATCACCGACCTCATCGGCAACACGCCGCTGCTGCGCCTCGACCCGCGCGGGCACGGGCTGGCGGGGGTGGAACTGTACGCGAAGCTGGAGTCGCACAACCCTTTCGGCTCGGTCAAGGACCGGGTGGCGTGGGGCATGATCCGCGACGAGATCGACGGGCTCGCCGCCGAAGGACGCACGCTCATCGAGGCGTCCAGCGGCAACACCGCCAAGGCGCTGCGTGTGCTCGGCGGGTTGTCGGGGGTCGGGTTGCGGGCGGTGACCAATCGCATCAAGGTCACCGAGGTCCGGGATCTGCTCCACCTGCTCGGCACCGACATCGTCGAACTGCCCGGCCTGTCCGAATGCCCCGACCCCACCACCCCCAACGACGTGTACGCGGTCATCGAGCAGACGATGGCGAAAGATCCTGGCGCCTACCACCATCCGTCGCAGTACACGAACGAGAAGAACGTCGAGGCGCACTATCTCGGCACCGGGCGCGAGATCCACGACGATCTCGCCGCCGACGGCATCACCCGGGTGGACTACCTGATCGGGGGCCTCGGCACCACCGGCTCCACGCGCGGCGCGGCCACCTATCTCCGCAAACACAATCCGGAGTTGCGCACGGTGGCCGTGGTGTCGGAGCGGTCCGACTTCATCCCCGGCATCCGGTCGGAGACCGAGATGTGGGACGTCGGGCTGTTCCAGCCGGAGTTCTACGACCGCATCGTCACCGTCGATTCCGGCGCCGCCGTGGACGCGACCCTGCGCCTGGCCACCGGCTTCGGCGTCCTCGCCGGGCCCACCAGCGGCGCGGCTTACGCCGCCGCACTGGAAACCCTTGGCGCGCTGGAACGTTCGCGCAGCGACGATCCGATCGTCGCGGTGATCATCGTGTGCGACCGCCTCGAGCCATACCTCTCCTACATCAAGAAGCGCCGACCCGAACTGTTCGGCAAACCCGGCCGCCACCGGCCCACCGAGGCCGAGCTCGCCGCCACCCCGCGCCTGTCTCCCGCCGAACTCACCGAGCTCGACCGCGACGCCCGCCCCACCATCGTGGACACGCGCGGCGCGATGGCCTACCGCATCGGCCACGTCCCCGGCGCGATCAACCTCCGCGACGACCAGCTCGACGACATGCTCACCCACGGCATACCGTTCCCCCGCTCCCGGCCCGTCGTGTTCGTCTGCCCCGTCGGGGAGATCTCGCTGCGGTTCGCCGCGCTGGCCCGCCGCGTCGGCCACGACGCCGCGAGCCTGGACGGCGGGGTCGTCGCGTGGCGCGATGCCGGTCAGCCCTTGGAAAGCAGCGCCTGACCCGGTGCCGCGCGGGCTCGGACGCGGCACGAATTAAGGTGGTTCGGTGCAGACAGGGCAGGAAGCAGGGGACGGTGTGCCCCGGATCTGGGGTGGAACGACGCTCACCGAGCGCCGCGAGGCGCGCCGCGTCGCCCTGCTCGAGGCCGCCCTCGACCTCATCGGTGAGGCGGGCGCCGCGGGGGTCACCATGCGCGCGGTGTGCCGCCGCGCCGGTCTCACCGACCGCTACTTCTACGAGAGCTTCGCCAGCCGCGACGAATTGCTCGACGTGCTGTACCGGCAGATCGCCGACGAATTCCTGGAGCCGATGACCGCGTTCGCCGCGGGCGACGACCCCTCGCGCGACCGCGCCCTCGCCGAGATCCTGGTGGACAAGGTGCTCGAGGACCCGCGCAAATCGCGGTTGTTCCTCGTCGAGCCGTATTCGAGCACCGGGCTCGGCCAGACCACCATCGCGGTGATGCCCGCGTTCACCCGCCTCATCCAGGACCACCTGTTCACCCACATCCAGGACCCGGTGCGGCGCAGGCTGGCCGCGCTCACCATGGCCAGCGGCAACGCGGGCATGTTCTCGGCCTGGCTGAACGGCTCGCTGCGGGCCACGCGCGAACAGATCGTCGACCACTGCGTCGCCACGCTCACCGCCTACCGCACCATCTACCGCGACTGACCCCGCGCGGGTGTGCTCGGCCACAACCCGGTTGCCCCCGGTATGTCCGCGGGGTTTACTGGCTGGCGCACGGGTGCCGAATCGTGCGGCTCAGCCGCGTTCAGCACCGACGATCTCCACGATGCGAAGGAGGTGAGCCGGATGCCCGGCGGTAACAGTCCGATATCCCTGTCAGCCGACCATTCGTCCAGCGACACCTCCCCCGCCGGACCGGTGGCCCCGCGTCCCCGGTGAACCGGCCCTCGACGGTGCGCTGACCTTTCCGTGAGGAGTGCGCCATGTCGATGGTGGAAATGATCCTGCGGCTGCTCACCGGCGTCGGTCTCGGCGCGGTGATCGGTTTCGAACGTCAGTACCGGGCCCGCATGGCGGGTCTGCGCACCAACGCCCTCGTGGCGGCCGGCGCGACGCTGTTCGTGCTGTTGTCCGCCAACGGTTTCGAGGGCGCCGTGGCCGACCCCACCCGGGTGGCCGCCCAAATCGTCTCCGGCATCGGGTTTCTCGGCGCCGGTGTCATCATCCGCGACGGGTTGAGCGTGCGCGGGCTCAATACCGCGGCGACACTGTGGTGTTCGGCCGCCGTCGGGGCGCTCGCCGGCGCGGGGATGTTCGCCACCGCGCTGGCGGGCACCGTCGCCATCGTGACGGTGAACATCGCGCTGCGGGCGGTCGGGCGCGCCGTCGACCGCCGCCCCGAGGCGCGCGACGAGGAGCCGGTCGGCTACGAACTCGCCGCCGTCACCGACGACGCGCACGAGGCGCACGTGCGCGCGCTGCTGGTGCAGGCGCTGACCCGCTCGGACTTCCGGCTGGTCGCGGTGTCCAGCGCCGACACCGGCGACGGCCGCGTGCAGGTGCGCGCCGATCTGCTCGGCGACCAGCGCGACGACCGGCAGATGGAATCCGCCGTCAGCCGGATCGGGCTGGAGCCCTCGGTCACCAGCGTCGGCTGGCGGGTCGCCGCCCCCGATCCGGCCGGCGCCTGACAGCGTCGCGAACTCGTTACCGAAAAACGATCGGGCGCAAGTAAGCTGACCACGCCCGACGACGACCGGAGGAGTTCCGAGGCGATGACCGATCCCGTGCAGGGTTTGACGGGGACGATCAGCACGCCCATCCGCGGCGCCGGGGCACTGGGAGAGGTGTTGGTCGCGATTCGCGGGGGGACGGAGTTGTATATCGCGCGGGCCACCGAGCCGATCGAGGTGGGCGCCACCGTATTGATCGTCGCGGTGCATCCCGGGCGCATCGTCGACGTCGTGCCTTGGATTCCGCTGACATCGGAATAGTCGCCAGAACATTTCCGAACGAACGAAAAAGGGAGACACCCGTGCTGGGTTATCACGTGCCGAGGCCGGACGAAGCGATGCTGGTGAGCGGCGGATCGGCGAAGGACAACGCGCCGTTCCGCGTCATCATCGGCCGCGGCGCCTGGGTGGTGCCGTTCTTCCGCAAGGTCAGCTACCTGTCGCTGGCCATGTACGAGGCCGAGATCCGGGAGCGCTGCGTCACCAAACAGGCCATCCAGCTCGACGTGCGCGCGGTGATCGCCTTCAAGATCGCCAACGATACCGCCTCGATCGTGAACGCGGCGCAGCGCTTCCTCTCCGAGCAGGAGCAGGAGATGTCGATCCTGACCGGGCGCATCTTCTCCGGCCACCTGCGCTCCATCGTCGGCTCGATGACGGTCGAGGAGATCATCCGCGAACGCCAGCGCCTGGCCGACGAGGTCCTGCTGGCCTCGAAGGTGGAGATGGGCAATATCGGTCTCTCGGTCGACTCGTTCCAGATCCAGTCCATCGACGACGGCGACCTCGGCTACATCAACGCGCTCGCCGCCCCGCACAACGCGGCCGTGCAGCGCGACGCGCAGATCGCGCAGGCCCAGGCCGCGCAGCGTGCCGCCGAGGCCGAACAGGAATCACTGCGCAAGCAGGCCGAATACCAGCGCGAGACCGCGGTGCTCACCGCGCAGTACCAGCACGATATCGACAAGGCGAATGCCGAAGCGGCACAAGCCGGCCCGCTCGCCGAGGCGATCGCCAAACAGGAAGTGCTCACCGCGCAGGCCGAACAGGCGCGCAAGGAGGCCGACCTGCGCGAGCAGCAGTTGCAGTCCGAGGTGGTGAAACCCGCTCAGGCCGAAGCGGATCGGGTGCGCATCCTGGCCGAGGCCGAGGCCGACCGCACCAGGATCCAGGCCGAGGCCGCGGCCTCGCACAACCGGATCGCGTTGGACCAGCTGCTGATCGAACAGCTGCCCGAAATCGTCAAGCAGGCCTCCCAAGGCCTGCACGGCGCCAATCTCACCGTGCTGAACGGACCCGAAGGCGTCGGTGAATTGGTGAACGGAATGGTGGGACAGGGTTTGACGGTGTTCAACTCGCTTCAGAAGGCGCTTTCGAACAACACGGACGATAATGCGGGCTAAAGTGGCCGAGGTAGCGACGGCGGCGAGGAGCGGGTGTTGGTGTCCATCGGAAAATTGGTGTCGTTCGACAGTTCCCGGGGGTTCGGATTCATTCGCCCGGAGGACGGCGGACCGGATGTGTTCGTCCACGTGAACGACATCGGGCTCGACGAGGACGAACTGCGCCAGGGCCGGGTATTCGAGTTCGACGTCACCGAGGGTGATCGCGGCCCGAAAGCTGTCAATCTCAGCGCCGTCGGCGGCGCGCCCGTCGCGGCGCCGCGCGCCAAGAAGGAACGATCCGGCACCGGCCAGCTCACCGCCGAGGAGCACCGCCGCCTGATCACCGAACTGCTGCTCGACGCCAGTCCCGCGCTCACCGCGGGCGAGATCCTCACCATCCGGGAACGTCTCACCGCCTTCGCCGACCAGCGCGGCTGGCTGGACTGACCTCCGCGCGGCGCGCCCGCCGCTGTCGGTGGGCGCGCATACCATCGGTGCGACGCCGTCTCGCGTCCGGACCGATGAAATCCGCGCGCTCGCGGCGTCGGTACGGGTGTGGGTACCGACGACCCGAGGAGGACCGCGTGGACCTACCGGTGATGCCGCCCGTGCCGCCGATGCTCGCCAAAGCGGTGCACGAGGTGCCGCGCGATCCCGGGCTCGCCTACGAGCCGAAGTGGGACGGCTTCCGCTGCGTGGTGTTCCGCGACGGCGACGAGGTGGAGCTCGGCTCCCGCAACGACCGCCCACTCACCCGCTACTTCCCCGAGGTCGCCGACCTGCTGCGCGCCGCGCTGCCGCCGCGCTGCGTGGTGGACGGCGAGATCGTGGTGGTCACCGAGCACGGGCTGGATTTCGACACGCTCCAGAACCGGCTGCACCCGGCCGCCTCGCGGGTGAACAAGCTGGCGGTGGAGACGCCCGCCAGTTTCGTGGCGTTCGACCTGCTCGCCCTCGGCGACGAGGACCTCACCGGGGAGCCGTTCGCCGAGCGCAGGCGCCGGCTCGAGGCCATTCTCGACACCGCGCTCGCGCGCGTGCACCTCACCCCGCTCACCCGTGATCCGGATGTCGCGCACGACTGGTTCACCCGGTTCGAGGGCGCCGGGTTCGACGGCGTGATGGTCAAGGCCGACGCCGAGCCGTACCGGCAGGACAAACGGGTGATGCTCAAGGTCAAACACGAGCGCACCGCCGACTGCGTGGTGGCCGGATTCCGCTGGCACAAGGACGGCGAGGGCGTCGGCTCGCTGCTGCTCGGGCTCTACGACGACGAGGGCCACCTGCATCACGTGGGCGTGGCCAGCAGCTTCACCGCGGCCCGGCGCAAGGAGCTGGTCGAGGAGCTGAAACCGTTGCGCGAGAACGCCCTCGAGCACCACCCGTGGCGGGAGTGGGCCGACGCCGCCGCGCAGGCCTCGGCCGAGGGCAAGATGCCGGGCGGGCTGAGCCGCTGGTCCGGCGGCAAGGACCTCTCGTGGGAGGCGGTGCGCACCGAACTGGTCGCCGAGGTGCGCTACGAGCACGTGCAGTCGGGGCGGTTGCGCCACGGCGGCAGGCTGGTGCGGTTCCGCCCGGACCGCACCCCCGAATCCTGTACGTACGCGCAGTTGGACGAGGCGCCGCCCGCCGAGTTGAGCGCGATCTTCGCCGAGGCGGAGGGCGCGCGGTGAGCGAGTCGGTGGAGGTCGAGACCGACGGGCGCACGGTCACCATCAGCAATCCCGGCAAGGTGTACTTCACCAAGCGGGGTGAGACCAAGCTCGATCTGGTGCGCTACTACCAAGCGGTGGCCGAGCCGTTTCTCGGCGTGGTGCGCGACCGGCCGCTGTTGCTCGAGCGCTACCCCGACGGCGCGTCGGGCAAGTCCTGGTTCCAGAAGCGGGTGCCCAAGTCCGCGCCGGACTGGCTGCACACCGTCGAGGTGTCCACGCCCAACGGCACCACCAGCGACGCGCTGGTCGCCCACGACCTGGCGCACATCCTGTGGGCGGTCAACCAGGGCTGCCTCGGCTTCCACGTATGGCCCAACCACGTCGGCGATCTGCGCATCGCCGACGAGCTGCGCATCGACCTCGATCCCTCGCCCGGCATCACCTTCGAGGACCTGAAGCAGGCCGCCGTGCTCACCCGCGACCTGTGCGCCGAACTCGGCATCGACTCGCGCGTGAAGACCTCCGGTTCGCGCGGCCTGCACATCTACGTGGCGCTGCGCGAGGAGTGGGACGGGTACCAGGTCCGGGCCGCGGCCGTGGCGCTGGCCAGGGAGCTGGAGCGCAGGCACCCCGACCTGATCACCGCGCACTGGTGGAAGGAGGAGCGCGGACAGCGGGTGTTCATCGACTACAACCAGAACGCCCCGCACAAGACCGTGTTCGGCGCGTGGTGCGTGCGCCCGAAGGTGGGCGCGCAGGTCTCGACGCCGATCTCCTGGAACGAACTCGACACCGTCGTGCCCGACGAGCTCACCCTCGCCACCGTGCCCGCCCGGCTCGCCGAACGCGGCGACCCGTGGGCCGACCGGGAGCCGCAGTCGATCGCGCCGCTGCTGGAGATGTCCGAGCGCGATATGGCCGCGGGACTCATGGACGCGCCCTGGCCGCCGCAGTACCCGAAGATGCCGAACGAACCGCCGCGCGTGCAGCCCAGCCGGGCCCGCAAGACCGCCGACTAGGACGTCCACTCCGTCCAGGTCTGCCCGCCGGTCCCGGATTCGCAGACCAGCGCGCGGTTCTCCGCCGTGCGGCCGGTCCTGGCGATCGACGGATCGCAGCGCTCGCCGGGCTCGAACAAGCCGGTGCCCACGTGGTATGGGCCCGACCACTGGTAGCCGCCCCGCGCGCCGGAGGTCTCCAGGCACAGCAAGGTGCCACCGTCCTCGGCCGTGCCGATGGCGCCCACATCGTCGGCGTCGCAGCTCGCGCCCTTGCGTACGGTGGGCACGGCGGCGGTGGGTGCGGGGGCCGCGGGCGGCGCCGCCGTGGGAGTCGCCGTCACGACGGACGTGACGACCACCGTCGAAGGCGGCGGCGGCGTCGAACCGCCGGACAGGAAGTCCGTCTCGGGCAGCAGCGAGCCCGGCAGCAGGAAGAACGCCGCGACGGCCGCGACCTGCGCCGCGCCGAGCAACAGGGCGAAGGTCGCCATCACCCGCCCGCGCGGATGGCTGAACGCGATCAACCCGAACACCAGGGCGACCGGGAACACCAGTAGCAGCGCCGCCACCAGCGCGATCACCGCGTACGGGTTCACGATCGGCCGCGCGGGGCCGTGGTCCTCCTGGTAGTAGTACTCCTCCCCCTCCTGCTCCTCCGGCCATGCGTGCGGCCAACGCTCGCGTTCCTGCCCTTGCGTGCGTGCCATCCAGGTCCCTCTCGCATCCAACTCTCGCGCAGGCCCCGGTAACCCGATCCCGCCCCGATAACGCCACCGCACGGCCGGGCCACGCGGGCCCGATCGGGCGGCTTCGACACCCGCCCGGACAGCACATCCCGCGGCGGCGCACTGTCACCGCGGAGGGCCCCGGACGGGCGAAATCAGCTACAGAATACGGAGGAAACCGCTGCGCACCACCTGTTTGTCCGATCGGCCGCCGGATAACGAACTCGGCACAACGCTCGCGATCACGCGGGCGCGAGGCGCATGCTGGGCACCAGATGGCGTCGCTGATCGTGCGCTGACGAGGTCAGGAGGAATGTGATGCTCGGACAGAACGAGTCACCGGCCGCGGACGACCGGCCCTGGCACGCCCAAGCGGGTGATCTGCTGGGAGATAACTACAACATGCCCGGCATCGTGCTCTGCGCCGTCGGGGTGGCCGCGATGGCCTGCACCCTGACCGCCGCCGGGTACGGCTTCACCGGGTGGGCGCAGGTCGGGGCGGTCGTCACCGCCCTGCTGTGGATCCTCGGCATCGGCGCGCTGGTCGTCGAGCACCGGCGCGAGGAAGTGATCGAACGCAAGTACGGCCGCCACGGGCACGCGCCCGGCCACGTGGGCACCGTGCGCTACAGCATGGAACCCGTGCGGTCGGACACCCCGCCGCAGCTGCCCGCCTGACCGGGATCAGCGCTTCCGGCCGACCTTCGGCATGGTCTCGGTGACCAGCGTCAGCAGGGCGTCGGCCAGCAGCTCGTGCACCTGCTCACGGGTGAGGTTGCCGCGGGTGATCCATTCGCGTCCGGCCACTTTCACCATGCCGCCGTAGGCGCGGACCATCGCGCGCAACTCCGCTTGATGCGCGGAACCGGCGAGCCCGATCATCAGCAGCGTGCGCTCGGCGGCGGCGTCATCGGCCTCGTCCAGGATCTGCTGCACCTCCGGATCGTCGCCGACCCCTTCGTGCGAGGTGACCTTCACCCAGGTGCTGCCGTGTTCGGCGATGGTGTCCAGCAGCCAGGCGACGCTGGCGTCGACGCGTTCGCGGTCGGTGCCCGTGGGCACGGTCATATCGGCGAGCTTGGGCAGCGTCACCATGCGGCGCACCACCGCGAGGTAGAGATCGCGCTTGTTGCCGAAATAGTGGTTGATCAGACCGCGCGCCACCCCGGCGCGCTGCGCCAGCTCGGCCGTGGAGACCGCCGCGTACGGGCGTTCGCCGAACATATCGATGGCGCACGCCAGGATCTGGGCGCGCCGTTCGTCCGGTTCCAGGCGACGACGGCGGGGCGAGCCGTCGGACGGCGCCGCCCCGTTCTCGGGTCGGGTGTCAGAGAGACCGCGCAATGAGATCCTTCATCACCTCGTTGCTGCCCGCGAGGATGCGCAGGACGCGGGCACCGGTGTAGAGCTGGGAAATCGGGTACTCCGTCATGTAGCCGTAGCCGCCGAACAGTTGCAGGCAGCGATCCACCACGATACCCAGCTGGTCGGTGATCCAGTACTTCGACATGGCGGCGGTGCGGATGTCGAGTTCGCCGCGCAGGTGCTTGACGATCGCGTCGTCGAGGAAGGTGCGGCACACTTGGGCCAGCGTGGCGCATTCGGCCAGCTCGAATTTGGTGTTCTGCATCGCGAACAGCGGTTTGCCGAACGCCTCGCGGCCCTTGGTGTAGTCGACGGTCAGCTCGACCGCCTTCTCCATCATGGCGGTGGCGATCACGGCGGTGACCAGCCGCTCCTGCGCCAGCAGCCGCATCATCTGGTAGAAGCCCTGGCCCTCGGCCTCGCCGAGGAGATTCGACGCGGGCACGCGCAGCCCGTCGAAGAACAGTTCGGCGGTGTCCTGGGCCTTGCCGCCGATCTTGTTCAGGATGCGGCCGCGGGTGAAGCCGGGGGTGTCGTCGGAGACCTCGGCGAAGATCAGCGAGACGCCCGCCGCGCCCTTGGTGGGGTCGGTCTTGACGGCCAGGATGATGCCGTCACAGAGCCAGCCGTTGGTGATGAAGATCTTCGAGCCGGTGATCACGTACTCGTCGCCCTCGCGCACCGCGCGGGTCTTGATGTTCTGCAGGTCCGAGCCGGTGCCGGGTTCGGTCATGCCGATGGAGAGCACCATCTCGCCCGACGCGGCCTTGGGCAGCACCCGGCGCTTGAGCTCCTCGGAGCCGAACTCCGCGAGGTAGGGCGCGATGATCGCGCTGTGCACCGACATGCCGAGCGAGCCGTCGCCGGCGAACGCCTGCTCCTCGATGATCGCCGCCTCGTGGGCGAAAGTGCCGCCGCCCCCGCCGTATTCGGCGGGAATGGCCGCACAGAGCAGCCCCAGCTCCCCGGCCCGGTTGTACAGGGGGCGGTCGGGGTGGCCCTGCGCGACGAACTTCTCCTCGTGCGGGACCACCTCCTTCTCGAAGAAGGTCCTCGCGAGTTCGCGTACCGCCTCGACCTCGTCGTCACTCCACGCCGCGCGCGCCATGTCACCGATCCTTCGTTCCCGGCCGGCCTCGGCGCCGGTCCGTGGCACCAGGGTCCAGCACTATTGGCACGATGTCAACAATGCGGGCCCGGCGGTGTCCCGATCGGGCGAACGAGAGCGCTCAGTCGGCGGGGCGGTCGGCCTCGACGGCCGCGAGCGTGGTGAAGATGGGCGTGTCCGGATCGGCGTCGATCCCCTGGCGGCGCAGGAATCCGTCGATCAGCCCCCACACGAATTCGGTGGCCTGGTCGACGAATTCGGCGGTGCGTTCCGGATCGGGCCGGCCCGAGTCCCCCAGCCACAGATCGGTGACCGCCACGACCACGCCGACCACGGCGCGCGCCAGGTAGTCGATGCCGTCGGCCTCGATGGGCAGCGCGTCGACGATCGCGCGCGCTTGCTTGGCGAAACGTCCGGCGGCGGCGCGGCCCAGATCGAACTGCAATACCGAACCGTCGGCCTGCTGGCTGACCTGCGCCTGCCCCAGGAAGCGAAAGACGTTGGGGTGCGCCAGGATACTGTCGGCGTATCCGGTCAGCACGCGGTGCAGCGCGGCACGCGGCGGTTGCAGGACCAGCGTGAGGTCGTTGCCCGCGGCGGCGGCCGCCGAGCGCGCCATCCGGTCGCCGATCTCGGTGTAGAGGTCGGCCTTGTCGGCGAACTGCCGGTACAGGCGGGGTTTGGTGATGCGCGCCTCGCGGGCGATGTCGTCCATGCTCGGGCGGGGACCGTCGCGGTCGATCACCCGGATCGCGGCGTCGACGATCTCCTCGCGGGTGATCGTCGTGCGCGCGGGGCGGACATTGGTGCGGGCCACGCCGGAGAGCATACATGTACCGGCGGTACGGTCACTGCCGTCGATCGGCGGCAAATGTCACGGAGGGTGACTCAGTTCATACCTGTCCGAGACGGCCGGACCATTGCCAGCGGCGTGACGTACTGTCAGTATCGTTGAACGTACCGACAGTACGATCCGGGTACCTCCGATCAGCCAGGGACCGACCGAGGCGAGCAGATGACCGATTCCTCCGACACCACCGACTCCGCCGGCGCGCGCAGGCCGGTCCGCAGCCGCCGCGTCGCGGGCCCCGGCGGCGATCTGGCCGTCTACGAGTGGGGCGAGCCCGCCGCGCCGCCGTTCGTGCTGGTGCACGGACTCACCGACACCCACCGGGCGTGGGCCGAGGTGGCCGTGCTGCTGGCCGACGGCTTCCGCGTGATCGCCTACGACGTGCGCGGTCACGGCGGCTCCCGGGTGCGCGCCACCGCGGACCTGCGCCTCGAGAGCCTGGCCGACGATCTGTTCACCGTGCTCGACGCCGTCAGCCCACACACTCCCGCGCACATCTGCGGGCACGGCTGGGGCGCGACCCAGGTGTGGGAGGCGTTGAGCGATCCGCGGGCCAACACCAGGATCGCGTCGTTCACAGCGATCTCCGGTCCCAACCTCGACCACCTCGGCGCGCAACTGCGCGAGCTGGCGCTGCGCCCGCGGCTGCTCGCGCGACTCGTGACAGATCGGAAGTTCTTGCGCCACAGCGCCGAATCCGTGCGCACCGCCGCCGGACGCGTCGTCTACCCGCCGCGCGTGCGCACGCTGCTGATCGAACGACTCGGCGGCATCGCGCCCGCCCGCGCCGCGTGCGCGCCCACCTGGCGCCGTGACCTGCGCACCGGCGCGCGCATCGCCGCAGCCAACCTGCCGCGCAGACTGCTGCGCCCGCGTCCGCGCACCACCGCCGTGCCCGTGCAGTTGCTGGTCGATACCACCGACGTGCTGGTGCCGCCGTTCCTCTACTACGGCAGCGGCCGCTGGGTGGACCGGCTGTGGCGCTGCGCCGTCCCCGGCGACCACTGGCTGCCGGTGACCGAACCGCTGCTGGTGGCCGAGGCGCTGGCGAACTTCGCCGAGGACCTGGCCGCCACCGACCCCAGCATCCCGCGCGGATGACCGACCGAGACAGAGCGCCCATGTCCGACGCCGCCACCACGCTGAGCCGCACGCTCGGCGCGCCCCTGCCCGAGGAGTTCACCGCGCTCCCCGAGGCCGACCTGGCCGAGTTGGACCGGTTGCTGCGCACCGCTCTCCACGGCCGCGCCGAACGGCTCGGCGCGGCCGTGGAATCGTCGCTGGGCCTGATCCCCCGGCTCCTGCGCCCGGCCGTGAAGAAGGTGCTCGGCCTGTGACCACCCACCTGCTCACGCGCGCCGAGATCACGAAACTCGCTCGGCTGCTGGAGATTCCGGACGAATCCGCGCTCGACTTCCTGAGTGCGCTCTCCCCCGAGGCCCTGCGCGCCTTCCGGGAGCGCGCCACCGATCTGCTCTTCGACCGGGATTCGAAACGCCTGCAACGCGTCGCCGCCGCCTCGGCACTCGTGCCGACCGCGATCAGCGCGAAGGCCGCCGAGCGGGCGTTCGGACCGGTGCTGTGCGCGGCCGTCGCGGGGTCGGTCGAGCCGGAGCGCGCGGTGGCGATCGCGCGGGCGCTGCCCGCGCCGTTCCTCGGTGCCGCCGCCGCGCAACTGGATCCGCGCCGCACCGGACCGCTGCTGGCCGCGGTGCCCGCGTCGCTGGCCGCCGAGGTGGCGCGGGTGCTGATCCGCGCGGGCGATCACGTCACGCTCAGCCGTTTCGTCGGCGCGGTGCCGGAGCAGGTGCTGCGCGCGGCGCTGCCGCTCGCCGAGGACACCGATCTGCTGCGCGTCGGGTTCCTGCTCGAGGACAAGTCCGGCACCGACCGGCTGGTGGACCTCGTCGCCGACCGAATCCCCGGCCTCGTGCGCGCGGCCGCCGACCACGGGCTGTGGGCCGAGGCGATCGACCTGCTCGACACCGTCTCGCCCGCCAACCGGGCCCGGATCGGCGATATCGCCGCCGGGCTCGGGCCCGAGGTCCTCGACGGTCTGCTCGCCGCCGTCCACGCCCTCGACGCGTGGGCCACGCTGCTGCCCGTGACGGCCGGGATGAGCCCGGACGGGTTGCGCGCCTTGGCCGCTCGGCCCGGCGTGCACGATCCGGCCGCGCTGGGCGCCGTCATGGACGCCGCGCTGGACGGCGGGCTCTGGCTCGAATTGCTGCCCCTGGCCGAACATCTCGACGACGAGCAGCGCGCCTTCCTGGCCGCGCGGCTCGCGGCGAAACCGGACGGCGAACTCGCCGACCTGGTCCGCCGGGCCGACGAGGCGGGGCTGTGGGCGGCCATGCTGCCGATCGCGCTGGCCATGGACGCCGGTGATCGGGCGCGCGTCGCGGCGCTGCCCGTGCTGCACGAACGGCCCGTGCTACGGACCGTCCTCGGGGTGATCGCCGAACACGACCTGTGGGGGCAGGGTTTCGCGCTGGTGGGCGCGTTACCCGAAGCGGCGCAGCGCATTCTGGCCTCCTGCCTGGGAGAGCTGACCCGCGGGCAGCTGCTGGCCGCCATCCGGGCCGCGGCGGCGAGCGAACACATCGACACGCTGGTCGCCGTCGCGCTCGCCCAGGACGCCGACGGGCGCGCCCGCGTCCTCGACATCCTCGACGGCCTGGACGATCTGGACGAATTCCTCGCCGCCCTCACCGCGGACACCGCGCCCGTGGTGTGGGACGCGCTGGTGGAGGTGCGCGAGGAGATCCCACCCGTCCTGCGCGCCCGCCTCGCCGATCGTGCCGATGCGTGCGGACATCCCGAGACCGCCGCCGGGCTGCGCCCGGCGGACGCCGTCGGGGCGGCGTGATATTTTGCCGCCATGACAACACCGGGGGAGAATCAGCCGCGTCCGTCCGCCGACGACTGGTGGACGAATCAGTCGAATCAGCAGCATCCCGCGCCGCCGTATCCGGCGACGGATCCGACCGTGCTGGGCGCGCAGACACCCGTGGCGCCCGCCGATCCCACCGTGCTCGGGCAGCCGGGCGGGTTCGGCGCGCCGTCGCAGCCGAGCCTTCCGCAGGCCGGCCCGCCGGCGGGTAGTTCGGCGCTGGATCTCCCCGGGCAGGCGTCCTCGCCGGGGCAGCCGACCGCCGGGGTTCCGTTCAACGCCGGTGGTCCCGGGTACGGGAGTGCGCCGAATCCTGTTCCGGCGCAAGAGAGTTACGGGCAGCCGCCGCAGTCCGGACAGGGTCCCGGTTTCCCGGTGGACGGACCTGGGGCGCAGCCGGGATTCGCAGCGGCCGGGCAGCCCGGTTTCGGGCCGGGCGCTCAGCCCGGCGCGGGTTCCGGGTTCGCCGGTTACGCGCAACCGGGCCAGCCGGGCGGGCCGTCCGCGTACGCGCAGCCAGGCGCTCCGCAGGCCGGGCAGCCCCCACAGCCGGCGCAGTCCGGCTACGGCCCCCAACCCGGCTTTCCTCCCGCGGGCCAGCAGTCGTTCGGCCAGCCCCAGGGTCCCGCCGGTCAGCAGTTCGCCCCGCAGGGTCCGGGCGGCCAGCCGCCGTTCGGTCCCGGTGCGCCCGCGTCGTCGGGTGGCGGCGGCAAAGGCTGGTTGTGGGCCGTCGGCGCGGCTGCGGTCACCTCGGCCGTGTGGGCGGTCGGCGTGTTCGCGTTCGGCGGGTCCGGCGGGAACGGCGGCGCGAGTGCCGACGCCGATCTGCGTGGATACTCGGCCGTAGACGATCTGTGCGCGGAGACCGACACGTCTTCGTTCACCGACGACGGATTCAAGAAGGCGACCACCGACTCGTCCGGGAACAAGTACCCGAAGAGCGAGGTCCGCAAGCACGCCGTGATCGACGAGATGGGCTGCACCATCCGCTTCGAGGTGCCCGGCTCCACCGAGAAGTACGAGTACGCGGCGATCTACACCAGCCTGACCGTGCACAAGAGCACCGACCCCGGACCCGAGTTCACCGCCACCTACGAGACGTGGCAGCAGTCCGAGTACGGCAAGGACGCCACCGTCGACAAGGTGAGCGGGCTCGGCGATGTGGCGTTCCTGATCACCGACAAGCCCGCGTCCGACGACCCCGCCGCCGACGTCTCGCTCGCGGTGCGCGACGGCTGGGTGACCTACCACATCAGCTGGTCGCAGTACGTGACGGACTCGAGCCGCTCGGCGAAGGTCCCCTCGGCCACCGAGGTCGCCGAGATGCTGAAGGAGACGGCGAAACAGACGATGGCGAACGTGCGCGGGTAGCGACCGGGCGGCAACCGCCCGGCGCGCGTTTGCGACAATGGGTCGTTCGATCGCCCAGTTCACGAAGGATGTCGCCGCACCCGATGGCCGAGAGCAGTATCGACCCCGACGAGCTGGCCACCTGTCTGCGGGTCCTCGACCAGGCAGGCCGGCTGGACAAGGAACACCCCGATTCGGTGGCCGTGCAGCGCGCCGTCGGGCACATGTTCAAGAAGCTCAAGCAGCGCCGCCGCGTGGAGGCCCGCGACCGCGTGGCCTCGGCCGACCGCGCCGTGGTCGCCGCCACCGCCACCGGCTCCCCCACGCGCATCGACGACGAGACCGCGGGCATCCCGATCTCCTCGTCGGCCGAGGGCGCGAGCGCGGGCACGCTGATCCGGGCGCGGCCCTGCTACATCTGCAAGCAGCGCTACACCCGGGTGGACGCGTTCTACCACCAGCTGTGCCCCGAGTGCGCGGCGAGCAGCCACGCCAAACGCGACGCGCGCACCGACCTCACCGGCCGCCGCGCGCTGCTCACCGGCGGGCGCGCCAAGATCGGCATGTACATCGCGCTGCGCCTGCTGCGCGACGGCGCGCACACCACCCTCACCACCCGCTTCCCGAACGACGCGATCCGCCGGTTCAGCGCGATGGAGGACAGCGCCGACTGGCTGCATCGGCTGCGTATCGTCGGCATCGATCTGCGCGATCCGGCCCAGGTGGTGGCGCTGGCCGACGACGTCGCCGCCCACGGCCCGCTCGACATCCTCATCAATAACGCCGCGCAGACCGTCCGCCGCTCGGCGGGCGCCTACAGCGCGCTGGTGGAGGCGGAGTCCGCGCCGCTGCCCGCGGGCGCGCTGCCCGATGTGGTGACGTTCGGCAAGACCATGCAGCAGCACCCCACCGCGCTCACCGCCTCGCTGACGCCCTCGCTCACCGCGGCCGATGTCGCGGAGCTGGCATTGGTCGCGGGATCGGCCACGCCCGAACGCATTTCGCGCGGTGTCGCGATCGACGCGGGCGGTCTGGTGCCCGATCTGGCGCACACCAACAGCTGGGTGCAGACGGTCGGCGAGGTCGATCCGACCGAGCTGCTCGAGGTGCAGCTGTGCAATTCGGTGGCGCCGTTCATCCTGGTGTCGCGGTTGCGCCCGGCCATGGCGGCCGCGCAGGCCCGGCGCAAGTACATCGTCAACGTGTCGGCGATGGAGGGACAGTTCAGCCGCGCCTACAAGGGGGCGGGCCACCCGCACACCAATATGGCCAAGGCCGCGCTGAACATGCTCACCCGCACCTCCGCCAAGGAGATGTTCGACACCGACGGCATCCTCATGACCGCCGTGGACACCGGGTGGATCACCGACGAACGCCCGCACTACACGAAAGTCCGCCTGGCCGAAGAGGGTTTCCACGCCCCGCTGGACCTGGTCGACGGCGCCGCCCGCGTCTACGACCCGATCGTGCAAGGCGAGGACGGCAACGATCTCTACGGCGTCTTCCTGAAGGACTACCGCCCGTCCCCCTGGTAGGGGTTCCCTCGCGCCCGCCGGGGGCGCAGAACGCACGCCATCGGCGGACGCGGATCCCGGAGGGCGCATGGCGGACAGCGGTGACAGGCGACGACTCGGCGCGCGCGTGCGCGACAAGGCGCCGCTCCTGCGATGGTCGACGATCCGGTTCGTGCTCGGCGCGCCCAGCCTGAACCGCACCGGGCGGGTCGGGGACGGTCGCGAGGCGGCGCTGCGCGCGTTCGTGCTGCACGGTCGAGTTGTCAGCTCCCGGAAAGCTTTCCGACGCCGTTCCAGCGGGCCGTGACGAAGGCCGCGACCTTCTCGACGTGATCGTCCAGGTAGAAGTGCCCGCCCGGGAACGTCGCGCGCTCGAACGCGCCGCGCGTGAACTCGCCCCACCTGTCGGCCTGCTCGGGGGTCGTGGTGGGGTCCTCGGTGGAGACGAGGGCGGCGATATCGCAGGGCAGCGGGTCGTCCGAGCGGTGGGTGTAGGTCTCCACGGCCTGGTAATCGGCGCGGACGGCGGGGAGCACCAGGTCGGCCAGGGACGGGTCGGCGCGCAGGATCGCCACCGACGACGGGTCCGTGGCGAGGCGTTCCAGCTCGGTGATGAGCGCGTCGTCCGGGCCCAGGTGCAGGCGGCCCGGTTCGGCGTAATCCGGTGTGGGACGGCCGGAGACGAACAGTGCCGCGACGGGCTGCCCGCCACGCGTCAGCCGCTGCGCCGTCTCGTAGGCCAGGGTGGCGCCCATGCTGTGCCCGAACAGCGCGAGCGGGGTGCGGCGGCGCGTCAGCAACTCCGCGGCGATCGCGTCGGCCATGCGGTGCAGATCGGGTACCTGCGGCTCGCCCAAACGATCTTGTCGACCCGGATACTGCACGGCGAGCACCTCGGCGCCCGGTCCGATCGCCCGCACGAGAGCCCGGTAGGCACCGGCCGAACCGCCGCCGGGCGGGAAACAGACCAGGTAGTGCCGTGGGTCCGGGTCGGTGCGCAGGGTGCGCAGCCAGCCGCCGCCGTCGATCGGTCCCGCCACGTGATCCTCCACTCTCTCCGGTGCCGCTAGTCTCGATCTGGTGAATGCGCACGCACCGCTGGTCCACGACTACGAAGCCGGAATCGGAGTACCCGCTTCCTCCATTACGCACTCGCCCGATCCCGGCAGCAATCTCGCCGCGACGTTGCCGGTCTGGTCGCTGGCCGCCGGGTCGGTGGCCGCCGTGGCCGCGGCGGCGAATCGGTTGCGTGACGCGCATCATCTTGCCCCCGTGCCGCACCGGATCGACCCCGCGCGCGTCACGGCGGCCTTCTCCAGCGACCGCCTGCTGCGCGTGGACGGACGTACCGTACCGACCTTCTCCGACCTGTCCGGATTCTTCCCCACTTTCGACGGCTGGGTGCGCACCCACGCGAACTATCAGCACCACCGGATCCGCCTCTACCAGGCGCTGGGTCTGCCCGACGACGCGCCGCTGGATCTGGCGGTCGCCCAGATCGCCATGAGCCGCGCTTCCGATATCGAGGACAACGCCGCCGCGACCGGCGCGATCGCCGTGCGCGTGCGCACCGAGGAGGAATGGGCCGAGACGCCGCAGGCCGTGGCCGCCGCGTCGGGCCCGCTGGTGGCCGTGGAGCAGCGTGAGGATCGCGCCGGGGTGCAGTTCCGTTCCGATGCGACGCCTTTCCAGCCACTGCGCGGTGTGCGGGTGCTCGACCTCACCCGGGTGATCGCCGGACCGGTCGCCACCAGGACGCTGGCCCTGCTCGGCGCCGAGGTGCTGCGCGTGGATCCGCCGTGGCTACCGGAGATCCCCTGGCAGTACGCCGACACCTGCCAGGGCAAGCACTCCACGCTGCTCGACATCCGGGAGCACTCCCCCGCCTTCCACGAGCTACTGTCCTCCGCCGACGTGCTCGTCACCGGGTACCGGCCCCGCTCGCTCGAATACGCGGGTCTCACCACGGCGGTGCGACCCGGGTTGGTGCACGCGCGGGTGAGCGCGTGGGGCGAGACCGGGCCGTGGGGTTCCCGGCGCGGTTTCGACAGCATCGTTCAAGCGGCGACCGGCATCTCCATCCTGGAGGGCGCGCCCTCGGTGCCGGGCGCGCTGCCCGCCCAGGCGCTCGACCACGCCTCCGGCTACCTCATGGCGGCGGGTGTGATCGACGCCCTCGCGGCCCGCACCGCCGACGGGATCGGCCGCGACGTGCGAGTCTCATTGGCTCGCACCGCGTCCTGGTTGCTCACAGCGCCCGGCCGCACGGCCAAGCACGCCAATCCCACGATTCCCGTCGCCGACGTGACGGTCGCGCACGGCCCGCTGGTGACCGCCGTCCCCGCGCTGGCCGAGTATCCCGACTACGCGTGGCCGGCTCCTCGGCAGGGTTCCGGCGCACCCGCCTGGCCCGTCCGCACCCGCTGACCGGCTCCCGCCGCCCGGTCGGCTGTGGGCAGCGGAAGCCCGGCGCTGGTCGCCGTGCCTCAGCGCTGATCGGCGCGCACTCGGAGCTGCTGGACTCCGGATGCCAGGCGCGGGTCGCTGAGTGCGCTCATCCTTGGGCGAGGTCGGCCGGGTCCGGTATCGAGGTGGACTCCCACCACGGGCGGGGCCTTCGGGGCGAGACTGCAACGCGCGATCGGAGCGCGGCCGTGGTGACCGGAGCTGAATTCGGCCGGGCGCGCGATGAATCCCGTGATCAATCGGACGGTGCGGGGGCAGGCGCTCCTGTCTCGCGTTCCCGGCCCAGCTGCGCTGCGGCGGCCCGCTCTCCGATCGGCTCCGCGCCGGTCAGGGATTCGCCGGTAGCGCGGCGCGGGTGAGGCCGGGGACGACTCGGACGTAGATGACCATCCCGACCAGTTCGACCAAGGTCTGGGTGAGGACGATGACGGGGGTGAGGGCGTAGCCGTCGGGCAGGGCGAGCGCCAGGGGCAGCACGACGAGGGAGTTGCGGGTGGCGCCGGAGAAGAGCAACGCGATACCGGGGCCGGTGCCGAGCCGGGCCAGGCGGGCGACGGCCAGGCCGAGCACCGGCATGACGATCAGGAACGCGGCGTAGATCGGGACGACGCGGGCGACCTGATCGAACTCCCCGGTGATCTTCGGGAACTGGCTCGCCACGACGACCAGGAGCGTCGCCGCCATCAGCGGAACCATCGCGGTGCTCATGGCTCCGGTGAGCACCTCGCCCGCGCGGTGGCGCCGGGCCAGTAGCTGGGTGCCCCAGGCCAGCGCCAAGGGCAGCGCGATCAGCAGGAGGAACGCCTCGAGGAACGGGCCCGCCTCCACGACGTCGGCGAGGTCGGCGCCGACGAACAACCACAGGCACACCGGCAGCAGCAGCATCTGGGCCAGCATCAGCAGCGGCGCGGCGGCCAGCAGGCGCTGACTATCACCGCCCGCCAATCCGCTGAAGACAATGACGTAGTCGATGCACGGCGTCAGCAACGTGAGCAGCACACCGAGCAGCACCGCCTGCGGCAGCGACAGGAACATCGTCAGCACCGCCACCACCGGCGGCACCACGACGAAGTTGACGACGAGCACCGTCGCCAGGAACCGCACATCCCGGAATGCCGCGCCGAACGCGGTGAACGGCACCTGGAGGAACGTCGCGTAGAGCAGGGCGCCGAGCACCGGATAGATGCTCACCTCCAGACCGTGCCCGGCCCCGGGCCACACGAAACCGACGAGCGCTCCGACTGCGAGGGCGGCCGAGTACACCGGAATCTGGTGGCGCTCCAGCCACGCCGTCATCGATGTGCGCACCGGTCCCTCTCCCCGAACGTGCGCTGCCGGTCGGCAACGCCCACGGCGGGCGACCCCGCCGAACACACCTCCGTGCTCCGCCCACGAAGGTCCGCCGCCCAGTCTCACATCGCGAGCCGGCAGCGTGGCGGCGAGGGCGGTGAACGCGGACCCACACCCTGACGTCTCCCGCCGCACTTGCGATGGCGAACCGACAGCGCCCCGTGCACGCACCGCGACGCATTCGGAGCCGGATGAAACCGACGGCTTCCCGCCCTGAGCGTGCTCCGACTCGACGGACAGCGAAACCGACTGCGCCCGTGCCCGCACCACTGTGGCACGAACACGGACGCACCCGTTGTCCCGGAGGGCGTTCCCCCCGCCTACTCCCCGCGCGCGAAGTCCGCGATCACCCCGGGCACGGCGGCGTCGAACCCGGCGACGTCGAGCATGCCCGCGTCGGACGGGTCGGCGATGCTGAACCCGGTGGAGGTCATGCCGACCACCACCAGCTTCGCCTCCGGGTTCACCTCGCGGCGGTAGCGGGCCAGAGCCTGGTGCGGGTGCACCGAACCTGCCCACGTCTCGCTGTCGGTGTACACCGAGAACACGTCCACCTCGAGGCCCTTCTCCAGCGCGTACAGCATCGGCAGCGCGCAGTCGGTGCCGCCGAACGGCAGGTGCTCGATCGTGCGCAGCACGTCGTCGAGCCGCTGCCGCGGGCTGATCGCGAGCGGGGACACGGCGGCGCCCCACCCGCTCCCACCGGTGAAGCCGAGGAGGTGGGGCGAGTCCTCCGTGCTCGCGGTGACCAGCGCCAGCGCCGCGCTCGCCTCCCGCGCCGAGAGCGGCAGACCGGAGATCCGGACGGTCATCGAACCCGACACGTCCAGCGCCAGCAGGTGCCGCTTGCCGGTCGGGTCCACCGCCTCGAACGCCGCGTAGAACGCGGCGTCCAGCGCGTCCACGATCGGCCCCGACGGCGTCCAGGTGCCGTCGCCGCGCACCGACCGCCCCGACGCGTAGGTCCGCAGCGCCAGCAGCACGCTCACCGGGTGCACGCGCGCCTTGCGCAGCCGCGTCCGGTCACCGAGCTGCGCGGTGACCGCGCCGGTGCGCGCGCTCCCCGGCCCGAGCAGACCCAGCCGGGTCAGGCGCGGCAGCTGCCGCAGTAGTGCCGTCTGCGGAAGTCCGTTGTCCAGCAACGCCTCCCACACCGCGGGCGAGTCGACCGCGGCGTCGGGCAGCATCTCCCAGGACAGCCGGTACTCGCGCACCAGCTCCGGGATCCGCGCGAGCGGGGCGCGCTGGGCGCGCTCGTAGCCCTCGACCATCCGCAGCCCGTCGTGGGCGACCTCGCGACCGCAGATCCAGTCGAACAGTCGCTTGCGGTCGGGCTCGACGGTGCCCGGGTGCGCCAGGCGCAGCAGGTCGCGGTGGGTCCAGCCCTCCCGCTGCCGGTACTTCACGGCCTGATACGCCAAGTCGTCGACCGGGGTGCGCAGGTACCAGTCGCCGACCGCGCGCCGCAGCCCGCGACCCCAGCCGCGGAACTGCTCGACGTAACCGGCGAACAGGAACAGGTGCGTCCCCGTGCGCGCCACCAGCGGCAGCGCCGCCAGCGCGGTGCGCCGGCCCTCGACGTCGCCGAGGGAGGCGGCCGCGGCCAGCGCGAACAGCGCGGGGTTCTGCTTCGGCGCGCGGCCCGCCGTGGACACGGCGACGATCTCGGCCACCAGCTCGGCCGTGCGGTGCCGCGCGAAATCCAGGACCACCTCGGCGTTCTCGCGCGTCAGCGCCTGGGCGCGCACGTAGAAGGTGCCGCCCTCGGTGCCGAGGGTGAGAAAGCGGCGCAGCCGCACCAGCGGGGTGACCTCGAAAGTGAATCCCCCGGCATTGTTGCGGACCTGACGCGAGTCGGCGGCGAACCGCTGCGGAGTCGCGCGCGTACCGATGCCCTGCAATGCGTCCATGTCTACCTCGTTTCCGGCCCCCCACCCGGGGCATTCGATGTCCTGGACGCGACCGGCGGGCGATCCTCCTCGTCGGAGAATGCGCCCGCCGCGTGCGTCCGGGTCCGGCGTGCGGGACGGTCGTGGTGTGCCGACCGGAGACACCCCGAAGGGTGTTCAGGAGTCGAACCTGTGGGATACCGATAACCGATCGGCTCCGGCCCGCCCATACGCCGGGCACATCGTGGGAGCGGTCGTGGTGTGCCGACCGATGTAATAGCGCTCTGACCCCTGAGCTACACCGGCTCGCGCCGGTGGCGGGATTCGAACCCGCGACCTCTCCATTAGGAAAGTGGATAACCGACCGACTCCGGCCCGCTCCGTTGATGTGCTGTGAAAGACAGTAGCGAGCCGAATCCGGTGTGCGCCACCGAATTAATTCGCGGCGCGACGCGACATCCGAAAGCCGCGCTGCCGACACGGGTTCCCGGCGTCGGTCTCGGAAAGTCGTGAGCCGACGGCCCGCGCGCCCGAAAAATCCTTTGCGTCCGTCCCCGGCCGAGCGATGAAATGGGGCCTCTCAGGGCGTCAGCACTCGTATGACTGCCATCGACATGGGTATGCCGGAAGGAACTCGCACCGTGGACATCGTCGACGAGGACGCGGGGATCGAGAGCGCGCGGCGGGCCGGGCGCGCCGAATGGGTGGGCCTCGCCGTGCTCGCGCTGGCGTGCCTGGTGTACGCGATGGACCTCACCGTGCTGCACCTCGCGGTGCCGATGATCAGCGCCGATCTGGCGCCGACCGGCGCGCAACTGCTCTGGATCATCGACGTCTACGGGTTCATGGTGGCGGGCCTGCTCATCACCATGGGCACGCTCGGCGACCGGATCGGGCGGCGGCGGATGCTGATGACCGGCGCGGCGCTGTTCGCGCTGGTCTCGGTGCTCGCGGCGTTCGCGCCCACCGCCGAGACGCTGATCCTGTGCCGCGCGCTGCTGGGAATCGCGGGCGCGACCCTGGCCCCGGCCACATTGTCGTTGATCTTCAATATGTTCCGCGACGCGCGGCAACGCTCGCTGGCGGTGGCGGTGTGGGTCGGTGCGTTCTCGGCGGGCGGCGCGATCGGGCCGGTGATCGGCGGTGTGCTGCTGGAGCACTTCTGGTGGGGGTCGGTGTTCCTGCTGGCGGTGCCGGTCATGGTGCTGCTGCTGGTGCTCGGTCCGCGGGTGCTGCCGGAGTTCCGCGATCCCGAGGCGGGCCGGCTCGATCCGGTGAGCGCGGCGCTGTGCGTGGCGACCATGATCACGGTGGTCTTCGGCATGAAGAAGATCGCCCAGGACGGGGTGGGCGGCGCGGCGCTGGCCGGGCTGGCGCTGGGCGCGTTGCTCGGCACGCTGTTCGTGCGCCGCCAGCTCACCGCCGACGATCCGATGCTGGACCTGCGGTTGTTCCGGCTGGGGACCTTCCGCATCGCGCTGCTGGTCAATATCGTCGGCATCTTCGTCGCGTTCGGGTACTTCCTGTTCGTCGCGCAGTACTTCCAGCTGGTGCTGGGCATGTCGCCGCTGATGTCGGGACTGGTGATGGCACCGACGGGCATCGGGTTCATCGTGGGCTCGCAGGCCGCGCCGCGCCTGGTGCGCTACGTCCGGCCCGCCTACCTCATCGGCGGCGGTCTCGGGGTCGCCGGCGTGGGGTTGCTGATGATGACCCAGCTCGAGGCGGGCGGCGGATACGGGCTGGCGCTGGTGGCGTCGCTGATCATCTCGCTGGGACTGGCGCCGGTCTTCGGCATCACCACCGAGATCGTCGTCGGTTCGGCCCCGCCCGAACAGGCGGGCGCGGCCTCCGGCGTCTCGGAGACCGGCGCGGAACTGGGTGGCGCGCTGGGCATCTCGATCCTGGGCAGCATCAGCATCGCCCTGTATCGCGGCGACCTCACCACCACCCTGCCCGACGGCCTGAGCGACGCCGACGCAGTCTCGGTGCGCGACACCCTGGGCGGCGCCGTGCACGTCGCGGGCCAATTGCCCACGGCCACCGGCGAAGCCGTGCTCGAGGCGGCACGCGCCGCGTTCCTGCACGGCGTGCACGTCACGGCCGGGATCGCGGGCATCGCCGCCCTGCTCATCGCCGTGGTCGCCACCCGCAGGTTGCACCGCATCCCGGCGGGGCCGCTGTCCAGCGACCACTGAGTGGGTGGATTCCACAGTGCTGGAGGATGATTCGACCTCCGTATGACATCCGATGCACTGCCGCATCGGATGCGGTCAGCCGGCCGCGAAGGGGATGCGCGGCCCGCCGGCGCGATTCTCCGATCGGGCAGATGACCGGCCGAATGGACCGGCGATCGGACGCCGCGCGATTGCCGACGGCCCGCCGCGGCAATGGCGGCGGGCGCGCTTGGGCTGTCCGCGTCGGGTCTGTTCGTGGCGCTCCCCGGGCACGGCGTCGTTCTTCCGCTGCGTCTTCAGGCTTCCCCCTGCTCCGGGTCGAGGTGGGCTCGGCGCTGCTGCTGACGCCCGTCGGCGCGCTCGCGCTCGGCGCGGCGGTCCACACCCTCGGCTGGGCAAGCGCTCGGCTGCGCGCTGATCCTCGGCAGCGCCTATCCGATCACCGTGGGCCGGGCGCGCTCCGCCTGAGGGGCCACCGGGCCGAGAATGGATGCCGGGTGGTCGCTAGGCTCGGGGCGTGCGGCAGAAGATGATCGTGGATGTCGATACCGGGATCGACGATTCGCTGGCGCTGCTGTATCTGCTCGCCTCGCCGGAGGCCGAGATCCTGGGGATCGCGGCGACGGCGGGGAATGTGGGGGCGGCGCAGGTCGCGGCGAACAATCTCGCGTGGCTGGACGTGTGCCGGGTGCCGGAGATCGAAGTGGCGCTGGGGGCGGCGCAACCGTTGGCGATCCCGCTGCGCACCACCGAGGACACGCACGGGCCGCAGGGCATCGGCTACGCGGAGCTGCCCGTCTCGGCGCGGGCGCTCTCCCCGCGCACGGCCGCCCGCCTGTGGGTGGATCTCGCGCGGGAGCATCCCGGTGAGATCGTCGGACTCTGCACCGGTCCCCTCACCAATCTCGCGCTGGCGCTGCGCGCGGAACCCGCGCTGCCGCGTCTACTGCGCCGCCTGGTGATCATGGGTGGCGCGTTCAACCACCCCGGCAACACCACACCCACCAACGAGTGGAACGTGCACGTCGACCCCGAGGCCGCCAAGGAGGTGTTCGACGCGTTCTCCGCCGCCCCGCCCGACCGCAGGCCGCTGGTGTGCGCACTCGACATCACCGAGACGATCGAGATGCGCCCCGGCCACTTGGCGCTGCTCGCCGACCGGGCGGGCAGCGTGCCCGCCGAGGCGGTCGCCGCCGACGATCCGCGCGGGAAGCGTTCGACGGCCTCGAATCCGATCGTGCGGCACCTGTCCGACGCGGTGCGCTTCTACTTCGAGTTCCATCAGGACTACGACCAGGGTTTCCTCGCGCACATGCACGACCCGTTCGCGGCGGCGGTGGCGCTGGATCCCACGCTGGCCCGCACCCGGCCCGCGACGGTGGACGTGGAACTCACCGGCACCCTCACCCGCGCCACCACGGTCGCCGACTGGGCGGGCATGTGGGGCCGGGAACCCAACGCGGACATCGTGATCGGCACCGATCCCGCCCTGTTCTTCGACCGGTTGATCGCGCGGGTGGCCGATTTCGCCGCCGCCCGCTACCCGTCACCCGCGCCCGCGACGTGACGGCCGAGGACAGGAGCCGCCGTTGATCGACGACGACAACGCCTATCTCACGGAGTTCCGCACCCGCCTGGGACTGCCCGGAATCATCGACGTGCACACCCACTTCATGCCGCACCAGGTGCTGCGCAAGGTGTGGGCGTACTTCGACTCGGCCGGGCCGCTGGTCGGACGGGAGTGGCCGATCACCTACCGTGCGGACGAGCAGGTCCGGCTCGAGACGTTGCGCGACTTCGGGGTTCGCGCGTTCACCTCCCTCGTCTACCCGCACAAGCCGGGGATGGGGGCGTGGCTGAACGAGTGGACCGCCGAGTTCGCCGCCCGCACACCGGATTGCCTGCACACAGCCACCTTCTACCCGGAACCGGAGGCCCCCGGCTACGTGGCCGACGCGGTGGCGGCGGGAGCGCGAGTGTTCAAGGTGCACATCCAAGTCGGTGACTTTCCGCCCGGCGACCCGCTGCTCGATCCGGTGTGGGGCCTGCTCGAGGACGCGGGCGTGCCCGTGCTCATCCACTGCGGATCCGGGCCCGCCACCGGCCGTTTCACCGGCCCCGGCCCCATGGACGAAGTGCTGCGACGGTTTCCGCGCCTGCGCGTGATCATCGCCCACATGGGCACCCCCGAGTATTCGCAGTTCCTCGACCTCGCCGAGAAGTACGAGGGCGTCGTGCTCGACACCACGATGGTGTGGACCGACTTCAGCGAGGCGGACGCGCCCTTCCCGAAACACGAGTGCCCGCGCGTGCGCGACCTGGGCGACAAGATCCTGTTCGGCAGCGACTTCCCCAACATCCCCTACACCTACGGCCACGCCATCGAGGCCCTGGAACGCCTCGATCTCGGCGACGACTGGTTGCGCGCCGTCACCTACGACAACGCCGCCGGGTACTTCGGACTGCGCTGACGCACGATTTGTGTCCTCTCACCGAGAACAGCACGAAAACCCTTGGCGAGCATCCCGATTCGGCCCGCGCAACCCTGTGCTTCCTGGGCTTGCCCGCTGCGGCGCGGCACCGAAACGATGTGGGGCGAGAGAAAGGTACGCCCATGAACATCTCCACCCGGGCGCGACGCGCCGCCGTCGTCTGCCTCACCGCGACCGCCCTCGTAGCCGCACCGGCGGCGGCCTCGCCCGCGGGCCCGGTCGCCCCGACCCCAGCCTCCGGATCGTTCAGCGGATCGGCTCAGCAAGCCGAACTGATCTTCGACCTGCTCGCGTGCTGGGCCAGGATCATCATCACCCAGCCGCCCCACCCGTACTGCCACTGAGCCTCACCGGTGCGCGCCGCGGGACAATCCGCTGGCGCGCAGGACGCGGCGGGAGATGGCGGCGCGGATGGATTCGTCGGTGCCGATGATGCGGACGTGGCCGCGCGCCCTGGTGATCGCGGTGTAGAGCAGTTCCCTGGTGAGCAGCGTGGATTCGGGTTCGGGCAGGACCACCGACACCGTGTCGTACTGGCTGCCCTGGCTGCGGTGGATGGTCATCGCGAAAACCGTGACCACGGCGGGGAATTGGGTCGGATGCACGAGATACGGTTCGCTGCCGCGCTGGAGTGCGGCGCGCAATGAACCGTCCTCCTGGCGGACGATCACGCCGGTGTCGCCGTTGTAGATCCGCGCCTCGTGATCGTTCGCGGTGACGAGCAGGGGTTGGCCGGGATACCAAGGGGCGGAGTAACTCTCGGGCCCCGCTCCCCCGGCGGCCGCCCACTCCGCCGCCATGCGGTCCCAGCGCTCCACGCCGAACGGGCCCTGGCGGTGGGCGCAGAGCAGGCGATGCGATTCCAGCGCGGTGAGCGCGCGGGCCGCCTCGCCCGCCTCCGCCGCCTCGGTCACCGCCAGGGCCGCGCGCACCACGTCGACGCGGACGGCGGCGTTGTCCTCGGGCGCGCACAGGGACAGTTCCGGCCCGCCCGCGCGCAACAGGTCCAGCGCCGCCTCGGCGTCGCCCGCGCGGACCGCGACGGCGAGATCGGCGATCCGGCCACCGAAACGGCGGCCCCGGGTGAGCCGGACGATGCCGCCCCGCAAGCGCTTTCGCTCCAGCGGCGTGAGCGCGTTCACGCCCGTCTCGGCGAATTCGGGGCCGAGGATGTCGTCCAGCACGGGGTTGGGGGTGCTCGCCACGGGGCCGGCCACCAGGTCGGCGAGCACCGCGCCCGCGTCGACGGACGCGAGCTGGTCCGGGTCGCCGACCAGCACCAGGCGGGTGTCGGGGCGCAGTGCGGCGAGCAGGCTGCTCATCATCGTGAGCGAGACCATGGAAGTCTCGTCCACGACGATCACGTCGTAGGGCAACCGGTTGAATTCGTGGTGGCGGAACCGCGTGCCGCGCCCCCGCTGCCAGCCGAGCAGGCGGTGCAGAGTCGCGGCGGTGAGGTCGGGCAACCCGAGCGCGGCGGCCTGTTCGCGCACGGCCTCCTGGAGCCGGGCGGCGGCCTTGCCGGTGGGCGCGGCCAGCGCGATGCGCAGCGCGGCGGCCTTCGGGTCCGCGCGGCGGTGCGCCTCGAGCAGGGCGATGATGCGGGCGATGGTGTGGGTCTTGCCCGTGCCGGGGCCGCCGGCGACGACGGTCGTCCAATGCGTCGCGGCCAGCGCAGCCGCCAGACGCTGACGGTCGGGGCCCGCGCCCAGCGGGTTGTCGAAGAGGCGGTCCAGTTCGGTGCGCACCACCTGCGCGTTCACCTTCGGGTGGTGCTGCGCGCGGTCGGTGAGCACCCGCCGAATGGTCTGTTCCTGCTGGTAGTAGCGGTCGAGGTAGAGCAGCGGGCCGCCGTCGTCGCCGTCGGGCGGGTCGACCAGCCGCAGCGGGCGCAGCGGTCCGGCCGGTCCGCCGCACACCAGCGGGCTCACCCGCAGCGCCGCCACCACGGAGTGGATCTCGGGCCACGGCAGGGTCGCCGGATCGATGCCCTCGCCCGCGTCCCAGTCCTCGTCGGCGTCGATGCCGATCTCGCGCATCCGGAACAGCTCCAGGCACACCGAGCCCGACCGCACCGCGCGCACCGCCAGCGCCGCCGCGAACAGCACGTCCTCGGACTCCTCCCGCCCGAGCCGCCCCAGCCGCAGGGCCACGTGCACGTCGGCGGCGCTCAGCACACCGGCTTCGTTGAAGGTGCGCAGCAACCCGGTTCCCCGCTGCGCCACTTGGATCGAGGTCATCACACTTCACCCGCCAGCAGGTCCGACAGGGCGACCACGAGCCCCGCCGGCGGCTGCCAGTCGAAAACCCCTCGCCCCGAGGGAGTTCCGGGCCCGATCATGCCGCGTACGAACAGGTAGCGGCAGCCGCCGAGGTGCCGGGCGGGGTCGTACCCGGGCAGCCGCCAGCGCAGGTAGCGGTGCAGGGCCACCGAATAGAGCAGGGCTTGGAGCGGATAATGAGAGCGCATCATCTCGGCGGTCATGCGGTCGCGGGTGTAGTGCTCGACGGTGAGTTCGCCGGTGCCGAGGCTGTTGGTCTTGTAGTCCACCACCACGAAACGCGGTGTCCCCCTGGGATCGGTGACGCGCAGGACGGCGTCGATGCTGCCGGTCAGGTAGCCGCGTAGATGCACGTCGTCGAGGGCGGCCAGCTGGTCGGCGTAGGGCGCTAGGTCGTCGGTGGCGGGCAGGTGGGCGCGCACCAGCTCCGCGATGGCCCGCAGCGTCGCCGCGCGACCGGAGGGTGTGTCACCGCCCGCGAGCGGCAGCTCGAATTCCAGCTCGCACAGGCGATCCCGAGTGGCGATATCGGCCAGCGCGCCGAACCCGAGCGGTGTCCGCAGCACCGCGAGCAGCGCGACGCCCAGCACGGCCGGGTCCATCTCGGACATGACCTCCTCGACGGCCTCGCGGCAGCGCGTGTGCACCTCGGTCTCGAGATCGGCCGCGTCGGTGTCGATGCGCTCCAGCACCCCGTGCACGAGGGTGCCGAACTCCGCGCCGTAGGGCAGGCCGTTCATGAGCGACGGCGCGGCGGCTTCGACAGGGTCGGCCGTGTCCACCGGCGGAGCGGCGGGTTCGTCGCCGGGCCCGCGTTCGTCCTCCGGCTCTGTCTCCGTGGGCATCTCGTGCGCGCCCGCCGTGAGCGCCGAGTAGGAGGTGCGCCGCCACTGGTGGTCCAGCACGCGGTCGAATCGCGCGGCCGCCAGCGCACCGCCGAACGGTTCGGGGCGTGCCCGCTTCGCCCGCACGTCGTCGGCCGCACTCACCGCCGTCACCGAAATCGCTTCCGCCGCACCCGAAGCCCACGTGGTCAAGGTGTCGACCACGGCCTTGTCGGCGGGAACCTGCGCCCTGGCAGGCACCTGCGTCCCGCCCTCGCGCCTGCCGAAGATCATCCGGTGCAACGGCGCCGCCGGGGTACTCGCGGACGGGGCCCACCACGCCACCACCTGGCACATGGCGCGGGTCAGCGCGACGTAGAGCAGGCGCAGCTCCTCCCCCGCCTCCTCTGCCTCGCAGCGGTTCTTGCGCTGCTGGTAGCCGGGCGCCTCCGGCCCGCCGACGTCGAGCACGCGGGCGCCGTCGTCGTCGTGGAACAGCAGGGTCGCCGGATACGGGTTCTTCGCGTTGTCCCACGCGAAAGGCAGGTAGACGAGCGGGAATTCGAGCCCTTTGCTGGCGTGGACGGTGGCGATCTGCACCGCCGCCGCGTCGCGATCCAACCGGCGCGAGCGGTCGCCCGCCGTGCCCGCCGCCGGGTCCCGGATCTGGTCGCCGAGCCAGCGGGTGAGCGCGGTCAGCCCGAGCCCTTCGGCCGCCGCCACCTGATCGAGCAGCTGCGCGACGTGGCGCAGATCGGTGAGTTCGCGCTCCCCGTTCTCCACCGACAGCAGGCGGCGGGCGAGATCGGCTTCCGCGGAGAGCTTTTCGAAGACGGCCGCGAAGCCCGCGCGCGCGAACAACCGGGCCGCGTCACGCAGCTGGGCGCTGACCCGGCCGACGAGATCGGCGCCGCCACTGTCGATCTCGGCCGCCGTCCGCCCCAGGATCGGGGTGCACGCGGCGAGCCGCACGCGGTCGGAGCGATGCGGCTGCTCCAGCGCGCGCAGTACCCACAGCCAGTCGGTTGCGGCGGGAGTCCCGAAGACGCTCACGCCGCCCGCCAGCACCGAGGCGATGCCCGCGCGGTCCAGCGCGGCCCGCACGACGTCGATCTGGGTGCGGGTGCGCACCAGCACCGCGATGTCGCCCGGATCGACCGGACGGTGCACCGACTCCCCCGCGCCCGCCTTGGCCGACGAGACATCCAGGCGCACATCGGATTCCAGGACGCGCACGATATCGGCGGCGAGATCGTCGGCGACCCTGGCGCGTTGCCTGCCGACGGTCGGGAAGCCCGACCGGTTGAGCGGGCCCGCCCCCGAGCGCGGCAGACACCGCAGGCGCAGCGGCGTGGTGAGGTCGGCCGGTCCCGACAGCCGCGACCAGCCGCGTGTCGCGGCGACCGGATAGACCGTGATCTCCGGGTGGCCCAGGGCCGCACCACCCTGCACGTGGTCCAGTGCGGCGAGCAGTCCCGCGTCGCTGCGCCAGTTGACCGTGAGTTCCCGGCGCCGGTCGGCGTGCGCGACGGCGTCGAGATAGCTGAGCACCTCCGCGCCCCGGAACGCGTAGATGGCCTGTTTCGGGTCGCCGACCAGCACCAACGTGGCGTGGCCGTGAAAGGCGTGGCGCAGGATGTTCCACTGCAACGGGTCGGTGTCCTGGAACTCGTCCACCAGCGCCACCCGGTAGCGCTCGCGGATGCGGGCACGGGCGCGCGGGCCGTGCTCGGGATCGGCGAGGACGTCGTGCAGCAGCACGAGCAGGTCGTCGAAATCGCGCAGACCGGCGAGGCGTTTGCGGCGCTCGGTCTCGGCGCGCGCGGCGGTGGCGAAGGCGACGCGCTCGCCGGCTTCGCCGCCGTCGTCGGGGACCAAGCGCGCGTGGCGGTCCTGCACGGCGGCCAGCGCCAGCGCGTGGGCGTCCTTGGTGCGGAACGGCGGTTCGCCCCGCGCGTAGCGGCGCAGGTAGAGATCGTCGGCGACGGTGCGCACCACCTCGTCCACGGATTCCACCAGCCGGGCCGCCGGATCGTGCTCCCCGGCCAGGCCGAGTTCGTCCAGCATGCGCTGGCAGAAGCTGTGCGTGGTGGCGATGGTGCCCGCGTCGAAATCGGCCAGCGCCGCCACCAGGCGCGCCCGCCGCAGCCCCACCTCGTCCGCCTCGGCGCGCGCCAGGTGCCGCACGAGGTCGTCGGCGTGCCCGGCCGCCGCCTCCGGATCGGCCAGCGCCGCCGCCACCGCGACGAACCGGTCGCGGGCCCGTTCCCGCAGTTCCTGGGTCGCGGCGCGGCTGAACGTCACGAGCAGCAGTTCGTCGATCCCGACCCCGGCTTCGGCTACGTAGCGCACGGCGAGTCCGACGATCGCGTGCGTCTTGCCGGTGCCCGCGCTCGCTTCGAGCACCGTGGTCCCGGTGGGCAGCGGACCGTAGGGGTCGAACCGGTCGCCGGTGTCGGAGGTGAAGGCGAGCGCGTTGTCAACGGTCATGCGGCCCAACCCTTTCCGCGCTGCACAGGACCGGGGCTCATGGCTGCCCCAGGTTCTCGGCGGCCAGCAGCGGCGCCCACAGGCGGCGGGCCAGGGCGCCGAAACGGGTGGTCTCGCCCGGTTCACCGTCGGGTGCGGGGGCCGCGAGCAAGTCGTCCAGGCGCGGTGCCGGTCCCCAGATGTAGCGGAGGTGGCGGTCGGTGTGGTCGCCGAATTTGTTGGCACCCGCTGTGTCGCCGCCGAATTCGTGCTCGGCCGCCGCGATCGCGTCGTCGATGCCGCCGCCGCGGAAGCGCCGATCGGCGTAGGCGGCGGTGGCCGTCGGCGCGACGGGGAGGGGTTCGGTGCGGCCGAGATCGCGCAGGCGCACCAGTTCGCGCAGGATCGCCACGGCCGCCGGGGCGTCGGGCGCGGTGAGCGTGGAACGCCAAGCGGGACGGTGGAATTGGCCGCGCCCGGTGGTCACGGCGCGCCACGGGCGGTCCTCGGTGGCCGCCAGCGCCAACAGCGAAACCCACGCCGCCATGCGATGTTTCGGCGCGAGCCGGGAGAACGTGGTGCGCACCAGCGTGTCGGCGCGGACCTCGGGCACGGTGCCGGTGAGCATGCGTCCGCCGCCGAGGTCGATCGCGATGTCCACCGCCCGCGCTTCACCCTCGTAGTCGGGTTGCGAGGCGCGGACCAGCCGGTCCACCGTGTGCTCGACCTCGTCCAGCACCGCCGCGCCGAGCGCGAACGGCGGCAGCGTGCCGCGCCGCCATTCCGCCGCCCGCAGCACCGCCGGATCGGCACCGGTGAGCCGCGCCGCCAGCAGGCGTTCGCCCAGCTCCCATTTCGCGAGGCCGTCCAGTTCGATGGGCAGCCGGTCGGCGATGTCCTCCTCGTGGTCGGGCACGCGCAATCCCAGCCGCTGCCAGAGGAATCCACGCACGGGATGTTCGGCGAAGGCGATCAGATCAGCCAGGGCGACATCGCCCTGATCCGGCATCGGCAGCGGTTCGGCGAGGAACGGCGGACGCGGCGCGGGCGCAGCGCCGGCGGCCACCGCGCCCGCGAGGGCGACCTCGTCGAAGCTGAACGGGTTGTCCGCCAGGAAGTTCCGCCGATCGAACCCTTGCAGGGGATGACGGGTCACGATCTCGCGCATGCCCGCCGCGCCCACGTGCGCCCGCACCGCGTCGAGGACCTCGGCGACCGGGATGGCGGGCGGGCGGTGCGCGCCGGTGATCGGGTCCGCGCCGGTGTGGAAGATCAGCAGCTTCTCCCGCGCCGCGAGCACCGCGTCCAGCAGCAGCTGGCGGTCTTCCGCGCGCGGATCGCGTTCGCCCAGCAGCGGATCGCGGGCCAGCACGTCGTCGCCGTCCACGCCGCCGGTGCGCGGGAAGACGTCGTCGTCCATGCCCAGCAGCACCACCACGCGATGCGGCACCGAGCGCATCGGCACCAGCGTGCACACGGTCAGCTCGCCGGTGCGGAAGTTCGCGCGGGTGGGCCGCGCCGCCAGCCTGCTCGACAGCAGCACCGTCACGTCGGCCAGCCGCAGCGGCGTGTCCCCCGCGTGCTCGGTGGCGGCGGCGATCTCGCGGCGCGCCTCCGTGCGCATCCAGGACTGGCTGTCGGGCACGTCGGTCAGCAGGTCCAGCGCGCGGGCGAGCACGGCCGCCCACTCGTGCGCGGGTCGCGGGCCGCGCAGATCGCGCAGGCACACCGCGAGGCGGTCCACGAATTCGGCGAAGCGGCCGGCCAGGTCCACGTCGTTGCTGTCCACGTCGTCCAGCGGCAGCGCGAGATCGAGCCAGTCCTCGGCGGATTCGTCGGCCGTGACGCCCAGCAGGATACGGTCCACCGCGCCGTTGAGGGTGTTCTGCCCGAAGTCGGCGAGCCCGAACGCCTGGCGCTGGCGCTGCCCGATCCCCCAGCGCGCCCCCGATTCGGCCGCCCACTCGCGCAGCCGCTCGATCGCGTCCTCGTCGAAACCACAACGGCGGCGCACGGTTTCGGCCGCGGCCAGATCCAGCACCTGGGTCACGGTGACCCGCCCGTCGGCCAGTTCGAGCAGCACGGCGATCACGGCCAGCAGCGGATTGGTGACCGACCGATCCCGGTCCGCCAGCCGCACGCGCAGCTGGTGCGCGGGATGCGTTGCCTCCTGCGGACTCTCACCCCCGGAGCGCGCGCCGAACGCCGCGCGCACGAGCGGGGCGTAGGTCTCCACGTCGGGGCACATGATCAGCACGTCGCGTGGTTCGAGGGCGGTGTCGGCGGCGAAGAGCCCGAGCAGGCACTCCCGCAGCACCTCCACCTGTCGCGACGGACCGTGGCAGACGTGCACGCGCACACTGTCGTCGGCGGGGATCGCGGGCGGCGGCCAGGCGTCGTCCCGGATTCCGGCCTGCAACGCCGACAGCAGGGTCGAATGATCTGGTGGCGCAGGGTGATTCGCGTGCTCCACGCTGTCATCCTCGGCAGCCGCCGGGGACGCATTCGGATACCACTCCGGCCCAGCCAGGTTCGCTGCCGACGGGATGTGTTCGTCCGTCGACACCGCCGTCAGGGAGGCGAGGCGCTGCTGAGTCTCTCGAACGTCGCGCGCCAGACCCGACAATAGGGGGTGCTGGACCAGCGCCGCGGTCTCGTCGTCGGCGCGGGCGATCGCGGGGCGCGCGCCCGACAGGGCCGACCACATGACCGGGCTCGGGTGGGTGAGCCACAGGTGGACGTCGCGGGTGACGGCGAGCGCGTCCAGCACGGCCAGCTGATCGGTGGGCAGCCGCGTCACGCCGAACAGCGAAAGCCGTTGCGGCAGTTCGACCAGATCGGGTTCGGCGCGCAGCCGGGCGCAGGCCGCGTCGAGCCGCTCGGCCGGGCTGGGCGCGTCGAGCTCGCCGCGCAGCCGCCGCCACAGCTGCGGCTGCCAGGCCAGGTCGCCGGGGATCGGATGCCCCGCGCCGTCGGTGTCGGCCCCGGACGCCCATTCGGTGATCAGCCGGGGCCGCTGCGCGCCGTAGCCCTCGAACAGGCCCGCCAGGTGCGCGGCGGTGGCGTAGCGCCTGCCGAGCCGGTGCTCCCCGCGCGGCGGATCGCCCGCGCCGAGGTGCCGGGCCAGCACCGCGGCCCACGGTTCGGCGGCGGCCGCGTCGACGACCCGCAGCAGCGCCCACACCGCGCGTTCGTGCGCCCACGGATCATCCTGTGCCGCCACGCCGGAACTCGCCGCCAGCACCTCCGCGACCAGCGCGGCAGGCGAGGGGAAACGGATGTTCGCGGCGATGCCGTCGCGGCCGCCGCCCGAGACGCCGAGCACCGCCGACAGATGCTGGGTGAGCCACCGTTCGATGCCCTTCGCGGGCACCGCCACCACCTCCGCCGCGAACGGATCGGGCGGCGGCACGGCCAGCAGCGCCGCGAGCGCGTCCGCCAGGGCGTCGGCGCGCTCGGCCCGGTGGATGTGCAGCGGCATGGCACGTTTATACGCCAGCGACCGGCGCGCAACCCCGCCGCCCCGCCGCCCGAGGCGTGAGCTGGACCACACACCCGCGCGGCGCACGGCCGTGTCGCCGCGATTCTGTCGGACCCCTGTGCCAGAGTGCTCCGCGGGGAGGAAAGGCTGAGCTGCACCGAAAGGCTGGTTCGCGTCATGGATGCGAAGGTGATCCCCCTCGTCCCCACCGGCGGGTTCACGGTCCGCCGCGTAGGCGACCGCTGGGAGTTGGTGAACACGCGTCACTACGGCACCGCCGTCCTGCACACCTGGCCGCGCGAGGAGCACGCCGAAGCCTTCGCCCACTGCTACCGCCTCAACGGCCGCACCGTCGAAGACCTCCGCGCCGCCTTCCGCTGACCGGGGCGCCCTGGGCCCTGTCGCCCATCCAACCGCGTCGACGTCCCCCGCGGGGGGCGCACCAGAGGCCGTTTCCGCCGCCCACACCGAGTCCCACGCCCACGAATTGTCCTGGGACCCACGCCAACGGTGCCCAGGCCTTGCCCAGCCGGCGAGCCGTAGAACTTCCGCCGTACGCGGCGAAACCCCCTGTGGTGCAAGCACGTATCGACCTGGCAATTCGCGGCCATCGGGACTCGAGACGTGCGTCGCGCGCGGCGATGTGCGATCGTCTTCCCTCGTGCGTTACCCCATGGCCGCCACCCGCACCGTTCCGCGCGTGGCCGCATCCGCCTGTGTCCTGGCCGCCGCGGCGATTCTGATCCCGAGCGCGCCCCTCCTGCTGCCCCCCGCCGCGGCCCCCCACGCGCACGCCGCGCCGGGCTGCCGCGACGGTTTCGACTGCGATCTGAGCAACCGGATCGCCAAGGCCGACGCCTACCTGAACTCGCGGCCCGGCGTCACCGGCTACGTGCTGCGCGACCGGGTGACCGGCGGTGTCTACGCCAACCAGCACGCCGAGAATTCGGTGTGGACGGCCTCCACCATCAAGCTGGCCATCGCCGCCGACCTGCTCAACCGGGCGCGCGTCGGCGCCGTCGTGCTCGGCCCCGAGGATCGCGAGCGGATCGAGGCCATGCTGGCCACGTCCAACGACGCCGCCGCCGACTTGCTGTGGAACAAGTACGCGGGCTTCGACCGGATGGCGTTCAACAACGCCTTCCGCGCCAACGGCATGGTCTCGCTCATCCCGCAGCCCACCACCACCGCGATGTTCCCGGACTGGTCCTTCCAGAAGTGCACGGCCGCCGATCTGGACCGGCTGATGGACCACGTCCTCTCCGTCATGCACCCCGACGACCGCAACTACCTGCTGGACCGGATGCGCAACGTCGACTCCAACCAGCACTGGGGCGTCTGGGGCGCGGGCGCGCGGCTGCGCCCGGGCCTCAAGAACGGCTGGTCCGCCGAACAGGGCGGCTGGGTGGTGAACTCGGTCGGCTTCGCGGGCCCCGGCGAGCGCTATACCCTGGCGATCATGACCTCCCTCGGCGGCGAGGGCGGCTACACCGAGGGCGCCGACACCGACACCCGCCTGGCCGAGATCCTGCTCGCGGGCCGCTGACGGACGGGACCCGCCCCGGTCACCGCGCGACCGGGGCGGCTCACTCCGCCGCCGGGCCCGCGGTGAGCGACGACCGCGCAACACACCGCCGACACCGATCTCGTCGTGACGCTGCGGGAACGGCAGACTACGGTTGAGGCTTGTCGGTAACCGTTCACGGGGGACGCACCCCGGACCTTCGAGGAGCAGGGCGATGAGCACTCAGTCTGTCGAGAACCGTCGTCACAAGGTGGTGGTGATCGGTTCGGGCTTCGGCGGCCTGTTCGGCACCAAGCATCTCAAGCGCGCCGACGTGGACGTCACCCTCATCTCCAAGACCTCCACCCACCTGTTCCAGCCGCTGCTGTACCAGGTCGCCACCGGCATCCTCTCGGTCGGCGAGATCGCCCCCGCGACCCGCCTGGTGCTGCGCAAACAGAAGAACGCCCAGGTGCTCATGGGCGAGGTCGTCGACATCGACCTGGAGCACAACACGGTCACCTCACGGTTGCTGAACCAGGACACCGTCACCCCGTTCGACAGCCTCATCGTCGCCACCGGCGCCCAGCAGTCCTACTTCGGCAACGACCACTTCGCCACCTACGCGCCGGGCATGAAGACCATCGACGACGCGCTCGAGCTGCGCGGCCGCATCCTCGGCGCGTTCGAGAGCGCCGAGCTGGCCACCACCCAGGAGATGCGCGACCGGCTGCTCACCTTCGTGGTGGTCGGCGCGGGCCCCACCGGCGTGGAGCTGGCGGGGCAGATCGCCGAGCTGTCCGACCGCACGCTGGAGGGGACCTTCCACAACATCGATCCGCGCGACGCGCGGGTCATCCTCATCGAGGGCGCGGGCGCGGTGCTCGGCCCGATGGGCCCGAAGCTGGGCGGCAAGGCGCAGCGCAGGCTGGAGAAGATGGGCGTGGAGATCCAGCTCAACGCGATGGTCACCGATATCGACGCGCACGGCGTGACGGTGAAGGACGCCGACGGCACCCTGCGGCGCATCGAGTCCTCCTGCAAGGTGTGGTCGGCGGGCGTGCAGGCCAGCCCGCTGGGCAAGATGCTGGCCGAGCGTTCCGAGGGCACCGAGGTGGACCGCGCCGGGCGCGTGATCGTCGAACCCGACCTCACCATCAAGGGTCACCCGAACGTCTTCGTGGTCGGCGATCTGATGTCGGTGCCCGACGTGCCGGGTCAGGCGCAGGGCGCGATCCAGGGCGCCACCTACGCCGCCAAGCAGATCAAGGCCGGGCTCAAGGGCCAGACGCCCGAGCAGCGCAAGCCGTTCAAGTACTTCAACAAGGGCAGCATGGCCACGGTGTCGCGGTTCAGCGCCGTGTGCCAGGTGGGCAAGCTGGAGTTCGGCGGGTTCATCGCCTGGCTGGCCTGGCTGGCGCTGCACCTGTACTACCTGGTGGGCTACCGCAGCCGGATCATCACGGTGATCCAGTGGTTCGTCACCTTCCTCGGGCGCACCCGCGGCCAGATGGCCGCCACCGAGCAGTGGGTGTTCGCGCGCCTGGCGCTGGAACAGGTCGCCGAGGACCAGGAGGACGCCGACGAACTCGCCGCCGCCCTCGGCGCGCCGCCCGCGGGCAACGGGCGCGCCCCCGGCAAGGCCGCACCCGATCGCGCCGTCTCCTGATTTAGCTATCTACCAGCAATTATTCCTCTCGCCCACGCCACCAATCCGGGTGCGGCTCGGGTCCGAATGTCGGACGTCGAGCAAGTCCCCCGGAAGAAAGGTGAGTATGGGCACCGGTAAGCACAGAGCTCCCAGCGCACAGCGCCAAAAGGTGGGCTCGATGGTGGCGGTGGGCGCGGTCCCGCTGGTGCTGGCGTTGGTCGGCACCGGCACCGCGAACGCCGAGCCCGCCCGGTCGGCCACCGTCAACCAGCCCGAACGGGAAGCCTCCTGGCCGCCGGCCGAGGCCCCCAACGTCCGGCCGTACGAAGGACTGCGGATCCCGGACAACACGCACAGCTCGCTCCAGTGGTCGCGACCCGCCCCGGACAAGAGCTACCTGGCTCCGGTCGGCGTGCTGCACCCGCCGGTGCCGGTGGCCCCGGTGCCGCCGATCGCGCCGCCGCCGGGACAGTTCCGGTTCGGCGACGTCACGCTGCCCGCGCCGGATTGGATCGACCGCGAGCAGGCCATCCAGATCAACGACAACGCCGCGATGGCCGAGGCCAACCTGGCGACGTTCCTGGACTCCATCGGGATGGAGCGCAGCCGGTCCGACCGCATAGCGGGACAGACCATCGGCACCGCGGCCCAGGGTGCCGTCGTGGGTGCGGCGGCCGCCGCGCCGCTCGCGCTCACCGGCGCCATGGTGGGCGGCGTGGCCGGACTCGTGGCGGGGTTGCCGCTGCTGCCCGTCGGCCTGGTCGCGGGCCCGATGCTGGGTGCCGCGGTGGGCGCCGCCGTCGTCACGGTTCCGGCCGCCGCGGTCGGGGCGGCGGCCGGAGCGGCCGTCGGCGCGGTCTCCGCGTTCAACGCACCTTCGCGGGTTGTCGACGCCTGAGCGCTGGATTCCGGTGCTCAGCGGTGACCTCCGGGACGCGGGCGGGTGGCCGGCGATCACGCCGGGCGCCCGCCCGCGTTCTCGAAGCAGGGCAATCGGCCGGCTACCCGAGCGGGCCGGTAGGTAGTTCTACCCGCGCCGCCGCGTAGAAGCACAGCGGCGCAGGACTTTTCGATACGGCACGATAGGGCGATGGCAACACCCCCGACCCGGCCGGTCTCCCCCGTCGAATGGATCGCGCGGATCGTCGCGCTCGTCGTCCTCGTGCCCTTGCGCGTGCTCTGGGAAGGGCTGCGGTTGGTCGGCCGCGGCGCGGCCGCCGCCGTCGTCTACTTCGTCGCGGAGCTGTTGATCCCGGTCGCGCGGTTCTTCTGGTACTGGATGATCCGCCCGCTCTGGTTGTTCCTCAAGGATTTCGTGTGGGGGTGGCTGCTACAGCAGGTGCTGTGGGGGTTGGTGCTGACGCCCCTGATCGCCCTGCTGCTCGACTTCGTCCTGCGGCCTCTGCGCCGCGCCGTCGAGGAATGGCTGTGGCGGCGCGTGCTGCGTCCCGCGCTCACCTGGGTGTGGACGACGGTGCTGTGGCCCACGCTGCAGGTGCTCGCCTTGGTCGCGGCGTGGTTGGCCGACCAGCTGATCGTCCGGCCGCTCACCGCGTTGTGGCGCTGGGTGATTCAGCCGCTGTGGCGACTGCTGCGCACCGTGCTGACCTACGCGTGGGAGGTCGCGACCGTCATCGTCGGGATCCTCGTCGTCACGCCGTGCCGGGCGCTCTACCGGTATGTGTTGCGCCCGGTGCTGGCGGCGTTCGCGGCCGTGTGGGTCGCGGTGGTGGTGCGCCCGCTGCGCTGGGTCCACGCGCATGTCCTGTCGCCCGTGAACAAATGGGCGGCCGAGATCCTCAACACCGTCTTCGCGCGCTGAGGACCCGCCTCAGTCCGCGGCCGCCGAAACCTTCTGCGCCCCTTCGACCTCGGCAGACTCCACGACACCGGGCGCGCGGCGGGTCGACACCCACGCGGCCGCGGCCATGAGCAGGAGCAGGCCCGCGCCCACCGTGGTCGCGACGTGCATGCCGTCGACGAACGACTGCCGCGCGCTGTGCACCAGAACCTCGTCGCCGCTCGCGCGCTGCAAGGTCTCGCCCAGCGTCGGCGCGTAGTCGCCGCCGGAGCGGAAGATCAGGGCGGCCAGCGAGCCGAGCAGCGCCAGGCCGAGCGCGTTGCCCAGTTCGAAACTCGTCTCGGAGATGCTCACCGCCGACCCGGCACGCGCGGGCGGCACCGAGGACACGGCGACCTCCGAGACCAGGGTGAACACCACGCCGTAGCCGATGCCGGCGATGGTCGAGCCGGCCACGTACCAGCCGATGCCGCCGTCCACGCCCACGCCGAGCAGCAGCATGTTGCCCAGCGCGGCCGCCAGCAGGGCCAGCACGAACGTCGCGCGGGTGCCCAGCGCCGCGGCCACCCGCGCGCCGCCCATGGAGAACACGAACACCGCCACGGCCATCGGGATCCCGAGCAGCGCCGCGGCCAGCGGGTCGCGCCCGGTGACCGACTGCAAGTAGACGCTGGTGAGGTAGCTCAGCGCGGCCAGCGAGATCATGCCGACGAGGCTGGACCCGATGGCGACGCGGAACTGCGGGCGGGCGAACAGCTTCAGATCCAGCAGCGGATCGTCGAGCACGCGCTGCCTGCGCACGAACGCCACCAGCACCGCGACGCCGAGCGCGCCGACGACGATGCCCTCGGCGTCCAGGCCGACCGACGCGGCGTGCTTCACCGCGTACACCACCGGCAGGATGCCGCCGATCGACAGGGCGACGCTGGGCAGGTCGAGCGGGCCGCGCGCCCCCGCGCGGTGCTCGGGCAGCAGCAGCGGGCCGAACACGAGCAGGATCAGCAGTACCGGCAGGTTGATGAGAAACACCGAGCCCCACCAGAAGTGGTGCAGCAGGAACCCACCGAGGATCGGGCCCACGGCCGAACCGCCCGCGAAGAACGCCGTCCACACGCCGATCGCCGCGGCGCGCCGGCGGGTGTCGGTGAAAAGGTTGGAGATGAGGGCGAGGCTGGAGGGCAGCAGGGTCGCACCGCCCACGCCCATCAGGGCGCGCGCGGCGATCAGCACGGGCGCGCTCGGCGCGAACGCGGCCAGCACCGACGCGATGCCGAACAGCGTGGCGCCCGCCAGCAGGATATTGCGCCTGCCGATGCGGTCGCCCAGGTTGCCCATGGTGATGAGCAAGCCCGCGATGAGGAAGCCGTAGATGTCGAGAATCCAGAGTTGTTGCGCGGCCGAGGGATCCAGGTCGACGGTGAGCGTCGGCATGGCCAGGAACAGCACCGACATGTCCATCGAGACCAGCAACACCGGCAGCACCAGCACCGCGAGTCCCAGCCAGGCCCGCCGCGAGCCCGCCTCCACTGCGTTCATCTGTGTTCCGAATCCTCTCCCGTGTCCCGCGTACGGCGTACGCATGCGCCGGGGTACAGTGTACGCATCCGGGCCCGGAATCGAAAGTGAGTCATGGGATGACCGAGCCGAAGCTGCACCGCGCGGCGATCGTGGACACCGCGATCGCCCTCGCCGACACCGAGGGGCTGGACGCGCTGTCCATGCGCCGCATCGCCGACCGCCTGGGCGTGGGCGCCATGTCGCTGTACCGCCACCTGGCCAACAAGGACGAGCTCATCGCCGCGATGACCGACGAGATCACGCGCAGGCACCCCTACCCCGATCCGGCCGGCACCGGCTGGACCTGGCGCGACCGGGTGCGCATCGCCGCCGAGGTGGACTGGGCGCTGTACCGCGAACACCCGTGGGTGCTGCTCACGTTCGCCATGCCCCGCTACAGCTTCGGCCCCTACTCCATGGACGCGCTGGCCTGGCTGGTCGAGGGTTTCCGCGAGTTGGACGTGTCCCCGCGCGAGGCCATGCAGATGGCGTTCACCGTGTGGAACTACATCTCCGGCGCCACGCTGCCGTACGTCAGCTCGTCGCTGGTCACCAGCAAAGGCATCCAGCCCGACGGGCACAACGGGCTGCGCGCGCTGCTCGACGGCACCCCGCTCAACCCGGTGCCGCCCGCGCTGGCCGAACTCGAGGGCGCGGGGGTGAGCGATCTCACCTCCGAGGACCTGCTGTTTTCCGGGCTGGAGGCGCTGTGCGACGGGTTCGCCGCGCGGGTTGCCGCGCGCACCCGCTGATCGGCCGAAATTCGGTGGAGCGCGGTCGTCGCGGCCGCCTACGCTGCGCCCCATGACCGAACACACCGGACTGCTGAACGTGGTCGACGTCGAGGCCACGTGCTGGGACGGGCCGGTGCCCGCGGGCGCCGCGCACGAGATCATCGAAATCGGGCTCACCGTGGTCGATCTCGGCGCGGGCGCGCGAATCGCCAAGCACCGCATCCTGGTTCGGCCCGAACGCAGCGCGGTGAGCGAGTTCTGCACCGAGCTCACGGGACTCACGCAGGACGAGGTCGACGGCGGGGTGCCCTTCGCCGAGGCCTGCCGAATTCTCGCCGCCGACCACGACGCCGGCGCGCGGCCCTGGGCCAGCTGGGGCGATTACGACCGCAAGCAGTTCACGGCGCAGTGCGCCACGACCGGCACCGCCTACCCGTTCGGCGCCCGGCACACCAACGCCAAACTCGTGTTCACCGAGGCGCACGGGCTGCGCCGCCGCCCGGGGATGGCGCAAGCGCTCGAGATCGCCGGGCTGCCGCTGGAGGGCCGCCACCACCGCGGCGAGGACGACGCGTGGAACATCGCCGCGCTCGTGCTGCGGCTGCGCGAGCGCGGCGCGTGGCGGGTGACTTCCGACGGCGTGCGCTAGCCGGACACCACCGCGAAAGCGAAACCGTCCCAGCCCTTCTGGCCGACGGTCTGCACCACCGTCGCGTCCAGCCGCGGTTCGGCGGCGAGCAGTTCCACGAGCTCCCGGCTGGCTCGCACGGCCGGGTCCGCCGAGGCCGGATCGGCCACCGCGCCGCCGCGCACCACGTTGTCCACCACGATCACCGCGCCGGGACGGGTGAGCCGCAGCGCCCAGTTCACGTAGTTGGAGTTGTTGACCTTGTCGGCGTCGATGAACACCAGGTCGAACGGTTCACCGCCCTCGGCCTCCAGCACGGGCAGGCTGTCCAGCGCCGCGCCGACCCGGACGTCGACCCGCTCGCCCACGCCGGCGCGGTCCAGGTTCTCGCGCGCGACTTTCGCGTGCTCGGGTTGGAATTCGAGCGTCACCACCCGGCCGGACGGGCCGACCGCCCGCGCCAGCCAGAGGGTGCTGAATCCGCCGAGGGTGCCGATCTCGAGCACCCGGCGCGCACCGGTCGAGCGCGCCAGCAGCGACAGGAACTTGCCCTGTGCCGCGGACACATCGATCGCGGGCAGGCCCGCGGCGGCATTGGCCGCCAGCGCGGCGGCGGTGTCGGGATCGCGCACCAGGTGGTCCACCAGGTAGCTGTCCACGTCGGCCCAGTCAGGTGTCGTCATATTCCGCAGTCTGCCACCGGTGGCGCGGCCCGGCCCCGATCACGCGGTCGCCGAGACCTGCTCGATCTGCACGATCGCCGCGATGGCCTGCGTGGCAGCCGAACCCAGCGATTTCAGATCGAAGATCGCCGAAAACAGCTTGCGCAACAGATTCGACACCTGGAGGCTGGCCGCGCTGATGCCGAAGGTCGCCCGCGCCGCCGCCGCGAAGGATCCGGTGCCGACCGTCGCCAGGATGATGATGGTGACCTCCACCAGCAGCCCGGCCAGCGCCGAGAGGATGTCGACGATCGCGCCGCGCACCGCCTCGACCAGCTTGCCCATCTTCTCGTTCAGCGTCCCCAGCACCGCGGCGAGCGCGGCCAGGCCGCCGATCGAGTTCATGTACTCGCCCGCGCGGGTGCGGTAGGCCAGCGCGGTCTCCCCCGTCCAGCCCGCGGTGCCCGACGCGACCTCGGCGTCCCAGGCGCTCGCCACCTCCTTCAGGCGCTCGGCGATGTTCTCCCAGGACTTCGAATACGCCTCGACCATGCCGGGATTGCCCGCCAGCGAGTCCAGCGCCTTGCGCATCGGCTCCACGTGCTCGAGCATCCAGCCCATCAGCTGGCCGCCCAGGAAGTTGAAGGGATCCAGGTACTTGCCGCCTGCGATCGATTCAGCCAGGCTCACCGCCGAGGACGCGACCGAGAACGCCTTGAACACACCGTCGAGCTGCTCGCCGCTGGTGAACAGATGGAACGCCTCGAAACTGTCGCCGAGGACGGTGCCGGACAGGATGCCCGCGTTCGCGTCGTCCTCGCCCTGGGCGCCGGTGGGCTTGCCCAGGTTGCTGTGCAGGAACGCCCGCTCCTGGTAGTACTCCTCGCGGAAGTCGGTGCTCTCCTCCAGCAACTCGTTGTCGGGGCGTTCGGCGTCGTCGAACAGCAGATTGGGCACGCTGATCGGCGCCTCGTTGAGGAACCGGCCGACGGGGGTCTGCTCGCTCACGCCGCACCGCCGATCTGAGCGCGCTGCTTGTCCAGGGCGCCCTTGCGCGCCGCGTCCTGCTCCTCGAACACGTCGGCGGCCTGGCGCAGCTTCTGCGGCAGCGCCGCGACCGCGGCGCTGTAGTGGCGCAGGCCCGCGACGATGTCCTCGTGCTTCGGGTTCAGGATCGACTGCGCGTAGGGGCGGACGAGCAGGCCGTACCCGTCGTCGGCCTGTGCCAGATAGGCGGCGGCCTCCAGCGCCTGCGCCAACCCCTCGCTGATGGTCTCCACCCGTTTCGCGTGCTCGCGCGCCCGCTCGGGGTCGACGTTCACCTCGGCCATCGCCACGGACGATCACCCTCCTCGTTCCCGGAACGCCGCCGCGGCGGCGCGGTCGCCGACGACGACCTATGAACTTGGACGCCGCCGAGTCGAATCCGGTTCCCTCGAATTCGAGGCGATCACTCCAGCCAGGATTTGCGGCGGTAGTAGAGGTCGTCGTCGTCCGGCTCGTCCGGGGTGACGGTGTGGTCCCGGTCGGGCTTGCGGGTGCCGGGGGCCGGCGCGGCCGGGGGCGGCGGCGTGAACGCGGCGGGCGGGGTGTATTCCGGTTCGGGCGGGGTGGGCGGCGCGGCCGGGGCCTCCGGTGCCACATCGGGGAACCGCTCGGCGTACTGGCCGACGATGCTCTGGCCCGCGGCGTCGTCGCCGACCGCCGCGTGCACCATATCGGTCACCTGGACGCGCAACTTGGCCTGCGCGCGCTTGGTGCACGCCATGAGTTCGCTCGCCACCGCCGCCGGGTCCATCCCGCGGGTCGCGGGGGCCAGCGAGATGGCGGTGGTCACGCCGTTGGCGTCCACCGTGACACTGATCCGGTTGTCGGCGGAGGTCTCGGTGACCGACACGGCCGCCATCCGGCCGTGCAGTTCCTGGTACTTCTCGGCCGTGCGCTGCAGATTCTCGGCCCACCGGGCCAGATCGTCGGCGGCCTGGGCCGGATCGTTGCTCAGCATTCGCGTCCCCTTCCACGCTTGCGACAGCGGTGTCGTCCCGGAAAGCGATGCGCCGCCCCCGAGTTCGCCGGAACTTTACCGGCCGCGCGGCTCGCCGGGACGCACGGGTCAGTCCCGCTCGGGCAGGTTCTGCAACCGCACCTGGCCGCGCGCCACGACGCGCTGCTGCTCGTCGGTGATCACGACCTGCCACAGCTGCTGGGTGCGGCCCTGGTGCACCGGGACGGCCTCGCCGGTGAGGGTGCCCTCGCGCACGGCGCGCAGGAAGTCGGTGTTGTTGTTGACGCCGACGACGGTGCCGCGCTCGCCGTACCAGATGCCGCCGCCGATGCTGGCCAGCGTCTCGATGACGGTGCAGTAGACGCCGCCGTTCTGGATGCCCGCGGGCTGGTAGAGATGCGGCTTCACGACCCATTCACCGCGCACCCGGTCCGGTGCGAGTTCGGTGTAGCGCAGTCCGATCAGATCGGCGAAGGTGCCCTCGCTGACCTTGTTCATGAGCTCCGGGGTGAGGTCGGCCATCGAGCGCACGTCGCCGTTGTCGTGTTCCGTCATGGGTCCAGCTTTACACCCGACGAACCGGATCGCCGCGCCGACCCTGGCGTGGGCGGCCGAACCGGCGGACCGCGGTCGGGAAACACCGCGTGCATGTCTCCGATCCCGTTGGTGAACAAGGGTTTCCGGTGTGGCATCCGCGTGCCACGGCGCCGCACGCACGGCCCGACACGCCGTCCGATCCGACCTGTTGCCAACTTAGGTAAGCCTGACCTATACTCAGAATCGGCGTCAGGATCGAGCGAGGTCCCGAGGGCTGCGGCGACCCCGGTCCACTGCCGCGGAGGGCTCCACCACGGTGGGGCCCTCCGCTTTCTTTTCTCCCTCCGCTCCCTCTCGATCGGCTGATGGCGACCGCTCCGCGCACGCCGGCACCTTCGCGCCGATGCCGAACGGCGAGCGCATCGGCCCCGGCGCCACCATCTCGCGGAACGGTGGGCACGCGATCATCTCACGCGCGCCGGCCCGCCGAGGGAGCCGAACGTGTCGCGTAGGCCTCCGGCACCGTCGCCTCGGGCGTCAGACGCCCGAGGGCCAGGCTCCCCGACAACGGGTCCCCGGCGGCAACGCGTTCGCCGGAGCGCGTCGACCGCTCCGCACTCGACCGGCGCTTCATGCCCCAGCTACGAGGGGCAGCCGCAGCACGAACCGCGCGCCGCCGCCGGGACGCCCCCGGCACTCGATCCTCCCCCGATGCGCCGCAACGGTTTCCGCGACGAGCGCGAGTCCGATGCCGGTGCCCGACGCGGTCCCGCGTCCGGTGCGGACGGTCGCGAAACGCTCGAAGATCCGGGTGCGGTCGGCGGCGGGTACGCCCGGACCGGCGTCGTCCACGGTGATCACCGCGTGCTCGCCGTCGCGCGCGGCGTACACGGCCACCACGCCCGCCCCGTGCCGCACCGCGTTGTCGACCAAATTGCTCACGGCGCGTTCCAATTCCAGTTTCCGGCCCTCGACCACCACATCGTCGATCACGTGCAGCAGCGCGGCGTCCAGGCCCCGGACGGCCAGGGTGTGGGTGAGCAGCTCGCGCAGCGCCAGCGGTTCCACGTCGGAGCGATGGATGCCCGCCTCGGCGCGCGCCAGCGCGAGCAGATCCTCCAGCAATTGGCGCAGGTGATCCACCTCGGCGGTGACGAGATCCAGTGCCCGGCGGGGACGTTCGGGCAGATCGTCCGCGTGGCGGGCGAGCACCGCCACGCTCGCGGTCAACGTCGTGAGCGGCGTGCGCAATTCGTGGCCGATGTCGGAGACCAGCCTGCGCTCGCGCCGGATCCGGTCCTGCAGGTCGTCCACCATGGCGTTGAACGCGTCCACGGTGACCGACAGGTCCCGGTCGTCGGTGGCGGGCAGCCGGATCTCGTGCTCACCCGAGGAGATGCGCGCGGCCGTGCGCGCCACCTGGCGCAGCGGGTCCAGCGCGTGCCTGCTGACCCACATGCCCAGCGCCGCACCGATTCCCGCCGCCACCAGACCGCAGATCAGCAGGTAGTCGCGCCCGGCCAGCAGCATGGTGACCACCAGCACCAGCGCCACCAGGCACGCGCTCAGCGCGAACGCGAACACCACCCGCCCGCGCAGACTGCGCGGCCGCCAGACCGGGCGTGCCCGCCCGACCTCACCGCCGCCCGATTCCGGCGCGTTCACGCCTGGACATCGAGCCGGTAGCCGAGCCCGCGCACGGTGACGACCAGCCGTGGATCCGAGGGGTCCTGTTCGATCTTGGTGCGCAGGCGGCGCAGGTGCACGTCGACGATGCGCTCGTCGCCGAAGAAGCCGCGATCCCACACTCGTTCCAGCAGCACCGGGCGGCTCAGCACGAAGCCGGGGTTCTCGGCGAGTTCGGACAGCAGCCGGAACTCCGTCAGAGTCAGGTGCAGATCCTCGCCCGCCAGCTGGACGGCACCGCGCTGCGGCGAGAGCACCAGGTGCCGCGCGGCGTCCAGCACGACATCCTGCGAGGCCTCGCGCTCGGCGGTCAGGCCGGCGCGCCTGCGCAGGGCCCGCATGCGCGCGGTGATCTCCTTGACCTCGAACGGCTTGGTGACGAAGTCGTCGGCACCCGCCTCCAGGGCGGCCACCACGTCGTGGGTGTCGTCGCGCGCGCTGACCACGATGATCGGCACCTCGTGGTCGCGGCGGATCTCCCGGATGCAGGTGAAGCCGTCCATCCCGTCGAGCACCAGGTCGATGATCATCAGATCGGGCGCCCCGTGGTCACGCACGTGATCCAGGGCGCTCTCCGCGGCCTCGGCCTCGGTCACGTCGTAGCCTTCGTCCTCCATGGCCAGCCGCAGCGCGGCCCGCACCCGGTCGTCGTCCTCCACGATCAGCAACCGCGTGGTCATCGCCCTCCTCGCTCGCACGCCGAGCACCCGCGGCCACCCTCGCGGTGGCCCGGGCTCGGCGCCGGGCGCCGGGCTCGGCCGTTTCAGCCAGCGCGCAGGGTACCCGGCCGGGGTGAACGGGACACGTCCAGCGACACCACGTTCGCGGCGCGGCGCACGGGCAGACCGCGCTCCTCCATCGCGAGCAGCAGGCCTTGGCCGCGGCGGGCGCCGTCCTCGCGGTCGGTGCGCGCGAGCTCGGGCACGTAGGTGGCGGCACCGACGAGGGATTCGCCGACCAGCGACCAGAACCGGCGCGCGCTCAGCCCCGAGCACCGGCTCAGGCCGTGCTGGATGAGCGAGAGCGAAGGCTCGCAGCGGTGTGCCAGCCACACGAACATCGCGCGCTCGCAGGGCAGGGTCACCACACCGGGTTCACCGGCGAGGTGGTCGCCGTCGATCACGCGGATCGCGGTGTCCTCCAGGCCCGCCCAGTCGATGCCGCCGTCGTTGTCGTTGTGGATCCAGAGATTCTCCAGGCCCGGATCCCAGGCCTTGCCCTCCGCGACCAGCAGCGCCGCGACGCGGCCGACCACGGCGTGGATCAGCGCGGTCGCCACCACCTCGGCGGCCGTGTCGGCCCGGATCATCTCGGCGGCGTGCCTGCGGTACATCAATTCGATGCGACCCTCGCGCAGCCCTTCGGACAGCTTCCACCAGCGGCGTTTGCCCTGCTCGTTCATCGGCGCGACGGCGTAGACCCGGGGGTGGTCGGGTTGCAGCGCGCGCAGCCGGTTACCGGCGCGCGTGAACGCCACATCGGTCGTGCGGACCGAACGGGTGGGTAGTGGCTCGAGCATCGAACCTCCTCGGGTGCGCTCATGGGGTCCGTTCGCAAGATAGGTTAGCCTTACCCAACCTAGCAACCCGAGCCGGGAGTAACTTCGTCGCCGTGAATTCGATTGGCACCGTGCGGCGGCGACGTCTGACCGGCCTCCTGCTGCTGTTCGCCTTCCTGGCGGTGGCGACCGTGGCAAGCATCGCGCTCGGCACCCGCGCGATCTCCCCCGCCGTGGTGTTCGAATCGCTGGACCACGCCCTGAGCTGCTCCGACGGGATGTTCACCTGTCCGGCGGTGACGACCGAGGAACAGATCGTGCGCTCGCTGCGCCTGCCGCGCACCGTCCTCGCGCTGGTCACGGGCATGGCGCTGGGCATCACCGGCGCGCTCATCCAGGGCTACACCCGCAATCCGCTGGCCGACGCGGGCCTGCTCGGCCTCAACTCCGGCGCGGCGTTCCTGGCGGCGCTGAGCATGTACCTGTTCGCGTTCACCTCGCCCGAGCAGTACATCTGGTTCGCCTTCGCGGGCGCGCTGCTGGCCGGGCTCGCGGTGTTCGCGGCGTCGAGTATCGGCGGCGGTAAGGCGAGTCCGCTGAGCCTGGTGCTGGCGGGCGCCGCCATGACGGCGTTTCTGCAGGCCTTGACGAACGCCATCATCATCACCGACGCGACCGCGCTGGACACCTACCGCTTCTGGGTGGTCGGCAGCGTCGCCGGACGCGACGCGCAGGTGTTCTGGCAGGTGCTGCCCTTCCTCGGACTCGGCCTGCTGCTCGCCGTCGCCGCCGCGCCCGGCCTGAACCTGCTCAGCCTCGGCGACGACGTGGCCCGCGGGCTCGGCGTCAATATCGGCCGCAGCCGCGCGCTGGGCTTCACGGCCGTGGTGCTGCTGTGCGGGGCGGCCACCGCCGCGGTCGGGCCCATCGCCTTCCTCGGCCTGATCGTGCCGCACATCGCCCGGATGATCACCGGGCCCGATTTCCGCTGGCTGGTCCCGTACTCCGGGCTCATCGGCGGGTTGCTGCTGATCCTGGCCGATACGCTGGGGCGGTTGGTCGCCCGCCCGGGCGAACTCCAGGTCGGCGTGATGCTCGCCGCCCTCGGCGCGCCTTTCTTCCTCGCGCTCGTGCGCCGTCGAAAGCTGGTGAACCTGTGAGATTCCGAACACACGGCCGCGCCGGGGAGCGAGGCGCGCGGTGAGCATTCTGGTGAAGACCGGGCCCGAGGATTCGGCCGCCGTGCGACGAGTGCGCCCCGCCCTGCGCATCGGTCCGGTGTCGCTGGTGCTGCGGCCGACCATGTTTTCGATCACACTCGCGCTCGTCGGGGTGGTGTTCCTGCTGTTCTGCGTGGACATCGCCGTCGGCGAGACGCACATCCCGCTCGGGCGCGTGCTGGACGTGCTCGGTGGCGGCGGCTCGCGCGCGCAGCGGTTCATCATCGTGGAGTCGCGGCTGCCCCGCGCGCTCACCGCCGTCGTCGTCGGCGCGGCGCTCGGGCTCGCGGGCGCGATCACCCAGTCGATCCTGCACAACCCGCTGGCCAGCCCCGACATGCTCGGCATCACCTCCGGCGCCAGCCTGGGCGCGGTCGCGGTGCTGGTGCTCAGCGGCGGCGCCACCACCGGTTTCGCCGCGAGCATCGGCGCACCGCTGGCCGCGCTGCTTGGCGGCCTGCTCACCGCCGCGCTGATCTACGTCCTGGCGTGGGGGCGGACCGTGTCCGGCGCGCGGGGCACCACCGGACTGCGGCTGATCCTCATCGGCGTCGGCGTGAACGCCCTCGCCCTGGCCGGCATCAACTGGGTCCTCACCCGCGCCACCTGGCAGGACGCCGCCCGCGCCCAGCTCTGGCTGAACGGGTCGCTGAATTCGGCGGGCGCCACGCAGCTGGTGCCCGCCGCGATCGCGCTGGCGGTCGTGGCCGCCGTCGCCATCGGCTCGGCCCGCCAGCTCGCCGCGCTGCGCCTCGGCGACGAGACCACCCGCGTGCTGGGCGTGCGCATCCAGACCCAGCAGGGCATCCTCATCGGCTCGTCGGTGATCGCGGCCTCGGTGGCGACGGCGGCCGCCGGGCCCATCGCGTTCGTCGCGCTGGCCGCGCCGCAGATCGCGCGCCGCGTACTGCGCACCCCGGGCGAACCGCTGATCGGCTCGGCGCTGATCGGCGCCATCCTGGTGGTCGGGGCCGATGCCGCCGCGCGCACCCTCTTCCCGGCGGCGCTGCCCGTCGGCATCGTCACCGCCGTGATGGGCGGACCGTTCCTGCTGTATCTGCTCGTGCGTCTGAACCGGAAGGCGACCCTGTCATGACCGTCACCACCCCCGCCGCCGCGCATCAGCTCACCGCGCAGAACGTCACCCTCGGCTACGGCGAGCGCGTCATCGTCGACGGGCTCAGCGTCGACATCACCCCGGGCGTGATCACCACCGTCATCGGGCCCAACGGCTGCGGCAAATCCACCATGCTGCGCTCGCTCGGCCGGCTGCTGCGCCCCAGGGAGGGCTCGGTCGTGCTGGACGGCAAGGCGATCTCGTCGATGAAGACCAAAGAGGTGGCGCGCGTCATCGGCATGCTGCCGCAGACTCCGGCGGCCCCCGAAGGTCTCACCGTCGCCGACCTGGTGGCGCGCGGGCGCCACCCGCACCAGTCGTGGTTGCGGCAATGGTCGGACTCCGACGAGTCCGAGGTCACCGAGGCGCTCACCCAGACCGGCATCGCCGACCTGGCCGACCGCGCGCTGGACGAACTGTCCGGCGGGCAGCGCCAGCGCGCCTGGATCTCCATGGCGCTGGCCCAGGGCACCGACATCCTGCTGCTGGACGAGCCGACCACCTATTTGGACCTGGCGCATTCGCTCGAGGTGCTCGACCTGGTCGACCGGCTGCACGCGGATCTCGGCCGCACCGTCGTGATGGTGCTGCACGATCTGAACCTCGCCATCCGCTACAGCGACGAGCTCATCGTCATGCGCGACGGCCGGATCGTCGCCAAGGGCGGCCCGGCCGACATCGTCAGCGCCGAACTGCTGCTGGAGGTGTTCGGGCTGGAGGCCACCGTGCTCGAGGACCCGATGTCCGGGCGGCCCATGATCGTGCCCATCGGCGCACGGCATGTGCGCGACCGGCCGGGCGGGCCCGATACCGCCGCGACCCCGGGTATGACGAACGCCACACAGCTACCGGACAGTTACGACAAGGTGTAGTACGCATTTGTGTCGTTGGGTCCGTAAGCTTGAGGGATGGCAGGACTCGGTGAACTCGAGAAAGCGGTCATGGACCAGTTGTGGTCGAGCGACGAACCGCAGACCGTCCGGCAGGTGCACGAAGCACTCGCCGCACGCCGCGAACTCGCGTACACCACGGTGATGACCGTGTTGCAACGGCTGGCCAAGAAGAACCTCGTGGTCCAGCGGCGCGACGACCGCGCGCATCGCTACGCGCCCGTGCACACCCGCGACGAGCTGGTGGCCTCGCTCATGTTCGACGCGCTGCAACAGGCGGAGGAGAAGGGCAGCCGCGCCGCGGCCCTGGTGCATTTCGTGGAGCAGGTCGGACCCGACGAAGCGGACGCGCTACGCGAGGCACTCGCCAAGCTCGAGGCGTCCGACGGCGACCAGCCGCCGCCCAAGTAGTATCGGGGGCGGCCAGGACGGCCCCCGGGGTCTCACAGAGCCGTGAGGCACCGGTCCCACAACGCAGTGAGCTGAGTCGATGAACGCAACAGCGCCGGTCTTCGCCGGTCTCGCGCTGCTTCTCGCGGGGCCCGCACCCGCGTTGCTCAGCCGTGCCGAATGGCCGTACCGGACCCCCCGCGCCGCCCTCGTGCTGTGGCAGGCCATCGCGCTCGCCGCCGTGCTGAGCGCCTTCGGTTCCGGATTGGCCATCGCCTCGCTGCTGCTGGTCCCCGGCCCCGACGGACGGCCGACCACCTCCCCCACCAGCGAGATCGACGCACTCGGCCTCCCGCTCTGGATCGCCTACGTCACGGTCTTCGCGCTCACCCTGTTCATCGGCGCGCGCCTGATCTTCTCGGTGATCCGCGTCGGCGTGCACACCCGCCGCCGCCGCGCCCGCCACCGCATGCTGGTCGACCTGCTGGACCAGAGCGGCCCGCGCAGGCGCGCCAACGACATCCGCGTGCTGGCGGCCACCGAACCCATCGCCTACTGCCTGCCCGGGCTGCGCCAGCGCGTCGTGCTCAGCGAGGGCACGCTCACCAATCTGGACGACGCCGAGATCACCGCCATCGTCAGCCACGAGCGCTCGCATCTGCGCGCCCGCCACGACCTCGTGCTCGAGGCGTTCACCGCCGTGCACGAGGCGTTCCCGCGCGTGGTCCGCAGCAAGGCGGCGCTCGGTTCGGTGAAATTGCTCATAGAACTGCTCGCCGACGATTCGGCCGTCAAGGTCACCGGACCCAAGCCGCTGGCCCGCGCCCTGGTAGCGTGTGCCAAGTCGACAGCGCCGCAGGGTGCGCTCGCCGCGGGCGGGCCGACCACCCTGATCCGTATCCAGCGTCTCAGCGGACGCGTCGGTGATATCCGCATCGCGGCGGCCGCGTATCTCGGTTCGGTCGCCATCCTGGTGGTTCCGACCCTCGCTGTCGCGGTACCCTGGCTGGTCGAACTCAGTCGGCTGTTCCGCCACTACTGACCCGGCGTCGCCGCCGGGCACCCGTTCGGGCGCTTCTTCGCTCGACCCCGCCTCGGGGTTGCCGCGCAGGGATGCGCGCACCTCGTCGAAAGGCACCACTTGACCTCCTCGCCCACCGTCACCTTCGCGGATCTGGGTCTGCCCGTCCCCCTCGTCCAGGCCTTGCGCAACGCGGGCATCGACGCCCCGTTCCCGATCCAGGCCGCGACCGTGCCGGACGCCCTCGCGGGCAAGGACGTGCTCGGCCGCGGTCCGACCGGGTCCGGGAAGACCCTCGCTTTCGGGCTGCCCATGCTGGTGCGCCTCGCGGGCAATCCCGCCAAGCCGCGGCGCCCCCGCGGGCTGGTGCTCGTGCCCACCCGCGAACTGGCCACCCAGATCGAGCGCGCGCTCGACGAGCCCGCGCTGGCCCTCGGGCTGCGCGTGGCCTCGGTGGTGGGCGGTGCGCCGATCAAGCGCCAGGCCGACCGCCTGGCGCGCGGCGTCGACCTGCTCATCGCCACCCCGGGCCGCCTCCAGGACCTGATCCTGCAAGGCAGCGCCGACCTCAGCGACGTGCGGATCACCGCCCTCGACGAGGCCGATCACATGGCCGATATGGGCTTCCTGCCCCAGGTCGTCAAACTGCTCGACCGCACGCCCAAAGACGGTCAGCGCCTGCTGTTCTCGGCCACGCTGGACGGCGAGGTCGACAAGCTCGTCAAGCGCTACCTGCGTTCGCCGGTCACCCACTCCACCGCGCCGCCCTCGGCCTCGGTGTCGACCATGACCCACCACCTGCTGTTCGTCCGCAAGGCCGACAAGCGGGCCGTGCTGGAGCGGATCGCGGCGCGCGACGGGCTGACGATCCTGTTCGTGCGCACCAAGCACGGCGCCGACCGGCTCGCCAAGCAGTTGCGCGCCTCCGGTGTGGCCGCGGGCGCGCTGCACGGCGGCAAGGCGCAGAACAACCGCACCCGCACGCTGGCCGCGTTCGCCGACGGCTCGGTCCCCGTGCTGGTCACCACCGACGTCGCGGCGCGCGGGATCCACGTCGACGGCATCTCCCTCGTGGTGCACGCCGACCCGCCCGCCGAATCCAAGGCCTACCTGCACCGCGCCGGTCGCACCGCGCGCGCCGGTGAGGACGGCGTGGTCGTCACTCTGGTCACCGAGGACGAGCGCGCCGACGTGGAGAAGATGACGCGCAAGGCGGGCGTCGACATCTCCGGTGTCGACATCCGGCCCGGCGATCCCCGGCTCGCCGCGATCACCGGCGCGCGGGAACCGTCCGGCCTCGCGGTCCCGGCCCCCACCGCACCCGCGCCCACCGCGCCGTCGCGCACCCAGACCCCCGGCCGCAGCGGTGGTCGCGGGCGTGGTCCGCGTTCGGCGCAGCGCGCCGCCGAATCCACCCGTCACGCAACGGATTCCCCGCGCAGGCGCGAATCCGGCCGGCGCACCGAGGGCGCGGCGGGAACCCGCACCCGCTCCGAGACGGCCACGTCCCGCGACGGCGCGCACGCCGCGTCTCCCGCCCGTCGCTCCGCTCGCCGGGCCGAGGGTGCGCCGGGCGCCTCGCGTGTGGCGTCGCGCGATGGGGGCGGTAGGCGCCACACCGCCTCGGCGTCCCGCCGTCGCGCGAGCTGAGTTCGGGCAGCAGCTGGGTCCCAACTGTGCGGGCCGTGTCCGGGCCACGCGATCTGGGCCAGCCGCTCGAGCTGAGTCCGGGCAGCACGAGCTGAGCTGGGGCCCAGCCTCCCGGGCTGGGTCCCCACCGCGCGGGCCGGGGCCGTGCAGTCCGGGTCCGCGCCGCGCGAGCCGAGTCCAGCCACTCGGGCTGAGTCCAGGCCGCACGAGCTGAGCTCGGCACAACCTCGCGGGCCCAGTCCAAGCCACACGAACTGAGCTGGAGGCCAACCGCTCGGGGCCCGGTCCAGCCGCAGGAGCTGACCCGCGATCGATATGCGCCCGCCGGCAGCGAGTTGGAATCGACGTGTGGGGCCTGGCCGGTGTCGTTCCGAGGCCGAGACGAACACCTGGACCACGGCGCTGCGGGGCTCCGGGTCGTATCCGACCGGGGCAAGTGGACCACCGAGGCGAGTCCGCGAGGGTCCGGACGCGGACCACCGCGGCGCGCGAAACGGGGCACCTTTGCGCGGACCGTTCGGCGCATTGGGTGTCCGAATCAGCACCGGCTCTCCGTGGTCCGCGGGTATCACGGTGGGTACTCCGCGGCGCGGCCGACAATGGGCGGCCACCTCCTCCGCACTCCCCCGCAGCGTGATCCGGCGCTCGTGCGGGGCCGTGCCGCACTCCAGGTGCGCCCCGCCGCCTTCGCGACACGCCCGGGATGCACGGTAGGAGTCCGTGTTCGGCGCGCGGCGTGTCGCGGGGGCGCTATCCGGTAGCAAACTGATGCACGTGCCGCACGATCCCGCTCTCGCCGTCGTGTTCGCCCTGCTGGCCGCGGCGCTGTTCGCGGTCGCGTCGGTGACGCAGCAGCGGGCGGCCGCGGCCGTGCCGGGCGAGGCGTCGCTGGTGCGGGGGCTGCTGCGCAGTCCGCGGTGGTGGGCGGGCATCGTCGGGGACGCCGGCGGCTACGGCATGCAGGTCGCGGCGCTCGCCTTCGGAACCGTGCTGCTCGTGCAGCCGATCCTGGTGAGCGCCTTGGTTTTCGCGCTGCCGCTCGCCGCCTGGCTCAACGGCACCCGCATCGACGCGCGCACCTGGGCCGCCGCGCTGGCGCTGGTCGCGGCGCTGGTGTGCTTCCTCGTGGTGGGCAACCCGTCGGCGGGTGAGACCACGGCGGCGGCCGCGCACTGGATCGTTCCCTTCACCGTGCTGCTGGCGCTGGTCGCGGCGGCGACAGTCCTGGCCCGCACGTCCGCCGCGCCGGGCCGCAAGGCGCTGCTGCTCGGCGCGGCGAGCGGTGCGCTCTTCGGCATCGCCGCCGCCCTCACCACCCACGTCACCGACCTGTTCACCGAGGGCATCGGCACCGTCGTCACCAGCTGGCAGACCTGGGCGCTGGTGCTCGCCGGCGCCGTCGGCCTCTACCTCAGCCAGCGCGCCTACCAGGCGGGCCCCCTCGCCTCCTCCCTGCCGGCCGCCACCATCGCCGAACCCATGGCCGCCGCCTTCCTAGGCCTCACCGTCCTCGGCGAACACCTCCGCACCGACACCCTCGGGCTCGCGATCACCGTCAGCGCCGTAATCATCATGTGCGCCACCACAATCCGCCTCTCCCGCGCCCAAGCCGAGGAGTGAGCGCACCCGCCCTCACCGCTGGACCGCCGCCAGGAGTGCCGAGCCGGCGAGGGGCAGTAGCGTCCGGCGCCGGGATCTGGTTGGAAGGCCATGCCAGCCAAGTCGACGATAGATGCGGACGGCCACCCGGTGGCGCAGGTCTGGTCCACGACAGGCGGCATTCACCCAGGGGTTCTTGCCGCGCGGCGACACCGCCCGATCGCCACGGTCGACAGGCAGCCGTCTAGGACCCACCTCGTCCCCACGCCCGCTCGGACGCCGCGCCCCCGACAAGCTGCACCGCGCCGACCGGGCCGCACTCACCTGCCGCCCAGGCCGGCGCCGACGGCGGGCGTGCCGATCTGGACCGACCCGTCGGCCGCTCGTCCGCGGAGATTTCTCGATCGCCACACCGCCGACTGCTCGGCACACGGTTGTCCATGCCCCGCACCGCACGGCTCGACTGCCTCGCCCCCACCCGGAATCCCACACCACTCCCACCGACCGGTTAGCATGGGTCAAGTGCAGTTTCTCCCCGGACATCAGCCGCCGTACGACCTGACCTACGACGACCTCTTCCTCGTCCCGAATCGGACGGATGTGGCGTCGCGGTTCGACGTCGATCTGTCGACCGTCGATGGTTCCGGCACCACCATTCCGATCGTCGTGGCCAATATGACCGCCGTCGCGGGCCGGCGCATGGCCGAGACCGTGGCGCGTCGCGGCGGCATCGTGGTGCTCCCCCAGGATCTGCCGATCAGCGCGGCCGCCGACACCATCGCCTTCGTCAAGAGCCGCTCGCTCACCGCCGACACCCCCGTCACGCTGGACCCGGAGCGTTCGGTGTCCGAGGCCGTCGCGCTCATGCACAAGCGCGCGCACGGCGCGGTGGTCGTGGTGGAGGCGGGTAAGCCGGTCGGTGTGGTCACCGAGGCCGCCTGCGCCGACGTCGACCGCTTCGCCCGTCTGCGCGACGTGGCCGCCGCCGATTTCGTCACCGCACCCGCCACCACCTCGCCGCGCGAGCTGTTCGACCTGCTCGAGGCCGCGCACGCGCACCTGGCCGTGCTCACCGACGCCGACGGTGCGCTGGCCGGCGTGATGACCCGCACCGGCGCCATCCGCGCGGGCATCTACCAGCCCAACGTCGACGCGGGCGGCAAGCTGCGCGTCGCCACCGCCGTCGGCATCAACGGCGACGTGGCCGCCAAGGCCAAGTCCCTGGTCGACGCGGGCGCCGACCTGCTCGTCATCGACACCGCGCACGGCCACCAGGCGAAGATGCTGGAGGCCCTGCGCGCCGTCGCCGATCTCGGCTTGGGCGTGCCGCTCGCGGCGGGCAACGTGGTGTCCGCGCAGGGCACCCGCGACCTGGTGGCGGCGGGCGCCGACATCATCAAGGTCGGCGTGGGCCCCGGCGCCATGTGCACCACCCGCATGATGACCGGCGTGGGCCGCCCCCAGTTCTCCGCGGTGGCCGAATGCTCCGCCGCCGCAAAGGAACTCGGCAAACACGTGTGGGCCGACGGCGGCGTGCGCCACCCCCGCGACGTGGCGCTGGCGCTGGCGGCGGGCGCGTCCAACGTGATGATCGGCTCCTGGTTCGCCGGCACCTACGAATCGCCCGGCGACCTGCGCGTCGACCGCGACGGCAACGCCTACAAGGAGAGCTTCGGCATGGCGTCCAAGCGCGCCGTCGCCGCCCGCACCGCCTCCGACAGCGGTTTCGACCGCGCCCGCAAGGCGCTGTTCGAGGAGGGCATCTCCAGCTCGCGGATGCGGCTGGACCCCGAACGCCCCGGCGTCGAGGACCTCATCGACCACATCTGCTCCGGCGTCCGCAGCGCGTGCACCTACGCGGGCGCGCGCACGCTCACCGAGTTCCATGACAAGGCCGTGCTGGGCGTGCAGTCCGCAGCCGGATTCGCCGAAGGGCGCCCGCTGCCCGGCGGGTGGTGAGCGCGCCACCGGCCCGCGCGAGCGAGTGCGCGGGCCGGTAACATGACGGTTGCCGGCGGTGTCCGGCAACCGTTCCCGCACGCCGAAAGGACCCCGTTGTCACCCGCGTCCGAGGGCGCCGCTCAGGAGGGCTCCTCTACCGAGCCGGGTGACCGACCCGGCGCCTTCCTTCTCGCCGCGCGCCGCCGCCGTTGTGGCTCTCCCTGTGCGATTCAGGGGCGGTGACCGGCGTGTCCACCGTCCTCACCGTGCTCAGCCTGGTCGGCTTCGTCGCGCTCACTGCGGGCACCGCGCTGTTCGTGGCGGCCGAATTCTCGCTCACCGCACTGGAACGCAGCACCGTCGAGGCGCACGCCCGCGAGGGCGACGTGCGCGCCCGCATGGTGCGCCGCGCGCACCGCACGCTCTCGTTCCAGCTCTCCGGCGCCCAACTCGGCATCACCATCACCACGCTGATCACCGGCTATATCGCCGAACCCGTGCTCGCGCGCCTGTTCACCCCGCCGCTGGCGGCCGTCGGGCTGGGCACGGGCGCCGCCACCGGCGTGGCGCTGGCGCTGGCGCTCGTACTGGCCACCTCGCTGTCGATGATCTACGGCGAACTGGTGCCCAAGAACATCGCGATCGCCGAGCCGATGGCGACCGCACGCACCACGGCGGGCCCGATGGTCGCGTTCTCGGTGGTGTTCAAAGGGATGATCCACTTCCTCAACGGCACCGCGAACTGGGCGGTGCGCCGACTGGGCGTGGAACCCACCGAGGAGCTGCGTTCGGCGCGCTCCCCGCAGGAACTCGGCTCGCTGGTGCGCACCTCCGCGCAGCGCGGCGCGCTCGACCAGCGCACCGCGCTGATCGTGGACCGGTCCTTGCAGTTCGGCGAGCGCACCGCCGAGGAGCTCATGACACCGCGGGTGAAGATCGAAGCCCTCGACCGGTCCGACACCATCGGCGACCTGCTCGCCGCCGCGAGTCGCACCGGTTTCTCCCGGTTCCCCGTTATCGACGGCGATCTGGACAACACGCTCGGCGTGGTGCACGTCAAACAGGCATTCACCCATCCGGCGGCGGTGCGCCGGCGCGTGCCCCTGCATTTTCTGGCCAAACCGGTGCCGATCGTGCCGGCCAGCCTGGACGGCGACGCGGTGCTCGAGCGCGTGCGCGCCGACGGCATGCAGGTCGCGCTGGTGGTGGACGAATACGGCGGCACCGCCGGGATGCTCACCATGGAGGACATCATCGAGGAGATCCTCGGCGACGTGCGCGACGAGCACGACGAGGAGGAGCGGGACGTGCGCCGCGTCGCCGACGGCTGGGACTGCTCCGGCCTGCTGCGCGTCGACGAGGTGTCGCGCGCCACCGGCTACGACGCGCCCGAGGGCGAGTACGAGACGCTCGGCGGCCTGGTGCTCACCCAGCTCGGCCGCATCCCCGGCCTCGGCGACGAGGTGCTGCTGCCCGAGCCCGCCCACCACGAGGGCGACGGCGCGGGCGGGTGGATCGCGCGGGTCGAACGCATGGACGGCCGCCGCATCGACCGCGTGCGGCTGATCCCGGTCTCGCCCGCGGAGCTGGCCGTGCGCACCGGCGGGGAGCCCCGCCATGGGTGATCTGTTCGGCGTGCTGCTCACGGTGGTGTTGCTGGCGGGCAACGCGTTCTTCGTCGGCGCGGAGTTCGCGCTCATCTCCGCGCGCCGCGACCGCCTGGAAGCGCTTGCGGCACAAGGCAAACGCAACGCGACCACGGTGATCAAGGCGGGCGAGAACCTGTCGATGATGCTGGCGGCCGCGCAGCTCGGCATCACCATCTGCTCGATCCTGCTGGGCCGGGTCGGCGAGCCCGCGGTCGCGCACCTGCTGGAGCAGCCGTTCGCCCTGGTCGGACTGCCCGATCAGCTGCTGCATCCGGTGTCGTTCGCGATCGCGCTGACCATCGTGGTGATCCTGCACATCCTGCTCGGCGAGATGATCCCGAAGAACATCGCGCTGGCCGGTCCGGAGCGCACCGCGCTGCTGCTGGTGCCGGCGCACCTGGTGTGGTTGCGGCTGGCGCGCCCGCTGATCGCGTTCTACAACCTGGCGGCGAACCTGACCTTGCGGATGCTGCGCATCGAGCCCAAGGACGAGCTCGAGGCCACGGTCTCCAGCGTGGAACTGGCGGAGATGATCGGCGAATCCCGGTCCGAGGGACTGCTGGACGAGGAGGAGCACCGCCGCCTCACCCAGGCGCTGGGCACCTCCGATCGCGTGGTCGCCGACGTGATGGTGCCGCTGGCCGTCACCCGCTCGGTGCCGCTGCGCGGCGACGGCACCACCCTCGGCGATATCGAGACCGCCGTCTCCGAGACCGGCTTCTCCCGGTACCCGGTGCGCGCGAGCGACGGCTCACTGGTCGGCTACCTGCATGTGAAAGACGTGCTCGACAAGGTCGCCGACGAATCCGCCGGGCCGCGAACCCCCGTCCCCCGCACCGACATCCGCCCCTTGCCCACGCTCAGCGCGAGCGCCGAGCTGTTCGAGGCGCTCGCCCGGTTGCGCCGCACCAGCAGCCATCTCGGGCGGGTCGTGGACCCGCGCGGCACGACGATCGGGATCGTCGCTTTGGAGGACCTGGTCGAGGAGTTCGTCGGCACGGTGCGCGACACCACCCACCGCAACGCGGAGTAGTCGAAACCGCCTCCGCGCGGTCGCGCGCAACTCAGCCGGCGAGCTTGCCGAGGATGTCGCGCAACACCGCCCGCTCACGACCGCTGAGCTGCCCGAAGAACTCATCGGCTTCCTTCGCCCTGGCCTCGGACAAGGTGCCCAGTGTCCGCCCACCCCTCTCGGTCACCGCGACGAGCGTCGCGCGACGGTCCGTCGGATCGGGCCTGCGCGTGACCAATCCGGCCACCTCCAGCGCGTCCACCACCTCCGTCGCCGACCGAGGGCTGATGCGCAACGCCTCGGCGATCGCGGACAGCCGCACCCCGTCGTGCTCACCGATCACCCGCATCGCGCGGGCCTGGTGCGGGGTCAACCCCAGCGGCGCGTATGCCGCCGCCCAGCGCCGGCGCAGCGTCCTGGCCACCTGCATCAGGAGCTCGCTCTCGGTGTCGGGCACAAATCCGCCTCTCCGTTTGTTTACCTAACCGGATATTGAGGTAACCTCAGCATAACGCACAACCCGAGGGGGTTTGCCTGTGAACGACAACGAATCTCCCCGCGGCGGCCGTGCCCGCCGCCTCGACCCGGCCGACCGCGCGCAGCTGCGCGAGTCGCCCGTCTCCCTGCGCCGGATCGCCGCGCTCTTCGCGCCCTACACACTTCAGCTCACGGTGCTGACCGTCCTGATCGTCGCGGCGTCGACGATCAGCCTGGCCTCACCGTTCCTGCTGCGCTTGGTGATCGACGACGCGCTGCCCCACCAGAACGTCACGCTGCTGCTCTGGGCGGTGGGCGGCATCCTCGCCGTCACCGTGATCACCGCGGTGCTCGGCGTCGTCCAGACGTTGATCTCCACCACCGTCGGCCAGCAGGTCATGCACACCTTGCGCACCGACGTGTTCCGCCACCTGCAGCGGCAGTCGACGGCGTTCTTCACCCGTACCCGCGGCGGCGAAGTCCAATCGCGCCTGATCAACGACGTGGGCGGCATGCAGTCGGTGGTCACCACCACCGCGACCACCTTCGCCGGCAATATCACCACCGTCGCGGGCACCGCCGTGGCGATGGCCGTCCTGTCCTGGCGGCTGTCGCTGCTGTCGCTCGTCGTGCTGCCGCCGGCGATCTGGCTGACCCGGCGCGTGGCCGTACTGCGCCGCGACCTCACCGCCGCACGCCAGCGCCGCCTCGCCGACCTGCACGGCCAGGTCGAGGAGGGACTGTCGGTGAGCGGCGTGCTGCTGGGCAAGACACTCGGCACCGGCCCGCTCACCGGCGCCCACTTCGAGAAGACCTCGCGCGACCTGGTCGGCCTCGAGGTGCGCTCGCGCCTCGCGGGCCGCTGGCGGATGGCCACCATGAACATCGTCTTCGCGGCGATCCCCGCCCTCATCTACCTCGCCGCCGGATTCCCCGCGACCAGCGGCGGCATGACGATCGGCACCCTGGTCGCCTTCACCACCCTGCAATCCGCGCTGTTCCGGCCGCTGATGGGCCTGCTCGACGTGGGTGTCGAGGTCACCAGCTCGATGGCGCTGTTCAGCCGGATCTTCGGCTACCTCGACCTCCCGGTCGAGATCGACGAGCCCGCCCGGCCGGTCCACCTCGACCCGCGCGACGTCACGGGCGAAGTCCAGTTCGAGGACGTCAGCTTCCGCTACGACCCCACCGGCCCCGATGTGCTCGACGGCGTATCGCTCGTCGTCCCTCCCGGTTCGACGCTGGCACTGGTCGGCGAGACCGGGTCGGGCAAGACCACCCTCGCCTCACTGGTCGCGCGGCTGCACGACACCACCGGCGGCCGGGTGACCATCGACGGCGTCGACGTCCGCGACCTGCCGTCGGCCACCCTCGCCCGCATCGTCGGCGTGGTCTCGCAGGAGTCCTATCTGCTGCACACCACCATCCGCGAGAACCTCCGCTACGCCGAGCCCGGCGCCACCGACGCCGAGATCGAACGCGCGGCCCGCGCCGCCCAGATCCACGACCTGATCACCGCCCTCCCCCAGGGCTACGACACCGTGGTCGGCGCCCGCGGCCACCGATTCTCCGGCGGCGAGAAGCAACGCATCGCCCTGGCCCGCACCCTCTTACGCGACCCGCGCGTCCTGGTCCTCGACGAGGCCACCAGCGCCCTCGACAACGAGACCGAGCGCGCGGTGCAGGCCGCCATCGACGTGGTGGCGCGGGGCCGCACGGTCATCACGATCGCCCACCGGCTCAGCACCATCCGCGACGCCGACCAGATCGCCGTCCTGCACGGTGGGCGCGTGGTCGAACGCGGCGACCACGCGTCGCTGATCGCCGAAGGAGGACGGTACGCCCGGCTCGAGGGGGCGGCCGAGGCCGTGGCGGCCTGAGTACCGATGCCACCGGACCAGCTCGACCCCGGCACACGCCTTCGTTGTGCCCGGCCCCTGCGATACGAATTCGCCAGTGCGTCGGGCAGTTCCGCCGGGCCGAACACCGAGGTCCGGGGGCAGAGCGGCCACCCGAGGCCGGTGCGGGAGAATGGTCCGGTGAGCACGCACGACGATCCCGGACACGACCCGCGAGTACTCTCGCCGGTCGAGTGGCGGGCCGCGGCGGCCGCGTACCGGGAGCGGTTCGATCGGCTCGCCGGGCCGTATCTCGAGCGGCGGGCGGCGGGGACCACCCACCCGGTGATCGACTTCCTGTTCACCTACTACGGCCACAAGCCCGCGCAGCTGCGGCGCTGGCATCCGGGTATCGGGAACGCGCTCGCGGAGGCGCGGGAGTACGACGGCACGCGCGGGTACCACCGAGTGGGCGAGCCCGATGTGTTCGCGCCCGACCCGGAGTACCTGGAACGCCGCGCGGGCACTCTCGAATTCATCGCGAAACTGTTGCGCGCCACCGCATCCCGCCCACCCCGGTTGTCCTGCTTCGGACTCCACGAGTGGGCGATGGTCTACCACACCGACGAGGTCCGCCACCGCACAGTGCCGCTCCGCCTCGGCCGCGCGGGCACCGACGCGGTAGTCGAATCAATGGCGTTGCGCTGCACCCACTTCGACGCCTACCGCTTCTTCACCCCCGACGCCGTCGGCCGCAACGCCACCCCCCTCACCCGCGAAAACCAGGTCGCCACCGAACAACCCGGCTGCCTCCACGCCAACATGGACTTGTACAAGTGGACCTTCAAACTGGTCCCCCTGATCCCCTCGAACTTCCTCCTCGACTGCTTCGACCTAGCCTGCGCCGCTCGCGAACTCGACATGCGCGCCAGCCCCTACGACCTCACCGCCTACGGCTACACCCCGGTCCCCATCGAAACCCCCACCGGCCGAGCCGAATACGTCCGCACGCAATCCGAGCTCGCCGACCGCGCGGCGGAATTGCGCGCGCAGCTGCTCGCTCACTGCGAACACCTCCTCACCCACCTCCCAGCCCACTCGCGCTGAGCGCCAGCGCACACCCACGTACACCGAACCGATCGCGCGCGAGCGTCCCGAATCGACAGGAGCGACGGGTGCCGGTCGCGCCTGTGGCTATCGCGGCCGGCGTGAGCCCGCGTGTCCGCTCATTCGCGTATCGCCTCGTAACGCAGGAGAACTGTCCCGCCGGGGAAGGTGCGGTTCTCCAGCAGTCGCAGGGGGATCCACGACGGCAGGGTCGGTAGGAACGGTATGCCGCCGCCCACCGCCGTGGGTGCGATCACGATCCGGAACTCGTCCACCAGTCCGGCCCGCACGATCGGTGCGGCCAGCGTCGCACCCGCCACCTCCAATTGGCCGTCGGTCTCGGCTTTCAGCCTCCGCACCACCTCCACCGGGTCGCCGCGTTCCAGGCGGGAGTTCCAGTCGACCGACTCCAAGGTGCGTGAGAACACGACCTTGGGCATGTCGCGCCAGATTCGGGCGAAGTCGACGATCAGCGGCGTGGCGTCCGGAGCTTGGTCGGCGGTCGGCCAGTACGCGGACATCAGGTCGTAGAGCCGCCGCCCGTAGAACGACAGCGCGGTCTCCCGCTCGAAGTCGTTCCAGTACTGGTGGAGCTCGTCGCTCGGATCGGACCAGTCGATACTGCCCCGCGCGTCCGCGATGTACCCGTCGACCGAGACGGTGAAGCCATAGATGAGTCTGCCCATATAGACCAGACTGCGCCCGAGCGCGGAATTCATCGCGACGCCACGCGAACTACGGCCGGCCGGGGGTGACACCTTCGTCGAATACTCCGTACCTGGCCGACCCCGTCACCCGCGCCACCGGCAATCTCCCGTGACAACGCGGCCCGCTGCCGGCCACTCCCACCGCACGGGCACGCCACCCATGGTCGGGGGAGCATCGCGGGCCGGTCATACGATTGGGCCAGCGGTTCCCATCGCCGGCTCCCGATCGTGGCTGCGGGGCATCACCCCGGCTTCCTTGGCCCGGTTGTCAGTGCAGGTCGCGGTCGAGTGCCGCTGGATCGGTCGCCGCCGCGCGCAGGCGGTTCGCGATGATCCGCCGGGCTCGGTCGTATCGCGGGTAGTCGTCGAGCAAAGCGGCGTCCTCGGCGGCGATACGGGCGATCGCGTCGAGTTCGAAGGCCAGGTCGGCCGCCTCGATGCCGGGGTGTATCTCGCTCAGTTGCTGGGCCTCGGTGACAGTGGTCGTGTAGAGGGTGTGCCAGTCGCGGCGGGCCGCGGCCAGAGCGTCGCGGACTCGTCCGGGGCGGGTGTCGAATTCGGGCGCCACCGAGATGAAGAAGCAGCCGCCTTCGAATACAGGCTGTCGCGCGTAGTCCATCCATGATTCGGACAGCGCCCTGACCCGCCGGATCCCGGCGGGCACCCTCATGGCCGGGCGGATCACCCGGGCGGAGAACACATCGATCGCGGCCCGCACCGTCGCCAGTTGCAGCTCCTCCTTGGACCCGAACTGCGCGAAGACACCACTCTTGCTGATCTCGAGTTCAGTGGCCAGGCGCCGCACGGACAGGCTTTCCAGTCCTTCCACCGAGGCGATGTTCATCGCCCGGTCCAGAATGATCTGTCGCGATCGAAGTCCGCGCTGCACCCTCTTGTCCATGCGGACAGGCTACTAGGACAGCTGTCCGGGGATTTCAGGCTCGGCGCGACCGGGCGGTGTCGCGCCAGGCGGCGAACCGCGCCGCCGCCGCATCGGTCGACAGGCCGAGTTGTTCGCACATCTGGTGGAAGTCGAAGAAGAACCGCTCCCGCGCGATCAGGCCGTCGCGGACACGCCAGTGACAGGCGAACGGCAGCGCGAAGCGGCGGTCGGTCGGTTCGATACCGGCCAGCGGGCCGACCATGGTGGCGTGGATGGTCCCGGCACCGACCACGAGATCACCGGTTTCGTGCAGGTATTCGAGCTTGACCGAGTAGTCGGGGAAGGCGCGGAAGAATCCGTTCAGATGCCCGGTCGCCTCGGTCCTGCTACGGCTGACGACCCGGAACGGAACGGTTTCCAGCATCGCGTCGTCGTGGCAGGTCGACAGTGCGGCCTCGACATCGGCGCGCGACTTGGCTTTCGCGTAGATCCGCACCGTCTCGATTGGGGTTCTCGTCATGGCAGCTCTCCGGTTTCCTCGAGGAAGTAGTTGGACAGTCGGACAGTCGATCCGTGGGCGATGATCGCTCCTGACAGTAAAACCTGCTGTACAGAGTGGGTCAACTAATAGTACGGTCGTCCATGTACATTCCCTGTACTTTTCTGAGTGATCGTGGAGGATTCGTCGTGCTGGCAGTGCTGCAGGAACAATGGGGAAGCCTGGACAACATGCGGGTGGCCGAGATCGACCGGCCGACACCCGTATTCGGTGAGGTCCTTGTGGAAGTGGTTGCGGCCGGAGTGAATCCGGTCGATGCCTATACCGCCCAGGGCTCCGCCTACAACCGGATCCTCGAACTGCCGTTCATCCACGGCTGGGACCTTGCCGGTGTAGTCGCCGAGGTCGGATACGGCACCACCCGGTTCCAGCCCGGCGATCGGGTATTCGGGATGCCGTGGTTCCCCCGGCAGGCGGGTGCCTACGCGGAGTATGTCACCGCGCCCGCCCGTCACTTCGCGCCGATGCCGCGCAAGTCGACCTTCGCGGAGGCGGCCGCGCTACCGCTGGCCGGACTCACCGCATGGCAGATGCTGGTCGATGTGGCCCAAGTAGGTCCCGGGCAGCGGGTACTGGTCACAGCGGCCGCCGGCGGAGTCGGGCATCTGGCGGTGCAGATCGCCAAGTCGTTGGGGGCCTATGTGATCGGCACCGCGAGCGCCGCCAAACATTCCTTCGTCCAGGGACTGGGGGCCGACGAGGTGGTGGACTACACCACCACCGATGTCGCCACCGCGGTCGGCGATATCGATGCGGTGATCCAGATGTTCGGCGGTGATGGCGCCCTCGGCGCGCTGCGGTGCCTGCGCCCCGGCGGAATCATGGTCAACGCGCAGAGTGCGTGGACTCCCGGAATGACCGCTCGGGCGGCCGAACTGGGGGTGCGCGCCGCCGGATTCCTGGTCGAACCCGACCATGCGGGTTTGGCCGCGCTGGCACGGCTCGTGGACGAGGACCGGCTGAGCGTGCATATCGACAGCGAGTTGCCGCTGGCGCGCGCGGCGGAGGCCAATCAGCTGGTCGGGCGCGGGCACACCACCGGCAAGATCGTACTGACCGTCGCCGGTCCCGGTCGTTTCGATACGACGGCACCGCGCAGCGCCCGGTAGTCGCTCGTGGGAAGCACAGTGAAGATCGGCTATCTGCTGCCGACACGGGATCAGGCCGTGCTGGGCGCGCACGACATGACGGCCTTCGTCGACCTGGCCCGATGCGCTGAGAGATGCGGATTCGACTCGGTATGGGCAGGCGACAGCCCGGTCACCAGACCACGCGCGGATCCGCTCATGGTGCTGGCCGCGGTCGCCCAGGCCACCACCCGTCCGACGCTCGGCACGGCCGTGTTGCTGCCCGCGCTACGTCATCCGATCCTGCTGGCCCATCAGCTGGCAACCCTCGACCGGTTGTCGGAGGGGCGGCTGATCGCGGGTATGGGCATCGGGTTCCCGACCCCCGGCACCCGTGCCCAATACGCTGCCATGGGAATCGATTTCCGAACCCGCGCCGACCGCCTGGCGGAAACGATCGACATTCTGCGGCACCTGTGGTCCAGCACGGAGGTCACGCACGAAGGAGCGCACTTCGCCTTCCAGGACGTGCGGCTCCTGCCTCCACCCACGCGGCCGGCGGGTCCGCCGATCTGGCTGGCCGGAAGCGGCGGACCCGCGCTGCGGCGCGTCGCCCACCTCGCCGACGGTTGGCTCCCCTACCCGGTGACGGCCGGTGACTACACGAGCGAATACAAGATCATCGAGCACACCGCGACCCGGCCGGTCCTGCCCGCGCTCTACGCGACGTTGTGCATCGACGATGACCCCGAGCTGGCGCGACAACGCCTGCGGCACAGCATCGAACGCTACTACCGCGCTCCCCTCGAGGCGATCGCTTCCCTACAGGCACTGTTCTCCGGCACACCCGCCGCGGCCGCCGCGTGGCTGAACGACTACCTGTCCGCCGGTGCCCAGCACCTGGTGATCCGCCTTGTCGCCGACGACCCCGGCACCGAGCTCACCGAATTCGCCGATCGCGTAATGCCCCTGCTTCCGAGACGGACCCGCGCATGACCACATACGTTCTCGTCCACGGTGCCTGGCACGACCCTCGGGCCTGGGGGGCGGTGGCGCCGATCCTGCACGCAGCGGGAGCGCACACCCGTATCCCCGACCTCGGCGCCGACCCCCGCCATGGACTGCACGACCAGGTCGCGGCAGTCGTCGCAACCCTCGACGCGGTACCCCGCACGGAGGCGCTGGTGCTGGTCGGGCACAGCTACGCGGGGCTGGTGGTCCGCGAAGCCGCCGACCTGCGGCTCGATCACGTGGACCACATCGTATTGGTCGACGGATGGGCCGGTGGCGACAGAGCCAGCATGTTCACCCTGGCTCCCCCCGCATTCGTCCAAGCGGTTCGTACCGCTGCTGTGGGACAACAGATTCCGGCCCCGCCTCCCGCTGCGTTCGGCATCACCGATGCTGCCGTCGCAGCCCGTCTCAGGACGCAGCTGCGACCGCAACCTCTGCGAACTTTCACCGAGCCGACTCACTTGACCGGCGCCGTCGACCGAATTCCCGGAACCGCCATCTACTGCCGGCCTCAGACCTACGCTTTCGACCACTTCGGCGCGGCCCTCGGATATCGCACCCAGGCCGTCGACGGCCCGCACGACATCATGCTCACGGATCCAGAACAGCTGTCGCATCTGCTTCTGACGGTCCGGCCTCGGCAACGCGGAGCGCACGGTAGCCGTTGGCGCTGAGCTATCGGTGCCGCATCGCCGCCCGTGCCGCCCGGTCCGGCTCGTCAGCGATGGCTTCGACGTTTCTGATGATGGCATGCCGAAGGTCGTGCGGCCGGCATGGCGAATCGGAGATCATCGAACGGGCCCTCCGGGCGACCACCGCGCGGATCCGGGAATCGTGGACGACTCGTGACGGCATCGAGTCCTGCGCCGCGCGGCCATCCCCTGGCAACCGTTCCGAGCTCAGCGACGCTGGGGCGGGTTCACCTGTCCCAGTCGATTCGCCCAGTAACCGCGTTCTCCTGCATCAGCTCACCCTGACCGACCGCCAACCACGAAACAAGTACCTACCTGAACCGATGCGCCGTGCGCTCCCGCACCCCCGAATCGGCACTACTTACCAGATCAATCCCCCGTAGATTCCCTCGAATCGCTTCCGTAAGTTACTCACGGTTACTACCATGCAGTCAGCTGCGTCACTGTCTCGGTAGGTGACGCCTCACCGTGCTCGAGAAAGCCGAGGGACCGCGACGATGCGCTCTCAGCCGCCACTGCGCCGCCCCAGATCCTGGGCGGCACTGCTCACCGTCGGCGCGCTGGTCGCGCTGATGCCGCCGGGCAGTGCGTCCGCCGATCCGCAGTCCGATATCGCGACTGCCGTTCAGGAATTCTTCGATGTGGGCCGGGAGTCGGTACCGCGGGCGGACTGCGGGCCGGGCGCGATGCCCGAACCCGGTCTCCAGGGCGATGTGCCCGCCGCCGACCGGGACAGCGGCCGCAGCACCCAGGGCTATCGCTGCAACCTGTCGATGGTGGGCCAGTTCGCCGGGCGAGGCGCGGGCATCACCTCCACCAGCTTCGAGCACTGCGCCTACATGGGTTCCTTCTTCCCGGGTAATCTGCTGGGCGAGGGCCGGGGCGTGCAGGTGCTCGACGTGTCGGATCCGGCGAATCCGCGCCCCACCGCCACCCTCACCGAACCGGCGATGCTGGCGGGCACGTGGGAGAGCCTGAAGGTCAACGCCGAACGCAAGCTGCTCGTGGGCACCGGCGTGCCGGTCGGCACCGGCGTCGGCTACCTGTCGGTCTACGACATCTCCGACTGCGCCCACCCGCGCCTGCTCAACCCAGGCCCGGGCACGAATCTGCTGATGCCGCTGCCGATCACGACGCACGAGGGCGGCTTCTCCCCCGACGGGCGCACCTATTGGGCCTCCGGAATCGCGCCGGGCTTCGTGAGCGCGGTCGACCTGACCGATCCCGCCAACCCGCGGGTGGTGTGGCAGGGACTCACCGGCATCGAGGCGCACGGCTTCGGGATCAGTCCCGACGGCAACCGCATGTATCTGTCCGCGCTGGGCGGGTTCACCGTGCTCGACATCAGCGCCGTGCAGCGCCGCGACCCGAACCCGCAGGTGCACCACATCGGCCGCACCTTCTGGACCGACGGCTGGGCCACCCAGCACAGCGTGCCGGTCACCTACGGCGACAAGGACTTTCTGTTCACCGTGGACGAAGGTGGTTCGGGCGGTGTGAAACTCGTCGACGTCTCCGACGACACGCGGCCGAAGGTGGTGAACAAGCTCAAGCTGGAGATCAACCTGCCCCAGCACATCGACGCGAATATCGGTTCGTCCATGGGTGGTTCGGCGTTCGCCTACGAATCGCACTACTGCGCGGCCGACCGGCAGCACAACCCGACGGCGCTGGCGTGCGGCTGGATCTCCTCGGGCATCCGGGTGTTCGATGTGCGCGACCCGTTCGCGGTGCGCGAGATCGCGTACTTCAACCCGCCCGCCCGCACCGGACGCAATCTGGAACTGTGGAATTCACCGCACGCGCTGGCGTCGATCATCGGCGTGCCGCTCATGAGCGCCCCGCCGGCGGTGCGCGCGGTGCTGGAAGGGCAGTTCAACCCGGCCGACGCGCTCACCCCGCGCACCGGCAAGCTCGCGTTCGGCGACGTGTCGACCGACTGGTGCTTCTCGCCGCCGGAGTGGCGCGGCAACGAACTGTATGTCGCCTGTTCCGACAACGGATTCATGGTGCTGCGCTTGGAGAACGGGGTGTATACGCCGCCCGCCGATCAGCGGTCCGTGGTCGGATCATGAGCGACATCCCGGCATCCGAAGCCCCTGGGCATAGCGGCGCGGAACACCCACCCGCGCGAGTTCACCGCGACGAACCGGCGAGCGCGGAGCAGGCAGACCGGGACGGTGAATCACGAAACACCAAGAGCCCCAACTGGATCGCGTCACGCCCGCTGCGCCTGGCCGCGTACGCGTCGCTGGCACTCACGCTGCTGGTTCTCGGCGCGGCGCTGCGCCCGCTGTTTCTGCCCGAGAAGCATTCGGCCGCACCGGTTCTCACTGCCGTCGAGACCGGCTTCGCCCAGGACATGACAGCGCACCACCAGCAGGCGCTGTTCATGACCCAGCGCCTCGACCCGGCCGCGAACCCCACGGTCCGCCGCTTGGCCGATCAGCTCGCCGACACCCAGCGCCTGGAGATCGGCACCATGCTCGGCTGGTTGCGCCTGGCAGGGGCATCACCACTCTCGCCCAACCCGATGGCGTGGATGGGCGCGGCGCACCATCACGCGGAGGCGCCCCAGGCCGCCATGCCCGGCATGGCGACGCAGGCCGAACTGGACGAGCTGGCGGCGGCGCGCGGCCGCGACGCCGAGGTGCTGTTCCTGCGCCTGATGATCCGTCACCACCAGGGCGGCGTCGAGATGGCGCGGGCCGTGGACGCGATGCTCGAGGGCGGCCCGGTGAAGGAACTGGCCCGATCCATGGTGCAGACGCAGGGCCAGGAGATCGGGGTGATGATCGTCCTGCTCACCGAACTCGGCGGCGCACCACTGTGAGGGCGTGTCCGTAACCGCCGGTATGGTCGGGGACGGTATGACGGTGGCGGGAGAGGTGTTGCGCCGGATGATCGAGGTCGATGAACTGACCGTGCCCGACCACGTGCACGGGTATCCGCAGGTGGCGTTCGGCGGGTACGTCGCCGGGGTGCTCGCGGCGCGGTGCACCGCTGCGACCGTGCGCGTCGATTTCCGGGCGAAGGTCCCGGTGGGCGAGCCGCTGAACCTCTCCGCCACCGAATCGGGCGGCGCGGCGATGCGCCTCCCGTCGGGCACTCTGCTGGCGGAGGCCAACCCCGCGACCTTGTCCGTGGACGTCCCGCCCACCCCGTCCTGGGACGACGCGCTGGCGGTGACCGAAGCGGCCCTCGCCTCCGGGAAGCGTCCCGTCACGGACTGCTACGGCTGCGGCGAGTCCTGCGCGACCGGCGAGGGTCTGCGCCTGTTCCCGTGGGTGCTGCCCGAGAGCGAGCTGATCACGGGCGGCTGGGTGCCCGACGAGACCCTGGCCGGCCTGGACGGCATCTTGGCCCCGCACGACGTGTGGTCCGCCCTCGACTGCCCCGGCGGCCTCGCGGGCTTCGTCCGCCTCGGCATGCGGCGCGGCGCCGTGACCGCCGCGCTCACCGCCACCGTGCTGCGCCCGGTTCGCGCCGGCGAACCGCACATCACCCACGCCTGGCCGATCGCCGCGCAGGGCCGCAAATACACGGTGGGCGTGGCACTTTCGACCGCCGCGGGCGAACTGTGCGCGGTGGCCGAAGCGCTGTGGATCGAACCGCGCGACCTGGCCTGAGACCTCCCCGGATAGCAGAAACCCCCGGTCGCGAGACCGGGGGTTCATATCGGCATTACCTCACAGCGGAGGAAAGCCCGCCGATCCGGTGGCCATCCAGTTCCAGAAGGCCGCGGCGCGGTTGGTGACCAGGGCGACGATGTCGAGAACAGTACTTCCCATACTTCCTAACCTCTCACGATCCTCAGTGCGGGCACCAGCGTAACGGATTGATATAGGGCCCGGCGGCACGCACCCCGGCCCGCCCGGATCACCCCAGCGCCGCCGCGATCCGGGGCCGCAGCCGCTGCGCCGACACGATCTCGTCGACCGAGCCGACCTCGACCGCGCGGCGGATGCTGTGGACGCGGTCGAACTCGGCGCCGAGTTCGGAGAGCTTCTCGGCGCGCACGGCGGTGCGCAGGTCGGCCAGTTCGGTCAGCAGTTCGACCCGCTTGGCCGGGTCGGCGGTGGCGGCGACGCGTTCGCCGAGCAGTCGCACGCGGGGGTCGGCGGCGGTGCGGTCGGCGACCGTGCGGGCGAAGACCACGGCGGCGGCCGGTGCGCCGCCGATCACCGAGGCGAACGAGCCGTCGACGGCCAGCACGGTCATCTCCGGGTTGAGCGCCTTGGAGAACACCACGAACGCGCCGCCGTGGTAGCGGGAGATGACGCAGAAGACGAACCGGCCCTCGAAATTCACCACGGCGCGGCCGATTTCGGCGCCGTACTCCAATTGCAGCCGCCGCATGGACTCCGGCGAGCCGTCGAAGCCCGAGAGGTTGGCCAGCACGACCACCGGGCGGTTGCCGCTCGCGGCGTTGATGGCCCGCGCCACCTTCTTCGACGACAGCGGGAAAAGTGTTCCCGCCGTGAAGGATTCGGGTCCGTCGGCGGGCGGGAACCCGTGCCGGGGCACCGGGACGGATTCGATGCCGATCAGGCAGACGGAGGTCCCGGCGATGCGGGCGTCGGTGACGACGGCCGTCTCGGCTTCGGCCATATCGGCCCAGCGCTCCAGAAGCAGGTGGTCGGTGTCCGACACCGCGCGCAGCACGGCCCGGATCGAGAACGGCTTCTTGCGGTCGGGGTTGGTGTCCGCGCCGAAGATCTCACCGACCGTAATGAATTCGCTGCCGGGATGGCTGTGCGGGAACGCGGTCACGTCGCGATCCACCGGATCGGCGGTGACGGCGCGGCGGGGCGACGTTTCCCCGCGCGCGATGTAGGTGTGGCCGTAGTGCGACATCAGGATGTCTTGCGCCGCAGCCAGATCCGGCGCGAAGTACTGGGCCTGACCGTTGGGGCCCATCACGCGGGCGTAGCCGCCGATGCCGAAGTTGTCCTCGGCCGACACGCCGCCGGAGAAGTCCAGCGACTGCTTGCCGGTGAGCACCATCGCGCTCGCGGGCGTCATCACGAGGATGCCCTTGGTGTGCATGAGCATGGTGGCCTCGGCGTTCCAGTACGGCTGCGCGCCGACGTTGATGCCCGCCACCACGATATTGATCTCGCCGCCCGCCTGGGTGAAGCGCACGATCCGGCGCAGCACCCGCGCCACCCAGTCCATGTTCTCGGTGCCAGAGTCCATCGCGATCCGCGCACCGGCGGACAGGGCGAACCACTCCACCGGAATGCCTTCGCGCTCCGCGAGATCCAGGGCGGCGTCGATGCGCGCGCATTCGGCCTCGCCCAGTGCGCCGAGTTCGCGCAGCGGATCGCCGAACAGCACGACGCGGCGGATGCCCTCCGGATGCAGCGGGGTCGGCGTGGACACCGAGCCCACGACGATGCCGCAGGTGTTCTCACCGCGCGGCCGGTCCACCTCAACCAGACCGTGGCCATCGGCGTCCAGGTCGAGTTCGGTGAACGCGCCGTCGCGGCCGCGCACGGTGTCGATCAGTTCGTACGGGTACACCGCGCCGCGACGACGGGCCCGCAGCACCTTCTGGTCGTAGTCGCGCAGCGGCGCGATCGGCGCGGTCGGCGCGGGGTCCACTTCCACGCCGCCGCCCGCCGCCGCGTGATGCTCGAGGCGCACCGTGCGCACCTCATACGCACCGCCCGAGCCGCGAAAACGCCCGTGCACGTATACTTCTCGGATTCCGGAGAGCAGCACCCGCCGCGACGCGGTCCGCAACCACTCGGCCAGTGCCGCGGGGTCGGCGTCGATCACGGGCCGCACGTCGAGCCACACGTGGTTGAGGTCCGGTCCGCCGGCGCCGAGATCGCGGCGCGCTCGCGCCACCACCTCCGCGCAGGCGTCCAGCGCCGCGTCGGCGCCGCGCACGGTGACGATCGCGCCGTCCTCGCGGCGCACCGGTTCGAAGGTGCGCACCTGGGCGAGCGCGACCAGGCGCTGGTCGGCCGAATTCTCCTTCGCCACCGCGCGATAGGCCACCACGTCGACGGGCGCGGGCAGCCGGTGCAGGTCGAAGTTGCGCAGCCGCCACAGGTGCAGGCGGCGGCCCATGAGCGGGTGCACGCCGCGCACCACCGTGTCTTCGACCAGTTCGCCGCCGCGCACCCGGAAGGTGAAGTGCTCGAGGTGCGACCCGTCGGGCGGCGCCACCGCGACGGTCACGCGCCGCACGTGCGCCGCCAGCCCCGTGCCGCGCAGCGCGTCCAGCAGCGCCGCCGCCCGCGCGTCCACCGTGTCGGGAGCGTCGGCCCAGCGCAACAGCAGATCCACCACCGGCACCCGTCCGGGTTCGGTCGCGTCGAGTTGTCCGGCGAGCGCCGCGACGACGGGACTGCCGGACCGCAGCTCGCCCATCGCCGCCACTACCGCGACGCAGGTGGTCGGCACCGCTTCGTCGGGGCGCAGCTCGAGTTCGTAGTCGCAGGCCGCGAAGACGAACCCGGCGCGCGCGACGGTCCGCACCTCGCGCAGCCGCTGCTCGCGATAACGCCTGCGGCACAACACTTCCAGCAGCGGCGTGTCCAGTGCGCCCGCCTCGGCGCGCAGCCGGGCCCCGATCACACCGTCGAGCGATTCGGCGAGCTCGGCGAGAGCGTCGAGGCGGCGGTCGCGGTCCGGCCCCGCGGTCTCGGCGGCGAGCAGGGCCAGTTCCGCGGGCACCCCGGCCAGCGCGGCCGCCTGCGCGGCGTCGGCCGACGGCGCCACGAACCAGTGGAATCCGACGCTGCGCGCCAGCTCCGCCAAGACGGGGTCGCGCACCTCGGTTGCCCGGCTCAGTCGTTCCAGCGTGGCGCGGATGCCGTCGTCCTCGTCCGGGCGCGGCCCGGCCAGCCAGCTCTTCACCAGCTCGCCGGCGACCTTGGCGAGCGGATCGAACCGCTTGCCCGCCAAGACGATTCGGTAGAGGGCCGCTTCGAGTTCCGGTGTGCGCTCGGTCCCCGGCACGCCGTAGTGGGCCAGCGCGGCGGTGAGCGCCGCCTCGAAGTCCGCGGACAGGCCGCCCCGCCGCACATCGAGGCTGTGCAGGTAGACGTGCAGTTGTTCGCGGTGGCTGCGATGGGATTCGCGCGCGGGCGCCGGGTCGAACAGGTCGGCCAGATCGCAGAACGCGTCCAGCAGCGCCGCTTCGGCGGCGGGCGGCGCGCCCAGGGCCGCCACCACGGGCTCGCGCTCGCGCAGATGACGGGCGAGCGCGTCGTCGGCGCCATCGATCGAGTCGTAGCCCAGCAGCAGGGCGTGCAGTTCGGCCAGGGCGGGCAGCGCGTCCGGGACGTCGGCCGCGACATCGGGCGGCAGCATCAGGTCCACGGGCTCGGCCGCTTCCGGCGCGGCCTCCTCCCCCACCGGGTCCAGCTGCGCGAGCAGCGTTCCGGTGACGACCTGGCTGCCCACGGAGACGGCGAGATTGCGGATCCGGCCGTCGAACGGAGCGGGCAGCACCGTCTCCATCTTCATGCTCTCCAGCACGATCACCGGGTCGCCCGCCGCCACCTCGCCACCCACCGGCACCGGGGTCGCGACCACCAGGGCCGGAGCCGGCGCGCGCACCGCGCCGCCTTCGGCCCGGCTCACCCGGTGCGCGACGCCGTCCACCTCGACCACGTGCACGGTGCCCTGCACGGCGGTGACGGTGTCGTAGGCGCGGCCGCGCACGGTGAGCGTGGCGAGGTACCGGCCGCGCCGCTCGATCGCGGCGTCGAAGGTCTCGTCCTCGATCCGGATGCGGTAGCGGTCCGCGTCGACGCGGGCCGTCACGACGCGGAACACCCGCCCCGACAGTTCCACCTCGGCGGTCGCGACGGTGTCGTCGAGCACCTGCGGCCGGCCGCCGCGCCCGTTCTCCCACAGGCGGATCCGCCGAGCGCGCTCGTCCTCTTCGTAGCTCTCGATCGCGGCGGCGGCCAGCGCGATCCCGGGGCGCTGCGGCGGCGTGACGCGGCCCGCTGCGGCCATCCGGTCCACCCAGCGGGTGTCGGCGGACGCGTCGATCACGTCCGGTGCGGCCAGCAGCCACAGCAGCAGGCTCTTGTTGGTGACGCCGCCGTCGATCACCACCGTGGTCTCGGCCACCGCGCGCCGCAGCCGGGCCAGCGCCTCGTCGCGATCGCGGCCGTAGGCGATGACCTTGGCGATCATCGAATCGAAGTCCGGCGGGATCTCGTCGCCTTCCACGATCCCGGTGTCGATGCGCACGCCCGGTCCCACCGGCCAGCGGGTGAACGCGATGCGGCCCGGTGCGGGCGCGAAGTCACGTTCGGCGTCCTCGGCATTGAGGCGCACCTCGATCGCGTGGCCACGCTCCACGGGGCGGTCGTCACCGAGCGGCAGCCCGGAGGCCACCGCCAATTGCGCCTTCACCAGGTCGAATCCGGTGGTGAGTTCGGTGACCGGGTGCTCCACCTGCAAGCGGGTGTTCACCTCGAGGAACGCGAACACCCGCTCACGCGGCTCGTAGAGGAATTCCACGGTGGCGGCGCCGCAGTAGCCCACGGCCGCGACCAGCCGTTCCGCCGATGCTTTGATCAACGCGATCTGGTCGGCGTCGAGCACGGGCGAGGCCGACTCCTCGACGATCTTCTGATTGCGCCGCTGCACCGAGCAGTCGCGCACGCCCAGCGCCCACGCGGTGCCCGCGCTGTCGGCGATCACCTGCACCTCGATGTGGCGGGCGCCGGAGATCAACCGTTCCAGGAAGACCGAGTCGTCGCCGAACGCGCGCAGTGCCTCCGCGCGGGTGCGATCGTAGGCGTCCTCGAGCTCCGCCCGCGAGGTGAGCATCCGGATGCCGCGCCCGCCGCCGCCCGCGGCCGCCTTCAGCATCAGCGGGTAGCCGATGCGCTCGGCCTGCGCGGCCGCGTCCGCGAGCGAGGTCACCGGTCCGCGACTCCAGTCCGCCACCGGCACGCCGACCTGTTCAGCCAGCCGTTTGGCGCCGATCTTGTCGCCGAGCGCGCGCATCGCCGCCCCGCTCGGCCCCACGAAACGCACGCCGATCCGGTCGCAGAGGTCCACGAACGCCGGGTCCTCGGCGACGAAACCCCATCCGGCCCAGGCCGCGTCGGCCCCGGTCGCCAGCAGCGCCCGTTCCAGCACGGCGTGGTCCAGGTACGGGCGGGCCGACGCGGGCCCCAGCGCGTACGCCTCGTCGGCGGCGCGGACGAATCCGGCGTGCCGCTCGCCGTCGGTGTGGAGCGCGATGGTCCGGATCGGGGGCAGGCCGGGGCGGCCCGCGTTGAGTTCCCGGACGGCGTGGATCAGGCGACGGGCCGCCTCACCTCGGTTGACGATCGCGATGCGGGTGAACATGGCAACTCCTCCAGGGCGGATCTCTGTCCGGAGACGAACGCGCGCGTCCGGCCCGGCCCGATCGCGCGGGGACTGCCGTCGCTGCGCCGAGAGGGCGACCACCGCGATACCTCGACCCTACGATTTCCGGGTCGCTGCCGGGAAGCGCGACGAAGGACGTAGGCCGTGTGTCTTCCGATACATTGAGCGCGGCGAAACATCGTGCGGCGCAATAGTGTTCATTGTGTGTTCGGGGGTATGACGCCCGCGTGAACGCGAGGTTCCAAGTGGCGGTCGACGACCTCAGCCATACGCAGGCTCGAACTCGCGGCCGCCCGGAACCCCGCGCGCACGCTGACCGTCACGGAGGCCGTCGCGGTGCTGGCCGACCTCGCGGAGGTCGCCTCCGATCCGCGCACCGACCGCCGCGTCGGCATCCTGCCGTGACGCGCTCGCCGAGTTCGAGCCCCGGCGGCGCCGGGCGCGCCGCGCTCAGCTGGATCCTCGACCGCGAGCGCGATATCGACGTGGTACGCGAGGCACCTGCGCAACACCTTGGACGAACTCGGCGCGACCTCGCGGTGGGCCATGGTCGCCCACGCGGCCGCCGCGACCCCCTCTCGCCCTACCGGCAGTCCTGAAACCCGCCGGGAGAACGGGGAATCCCCCGGCGGGCCAGTGCCCAACCGGGGGATTCGATTGCCGCTCAGTACATTCAGACTCGAGTCAGGGCCTTGGCCTCGCGACGGCGGCGGTGCAGGATGGGCTCGGTGTAGCCGTTGGGCTGCTTGGTGCCCTCCAGGATGAGTTCCTTGGCGGCCTGGAAGGCGATGCTGCCCGCGAAGTCCGGCGCCAGCGGCCGGTAGTTCGGGTCGCCCGCGTTCTGGCGGTCCACCACGGGCGCCATCCGCTCCAGGCTGGCCACCACCTCGTCGGCGGTGACGATGCCGTGGCGCAGCCAGTTGGCCATGAGCTGGCTGGAGATGCGCAGGGTCGCGCGGTCCTCCATCAGGCCGACGTCCTTGATGTCGGGCACCTTGGAGCAGCCCACGCCCTGGTCGATCCAGCGCACCACGTAGCCCAGGATGGACTGCGAGTTGTTGTCCAGCTCCTGCTGCTTGTCCTCGGCGGTCCAGTTCGGGTCCGCGGCCAGCGGGATCTCGAGGATCTGGTCGACGGTGGCGCGACGGCCGCCCTTGGCGATCTCGGCCTGCCGCTTGAACACGTCCACCAGGTGGTAGTGGGTGGCGTGCAGGGTGGCGGCGGTCGGCGAGGGCACCCACGCGGTGTTGGCGCCTGCCTTCGGGTGACCGACCTTCTGCACCAGCATGTCGGCCATCAGGTCCGGCATGGCCCACATGCCCTTGCCGATCTGCGCCTTGCCGGGCAGGCCCGCGGCCAGACCGGTGTCGACGTTCCAGTCCTCGTAGGACAGGATCCACTGCTGGGCCTTCATATCGGCCTTGCGGACCATCGGCCCGGCCTCCATGGAGGTGTGGATCTCATCGCCCGTGCGGTCCAGGAAGCCGGTGTTGATGAACACCACCCGCTCCTTGGCGGCGGCGATGGACGCCTTCAGGTTCACCGTGGTGCGGCGCTCCTCGTCCATGATGCCGACCTTGAGGGTGTTGCGCTCCAGGCCGATCACGTCCTCGACGCGGCCGAACAGCTCGTTGGTGAACGCGACCTCGTCGGGGCCGTGCATCTTCGGCTTCACGATGTAGACCGAGCCGGTGCGGCTGTTCTTCAGCTTCGTATCACCGTTCAGCGAATGCTTGGCGATCAGCGAGGTGATCAGGCCGTCGAGAATGCCCTCGGGCACCTCGTTGCCGTCCTTGTCGAGGATGGCGTCGGAGGTCATCAGGTGACCCACGTTGCGCACGAACAGCAGCGAACGGCCGTGCAGCACCAGCTCCGACCCGTCCAGCGCGGTGTAGACGCGGTCCGGGTTCATGGTGCGGGTGAATGTCTTGCCGCCCTTGCTCACCTCTTCGGCCAGGTCGCCCTTCATCAGGCCCAGCCAGTTGTGGTAGCAGAGGACCTTGTCCTCGGCGTCGACGGCGGCGACCGAGTCCTCGAAGTCCATGATCGTGGTGACCGCGGACTCCAGCACCACGTCCTTCACACCGGCGGTGTCGGTGCTGCCGATCGGCGAGGACGGGTCGATCTGGATCTCGATGTGCAGGCCGTTGTGCTTCAGCAGCACCGAACTCGGCGACGCCGGATCACCGATGTAGCCGACCAGTTGACCCGGATCGGCCAGGCCGATCTCGGTGCCGTCCTCCAGGCCGACCTCGAGCTCACCGTCGACGATCTTGTAGGAGGTGGAGCCGATGTGCGAGCCGGTGATCAGCGTGACGGCGTCGTCGAGGAAGTTGCGCGCCCACTCGATGACCTTGTCACCGCGCACCTTGTTGTAGCCCGAACCCTTCTCCGCGCCACCGGTCTCCGGAATCGCATCCGTGCCGTACAGCGCGTCGTAGAGCGACCCCCAGCGCGCGTTGGCGGCGTTGATCGCGAAGCGCGCGTTCATCACCGGCACCACCAGCTGCGGACCCGCGGTCGAGGCGATCTCGGCGTCGACGTTCTGGGTCTCGATCTGGAAATCGGCCGGCTCCTCGCGCAGGTAGCCGATATCGGTGAGGAACTTCTTGTAGGCGGCCTTGTCGTAGTTCGCGCCGGGGTTCTCGGCGTGCCAGGCGTCGAGCTTGCCCTGGATCTCGTCGCGTTCGGCCAGCAAGGCGCGGTTGCGCGGAGCCAGATCGTTGATCACCTGCTCGGCACCGGCCCAGAACGCGGCGGAATCTACGCCGGTACCGGGAAGCGCCTCGTTCTCGACGAACTCGTGGAGAACGCTGGCCACCTGGAGCCCGCCGACCTGAATCCGCTCTGTCATCTACTGCCTCACTTCTGAGAAAGCCTGGTGGGAAAAGACGGTCATATGTTACCCGCCGGTAAAGCCCTCACCTGCGCGAGGGCCGTGCGCGTCGAGTGCGTCGGGTCAAACGCCTCGGCTGCCGAATCTGTTCCGCCGCGCCCGCGAAGCCTGGTCGGTCGCACAGCGCGTCACCCGCTGCCGGCGGTCGGCCGGACAACCCCTTGATCGTAACCGCCCGCGCAATTAATGTACTGACCGGAACATTTCCCTATGGAGGGAGCCCCGGTGACGCTCGACGGCAAGGTGGCGCTGGTCACAGGCGGTAGCCGCGGCCTCGGCAGGCGGATGGTGCTGGCGTTCGCGGAGGCGGGCGCCGACGTCGTGATCGCGAGCAGGCAGTTCGACGGGTGCGCCGCCCTGGCGCGCGAGGTGCGCGAGACCTACGGCAGGCGCGCCCTGCCGGTCTCCTGCAATGTGAGCGACTGGGATCGCTGCGACGAGCTGGTGGCGACGGCCTACGCCGAATTCGGGCGGGTCGACGTGCTGGTCAACAACGCGGGAATGTCGCTGCTGTACCCGAGCCTGGATCTGGTCGGCGAGGCGATGTTCGACAAGGTGATCGCCGTCAACCTCAAGGGGCCGTTCCGGCTGTCGGCTCTCGTCGCGCCCCGGATGGCGGCGGCCGGGGGCGGCAGCATCCTCAACATCTCCTCCATCGAGGCCGCCCGGCCCGAGCCGATGGCCATTCCCTACGCCGCCGCGAAGGCCGGGCTCAACGCCCTCACCGCGGGCATGGCGCAGGCCTACGGGCCGTCGGTGCGCGTCAACGCCATCCAGTGCGGCGCGTTCGCCACCGACATCTCCAAGGCCTGGCCCGAGGAGCTGTGCAGCCACCTCACCTCCGCCAACGCCCTCGGCCGTGTCGGCGAGCCCGACGAGATCGTCGGCGCGGCACTGTATTTCGCCACCGACGCGTCGGCATTCTGCACCGGTGCGACACTGGCGCTGGACGGCGGCTGGAAGTGAACACCTCCGGCGGCCACGACACGACGAGCGAAGGACGGCGATGAAAGCGCTGGTGTACGCGGGCCCGGGGCAGATCGAGTTCGCCGAGTGCACGGCACTGCCCGGCCCCGACGGCGCGATCGTGCGCGTCACGGCGGCGGGCGTCTGCGGCAGCGATCTGCCCCTGGCGCAGGTAAACGAGTTGGAGTTCCACATCGGCCTGTGCTCGATCCAGTGCGAGCTGCCCGCCCTGCTGCGCCTCACCGCGGCGAACCGTCTGCGCCCCGAAGCGGTTGTCTCCCATACGCTTCCGCTGTCCGACCGTGCGCGATCCTACCGCATGTTCGCCGACCGCGCGGACAACGTATGCAAGACCGTGCTGGACGCGTCGCGATGAGAACGCTCGACGACACGGCGAGCTCGCTCGAACATCGTTGCCGGGCAAGCAGACTTCGTCGTACTCGGGCCGCGAGCGCTACCCGCGTTCTCGGCACCTGTCGCGTTCGCGATCACCGAGAAGCCGTTGCCGCTGGACACTGGCACGTTCCGAGCGGAGCGCGGCGGTGAGCGGCCCCGCGCCCGTCCGGCGCCGGGGACGGCCACCCGGCTCGGCGGCCGGTGCGGGCGACACCAGGGCGCGCATCCTCGACGCGGCCCTGGAACTGTTCGCGGAGCGGGGTTTCCACGGCACCGGCGTCGCCGAGATCGGCGACCGCGCCGACGTCCAGCGCGGCGCGCTCTACTACCACATCGGCTCCAAAGAGGAACTGCTCTGGCAGATCCTGCGCGACTACACGGTCCTGGTGCTCGATGACGCCGAGCGCATCGCGGACGGCCCCGGCGACCCGGTCGACAAGCTGCGTGCGCTGATCCGCAGCCACGTGCGCCTCATCATCAGGCACCGGCGCGAAGTGGCTGTCCAACTGCGCGATGTGGGCGCGCTCACCGGGGAACGCGCCGCCGAACTCCAGGACCTGCGCGACCGGGTGCAGCGCGCCTGGCAGCGCGTCCTCGACGCGGGCCACGCGGCGGGCGTGCTGCGCACCGCCGACCACGTCGTCACCAACAGCCTGCTCGGCATGCTGAATTCGGTGACCCTCTGGTATCGGCCGCACGGGGGCCGCACCCCCGACGAGATCGCCGACATCCTCCTCGCCACCGTCCTCGACGGTGTCGCGACCGACCGCACGACGAAAGGCTGACCATGGCTTGGGATTTCGAGACCGACCCGGAGTTCCAGTCCAAGCTGGACTGGGCCGCGGAGTTCGTCCGCACCGAGGTCGAACCCCTCGACCTGCTCTACCCGAATCCCTACGACCGCACCGACTCCGAGGCCATGGCGCTGATGCGCCCGCTCAAGGAGAAGGTGAAGGAGCAGGGGCTGTGGGCCTGCCATCTGGGCCCCGAACTCGGCGGCCCCGGCTACGGGCAGATGAAGCTGGCGCTGCTCAACGAGGTGCTCGGCACGTCGATCTGGGCGCCGTCCGTCTTCGGTTGCCAGGCACCGGATTCCGGTAACGCCGAGATCCTCGCCCATTACGGCACGCAGGCACAGAAGGACGAGTATCTGGCGCCGCTGCTGGCCGGGGAGATCGGCTCCTGTTACGTGATGACCGAACCCACGGGCGGCTCCGATCCCACCTTGTTCCGCACCCGTGCGGTCCGCGACGGCGACCACTGGGTGATCAACGGCGAGAAGTGGTTCAACTCCAACGCGCAGTTCGCCGCCTTCCACATCGTCATGGTGGTGACGAACCCCGAAGTGAGCCCGTACCAGGGCATGTCGATGTTCATCGTGCCCGCCGGCACCCCCGGCCTCGAGATCGTGAAGAACTTCCACGTGCGCGGGTTCAGCGAACACGAGGGCCACCTGCGATTCACCGACGTCCGGGTGCCCGCCGACCACCTGCTGGGCGAGGAGGGGCAGGGCTTCCTCGTCGCGCAGACCCGCCTCGGCGGCGGGCGCGTGCACCACGCCATGCGCACGGTCGCGTTGGTGCGCAAGGCATTCGACATGATGTGCGAGCGCGCGGTGTCGCGTCAGATGCGCAAAGGCCCGCTGGGCGGGCTCCAGATGACCCAGGAGCGCATCGCCGACAGCTGGATCGAGATGGAGCAGTTCCGGCTGCTGGTCCTGCGCACCGCCTGGCGCATCGACAAGGAACAGGACTACCTGAAGGTGCGCAAGGACATCGCCGCCATCAAGGTGGCCATGCCCAAGGTCATGCACGACATCGCCCAGCGCGCCCTGCACCTGCACGGCGCGATCGGCGTCAGCGACGACCTGCCGTTCGTCGACATGATGAACTACGCCGAGGTGATGGGCCTGGCCGACGGGCCCACCGAGGTCCACAAGATCACCCTCGCCAAGGAGGTGCTGAAGACCTACGCCCCCGCAGATCCCGTGTATCCCAGCGGATATCGCCCCGCCCTGCGCGAGCAGGCCCGGGCCCTGGTCGCCGAACGCCTGGAACACATCGTCGGCAACCTCTGACCGTCACGCGGGCGGTTGAGCATTCGAACGTGAGTCGGGGTCGCGGCGGGCTCGAGCACGTCGTCGGCAACCCGTGACCGTCACCCGGGGCGGATGAGTGGGCGTTCGAACGCGGGTCGGGTGTCGCGCCGGGGCGGTGTCGCAGGGAAATCCCCACTGGCAGCGGCCTTTCCGCGACTCCGGCCCGAGCATCCGGTCGGCCACGAGTTTGTCAGTGGCCCTCGACAACGCCGCCCGCGGCCTCGTTCGCGTGCCACAATTCTCTTCTCGCACAGATCGATCCGGACGAGGGGAACGCTCGTGAGGCGTGGCACGCTGTCTCTCGCGGGTGCTGCCGTCGCGGGCGCGCTCGTCGCGGCCGGGTGCACCGGAGACGCCGACCCGCCCGCCACACCGACCACTGTCGCGAGCACCACCGCAACCTTGGCGACCACCGCGCCGACGGCGGTTCCCTATACGGGAATTCTGCCGAGCACGGCGCCCACGTTGCGGCGCACCACGACCGGTGTCAGCACCATCGGCCCACCCTCCACGACGCCCACGGCCAACGGCACGCCGGTCTTCCCGACGACGACCGACACCGATCCGACCACCATCGACCCGACCACCACCGCGGTGATCCCGCCGCCGGACACCACACCGACGCCGTGACCGGTTCCGCCGAGCACGGCACGCCCGCCGCCGTGCTCGGGCTGCTCGGCGCCCTCGCCTCACAGGTCGCGTTCGTGACGGCCGTGCTCTACTACTTCGGCTGGGCCCACCACCGCGCCTTCTACGGCCACTTCGGCGTGCCCGCCGCGATGCTCGGTTTCACCACCCAGGACTACGTGCTCGCCAGCCTCTCGTCGATGTTCGTCCCGGTCCTGGTCACGCTGCTGACCGCGCTGGCGCTGCTGCCCCTGCACCGCGCGCCCGCCGCGCACGCGCGCCGGACCGCGCGGCCGCGCCGCACGCTGCGCGGCTGGATTCTCGGGCTCGCGGTGATGGGCGGGAGCCTCACGATGCTCGTCGCCGTCGCCGCCTTGGTGCCCACCCCGCTGGCCGCGCCGCTCGCTACGCCGGGCCCGGTGCTGCTGGTGGCGGGCGCGGCGCTTTCGGCCTGCGCGCTCGGATTGCGCTGGCGCCACCGGTTCCTGATCGGCAGCGCCCACGCGAGCCGGGTGGCGACGCGGGCGGGCGTCCTCGCGCTGGTGTCGGTCGCCGTGATCGGCTACATCTGGGCTGTCGCCGCCTACGGCGAACGCAAGGGCGCCCGCGAAGCCGCGCACGCCGAGGCCGCGCACTTCATCGACCGCCCGACCGTACTGGTGTTCAGCACCGAGCGCCTGGCCCTCGAAGGAGCGGGCACGCAGGTCGGTGAGATCACCGCGCCCGGCGAGAAGTACCGCTACGTCTACAGCGGCCTGTGGCTGCTGGCCCGCGCGGACGACCGCTGGTATCTGCTGCCGCAACAGTGGCAGCGCGGCCGCGACCGCGTCTTCCTGCTCGACGACGACGAATCCGTGCGCGTCGACCTCGGCCGGAATCCGTGAAAGAGGCTCGCGCGCAATCGCTCTCGGTGCGTGGCGCCGCGCCCGCTACGCCGAGCGCACGGTCGGTCCCGCCATGGAGGCGACGGGGCTGAGGCGCAGGACCTCGCTCATCCGTCGGGTGAGCGCGGGCGGGCCCGCGAACTCGACGCGCCCGGTGCGCTGGGCGTGGGCGAGGGTGATGCGGCCGAGCCAGACCTGGTAGAGGGCGGCGACCTCGGCGCGGATGGTCACGTCGACCGGGAAGCCCGGATCGGCCGAGCACACCGACGGCGTCCCGTGTTCCACCACGATCCAATACCGGCGCGGATCGTCGTGGAACAGCAGGTTCAGCACGTGCCGGGCGCCGGGGAACGACGAGGTGTCCAGGCGGGTGTGCATCCACCACACCAGCAGATCGGCGTCCAGTTCGTGCGGATCGGGCTCGCCGAACGTCCACCGCGCACCCCATTCCCCCAGGCCGAACAGGATCGGCTCGAGCTCGCGTCCCGAATCGGTGAGCAGGTAGCGACCGCCGGTCCTGTGCACCAGCCCGGCCCGTTCGAACTGGCGCAGCCGCTTCGTGAGCAGACTGCGCGACAGCCCCGGCAGCCCGCGCGCCAGGTCGTTGAACCGGGTGCTCCCGACCAGCAGATCGCGCAGGATCAGCAGCGACCACCGGTCGCCGAGCACGTCGAGCGCCCGCGAGATCGGGCAGTACTGGCCGTAGCTCACCGTGTCTGTCGTCACGCCACACCTCGCGGATCGCCGGTCCACATCCAGGACCGGGAGGGTTCACTTTCTGGACTATTCGGTTATCGCGGCCGTTCGTAGCTTCGAAACATGAACACCACAGCAACCCTCCCCGGCACCGCCGACCTGGCCGCCACAGCCCGTGAGATCGGCGAATCCCTGCGCGACGGAGTCGCCGAGCGCGACCGCACCGGCGAGATCTCCCTCGCCGCCTTCGACCGGTTGCGCGAGGCGGGTCTCGCCGCCGCCCTGGTGCCCGCCGAGTTCGGCGGCGGCGGGGCGACCCACCGCGAGCTGGGTGCGGTGCTGCGCGCACTCGGCAGGCACGACCCGTCAACCGCCGTCACCTTCGCCATGCACACGCACCTGGTCGCCACCCAGGTGTGGCGGCACCGCCACGGCGCGGACGCGAGCGCCGTCTTCGGCAAGGTGGTGGGCGGCGCGCTGCTCGTCAGCACCGGCGCCGCCGACTGGGTGGCCTCCTCGGGCCGCGCCGAACGCGTCGACGGCGGCTACCGGGTGCACGCCCGCAAAGCGCCCGCCAGCGGCTGCGAAGCCGGCACCGTCCTGGTCACCAGCGTCCGCCACGACGGCGACCCCGCCGGCCCCCAGGTGCTGCACTGCGCGATCCCGCTCTCCGCGCCCGGGGTGCGGATCGAAAAGACCTGGGACACCATGGGTTTGCGCGCCACCGGCTCACACACCGTGCTACTCGAGGACGTGTTCGTCCCCGACGCCGCGGTGTCGCTCGTGCGCCCCGCCGACCGGTGGCCGCCGCTGCTGAACGCGGTGATCGGCGCCGCCATCCCCCTGATCCTCTCGGCCTACCTCGGCATCGCCGACGGCGCGGTCGACGCGGCGCTCGCGCTGGTCGCCGGCCGTCCCGATCCGCACCTCCCGGGGCAGGTGGGCGAACTCGCCAACGCGCACACCACCGCCGACGACCTGATCGAGGCCATGTTCGCCGCCTCCGACGACCTCGGTTTCGACGCCACCGACGCCCACGCCGCCCGCATCCTGAGCCGCAAGACGGTCGCCGCCGAAGCCCTCATCGGCACCGTCCGCCGCGCGGCCGAACTCGCCGGCGGCGCGGGCTACTCCCGCACGCACGACCTCGAAATGCGCCTGCGCGACATCCACGGCTGCGTCTACCACCCGCTCCCGCGCGCCAAGCAGACCGCGTTCACCGGCCACGTCCTGCTCGGCCACGGCCCGCTCGGCTGAACCCTGGGGCCTCGCGGGTCGTGTTATATGGGAACGCATGCCCCCGTGCCGAAAGGACCGCACCCGATGATCGCGCGCCTCGCCCGTTCCCCGATCACCTGGCTCGCCGTCGCGGTTCTCGTCGCCGCGACGGCGATCGGAGCGGTGTGGTTCCAGCCGTGGCGGCTGTTCACCGATGTCACGGTGTCCGAGGCGCCGCCCACCGCGGCCGCCGATCCGGCCGCTCCCGAGCCCGCCGCGCCCCGGGTGCTCGCGCGCGGGACGTTCCTCTCCCACGAGCACGCCACGTCGGGCACCGTGGCCGTGCTGGCGCTCCCGGACGGGAGCCGCGTGCTCCGGATCGAGGATCTGGACACGTCCGACGGCCCCGATCTGCACGTGTGGCTCAGCGATGCGCCGGTCATCGACGGGGTGTCCGGCTGGGGCGTTTTCGATGACGGGCGCTACGCCGATCTCGGCGGATTGAAGGGCAACAAGGGCGACCAGAACTACCCGGTACCCGCCACCGTGGATCTGTCGGTCCTCACCAGCGTCTCGATCTGGTGCGACCGGTTCAATGTTTCGTTCGGAGCCGCCGAACTGCACCCCGTCTGATCGGCCCGAGGTCCGGTAGACCCGAGCGCGGTCCAACGGCATGCCCGGGATGAACGCCGACGCCAGCCGGGCGAAATACCTTGCCGGACAACGCATCGTGCGGCAATCCCCCGCCGTAGCGGGCACGATGGGCCCCTCGGGGCGGCGATCGGCGCACACCCGCGAAAATGGGCCGACAACGCCGGGTTCGGTGTGCCACCATGTGTTTCCACGAGGACCGCGCCGACCGGCGGTGCGGTCCGCCGACATCCAGGAAGGAGGAAGTGGCCCGTGCGCGATCCGTATCTGGACTCCAAGCCTCACGAAGCCGGGCGGCGACAGCCGAACCCGAGCGCGCCCGGTCGACAGTCGCTCGGCGACGTCACCGCGATCGGCCACTTCCCCGCCGATCGCTGATCCGGCGCCCGCCGCATCCCTCGCATCCCTTTCCGCGTCGTCTCGAACATGGTGAGCCCCATGATATTCCGCCGTGCCGCGAACTCCGCGGCGTTGACCGTCGACAACTGGATACACAGCGGCGTTCTCGTGCTCAACGCCTCCTACGAGGCGCTGGACGAGATCGCCGCCGACCGCGCCGTCGTGCTGGTGCTCAGCGGGGCCGCCGAGTCGGTCGCGGATCGGGAGCCGTACTTCCCCATCCGTTCCCGGCACGTCGAGATAGCGCTGCCCGAGACCATCCGCCTGCTGCGCTACGTCTACATCGAGCACACCGCGCTGGTGCACGACGAGAGCCGCGCCACGCTCGCGGGCGTGCTGCGGCGCGACGCGCACCGCTGCGGCTACTGCGCCGGGTGGGCGCGCACCGTCGACCACATCCGCCCCCGCAGCCGGGGCGGGCCGAACACCTGGAGCAACCTCGTCGCGGCCTGCGCACCGTGCAACACGCGCAAGGCCGACCGCACCCCGGAGGAGGCCGGGATGCGGTTGCTGTGGGAGCCGAAGGCGCCCAACCACCTGGCCAAGCGGCAACGCCGGATCTGGAAGCACCTGGCCACCACCTGAACACCGGGAGAGGAGTGAATCATGACCGCCCGTACCACCTCGACAGCCGTCGAGCCGCTGCTGACCGATCTGCTGCCGCTCTCGGACGCGCGCGGCTGGCACCGCGCCGCGTGCCGGGGCGACCCGAACCACGAGGCGTGGTTCCCGTACCCGTCGCAGGACTTCGCGTACGCCCGCACCGTGTGCGGTGGCTGCCCCATCCGGGCGGAGTGCGCCGACTTCGCCGCCGCCACCGGACAGTCCGGGGTGTGGGGCGGGCACGAGTTCGATCGGGGACGCGTGATCCGCGAGTAGGACCGGGCGCGGACCGCCGGACACGGCGGTCCGCGCCGTTCGGCGCAAGTGGACGCGCCCGGCGTGCCCCGGCGGCGGGACCATACACTGATCGCCGTGGGCACTCATCGCAGCGGAACCCGGTCCCGGGGCGTCAGCAAAGGTCCGGTTATCGCAGTGGTCGCGATCCTGCTGCTGGGAGCCGCGATCTTCGGCTGGTTCCAGTTGCGCGACCGGGCCGCCGACCGCGACAGCGCCGCGGCCGCCGACTGCGTGGAGGGCGAGGTCACGCTCTTCGTCACCGTCGACCCCGGACTGGAGGGCCCGGTCCGCGCGATCGCCGACAAGTACAACGCCACCGCGCCGGTGGTGCGCGACCACTGCGCGCAGGTGACCGTCACCGGCCGTCCCTCGGCCGATATCGCCGCGGGGTTCCGGGACAGCGGTGTGTGGAACGGCACCCTCGGCCCGCAGCCCGCGCTGTGGATTCCCGATTCCTCGCGCGCCGTCGAGTCGATGCGGGTGCCCGGACTCATCGCCGGCGACCCACTTCCGTTGGCGGGCACGCCGATCGCGCTCGGCGTGCCGGAGGCGCTGCGCGCCGCGCTCACCGAGGCCCAGGTCGCGTGGGGCGATCTGCCGCGCCTGCAACAGGGTTCGCTCGCCGAGATCGGCCTGCCGGGGTGGGGTGGGCTGCGGCTCGCGCTGCCGCCGGGCGACGCGACGCTGGGCGTGGCCGTCGCGACCGGTGCGGCGATCGCGGGTGAGGAACCGCTCTCCGAGGCGGGCGCCGCGACGGGCCAGGTGGTGACCGCCGTGTCCGGGCTCGCGGCGGGCGCGCCCGAGGCCGCCGACACCGCCGCCGCGCTGGCCGCGATCGCCGACGCGGCACACGGACCGGACTCGACCATTCACGCCGTTGCCGCAACCGAACAGCAAATCGCGCGGCAGCCGGGTGTGGCGGTGTATCGCCCGGTGGGCACGGCGCCGACCTCGGACCATCCCGTCGCGATCATGTCGGGACCGTGGGTCGATCAGACGCAGAACCTGGTCGCGGGGATCTTCGCCGACTACCTGCGAGACAGCGCCAACGCCGGCTTCTTCACCGCCGAAGGCTTCACCGCCGTGCCGCCGCCGACCGGTCCCGGCGCGACACGCGCCGCGCTGGAGAAGGTTTCGGCCACCCTCGCCGACCCGGTGCTGGGCGTGCGGGCCACGGCGCTGGTGGACGTGTCGGCGTCCATGTCGACTCCGGAGGGCGTGAGCACCCGCCTCGGCACCGTCACCGGCGCGCTGCTGTCGACCATGAACGTGATGCCGCCCGATTACGCGCTCGGCATCTGGGCGTTCGGCAAGAACCTCGAGGGCACCACGCCCTACCGGGTCGAGACGCCGACCGGTCCGCTCACCGACAGCCAGCGCTCGACGCTCACCAGCACCCTGAACAGCTTGCGCGCCACCGATATTCGCGCCGACCAGGCCTACCCCTCGCTGATCGCCGCCTACGCGGCCGCGATCGAGGACTACACGCCGGGCCGCACCAACTCGGTCCTGCTCATCACCGACGGCCCCGACGACGACTCCTCGGTGACCGGCGCGCAACTGCTGGCCGACCTCGCCGCGGCCGCCGACCCCGACCGCCCGGTGCGCATCGACGTCATCGTCATCGGCGGCACGGGCACCGAAACCCTCCAGGCCGCCGCCGAGAACACCGGCGGCACCTACACCCGATTGCCGACCACCAACGACATCAGCTTCGGCACCGCCGTGGTGGAGGCGCTGACCACCACCTGACCGGTCGCGGGGAGATACGCTCGCCCGCAACCGACCTCGGGAGGTCCACACTCGGGCAGCTCAGTGGGCCGGAGCGACGTTCACCAGCGCGCCGGATTCCATTGCCACCCAGAGTGTTCCATCCGGCGCGGCGGCGATTCCGTGCGGTTCCGCACCGGGCAGGTCGGTCACCGTGATGTCGCCCTCCACCGTGCAGCGACCCAGACGCGATGTTCCCCACTCCGTGAACCACAGCGCCCCATGACTTCCCGTGACGATCGCGTGCGGACGCGCCGCGCGGTCCGGTAGCGGGAATTCGATGATCGCGCCGTCCGTCGTGATCCGGCCGAGCTGCCCCGCCCCGATCTCCACGAACCACAGCGCACCGTCGGGTCCCGCCGTGATGCCGATCGGCCCCGCCTGCTCGGTGGGCAAGGCGAAGGTGGTGAGCGCCCCGTCCACGGTGAGCCTGCCGATCGCGTTGCCCTGGTTGAGCGTGCACCACAGCGCCCCATCGGATCCCGGGACGATCATCGACGGCATTCCCGGCGCGGCGAACCGCGTGAGGGCACCGTCCGCGTCGAGCCGACCGATGTGACCGGTCCCCGGCTCCGTGAACCACAGCGCCCCGTCGGGTCCGACGCACAGCCCGTACGGACCGTCGGCCTTCACGAACGACAGCTCCCCGTCGTGGTCGATACGACCGAGGCGGTTCCCGCGAAACTCGGTGAACCACAATGCATCCCCCGGCCCCGCGACGATCACCGTGGGCTGCCCGTCCGCCGGATCGAGCGGAAAGACCTCCACCTGATCACCCGTCAGCCGCCCGATCGCCCCCTTGTCCACCATGGTGAACCACACGCCGCCGTGCGCGTCCACGGTTACCCCGTAGGGCGAGCCGGGCGTCTCGACCGTACGAATATCAGCCAATCTCGTTCACCTCCAAGTGTTCACCCGCGAACCGCCGACGCAGCGCGCGGTCGTGGGATACGACGACGACCGCGCCCGGGCACTCGGTGAGCGCTTCCTCCAGCTCCTCCACCAGCGTCAGCGACAGGTGGTTGGTCGGCTCGTCCAGCAGCAGCAGGTCGTGCGGCTCGCTCAGCAACCGCGCCAGCGCCAGCCGCCGCCGCTGCCCTTCCGACAGCGCGCCCACGGGCAGGTCCAACGCCGAGCGCTTGAACAACCCGGTCCCCATGAGCCGGTCGCGCCCGAAACCATAGGTCTGCACGACGGTCGGCTCCGGATCGAACGCCACCTCCTGTCGCAGATAGCCGATCCGCCCGGACGACTCGGCGTAGATCCGTTCCAGCAGTGTCGTTTTCCCCGAGCCGTTCGGCCCGTGGATGAGCAGCCGGTCCTGCGGGCCCAAGGTCACCGAGCCGAGGCGGAACGACTTTTCGTCCGCCGCAGTGAATCCCCCGCGGAACCGCAGCGGCTTCGGCGGCTCCGGCACCGGGTCGTCGGTGAGCCGGCGGATCCGTTCGGCCGTCCGCCGCACCCGCGACGACACCGAACTCTGCACGCGGCCCGCGTTACGGTCGTAGGCCATCTTGTTCTTGTCCTTGCGTTCCCGGCCCGGCGCGACGCTATGCGCGGTGCTCGCCGCGAACTGCTCCAGCTCGCGGATCTCGGCGCGCCAGTCCGCGAACGCCTGCTCCCAGCGCTGCCGCGCCGCGGCCTTCTCGGCGAGGAAACCCGAGTAGCCGCCACCGAACCGGGTGAGTCCGCCGTGGTCGACCTCCACGATCGCGGTGGCGACGCGGTCCAGGAACACCCGGTCGTGCGACACCACCACGACGGTGCCGCGATGCGCCCGCAGCCGGTCCTCCAGCCACGAAAGTGCCGCCTCGTCCAGATGATTCGTCGGCTCGTCCAGCAGTAGGATCTCCGGTGAGGCGGCCAGCAGGCAGGCCAGCGCCAGCCGAGCCCGTTCGCCACCCGACAGCGACGGCAGCGGCCGTTCCCGGCCGACGCCCGCCAGACCGAGTCCGTGCATCGCCTTGTCGACCCGGCTGTCGGCTTCGTACCCGTCGCGCGCCTCGAAGGCCGTGAGCAGTTCACCGTAAGCGTCCATGTCCTGCGCCTCGGCGGCGCGCTCCATGGCGTCCCGGAGTGCGCGCAGCTCGGCCAGGGCCAGATCGATCGCCTCCCCGACGGTCGCGCCCGCCACGGTCTGGGCGAGATGACCGGCACCGCCCGCCGCCGTCACGGTGACCGCGCCGTCGTCGACGGGCTCGAGCCCGGCCAGCACGCGCAGCAACGTCGATTTGCCCGAACCGTTCTCGCCCGCGCCGCCGACGCGGCCGCCACCCTGGCCCGCGCGGGCTTCTGAACTCCGGCAGCAACCCTATTCCGCGTACGCCTCCAGCGGCGGGCAGGAGCACACCAGGTTCCGGTCGCCGAACGCGCCGTCGATGCGCCGCACCGGCGGCCACACCTTGGCCCGCGCGTGCGCGAGACCCCTTGGGTAGACCGCGATCTCGCGGCTGTACGGGTGGTTCCAGTCGCCCACCAGGCTGGCCGCGGTGTGGGGCGCGCCGCGCAGCGGGTTGTCCTCCACCGGCCACTCCCCCGCGCCGACGCGGTCGATCTCGGCGCGGATGGCGATCATGGCCTCCACGAAATCGTCCAGCTCGGCCAGGTTCTCGCTCTCGGTGGGCTCCACCATCAGCGTGCCCGCCACCGGGAAACTCATGGTCGGCGCATGGAAACCGTAGTCCGCCAGGCGTTTCGCGACATCGTCCACGGTGACGCCGGTGCGCTTGGTGATCTCGCGCAGATCGAGGATGCACTCGTGGGCGACCATTCCGTTCTCACCGGTGTAGAGCACCGGGAAGTACTCGTCGAGGCGGCGCGCCAGGTAGTTGGCCGACGCGATCGCCGACAGCGTCGCCCGGCGCAACCCGGCAGGGCCCATCATCCGGATGTAGGCCCAGGTGATCGGCAGGATCGACGCGGAACCGTACTTCGCCGCCGATACCGCGTGCGACCCGCGCTCCAGCGGGTCACCGGGCAGGTACTTCGCCAGGTGCTCGCGCACCGCGACCGGACCCACGCCGGGACCGCCGCCGCCGTGCGGGATGCAGAACGTCTTGTGCAGGTTCAGGTGACTCACGTCGCCGCCGAACCGCCCCGGCCGCGCCAGTCCGACCAGCGCGTTCAGATTCGCGCCGTCCACGTACACCTGGCCGCCCGCGTCGTGCACCAGCGCGCACAGCTCGGCCACCTCGTGCTCGTACACCCCGTGCGTGGACGGGTAGGTGATCATGATGCAGGCCAGCCGGTCGGCGTGGTCGGCGATCTTCGCGCGCAGATCGTCCAGGTCCACGTCGCCGTTCTCGCGGCACTTCACCACCTCGACGCGCAAGCCCACCATGGCCGCCGACGCCGCGTTGGTGCCGTGCGCGCTGGACGGGATCAGGCAGGTGTCGCGGTGCGTGTCGCCCCGGTCCAGGTGGTAGCGGCGGATGGCCAGTAGCCCGGCGTACTCGCCCTGGCTGCCCGCGTTCGGTTGCAGGCTCACCCGGTCGTACCCGGTGATCTCCGACAGCCAGCCCTCCAGGTCGGCGATCAGCCGCAGCAGTCCGGGCGCGTCCTCCACCGGCGCGTACGGGTGCACCCGGGCGAATCCGGGCCAGGTGATCGGCTCCATCTCGGCGGTCGCGTTCAGCTTCATCGTGCAGGAGCCGAGCGGAATCATGCTGCGGTCCAAGGCGATGTCCTTGTCGGACAGCCGGCGCAGGTAGCGCAGCATGGCGGTCTCGGTGTGGTAGCTGGTGAACGCCGGATGCGTCAGGTACGCCGAGGTGCGGGTCTCGATCGGCGCGGCCACGGTGGCCGTGTTCTCGGAAGACAATGCGGTGCCGAAGGATTCGAGCACGGCCGCGACGTGCGCGTCGGTGGTCGCCTCGTCGCAGGCGATGGCCACGTGGTCGGCGTCCACCGGCCGCAGGTTGATGCCGCGCGACTTCGCCTTGGCCACAACGGCTTCCGCGCCGCCCGGCACGTGCGCGAGCACGGTGTCGAAGAAGGTGTCGTGCACGACGGCGCCGTCCAGTCCCGCCGCGAGCGCCGCCGCGTGCCCGTGCACGCGCCGCGCGATGGCGCGCAGGCCGTCGGCGCCGTGGTAGCTCGCGTACATGGCGGCCACGATCGCCAGCAGCACCTGCGCGGTACAGATGTTGGAGGTGGCCTTCTCGCGGCGGATGTGCTGTTCGCGGGTCTGCAACGCCAGGCGGTAGGCGCGGTCGCCGTCGGCGTCGACCGAGACGCCCACCAGCCGGCCCGGCAGCTGCCGCGCGTGCGCGGTGCGCACCGCCAGGTAGCCGGCGTGCGGACCGCCGAACCCGAGCGGCACCCCGAAACGCTGTGTGGTGCCGAAGCACACGTCGGCGCCCTGCTCCCCGGGCGGCGTCACCAGCGTGAGCGCGAGCAGATCCGCGCCCGCGGCCACCAGCGCGCCGCGCTCGTGCGCGGCGGTGATCACCGGGGTCCAGTCCACGATCCGGCCCGACGCGCCCGGCGTCTGCACCAGCACGCCGAAGAAGTCGCCCTCGGGCAGCTCACCGCCGGACAGGTCCGCTTCGACGATCTCGATGCCGAGCGGCTCGGCGCGGGTCTCGAGGACGGTCCTGGTCTGCGGGAACAGATCGGCGTCGACCAGCAGGCGCGACGAGGAGGACCGGCCCGCGCGGCGCAGCAGCGTCATCGCCTCGGCCGCGGCGGTGGCCTCGTCCAGCATGGACGCGTTCGCCACGTCCATGCCGGTGAGGTCGGAGACCATGGTCTGGAAGTTGAGCAGCGCCTCGAGCCTGCCCTGGCTGATCTCGGGCTGGTAGGGCGTGTAGGCGGTGTACCAGGCGGGGTTCTCGAGCAGGTTGCGCACCAGCACCGGCGGGGTGAGGGTGTCGTAGTACCCGAGGCCGATCATGGACGTGGCGACCGTGTTGCTGTGTGCGAGGGCGGCCAGCTCGGTCAGCGCCTCGTGTTCGGAGAGGGCGGGCGGCAGGGCGGCGAGCGCGCCCTCGGCGGAGTCGTCGAGGATGCTCGCGGGCAGGGCCGCGGTGGCCAGGTCGTCGAGCGAGCCGACGCCCACGACGGCCAGCATGCGGTCGAGTTCGCTCCGGTCGGGTCCGATGTGGCGGTCGGCGAAGGATCGAGTCACGGCAGCTCCAAGGTCGGGCGGGTCGACCGGAGTCGACGGCGGGCCCTCCCCCTCTGTCGTGGTGCCTGAGAGATTCGGGGACCGCGATGGCGGGCTCCCTTTCCCCATGGGCGGGCGGCTCGGAGCCACCGCTTTCCAGAGGCGTCGATGCCCGCACGGTCCCTGTTGCCTGAGAGATTGACGGGGAGGTGCTGCTCCTTCGGCGCCCGGGCGGATGTGCCCGGGACTCTCCCGCACGGCGGCGACGCACCGCCAGTTTATGCCGCGCTCGCGCGGATCGCCGTCTCGGGCGGAGTGTCGCGCTCGTCACTCCGCCCCGGCGCGGTCGTGCGCGCTAGCCGGTGGCCCGGTTCATCCGCGCCTTGCGGCGGTAGGCCAGCTCGTCCTCCGGGCGCTCGGTGGCGCTGGTGGCGCGCTCGGCCGGGAAGTTGGCGATGACACCCGTGAGCTCGCGCATCGCGCCGCTGACCGCGATGCCGAAGACGCCCTGGCCGCCCTGCAGTAAATCCACCACTTCCTCGGGCGAGGTGCACTCGTACACCGACGTGCCGTCGGAGAACAGCGTGATGCCGGCCAGATCCTGCACGCCGCGGCTGCGCAGATGGTCGACCGCGATGCGGATGTTCTGCAGCGAGATGCCCGCGTCCAGCAGCCGCTTCACGATCTTGAGGACCAGGATGTCCTTGAACGAGTACAGCCGCTGGCTGCCCGACCCCGCCGCGCCCCGGATGGACGGCACGACCAGACCGGTCCTGGCCCAGTAGTCCAGTTGCCGATAAGTGATGCCCGCTACTTGGCACGCGCTCGGGACGCGGTAGCCGACCAGATCATCGGGGACGGAATCGTCCGGGAAGAGGCCTGGCTGCACCTCGGAGTCCCCGGTCGGACTCACGCCCGGCCGCCGCACATCCTGCGATTGCTCTGCCACTGACCGCTCCCTTGCTCCGCCGACGCCTAGCCTCATCGATGACCCGGCTCCGTGTATGACCGACAACCCGTCATTCCGGACGTGGTCCAACTATCGAGATTACTCCCGTCGATTGTCTCGGGAGCGGCATCGTGAGACCAAACGCGACGCGCGGTAAAAGTCTCCAGCTGTACTTCAGGTCTAGAAGTTTCTCGCCGTTCTCAGCTGTCGGTGGCCTTGAAATCGTCCGGGGAGACCGATTCCAGGAACTCCTTGAACTTCTCGACCTCGTCCTCGCGCTCGTCGGGCATCACCAGACCGGCCTCCTCGAGCACCGCCTCCTCGGCGTAGATCGGGCAGCCGACGCGCAGGGCGATGGCCACCGAGTCCGACGGCCGCGCCGAGATCTTCAGCTCGTTGTCGAACACCAGATCCGCGTAGAAGGTGCCCTCCTGCAGATCCACGATCCGGACCTCTTTGAGGGTGTGCCCGAGCTCGGTGATCAGGATCTTGATCAGATCGTGGGTCAACGGCCGGATCGGGGTCACCCCCTCCTGCTCGAGCACGATGGCGGTGGCCTCGGCCTGGCCGATCCAGATCGGCAGATACCGATCCCCCGACACCTCGCGGAGCAACAGCACGGGCTGATTCTGTGGCTGCTCGACACGGATGCCGATCACGCGCATTTCACTCATGCCTCCGCCTCCCACTGTCTTCCGGCCGCCCGGCTGGACCTCCGCAGAGCTCGCCGTATCACGAGTCTATGCGAACTTCCGGCGGCGCAGCGATCGGTGCGCACAGCCGAAATCGGTGTGTTGCCGGTGTGGAACCCGCGCGCGGAATCAGTTGCCGAGCGCGCCGCGCACCGCGGACTTCACCAGGCTGGTGTGCAGGGTCAGCGAGAGCGCCGCCAGTTCGCGGACGGTCTCCTCGGCCCTGGCCCGCGCGCCGGCGTCGCGGCTCTTGGCGATGGGCGCCGCGATCTGGGCCAGCAGCGCCGCCTCGCGGTCGGCGGCCAGTTTGAACGCGCGCAGATGCCGTGCTTCCAAGCCGAATTCGGCCATCGCGCGCGCGGTGCGCGCCACCGTGACGGCCTCGGCGTCGAAATAGCCCCCCGCGCCCGGTGTGATCAGATTCGCCCGGATCAGATCGGTGAGGAACTTCTCATCGATCTCGGCCTTGGCGAGCAGATCCCCTCGGGTGAGGCGGATTTCGTGATCGAAGCGCAACTCGTCGGGCGACACCTCGCCCGGCACCACGCCCAGGCGGCGGGGTGCCGCGGGCGGTGTGGCGCGCCCGTCGCGAGCCGCCGAGTCGCCGTCGGACGCGGAGGCAGGCCCCGCCTGCGCACCACCCCGCGCGGAGTGCGCCCGCGCGCGGGCCTCCCGCACGCCGAGGGTCGCCGCACCGCTGTCGATCGCTTCCAGTTGCTCCTTGATCACCTTCAACGGCAGGTACTGGTCGCGCTGCGCGGTGAGCACGAAACGCAGCCGCTCGCAGTCGGCGACCGAGAACCTGCGGTAGCCGGACGGCGTGCGCTCCGGCCGGATCAGCCCCTCGGATTCGAGGAAGCGGATCTTGGAAATGGTGACATCGGGAAAATCAGGGCGCAGCAGGTCCAGCACGGAGCCGATCGACATCCCTCCGCGCGCCCACTGCGCCGCACCCGTCACAGCACCGAGCCTTTCGATCTCGCCGGCGCCGGCGCGCTCATAGGCTGCCCGCACCCGCTGACGACTCGTTCACCGACGCCCGCGGCCCGGTCAGGAACACGAGCCGGAACTTGCCGATCTGGACCTCGTCCCCGTTCTGCAACTCCGAGGAGTCCACGGGCTCCCGGTTCACGTAGGTGCCGTTCAGGCTGCCCACGTCGACCACCTGGTAGGTGTCGTCGTCCTGCCGGAACTCGGCGTGACGACGGCTGACGGTGACATCGTCCAGGAAGATGTCACTGTCGGGATGGCGACCCGCCGACGTGGTCGGCTGGTCCAGGAGGAATCGCGATCCGGCGTTCGGACCGCGCTTGACGACCAGAAGGGCCGCGCCCGCGGGCAGGCCCTCCACCCCTTGCACCGGCTGTTCGCCGGTCGGCTCACCGGAGCGCGACGCGTCGACCTCGTTCAGGAAGTCCGCGCGGAAGACCGACGTCGTCTCGGCCGCGGTCTCCTGGTAACCCGGGTCTTTGTTCTCGCTCACCGTTTCTCTCCTCCTCGAACCTGATTATCCATGCAAGCAGGTGATGCTTCGTCGACACAACCGATCGTGTCGTCAGAACACCGGCATTCGGTTGCCGGCACATCCGTTGGCTCTGACCGTACCCTGCCGGGGCGTGCCCGTGCAGGGAGAACCGGTAAGGCCGGGTCAGCCTCCGATAACTCCTTGATAACCTGCCGCATCCAGCAGTTCACCGAGGGTGACGTCCAGTCCCGCGGGGTCGGCGACCTCGAGTTCGAACAGCCATCCGTCACCGTAGGGATCGCTGTTGAGCAGTTCGGGCTGTGCGTCCAGTTCCCCGTTCACCGCAACGACTTTCGCGGCCAGCGGAGCATAGATGTCGGACACGCTCTTGGTCGACTCCACCTCCGCGATGCTCTCCCCCGCGGTCGCCTCCCGGTCCACGTCGGGCAACTGCACGAACACGACGTCGCCGAGCTGGGTCTGCGCGTAGTCGGTGATGCCGACCCGCACCCGATTGGGGCCGATCCGGTTCACCCATTCGTGCTCTTCGGTGTAGCGCAGTTCCTCGGGGGTATGGGCCACTGGGCGTCCTTTCGTCGTGAACGGTGCACGCAACCTTATCGGTTATGGGTGACGATGCCCCACAGCCGGTATCGCTCGCGCCACGGCGATCGCGCGCCCCGCGTAGAGCGCGCCCGTCCAGAGATACACCGCGGTGCCCCAGATGAGGAAGGCCCAGCCGAAGGCACGGCCGAAACCGTCCAGCGCCCAATCCATCTGCCCGGCCAGCAGCCACGGCAGCGCCGACATGAGCGCGAACGTGGCGGCTTTGCCCAGGTAGATCACCTCGGGCGGGTCCATCTCGCGACGCCGGTACACCGAGAGGGTGAGGGTCAGCACCAGATCGCGCCCGACCAGCAGCACCGCGATCCACCAGGGCAGCAACCCGCGGATCACGAAGGCCAGCAAGGTCGTCACCAGGAAGAGCCGGTCCACGAACGGATCCAGCAGCGCACCCAGGCGCGAGCTCTGGTCCAGCAGCCGGGCGAGTTTGCCGTCCAGGAAGTCGGTCACCCCGCTGGCGACCAGCAGGGCGAAGGCCCAGCCGTCGGCCCGTTCGACCAGCAACAGCCACAGGAACAGCGGCACGCCGATCAGCCGCAGCACGCTCAGGACGTTGGGCACCGTGAGGATGCGGTCGTCCAGGATGCCGCGCAGGCCGGGGCGGCCGTCGGGTTCGGTGGTTCCCGGTTCCATAGTCACACGCCGTGCATACCGCACCGGCCCCCGGCACCGCCATCCGGGCACCTCCCGGCGAGCGGCGACACGGGCGGAACGCGCGAGAACCGGAGCGGGCGCGCTAGCGTGATCCGTTGTGTCGGACAGTGGTATGGATCTGCGCTCCTATGTTCCCGCCGAGGAGGTCAGGGCCAGGGGGCGGGCCCTGCGCGAGACCACCCCGGTGACGGTGCGCGATCGCCAGGCGCGCGGCGAGCGGCGCCCCGAGGTGCTCGACTACATCGAGGCGACCCACCGCGACCGCCTGCCGCACCTGGTGCCATTGCGGGTGGGCCGCATGATGTCGGACCCGTTCACGTTCTATCGCGGCGCGGCCGGGCTGATGGCGGCGGATCTGGCGGGCGGACCGGTCAGCGGGCTCGACGCCCAGCTCTGCGGCGACGCGCACGCCGCCAACTTCGGCCTCTACGGCACCGCGCGCGGCGAAATCGTCATGGACATCAACGATTTCGACGAAACCATCACCGGGCCGTGGGAGTGGGATCTGGAGCGCCTGGCCGCCAGCCTGGTGTTGGCCGGGCGCGTCTCGGGCGCGAGCGAGGACGACTGCCGCCGCGCCGCGCGCGACGCCGCCCGCTCCTACCGCGTGGCCGTGGACCAGCTGGCGGATCTGCCGTTCATGCAATCCTGGAGCGCGCTGCCCGACGAGTCGGTGCTCGACCGTGCCCAGGCGCACGACCTGATCGACGACTTCGAGAAGGCGGCCAAGAAGGCGCGCAAGAACACCAGCGCCAAGGTGGCCGCCAAGTGGACCCGCCACCTCGACGATCACGAAACCGACGTGCGCAAGCACGAATTCGTGAGCGACCCGCCGGTGCTGACCCCGGTGGCCGAGGACATCGAGTCCGAGGTCGTCGACGGGCTCGAGCGCTACGCCGACACGCTGCGCGAGTCGCGGCGCAATCTGCTGGCGCGATTCGCGTTGTCCGACATCGCTTTTCGCATCGTCGGCACCGGCAGCGTCGGCCTGCACAGCTATGTGGCGCTGCTGCACGGCAACGAGGGCGAGGTGCTGGTGCTGCAACTCAAGCAGTCCATCCCCTCGGCGCTCGCGCCGTATCTGCCCGCGCCACCCGTGCGCCACGAGGGTGAGCGAATCGTGCGGGGCGCCAGGCTCGTTCAGGCCGACACCGACATTCTGCTCGGCTGGACGACGTTGCGGCTGGGCGGACGCGAACTGCCGTTCATCGTGCGCCAGTTCCGCAATCTGAAGGGCAGCATCGACCCGGCCGGGCTGTCGGCCGACGATCTCGACGACTACGGCAGGCTCGCGGGCGCGCTGCTCGCGCGGGCGCATTCGCGCTCCCTGGACCCGCGCCTGCTCGCCGGCTACCTGGACGGGGACGAGCGTTTCGACGACGCCGTCACCGCGTTCGCGGTGCGCTACGCCGACCGCACCGAGGCCGACCACGAGGAGCTGGTGCGGGCCGTGCGCGCGGGCCGCCTGGCCGCCGAGATCCCCGAGTGAGGCGACCGACACGCCGTAGGTCGGCCCGAGCCGCGCGCGCCACGCGCGCGGGCTCGTATCCTGTCCCCTGTCGAGTGACGACGTGAAGGGCGGTCGCGAATGCTCGTACGAGTGCAGAACCCGGCAGGCACCAATGCCGAACGGGCGCTGATCGACTGGCTGCGCACCTGGAAGGATCCGGCCAGCCCGCACGGCGTCGCCACCATCAACTGCAGCCTCTTCCACGAGAACCGGCTGCACCAGTTCGACGCCGTCGTGTGGACGCCCACCAGCTGCGTGGTGATCGAGGCCGAGGCGCTCACCGCCCGCCAGGACGGCGTGCTCGACATCCCGCTCAACGGGCCGTGGGTGATCGACGGTGAGCCCGTGGTGCTGGAAGGGCGCGACCGCCGCACGCCGCTGGAGCGGTCGCGCGAGCACACGCACGCGTTGCAGGACTGGCTCGCGGCGCGCGGTCTCGGCCAGCGCGCCGTGCACGGCGTCGCGCTCGTCGTCCCGCTGCGCGGCACCGAGCTGAGCATCGAACAGGCCTGGAGCGACCCGAGTTTCGACGTCATCCTGGGCAACGACCCGGCCCGGCTGCGGCACTACTTCGACACGCTGGCGCAGAGCGAGAAACACCTGTGGACGGTGAACGACATCGCCATCGCCTTCCGCGGCCTGGGCATCCTGCCCTATCTGCCCGCCCCGCAGGAACTGCTCAACGAGGGCTTCCTCGGCCCGGTGGAGATCTCGCTGTGGCACGGCGGCCCGAACCAGGCCCAGGCCGAGGCGTACGCCGAGGAGCTGGCGCAGGCCGAAAAAGAGGCGCACCGACCGGTTTTCGCCGTCGAAGCGCCCTGGTACAGCCCGTGGAAGCTGTACCCGCCCGAACGCGGTGACATCGATATGGGCCGGGCCCTCATGCGCGCCGTGCTCACGGTCGGCATGCTCGTCGCGTTCGCGTGGGCGCTGTGGTTCGTCATCACGGCGATCCTCACCTACGGCCCGGGGTAAGCCAACGCCTTCGGCGAATTGCTCGGCATCCAGTGCCGTTGCAACAGGTGTGGGCCTTGGTCGCGAAGTCCCAGAAGTTTGCTTTGTGGACCGGGCCGGTGTCCGATGGTGGTGGGGCTGGCTCAGGCTTGATAGACCGGGCAGGGTTTGTTGAGCTGGGCTCGGGTTCGAGGAGGAGCATTATGGTCGAGGTGGAGGTCACCCGCCGTACCGTCACCTTCCGGGTGGTCGGCAGTCACCGGTTGTGGGCGCTGCGGCGCACGATCACGGTGCCCTCCGACGCCATCGGCGAGGTCGCTCGCGCCGAGCCCGAGTTGCGCCCGCCCTGGTTGCGGGCGCCCGGCACTTACCTGCCCAAGGTGATCGCGGCCGGTACCTATCGGGATGGCAAGGGCCGCAAGGAGTTCTGGGACACCACCTTCCGCGGCAAGGCGATCCGCGTCGACCTGGCGTCCGGGCCGTTCACCCGCCTCGTCGTGGACGTCGACAACCCCGACGCCACCATCCGCAAACTCATCCGCGGCCGCGAAAGCTAACGCCTTCGGCGTATTGCTCGGCATCCAGTGCCGTTGCAACAGGTGTAGGCCTTGGTCGCGAGGTTCGAATAGGTTGCCTTGTGGACGGGGCCGGTACGCGATGGCACCGGCCCCGCGGGGAGAAGTGCTAGGCGCGTTCGTAAACGCTGGCGTCGTCCAGCATTGCCGCGCGCAGCATGTTTTCCGGCACGCCCAGCCCTTCCACCAGCGTCAGCGCCTGGGGGCGCAGGCGGTCCACGAGCTGGTTCACGCCGCGCCGCACCGCCTTGGCGCGTTCCACCGACATGAATCGGTGCATGATGAACCAGGCGGAGTTCTCCTCCAGCAGCGAGTACACGAACAGGTCGCAGACGTCGTCGGCCAGCGCCTTGGCCTCCGGGTCCTGGATGTCGGCGATGCCCTCGATGAACGCCTCCAGCACCAGGCGGTCGATGTGGGCGGTGCCGGCGGCGAGGATGTGGTCCTGGGCGTTATTGAACGCCTCGAACGGCCCGGTGTCCTTGGCCCGGGCGCGCAGCCGGTGGGCGGCGGTGCGCACCAGGTAGTCCTCGCGGTCGGCCAGCAGCTGCAGCTGCACCGCCCGGCGGGACAGGTCGCCCTCGTCGACGTTCTCGTCGCTGCGGTCGCGCAACGTCTGGATCAGCTGGCGCACGCCGGTCTGCTTGCGCACCACGTCGCCGGCCATGGTGGCGGCGAAGCGCACCCAGCCCAGCGCGTCGAGGTCGCGCACCTCGTCGGAGTAAGCGGTCAGCAGTTCCTTGGCGACCAGCTGGGTGAGCACCACGTTGTCGCCCTCGAACGTGGTGAACACGTCGGTGTCGCCCTTCAGCGTCACCAGGCGGTTCTCGGTGAGATAGCCCGCGCCGCCGCACGCCTCGCGGCACTCCTGGATGGCGCGGGTGGCGTGCCTGGTCTGGGCGACCTTGAGGCCCGCGGCGCGCTTCTCCAGCGCCCGCTGCGCGCCCGGCGCCAGATCCTGGCCGGTCTGCACCAGGTGCATGCGGCGCACCAGATCGTTCTGTGCGAAGGCGTAGGCGTAGGACTTCGCGACCAGCGGCAGCAGCCTGCGCTGGTGGCTGCGGTAGTCCAGCAGCACCGTCTCCGCGCCGGTGTCCGGATCGGAGAACTGGCGCCGCTTCAGCGCGTAGCGCACCGCGATGCTCAACGCCACCCGGGCGCCCGCCGCGGCCGCGCCGCCCACGCTGACCCGCCCGCGCACCAGCGTGCCCAGGGTGGTGAAGAAGCGGCGGCTGGGGTTGTCGATCTCCGAGGAGTAGGTGCCGTCCTCGGCCACGTCGGCGTAGCGGTTGAGCAGGTTCTCGCGCGGCACGCGCACGTTGTCGAAGACGATGCGCCCGTTGTCGACACCGAGCAGGCCGCCCTTGAGCCCGTCGTCGGAGGTGGTGACGCCGGGCAGATCCGCGCCGTGCTCGTCGCGGATCGGCACCAGCAGGCAGTGCACGCCGCGGTTCTCGCCGCCGGTGATCAGCTGCGCGAACACCGCCGCCATGGTGGCGTGCTCGGCCGCGCCGCCGATGTAATCCTTGCGTGCGGACGGGGTCGGCGAATGGATCACGAACTCTCGGGTGTCCGGATCGTAGGTGGCCGTGGTCTCGAGGCTGGCCACGTCGCTGCCGTGCCCGGATTCGGTCATCGCGAAACAGCCGAGCAGGTCCAGGCTGATGAGCCGCTCGATGTAGGGGCGGTGCCGTTCGGTGCCCAGGTTCTCCACCGCGCCGCCGAACAGTCCCCATTGCACGCCGGACTTCACCCACAGCGAGAGATCGGCGTAGGCGAGCATCTCCAGACCGGTCACCGCCGCACCGGGCTCGCCGGTGCCGCCGTTCTCCCGGCGGAATCCACGTTCGGCCAGACCGAGTTTCGTGATGGCGCGCATCTGGTCGAGCACGCGGGCGCGCGCCGCCTTGTAGTCGAGATACGGGTCTCCGGTGAATTCCTCCCCTGCCAGTTGGATCCTGGCCTCCTCGCGAACCGCGCCCCACGGTCCGTCGAGTGCCGCGCGTAGGTGATCTGCCGTCGTCGAGCTACCGGTAGCCATGTACCCGACCATAGCCGCCGCCGGTGTCGGGTGGTCGACGCAAAACCCTTGCCGATCCGATTGAACGAGTGTTTAATTTATTGAACACGCGTTCAACGAGAGGGGACCCATGACGAAGGCGGCCGACGCGGACCTCACCACCGCGGCCCGCATCCGGGACACGGCGATCGAGGTGTTCGGCGCGCGGGGATTCCAGGTCGGAGTCCGCGCCATCGCCGCCGCCGCGGGCGTCTCCCCCGGTCTGGTCAATCACCACTTCGGGTCCAAGGAGGGGCTGCGCACCGCTTGTGACAACCGCGTGCTCGAGCTGGTCCGCAGCCAGAAGCTGCGAACCCTCACCTCATCGGACACGGCCAAGGGCATCCTCGCCGCCATGGCCGAGATCGACGCCTACGGTCCGCTGCTCGCCTATCTGGTGCGCAGCTTGCAGGCCGGCGGCCCGGTCGCCGAATCGCTGTTCGAGCGCATGGTCGACGACGCCTACGACTACATCGAGCGCGGAGTCGAGGCGGGCGTGATCAAACCCAGCCGCGACCCCATGGCGCGGGCGCGCCTGATCGTGACCCTCAATACCGGCGCCGTGATGCTCTGGGTCCAGCTCCACCACGCCGACGGCGAGGAGGTGGACTTCGCGCAGGTCATGCGGGCGGTCGCCGAGGAGTTCACCCCGCCCGTGCTCGAGATCTACACCCAGGGTCTGCTCGCGGACCCGTCCCTGCTCGACATCCTCACCAAGGAGAAGTGATGACCGACGTCATCGATATCCGCGGCCTGCGCAAGACGTTCGGCCACGTCACCGCCCTCGACGGCCTCGACCTCACGGTGCGCGACGGCGAGATCCACGGATTCCTGGGCCCGAACGGCGCGGGCAAGTCCACCACCATCCGCGTGCTGCTGGGCATCCTGCGCGCCACGTCCGGACGGGCCGCGGTGCTCGGCCGCGATCCGTGGACCGACGCGGTCTCACTGCATCGCGAATTGGCCTATGTGCCGGGCGATGTCACGCTGTGGTCCGCGCTCAGCGGCGGTGAGACCATCGATCTGCTGGCGCGCATGCGGGGCACCCTGGACCCGAAGCGCCGCGACGAACTGGTCGAACGCTTCGACCTCGACCCGACCAAGAAGGCGCGCACCTACTCCAAGGGCAACCGGCAGAAGGTGGCGCTGATCTCGGCGCTGGCCTCCGACGTACCGCTGCTGCTGCTCGACGAACCGACCTCCGGCCTGGACCCGCTGATGGAGCAGGTGTTCCGCGACTGCGTGCGCGAGGCCAACGACCGCGGCACGACGGTGCTGCTGTCGAGCCACATCCTCTCGGAGGTGGAGGCGCTGTGCGACCGGGTGACCATCATCCGGGCCGGGCGCACCGTCGAGAGCGGCACCCTCGCGGACCTGCGGCACCTCTCGCGCACCGCCATCACGGCCGAATTGCTCGGTGACCCCGGCGATCTCGGCCGCATCCCGGGCGTGGCCGACATCGAACTGGACGGCACGACCCTGCGGTGCCAGGTCGACAGCGAACACCTCGGCGAACTGATCCGCGTGCTCGGTGACGTCGGGGTGCGCAGCCTCACCAGCGCGCCGCCGACGCTGGAGGAACTGTTCCTGCGCCATTACCACGTGGACGGGCAGTCCGCCGACACCGCGACCGAGAGCGCGGTGGCGTCATGACCGCCACGCTCACGGCGGGAGGTGCGCATCGCGCTCCCGCCACCACCACCGTGCGGGGCGTCGTGGCCGACTTCACGGGCACCGGCCACCTGCTGCGCCTGGCGCTGCGCCGGGACCGAAGCGTGTTGCCGGTCTGGGCGATTCTCATCGGCCTCATGCCGGTGTTCCAGTTCCTCAGCATCCGCGACCTGTACACCACGCAGGCGCAGCTGGACACCTTGGCGCAGACCACCGCCGCCAATCCGGCGCTGCGCGCCATGTACGGGCCGGTGTTCAGCTCGGAGCTCGGGTCGATCGGCACCTGGGAGGGCGGGGCGATGTACTCCGTCATCGCGATCGCGGCCGTCCTCACGGTCATCCGGCACACCCGCGTCGAAGAGGAGTCCGGGCGTGCGGAGCTGGTGGCCTCCACCGCCGTCGGGCGCTTCGCCGGGCTCACCTCGGCGCTGCTGCTGACCTGGGGTGGCGCGCTGCTCGCCGGAATCGTCTGCGGCGCATCGCTGTACGCGTCCGATCTGCCCGCCGCCGGGTCGGTGGCGTTCGGCGCGGCGCTGGCCGGGTCGGGTGCGCTGTGGGCGGGTGTGTCGGCCGTGGCCGCCCAGGCGAGTGCGGGCGCCCGGGTCGCGCGCGGTGTGGCGTTCTCGGCACTCGGCGCGGCGTTCGGCCTGCGCGCCGCCGGTGACGCGGGAAACGGTGTGCTGTCGTGGTTCTCACCGCTGGGGTGGAGCGCGCAGATCCGTCCGTTCGCCGACGAGCGCTGGTGGGTGCTGATCCTGTTGTCCGGCGGCACCGCGCTCACCGTCACGGCGGCGTATTCGCTGCTGCGGCACCGTGATACGGGCTCGGGCATGCTGGCCGAACGGCCCGGCCCCGCCCGCGCGGCCCCGACGCTGAACGGGCCGTGGGGATTGGCGACGCGCTTGCAGCGCGGCACCCTGCTGGGTTGGACGTTCGGGTTCGTGCTCTACGGCCTGCTGATCGGCGGCACCGTCGGCAGCATCGGCGACATGCTCGCCGAGAGCGAGGAGCTCGCCGAACTCGTCACCCGCATGGGCGGTTCGGAGAGCCTGGAGGACTCCTTCATCGCCTACGCCGTCACCGTGCTGGCCGCCGCGGCCGCCGCCTATTCGGTGTCGGCGGCGCTGCGCCTGCACGAGGAGGAGACCGGCACCCGCACCGAGTTGGTGCTGGCCTGCTCGGTCGGCCGGATCCGCTACGCCGCGAGCCACCTCGGCTACGCCCTGCTCGGCCCGGCGGTGGCCCTGCTGGCCGCGGCGCTCGCCATCGGCGGCATCCACGGCGCCACCACCGACGACCTCGGCGGGCAGTTGTCCGGCACGCTGGGCGCGGCCCTGGTCCAGCTCCCCGCGGTCTGGGTCGTCACGGGACTCACGGTCGCGCTGCTCGGCTTCCTCCCCCGCTACGCGCCGCTGGCCTGGGGCGTCCTGTCCACCCTGATCGCCGTCTACTTCATCGGTTCCTTCGACCTGCTCCCCGACTGGACGATGAACCTCGTCCCGTTCAACCACCCGCCCAAACTCCCCGGCGCCGAATTCACCGCCACCCCGATCCTGTGGCTCCTGGCGATCGCCGCCGCCCTCCTCACGGCGGGGTTGTTCGCCTACCGGCGCCGCGACATCGGCTGAGAGAGCTCGACAAAAAGGTGACCCCGTCCGGGCCTGAACCGGGCGGGGTCACCTCGCGCGCCGGGCGATCGGGGCCGCGGCGCGCATCCCGGACGGCAGGAAGCACGCCGCACCGGAACATCTTTCGAGTCGGGCGTCAGGTCAGGCCGAGCTTGCCGGCGAGGCGTTCCAGATAGGCGCGGACCTCGTCGGCGGAGCGGTCGGGGACGCCGAAGACGGCCTCGGTCACGCCCCGCTCGGCCCAGTGGGCCAGTTGGGCGGCATCCGGGCGGCCGGCCAGGGCGATGATCTCCGGAGCGCCCTCGCGCCCTTTCTCGCGCCAGACCCGGTGCAGGAGTGCGATCTTGTCGTCGATGCCGCCTTCGGTGGGAGTGGTGATCCAGCCGTCGGCGTTGTCGGCGAGCCAGCCGAAGGTCTTCTCGGTACCGGCCGCGCCGAGCAGGACGGGGATGTGCTTCTGCACCGGCTTGGGCCACGACCAGCTGGCCCCGAACCGCACGAAATCCCCACTGTAGGAGGCCTCTTCGTCGGTCCAGAGGGCGCGCATCGCCTCGAGGTGCTCGCGCAGCACGGTGCGGCGCTTGTTCGGCGGCACCCCATGGTGGGCGAGTTCGTCGGTGTTCCAACCGAATCCGACACCCAGGCTGACCCGGCCGCCGGACAGATGGTCCAGCGACGCGATGGTCTTGGCCAGCGTGATGGGGTGGTGTTCGGCGGGCAGCGCCACCGCCGTGGACAGCGTGATCCGCTCGGTCACCGCGGCCGCCGTGCCCAGCGCCACCCACGGATCGAGGGTGCGCAGGTAGCGATCGTCGGGCAGGCTCGCGTCCCCCGTCTGCGGATGCGCCGCCGCGCGCACCACCGGGATGTGGGTGTGCTCGGGAACGTAGAACGAGGAGAACCCCGCCTGTTCGGCCGCCGCCGCGGCCTCGGCGGGCGTAATGCCCCTGTCACTGGTGAACAACACGATTCCGTACCGCACCGTCCGCACTCCCATCGCCGGAAACTAGAACAAGTTCTACCATCCTCGACGGCCGTGTCCAAGGGTTCGGCCTCGATCGATACGCGGCGGGCGCGCGGCGTGTGCCAGGGCACGATGCCGGACCCCACCCCGGGCGACTACGTTCGCGGGCATGGATGTGGACGCGCTACCGGGAGGAGACAATGTCGATCCGCGAGCCGATCCCATCGGCCGGCGGCACCGGCGGTGGCCACCGAAGGCAGTGAAACTGCCGGTGGTCACGCAGGCCATCAGCCTGCTCGTCGCCGACCGCCAAGCCACGGCCGACACCATCGTCGCCGCGCCCGCGCCGCTGCAACCGATCGATCTCACCGACGACGCCGCGGTGGCCGAAGTGCTCGGCCTCGCCATCCGCGTCGGCGAGGTGGTGCTCGCCTCGGGCACCGGCGTGGTGGACACCGCCACCCAGGTCCGCTTCATCGCCGCCACCTACGGACTGGCCCGCTGCGACGTCGACGTCACCTACGACTCCATCCGCATCTGGGCCGACCGCGGCCCCCAGCTCCCCCCGGCCAGCACCATGCGGGTCGTGCACTACCGCTCGCTGGACTTCACCCGCCTGGCCGCCGTCGACCGGCTGACCCGCCGCATCCGCACCCAGGTGGTGCCGCCCGACGAAGCCCGCGCGGCCCTGGACGCCATCGTCACCGCGCCCCACCCCTACCCGAGGTGGTCGGCGACGTTCGGCTGGTCGCTGCTCGCCGCCGCCATCGCGGTGCTGCTCGGCGGCGGCGCGCTCGTCGCCGCGGTCAGCTTCGCCACCACCGCCGCCATCGATCGGGTGAACCGGCTGCTGAACCGCTTCGGCCTGCCGTTCTTCTTCCAGCACATGATGGGCGGCCTGATCGCGGTCACCCCCGCCATCGTGCTCACCGCGCTCGCCGAACCGCTGCAACTCGAGGTGGACTCCACCCTGATCGTCGCCGCGGGCATCACGGTGCTGCTCAGCGGTCTGCAACTGGTCGGATCGGTGCAGGACGCGATCACCGGCGCACCCATCACGGCGACCGCCCGCATGCTCGAGGTGGTGATGATGACGGGCGGTATCGTCGCGGGTATCGCGCTGGCGCTGCGCTTGGCGCAGGTGGCGGGACTGCCGGTGCCCTCGATCGAGATGACCTCCGGCCGCGACATCACCGATCTGCCCGTCAAGATCGCGGCGGGCGCGGTGGCGGCCGTGGCGTTCGCGCTCGCCTGCTACGCGGAGCGGCGCGCGCTGGCCGCCGCGGCGTTCGGCGGCGCGGCGGGCACCATCTGCTACTTCCTGGTGCAGCAGGCGGGCTTCGGGCCGGTCATCTCCTCGGGGGTCGCGGCCACCGCGATCGGCATGGCCGGCGGTCTGATGGCGCGGCGCGCGCTCACCCCGCCGCTGGTCGTCGCGGTCGCGGGCATCACGCCGCTGCTGCCCGGACTCGCGGTCTACCGCGGGCTGTACTCGTTGCTCGACGACGATCCGCTGCTCGGCCTGAACCAACTGCTCGGCGCCTTCGGCATCGGCTGCGCGCTGGCCGCGGGCGTCACCCTCGGCGAATGGTGCGACCGCACGCTGCGCCAACCCCAGATCCTCAGCCGCTTCGGCTCCCTGCGCCGCCCCATCATCGTGCGCCGACGCCGACGCCCAGGACCCCCGACCTCCCGTCCCAAACCCATGCGCTGAGCACGCCGGGCGGGCCTGTGCCGGGACCGGCGATGCGGGTTGCGGGGGCCGCTCCCCCGCGACCGCTCGGGCGGCGCACGCCCCCGGACCCACCCACCGAGCGCGGGCGTCCGGCACACTGGGACTGTCGTGGGAACACCGGTGCGCGAGAAGATCGAAAACGGTATCGTCGGACCGGTTGGTTAGGGTAGCCATACTTCGCGGGTCGCCGCAGAGGAACGAGGTGGAGAACCATGTCGGAGACGGTGCCGTTCTCGGCGCGCATCCAGTCCGCCACCGCACGTCAGCACGAGCAGGCCGAGAACTCGAGCTTCATCGGTGACATGCTGGGCGGCGCGCTGGGGATCGATTCCTACCACCGCTACACCGGCCAGTTGTGGTTCGTCTACCGCGCCCTGGAATCCCGCTGGGAGGAGCTGGCGGCCGATCCGGTGGCGGGTCCGTTCATCAAGCCCGAGCTGGCCAGGACCGCCGAACTGGAACGTGATCTCGCGGCGCTGCTCGGCACGAACTGGCGCGCGGAGGTCACGCCGCTGCCGGCCACCCGCACCTACGCCGAGCGCATCGAGGAGTGCGCCCGCGACTGGCCCGCGGGCTACGTGGCGCACCACTACACCCGCTACCTCGGCGACCTGTCGGGCGGCCAGGTCATCCGCGGCACCGCGGAGAAGCTGTGGGATCTGCCGCGCCGCGGCGACGGCGTGCGGTTCTACGTCTTCGACGGCATCGCCAACCCGGCGGCGTTCAAACGCGAATACCGGGCACTGCTCGACGATCTCAACGTCGACGAGCTCGAGCGCAGGCGGGTGCTGGAGGAGAGCCAGCGCGCCTTCGACTACAACACCGCGCTCTTCGCGGAGCTGGCGGCGGAGTTCCCGGCCCGCCGCCCGTCCTGAGCCGGTCAGTACGCGCCCTCGCCGCGGGCGACCGCGCCGAGGGTCTTGGCGATCAGCAGCAGATCCAGCACCATGGACCAGTTCTCCACGTAGGACAGGTCCAGGCGCACCGAATCCTCCGGTGACAGATCGGATCTGCCGCTGACCTGCCACAGTCCCGTGACGCCCGGTTTCACCAGCAACCGCCTGCGCGTCTCGCCGTCGTAGCAGTCCACCTCGCGCCGCACCTGCGGGCGCGGGCCGACCACGCTCATCTCCCCGCGCAGCACGTTGAGGAACTGCGGCAGCTCGTCCAGGCTGAATTTGCGGATCACGCGCCCGACCGGCGTCACCCGCGGATCGTCCTTCAGTTTGAAGAACACCGGATTCCCGCCGTCCGCCTCGATCAGCGCCGCCACCTCGCGATCGGCGTCGGCGTACATACTGCGGAACTTGATCATCCGGAACGGCAGCCCGCCGCGCCCGATCCGCTCGGAGAGGTAGAAGACCGGCCCGGGGCTGGTGAGTTTCACCGCCACGGCGATCGCGACGAGGACGGGCGCGATGGCGAGCAGCACGATCCCCGCGGAGCACAGGTCGAACACCGCCTTGCCGGTCGACTTGGCGCGGTCGTACTGGGGTTTGGCGATGTGCTGCATGGGCATTCCCGCCACCAGCCGATTGGTCAGACGGGTGCCCGCCACGTCGACCACGCCGGGCGCGACGATGAGTTCCACCCCGAGCGGGTCCAATTCCCAAGCCATGCGGCGCAATTCGGCCGGGCCGAGATGTTCGGTGGCCGTCACCGCGACGGTGTCGGCGCCGCTGCGGCGCACCGCGTCCAGAACCGTGCGATCGTCACCCACCACCGAGACCATCCGCCCCGACGCCTCGAAACCGCCGTGCGCACCGCGCGGAACGCACACACCCACCACGCGATACCCGGAATCCGGGTCCTGGGAGAACGCGTCCGCCATGGCCCGCGCCGCCTCGGGGACGCCGACCACCAGCACCGAGGTGAGGTATTCGGCGTACCCGCGCCTGCGACTCCTGGCGTGCACGCGCCAGCCCAGCCTGCTCAGCATCAACCCGAGCAGGCCGAGCGGGAACGCGATGGCCAGATACCCACGCGCCACATCGATCCGGAACAGCAGCGACACGATCGCCAGCGCGCCGAACAGGCGCAGCGTGGCCGCGACCAGCCGCCGGTACTCCTCGGTGCCGCTACCCACCACCTGGGGCGAGCGGGTGTGACAGACGGCGAGGAATCCCACCCAGGTGAGGGCCAGCGACAGCGACACCGCCGTGTACCCCACGTCGTAGGGCAGATTCCACGCCAGCGGCGGCGCGACGGGTCCGCCGAAGCGGATCAGCTGCGCCAGCCCCACCGCCGCCGCGACCACGACCGAGTCGGTCACCACCAGCCTGCGAATGTAGGTGGCCTGCCAGCGTTCTCGCGCGGAGCGCGGCGCCGCGAGGCCGTCGCCACCGATCTCGTAGGTCATGGAACTCATACCTCCCCCTGGGAGTGATTCGTCGCCCCGATCCCCGTCGATCGGGCCCGCCGCCCCGCACCGGACCGCCGGCGGGATGCTCGCTCTGTCGACGGCCAACAGACGATTGTTACAGAACAAATTGCGTTTCGGGAATCGGATCGCAAGGCGCGCAAGGTATTCCGACAATTAGCTGAAGACTCGCGCACGGGGAATTCACCGCGGATATCTCGAACCCCGCCACGGGAATCTCACGAAGAACCCTCGACGGACGATTGCCACCAGGTGTCCGACCGGCATGCCGCACACGGCGTGTCACCGGTAGCGAGACGCGAACTCGGTCCTTTTCAGCCGATTCACCCACCGCCTGCGCGCCGGTGTGAGAAATGCCCCCCCGTGCGGATTTCCGCATTGATCGGCCGGCACTGTTCACGGTTCCCGCGTATTCCGATGCGTATTGGGAGAATTGAGTTCGGCGCGCCGAGAGGTTCGCATCCACGGATTCATCGCGCCGTCCGCGCGACCGGATCATTCCCCACCCACAAGCGCCCGGCGCGAAGGCGGTCCCCCGAGGATGCCGACCTCGGCGGCGGGCGGTACCGGGTCGCGACGGACGACTGGCCGCACGCCCCACAGACCGCGACGCCGGGAGCACCGATACGCGAACCACGAGGGGCGCCCTGAACAGTCACAGTGATAGCTGAAGATTAGCGACGCCCGGTACCCGCACTCGAAGTAACTGGAAAAGCTTGTCACACATACCGTTTGACCTGGTGCGATGGGTGAGGATTCCCACACCGTCGCGGAGCCGCCCCCGCTTGCCCCGGCGACGCCGCACCCATTACTGTTCCCTATCAGTCAGGACGAAGGTGTTCCTACTTTCGGCCCGGCCGCAGTTCTGGGGGGCCGAATCGTCGATGCCCGCATTCACCGCCGCATGCCGGATCACATTGTGCGACAACAGGTTCGAGTGAACAGCAGGAGGAAACGATGGTCTCCTACATCGTGACGGGCGGAACCGGATTTCTCGGGCGGCGGGTGGTGCAGGGCCTGCTCGACGCCGACCCCGACGCCATCGTCCACGTGCTGGTCCGCCCCGCGTCGGCGGCGAAGTTCGCCGAGCTGGCCGAGAACTGGCACGGCGGCGAGCGCGCGTTCGCGCTGCCCGGCGACCTCACGGCCGAGCACCTCGGCCTGCGCCGCGAGGCGCCGCAGGCCGACCACATCGTGCACCTGGGCGCGGTCTACGACATGACCGCCGACGAGCACACCTCGCACGCCGCCAACGTCACCGGCACCAAGTCGGTGATCGCCCTGGCGCGCGAGCTGGGCGCGGTGCTGCACCACGTCTCCTCGGTCGCCGTCGCGGGCGACCACAAGGGCAAGTTCTTCGAGGAGGATTTCGACCTCGGCCAGAACCTCACCTCGCCCTACCATCGCACCAAGTTCACCGCCGAGAAGCTGGTCCGCGAGTCGCGTGACCTGCGCTGGCGGGTGTACCGGCCCGCGATCGTGGTCGGTGACTCGCGCACCGGCGAAATGGACAAGGTGGACGGCCCGTACTACTTCTTCCCCGCCATCGCGAAACTGGCGAGCCTGCCCGCGGAACTGCCGGTGCCGCTGCCCGACCTGGGCGCCACCAATATCGTGCCGGTCGACTTCGTCGCCGACGCCATGGTGGAGTTGGTGCGCAGGCCCGGCCTCGACGGACGCACCTTCCACCTGGTGAATCCGGAGCCGCAGCCCTTCGACGCCGTCTACGGCGCGCTGGCCGCCGCGGCCGGCGGACCCACCGGGATCGGCCCGGTGCCCGGCAGCGGCCGCGTCCTCGAGGGGCTCGCGCAGCTGCCCGGCGTGCCCGCGGTCCGCGATTTCCTGTTGGGGCAGGTGGGGATTCCGGCGGAGGTCGCGCCGCACACCTCGTTCGCCTCCGAGTTCGTCTCCGATTTCACCCAGGCGCAGCTGCGCCCGAGCGGCATTACGGTGCCGCCCTTCGAGTCCTACGCCGAACGGCTGTGGACCTTCTGGCGCGAGAACATGAACCCCGACCGCGACCGGCCCGTCGCGACCGGCGATCAGCTCGCCGGCCGCACGGTCCTGATCACCGGCGCGTCCTCGGGGATCGGCCTGGCCACCGCGCACGCCGTCGCCAAGCGGGGCGCGATCGTGCTGATGGTGGCGCGCCGCCGCGACGATCTGGCCGCCGCGGCGGAGTCGGTGCGCGCCGAAGGCGGTGTCGCGCATGTCTATCCGTGCGACATCACCGATCCGGCCGGCGTCGACGAGCTGGTGCGCACCGTGCTCGACGAGCACGGCCACGTCGACTACCTGGTGAACAACGCGGGCCGCTCGATCCGCCGCGCGGTGGTGAACTCCACCGACCGCATGCACGATTTCGAGCGCACCATGGCGGTCAACTACTTCGGCGCGGTCCGCCTCATCCTCGGCCTGCTGCCGTCGATGCGGGCCCGGCGCTTCGGCCACGTCGTGAACATCTCCTCGATCGCGGTGCAGACCAAGGTCCCCCGGTTCGCCGCGTACGTGGCGAGCAAGTCGGCGCTGGACAATTTCAGCGAGATCGCGGCGGTCGAGAATCGCGATGCGGGCATCACGTTCACCTCGGTGCGGATGCCGCTGGTGCGCACGCCGATGATCGCGCCCACCGACCTGTACCGGTCGCTGCCGGTGCCCGATCCCGACCGGGCCGCCGCCATCGTGGTGCGCGCGCTGGAGGATCGCCCGGACCGCATCGACACCCCGGTCGGCACATTCGCCCAGGCCGTGGAGTTGCTGTTCCCCTCGGTGAAGCGCACCATCCTGCACCAGGGGTTCCGGATGTTCGGGGAGTCCACCGCCGCCCAGGGCACCAAGGTTCCCGCGCAGGTGTCGCCGGGCGCGTCCGCGGACAGCCCGTCGCGCGGCCCGCTCACCCTCCTCGCGCCGGTGATCCTGCCGCTGATGGCGTTGCCCAACCCCGCGGCGCGGGTCGCCCGGGTGGTGCCGGGTCTCCAGTGGTGAGCCCCTGCTGAGCACAGACGATGGGGCCGGATCGCGAAATCCGGCCCCACCGTTCGTCTTTCGACGGGTTCAGATCCGGCTCACCGCGAAGTGCGCGGCGGGCCGGATCGCCCATCCGTACAGGGTGTGCGCCCCGGTGTCGATTCCGCTACTGCACACGGGATCGCCTCCGGCACAGTAGTTCCCGGTGCGTTCCGCGTAGTGCCCCGGCACGCCCCACCCGGCGAGCCGCAGCGGATCACCGAACAACAGCACCGCCGCGATCCTCGGCGCCAAGGCAGGTGGCGCCGGATGGACACCGGGCACCGTCGTGACGAAACCCGTACCGAGTACGCCGTGCGTCACGACCGCACCCTGCGAATACCCCACCAGGAGGAAGCGCTGATGCGGGCAGCGCGCGGACTGCTCCACGAGATGCCGTGTCATATCGCGTGTTCCGTCGCTCAGCGAGGACGGCGCCAGCAGGTCGGCCGGGTAGCGCACCGCGTACGCCGACGCACCCGCGGGCAGCACCTGCCGCAAGGTGCCGAACAGTGGATCGCCGACGACGGCGCCCAGCCACCCGGGTTCCCCGGTGCCGCGCGCCACGACCACATCGACGGGAGCGCAGGCGTCCGCGGACGCCCTGGTACCCAGCCCTGTCGCCGCCCCGATCCCGACCACCAGCAAGAGCACCGCGAATACCCGTGCCAGTCTCCGGTTTCCGTGCAGAGTTCCCTTCCGATTCGCCATGTCGACCACCCACTCACGCCGTTGTGAGACTCACCGAGTGACGATTGTCACTGACAATTACTCGGTATCCGCGAGGGTACGAACGGCGGGGTATCGCGTCGAGCGATGCGATCCAACCGACACCGGTTCAGTGCACAATCGTTGTGCGCGTGGCCGATTCGCGCGAACAGGCGGCTGCGCCCGGCCGTGCGGCGACGCCGCGCGAGACGAGTCCCGCGCGGCGGCAACCTCATCCGGTGAGTACCCCGTCCACGCCTCGGTTATCCACCCGGTGACGACGAATTCGGCGTGGCCGCAGCCACTCTCAGCATCCTTCCGGCAAATGCCTGCGGCAAGGACACGAGGGTGCCCCTGGCGCGAATGCTGTCGCCGGGCGCAGGCAGGTGCAGGGCGCGCGCAGCGCGCGGAGGAAGGTCCGGTGTCGATCACGGCTCACAGCGCACGGCGTCCACGTCCACCGGCGGCGCGGCGGTCGCGGGCGGGGCCGGGTCCGGTACGGCGACCGGCGAGCCGTACAGCGACGCGTCGACCGGAACCACCCCCGAATCCGGCGATACACCCTCGATCTCCACTTCCCGCCCGAACGCGTCGGTGATGCGCAGGGCGAACGGCCCCGCCCCGGCACCGGAGACGGTCCAGTAGTTGTCCATGCCCCGGTACAGTTCGCGCCAGTGGCCGTCGGAGCCGCGTAACGCCACCTGCCGCAGCGGATTTCCCGCCCCGGTCACGAGCACCGCGAACCACGCGGGCGACGAGTCCGGCTTCACCACCACGCTCAGCCGCGGCGCGGGCTCGGGGTCGCGCACCAAGTTGTAGCCGACCGGCGCGACGCCCTGCGCGCGATCGGCGATGCGGTCGAAGGCGGCGGCGCTCAGATCCACCTGTCCCGGAGCACATCCCGGGCAGCGGTCCGCCACCAGCACCCGCACCTCGCCGCGCGGCCCGCGCACATCCAGGTACGCGCCGCACAGATCGGCCTGCCCGTACTCGGTTCCCGACAGCCCGACGTACAGGCCGTCGGGCGGCAGATCACCGAACGAACACGCCACAGCCTGCGACGACGCGTAATACCTGGCCTCACCCGGCACCTGCGGCCCGGCGTGCGTCGGCCGCGCCGCCACACCGGATCCGCCGAACGGGAAGGTCTTCGTAGCTACCACCCGCTCGCCCTCCGGCGGCACAGACTCACAACCCGCCGCGCCCGGCCGGGCAACCCATACGCCGACCGCGACCGCGACCAGCGCGGCACCCACCGCCGACCACCAGAACCCACTCCGAAAACCGCGCTGCTCCATCGGTGTTCGATGCACCGCTGTCTCAGACCTCCGACTCGCACCCCGCACACGGACTGTCCATCCCGACCGGTACAGCAAACCATCCCGCGGCGGCGGGCGGTAGTCGAACGAAAATTCTCCACCGGGCGCGTGTCGCGTGCTGGCAATTTCTCGGCAAACGCGAGGCGGGGTGCCGGGGACACGCCCGGACCGTCGGAAAAGCTCCGGTTCGGCCGCTACGACCCCACGCGCTCGAGCTCCGCGCCGATCTCCGGCAATCGGTGGTCCATGCGATCGCGTTTGGCACGCAGGTACCGGATGTTGTGTTCGGTCGGGGCCGTCCGCAGCGGCACGGCGCGCGTCACCGCGATCCCGTGCGCCTCGAGCCCGCCGCGCTTGGCCGGATTGTTGGTCAGCAGACGCACGGATCGGATGCCGAGATCGGCCAGCACCTCGGCGCCCGCCCCGTAGTCACGCGCGTCCACGGGCAGGCCGAGCGCCAGATTGGCCTCGACGGTGTCGGCGCCAAGGTCCTGTAACTCGTAGGCGCGCAACTTGTTCAGCAACCCGATGCCGCGCCCCTCCTGCCCGCGCAGGTAGACGACCACACCGCTGCCCTCGACCGCCACGGCGCGCAGGGCGGCGTCCAGTTGGTCACCGCAGTCGCAGCGCAGCGACCCGAACGCGTCGCCGGTGAGGCATTCGGAATGCAGCCGCACCAAGGCGTCCTCCGGGCCGGGCTGTCCGAGCACGAGCGCCAGCGTTTCGACGCCGGTGGCCGCGTCGAGATAGCCGAGGGCGCGAAAATCCCCGTGCGCGGTGGGCATTCGCGTCTCGGCGACCCGCGCGAGCGTCCGCTCCGCGCGGCGGCGGTGCTCGATCAGATCGGCGATGGAGATGATCGGAAGACCGTGCGCGCGAGCGAATGCCAGCAGTTCGGGCAGGCGCGCGACCTCGCCGTCGTCGCACACGACCTCCGCGATCACACCGGCGGGCGGGAGTCCGGCCAGCCGGGTGAGATCCACGGCCGCCTCGGTGTGTCCGGGCCTGCCCAGCACGCCGTCCGGGTGGGCGCGCAGCGGGAATACATGGCCCGGCCTGGTCAGATCGGCGGGTGTGGTGGCGGGGTCGGCCAGCGCGCGCAGGGTCCGGGCCCGATCGGCCGCCGAGATGCCCGTGGAGACGCCGCGCGCCGCGTCGACCGACACGGCGTAGGCGGTGCCCTTCGGGTCCTCGTTCACCGCCGTCATCGGCGGCAGCGCCAGCCGGTCCAGCGCCTCGCCCGGCATCGGCGCGCACAGCACGCCGCTGGTGTGCCGCACCAGGAACGCGATCGCGGCCGGGGTCGCCGCCGCGGCGGCCAGCACGAGATCGCCTTCGTTCTCGCGGTCCTCGTCGTCCACCACCACGACCATGCCGCCCGCCGCGATCGCGGCGACTGCCGCCGGGATCGGGTCCAAGGTCCGTTCGTGTGCCATGACCACACCTCCTATATGACTATTAGAAATAGATCTAGTAGTCATAGGAAGGCGGTGTCCCGCTCAGCGGGCCGCGCCGCGCGCCTTGCCCTTGGCCGCCCGCTTCGGCTTGCGCTGCGCGGTCAGCTTCTCCACGTCGGCCAGCAGTTCCCGGGCGAGATCGCGCTCGGCCTCGTAGTGCCGCACGCACCAGCGCAGCACCGCTCCGGGATAGGCCCACTGCGGATTCTCTTCCGCGCCTTCGGCATCCACCTCGGCGAAGTGGCGCATGCGTTCCACGTTGGCGATGTGCTCGGTGAGGATCTCGCGCAGGCGTTCGGGCTCGGCGAGGTGGCCGAGCCAGGCGCGCAGCATCACCGTGTGCTTGAGCACGGGCGGTTCCACCGGCGCGTGGTTGACCCAGTGCGCCACGGCGTCGCGGCCGGTCTCGGTGATGGCGTAGACCCGCTTGCCGCGCACGCCGTCGTCCTGGAGGACGGTGCGCGAGCGCGCGTAGCCGTGTTTCTCCAGCCGTTTGAGTTCGGCGTAGATCTGGCTGAACGACGGACTCCAGTAGAAGAACTGGAGGCTCCAGTCGGCCCACTTCTTCAGGTCGTAGCCGGACAACTCGTCGGCGTGCGAGAGCATCCCGAGCACGGCCCAGCTCGTGGCGGGCAACTCGGGGATCGCGCCCACCGCGTCACGCTTGGCTTCGGTCACCACCGGACTATATCGCTCAGGCATATACCGGACGGTAACTTGCTGTCAACGCCAGCGCGCGTGGCGCGGGAACAGCGCACGGCCGGCTTCGTGCGAGACCTCGACGAGCACGCGGGCCAGGCGCGCGGTGTCCAGCGCCGGGCGTTCGGCGGTGACCCGCCCCGAGAGCGAGAGCGCCGCGATGGCCGCGCCCCGCCCGCGGATCGGCACGGCGACGCAGGAGACACCCGCCAGCGACTCCTCGTTGTCCACCGCGACACCCTGGCGGTTGCGCACCCGGTGCAGTTCGCGGTGCAGTTCGGCGCGGTCGCACACCGTGCGGGAGGTCAACTGGGGCAACCGATCCCGCAGCGACGCCTCCACGATGCTCGGCTCCAGCGTGGCCAGCAGCGCCTTGCCCAGCGCGGTGCTGTGCGCGGGCATCCGCCCGCCGAGGCGGGTCGGAATGGTGGCGGCCAGGCGCCCGCCCGCCTTGTCGAGATACAGCACCTCGCGCCCGTCCAGCACGCCGAGGTGGCCGACCATGCCGGTGCGCTGGCACAGATCGTGCAGCAGCGGGCTCACCACATCGCGAATCTCGTTGTGGTCGGCCACGAGTCCGCCCAGTTCGAGCGACCGCATACCCAGCCGGTACCCGCCGGGCGCGTGCGCGAGCCAGCGCAGGCGGATCATCTGGTCCAGGATGCGGTGCACCGTGGAGCGCGGCAGGCCGGTGCGCTCGGCCAGTCCGAGCAGGGTCAGGGTCGGCGTCGCGCCGTCGAAGGCGTCTAGGATCAGCGTCATCCGCTCGATCATCGACACCGGCGGCGGCGCCGTCCTGGCGGTCGCACGACCCGCTCCCGTCCACTCACCGGACTCGGGATGGGTCAACATCTCGACCGTCATGGGGCACCTCCATCATCTAGCGGGTCCAGCATAGAAGTATTTCGATTAGGAATGTGTGGTTTCGGCACACATTCCTGTGTCACCCATCACAGTGCCGTCCGCCCGGCCGGGGCGAATCCCGGAAACTACGGAGATCGGTACGGAACTCTCCCGGCAGCCGGAATCCGCGCTTGACAGCATCCGCGCGCCACCGCCTACCGTCATGGCGAAACGACATATTCCGAATCGAAATCTGGAGCACCATGACCGCCGCACCCGACTACAAGGCCGTCCTGGGCCGGTTCTGCACCGGTGTCACCGCGATCACCGCGCACAGCGACGGGCAACCGGTCGGCTTCGCCTGCCAGTCCTTCTCGGCGCTTTCGCTGGACCCGCCGGCCGTCGCGCTCTTCCCCGCCCGCACCTCCACCACCTGGCCGCGCATCCGGTCGGCTGGACGGTTCTGCGTCAACATTCTGGCCGACGACCAGCGCGAGGTGTGCCGCAGGCTCGGGCGCAGCGGCGCGGACAAGTTCGACGGCCTGGGCTGGCGGCCCTCGCCGAACGGCTCACCGCTGCTGGACGATTCGCTGGCCTGGATCGACTGCGTGCTCGAGCGCGAGGTGGACGGCGGCGATCACACCATCGCCATCGCGCGCGTCACCGGCCTCGCCGAACTGCGCGAGGCCGCTCCCCTGCTGTTCTACCGGTCCGCCTACGAGCGGCTGGCCGCCGTCTGACACCTCCCGATCAGTGGGACCGCGCCTACCGCGCGTCCCCGTGCGGACCGCAGCATCGAAAGGGTCCGGATCGGCATAGTCCTGAGCGAAACACCGTGGAGGAAGCGACATCATGAGCACGGCGAACACCGACGACCAGGTGCGCGTGATCGACACCGGCGCGCCCCCGGCCCGCTACGCGCGCGGCTGGCACTGCCTGGGACTGGCGCGCGAGTTCCGGGACGGCAAGCCGCACACGGTCGCCGTCTTCGGCACCGAACTGGTGGTGTTCGCCGCGTCGGACGGCGGCCTGCACGTGCTCGACGCCTACTGCCGGCACATGGGCGGCAACCTCGGCGACGGGACCGTGAAGGGCGACGCGCTGGCCTGCCCGTTCCACGACTGGCGCTGGAAGGGCAACGGACGCTGTTCCGGCATCCCGTACGCGCGGCGGGTGCCGCCGCTGGCGCGCACCCGCGCGTGGCCGACGCTGGAACGCAACGGGCAGCTGTTCGTGTGGCACGACCCCGAGGGCAATCCGCCGCCGGAGCACATCACCATTCCGGAGATCGAGGGCGCGGGCAGCGCGGGGTGGAGCGACTGGACGTGGAACCGCATCGTCATCGACGGCGCCAACTGCCGCGAGGTGATCGACAACGTGGTCGACATGGCGCATTTCTTCTACGTGCACTTCGCTTTTCCGACGTACTTCAAGAACGTCTTCGAGGGCCACGTCGCCAGCCAGTACATGACCTCGATCGGCCGCGCCGACGTACAGGGCGAGCTGGCCAAGGAGGCGGGCGGCGAGAACGTGCTGCACTCCGAGGCGCACTACTACGGCCCCTCTTACATGATCGACAACCTGGTCAACGAGTCCGGCGGGCAGCGCACCCGCGCGGTGCTGATCAACTGCCACTATCCCGTGACGCGCACGAAATTCGTCCTCCAGTACGGCGCGATCGTGGAGAAGTCGCCCGGTCTCACGCCCGAGGAGGCCGACGCGATGGCCCAGCGGTACGCGAGCAGCCTGGGGCGCGGGTTCGAGCAGGATGTGGCCATCTGGCGGCGCAAGACCCGCATCGACAATCCGCTGCTGTGCGAGGAGGACGGGCCGGTCTACCAGCTGCGCCGCTGGTACGAGCAGTTCTACCGCGATGCGGCCGAGGTGGACGAGAAGATGACGGCCCGTTTCGAATTCGAGGTCGACACCTCGCGCGCCGTCACCGCGTGGGAGGCCGAGGTGGCCGAGAACCTGGCCGCGCGGGCCGCGGGGGCGTGAGCGCGCCGTGGCCGCCGTCGACTGCCTGCGCTGCGGAAACCGCGTCGCCGTCGTGAAATTCAGCCCCGCGCACACCAGCGTGCAGTGGAGCGCCGCCGCCGCACGCTCGTGCGCCGAACTCGGTGACGGGCCGTCGCCGGGGTGCGCGGCGCTGCGGCGCAGCATCGACGGCGCGGTGACGGCGGGGGCGCTGGGGTTGAGTATGCGGGAGCAGGATCTGCTGTGAACGAGCGCGAGGAGCGAAACCGGCGCCGCCGCACCGTACAAAGGCCGCATCCCGGCGAGGAGCGGGTATGAGTCTGTCGCTGCGCATCGTGGAGGTCGTGCCCGAGACCGCCGACGCCGTGTCGATCCGGTTCGAACCGGTGTCGGGCGAGCTGCCGCCGTACCGCGCCGGGCAATTCCTGACGTTGCGTCTGCCGTGTGCGGAAGGCGCGGTGGCCCGGTCGTATTCGCTGTCCATCGCGCCGCACGAGGGAGGTCCGTGGCAGGTCACCGTGAAGCGGGTGGCGGGCGGGCGCGGTTCGAACTGGTTGTGCGACAACGCCGCCGAGGGTCTGGTACTGGAGTCGCTGCCGCCGGGTGGCGTGTTCACGCCCGAATCCGATGCCGAGGATCTGCTGTTGCTGGCGGCGGGGAGCGGGATCACGCCGGTGCTGTCGATCCTGAAGTCCGTGCTGGCCAACGGAACCGGGCGCTGCGCCCTGGTGTACGCCAACCGCGACGAACGGTCCGTGATCTTCGCGCGGGAGCTGGCCGCGCTCACGCAGGCCCACGCCGACCGGTTCACGGTGGTGCACTGGCTGGAGTCCGTGCAAGGACTGCCGACACCCGAGCGGTTGACCGCGCTGATGGCGCCGTGGTCGCGGCGGCCCGTGTTCGTCTGCGGCCCAGAACCTTTCATGGACGCGGTCGGGGTGGCCGCCGGCGCCCTCGGCATCGAGCGCGTGTGTTCCGAACGGTTCGTCTCGATGTCGGCGGATCCGTTCGCCGCGCTGTCCACGTCGGCCGACTCCGCCGCCGCTTCCGTCGAGATCGACGGCATCACACACGAATTCGCCTGGCCGCGCGAGCGCGTCCTGCTCGACGCCCTGCTCGCGCGCGGCGTCGACGCGCCCTACTCGTGCCGGGAGGGCGCGTGCAGCGCCTGTGTGTGCCGGGTGCGCGACGGTGAGGTGAAGCTGCTGCGCAACGACGTCCTCGAACAGGAGGACCTGGCCGACGGCTACGTGCTGGCCTGCCAGGCGGTTCCGGTCACCGACACGGTCCGGATCAGCTACGACTAGGAGAAACAATCCATGGGTGTGATCAGTTCACTCGGCTACGTGCGGGTCTCGGTGCGCGAGGCGGCGGCGTGGCGGGAGTTCGCGTTCGACGTGCTCGGCTTCGCCGACGGCGGCGGCACCGACACCCTCCGGCTGCGGATGGACGAGCGCAGCGCGCGGCTGGAACTCGTCCCCGGCGCGACCGACAGCGTGCTCGCCGTCGGGTGGGAAGTGCGGGACGGGCGGGCCCTGTGCGAGGCGCGAAACGCCCTGCGCGACGCCGGTATCGAGGTGAAGACGCTGTCGGTCGCCGAGACCGACGCGCTGCGCGTGGAGGAGGCGCTCGCGTTCACCGATCCGGCGGGCACGCCGGTGGAGATCTTCCACGGGCCGGTGCTCGACCATAGTCCCGTCGTCCCCAAGTACGGCAGCCGTTTCGTCACCGGGGGTCTCGGGCTGGGCCACGTGGTGCTTCCGGTGCCCGACCTGGACGAGGCGTTCCGCTTCTACACCGACGTGCTGGGTTTCCTGCCGCGCGGGGCGTTCCGGCTCCCCGCGCCGCCGGAGGCCGGGCCGATGCGGCTGCGCTTCCTCGGTGTCAACCCGCGCCACCACAGCCTCGCCCTCATCCCGGCCGGCGGGGCGGACGGGCCCGGTCTCGTGCACGTGATGGTGGAGGTGGACTCCCTCGACGATGTGGGCCGCGCGCTGGACCGCGTCACCGCCGCCGGCTACCACCTGTCCTCCACGCTCGGCCGCCACACCAACGACAAGATGGTCTCCTTCTACGTCCGCACCCCCGGCGGCTGGGATCTGGAGTACGGCACCGACGGCCTGCTGGTTGACGAAACCGCTTACACCGCAGAGGAAATCACCGCCGACAGCTATTGGGGGCACGCTTGGGCCCGGTGACCGGCCCCGATCACCCCGACACCCGCAGGGCGTCGTATAACCACCGATGCGCGGGTCCCGCGGTCTCGACCATCCCCGCCTCGGCGGTCAACGCCCAGTACCGGTCGAAACACGGGTCGTCGTGGGCCGAGGCGGCGAGCAATCGCCCGCGCAACGCGGGCAGGTCGGTGACGCCCCTCGCCGAGGGCGCGGCGCCAGAAGCGCACCAGGGTGTCGCGCGCGCCGGCGCCGTCCACGATCTCCGCCAGCAGGGCCAGCCGATCCCCTGCCCGGGCCGGGCCACCGCACCGTCGAGCAGCGCGCACCGCCATTCCAGCGCGCCGATCTCGCGTTCGATCTCGTGCCGCCGCCCGGCGAGGGCCCTCCACCCAACTGGAGTTTCTACGGCGACCGGGCGCCCGGTCGCGCTGGACTTCTTCGACGGTCCCGGGGTGGCGTCGCTGCGCGGCCGGTTCGACTGAACAAACTGGAACACGTTCTTGTCCGGACCGGTGGGCTGTGGGAGGGTGGACCCGTGGATCTCGCGGCCGTAGAAGCCATCCGGCAGCTGAAGTACCGGTACTTCCGGACTTTGGACCTCAAGGCGTGGACCGAGTTCGCGGACACGCTCACCGAGGACGCGATCGGGCGATACGGGACCCGGGCCCTCGGCGAGCCGCTCGTCCTCGACGGGCGCGCGGCCATCACCGCATTCCTACGCGAGAACCTCGGCCCCGACGTGATCACCGTTCATATCGCGAACCATCCCGAGATCACCGTCGACGGCGACACCGCCACCGGGTCCTGGGCCTTCGAGGACACCGTCCTCGCGACCGCCTATGGCGTGGAGATCCGCGGGGCGGGCTACTACACCGACCGCTACCGGCGCGAGGACGACGGCGTGTGGCGGATCGCCGAGACCGGGTACCGGCGAATTTATGAGGCCAGCCGCTCGCTCGCCGACACCCCGAGCCACCGGCTCCTGTCGAACATGTGGGCCGCTACCGACTGATCGGGCCCGCGCGACTCCCCCGTATCACCGTGCCCCGCATCGCAATCCGGGCGAAGTTACTCACGCGACAGCTTGCGAGCGCGACGAGAACACGCAATAGTCCCTTCGACACCCGACACGAAAGGTCACACGATGCCGATCCGGTTCCGTGGATTGCCGTCGCGCGCGTTCGCGCTCACCGCGGCCGCCCTGGCGCTGCTCGCGCCGACCGCCGCGGCCGACGAGGGGAACCCGCGCGCGTACGTGCCCGTCGCGGGCGACGGCTCCGTCGTGGTGGTCGACACCGTCTCCGACCGGATCGTGGGGCGCGTCGAGGGCGTCGGCCCGCACACGGCGTCGGTGGCCGCCGCCCGCGACGGGCGGCACGTGTACGTGCAGGCGTTCAACCCGCCGTTCCTCGGCGCCGACGACGTCGCGGTGGTCGACACCGCCACCGGCGAGGTCAGCGCCCGCGTGCCGATCTCCGGCACCGACGGCTTCACCGCTCCCCTCGCCGACCCGGTCCGCGACCTCGTGTACGTGGTGACCGCGTACCCGGCGATCGACGTGATCGACACGACCACCCACACGCTGGTGCGCTCGATGCCGCTGCCCGGTCTGCCGCTGGCCGCCGAGATCGCGCCCGACGGCAGCCGTCTCTACGCGGTGTTCGCCGACAGCACCGCCGCCGTCTTCGATCCGGAGACGGGATTCCAACTGGGCGAACGCATTCAGATCGACGGCTCCGCGCCGTCGGGCGCCGCCGTGTCCCCCGACGGCGGCACGCTCTACGTGATGAACGCGATCGGCGACAACGTGTCGGTGATCGACACCGCGTCCTGGTCCCGGGTCGGCGCCATCATGCTGCCTTCCGGTAGCGCGCCGGTGTCGGGCGCGTTCAGCCCGGGCGGCGACCGCCTGCTGGTCGCGACGCCCGGCGCGGACGCGGTGCAGATCATCGATGTCGCCGCCGGCGCGGTGACCGGTTCGGTGCCGGTCGACGCGCCCGTGTCGGTGGGCTTCACCGCCGACGGCGCCAAGATGTACGTCGGCAGCCTCGGCCCGCAGGCCGCGCCGCTGCTGCTGCCCGCCGCCGGTTTCGAGGTCACCTCCGTGCTGCAACCGATCCTGCGTGCGGCGGGCGCACCGGGCGCGCTGGTGCCGTTCGACGCGTCCGACCTGACGCCCGCGGGCGCGCCCATCGCCACCGGCGCGGGCCCGGGCGGGAGCGTGTTCACCGGCTGAGTGCAGTACGGCCCGGCCTCTCCCGGTAGTCGGCCAGAGGGTCGTGACTGACGAACCGTCGCCAGGCGAGCCCAGGGTTGTCCCGGCGACGACAGCGTGGCCCGGCGGCGATCCGGACCGCGGGATCCCCGGACGATTCCGGGCAGGGCCTAATCTCGACGGTGACCAGACCACCGAGGAGGCCGGGTGCCCGCACACTCCCTGATCGGCAGGGATCATCCGGCGGCGCTGCTGCGGGAGCGGTTGCGCCGCACGGTGTCCAGCCACGGCGGCGTGACGCTGGTGTCGGGTGAGGCGGGCATCGGCAAGACCGCGCTCGTCACCGAGGTGGTCGGCGAATTCCCCGCCGCCGACGCGCTCGTGCTCACCGCGACCGCCTGGTCCGGCGACGGCACGCCAGGACTGTGGCCGTGGGTCCAGATCCTGCGCGGGCTGCGGCGCGCGGGCTGGGCGCAGGTGGACGCCGCGCTCGCGCACCTGATCGGCGAGACCCACGCTCCGACGCCGCCCGCCACCCCGCTGTTCCGCCTCGGTGATGCGGTCACCGAGGCGCTGCTGGCGGCCTGCGCCGAGCGCGCGGTGTTCGTGGTGATCGACGATCTGCACGCCGCCGACGCGGCCTCCCTCGCACTGCTCGCGTTCGTCGCCCGGCACTCCTGGTTCGAGCGGATCGCGGTGGTCGCCACGGTGCGCGCCGCCGAGATCGACCGTCCGGATCACCCGTCGCACACCGCCTTCGCCGATATCGCGGCCACCGCGCACACGATCGAACTCGGCGGACTGGACCCCAGCGACACCGCCGCCCTCATCGCCGCGCTGACCGGCCAGGCGCCGCCGGAGCGGATCGCCGCCACCGCGCACGCCCTCACCGGCGGCAACCCGTTCCTGGTCGACCAGGTGGCGCGGCTGTGGCAGACCGGCAATCCCATCGACACCCTCACTCCCGGCGTGCGGCACACCCTCGAGGCCCGTCTGGCCCCGCTCGCGCCCGCCACCGTCGAGGTGCTCACCACCGCGGCCCTGCTCGGACGCTCCTTCGCGGTGCCTGCGCTCGCGGCCACGACCGACGCGGTCGGCCGGGTCGACTCGAGCCTCGACGCGTCGGGAGCGGTCGGTGCGGCCGCGAGCGGCGCGGCAGTGGTCGGTGCGGGAGCGAACGGTGCCGCCGCGTCCGACGCGGAGGTGGACGGCGCGCTCGCCGAAGCCGTCCGCGCCCGTCTGATCGTCGCGGAGCGCGACGGCCGCTACCGATTCGCCCACGACTTGATCCGCGAAACCTTGGGCGCACGAGCCGGTTCCGCCGGCTCGAGCGCCCGTCACGCCGCCATCCTGACCGCGCTCGAACGTCTCCCCCGCGCGGTGTCCGGCGCGACCGCGGCCGACCTCGCCCACCACGCCGACCTGGCCGGCGACGCCGTCGATCCCGAGCGCACGGTGCGCCTGCTGCTCGACGCCGCCGCCGATGCCTGCGGACGCCTCGCCGCGGCGGAAGTGGCCGGCCACTACGGCCGCGCGCTGGCGCTGCTCCCACCCGAGCGAACGGCGCTGCGCGACACCGTGATTCTCGGTATGGCGGCCGCCCAGCAGGACGCGGGAGAGCTCGGCGCCGCTCGCCGCACTTTTCATGCCGCGCTCGACGACGCGCGGGCACGCGGCGCCGCCGAGTTGTTCGCCCGCGCCGCGCTCGGCCTGCACGAACTCGGCATGCCGGACCCGGAGCGCGAGGGCCGCCGCGAAATCGCGCTGATGGACACGGCTTCCGGCATGCTGCGCGCCGAACGGCCGCCCGCCGACGCCTTGGCGGTGCGGGTGCGCGCGGCGGGTCTGCGGGTGCGCGTCCACACCGGATTGCCCTTCGACCGCACCGAGATCGAGCGCGACAGCGCCGAAACCCTCGCTCTGGCACGCGAATCCGAGGACCCGACCGCGTTGACGGCGGCGCTGTTGGCCCGCCACGATGCGGTGTGGCGGCCGGGCACGGCGCGCGAACGTCTCGCGCTGGCCGGTGAACTCGCCGTCGCCGACCCGCTCGACCGCGACGACACCGCCGTCCAGGCCGCACTGCTGCGGGCCACCGCGCTGCTCGAACTCGGCGATCCGCGCGCCCACGCCGAGCTGACCGCACTGGCCGCGCGCGCCGACCGTTCCGCGCAACCGCGCCATCGGTTCGTCGCGCGTTCCCGCACCGGGGCGCTGGCCATGCTGTGCGGCCGTTTCACCAACGCGCGCACCGACATCGACGAGGCCTACGCGCTCGGCGAGCGGCTGGGCGAGGTGGACCGGATCCCGCTGTGGCTCGAACAGCGGTGGGCGCTGGCACTGTTCACGGAGAACCTGTCCGACGCGGACGGCTTCCTGGCGCGCTACCGCGAACTCGCGGGCGACTACACGACGGTGCCCGAGGTGATCACCGCCGCGAACCACGGCGACATCGCGGGGGTCACGGCCCGGCTGGACGCGGTCGAGGCGATGTACACGCGGTATCCGGCACACTTCCACGCGGGCATCCTCGTCGCGCAGGCGCACGCGGCCGTGGTCGTGGCCGACGAGGGGTTACGAGAGACCGTGCGCGCCAGGTTGTTTCCGCTGCGGGAGTACTGGGCGGTGGTCGCGGGCGGCGGTGTGGTCTACGGCCCGTACGCCTATTGGCTGGGCCGGGTGTGCCAGGCGTCGGGCGATCCGGACGGCGCCGTCGAGCACTTCACGGCGGCCGCCGAGGCGGCGCACCGGCTGCGCGCCGACCCGTGGCGGAGCGCCGCCCGCCATCGGCTCCGGTTGCTGGCCCACCGACCCGGCCATTCCCTTGCCGCGCGGGAACCGCAGCTGGACAACGAGTTCCGCTTCGACGGCTCGGTCTGGGTGCTGCGGTTCGCCGGGCACACGGCGCACCTGTCCGACGCCAAAGGGCTGCGCGACCTGCACACCCTGCTCGGCCATCCGGGGCACGACATCTCGTCGCTGGAGCTGTTCGGCGCGCCCGACGCCGGGGTCGTGCGCGCGGCGACGAAGCTGGGCGCCGATCCGCTCCTCGACGACACCGCCAAGACCGCCTACCGGCACCGCCTGGACACCCTCGACGCGGAGATCGAACGCGCCCTCGCCCGCGGCGACGACGAGCGCGCGTCCCGCCTGGACGGCGAACGCGCCGCGCTGCTCGAGCAGTTGCGGGTCGCGGCGGGGCTGGGCGGGCGGACCCGCCGCCTCGGGGACGACGCCGAACGCGCCCGCAAAACGGTGTCCTCCCGCGTCCGCGACAGTCTGCGCCGGGTCGCGCGGGTCCACCCGGAACTGGCCGAGCACCTGCGCGCCGGCGTGGCGCTGGGCACGGTGTGCCGCTACCAGCCCGCGCGCGACGTGGCCTGGCGGCTCTGAATCGTCTCGCGCCGCTGGTTCCGATCCAGCGCCTTGTGAGTGACAGCGAAAGGAGCACGACCATGCGACAGCTGACACCGTCCCTCTGGCAGACCGAGACCCTCAGCCCGTTCCCGGGACTCACCACCAGCGCCTACCTGTGGACCTCCCCCGAGGGCAACGTGCTGTTCTACAACACGACGTTCCCGGCCGAGTTCGACCACATGGCCGAACTCGGCGGCGTGGCGCACCAGTACCTCAGCCATCGCGACGAGGTGGCGTCCTCCCTGGCCACCGTGCGCGAGCGGTTCGGCGCGCGGCTGCACATCCACAAGGCCGACGCCGACGAGGTCACCCAGACCACCGTCGACGACCCCTTCGACACCCGCCACACCGCCGTCGCGGGGCTGGAGGTGATCCCGACCCCCGGCCACACCCCCGGCAGCGCCTGCTACCTCGCCACCATCGACGGCAGGACCCACCTGTTCACCGGCGACACCCTCTTCCGCCGCGCCGACGGCCGCTGGATGGCGGGCTACATCGAGGGCCACAGCGACCGCGAACCCCTGCTGGCCACCCTCGACCTGCTGGCCACCCTCACCCCCGACGTGGTGGTCTCGAGCGCGTTCATGGGCGACACCGGCGTCACCACCCTCGGCGACCGTCCGTGGGCCGACTGCGTCGCGGAGGCCCGCACCGCCCTGCTGGCGTCGGCGTAGGGGCGGTCCAGCGGCCGGAGCGGTCACCCACGCCCGCTCCACGAGCCGGCGCGCGGACACGTCCGCGGTTCGCCCCGCCGTCCTGGACGGGCCCGGGTCGGCCGTGGACCCGGCGGTGCCGTAATCGGTGGACGACGGGCGAGCGGGGCAGCATGCTCGGGGGATGACCTCGCTCGCGCCCGATGAATTCCGCTCCGAGACGATCTATCTGAACACGGCCTCGCACGGGCTGCCGCCCCGGCGGTCGCTGGCGGCGGTCGCGGAGGTGACCGAACGCTGGGCGGCCGGGCGCGGTGCGCCGATGAGCAGTGATCACCTGGTGCCGGAGTTCCGCGCGGCCTGTGCGCGGCTGCTGGCTGGGGCGCATGCCGATCACCTCGCGATCGGCGGCGGGGCGGCCACGCTGATCGGACCGGTCGCGGCCGCGCTCGCGCCCGGCGCGGAGGTGCTGGTGGCGAAAGGGGAATTCGCCTCGGTCACCATGCCTTTCGTGCATCGGGGTGATCTGGTGGTGCGAGCGGTGCCGCTGGAGAAGCTGGCGGCGGAGGTGCGGCCGGGGACCGACCTGGTGGCGGTGAGCGTGGTGCAGTCCGCGGACGGGCGGGTCACCGATCTCGCGCCGTTGCGCGCCGCGACCGAGGCGGCCGGGGCGCGCCTGCTGGTGGACGCCACGCAGGCGGCCGGGTGGTTGCCGTTGCGGTTCGCCGACGCCGACTACTGGGTGTGCGCGACGTTCAAGTGGTTGCTCGGCGCGCGGAGCGTGGCGTTCTTCGCCGCGGCGCCCGAGGCGGCCGCCGCGCTGCGCCCGCTCGCGCCGAGCTGGTACGCGGCGCGCGATCCGTGGGCGGAACTCTACGACCCGATCGCCCTGCCCGACACCGCCCGCCGCTTCGACGCGACGCCGGACTGGCTCGGCGTGGTCGCCGCGCACGCGGCCCTCGAACTGCTCGAGGAGCTGGGCATCGACCGCGTGCACGCGCACAACCTCCGCCTGGCAAACCAGTTCCGCACCGGACTCCGCGACCTCGGATTCGACCCTGTCCCAGGCGATTCCGCGATCGTCGCGGTCCCGGGCGCCGGTGATCTCGCGCCCCGGCTGGACGCGGCGGGCGTGGTCGCGTCGGCGCGGGCAGGCGGGCTGCGGTTCGCGTTCCACCTGCACAACGACGACGCCGACGTGGACCGGGCATTGAACGCACTGGCGGGCTGAGCTGGGCGGCGGTCACGTCGGCCGCCACTATTCCGCCGCCTCCCGCCCCGGCCTCGTCGCCGGGGCCGTGATCAGGGGGAGGTCGAGGGCGGTGCGGATGCCGGGCGGGGCCGCTACGACGGCGGGGACCACGTTGACGACGCGCATGGCGGTGGCGAGCAGGGTGGCGAAGTTGTGGTCGCCGCGCGGGCTGGAGGTGACGAGATCCAGTGCGTAGCAGGGGTCTCCGGTGATCTGGACGCGGTAGCAGCCCTCCGGGTGGGCGGGCTGGGGCCAGTCGGGGCGCAGATCCGGACGCAACCGCGTGACGTGCTCGAGCACGGTGACCACCCGGTCCCCGACCATGCCGCGCACCTCGAAACGCAGTGCGGCGGCGGTGCCTTCGGCGATGTGCCCGGTGGCGATGTCGAACGCGTCGGGGGCGGGCACCCGCTCGTAGGTCTCGGTGACGGCGTCGAGGGTGACGCCGATGCCCGCGGCCAGCTGGCGCACCACGCTGCCCCACGCCAGCGACAACACGCCGGGCTGCAACAGCATCGGCGTCTCGTCCATGGGCTGCCCGAAGCCCATGATGTCGAACATCACGGCGCGGTTGTCGTAGCTGGCGTAGTCGACGATCTCCACGCAGCGCAGCTCATCGATGCGCAGGCAGGTGCCCGCCAGCGCGAGCGGCAGCAGGTCGTTGGCGAAGCCCGGGTCGATGCCGTTGACCCACAGCGACGCGTTGCCCCGCGCCGCCGCCTCCTCGACCGGTTTCAGCAGGTCGTCGGGCAGCACGCCGTACGGGTATTGGAAGAACACCGGTGCGCACGCCACCACGTTGATACCCGCGGCGAGGAACCGGCGCAGGTCCTCGAGCGCCTCCACGAGGCGGTTGTCGGTCATCGAGCAGTAGACGACGCAGTCGGGACGCGACGCGATCAGCGCCTCGGCGTCGGTGGTGGCGGCGACGCCGACGGTCTCGTCGAGCCCCGCGAGGGTGCCCGCGTCCACGCCGTTCTTGGCGGGCCCGGACACCCACACGCCGGCCAGTTCCAGGTCGGGGTTGGCGAGGATGCCCGCCAGAGCGTGGCGGCCGACATTGCCGGTGCCCCATTGCACTACGCGAAAAGTCATGTCACAGGTCCGGTATCGGGAGGTCGAGGTTGGGAGAGATGAGCCCGCCGTCGGGTTCGAGCACTTTGCCCGTGAGATACCCGCCGGCCGGGGAGACGAGATAGAGCGCCGCGGCGGCGATGTCCTCGGGCGCACCGAGCGTGTGCAGCGGCGTCTTCGCCTCCAGTTCGCCGCGCATCGCGTCGTTCGCGGCGACGATCTCCAGCGCCGAGGTGCGGATGGAGCCCGGCGCGATCGCGTTGACGCGGATACGGGGATTGAGATCGAGCGCGGCCAGGCGGGTGTAGTGCGCCAGCGCCGCTTTCGCGGTGCCGTACGCGGCGAACGCGCGACCGGGCAGCCTGCCCATGGTGGAGGTGATATTGAGGACCGATCCCCCGCCCGCGGTGGCCAGGATGTGCGGCACCGCCGCGCGCACCAGGGCGTGCGCGTTGACCACGTTGAAGGTGAACGCTTCACTCAGCATCTCCGGCGTGGTGTCCAGCAGCGGGCAGGGCAGCGCGCCGCCGACATTGTTGACCACGATGTCGAGGCGGCCGAACCGTTCCACCGCCGCGCCGGCCAGCGCGGCCGCGGCGGCCGGATCGCGCAGGTCGGCGGGTACCACGTGTGCGTGGCGGCCGGTGGTGGCGACCTGCTCGGCCACGTCCTTCAGTTCGCTCTCGGTACGGGACGCGATGAGCACGTCGGCGCCCGCCTCGGCGAAGGCGACGGCGATCGCCCGCCCGAGCCCGCGCCCGGCGCCGGTGACCACCGCGACCTGCCCGTCGATCCGGAATCTGTCCAGGATCATGTGCGCTCCGATCCGCGCCGGGGTGCGGCGCGCGTCGCTCTCGGCGCGGTGCCGACCCGGATCACTGTCGAATATTCGACACCGCTTGTTCTATATTCGACATCGTAGGGTCCAGAAGCACACCGGCACAAGGGGTCGCCATGCCTGATATCGCGTCCGCGCGCTCACCGTCGCCGCCGACGCGGCGGGTAGTCGAGATCGTCGGGCTGCTCGCCGCGCGTCCCGGACCGAGGACGGTGGCGGGGATCGCCGAACAGCTCGGCATCGCCCGCGCGACGGCCACGGCGGTGCTCGCCGAGCTGGAAGCGGCGGGCTGGGTGGTGCGGGTGCCCGAGCGCGGCTATCGCCTCGGTCCCGGGTTTCTCGCGCTGACCTCCGCCCCGCTGCCCGGCGCGGTGGGCGACGTGCTCACCGCGCTCGCCGAGCGCACCGGGTGCGGCGCCACGCTCAGCCGCATCGAATCCGAGCACCTCACCGTGCTCGACGTGCGGCAGGGCCCGGACCGCGCGATTCCGGGAATCCCCGTGGGACATCGCATTCCGTTGCGTTTCCCGGCCGGGGCGGCGGTGATGCCGTGGCGCGCCGCCGCCGAGCAGAACGCCTGGCTGGCGACCGCCGCGGCCGCGGACCGGCGCACGGCGAGCGCGTTGCTGACGCTGGTCCGCCGTCGCGGGGTCGCGCTGTTCCGCCCGACCTCCGACGACGCCGGCCTGGTCGCCCTGCTCGCGGATCTGCTGTCAGCGGCGGGAACCGAACTGCTGCAACCGAATCTGCGCGCGCGGGCGCTGCGCCAGCTGGCCGCGCTCACCGCCCGCCCGTTCACCGCCGCCGAACTCGACGCCGACGCCGACCTCCCGCTCAGCTACCTCGCCGCCCCGGTCTTCGACGCCGACGGCGCCGCCGCCTACGAGGTCCAGCTCGGCCCCCTGCGCCCCACCACCACCCGCGCCGAACGCGACGGTTTCGTGAGGGCGACGCTCGACGCGGCGCGCGCGCTGACGGAGACGTTGACCGCGCGGGACGGGTGAAGGAGAGCCCGACGCAGGGGCCGCGATGGATCTGCCCCGGCCCGAGCGGAGGACCTCGCCTGTCTGGGGCGAACACGCCGGCTCAGCGCGTTAGGCGCACCGCCCGGATGTCCGCGGCGTCGATTCCCGTGGCGGGCGACCGCGCGCCGGGAAGCGCTCGGGGTCGGGTACACGCGGCAGTCAGCCGCCCAGCGGCTCGTACAAGATGATCGACCACACCGCGCCGGAGTCCACCACCACGCGACGTTCGTGCGGACCGGTCACCGGATCACCGACGCGAATTCCCGCCGCTCGCAATCGATCCAGGATCTCGTCCAGACCGGACACCTTCACCGACAGTGCGGCACCGTCGTTCTCACGGTCGGTGCCCGCGACCATGATGCGGGCCGGGCCCACGTCGAACTGGGCCCAGCGATCATCGTCGACGAATGTCGGTGGCGCGCCGAGCACCGCCTCGAGCAAGCCCACGGTCGCGAGCAGGTTCTCCGCGGGCAGGATCGTGCCCACGCGCTCGATGCTCATCACACCCCCAGTGCCCGGCGCAGCACCGAGAACAGCCCCGCCACCGCCTCTTTCGCGTCCGGCAGGTGGTCGGCCATACTGACGAAGCCGTGGAACTGCCCCGCGCACCGCACGATCTCGGTGTCGACCCCCGCGGCACGCAACCGCGCACCGTAGGCCTCGCCTTCATCGCGCAGCGGATCGCATTCGGCGGTCAGGATGTACGCGGGCGGTAGGCCCGAAAGGTCCTCCGCCAGTACGGGTGCCGCGTACGGGTCGGCGGTCGCACCACCGGGGCCCAGATATTGCTCCCAGTACCAACGTAAGTGGGCCGCCGTGGTGAAGTGGTCGTCGGCGTATTCCCGATACGAGTCCGTGTCGCACGACGGATCGAGCATCGGATAGATCAGCGCCTGAGACGCGAGCGTCGGGCCGCCCCGATCGCGCGCCATGAGCGCCGTCACCGCCGCGAGATTCCCGCCGGCACTGTCGCCCGCCACCGCGATCCGCGCCGGGTCACCCCCGATCTCGGCGGCGTGCGCGGCGACCCACCGCACCACCGCGTAGGCGTCCTCGGCGGCTGCCGGAAACCGGTCCTCGGGCGCCTGCCGGTAGTCCACCGACACCACGACGGTCCCGACACCGTTCGCCAGCGTCCGGCACAGCCGATCGTGACTGTCCAAGCCGCACAACGTGAATCCCCCACCGTGCAGGAACACCACGACCGGCAGATCACCTTCGCGCGACTCACGCTGCCCACCGTCATCCCCCACCGGCCAGTACACCCGCACGCGGACCTCCGACCCACCCGGCAGCCCTGGCACCGTCCGATCCACCACGGCCCCCACCTCGATAGGCTCCAGCACCGGGCTGGGCCGGGCAGCCAGCATCCTCCGCGCCTCGGCCGCGTCGAACACCTCGGTGCCCAGTTTCGGGAACGCCGCCGAGGCCAGGTCCACGATCACCCGCGCTTCCGGTTTCAACACGTCACCACCTCCCGAGAGCGAATTCCATTACCGGGCCGCTCATCTCACACCTCGCTCGGCGCGGCATGCCGTCCCGCCGACACGGCTGATCCGTTCGACTGCGCGCGGAAGTGCGGGATCACCGTCTCACCCCAGTGCCGGATCGTCTCCAGGCACACCTCCTGCGGCACGGTGCCCATCTGGATCAGGCACAGGATCTCGTCCGCACCCGCCTCCCGCAGCCGCTCCACGTAGGCGATGGCGTCCTCGGGGCGCCCGTAGGCGTGTTCGACGTTGAACACCGAGGTCGCGCCCGGCTTCACCGGGATCTTCGCCTCGTGCAGGTACGCCACGTGCTCCTCGGCGGCCTGCTGGATCGCCGCGACCTCGTCCACCGACCGGTCCACCGCCTCGTCCGGCACCGGGCCCGCGCCGTACCAGTGCTTGATCGACTGGGCGAAGAACCGCTGCCCGCGTGCGCCGATCTGCTGCGCCCGCTCCCGATCCTCCAGCACCACGGTCGGGCACAAGGCCGCGAAATGGTCGTTGACCACGGTAGAGACAAATTTCTCCCCCGTGCGCGCGGCGATCGCGCGATCGTAGGTGCGGCGCAGCTCGGCGATCTCCTCCACGCCGGCGAAACCCAGCACCAGCGCGCCGATGCCGTAGTCCGCGGCCAGCTGCAGGGTCTCCTTCTTGGTGCACGCCATGAACAGCGGCGGGTGCGGCAGCTGGACGGGGCGCGGCAGCAGTGGATGCGGGTCGATGTCGAGAAGCTCACCGTGCCACTCGAATTCGCCCTCCGGGTCCTGCCACGCGCGGCCGATGATGCGCAGCGCCTCCTCCACCTCCTGGTAGGTGCGCTCCGGATCGACCCCGCACATGGACGTCTCCTGCGGTGTCGCGCCACGGCCCGCGCCCAGGTTCACCCGCCCGTTGGAGAGCACGTCCAGCATGGCGGCGCGCTCGGCCGCCCGCACCGGGTGGTTGAAGTTGAACGGCATGCACACCACGCCGTGACCGAGTCTGATCCGCTCGGTGCGCGCGGCGACCCAGGTCAGGAAGATCTCCGGCGCGCTCATATGCGCGTACCACTTGAGCCCGTGGTGCTCGACCGCCCACACGGTGTCGAAACCCATCTCCTCGGCGAGCACGGCCTGCGCCACGCAGTCGCGCAGCACCTGCCGCTCGTGCGCCGCCGACGGATCGGTCATCTGCGCCTCGAAGATCATCGAGAACTTCATGCGTTCCTCCACATCTGACTATGCCTAGTAGAAATATTTCCGATGCTGAGGTGGAGGTCAGGACCATGTCTCGCTGGATGGGACTGCGCCGGGGCGGACCGGACCCGCGGCCATAGCGTCGAGTCGAACCCCAGAGAAAGGAAGGTCCGCGGTGAGTCGACTCGAAGGCAAGGTCGCGCTGGTCACCGGAGGCGCGCGCGGCATGGGCGCGGCCCATGTGCGCCGCTTCGCCGCCGAAGGCGCGCGGGTGGTGTTCGGCGATGTGCTCGACGAGGAGGGCGAGAAGCTGGCCGCCGACCTCGGCGATAACGTCCGGTTCGTCCACCACGACGTGACCAGCGAATCCGGTTGGGACACCGCGGTGTCCACCGCGCGGGCGGAGTTCGGCAAGCTCGACATCCTGGTGAACAACGCGGGCATCCTGAAGTTCAGCAGCATCGCCGAGATGACGCCGACCGAGTTCACCACCATCCTCTCGGTCAACGTGACCGGCGCGTGGCTGGGCATCAAGGCGGCCGCGCCGGCGATCATCGCGGCGGGCGGCGGCGCGATCGTGAACGTCTCCTCGGTGGAGGGCTTCATCGGGGCGGCCGGCCTGTCCGCCTACAGCGCGAGCAAGTTCGCGGTGCGCGGGCTCACGAAATCGGCCGCGCGCGAACTCGGCCCCCGGGGTGTGCGCGTGAATTCCGTGCATCCGGGCGGGATTTCGACGCCGATGACGGCGCGGGTCGCCTCGGAGGTCGGGGGTGACGCGTTCTTCTCCACGCTGCCGATCCCGCGCTGGGGCCGGCCCGAGGAGGTCACCGAGGCGGTGCTGTTCCTCGCCTCCGACGGCGCGAGCTATTGCAGCGGCGCCGAGGTCGTCGTGGACGGCGGCATGCTGACCGGCGCCGGATACTGAGCGGGAGTGCGGATGTCGCAGCAGCAGGACCGCGCGGCGGTCTACGACGTGGTGGTCGTCGGCTCGGGCGCGGCGGGGATGACCGCCGCGCTCACCGCCGCCTATCGCGGCCTCTCGGTGGTGCTGATCGAGAAGAGCCGGTCGTTCGGCGGGTCGACGGCGCGTTCCGGCGGCGGGGTGTGGATTCCCAATAACCCCGTGCTGGTGCGCGAAGGCGTGCCCGACAGCGCGGAACTGGCCCGCACCTACCTGAAAGCGGTGGTCGGAGACCGCGTTCCGCACGCGAAACAGGACGCGTTCCTCACGCACGGGCCACGCATGATGACCTACCTGTGCGCGCGGACGCCCCACCTCGAATTCGTCTACGACCGTGGGTATTCCGACTACCATCCGGAACGTCCGGGCGGTCTCGCGCAGGGACGCAGCATCGAACCGGCGGTCATCGACGGACGGCTCCTCGGCGCGGATCTCGCGCTGATCAACCGGCCCACCATGTCGGGCCCGAAGGGAATCGCGTTCACCGTCAGCGACTTCCACGACCTGAACATGATCGCCCGCACCTGGCGCGGCAAACGGACGGCGCTGAAGGTCGGCGCGCGGGCGGTGCTGGACCGGGTGCGCGGCAGGCAGCCGCTGAGCCTGGGCAAGGCCCTCGTCGCGCGGCTGTGGCTGGCGCTGCGCGACGCCGGGGTGCCGGTGTGGTTGAACACGCCGCTCACGGAACTGCTCACCGAAGGCGACGCGGTGGTCGGCGTGCGCGCCGAACGCGACGGCGTGCCGATCACGCTGCGCGCCCGGCGCGGAGTCGTGCTGGCGGCGGGCGGGTTCGAGCACAACCTCGCCTTGCGCGAGCGCTTCTTCACCGGGCCGGTGAGCACCGAGTGGACCGTCGGCGCCACCGAGAACGTGGGCGAGGGCATTCTCGCGGGCGAAAACGTGGGCGCGGCACTGGATCTCATGGACGACGCCTGGTGGGGTCCTTCCGTGCGCAATCCGGACGGACCGCCGTTCTTCTGCCTGGCCGAACGGTCCCAGCCGGGCGGCCTCATGGTCAACGCGGCCGGGGAACGGTTCACCAACGAGTCCGCCAGCTACGTCGACGTGGTGCACACCATGTACGAGCGGCACGCCACCGGTGTCGGGCACGTGCCCGCGCACTTCCTCATGGATCAGCGGTTCCGCGACCGTTACCTGTTCCTGGGAACCTTTCCGCGCCAGCCGATTCCGCAGAAGTACTTCGATGCCGGGATCATCAAGAAGGCCGGCACGCTCGCCGAACTGGCCGGGCTGATCGGCGTGCCCGCCGCGACGCTGACCGCGACGGTGGAGCGCTTCAACGGCTTCGCCCGCGCGGGCCGCGACGAGGATTACGGCCGCGGCGAATCCGCCTACGACCGCTACTACGGCGATCCGACGGTGCGCCCGAATCCGTGCCTCGCGCCGCTGGAGAAGCCGCCCTACTACGCCGTGGAGATGGTGCCGGGCGATCTCGGCACCAAGGGCGGACTGGTCACCGACGAGCACTCCCGCGTGCTGCGCGCCGACGGCGCGCCGATCGCGGGACTGTATGCGGCGGGCAATAATTCGGCCGCCGTGATGGGCAACAGCTACGCGGGCGCGGGCGCCACCATCGGCCCCGCCATGGTGTTCGGCTACATCGCCGCCACCCACCTGGCCGCGCACGCGGCCCGGGCACCCGAGGACAGGAGCGGAACATGGGCAGGGTGAGCGACCGGACGGTCCTGATCACCGGTGGCGCGCGCGGGATGGGTGCGGCGTTCGCGCGGCGGCTCGTCGAGGAGGGCGCGTCGGTGGTGATCGCCGATGTGCTGGCCGAGGAGGGCGCGGCCGTGGCCGCCGAATTCGGGGAAGGGGCGCGGTTCGAACCCCTCGACGTCACCGACGAGGCGGCGTGGCAGGCGGTGGTCGAACGGGCCGAGAGCGCCTTCGGGCCCGTCTCGGGCCTGGTGAACAACGCGGGCATCGTGCACGTCGATCCGATCGAGAAACTGTCGGAAGCCGACTACCGCAAGGTGATCGACGTCAACCAGGTCGGGGTGTTCCTCGGGATGAAGGCGGTGCTGCCGTCCATGCGCCGGGCGGGTGGCGGGTCCATCGTGAACATCTCCTCCATCGGCGGGATCATCGCGTTCAGCGGGATTCTCGGGTACGTGGCGTCCAAGTGGGCGGTGCGCGGGATGACCAAGGCGGCCGCGCAGGAGTTCGGGGCCGACGGGGTGCGGGTCAACTCGGTGCATCCGGGGGTGGTGGCGACCGATATGACGGCCACCTCCGAGCGGTCGCAGGGGATGGTGCACGATCAGCCGCTCCCCCGCGCCGCGACCGCGCGCGAACTCGCCGATCTGGTCCTGTTCCTGATCTCCGCCGAGTCGGGGTATTGCACCGGCGCGGAATTCGTCGCCGACGGCGGCTACACCACCCGATGAACCGAGGACATCCGTGAAGAACTTCCAGGACAAAGTCGCCGTCATCACCGGCGCGGGCGCGGGAATCGGGCGGGCACTGGCTCTCGAATTGGCCGGTGTCGGTGCGCATCTTGCGCTCTCGGGTCGCAATCTCGAGAACGTGGCCGAGACCGCCGCGCTGTGTGAGAAGGCCGGTGCGCGGGCGCGGGCGTATCAGCTCGACGTGACCGATCGTGCCGCCGTCTATGCGCACGCCGACGAGGTGCGGGCCGACTTCGGACCGGCGAATCTGCTGGTCAATAACGCCGGGGTGTCGCTCACCGCCACCGTCGAGGAACTCAGCTGGGAGGACTTCGAATGGATCGTGAACATCAACTTCTGGGGTGTCATGCACGGCACGAAAGCCTTTCTGCCGCAGGTGATCGCCTCCGGTGACGGGCATATCGCCAACGTGTCCAGCATGTTCGGTCTCGCCGCGTGCCCGAGCCAAGGCGCCTACAACGCCACGAAATTCGGCATCCGCGGCTTCACCGACGCGCTGCGCCAAGAGATGCGCATCGCGGGCCACCCGGTCGGCGTGAGCAGCGTGCACCCCGGCATGGTACGCACCGGCATCGCCTGGAAGGCCCGCGCGGGCGGCGACCGCGACCGCGACGCGCTGGCCGCGAATTTCGACCGCCTGGCCCGCACCACCCCCGAAGCCGCCGCCAAGACCATCCTGCGCGGCATCCGCCGCGACAAGGCCAAAATCCTCGTCGGCGCCGACGCCCGCGTCATCGACCTCCTCCCCCGCCTCCTCGGCTCCGGCTACCAGCACGTCATCACCGCCCAGATGCGCAGAGAGGTGAGCTGAAGCCCTGGTAGCGTCGGCGGAAGCAGGCTCGAGCCCGTGGCGTACGCGTGGCCGCACGGGCAGTCGATCGTCCAGTTCGGCCCGCGGGGCTGCTGCCGTGCTCACCGAGCCGGGGGTAGGTGGTGCCGTGATTTCCGGCCCGGCACTGTCGTCGGTCGCCCCTCCGCCGAGCCCCTACCGAGCTGCCGAGTTCGACGGGCGGCGCCGCCCGAGCTGATTCCCACAGCCCGAGCAGGCCCGTGCCGCACCCCTCGCGTGGCACGGACCTACCCGATTCGACGTCCTCGCGCGAGGACATGCCGGGCGCCTCGAACAGTTCGCGCACTTCGACATTCGCGTCGAGCGCGGCGTTGCGGCGCGTGGGTAGTGAGCCGCGAGTCGCCGCCAGGCACGCAGAAGTCGTCATCCAGGCCGACCTCGCCCGAGCCTCGAAGTGGTTCCGGGGCAGTGGGCCGATGCCGCAGGCGTCGGGTGTTCACACCGTGTCCGGGGTGCGGAGGCGGTCGGCCAGCAGGGCCGTGCCCGGTCCGGACAGGTGGGGTAGGGCGGCGGGGCGGCCGGTGAGCAGTAGAAGCAAAGGCGTTATGGGGCCGGTGATTTCGAGTCCCTTGCCCACCGACCAGTCGGTGTCGGTGGCGCGCAGGCGCAGGCCCTTCAGGCGGTGTTCGGCCCAGAAGGGCCAGCCCATCGTCCAGACCCGGGTGGCGGCGGTGGCGGCGGCGCGGGCGGGGAGCTCGATCGTGCGGCCGAGCGGGATCGCGATGTCCTGGCCGTGCACCATCACGTCGAAGAAGATATTGCGATAGTTGGTCACCGCGGGCAGAGTGCGCGAGGACGCCGTGGCGCGGATCTCGGCGGCCAGGTCGCGGCCCGGCTCGTCGGCGTAGCGGACCGCCACGTCGTGGTTGAGGCGGTGAAAACGCCCACGGGCGCGCCAGCCTTCGCGCACCATGTCGGCCAGACCCGGCGGCTGCGGCGCGAGCGCCAGGTGCGCCGCCACATCCCGCACGCGCCAGCCCGCGCACAGGGAGGGCACGTCCCATTCGGCGGGCGTGAGCTCGTCCAGCAGGTCCGCGATGACGAGGCGCTGCCATGCGACGACCCGCCACTGCCCGGCACGGTCCATCGTTCGCCTCCCGACGTAGAATAGGTCAGCTTCACTGACAAATATAGTCAGAGAAACTGACGAATACAAGGAGTGTGCGTGCCCGATTCGGCCGAGCCCAACGTGGGACTGCTGCTGTTCATCCCGTACCGCGCCATGGAGCAGCGCGTGTTCGACGCGCTCGCCGAGGCGGGGTACGACGACATCACCGTCGCGCAGGCCCGCCTCGTGCAGCGCCTCGCCCCCGACGGCACCCGCCTCACCGACCTCGCCGACCAGGCGCAGGTCACCAAGCAGACCGCCGGATTCCTGGTCGACCAGCTGGAACGCACCGGCTACGTGGAACGGGTCCCCGACCCCGCCGACGGCCGCGCCCGCCGCATCCGCCTCACCGCCCGAGGCGCGGCCGCGACCGACCTCGCCAACCGCACGGTCGCCGAGGTCGAAGCGGAATGGACCGCCCACCTCGGCCCCCGCACCATGGGTCAGCTACGCCGCGCCCTCACCACCTTGCGCACCCACACCGACCCGTACCTGTAGACCGCCCGCGCCGCGCGGCGGCCCCTCGCACGACGGACTCGAGCGCCCGACACCGCGAAGGACCCAGCTGCCGCCCAGCTTGCCGCTCACCCACCGCCACGCCCAACCAGCCACACCTGCACCGCCCACCCGACCACCTTGCTGCCCACCCAGTCACCACAGCGCCCACCCGCCAGCACTATGCCGCCCACTCGGCCACCACGCCGCCCACCTGGCCGTTCTGCCGCGAATACCCGGATCACCTCGGCGAACTGGTCGGGTTCGCCGACCTCGCAGCACCCACACGCGGCCGCGGTTGCCCGCCCGCCCTGCCTCCGCCCGACCACAACACGACGCCCAACCAGCCACACCGCGCTGCCTGCTCGACCACCACGCGGCCCCAACCGGTCGCCATGCCCCAACATCCTGCTGACCGGGACGACCGGTACTCCATCCCGCACCACCCCGGCAGGGTGGAACTATGCCGAGGCCGCGTCTCGGTGCCCGGATGCCCCGGCCCGCGCGGCGCTCGTGACCCACGCCCGCCGGAGTGCGGCGGCGTGTCGCGCATCGTGAATCCGAAGGAGTGCCATGACGACCGGAGTGCAGCGCCCCGCACCGCCCGTTGCCGAGCTGGACGGCGCGTGCGCGCTGGGACGCGACAGCATCGGCGGTAAGGCGCACAGCGTCGATCGGATGCGCGCCCTCGGGCTGCCGGTTCCGCCCGCGTTCGTCGTCACCACGGCCGGCTGGGCGGACTTCCGCGCGACTGGCGTTGTGGGAGAACATATCTGGGCTGGCGTGCGCGAGGGGATCGCCGCGTTGGAGCGCGGCACCGGGCGCCGGTTCGGCGACGCGCACCGTCCGCTGCTGGTGTCGGTGCGGTCCGGCGCGGCGGTGAGCATGCCCGGCATGATGGACACGGTCCTCAATCTGGGCGTGAACGACGGCGCCGAGCGGGTGCTGGCCGCCGAGACCCGCGACCCCCGGTACGCCGCCGACACCCACCGCCGCTTCCTGGCGCAGTTCCGCGAGATCGTGCTGGGCGATCCGGCGGGTCCCGTCCCCGCCGACCCGTGGGAGCAGTTGCGGGCCGCGATCGCGGCGGTGTTCCGTTCCTGGGATTCCCCGCGCGCCCGCACCTATCGCCGCGCCAAGGGCATCGCCGACGATCTCGGCACGGCGGTCACGGTGCAGGCCATGGTGTTCGGCAATCTCGACACCCGCTCCGGCACCGGCGTGCTGTTCAGCCGCGACCCGAACACGGGCGTGCGCCGCGTATTCGGCGAGTGGCTGCCCGGCGGCCAGGGCGAGGACGTCGTCTCCGGCCGGATCACCCCGCGCCCGCTGGACGACCTCGCCGCCGCCCTGCCCGACGTGCACGCACGCCTGCTCGCCGCCGCCGACACACTCGAACGCGACGGCCGCGACATGCAGGACATCGAGTTCACCGTGGAGTCCGGCGCCCTGTGGCTGCTCCAGGCCCGCCCGGCGAAGCGCTCGGCTCGCGCCGCCGTGCGCACCGCCGTGGCGATGGTGAGCGAAGGGCTCATCGACGCGCCGACCGCGCTGCGGCGCGTGGAGGCCGACCACGTGCGCGCGGTGTTGCGCCCGGCAACGGGCGAGACGACCACACCGCCGATCGCGCGCGGCGAGGCGGCCTGTCCGGGCCTGGCGACCGGCGTGGTGGTCACGGACTCCGACGAGGCCGAAAGACGCGCCGCCGCAGGCGAACCCGTAATCCTCGCGCGGCCCACCACCAGCCCCGACGACCTGCACGGCATGATCGCCGCCCGCGCGGTGGTGACCGAACTGGGTGGCGCCACCTCGCACGCCGCGCTGGTGAGCCGCGAACTCGGCCGCCCGTGTGTGGTCGGCTGCGGCACCGGCACGGTGGTGGCCCTGGCGGGCCGCCTGGTGACCGTGGACGGCGGCGCGGGCGCGGTGTGGGCGGGTGAGATCGCCGGAAAGCCCGTCGCGCGCGACGTTCTGGACGACATCGACATCCTCGCGCGATGGGCGGGAGTGGACCCCGACCGGCTGGCGGACGCCCTCGAAGCACCCAATTCCGGTTCTGCCACAATGATTTCCACTGCAACCAATGGACACGCGGCCGGGCCCGTCACCGACCTCGCGGTGCTCCGCCTCATCGGCATCAAGGGCCGGGTGGGCACCACCGCGCTCGCCGACAGCCTCGCCGCCGACCACGCCGATATCGCCACCCGCTGCGCCGCTTTCCTCGACGACGGCCGCTGCGCGGGCACGCCGACGGCGCTGCGCCTCACCCCGCACGGCCGGAACATCCTCGCCGACCTCTTGATTCGCGAACGCGACACCGTCGACCGCGACGCCCTCACCGCGGCCTACGACGAATTCTGCGCCGCCAACGCCGAACTCAAGGAGATCATCACCGCCTGGCAGATGAAGGACGCCGCCACCGTGAACGATCACACCGACGCCGCCTACGACGCCGCCGTCCTGGCCCGCCTCACCGCCGTCCACCACCGGATCGCCCCGCTGGTCCGGCGGCTCGGCGCGCTGGCCCCGCGCCTGGCCCGCTACGCCGGGCGCCTCGACCACGCCGTCGCCCGCATCGAGGCGGGCGACCACACGTGGGTGGCCCGGCCGATCACCGACAGCTATCACACCGTCTGGTTCGAACTTCACGAAGACCTCATCGGCCTGTGCGGGCTGGATCGCGCCGCCGAGGCCGCCGCAGGCCGAGCCCACTGATCCGGCCATGACGACCCACACCGCAAGCCGCTGGCTCGAATTCGCCGAGATCGACAATGTGCGCGACCTCGGCGGTCTCCCCGTCCACGGCGGCGCCACCACGCGCTTCGGCACGGTCTACCGCGCCAGCACCCCGCAGCACCTCACCGCCGCGGACCTGGACCGGCTGGTCGGCGAGATCGGATTGCGCACCCTGCTCGATCTGCGCAATCCCGACGAGGTCGAGCGCGAGGGCTACGGGCTGCTCACCACCACCTCGGTCCGGCTGGTGAACCTGCCGGTGCGCAAGGCCGCACGCGTCACCGCCACACCCACCGACCTCGTCCCGGACGGGGTGCACTACGACCTGGCCGCCCTCTATCGCGAACTCCTCTCCGGCAGTGTCGATTCCGTGCTCGCGGCGGTGCGCCTGATCATCGCGCCGGAGACGCCGGCGCTCGTCTTCCACTGTGCGGCGGGCAAAGACCGGACCGGCGTGCTGGCGGCCGTCCTGTTGGACGCCGTCGGTGTGCCCGCCGCGGCGATCGCGGCGGACTACGCGCTGTCCGGCGAGCGGATGCCGCGCGTGCGCGCCCGGCTCGACGCGCTCCCCTCCTACCGCGGCCTGCCGCCGGTCCGCACCGGCATCCTCGCCGTCGACCCCGCCGTGATGCTCCGATTCCTCGCCGAATTGCGCGCCGAGCACGGCGGTGCGGCGGGGTGGCTGCGCGCCCACGGACTCACCGGGACCGAGCTGACCGCGCTGCGCCGCGTCCTGGTGCACGGCTGACGCACCCCGCGCTTCGCCGGGAGCCCTCCGGCGTGTCAGGATGCTGGAGGCGAATCGTGAGGAGGGCGCCGATGGCGACAGTGACCCTGACACAGCAGAACTTTCAGCAGGTCGTGAGTGCGAACCACATCGTGCTGGTCGACTGGTGGGCGGGCTGGTGCGGCCCGTGCCGTCATTTCGCGCCGGTGTACGAGGCGTCCTCGGAACTGCATCCGGAGATCGTGCACGGCAAGGTCGACACCGAGGCCGAGACCGCCCTCACCGCGAGCGCGCAGGTGGACCGGTTCCCGACGCTCATGGCGTTCCGCGAGGGCCTGCTGGTGTTCAACCAGGCCGGCTTCCTGCCCGCGGCGGATCTCGAGGAGGTGGTCCAGCAGGTGCGCTGGCTGGACATGGACGAGGTGCGCAGGCAGATGACCGGGCTGTTGCAGGCCGAGGCGCAGGGGCAGCCCGCCGCCCCCTCGGCGCCGCCGCGCACGGCCGGACCGGCGCACGGCCCGGCCCGCTACGGCTGGCCGGGTCTCTGATCCGTCCGCACCGGAATCCTCACCGCGCCAACGGATCCTCGTCGAATCCGGCGAGGAGATCATCGGCGCGCGCCAGCGCCTGATCCATGCTCGCGCCGAGATCGTCCAGCAGCGACAGCCCGCCCAGCATCCCGGACAGTTCGCCCCGCATCCGCTCCAGTTCGGCGATGTCCGGATCCACCGGCGCCCAGACCACGCCCGCGCGCCACCCCTCGGCGTCGTCCAGCCAGCCGCACAGCACGTCGCGCACCAGGCAGTGGTCGGTCGTGTAGAACTCGAGTCGGTCGCCCTCGCACCGGCGGTGCTCCACCTGGTACATGCCGTCGGGCAGGCGCCGGGCCGTGATCACCTCCCGCCCGCGGGCGAGCTCCAGCCACGGCCCGCGCGGCGCCGCCCCCGGTTCGCCCCCGTCGTTCGGCACATCACCCATCGAGCCAGTATCACCCGTCGGCGACCGAAACCCGCCACCACCCTCGGATCCGCGGAGCCGCGCTCAGTCCGAGAGCAGGGTCACCGTGCCCGCGGCGCCGTCGACGCGCACCTTCTGCCCGTCGCGCAGCCGGGCGCTGGCGGTCTTGGTGTCGACCACGCACGGGATGCCGAACTCGCGGGCGACGATGGCCGCGTGCGAGGCCGACCCGCCGATATCGGTGACCACGGCGGCGGCGTAGGCGAACATGGCGGTGTGGCCGGTGTCGGTGACCGACGCGACCAGAACGTCGCCCGGTTCGATGTCGTCGTCCAGGGAGAGCACGAGTTTCACCGTGCCCTCCACCACGCCCGCGGACACGCCGATCCCGCCGAGGCTCTCGCCGGCGTCCAGCGCACCCGCCGCGGGCACCGGCTCCCACCGCCCGGTGATCACGTCCGGCATCCGGATCGCCCGCAGCCGTTCGCGTTCCGCGCGGCGGCGGCGCGCCCGCTCGGCCACATCCGCTGGGGGAACGAATATTTCGTCCAGAGTCAGGTAGTGCACGTCGGTGGCGTCGGGCAGCACCGTGGCGCGCACCAGGCGCTCGCCGCGCTCGCGCACCGCCCCGCGCAGGCAGTGGGTGATCCGGACGACGGCGTCGCGCGCCCGCTCCCGCGCCACGGTCGCCCCGGCCGCCATCCGCGCCGTGCGGCTGGTCGCGGGCTCGGCCGGCGGGCGCTGCGGTGCGGGCAGTTGCGCGGCCCGCGCGGCGGCCGTGACCAGCAGAGCGGGCCGGTCGCCGAAGGTCGGATTGCTCAGTTCGCATTCGCCGGGCCCGCGGTGCCCGACGGTGGCCAGCTCCGCGTCCAGCGCGGCCGCGAACGCCGGTGACGCGGCCCGCGCGCTGTCCACGTCGCCCTCGCGCGCCCGGTCGTAGAGCGCGCTGTCGGCCCGGCACAGCGCCGCCAGGCGTTCCACCGCCAGCATGGGTTTCGCCGATTCGAGGCGGCTCAGGTCGATCGGCACCTCGCCCGCGTCCTTGCCGCGCGCGTGCACGGCGGTGGCGGCGCCGGTCATCATGACGCCGATCGAGGCCGCCTGCCACGCCTGGTGCAGCCGGTCGCGCCAGAGCAGCGCCCGCACGTGCAGTTGTTCGTCGGTGAGGGCCGCGATCCGCTCGGGCGGCAGCGCTTCGGCGCGCGCGGCGGCGTTGATCGCCTCGGCCGTCGCGGCGTAGCGCCGGGCCGTGGCCAGCACCCGGGCGGTCGCGCGCCAGGTCGCCGCCGTGCCGGCCAGGCCCGTGGGCATCGGCGGTTTCCCGTGCGGTTGCAGGGCGATCTCGGCGGGAATGTTCCCGTAGGCGTCGCGGCGGATGCTCTCCTCGTCCCAGCCGGGCATGTTCTCGGCGGCGAGGACGCCGATCGAGGCGTTGATGTAGATGTGGTGCCCGAGCACGGTGGTGACGCGACTCGTCCAGTGTTCCAACGCGATACCGTCCAGGGCGATCATGGTGCCCATGGCCTCGTTGGCGAGCCGGATGGCGCCGGCGTGCAGGTCGATGGTGAGCGGGGTCATCGGGCCGGGCAGCGCCTCGGAGGTGTTGGTGGCGGTGTGCACCGGGTAGCGCGGGTCGACGCGATCGTCGAACTCGCCCTCCAGCCTCTCGGGCGCGACGTCGACCAGGTGGTGCCCGTCCGAGGTGGCCGCGCGGGCGGGAATCACGTGCGCGGGCAACGGGATCGCACCGCGCCGCGTTCGGAACGCCCCGCCGGCCGGGGCACGGCCGACCAGACCGCGCACCAGATCAGCCGCCGCCTCCCCCGCGTTCCATCCGCAGCGGAAACCCCATTCCTCCCGCGCGGCAGCCGGATCCAGCACCGGCCTGGTTCCCGACCACCCCGGCACCCACGCCGAATAGCGAACACCGGCCCCGCGCAACAGAATCCGCAGCTGGCCCTTCGTGATCACACCGGGCGCGGCCAGCTCGACCTCGCCCACGCGGGGTGCGGTCACCGCCACCACCAGGAACCGGTCCAGATCGTCGGCGTGCAGCAGCTGGAACTCGGCGGTCGGCGACCCCGCGCCCAGGATCGGCTCCAGCGCCCGCCGCGTCTGGTGACCCACCCGGCGACCGACGACCGGCGCCGTGCGGATCAGCAGGACATCCGCACCGCAGCTCCGGACGGCTTGCGCCACCGCGGATTCCGCGATGCCGGACCACCGCGCGCCCGCCACCACCGGAACGATCAGCCGCGCACCGGCTTCCCGCGCCGCCACGCCGATGGCGGACACATCGGGACCCGCGAGGTGCAGGACGGCGTCGCAACCGGCCGCCGCGCGCGTGCACACCGCCCGGTCGGTGGGGTCACCCGCGACGAACTCGACGCGCGGATCGACGTGCCGGTGCCACCGGCGGTCGAGGCCGATCACCCGGTGGCCGGCGGCCAGCAGCATGCGCGCGGGCGCGGGACCGCCCGGCTCGGTGATTCCGGTGATCAGAACCCGCATCGACATCTCTCCTCACTACCCGGGCGCGAACGTGACGCCGTTCACACACCATTCCCAGCGGCGCGCCCGCGCAACCGCCGCAGTCCCACTCACCGGGAGGCATCGATCGACCACCGGGACCACCGGTATCCGTGAGGCACGCCGGCCACCACGCTGACGGCATGAGCGAACGGACCGAGGGCACCTCCTGCCGGCGGGACTCCCCCGAGACCGCCGCCCGTTCCAGCGCGACATGAACGTATGGGTCGTGGTGGACGAGCAGGCGTTCGAGGAAGTCCCCGAACAGCAGCGCTGGGGTGTGCGCCCCACCCACGTCGCGGAGACCGCCGAGGAACTGGAACGGTTGATCGGCACTCCCCCGGGCGCGCTCGCCGCCACCCTCACCCGCTACAACGAATTCGCCTCGCGCGCCGAGGATCCGGACTTCCACAAGGCCGCCCGCCGGCTGCGTCCCCTGCGAGATCCGCTGGCCGCGATCGACGTGCGCACCGGGATGCGCCCGCCCGCAGAATCGGGCGACCGGCGCGGCACCGGGGCCTCGGTGTTCACCCTCGGCGGCCTGCAGGGCGAGGGCTACATCAGCGGCACCTCGCTGGGCGAGGGCACCTACTTCGGCAGGCGCGCGGGACGCGCCGCCGCTCGCACCGCCTGACCCGCCATCCGATACACAGGAGGACACCCACATGACCAACAAGGTGCTCGACCGGGTCGAAGACCTGTTGCCCGCGCTGCGGGACCGCGCCGCCGGTACCGACCGGGACCGGCGGGTGCCCGCCGCGAGCATCGCCGAGCTCACCGAGGCCGGCGTGTTCCGCATGCTGCAACCGTCGCGCTTCGGCGGTGACGAGTCCTCGCCGGTCGCGTTCTACGAGGTGATCCGGGCGATCGCGGCGGCGTGCCCGTCCACCGGGTGGGTGTCGTCGGTGCTCGGCGTGCATCCGTGGCAGCTGGCGCTGTTCCCGCTGCGCGCGCAGGAGGACGTGTGGGGCGAGGACCCCGACACCCTCATCTCCTCGTCGTACGCGCCCACCGGCACGCTCACCCCGGTCGAGGGCGGCTACGAGGTGACCGGGCGCTGGAGCTTCTCCTCCGGCTGCGATCACGCGCGCTGGGCGTTCCTCGGCGCGCTCGCGCCCGACGAGAACGGCACGCCCAGCGACTATCTCACGATCCTGGTGCCGCGCGCGGACTACGCGATCGACGACGTGTGGCACGTGGTCGGCTTGTCCGGCACCGGCAGCAACGACATCGTCATCGAGCGCGCGTTCGTGCCGCACCACCGCGCCTACAGCGCCACCGAGCAGTCGCAGTTGCGCGGGCCGGGCCAGGAGGCCAATCCCGCTGCGCTGTACCGGATTCCGTTCGCCGGGGTGTTCTCCAACACCATCACCGCGCCCATCATCGGCGCCGCGCAGGGCGCCTACCGGGCGCACATCGAGCGGATGCGCGAACGGGTCCGTTTGTCCTACGGCGGGCAGAAGGTGGCCGAGGATGCGTTCGCGCACGTGCGGGTCGCGCGCGCCGCCTCCGAGATCGACGCCGCGATCCTGCAAATGGAACGCAATATCACCGAGCAGTTGCGCTATGCCGAAGCGGGCGAGCCGATTCCGGACGAAGTGCGCCTGCGCACCCGCCGCGACCAGGTGCGCGGCACCGAGCGCGCCATCGCCGCGATCGAGCTGCTGTTCGACAACTCCGGCGGGCACAGCATCCGCACGCCGAACCCGATCGAACGGCACTGGCGCGACGCGCACGCGGGCAGCGTGCACGTCATCAACGACGTGGAGCGCGCGCTGGCGATGTACGGGCGGGGCGAATTCGGGCTCGCCGTCGAAGACCGGATGGTGTGACGGTGGCGCCTACCGAGACCGGCACCGCGCGCCACGTGCGCGCCGACGGACTGGATCTGCGCTACCACGAGGCGGGTTCGGGTCCGCCGCTGGTGCTGCTGCACGGCTCCGGCCCCGGCGTGTCGGGCTGGGCGAATTTCGGCGCGAACTTGCCCGCGCTGGCCGCGCGCTTCCGCTGCCTGATCCTGGATCAGCCCGGTTTCGGCGACAGCGCGCGGCCCGCCGTCTACGACCGCAACTATCTGCGCATCGCCGCCGACGCGGTGCTCGCTCTGCTCGACGCGCTCGAGGTGCCCCGCGCGCATCTGCTGGGGAACTCGATGGGCGGCGCGGTGGCCACCCTCGTTGCCCTCGAGCACGGCGACCGCGTGGACCGGCTGGTGCTCATGGCGCCGGGCGGGGTCGGCGCGAATGTGCTGGGACCCGAACCGTCCGAAGGGATTCGCCGGCTACTGGACTTCCTGGCCGACCCCGGCCCCGACCGCGTGCGGGACTGGTTGCGCACCATGGTGTCCGATCCGGCGACACTCACCGAGGATCTGGTGCGCACCCGGCTGGCCGCCGCGACCGATCCCGCCGCCGTCGCCGCGCTGCGCGACGCGTACGCGACCTTCGCCGATCCCGCTCTCGCCGAACGGGTTCCACTGTGGGCGCGGTTGCGCGGACTCCGGCACGAAGTGCTGCTGCTGTGGGGGCGCGACGACCGGGTGACGCCGCCCGAGGGCGCGCTGCTGCCCTCCCGCCAGCTGCCCAACGCCGACCTGCGGTATTTCGGCCGCTGCGGGCACTGGGTGCAGATCGAGCGCAAAGCCGCGTTCGAACGGGCGGTCCTGGACTTCCTGACCCACGGCCACGGCTGACCCACGAAACGCACCGAAAACGGGGCGCGCCGGAGCGGTGGCGGGCGCTAGCCTGCGCATATGACGTGGATCGCTCCGGATGTCGAACGGACCCATGCTCCGTTCGTCGCCGACGAACGCCCGATGCTGCAGGGGTGGCTCGATCAGCACCGCCGCACCCTGCTGTGGAAATGCGCGGGGCTGGACGCCGACACCCTACGCCTGCGCCCGCTCGTGCCGTCCACCCTCTCGCTGCTCGGGCTCGTCCGCCACCTCAGCGAGGTCGAGCGCGGCTGGTTCCGCATCGCCGCCGCCGGGCAGCCGCTCGACTATCTCTACTGCGACGAGGCGAACCCGGACGGCGATTTCGACGACATCGCCGACGCCGACCCGGCCGAGGCGTTCGAGGTCTACCACCGGGAGGTGGCGGCCGCCGACGCGTCCGTCGCGGACCTGCCGCTGGACCACACCTTCGAATTCCGCGGCGTGCGGTTCGGCCTGCGCTGGGTGTACGCGCACATGATCGAGGAGTACGCGCGCCACAACGGGCACGCCGACCTGGTGCGCGAACACATCGACGGCCGCACCGGCCGCTGAGCGCTCAGCGCAGGTGATCGGCCACCCAGCCGGCGATCCCGGCGCGGGAGCCGAAGCCGAGTTTGGTCATGATGTGGTCGACGTGGCTCTCGGCCGTGCGCACCGAGATCACCAGCTCGGCGGCGATGCGCTTGTTGCTGTAGCCGGCGGCCACCAGCCGCGCCACATCCTTCTCGCGGCGCGTGAGCACCTCGGCCGCACCGGGTTTCGGCTCGGGCGCGGCGGGCTCGTCGCCCAGCGCGTACGCCACGGCGGCCTCCGTGCCGAGTGCCGCGCCACGCTCGAACGCGGCGCGGAAGGCACTGTCCCCCATGGCTTCCCGTACCTCGTCGGACACCTTGTCGCCGACCACCTGGGTCATCGCGTGTGCGAGGCGCTGGGTGCTGCCGCGCCGGATCGTGGTCGCCGCGCCCATCAACCGAGCCGCGCGCTCGTGCGCGCCCGCCGACGCGGCGACCCAGGCCAGGCCGTCCAGACCCGACGCCGTCCACACGCACCGGTCGAACCGGCGGAACAGTTCCACCGCCCGCCGCAGGTCCGCGGCCGCTTCGAGCAGCTCACCGCGCCGCCAGCGGTCGGTGCCGGTCGCCCAGTACGCCAGCCCGCCCAGCAGGTGCGAATCGTGCGCGGCGGTCCTGGCGGCGAGTTCGGTGGCGATGGCCGACGCACGCTCGTCGTCGAGCACCAGCGCACACACGTAGGCGAACGCGTAGCACTCCATCTCGGTGCCGTGGTGCGCCACCTCCCGCGCGCGGTCCGCTCCGGTCAGCGCGATCTCCAGCGCCCGGCGCGGATCGTCGCCGAACGTCAGCAGCGCCGACAGCAGCGTGGCCTCCACCAGCACCTGGGCGGCATCGAGTTCCGTTGCCAGCTCGACGCATTCGCGCGCGTAGTGGGTCGCCATCCCGATATCGGAGAGCATGGCAGCGATCACCGAGGCGGCGGCCAGGGCGCGCGCCCGGTCCACGGTGGGCGCGCGGTCCTTGTCCAGCGCGTCGAGCAGCCAGCGGTAGCCCTCGAGCAGGAACCGGTAGTGCTCCCAGAACGGGCGCAGTTCGGTGGCGATCTCCAGCGCCCGGTGCGCGCCCTCCGGATCGGCGAGCGAGAAGCGCAGGGCCGCACGCATATTGGCGTGCTCGGTGGTGACATCGCGGAACCACCGCACGTCCTCGCCACCCCAGTAGGCGGTGCGGCCGCGGCGGGCGATCGCGTGGTAGTGGTCGCGGTGGCGGATGCGGACGGCGCGTTCGTCCCCGGCGTCGCGCAGCCGGGCCAGCGCGAACTGGCGCAGCGGTTCCAGCATGGTGTAGCGGCCGCCTTGGTCGTGCCGGTGGCCGAGGACGGACTTCTCGACCAGTCCGGTGAGGGCGTCGACCAGCGCGCCGGGCGGGTCCACCCGGCACACCGCCTCGGCGGCATCCAGGTCGAAACCGCCCGCGAAAACAGCCAATTGGGCCCACAGGCGCTGCTCGTCGGGGGTGCACAGGTCGTAGCTCCAGCGGATCGCCGCCTCCAGCGTCTGCTGGCGGCGCGGGGCGGTGCGCAGCCCTGTGGTGAGCAGGCGCATCGCGTCGTCCAGCCGGGCCAGCACCTGCTCGGGCGTGAACATCCGCAGCCGCAGCGCGGCCAGTTCCAAAGCGAGTGGAATTCCCTCCAGCCGCCGGGTGATCGCGGCGAGGGTGGCCCGATTCTCCGGTGTGACAACGAAATCCGGGTTCGCGGCGGCGGCGCGGTCGATCAGCAGGCGCAACGCCTCGGCCTCGCCGAGGATCTCGCCGGTGTGCTCGTCCACCTCCGGCACCGGCAGCGGCGCGACCGGCACGACCTGTTCGCCGTCCACGCCGAGGGGTTCGCGGCTCGTCGCGAGCACCCGCACGTGCGCGGTCGCGGGGATCAGCTTGCTCACCAGCGCCGCGCAGGCGTCGATGAGGTGTTCGCAGTTGTCGAGCACGATCAGCAGGTGCCGGTCCGCGAGATAGTCGATGAGCCCGGCCAGGGGCGCGCTCGTGTCGTCGCGCACGCCGAGCGCCTGCGCCACGCTCAACGCGACCAACTCCCCCTCGCTGACGTGCGCGACCTCGACCAGCCACACACCGTCCGGGAACGCGCGGCGCACCACCTCCCCGACTCGCCGCGACAGCCGCGTCTTGCCCACGCCGCCGGGCCCGGTCAGGGTGACCACCCGCGCACTCCCCAGCAGCCGCTTGGCCGATGCGACCTCGTCCCCGCGTCCGACGAAGCTCGTCACCTCGACGGGAAGGTTCCCGGTACCACGCCGCACCACGCCGAATACTTTCGCACGGCCATGCCGCACGGCGGGCGTTTTACCGACAATCGGCCGTTTCGGAAACCGGTTCCGCCACATCGGGAGCACGACCGTCCGGCGAGCACCCCCGGCTCAGGACTCTCCGGCCGCCGCCCGCGCGTCCCGCGCTTCGGCCTCGGCCAGTGCGCGCAAGGTCCGCAGTTGTTTGCGCATCATGATCACGTCGCCGGCTACCAGCAGCCGCGCGGCGAACGCGGGTGCGGCGCACCGGACCCGGACCGCCAGACGCGTGCCGCCGCCCTCGGCCCGCACCGCGTACGTGACGCAGATGCCGTCGCCCGACACGAGGGTGAGGTGGCGCCCGAGCACGAACGATTCCAGCGTGAACAGCCGCATGAACCGCTGCCCCACCGCGAGTTCGGTGAGTTCCGGGTCACGGCGGCGCGGACTGCGGCGGCCCAGATTGTTGAGCAGGTCGTAGCTGTAGGGCGCGACCCGCAGCTGGCACAGCCAGCCGAACACGAGCGCGGGCGGGGCGTCGATGCTGATGGCGCGGTCCGCCGCGAACGCGCCGGGCAGTACCCGGTCACACGGCAGCGGCGTCTCGCACTCGGCTTCGGTGGCGCCCCAGACCTGTCCGGGCGTCATGCCGCGGCCGCGATCTTCCGCAGCATCCACCGCACCACCAGGACGTGGCCGCCGGTGCCGATCACCAACGCGCGGTACACCTTTCCGTGCGGACCCGGGAACTCGGCGCGGGTGATCGCGCGCACCGTGGTGCGGCCGGGCCCGTGCTCGTCGAGTTCGAAGATCAGCTGATAGCGGGAGAACCAGTGCCGCCCGTGCAGCGCCAGGCGGCTCGGTTCCTCGGCGGATTCGACCGCGAAGCCGGTCATCGCGCCGGACGGGTTCGCGGGGTCGGTCCCCGCGACACGACACACCGCTTTCCAGGCCCGGTCCCGATTCGCGTCGACTTCTCTGGCATGCTCATCGATATAGGACAATCGCTCCATATAGAAGGAACGTACTAGTAGTGGCCCCACCTCGCAAGCACGACACCGATGCGATCCTCGACGCGGCCCGCGCGCTCGTCCTCGCCGACGGCCCGCGCGCCGCGAGCGTGGCCGCGATCGCCGCCGCGAGCGGCGCACCCGTGGGCACGCTCTACCACCGGTTCGGCAACCGCAACGGCGTGCTGACGGCCGCCTGGCTGCGTGCGCTCGCCCGTTTCCAGGAGCGGACGCTCGCGGCGGCCGCGCCGGACGACCCGGTCGAGGCGGGCGTGGCGATGGTCGCCGCGGCGGTGGGCTTCGGGCGCGACCTGCCCGACGACGCGCGGTTGCTGCTGGAACTGCGGCCGCGCGATCTGCTCGACGGCGCGCCGGACGCGGAGTTCCACGAGCGGCTGAGCACCATGAACGCGCCGCTGTTCGGGCGGTTGCGCCGCATGGCGCGCGAGCTGCTGGGCGGGGACGGCGCGCGGGAGCTGGACGCGATCAGCCGCGCCGTGGTGGACCTGCCGTACGCCGCGCTGCGCAGGCACGCGCACGCGCCGTCGCTGCCGGACTGGCTCGACGCGGACCTCACCGGCGCGGCCCGCACCCTGCTGGAGTCCTACCGACGGTGACCGGGCCCACAGGCCCGGGCCGCGAGCATTCGGCGGGCAACCGATAACTTGTTCTCATGGACGAACAGCGGGTGGACGCGCTACCCACCGCGGAACACCACGAGGGCGGCTTCCGCCCGATGGCGGAACTGATCGACGCCGCGACGCGCGACGTCGACATCTCCCGCGGCGGCCCGCACTACGGCGAGCTGGTCGAGCAGACGCGCGCGCTGATGGACCGGGTCCGCCTGTCCTCGCCGTCCGACGACCTGGCGCTCGAGGCGATCACCCTGCTGAAGGAACTCAACGCCAAGCTGGACGGCGCGGTGGTGGACGAGTGGTCCGCCCCCACCTGGACCCGCGCCGACCTCCCGGCGCGCGGCAACATCACGCTGCCGCCGTACGTGGTGGACGAGGCGGGCCGCGACGGCGTCACCGCCCGCGTCACGTTCCGCACCTTCCATCTCGGCGGCAACCGCGCCGCGCACGGCGGCCACATCGGCGTCGCCTTCGACGATCTGCTCGGCATGGCCGCCGCCCTGCATGCGGGCGCGGTCACCCGCACGGCCTCGCTTACCGTCGACTACCGCTCCATCACCCCGCTCGACACCCCGCTGCGCCTGCACGCCTTCGCCGAGCGCATCGAGGGCCGCAAGGTCTACGTCCGCGCCACCCTGCACGACGGCGACCGCCTGTGCGCGGAGGCGAACGGCTTGTTCATCGTCCTGAAGCCGGGACAGCAGTAGGGATCACCCCGAGGGCCGCGACCCGGTGAATCCGCGTTTTTCGCAGCGGATTTCGGGTCGCGGCCTTTCGTGGTGCTGTGCCATGCTCGATGGTGCGTGCCGAGGCCCTTCGGAATGGCAGTCGATGCACCTTTGCATGGTCGGCACCAATTCGATTGCCCCTCGTCGACACCCGGCCCACGCACGGGAAACCACCTGAACAGAGCCGGTTTTCAGGTATCGGACACGCGGAATCGGCACCGATTCTTGCAGGTGATGCAACTATGCAGACCGTGAACAGACGTCGGTCGGTACAGCAGACCGCCCGGCGCGCCGCGTTCACTTCCCCGGGAAGAACTCCGCCCGGTACTCGCCGAATCGCTCGTCCACCTGATCGGCGGTGAGCCCGAAATCATCGAGCGTGTACCGATGCGAGGGCCGCGCCGCGCCCGACGTGCTCTCGGCGTGCAGTGCCGCCATCGCCCGCTCGGCCTCCGGACTCAGCGTCAGCCCGAACCTCCCGTAGATCGCGGCGACCGCACCGAGGGGATCGGCCACGAAATCGTCGTAGTACACATCGGCGAATCGCGACGGATCGTGGCGCGCCCGATCGCGCCGGAAGCGCTCGGCGCCGCGCGCCCACAGGTCCAGCTGCGTGCTGCCCACCACCGGCCCGCGGAACTTCTCCGACCAGCCCGCCGACGCCTGCTCGTTCAGGCTGCACACCGAGGCGATGATGGTGCGCGGGTCACGGTGCATCTGGATGACCAGCGCGTCCGGATACACCTCGAAGATCGCGTCCAGCGCGAACAGGTGGCTCGGGTTCTTCAGCACCCACCGCTTCCCGGCGTCGGGCAGGCCGATCAATTGCAGGTTGCGCCGGTGCCTGCGGTAGGCGCCGGTCCAGTCGCGCCCGGCCAGCCACTCCGAATAGCCGGGCAGGTACGCCAGGCATTCGTAGGACACCGACATCGCCGACTGGCGCAGCAACTGCCAGCACTCCTCCACCTGGTCGGCGGAGATGTGGTGCACGCCCATGAACTCGGGATGCTCCACGTGGTGCTGCTCGAACGCGGCCTCGATCCGCTGGTACACCGGGTTGCCCGGCCAGGTCTCGCGCGGCGGGCGCGGCTGCGGCATCTCGGTCAGCCACATCTCCAAGCCCTGGTGCGCCGGGTCGGCGTTGAGCAGCCGGTGCACGGCCGTGGTGCCCGACCGGGGCAACCCGGTGACGAAGATCGGCCGCTCGATGGCCACCTGTTCGTGGTCGGGATGCTGTTTCCACGCGTGCTCGCTGAGCAGGCGGGCGATGAGCGCACCGCGCAGGAACGCGCGAGTGATCTTGTTGCCGAACGGCGTGAGCTCGGCTTCCTTCGCGTAGGAGTCGAGCAGCACGCCCAGCCCCTCGCGGTAGTCGTCGGCGCCGAAATCGTCCAGCCCCACCACCTTCGTGGCCGAGGCGTGCAGATCGTCGACCGTGCCGACGTCGTCCCTGCCGATCATGTCGTGCTGTCTCCTCATCAGTGGTGGTACTCGCCGCCGTTGACATCCAGGCAGGCCCCGGTGATCGCGCGCGCCAGCGACGAGGCGAAGAACACCACCGCGTCGGCGATCTCGTCGGGTTCGGGCAGTTTGCGCAGATCGATGGTCTTCGCGGTCTCGGCGTAGATCTCCTCGGGCGTCACCCCGCGCTCCTTGGCGAGGTAGTTGAAATACCACTTGAGGTTGTCGGCCCAGATGTAGCCGGGCGCCACCGAATTCACCCGAATGCCTTGGGGCCCCAGCTCGGTGGCCAGGCTCTGCGCGAGCGCCAGCAGGCTGGCCTTGGCCATCTTGTAGGGGCCGAAGGTGCGCCGCGAATGCCGCAGCACCGCCGAATTGATCATCACCACCGAGCCTTTCGTCTCGGTGAGCGCCGGGACGAACAACCTGGTGAGGCGCAGCGCGGCGAGCACGTTGGTCTCGAAACCGGCCCGCACCTGGTCGAGATCCACCACGGCCAGATCGGTGATGGGCGGGATGGCGAACGCGTTGTTCACCAGGGTGTCCACGCGCCCGAACGCACCGGTCGCGGTCTCCACCAGATGCCCCACCGCGTCCTCGTCGTTGATATCGGTGGGCACCACCACCGCCCGCCTGCCGAGTTCGGCGATCTCCTTGGCGACTTCGGTGAGCCGCGATTCGGTGCGCGAGGCCAGCACCACGTCCGCACCGGCCTTCGCGCTCTGCACCGCGATGGCCCGCCCGAGACCCGGGCCGACGCCCGACACCACAACGACCTTGTCCTGCAACAACATCAGCCGAGCATCCTCTCCGCCACGGCGACCTGGCGCGCCGCGATCCGCGCCTTCCATTCCTCCGGCGTCACCCTGGCGTCCTCGTAATACGGCAACCGGGCGGGCAATTCGCTCACGTCGACGATCTCGACCGCCGGCCCGTCCTCGGGTTTCAGATCGCGCGAGAGCCGCTGCCACCGGAACTGGAGATAGCCGCGCGCGTGGCCGGTGCGCTCGATCCAGTTGGCCAGACCGGGATTCCGTTCGCTCACCACCAGGCGGATCATGCCGTCGGGGTCGACGCGCGCCTGGTCGGCGGTGAGGCTGGTCTGGTGGTTGAGGTAGTCCAGCGAGATGTACCACATGCTGCCGAGCTGGAAGCCCTGGTACGGCGCGTCGGACTTCGGGACCGTGATGATCATGGCCTGCTCGTCGGCCAGGTCGTAGTGCCCCACCGAGGAGAACTGGGTGGCCAGCCCGCCCGGGGTGGGGCGCGGTTCGGTCATCGTGTTCACCGGCAGGTTCAGGTAGAACCACTTCGGGAACGCCAGGAAGGTCTGGATCCGCGAGACGAGCATCTTGCCCGCCACGCCGTAGCGCTTCGTGAGCAGATCCCGGGTGAGCGGCGGGGGCGCGTCACCGACCCGGTCCACACGCTGGATGCGCAACTGTCCGGGGCGCTCGGTGGCCCAGTCGCTGAACACCTCGCGCACCACGAGCATCGCCGAATCGGGCGCGAGGTGGACGTAACCGCGCCGCGGCTCGCCCGGACCGAGGCGCAGTTCGAAGGAGCCGTCGGCGGCGATGTCGAGTTCCCGGTCGTCGAAGGCGGTGTGACTGTCGGGCACGTCGACCGGCGAGTAGTCGCCGTTGAGCACCTGGAAGCTCAGGTCGCGGGTGGTGCCCCGGCGGCCGGTCACCACGTATTCGGCGTCCGGGCGCAGGTAGGAGTGGAAGTACAGGGTGTCGGGGTTGTCCAGGCCCATCTTGGTGTACGGGCCCGTGGACTGGACGAAGAACGGGAAGTCCCGCTCGTAGGCCCACGCCATCTGGAGCGAGGCGCGGATGCTGCCCGCCAGGTAGTCGTAGCCCTCCACCAGATCCTGCTCGGTCTGCACGTGGGGGGCCGCGGTGATGAGCTGCTCGGCGGCGGCGATCGCGTCCGCGAACGGTGCGGTCAGCAAAGGCTTCTCCTGCTGGTCCAAATATGTACCGCTCTGGTACATTTCGATACGAGTCAGATTAGAACGTGTTCTAGGAGTTGTCCATGGTCGCGCGCCGATCCGCCCCCACGCAGCGGGTGGTCCAGCTGCTGGATTTCCTCGTCGAGCGCGGGGGCAAGCGCTACGGCCTGTCCGAGCTGGCCCGCGAGCTGGACATGGCCAAGCCCACCTGCCTGGGCATTCTCACCGAGCTCACCGCCGCCGGGTATCTGGTCCGCGACCCGCACACCCACACCTACGGCCTCGGGCCCGCGCTCATCGCCGCGGGCCGGGTGGCCCAGGAGGGGTTCGCCATCTCGGCCATCGCGCGCGGCGAACTGGCCGAACTCAGCGCGAAATACCGCACCACCTGCACCGCGTCGGCCGTGGTCGGCGACCGGATCTCGGTACTGGAGAGCACCGGGCCCGGCATGGTGAAGGTGGGCGCGTCCTACCATTTCGCGCCGCCGGTCGGATTGATGTACGTGCTGTGGGACACCGACGCCGCCCTCGACGCGTGGCTGGCGACCCCGTCGACCGTGCCGCTGCGCCAGGACGAGACGCGCCTGCGCCAGGTCGTCGCGGAATGCCGGGCGCGCGGCTACCTCATCGAGAGTATGACCGGCGCGGGCCGGCGGCTCTACTCGCTGCTGGCCGGCGTCGCCGACCGCGATCTGCCCGACGAGCTGCGCGAACTCGTCGGCGAACTGGTCAGCAGCCTGGGCGAGCGGGTCTACCTCGGCGCGGATCTGCGCCCGCGCAAGGAGCATCCGGTGAGCCTGCTCGCCGCCCCCACCTACGGCGGCGACGGCAGGCAGAACATGATCCTCACCATGTACGTCGGCGCCGCCATCACGGGAGCCGAGATCGCCCGGCGCGGCGCGGCGCTGATGGCGGCGGCCGACGCGGTGACGCGGGCCAGCGGCGGACGGGCACCCGTTGACCGATGATCGAAACGTGTTCTAGTTTTGATCCGTGAGCCAGTACGCAAAGTCGACGGCGAGCACCTACGAGCTACCCCACCTGGACGCGCTCGAGGCCGAGTCGGCACACATATTCCGTGAAGTGGCAGCGACATTCGAGCGTCCGGTGCTGCTGTTCTCCGGCGGCAAGGACTCGGTGGTGATGCTGCACCTGGCGGCCAAGGCCTTCTGGCCCGCGCCGCTGCCGTTCCCCGTGCTGCACATCGACACCGGGCACAACTTCGACGAGGTCGTCGAGTACCGCGACCGCACCGTCGAACGCCTCGGCCTGCGCCTGATCGTCGGGCGGGTGCAGGACGACATCGACGCGGGCCGCGTCGTGGAGGACACCGGGCCGCGCGCCTCGCGCAACCGCCTCCAGACCGCGACGCTGCTGCGCACGATCCGGGAGGGCGGGTTCGACGCGGTGTTCGGCGGCGCGCGCCGCGACGAGGAGAAGGCGCGCGCCAAGGAGCGGGTGTTCAGCTTCCGTGACGAGTACGGGCAGTGGGAGCCGCGCGCGCAGCGGCCCGAACTGTGGAATCTGTACAACGGCAGGCACCGGCCCGGGGAGCACATCCGGGTGTTCCCGCTGTCGAACTGGACCGAGCTCGACATCTGGGGCTACATCGCGGCCGAGGGCATCGAGCTGCCGCCGCTGTACTACGCGCACCGCCGCGAGGTGGTGCAGCGCGACGGAATGCTGTTGGCGCACACCAGGTTCCTGACGCTGCTGCCGGGCGAGCAACCCTACGAGGCCACCGTGCGGTTCCGCACGGTCGGCGACGCGACGTGCACCGGGTGCGTGGAATCCGCGGCGGCCAGCCCCGAGGAGGTGGTGGCCGAGGTCGCGGCGGCCCGCGTCACCGAACGCGGCGCCACCCGCGCCGACGACCGCATCTCCGAGGCGGGCATGGAAGATCGCAAACGAGAAGGGTACTTCTGATGACCACCCTGCTGCGCCTGGCCACCGCGGGCAGCGTCGACGACGGCAAATCGACGCTCATCGGCCGCCTGCTCTACGACTCCAAGACGATCTTCGCCGACCAGCTGGCCGCCGTGGAGCGCGCCAGCCGCGACCGCGGCGACGACTACCCCGACCTGGCGCTGCTCACCGACGGGTTGCGCGCCGAACGCGAACAGGGCATCACCATCGACGTGGCACACCGCTATTTCGCCACACCCAGGCGGAAATTCATCATCGCCGACACCCCAGGCCACATCCAGTACACGCGCAACATGGTGACCGGCGCGTCCACCGCCGACGTGGCGCTGATCCTGGTGGACGCGCGCAAGGGCGTGGTGGAGCAGACCCGCCGCCACGCGTTCCTGGCGAGCCTGCTGGGCATCGCGCACCTGGTGCTGTGCGTGAACAAGATGGATCTGGCGGGCTGGTCGCGGGCGCGGTTCGAGGAGATCCGCGAGGAGTTCGCCGGTTTCGCGACCAAACTGGACGTGTCCGACCTGACGTTCGTGCCGGTGTCGGCGCTGCACGGCGACAATGTGGTGCACCGGGGCGCGAGCATGCCGTGGTACGAGGGCACTCCCCTGCTGCACCACCTGGAGGAGGTGCACATCGCCTCGGACCGAAATCTCATCGACGCGCGGTTCCCGGTGCAGTACGTAACGCGCAGGCACGGCGGCGAATTCCGCGGTTACGCCGGGACGGTCGCGGGCGGGGTGTTCAAGCCCGGGGACGAAGTCGCCGTGCTGCCTTCGGGTTTCACCACCACGGTGTCGGCGATCTGGGGGCCGGGCGGTGCGCCGGTGGCCGAAGCGTTTCCGCCGCAGGCGGTCACGATGCAGCTGGCCGACGAGATCGACATCGCGCGCGGGGATCTGCTGTGCCGCCCCGCGAACCGGCCGCAGGTGGGGCGGGACCTGGACGCGATGGTGTGCTGGTTCGCCGAGGACGCCACGCTGACGCCCGGCAACACCTACACACTGCGCCACACCACCCGGGCCGCCACCGCCGAGGTGCGCAGCCTCGACTACCGGCTCGACGTGAACACCCTGCACCGCGACGAGCACGCGGAGTCGTTGTCGCTCAACCAGATCGGGCGCGTGCAGCTGCGCACCCGCCAGCCGCTGCTGTTCGATCCGTACCGGCGCAACCGCACAACCGGCAGCTTCATCCTGGTGGACGACGTCACCAATAACACGGTCGCGGCGGGCATGATCACCGGGCCGACGCTGCCGTCCTCACGCGTGGTGTGGCACGCGACGGCCGTCGGGCGCGAAGAGCGCGCCACGCGCGGGGCGACGGTGTGGCTGACGGGGCTGTCGGGCTCCGGGAAGTCAACGGTGGCGGTCGAATTGGAGCGCAGGCTGGTGGCATCGGGCCGCCCGGCGTTCCTCCTGGACGGCGACAACCTGCGCCACGGACTCAACGCCGACCTCGGCTTCGCGCCCGAGGACCGCGCCGAGAACATCCGCCGCGTCGCCGAGGTGGCCCGCCTGTTCGCCGAAGCCGGTGTCACGGCGGTGGTTTCGCTCATCAGCCCGTACCGCGCCGACCGCGACCGGGCCCGCGCCGCCCACGAGGCCGCGGGCCTGCCCTTCCTCGAGGTCTTCATCGACACGCCCCTGGAGCTCTGCGAGTCCCGCGACCCCAAGGGCCTGTACGCCAAGGCGCGGGCTGGCGAGATCCGGGACTTCACCGGCATCGACGCCCCCTACGAGGAACCGGCCGCCCCGGACCTGGTCCTGCGCCCGGCCGACGGCGACCCGGCCGCCATGGCCGCGCGCATCCTGCCGCTCCTGGACGACCTCGCCTGATCGGCGGGGCGGCCGGCGCGATCGGCCGCCCCCGGAGGGTGACATTCGCGACACATCGGTAGTAACGTATCAAATTGGCCGCCGGGAGAGCGGCGGCCTTGGCGGATGTGACGTCGCGAGAGGATGGCCGGTGCGCTCGAATCTGATCTCCCGCAGGGACCTCGATTTCCTGCTCTACGAGTGGTTGCGGGTGGAAGGGCTCACCGCGCTCCCCCGCTTCGGCGAACACTCCAAGGAGACCTTCGACGGATTCCTCGACCTGTGCGAGGACATCGCGACCAGGTATTTCGCGCCGCACAACAAGCGCGCGGACGCGCAGGAGCCCACCTTCGACGGCGCGCGCGTGACGCTCATCCCCGAGGTCAAGACCGCCGTCGAGGCGTTCGCCAAGGCCAACCTGGTCGGCGCGGGCATGGACGAGCGCATCGGCGGGCTGCAACTGCCCGCCACCGTCGAGGCGGCCGGGTTCAGCTGGTTCCAGGCCGCCAACGTGGGCACCGCGGGCTACCTGTTCCTCACCGTCGGCAACGCCAACCTGCTCGCCGCGCACGGCACCGAGGAGCAGGTCGACCGGTTCGTACGCCCCATGGTCGAGGGCCGGTTCACCGGCACCATGTGTCTGTCCGAACCGCAGGCCGGGTCGTCGCTGGCCGATATCGTCACCCGCGCCGAACCGCGCGAGGACGGCACCTACCGGGTGTTCGGCTCGAAGATGTGGATCTCGGGCGGCGATCACGAACTCACCGAGAACATCGTGCACCTGGTGCTGGCCAAGATCCCGGGCGGGCCGGCGGGCACCAAGGGCATCTCCCTGTTCGTCGTGCCGAAATACCTTGTCCGCGAAGACGGTTCGCTCGGTGAGCGCAACGACGTGACGCTGGCGGGCCTCAACCACAAGATGGGCTACCGCGGCACCACCAACACGGTGCTGAACTTCGGCGAGGGCACGCACACGCCGGGCGGTGCCGCGGGCGCGGTGGGCTACCTGATCGGCGAACCGCACCGTGGCCTGTCGTACATGTTCCACATGATGAACGAGGCCCGCCTCGGGGTCGGCCTCGGCGCCACGGCGCTCGGCTACACCGGCTACCTCAAGTCGCTCCAGTACGCGCGCGAGCGCACCCAGGGCCGCGCGCTCACCGCGAAAGACCCTGCGACACCGCAGATCCCGATCATCGAGCACGCCGACGTCAAACGCATGCTGCTCGCGCAGAAGGCCTACGTGGAGGGCGCGCTCGGCCTGCTGCTCTACTGCAACCGCCTCGTCGACCTGCGCCGCACGGCCACCGACGAGCAGCAGGCCCGCGACCACACGCTGCTGCTGGAAATCCTCACCGGCGTCGCGAAGAGCTGGCCCTCCCAGTGGTGTCTGGAGGCCAACAGCCTCGCCATCCAGGTGCACGGCGGCTACGGCTACACCCGCGAGTACGACGTCGAACAGCACTACCGGGACAACCGGCTCAACCCGATCCACGAGGGCACGCACGGCATCCAGGGCCTGGATCTGCTGGGGCGCAAGGTGATCCAGCACGACGGCGCGTCGCTTCGACTGCTGACCGACCGCATCGCCGAGACCACGGCGGCCGCGACCGCGCGCGGCGGGGAACTCGCCGAGCACGCCGCGCTGCTCGACGCGTCCTGGCAGCGGCTGCTGACCGTCACCGGCGGGCTGTTCGCCGGGGGCGACCCGGCCGCCGCGATGGCCAACGCGACCGTCTACCTCGAGGCGTTCGGGCACCTGGTGGTCGCGTGGATCTGGCTGGAACAGACCCTCGCCGCCGCCGACGGTGCGGGCGAGTTCTACGAGGGCAAGCGCGCCGCCGCCCGCTACTTCTTCCGCTACGAGCTGCCCAAGACGGGCCCGCAGCTCGACCTGCTCGCCTCGCTCGACCGCACCACCCTGGAGATGCGCGACTCCTGGTTCTGACGGATCCGGCGCGTATTTCGAATCGCCCTGATCGAAATCACGGTCCGCCCCGCAGGGTGGCGCAATAGCCCCCGCCATCCGCGTACCACCAGGTCAGCGCGCTGATCCACCCGGTGTAACCGGCCTGCGTTTCGACGCCCTGCCGACCGTCACCGAGATCGTCGCCGAGTTCGGTCAGCAGCTCGGCTCCGATCAGTACCTCCTCGACGTCGCCCAGTCGCTGGTGCGGATCGTCACCGGGTTCGGGCTGGCGGCCGTGGTGGGCGTGGTCGCCGGGATCGGCCTGGGCCGCTCCCGCCCTGCTGGCCGAGACGTTCGGCCCGCTCACCGAACTGGTGCGCCCGATCCCGGCGATCGCGCTGGTCCCGGTGGCGATCCTGCTGTTCCCCAGCGACGAGTCCGGCATCGTGTCCATCACCATCACCGCCTCGCTGTTCCCGGTGCTGATCAGCACCAGGCACGCGGTGCGGGCGCTGCCGACGATCTGGGAGGACGCGGTGCGCACCCTGGGCGCCTCGCGCCGGGATGTGCTGCTGCGGGTGGTGTTTCCCGGCATCCTGCCCGGCGTGCTCGGCGGCCTGTCGGTCGGTGTCGGGGTGGCGTGGATCTGCCTCATCTCCGCGGAGATGATCTCGGGGCGCCTCGGCGTCGGCTACCGCACCTGGCAGGCCTACACCATCGTGGACTATCCGGCGGTGTTCGTCGGCATGATCACCATCGGCGTACTCGGTTTCGCCACTTCGGGATTGGTCGAACTGGCCGGGCGCCGCGTCACACGCTGGCTGCCGAGAGGAGTCACGCGATGACCGTCACCACCGCGTCCACCGCCACCGGCGGGATGCGCCTCGCGCTGGACGGGATCGGCATCGCCTACGGCGGCACGACCGTGCTGGCGGGCGTGGATCTGGAGATCGCGCCCGGCGAAATCCTCGTCGTGGTGGGCAAATCCGGCTGCGGCAAGTCGACGCCTGCGCCTACGTCGCCAACCCCTTCGGCGGCTACCAGGTCAACGCCGAAGGCAACCGGTTCGTCGACTGCGACTACTGGTCGGGGCAGATGATGGCCGAGGTCAAGCGGGAGATCGAATCCGCCCGCGGCCCCATCTATCTCAAGGTCTCGCACCTGCCCGACGAGACGCTGTCGACGCTGGAGGGCATCCTCCACACCACCGAGCGCCCGACGCGCGGCACCTTCCACGACTACCGGGGCCACGATTACCGCACCCACGACATCGAGATGCACATCTCCGAAATCGGTTTGTGCAGTGGGCATTCCGCCTCGGGTGTCTGGGTGGACGAACACGCCCGCACCACGGTGCCCGGCCTCTACGCGGCCGGCGACCTGGCGTGCGTGCCGCACAACTACATGATCGGCGCGTTCGTCTACGGCGACCTGGCGGGGGCGCACGCCGCCTCGACGCTGTCCGAGCTCGACGCGCCCGCCGAATTGCCCGCCGATCAGCTGACCGCCGCGCACGAGCTGATCTACCGTCCGCTCACCCATCCCGACGGCCCGCCGCAACCGCAGGTCGAGTACAAGTTGCGCCGGTTCGTGAACGACTATGTGGCGCCGCCGAAGACGGCCACGAAGCTGTCGATCGCCGTGGAGACGTTCGAGCGGATGCGCGCGGAGGTCGACGGCATCGGCGCGCGCACCCCGCACGAGCTCATGCGCGCGGTGGAGGTGTCGTTCATCCGCGATTGCGCCGAGATGGCCGCGCGCAGTTCGCTCACCCGCACCGAATCCCGCTGGGGCCTCTACCACGATCGGGCCGATCTGCCGGAGCGCGACGACCACGAGTGGCGCTATCACCTGAACGTGCGCAAGGGCGACGACGGGGAGATGGTGTTCCTCGAGCGGCCGGTCGCGCCGTATCTCGTGCCGGTGCCCGGTTTGGACGACGTGCCGTCCACCGATCCCACGATCATCCCGGTGGAGCAGCCGCAGGTGCGGGCCGGACGTGCGCCGCAGCGCGACGACGCACCGACCGTCGCACCGACGGAGCCTGTTTCGCCGCCTCGCCCCGGCTGGTCACCCTGCTGGCGCTGGATTCGCCTACTGCCGAAGACCTTTCGACCTACCTGACCGACGACGACCCGGCGCCGCGCGCGGACTGGCGGGCGCGGGCCGCGAACTCGCGGTCGGCGTGCTGTCCGAAGCCCTGGCCGACCCCCACCTCGACGTCCGCAAGGCCGCCGTCCTCTCCCTCACCACCTGGCGCGACGACCACGACGCCCGCGCGGCCCTGGCCCGCGCCGTCGCCGACACCGACGCCGACGTCCGCGCCTACGCCAGGCGCGCGGTGCACGCATGAGAGACACCGTGCCGCCCCGTGACCTGTGCGCCTATCGCCGGGTGGTGACGTCGCGCCGCCCACCGGGCGCGCAGGACCGACCGGACCGGTTCGGCTTCCCGCCGCAGCCAGGACAGCAGCCCGGTGCGTGCCGCGACCACCTGGCCGACCCGCCCGCGCGACGGCGTGGCACCGCGCGTCCGTTCCACCGGCCGCGCACTACCTGACGGTTCCGGCCCCGGACGGCTCCCGACGACGATCCGATCACGCGGAGGCCGACCGGCGGGGCGCGGCCGACCCTCGCTCCGTGCGGGAGCCGGCTACCTGAGCAGGGGTGCGACGGGACCGTGGGACCCCGCCGCCCTGACCACCCGCGCCCGCCGGACTCAGGCGACGACCAGGTCCACGTCGATGTTCCCGCGCGTCGCGTTGGAGTACGGGCACACCTGGTGCGCCGCCTCCACCAGCTCGCGCGCCGCGTCGTGCTCGAGGCCCGGCAGGTCGACGGTGAGGGTGACGGCCAGGCCGAATCCCTGTCCGTTCGATCCGATGCCGACGGACCCGGTGACCGAGGAATCCGCGATCGCGACCTTGCGCTGACGCGCGACGAGTTGCAAGGCGCTGTGGAAGCAGGCCGCGTAGCCGGCCGCGAACAGCTGCTCGGGGTTGGTGCCCGCACCGCCCGCGCCGCCGAGCCCCTTCGGCACGCTCAGCGCGAGATCCAGTGCGGCGTCGGAGGATCGGACGTAGCCGCCGCGCCCGGCGCCCGTCGCGGTGGCCTCGGCGGTGTACAGGATGTTCATGGTTGTTCCTTCCCTCGGGATGACTCCATCAAGAACAGTAGCGAGCAACTAAATTGTGCACAACTATTATTGGGTGTGAAAGAGGCCGCACACCGCGGGTGACCCCGTGGTGCGCGGCCTCGGACCGCGCTAGATGACCGCGTTCATGATGGTGCCCGCGCTGGTGGCGACCGCACCGCCCGCCATCGCGCTGGCCACCATCTTCGGGGACTGGAGTCCACCGCCGCTCCACTTCTCCCAGGCGAAACGACCGCCGCCGTAGGTGATCGCGGTGATCCCGGACAACTGGACGAGCCAGGTGAAATACCGGCCCATCTGCATGAGCTTGTCCGCCAATGGCGGCGCTTCCGGTGACGGGTTGCTGACCTGCGCGAGGACGGTGTCGTGTAGCGCGCAGAGAATGGTGCTCACTGTCATGCTCCTTCACGGATGCCGAGGTGATGCTGGGATTCGTCTTCACACAGAGCGCGTTACTGCGAGGAACAAGAGTGCAACCCATCGATTGAATCGCACCGCCGGGAGGGGATGTACCCGACACACCGGATATTTCGGGTCTCGACCCACACTGCCGAGTGCATGTCCGAAGCGGGGCCCGAACCCGGGATTCGCGGCGTCATCGCCGCATTCGGCCCGCTCGCGGGGACGTACCGGGGTCGTCGAGTAGCCGCGGCGCCGCGCGGTGCCCGCCGCTCGTCCCGCGACGCCGGACGGACCGCGCGATGCCCGCCTCTCGGTTCGCGGAATCGCCGCGTGCCGGGTGTTCGCTGGACTAAGCTGAGCGCGCAGATCTCAGCACCGGCGGCCACCCGCGCACCCGGGCGCCGCGAAGGGGAAACGTCATGCCGGACAACGGAGCCCAGCGCGGCCCGGCCGATCAGGGCACGACCGCCCGGATCGACACCAGCGTCGCCCACGAGGCGCGCGTCTACGACTACTGGCTCGGCGGCAAGGACAACTACCCGGCCGACCGCGCGCTCGGCGACGTGATCGCCACGCACGTCCCCGCCATCCGCACCATGGCCCGCGCCAACCGGGCCTTCCTGGGCCGGGCGGTGCGCTACCTGGTCCAGGAGGCGGGCATCGATCAGTTCCTCGATGTCGGCACCGGCATCCCCACCGCGGGCAACACCCACGAGGTCGCCCAGCGGCACGATCCGGCGGCGCGCGTGGTGTACGTGGACAACGACCCGATCGTGCTGGCCCACGCCCGCGCCCTGATGAGCAGCACCGGCCAGGGGCGCACCGCGTTCATCCACGCCGACCTGCACGATCCGGGCGCCCTGCTGGGCGATCCGGCGCTGCCCGCCACCCTCGACACCGAACGGCCCGTCGCGATCATGCTGGTCGCTATCCTGATGTACTTCCGCGACGAGGACGATCCCGCCGCCAAGGTGCGCGCGCTGCTGGACGCGGTGCCCTCGGGCAGCTACCTGGTGATCACGCACCCCACCGCCGATTTCGACGCGCGCGCCATGGCCCGCGTGGTGGAGTCGGCCGAGAGCGCGGGCATTCCGTTCCGGCCGCGCAGCCGCGCCGAGACCGAAAACCTGTTCGCCGGAACCGATCTGGTGGATCCGGGCGTGGTGCCCGTGGTCACCTGGCGGCCCGATCTCGCCGAGCGGGGCGCCGACGCGCCCGCCGAGGCGACCTCGGCCTGGTACTGGGCGGGCGTCGCCCGCAAACCCTGAGCCACCGGGATCCGTAGACTCGGCGGTGGGCCGACATCCACGCGAGCGGAGGTGATCCGAATGGTCGACGATGTCGAGAAGCGCTGGTCCGAGCCCGGGACGTTCCGCCGGGCGGTCCGCTACGACCTCGGCGTGATCACGGTCGCGGCGCTGGTCGCGGCCGTCACGATGGTCTGGGCGGCCCGCCGCGACGTCTGCCTGGACGGGCCGATCCTGTGCGATACGCCCGCGCGGCTCGCCGTCGTGCTGGGACCGGGACTGGTCCTGCTGGCGGGCGGGATCGGCGCGTTCGTGCTCACCGTGCGCACCCTGCGCCGCGGCGGCGCGTGGCCGATCTGGCAGGGCGCTGGCTGGTTCCTGCTCGTGCTCATGGTGTTCTACCTGGCCATCGGCGGCGGCACCGCCGGGTCCTAGGCGCCGGACGGACTCCGAGTCAGGGCTCAGGCCGCCGCGTGCATCTCCCACACCAGCACTTCGGCGGGTTCGATGGCGGTGACCCGGTGCCCGCCGGACGCGGTGAGGCGCACGGCGTCACCCTGTGCCAGCGCGCCGTGACCCTCGAAATCGACCGCGCCCCTGGCGAGGAACACGTGGCCGTAGGGCGCGTCGGGTATCGTGACCGAGCGGCCCGCGTCCAGGCGCGCGACGTGCAGGGCCGCGTGGCGGTTGCCCAGCGTGATCGCGGTGGTGGCGCGGTCACGCGGCAGCCCGGACGCGATGGGCACCAGCGCATCGCCCCGCAGCGCGGTGTCGACGTCGGATTCCTGATATCCGGGGCGCGCACCGTATTCGGTGGGTGGCACCCACATCTGCACGACGCGCAGGTGCTCGCGTTCGGTGTAGGCCGCGCCGTTCTTCTCCGAGTGCCGGATGCCGGTGCCCGCGCTCATCCGCTGCGCCAGGCCCGGGTGGATCACGCCGGAGTTGCCCGCCGAATCCTGGTGCACCACAGAACCTTCCAGCACCCACGTGACGATCTCCATGTCACGGTGCTGGTGCGTGTCGAAACCCTCCCCCGGGCCGACGACGTCCTCGTTGTGGACGAGCAGCAGGCCGTGCGCGTTGGCGGCGAGATCGAAGTTGCCGGTGGCCGGGAACGACTGCCGCGAGTCCAGCCACTCGTTCCACCAGTGCGCGCGCTCGTCGGCGCGCACCACGCGCACCCGCGGTGTCGGCGTCATCGTCCACTCCTCCGGCTCGGCCCTCCCGCCGATAGAAGCGCCGCTACGGGTTCGCTATTCCCCGGTGGTGGGCGTCGCCACTCCAGGGCTCACTCGTCCGGCAACGGGATCAGCTCGAGGTGTTCGGCCTCGTCGGCGTCCGCGAGCGCGGCGCGACCGGTGACGATGTCCACGCCTCCCCCGTGCTGCACCAACCACGTCCCGCAGACACAACGCAGATAACGAACCGATCCATGGGAGGACACCACCATCGGCGAGGACCACGAGCACGCGGGGCACGACATAGGCGCTAAGCCTGGGTAACTATCGGCACCAAGGCAATCTTCGCGACGGCGTGGCGGCGAATTGATTCCATAGTCCCAGCGACCGCCGCGCAATCGCGCACCGGAGCGGACGCCTCGAATCGCGGGGCGGCGGGCGCGGACAGTGCCATACTCGATAGGCATGACCGCAGATGACATCGCCGCCGGAGCCGGAGCACCGGACCTCTCGACGGTCACCGCCGTCGCGCGCGCCGCGGGCCGCGCGCCGTCGCTGCACAATTCCCAGCCCTGGCGCCTGTTCTTCGACGGAACGCGCCTGCACCTGTCCAGCGATCCGGAGCGGTTGCTGCCCATGGCCGACCCGAGCGGGCGCCAGCGCGTGATCAGCTGCGGCGCGCTGCTCCACCACCTGGAAATGGCGTTCGAGGTGCGCGGCTGGCACGCCGACGTCGACCGGCTGCCCGATCCGGACCAGCCCGACCTCCTCGCCACCCTCACCTTCCAGCCGGTGCTCGCCCCGGGTGAGCGGGTGGTGGCGCTGGCGGGTGCGATCGGCGCGCGGCGATCCTTCCGCCCGCCGATGGCCGCGCCACCCGGGTGGGAGCGGGCGCTGCCCGAGCTGACCGAGGCCGCCGCGGGCACCGGCATCGCGGTGGACGAGTTGCCCGAGTCGGCGTCCGACCGGTTGGCCGCGGCCTCCGGCCAGGCCGCGGCGCTGCGCCGCTTCGACCAGCCCTACCAGAGCGAACTCCGGTGGTGGACAGGTAATTTCGATCTGCCGGAGGGCATTCCGCCCACGGCGCTGACCCCGGCCGGGCAGGCCGAGCGCGTGCCGGTCCGCCGCGACTTCCCCACCCCGCCCGGCCCGGCGCGTCCGGCGGGCGCCGAGGTGGATCACGCCCGGTTGATCGCCCTGAGTTCGACCGGCGATTCCCCGGAACAGTGGTTGCGCACCGGCGAGGCGCTCTCGGCGGTCCTGCTCGCCGCCACCGCGGCCGGGTTCGGGACCTGTCCGCTGACCCATATCACCGAGCTACCCGCCGCGCGGCGCATCCTCGCGGGCCTGCTGCCGGACGGCCGCGCGCCGCAGGTCGTGGTGCGGATCGGCGCCGCTCCACCGCCCGAACCCACACCGCCGACGCCGCGCCGCACGGTGACCGACTACCTCGCAACCCGCTGAACCGTTCGCGACCTCCGCTAACGATCGCGCGTCCGGGACCGATGGTCCCGGTGTCGAACACCTGACGACATCGGCACGCAGCTCCAGTCGAAGGGAAGCCCCGTGAGAACAGCGATGAAGCGCGTCACACTCGGCGCGGCCGCCGCAGGCCTGCTCACCCTGGGCCTGGCCCCGGGCGCCTCGGCCTATCCGGTCGGCCCGTGGGGCGTCGAGGGGCCCTGCAAGGGCGTGGCGCAGAACCAGTGTCCGTGGAGCCCGTCCGAGGACGGCCTGACCTGGTCGTACAAGGGTGTCTCGTCCCACTACGACAAGCTCGGCAACCACGTGTGCTCCACCTCCTGGGGTCCCGGCGGCGGCAACCCGCTGTGCGCGCCGATCATGGCCGCGGTGCGCGCGCTGCCGCCGATGCCCGTCGGTCAGTGGCTCAACCCGGGCGGCTGATCCGCCCGTTAGGCTGAAATCGCATGTCACGGCCGCGCCCATGCCCGCGGCCGCCCATCCACCTATCCGTCAGGGAGTTCTCTTGGCCCGGCACCGCAGCACCGTCCGCCCGTCCACGACCCGCCGCGGCGCGGTCGCGACCACCGCCCTCGCGCTGCTGCTCAGCGCGGGCGTCGGCGCGGCCGCCGCGCGCCCCATCGGCGACCACGAGGTCGGCGGCGCGATCGAGGTCGAATACGACCAGGCCGGCGGCGGCGCGGTCTTCGGCAACCCCGTCACCCCCGAACTCGACGCCGCGCGCGGCGGCCGCCACCAGGTGTTCGAGCGCAACGCCGCCATCTACTGGCATCCCGACACCGGCGCGCAGAGCGTGAACGGCTCCATCCGCGACAAGTGGAACGAATTCGGTGCGGAGGGCGGCGTCCTCGGCTATCCGGTGACCCGCGAACAGGGCACCCCCGGCAACACCGGCCGCTTCAACCACTTCCAGGGCGGATCCATCTACTGGTCCGTCGGCACCGGCGCCGCCTACATCGGCGGCCAGATCCGCGACAAGTGGGGCCAGCTCGGCTGGGAGGGCGGTCCCCTCGGCTTCCCCATCAGCAGCGAGGCCGCCAGCAAGAACAACGGCCGCTACAACCTCTTCCCCGGCGGCGCGATCTACTGGTCGCCGTCCACCGGCGCGCACGCCGTCTGGGGTTCGATCCGCGACGACTGGGCCCGCGCGGGCGCCGAGAACGGCCGCTACGGCTACCCCACCAGCGACGAGTACGACTACCAGGGCGGCAAGGCGCAGGACTTCCAGGGCGGCCGCATCACCTGGCAGCCCTGAGCGGTCCGTTCGGTGATCGCCGCCAGGTCGGTGCGCGCGGGCGTGGCGACGGGACGATACTGGGCGTCATGTCGCCCGAATTCGAGAACGGGAGGCCCCGGCCGCGCAACGGCATGGGGCTGACGGCGCTGGTCCTGGGGATCTTCGCCGCCGCGTTCTCGTTCATCCCGTTCGTCAGCGAGATCCTGGCCGCGCCCGCCGCCGTCGGCGCCGTGCTCACCGGCTCGGTCGGATGGCTGCGGGCCGACCGGGGTGAGGCCACCAACGGGAAGGACGCCGTGATCGGCGGGGTGCTCGGCGTGTTCGCGCTGTTCATGGCGCTGCTGGTGTGGACGGCGACGAACGGCGCGTGAGCGCCCGCTGTTAGCGTGACCGGCATGTACGTCAAGCTGTGCGGGTTGCGCACCGGGGAGCAGGTCGAGGTGGCCGTGACGGCGGGCGCCGACGCTGTGGGATTCGTGTTCGCCCAGAGCGTGCGCCGGATCGAACCGGCCGCCGCGCGTGCGCTGGTGCGCGAGGTGCCTTCGTCCGTGCTGACCGTCGGCGTGTTCGCGGGAATGCCTCCCGAGGAGGTGCGCCGCGTCGCGCTCGAGTCGGGCGTCGGCGCCATCCAGCTGCACGGCGCCTACGACAAACAGGCCTTCGCCGACCTGGCCGACACCGGCCTGCGGCTGCTCCGCGCCGTCGCCCTGACGCCCGACACGGACGTGACTGTCGGTGCCTTCGGCGAGGACATGCTCCTGCTCGATTCCCCCGACGCCGGTTCCGGCCGCCGCTGGGACCTCTCGACCCTCACCGCCCGCCCCGAGGGCCACTGGCTCCTCGCCGGCGGCCTCGGCCCCGACAACGTCGCCGAGGCCATCGCCGAAGCCCGCCCGTGGGGCGTCGACGTCTCCAGCGGCATCGAATCCACCCGCGGCGTCAAAGATCTCGGCCGTATGCGCGCCTTCGTAGCGGCGGCCCGCTCCGCCTGATCGGGGTGGCCGGTGCGGCGACGGACGAGCCCGCCGCCGCCCGGTCGTCACACTGCGCGAGCTCGCCGCTTCGGAGAAGATGGCGTTCTCCGCCGACCCGCGCGTGCCGCACCGGCGACTCGATCGGCTCCGTCCCGCCGGAGGTGCGCGCGCCCGGCTTTCAGTACGCCGTGCGCGCCGATAACGCCACCGGTCTCACCTCCGAACCGGTCCGGTGTGCCGACCCGCTGGGGTCCGGGTCCGGTAGCAGCCCGGCTCCGCTCAGCAGCCCAGGTGATCGGCGAGGTCGGCGAAATCGGTGACGGTCAGGTCGAATTCGGGTTCGAGGGTGAGGTCGGCGAGGGAGGGGTCGCCGTGTTCGAGGGGGCGCAGGACGAAGGCGGTGCGGAAACCCAGGGCGCGGGCGGCGTGCAGATCGTACTTGTGGCTGGCGACCATCATGATGTCGGTGGCGGGCAGGCCCAGGTAGTGGTTCGCGAGGTGGTAGGCAGCGGGGTCGGGTTTGAAGACGCCCGCCATCTCGGCGGCGAAGACGGCGTGCCAGGGCAGGTCGCCGTGCCGGGTGATGCTCACGACCGCGTCGACGTCGGCGTTGGAGAGCGTGGCGAGCAGGTAGCGGCGGCGCAGGCGGTGCAGCGCGGGCACCACGTCGGGCCAGGGGTCCAGGTGTTTCCAGGCATCGCTGAGCCGATCGCGCTGGGCCGCAGGGAGATCCACGCCCACGGCGGCCAGCGCCTCGTCCAGGGTGGCGCGATAGATCGAGGCGACGGAGATCCAGGGCGTGCCCGCCGGGCGCCCGGCGGAAGTCTCCCGGAAGTACGCCGCGCGCCAGTCGTTGACGAACGCCGACCAGTCCACGTGGGCGTGGTCGGGGCCGGCGATCTCGGCCGCCGCCGTGCGGACCGTGGTGTGGAAATCCGTGGCGGTGCCCTGCACGTCGAACAGCAACGCCTTCGGCGCGAGTTCGGTCATGTGCGCCCCCTTCTCCCGAGATCGGACGACGGAAACGCTAGCAGGAGTGCCGGTTCAGGCAGTCCTGCGACAGCTTCGGCAGGGGGCCATCCGCCAGACTTCACGCTCGCGACCATCGAGCGCGGGCTTGCGGCGGACCTGGGTCCGCGGGTGTCCGGCCGAGCTCATACGTCGCGCGCGAAACCGACTGCGGCACAACATGACCGGCCGAGCGAGAAACGGCCCCGGCGGGATGCCGGGGCCGTCGTGGCTCAGTGCTGGTGGAGCACGCCGCTGATCTCGTTGGGGCTCTCCGGCAGCGTGCCGGTCGCGGTGACCTCGCCGGTCGCGAGGTCGACGCGCTTGACGGTCTTGCTCGCCGGGTCCGACACGTAGGCGTCACCCTCGCGCACGAACAGCGCGGGCCGCGCCTCCTGCCACTTCAGCGGCTCCTGCCACGGATCGAACAGCGGCACCTTCTTGGTGACCGTGCCGGCGACCGGATCGATGATGTGCAGGGCTCCGTCGGTGCCGAGGACCAACGCCTCGCCCTGCGGGCCGCGCCCGAGGGACCGGAAGGTGTAGCTGGTGCCGAGGCCGACCAGCCGCAGCGTGCCGGTCTCGGTGTCGATGAGCGCGATCTGCTCGGGCCGTTCGAGTTCGGCGTCCTGGTCCTGCTTGTAGTCGCCGAGCACGATCGCCGACGCGTCGCTGCCGGCCTGGTTGCCGATGCGCCCGTACTCGGTGGGGCTGGCGACCTTGGTGATCACGCCGTCGCGGTAGTAGAGCACGCCGTTCTGGCAGCCCACCACGACGGTCTCGCCCTTGGCGGTGGCCTCGCCGTGCACGCCGGGGCAGTCCTCGTTGCGGGCGATCTCCTTGCGGTCCTTGTCGAGCACCACGATGCCGGTGCGGGCCTCCTCGGTGCCGAGGGTGAGCACCAGCGAGCCGTCGGCCAGTTCCACCGCGACGCCGTGGTGCGGTTGCTCCGCCTTGTAGGTGTCGGTGGGCGGCTCGCCCTCGCCGAGCGCGTCGGAGTCGAACGCGATCACTTCACCCGTGCCGTCGGAGAACAGCACGGTGCGGCCGGCGTGGCGCACCACGTGTCCCGGCTTGGGGCCGGGGAATTCGACGTCGGTGAATTCGGCCGCGGTGGCGTCGTAGGCGCGGAAGCCCTCGGTGGTGGAGACGATCAGGTGGTCGTCGTCGCCCGCCGGGTTCAGCCGGTTGAAGCCCTCGAGTTCGGTGGTTCCCTTCAGCTCCAGGGTGTTTCCGTCGAGCACGAAGATGCCGCCGTCGTAGGTGAGGGCGATCGGGTCCGCGATGGGTTCCCGCGCGTCCGGTGACGCGTCGTCCGCGCCGCAGCCCGCCAGCGCGACCGCCGCGGCGAGCAGGCCGGACAGGGCCATCGCCCGGGTCCGAATGTGCATGTGGTGCTCCTCTTTCGTTGTGACACTGCGAGTTTCATGCGAGACCGCGCACGATCGACTCGGTATTGGCGCGCATCATCGCCAGGTAGGTGGGCGCGCCGCCGTCGGGGCCGGTGAGCGATTCGGTGTAGAGCGCGACAACGCGGACGTGCAGGCCCGCCTGTTCGGCCAGCACTCGCGCCAGCCGGTCGGGCTGGGCGGAGTCGGCGAAGATCGTGGGTACCCCGGCCGCGCGCACCGCCCCGGCCAGCTCGGCCAGGTCGGACGGGCTGGGCGAGGCGAGCGCGGTGCCGCCCGGTATCACCGCGCCGATCACCTCGAACCCGAAACGCTGGGCCAGATAACCGAAGACGTGGTGGTTGGTGACGAGTTTGCGGCGCTCAGGGGGCAGCGCCGCGAACTGTTCGGTCATCCACGAGTCCAAGCCGTCGATCTCACCGAGGTACCGGGTCGCGCGGTCGCGCACGGCGTCGGCGTCGATACCGTCGACGTGGGTGAGGATCTCGTCGCGGATCACCTCGACGGCCGTGCGCACGCGGCGCGGATCGGTCCAGAAGTGCGGGTCGGGGCGTCCGCTGCCGACCTCCGGGCGGTAGCGCAGCGGATCGACGTGCTCGCCCACCGCGACGGTGGTGACGCCCGCCTCGGCCGCGGCCTCCACGTGGCGCAGCACGCCCTCCTCGAGCCCGAGCCCGTTGTGCACGATCAAGTCGGCGCGTTCCAGGGTCGCGGCCTGTCGCGCGGAGACCGCGAAGCTGTGCGGGTCGGCGTCCGGCGGCATCAGCACGGTCACCTCGGCGGCGGCGCCCACCACGGCGGCCGTGAGGTCGCCGAGAATGTTGGTGGTGACGACGATTTCGGGACGGTCGCCGCCACCGCCGTCGCATCCGGTCAGCGTCAGCGCGGCCGCCAGGAGCGCGCCGAACAGCGCCGCGGTCCTCATTCGCCCGTCTCCGCCAGGAGGCCGGGACTGATATCCAGGTCGAAGGTGCGGGCTACGCGCAGGTCGGCGTGGTCGATCTCGAAAACCTTTCGTGCGACGGGATCGTTGACATAGACGCGACTCGTGTCGATCGCGATCGTGGCGCTTGCGCCCGGTGTGACGAGCGGTGCGCTCTTCACCTCCGTGCCGTTCTCGACGTCGTAGGCGCGCAGCACTCCGTCGGGTGTGAGGGCCAGCAGCGCGGCCCCCTCCCCCGGCGTGTTCGCCGCGACCACCGCGCCCGTCGGGACGAAACTCCAGGTCTTCTTGCGGATGTCGAGCTCCCACACCCCGCGATCGCCCGCCGCGGCGGCCAGCGTCGCGCTGTTCGGCCGGTGCGTGAACGCCACCGCGCGTTCCGCGGGCGGCACCGGCGCGGGGTAGGCGATCTTCTCGCCCGCGAACGCGCCGCCGTCCGCCGAGACGACGAGAGCGCCGTCCGCGCAACCGAACACGACACCGCGCCGGGTGACGGCGGTCCCGCGCGCCTCGGCACAGGGTGCGTCGAGCGTGGACTCGACCGCGCCTTCCCGCGTGCGGACCGTCACCGCACCGGTCGCCGGATCGGCGACCAGGACGCGCTCGCCGAGAGGGACGGCCGGACCGTCGGCGCGCCAACCGATTTCGCGTACTTCGCCGTTGTCCAAGGCCGCACGATCCAGCAGTGTCGCGCCACCGTCCGGCGAACTCAGCGCCGCCACCGTCGAATCCGATGCGGCGGCGACGACGTCCCCGGACTCGTGCGCGCCCACCGCTCGGATGGGCGCCCGGTAATAGTGGACGTGATCACCGTGATCGACCAGCCAGGAACCGGAATCGACCACCGTCACGCCCCGCTCGCCCGACACGTACACGTGCCGCCGGTCGGTCGCGATCCGGTCGGCCCCCGGCACCGTGTCGAGTTCGGTGACCTCCTGCGAGAGCAGGTCGAGCACGCGGACCGCGCCGGAATCCTTGTCCACCAAGACGAGTCGCGGGTTCGGCTCGGCGGTCTCCTCCGCGCCCGCCACGTACCCGTGCGGCGTCGGCTCGGCGTCATCGTCCACCGGACCCGTCGCACCGCAGCCCGCCACCGACACCGCCGCCACGACGGCCGCCGCACCCACTCGGGTTCCCCTGCCGCCGAACCTGATTCGCGCGCGCAGCGCCGAGGCCGCAGCGGACAGGAAGAAGAATCCGACGGCCGTGGCCGCGATCGTGGCGCCCGCCGCCGTGCCGACGTGCCACGACACCAGCAGGCCCACGAACGTCGCGGCCGACCCCAGCCCCGCCGCCGTCAGCATGATCAGCGGGATGCGGTGCACCCACAGCATCGCCGCGGCGGGCGGCGCGATGAGCAACCCGAACACCAGCAGCGTGCCGACGATGTGGAACGAGGCGACGATGGCGAGGGTGATGAGCCCGACCATGGCCGCGTGCGCGAGCTTCGGCCGCAGGCCCAGCGTGTGCGCGGTGCGCTCGTCGAACGACGCCGCGAGGAAGGCCCGGTGCCCGGCCGCCGCCGTCACCGCGGCCGCGAGCAGCGCGACGACCAGCCAGAACAGGTCACGGTCGCGGATGGCGAGCACGTCGCCGAACAGGAACCCGGTGAGGTCGACCGCGAACGACTGGGCCCGCGACACGATCACCACCCCCACCGACAGCATGCCGACGAACAACAGCCCGATGCCGATATCGGCGGAGAACCGCGTGTCGCGGCTCAGCGCCGTGACGCCCAGCGCCATCGCGCCCGCGCTGAAAGCCGCGCCCACCAACAGGTTTCCGCCCAGCAGCGCGGCCACGGCGATGCCCGGCAGCATCCCGTGCGCCATCGCGTCGGCGAGGAACGCCATGCCGCGCACCACCACCCAGGTACCCGCGATCGCGCACAGGCACGACACGAGCAGCCCGCCCCACAGTGCCCGCGCCACGAAGGACACCTCGAACGGGGCGATCAACCACTCCATGGGGCGACACTCTAAGATGGAAATGGTTTTCATTCCAAAATTGGGTGACGGGAGACACACTGTGACAGCGACGCCGCTGCGCCTGACCGGGCTGTCGGCGGGCTACCGCGGGCGGGCGGCCGTCCACGACGTGACCGCCGAGATTCCGGCGGGCCGGGTGACCGCATTGCTCGGCCACAACGGGTCGGGCAAATCCACGCTGCTGTCGGCGCTGGCGGGCGTCCTGCCGCCGATGACGGGCGCGATCGAGCGACCGGAGGGGCTGCGGATCGCGTTCGTGGTCCAGCACAGCGCGGTGCCGTCCACGCTCCCGACCACGGTGCGCGAGACGGTGACCATGGGCCGCTGGGCCCACCGGGGCGCGTGGCGGCGATTGCGCCGGTCCGACCGCGAGCGCGTCGACGAATGCCTGGCCCGCATGGACATCACCGGCTTGGCCGACCGCAGGCTCGACACCCTGTCCGGCGGGCAGCGCCAGCGCGCCCTCCTCGCGCAAGCCCTCGCCCAGGAGGCCGAGCTGCTCCTCCTCGACGAGCCGACGACCGGGCTGGATATCGAGTCGCGCCACCGTATTTCGGCGTTGATCCGCGATCTCGACGCCACCGTCGTGCACGCGACACACCAGCGCGACGAGGCGCTGACCAGCGATCACTGCCTGCTGCTGGAGAACGGCGGACTGGTGGCCGAGGGCCCGCCCGCCGACCTGGTCGCCACCACCGCGCCGGTCGGCGCGAGCCCGGTCCCGCTACTTGGCGACACGCCGTCGCGATCAGCGTAGCGGCCTGGCAGGGCACGGCTGCCCCAACAAGACGCTCGCCGTTCCGCTCGACGGTCTGGAGCGCCGCCTGGCCAGGCACGGCGAGTGCGATCCTTCCCCCTGATAGTGTCGGGGCGTGGTGGAGGCTCCCGAGCGGTACCGGTCGATCCTGCCCACCGACACCGCATGGACGCCGGTGGCGAGCGGCGAATCCGGGGCCGGGGTCTTCCGGTCGGCGGACGGATCACGCTACGCGAAATGCGTTGTGGACCAGGATGTCCCGGAGCTGGATGGTGAGCGGGAACGCCTGGTCTGGGCCGCCGCGCACGACATCCCGTGTGCGCCGGTGCTGGACTGGCACGCCGGCGCCGGAATCGCCTGTCTCGTCACGGGAACCGTCCCCGGGGTGACCGCCGAGACGCTCTCCGCCGACGAGTTGGGCCGGGCGTGGGCGTCGATAGCCGACGCCGTGCGGCGGTTGCACGAAACGCCCACCGCGGACTGCCCTTTCGACCGCGGCGTGGCGCGTATGTTCGCGCTCGCCCAGGATGTCGTCGCCCGCGACGCCGTCCACCCGGAGTTCCTGCCCGAGGAGCAGGTGGGCACCCCGCCCGCCGTGCTGCTCGCCCGGCTGGCCGCGCGGATAGACGCGCGGCTGGCCCAGGAACGCGCGAATGCGGTGGTCTGCCAAGGGGATCTGTGCCTGCCGAACATCGTCGTGGATCCGGCCACGGACACCGTCACCGGATTCCTCGACCTCGGCCGCCTCGGCACCGCCGACCCTTACGCGGATATCGCCCTCCTGCTGGCCAGCTCACGCGAGACCTGGCCCGACGAGCCGTCCGCCGCGAAGGCCGACCGCGACTTCGCCCACCGCTACGGCCTCACCCTCGACTCCGAACGGCTGCGCTTCTACCTGCACCTGGACCCGCTCACCTGGGGTTAGCGAACCTCAGGCCATGGAGATGCCGGTGATCAGGGTGCGGCCGAGTTCGGTTCGGGTGGTGATGATCTGACCGAAGGTGCGGGCTTCCTCGCCCGGATACTGCTGGGTCAGGCGGACCACCCAGTGGGATTGGCCGTCACCCGCGCCGGTGGCGGTGCGGGTGATCTGCACGCAGTAGCGGGTGCCGACCGGGACCTGATCGATGCCGCGCTGGATCTGGTCGGCGGGGGGCACCGCCGCGTCCGGGGCCACGACGGCGCGCGCCGCCGCACCGGAGCGCGCCTCGTAATAGGCGCGTTCGAACGCGAGGATCGCCGACGGGCCGTCCTGGGTGCCGCCCGCGCCGGTGCCCGAGACCACGTCCCCGCCGCGCCGCTCCTGGCAGCCCGGCGTCGCCAGTGGCGACGGCGGATCGGTGGGCGGCTCCGACGTGGGCTGACCGGCGGGTCCGTCGGTCGGCACGGTGAGCGGCGTGGCCTTGCGCGGCGAGGCGTCCGGCAGCACGGCCCACAGGATGGACCCCACCGCGATGAACAGGCCCACCAGGATCAGCACGGCGAGCACCTTGTTGCCATGCTGTTGCTGCGCGCCTTCCGGACGGGGGCGGCGCAACGCGGGACCCGGATTGCCGCCCGTGCGGTCGACGATGCCTGGCACCGACGGCAGCGGGCGCTGCTCGGGCTGATCGTCGGCGACCGGATCGTCCTCCGGGACCCGCCGCCGCTGGGGTGGTGCTTTCGGCGGCTCGGCGGGGCGGGCGGGCGGGTCGAGCCATTCGGCCCATTCGGCGTCGGGCCTGCGCGACGGCCGCTTCAGGGGTTTCGGCACGGCCGGGTCGACCGGGCCCGCCTGTTCCGGGGTCCGCACTCGCGGCGCGGATCGCCCAGACTTGCGCTTGCGGCGCTTCCCGGCGGGCGGGGCGGGCAGCCGGAGCATCGGCAGGCCCGTGTCGAACGGATTCGGCTGACGCTGCCCTGGATTCGCCCCGTCCGGATCAGGGCGCGTCATCGCCGAAGTCGCCGATGACGGCGGCCGGAACGGTGGCCGTCTCGGGGATCAACGCCGACGCGGGAATGGTCACGCCCAGCTGGCCGTCGCGCGGCCTGCGGTCCTGATCGCCGCCGCCGGGCGGCGGCATCGCGACACCGCCGTGCGCGCCACCCGGCTGCCCGGACGGCGCGGGATCGGGCCGGGGCGCGGGCGCGCTCTCCTGCGGGGCCGGCGCGGGCAGCACCGACGTGGCGGGCGGGGAACTCGGCTTCGGCGGCTCCGGGCGCGCACCGCCCGCGTTCTGACCCGGCGTGGTCCCGCCGCCGCCCGGCGCGGCGCCGCCCCCGAAGTCGATGACCCGCGACGGCGACGACTGCTGACCACCGCCGGGCGTGCCCGCGCCGTTGTTCGTCGTGCTGCCGGGATTGATCAGCTCCGGGATCGCCTTGTCGATCACCTTGTCCGCCGACGCCGCGACCGTGTCCATCGCGTGCGTGCCGACCTCCACGATCTTGTCGATCAAGTGGGTGCCGATGTCCACGCCCGCCGAGATCGCCGAGGTGCCCAGCTCCACACCGGCCGAGATCAGCTCCCGCTGCAACTGCAACTGCGCCAGCTGCGCCGGATCCAGCTGCTGCCCCTGACCGTTCGTCCCGGGAATCGTCCCGTACGTGCCGGGCGAGATCGCGTACGACGGGTCGGTGCCGCCGCGCCCGTCGCCGAACGCGCCGGGCCGGGTGACCGTGAGCGGGCCCATCTCGTCCAATCGCCGCGTGTGGCCGTTCATCTCCGTGCGCGCGCCGTCGACCGTGACCAGCGCGTCGCGCAGCGCCATCGCCGCCAGATCGATCACCGCGTCGGTGTCGGGCGCGGTCGTCGCTTCCGCGAGCACCCGGCGGGCGTCGGCGCGGAAGTCGGCGATGATCTGATCCACCCGCCGGGCCGCGCGCGCACTCGTGGCCTGCGCGTCACCGAGCACGGACAGATACGCCGGGCCCCGATCGGAGATCTCCCCGATCTCGGTCTGCGTCGTGCGCAGGGCGGGCACGGCCGCGTCGGCACCGCGCGAGGTCCACGTCGATTCGAGGGCGTGCAACCCCTCGCGGTGCGGCCCCTCGGAATCGGCCGCGTGCGTGGCCGCGGTCGACAGCGCGGCGGTGATCGCGCGATCGGGCAGCGTGGCGCCGGTGCCCAGCGAGGCCCGCAGCTGCAACATCGGCTGCACCAGGGCCGCGATGAGCGGCGGATCGGCCGTGGGATCGTTGCTCACCACCGGCAGCGACTCGGCGGCCTGTTCGGCCGGACGCCGCCTGCGCAACCCGCTCAGCCGCCTCACGACAACTCCTCCTCGGTCCGCGACAGCGCCCGCGCGGTCGACGCGTCGCCGGCCCGCATCCGCTCGTCGTAGTCGCGCAGCACCCGGTCGTACGCCGAGACCAGCTGACTCGCCGTCGACAGCGCCTGGGTGTGTTCCTGCACCGCGCTGGTGAACCGCGCGACGAACTCGGCGCCGATCAGCCCCAGATCGGTGTCCAGCTTCTGCGGATTCACCGCACCCGACGCCGCCGAGGCCGCCGAGGCCAACTGCTCGGCGACCGTCCTGGCCATCGCGGAGTAGGCGGCCATCGCCGCCGGGTCGAGCTTCAGCGTGTCCACTGTTCCCCCTTCACGGAAAACCTAACCTTCGCTGTCGCAACGCGGCCGGCGCCGGAGAGTCACCCCTGCCCGGCGGCACCGCTAGGTCGTGGCCAATCCCCCGTGTCCCCGGTGACGCGGCGGGCGTGGTCCACGACCTCCGACCATGGTCGCACGGTTCGGGCTGAAATCGGCACGCAGTCGGCGAATCACCGGGCACGACCCCGTGTGAGCTGGGTTTTCCCGCGCACCGGAATCGATTGCTGCCATTCGGGAATAGTCCGCGCGGCCCGGCGTTCGGTGAAGATGGTTAGAGAGACGAACGAAAGGGGCCCGCGTGGCGACCGAGACCGCCCAGCCGACGGTGGGGTTGCGCTCCGAGCGCGGAGCCGTGCTCGGCGCGCTGATGCTGTCGACCGGACTGGTCGCGCTCGACACCACGATCATCGCCACCGCCGTGCTGTCCATCACCGAGAGTCTCGGCGGCTTCACCCAGTTCCCCTGGCTGTTCTCGCTCTATCTGCTGGCCCAGGCCGTGACCGTGCCCATCTACGGCAAACTCGCCGACACGTTCGGCCGCAAACCGGTCCTGATGTTCGGCATCGCGGTGTTCGCCCTGGGTTCGCTGATGTGCGGACTCGCCACCAGCATGACCGCCCTGATCGTGTTCCGCGCCGTGCAGGGCATCGGCGCGGGCGCCATCCTGCCGATGACGATGACGGTCGCGGGCGATATCTACACCCTCGCCGAACGGGCCAAGGCGCAGGGCTACCTGGCGAGCGTGTGGGCGATGTCGGCGGTGGCGGGGCCGCTGCTGGGCGGGTTGTTCGCCGACTACGTCGGCTGGCGGTGGATCTTCCTGATCAACCTGCCGCTGGCGGCGGTGGCGGCGTGGATGCTGCTGCGCGGCTTCCAGGAGCGGGCCCAGCGACGCGGTCAGCGCATCGACTATCTCGGCGCGGCGTTGCTCGCCCTCGGCGCGGGTGCGATCGTGCTGGGGTTGCTCGAGGGCGGGCAGGCGTGGGCGTGGGGTTCGCCGGTGAGCATCGCCATCTTCACCGGCGGCGTCCTCACGCTGCTACTGTTCGCGCTCGTGGAGCGGCGCGCCGCGAATCCCATTCTGCCGCTGTGGATCTTCACCCGGCGCGTGGTGGTGGTGAGCAGTACCGTGTCGCTGCTGATCGGCGCGCTGCTGCTCGGATTGACCACCTATGTCCCGACTTTCACCCAGGGCGTGCTCGGCACCGGTGCGCTGGTCGCCGGACTCACCGTCGGCACACTCACCCTGGGCTGGCCGCTGGCGGCATCGCTGGCCGGAAAGGTGTACTTGCGCATCGGCTTTCGCGGCAGCGCGCTGATCGGCAGCGGGCTCGGCGTACTCGGCGCGGTCTCGACGCTGTTCATCGACGAGCAGTCCTCGCCGTGGCGGATCGCCGCGTCCTGTTTCGTGATCGGCGCGGGGATGGGTCTGGTCGCGACGCCGACGCTCATCGCGGCGCAGACCAGCGCGGCGTGGTCCGAGCGCGGCGTGGTGACCTCGGCCAACATGTTCGCCCGCGCACTCGGCAGTGCGCTGGGCGTCGCGGTGTTCGGCGCGCTGGTCAACGCGCGGGTGGGTGCCTCCGACACGCCCGATCCCGGTCTACTGGCCGACGGGGTGCACCTGGTGTTCGTGAGCGTGACGATCGCCGTGGCGGTCATGTTCGCGGTCGCCACCCTGATGCCGGGGCAGCGTGTGGACGGCACCGCGCGCGGCGCGGAAATAGTCCGGGACGCCCCGGCGTTACCTCTCGAGTGATGCCGAGAGGAGCCGCATGATCGACATCCCCCTGTCCGTGCTCGACCTCGCCCCGGTGCAGACCGGCGCGAGCACGGGCGAGGCACTGGCCGCGACCACCGAATTGGCCAGGCGGACCGAAGCTCTCGGCTATCGGCGATTCTGGGTGGCCGAACACCACAACATGCCGGGCATCGCCAGTTCGGCGCCGAGCGTGGTGATCGCGCACCTGGCCAACGCCACCTCGCGCATCCGCGTCGGCTCCGGCGGGGTGATGCTGCCCAATCACGCGCCGCTGGTGGTGGCCGAGCAGTTCGGCACGCTCGAGGCGCTGCATCCTGGGCGCATCGACCTGGGCATCGGCCGCGCGCCCGGCACCGATCAGGCCACCGCGCTGGCGCTGCGCCGCACCGCCGAAGGGCTGGCCGCCGAATCCTTCCCGACCGAACTCGCCGCGCTGCTGCGCTACTTCCGTGGCACCTCGGCCGACGGCATCAGCGCCACGCCGGGGCGCGGCGAAGAGCCCGAGATCTGGCTGCTCGGGTCGAGCGGCTACAGCGCGCAGGTGGCGGCGGTGCTCGGCGTGCGGTTCGCGTTCGCCCACCACATCAATCCGCTCGGCACCGAGGACGCGCTCGCCCTGTACCGCAACAGCTTCCGACCGACGGCCGATCTGGAAACCCCCTACGCCATGGTGGCCCTGTCGGCGGTCTGCGCCGACACCGACGAGCGCGCCGAAGAACTCTCCGCGCCACGGGATCTCGCGTTCCTCCAGCTGGCCGCCGGGCGGCCCGGCACGCTGCCGTCCACCGAGGAGGCGGCGAAATTCCGCCCCACGGAACGGGAACGGCAGTTCATCGCGCAGCGCAGGCAGGGGCAGGCGACCGGCTCCCCGGACACGGTGCGCGCCCAGCTCACCGATCTCCTGCACCGCACCGGCGCCGACGAACTCATGCTCAACACGCTCGTCTACGACATCGAGGACCGGGCCCGCTCCTTCGAACTCATCGAGAAGATCGCCGCTTCCTGAGGACCTCAGCGCAATTCCTGACGGCCTCGGGCACACCTCCCGACGACCTCAGCGCGGCTCCTGTGACCTCAGCGCGGCACATCATCGACCCGGGGTCCGGGTCCTCCTGACAAGCTCAGCGCAGCGGGAAGCCCAGCGTGGCAAGGGATTCCCGCAGCCGGTCGCGGCCGTTGAGGCTGCGGGGCGAGGCGAGGCGGGCGAGCACGCGCTCGGTCCAAGAGTGCGCGAGGTTCTGCTCGGCGTAGAAGTCGGCGATCCTGGTCTCGTAGTCGGCGACGTGTTCGCGCTGGGCGGGCAGGTCGTAGGTCTCGTGGTGCAGCACCGCGGCCTGCGGCAGGCGAGGCTTCACCTTCGCCTCCTCCGCCGGATCGGGATGCCCGACGACGAGGCCGAACACCGCGAAAACACTGGGCGGCAGGCCGATTTCGGCGGCGACCCGCTCCGGGTGGTTGCGCAGCGCCCCGATGTAGACGGTGCCCAGGCCCAGCGATTCGGCGGCGACCACCGCGTTCTGCGCGGCCAGCGCGGCATCGATGAACCCGACGTAGCTCGACTCCAGGTAGTCCGCGCCCTCCAGGGGCGCCTCGCGGTCGGCGGCGAGCTGGCGCAGCCGCGCGAAATCGGCGGTCCAGACCAGCAGCACCGGCGCCTGCTCGATATGCGCCTGGCCGCCCGCCAGCGCCGCCAGCCGGGCCTTGCGCTCGGGATCGCGCACCGCGACCACGCTCCACACCTGCAGGTTCGAGGAGGTCGCGGCCGACTGGGCGGCCGAGACCAGCAGCCGCAGCACGTCGTCGGAGACCGGGTCGGGCAGGTACCGCCGCACCGAGCGGTGGTCGTGCAGCACCTGCAGCACCGGATTCCACAGGGCGGCGTCGACGGGCACCGGGTCGCGGTAGCGTTGCCGCACGGTGTCGGTCGGGGTGGGCGCGATCTGGGTCATGCGGTCATCTTCGCGGGGCGGGGTCGGCGCGTCTGCGGTAACCCTCACCGTGAACGCAACCGCCGTGCCCGCCGGGCGCGAACGCGAGTACCTTGGTAAGGCATGCCTAATTAATTCGAGCGTCCGGAGGTAATCTTGGCCCGCCCACGCACCACCCTCACCGTGCTCCGCACCGAGTGGCTGACGCCGCACCTGATCCGCGTGCATTTCGGCGGCCCCGGATTCGCGGCCTTCCAGCCGAGCGAGCACTCCGATTCCTACGTGAAGTTCATCTTCCCGCGCGACGGCATCGAGGTGCTGCGCACTTACACCGTCCGTGCGGTGGACCGGGAGGCGGGCACCCTGGCCGCCGATTTCGTGTTCCACGGCACCGAAGGCATCGCCGGGCCGTGGGCCGCGTCGGTGGAGCCCGGCGAGACCATCGACCTGTACGGACCGGGCGGGGCCTACTCGCCGCGCGCCGACGCCGACTGGCACCTGCTCGCCGGTGACGAATCCGCGCTGCCCGCCATCGCCGCCGCGCTCGAGGCGATGCCCGCCGACGCGGTCGGCGACGCGTTCGTCGAGGTGTCGGGCCCCGACGACGAGCTGAAGCTGGACAAGCCCGCCGGCGTGGAACTCACCTGGCTGCACCGGGGCGCGCGCCCCGCGGGCGAACTGCTCGCCGAGACGGTGCGCGCCGCCCCGTGGCGCGACGGTCAGGTGCAGGTGTTCATCCACGGCGAGGCGAGCGCCGTCATGCACGACCTGCGCCGCTACATCCGCCGCGACCGGCAGGTGCCCGCCGCGTGGGCGTCCTCGATCTCCGGGTACTGGCGGCGCGGCCGCACCGAGGAGGGCTTCCGGGAGTGGAAGGCCGACCTGGCCGCGAAGGAATCCGCGCCCGCCTGAACGAGTTCCGCGCCCGCGCTCAGTCGCCCCACTCGCTGCTCGACAGCGGCATCTCCCAGGTCGGCTGCGGGATCTCGGGGTGGTGCTCGGCCATGATCACCGAGGTCAGCGAACCGGGCGGCGCCTTGCGCGGGTCGGCGAGCGCTTGCGCCGCGATGGCGTCGGCGAGTGCCCGGCTGCCGCCTAGGCGTGGGTAGCGGGCGTGCACCAGGTCGGCGTAGCCCGGCGGCAGATCGCCGGGCGCGCCGCCGACGTCGATGCCGATGCCCTCCACCGCGATCCAGGCGGCCGCGGGACGGCGGCGCCGGTACACCGGTGATTCGAACAGGCCGGTGGTGTGGGCGGCGATCGCGTCCCACACGAGGTCGACGCGCTCGTCGATGATGCCGTGCCGCTCCAGGAATTCCGCCGCGTGGTCGGCGCCGTCTAGTTCGAATCTGTTCGCGCCGTTGGCGATAGCGCCGAGGCCGATGTCGTGGAGCGCGCAGATCACAGACAGCAGTTCGTCGTCGTAGTCGGCGATGTGTTCGGTGACGCGGGTGGCGAGCGAAGTCGCGGGGAGGGCCAGCGAGTCGGCCGGTGACCGATCGGCAGCGCGACCTCGGTCCGCACGCTGAACTGCGATTGCCCGCCGGGCCTGCGCAGGAACACCACGAGGGATTTCGCGAGCGACCGCGCCACCTCCGCGCCGAGATCCTCCTCGACGAGCGCGAGCGCCATATCGATTCCGGCCGTCACGCCCGCCGAGGTCACCACCGGCGCGTCCCGCACGAAGATCGCGTAGCCGGGCACGATCAACGTGTCGATCCGCCCCGCGAAATCCGGGATCGCGCCCCCGACCCCCATCGGCACGCCGACGTCGGTCACCACCGCCGCACCATCCGGGGACGCCAGCCGCACCCGGTAGCCCGCCCAGTGGAACACCTGCGCCGACCGGCCACATCCAGCATCATCACCCCCTCCCCCACCGCGATCACGACCTCGCGCTGCTCGTCCACGATCTCAGTCTTCGCGACGCCGTCGATGTCCTCGAGGACATCGGCCCCTTGGATCAGGACATGGTCACGGGAGCGGCAGCGCTTCGGCGGCAGCCCGGATGTCCGGCAGGCGCCCGGCGTCGGCCAGCAGTCCGGTGAGGGCGAACTCCACGATCTCCGCGGGACTCACCGCGATCTCCGGCAGCGCCAGCGCGTCGAACAGCGCCTGCACCAGCCGCGCCCCCGACACCGGATTCATCGGCCGCACCTCGCCTTCCGCCAATCCCTCCGTCACCCAGTCCACGACCACGCGGTCGAAGCGGTGCAGGAGTTCACGTTCCGCGTCGAACCGGTCCTGCTGGAGTTCCGGCGTGGTCAGGATGGAGATCAGCACGTAGGGCGAATCCCGCAGGTGTTCGAGCGAATCACGCAGCCAGCGGTGCAGTTTCACCATCGCGGGCGCGTCGGTCGCGACCAGCGCGCCGGCCAGCTCGAGCGGGCCTTGCAGACCGAGGCGCACCAGCGCGGCCAGGATGTCGTCCTTGGCGGCGAAGTGCTTGTACAGGGCGGGCTGGCGCACCCCGACGGCCGAGGCGATATCACGGGTCGAGGTCGCCGAGTAGCCGCGCGCGGCGATGAGCTCGGCGGCCGTGCGCAGGATCCGCTCGGCCGCCGGGCTCAGGGGTGCGGTCTCGGCGGTCACGCGCTTCAGGCTATAGCGTGCCCGGCCACGGTCCGTCGTCCAGCAGGGCGTGCGCGAGATCGCGGTAGAACGCGAGCACGCCCGGCCTCTCCTTGGGGCTGAGGTGACCGCGCTCGGCGTACCGGGACCCGGCCCCGCGCTGCACCGCCTCCAGCCCGCTCCGGTCCTCGTCGTTGATCATCGCGGTCACGGCTTGCTGGGTGCGCGCCAGATCCGCTGAGCCCACGGCGAGCTCGGGCAGGGTCAGCACACCGCCGAGGACCCGCACGCTGTCGATGGTCGACGGCAGGAACGTCAGCCACACCACCTGATCGGCCAGCGCGATGAACGCGCTCGCGGGGAACGCCAGCCCCACCATGGCGTGCGCCCGCTGGACGTCGTCGAGGGACAGCATCGCCGAGTCCACGGACATCGCGAGCGGGATGCGCAGGTGCAGCATCCACGGAGACGCCACCTCCACGTGGATGTCGCCACCGCCGGGCATGAAGGGCTGCAACGTCTCCCGGTGCAGTCCGAGCACGTGATAGTTCTCGTGCCCGTTCTCCATCACCAGCTTCCAGTTGGCCCGCCACTCCAGCGACCACGAGTCCACCTGCACCATCCGGTCCAGCCGGTATCCGGCGAAGTGCGGCGCGATCAGATCCAGATGTGCGGCGACGGGCTCGGCGCGCGCGTCCAGATTCAGCCACACGAAACCGTTCCACTCCGCGACCGCGAAACCGGGCAGCCGGCACTCGTCGGCGCGGAACTCCTTGTTTTCGGCCATGTACGGCGCGCCGCGCAGCCGCCCGTCCAATCCGTACTTCCACAGGTGGTACCGACAGGTGAACGCGGCGGTGTTTCCCGCGCCGGGTTCCACCAGGGGCATCAGCCGGTGCCGGCAGACCGGCGAATGCCCGCGCAGCACACCGTCGCCGTCGCGCACGACCACGGCCATCTCGCCCGCCACCGAGACCGCGACGTAGTCGCCCGGCGCGGCGAGCTGATCGGTGTGCGCGACCAGGAACCAGGAGCGATGGAAGATCCGCTCGCACTCCAGCTCCCAGAGTTCCGGGGAGGTGTAGGCGGCGGGCGGCAGGCTCAGCGCGGGGGCGTCGTCGCCCAGGTAGGCGCGCAGATCGGTGAGGATGTCGTCGATTCGGGTGAGCACGGGCATGAGTACCTCCCAAGCGATGGCGGTTATCGTTCGATAACCACTCCCAGGTTATCGAACGATAACCGATCGGTCACACCCCACTTTCAGGGGCACCGCGCGCCCTCGGCGGGTACGACACCCTCCCGCAGGTAGTCCTCGACCACCCGGTCCACACAGGGATCGACCCCTCCGTACGCGCCGTGGCCCGGCCCGTCGTAGGTGAGCAGGGTGGCGGGACGCAGGTGCTCGGCGACCTCGGTGACCCACTCGTAGCGCGCCTGCGGATCCCCCGTCGCACCGACGACGAGCACCGTCGGCGCACCGCCGCCGTCCAAGGCGACCCGTCCCACTCCGTGCACGGGCCACCGCGCGCATTCGGCCAGGCGCAGGCCGGTCAGTTCGCCGAAACGCGGTGATACCCGGGCGAATTCGGGCATCAGGTCGCGAATCTGCGCGACGGTGTAGATATCGGGGTAGTCGGCGCAGTTGATCGCCGTGTTCGCGGCGGCGAAGTTCGAGAACGTCCCGTCGGCGCGCCGGCCCGTGAAAAGTGCCGCGTACCCGGCCAATTCGCTTCCGTCACCCGCGAGCGCCCGCCCGAGCGCGAGTTCCAGGTGCGGCCAGGTCTCGGGCGCGGAGAGCGCGATGCCGAGCGCGGCGGTCGCCGTGGCGCGGTCGAGATCGCTCGACTCCGTATCCAGCGCGGACAGGAAGCGATCCGTGCCGTCCAGGGCGGCGTTCTCGTCGCGGCCCAGCGGGCACTGTCCGTCGTCGAGGCAGAACCTTACGAAGTCGCGCAGCGCCGCCTCCATGCCAGCGGCCTGGTCCAGCAGGGTGCGCCGGAATTCGCGCAGCGGCGTGCCGGGCGCGTCGAGCACCATGCGGCCCACGCGCTCCGGGGCCAGCGTGGCGTAGGCCGCGCCGAGCTGCCCGCCGTAGGAGACGCCGAGGAAGTCGAGCCGGGGCTCCCCGAGAGCGGCACGAATGAGGTCGAGGTCCCGTGCCGAGTCGGCGAGCCCGACGTGCGGCAGCAAGCGGCCCGAGCCGTTCACGCAGGAGTCGGCGAAACGCAGGCTCGCGGCGTCCAGTTCCGCCCATTCGGCGTCCGTGCGCGGCACGCGAGCGGGCAGCTCCGGCTGCTCGCAGGTGATCGGCGCGCTGCGCCCCACCCCGCGCGGATCCCAGGACACCAGGTCGTAGCGGTCCAGCAGACCGGCGAAGCGGGCGGCGACAGCGGGCGCGTGCTCGAAGCCGGAGCCACCCGGTCCGCCGGGGTTGTAGACCAGCGAGCCGAGCCGCCGGGCCGGATCGGCGGTGCGCGATCGGAGGACGGCGAGGTCGATCGCGGGGCCGTCCGGACGGGCGTGATCCAACGGGACCGGGAGTGTCGCGCACTCCCATACGCGTCCGTCGTCGGGTGCCGCGAGGTCCGCGCACGGCGACCACGCCAGGGCGGCGGGCGCGTCGGTGGCGGCGGGCGCGTCGTCGGTGGCGGAATTCGCGCACGAGACCGCTACCGCACACGTCGCGACCAGTACGGAGATCCGTTGTATCCAGGGCATATGGATACCTTCGCGCGTCGCAACGCCGCGGGAGTCGGCCGTTCGTACTACTGGGCGACCTTCCTTCGGACGATTCGAGCGGCGTCCGAGGGCATCGACATCTCGGCCTCTCGGACCGCCGCCGTCAGTCGGCCACCGGCACGGGCTCGTCGGCGCGCGCCCGCACCGGATGGAATCCGGGCAGGTACCGGTCGACGAACGGAATCATGAGCTGGATCAGCGGCCCGATGCCGAAGGCGTACGCCAGGGTGCCCACGCCGACCGTGCCGCCGAGCAGCCAGCCGGTGGCCAGCACGGCCACTTCGATGCCGGTGCGGACCACGCGCACCGACCACCCGGTGCGCCGGACCAGTCCAGTCATCAGTCCATCACGCGGTCCCGGCCCCATGCCCGCGCCGATGTACAGCACGGTCGCCGCCGCGTTGAGCACCACCGCCGCCGGCATCGCGCCCACCCGCACGGGCATCGATTCCCACTCGGGCAGCAACCACAGGCCCGCGTCCACCGAGACGCCGATCACCACGATGTTGCTGATCGTGCCCAGACCGGGCCGCTGCCGCAACGGAATCCACAGCAGCAGCACCACGGCGCCCGTGACCGCGGTGACCATGCCGAAGCTCAGCGGGACGTGGCCCGCCACGCCCTGGTGGAACACGTCCCACGGGTCGAGCCCGAGACCGGCGCGCACCATGACCGCCATGGAGAAGCCGTACAACCACAGTCCGCTGTAGAGCGCGACCAACCGACGCACAAGCATGCAGACCAGGATGGGCCACCACTGGACTGCGTGAACAGAGCCAGTCACCAAGGTCTGGCCTGATTGTCTACCGTTCCACCGGCTCCCAGCCGGGCCGGGGCGCCCGCTCCCCGAGCTGCCGGGGATCGCGCGACCGGTAGACGATGCAGGGCCGGAACAGGTACCCCACGGGCGCGCTGAACATGTGCACCAGCCGGGTGAACGGCACCAGCGCGATCAACACCATCCCGATCACCGCGTGGAGCTGATACGACAGCGGCACCCCCGCCATCAGCGACGGGTCGGGGTTCAGCGTCACGATGCCGCGCGCCCACGGCGCGATGGTCTGCCGGTAGTCGTAGCCCTCGTCGATCCGCGACTGGGAGAGTTTGGCCCACATACCCAGGACGATGGCCGACACCAGCACCAGGTACATCTGCTTGTCGTTGCGGGTGGTGGCGCGGAAGACCGCCGCCCTGGTGCGCCGCCGGTACACCAGCACCGCCAGGCCCACCACCGTGAGCACACCCGCCGCCGTCCCGCCGAACAACGACAGCAGGTGATAGGCGTGCTCGTCGAATCCGACGGCGTCGGTGCGGGATTCGGGCCCGCCTGCGCCAGCGCGCGGGCGGCGTCCCGGTCGCGCGGCGACGGCCTCGGCAGCGCCCCGCACAGCGCCGCCACGACCTGTGCGTACGGACCGTCGTTCCCCCCAGCGCGATCCGCAGCAGCTCTACCCCGGGCCGGTGCTCGAGCAGGACGTCCCGGTCCCCCGTGGCGGCCACGTACTCGTGCACCAGCGGCAGGTAGTCCGGCAGTTCCGCGCCCGCCAGCTCGAGCCCGGCCGCGCGATGCCGATGTTTCAGCGCCACCAGGGATTCCCCGCGCCTGCGGGTGTCGCCGTCCAGCCACCAGGTCAGGTGCAGGCAATGCCGGTTGTGGAAATCGACAGTGCGCACATAGGTTTCGGCGAGCGCGCCCAACGGCACCGACGCCGCGTACCCGAGGAATGGACGCAGCTCCGGCGCGCACGCGGCCGGCAGCGGCAGCCGGGACGCGAACCGCTCGTCCGGATAGTCCAGGCAGTCCGCGACCGCCTGGTAGAACGCGGGCCGAGTGCTCATCCCGCCTCCTCGTCGGCGGTCTGCCTGCGGCGCAAGGCGTGGAAGCTCTCGACGGTGGCCAGCGGTAGGAACTTGCGGCCCGACTCGTCCCCGAACGGGCCGGGCCGCCCATCCCCGGACCACCGTCGAAGTCGAGGCTGCACCCCTGCGGCAGCGCCGACTCCTCCAGCTGCCGCGCGTCACCGGCCGCCGCGGTCGGAATGACGTAGCGCTCTTCGTATTTCGCGACGGCGAGCAGGCGGTGCAGGTCGAAGAGCTGTGCGCCGGTCATGCCGACGGCGGTGGCGATCGACTCGTCGGGGCGGCTCCGCCGGATTGATGTCGCGCAGGTAGGAGCGCATCGCCGCCAGCCGCGCCAGCGCGTCGCGCACCGGCACCGGGTCACCGGCGGTGAACAGTTCGGCGAGGTATTCCAGCGGGATGCGCAGCGAGCCGATGGCGCCGAACAGGTTGTGCGCGTCCTCGCCGTCGAATCCGGTCGCCGTCAACGCGTCCACCACCGGCGACAGCGGCGGGATGTACCAGACCATCGGCAGGGTGGGGAATTCCGGATGCAGCGGCAGCGCCACCCGATACTCGCTGATGAGCGCGCGCACCGGTGAGCGGCGGGCGGCGTCGATCCAGTCCGGCGCGATCCCGGCCCGCTCGGCTTCCTGGCGCACCTCGGCATCCTCGGGGTCGAGGAACACGCCCAATTGCGCTTCATACAAATCCTTTTCGTCGGGAGTCGCAGCGGCCTCGGCGACGCGATCGGCGTCGTAGAGCACCACACCCAGGTAACACAGCCGCCCCATGCAGGTCTCCGAGCAGACGGTCGGCAACCCGACCTCCACGCGCGGATAGCAGAACGTGCACTTCTCCGCTTTCCCGGTGCGGTGGTTGAAATACACCTTCTTGTAAGGACATCCGGTCACGCACATGCGCCAGCCCCGGCAGCTGTCCTGATCCACCAGCACGATCCCGTCCTCGACGCGCTTGCTCGAGCAGCACGCCGCGCACGTACGGATACCGCACACGGGTGGGCGAATACGTGTACCAGGAGAAGGCGGCGCCGCGCGGGCAGCCGCGCGGCCCGTGCTCCGGGCGGTCCGCGCCGACGGAGGGATAGTCGGTGGCCTGGGTCTCCCAGGTGATGATGCCGTCCTCGACGTACACCTTCCACCGGCACGACCCCGTGCAGTTCACGCCGCGCGTCGAGTACACGACTTCGTCGTGGCTCCAGCGGTCGCGGAAGAACGTGTCGACGTCGGCGGATTGCCGTTGCTCGGCAGGCTGCTGCTGGTGGTGGCGGTGGGCGCGTGGCTGTTCACCCTCGCCGCGCTCATCTCCGACCGCACCGCGTTCGCCCCGGATCGGGCGCGCTCACCGCAGCCCCGCGCGGACGGGCGGTAGCGTCGGGGAGATGAGCAGCGTGGACGTGGCGATCGTCGGGTACGGGCTGGCCGGTGCGGTGTTCCACGCACCGCTGATCGCGGCGCAACCGAGAATGCGGGTGGCCGCCGTGGTGACCGGGTCACCGGAGCGGGCCGAGCAGGCGCGCCGCGCGCACCCGGGCGTGCGGGTGTTCCCGGACGTGGACGCGTTGTTCGCCGCGATCGGCGATTTCGGGCTCGTCGTGGTCGCGACGCCCAACCGGACGCACGCGCTGATCGCCCGCCGCGCCGTGGACGCCGGTGTCCCGGCGGTGGTCGACAAACCGTTCGCGGTGACGTCTGCCGAGGCCGAGGACGTCCTGCGGCGTGCCGAACACGCGGGCGTTCCGCTCTCGGTCTTCCAGAATCGCCGGTGGGACGGCGACTTCCGCACCGTGCGCGCGCTCGTCGAGGGCGGGGAACTGGGCGAGGTGCGCCGGTTCGAATCGCGCTTCGAGCGGTGGCGGCCGGTGCCCAAGGGCGGCTGGCGCGAGGTCGGCGGCGTGGCCGACGGCGCGGGCACCCTGCTCGATCTCGGCAGCCACTTGGTCGACCAGGCGTTGACGCTGTTCGGTCCGGCGCGGTCGGTGTACGCGGAGCTGGACAACCGGCGCGCGGGCGTCACCACCGACGACGACGCGTTCCTCGCGCTCACCCACACCTCGGGCGTGCGCTCGCACCTGTCGATGGGCGCGGTGACCCCGCAACTGGGGCCGCGGTTCCGGGTGCTCGGGTCGGAGTCGGGGTACGTCACCTACGGCCTCGACCCGCAGGAGGACGCGCTGCGCGCCGGGGGCGATCCCCGCGAAGAGGGTTGGGGCACGGTCGAACCCGACCGGTGGGGGCTGCTCGGCGCCGACCCCGACCTCACGCCCTACCCCACCCTGCCCGGCGACTACCCCGCCTTCTACACGGCGATGGCGGCGGCGATCCTGGACGGCGCGCACGCCCCGGTCGATCCGCACGACGCGGTCGCGGTGCTGCGCGTGCTGGAGGCGGCGCGGCGGTCGGCGGGCAGCGACGCCGTGGTGCACCTGGCCTGAGCGCCGGATCCGTCGGCGCCCCGGTGCGTTTCGCGCGCGCGGCCGGTAGGGTGCGGCGGTGAACACCGCAGAACTCGTCGATCGCGGCGCCTCCATCGCGGATCGGCTGACCACCACGCAGACCCCGCCGCCCTGGCAACTGGTGGTCGTGACCGCCGTCGCGGCCCTGGTGCTGGTGGGGTACGGACCGCTGTGGCGCGTCACCCGCAACGTGGTCACCATCGCCCACGAGGGCGGCCACGCCTTCGTCGCGCTGCTCACCGGCCGCAGGCTCAACAGCATCACCCTGCACTCCGACACCTCCGGTCTGACGGTCTCGAGCGGCAAACCGTACGGGCTCGGCATGATCCTCACCGCCATGGCGGGCTATCCCGCGCCGCCTCTGCTGGGGTTGGGTTTCGCGGCGCTGCTGGCGACCGAGCGGATCACGCTGATGTTGTGGACCACCCTGTTGTTGCTGGCGGCGGTGCTGATCAAGATCCGCAACTTCTACGGGCTGTTCAGCGTGCTCGTGGTGGGCGGCGCGGTGTTCGCGGTGTCGTGGTTCGGCGACGACACCTGGCAGGCGGCGTTCGCGTTCCTGTCCGCGTGGTTCCTGCTGTTCGCGGGACTGCGGCCGGTCATCGAGATGCAGCGCGGCCGCCGCAGGCGCTGGCGCAACCCCGCCGACGTCGACTCCGACGCCGACCAGCTGGCCCGGCTCACCCACCTCCCCGCCATCCTGTGGGTGCTGTTCTTCGCGGCGATCGCCGTGGGCGCGCTGGTCGTCGGCGGCGGGCTGTTGCTCTCCGACGCCACGGGGGCGTGCATTCCGGTGGTGTCGGGGCCGTGCCCGGCTGCTCCTTAGCGCACCGGGCGCGCCGGCACGTTCAGCGGCTACAACCCAACGCCGTCAGCGCCTCCTGCGCCAGTTCCTCCGCCGGGCGCGTGGCGTCGACGACGATCCCGCGCTCGGCCGCGGTCAGCGGTTGCAGGTCGGCGAGCTGGGAGTCCAGCAGGCTCGCGGGCATGAAGTGGCCCGGCCTGGTCCGCATCCGCCGGGACAGTTCCTCGTACGACGCGGTCAGGTGCAGGAAGAACAGGTCGGGCGCGGCGGCGCGCAGGCGGTCGCGGTAGCTCACCTTCAGCGCCGAGCAGCTCACCACCCCGCCCCGCTCGCCGCGCTCCGCCAGCCAGGCGGCGATGCGGTCCAGCCAGGGCGCGCGGTCGGCGTCGTCGAGCGGGCTGCCCGCCGCCATCTTCGCCAGATTGGCCTCGGGGTGGAAGGCGTCGCCCTCGGCGTACTCCACGCCCAGCGCGGCGGCCACCGCCGCGCCCGCCGTGGACTTGCCCGACCCGGACACCCCCATCGCCACCACCAGCGGCTTCGCGGCCTCGTCTGCGCCCACCGATCCTCCTCGTCTCACCCGTACCGCGTGCGCGGCAACCCGACGGTAACGCCCCCGCGCGCCGGACTCGGGCACGATGGAGACCATGAAACTGCGAATCTTCACCGAACCGCAGCAAGGCGCGGACTACGACACCCTGCTCACCGTCGCGAAAACCGCGGAGGACCTGGGCTACGACGCGTTCTTCCGCTCCGACCACTATCTGGCGATGGGCGACTCCGACGGGCTGCCCGGCCCCACCGACGCGTGGATCACCCTGGCCGGGCTCGCGCGCGAGACCAGCACCATCCGCCTCGGCACCCTGGTGACCGCCGCCACCTTCCGGCTACCCGGCCCGCTGGCGATCCAGGTCGCGCAGGTGGACCGGATGTCGGGCGGGCGCGTCGAGTTGGGCATCGGCAGCGGCTGGTTCGCCGAGGAGCACACCGCGTACGGCATCCCGTTCCCCAAGGACAAGTTCTCGCGGCTCGAGGAACAGCTCGCGATCATCACCGGCCTGTGGTCCACCAAGGTCGGCGACACGTTCAGCTTCGACGGCGCCCACTACACGCTCACCGACTCGCCCGCGCTGCCCAAACCGGCGCAGGATCCGGTGCCGATCCTGATCGGCGGCAACGGTCCCACCCGCACACCGCGCCTGGCGGCGCGCTACGCCACCGAGTTCAACCTGCCCTTCGCCTCCCTCGAGGACACGGCGGCGCAGTTCGAGCGGGTGCGCGCGGCGGTCCGCGAGCACGGCAGGCAGCCCGGCGACCTGGTGTACTCCAACGCGCTGGTCGCCTGCGTCGGCGGCACCGACGCCGAGGTGGCGCGGCGGGCGGCCGCGATCGGCCGGGAGGTGGACGAGCTGAAGACCAACGGCCTGGCCGGTTCCCCCGCCGAGGTGGTCGACAAGATCGGCCGCTACGCCGAGGTGGGCACCGAGCGGATCTACCTCCAGATCCTGGACCTGGCCGATCTGGACCATCTCGCCCTCATCGCCGACCAGGTCCGGCCGCAACTCTGAGCGACGGTAGCCTGTCCGGGTGCGACCGCTCGGCTTGGACGATCCCCGCTGGATCGGGGACTACCGGATCCTCGGCGTCCTCGGCGCGGGCGGAATGGGCAAGGTGTACCTCGGGCGCAACACCGGTGGCCGCACCGTCGCGGTGAAGGTGATCCGCCCGGATCTGGTGGGCGACACCGAATTCCGGGCCCGCTTCCGCCGCGAGGTGGCGGCCGCCCAGCGCGTGGGCGGCCGCTTCACCGCCCCGGTGCTCGACGCCGACGTCGACGCCGACCCGCCGTGGCTGGCGACCGGCTATGTGGCCGGGTTCGCGCTGTCGGAGGCCGTCGAGACCTTCGGGCCGTTCGGCGAGGACACGTTGCTCGCGCTGGCGCGCGGGCTGGCGGCGGCCCTGGTCGCGGTGCACGAGGCGGGCGTGGTGCACCGCGACCTCAAACCGTCGAATGTGCTGCTGGCCGTGGACGGGCCGAAGGTGATCGACTTCGGCATCGCGCGCGCCGTGGAGGACACCGCGCTCACCACGACCGGAAAGGTCGTCGGCTCACCGGGTTTCATGTGCCCCGAACAGGTGACCGGCGAGCCGGTCGGGCCGGCGAGCGACGTGTTCGCCCTCGGCGGTGTGCTCACCTTCGCCGCGACCGGGCAGGGACCGTTCGGGACCGGCGAGACCATGCACCTGCTGTGGCGCATCGTCTACGAGGATCCGCGCCTGGACGCGGTGCCGGAGCGATTGCGTCCGATCGTCGCGTCCTGCCTGGCCAAGGATCCGGCCGCCCGGCCGGCACCCGCGCGCCTGCTCGACGTCCTGGGGGCGCTCGGCGCGCCCGAGCGCACGGGCTGGTTGCCGCCCGCGGTCCTGGAGGAGGTGAGCGTCCGGGCGGTCCGGCTGCTCGATCTGGATTCCGGGCCGCTCGACCTGCCGACGCACCCGGCGACGGGGGGCACGCCCGCGCGACCGCATACCAACCCCGGGCCGCAAGGTTTTCCGAACGGCACCCAGCAGAACAGCTATTCGTCCGGCTCCCACCACACTCCACCGCCGACGACCTCCGGGTACGCACCGGGGCCCTACGCGGGTGGACCGGGGCCGCAGGCCGGGTATCAGCAGTCGAGTCACTTTGCTCCGCAGCACAACTCCGTAGATCAGCGGGCGAATCACTTTTCCCCGCAGCACAACTCCGTCGACCAGCCGGGGTATGGGCAGCGGCCGCCAGCAAAGTCGAAGCGTGGCCCCCTGCTGGCCGCGCTCGCGGTGGTCGCCGTGCTGGTGGCTGCGGGCGCGTACGTCATCGGAACGCAGTTGCGGGACAACGACTCCGGGCCGTCGGCGGCGGATACCACCACGCAGGTCACCACATCCGCCGAGAGCACGACCACGACGACCACCACCGCCGCCACCACGACCGCCGCCGCGGCGGCCTCGGCGGTGCCCAGCGCGCTGGTCGGGACGTGGCGGGGCACCGTCGCCGACCCGATCTTCACCTTCGACCTCGAGATCACCATCCGGGAGGGCGCGGTCGGCGACGAGGTCGCCACCTCCGCCAACACCGGCAGGCTCTCCGGCACGCGCTGCGGTCGCGCCGAGCGCCTGACCGCCGCGACGGAGAACTCCATCACCCTGGTCGCGCGGCTCACCGAGAATCCCGGCACCTGCGTCGACGAGGGCTCCACGTCCACGGTGACGCTCCAGCCCGACGGGACCGTCCGCTACACCACCCCGGGCCTGGCGGGCGCGATGGAAGGCACGCTCACCAAGTCCTGATCCGCGCGGCGGGTGTCGCCCGGTCTCGGCACCGGGCATGATCGAAGGGGCCAGACACCGGGCGTGGCGCCGAGCTGCGCGAACGCCGAGCGACAGGGAGCGACGGCCATGGACACCACGCGGAACCGGCGGCGAGCGGCGATCCCGGCGGTGATCCTCGCCGTGGGGCTCATCGGGTGCGGCGCGCCCGACGACACTCCACCACCCGCCGAGACGCCGATCGCCTCGACCACGGCGGCCGGCACGCCCTCGGCGGCACCCGATCTCGGCGCTCCCGAAGTGGTCGCCCAAGGGCTGGACGTGCCGTGGGGGCTGGCGTTCCTGCCCGACGGCGCCGCGCTGGTCGCCGAACGCGACACCAGCCGGATCCTGCGCCTGACGCCGGGCCGCGAGCCCGAACCCGTCTACGAGGTGCCGGGTGTCGTCGCGCGCGGCGAGGGCGGGCTGCTCGGCCTGGCGGTCTCCCCCGGCTACGCGACCGACGGATACGTCTACGCGTACTTCACCGCCGCCGACGACAACCGCATCGTCCGGTTCCGGCTCGACAGCGATCCGGAGGTGGTGTTCGACGGTATCGCCAAGGCGGGCAACCACAATGGCGGACGTATCGCCTTCGGCCCCGACGGCATGCTCTACGCGGGCACCGGTGACGCCGCCGAACCCTCGCTCTCCCAGGATCTTTCGAGTCCCAACGGCAAGATCCTGCGCCTGACTCCCGACGGCGCCCCCGCGCCGGGCAACCCGGTCGCCGATTCGCCGGTCTACAGCTACGGGCACCGCAACGTGCAGGGGCTGGCCTGGGACGCGGCGGGCAGGCTGTTCGCGGCCGAGTTCGGGCAGAACCGGCTCGACGAGGTGAATCTCGTGACGCCGGGCGGCAATTACGGCTGGCCCGAGGTGGAGGGCACCGGCGGCGCGGACCGCGGGTACGTCGATCCGCTGGTCACCTGGTCGACCGACGAGGCGTCACCGTCGGGTATCGCGATCGCGGGCGACACGCTCTACGTGGCGGCGCTGCGGGGGCAGCGGTTGTGGACGGCGCCGGTCACGGACGGCGGACTCGGCACGCCGAGCGCGCTGTTCGACGGCGAGTACGGACGCCTGCGCACCGTGGAGGTCGCCTCCGACGGCGCGCTGTGGGTCACCACGTCCAACACCGACGGGCGCGGCCGGGTGCGCGCCGGCGACGACCGCGTGCTGCGGTTCCCCGCGCGCTGAGAGGTTCAGCTCCGACGGGTCGACAGCGCTGTCGGCGCCACGACCGCGAACAGGACCAGCACACCGCGCACGAATCCGATCCTGGTGTGGCCCAGCGTGCGCAGCGCCGGACCGTGGTCGAGCGCGACGACGACGCTCGCGCCCGAGACGAGCACCCACCACCCCGCGAGCACGGCCAGCCGCACCGGGCGCGGGGTGCGCGCGAATCCGAGCCGCAGTCGCAGGCAGTGGAACGGGATGTGGCGCAACTCGTCGTCGAGGATCAACGCCGCCACCCGAGCGGTCAGCGGATCGCCCACCCCGTCGCGCAGCGCCCGGTAGTACTGCACCGCAACGACTTCCGCGACCATCAGGACCAGCACCTCGAGCCGCAGCCCGAGCGCGCGCCGCAACCACACGAACACCGTGTCGCTCCAGTGCCCCGGCACCGTCGGCGCTCCGGCCGCGCGCAACAGCAGTTCCAGCAGCCGGGCGTGATTGCTCTCCTCGGCGACGAACAACCGCACGGCCCGCGCGTACTCGGGATCACCCGCCCGCTCGGCCTTCCCGATCAACTGCGCACCGTCCCCGCTCTCCCCCACCTGGAATCGCTGGAGGCTGCGCACCACCGCAGGATCGAGCCGCGCCCCCGCACCCCAGTCCGGGTCCCCCGCGACCACCCGCGCCCGCACCTTCGCCTCGAATTCCGTGGTCCACCGCCCGAATTCGCTCACCCCACCGAGTGTCCTCACCATGGCCGCAACCCTAGAAACCCGCTGTGCGGATTCCGGGGCCACCTCGTGGAGATTTCGTGAAGATCGCCGCGGTCAGGGTTTGCGGCCGACGCCGCCCCACGCCGAGGTGGGGGTTTCGCCGGGGTCGCCGAGCCAATGGTTGATCGGGACCACGCCGGGCTCGACGAGTTCGAGACCGTCGAAGACGCCGCGGATCTCGTCGGAGGTGCGCGGGTTGTACGGCACGCCACCGGTTCTCGTGTAGTTGCGGCACATGCGGACGTAGGCGGCGTCGTCGGTGGACCCGTCGTAGAGCGCGAGGTAGCTGCCCGGCGGTACGCCGTCCATCATGGTGTCCACGACCCGGCGCACCTCGGCGTAGGTCTGCGCGTGGCCGAGCACGCCGATGAACATGACCGCGATCGGCTGCCGGAAGTTCAGCACGTTGCGGGCGTCGGCGAGAATCCGCTCCGGCTCGTGGAAGTCGGCTTCCAGGTAGGTGGTGACACCCTCGTCGGTGGTGTTCACCAGCAGCGCCCTGGCGTGCGCGAGCACCAGCGGATCGTTGTCCACGTAGACGATCCTGGCGTCCGGCGCGGCGGCCTGGGCCACCTCGTGGGTGTTCTGCATGGTGGGCAGTCCGGTGCCGATGTCGAGGAACTGGCGGATCCCGGCCTCGGCCGCCAGATAGCGCACCGCCCGGATCAGGAACTGCCGCGACTGTTTGGCCATCGCCTCGATCTGCGGATACGCCGCGACGCCCGCCTCCCCCGCCAGCCGGTCCACCTCGTAGAAGTCGCTGCCGCCCAGCCAGTAGTTCCAGATTCTCGCCGAATGCGGGATGTCCGTGCGGATCGGGCTGGGGCGCTTGTCTGCCATGCTGGCTCCTGAAAAAGACGACGCGGTGACTCTACAACCGATCCCGCCCGCGCACCCGGCTCTTGGCTCAGGTTTCCAGCACGGCCCGCGCCGCGTTGTGGCCGGGGATGCCGCTCACGCCGCCGCCGCGCACCGCCCCTGCGCCGCAGAGGAACACGTTGCGCACCGACGTCTCCACACCCCAGCGCGCGGCCGGGGTGGACGCCTCCCCCTCCAGGAACGGGAAGGCCAGATCGCGATGGAAGATGTGCCCGCCGGGCATCCCGATCTCACGCTCCAGATCGAGCGGCGTCTTCACCTCGAGGCACGGTTCGCCGTTCGCGTCCTCGGCCAGGCACGCCGAAACCGGTTCGGCCAGTACCGCATCCAGCTGGTCCAGCGCCGACCGGGTGGCCGCGGCCTTGGCGGCGGCCGGATCGTCTTCGAAAAGCCTTGCCGGGGTGTGCAATCCGAACAGGGTGAGCGTGTGCATGCCGTCGGCGGCCGCCGCCTCGGACAGGATGGAAGGGTCGGTCAGCGTGTGACAGTAGATCTCCGACGGAGTCGCCGAGGGGATGCGGCCCGCCACCGCCTCGCGATACGCGGCCTCCAATTGCGTGTAGGACTCCGCGATGTGGAATGTACCCGCGAACGCGTCGGCGGGATCGACGGCGGCATCCCGCAATCGGGGCAGCCGTCGCAGCACCATGTTCACTTTCAGCTGCGCGCCTTCGGGTTTGGCGGCGGGCTCGCGGCCGAGCAGCCGGTCCAGCACGTAGGGCGCGGCGTTCACCAGCACGTGCCGCGCGCCGACGCGGCCGCCGTCGTAGCGCACCTCGGCGGCGGTGCCGTCGCTGTCGATCGCGGTCACCGCCCGGCCGGTGACCAGTTCCGCGCCGGCCGCGCGGGCGGCCTCGGCCAGCGCGTGTGTGAGCGCGCCCATCCCGCCGATCGGGACGTCCCAGTCGCCGGTGCCGCCGCCGATGACGTGGTAGAGAAAGCACCGGTTCTGGCGCAGCGCGCGATCGTGGGCATGGGTGAGGGTGCCGATGAGCGCGTCGGTGAGGACGACGCCGCGCACGGTGTCGTCGGCGAACGTCGTCTCGATCGTCTCGCCGAGCGGGCGCTCGAACAGGGCGTCCCAGGTGGGCTCGTCGTCCACGCGGCGGCGGAGTTCGGCGCGGGTGGGCAGCGGTTCGGTGAGGGTGGGAAATACGCGCTCGGCGAGGCGCCCTGTGGTGCCGTAGAAGCGCCGCCATGCCTCGTACTCGCGATCCGATCCGGTGAGCCGGACGAAGGACTCCCGCGTCGCGGACTCCGAGCCCGTATCGACGAGGAGTCCGCCCGCGCCGACCGGCGTGTAGGACGAGACGCGCCTGCGGCGTGTACGGAAGAGCAGGCCGAGATCATCGACTATGCGCCGCGGCAGCAGGCTCACCAGATACGAATAGCGGGAGAGCCGAGCCTCGACGCCGGCGAAAGGTTGCTCGGAGACGGCGGCGCCCCCGGTGTGCGCTTGCCGTTCCAGGACCAGGACGGACCGGCCCGCGCGAGCCAGGTACGCCGCGGCGACCAAACCGTTGTGGCCGCCGCCGACCACCACTACGTCATAGGAGGAGTGCCTCGGCGTCATCCGTTCTCGATACCACGTCCGTGCGGGTCCGCCCTCGATCGCCGCGCCGGACCGGGTGGTCGAACGGATGCCGTGGCGTGCTTGCTTCGGTCGGCGCGGAGCCGCCCGGCGGGAGCGTAACAGCGCCGACCGACAGGATCGGCGCAACCGAATCCGACTGCTCCACAGGTGATTTCGTTGTTCACAAGATCATCCGTTGAGCACCGGAACTTGTCGGTGGGGTCGCGTAAGTTATCGGTCATGAGAACGAACGGGAGGGACCGCGATGGACGCGGATGATCGTGAGTGGGAGCGGGCGGCGGTGGTGCGGGTGCTGCCCGTCGTGGCCCCGCGCAAACTGGCCAAGGTGCCCTTCGTCGAGATGGCCGACGGGCGGCTGCAAGGTGTCGTGTCCAGCGGATCGGATATCGCCCGGGTCTACGTGTCGTCGGTATCGGCGACCACGCACGGGCTGAGTTGCAGCACCAATAACAACCGCCCCTGCGGCGGTCTGCGCGGCGCGTATCCGTGCAAGCACATCGGCGCCCTGCTGGACGAGGCGGTCACGCAGTACGGCCTCGCGCGGGTGGCGCGGTATCTGCGCGTCGAGGTGCCCGAGGGGTCCGGGCTGCTCTCCGCGCTGCGCTGCACGCACGAACCCGCGCCCGCCGCGGTCGTGTTCAGCCGCTTCCTGCGTCACCTCGCCTATCTGGAACTGCCCGGCGGCGCGGAGCCGCTGCCCGAGATGCAGTGGTTCCCGGCCACGGGGGTGGCGCGCTGATGCTCGCTGTGCAGATGTCCGCGCTGGCGGATTCGCCCTCGGGTGTGCCGGAGGCGCTCGAGGTGGTATCGGGATTCGACGGCGCGCTGGTGCACGGGCTCGCGCGCGTGACCGACGACCACGCGGCCGCGCTCGCGGCGCTGGCCGCCGCGGTGGCCGGTTCCCCGCTCGGCACGCCGGTCGCCGAGGCCGTGGCGAAGGTGACGGCCGGATCGATCGGCCCGGAAGAACTCGCCGCACTGGCCGCCGCGCGCGCCGCCCTGCTCGGCGCGGTGCACGACGCGCTGCTGGCCCAGTGCGACAACGCCTTCGGCCGCGAACGCGCCGACGCGCCGGACGACGCCGCTCCTCCGTCCGCACCGCACCCGCTCGCGGTGGGCGCGCGGGCGTGGTTGCAGGAGGTCGCGATCAGCGGGTGGCGCGGCGTGGACCACGACTTGGTCGCGGCGGCCGATCAGACCGTGGAGGCGCTGCTCGCCGAACCGGGTCTGCGCCGGCTCGCGGTGCTGCTCGACGGATTCACCGCCGAACTCGGCGCGTCCTGTCCGGTCGCCACGCTGGACCGCGTGCCCGCGCGGCGCTGGGCCGATCTGTGGACAAGGGCGGTGCTGCTGACTTGGCGAAGCGGCGCGACGAGTTCGGCCACCGCGGTGTCCGGCCGCCTGCTGCCGCTGGGGGTCGATCTGCACGAGCACGGCACCGCCGTGCAGGCGCAGGTCCATGCCGTGCTCGAAGCGGCGGGCGCGCCCGCCCGGCGCGTGCGCGTCAGCGTCTCGGCCGCGAAAGTGGACACGATCGTCGGACCGGCCGCCTGGCAGGTCCTCGGCGAGCATCCGCGCCTGCTGAAGGCGCTGGCCGACCATCTCGCGCTGGAGATCGACGGGATGGCGCTCACCGCGAGCGGCGACCTGATCTGGCGCGACGAGCACGCCGAATTCGGCGGGGCGGCCGACCCGTTCGCCACCGCCCGCGTCGCGCTGCCCACCGCCGTCGCGGCCGCGACACCGGCGCTGGACCGCGATCCCGTGCACCTGGCCGAGCCGGTGCTGCTGGAGGGGTACCGGGTGCGCGAGGGCGCGCTCGAACTCGACGGTCAGCGCGTGGCGCTCGATCTGGACCATCTGCCGAGCGCGGGTCCGCTCACCCGCGCGGCTGTCACGGCGTCCACCACCTGCCTCGGCCTGTTGCGCTGGGACTCCGGCGGCTGGTCGCTGCGGCCGCTGGCGGTGCGCAAGAAGGTCAAGGGCGCCGACGTCGACCTGCACGGCGGTGACTGGGCCTGCGGCCCCACCGACCCCAAAGTCGTGAAGGCGCAGGCGAAGACGGGCGACGCCGTCGCGGTGCTGCGCGAGCGGGCGGGACGGTTGCTGCGGAAATGAGCGAGAACCACGAGACCCGCCGCCAGATCCTCTACTGGCGCCTGTTGGCCGGCATCTTCGACGCCGACGCCCAGCCCACCCTCGAGACCGGCAGCCTGGCCGTCATCGAGGACCTGGGCCTGCCCGCCGCCCTGTTGGAGCCCGGCGTCGCCATCGACACCGTCATCCAGCGCTTCCCCGACCTCGAGCACGAATTCGACGCGGTCGGCGCGCGGGCGGGGGTGAACGAGGACGCCGTGCCCGGGGTGAGCGAGGCGCTGCGACCGCTCGAGGCGGTCGAAGCCCAGAAGGTTCCGGTCGATGATGTAGCGGACGACACCGATTCGACGGCAGGCACTTCGGATACCGGCCTCGCCGCGCCGGGCACCCGAGCACCGGGCGACGACACCGGGGCCGAGTCCGTCGCAGGGCCGGGTGATAGCGCGCGGCGCGGCGTCGGCACCGGCGGGCCGGTCGGTGCCGAAGTGGACGAAACCGATTCCGGCACAGTGGATATCGCGATCGGGGCCGACGAGGTCCGCAACGCCGCGCTGCTGTCCAAGCTCCTGCTCAACGTCTTCGCGACCGGGTCGGGCGCCGTCACGGCCACGCAGCTGGCGTGCTGGCAGCGCGACGCCGGGTGGTTGAAACGCATGCTCGGCACCGAAGGTGGCGGGTCGATCACCGGGGTGCTGGCCGATCTCGAGGCGGATCTCGTCTCGCGGATGCGGCTGCGCGAGGTGCTGGCCGATCCGGCGCTGGCCGCGCAGCTCACCCCCAGCATGTCGCTGGTGGAGCAGTTGCTGCGCGACAAGTCGAACCTCTCCGGCGTCGCGCTGGCCAACGCGAAGGCGCTCATCCGGCGCTACGTCGAGGAGGTGGCCCAGGTGCTGCGCACGCAGGTGCAGCAGACCAGCGCGGGCACCCTCGACCGGTCGGTGCCGCCCAAGCGGATTCTGCGCAATCTCGATGTGGACCGCACCATCTGGAAGAACCTCACCAACTGGAACCCCGAGGACGAACGGCTCTACGTCGACCGGCTCTTCTACCGCCAGACCGCGAAACGGGTCGTGCCCGCGACGATGATCGTGGTGGTGGACCAGTCCGGCTCGATGGTGGACGCGATGGTCAACTGCACCATCCTCGCCTCCATCTTCGCCGGCCTGCCCAAAGTGGACGTCCACCTCATCGCCTACGACACCCGCGCCATCGACCTCACACCGTGGGTGCACGACCCGTTCGAGGTGCTGCTGCGCACCCAGCTCGGCGGCGGCACGCACGGCCCCGTGGCGATGACCATGGCGCGCCCGAAGATCACCGATCCCGCCAACACCGTGCTGGTGTGGATCTCGGACTTCTACGACGCGCACGAACTGCTCGAGAGCATGCAGGCCGTGCACCGCAGCGGCGTGAAGCTCATTCCCGTCGGCTCGGTGAACAGCTCGGGCCACCAGAGCGTGAATCCCTGGTTCCGCGAACGCTTGAAGGCGATGGGCACGCCGGTCCTGTCCGGCCGCATCCAGAAACTCGTCACCGAACTCAAGACTTTCCTCGATTAGGAGCACCACACCCATGACCGACACCCTGCGCGCCCCCGCCGAGATCAAGTACGCCGAGGAACTCGACTGGCTGGAGTCCATCGACGACGGCCCCAAACCGTTCGCGTGGCGGCTGAGCCCGAAGATGGTGCGGCTGTTCATCCTCGGCTCCGAGCGCGCCGACGGGCTGGACCGCCGGATCGACCAGAAGTGGTTCGGCGACCGCAGTTTCGTGGAACGCAGCATCGTCACACTGGCCTCCGACCGCGGCCTGCTGCTCATCGGCGACCCCGGCACCGGCAAGAGCTGGCTGGCCGAACTGCTCGCCGCCGCCATCAGCCGCAACTCCACGCTGGTGGTGCAGGGCACCGCGGGCACCACCGAGGACCACATCAAGTACTCGTGGAACATCTCGATGGTCATCGCCAAGGGGCAGTCGCGCGAGTCGATGATCCCCTCGCCCATCATGACCGCGATGGAGAACGGCGTCATCGGGCGCTTCGAGGAGCTGACCCGCTCCACGAGCGACGTGCAGGACGCGCTCATCTCGATCCTGTCCGAGAAGTACGTCTCGATCCCCGAACTCGACGACGACAATATCGTGTTCGCCAAGCCCGGCTTCTCCATCATCGCGACGGCCAACAGCCGCGACCGCGGCGTGAACGACCTGTCCTCGGCGCTCAAGCGGCGCTTCAACTTCGTGCGCATCCCGGTCGTGACGAACAAGCGCAGCGAGGCCGAGATCGTGCGCTTCCGCACGGCGGAACTGTTGCGCAGGCACAGCATCGAACTCGACGTGCCGCCCACGCTGCTGGACATCCTGCTCGACAGCTTCGCCGATCTGCGCGCCGCCGCGGCCGCGGCCACCTCCGACGAGGAGAAGCTGGAGTCGGCGCTGTCCACCGCCGAGCAGATCGGCGTGCTCGAGGACGCCATCCTGCACAGCCAGTTCTTCGGTGAGCGCGCCCTGGGCGCCCACACCCTGGCCGGATCGCTGGTCGGGTCGCTGGCCCGACGCACGCCGGAGGATCTGGCGATCCTCAACAAGTTCTGGCACGGCGTGGTGGAGCCGCGCAGCAAGGACCGCGGCGGTGCGTGGACCGAATTCCTCGACGGCGGCAAGGACGCGATCGCGAGGCTCTCGTGACGGCCGCGACCTTCGGCGCGCTGCGCGATCAACTCGCCTCCGCCGCAACCCGTTTCGCCGACCAGCCGGGCGCGGTGGCCGACATCCTGGCCGGCATCGCCGACGACGTGGACCGCGCGATGGCGGCGGAACTGGAGATCTTTCCGGTCTGCCACCATTCGCCGTCCTCCGGGCTGGCGATGGTGCGCAGGCTGCGGGAGAAGCAGCCCAAGGTGGTGTACCTGGAGCTGTGCGAGGATATGCGCCCGATCCTGGACGAGCTGCGCAATTGCCGCTTGCCGGTGGCGGTGCAGGCGTGGGCCGGTGAATTGGACGGTTTCCCCGCCGGGTGGGCGCCGCTCTCCGTAGTCGCGCCGATCACCGAGGCGTCGGCCGAATACCAGGCCATCTCCTACGCATTGGACACCCCGGGCGTGGAGCTGGTGCTGGTGGATCGCTCCACCGATCACGTCTTCCAGTGGGCGCCCAGGGAATCCGAGGCCGCACCGGATACCGAGAAGGAACCCGAGGGCGCGCTGCACGGCGACGCCGTCGGCCTCGAGATCGGCGATCTGCGCCCGCGTTTCGCCGAACTGGAGGAGCACCTGCTCCACCACGGCAAGGTGCGGCACTGGTCGGAGTGGTGGGACCAGTACGTCGAGCAGCCGCTGGCCGGCGCGGACTACGACACCTACCGGCAGGTCATGGTGATGATCGGCAGCCTGTTCCGCAGGCTGCGCCGGGGTGGGGTGGCCGAGGACGAGAACCGCGAGCGGTACATGTGGACGCGCATCCGCGAACACCTGGCCGGCTCCGGCACCGATCCGGGCGACTGCCTCTACGTGTGCGGCGCGTTCCACGCCGTGAGCCATGTCGAACAGTTCGGGCTGGCCGACGCCGAACCGTTCGAGATCACGCCGCCCACGGCCACCACGTGGCAGTACGGGTTGATCCCGTCCAGCCATTCCGCGATCGAGGCGCAGTTCGGGCTGGCGGGCGGGTCGGTCTCGATCGCGGCGGCCACCTGGGCGAAGGAGCTGAAGCGCGGACGCGTGGACCCGTTCCGTCTCGCCGGCCAGAAGTCCGGCCGCAAGACGCGCGCGAAGAAGCTGCCCGCGCCGAGCGCATCCGCCGCCGTCACCGACCGCTTGACCGGATTCCTGTCCACCCCACCGGTATTGGACACGCTCGACGAAGCGGAGCTGCTGGAGTGGTCGGTCGACATCGTGCGGCTGGCCCGGCGCAACGGTTACCTGGCCAGCACCGCCGACGCCATCGCGGTGTTCGAGACCTCGATCCTGTTGGCGGGCATGCGCAACCGCGCGCGGCCCACGCCGTACGACTTCCAGGACGCGGCGGTCACGTGTATCGAGAAGGACCACGTCCCCGGCAAACGGGACGTGCGGCGGCTGTGCGAGATCCTGCTCGGCGGCGACCGCATCGGTCAGGTCGGGTATGAGGCGCTGCCGCCGTTGGCCCGCGACGTGCTCGACCGGTTGGCGCCGCTGCGGCTGGACATGACCAAACGCACCGTGCAGCGGACGCTGCTGGATCTGCGGGCGCAGCCGGAGTTGCGGCCGTGTTCGGACCTGCTGTGGATGCTGCGCAAGCTGCTGCCCGCCGACGCGGCGCGCCCGATCATGGGGCAGCGGGCCCTGGGTGAGAAGTCGGTGCAGGAGAGCTGGGACCTCGCGCTGGGCAAACACCAGCGCGCGCTGGTGGAGCTCGGCTACGAGGGCGTGACCATCGAGCAGGTGCTCGAACAGCGGTTGCGCCGCGCGGTGAGCGCGCCCGACGCCACGGCCGCGGGCGCGCTGGCGGCGGTCGAGGACGCGCTGCTGTTCCTCGGTTCGACGCGGCTGGCCGACGAGCTGGGCACGCGGGCCGTCGAACTGCTCGCGGCGGAACGCTCGGTGGACGACGCCCCCGAGGTGTTGCGGCGGATCAGGTTGCTGCTCAACTACTTCCGCTCCACCGAGGACGGATTGCCCGGGTGGGTGGGCCGGTTCGTCACCGAGGGGTACGCGCACTACTGCACGTTGCTGCCGACGGCGTTCACCGACGAGAACACCGGGGTGCGCCCGGTGGGGGCCATGCTCGGCTTCCTGTTCGGGATGGAGAATCTGGCACTCTCGCTCGGCTGCGACCACTCGCAGCTGGAACTGGCGGTGCTGCAATCCCATCCGGAGGCTCCGGCGAAGGTGGCGCTGCTGTGGGCGACGCGCCTGCAACTGGGCATGCTCACCCTCGCCGAGCTGCGCGAGCGCTGCGACGCGATGCTGTCCAATCCGCTGGTCGTGCCGTCCTTCCCGCACTACCTCAGCGGTTTCATCCAGGCCATGGACCCGGTGCCGTCGCTGAAACCGTTTGTGGTGGAACTGCTCTCGAAGGCGTTCGGCCGCCTCCCCGACAGCATCCTGCTGCCCTGGCTGCCGAAACTGGTCACCACCCTGCGCGGACAGGCGGCCGAGCTCATCCCGGTCCTCACCCGCGAGGCCGCGCGCACCTTCCCGCCGACCCTCCCCGCCATCGACGCGTGGACCCCACCGTGGGAGGCCTCCGCCCACCCCGCTCCCCCGCCTACGACCACGGCGGCGGGCGGGCCGGTCCCGGATCTCCTGGCCGCCCACCCGTCCACGTGCGACGCCCTGGCCACCCTCTTCGGCCATGAAATCGCCTGGACACCAACGGTATCCACCGCCCCCAACCCGGCGGGTCTGCTGCTCGACCGCCACCCTGAACCGGCGGCAGCCCTGGCAGCCCTACTCGCTACCACCGGCTGACAACCGGTGTACACGGCCGGGCCGGGCTCGCCCACTTCCTGCTCGGGCCCGCCCGCCGGCGGTGCGAGCCCTGTTGCCGGAGGCGGCATCCGGCCGAACGGCTGAATCGTGGAGTGCGAACAAGTGCGTGCAAGCGCGACACGGTGGCCTGCCCCGGCGACGATCGGGCGCGGGCGCCGTCGGTCCGGGTGCGGCGGCGCGTGAGCCGTTGCCCGAGGCGCTCGACGCCCCGCACCGGCAACCACGCCGGACAGCCGGTACGCATCGGTGGCAGGCCGGGGCGGGGCCGACCGGCGTTCCGCACGGTCGGCTCACTGAGGCTCGCTCAGCCGCCGAACACCAAGCACCCGTGCCCAACGTGGACGCCATTGCCCACGGGGACGGTGACGGAGGCGACTCGGGTGGTGTCGGGCACCTGGACGACGCTGATGGTGTGGTGCCCCGGAGTGGGCGGAACCCACTTCAACAGCGCGACACCACCCGTCGGGCGAACAGTCGCGAGGGGCACGCCGTTGTCGTAGAAGTACACCGGCTGCACGGCGTCGGTGACGAAGGCCTGAATGGTGTAACTACAGCTCGTGCCGTAGTTCGTCGCCATCCCGTACGCCAGATCGGGGAGAACACCGACCCTGGTCGCGCCGGCGGCGGCCTGCGGTGCGCCCGCAAGGCTGACAGCCAGCGCCCCCGCGCACGCGCCGGCGAACACGGCGGCACCCAACCGCCTGCGGCGACTCTGCCCCACAGCGACCATCGTGCACCCCTTCCGGGACGGTGATCCCCCGATGGTAATCCCGCCCGGTCCGAATCCGGGCCGATCCGCGCCGACTCGGAACGAAGTCCCGCCGCGGTGCACCACGCAGCCAGGCGCGGCGGGCGCCCGAACGATGCCCGCCGCGACAGGTTCACTCCACCAGGACCGACAGCGCCTCGGCGACGCAGGCGGGCTTCTCGCCACCTTCGATCTCGATGGTCACCCGGGCCGTGACCCTGGTGCCGGCCGAGCTGGGCGCGAGGGCGACCAGTTCGACCCCGGCCCGCACGCGGCTGCCCACCGGCACGACGGACGGGAAGCGCACCTTGTCGGTGCCGTAGTTGATGCCCATGCGCAGCCCGTCCACCCGGTACACCTCGCCGACCAGCATCGGCAGCAGCGAGAGGGTGAGGTAGCCGTGCGCGATGGGCGCGCCGAAGGGCCCGGCGGCGGCACGCTCCGGATCGACGTGAATCCACTGGTGGTCACCGGTGGCGTCGGCGAAGAGGTTCACCTGTTCCTGGGTGATGGTGTGCCAGTCGCTGTAGCCGAGGTGGGTGCCGAGGGCCGCCTCGAGCTCGGCGATGCCTTGGAAGATCCGCATGCTCGCGCTCCGTTCAGTCGGTCGGGCCGCCGGCCACGTAGATGACCTGGCCGGAGACGAAGCCCGCGCCCTCGCCGACGAAGAACGACACGGTGTTGGCGATGTCCTCGGGCCTGCCGGTGCGCTGCACCGGGATCTGCGCGGCCGCGGCGGCCCGGAACTGCTCGAACGGCACGCCGAGCCGGTCGGCGGTGGCGGCGGTCATGTCGGTCTCGATGAACCCGGGCGCGATCGCGTTGACGGTGACGCCGAACTTGCCGAGCTCGATGGCCAGCGTCTTGGTGAAGCCCTGCAGGCCGGCCTTGGCCGCCGAGTAGTTGGCCTGGCCGCGGTTGCCCAGCGCCGAGGTGCTGGACAGGTTGACGATCCGTCCCCACTTCGCCTCGGTCATGTACTTCTGAGCCGCCCTGCTCATCAGGAAGGAGCCGCGCAGGTGCACGTTCATCACCGCGTCCCAGTCGGCGACGCTCATCTTGAACAGCAGGTTGTCGCGGGTGATGCCCGCGTTGTTCACCAGCACGGTGGGCGCGCCCAGCTCCTCGGCCACCCGGGTGACCGCGGCCTCGACCGACGCCTCGTCGGACACGTCGACGCCGACGGCCAGCGCCCGTCCGCCCGCGGCCTCGATCTCGGCGACGACCGGCTTACCGGCCGACTCGTCCAGGTCCAGCACCGCGACCGCGAGTCCGTCGGCGGCGAGCCTGCGGGCGGTCTCCGCGCCGATGCCGCGGGCGGATCCGGTGACGATGGCCGTGCGAGTGGTGGTGGCGCTCATGGTTCTCCTGACTGTCGGGACAAACTCCGGCTGCGAACACACATAAGTTACATCTTGGCCGCCACGTCTCAAAGGGTCGCGGGCGGACGGCGGCGAAAACCCCAGGTCGTTAGATACACACTCGCACGGCTGTACGATTCTCCCGGTGACCACCGCACCTCGCCCCGCCGCCACCCGTTCCCCAGGACGTCCGGCTTCGGCCACCCGCGAGGAGGTCATCGCCCTCACCCGCCGCGCGTTCCTGGCCGGTGAGCGCGTGGACGTGCAGGCGATCGCCGCGGAACTCGGTCTCAGCCGCGCGTCCATCTACCGCTGGTTCGGCTCCCGCGACGGCCTGCTGGGCGCGATGCTGGTGCAGGAGTACAAGCAGATGATCGCGCGCGCCGACGCCAAGTGCCGCACCCGCGGCGCGCGGCGCATCCTCGAAGTGCTCGACCGGGTGGCGCGCTGGGAGGCGGTGAACGAGCCGTTCCGGCGGTACTTCGAGAACGAACCCATGTCGGGCCTGCGCATCCTCACCGCGAGCGACGGACCGGTGCAGCCGCACGCCGTGGCCGCGGTCGCCGAACTCATCGCGAAGGTGGAGGACGAGGACGGCTACGACCCCGTGCTCGAGCGCGACCTGCTGGCCTACACCCTGGTCCGCCTCGGCGAGGCTTTCCTCTACACCGACACCGCCGCGGGCATCCGCAACGACGTCGACCGGCTGCACGAGGTGCAGCGCGTGCTGCTCGGCCTCCCGTCGAGCGATTAGTCCTTCCCCGGAGACCGCACTCAGGCCCGCGCCCGTTCCCGGGCGAGCGCGCGGTCGCGCTGCTCCTCGAAACGCGGGATGCGCACCCGGGCCAGATCGTCCAGGAACGCGGCCAGCCGCTCCCGCACCACCTCGCCGCGCGGCCCGAAGTCGTTGCGCTCGAACACCTTCCACTGCCGCAGCACCGGTTCGAGCACTTCCTCGAGGTGCTGGCGCAGGTCGTAGACCCCGTGCTTGGCCATCAGCACGCCGTTGCGGCGGAAGTCGGGCATGCCCGCGCCCGGCATCCGGAAGTTCTCCACGATGGTGTCGATCGCCTCGATCGCCTGGTCGGGCACCAGGTCCAGCGCCGCCCCGCACACGGTGCGGTAGAAGATCATGTGCAGGTTCTCGTCGGCGGCGATGCGCTGCAACAAGCGGTCGGCCACCGGGTCCCGGCACACCTTGCCGGTGTTGCGGTGGGTCACCCGGGTCGCGAGTTCCTGGAAGCTGACGTAGGCGACCGAATGCAGGAATCCCGCGCCGCTGTCGACGTCGGCCTGTCCGATGCCGGAGTCGAATCCGGCCGTCATATGCGCCATGCGGGCCTGTTCGAGCGCGACCGGGTCCACGCCCCTGGTCACCACCAGGTAGTCGCGAATCACGGTGCTGTGGCGCATCTCCTCGGCCGTCCAGCGACCCACCCAGGTGCCCCACGCGCCGTCGCGGGAGAAGTTCTCGGAGATCTCGCGGTGGTAGGAGGGCAGGTTGTCCTCGGTGAGCAAGTTGGTGATCATCGCCGCCCGCGCGACATCGCTGAGCGCGGATTGTTCCGGCTCCCAATCGGTTCCGCCGAGCATGGCGAAGTTGCGTCCCTCGTCCCACGGGACGTAGTCGTGCGGATGCCAGTCGCGGGCCATGGCCAGGTGCCGGTTCACGCACGATTCGGCGACCGGTTCCAGTTCGGTGAGGATTTCGCGCTGCGTCAGATCGCGTGCCACTGTTCGCCTTTCGGAGTGTCGGCCGGGGACACGACGGCCAGATCACCGTCGTGGCGCCGGTAGAGGAGCTGCCCGCGGCCGGTGCGCGGGTCGGTGTGGAAGAGGAACGGCAAACCGTAGCGGCAGAGGTGGGCGGCGGCCTCCCGCTCGTCGAATCGACGAGTGTGCCGGGCGTCGACGGTGAGCGCCAACCGCCCGGTGCGGCAGGGCAAACCACCGCAGCACTGCCGCGCCAGCCGGACCCCGAACGGGCCTCCCCGGTAGACGACGGCGTCGCTGCCGGTGGTCGCGTCGGTGAACAGGTGCGCCTCGTAGTCCATGGCGTCGAGCACCGCTACCGCCTCGAGCACGGAACAGACCGCGAGCCGGAACCTCTTGTGCCGCACCACCGGCCGAGGAGCGGTGCCATACCCGATGGGTACGCGGTCGGGATCGGGCCACGGCCGCGTGCCCCGGACCGCGAGCACGGTCAGATGCCGATCCACCCGCCGCACCAGGCGATCCACCACGTCGGCCGGGGCATCGGCGACCTGGACGCGCGCCGGCCGCCCACGGAGTTCGAACCCGGCCTGGGCGACCGCCCCACCGGGCACACGGCGCGTTCGCAGCCGGAATCCCGAGCTGATCCCGTGCGCCCGAAGCACTTCCGACACCGCCGTCGCGGCAGCCTCGGCATGCTCCGGAGCGAATCCGGTCTCGGGCACCCACAGTTCGGAAATCTCGGCGACCACCGCACACACCCCGCTCTCCTCCGTCACGACATCGGCCGTCCCATGCCACCACCGGCCCGGCGCACCGCCACAGGGCCGAAGGTCCCGCCGCGCCGGGACCGACGGCCCCGGAAAACCCCGCGACCCCGCGGCAAGAACGTGACAGAGTGCCGACCATGACGGCACCGCAGTCGCCCGCCGGATCGGAACCACCCCCGCCGGCCGACGTCACCCCTGAGTCGCGAGCGGCAGCGGGCGCGCCGCCGGGTCCGTTCGGCGCGCTTCCCTCGGCCGCGATCGCGCTCGTGGAACTCACCGAAGCGAACCTTCCCGACCTGCTCGAGGCGGCCGTGGCCGGAGCCGACCCGCTCGAAGTCATGCCCCCGGTCAGCGACCCACCCGGCTGGACCGCCGAACGCCGTGCCGCCTTCCTCGCCTTCCACCGCGGCCGCGCCCTGCACCGGGAGCACCCGGTCGAGCGCACGTTCGTGATCACCGTCGACGGCGTCGCGGTCGGCGCGGCGCGCCTGGAACCGCACGGCGAGGACGTCGAAGCCGGAATGTGGATCGGCCGCGCGCATCGCGGGCTCGGGATCGGCCGGATCGTCGCCGCCCGACTGCGCGAACTCGCCGCCGAGAGCACCGCCCGCCGCCTGACCGCCGTCACCACGACCGACAACATCCCCGCCCGCCGTCTCCTCGAAGCCGGCACGCGCACCCGGATCGACCGCGGCGAGGTCAGCGGGTCGGCCGACCTCACCTAGCCGCGGATGTCAAGGGCCTACAGTCACCAGAGCGAGGCCGAAGTCCGGACGCCGGCGCACCCCGGGATGCCTACGCTCGAAGGTGCCACCGGTGGCACGGAAGAGAGGCGGCGCATGATCACGGTGTTCCTGGTCGACGACCATCAGATCGTGCGGCGCGGCGTCGCCGACCTCATCGGCTGCGAAGACGATCTCGAGGTCGTCGGCGAGGCGGGCTCGGTGTCGGAGGCGCTGGCGCGGGTACCAGCGGCGAACCCCGACGTGGTGGTGCTCGACGTGCGCCTGCCCGACGGCAACGGCATCGAGCTGTGCCGCGAACTGCTCTCCCGCCACCCGGAGTTGCGCTGCCTCATCCTCACCTCGTTCACCGACGAACAGGCCATGCTCGACGCCATCCTGGCGGGCGCGGGCGGCTACGTCGTCAAGGACATCGGCACCACCGAACTGGTGGACGCCCTCCGCGCGATCGGCGCGGGCAGATCGCTGCTCGACAACCGCGCCGCCGCCGCGCTCATGGCGAAGCTGCGCGCCGAGGCCGAGGCCCGCACCGGCCCGCTGGCCGCGCTCACCGAACGCGAGCGCACCCTGCTCGCGCTGCTGGGTGAGGGGCTGACCAACCGGCAGATCGCGGCGCGCATGTTCCTGGCGGAGAAGACGGTGAAGAACTACGTCTCGCGGCTACTCACGAAACTGGGCGTGGAGCGCCGCACCCAAGCGGCGGTGCTGGCCTCCAAACTCGGCGCCACCCGCGAATGAGCGGGCCCTCCGGATCGGGGCAGGTGCTCGACCCGTCCGCCCAGTTGCGCCTGCGCGAACTGCTGGGCCAGGTGCAGGACCGCATCGCCGAGATCGTCGGCGTGCGCGACCGCATGGACCGGCTGATCGAGGCGATGCTCGTCGTCACCGCCGGTCTCGACCTGGACGACACGCTGCGCTCCATCGTGCACACCGCCATCGAATTGGTCGACGCCCGCTACGGCGCGCTCGGCGTGCGCGCGCCCGACCGCGCGGGCAAACAGCTCTCGGAATTCGTCTACGAGGGCATCGACGATCGCACCCGGGTGATGATCGGCGACCTGCCGCACGGGCGCGGCGTGCTCGGCCTGCTCATCGACGAACCGAAACCCATTCGCCTGTCGGATCTTTCGACGCATCCCGCGTCGGTGGGCTTTCCGGAGCACCACCCGCCGATGCGGAGCTTTCTCGGCGTGCCGGTGCAGGTGCGCGAGGAGGTATACGGAAACCTCTATCTCACCGAGAAATCCGGCGGTCAGGAGTTCACCGAGGACGACGAGGTGGTGGTGCGCGCGCTGGCCGCTGCGGCCGGTATCGCCATCGCCAACGCCCGCCTCTACGAACAGTCGCGCCGGCGCCAGCAGTGGCTGGAGGCGACCCGCGACGTCGCGACGGAACTGCTGGCGGGCGGTGCTCCCGACGACGTGCTCGCGCTCGTCGCCGAACGCGCGCTCACCCTCACCGAGTCGACACTCGGATTCCTCGCGCTCCCGGGCGATCCCGACGCACCGCCCGGCGAAGTCGAGGAACTGGTGGTGGTAGCCGCCGCCGGGAAGGAGGCCGACACCGTTGCGGGACAGATCATTCCGGTGCCCGATCCGCCCTTCGGCGCCGCCTTCCGCTCCGGCCTCGCGGGTGAGATCGAACAGTTCGAACAGATCGGCGCACCGCTGCTGCCCGCGGAGCACGGGCCGGTGCTGATCCTGCCGCTGCGCGCCGGCGGCACGGTGACCGGTGTGCTGGTCACCGTGCGCGAGGCGGGCACGCCCCCGCTGGACGAGGCGGGCCGGACCATGATGGCGGCGTTCTCCGATCAGGCCGCGCTCGCCCTGCGACTGGCTCACCAGCAGCGCCGGATGCGCGAACTGGACGTGCTCTCCGAACGCGACCGCATCGCCCGCGATCTGCACGATCACGTCATCCAGCGCCTCTACGCGGTGGGACTCTCCTTGCAGGGCACCGCGAAACGCGCCGAGGGCGACCGGACCCGCGCCCGGCTGGGCGATGCCATCGACGACATCCAGTCCATCGTGCAGGACATCCGCCATTCCATCTTCGACCTGCACAGCAGCACCGGCGCCGACACCCCCAAGCTGCGCAAACGGCTGCACGAGGTGGCGACCAGCATGACCGCCGACACCGGCTTGCGCACCACGGTACGGCTGACGGGACCGATGTCGGTGCTGCCGCCGCACCTGGTCGAACACGTGGAAGCCGTGCTGCGCGAAGCGCTCAGCAACGTGGTGCGCCACGCGGACGCGAGCAGCGTCGCGGTGACGCTCACCGTCCGCGACGACGTCACGGTCGAGGTCACCGACGACGGCATCGGCATCCCGGCCGAGCTCACCCGCCACTCCGGCCTGGCGAACCTCGCCGCCCGCGCCGGGCAGGAGGGCGGCACGTTCGCCGTCACCGGCGCGCCGGGTCGCGGCTCGACGCTCACCTGGTCGGTCCCGCTGACCTGAGCGCGGTGAGCCCGCAGGTTCCGGCACGGGGGCGGCCCACGAGCCCCGCCGCCACCTGCTCGGCGGAATGCCTGCCCAGCCCGCACTCGGTGGAGAGGCCGAACTCCCCCGGCGCGGCGCGCAGGTCACGCTCGGCCGGCCGCCCCGGCTCGTCGGCGACTTCCGTTGGGCGGCAGACTAATTCGGTGGTCACGTCGATCCCGATGCTCGTCATGCTCCGCTGCTCGTCGGTGAGGCCGCCGTAGGGAGCCGCGCGGCCCGGTGGTCGGCCGATCAAGCGTTGGTGTAGGGGCGTGCAGAAGAGGTGAAGACGGACTCCGCACCGCTCCAGCGCGAGCCCATGCTGCGGACGAGACCGACGAACAGGCCCAGCACGCTCCCGTCAGCCGGGGGCCGCGCCCACCTCGCCGCGCCGCAGCAGCGACGCCGTCGTCCGGATCTGCGCTCACGAGTTCCAGTGCGACCGAAGGGTTCGCGGTGCGGAACCGCACCAGCGGGCCGGGTAGCAGGGTCGCCGCGACGCTCGGCGAACGTCGCCACGCGCAGCACCTCGCCCGACGCGTGCAGCCGGGTGAGTTCCGCCTCGGCGTCCGACACGGCCGAGAGAATGCGCGCGCTGTGCTCGAGCAGCACGGTGCCGGCCTGGGTGGGCTGCACGCCGAACGGCCCGCGCACCAGCAGCGGTTGCCCCAGTTCCCGTTCGAGTGCCGAGATCTGCTGGGACGCCGCCGAAGTCGTTGTAGTTCAGCACCGCCGCCGCGGCGGTCAGCGAACCGCACTGCACCCCCTGACGGAGGACGAGCAGCCTGCGGACGTCGAACATCACCTCACGCTAGGTCGCGCGCGGTCGCGCCCTCCAGCTTTGCGATCAGGGTGAACGAATGCCCTCAGTACGCCGAGGCGGCGCCGGAGGGCGCGATGCCGTGGTGACGCAACGCGACATCGGGATGCGCCCGGGTGCGCGACTTCCACGCGTTCTCGCCGTAGGTGTCGAAGATCGGGTTGTCCGGGTCGGCTTCGACGCCCCGAGACAGCGCGGCCAGTTCCGAGGGCAGCGTGATCAGCGGAATCCGCGCGTCCAGCGCCGGGTTCAGGAAGTACGGCACCGAGATCCGGTCCGTGCCGGGCGCGGGCGCGAGCACCCGGTGCCGGGTGGCGCGCAGATACCCGCCGGTCGCGACTTCGAGCAGTTCCCCGATATTGACGATGAACGCTCCGGGCAGCGGATCGGCGTCGATCCACTCCCCTGAGCGCGATTCCACTTGCAGCCCGGTCGATCCCGGCTCCACCAGCAACAGCGTGAGCACGCCGGAGTCCTTGTGCGCGCCCACGCCCTGCGTGGTATCGGCGCTGCCCGGATAGCGCACCACTTTGATCAGCGTGGCGGGCGCCTCGGCGAACGCGGCGTCGAAATGGTCCTCGGCCGCGCCCAGGGACGCCGACCAGTGCCGCAGCAGCCGCAAGCCCACCTGGGAGAGCGTCGCGTCCCACGCCTCGAACGCGGGCCGCAGTTCCGGCAGCGCCGACGGCCACAGATTCGGGCCCTGCAACCGCCAGTAACCCTCGGCGCCGGGAATCACCTCGCGCTCGGGGCCGATGTCGATCTGCTCGCGCCAGTCGACCAACCCGTTGGTCAACTCGCCGCCCAAGCGCGAATAGCCGCGGAACTGCGGGCTCTCCAACTGGCTGATCTCCTGTTTCGCGGCGTCGGGCAGTGCGAAGAAGGCCCGCGCGAGCGCCAGGATCTCGTCCATCCGCGCCCGCTCGACGCCGTGGCCGACGAGGTAGAAGAAGCCGGCGTCGTGCGCCGCCTCGCGCACCGCCGTGCGGAACGCGGCGAGGTCAGGATCGGAGAGATCGAGCACAGGAAGCATGGCTCCACCGTGCCAACGAGCCGCGTCCCGCGCCAGTCGCGGCCGCGGCGTTTCAGTAATCCTTCACGCCTCCCGCACGTGCTCGAGCAGCACCGCGACGTGACTGTGCGCCGGGTCCTTCGACGCGGTGAGCAGCGTGACCGGCGCATCGCCCGCGAGCGCGCGCAAGTGCCGCAGACCCTCGCGCTGCCGCGGCCCGGTCAGTTCGGCCTCGTAGCGGCGGGTGAACTCGGCGAAGTCCGCGGCCGGGTCGTGGTGGAACCAGGTGCGCAGTTCGTCGGACGGCGTGACCTCCTTGTCCCACACGTCGACGCGCGTGCTCTTTGCTCAGGCCGCGCGGCCACAGCCGGTCGACCAGCACGCGGGTGCCGTCGTCGGCGGCGGGCGCCTCGTACACCCGCTTGGCGCGGAATTCACCCATGGCACTGCCCTTTCCGCTATTCCACCAGCAGGACGACCAATCGGCGCGCGGTTTCCTCGCCCGCGCCGGGACCGCCGAACCAGACGATCGGGCGGCGCGGATCGAGCCCGTCCATCACCTCGGGCAACGTGGGACCCACCTGATCGGCGCGCACCACGCACACGTGACACGCGGAGCCGAGCGTCGGCGCGCGGCGGCCTTGACCGCACCGCCGTCCAGCACGATCGCCCCGGAGTCGGCGGCCGCGGCCACGCACGACGTGACCACCGCGTCGACGTCCTCTACCGTGCTCCGCTCGACGAGCGGGCTGTCGGGCACCACCGTGTGCGCGGCGTCGCCCGACCACACCGAGAGCCACTCCTCCGGCAGCCCGTCGGGCGCCAGCACCGACCGCGCCTCGTATTCGCGCAACGCCGTGTCCACCAGCCACGGGATCTGGGCGACCGCGACGCGGTGCACCGGCACGCCGATGTCCTCCAACCGGTCGGCGAACGCGTCGGCCAGCGCCGCCTGCTCGTGGGCCGCCTTCACCGGCGCGCGCCCGCGCTCCCCGCGCGGCACCCGCACCACCCGTTCGTCGTCGGGCAGGTCGATCAGCGCATCGCGCACGCGGCGCAGCATCTCCTCGCGGGAGTTCACGTCTCCCGCCTGTTCACCCAGCATCCCACTCCCCCGGCGGCCGCCACCGCCTCCCGGCTTCCGTGCACGGCGGTGGGACGCACGCGCCCCACCCCATCTCGCAGGATACCGACTCCCCGCGCGGGCCCCGGCCCGGCGGCGCCCACCCGGGGCCGCCCGCCGGCCGGGCCGCACCCATGCCCGCTCAGACCGTCGCTTCCACGGTCTTGTCGCCGCGATGCTCCACGGCGGCCAGCACCAAACCGTGGTCGTCGGCGTCGGCGCGCACGGTGTCGCCGGGTTCCAGGCCGCCGTCGAGCAGCAGGCGCGACAGCTTGTTGTCCAGTTCCTTCTGCACCGTGCGGCGCAGCGGCCGCGCGCCGTACTCGGGTTGGTAGCCGTGGTCGGCCAGCCAGTCCACCGCCGACTCGGTGATGTCGAGATCGATGTCCTGAGCGTGCAGCAACCTGCGGGTGCCGTCGAGCACCAGCTCCACGATGTCGCGCAGTTCGCGCCGGTCGAGGCGGTGGAAGACGATCGTCTCGTCGATGCGGTTGAGGAACTCGGGGCGGAAGTGCTGCCCGAGGCGCTCCATCAGCTTCGGCGTGATCGAGTCCACGTCGCCGTCGGGGGCGGACAGGATCAGGTCGGAGCCGATATTGCTGGTCATGATGACGATGGTGTTCTTGAAATCGACGGTGCGGCCCTTGCTGTCGGTGACCCGGCCGTCGTCGAGGAGTTGCAACAGCACGTTGAACACGTCGGGGTGCGCCTTCTCCACCTCGTCGAACAGGATCACCGAGTACGGCTGCCTGCGCACCTTGTCGGTGAGCTGGGCCGCGTCGTCGTAGCCGACGTATCCGGGCGGCGCGCCGACCAGCCGCGACACCGTGTGCTTCTCCTGGAACTCGCTCATATCGAAGCGGATGAGCCGGTCCTCATCGCCGAACACGGCCTCCGCCAACGCTTTCGCCAGCTCGGTCTTGCCGACGCCGGTGGGTCCGAGGAACAGGAACGAGCCGATCGGGCGGTTCGGATCCTTGAGACCGGCGCGCGCCCGGCGCACCGCCTCGGCCACCGCCACGATCGCCTCCTCCTGGCCGATGACGCGCTTGTGCAGCACATCCTCGAGCTTCAGCAGGCGTTCGCGCTCCTCGGTGGTGAGGTCGGCGACCGGGATGCCGGTCTGGCGCGACACCACCTCGGCGATATCGGTGACGGTGACCTCCGGCTCGTCCGCGGACTCCGCCGCCGACACCGAGCGCTCGGCCTCGGCGATCGCGGCCTTGAGTTCGTTGGCCTTCTCGTAGTCCTCGGCAGCCACCGCGGCGTCCTTCTCGCGGCGCAGCCGGGCCAGTTCCTCTTCCTTGGACCGCAGGTCCGGGCCGGGCGTCCGGGTGCGCAGGCGGACCCGCGCACCCGCCTGGTCGACCAGGTCGATCGCCTTGTCCGGCATGAACCGGTCGGTCAGGTAGCGATCGGACAGTTCCGCCGCCGCGATCAGCGCCTCGTCCTGATACCGCACCCCGTGGTGCTCCTCGTACACGTCGGCCAGGCCGCGCAGGATCTCGATGGTGTCCTCGACCGAGGGCTCCGACACCATGACCGGCTGGAACCGCCGCTCCAGCGCCGCGTCCTTCTCGATGTGGCGGCGGTACTCGTCGATGGTGGTGGCGCCGATGACGTGCAGATCACCGCGGGCGAGCGCGGGTTTGAGCAGATTGCCCGCGTCCATCGACCCCTCGGAGCCGCCGCCCGCGCCGACGATCGTGTGCAGTTCGTCGATGAACAGGACGAGTTCGTCGCTGTGCGCGCGCACCTCGTCCAGGAGTTTGGTGAGCCGCTCCTCGAACTCGCCCCGGTACTTGCTGCCCGCCACCAGCGCGCCCAGGTCGAGGGCGATGACGCGCCGGTCGGCGAGCGTGCTCGGCACGTCGCCGTTGACGATGCGCTGCGCCAAACCCTCCACGATGGCGGTCTTCCCGACGCCGGGATCACCGATCAGCACGGGGTTGTTCTTGCGGCGGCGCGACAGGATCTCGACGGTCTGCTCGATCTCCTCGGCGCGCCCGACCACCGGGTCCACCTTGCCCGCCCGCGCTTCGGCGGTGAGATCGCGGCCGTATTCGTCCAGGGTCGGGGTCTGGCTCGGTTCCTGTTTGCCGGGGGCGATGTTCTTCGCGCCGGTGAGCAACGTCCGCGCGGCCGGGCCGTCACCGAGTTCGGCGATGCCGAGCAGGATGTGTTCCGGGCCGATGTAGCTGCTGCCCGCCTCGGCGGCGCTCCGCTGCGCCGCGCGCAACGCCGATTTCGCGGCGGGACTGAGGATCAGCGTCTCGTCGGCGGGTTCGGACGGTTCGCCGGTGTCCTCGGCGGTCCGCATCTGCTCGGCAACCTTGTCCGGATCGTGGCCGAGTTCGGCGAGGATGCTGCGGCCGGGTTCGGCCTCGGTGGCCGCGTAGAGCAGATGCTCGGGGGTGACTTCGGTGTTGCCCCAGTCGCGGGCGGCCTCCCGCGCGGAGTTGACGAGCAACTTGGCGTTATCGGTCATCAAGCGCCCCAGATCGATGCGCTGGACCGGTGGTCGCGCAGCCATCCCGGGACCGAAGAATCGCTGGAAGATATCGTCGAAGGAATTCATCGAGTGCGGCCAACCCTCGGTCATGTCCACCTCACTGCGTCGGCGGCGCGTGGGCGCCGGCACGAATCACGGACGGTGCCGGACGCGTCGGCACCGGGACTTGCTCACGGTTCACGCTCGTTCACCTCGCGTCCCCCTGACGCCGGGGCGACCGAGCGGGAGTCGCCTCCCGCTCCCTGGCAACGTACCGCCGCCGCGCGGGGGGTGGCAACCGGTTCGTGCGTGTTCCACGCGGGAGTGGTTAACGGGTGGTTATCGGCAGTGCAGGCCGGTGGGTGAGCGGTGGATCGCCTGAGGGCGGGCGAGCACCGCGCTCGCAGGTAGGCGGACGCGGGCGCGGTTGGTCCTTCTGGATGCGCCTATCCTTCGACCATGGATACGGCTCGCTCGCGAAGCCCGGCTCCGGTGGCGTACCGCACGCTCGACGCTCTCGACGACGCGGTCTCTCACTGCCGCGCCTGCCCGAGGCTGGTGGCGTGGCGCGAGCAGGTGGCCCGCGAGAAGCGCGCCGCCTACCGCGACGAAACCTATTGGGGCCGACCGGTCCCCGGCTTCGGCTCCGCCGACGCCCGCCTCCTCATCGTCGGCCTGGCCCCCGCCGCCCACGGCGGCAACCGCACCGGCCGCATGTTCACCGGCGACCGCAGCGGCGACGTCCTCTACGCCGCCCTGCACGCCGTCGGCCTCGCCAACCAACCCACCTCCGTCCACCCCGGCGACGGACTCCGCCTGCTCGGCACCCGCGTCACCGCCCCCGTCCACTGCGCCCCACCCGACAACAAACCCACCCCCGACGAACGCGACCGCTGCCGCCACTGGCTCACCACCGAACTCGACCTCCTCGCCCCCACCCTCCGCGCCATCGTCGTGCTGGGCGGATTCGGTTGGCAGGCACTACTTCCCGTCCTCTCCGACGCCGGGTGGTCAGTACCCCGCCCCCGCCCCAAGTTCGGCCACGGCGTGCGCATCAACCTCTCCCCCGGCCCCTCCCGCCCCCACCCCCTGGCGTTGTTCGGCTGCTACCACGTGAGCCAGCAGAACACGTTCACCGGGAGATTGACTCCGGAGATGATCGAGAAAGTTCTCGCCGAGGCCGGGGCGGCCGCCGGGCTGAAAGTCAGCGGGCCGTGAATGTCTCCCCACCGCACGGACCCTCGGAGATCATGAGCCGTGCGCCGGCAATGACTGCATGAACGCCTCCGCGACCCGGATTTCGTCAACCCCCTCCAGACCCACGTTGTCGATATTCAGCACCACAGAACTGATCATTCGGCACGCTCGCCTTCATTGAACTCAGCCATCGCATCGATGCATCGCCCGAAGATCACACGCAACCGTTCACCCACGGCCGCTTGGTCCCTGATCGTCCCACTGACCGGCGCGTAAGCGGGCGTCGCCACTATGAGCGGAGGTAGCCCATCCGCGCGCCGATTCACCAGAACCTGTGCGCGGTCGCGCTCGGGAACGCCCCCGTACCTGTCGTGTGCCATGAAGCCTGGAAGAATCGTGGTATCGCAGCCCGGTGAAATTTCCTTCGGAATGCCTCGTCCACCCCAGCGAACCGCACCATTTCACTCAACTCAGCCCCACTTGCCAACTCAGGTGTGATCGGGTCGTAGTAGGTCCGAATTTTCATCGCGATTACGCCGTAGAATTTGACAACCAGCACATCCGGGCTACCGGGTCTCTCGATGCTCCGAATTTCGAGCTCAGAATGGGTTACGCTGTATCGCCACGGTTTGCACTTCCTGTCGAACGCAACCGGAAGTTCGAACTCCGCTTGGGCTTCGCCATCGTCATGTGAAGGGGTTGCCATATCGACTGCCGTTTCGATAGAAGTTTACATTGTTCCATGACGCACGATTATCCTGAATGAATCCCAGCTCCCACGGTGTCGCATGTCCATCGAACCGAGGATCGAAATTCCGAGCCGACCGTGCAGCCGACATCCATTCAGAGTCGGACAAACCATCCAGGTTGAAATGAATGGGGGTGCTTCCATCAAGGACGATGTCGCGCACCGTCATCCGCACCGCCGCCACGATGCTGCCGGCCATCGAAATCGCCTGCGACGCCGCCGAAGCCGCCTCCACCGCGGCCGAGAGCGCATCCGCGGTCTCCGCCGCCCGCGTCTTGTACGCGGAGGCCGCGGCGCCCTGCCACTCCTCCGTGTCCGACCCCACGGCACTCTTGTGCGACGCCGCCGTCTCGGCGATCTTCGCCGACACGTTCTCCCAGGTCTTCGCGTAGGCGGTGATCTGATCCGGGTCCCCCGCAACCCAATCCAGAGCGTCCTGCAACGGCTGCACGTGCTCGATCAGGAACCCGACCCCGAAGCCCGCCAGGGTGCCCAGCGGGTCGACAACCATCGCGGCGACCTCGATGCCGGTGGCCACCAGCCCCACCTCGGCCTCGATCCACGACCCCGACGATATCGCCGAATTGAGATCGGCTACGGTCTCGAAAAGCGTGACGCCGGAATACCATTCGGTGGAATCCTCCACCGAGGCGATCAGCGGATTCGACCTGCTCCCCCCGGCAGATCACTCTGCGCCGATTTCACCTTGTTCGCATTCGACGCGTCGGTGGTGGTGAAACCGTCCGCCACCTGGCGCAGCTTTCCCGCATCGACGCCGACCGCGTCGATCGCGGCCTGGATCGCCGCGATCCCGTCTTCCTGCACCGAATCCACGAACAACGGCGGCAAGAACGCGCACAACTTGCCGAACGCGTCCGAGGGCGCCGATACCGCCCGCGCCGCCTCCAACGCCTGCGCCAACGGCGCCGCCAGCTTCTCCACATTCCCCGCGTGCGTCCGGATACGCTCCGGATCGACGTTCAACGAGTCGCTCAACGACACCACCCCCATGAAAGCCGTCCGGCATCCTCTCGGCCGAGCGCTGAGGAACAGGATGGCGGGGCGGGCGGCCCCGACGGTCCGGACGACTTCGCCCCGTGAGGAGTCGCACACCTGGGCAGGGCTTTTCGGGCACTTCGACCCGCGTCGGATGCCTATCGAGCGACCCGTACCGACGGAGAAGTGATCACCTCCGGGCAGGGCCGACGCGAGGGCACGCTGCCGGAAGTCCAGACCGCGAACACAGCGTGCGAAGGCGATCATGACTGACGGGCATCTCGTGCCGGCGCAGGGCCGCTCCACTGTCGCGGCGGCGTCTCACGTCCACGCCAGTCGGCCCTCTCGCGCGCGGAGCACCGTCGGATTGGACGTAACGATCCTTGGACACCCGAATAACAGTTCGAGAACGACAGCCGGAGCGCGGCTCCGGCGGGACCGCTCGCGCAGTCGTTCGAGGCCTGCGGCAGCTCTAGAAATACGGACAATCCGAGCGAAACGGCATCTGCTCGACCATTCAGCTAATCTGTGGACACTCGAATCTATTCCGGACTGATTCGCAGACCACAGTCCCAGTTCCGGCATGTTCCCTCCCACTTCCGTCTTGCTCGGTCCGGAATTCGGTGAATGATCGACAGCGGCGCCAGCGGAGGTATCCGATTCAGCACACATCTAGCAATGCCGCTTCCTGCGTGCGGGTCATTAGTTTCGGCAGGGAATGACATGATGAACTCTCGTATACGACTGCGGCGGGCGGCGACCCTGGCCACCGCAGCTCTCAGCACGACCGCACTCGTCGCGGTCGCCGCACCCGTGGGCCATGCCGACGGTCTGGAGATCGGCACCGGCTCGGCGGGCCTCAGCTTGGGGTCCTCCGGAATCGACGCCCGATCGACCACGACCGGCAGTGCCGGCATTCCGCTCGCCCTGGAGCCGGGGAGCGCCGGAGGCGCACTCGGCGCGGGGTCCGGGAGTGCGACCGGAATCGAAAGCGGTAGTGCCGGAACAGCACTCGGCCTCGGCACGGAAGCGCTCGGTAGCGGAAGCGGTGTACTCGAAAGCGGTAGTGCCGGAACAGCACTCGCTCTGGGGACCGGGAGCACGGACGCGCTGGGTTCCGGCAGCGCGAGCGCGTCAGGGTCCGGCAGCGCGAGCGCGTTGGGATTGGGCAGCGCCGAAGCGCTCGGCGCAGGGAGCGCGGGTTCCGCACTCGGGCTCGGAGCCGGTGCGCTGGATGCCGGATCGTCGGCGCTCGCCACGGGCAGCGCGGTGGCGGTCGGCCCGTTGCTGACCACATTGCTGGGAGTGGGTGCGGGTAGCGCCGGCTCACTCGGAACAGGAAGCGCCGCAGGGGCTCTGACCACGCTGGGCACCGGCAGCGCCGGACTGCTCGGCACCGGAAGCGCGACAGCGGCACCGCTACTGACCACTCTGCTCGGCGTCGGCACGGGCAGCGCTCTGGGCGGGGCGGCGCTGTTCGGCACCGGAAGCGCGGCAGCGGCTCCGCTACTCGCCGTCCTCGGGACAGGCAGCGCATTCGGCGGGATCGGCACGCTGGGGCTGCTGCTCAGCACCGGAAGCGCGGCCGTGGGTAGCGCAGCCCTCGGCAGCGCGGCGGTGGGTAGTGCGGCGGTGGGCAGCGCGGCGGTCGGCGCCGGCGCCGGGGCGGCCGCGCTCGGCGGGTTGGCGCTCGGCCCGACCTCCCCCGCACCGAAGGGGCAGCAGCCAGGCGCGCCCTCGGGCGGCAATCCCGGCGCGCCCAGTGGGGCAGCTCCGGGCAGCAGCGCCGCGGGCACGTCCGCACCCGATGGCCGAACCTCGACCGCCGGTGGCCCTTCCACCGATTCGGCCGTCACATCCGCTCCCGGGTATCCCATCCCCACGGGGCACCCGGAAACCGGCCTGGGCGGTGCCCTGCACTCCGCGCGCGCTGTGCTGGCCGGCCTCGGGCTGGTGGCGCTGGTGGCGGCGGTCTACCTCATCCGTCGACCGAACAGAATACGCGCGACCGGCCGCTGAACGCCGAACCCCACCGTGGTCTGGACCGGCCCGGTCGATCCGGTCACCGATGTGACCGGATCGCCGGGCGGAACCTCATTCGGATCCACGACGAGAATCTCTCGCCGCGACCACAACCCATCCAGCGGCATAGGCAGTGAACCGAATCGCCGACAACCCCCTGAAATCACACCCGGGACCACGAATGAAAACCCCTCGCCGCGAACACAACCCGCCCCCTGTCGAAGCGAACCAACACACCCGGCCCCCTATCGCATCGACGCCGGAACCCGCCACTGACCCGAAACACCGCTTCCGCGTACGGGCATCGCTCACGCTCCTCACCATTGCGGCAACCCTGTTCACGGCCTCCGCCCTCACCACCGCACACCAGGTGTCCACGCCGCCCAATGACGGCACGGGCGCTCTCAGCGCCCCGACACCCCCCGCGGGCGCGCTCCCCCGCTCCACCCCCACCGCGCTCTCCATCCCCGCCCTCGACCTCAGCATTCCACTCGACCGGGTCGCCCTACGCCCGGACGGAACTGTCGCCGACCCGGCGCGTTTCGATCGCCCGTCCTGGTACGAATCAGGCGCCACGCCAGGCGAACTCGGCTCGGCGGTGATCCTCGGCCATGTCGACTCCTATCGCGGCCGCGCCGTCTTCTTCCGCCTCGGCGAGCTACGCCCCGGCGACACCGTGCGCGTCGACAGAGCCGACAACACTACTGCCGAATTCCTCGTCACCCGCACTGAAACCGTCCCCAAGAACGCCTTCCCGAACCAGGCCGTCTACGGCTTCCACGGCACCGCCGACCTCCAATTGGTCACCTGCGGAGGAAGTTTCGACCCGGTCCGTCGCACCTACCGCGACAACGTGATCATCTACACCACGTTCACCGGCACCGAATCCTCCGCCCTGGCCCACTGAGCAGTTCGCCGGCCGACTGCCGCGCCACCGCCCGCATCGCCCGGACCTGCGCGGCGACGTACCGCGAGCGCGCGGGCTCGAACGGCAGCGTGCCGAGCAACCGGTCGGCGTCATCCACCAATCGACCGGCGGGCGGCGGTTCCTCGGCGTCCACCTGCCGGTTCCATTCGGGCGGCCCCTGGTAGATGAGCGCAGTCCCGCTCACCTGCCGATCGAGCCGCAGGGCCAGCAGCGGTAGTCGCGGATCCACTCCTGTCGCGTCGTCATCGTCGCCTCCACACTTCGACAGTCATCACCGCGAAGCTAGCTGTACGATTTTTCGTACAGCGCGCGTTCGAGGAGGAGCTATGCCTCGCACCGTCTGGCTGCGCGATCAGGGTCCGCCGCGCAAACCCCGGCTCTCCCGGGAGCGGATCGTCTCGGCCGCAATGGATCTGCTGGACGCGGAAGGCGTCGACGGATTCTCCATGCGACGGTTGGCCGCCCGCCTGGACGCGGGCACGATGTCGCTCTACGCCTACGTCGAAACCCGAGAGGACGTGCTGGACCTGGCCCTCGACGCCGCGTTCGCCGAGATCGACCGCACACCGGACGACGCGAACGCCCCGTGGCGGGAACTCCTGACCCGCCAGCTCACGCGCAGCCGGGAGGTGATGCGCCGCCACCCGTGGATCCCGGTCCTCACCGCGACCCGCCCGCTGCTCGGCCCGAACGCCCTCGCCCGTTCCGAACTGTTCTACGCCGCGCTCGCTCGCGCGGGACTGTCCGGTCCGCCCCTGCTCGCGGCGGTCGGCGCGCTGAGCTACTACGTCAGCGGATTCGTCGCGTCGGAGAACGTGTGGCGGGCCACGATGCGCGATTCCGACGACGAGAAGCACCTACGGCGCGACGCCCAGGCCCACATCGATGAGCGCGCCGACCGGTATCCCGCGCTGTCCGCGCACGCCCACCTCGAGTTCTCCGATTTCGACGAGTCGTTCGCGCTCGGCCTGAACATCGTCCTGGACGGCATCGAGGCGCAACTGCCGCGATGAGGACGGGGCGACGCCCCGCGTCAGGACACCGACACGGCGTCGGATTCCGGGGCCGCGCCGCGTGAGTCCGGCGCGGCGAGACGCACGGCGTCCGCCGCCATGTCGTCCACCTGCTCATTGGAGCGGATCTCCGCCTCCACACGCGCCCGGTAGTTCTCGATCTCGCGCGCGACGGCGGACTCGTCCCAACCCAAGTGCGGCGCGACCAGTTTCGCCACCTCGCCCGCCAGAAGGACGCCGCGGTCGACGGTTTCGACCGAGAGCCGCGTGCGGCGGGTGAGGATGTCGTCCAGGTGCAGGGCGCCCTCGTGGGTGACAGCGTAGACGATCTCGGCGCGCAGGTACCGCGAATTTCCCAGCGGGGCAGCCAGTTCCGGGTCGGCGAAGATCAGGTCGCGCAATTCGGCGACGGCGCTGCCGTAGCGGCCCAGGAGGTGGTCGACGGTGCGGGCGTCGACGCCGAACTCGGCGGCCAGGCGGGAACGCGACAGCGACAGTTCGCGGTAGCCGTGGGCGCCGACCAGCGGAACCTTCGCGGTGCGCGAGGCGCCGACGCGGCCGGGCAGGTCACGGACCGCCAGATCCACGGCGTCGGCGGCCATCACGCGGTAGGTGGTGTACTTGCCGCCCGCCACGATCACCAGGCCGGGCACCGGGTTCACCACCGTGTGCTCGCGCGAGAGCGCGCTCGTCTGCGCCACGTCACCCGCCGCCAGCAGAGGCCGCAACCCCGCGTACACGCCGACGATGTCCTCATGGCCGATGGGCTGCTCGAGCAGACGATTCACCTGCGCGAGAATGTAATCGATGTCGGCGCGGGTGGCGGCGGGGTGGGCGAGATCGTGGTCCCAGTCGGTGTCGGTGGTGCCGATGACCCAGTGATCGTCGCTCCACGGGCACGGGATGACGAACAGCAGGCTCTTCTCGGTCTCGGTGATGAGCCCGACCTCGGAGTCGATCCGGTCGCGCGGCACCACGATGTGCACGCCCTTGGAGGTGCGGATGCCGAATTCCCGGTCGCCGCCCAGCATTTCCTGGATCTCGTCGGTCCACGGCCCGGCCGCGTTGATCACGCGCTTCGCGCGCACGTCGATCCGCCGCCCGGTCTCCAGATCCCGCACCACCGCGCCGACCACCTGGTCGCCCGAGCGCAGGAAGTCCACCACGCGCGCACTCGAGGCGACGTGCGCGCCGTGGCTCGCGGCCGTGCGCGCCAGCATCATGGTGTGGCGCGCGTCGTCGAGCTGCCCCTCGTAGAAGCTGACGCCGCCGTGCACCCCGCCGCGCTTGGCTCCGGGGAAGCGCGCCAACGTCTTCCGCTTCCCGAGGTGCCGATGGTGCGCGGGCACACCGCGCCCCGCGCCGAGCACGTCGTACACGCCGACGCCGGCGCCGACCCAGGCCCGGTCCAGACCGGGCTTCTCGAGCGGGTACACGAACTCCACCGGCTTGGCCAGGTGCGGCGCGAGGGTGTCCAGGATCAGCGACCGTTCCCGCAGCGCCTCGAACACCAGCGCGAAGTTGAGCTGCTTGAGGTAGCGCAGCCCGCCGTGGATCAGCTTGGAGGAACGGCTGGAGGTGCCGGAGGCGTAGTCGCGGGCCTCCACCAGTCCCACGGTGAGCCCGCGTGTCACGGCGTCGAGCGCCGCGCCCGCGCCCACCACGCCCGCACCGACGACGAGCACGTCGAGTTCGGTGTTCGCCATGGTGTCGAGGGCGCGGGCGCGTCGCGCCGGGCTCATCGCGACCGGGGCGGTGAGGGATCGGTCGGCCATTGTCGGTGTCCTTTTCGGTAGTGGTTGCGCGCGTGCGCTGTTCAGTGCGTGGGGACCCAGTCGAGCGTCCGGTCGACGGCCTTGCGCCAGCCCTCGTATCCGGCGGCGCGCTGCGCGGGGGTCCATTCCGGCTGCCAGCGCGCCGATTCGCGCCAGTTGCGGCGCAATTCGTCGGTCCCGCCCCAGAATCCGACGGCCAGTCCGGCCGCGTAGGCCGCGCCGAGGGCGGTGGTCTCGGCGACGACGGGCCTGCTCACCGGCACACCCAGCACGTCGGCCTGGATGCGCATGCACAGGTTGTTCGCGGTGACTCCCCCGTCCACCTTCAGCACCTCCAGCGCCACACCGGAGTCCTTGACCATGGCGTCGGCCACGTCGCGGGTCTGGTAGCAGATCGCCTCCAGGGTGGCGCGGGCGATGTGGGCGTTGGTGGCGTAGCGGGTGAGGCCGACGATCGCGCCGCGGGCGTCGGAACGCCAGTGCGGCGCGTACAGGCCGGAGAACGCGGGCACGAAGTAGACGCCGCCGTTGTCGGCGACCTCGCCCGCCAATGTCTCGCTCTGCGAGGCGCCTTGGATGATGCCGAGCTGATCGCGCAGCCACTGCACGGCCGAGCCGGTCACCGCGATGGACCCTTCCAGCGCGTAGACCGGTGCGGCGGAACCCAATTGGTAGCAGACGGTGGTGAGCAGGCCGTTCGACGAGCGCATCGGTGTGGTTCCGGTATTGAGCAGCAGGAAGTTTCCGGTGCCGTAGGTGTTCTTCGCCTCGCCCGGTGCGAAGCACACCTGCCCGATCATGGCTGCCTGCTGATCGCCCACGGCGGCGGCCAGCGCCACCTCGCCGCCGAGCGGGCCGTGGGCGGCGGTGTGCCCATAGAGATCCGGGTCCGAGGAGGGGCGGATGGAGGGCAGCATGGCGCGCGGGATGCCGAACAGCGCGAGCAATTCGTCGTCCCAGTCCAGGGTTTCGAGATCCATGAGCATGGTGCGGCTGGCGTTGGTCACATCGGTGACGTGCACACCGCCGCGCGGACCGCCGGTGAGGTTCCACAGCAGCCAGGAGTCGATGGTGCCGAACAGCGCGTCGCCGCGGTCGGCCGCCGCGCGCAGGCCCTCGACGGTGTCGAGCAGCCAGCGCAGTTTGCCGCCGGAGAAATACGGGGCGGGCGGCAGGCCGGTCCGGTGCCGGATCAGCGCGCCGGCGCGGTCCTCGAGGTCGGCGGCGATGCGGTCGGTGCGCGTGTCCTGCCAGACGATCGCGTTGTGATATGGCCTGCCGGTGCGGCGGTCCCACACGACGGTGGTCTCGCGCTGATTCGTCACGCCGAGCGCGGCGAGATCGCCCGCGCGCAGGCCGTGGGCGTTGAGCGCGGTCTGGATCACCGCCGAGGTGCGCTCCCAGATCTCCACCGGGTTGTGCTCGACCCAGCCGGGACGCGGCAGGATCTGCTCGTGCTCGAGCTGGTGGCCGGCCACCACCGCGCCCGCGCGGTCGAAGACCAGGAAGCGCGTGCTGGTGGTGCCTTGGTCGACCGCACCGATGAGGTCTGGCATGTCTCGTTCTCCATGCTGTCCGTTGCCCGGCGCGCGTGGCCGGGGCGTCGTTGCCGACAGTAGGGAGCCGCCACCGGCCCGGCAACGGGGTCCGTACGACAATGTCGAACGTTTCGGCGCTAGGGTGGTGGGGTGCCGGGTCCGATCCAGTCGATCGAGCGCGCCGCCGCGATCCTGCGCGTGGTGGCGGACGCGCCGTTCGGCGTGGGCGTGGGCGAGCTGGCGAGCGCGCTCGGCCTGCCCAAGACCACGGCGCACGGTCTGTTGCGCACCCTGCTGCGCGTCGGCTACCTCGACCAGGACCCGCGCACGGGCCGCTACCTCGTCGGCACCGCCGCCCTCGGGCTCACCGCGCCGCCGCTGGACACCAACGTGCTGCGCTCCTACGCCATGAACTGGGCCGACACCCTCGCCGCCCGCACCGGCGAGTCGGTGCGCATCGGCGCGCTGCACGGCGAGCGGGTGCGGATCGCGCACCACGTCTTCCGCCCCGGCGGCGGTCCCCAGACGTTGCGCGTCGGCGTCGACCTGCCGTTGCACGCGACCGCGCTCGGCAAGGTGCTGCTCGCCTACACTCCCGGACTCACCGAGCGCGCCGGGACCGGCGCGCTCGCCGCCTTCACGCGCCGCACGATCACCGCCCCGCGCACCTTGGCGAGCGAGATCGCCCGGGTCCGCGCGCAGGGCTACGCCGAAGACGTGGGCGAGTACTCCTTCGAACGCGCGTCGCTCGCCGCGCCCCTGCGTGACGCGGGAGGGCGCGTGGTCGGCGCGATCGGCATCGTGGGCGACCTGGACCGGCTCACCGACCCATCGCACCGAGCCGCCCACCTCGACACCGTTCGCGCTGTCGCCCAGTCGATTTCGCGCGATCTCGCCGCCGAGCACCCCCGCCGATGAGCGCCGACACCCGCGCCCGCTACGTCCTGGCCGTCGACCAGGGCACCACTTCGAGCCGCGCGATCCTCTACGACGCGGCGGGACAACTGGTTTCGGTCGCGCAGCGCGAGCACCGGCAGCTGTATCCGGCGGCGGGGCGGGTGGAGCACGACGCCGCCGAGATCCATCGGCACGTGCGGGCGCTGATCGATCGGGTGATCGCCAAGGCCGGGATCCGCGCCGAGCAGGTCGTGGCGATCGGGATCGCGAATCAGCGGGAGACGACGGTCCTGTGGGACCGCGACACGGGCGTGCCCGTCGCCAACGCGATCGTCTGGCAGGACACCCGCACCGACGAACTCGTCGCCCGCCTGGCCGAGCGCGCCGATGCCGCCGAGGTGGTCGAGCGCTGCGGCCTGCCGCTGCTCGGCTACTTCGCCGCGCCCCGGGTGCGGTGGTTGCTGGATCGCGACGATCGCCTGCGCGCCAAGGCCGCACGCGGCGAGGTGCTGTTCGGCACCATGGACAGCTGGCTCATCTGGCACCTGACGGGCGGCCCGGACGGTGGCGTGCACGTCACCGACGTCACCAACGCCGGGCGCACCATGCTCATGAACCTGCGCACCCTGGACTGGGATGACCGGCTGCTCTCGTTCTTCGGCGTCCCCCGCGCGATGCTCCCCGAGATCCGTTCCAACGCCGAGGTATACGGCCACACCGCGGCGGGCATCCCCATCGCCGCCGCGCTCGGCGATCAGCAGGCCGCGCTGTTCGGGCAGACGTGTTTCGAGGCGGGCGAGGCGAAATGCACCTACGGCACCGGCAGTTTCCTGCTCGCCAACACCGGCACCGAACCCGTGCGCTCCACCCACGGGCTGCTCACCACCGTCGCCTTCCGGATCGGTACCGCGCCCGCGCACTACGCGCTGGAGGGATCGATGGCCGCCACCGGAACTCTGGTGCAGTGGTTGCGCGACCGCCTCGGCTTGATCGACGCCGCTCCCGAGATCGAGACTCTCGCGGGCACCGTCGACGACAACGGCGGCTGCTACGTCGTGCCGGCGTTCTCCGGGCTGTTCGCGCCCCGCTGGCGCTCCGAGGCGCGCGGCGTGATCGCCGGCCTCACGTCGTATATCACCAAGGGGCACTTGGCACGCGCCGTGCTCGAGGCCACGGCCTGGCAGACCCGCGAGGTGGTCGACGCATTGAACGCCGACACCCCGTACCCGCTCGCCGAACTGCGCGTCGACGGCGGTATGACCTCCAATAATCTGCTCATGCAACAGGTTTCGGACGCGCTCGGTGTGCCCGTCGAACGCCCGCTCTACTCGGAGACGGTCTCGCTGGGCGCGGCCTACGCGGCGGGACTGGCGGTCGGCCTCTGGCCCGATATGCCCGGCCTGCGCCGCAACCGCCACACCGCGAGCCGCTGGCTGCCCACCGTGCCCGAGTCCCGGCGCGACCGCGAATACCGCCGCTGGTCCCGAGCCGCCGAACTCACCTACAACTGGAACGAGCCTGACGAACCGTGAAGGCGCCCCGCCGACGCGGCGCCCCCGAACAGGCCGAGCCGTTGGCGAGCCCGGCGCGGCACCCGGCGCGTCGCGTTCGTCCCGGCTACCGTGCTGACCAGACCCGCCCGCACCGCCGGGCACCCCCGCGCGAGGAGGCGCCGTGCTCACCGTCGTCCAGATCCTGGCCGTGCTGGCCGCACTCCTGCACGGCTACATCTTCCTGCTCGAGTCCGTGCGGTTCGCCGACCCGAAGGTCTCACGCGGGCTGTTCGGCGTCGCCGAAGCCGATCTGCCCGCCGTGCGTCCCTGGGCCTTCAACCAGGGCTGGTACAACCTGTTCCTCGGCGTCGGGGCGCTCGTCGGTGCGATCCTGTTGCGCCCCAACCCGGATGCGGGATGGGCGCTGGTGATTCTGTCCTGCGGGTCGATGCTGGCCGCGGCGCTGGTCCTGGTCGCCACCGATCGCCGTATGATCAAGGCCGCCGCCAGTCAGGGTACCCTCCCCGGCCTGACCCTGCTGGCGAGCCTCACCCAACTCTGACGCCTCCGCCACGTCACCGAATGCCGACAGCGCCCCCGAAGATGCTCCGGGGGCGCTGTTCTCGGATCAAGCCTGGCGAAACCCTACGGGTTCAGCAACACCGGCAGGTGGCGGTGCCCGTTGGAGATGAAGCTCGGCACCGAGCCCAGATCGGCGTTCTCGTCGGCCAGCCGCATGTTCGGGAACCGGTCGAAGATCGCGGGCAGCGAGACCGCCGCCTCCAGCCGCGCCAGCGGCGCGCCGAGGCAGTGGTGCGCACCGTGCCCGAAGGCCAAGTGCTCCTTGGAGATCCGGTGCACGTCGAACTCGTCGGCGGTGTCGCCGTGCAGCTTCGGGTCCCGGTTGGCGGCCGCGTAGGAGGCGAGGATGGGGTCGCCCTTGGCGATGCGCACGCCCGAGACCTCGATGTCGTCCACGGCGAACCGCAGCGGCAGGTGCGCGACCGGCGCCTCGAAGCGCAGCGACTCCTCGATGAGGTCGGTCCAGGCGACCTGGCCCGACACCACGGCGGCCCGCTGCTCGGGGCGCGTCAGCAGTGCGTGGATCGCCTGATCCAGCAGGTTGACAGTGGTCTCGTGCCCGGCGCTGATCACCAGCAGCAGCGTGTCGATCAGTTCCTGCTCGGTGAGCTGGGTGCCGTCCTCCTCGTCGCGGTGCGAGACGAGCAGGCTGGTCATGTCGTCCCCCGGGTGCTCGCGCCGGAAGGCCACGAGTTCGCCCAGGATGCGGTACATCTCCATGTAGTTGGCCTGTGACTGCTCCGGCGTGAGGGAGGTGTCGAAGATGCCGTCGACACAGGTGCGCAGCCCGGCGTTCAGCGACTCCGGCACGCCCATCAGCTCCGAAATCACCTGGATGGGAAGCGGATACGCGAAACCCTCGCGCAGGTCGACCGGTTGGCCCTCGGGGGCGGCGGCGAGTTCGTCGAGCAGCGCGGCGGTGATCGCCTGCACCCGTTCGCGCATCGCCTCCGTGCGGCGGTGCGTGAACGCGGGGGCGACGAGCTTGCGCAGGCGGCGGTGATCGGCACCGTAGGCGGTGAACATGTTGTTCACCGCCACCCATAGGAACAGCGGCCAGTCCTGCGGGATCTCGCCGTTGATGAAGGCGGGCCAGTGCTGGCGCGCGTCCTTGGACACGCGCGAATCCACCAGCAGGCTCTTCAGCAGTTCGGCATCGCTCACCGACCAGGCACGCACTCCGCCGGGCAACTCCACCAGGGTCACCGGGCCGCGTTCACGCAGGCGCGCCGATTCACCCTGGATGTCGGCGCCGGTGGGATCGAGGACAAGGGGCTGGCTGTCCATCGGGTACTCCTTAATACACGTTCAGCGGAGGGGATTTCGGGAAGGTGACCGGAAGGGACACCAAGGCTCGATGGAAAGGTCCCGGCCGCCAGGTCAACTGGTCGACCGGGACCGCGAGACGCATCTCGGGCAGCGCGTCGAGCAGCTGGTCGATCGCGTCCTGCGCGATCAGATAGGCCGCCGACTTCGCCGGGCAGGAGTGCGGGCCCGCGCTCCACGCCAGATGCGAACGGTTGTCGGTGTATTCGCCCGCGTCGATGGCGGGATCGTTATTGCAGGCGGACATGCTGATGACCACCGGCTGGTGCGCGGGCAGCCACACGCCGTCGATGAGGATCGGCTGGCGCGGGTAGCTCACGCAGTAGTTGGCCATGGGCGGGTCGGTGAACAGCACCTCGTCCAGCGCGTCGCGGGTGGACAGGCTGCCGCCCAACAGGTTTCCGGCGAACCGGTCGTCGGTGAGCATGAGCAGCAGGGTGTTCACGATCAGGTTCTGCTGGGGTTCGATGCCCGCGCCGTAGAGGGTGACGAGCTGGTGGATCATCTCCACGTCGTCGAGCCCGACCGCGTGCTGGATCAGCCGCGAGGTGATGTCGTCGCCGGGCTGAGTGCGCTTGCGGGTGGTGAGGTCGAGCAGCGCGTCGGTGAGCATCGCGTTGCCCTTGTCGGCGTTGACGCCCTCGAAGATCGCGGCCATGCCGGTGGCCACCTGCTGGCCGATATCGCCTGGGCAGCCCAGCATTTCGTTGAGCACGGCGAAGGTGAGCGGGAAGGCGTACTGGCTGATCAGATCGGCCGCGCCGTCGGTGCAGAACGCGTTGATGAGCGGGACGGCGACGCGCTCGATGGTGGCGTGCATGGCGTGCAGATCCACCTCGCCGATGGCCGACACGTTCGCCTGCCGGTACCGGGTGTGGTCCAGGCCCGCGCTGCGCAGCGCGTTGGGCCGCCATTCCAGCATCGGCAGGATGGGGCACTCGCCCGGCACGTTCTTCTGCCAGTTGCGCGGATCGGCGGGAAAGTGCTCGGGGTCGTTGAGGATTCGCACGGCCGTGTGGTAGCCGATCACCAGGGTCGCGGGGATTCCCGGCGAGAGATCGACCGGCACCAGCGGGCCGTACCGGCGGCGCATCTGCCGGTAGGCGCGATGCGGGTCGGCGGCGAATTCCTCGGTGTAGAGCGGCACCCGGGGGCCGTCGGTGTCGATCGGCGAACTGTGCGGAACGGGGCAGACACCGGCGGAGGCCGTATGCGAGGGCGTGGTCAAAGTCGTGACTCCAGACGGTGGAACAGGAATTCGACGAGCGTGATGAGCGAGTGCAGGCAGGTGCCGCGGTTGCGGGCGTCCAGCGAGGTGAGCGGGGTGTCGGCGGTCAGGTCGAGCGCGTCGCGCACTTCCTCGAGCGGATACCGCTTGGCGCCGTCGAATTCGTTGACCGCCACCGAGTACGGCACGCCGCGCTCCTCGAGCACCGAGAGGACTTCGTCGGCCTTCTCGATGCGCCGGGTGTCGACCAGCACCAGCGCGCCCAGCGCGCCGCGAGCCAGTTCCTCCCACAGCGGCACGAACCGCTGTTGTCCCGGTGTACCGAAAAGATACAGTGCCAGTTGAGGATTCAGCGTGATACGCCCGAAATCCATGGCCACGGTGGTCTGCGTCTTCTCCGGCAGGCCCGCCATATCGTCCACGCCGATGCTGGCCTCGGTGATGGTCTCCTCGGTGCGCAGCGGCTTGATCTCGGAGACGCTGCTGACGAACGTGGTCTTGCCGACGCCGAAGTTGCCCGCCACCAACAGTTTCACCGACCGGGTGACGGTCTCCGGCACATAGTCGACGACGCGCTCAGGCCGAGAGAGCACGGAGCCCATTGAGTACCTCCTCCAACAGGGCGATCTCCGGCACGGTCTCGGCCGGTGTCGGCGTGCTCAGGTGCCCGCCGTCCATGAGATCGGAGACGACGATCTTCACCACCGAGGGCGGCAGATCCAGGTAGGCCGCGATCTCGGCGATCGAGAGCACGCCGCGCCCGCCGCACAGACCCAGTACCCGGCGCGCGTCCGGCCCGAGACCGGGTGCGGGGGGCAGCGCCGCGGCCACCAGCGTGACCAGATCCAGGTCGCGGGTCGCGCGGGAGCGCCCGCCGGTGCGCACATAGGCCCGAACCAGGTCGGGGTCGCGCCGGGACCTGGTCATGACCGGTCGCTGTCCGACCTCTGCCCCGACAGGCTGCCTAGCTCGTGCCCGACCCGGCCGGCCAGTTCGTTCATCCGGTGCGCGATGAGGGCCACGTCGATATCGGCCGTCGTCGAAACACCCAGCAGCGCACCCTCGCCCGCGGCGGTGATGAAGATCATCCCGTCGTCGTACTCGGTCACGTTCTGGCGCAGCCCGGTGCCGGGGCCGCCGCAGAACTCGCCCAGCGCCTTGCCGAGCGAGCGCAGCCCCGAGGCGGCGGCGGAGAACCGCTCGGCGTCGTCGCGGGCGATGCCCTTGGAGTGGGCGATGCGCAGTCCGTCGTCGGACAGCAGCACCGCGAAACGGACGCCGGGGATGTTCAGGTCTTCGAGAAGCCAGCCGAGCTTGTTGCTGCTGTCGGCCACGGCCGTGTTCGGGGTGCCCATCAACGTGTTCCTTCCGTGTTGTCGGCGGCGGCGCGGCCGCTCTTGGAACCGGTGTGCCATGCGGCGGCGATGTCGGGTCGTGCGAGCGCGGGCTGGGAACCGGTGTCGGTGCGCGCGACGACCGGGGGCGCCACTTCGCGGCGACGGCGTTTGGGCAACCCACCCTCGGTGATCTCGTGGGCGACGGGCTCGCTCTCGGCCTGCGCCACGGCCACCGCGACGGATTCGCGGACCGGCGCGGGTTCCGGGGCGGGCGCGCTCTCGCGGATCGGCGCGGCCTCGCGGGCCGGTGCCTCCGCCGGGGTGGCGGGCGTGCCCGCGGTCGAGTCCACCGGGGCCAGCAGGGCCTCCGGGATGTACACCATGGCGCGCATGCCTCCGTAGGCGTTGGGCCCGTCGATGAAGACGGTGAACCCGTAGCGTCGCGCCAGCGCCGCGGCGCCCGGGAAACCCACCTTCGGGGACGGGCCGAGCTGGTGGATGTCGATGGGGCGCTCGCCCGCGAGGATCTGCCTGGCCTCCTCCATCTGCTCGGGGCTCATCCGCACGCCGGCGTCGTCGATGATGACGGTGACGCCGTGGTGCCCCTCCTGGAAACTGATGTCCACGAAGGAGGTCGGCGGCGAGTAGCGCAGGGCGTTGTCCAGCAGGGTCGCCAGCGTGTGCACGAGCGGCTCCACGGCGCGCGAGACCACCACCCGCTCCGACTGGTTGGTGCGCACCCGCAGGTAGTCGCGCACGCGGCCGGTCGCGCCGCCCACCACGTCGGTGAGCGTCTGGGCGGGCCAGCGGCGGCCGGGCAGGCCGCCGCAGACGATCACGTACGACTGGGCCTGGCGGATCATCTGCTGGACGGTGTGGTCGATGCGGGTGAGCGTGGCGTACACCTCGTCGTCGCGGTGGGCGCGCAGCGCGCCGCTGACCACCTGGCTGACGTCGGCGCCGAGGCTCACCACGGAGGTGCCGAAGGAGCGCACCGCGCCGCTGGTGGCGTCGCGGGCGGCGGCGGCGATCTCCTCGCGGACCGCGTCCTCGGCGGCCCGGACCGCCTGGCGCGTCCGGTTCTCGGCGTCCAGCGCGACCTGCTCCGCGGTCTCGTTGCGCAGCAGGCGCAGGTCCTCGGCGTGCCGCTCGGCGATCCACTGCAGGAAGCCCGCCAGCCGCGAATTCTCCAGTCCGGCGGGCACTTCCACGGCGACGGTGGTCGTCTCGTGGCGCCGCGCGGCCTCGGTGATCGCGGGCAGCGTGTGGGTGGCGAAGTGGTCGAGCGCCTCCTCACGCCGGTCGCGATCGGCCGCGAGTGCATCGGCCCGCGCGCGCTCCCGGCGCATGGCGTTCATCGCGAACAGCACCACCGCCAGCACGAGCGCGGCGGCGAGGATCCAGGAAAGAAGTACGGCGATATCCAGATTCATCAGTTCTCTCGTGGTCGACGGGATCGAGTCCTCCCCCGATATCCCGCCCCCCTACGGCCCCCGCCTGAACCAGCACCCTGCCACCACAGATCTCCGTCTCGCCTGCCACGATGTCCGATCGTGTGAAGCCTGATCGGAATCAGTACCACGCCGACGGACCCGTGCCGCATCCTCTCGAGGCTCACCCGCACGCCTCACGATGCAGCGGGACGGTGATCGATGTATCGATCACCGGACCGATCGTCACCCACCCGACCGGCCGGGAACCCGGCGACTCGCCAACCCTAGCAGCATCACAGCGAAGTCTCATCGTATCCCGCTGAACCGCTGCGCTTTTCGCTGTGACCTGCACGAACGCCACAGCCCGGCAAGGGGGCTGGCCACCGGGGGCGGCCGTCGCGGCGAACCCGCGCGGAACGGCCGGGGCGCACCGCGACGCGCCGGGGCGGCTGGCAGGATCGAGGGGATGAGCACCGAGAATCTGACCCGTGCCGAGGCGGCCGCGCGATCGGCCGCCGTGACCGTCCGCGGCTATCGCGTGGAGCTCGACGTCTCCGATGCGCCGGACCCGGACCGCCCCGGTTTCGCGACCACCACGACCGTCGAGTTCGACGCCACCACCGACCGGACGTGGCTGGACTTTCTCGGCCCGGCGGTGGAAGCGGTGACGGTCAACGGCCGCGAGGTGCCGGTCGAGTACGACGGGGCCAGGATCGCGCTCGGCAGTCTGGCCGCGTCGAACGTGGTGACGGTCCGGGCCACCGGCGCCTACAGCCGCTCGGGCGAGGGCCTGCACCGCTTCCTGGACCCGGCCGACGGGCAGACCTACCTCTACACCCAATACGAGCCCGCCGACGCGCGCCGCGTGTTCGCGTGCTTCGAACAGCCGGACCTGAAGGCGCCGTTCACGTTCGTGGTGACGGCGCCGCGCGGCTGGGAGGTGCTGTCGAACCGGCCCGCCGAGGCGGTGGCGGCCGAGGGCGAGCGGCAGACGGTGACGTTCTCCCCCACGCTGCCCCTCTCCACCTACATCACGGCGGTGGCCGCCGGGCCGTATCACCGCGTCGAATCCTCTTGGCGGCGGGACGATCTGGTGGTGCCGCTGGGTGTGCTGTGCCGCGCCTCGCTGGCGAAGTACCTGGACGCGGACACGATCCTCGAGGTCACGACCCAGGGGCTCGACTTCTTCGCCGAGCACTTCGACTACCCCTACCCGTGGGGGAAGTACGACCAGGTGTTCGTGCCCGAATACAACCTGGGCGCGATGGAGAATCCCGGCCTGGTGACCTTCACCGAGGAGTACGTCTTCCGCGGCGCGGCTACCGCCGCGCAGTACGAGGGCCGGGCCAACACGATCCTGCACGAGATGGCGCACATGTGGTTCGGCGACCTCGTCACGATGACGTGGTGGGACGACCTGTGGCTCAAGGAGTCCTTCGCCGACTACATGGGCGCCCTGGCCAACGCCGAGGCCACCCGGTGGCGCGACGCGTGGGTCGCGTTCGCGAATCGCCGTAAGGCGTGGGCGTATTCGCAGGATCAGCTGCCCACGACCCACCCCATCGTGGCCGACATCCCCGATCTGGAGGCCGCGAAGCTGAACTTCGACGGCATCACCTACGCCAAGGGCGCGAGCGTGCTCAAGCAGCTGGTCGCGTGGGTCGGGCGCGACGAGTTCTTCGCGGGCTCCCGGCGATACTTCCGCAAGCACGCGTTCGGGAACACAACGCTGGCCGATCTGCTGACCGAGCTGTCGGCGGAGTCGGGACGCGACTTGGAGCAGTGGGCGCGGGCCTGGTTGCAGATGTCCGGGATGTCGACGATCTCGCTCGAGGACGGCGCGATCATGCAGACCGACCCGCGCCCGCACCGGTTGGCCGTAGGGCTCTACGACTTCGACACGGCGGGCGATCTGGTGCGCCGCGACCGCGTGGAGCTGGACCTGGTCGGCGAGCGCACGCCGGTCGCCCTCGCGCCCGCGCCCCTGATCCTGCTCAACGACGGCGATCTCACCTACGCGAAGATCCGCCTGGACGCCAATTCCCTTGCCACGGTGGAGGGTTCCCTCGACCGGGTGACCGATCCGCTGGCGCGCGGGCTGCTCTGGTCGGCGCTGTGGAACGCGGTGCGCGACGGGGTGCTCGACCCGTCCCGGTATCTGGCGATGGCCCGGCGCTTCGCCCCCGCCGAATCGAATATGGCGCTGCTGACCGCGGTGCTGGCGAACGCGTCGTTCACCATCGCGCACTATCTGCCCGGCGCGGCCCGCGACCGGTGGCGCGGCGACTGGCTCGAATCCTGCTGGGCCGCCCTGCATTCGGCCGCACCCGGCTCGGGCGCGCAGCTGGCCTGGGCGCGTGCGACGGCGACCGCCGCGACCGTCGACGGGCGGCACGCCACCGAGATCCGCGACATCCTGCTCGAGCGCGCACCGGCGCCCGACGGGCTCGCGCTCGATCCCGACCTGCGCTGGTCGCTGTGGCGGGCGCTGGCCGCGACCGGGGCCGCCGACGCCGCGGATCTCGACGCCGAACTCGCCCGCGACGACACGTCGTCGGGCCGCACCGCCCGGCTCGAAGCGCTGGCGGCGCGACCGGACGCCCGGGTGAAAGCCGAAGCGTGGTCGTCGGCACTCGAGGACACCGCACTGTCCAACGACCACCTCGACGCGGTGATCGACGGCTTCCGGGCCGGCGCGCGCCGCGACCTGCTCGCGCCCTACGACGGCGAGTACTTCGCGAACCTGCGCACGGTGTGGGCGCGGCGCAGTATCGAGATCGCGCGGCGCATCGTGCTCGGCCTGTTCCCCACGACGGAGTCGCTCGCGCCCGTCGACGACTGGCTCGCGGCGAACGAGGACGCGCCGGGAGCGCTGCGGCGCTTGGTGATCGAACAGCGCGACCACCTCGCGCGGGATCTGCGCGTGCGCCGCATCGAGTGGCCGGAGACCGAATAGCGGCGTCGGCGGTTCACTCGCGGGATACTCGGCGCGGCCGCCCATCTCGTGTCAGGTCAGGATGCGTCCGGCCCGGGACGAAACGCCGCCCACGGCGACACCCGACAAACGCGCGAAACGCCGCAGCGCCGGATCGTGTTCCGGCGCACGGCATCTCGGCGTTGCGGGTCAGTCCTGGCGGACGACCTCGATCTCGAGGCTCAGGGTGATCTTGTCGCCGATCACCGTGCCGCCGTCGGGCAGCGGCATGTCGATGTCGAGCCCGAACTCCTTGCGGCTCACCACGGTCTTGGCCTCGAAACCCGCGACGGTGCCCTGGCCCATGCCCGGGTTCACGCCCAGGAACTCGACCTCGAGCGACACCGGCTTGGTGTTGCCGCGCACCGTGAAATCGCCGTCCACCACGAAGTCGTCGCCGGAGACGCGGAAGCCGGTGGACTTGAACGTCATCACCGGGAACTGCTCGGCGTGGAAGAAGTCGGCGGTGCGCAGGTGGGCGTCGCGCTGGTCGTTGTCGGTGGTCAGCGAGTTCACCCGGATCTCGGCCTCGGCCGAGGCGGTGCCGTCCTCGTCGATGACGAGCTTGCCGTCGAAATCGGTGAAGCGGCCGCGGACCTTGCTCACCATGAGGTGGCGTACCGCGAAGCCGACGCTCGAGTGGGCGGGGTCGATGACCCAGGTACCGGCGGTGAGTCCGTTGGCGATTCCGGTCGTCATGGTCGATTCTCCTTTGTTGGTAGAACTTTCAATCATCGGGTGATACGTGGGCGACATCGTCGGCGCCCGGGGGGTCAGTCCAGGCCGCGGCCGCTGAGCAGTTGCTCGAACGGCACCGGCTCGCCGTAGGGGTCGGGCGGGCGCACCGCGGAGCGGGCGGCGAGCATCTCGGTGAATTCCTCCCCGGCCCTGGCGATCCGCTGGTCCAGCGCGTCGGCCGCGCCACCGGCGCCCCAGTCCTCCGAGGCAGCGAACACGGCCGTCGGCGCGACCACGGTGCGCAGGTAGACGAACATCGGCCGCAGCGCGTGTTCCAGGGCCAGCGAATGCCGTTCGGTGCCACCGGTCGCGCCGAGCAGCACCGGCATGCCGACCAGCGAATCCGGTTCCAGCACATCGAAGAACGACTTGAACAGGCCGCTGTAGGAGGCGTTGAAGATCGGCGTCACCGCGATCAGCCCGTCGGCGCCGACCACCCGGTCGAGGGTCTTGCGCAGCGCGGGCGACGGGAACCCGGTCACCAGGTTATTGGCCAGATCGTGGGCGTGGTCGCGCAATTCGACCACGTCGAAGCGCACCCGCCGGTCCCGCTGGGTGAGGAAACGTTCGGTGGCGGCGGCGAGCCGGTCGGCCAGCAGCCGGGTGGACGAGGGCTGCGAGAGCCCGCCCGACACCACCGCGATCCGCGTCTCGGTCATCACACCACCTCCGCTTCCCGCGCCGCCAGCAGCGAGGCATGGGTGGGCGCGTCGGGCACACCGGGTGCGCGCCGCGCCTCGAATTCCTTGCGCAGCACCGGAATCACCTCCGAACCGAGCAGATCCAGCTGCTCCAGCACGGTTTTCAGCGGCAGGCCCGCGTGATCGACCAGGAACAGCTGGCGCTGGTAGTCGCCGAAGTGCTCGCGGAAGGTGAGGGTCTTGTCGATGGCCTCCTGCGGGCTGCCGACGGTGAGCGGCGTCTGCTCGGTGAACTCCTCCAGCGAGGGGCCGTGCCCGTAGACGGGCGCGTTGTCGAAGTAGGGGCGGAACTCGCGCACCGCGTCCTGGGAGTTCTTGCGCAGGAAGACCTGCCCGCCGAGGCCGACGATCGCCTGATCGGCCGAACCGTGGCCGTAGTGCTCGTAGCGCCGCCGGTACAGCTCGATGAGCCGCTGGAAGTGCTCCTTGGGCCAGAAGATGTTGTTGGCGAAGAAACCGTCACCGTAGTAGGCGGCCTGTTCGGCGATCTCGGGGCTGCGGATGGAACCGTGCCACACGAACGGGGGCACGCCGTCGAGCGGGCGCGGGGTGGCGGTGAACGACTGGAGCGGGGTGCGGAACTTGCCCTCCCAGTCCACCACGTCCTCGCGCCAGAGCCGGTGCAGCAGGTGGTAGTTCTCGATGGCGAGCGGGATGCCGTCGCGGATGTCCCGGCCGAACCAGGGGTAGACCGGACCGGTGTTGCCGCGGCCGAGCATCAGGTCCACCCGGCCGTCGGCCAGGTGCTGGAGCATCGCGAAATCCTCGGCGATCTTCACCGGATCGTTGGTGGTGATCAGCGTGGTCGCGGTGGACAGCAGGATACGGTCGGTGCGCCCGGCGATGTAGCCGAGCATGGTCGTGGGCGAGGACGGGACGAACGGCGGGTTGTGGTGCTCGCCGGTGGCGAAGACGTCGAGCCCGACTTCCTCGGCCTTCTGCGCGATCGCCACCATCGCCTTGATCCGCTCGGCCTCGCTGGGCGTGCGGCCGTTCGTGGGGTCGGTGGTGACATCACCGACGGAGAAGATTCCGAACTGCACGAGGCCTCCTCGGCTAATTGGTTGACTTGGCAACCATAACAACCGGGGCGCCCCCGTGGGTATTCCACGGTGACGCGGCTCACATAGTGGGACGCGATGCGGAGCGAGGCGGGACTGGCGGTACCGGATACCATCCGCGCATGGCAAAGGTAAAGGTCTCCGTCGACGTTCCGATCCCCCCGGCGGAGGCGTGGTCGCACACCGCGAATCTGGCCGAGCTCGATCGGTGGCTCACCATGCACGAGGCGTGGCGCGGCGAGGTGCCCGCGACGCTCACGCCGGGCACCGAGCTGGTCGGCGTGGCCACGGTGAAGGGCATGCGCAACCGGGTCACCTGGAAGGTGCAGACGGCCGACGCGCCGAGCAAGCTGGTGCTGAAGGGCTCCGGCAAGGGCGGCACCAAGTTCACGCTCGGCCTGCTGGTCGCGCCGAAGGGTGCGGGCTCGGAGGTGACGGTCGACCTCGAACTCGGCGGCGCGCCGCTGTTCGGCCCGATCGGCTCGGGCGTCGCGCGGGCGGTGAAGGGTGATATCGAGAAGTCGCTGGAGAAGTTCGTCGCGCTCTACGGCTGAGCGCCGGTGACGAGTCGGGGGCCGTGGCGATCTCGCCACGGCCCCCATTCGGTCCCTCCGTCAGTGCACCAGCACCTTCGTGTCGGCGCCCTCCGGGATCGGCGGCTTGGTGCGCGGCAGGAAGAACGCCGGGATCAAGGTCAGCACGATGAGCACGACCGCCACCACGTACGTGTCGGCGAACGCGTCGGCCGCCTGGGCGAGACCGATCGCCACCGCCTCCGGTCCGAGCTGCTGCGCGATGGCCGGATCGATGTTCGACGCGATCGCGGGACCGGCCAGCATCTGGTCCTTGAGCAGGTTGGCCAGCACCACCGAGATGGTCGCGGTGCCGATGGAACCGGCGGTCTGGTTGACGATGTTCATCAGCGTCGACCCGCGCGCCACCTGCTCGTGGGTCAGCGTCTGGATGGCGGCGGTCATGATCGGCATCATGGTGCAGCCCATGCCCAGACCGGTGACGAACAGCGCCGCGCACATCACCCAGTAGGAGCTGTCCGAGGTCAGCTGCGTGAAGTACAGCATGCCCACCGAGAGCAGGGCGACGCCGAACAACACGATCTTGCCCGGTCCGATCTTGTCGACCAGGCGACCCGCGATCGGCATGGTGAGCATCGCGCCCAGACCCTGCGGCGCGATGAGCAGACCCGCCGCGAGCGCGGTCTCCCCGCGCACCTGCTGGAGGTAGGACGGCAGCAGCAGGCCGGAGCCGAAGAACGCGATGGCGAACAGCATCATGGTGAGCACCGAGAACGTCATCGCGCGGTTGCGGAACAGCCGCAGGTCGATCAGCGGGTGCTTGGTGTTGAGCGCGTGGAAGACGAACCCGATGAGCAACAGCGCGCCCACGACGATCGGGATGATCACCTTCTTGGTGGCGGCCGTGCCCTCCTCCGGGATGATCGAGACGCCGTAGAGCAGCAGCGCCAGGCCCGGCGAGGCGAGCAGCATGCCGACGAAGTCGAACGATTCCGAGGGGTGCGGATCGTCGGCGGGCAGGATGATCCAGGCCGCGGCGATCGCGATCACGCCGATGGGCAGGTTGATGAGGAAGACCCAGTGCCAGCTGAACGCGTCGATCAGCCAGCCGCCCAGGATCGGGCCGCTGATCGGGCCCAGCAGCATCGGCACGCCGAGCACGGCCATCACGCGCCCGACCCGGTGCGGGCCCGCCGCGTGGGTCATGATCGTCATGCCCAGCGGCATGAGCATGCCGCCGCCGATGCCCTGCACGACGCGGAACGCGATGAGCGACTCGATGTTCCAGGCCGCGCTGCACAGCACCGAGCCGATCACGAACAGCAGCAGCGCGGTGACGTAGAGGCGTTTGGTGCCGAACCGGTCGGCCGCCCACCCGGTGAGCGGGATGACCGTGGCGAGGGCGAGGGTGTAGCCGGTGACCGTCCACGCGGCCATCGCGGGACTGGTGCCGAACTCGTTCTGGAAGGTCGGCAGGGCGACGATGACGACCGTGATGTCCAGGATCGACATGATCGCGCCCAGCACGACCACGCCCGCCACCTTGAACACACCCGCGTCCAGCTTGTCGGAGGCCGGGTCCGGGCCCGCCTTGATATCCGGAGGTTGGTTCACCGGATAAGACTGGCACTAGTTGTCCCGGATGACCAACCGATACTTTTCGGGGAGCGACGCAACGGTGCTCGCGGACCGGATTTCCGCGCGTTCGGCCGCTCGGCCCGGCGGGTCTGGTGCCGGGTCGAGCGGCCGCGTTCGCTACGCCAGGTGGCGCTTGCCCCGCCCCTGGGCGAGGTCCAGCTCCAAGGTGACCGGGATGGCGGTCACCTCGAGGGCTTCGCGCAGGCGGGCGACCGCGTGGCCGAGGATCCGCTTGCGCAGTTCCGCGATATCGGCGAAGGTCTCGGCGGTGACGGTCAGGTGCAGTTCCGGCGCGTCGCCGGGGCCGGAGAGCCACGCGGCGGCCGAACGGACGCCGGGGTAGCTCTCGATGTCGTCGGCGACGGCGTCGGCGGCCGTCCCGGATTCCAGGGTCGTTGTACCGGTTCCCGTATCGGTGCCGACGCGCCACACCTCCGTTTTCGGCATCCGGAACAACTGCGCGAAAAGCCAGCGCAGGCACAGCAATCCGAGCACCACCGCGCCGGCGATGGTCACCCACAGCACCCACGTGGGCGGCCCGCCGGTGCCCGGCACCAGGGGTGCGTCGGAGTCGACCCAGCCGAGTCGCCCGTAGTGCGCGACCAGTGCCAGCACACCCGCCGCGATCAGCGCGGCGCCCACGAGTCCGATCAGGCCGCGGTTCAGCTTGGCCGGACGATTGATCGCGCTCATTGCACACCTCGCTTACGGCTCGCGTGCACGCTGGCGCGCACCCGCCGCACGGGTTGCGGCCCGATCTCCTGCACCCGCCGGGTGAGCAGATCGCACACGGCATCCGCCATGCCTTCGGACTGCGCCCGGTCGGTGTGGGCCGAAACCTTCACGCCCTTGCGCTTCACCTTGATCCGCGCCTTGCGCACGCCGTCCATCCCGGTCGCGGTCTCCTGCAACGCGGTGCGCAGGCCGCTGCGCGTGACGCCACCGCGCAGCCCTTGCTCCTCCGCGAGCGGCAGCAACAGCGCGCGTCCGGGCAGCACGGCCACCGCCAGCAGCAGCAGACCGACCACCACGGCCGCGATGCCCGCGATCAGTACGGGCACCTCGTTCCAGGTGATGCCGTGCAGTTCGGTGGCGATCCGATCGTAGGAGACGTACTCGCGCGTCCCCGCCAAGCGCTGGCCCGCCCACACCCCCACCGCGACGCACCCGGCCAGCAGGAGCAGCGCGAGCAGGGCGGCGGGCACCGCTCGGCGGGGCCTGCGGATCACCGCACCCTCCGTTCGACGACGGCGGATTCGCTGACCAGCGCGCCGATCACGATGTCCACCCCGGTCACCGCCAACCCGGTGAGTTCGGTGGTGCGGCGCAGCACGTGCGCGCGGCACGCGTCGGCCACCCGCCCCACCGGGGCGGGGTAGACGACCGGGATCCGCAGATCCAGCGCCGTGCGATCGCCGGTGACCCGCGCCTCGGCGTCGACGTCACGCCCGACACCGGCCACCTCGCGGGCCGCCTGCGCCGCGATGCGACGCACGGCACGGCCCGCGACGGTGGTGAGGCCGGGCAGCTCCGCTGCGGCGGCCGCGGTGGTCATCGCCTGCTCCGGCGCTGCGTGGAGCGCACCAGACCGGACAGGTCGAGCTCACCGTCGAACCAGCGCCCGACGAGCAGTCCCAGCGCCCCGAACACCAGGACGATGGCGAAGGCGCCGAATCCGCCGAACGCCGCGGCGAAGCCGAGCGCGAGGCCGACGGCCAGACAGATCGTTGTCGCGTTCACAACGGACTCCTCTCCCAGCGGATGGGTGGGTGGTTACTGCACCCGGCCGGTCGGGGCGGCGGTGGTGGCGTCGTCATCGTCGTCGCCCGGGATGTAGACGTCGTTGACGTTGATATTGACCTCGACCACCTCGAGCCCGGTCATCTGCTCGATCGCGGTGATCACGTTGCGGCGCACCGTGCGCGCCAGTTCGGCGATGGCGACGCCGTACTCGACGACGATCTCCAGGTCGACGGCGGCCTGCGTCTCGCCGACCTCCACCGAGACGCCCTGGCCGATGCTGGCCGACGCGCCGGGGATGCGGTCGCGGATCGCGCCGAACGCGCGCGCCGCGCCGCCGCCGAGGTCGTGCACGCCCCGCACTTCCCGGGCGGCGAGGCCGGCGACCTTCTGGACCACCACGTCGGCGATGGTGGTGGTGCCCTGGTCGGTAACCAGGTCATTGCGCTTCTTGGCGGGGGCGTTCGGCGCCGCCGCGGCCGCCGTGTTCTTCGAGGTGTCCTTCTCGGTGGTCGCCGTGGTCATGGTTTCCTCCTGATTTCCGTTGTGGTGCAGTGGATATCGGACCTACATCTCTGTCGACACCGGCCGTGCCGCTTTCGTCACGCATCGGTTGTGTGAACTGAGTTACCCACTATTCGCCGTCGAACGCGGCCGCGTCGAGTTCGGTGACCACCAAGCGCAGCGGGGCCGCGGCCAGCGCGGTGCCCGCCAGCGCGTCGCGGACCGCCTTCTCGGCCAGGACCAGCAGCGGCGGCAACGGCAACACCGCCGCGATCACCCGGACCTCCACCGCGTCGGCCGCGAGATCCACGGCGTAGCGGCGGGTGTCCCACGGCCACCAGGCCGGGTCCTCGGCGCCCAGCGGCGTGGCGGGCCGCAGCCCCGCCACGTCGTCGAGTGCGGCCAGGACCGCGTCCGCGAGCACGGACGTCTCGTCCCGCCGCATCACGCCTCCGGCTCGATATCGAGGATCGTCACCGTCACCGCGTCGATCTCCTGTCCCGTCTGCTCGGCGACCACCCTGGTCACCTCCCGCTGCACCGCCGCGCCCACCTCGGCGGCGTGGGTGTCGGCCGCCAGCACCACGTCCACCTCCACCAGTATCGCGCCGGCTGCGGTGCGTCGGGCCCGGACGCCTTCCGCCGCAGCGGGTTCCGTGCCCGCGAGGCGTTGCCGTCCGGCCCGGACGAAGGTGCCGACCAGTCCGCGCACACCGGGCTCGAGCCGCACCACGCCCGGCGCCGCCGCGGCCGCGCGCGCCGCGACGGCCGCGATCACCGCGGGTTCGACCACCGTGACGGTGACCGGCGCCGTCATCGGCGGTCCTCCTTCGGCTTCCGGTACACATCGGTGACGGTGACGTCCAGGCGCGCGGCCACCAAGCCGATGCGCGCGGCCAGCGCGGCGCGCACCCGCTCCCGCACCAGCGGCACCACCTCGTCGACCTGCGTTCCCGGAAAGCCCACGGCCACCGCGATTTCCACATCGGCCAGCAGCTCGCCGTCCGGTCCTTCGCCGACCGTGCGCACGGCGCAGTGCCGGGCGTGGACGCCGGGCACGGTGTCGGCGGCGTAGCGCAGCACGGCCGCGACCGCCTGTTCGCTCACCTCGACCCCACCGGGCTCGTCGGTGGGCAGGGCCAGGGTGCGTCCGCGCCGCGCCTCCGCGCGGACCGCCGACATGATGCGCGTGACGAGGTCCGGTGGTGGCTCCTCCGGTTCCTGGATCAACTCCCTGGTCGCGGACCGCAGGGCGCGCAGGCTCTCGCGCGCGGCCCGGCAGTGCGGGCACGCGCGCTCGTGCTCGTCGCCCAGGCCCGCCTCGGCCGCGTCCAGCCGCCGCCACACCCGCTCCAGGTCGCGGCCGCACGGCAGCAGGTACTCCCGCTCGGTCGTGTCGTTCACCGCCATGGCTGCATCACCTCGAACAATTGGGCGCGTGCGCGGGCGATGCGCCCGCGCACGGCGGTCGTGTTGGTCTCGACGATCTCGGCGATCTCCTCGTAGGACAGGCCGTGCACTTCGCGCAGCAACCAGCAGGCGCGCTGTTCGGGCGTGAGCCGCGTCAGCGCCTCGGTGAGCGCTTCCAGCTGCGAACTGATCTGCACGGCGTGGTCGGGCCGGGTGTCGGCGCGCGGCGATTCGGCCGTGTCCAGGTCCACGTCGACCTGGGGCCTGCGCGCCCGGATGACGTTCAGGCAGCGATTGGTGGTCATGCGGTACAGCCAGCCGACGAACGCCTCCGCATCGTGCAGTTGGTCCAGCCGCCGCCACGCGTTCAGGAACACCTCCTGCACCACGTCCTCGGCGTCGGCGCGATCGGCGAGCATCCGCACCGCCAACCGGTACATGGGCGCCTGATAACGCACCACGAGTCGCTCGTAGGAGCGCATGTCGCCGTCGCGGGCCCGCTCCACCAGCGTGACCTCGTCGGGCGTCACGGACGCCTCCGCATCGATCGCCGTCACAGCACCTCCTCCACCGCTCGTAGTACCGACACCGTGGCGCACCGAACGTCACGCGGAATTATCCGTGACCGGTGTCTCATCGTTTGCCACGTGAGCTTTCCGCGCGTCGCGGTGTCTGTATCGGTTGTACGCCCGGAAACGCCGGGTGTGCCGATACGAGGAGGAGGACGCGATGTCGTTCAGCGACAAGGTCGGCAACAAGGTGGACGATCTCGGCGGCAAGGCCAAGGAAGCCGCGGGCAACGCGACCGGCGACGAGGATCTGCGCAACGAGGGCAAGGCCGATCAGGCGACCTCGGCGATCAAGGGCGCGGTCGAGGACGTCAAGGACGCGGTCGGCGACGCCGTCGACAAGGTGAAGAAGACTTTCGATCGGTGATAGCCGGGCGGTAGCGCCGTAGCGGCGCACCCCGGCACCGCTCCGCGGAGCGGCACGAAAAGACCACGCCTGGCTGCCGCGAGCCAGGCGGGCGGGGCGGGACCATCCTCAGGGATGGTCCCGCCTTTGTGCGTTCGGGGGCATCCCTTCAGCTACCAACCAGCAACGCGAATGTCCGCGCGACACACCGGAATACGACGCGCCGGGTTGTGATCACGAATGCGGGAAACCCTCCCCGCGACGGCGAGTGGAAGCGAGAATGATAGCGGCCGACTACCGGCCTCCTGGGGACGCATCGGCTGTCTTGCCCGAACGAAACACGTAGGGAAACACGATGAGAGTCAAGAAATTCACCGCCACCGCCGTGCTCGCGATCGGGGCCACCGGACTCGCGGCCGGCGCCGTCCACGCCCAGCCCTCCTCCCCCGCCGACGCGCCCGTGAGCGTGCACGGCGTGGACCGGGGCGTCACCTACACCGCCGCACCCACCGCGAACGGGACGGGCATCGTCACCACCGTCACGGGTGGCGCGTTCTCCGTGAGTGGTGACGCCAAGGCCGTCACCCTCACCGACGCCGCGGGGCAGGTCGTGGCCACGCTGCCGCTCGGATTCCACGCGCACGGCCAGACCTTCGGCCTGTCGCCGGCGATCACCGACGCGGGCCGCACGCTCACGCTCACGCCGGTGAACGCGCCCGCCGCGACCACCCAGCACCTGGCGCAGATCGCCGAACCCGACGACACCGTCGCCCGCAAGCAGTACAACGCGGGCATCGGGGCGCTCATCGGCGCGGGGATCGGGGCCGTGATCGGCTTCTTCCTCGGCGGCGTCGGCGCCCTGGTGACCGTGCCGATCGGCGCGGGGATCGGAGCGCTCATCGGTTTCGCCACGCCGTGATCGACGGAAAGCGCACCGCCGCAGCCGTTCCGATGCGGCGGTGCGTGTCGTTCCTGGATAGGGTCGGCCGCCGACCCGAACGACGACGGGGCGCGACCAGCCGTGCGCACCTGCGATGCGCGGAATCGATCGCACCCCCACAGCCACCGAAGTAAGGTTAGGCTCCCCTCCATGGCGACGGCGAACGTGGACGACGTACATCCGATGATCCGGCGGGCGCGGGAGATCGCCGATAACGTGCTGTTCCCGGCCGCGGGCGAGGTGGATCGCCGCGGCGAGGTGCCGGGTGAGCACTGGGAACTGCTGGCCCGCGAGGGTTTCTACGGACTGGCGGCGTCGGCGGGCACCGGGGAGCTCGGCGTCCCGGAGATCGTCGAGATCCTGGAGACCCTGTCCGGCGGCTGTCTGTCCACCACTTTCGTGTGGATGCAGCACAACGGCGCGGTGCTGGGGCTCGCCGGAACGGAGAACACCGCGCTGCGCGACCGGTACTTCGACGGGCTGGTGCGCGGTGCGATCCGCGCGGGCGTCGCGTTCGCGGGTGCGGTCTCGAATCCGGCGAAGCTGTTCGCCCGCGAGGTCGACGGCGGGTACCTGCTCGACGGCGACGCGCCGTTCGTCAGCGGCTGGGGTGTGGTCGACCTGCTGCAAGTGTCGGCGCGCGACGACAGTTCGGGCACCGATCTCGTGGTGAACGGCTTGGTCGACGCCGCGACCGGGGACGGATTGTCCGCGCACACCCTTGAATTGGTGGCCGGGCAGGCCACGAGCACCGTGCGCCTGAAGTTCGAGGACTACCTGCTGCCCGCCGACCGCGTCACCGGCACCGCCCCCTACAGCGATTTCCTGTCCTACCAGGCGTTCGGCTCCCGGCTCAACGGCTGCGTCGCCTGCGGTGTCGCGGGGCGCGCGATCCGGCTGCTGCGCGAAGCCGGACAGGAGACGGCCGCGGCCGCGCTCGGCAAGCGCCTCGACGCCGCCCGCTCGGCCCTCGACGCCGCACTCGCCGCCCCCGACACCATGCCCGCCGCGCGGGCGGCCGCCGCCGACGTGGCATTGCAGGCGGCGGGCGCGCTGGTAGCCGCGGTCGGCGCGCCCGCCCTGCTCGCCGGCCACACCGCCCAGCGCCTCGTGCGCGAGGCCACCTTCACCCTCGTCGCGGCCAGCAGACCGGACATGCGCGAGCACCTCCTGACCCTGCTCGCGGACTAGATCGTCTACACGGCGCGCATCAGGCGGCGCTGGTGAGCTCGGCGCCATCGGAACGCAGGGGCGTCGTGACCGATCCACACGGCGATGCCGAGCAGTTCGATCGTCTATCACGCGCCGACCTGTCGAAGGGCAAGCCGATGGACGGGTCCGCACCGGCCCGCTCGTGGGGACGGTGAGCGCGAGCGTGCTCTCCTACGGCAGGCGCAGCCGGAGGCCCAGGGTCCCCGGGTTTCGCCAGACTCACTCGCGGTACTCCGCGCGGGGCCGAGAAACCGCGCTACCCGGTCGCGACGCCGACCGCGTCCTCGAGTTCGCTCAGTCCCTCCTCCAGGTGGAGCAGGAGGCGCTGGAGGTGGGGGACGGAGCGGCGGCAGCCGACGATGCCGAAGTCGAGGTTGCCCGCGTTGTCGGCGAGGGTGATGTTGAGGGCTTGGCCGTCCAGGGCGATGGACAGCGGGTAGTTGCCGTCGAGGCGGGCGCCCTGCCAGTACATGGGTTCGCGTGGGCCGGGGACGTTGGAGATCACCAGGTTGAACGGCGGTTTGGTCGCGTTCACGAAGCCGGGCACGGCGGCCAGCGCCAGCGGGGACATCGTCACCGCCGACAGGGCGAGCGCCTGGGCGCGCGGCAGCTGGGCGAAGATCTCCTTGCCCGAGCGCATGGACGAGTTGATCAGGGCGAGCCGGTGGATGGGGTCGGCGACGTCGGTGGCCAGGTTGCACAGGATCGCGCCGACCATGTTGCCGCCCGCGTCGGCCTCGTGCTCGGAACGCAGCGAGACCGGCACCATCGCGATCAACGGATCGTCGGGCAGGGCGTCGCGCTCGAGCAGGTAGGCGCGCAGGGCGGCCGAGCACATGGCGAGCACCACGTCGTTGATCGTCACGCCGGTCGCCTGTTTGACCGCCCGGATCCGTTCGCGGGGCCAGGATTGCGCGGCGCACCGCCGTGCGCCGCCGATCGGCACGTTGAACATGCTGCGCGGCGCCGCCGAGCGCAGCACGCCCTGGCTCTCGTCCAGTGCGGCGCGCGCCAGGGCCAGTGTGCCGGGCGCCATCCCGGCGACACCGCGCACGGCGCGCCCGATCGCGCCGAAAGGCCAAGCGCCGCCGTTGGATTCGACCGCGTCGCGCGGCGGGCGGCGCAGCGTCCACGGCACCTTGATCTCGCCGCCCGGTTCCGTGGACAGCGATCGGATCAGCAGGCGCTGCGCGGAGATGCCGTCGATCAGCGCGTGGTGCAGTTTGGTGTAGATCGCGAACCGGCCGTCGGCCAGCCCCTCGACGATGTGCTGTTCCCAGAGCGGGCGGTGCCGGTCCAGCAGGCCGCTGTGCAGCAGCGAGGTGAGTTCCAGCAGTTCCCGGATACGGCACGGCTGCGGTAGCGCGGACCTGCGCACGTGGTAGTCCATATCGATGTCGCGGTCGTAGCTCCACGAGAGGCTCGAGATGCCGCCGAACAGCCGGCCCGGCCGTTTCCGGAACGTGGGTTGCGGATCGTCTGCCGCCGCCAGCGTCTCGTACAGGGTGTGCACGAAATCCGGGCCGGCGCCCGCGGGCGGGTCGAACAGCTGGAGCGCGCCGACATGCATCGGATGCTCCCGCGACTCCCCCAGCAGGAACACGGCGTCGGCCGGTGCGATCAACTCCATACCCAGGGCCTCCTCGCCGAGCGCGCACCGCCCTGCCCGGACCAGGTCCTGGCACCGCCACGGCGCGATTCCTACCGGGAGTATTTCAGAAATGCGCGGGCGGGTGGGCGGTTGCCGAATATCAGCTGAGGTGGGTGGTCCGGCGGTGTCACCGGCGTGCCAGTGTCCGGTGCGCGGGCCCGGCATGATCGGTGCCGTGTCGTCCGATGCCGCTCCCCCGCAACCGTTTCCGCCCGTCGACCCGTACGAGGAGGGCCTGTTGGACGTCGGCGACGGTCAACGGGTGTATTGGTCGGTGAGCGGGAATCCGGAAGGTGTGCCCGCACTCCTCGTGCACGGCGGGCCCGGGAGCGGGTCGAGCCCGGGCAGCCGGCGGGGGTTCGATCCGCGGGTGTACCGGATCGTGCAGTTCGATCAGCGGGGGTGCGGACGGAGCGAGCCGCACGCGTCCGATGTGCGAGTGAGCTTGGCGCACAACACGACCGAGCACCTGATCGCCGACATGGAGGCGCTGCGTACGCATCTCGGGATCGAGCGCTGGTTGCTGTACGGCGGATCGTGGGGTTCGACCTTGATCCTCGCCTACGCCGAGCGATTCCCGGAGCGGGTGAGCCGGATCGTGCTCGTGGGGGTTACCACCACGACGCCCGCCGAGATCGAGTGGCTCTATCGCGGGGCGGGCCTGCTGCTGCCCGACGCGTGGGAGCGCTTCCGCGATCACCTGCCGCCCGGCGAGCGCGACGGCAACCTGGTCGCCGCCTACGCGCGCCTGGTCAACCACCCGGACCCGGCCGTGCACGAGGCCGCCGCCCGCGCCTGGTGCGCGTGGGAGGACGCGGTGATCGCGCACGAATCACAGGGCACGCCAGGGCAATACAGCGCCAAGCCCGAGGCCGCGCGGCTCGCGATGGTCCGCATCTGCACGCACTACTTCGCCCACCACGCCTGGCTCGAGGACGGCCGGCTCCTGCGCGACGCGCACCGTCTCGCCGGCATCCCCGCCACCCTCATCCACGGCCGCCTCGACCTCTCCGCCCCGCTGCGCACCGCCTGGGACCTCGCCCGCGCCTGGCCCACCGCCGACCTGAACATCATCGAGGACTCCGGCCACACCGGCAGCCCCACCCTCCGCGACACCGTCCTCACCGCCCTCCAAGCGCACAGCACCGAGTGACTGCTCACAATTAGGTCGACCGACCTACTTTTGCCGCTACCCTCGCGAAGGTCGCTGACGTAGCACCCGAGGGCCGTCATGGACGGATCGCAGTTCGCCCGCACCAAGCGGGTCATGTTGTGGACAGATCTCGGTTTCCTCGCGTACTGGCTCGCGACGGCGTTCGGCATCGTGAGCGATCTCGCATACCGTAGGGTTCGCTTTCACTTTCCGCCGTCGGCAAACCCCCGCGAATCCCGGCGTGCGGGCTCCGATTCGGGTCGTGCGCAGCCACACCGGACGGGGCGGTGTTTTGTGCGATCTCCCGAAACGGTGCGGCGGCGACCTGGGAATCAATAGTGAGGTGACAGGTTCTTCGGGAGTGGGATTGTGAATGCGACCAATGTTGGTTTCGCGCTGTGCTGATCTTGATCCGGCCCGCGATATGTTTCGCGCGGATGGTGCCGTCGACCACGGCCACCGGGCAGCCCAACGAGACGGACGAAAGGATTCCGGCCTGCCGCCGTCTCGCTGCGCTCCCCGTCCCCGCTCCATCAGTCGGTGCGCCGACGCCGTCGCGGTCCCTCATCCCGCGGGTGACCGTCGGCGCTACCCCCTGCCCGAAAGAAGATCGTGTCCAGAGTCCCTCCGCGCTTCCTCCTTCTCGTCACAATCCTGTGTCTCGGGTTGATCGGCGCGCCCGCGAGCGCCGAACCCCTGTACCCGCACCAAGATCCCGACCCGTTCTTCGCCCCGCCCGCCGACCTCGGCTCCTACGCCGCCGGTGACGTGGTGCGCGCCCGCCAGATCGACACCGGCCCGTACGTGGGCACGACGGGCTGGCAGGTGGCGTTCCGCTCCACCAACTCCGGCGGCAAGCCGATCATGGCGATGACGACCGTGCTGATGCCGATCGGCGTCGACAAGCCGCCGCTGGTGTCGTACCAGGCGCTGATCAATTCGCTGGGCACCAGCTGCAATCCGTCGCGGTCACTGTTCAACGGCGAGTTGCAGGACGCGCCCGGCGCGATGCTGCCGATCGGTCGCGGCTGGGCCGTGTCGCTCCCGGACTACCTGGGCCCCAACGTCGCCTACGGCGCGGCGAAGCTGAGCGGCATGGTGACCCTCGACAGCGTGCGCGCGGTGCGGAAGGTCGCCGAGCTCGGCCTGGCCGACTCGCCCGTCGCCCTCGCGGGCTACTCCGGCGGTGGTATGGCGACGGCGTGGGCGGCGGCGCTGCAACCCACCTACGCTCCCGAACTGAAGATCACCGCCGCCGTCGCGGGCGGCATCCCGGCCGATCTCGAGCAGATGGCACTGGGTCTCGGCTTCGACCCGCATCCCGGTTTCGGCCTGGCCTTCGCCGCCGCCATGGGACTGGAGCGCGAATACCCGGAGCGCCTGCCGATCTCGGATCAGCTCAACGAGAACGGCCTGTGGTTCCGCGAATTCACCCACGACGCCTGCCGTCGCTTCCTGCTCTTCCACGGCGCGTTCCGCAGCGCCGAGCAGATGGCCGCTTCCAAGAGCCTGATGGACAGCCCGGCCGCGCGAGAAGTCCTGCGCGAGAACAGCTTGCGCCGCTACTCCGGCACGCCCACCGCCCCCACCTACCTCTGGCAGGGCCGCTACGACACCCTGACCCCGTTCGACTCCGTGGAGGAAGTGGTCCAGAAGTACTGCGCGGCAGGCGCTCCCGTGAAACTGGCCACCTACGACATCGCCGAGCACATGACCGCCGCCGTCGCCGGTTTCGCCGACGCCTGGAACTACGTCGAGTCGCGATTCAAGGGTGAGCCCGTCCCGACCAGCTGCTGAGCCGACGCCGCAGTGCCCCGTAGGTCCACCGACCTTACGGGGCATTGTCGTTCGACACGCCCCCGTCGTGCGGATCAACCCCCAGCTCGGCGCTGCGATATGCCGGTCGTAAAGTCGGCCGCCGCGCGCCGCGAAGTGGATGCGGTTGCGGACCGGTGACAACTTCGCGTGCCACTCACAGCTGATGGCGGACCCGGCGAAATCGACAGTACGCTGACGCGTGGCCTTCGCGTTTTTGTGCGTATTCGGGCTCTCGGGCGAGCAGACCACGCCTGCTTCGATCTGCATGCGTCTCTGACGCTGATCCGGACGTGATTCCTCGGCCCAGACCCGTACCGCGTGGTCGTCGAGACCGGCCAGGTCCGCGATCGCCTGACGTCGCACTTCGAGTGCGGCACCATTGAACCGCGCGATCTGTCGCCAGATGTTCTCGGCGAAAGTCGTATTCGGAAAGGGAAGGTGTTGGTGCTCAGCCTTCCTTGGCCGGTTCCAGTTGATCGAGGGTGTAGTCGGCCAGCACCACCGACCAGCTCTCGAACAGCGCCCGATTGATCGGCGACAGGCGTTCGGAGCCGTGCGGCCATTTCCGGAATGCGTGGGCACCGAACACATCCGTGGCGTTGCGCATCGCCCGGACGAACTCTTCGAACCATCTGTCGATCTGCGCGGACGGTACCTGGCCTTCGGAATCGATCAACTCCGCGGTCTTGTCGAGCAGACTCTCCAGCGTGCCGTACTCGTCATAGGCTTTGATGTCGTTCAACCGGCGGAACGCGAGGAAGCGCAGCACCGCCTCGCGGTCATGCATGCGCACGTGGTTGCGAAGCACACCGCCCGTCGCCTCGGTGAACTCGTCCTGCGAGGCACACAATTTCAGCAGATCACAGCTGCGGTTCCGGCTCATGCAATGCCGGATCTCCATCGAATTGAGTGGCTCACCACCGGTGTTGATTCGTTTGAAGATGTTGTACTCGACATCGCTCGGAATCGACGGGTCGATCACGTGGACAACGATCTGAACGTTGAGGAGCCGGCGACGCAACGGTGGAGTCAGGTCCTCGAACCACAAGCCGTCCACGCCGTCCAGGTACTCCAGGTCGCTCAACGCGAAATCGCTTCTCCGAGCGAAGTTGTGGATCGTCGACAGCCGCTGGAGCCCGTCGACCACTCTCAATATCCCTTCACCATCTTCGGCGAAATAGACAGCGGGAAGAGGAATCTGAAGCAGCAGGCTCTCGATCAACCGGGACTTCTGCCATGACCGCCACACACGGTTCCGCTGAAATCCGGTGCCAGCTCCAGATCGTCGTCATCGATCATGTCGAGCACGTCGCGCAACGCGAACTGCCTGGTGGTCACCCGGATCTTCTCCGGATCCCACGGCTCGAGCTCCACCTCGGGCCGAGCGCCGAGATCCGGCTCCACCTCCACGCCGGTGGCAGCACCCTCGAAAACCTCTTCCACCGCCCGCCCCGGTTCGAACGAAGCGCCGAATGCTCCAGTTGCCGACATGGGGCGGAGCCCAGCCGAGCGGCCACCCGGATCGGCATTTCCGAGGTGCGCCGCCACCATCACGCGCACTCTCCTGCACCCAGTGGCCGCCGCGGAACGGCAAGGTAGCGACGGACCTGCGACGGCAACGGGTCCGAGCGTGCCATCACGGTCGCACCGACCGGCGCCCGCTCACCGCCGCGTGGCGCGGTACCAGGTGACGCGACCGAAGCGGCGGAAGGCGCGGGAAGAGGTTTCGGCGCAGGCGAAGCCGTTGTCGCTCAGGAGGTTCGGGATAGCGTCGCCGAGGTTCTCGGCGAGGTGGGGGTTGCGGTGCATGCGCCGGGCGACGCGGCCGTCGGTGGGGGTGGGGTGGCCGGCCACGTCCACGAGGTGCAGGCGGGCGCCGGGGCGCAGCACGCGGTGGAGTTCGGCGGCGGTGGCGCGTTTGACGTCGGAGTCCAGGTGGTGCCACATGAAGGCCGAGAGAACGCGGTCGAACGAGGCGTCCGGGAACGGGAGTTCCTGGGAGTAGGCGCGGTCGAAGCGCACGTTCTCGCGGTGCTTGCGCTTGCGTTCGGCGCGGGCGAGGGCGCGTGGGTCGGGGTCGGTGCCGACGAGGCTCGCGCCGGGTGCGGCGTCGGCCGCCAGGAGGGTGAGATTTCCAGTGCCGCAGCCGATTTCGAGTACCTCGGCGCCGGGCGCGAGTTCGGCCTGGTCGACCAGCGTGCGGTGGATGCCGCGCACACCGAGCAGCCGGGTGAAGAGGTCGTAGACCGGCAGGAAGGCGTCGTGCCCCGCAGCGGGCAGATAGTCGTGCTTGTTGCCCATGGTGCGCGAGTGCGGAGAATTCTTCGTCATGGAAACCATGGTGATAGCCAGATCAGAGCCATAGTTGGTCGATTCTCGACAGTAGTAGGACTATCTTTGGTTCCATGTCCAGCTTCGCGCAGCCGGTCCGGTTCGAGGCGGGCGTACCGGTGTACAAGTACCCGGTCGAGCCGGACGCGCCGCCGTTGCGGCTGGTGCGCTTCACGCCGCACACCCGGCCGGCGGACGGGCGCCCGCATATCCACGACTTCCCGCTGTTGCTGTACGTGTGGCGCGACGGCGGGGAGCTGCGGCATCGCGCGGGCGAGCGACCGATGCGCGCCGGCGACGTGCACGTCATCGCGCCCGGCGCGGTGGTGGACGGCACCGGCGTCGCCACCTACGAGGGCGTGTACGGACTGTTCTTCGATCCAGGCGTGTTCGGCGGACCGGCGCAGGCGCTGTGGCCGGCGTGGCGAACCCATCCCCTGCTGTTCCCGTTCATCCACGGCACGCCGGGCGGCATCCTCTCCCTCCGCGTGCCGGAGAGTCGGCAACCGATGTGGCGCAACACCTTCGAGTCCATCGAGGACGAGTTGTCCGCGCGCCGGACGGGGTACCGGGAGGCGGCCGTCGCCCTGCTCACGCTGCTCCTCGTCGACGTGGGCCGCCTCACCGCCGATGTGGTCGAGGAGCTGCGCCGCCACAACGAACCGCTGCTGGCGGCGGTCTTCGACGTGATCGAAACCCGCTTCCCCCAGCAGCTCTCGCTGCGCGACGTGGCCGACGCGGTCGGCCTCACCCCCGCCTACCTCACCACCGTCGTCCGCAAACGCACCGGCCGCACCGTTCAGTCCTGGATCGTCGAACGCCGCATGACCGAAGCGCGACACCTGCTCACCGACACCGACCTACCCGTCAACGACATCGCCCGCCGCGTCGGCCTCCCCGACCCGGCATACTTCACCCGCGTCTTCCGCCGCGAACACGGTCGCACACCGCGAGCCTGGCGGGAACGCTCGGCACTCGACCTCGGCGACGAATAGCCGCATCGCGTCACGTATTCCGAGCGAGCTCCCCCGCACGGCCGCAACTGTGCGCGAACCACCGGTTCGACACCGAGCCGACTTCGCGTGAGTTCCGGCGTCGCTACACCGGGTGCGCCCGCAGACAGTCCGGGCACCGTACATTCCCGTCCGGAATCGCATCGGCCCAGGAGCGCCCGTGTGGAAGGATGCGATCCGCGTTGCCGCACACCGCCTTTCCGGTACCCGCGGCGACGGCATGCGCGATGGGCGGACCGTCGATGGTGAACCGGTATTGCGAATACGGACGGTCCGCGTCCGGAGGGATATCCGGGTCGTGTTCGACCCGGACGTTCCCGAAGAACCACATCTCATACTCCATGCACTCCCCCTCAGGACTCGGCGGCGAACGCCAGACCGCGTTCAGCGAGCGCTTCACCCAGAATCCGCACGGCTTTCGGCCCGACGCCGTGCAGAGCGAGCAGATCGGCTTCCGAGCGCGCGGACACCGCCGCGAGGGTGGAGAGTTCGGCGGTGCGGAGCGCGCGGGTGGCGGCCTTGCCGATGGATGGCGGGAGGTCGCCGGAAGTCGCGGCACCCGAGGTGATCGAATCCAGTTCGGCAGCCAGGCTTTTCGGCGCGCGATACTTCCATGCGGCCATCACCAGCGCCCACAGGTGCTGGCCATCGGCGTCGCGCAGCGGAATCTCCGCGCCGATCGTGCGGCCCGCGTGAGTCAGGGGGCGGGCATCGGCGTATCGCTCCACCGCCGGGCCCACGTCGCCCGCGGGCAGCCGCAGCCGGACGGTGCCGTCGGCGGTGAGCGATACGAACTCCTTGTTCCGCACCGAGAACACCACCGCACCGGCACGGCTGCTCTCCTCGACCTCCGGAAAGGTGGAGGCCGCCTTGCGCAGGACCGCTCGCGTCGTCATACCCCGATGCTAGGACCCGCTACCGACATCGCCACCCCCTGAGGCGAGCGGAACCACCCTGAGACCGTGTCCTCCCCAGGGATGACACCCGGTGGACGGATTTCCCCCGCGCGGGCGACGCGCGGGCGCCCGCTCGCGGACCATGCTTGACCATGCTCTTCCACCGCCTCACCCGCCGCGGACTGCCGCTCGGCGCCGCGATCACCACCGCCGCGGCACTCGGCACCGGGCACCCGCGTCCGGCTCCCGCACCGCAGCCCGCGCCACCACTCCGACGCGCGGACGCCCGCGCACCGCACCGCACCGGACCGCAACGCTGACCGTTCAGCGCAGCGGTGCGGTGGTGGTGTTCGAGCGCCCGACGTATTCGTCGTTGATCAGGTGATACGCGTGCCCCAGATCGGTGAGCGCCCGCCGCCAGTACGAATCCGCTTCGCCGCCCGCGGGATTGCCGGTGAGGGTGAGCAGCACCTCGGTGGCGCCGGCGGACCGGGCGGCGGCGTCGAGCAGCACCGGCGCGGGATCCACCGTGGCATCCTCGGCCAGCGCGTCGATGCGGTCGTGCAACCAGCGCGCGTCGGTGCGCGCCTGATCGGTCGACCGGCCCGGTACGGCGGCGCGCTGTAGCTCGCCGGTCACCACGCGGTGCACCATGTCCAGCAGCCGGGCGTGTTCGGCCGCCGGGTCCAGGGGCCTTGCCGGATCGGGCCACGGCTCGGGCTGGATGTGCAGGATGGCGAGGACGGCCCGCAATTGCGCGATGGTCACCACGGTCTCGTCCCCTCACCAGTGAACGTGCTCGTCACCGTCCACCCCCTCCTCGCGACCGGACACGTGCGCGTGCGTACCGAGCGCGAATAGTGTTTGCCAGGACTTCACTGAACGAGGCCAAACTATACAAACTTCGGCCCCGCGTCTCGGGAATCAACCCGATCAGCACCCGGCGGAACACGGCGGGGTCCCCTGCGGGCGGGCATCGCTCAGGCCGCCGCGCGCATCTCCCGGCCGAGGGCCTGCTCCCGCAGGGTCGCCAGCGTCTTGGACAGGATGCGCGACACCTGCATCTGGGACACGCCGAGCCGGTCGGCGATCTGGCTCTGCGTCTTCGTCTCGAAGAAGCGCATGACGAGCACGCGGCGTTCGCGTTCGGGCAGCCGCGCGATCAGCGGGCGCACCGCCATCGCGTCCTCCAGCAGCCGGTAGCAGGGCTCTTCGGCGCCCAGGGTGGCGACCGCGGCGGGCGCGGTGCCCTCGTCGGATTCGCGGGTGCCCACGTCGAGCGAGGTGCTCTGGTAGGCGTTGCCGGCGATGAGCGCCTGGGTGATCTCCTCGAGGTCCACCTTCAGCTCCTCGGCCAGTTCGCGCGCGGTGGGCATGCGACCCAGGCGCTGCGAGAGGGTCTCCGTGGCGGGGCCGATCTGCTGGCGCACCTCTTTGAGGCGGCGCGGCACCCGCACCGACCAGGTGCGGTCGCGGAAGTGGCGGCGCACCTCGCCCATGATCGTGGGCACGGCGAAGGCCAGGAAGGAGTTGCCGCGCGCGACGTCGAAGCGATCCACGGCCTGCACCAAGCCGAGCCTGGCGATTTGGTGCAGGTCGTCGAACGCCTCGCCGCGCCCGGCGAAGCGCCGCGCGACGTGTTCGGCCAGCGGCAGGCAGATCCGCACGATCTCCTCGCGCAGTCCGGCGCGGTGCGGGTCGCGCTCGTCGAGCGCGGCGAGCTTCTCGAACCACGGTTCGACCGACTCGTAGGTGTCATCGCTCACGGTGGTTTCCGTCGATTCGCGATTCATCCGAAGGACCTCGTTTCCACTGAATTCGACTTCCCCCGGGATACCCGGCCGGGCCGTTACCGAAACGTGATCAGAGGTTCGTTATCGGGCGAAACGGACACCGGAGCGCCCACTACCTGCGCGAACACCGGCTCAAAATTTTTGCGACCCCACGGTTTCATACCGCCGAAACGGGCGATGCCCCGCGATTCGGGGTACCGAACCACGGGGCATCGCACCGGTCACCGTTTGCCGCTGCGGGCCCGCCTGCGCGCCTCCTGCATTTCCTGGAGTTCGCGCTCGAGCGCGTCGGCGATGCGGAACTGTCCGGTGTCGTAGATGCCGGTGGAGCGCACCACCTCGTGGTAGGCGCCACCCGGATCCGGCGGCGGCACCGTGCGCTCCTTGCCCGCGCGCGCCGGTTCGGCCGGGGCCTCGCGGCCGGGCGCCTCCGTCCGCGCGGTCTTCGCCGCGGACGTGCGAGCGGACACCTTCGCGACGGTATCCTCCGCGCGAGGAGCGGGTTCGGGCGTCACCGCGGTGCGGGTCGCGACCTTCGCGGCGGGCTTCGGCGCGGAGCGCACGGGTTCGGTCACCGCCGCCGAAACAGGCTCGGACGCCGCGGACTTCACCGGGGTGGGTTCGAACACCTTCTCTGGCACCGGCTTCGCAGTGATCGGTTCGGGCGCGATCGGTTCGGGCGCTACCGGTTTCGGCGCGGCGGGCTTCGGGGTGGCCGCGACGGGCTCGGCGGCCGCCGCAACACGCTTCGCGGCCGGCGCGACGGACTTCGCGGTCTTCGAGGCGGCGACGGGCTTCGGCGTGGCCGATTTCGCGGCCACCGTCTTCACGCTCTTCGCCGCCACCGTCCGCACCGGCTCGGGGTCCACGAATTCGGGCTCCACCGGCTCACTCTCGGCGACGGTCGGCCGGGTGGCGGCCGAAACCCGGCGCGGCTCTTCGGCTTCCACCTCGCGCCGCCCGGATTCGGCTGCCACGACGCGCTTCTCGGCGACCGGCGCCGGGTCGGGCATCTCTTCGGCGAAGTCCTCGACGGCGTCGTCGACCTCGTCCGGCACCTCCTCGTCGAGCACCTCGACGTGATCCTCGGCCGCGGCGAGCGCCTGGCGCGGTTCGGGTGGCGCGACGAGTTCCGGCGGCGGGGTCGGCCGTAACGAGATCAGCCTGCGCCGGATCTCCTCGGCCGGGTCGGGCAGATCGCGAATCTGCTCGGTGGCGCGGGCGATGGCCAAACCGTAACGGGCGCTTGCCGCGTCGTGGATGAGCAGCGCCACGCCGATCATCACCGGCGCGATGGCATGCGTGCCGACCTCGTACCACTCCCCCGCGCGCACATACGGGTAGGTGTTCAGACCGACCGTCAGGCCCAGCAGCGCGATCTCGGCCGCGGCGACCTGGCCGCGGTTGTCCATGACGCCCCACTCGGCCACCTTGTTGGTGCCGATCATGATGATGATCAGGCAGACGCTGATCATGCCCTCGAGCAGGTAGCTGAACCAGAACAGCGGATCGCTGGGCCCGCCCGGCGCGATGTTCTGCTGCACGTTGACCGCCGACCACAGCATGCCCGCGCCGACCACGCCGGCCAGTGCCCGCAGCGACCACGCGCGATGCCGGTAGAGGGAGGCCAGTTTGGCGTGGGGGCTGGATTCGCGCCGCTGAGCGGCGATCGCCTTGCGGGCGACCAGCAAATCTCGCATATCGGCCTTCGCGATCTCCTCCGCGGTGAGCCTGGACCGGTCCGAGGCGGACGCGGCGGCCTGCACCTCTTTCCAGCGCTGCGCGCGTTCCTGCTCCCTGATCCGTTCGGCGAGTTCGCGCTCGGCGTGGAGTTCGTCCTCCGACAGCGCCTCGGTCAGGGCCGGGTCGAATTGGTAGGCGAGCCGGCCGCGCGCCTTCTCGACCCGGCGCGCCAGCTGCGTGACCTCGTCCTCGATGGGGTGCTCGATGGTCACAACGACCTCCGCCCCGGGAGATCCGATGGCAGGCAAGTGATCACGAGTGTGAGCAGCACCCCACATTCATAGTCCATGGGGGCGTGTCGGCAAAACTGTAGGTTTGCCGAATTTCGAATCGCCCCGGCGCGTCGGCCCCGCCGGACCCCGCGAACGGCACGCGAGGGTGAAACGATGCGTCCCGCGAGACCGACAGAGGGGTTGACAGACGGAAAGGGGCTCCACCATGGTCCGACGTGTTCTCGGCGGTGCTTTCGCCACGGCGCTCGCCGCCACCGCCCTCACCCTGGCGGCGGGTACGGCCGAGGCCCGTCCCGCCGACTGCCGCACCACCAACACCGGCACCGGCGGCACTTCCGAATGTTTCGGCGGCGACGGCAGGCACCGCGTCCAGGTCGACTGCTTCGGCCTCACCGGTCTGGCCATCGCCCAGGGCATCACGTTGCCCTGGATCGGCGGCTGGAGCCAGCTCGGCCCCGTCTCCCCGGTCGGCACCCCCTCCCACCAACCCTGCGCGGGCGGCGGCATCCCCTGGGAACTCGGCGTCTCCACCGACGTCCGCGGCCTCTGCGAATCCCGCGACCCCAGCTGGCCCGAACACTACGTCCACTGGCTCCCCTGCTGAAGGTCGCAGATGATCCTGCCGCGCAACGACTTCCGCGTCAGTCGAGGTCCACGCCGGGGAGGCGGCGGGTGCCGGTGCGGATTTCGGCGATGAGATCGTCGTAGGCCCAGCTCAATTCGTGGAGGCGCTGCTGGGAGTCGGCGAGGCGATCGTCGCAGCCGCGGGCCAGGGCCAGGTAGGTGAGGACGGCGAGTTGGGCGAGGCGGTCGACGACGGTGCCGACGCTTTCGGTGTGCAGGGGCGCTTCCGGGCTCGGGGGTGGGGTGAGCAGGCCGACCCAGCGGTCGATCTCGCAGACGAGCCGGGCGCGCTGCCAATCGATATCGGACGTCTCGGCGGTGCCGGCCTCGCGCTGCTCGTGCAGCCGGGACAACTGGTGGGCGGCCGCCAGCAGCGGATCGTCCTCGTCGAGAACGCCACACACGGCCCGCAACACCAGTTCTCGTGACGGCAGCGCTGTTCCGCCGCCCTCGCTCGTCACCACCCGCACCACCGTTCTGCCGACCGACGACCCCGACATCGCACCTGCACTCCACGTATACGCGCCGCCTGCGTCCGGCGGCGAACCTCGCGTCGACTCCCCCTGACATTCGTCCCAGGAGTCGCGCTGGATAGGTCCCCGCCGCGCGCATCCCCATTGCCGCCCAGTCACTTCCGGCCGCGCGGCCACCTGCGGCGTGTCGGCCGGAAGCGACCTCCGGCCGGGGCGTACGATGTGAGGTCACGTCCGACGGCCCGTCCCCCGGCGGGCCCGTGGTTCGCCAGAAGCGGAGGTGATCGCCAGTGGCCGACCGGATCCGCGTCCGCCCACTCGACCGTTCCACTCCGGTGCGCCCGTGCTGAGGGCGCCGGTCGTCGTCGGCATCGACGCCTCGGAGGATGCCCTGCACGCCACCCGGTGGGCGGCGATCGACGCGGCGCTGCACGACGTCCCGCTGCGCATCGTGCGCGCGGTCGGCGAGCCCGACGAGGCCGACGCCGAGGAGTTGCGCGCCCACCGCGAGCGCTACCTGGAGAACGCGCGCGACGCGCTGGCGATCGCCGCGGAGGTGGCGACGGCCGCCGCCGAACCGATCACCGAGATCGAGGTGACCGCCGACCTCGTGGACGACGCCCCCATTCCCACACTGTGCGCCGCGGCGACCACGGCCCGGCTCGTAGTGGTCGGTTCCCGCGGACTGGGCGCCTACCACCGCAGCCTGCTCGGTTCGGTGAGCACCGCGCTGGCCAGGCACGCACCCGGTCCGGTCGCGATCGTCACCGGTCCGCCGCCGGACCGGACGGCTCCCGTGGTGGTGGGCGTGGACGCGTCACCCCAGAGCGCGCGGGCGGTCGCGCTCGCCTTCGACGAGGCCGCGCGCCGCGGCGTCGAACTGGTCGCCGTGCACGCGTGGACCCGCTACCTGCGCCACGCCGAGGTCGCCGACTCCCAGCGCGAGGGCGCGCGACTCCTCGAGGAGAGCATCGCGCCCGCGCTCGCCGAGAACCCCGAGGTGCGGGTGCGGCGGGTGGTGGCCGAGGACCGCCCGGCGCGGCGGCTGCTCACCGAATCGGCGCACGCGCAGCTCGTGGTGGTGGGCAGTCACGGCAAGGGCGGGTTCGCGGGGATGACGCTCGGCTCGACGTCGCAAGCCCTGTTGCACAGCATCGACTGCCCGCTCATCATCGCCCGCCCGGAGCACTGAGACCGAAGGCTCAGGCGGCGATCCGCCCGGACGCGGCGGACACGCGCACCGCGGCCGCCTCCGATCGGTGCCGGGACCGGAGGAACTCCACCCGCTGACCCTCGACGAGGGTGCGGTAGCCGGCCATCTCGATGCACGAGAAGTCGACGTAGACGAGGGCGCGCGGGTCCCCGTCGGCGGTGATGAATCCGAAACCCTTCGGTGCGTCGAACCACGCGACCGTGCCGCGTGACCAGCTCACCGTTCCCGACCGTGCCGGCGTCATGGGCTCACCTCCGGTTGCGGGCCGCCCCGGTTCGAGCAGCCGGTGCCAGCGGGTTTCCCACTCACCGGAGATTGAAACAAAAATAGCCTCTGACCTGGGGTGATCAGTCCAGCACCGCGGTGGCCTCCACCTCGACCAGCAGATCGGGCTCGCCGAGCGCGGCGACGCCGAGCAGGGTGATCGGTTTGACCGGGTCCACGCCCAGTTTCGCGGCGGCGCGCGCGACGCCCTCGCCGAGCAGCGGGTACTTCTCGGCGTTCCAGTCGACCACGTAGATGGTGAGTTTGGCGACGTCGTCGAACGAGCCGCCGACCTCGGCCAGCGCGGTCGCCACGTTCAGGTACGCCTGCTCCACCTGGGCGGCGAAATCGCCCTCGCCGACCTTGTTGCCCTCGGCGTCGCGGGCGACCTGCCCGGCCAGGAACACCAGCCGCGACCCCTGAGCGATCGAAAGCTGGCGGTACACATCGGGTTTCGGCAATCCCTCGGGATTGACCAGGGTGACGGCCATGACCGCTCCTTCATGTCGGATCGATCCGCTTCACGCGGCTCGTTCTATAGCATAGCTATGTTATGTATCATCGGTCCATGCCTCGGGCGAGAAATCCGGAGATCCGCGCGCTGCTGCTGGAGCGGGCCGCGGCGATGTTGCGGCGTCGCGAGGCGGTCACCCTGCGCGGGCTGGTCGCGGGCACGACGGTGTCGACCATGGCCGTCTACACCTACTTCGACGGCATGGACGGGCTGTGGAAAGCGTTGCGGCAGGAGGGTTTCGTGCGCCTCTCGGCGAAACTGAGCGAGGTGCCCGAGACCGCCGATCCGGTGCGCGATCTGGCCGCGCTGGGGGCCGCGTATCTGGACAACGCACTGGAGAATCCGGACCTGTACCGCGTGATGTTCGACGCGGGTTTCGAATTGGAGGACACGGCGGCCGCCGACGCGAGCTTGCACAAGCTCGTGGTCGCGGTCGGCCGGGCGACGGCGGCCGGACGATTCCGCGAGGACGTGGACGCGCTCGAACTCGCCACGCAGACCTGGGTGGTCGGCCACGGCCTGGCCTCGCTCACCGCCACCGGCCCGCTCCCCCACGAGGCGCTCGGACTCGCGGTGCCGATGCTCACAGCCCTGTTCGTCGCGGCGGGCGACGATCCGGAGTGCAGCCGGGCATCGGTGGAGTCGGGGTGGGTGCTCGGCGCGACGGCCGACGCTCACCCGCCTGGAGGGTGAGCGACCGGGCGTCGAACCGTCAGTCCCCGAACAGGATTCGGCGCGCCACCGCCCGCGCCTCTTCCGGCGTGGTGGTCGACAGCACCGCTTCCCCCGCGCGGCGGCAGGCGTCCTGCGTCACCGTGGCCAGCGTCGCCCCGACGGCGGCGACGGCCGGCGCCGCGGCCGACAGCGACGTGACGCCCAAACCGGTGAGGACGCAAGCCAATACGGGATCGGCGGCGGCCTCGCCGCAGACGCCGACCGGCTTGCCCTCGGCGCGTCCGGCCGCCGCCGTGCGGGCGACGAGTGCGAGCACGGCGGGCTGCCACGGATCGGTGAGCGCCGCCAGCTCGGGCGACATGCGGTCGGCCGCCATCGTGTACTGGGCCAGGTCGTTGGTGCCGATCGAGACGAAATCGACGCGGGCCAGGATTGCCTCGGCCAGCAGGGCGGCGGCGGGCACCTCGATCATCACGCCCGCCACCAGATTCCGCGCCCGCGCCCGCGCGGCGAAATCCTCGGCCTCGGCCGGGGTCGCGATCATCGGGGCCATCACCCACGGCCGGGCGGTCCGGCCGGCGCCGGCGGCCGCGACGGCGTCGAGCTGGCGGTCCAATATCCCGGCGTCGCGGGCGGCGATACGGATGCCGCGCACGCCCAGGGCCGGGTTGGCCTCGTCGGGGTGGGTGGCGAAGCGCAGCGGCTTGTCCGACCCGGCGTCGAGCGTGCGCACCACCACCTTCCCGTCGGGGTAGGCGTCGAGGACCTCGCGGTAGATCGCCTCCTGTTCGGCCACGGTGGGTTCGGAATCCCGGTCCAGGAAACACAATTCGGTGCGAAACAGGCCGATGCCCTCGGCGGCGGTCTCCCCCGCCGCGCGGGCGCCCGCCCCGTCCTGCACGTTCGCCAGCACCTCCACCCGGTGGCCGTCGGAGGTGGCCCCGGGCCCGGTCCACGCGGCGTTGCGCACGACGATCGCGCGATACTCCGCGACGAGGCGCGCGGCCTCGCGCGGGTCGGGCCCGACGGTCACCGAGCCCGCGCCGCCGTCCACCAGGACCTCGGCCCCCACGGGCACGTCGTCGAGCCCGGCGACGCCGACCACGCAGGGGATGCCGAGCTGGCGGGCGATGATGGCGGTGTGGCTGGTCGCGCCGCCGAGCGAGGTGGCGATGCCGACGACCAGCGCGGGATCGAGCCCGGCGGTGTCGGCGGGGGCCAGATCCTCGGCCAGCAGCACGGACGGCCGCTCGGGCGTGGGCACGCCGGGCTCGGGCGCGCCCGCCAGCTCCGCCACCACGCGGTCGCACACGTCGCGCAGGTCGGTGACGCGTTCGGCCATCAGGCCGCCGAGGCGGGTGAACAGCGTGGCGAACTCCTCGGTGGCGGCCGACGCGGCGGCCGGGGCCGGGTCGCCCGCGTCGATGCGTTTGCGCGCGGCCGCGAGCCAGCCCGGATCGGCGGCCATCGCGGCGTTCGCGGCGAGCACCTCGGCGGCGGCTCCGCTCGCGGCGGCGGCCCGTTCCCGCAGGCGGGCGGCGACGGTGGCGGCCGCGGCGCGCAGGGCCTCCGCCTCGGCGTCGCGATCGGATTCCGGAATCGGGCCCGTTCGGACATCCGCGGACACGCGGGGCGCGGGCCGCACGACCGGGCCCACGGCGATGCCCGCGACCGCCGGAATACCGGTCAGCACCATCTCCACCTGCTGAGATTCCATCGTCATCGTTCTCCTCCACACCGCTGTCGAGCGAGCCGGGCGGTCATGCGACCACATCACCGTTGTGATCCAGACTACGCCAAACCCTTGACAAAGCAACACACACGGGCATAAAACAACATGAAACAACATCTACCTCGGAGGCTCGGATGTACGCGGAGGAACGGCAACAGGCCATCGCCACCCTGGTGGGCCACCGTGGCCGCATTGCGGTCGCCGAACTCGCCGAGCTCTACGGCGTCACCACCGAGACCGTGCGCCGCGACCTCGCCGTCCTCGACCGCATGGGCCTGGTGCGCCGCGTGCACGGGGGCGCGGTGCCCGCCGCCGCGCTCACCGCGATCGAACTCGGCACCACCGAGCGCGAGCACTCGCAGACCGCGGAGAAGGAGCGCATCGCCAAAGCGGCGCTGGACTACCTGCCACCCACCGGCGGCAGCGTCCTGTTCGACGCGGGCACCACCACCGCGCGCATCGCGGCGCTGCTGCCCGCCGATCGTGACCTGGTCGCCGTCACGAACTCGATCCCGATCGCCGCTCGGCTCGGCGCGCACACCGGCATGCAGTTGCACCTGCTCGGCGGCCGGGTCCGCGGCGTCACGCAGGCCGCGGTCGGCCCGGAGACGCTGCGCATGATCGCCGACCTGCGGGTGGACACCCTGTTCCTGGGCACCAACGCGCTCACCACCGCGCACGGCCTGTCCACCCCCGATTTCGACGAGGCCGCCGTCAAGCGCGCGATGGTCGCGGGGGCGCACCGCGTGGTGGTGGTCGCCGACTCCACAAAGATCGGGCGCGAGGATTTCGTGCGCTTCGCTTCGATCGACGAGGTCGACGTGCTGGTCACCGATTCGGGGCTGCCGTCCTCGGTGCACAGCGAACTGGAACAGTGCGGCATCGAGGTGGTGGCGGCATGATCGTCACCCTCACCGCCAATCCCAGCATCGACCGCACGGTCACGCTGTCCGAACCGCTGCGGCGCGGGGCCGTGCACCGCGCGACCACGGTCAGCACCCACCCGGGCGGCAAGGGTGTGAACGTGTCGCGCGTGGTCGCGGCCGCGGGCGCCGCAACGGTGGCGGTGCTGCCGGGCAACGCGGGCGACCCGCTGCCCCGCGCGCTGACCGACGCGGGCATCGACCACCGTCTGGTCCCGTCCGACGGGCCGGTCCGGGTGAACCTCACCCTCGCCGAACTCGACGGCACCACGACGAAGATCAACGAACCTGGCGCGACCCTGGACGCCGAGCGCCTGGACGAACTCGCCGCAACACTCGAGACGCTGGCCGGCACGGCCGAGTGGGTGGTGCTCTCCGGCTCCCTGCCGCCCGGCGTCGATCCGGCCTGGTACGTCTCGCTGGTGCGCCGCCTGCGCGGCACGCGCGTGGCCGTAGACACCTCCGACGCCCCGCTGCGCGCGATGGCCGGCGAGTTCGACCGTGCCGCACCGGATCTCCTCAAGCCCAACGCCGAGGAGCTCGCGCAGCTCACCGGCGGCGACCCGCACGCGCTGGAGGACCCGGCCGCCGCCGCCCGCGCCGCGCTCGCCCTCGTGGCACGCGGGGTCGGCGCCGTGCTGGCGACGCTGGGCGGCGCGGGCGCGGTGCTCGCCGACGCGCACGGCGCCTGGTACGCCACCGCGCCCGCCATCACCCCGCGCAGCACCGTGGGCGCGGGCGATTCGGCGCTGGCCGGGTACCTGCTCGCCGATCTGGCGGGCGCGGGTCCCGCCGACCGGCTCCGCCACGCCGTCGCCTACGGCAGCGCCGCCGCCGCGCTGCCGGGCACGGAACTGCCCGCACCGCGCCACACCGACCCCGGCGCCGTTTCCGTGACGGCGCTTCATCCCCTGCCCCACCTCTGAAGGACACTGCCATGAGCGAACGCAGAGAGCGAATCATGTGCCAGCGTGCGTCACGCATGCCGAAGCCGAGCGCTAGCGAGGCGCAGACATGAGCGATCCGATCATCACCGCCGATCTCGTGACGCTCGACGCCGATCTCGGCGCCACGAAAGACTCGGTCATCACCGCGCTCGCCGCGCGGCTGACCGAGGCCGGACGCGCCGGGGACGCGTCCGCGCTCACCGCCGCCGCCCTGGCGCGCGAGGCGCAATCGGCGACCGGGCTACCCGGCGGGATCGCCATCCCGCACTGCCGCGCCGAGACCGTCACCGCCGCCTCGCTGGGCTTCGCCCGGCTGGCGCCGAAGGTCGATTTCGGGGCGCCCGACGGCCCGGCCGATCTGGTCTTCCTGATCGCCGCGCCGGAAGGGGCGGGGGCCGAGCACATGAAGCTGCTGTCGAGCCTGGCGCGGGCGCTGGTCCGTCCCGAATTCGTGAGCCAGTTGCGTGCGGCGGCAGTACCTTCCGAGATTGTCGCGCTGGTGGAGGGCGTGATCGCGCCCGCTCCGGCGCCCGCGCAGGCCGCGGCGCCCGTTGCCGAGCCCGCCGAAAAGGCCGCCACCACAACGACTCCGGCCACGGAACGCACGGTCGTCGCGGTCACCGCCTGCCCGACCGGCATCGCCCACACCTACATGGCCGCCGACTCCCTCGTCGCCGCCGGCTCGCGCGCGGGCGTGAAAGTCCTGGTGGAGACCCAGGGTTCGAGCGGGAGCACGCCCCTGCCCGCCGACGCCATCGCCTCCGCCGACGCGGTCGTGTTCGCCACCGACGTGGGCGTGCGGGGCCGCGAACGGTTCGCGGGCAAACCCGTGATCGAGTCCGGCGTCAAACGCGCCATCAACGAACCCGACGCCATGATCGCCGAGGCCGTGCGGGCGAGCGAGAACCCTTCGGCGGCCAAGGTTTCCGGCGACGCGCCGGCCGAGGGCGAGGAGGGCGCCGAGACCCTCGGCTGGGGCACGCGCCTGCGGCAGGTCCTGCTCACGGGCGTGAGCTACATGATCCCGTTCGTCGCGGCGGGCGGCCTGCTCATCGCGCTCGGCTTCCTGCTCGGCGGTTACGAGATCTCCGAATCCGCGGGCACCATCGTGCTGGACAATTCGCTCACCGAGCTGCCCGCGGGCGGGCTGGCCACCTACTTCGGCGCGGTGCTGTTCCAGCTCGGATCCCTGGCCTTCGGCTTCCTGGTGCCCGCGCTGGCCGGCTACATCGCCTTCGCGATCGCCGACCGGCCCGGTCTCGCACCGGGATTCACGGCGGGCGCGGTCGCGGTGTTCGTCGGCGCGGGCTTCCTCGGCGGCCTGGTGGGCGGTCTCATCGCCGGATTCACGGCGCTGTGGATCGCGCGACGGCCGGTGCCGCAGTGGGCGCGCGGGCTGATGCCGGTGGTCGTGGTGCCGCTGTTCGCTTCGCTGATCGTCGGCGTGATCATGTTCGCGCTGCTCGGCAAGCCGCTGGCGGCCGTCACCAGCGGGCTCACCGACTGGCTGAACGGGCTGTCGGGCACCTCGGCGGTCGCGCTCGGCGTCATCCTCGGCCTGATGATGTGCTTCGACCTGGGCGGCCCGGTCAACAAGGCGGCCTACGCCTTCGCCGTCGCAGGCCTGTCGGTCACCGATCCGGCCACCCTGAGGATCATGGCGGCCGTGATGGCCGCGGGCATGGTGCCGCCGCTGGCCATGGCGCTGTCCACCCTGCTGCGCCCCAAGCTGTACACGCCGGCCGAGCGGGAGAACGGCAAGGCCGCCTGGCTGCTGGGCGCATCGTTCATCTCCGAGGGCGCCATCCCCTTCGCCGCCGCCGACCCGCTGCGGGTGATCCCGTCGATGATGGCGGGCGGCGCGGTGACCGGGGCGCTGATCATGGCCACCGGCACCACCCTCAGCGCGCCGCACGGCGGCATCTTCGTCTTCTTCGCGGTCGGCGGCATCGCCTGGTTCGTGCTGGCCCTGGCGGCGGGCACACTGGTCGGCGCGCTGTGCGTCACCGCCGCCAAGGAGTTCGCCAAGCCCCGCCCGGTCGCGCAGCCCGCGCTCACCACCGTCTGACCCCGCCCACCCCGCAACCCACAGGAGAACACCATGCCGAGCACCACCGTCACCGTCGGCTCGTCCATCGGACTGCACGCCCGTCCGGCCGCGCTCATCGCCGAGGCCGCCACCGCCGCGGGGGTCCCCGTGACCCTGTCGCTCGTCGGCGGCGAACCCGTCGACGCCAACTCGGCGCTGATGATCATGACGCTGGGCGCCACCCAGGGCACCGAGGTCGTCGTCGCCAGCGATGATCAGGCCGCCCTGGACAAGATCGCCGAGCTGGTCGCCGCCGACCTCGACGCCTGACCCACCCCCGCGAGCCCCGCCGCCTCCGCCCTGGGGCGGCGGGGCCTTCTCGTTTCGCCCTCTCCCGCCTCTCCTCGGGCCGCACTGGATCGGTTTCCTCGGCACCCGAGGTCCTGAGCCCGACCGGCGTCAAGGTGACCTTCGCGCGGCGATCTGCAGGCCGGGCAGGGCCACCCAGCGAATCCGCCTGCAATCGCGGTGATCGTAAGGACTTCTTGGACGATCCGGCGCCGAACACGGCCGCGCCGACCAGGAACCGGTCCTCGCGGAAGCTCGCGATCACCAAGTGCTCGGTGCTCCAGCCGACCGCCTTGGCGGCGAGCACCATGGTGTTGCCGTTGACCAGGGCCGACCCCACGGCCACCGCCGTCGCGCCGGGGTGGCGCAGGCAGCCGCGCGTCATGATCGCCAGGCCGGAGCGCAGGGTGCGTCCGTCGCGTCGCGTGTCGTCGGCCCCCGCCAGCGGTGCGCCCCTGCCGAAACTCATCGGACTCGACACCCGGAGGTCGATCTGTCCCCGCTCGCCACCATGCCTCCTCCGGACCAGTGTCATTACCTTCGGCAACGACCCGGAGCAGCATGATTCCAATCCCTGACCGATTTGTCCGATATCGCGCGGTGTCCGGTGACGAATCGGGGGCCACATCGTTCGTGCCCGGAGTGCGAATTCGCCGATCCGGGCGTTTTCTGTGACTTCGAGGTTCAGGAATAGCCGGTATGTTCCGTATCGTTGAACGAGGATCGGGTCCCGAAAACAGAACCCGATCGCTGGTCAACGGTGACTTGTGAGGTGTGATCGTGGTGTCGAAACCTGTGGAAAGCCCCGAGGGCGGACCGATTGTCCACGGCGTCGCCGACGCGCGCTACGAGCGTGTCGTCACGGCGTTCTCCCGCCTGTTCGGCCAGAACCGCGGCGGCGGCGCCCTCGCCGTCTACCGGCACGGCGAGCCGCTGCTCGACATCTGGACCGGCACCGCCGACAACACCGGCGAAACCCCGTGGACGGAGAACACGGCCGCGCTGTCGTACTCCACCTCCAAGGGCATCACTTCGACCGTGATCCACCTGCTGGCCGCGCGCGGGCTCATCGACTACCAGGCGCCGGTGGCGGAGTACTGGCCCGAGTTCGGCGCGAACGGCAAGAAGTCGATCACCGTCGCCGAGATGATGAGCCACCGCGCGGGCCTGTCCCGGGTGGGTCCGCTGGCCAAGAACCTCGAGGAAATGCTCGACCATCACCTGATGGAGGAGCGCCTCGCCGCCGCCAAACCCGACCGCTTCCGCGGCCTGCCCGCCTACCACGCGATCAGCTTCGGCTGGCTGGCCGCGGGCTTGGCGCGCGCGGTGACCGGCAAGGGCATGGGCGAGCTGTACCGCACCGAACTGGCCGAACCGCTGGGCGTGGACGGCCTGCACTTGGGCACCCCGCCCCCGACTTCCCCGACCACGGTGGCCGGATCGCACGGTTCCCCGGTGCCGTTCGGCATCCCGCGCGCCGAGGACGTGCTGCGCGCCGCGTCGCTGGGACCGGTGCCCGGCCTCGGTTTCGTGCGCGCGATCTACACCCCCGGCGTCGGCAACCTGTCGTCCGGTGAGGCCCCCGCCATCCTCCGCGGGGAGATGCCCGGCGCCAACGGCGTGTTCACCGCGCGCGGCATCGCGGCCGTGTACAGCCTGCTGGCCGGTGAGAACCCGCGGATCTCGCGGGGCCGCGTGCGGGCGCTGTCGCGTATCCAGACCATCCTGCCCGACCGCAACCTGTTCCTGCCGATGGGCTGGCGGCTCGGCTACCACTCGCTGCCGGTGTTGGGCGCGCCCCGCGCGTTCGGGCACATCGGTTTCGTCGGGTCGGCCGGCTGGGCCGATCCGGAGAGCGGCCTGTCGGTCGGGTTCGTGCACAACTGGCTGCCCGAGGCCGCGCGGCTGCCCCGCGACCAGTTCATCATCGCGAGGCTGTTGACGCCGATCGTGAAGTCGGCGGCGAGCGAGGCGGACGCGGGTCCGGCGGATCTGCGCAAGGCCGGTTGAGTTGCGTGTGAGGGCCCGGCGAGCGCCGGGCCCTCACAGCATCGACCGATGGATCGAGATTACCTGCGCACCAAGGTTTCCCGCTCCTCGACCGTCCGGCTCATTTGACGTTCACTCGGATATGCACCGCGCCTTCGGGTTCGGTGGCCTGCAACGCCTGACTGATCAGCGCGCTGATATCGACCTGCGGGATCGAATACACGGCGGCGTCGGCCAGCGGTTGCAGCATGGGCGCCAGCGGCGCGAGATCCGGTCCCACCACGTCGATCCAGGCCTTCAGCCGCTGGAGGAACGGCACCAGCCCGTTGCCCTCCAAGTACATCTCCGGGGATTCGCCCGTGCGGGCGAGCCGGCCGACGGCTTCGGCGATCTCGTCCACCCGGCGGCCGAACTCGATGAAATCCGGTGTCGCCGCGCGGAAGGCAGGGTCGGCCCACGACATATCGGTCGCGATCGACTGGAGATCGGTGAGCATGGTGCCGATGGCGGGTGAGCGGCTCATGATCACGGCGGCGAGCAGATCGGTGGAGCGCGCCAGGCCGGGCGTGATCGATTCGGTGCCCTCCAGCGCGAGGCCGAAGGTCTGGATGAACTCGCCGATCGCTTCCGGGTCGAGCTGGTTCATCGCCTGCGTCACCAGCCGCGCGACTTCCGGGGTGGAGATAGGTGCCTGGATCCGAAGCCCTTGCAACACTTGACCATCCGACACGACAGGCCCGCCGCCCGAGGTGGGCCGGAATTCGATATAGGGCTCGCCGAGCGCCGACAGCGCCTCGATGGTGATATCGCTGTCCACCGGCAGATCACTGTCGCGGCCGACCCGGAACTCGACCCGCACCTCCCCGGCGCCGCGCCGCACGCCGGTCACCTCCCCGACCTCGACACCCCGGTACAGGATCGGTGAACCCGTTTCCAGCCCACTGGAATTGGGCAGCACCAGCGTGGCGTGCACGTCCTCGCGCAGCGGGTCGACCCGCACCACGCCGAAGGTGAGGTACGCGATCCCGAGCACCGTGATGAGGCCGATGGCCGAGAAGGACAGCGCCGACGACAGTTTCACCGCACCGCTCCGATCATGCGCAGTGTCCGGACGATCTGATCCACCTGATCGTCGGTGGACACCTGCCCGTCGGTGGACACACCGACCACGTTCACCTTCGGCCCGCGCTCGACGAACGGGATGATGCGATCCCGGATCAGGGCCACCAGCGCGTTCAGGTTCGACGGCGCGTCCAGGTCCAGCGGCCGGGAGGTGAAGGCCAGCGGCACGAACGCGCGCGCCGCCGCGTCACCGGACTGCGCCAGCGGGGCCAGCCACACCAGCGAGTGCGCGACATTGCCCAGCGCGCCGAGCACGCCGACCACGTTGACGATGGACTCCACCGAGGCCGAGATCTGTTGCACGGCGGGCTCGGTCAGCATCTCCGCGGTGCGCTCCCCCATCCCGTGCACCACGGCGGCATCGGTGCTCAACCCGTTCAGGAAGGCGTCCACCTCGGCCAGGTTGGCCGCCAGGTCCAACGCGTTCGCGCCGACCACGCCCGAGATGCGCGCCGTCTCCTTCGAATCCGGCGGCAGCACCGCGTTCAGGCTGTTGATGATGTCCTGGAACTGGCCGATCGCGCCGCCCTGGACGAAGGTGGCGATGCCCGCCATGGTGTCCTCGATCTGGGTGGCGGGAATGGTCTGGGCGCGCGGGAGCGTGTCACCGTCGGCGAGCGTGTCGGCGAACCCGTCGGGCGGGGTGAGCAGCGCGATGTGGATGTCGCCGAGCACCGTCTCCTGCCGCAGCTGCGCGATCGTGGTGCGCGGCAACCGCACCGAGTCCTCGATCTCGGTGTCCACCATCACGTATCCGCCGCCACCGGAGGCCTCGCCCGGGTCCACGACCGACACCGTCGTCACCGTGCCGACCTGCGCGCCGTTGGCCATCACCCGGGCGCGCGCGGGCAGGTTCAGCGCGTTCGCGAACTCGATGCGCACCTGATAGGTCGGGCCCGAGACACCGGCGCCCGGCACCGGGACCGACGAAGGATCGAACGCGCAGCCACCGGTCAGCAACACCGCCGTGAGCAGCATCGCCCCCGCGCCGCGCCGCAGTCGCCGGGTCATACCCATCACCTCGCCCCCGTCATCGCCAGCACCCACTGCGCGAGGTCGACCTGGGGCCTGCCGTCCGCGCCGGGCGCACACCGCCCCGGCGAGACCGCGTTGATCAGCGCGCACATCTGGTTCGCATCCTGTTCGGGTAGCGCCACCCGCGGCGGCGCGTAGGTCAGTCCCGGCGCACCGGGCCCGGCGACGGTGGTGAACGCACCGGTCAGCGCCGGTATCTTGGTGATGATGTCGCGCAGCGCGTCGACGTTGTCGCCCAGCAGCCGCACCAGCGGCACCGCCGCGTCCAGCACGTCCAGGATCGGATCGCCGAACAGCGTGGTGATGTCGTTGAGCATCGGCAACAGCTTCTGGAAGCTGTCGATGATCTCCACCGTCCGGTTGAACAGCTCGTTGTTCACGTTGTCCAGCACGTCCGACAGGCGCAGCATCATGGACTTGATATCGCCCCAGCGCCCCGCCACCGTGCTCGACAGCGCGGCCAGCGAATCGAGCAGCCCGGCCAGGTGCCCGATGGCGGCGTCCGGGGAGTGCAGCGCGGTGCCGAGTTTGCGGATGATCTCGTTGAGCTGCGGCCCGGTGCCCGCGGTCGCCGAGTTCAGCGCGCCGATGCCGCGCGCGAGCGCGTTCTGCTCGGAGTCCTGCGGACCGAGGAGTTCGCTGGAGAGTTCGGCGAGCGCGCCCAGGGTTTCGGTGAGGCTCTTGGGCGTCAGCGTTTTGGTGATGCACTCCGCGGGGTCGCGCAGTTGTTCGGAGGGGTCGACGTTCACCAGCGCCAGGTCGCGGTCGGCGACCACGGTGTCGGACACGGTGGTCGCCGAGGCGGCGGCCGGCAGGGAATAGGCGGCGTCGACGGTGAATTCGACGCGCACGTGCTCCGGCGACGGCGTGATGGCGGTGACCTCGCCGACCGGCATGCCGCGCATCGTCACGTGATTGCCCACGTACAAGCCGATGGTGTCGGGCATGAGCGCGCAATAGGTTTCGGTCTTCTTGAACGGCTGGAACGCGACGACGTAGCCCACCACGACCAGCACACCGATCGCGAGCGCACCCGCCACCGACATGAATCCGCGGGATCCGAGGAAACGCAGCAACATCAGCAGACCCTCCCCGGCACCGGCACGCACACACCCTCGGGCACCTCGATCGTCGCGCCCGAATGATCCACGCGCACACCGCCTTCGGGCGGCAAGTACGTCCCGACACGTTCGCCGAGCGCGTGCACGTCGTCGATCAGCGGCTGCAACTGCTGCCCGAGCCGCTCCAGCTCCGGAACCGCCGCCGCGAGTTGCTGGGCCATCGGCTTCAGCGTCGTCTCCCACGCCGGTTGCAGCGCGGCGAGCCTGCTGATCACCCGATCCAGTGCTTCGACGGCGGTGCGCACCTCGGTGCGCTTGTCGGCGAGCACCGTCTCCAGCACGTTGATCCGCTCGACCAACCTGCCCAGCTCCCCCTTGGCCTGGTACACCGCGCCCAGGTATTCGTCGGCGAGCGCGATCGCCCGCGACACGTCGGCGCGCTGCTGATCCAGCACATCCACGAAATGCTCGACGCCGTCGAGCGTGCGGCGCAAGCTGTCGGGGCTGGCCTCGAGCGAGTCGGCCATGGCGGTCAGATTGTCGCGCAACGTGTTTCCGTCGATCTCGCGCAGCGGCTGGGCGGCGTCCTGGAAGGCCTGGACGAGGCTGTAGGGCAGGCGGATCCGGTCGGCGGTGATCATCCGGTCGCCGAGCGGCTCCTCGCCCGCCGGGAACAGCGCCACGTAGTGCCCGCCCACGATGGTGAGCATGCGGATGTCGAGGGAGGTCTCGCTGCCGAGGAACACCGACGAGTCCACCGAGAACGTCATCAGCACCCGTTCCGGTTGCAGCTCCAGCGATTCCACCTTGCCGACCGAGATGCCGGCCAGGCGCACATCGTCGCCGACCCGCACCGACTGCGCTTCGGTGAGCTCCGCGGTATAGGTCTCGCGCCCGAACGGCACCGTGTACAGCACCGCCACCGCGACCATGCCGAGCACCACGAGCACCGCGCCGAGAATGCCGAGCCGCAGATCGTGGCGCAGCTTCGCCTGCTCTGTGCGGCGAGGGCGATCACCGCCGAAGGCCTTGCGCACCTTGGTCATCGGTTGCATACCGACACCTTCTGCCCCGCGACGAGCACCGCGAACGCGGCGGGCAGCTCGGCCGAGCCCCGGCTGCACGAGAGCTCGGTGCCGGTCTTGGCGGGCAGCGACTCCCGCAAGCCCGCGATCAGTCCGGGCAGGCTGCTCAGGATCTCCACCAACTCCTGCGGATTCGGGAACAGCTTCCGAACGATGTTGTCCACGTCGGGGTTCGCGTCCTCGGTCAACCCCAGCGTCGCCAGCAGCGAATCGACGGGATCGAGCACCGGCGGCGCGGTGAGCGCGAAGTCGATGAGGCCCTCGACCTTGATCTGCAACGAGGTGAACACGTCGGCGACCTTGCCCAGCAGGGTGACCAGATGCGGTGAGCGCCCGCCGATCTGGTCGGAGATCTCGGCCAGATTGCGCATCAGCACCGAGATCACCTGCTGGCGATCGGTGGCGTAGGTGCTCAGCATGCCGATGGCGTCCAGCGCCGGGCCGATGCCGGTGCCGTCGCCCTCGATGACGGCGAGCATGCTCTCCCCGAACTGGTTCAGCGATTCTGGGGAGAGCGTCGCCAGCACCGGCTTCAGCCCGTTGAACAGACCGGTCACGTCGAAGGACGGGATGCTGCGGTCGGTGCCGATGGTCGAACCCGCGGGCGTGCGCCCGGTGGGCGTGCTCTCCTGCTGGAGATCGACATACCGCTGCCCCGTGAGGTTCTGGTAGCGGATGGCGAAGCGGCTGTTCTCGTAGACGGGCGAGGACCGGCGCACCGTGATGCCGACGCGCGCCTGGTTCCCGTCGAGGTCGATGGACTCGACCTTGCCCACCTGCACGCCGAACATGCGCACGTCGTCGCCGGTCTTCAGGCCGTTCGCGTCGGTGAACAGCACGTCGTAGGAGTCGGAGGCACCGCCCACCGGCCGTTGGATCGCACTGATGATCAACACCAGCACACCCACCATCGCGGCGGCGAACACGGCGAGCCGCCACGCCGCTCCGCGCACCGAGGTCATCGCACACCTCCACCGAGAACCGGGGCCAGCACGGGGAAACCGTTCAGGTCCACATCGACATTGAGCACGGGGCCGTCCGGCGTGTCCGGCATCGCCGCGCGCAGCCGGTCGATCAGCGCGCGCAGTTCCGCGCTGGACCGCTGCGGGTCCGACACGGTGCCCGCGGCCGCGTTCAGGATCGGCGCCAGCAGCGCCGTGTAGCCGCCGAATCCGGCGTCGGCGCTGTACATCGCGTTCTCCAGCGACGGGAAGATGTCCTCGATCACGGCCGTGATGGTGGCGTCGATATCGGGCCGGTCCTCGCGCAGCGTCTGGATCCGGTACACCTGATCGATCACCTGCAGGACCGCACCGATGAACACGCCGCCCCCGTCCAGCGCGCGCCCGTACTGGCCGAGCTGCAACGACATCGGCAGCGTCTGGACGTCGGCGACCGTGCGCGACAGCACCACCATCGACTGCAACAGCGGGGTGTAGGCGCGGATGTCGCCCGCCAGCTGCGCGAGCACCGACGCCAACTGCGGGGTGAGCACTTCGCCGCTCACCTGCGAGAGGCTGCGCAGCAGACTGCCCATCGTGGCGTCGTAGGCGCGATCGGCCTGCCCGCCGGTCATATCGATGACCTTGCCCGAGCGCAGCGGCGCACCGCCCGAGCCCGGCCGCAGCGCGATCTCGCTGATACCGAACAGGTTTCCGGTCGCGTAGTCGACGCGCAGGCTGTCGTCCAGCCCCTCGAGCAGGTCGGGGTCGAGCAGCAGACTGATCCGCTGCGTGCCCGCCTCGGCGGGCGCGACCTCGGTGACCTCACCGACCAATACGCCGTCGGCGCGGACCAGCGTCCCGGCGACGATGCCGTCGCCGATCTGCTCGGTGTGCAAGGCCAGGCGCATGCCCTCCTCTTCACGGGTACCGCTGTACACGCGCCAGCCGACGATCACGAGCGCCAGCACGAGCAGCAGCGCGAGTGCGGTGCGCGTCGACTGCTTCTTGTCGATCGCGACACCGGGCATTCCGTAACTCGGCATCCCCTACCCCGGGAAAGTGATCGCGGTGCTGAAGCCCCACAGCACGATGGACAGGACCATGTCGACGGCGATGATCGCCACGAAGCTGGCGCGCACCGCCCTTCCGGACGCGATGCCGACCCCCTCGGGACCACCGGTGGCGAAAAAGCCGAAGTAGCAATGGATCAGGATGACCACGGTGCCGAAGATGGCGACCTTGATCACCGCGGCGATCACGTCGAATCCGGACACGAACTGGAAGAAGTAGTGGTCGTAGACGCCCGCGGACTGGCCGTGCACGAGCGTGATCACACCGCGACAGGCCAGGTAGGCCAGGATCAGCGCGATCAGGAAGGTCGGCACGATCGCGATGGCGCCGGCGATCACGCGGGTGGTCACCACGAACGGCACCGACCTCAGGCCCAGCGCCTCGAGGGCGTCGATCTCCTCGGAGATGCGCATCGACCCGATCTCCGCCGTCATCCGGCAGCCGGCCTGCGCCGCGAAGCCGACCGCCGCGGCGATGGGCGCGAGTTCACGGGTGGTGGCGAAGGCCGAGATCAGGCCGGTGACCGGACCCATGCCGAGCATGTCGAGGGTCGCGAAGGATTCGACGGCCACCGAGGCGCCCATGACCAGGCCAAGCACGATCATCATCGGCACGGTGCCGCCGCCGACGATCACCGAGCCGCGGCCCCAGGTCATGTTGGTGATGGCGCGCATGGTCTCGGCGCGGTAGTGGGTGACGGTCAGCGGAATCGCGCTGAGGGTCTGCCAGATGAACGCCGCGGTGAAGCCCAGTGATTCGAGGGGATGCCAGGACGCGAGCGCGCGCGCCTTGCGCACGACCTTGCCGAAACCGCCTGGAACGTAAGGGGATACGGCCATCACGCCAACCTCGTCGGCAAGAACATCGCCGTCACCTGCGTCAACAACAAATTCACGCACACGATCGACACCACCGACAACACCACCGCCGCATTCACCGCATCAGCCACACCCCGCGGCCCACCCTTCGCCTCCAACCCCCGCTGACACGCGATGATCACCACCAAAAACCCGAAAATCAACGCCTTCACCAACGACACCCACACATCCGCCGCCGTCGTGAACGAACCAAACGTCGCCCAATACGACCCCGGCACCACCCCCTGCCCACCGATCGCCACCGCATACCCCGCCAACACACCCACAAAAATGATCAACACATTCAACAACGGCGCCACCAGCAACATCGCCACCATCCGCGGAATCACCAACCGATGAATCGGCGAAATCCCCATCGTATGCAACGCATCGATCTCCTCCCGAATCGTGCGCGCACCCAAATCCGCCGCGATCGCCGCCGCCCCCGCACCCCCCAACAAGAACCCCGTCGCCATCGGCGCCCCCTGCTTGATCACACCCAAACCACCCGTCGCCCCCAACAACGAATCCGCCCCCAACGAATGAATCAGATTCCCCACCTGAATCGACACGATCACACCGAACGGAATCGCCATCAAAATCGCAGGCACCGTCGTCACCGTGACCAACCGCCACGCCTGAACCAACGTCTCCCGCCACTGGAACTCCCGGCGCACCAAGTCACCCACCGTTCCAGCCACCGACTCCTGCGCCATCCCCACCGCACGACCGAACGTCCGCAACGACGACACCACCGTGTCCGAGAAATTGTCGCGAACTACCCGCAACACTGGCGAGCCCGGCTTCTCGAACGGGGGAACCTCCGGCGTTTGCCCGGTGCCGCGGAAAGTTCCCACCAAAGCCTGCCGTCCTTCCCGCCCGCTGAAATCTGTGACCCGAGCCATAGTCGAGCCGGTGTCCGAATCTATGCGCTCACCGGAGGACTGTCACTGCACGTCGGCAAGAAGATCACCCCGGCCGATTAGTGCCCGAAGACTAACTCCCCGGTGCTACCGGATTGTGCACCACACGCGGGCGTCCCGTCCCCGATTTCGGGACACCGGCATCCTGCGTTACCGGCGCCGGGCGCGGCAGGCAATTTGCAGCAATCGGGGCGGGCGACCACAATGCCGCCATGTTCGATCCCCAGCACCACCTCACGATCGACGCACCGATCATCGGCCGCATCCTCCCCCGGCTTCCCGACCTCCTGGACGCCTTGTTCGAGGCGGGCCTGGCGGCGGTCCCCGGCACAGAAGCGTTGCCCCAGGGGCACTTTCACGACGAGCTCATGCCAACCATCGTGCAGATGACCGCAGCGGTCCTCCGATCGATCGAGGAGCAGCGCTCGCTCACCGCCGAGGAGTTCGACGACGTCGTCGGCGCCACGGTGCGGCAGCTCGCCGAAGACCGGATTCCGCTGAAGCTTCTGATCCGGTCGGTGTACGGCTGGTCGGTCCGGCTCTGGCAGGAGGCGCGGACGGCGGCCGAACCCGAGGATCTGCCCGACCTCTTCGCGTTCTCCGACCGCTTGCTGGAAATCGCCACGCTCCTCACCATGGCGATGGCCGAGGCGCACACGGAGGTGGAACGATCCATCTACGGCACCGAGCGCGAAGCCCGGCGCGCCCTGTGCGCGGCCCTGCTGAAGGGCGCCGACACCACCGAACTGGCGGCGCGCGCCGATATCACCGTGGCCGAGACCTACGACGTGCTCGCCCTGCGTATCGGCCGTTTCGACAAGACCGTTCCACTCGCCGTGAACGCCGTGACGCGCAAGCGAGTCCGGCTGGTGCAGCAGGCCTTGGACACCCTCGCCGGCACCACCGCGCTCAACACCTTCGACGGCAACAACGGGGTCGCGCTGCTGCCCGCCCTCGCGCCGTCGGCCCAGCACGCGCCGTATGCGAATCTCGCCGCCGATCTCGCCGCGAAAGTCGGCGCGGACGTCATCGTCATCGACGCGGGGACCGTGCCGTCCGCCGATCTCACCGCGGCCGCCGCCGAGGCCTCCGAGATCGGCGGGCTGGCCCAAGCTCTCTCGCGACCCACCGGTACCTACCTCCTCGACGACTTCATGCTCGAATACCAGCTGACGCGGCCCGGCCGGTCGCGGGATCGCTTGGCGCAGCGCATCATTCCGCTCGTCGCGCATCCGCATCTGATCGACGCGCTGGAAGCGCACATCAAGCACGGTTCCGACCGCAAGGCGGCCGCCGCCGAGGTGCATCTGCATCCGAACAGCTTCAGCTACCGGCTGCGCCGCATCGGTGAGCTCACCGGATTCGATCCGTCCGACCCCGGGGAATCGCGCCTGCTGGCGGCCGCGCTGACCGTCTACCGGCTCTATCCGCCTCAGACGGTGATCGAGAACGACGCGCCTTCCTGAACTCCTTGTTTGTTTCGGGAGACAAATCTCGATGGCCCGTTTCTCCCACCGGTGCAGTGACACCGACCCAGACGGTTGTCGATACTGAGCCTCGACCACAGCACCGCGGCGTGCGGCCGCGCCGGTGACACGGCCGCCGCGCACTGCGCGTAGCCACGCGAAAAGCACTGGGCCACAAGCGGATCACCACACGCCGATGACGGCGTGCGGGCCGCGCGGCGAGGTGACACCGTACCGAGGAGCTGCCCGATGACGTCGCAGACCGCGCATTCGCCGCGCACGACGTCGCCGACGGCCTCCCCCGGCGGGCCCCACGCGCTCGGCGTTCACGCTTGGTGCGATCCGCTCGGAACGGCGGCGGTGCGCGCCAGCCGGGGGTGTCGCACCCGAGCCGCCCGCCGGCGCCGATCCGCACGGCTTCCAGCTCACCCCGATGTCGGGCGGCGAGATGCCCTGTCCCGACACGGAACTCACCGCCGACCGGCTCGCGGCGAGTTGCCTGCCATCACGGATGCCTGTACTCCACCCCGCGATCGTGCCGGAATCCGCCGAGATCGACCGCCTCCCACACCGAATCACTTGCCGGGCTACGAGCCCGCACCGCGTAACCGAGTTCAACCGACCATGAGGAGAACCCCTCGAATGAGTGATCCGAGAAGCGAGTTGCGGGCCGTGCTCGCCGAACCGCGCGAGATCATCGACCGCCTCAGCGATGAGGAGGCGACGACACTGCTCGCGTCGCTGCGGCGCGCGCAGACGCGGCAGCAGCAGAGCCTCGACAGCGCGATCAACAGCGCGCTCGAGGTGTTGCCGCGCCTGGTGCGCATCCCCGCGCGCAAGATCCTGTTCGGGAGGTAGGACCCATGACCGATCTGCGCACCCGCGGGCAGTTGCGCATCCTCGCCCAGACCCTCGACGTGGCCCCGGAGGAGCTGGCGAGCCTCGAGCGCCTCGGGGCCCAGGACCTGCGCGAACTGCGCGAACGCATCTCCGATCACCTCTTCGACGCGCACGCGGCCACCTTCGCCCGCGTCAGCAAACTCGCGCCGCTCGTGCCCAACGCGCTGGCCGCCAAGGTGGCGCTGAAGGCGATCCCGCCCGAGGTCGGCGGGCGCGCCGGCGGCGCCGTGGGACTGGACCACCCCGATCGCGCGGCGGGCCTGCTCGCCGAACTCACCGCCGAGTACATGGCCGACGCCGCGCCGTTCCTGGACCCCAGGGCCATCCCGGTGCTCGCGCCCCGGCTGCCCGCCGAGGTGCTGGTGCCCGGCGCGAACGAGCTGCTGCGTCGCAAGGAGTACACCACCGCGTCGCGTTTCGTGGAGTACGCCACCGACGAGCTGATCCGCGGTTTCGAGCGCGGCATCACCGACGACGTGGGCCTGCTGCACACCGCGGCGCTCACCCCGTCGACCGACCGGCTCAACGACATCGTCCGGGTGCTGCCCGAACAGCGCAGGCTCCGGATTGTCCGCGCCTCGCTCACCGGCTCCGACGACACCCTGGTCGCCGGCATCTCGGTGCTCTCCCGGCTGGAATCCCCCCTGGCCGAGGAGATCACCCGCGATTTCCTGTCCGATCTGGACGAGGCGGCCGTCGACCGCGTGCTGGCCGTCGCCGTGCGCGAGGGCGCGGTCGAGGAACTGCTCTTCGCCCTCTCGGCCGTCGACGACGCCCTGCTCCAGCCCCTCGCCGACGGCCTGTCCCGTGGCGGCGGCAACCTGGTCGGCGCGCTCCTCGACGGCGCGGAAAGCCCTGCGGCGCAACGAGTCCTGCGCGCGTTGGGCGACCGCCTGGACGACCCGACCCGCGAGCTGGTCGCCGAACGGACCGGCCCTGCCGAATGAGCGCAGCGGGTGGCGACCGATCGGCCGCCACCCGCCTCCGGCTAAGCCTCCATCACGGCGAAATCGCTGATCCACCGCCGAATGGCGCCCAGCGTCCGCGCATCGACCGTGCCGGCGATTCCGGCTATCCTGGCGGTGCTGATCGTCCGTGGCTGCTCGGTCATGGCGAAGGAAGCTTTCAACCCGACCGCCTCGCCGCGCAGCCGGACATGATGCGGCCACGCGCGATCGGTGGTGGTCACCGGGACCACGATCACCAGATCGCGCACCGCTCGCAGATAGTCGGTGGTGGAGATGATCACCGCCGGCCGACGCCCCCTCTGCTCACGACCTTTGGTCGGCGAGAGATCGGTCCAGACGACATCACCCGGCCGGAACCGCGACGCGGCGCTCACTCGGCGTCGTCCAGTCCGTCTTCGAGCGCTCCGTCCCACGCCGCGACTTCATCGGCGTACTCCGTATCCGCCGCCGCGTACGCGGCGGCGACGGCGGCGAATCGCATCCGGCGATCATGCTCGTCGAGCAGATTGGCGATGGTCTGCGAGACGGTCCGCCCCTCCGCTTGCGCCAGCGCGCTCACCCGCTCACGCACCGCCTGCTCCACCTTCATGGATGACATCGCGGAACTCATGGCACACCTCCTGGACTGGATACACCAAGGATACCCAAGAGTCATACCCACGTGGATACCCGAAGTGGTAGCTCCGGGCCGCGGCCAGTGGACGGCGGCCAAGTCGTCCGGCGGTTCACCCGCGCGCCGCGCCCCTCGCCCGGGCGCCGCTCGACATCACACCGAAAGAGGGCGTCGGTGCATGCCGATCGGTTCGATTTGTCCTACTCTCGGTGGCGTCGGCATCCGCTACAGAAGAGAGATCATGAAACGCGCCTCGCGCAAACACCGAAAACCCTGCCCGCCCCCGGATGATCCCCCTCCGCGATCTGCCCACCGGGTGATGTCGCGGTGACCGTGGTGAGCATCCTCCTCGGCATCGTGGTCGTGCTTCTCATCACGGCCCTGACCGGATACTTCGTCGCTCAAGAATTCGCCTATATGGCGGTGGACCGATCCCGGCTCAAAGCCAGAGCCGAAGCGGGCGACAGCGCCTCGGCGCGCGCCCTGACCGTCACTCGCCGCACCTCCTTCATGCTGTCCGGCGCCCAACTGGGCATCACCGTCACCGGCCTGCTCGTCGGCTACGTCGCCGAGCCGCTCATCGGCCGCGGATTCGGTGAGCTGCTCGGCGGGGTGGGCATCCCGACCGCCGTCGGCGTCGGGATCGGTGCGGTTCTGGCCATCGCCTTCTCCACCATCGTCCAGATGCTGTTCGGCGAGCTGTTCCCCAAGAACCTCGCCATCGCCAGGCCCGAACCGGTGGCCCGCTGGCTGGCCATGTCCACCACCGTCTACCTGCGCCTGTTCGGCTGGCTGATCTGGCTGTTCGACCAGTCCTCCAATGCGCTGCTACGCCTGCTGCGCATCGAGCCGGTCCACGACGTCGAGCACTCGGCCACGCCGCGTGACCTCGAGCACATCGTGGCCGCCTCGCGTGACGCGGGCGAGCTGCCGCCGGAGCTGTCCACCCTGCTGGACCGGATCCTGGACTTCCCGACCGTCACGGCCGAGCACGCCATGATCCCCCGCGCCCGCGTCGACACCGTGCACGTCGACGAGCCGGTGGCCGACGTACTGGTGCGCATGAGCACCGGGCATACCCGCTATCCGGTGGTCGGCGCCTCCAGCGACGACCTGCGCGGCGTGATCCACCTGCACGACCTGCTGGGTGGACCGGCCACGGGCACGGCGGGCGACCGCGCGCGGCCCGCGGTGCTGGTGCCGGAGTCGGTGCCGCTCACCCAGGTGGTCACCGAACTGGGCGCCGCCAAGGAGGAGATGGCCTTGGTGGTGGACGAGTACGGCGGGTTCGCCGGCGTCGTCACCATCGAGGACATCGCCGAGGAACTGGTCGGCGAGATCGACGACGAGCACGACACCGGCACCGAGTCCCCGATCGTGGAGGCCGGGGACGGCTGGCTCGTCGCGGGCGACCTGCACCTCGACGAGGTGGAGCGCCTGCTCGACCTGGCGCTGCCCGAGGGCGACTACGAGACCATCGCGGGCCTGGTCATCGCCGCGTCGGGCAGCCTGCCCGAGGTCGGCGAACGTGTCGAGATCCCGCTGCCGCCCAATGGCCACGAATTCCTCACCGACGAACCGCCGCCACGGCGCACGGTGATCGCGGAGGTCAGAGCGGTCGACAAGTACGTGCCGTCCTCGGTACTGCTGACCGTGCGGGAGGTCGACGATGAGTAATCCCGTCGTCATCGTCGTAGTCACGATCGGTTTGATCGCGTCCAGCGCGTTCTTCGTCGCGGTGGAGTTCGCCCTCATCGCCGCCCGCAAGCACCGGCTCGAGGACGCCGCGGCTACCAGCCGTTCGGCCCGGGCGGCATTGCGCAGTTCCACGGAGCTGTCCGTGCTGCTGGCCGGCTCGCAGCTGGGCATCACGGTGTGCACGCTAGCGCTCGGCGCGATCACGAAACCGGCGGTGCACCACTGGCTGACACCTCTGTTCGAGACGTGGGGCGCGCCGCTGTGGGCGGCCGATGTGGCCGGATTCGTGCTGGCGCTGATCATCGTGACGTTCCTGCACTTGGTGGTCGGCGAGATGGCACCGAAATCGTGGGCGATCGCGCATCCGGAGAAGTCGGCCACGCTGCTGGCGATCCCGATGCGGGCGTTCATGTGGTTCACCCGTCCGCTGCTGGTCGCGTTGAACCACGCGGCGAACTGGTGCCTGGTGAAGGTGGGCGTCACCCCGGTGAACGAGGTCGAGTCCGGTCAGGACCCGGCCGCGCTGCGCCACCTGGTGGAGCATTCCGCGACCGCGGGCACGCTCGACGAGCGTTACCACGGCAACCTCACCAGCGCGCTGGAATTGGAGCAGCTCACGGTGGGCGATATCGCACGGGCCGACACCACGCCGAGCGCGGTCACCCCGAGCGCCACCGCCGAGGACATCCAGACGGCGTCGCGCACCACCGGCCACCTGCGCCTGCTGGTGCGTGACGGCGCGGCGATCCGCGGCTTCGTGCACGTGCGCGACAGCCTCACGGCCGCGCCGGGCACCACCGCCGTCGACCTGCTGCGTCCGGTGACCACCCTCACCGCGACGACGCCGGTCTACGAGGCGCTGCGCACCATGCGGGAGACCCGCAACCATCTCGCCGTCGTCACCACCGACGCGGGCGAGCTGGTCGGTCTGCTCACCATCACCGACGTCCTGCAGCGCCTGCTGCCGATGGCGTCGGATCAGGAGGCCGTCGGCGGCTGAGTGCCGCCGCGCGACAACCGCGAGCCGGCGCCCGGTTCCTCGCTCGAGGGGCCGGGCGCCGGCGCGTTGCCGGCTCGAATGCCGGGGCGGTCACCCGGCACACACGCCGACGCGTTCACCGGCACGCACACCGACGTGGTCGCCGGCTCGCACGCTGGGTGCGGGCACCCGGTCGATCGCGGAATCGCTTCGGTCCGCCCGCGTTCGACACGGCCGGTATCAGCGGCTGAGGATGGGCACCAGGTAGGTGCGGGCGAAGGAGTCGAGCCGTTCGGCGGACTCCAGGTCGATCGCGCCCACGGGTTGCACGATGAGGGAATGCACTACGCGGCAAGCGATTTCGACACGATCGGTGAGATCGGGGTGGTCGGGGCACAGGCCGCGTTCGACCGCGCGACGCAGGATCGCGACGGTCGTGGTGACCGACATCAGGAAGGGCGGTCCGCCCTCGGTGGTCACCTGCCCGAGCAACCGTTCCGGCTCGAGGGCGAGCAGGCGCTCGATCAGCGGGTGCGTGCGCCAGCGCGTGATCACGGTGACGAACACGTCCGCGACGATGTCGTCGAGGGTTTCGTGCCGTTCTGGGATCTCGTCGAGTTCGGTGAGCAACCGCCGCACCTCGCGCGCGGTCACGGCGCGCACCACGTCATCGCGGGAACCGATGCGCCGGTAGACCGTCACGCGATCGACCCCGGCCCGGCGCGCGATGTCCTCGATCGTCGACTTCTTCACGCCCACCCGCTCGAACTGCGCCAGCGCCCCGTCGAGAATGCGCTCCTCGATGGTGTCGGCGGCGGACACATCGGGCGAGGTCTCGGCGGGGGAAGGCACGGCTCAACGGTAACAGCAGCCGAGGCTTCTGCAACAAACACGAATGATTTGTGGCTGCAACATTGCCATGAAATATGTTGCTTTGTTAGCGTAGATCCATGGCTGACGACAGCGCGACGAGGCGCTCCTATCAGGACGAAGCCCACGCCATCCACGCGCGTGACGTCCACTTCGACTTCTCCACGGTCCCCCTGCACTACATCCCCGGCGAGGTGCTCGCGACGCACGTCACCAACGTGATGCACCTGGTGCTGCCGGAGGGCGAACGTGCCATGGCGGCCTGTCTGGCCGAGGCGATGCCGCTCATCGAGGACGAGCGCCTGCGCGAGGAGGTGGCCGGGTTCATCGGCCAGGAATCCATGCACGCGAGCAGTCACGAGGGTGCGCGCGACCATCTCCAGTCGCTCGGCCTCGATGTCGCCTCGTTCGTGGCGAAGGTGGCCTGGCTGGCCGACAACGTGCTCGGCGATCACGGTCTCAGCGGCGCGGCCAAACGGGAGTGGCTGAAGGAACGGCTCGGGTTGTTCGCGGGCATGGAGCATTTCACCGCCGTGATCGGCGAGTGGCTGCTCGAAGCCGACGCACTGCCGCGCGCCGGGATGCACCCCACCATGCTCGACTTGGTGCGCTGGCACGGGGCCGAGGAGGTCGAGCACCGCAGCGTGGTGTTCGACGCCTACATGTACGTCGACGGGGGCTACGCGCGCCGCGCCCGCACCGGGCTGCTCGCGAGCGGACTTCTGTTGCCGCTCTTCGTGATATCGACGGCATACCTGTATCGCAAGGACCCGAGCCCGGCGAAGGGGAAGAACTGGCTGTACCAGTTCGCCAGCGCCACGGTGCGCGGGGTGATCCCGAGTTTCACCACGTTCTTCACCGAGATGCCGCGCTACCTGCGCCCGGGATTCCATCCGTCGCAACTGGGTTCGATGGACAACGCCCTGCGCTACCTCGCGCATTCACCGGCGGCGCGGGCATGACCGCGCCCGGCGCGGTGGCGACGCGGGGACTACGCGCCCTGAGTGCCGCCCTCGGCGTCTACAAGCGGGTGGTCACCACACCGGCGCTCTCCCGGCCGAATCCGGTGCGCCTGCACGGTTTCGACATCGACGTGGTGGTCGCCACCGTCTCCCCTGAGGCCGAGGATGTGGTGAGCCTGACGCTGGCGCGTCCCGGCGGCGCGGCGCTGCCGTCGTGGCGGCCGGGCTCGCACATCGACGTCTTCCTGAATTCCGGTCGGCAGCGCCAATATTCGCTGTGCGGCGACCCCCGCAATCGTCGCCGGTACCGAATCGCGGTGCGCCGCATAGCCGACGGTGGCGGCGGTTCCCTGGAGATGCACTCACTGCGACCGGGCGACCGGCTGCGCATCCGCGGGCCGCGCAATGCGTTCACCTACGTCGAGTCCGCGCCGTCGTATCTGTTCCTCGCGGCGGGCATCGGCATCACGCCGCTGTTGCCGATGGCGCGCGCGGCGGGAGAACGCGGCAGGCTCGTCTACTTGGGTCGCTCCCGCACGACCATGCCGTTTCTCGGGGAGCTGCCCGCGGGTGCGGTCGTGCGCCCCGACGACGAGTCCGGCCTCGCCGACATTCCCGCGCTCCTCGCCGACGCCGCACCGGGCGCGGCCATGTACGTCTGCGGTCCGCCGCCGGTGCTGGAGGCGGCGCAGCGTCACGCGTTCGCCCTGAACCCCACGGGTTCCCTGCACACGGAACGCTTCTCGGCGCTGCCGGTGGTCGACGGGCGCGCCTTCGACCTCACCCTGGCCCGCTCCGGCCACACGGTCCGGGTCGGCGCCGAGGAGACCGCGCTCGATGCGATCCGCCGCGTGCGGCCCGGTGTCGTCTATTCGTGCAGGCAGGGCTTCTGCGGCACCTGCAAGGCCGGCGTGCTGGCGGGTGCGGTAGACCATCGCGACCGCCTCCTGCCGGAGGACGAACGCACCGACCGCATGCTCACCTGCGTGTCCCGCGCCGCGGGCGACGCGCTCGTCCTCGACCTCTGATCCCATCCACACCTCCCGGAGGCAGGTCGATGACCGCAACATCCGACGGCGTCGTCGCCGTGCCGCACGAAAGGATCGGCCGACCATGACCGAACACCACCACATCGTCATCCTCGGGGCGGGATTCGGCGGCATCGGCCTGGCGATCAAGCTGCGCGAAGCCGGTTTCCGCGATCTGGTACTGCTGGAGCGCGCCGCCGACCTGGGCGGCACCTGGCAGGCGAACACCTATCCCGGGTGCGCCTGTGACGTGCCCTCGCACCTGTACAGCTATTCGTTCGCACCGAATCCGAACTGGTCGCGCACCTACGGCAAGCAGCCCGAGATCCTCGCCTATCTGCGCAGGGTGGCCACCGACCACGATGTGGTGCGTCACATCCGGCTGAACACCGAACTCCTGGAAGCGCGCTGGGACGAGGACGCGGCGGTGTGGCGCCTGCGCACGTCGCGGGGTGAACTCACCGCCGACTACTTCCTCTCGGCGGCCGGTGTGTTCACCGAGGCGAAGTACCCCGACCTGCCGGGGCTGGACTCGTTCGCGGGCAAGACATTCCACTCGCTGCACTGGGATCACGAACACGACCTCACCGGCGAGCGGGTCGCCGTGATCGGCACCGGTGCGTCGGCGGTGCAGTTCATCCCCGAGATCGCGCCGAAAGTGGCCGCGCTGACGGTGTTCCAGCGCTCGGCGCCCTGGATCGTGCCCCGGATGGATCGCGGCACACTGGACCTCGAACGGCTGCTGCTACGCCGTGTTCCCCTGGTGCGCAAGGCCATTCGCGGCACCTGGTACGTGCTCATCGAGGGTTTCGGCCTGGTCGGGTTCGTGGACAACCGTTTCCGCCATCCCTACGAACTCCTGGGCCGTGCCCAACTGCTCCGTCAGATCCGCGACACGCGTCTGCGTGAGAAGGTCACGCCGGACTACGTGATCGGTTGCAAGCGCGCCATTTTCGCCGACGCCTACTTCCCCGCATTGGAGCGCGACAACGTCGAGGTGGTGACCGACGGCATCGCCGAGGTCCTCCCCCACGCGATCCGCACCCGCGCGGGCGCCGAGATCCCCGTGGACACCCTGATCTTCGGCACCGGGTTCACCTCCACACCGACCGCCTACGAGCGCATCACCGGCCGCACGGGGCGCAGTGTCGCCGACCTGTACCGCGAAAGGCCGCAGACCTATCTCGGCACCGCGCTGAGCGGGTTCCCGAACTTCTTCTGCACGCTCGGCCCGTTCGGTGTCGCGGGGAACCAGTCCGCGATCTACATGATCGAATCGCAGATCGCCTACATCGTCGACGCATTGGTCACCCTCCGTGCCCGGGGCGTGCGGCGCGTCGAGCTGCGCCCCGCCGTGCAGAACGACTTCGTCGACGAAATGGCCAGGCGCAGTAGCGAAACCGTGTGGCTCACCGGTGGATGCCAGAGTTACTACACCACTGCCGACGGGCAGAACGCCGGACTGTATCCGAGTTGGAGTTTCGAGTATCGCCGGCGCACGAAACACTTCGACATCGGGTCCTACGACGTCGATATCGTCGCGGAACGGGTTGGTGTCCAGTGAAACTCGCGCTTCCGTTGACGCGCGGCGGGTTCGACGTCGCGGGCAAGACAGTCCTCATCACCGGCGCCGCGCAAGGTATCGGTTATGAGCTTGCCACCCTGCTACACGATCGCGGAGCCTCGGTCGCCGTGGTCGATATCGATGCAGTCGCCGCACGCCAGGTGGCCGAAGACCTCGGCAGGCGCGCCCATGCCGTCGAGGCCGATGTCGGCGATCGTGCCGCGATGGCCCGCGCCGTATCGCAGGTGATCGACCGGTTCGGCCGCTTGGACGTGGTCGTCGCCAACGCCGGTATCACCCCGGTTCCGGCGACCGTGCGGACCATGGACCCCGCCGATTTCGATCGCGTCCTGCGAATCAACCTCACCGGCGTGTTCAACACCGTGCACCCGGCGCTGAACCACATTGTCGAGCGGCGCGGGCACGTGGTGGTGGTGTCCTCGTGCGCGGCGTTCGCCCCCGGCATGGGCGGCTCGCCCTACATGATGAGCAAGGCCGCGGTCGAGCAGTTCGGCCGCGCGCTGCGGGTGGAACTGGCCGCGAGCGGCGCCAGCGCGGGCGTGGCGTATTTCGGCGTGGTCGACACCGCGATGACGCACGCCATGCTCGACGCCGACGACCTCGGCCGCCGCCTCGACGCCCTGCTGCCGTGGCCGCTGAACGTGCGGATCACCGCGACCGAAGCCGCCCGCGTCCTCGCCGACGGCATCGCCCGCCGCGCCCCGCGCACCATCGCACCCGCCGGCTGGCAGCCCTACGCCCTGTTGCGCGGCGCGATCAACGTCGCGCTCGACGCGAGCCTGGCCGCCGACGCGACGGTGCACGCCCTACTCCGCGAGATCGAGCGGCAACGCCTCGGCGCAGCGCCCCGCCTCTTCCCGATGCCACCGCTCGACTCCCAAAAGCCCACCCCGTGAACGCAACTCGTTACGCGACAGCGACCGCCGCTTTCTCGCACACCACCTCGATCGATCCGGACGCGGAGGCGAAGCGCGCCCGGTTCCTCACCGGTCTCGACGCCGACTGGATCGCCACCGGGGCGCGGATGGTGCTCGCCACCGCGATCGCCTCATAGCCGCCCGGGGAGTCTGCGAGTCCGCTCACAGAGCCGTACCGCCCCGCGCGCTACCGCCGATAGTGAAACGACGTTACGCAAGACGCCTCGGAGCTAGGAGACGAGAAACCTATGGCAGGTCGGCATCGTGTGATCAACCAGCGGGCGAGTGTGCTGCGCGGACTTCCGATCGCGGCGCTGCCGGTCGCCGCGAGCCTCGGGATCGGCGGGACCGCGCAGGCCTACACCGCGCCGCCCCCGGTGGTCGAGTCCGCGGCGGAGGTCTCCGCGCCCGATGTCCGGCCCGTCGCGGCGACCGAAGCGGACGCCGCGGCGTCCGCCTTCGTCCCCGCCGCTGCGGCGGCGAGCCCAACGGTTACGGCCGACGAGGTGGCGTTCGCCGAGCCGGTCGAAACCACTGCGGCGCAGCAGATTTCCTCCACCCCTGCCGCGCAGCCGATCTCGACCGCCCCGGTGGTCGCGCAGCCCATCGCCGACGCGAACCAGAACGGCCTGTTCCTCGGCTCGGTGATCGGCCAGGTCGCGGGCGGTGTCGGCGGCGCCCTGGTCGGCGGGGCGGCCGGCGCCACCCTCTCGACCGCGCTCGCCCTGCCCACCGCGGGCACGGCGGTGCCGATCGGCACGATCGGCGGCGCGGTCGTCGGCGGCGTGATCGGCACCTACGTGGGCTACTACGCCGGTTCCTTCCTCGGCGCGGCGGTCGCCGAACAGGTCCCCCACCTCATCCCCAACGTCCTGCCCTGACCTCGGCCCGACGCGGTGCGCCGATCCCCTGCGGGCGACCGCGCGGCGCTCACACCGGGCGCCGCGCCACCACCGCGAAATTCAGCGGGATCCGGGGTGCGCCGGGCGGGAGTTCCCACCCGCGCTCACTCGGTACCAGATCGGGGAAGCCGGGCCAGTCCATGTAGGGCAGTTCGGCGACCGCCTCGATGCGCAGGCCCGCGCCCAGGAGCGCGCCGATGATCTCGCCGAGGTCGTGGCGCCATTCGTGGTTGGTGGTGCTGGCGATCTGCCCTTCGGAACCGGCCGTGTACGTGCCCGAGTCGTCGTAGGTGCGCACGCCGCCGCCGGCCAGGTAGTCGTCGGTGATGGTCCATGGCTCGAAGTCCATGGCGCCCAGGATCGGATGGTCGTCGCGGATGACGAACACTCCGCCCGGTTCGAGCAGGTCGCGGATCGAGCGGGCCCAGTTCGCCAGCTCGGGCAACCATACGATCGTGCCCGCGCTGGTGACGATCACGTCGAAGCGGCGGTCGATCAGCGCGGAGGCGAACCGGGCGTCGCCCTCCACCCAGGTGAGGGCGCGCCCGTCGGCCTCGGCGATGCGCGCCGCGTGGCGCAACGAGTTCGGCGAGAGGTCCAGGCCGTGCACGTCCACCGCGCCGAGCCGCGCCCAGGACACCGTGTCGGTGCCGATGTGGCATTGCAGGTGCAGCAGCGACCGTCCCTCGATGCCCGAGGCGGGCAGGTGCGGGGCCAGCACCGACAGATCGTTGCGCACCACCACGGAGATGTCCGTGGGGTCGGCGAGAAACCCCTCCACGTCGTACATTTCGGAGCGCGCGTGCACGTCGGCGCGATCGTCCCAGTTCGCCCGGTTCGTGGCGATGGCGTCGGTGTCCCGCATGACAGGTCCCTTCCGGAGTCGGCTTCCGGCGGGATACTTCCGTACCGAAACATCTCACGCGAGCGATTTTCCGGACAGCGCGCGCCGACCACACCCGCGACCGGTCCGCAACACCTTCCACCGGCCCGGATACGATGCCCGGGTGCCCAGAACGCCCGACGGCGGTGCCGAGGACCGGATCATCGGCGTCGTGCTGGACCTGCTCGAGACCGACGGCTACGACGCGGTGCAACTGCGCGAGGTCGCCCGCCGCGCCCAGGTCTCGCTCACGACGGTCTACCGGACGTTCCCGACGCGCGAGGACCTGATCCTGGCGGCGGTCGAACACTGGATGGCCGCCAACGCCTACGGCGACATCCCCTCCCCGCCCCCTGGCGAATCGCTGCGCGACGGGCTCGTGCGGATGGTGCGCTACATCTTCGTGCCGTGGGACCGGAATCCGCGCATGTGCGCGGCCTACGTCCGGGCCAGGTCCGGTCGCAACGGCGAGCGCCTCGACCGTCAGGGTGTCGAGGCCATCCTGCCCACCGCGAGCGAACTGTTCGCCGGTGTCGACCCCGACTACGCCGCCGATATCGCCTTCGCCCTGTCGAACCTCACCTACGGCCTCCTCAATCGCATCGCCGACGGGTCGCTGGAGGTCGGCGAGATCCTGCCCGCGCTCGAGCGGTTCATCGACCGCCTGACCGGCGACAACGTCCCCTACACCCACCGGTCCGGCGGCCCGGACGCACAGACCTTCACCATCGGCGAAGCGCTGCTCGGCCCGTACGTCCCCCGGTCGAACCGGGACTGACGCCGCCTGGTCGGCCCCCTCCCGGCACCCCGTTCTCCGCGAGTAGTAACTATGTTACCGTTCCGTCGACCCACCGAGCGGTGGGTCATACCTTCTGTGGAACGTGATCCATGACATCCGGGCGACGGCGCCCGGACCGTCGACGAAAGTTGAACTGATGCACCAGCATTGGCGTCCCCGGTCGCGCACGCGACTGCGGGCGGCGGCCGCGGCTCTCGCCGCGGTGTGCGCCGCGGGCCTCACCCTGATCGGCACGAACGCACCGGCCGCCGCCGACCCGGTCGGTCCGTTCTACACGCCGCCCGCCCAGATCCCGGCCGAGCGCGGCGCGATCATCAAGACCGAGCCGATGCCGCTGCTGGCCACCCCGCCCTCGGCCGACGGGTGGCCGCGCCAGGCGCAACGCGTCATGTACACGACGCGACTCCAGGACGGTTCGCCGGTCGCGGTCACCGGAACGTTCATCGACGCCGGCGGACCGTGGCAGGGCGCGGGCCCGCGCCCGACGGTGATCGTGGGGCCCGGCACGTCCGGCCAGGCCGACCGGTGCGCGATGTCGGTGGCGTTCTCCACCGGGATGGCGCTGTTCACCGAGCCACCGGGCCTGTCGGCGAACCAGGAGCTGCCCTCGTCGGCCGCGTGGCACGCGCTGGGGGCGCGAGTGTTCGTGACCGACTACATCGGCCTCGGCACGCCCGGCATCCACACCTTCGCCAATCGCATCGAGGGCGCCCACGCCATCCTGGACGGCGCCCGCGCCGCCCACCGGCTGGCCGGCGTCGGCCCCGAGACGCCCGTGGTGTTCTGGGGCTATTCGCAGGGCGGCGGCGCGGCGGCCGCGGCGGCGGAGATGCAGCCGAGCGACGCGCCGGAACTGAATCTCAAGGGCACCTGGGCCGGGGGGCCGGTCGCGGACCTGGCGGCCATCCTGGACACCATCGACGGCGCGCTCATCGGCGGCGCGATCGGGTTCACGATCAACGGCATGCTCGCCCGCTACCCCGACCTGCAGCGCGCGGTCGACCGCGTCACGAGCCCGTCCGGGCGCGCGATGCTGAACACCCTCAGCGAATCCTGCGTCGGCGACCTGATTCTGAAATACCCGTTCCTGCATACGAGTTCGCTCACCCTGGACGGCCGCAGCCTCTCCGAGCACCTGCACGCCATCCCCGAGGCGGCGCCCGCGCTCGCCGAACTCCGCGTCGGCACACTGAAACCCACCACGCCGGTGCTCGTCACCAGCGGAATCAACGACGACACCGTGCCCTACGGCCAGGCTCGCCGCCTCGCCGAGCAGTGGTGCGACAAGGGCGCGACGGTCACGTTCCGCACCAACCACCTGCCCCCGATCCTGCCCGGCACCACGATCCCCAACCACTTCGGCCCCGACCTCATCGACGGCTACGGCCCGGACAACGCCATCATGTACCTGCTGGACCGGCTGGCGGACAAACCGATCTCGGAGTGCACCTTCGACTGATTCGTACCGAATGACCCGGCGCGAGACCGCTTCCCCGGACAGCGCTCTGACACGCTCACCGCGCCGGGCGACGGTGTCGATCAGGAACGCGCCGATGGCGGTCGAGCCGGTCGGCGGGTGCGCGTGCGGCTCGATCGCGCACCGAAACACGCTGCGCACCAATTGATCACGTGCCTGACGCCCGGGACCCATGGACGCACCAGCGCGTCACCGGAGATGGCACGGCACTCTCTCCCGGCTCAAACACGCTGCACACCAACTGATCACGCGCCCGGCACCCGGGACCGATGGACGCACCGGCGCGTCACCGGCGAGGATCCGGCTACCCCTGCGGACTGCTCCTACCATCCGGTGTGGCCGAGCAGGGCCGCGCACCGTCCATCGGTCCGAGGCGTTTCAGGCCGCGCCCAGCCGTTCGATTCGGTTGTCGCGGTTCAGGATTCGGGCGGCAGTATCGGCGGCGCGAAGACGTCCTCGAGCGGGGTAGGTCCGGTGTAGCGGCGGCAGTTGCAGCGCACCCATTCGCGCAGCCCGTGCGGGGCCCGGCGGGAGATCTCGGCGTGACAGGTGCCGGTGGCGCGGTCGTGCAGCGCCAGGTCGTGGCCGCAGCCGCAGCGCGCGGGGAGTGACCGCCGCGCCGCGCGCGTGTGCCGCCGGTGGCCGAAGCGGCCGACGACCCAGCCGAGGCCGAGCAGACCGGCGCCCACCGCGAGACTGAGGGGATCGAACACTCTTGCAGTGTAGGTAGCCGAGGCGACCGCTCGCATGTTTCGTCACCGAACGCTTATTTTCATCACGCATGCCGGACCGCGAGAACTGTCGAAAACAACCAATCTCCACCCTGATCGACAAGACGGAGCTCGCCCGGTTGACATCAAGCGCACTTCAAGAACCAAGCGGTGATCCGAGGTAAGGCATGCCTTACCTCACCGGCCAGTGCGCCCCGCTCGACAGGCGACCGCACGCCACAGGAGGAACGCAGCAGACCATGGGCACCTCGACCACGGCACCCGCCTCCCCGCCCGGCGACGACCAGCCCTCCGGACTCGCGAACACGGGCGCCCTCGCGCGGCTGCTCGCCACCGTCCGGCCGCGCTTGATCGCCTGCGGCATCCTCTCGGCCCTCTCCGCCGCCGCGGGCATCGTGCCCTATATCGCCGTCGCCGAGATCGCCCGCGTCATGCTCGACAACCCCACCGACGCCGCGGCGACCGTGTGGACGTGGGTCGGCGTCGGCTCCGCGGGCGCGGCGCTGTGGTTGCTGCTGTTCGTGCAGTCCTCGCGCCTGGGTCACTTCGCCGACGCCGCGATCCTGCACGACCTGCGGGCGCGGATCGTGCGCCCCCTCGGCGCCCTGCCGCTCTGGTGGTTCCGCGCACAGGGGTCGGGCCGGTCAAACGCGCGATGACCGGCGATCTGGAGGAGATGCACGAGGTCATCGCGCACTCCCTCGGGCAGCTCACCGGGGCGGTCACCGTCATGGTGGTCGGGGCGGGCTATCTGATGGTCGTCGACCTCCGCATGGCGCTCGTCGCTCTGAGTGTGCTGGCACTGATGGGCCCGTTCTATCGAATCTCCATGCGCTCCATGACAACCCATATGAAGGCAACCCATATGAACCGGCTGATCGCCGCCGAGGGCGGGATCAGCGCGGCGAGCGTCGAGTACGCCGACGGCATCCAGGTGGTGAAGGCGTTCGGCACCGGCGGCCGCGTCCTGCGCCGCTTCGACCACGCGGTGGAGGCTCGAAAACGAGTTGTTCGCTGGAACGTCGCGCCCCTACAATCGCGCGTACTCGGCTCGACGGGAGGGAGCCCGCTCATGGCACCGTGGAAATCCAGGCGCCGCCTCAGATTCTCCGTGATGCTCACGTTTCTCGGTGGACTGATCTTCGCCGCGATCCTGATCGCGATCGGCCTGCCCGGCGACCGCGAGGTCCTGGTGTGGGGCGGCAACGAAGTGTCGTCCACCGACGAGTGCATCGAGATCGGCGGCGCCGGTCGCCGTGACTCGTGCGGTGATATCGCCGACACCGAGGTGCGCTACCAGGAGCCCAACGGCTGGCTGATGGCCTTCGGCGGACTCGTGGGCGCCGCGACGCTCGGCACCACCGGGTCGCTGATGCGCAAGGGCCGCAGGTATTACACGATCGACGGCGACGGCGCGGAGTCCCGCGCGGAGCTCGAGCCGGTGGCCCTGCTCCACGGGCTCGGCGAGTTCCGTGCGGCGTTCTTCGCCTCGCGGGGCGCGCTCGTCAACGATCGCGAACTGCTGATCGGCCAGTTCGAATCCGGCCTCGTGCGCTACGACATCGACCAGCGCCCCGGGGGTTACCGATGGGACGAGATCGAATCGGTGCGCACTCGCACCACGACGCAGTTCGAGGAACGCAAGTACAAGGGCACCGAGTTCGAGCACGTCCTCACCTTGGCCGACGGAGCCGTGATGCGCACGCAGGGCACTTACCGTGACCCGCAATGGGATTCGAACGCCGACGCGTCGAACCCCGTGTACCGCTTCGCGGTGCTGATCCAGGCCGTCAACGAGGTCGTGTCGGCCGTGCGGCTCCCCGCGGCGCGCGAGGAGCTGGCCAAGGGCGGATCGCTCGACTTCGACGACATCGTCGTCACGACACAGCATTTGCGCTACCAGGGCAGCGCGACACCGTGGGCGGTGGTGGGCGCGGCCGATATCAAGAACGGGCAGCTCACCTTCCCGCACATCGATCGCCGGTCCCCGGTGGTCCGGAACAAGAGCGTCGGCAAGATCCCGAATCTGCCGCTACTGCTGATGCTCAGCGACGAACTGCGCCAGTCGGGATCGCGCAGAACGGCCTGACGAACCGCGCGGGCGAATGCGTCACGCGCGCACCGGGTTTTCCACGAGTTCGGCCAGCTGACCGGTGACGGTCCCCCACCCGTACTCGAAGCCCAGTTCTTCGTGGCGCGCCCGCGCGGCCGGGTCACCGTGGCGGACGAGCACGCGGTAGTCGGTGCCGCCCGGATGGTCGGCCAGGGTGATCTCGGCGGTCATCGGCACCGGAGCGCCCTGGGCGGGGCGCCGATCCCCGTCGAGGGCGTTGGTGAACACCAGCCGCTCTTCCGGCTCGACCAGCAGAAAGCAGGCGTCCAGGTGCGGGACGAACGTCTCGCCGTCCTCGCTCATCCTGGTCACGAACGCACCAGCCGGGCGCACCTCGAGGCGGTCGACGCGGCACCGGGTCGGCGCGGGCAGCCACCACTGCGCCAGGCTCGCCGGATCGGTCCAGGCCCGCCAGACACTGGCCCGCGAGGCGCGGATGACGCGGTGCAGGGTGAGGTCGAGGTCAGGATTCATCGCTGTTCTCCTTCGGGTCGGTGAGGAACTGCTCGAGGCGATCGGTTCTGGCCTCCCACAGCCGCCGCTGATCGGCCAGCCAGTCGTCGACCAGCGCGAACCGCTCGCGCTCGAGTTCGCACACCCGCACCCGGCCGGTCTTCACCGTGCGGATCAGCCCGCTGGTCTCCAGCACGCGGATGTGCTTCATGAACGACGGCAACGTGATCGGCACCGCCTCGGCCAGTTCGCCCACGCTGGCCGGCCCCGCGCCGAGGCGGTGCACCACCGCCCGGCGCGAAGGATCCGCCAGGGCCGCGAACACCCCGTCCAGCGCTTCCGAATACTTAGCCATGTAGCTAAGTATTCCGAAGCGGGCGTCGCGGCGCAAGCCCGGCGCGCACAGATCCGGTTCTGCTCGCCCTACGCTGTTCATCACCGGAGAACTCGCGCACTCCCGCGAATTCACCGAGGACGCCTACTGTGCCGCCGTGACCACAAGGAGATGATCGTCGTACCCGCCGCGGGCCACTTCGACCTGTGCGACCGCGTCGACCTCACCGACGTCTGAACCCGGCGCCGCACCGGACCGCCGCGAGCACCCGACGAAAGGAAAGGCCCATGGTCGGCAACGACAGGGCACGCGACCACAACCGCACGGGGACCCTCACCCTCGCCCTGGTCATCCTGATCATCGCCCTCACCACCTACCTCGACTCACTCGCCTGCTGACCCGCATTCCCAGCCCGGGCGTACCGAATAGATCGCGAGCGCGGTCACCCAAGCCGTGATCCCTGGCCCCGCACCGAGTCGCCGCACTGGGGTCGAAACGCCGCAGGTCGAGAACGTAGTGGAAGCCGATCCCCCTCGGCGCCCGCTGTCCCATGTGTTCCGGCGTCGAGGGACTCGTCGGTCGCCCATCCGGTCGCGCCGCGAAGACGCTTCGAGATCGGCTGTCGTGGAGATCATTTCATCCACCGCCCAGTCCCAGGGCGGATGCACCGCGGCAGCATCCGCCTGACCCACGCCATCGATGTCGCGCCGGGCGCTGAATGTGGGTGCGGCACGCTCGGATCATCGCCGGGCGATGATCGCTGAGCCCGCCCCGTCCGGCATCACGAGGCGTTGCGGAACGGGATCCGCCAGGCCGATGCCGACGCCGGCGAACGCGAAGACCCGGCCGACCACCGACATGCTCGCCGAGAACCGCGCGTTGGAGCAACGGGTCGCACAGTTGGCGGGCAACGAGATATTACGTTCTGCGAGTGCGTATTTCACCTCGGAGCACGGCCTGATCCGGCGGTGATCATGCGGTTCGCTCAACTGAGCAGTCAACACCCGGTCGAGTTACCGCTACGGGTCCTGGGCATCGCGTCCTCGACCTCTACGAGTGGCGCGAACGCGCGCAGCAGCCATCACAGCGCCGGGTCGAGGACGAGACGCTGCCGGCCGAGAGTATGGATATCCACATCGGTTCCAGCGGCACCTACGAGTCACCGAGAGTGCATGCGATGGTGCGGCGCAGAGGAATTCGCGTCGGCCGCACACGAGTGGAGCGGTTGATGCGGTCCTGGCGTCCACAGGGAGCCGCGGCCCGCCGACACTCAGACCTCCGCGCGCCGGCGCTCAGGAAGACTCCTTGCCCGTCGTGTGGTCGAACCGTTCCCACTCGCTCGCCCACGCCGCGTGGCGGCGCCGGTCCAGCAACTGCCGGGCGCCCCACGCGATCACCAGCGCACCGCCCACTGTTGCGCTCAGCGTCACAACGCCGGCACTGATCCCGGCCGACACCGCGGTACCGGGTCCGGCCGGCGCGGGCACCGGCTGCCCGTCGCCGGAAAGCCAGACCACCAGGCTGTCACCAGCCGAAGCGGACGCAGAGGTGTCGACGACGGCGGTGCCGCCGTGGCCTGCCTCGGACCACCCGACACGTGCGGTGTACCGCTCGACGGCGTAGCCACGTGGCCCGATCGTCACCGAGCGCGCCGGGGTCTCCCACACCGTCGCGGTGACCGATGTCAAGCGTGCTCTCTCGTCCCGAAGCCGTTCTTCCGCAGCGGAATAGGACGCCGTCCCGACCGCACCTGCCAAAGGTATCGCCGCCAGCACCACGGCCACGAGCAGGACCCACAGCGCAGACTCCCCTCGATCCGACGGCCGCATCAGCGGATTTCGGCTCCACGGTCGCCGATTCCACCGGCACGCCATCGACGGATACCACCCCGGCACCGCCATCACCTGCTTCGCCCGTGACCGCGCGGGGTGATCAGCCGGTCACCTGTATTCGCGTTCAAGATGACTGCTCCTCACTGGATTCGACATGTCACGTGTCCATCGTCCGGAGACGCCACCGAATCGAAGTAGGGCCGTTGGTCCTGCCGAGACCGGACCGTTGGTCTTCTGGCACTGCCCGATGGGGACCAGGACGGTCCAACGTCCTGCTACGAGGGGACGAAGTGCCGTATCGACGGACTTTCCCCGCGCCAAGAATCAGAACCAGGAAATTCCCACCGAGAAGGAGTCGTCATGAGCTGGACAGTCACCGCGGTGCTCATCGCCGCGATTTTCGCGGCCATGGTCATCGTCACCACCTATCTCTCCACCAAGAAACCCTGATCTCGCGGCGAGAGCGACAGGCTTCACGCACCGAATCGAGACCGCGGTGAACCCGATCGAGTCACGAGCGATTCCTCCCGCCGCACCTTCCGTGGTCGCAGCGAGGCCGGCCGGGGCGGTGAGTGCGCACGGGCGGTCGTCGAGGCCGCCCGTTGGCCGAGCGATGGGCCGAGCGGTCCCGCACGTTCCCGATGTGCGGATAACCCGGGGGTCCACCGGTACGGTCCCGCCCACCATCTCCTCCAATGGTCTCGGACCGCTCGGCTGGTGGTGGGCAGCCGGGGCATTCCGGGGGCTTCTACTCGGTTCGACAACACTACCCTTGCCAAACATGCCCGCTGAGCCGTGATGGTCGTTCATCCTCGCTGATCGGGGAGGCGACCCGCGGCCGAGGCCAGCAGCTCGGAGATGCCGCTCTCGATGCCCTCCGCGAGCACGTCGATGTCGGGGGTCGTGTCGTAGTCACCGGTGATCCCGAAGACGAGCCGATCCTCGTAGCTCAGGATCGCGATCGTGGTACGCAGTCGCATCGCGATCGGGATGCACGGCAGGATCTCCAGTACCGGACACCGATTCACGGTCAGCCGCCGGTTCGGGCCGGGCACGTTGGTCGCCAGGGCCGTGACGCTGCGCTGCGGGAAACGCCCCGCCAGCCGGAAGGCCAGCGCGACGACCGCGTAGGGCAGCGACTCGGCCACCACCAGCATCGACCGTTCGGCGTCGGCCTCCCCCCTGGCGCGGTGATGCGCGACCCGGGCGTGGACCGCGGCGAGCCGCGCGACCGGATCGGATTCCTCGACGGGCAGGTGCGGAATGATGGCAGACACGCGATTGTCCAGCACGTGGTCGGCGGTACTCTCGCGGACCGAGACCGGGATCAGGATGCGCACCCGCCGCGCGGCCGGGTCTTCGCCGCGCCGGATGAGCAGCGTGCGGTAGGCCGAGGTGATCGCGGCCAGTGCCACATCGTTGACCGAGGCCGAGTACGCGGTCCCGACCTCGCGCACCTCGGTCAGCGACGCCCGCGCGACGACGTACCGTCGTTGCCGCCCGATCGGGCCGTTCAACGAGGACGACCCGCTCGGCGCGACAGCGGCGAACACCACCGGCACGAGGCTGCGCGCGGTCGAGATCGCCCACCGCGGCGCCGCCACGGGCAGGCGTGCCACCCTGACCGTCAGATCGAACCACCTGGCGGCCGGCCCCCGGGACTTCGGCGATGCCTCCGCCGCGGGCTCGTCGTCCACCGGATCACACAGCCGCTCGAACAGGGTCATCCCCGAGATCCCGTCGACCATGGCGTGATGGGCTTGCACGATCAGCGCCCAGCGATCACCCGCCAGGTGCTCGACGACGACGCACCGCCACAGCGGGTGGTCGCGGTCCAGGCGTTCGGCCAGCTCCGTGGCGATCACCTCACGCAATGCCGATTCGTCGTTCGGCTCGGGCAGAGCGGTCCAGCGAACATGATGGGCCAGGTCGAAATGGGGGTCGGCCTCCCACACCGGCGCCGCCACGTCCCACCGCGACCCCCGCACCCGCTCGCGAAGGCGCCCGACGCGGTCGAGGCACGCTGTCAGCCAGTCGGTGAACTCCGACCGCGTCGGCGCCGGTCCCGCCATGACGGCCACGGCGCCGATCCCCAGGCTGATGTGCCGGTCGGCGTCCTCCAACTCCAGGAATCCTCCGTCCAGGGGATGCAACTCGCTCATCGGTCGACCTCGCGGTAGGTGAACATGCCGTTCGCCACGGCGCGCGACGGCGTACGGCCATTGGAACCATTCTCGCGCGTGGCCATCCGAACCGGACAGAGGCGATGGTCCGCCGAAGACCTCGCGGTGGGCATGTTCGTCGCAGTGGCTTCGGTCCGTGCGGTGGGGGCACCTCGACCCTGCTCCCGTCGCAGGGCCGCGAGCGAAGCTGGCAACCGAGGCCGTGCCCTCACCCGGCCCGACCGATCAGCGCCCGCGGGCCGGACGTGAACGGCCTCGCACCGTCGACTCAGCGGAAGGAGGCCGCCACGCAGACCGCGGTCGACTCCCGAGGACCGACGGATGCCTATCGCCGGGACGGGGGCTTCGCCGCGGTCGGACTCGCTCGACACCGAAATGGTGATGGGTCGAAGGTCTCGCCGCTGATCGCGCCGGTCACTGCCTCGTGACCGCGCCACTTCGGTGCCATTGGTCCCCGCGAGACGGGCATACCGGCTCTGCTCGGCGACGACCTGTGCGCGCGAAGCTGGCACCATGACTCCCACACCTTCTCCCCGCGTCGCGATCCTGTTCGCCACCGCGCAGGGCTCCACCCGGGACATCGCGGAATTCATCTACGAGGAACTGATGTCACGTGGCGCGCACGCGGAACTGTGCGACATCGAGCACGCGCCGGACCTGACCGGCGTCGGCACCGTCGTCATCGGCAGCGCCATCCACAACATGGACCTGCTCCCCGGGGCCGATGCCTACATCCGCCACAACCTGCCGACCTTGACCGGTAAGGATGTCCGGCTCTTCACGGTCGGACTCGGGCCTGCCCTACGCGGCCCGGTCGGCCGGTGGGCCGGACGCCAGATCCCGCGCAAGATCGCCGCCGTCCTCGGCATGCTGCACCCGCGCGACTACACCGCCTTCGCCGGCAAATACGAACGCGAAGGAGTGTCCTGGCGCGCCAGAGCGATGTATCGGCTCCTCGGCGGCGCCCGCTACGGCGACCTGCGCGACTGGGATGCCGTGCGGCGCTGGGCAGGCACCATCGCCGACAGCCTGGAACTCCCCCGCTCCTCGACCATCGACACCGCACATCCCTGATCGAGCCGGACGCTCGCACCGCGGGCGTCGCGGTGAATTCCGCGCGCTGCGCGGTGGCGAACGATACGAGCCCGTCGAGCACAACCCGATGATCGGCTACCGAGGCTGCTACCGGTACATCCGCGAACCCGACCTCTTCACCGCCGAACTCTCCGCGCTCGCCGACGCCCGCCACGACAACCCGAATCTGCACATCATGATCCCCTTCGTGCGGACCAGGTGGGAACTGGAAGCCTGCCTGGAAATCGTCGACGCCAGTGCGCTCGGCAGACAACGTGGCCCGCATCGCTGGTGATGGCCGAGGTGCCCTCGGTGCCGCACTGGCTGCCCGAATACGTCGGCCTCGGCATCGATGGTGTCTCCATCGGCGGCAACGACCTGACCCGGCTGATGCTGGGCGTCGACGGCGACTCCGAGGAGTGCGCCGAGCTGTTCGACGAATCGGATCCGGCTGTGCTGGAAGCCATGTCGCGCATCATCGGCGTAGCCCGCCGCCTTGGCGTCACGTCGTCGCTGTGCGGCCAGGCGCCCTCGAACCGGCCGGCGTTCGCCGAGCACCTGGTGCGCATGGGCATCACGTCGGTATCGGTGACGCCGGACGCCGTCGCGGCGACGCGCCAGGTCGTCGCGTCCGCGGAACGCCGCGTCCTGCTCGATCACGCGCTCGCCGGCACCAACCACCCGTCACGCCCGGCGTGACCACTCCCCTTCGAACACCCGACACCGAAAGGCTCGATCATCCTGCTCGGAGCGGCGGCGCTCGAGCTCGGCGCGGCAGGCATCCGGGTCTGCTCGGTGCACCCGGGACCGATCCACACCCCGATGACCACCGAGCTGGACCCCGGTATCGCGGCGGGACAACCACTTCCACGCTTCGGTGAGCCCGAAGAGGTCGCCGCGATGGTCGGCTTCATCGTCACCGAGGCGACGTTCTCCACCGGATCGGAGTTCGTGCTCGACGGCGGCGCGACCGCCGGCGCCGCGCTGGTCCTTCCTTCATGAACTCCGCACGATGGGCGGCAGGCCCGCCGCCCGCACGAGTCTACGAGACCCACACGGTGTCGTGCTGCTGTGCGGCGCGCGGGCCTGCATGACGGAGAAGAAGCCGCCGCGCACCGACTCCACGTTTCGCCGATGTGGCGGTCCGGCGCGAGGTCGAGGTGTTCGGGCCGCGCGAGCGGCTCGCCCATCGGTCACAGACCGCGCAGTTGCTCGTCGTCGGTAGCCGGGGTCGTGGTGGCTTCCGCGGTCTGCTCCTCGGGTCGACCAGCGACCGGCTGGTCCACCACGCCGAGTGCCCGGTCATGGTCGCGCACCACGACTGATCGGTGTGGGCTCGGGTCCTTGCGGTTCGGTTCGTCCGCCGGAGGCCAGGGGTCGGCGCCACCCGTCGACGCGGTCGCGGCGCGAAACGCCGCGACCGCTGTCGCCAGCGTCGGGAACAACCGTTCGGCACCGATCCGTCCGGTCAGCCCGCAGGCGTCGAGATCATCGCGCAGATCCTGTTTCACCCGGGCCATCGCGAAGACCACGCCGCGCCCGGACAATTCGGCACGCACCTGCTCGACGGCGTCGAGCGCGGTCAGGTCCACCTCGACGTTCGCCTCGGCGCTGAGAACGAACCACCGGAGTTCCCTGCCGCCGGATTCCGCCGCTGCCAGCGCGCGTTTGCGGAAGTCCTCCGCATTGGCGAAGCACAACGGCGCGTCATAGCGGTAGATCACCAATCCAGCGATCCGTGTGGCGTCGGGGTAGTCGTCCACATCGTGCATCCCCGCCAGGTGGGGGACGAAGCCGAGCACCGCGTCATGCGCGTGGGCGATCCGTCGTAGCAGGTCCGACACGGACAGGGCGATCGCGACCAGGATGCCGTAGAGCACACCGAGTGCCAAGACGGCAACCACGGTCCCCACCGCGAGTAGGAGTTCGCTGCGGCGGAAACGCGCCAGCCGAGCGAACTCCGACACGTCGATCAGCCGCAGCGCGGCGTAGACCACCAGCGCACCCAGCGCGGCGACGGGGAATCCGGCCAGCACGCCGGTCGCGCCGAACAGCACGACCAGCACCGCGGCACCGGTGACCAGGGCGTAGAGCTGGGTCCGGGCCCCGAGCAGATCAGCGATGGTCGTGCGACTGCCGCTACAACTCACCGGAAAGCCGTGGGTCAGCGCCGTGGCCACGTTCGTCGCACCCAGGGCCGCCAGCTCGACATTCGGCCGCACATGGTCACCGTGCCGTGCCGCGAACGCGCGACCGGTCAGCGCGTTGTCGGAGAATCCCACCACCGCGATACCGACGGCGGGCAGCAACAACGCGGAGACGTCGGCGAACTCCAACTCGGGAAGACCCGGTACCGGCAGCCCGGTCGGCACGCTGCCGATCACCGCGATACCGAATCGCTCCAGTGACAACGCCGATACCGACACGGCCGCCGCCAGGACCGCGATCAACGGGCCCGGCGCACGCGGCAGCCACCGGGCCATGGCGAGCAACGCCACCAGTACCGATCCCGCCAGCAGCGCCGTCGCGGGATGCCACTGGTCGATGCCGGCCACCAGCGAACGCGCCTGCGCGAACACCGTGTCACCCTCGACCGGCACTCCGGTGACTCTCCCCGACTGCCCCACGATCATCAGGCCCGCGGTGCCGGCCAGATAGCCGACCAGCACCGGGTGCGACAACAGATCCGCGAGCACGCCCAGCCTGATCAACGCGCCGAGCAGGCACAGCGCGCCGACCAGCAACGCGAGCAACCCGGCCAGCGCGGCGTACCGCCGGGGGTCGCCGCCGGCCAGCGGCGCCAGCGCCACGGCGGTCAGCAGCGCGGTGGTCGACTCCGGTCCCACCGACAGCTGACGCGAGGTCCCCCACAGCACGTACACGGCCAGCGGGGCGATCGCCGCCCACAGCCCGACCACCGGCGGCAAGCCCGCCACCGTCGCGTACGCCATCACCTGAGGGATCAGATACGCCGCCACGGTCACGCCCGCGACCACATCCGCGCGGAGCCACGAACGCCGATAACCCCGGAATTGCCGCAAGCCCGGCAGCAGACGCGTCACCATCGTTCCGGTCTCGACGGGGCAATCGGGCCGCGGGATCGCATGGACCGGTCCGCACCGAATTGTCGGAGGGTACGGCCGATCTCGGCGCCCAATCGCTCGAATCCGGCGCCGGACACGGCACCACGGACGCACCGTCGCCTCGGGCCCGAGGAGGAACCGTGACGAGTGATCCGATGAACCCACGACCACATCCGTCCTTTCCGCTCGCAGGCGCCACAGCGGCGTCGAGCGCCCAACATTCACCGCCGGGGCCGTACCCGGAACCGAGCCGAAGGTCCTCGCCGGGACGGTCACTGGTCCCTGAGGTGCGCGCGACTCCGCATGATCGACGGTGCGGGCGGGGCCGGATCACCCTGTCGTGGCCGAACGCAGAACAGCCAGCCGATCCGCGTATTCCTTCGCGTCGATCTCGCCGCGGGCGAAACGCTCCGCCAGGACATGTTCGGCGCCCGGCGGCGCCGGGTGCGCACGACGCTCGTTGTCCACCCGGAACAGATACCGCAGGGCGAGCACGAAACCGGCGATCAGCAGAGCCCAGAACAGGACCATGCCGAAGCCCATCCAAACGTAGCTCCAGCCACCGACATCGTGGTCGTACCAGTACATTTCAGTCTCCTTCCGTGCCCCGGACCGCGCGGCGCAGCGGTTCGCCGGTAGTGCAACCATGACCCTTCCCGCCACTGCGGGGTAAGGGCCGATAGGCCCCTTCGAGCAGTGCCGATTGCCCCCGATGACTTTGGTCGAAGCTGCTGGGGACCAACGCCTCTCACGAGGAAGCGGGCAGCGGCGAGACAGTGTGTCGACACACCGCGGACACCGTATCCGGTCTGCGGACAGACATCGGAGGAACCACCGTGAGTGACAGCGTCACCGGCGCCGCGTACCACAACAAGCCGGGCCAGAGCCTCGCCGATCCCTACAACATTCCCGGGATCCTGCTCTTCTTCACCGGGATCGTCGGACTCGCCTCGACCTTGACGGCCGCGGGTTACGGCTTCGGCGGCTGGACCACGCTCGGGGCGATCGCGACGGCGACGAGCTTCACCGGGAGCATCGCCGTGTTCGTCCTCGAGCACGAGCGGCTGCGCAGGCTCGCCGCCCGACGCTGAGTCCGCCCGCACGCAGAAGCTGACATGAGCACGACGGCTGGGCAGTTGCTCCTGGTGGTCGCCGTCGTGTTCGCGGTGAACCTGCTGCCGGCGTTCGGGCCGCCGAACGCCCTGCTCGTGGTGTTCTTCGGACTCAACGGGAACCTCGATCCGGTCCCGCTCGTCGTCTGCGCCGCCGTCGCCTCGGGTGCGGGCCGGTATGTCCTCGCCGCCGCCACCCGTCGCGCCGGCGGCCATCTCGGCCCGCGGCGCACAACCAACCTGCGGGCCGCCGGTGACCATCTCACCGGTCGTCGTGGCCGCAAATTCGCCACGATCGGGGTATTCCTCGTCTCACCGCTCCCGTCGGCGCAGTTGTTCGAGGCGGCCGGGCTCCTGGGTCTGCGCCTGTTTCCGCTGACCGCCGCGCATGTCGCGGGACGAACAGTGAGTTTCTCGCTGTACCTCAGCGCCGCCGAGGTCGCCGAGCGCAGTCTCGGCGAGACCCTCACCGCCTCGTTCACCACGCCCTACGGCATCGCCGTACAGATCGTGCTCCTGGTCGGCGTCGTCATGCTGGCCCGCGTCGACTGGACCGGGTATCTCCCGGTGACGACAGCACATCCAGCACAGACCCACCGGGCCGGTGAGCACCGATGGCCCTACCCACCCCCGTCGTCCTCGCCGCGTAGCCCGGCGAAGAAATCCTCGGAGAAGTAGGGCCGGTGCACCAGGGCAGCCGCCGCCGTCGCGATGGCGAGCAGATCGGCCGCGATCGACAGCGCGGTGACCGGCGAAGGCGGACGACAGCCCGTCTCGGAGGACCTCGAAGACGGTCGGCGCGGTCGCTCCGCCGAGGTCGGCCCGCAACAGACTCACGCCACGACGATCGCCATCGCCCGCACTGCGGGCCACGGGACCGCGGACAGGCGTCGTAGAAGTCGGTCGATCAAGTCTGGGTCAGACAGGACGCCGGACACCTGACACTCCTCCTGCTCAGGGCGGGTCGACATCGAGGGCCGGGCCGTCGCCGCCGAGGGTTTCACCGCCCTGAACGCACGCCTGCGTCGTTGTCGCTCATCAGCGACTCCGCGACGGGACGTCGTGGCGTTTCCGGCGACTTCCCCGCGCTCGTCGGCGCCCGACGAGGCGGCCACCGCGCACGGTGGCCGCCTCGGGTCAGCCCTGCTCCCGGTCGCGGACGACGATCATCGGAATGTCGACCGAGTGCAGCAGGGCGTTGCTCGTGGAGCCCAGCAGCATGCTGGTGAATCCACCGCGTCCGTGACTACCCACCACCAGCAACTGAGCCGAAGCGGCCTCCCGCAGCAGGGCGCGGACCGGGCGGTTGGCGACGACGACGCCGCGCACCGCCACATCCGGATAGCTCTCGCGGTAGCCCGCCAGCGCCTCGGAGAGTTCGGTTTCGGCTGTCTGCCTGCCCGTTTCCCAGCCGAACGCGGGCAGATCGGCGCTGGAGTCGTCGAACGCGTGCACCGCCACGAGGTCGACCTTGCGGCGCGAGGCCTCCTCGAACGCCAGTCGTACCGCGGGCACGCTGTTGTCGGACCCGTCGACGCCGACCAGCACCGGCAGCGCGGCAGACACCGGGTCCGTCGCGACGATGCCCTGGACCACGGCGACCGGGCAGTGGGCGTGACGCGTCACGGCGGTACTGACCGAGCCGAGCAGCCCGCGCTGGAAAGCGCCGATGCCGCGGCTGCCGACCACGAGCATCTCCGCCGTGGTCGACCGGTCGATCAGCAGCGGTGCGGCCCGTTCGAACGCGACCTCGGTGGTGATCGTGAGGTCGTCCTCGGGCACCGCCGCGCGGGCCACCCGCGCCGCTTCCCCGACCACTCGCTCGGCGTCCACCCGGAGCCATTCCAGATCCGCCTCACCCAGCGACATCCCCGGGCCGAAGCCTGTCTGGATCGCCGCCGAGGTGAGAATGTGCAGCGGCAGGCGATGCAGCGCCGCTTCGGCCGCCGCCCACGCCGCGGCCTGATAGGAGTTGGCGGAGCCATCGACCGCGGCCAGCACGGGCCGGGGTCGATGGTCGGTGGGCCGCACGGTCTTCTCGGTCATGGTCGAGCCTTTCTGGGGGTCACCGGCCCGTCGCGGGCGTCGACATCCAGCATTCCCGCGACCGCCCCGCGGAAGTCAGGGGCCAAAGTCATTGGTGCGACGGCCGATCGGTTCCGATTCCGCTCCGTGGTCGCGGTGTCACCGCGGCATCAGCTGTGCTCGGGTGCTTGCCGTTCCAGCAGGCGGATGCCGGTCACGATGTCGGGATCGATCGTGATGACGGTGTCCATCATGCCTTCCACCCAGGGCCGTAGCCGCCGCTCGTAGCTCGCGATGCGCCCGGGGCCGCAGACGGCGCGGGCCAGTCCGGTCACCGACACCGACCATCCGACGCGGCGCACCGGATCGATCTCGTCGGCGCCGTAGGTGACCACCACCGGCGAACTGTGGGCGGCGAGCCTGTCCTTCTCGTCCACAGCAGAAGGGCAGACGACCACCGGGTCTGGTGGTCACCCGGGCGTCGACCCTGTCCGGCTGGAATCGGCGCGGATGCGGGACGGTGAAGATCCCCCGGTGCGGGAGCAGCGCGACCGTGCCCGCACCCGGGACGAGCGCGAGCCCGACGTTCGGCGAGGACCGCGCGGCAGCGCATCGCCCTGTCGAGACCACCGCCCTGATCGGCCGTCCGATCGCCGGGTACGACGACGCGCGCGGCCAACTCTGATGCTCGAGCGCGGCGCCCGCGCACCTGCGATCTCCACGGTGCGCTCCGACAGCGACGGCCACCGGATGTCGCGGCGCCGAACCTGCCGGCTCCGCCGCGCAGATCCTGCTCGCATCCCGGCCAGGGGCCAGGCGGGGCATCGTCGGGGCCGGCGGTAACCGAGGCCGGGCGGCTTTCCCGGCTCACGGCTCGGTTCGACGGCGAACGCGCTGGTCCAGTGCGCCCGCTGCCCCGTCCTGGTCATCCATCCGGGCTCCGAGTGAGGAGCGTACGGCACCCTCGGCGTCAGTGATGTTCGGACGTCAGTGATGTTCGGGAAGCATCAGGTCCTCGACGGGGCGACGAGGCGTCACGGCCGGTGGATCCCCGGTATCCCGTGCCCATCCCACGCGCAGGACAGCGTGCGGGAACGCGGTGCCGCCCAGTACTTCGGTCCGGATGAAGTCCCGCCGCGACTCGAGCGGCTGCGTGAGCAAGCATGTCGCCAGACCGATGTTGGTGGCGGTCAGCAGCACCGCGCTGATCGACTCACCGGCACGCAACCTCGACAGCGCATCGTCGCCCGGTGTACCGGCGAGGAAGAACTCGGCGTAATCGACGACCGCGGCTTCCATGCTCTCCGCGGAACCGGATGCGGTCGGCGGCCACGGCGTCCTGCGCCCGGTGCGCCCCTCGCCGAGCGCTCGGCGCGGCGGTGGGACCTGTGCGAGCACAGATCCGCTCGCACAGGTCACCGTCGGTCGACGCGAGCTCGCGTACTCCGCGAGGTGTACGCGGTCGCTGTCGGAGACGAGCCGCACGATGCCGCCCAACGCCGCCGCGCGCTCCCGGAACAGGCCCAGATATCCGGCCGGTATCGGCCTGAGCTGGTAGGGACGATCATCACTGCGCCGCTCGGTGATCGCGTCGCGCAGCGACTTCTCCAGCATCGTGGGGCGATGCGGCACCAAGCGAAGTGACGCCAGCAGACCGGGTCGGGCGGGATCCGGCAGCCGACGGACCACCGTGGCCCACCCGGCCGCCGCGAACGCCACACTCACGTGGTGCAGCGCGATGCCACACCCCAGAAGCGCGTCGCGCGACGCGGGATCGGTCGCGAACGTCGAACAGCGCGGATCGAGGTGGAGGTGAACGCCCTGATCGGTCACCCGCCACCGCCACGGCTGGGTGTTGCGCCGGGACGGCGCACGCCCGGCGAGCGTCAGTGCCGCTGTGACTGTGCGGCGGTCGGGCATTCCGGGGTCCATGGGGTGTCGTCCTTTCGTAGACGTATCCCACGGTGCCATCGCGCCCCGAGCGGAGTTAGAGCACGAAGGCACCGTCCGAGATGACTTCGGGCCGATATCCCAGCTCACCGCCGGCTCCGCTCCGGTGGCGGAGGCCGCCCACCCCGACGACGAGCTGTCGCCGAATATCGGATGCGAGTGCAAGTCGCTGAGCGCGGACTTCTCGCGCGGCGAGGCTCGATGGACCGTATGCGTGCAAGTGGCGAACGACCAGATCGTGACGATGACCTGCCGACTCCGGTTCAGCGCGGCGGGCTGCCACTCCTGCGAGCGGGCGCACGCGCCGCATTTCGACGTCGCACTTCGACCCGCTTCGACCCCGGGGACGAACGGCGGCGCGCGGTCCGCGACGGCGACCTGCTCTGGTTCAGGGCCATCCGCGAGGGCAGGGCGGCGAGCGCGGCTACGACACCGTGGACCGGTCGCGCCGACCGGTCGGTCGAGCATCGGCCACTACTCGACTTCCCTGCGGCCGAGTCCGCCGGGCCGCGGACGCGCTCCCCGAACAGGACTCCTCCGGCCCACGGACCGTGCCGCTGGCCGACGCCTCCGACCTGGCGCACTCGCGCACGGGACCTGTCCACGACCCGGCCTTGGAATTCGTCCGATACCACGCGAACTCGGCCGCCACCGCGCGCCGGTGCCATCGGCCGCGCCAGAGAGCACGGTCGCGGAGAAGGCGGCCGGCCGGCAGCTCACGAGGACCGACCGCGACGCCCGGCCGCGGTCAACGCGATGAGCGCCGCGCAGCTCACCCATTCGTTCGGCAACCGGCGGCTGGTCGGTCCCCAACCGACCACAGACGACCCGCCGCCTGGCTGCGCGGAGCTGACCCGATAGAACTTGGCCTCCGCAGGAAATCCTCCGTCGGGCAAGCGCTTCGCCTCGAGCACGTCGAGAGCCTCGGCGCAGCGTGGATCCTCGATCAACTCGGCCTCGGCCAGCACTGTCAACGCGAACAGGATGTCGTAGTGCCAGTAGCACGGAAAGTGCAGTTCGAGAAAGGATCGATCGATGACCGAGCCGTCGGTGCGGCGGCGGAACAGCCGACGTCCGAGGAACAGCTCCGAGGCGCGCAGGACCGCCTCGCCGACCTCGGGATCTCCGGTGGTGCGGGCACAAGCGTTCAGAGCCCGCAGCGGGACGAGGCTCTCCCCGAAGGACGACACGTGACCGGTCGCTCGCCGATCACAGTTCCAGCCGCCGTCGGGCCATTGAGCACGCAGCAGACGATCGACGAGGTGACCGACGCGCTGGTCCGCCAGCCCCAACCGCAGCAGCGCCCAGACCAGGTTTCCCTCGATGGACGCGTGCAACGTCGGCAGTTCCCGGTCCCGAACCCGGCCGATATAGCGCCGCTCGTACTCCGGCGACAGCAGCCAACCCAGGGCTTGCTCGCGCAACGGCACCAAGGATTCGTCACCGGCCGGATATCCGAGTTCGGCCAACGCGACAAGCACCCAGTGTGCCCCTCGCCACTTCGCGCTGTAGGGGTGGAAGGGCAGTGTGCCGTCGACGAGCCGTTCGGAGAGCAGACGCCGCACGCGCTCACTGCCGGGAATCGCCGCGGCCGCCGTGATCACCGCGGGATCCGACGGCGGCACTCCGAGCACGCCGAGGAGGGTGCGCCAACGGATGGACGGCTCCTCGGAGTGGAGTAGCCGTGCCACGATCGGATCCGCGTCGGCCGGCACTCTCAACACCTTCGCCCTGCGGTACTCCCGGCCGGTTCCGTCGCCGCCAAACCCACCACGTCGATGATCCGCATCCATACCGCCGCGGGCGTGAGAAGGCCGTAGTGCCCGTCGTAGCGGTGGTACAGCACATGGCCGCGACCCCGCTGTGGGTCCCGGTAGAACACGAACGGCCAGCCCGTCAACTCCAGACAGTCGACCGCGGCGTCGATACCGAGCTCGGGTGCGCTCGCGGCACTGATCGAGACGGCCTCCCTGGCCGCGCTCACCTGCTCGGGCCGCGGGTCCAGCTGGGTAAGGCGAAATCCCGTGGAACCCGGCCGATACAGGACGCTGTCGACACCGCTGCCGGATTCGGTGAACAGGTGGAAGTCGTAGTCGAGCAACGCCATATCGAGCGCCGCCTCGTCCCGGGTCTGCGCCGTGCGCGCGAACGACTTGCGACGCAGAATTCCCCGCTCCTCGATGGGGCGGGGAAAGTAGGGCACCTGTTCTCGGACGTGACAGGTTGGGACCAGACTCGCCGAGGCAGGCACCCCACGGGCAGGGCCCTGATGCCGGCGCCCACGCGCATCGGACACAGATTCGCCGGACCTTCGTCACTTCACCTAGTGAAGCACCGCGAGCGGGCGGCAGCCACCGGTGCCGCGCGACCGCGCGCGGGCAGGGCTGTGCGGCCCGGCGGGCGTGGACTGCCGGCCCTTCCGGCCACCTCTCGGACTGAGACAACGCGCCACGAGGAGGTAGCGATGTCATCCACCCTCGGCGAAGTCCCCGATCCCCCGGTGCGCCACGACGGCGCCGGATCAGCGACGGTGCGCCGGCCGGAACCGAACCTCCTCCAGGAATGGTGGGACGAGGTGATGGGCGCTACCGGACGAGATCGGAAACGAGCGCCCGAATCCAGGTGACGGAACCCGCGCGTACCGCCGCTGAGTACCGCGCGGTCGTCTTCGACATGGACGGCGTGGTCACCGACGCGGCCGCGGTCCACGCGAACGTGTGGACCGCTCTGTCCGGCGCGGACTTGCCCGCGCTCGGCGGCGCCGTTCGGTCCCGGCCGGGGGGCGACCGATCACGCTCTCCGTCACTCACAGCCGGGTCACGCGACGCCTGCATCCCAGCACCCGCCACCCGCCCGTGCGTCGAACATGCGGAGCGCACCCCGGGACTCGGGGCAGATCTGGGGCATGCCCTGCCCTGCGACACCACGGTTCCCGCCGGCAGCTGACGACCTCGCGCGATGCCGACGTCAGGCCGGTGCCGTCGCCCGGTGATCGATCCACGCGTTGTAGCCGCCGACCAGGTCACTGACCTGCTCGATGCCCAGCGAGCGAAGCAGTGACGCTGCGACGCTCGAGCGCCATCCGCCCGCGCAGTGCACCACGATCGGCACCCCGGTGGGCAGCTCACCGATCCTGGCACGCAACTGTGCCAACGGAATGGGCATCGCTTCGGGGATGTAGCCGAACTCGCGCTCGCCGGGATTGCGGACGTCGACGAGGGCGACCCGGTCGGCGTCGAGGAGCTGCCGTAGCTGCTCGACGGTCGTTCGCGGCGCCGATTGCACGAGATCGGCCAGCTCAGCGGGAAAGACACCGCCGTGGTCGACCGTGAAGTAGCCGACCGCGTCGTCGGACCCGATGCGGGCCAGTCGCAGCGCGGCGTCCTGTTCCTCGCCAGGGTAGGCGATCAGTACGATCCGGTCACCGATCCCGGCCACCATTCCGCCGGTTTCGGCGAAGCGGCCGTCGAAACCGACATTCACCGATCCGCGCAGGTGCCCGGCGGCGAAATCCTCAGGGGTACGGGCATCGAGGATGACTGTGCCGGACGCCGATTCGTCCCGAACCTGCCGCGCGGTGAACGCCGGGATCACGCGGTGCGGATCCAGCACCGCGCGGTCGCCCTTGTTGAGGGCGGCGTCGACGTGGAAATACTCCGGGACAGCCGGCTGGCCATCGGTGATCAGCGCGACGAAGGATTCCTCGCTCATCGGCCGCACCGACGGATTGGTTCTGCGCTGTTCCCCGATTGTCGAGGTCAGCTCCGCGGACAGGTTCTTCCCGCACGAGGAGCCCGCACCGTGCGCGGGCATGACGATCACCGAGTCCGGCAGTGCCAGCAGGGTCTGGTGGATGGTCCGGTACATCGCCCGCGCGAGATCGGTGGTGGAGCCGTCACCGAGGTTGACCAGGTCGGGTCGGCCCACATCCCCGATGAACAGCGAGTCACCGGTCAGCACCGCCGTCGGCCGGGCCGTCGGATTCTCGCGCACCAGCAGGCTGATCGATTCCCACGTATGCCCGGGAGTGGACAACACCTCCAGGTCGACCTCGCCCAGCGACACACGCTCGCCGTGCGCGAGCCGACGGATCGGATACGCGGTCTCGGCCGCCTCGCCGAAACCGATCCACGCCCCGGTGGCGGCGAGCAGCTCGAGATGACCGGAGACGAAGTCCGCGTGGAAGTGCGTGTTGATCACGCCTTCGATCGTCAATCCGAGTCGCCGTGCGTCGTCGAGATACTCGGTGACGTCGCGCCGCGGATCGACGACGACGGCCCGGCCGGTGCTCTCGTCGCCGATCAGATACGAGGCGTGGGACAGGCATTCGAGGTAGTACTGCTCGAGGATCATCACGTTTTCCTCCAATCCGACGACACGTTCGCGCTGCCGCTGTGGACAGCGTCGCATATACCCCCTAGGGTATGCAAGTACCCCCGGGGGTATTTTTGATCCGGATCCCTACGTCTCCGAGGAGGAGTTATGTGCTATGCCGTCACTTGTTCGACCTGCAAGAAGACCACGTGGGGCGGCTGCGGAGCGCACGTCGACAGCGTGCTGAAATCCGTGCCCGCATCTCGGCGGTGCACCTGTGAGCCGACACCCGATCGCACCGGCACCCCCGGCATCCTCGGCCGCATCCTGGGCCGCTGAGCCTGCTGGCCGAGCGCGCGAGGAAGCCGCCCGATCGAGCGACAGCCCGCACCGCTTCCGCCTCGCCTACCCGCCACCCACCCGGCGAATCATGCCGGAAGACATACCCCCACCCGCATAAGGAAACCAAACGTTGAGCAGCAAGAACACCTTCATCGGCGAGCAGTCGCCGGCGACGTCGGAACGCGAAGACGGATCCGCGCCGCCGGGGACCCCAGCCGGCGCGCTGGCCCGCTGGGGAGCGCGGATGGCCACCCACACGAAGTGGGTTTTCGGCGTGTGGTTGATCGCGCTGGTCGCACTCGGCGCCGCCGCGCCGAGTGTGTTCGACTCCCTGGCGGGCGCAGGCTGGCAGGCCGACGGCTCGGAGTCGGTGCGCGCCCGCGAGCTGGCACAGCAGCACTTCGGCGGAAACTCCTCCGCCGCGGTGCAGGTGGTCGTGCACTCCGACTCCGCACTGGTGTCCGATCCGGCGGTGCAACAGGTCCTGACCGAGGCGATCGCCCTGTTCCAGGGCGACGACCGCTTCAGCCAGGTCATCGCTCCCCAACCCGGGATGACGATCAGTCCGGACGGCCACACCGGCGTCGTGATCGCCGGCGCCGCCGCGAGCACGGACGAGATGGTCAAGGCGGTCGACGACCTCGGGAGCGAGCTGACCGCACTGTCGACCGCCGACATCGAGATCTACCCCACCGGCGCGACCGCACTGTGGAGCGAGTTCAACAGGGCCAACCATGACGCCATGATCAAGGCGGAGATGCTCTCCTGGCCGGTGACACTGGCGATCATGGTGCTCGCGTTCGGCTCACTCGTCGCCGCGGGCCTGCCACTGCTGCTGACCCTCGCGGGCCTGGTGGCCTCCGCGGGCGGACTGGTGCTGCTAAATTCCGCCACCCCGATCTCGGTGTGGGCGATGAACTTCGCCATGATGTTCGCCCTGGCTCTCGGCATCGACTACGCCCTCTTCCTCGTCGCGAGGTTTCGTGACGCGCTGCGCAAGGCCGCGGATACCCGTGCCGCCGTCGCCGAGACGATGGACACCGCGGGCAAGGCGGTCATCCTGTCCGGCCTGACCGTGTTGGTGAGCCTGTCCGCGGTGTTGCTCGTCCCCGCGCCCGCGGTGCGGACCATGGCCGTGGGAATCATGCTCGCCGTCGCGTTCGTCCTCGCCGCCACGCTGACCCTGCTCCCGGCCGCACTGGGCGCCCTGGGCCCGAAGATCAACGCCGGGTCACTGCCCTACGCCACCCGGCAGCAGCACCGGTCCCCCCGGTTCGAATCCTGGGGCAACCTGCTGCACAGGCACCCGTGGCCCTTCGCCATCGGCTCCCTACTCGTGCTGACGGCGCTGGCGATCCCGGTACTCGGCCTGAAGGTGGCCATGCCGTCGATCCAGGTCGTGCCCGCCGACGCTTCCGTGCGCCAGGGCTACGAACTGATCCAGGCCCAGATGGGCGAGGGAGCACCGGGCATGTTCCAGATCATCGCCCCCACGGCCGACGCCGAGGCGACCGCCGCCACCGCGAGGACGACCGAGGGCATCGCCATGGTCACCCCACCGATCCCCAGCGCGGACGGCTCCGATCATCTGATGCTCCAGGCGATTCCAGCGGTCGACCCCTCGGATGAGGCGATGGGCGCGATCCTCGATCGTTTGCGCGCCGATCTGCCGGCGCAGGCACTGGTCGGCGGCGCTCCCGCGGAGAACCTCGACCTTCAGCGAGCACTCGACGACTACCTGCCGGTGATCATCGGTGTCATCCTCGCGCTCGGCTTCACGCTGCTGCTGGCCGCGCTCCAGGCTCCGCTCATCGCCGTCCTCGGGACTGTGGTGAGCCTGCTCTCGACCGCGGCGGCGTTCGGCGTGGCCAGGCTGATCTTCCAGGACGGCCACGGCGCGAGCCTGCTCGGGTTCACCCCGCAGGGCTTCCTGGACGGCTGGGGACCGGTGTTCTTCTTCGCGATGATCTTCGCCATCGCGATGGACTACACGGTGTTCCTGCTCGCGACCGCCAAGGAGCACTACGAGGAATCGGGCGACCCCAACGTTGCGCATGTCATGGGCCTGGCCCATTCGGGCCGCATCATCGCGGCCGCCGCGGCGGTGATGGTCGCGGTGTTCTTCACCTTCGCACTCGCCGAGCCGTTGCCACCCAAGGAGATGGGAATCATCCTCGGCGTCGCCGTGCTGCTGGACGCGGTGTTCATCCGCCTGGTCCTGCTGCCGGTACTGCTGCGCCTGACCGGTCACGCCGCCTGGTGGTCACCCGCCTGGCTGGGCCGCGTGCTACCGAAGGTCACCTTCTCACACGGCTGAGGCGATCGGGGTATGTGTGGCGCGGGTTACCGCACCACACATACCCCCTGGGGTATAGTCGAGTCAGGTTCGTGAAAGGAATCGCCATGGTCGGAAATGACGAGAGTATCGCGCTGGTCCTCAACCGGCTGCGCCGCGCGCACGGGCAGCTCGCCGGGGTGATCTCGATGATCGAGAACGGGCGCGACTGCAAAGAGGTCGTCACCCAGCTCGCGGCGGTCTCGCGCGCGCTGGACAAGGCGGGATTCAAGATCGTCGCCAGTGGACTGCGCGAATGCCTGGCCGGAGACGCCGCCGACGGCAAGGACCCCATGAGCGAAGCGGAGCTCGAGAAGCTCTTCCTAGCCCTCGCCTGACAGTAGCCGCGGGCTCCCTGACTGCCGACCTCGACCGAGGAGAACCACCGTTGAACCTCGCACTGTCCACCACGTTGACGACCTCGTTCGACGACGCCGTCGCTCGGACCCGAGCCGCGTTGCAGGAACAAGGCTTCGGAGTACTGACCGAGATCGACATGCAGGCCACCATGAAGGCCAAACTCGGCGCCGACATGGAGCGGTATCTGATCCTCGGCGCCTGCAATCCGCCGCTCGCGCACCGCGCGGTGGAGGTGAACCGGCAGATCGGATTGCTGCTGCCCTGCAATGTCGTCGTGCGCGAGGACCCGGCCGCGCCGGGCACGGTCCTCGTCGAGGCGATGAATCCGCACCTGCTCGTGCAGGTCACCGATGAACCCGCACTCGCCTCGGTCGCCGACGACGCGGGCCGCCGCCTGCAATCCGCGATCGATGCGCTGACCGTCGAAGACTGACCGCGAGAGCGCGGGGTCCGGAAGGAGCCACCGATGACGATCCTCGTCTCCGTCCTCGTGGGAGCCGTCATCGGAATCCTGCTCGGCCTCCTCGGCGGCGGTGGGTCGATCCTCGCCGTGCCCGGCCTCGTCTACGGACTCGGGATCCCGCTCGGACAGGCGGTTCCGATGTCTCTGCTGGTGGTCGGCCTCTCCGCGCTGGCGGGCGCGGTCCCCAAGATGCGCTCAGGCCGGGTGCAGTGGCGGGTCGCGGCCGTGTTCGCCGTGGCCGGACTGCCCGCCGCGTTCGCCGGGAGCGCCGCGAACCGCGCCCTTCCGCCGGCGCTGACTCTCGCCGGCTTCGCGCTCGTCATGATCGCCGCCGGAGCCCGGATGCTCGCGAGTGAGGACAGCATCGGTACCGCGTGCCGAGTGGACGGATCGACCGTCAATTGGCGTCGATGCACCTCACGTGCCGTTCCGGTCGGCCTCGGCGTGGGTTTCCTGACCGGGCTGTTCGGGGTCGGTGGCGGTTTTCTCATCGTCCCCGGCCTCGTTCTGCTGCTCGGCATCGAGATGTCGGTAGCCATCGGCACATCTCTGGTGATCGTCACCGCCAACTCGGCCTCGGGATTCGCCGCTTACCTGGGCGATCTCAGCCTCGACTGGCGGGTCGCGGCGGTCTTCGCCACGACGGCCATCGGCGGGTCTCTCGTCGCGGGCCGCTACGGACAACGAGTCGACGTCGCGCGGTTGCAGAGGTGGTTCGCCTTCCTGATCTTCACGGTGGCGGCCTTCGTCCTCGTCGACGTGATCATCGTGCGCTGACGGTCGCGGTAGCCTTCGTGCTTCTCACGACGACGTCCGCGGCGGGGTGGTGCGATCGATCTCGCGCCGCAGCAGCAGTCCGTAGGTGAACGTGGACTCCCCCGCATTCTAGGCTTCCCTGGTCAGCTGGATCGGACGGTGCTCGGCCACCACCGCGTCCTGGTGCTCGCCGAGCAGATCCTGCACAGCGACCAGACCGGCGACGGTCTGGTCGATTCGCGCGGGATCCAGATCGCGCACCGACTCCACGTAGTACCAGGTGCGCCACACCGGCTTCCGGAGTTCGTGCAGCGCCGCGTCGGTGGCGTCCTCGTCCCTGGCCGAACCGACCCTTCGCATCCGGCGGCTGACACTCGGCGTCCGGTCGAGTCTCGACGGTCATCACGGTTTCTCGCTGTGTCGGTGACGTTCACTCCCCGCCGTACACCATCGCGTTCCCCGTTCCCTGGGCACGGGGCCGTTCGTCCATCGCGGTCTTCGTGTGACAGCCCCGATCTGCACGACGAAAGACCTGCCGGCGCGTGCCTCGGGACCCCACCCTCGCTCGCCGTCACGGGAGAGTCGGACTGCGCGACGCATTGAGGCATTTCGTCCTCACCAAACGGGCGTAACGGCCGTCTCGCTGAGGCGCCTTTCCCGCGCACACTGGCTGCCATGAGCGATGAAACAGCCCCCACCCGTTCGGCGGTCCGACTGGGGATTCAGCTGGCGTGCCGCGCTCCGTCGATCCACAACACACAACCGTGGCGATGGGACTTCGACGGTGCGCGGCTGACCTTGCGACGCGACCTCGACAGGCAACTGACCGCCGTCGACCCAGATGGACGCCAGGCTGTGATCAGTTGTGGCGCCGCATTGCAGCACGCCCAGACCGTCTTCGCGTCGCTGCACTGGCGCACCGACGTCGAGCGGATACCCGACCCTACCCAGCCCGACCTCCTGGCGACCATCGACTTCAGCCCGTGGCGCGACCCGCCCACGGCCGTGCTCCGGCGAGCCGAGGCGATCGAGTACCGGTACACCGACCGGCTGCCCATGGCCGCGCCGAGCGGCTGGGCCTCGATCAGATTGGCGCTGGAAGAACTCGTCAGCCGACACGGCCTCACACTGGACATCCTCGACGAGGACGCGCGGACACGACTGTCACTGGCTTCGGAACAGTCCGAGGCGCTGCGCCGGTACGACATGGAGTACCAGTCCGAAATCCGGTGGTGGTCGGGACATTCCCATCTCGCGGAGGGCGTGCCGGCGTCAGCGTTGGTGTCGGAGCCGGAAGCGGCCCGCGTCGGAGTCGTCCGCGACTTCCCGCATCCGAAGATCCCCGCCCGCCGCGGCGAACTTCGCGATCACGCGCGCCTGGCCGTACTCACCGCGACGGACGAGATGCCGCAGACGTGGCTGCGCACCGGCGAGGCGCTCTCGGCGGCACTGCTCGAGTGCACGGCGTCCGGCTTGTCGACCTGCGCACTGACCCATATCACCGAACTGACCGCCGGGCGACGCCTGCTCGGCAGCCTGATCGGCCATCCCGGGATACCGCAGGTCGTCCTGCGCATCGGCCTCGCCCCCGACGACCGACGGCCGCCGCCCACGCCTCGCCGACCTGTGCCCGACGTACTCGGCTGGAGCCGATAGCCCACCAGGAGTTCCACCATGTCGTCCTTCCGCCAACGCAAGACCCGCCGCGCCCTGCGCGCAGGGCTGATCGGTAGTGCCGGATTCGTCGCCCTGTGGGCCTTCGTCGGCGCCGTGGGTCTCGTCAGCGGCGGCGCCGAGCTCGGCCCCGACATCACCGCACGCCTCCCGTTCGGCAGCCCGATCCCGGCCGGTGTGCTGCTGGCCGCGATCGTCGGGGCGCCGATGGCGGCCACCGCCGTCCTCGCCCTGCGCGCCGACCCGATCGCGCCGATCGTGGGTCTCGTCAGCGGCGCCCTTCTGATCGGCTGGGTCACGGTCCAGCCGTTCGTGATCGGTCGGTTCACCTGGCTGCAGCCCGTTGTCGGACTGCTCGGTGTCGCTGTGTGCCTGCTGGCCTACCGGCTCCGTCGCCCGGACCTCCGCACCGGGACCCCCACGGTGCCGTTCGGATCGTCACCGGCGTGACAACCCACCGCCGTCGCCGCTGCTCGAACCGAGGTGCGGCCGCGACCGAGGTCACCGCTCCGATGTGCGGAGACGATCTGCTTCCCGAGGCCCGCCTGCAAGCGATAGGTTCGGTGAGTATCGCGGCGCCCCCGATGTCTGGCCGTGGCTCGTCCGGATGGTCCCGGCCGCACCGGTGCGTACACCTACGACTGGGTCGAGCACCTGTTCTGGCCCGACATGCACAGCTCCCGCGAGATCCTGCCCGCCGTCCGGAACCCTCGGCGTGGGAAACGAACTCGCGCTCGTTCCTTCTCTCCGCCACAGGATCGCCGGATTCACCTCGGGGCCTGTGGGCCGGGCCGACCTCGAGAATGCCCAGGTGCCCGCCCCCGCCGCCCGCCCGCAGCCCAGCGACTATCGGGCGGTATCGAGCGACGCGCAACTCTGCGCCGTAGGCTGGTAGTGCCACAGGAAACGAAAGGTCCGCGCTCATGGTCAAGGTCTTCTTGGTCGACGATCACGAAATCGTTCGGCACGGCGTAGCCGACCTCATCGACCTGGAGCCCGACCTCGAGGTCGTCGGCGAGGCCGGTACCTATGCTCAAGCGCTGGCCCGAATCCCGGCGCTGCGCCCCGAGGTGGCGGTGCTCGATGTCCTGCTCCCCGACGGCAACGGCATCGAACTGTGCCGCGAGCTCCTGTCGGCGAATCCGGAACTGCGGTGTCTGATCCTCACCTCGTTCACCGACGAACAAGCCATGCTCAACGCGATCCTGGCCGGTGCCAGCGGTTACGTCATCAAAGACATCAAGGGCCTCGAACTGATCGCCGCCATCCGCGATGTCAGCGCCGGGAAGTCCCTGTTGGACAATCGTGCCGCCGCGGCGCTGATGGCCAAGTTGCGCACCGAGGCGGCGGGCAAGACGGGTCCACTGGCCACACTCACCGAGCAGGAACGAACCCTGCTCGCGCTCCTCGGCGAAGGCTTGACCAATCGGCAGATCGCCGCGCGCATGTTCTTGGCGGAGAAGACCGTCAAGAACTATGTCTCCCGGCTGCTGACGAAGCTCGGGGTCGAACGCCGCACGCAGGCAGCGGTGATGGCATCCAAGCTCAACGAAGCGTGACGGGGTTCCAGCCCACACCGGGACCCCCCTCGTGGACGACCGTGGAACAATGTCCCCCGTGGACGAACACGGCAAAGACCCCGCGCCGGGTCGGCAGGTCGCCGTCACAGAGACCCTGTCGCAGTTGCGGCTGCGGGAGTTGCTGAGCCAGGTTCAGGACCGCATCGCCCAGATCATCGACGTGCGCGACAACATGGACCGGCTCGTCGAGGCGATGCTCGTCGTCACCTCGGGACTCGATCTCGACGACACGCTGCGCTCGATCGTGCACACCGCCATCGAACTCGTCGACGCCCGGTACGGCGCCTTGGGCGTCCGGGAGACCGACAAGAACAGCAATCAGCTCGCCGAGTTCGTCTACGAGGGCATCGACGACCGCACCCGCGTCCTCATCGGTGACCTCCCCCGCGGCCACGGGGTGCTCGGACTGCTGATCCAAGAGCCCACACCGATCCGGCTCAAGACACTGTCCGACCACTCCTCCTCGGTCGGCTTCCCACCGCATCATCCACCGATGCGGACGTTTCTGGGCGTTCCCGTCAAGGTCCGCGACGAGATCTTCGGCAATCTCTACCTCACCGAGAAGGCCGGGGGGCAGGAGTTCACCGAGGACGACGAGGTCGTCGTCCAAGCCCTGGCCGCCGCGGCCGGTATCGCCATCGCCAACGCGCGCCTGTACGAGGAATCCCGCGTCCGCCAACAGTGGCTCGAAGCGACCCGGGACGTGGCGACCGAACTGCTCGCCGGCGGCGAACCCGACGAGGTCCTCGACCTCGTCACGCAGCGGGCCCTCACCCTCACCCAGTCCGCGTGCACGTTCGTCGCGCTGCCCGAGGATCCCGAGGTACCCCGCGACGAAGTGACCGAGCTGGTGGTGATCGCCGCGGCGGGAATCGACGCCGAAGCGATCATCGGCCAGCGCCTCACCGTCGAGGACTCGCAGTCCGGAGCCGCGTACCGTTCCGAGAAAACGGTCGTGTCCGAGAAGCCGCCCTACAATCTCTTCTCGCACACCAGGTCCCAGTTCGGGCCCGCCGTGGTGGTCCCGTTGCGGGTCGGGTCGGAGGTCATCGGCGTACTCACCACGATCCGGCCCGCGGATACGCAGGCGATGGATGAGCCGACCACCGCCATGCTCACCGCGTTCGCCGATCAAGCCGCGCTGGTCCTGCAACTGTCCGACTCGCAGCGCCGTATGCGCGAACTCGACGTGCTCTCCGACCGCGACCGTATCGCCCGGGGCCTGCACGACCACGTCATCCAGCGGCTTTTCGCGGTCGGGCTGTCCCTGCAGGGCACCGTGCAGCGTGCGCGCACGCCGGAGGTCAAGACCCGGCTGATGGAGACCATCGACGACATCCAATCCATCGTCCAGGACATCCGTCACTCCATCTTCGACCTACAGAGCAACAACACGGCGGATTCCTCGAAGTACCGCAAACACCTCCACGGCATCATCGTCGACACCACCGCCGACAGCGGGCTGCGCACGACAGTCCGCCTCGCCGGGCCCGTCACGGTGCTGGCTCCGCCCCTGTCCGACGACGTCGAAGCGGTCCTGCGCGAAGCCGTCAGCAACGTCGTCCGGCACGCGCGGGCCAGTCTGGTCGCGGTCGAACTCCGGGTGGGCGACGAGGTCACGATCGAAGTCACCGATGACGGCGTCGGCGTCCCCGCCGACCTCTCGCGCCGCAGCGGTTTGGCCAATATCGCCGTCCGCGCCGAAAAAGCCGGTGGGTCTTTCCAACTCGTCGACCGCCCCGAGGGCGGGACCCTCCTGCGCTGGACAGCGCCCCTGCCCTGACGCCTCGGCCACCGCGATCCTGGGGCCGGTTGGTCCGCATACCGACGCCGGACGTCTCTACTCTGCCTGTGCTCCCAGGACGGAGACTACCTGTGCGGAATCTCGCGCATCGGCGCTCGTCCGGCGATCTCCCTCATCCAGTCCGACGGTCTTCCCACGGCACCTCCGCGACCTCGGGCGTTGCGTCCACCGGTTGAACCTGAGCGATACGTCTCCGTTCGCTTCGCTGAATCACTTGCCCTGCACGGCTTGTCGGCATCGGCCGGATCGGTCGGCGATGCCCATGACAACGCTCTGGCGGAGTCGATCATTGGCCTGTTCAAGACCGAGGTGATCAACCGGCACGGCCCGTTCAGGCCTCTCACCGAGGTCGAGTTCGCGCTCACGGAGTGGTGCGACTGGTACAGCAACGCCCGCCCGCATTCCCGCCTGGGCTACTTGACCCCGGTCGAATGCGAAGCTGCCTACTACGCTCAACAACCACCACGCCGACCGGCGCTGGTCTGAAACCGAAGCCGGTCTCTTACCCGTGACGGTTCAGGCTATGCATAGGCTCGCAGAGGCGATGCGCGATCCAAGGTTGCCGAACTCGAGAACTCCGACTGCGTGCTGAGTCTGAAGGGCCATGGCTTTACCGCGTGATCTAGCTGGGCTCATCCCCGCTCGCGTGGGAGCGCACTGATTCACCCGCAGTGTTGCACGCCAAACACCTGACCCAGTCCGCACAGCCGCCGCACGGCCCTGGGCACCGTGCCGGTGTGGATCGAACTGGTCGCCGGGTGGCTGCACCTGCACCCCCGTACGCCGCGGCGCCGACTCGCCGCCGAAGGCACCACGTTCGAGGAGAGTCTCGACGAGGAGCACCGCACGTCAGCGCATCGACTGCTGACCCGGACGGCTCTGCCGTTCACCCACCCTCGAGCGGTGGAGGTGAAACCGCAACCGCCACTTGGGCTCCCACGCCTTGTGGGGGGTTTGCTCTGTTGTGCGTCACGAGCATAGGGAGCCGCCCTGCGCCCAGAAGAGTTGGCGCCGCCGAGTCGGCTATCGATGCGGTCCTCGATCGATGGCGTGCGGGGTGCCTGCCGCTCAGAAGGTGGGGTCGATGAGGACCTTGCCTTCGACCTGCCCGGCGGCGAGGCGGTCCAAGGAGTCGCCCAGCCTCTCCAGCCCGACTGGCGGCTCGGCGAATTCCTGTCCCAGCGTGGGGTTCTCGGCGAGGATCCGCAGCGCGGCGGGCAGGTCGGTGTCGCAGACGTGTGCGAGGGTTGTCTCGAGGGTGATTTCGCGGAAGATCATCGAGTGTAGGTCGATCTCGGGTTTCTGTTTCGGGATGCCGACGGCCTCGACCCGGCCGCCGTCGGTGACCAGGTCCAGTGCCAGCGCCAGCTGGCCGGGTGCGCCGCTGGCCTCGATCACGACGTCGGGCCGGGCGCCGTCGAAGGCGTCGGTGAGTTCTTCGGGCAGTGCGTCGGATGCGGTCAGGGTGATATCCGCGCCGAGGCGTTTCGCACGGGCCTGGCGGGTTGCGGCGATGTCGATTACAGCGATCTGGTAGTCGCCGAGGTGCCGCAGTCCGGCCAGGACGAACGAGCCGATCGCGCCCGCGCCGATGACCGCGACTCGGTCACCGGTGACCGCGCCGGCGCGGCGGGCGGCGTGGATGCCGACGGCCAGGGGCTGGGCGAGCGCGGCGTGATCGGTATCCAGTCCGGCAGGTAGGGCGCGCAGTGTGACGGAGGGTACGGCAACGTATTCGGCCATCCCGCCGTGGACGTTGAGCCCGAGAGTGCGGTATCGCAGGCATTTGTTGGTGCGGCCTTGGCGGCAACGGCGGCATTCGCCACACCAGATCCCCGCCCCGCTGGCGACGAGGGTGCCGGGCGGGAGCGTGGCATCTGGGTGGGACTTCACGATTTCGCCGACGAATTCGTGACCGGGGATGAGCGGCCCGAGGTGGCCACTGTGCGGGTGGCGGTGGTGCACCGGAAAGACCTTGGGCCCGGCGACCCATTCGCCGGCATCGGTGCCGCAGATCCCCGACCGCAGGACCTTCACCAGCACTTCACCCGGGTTGAGCGTTGGGATGGCGACCTCCTCGATCCGGATGTCGCGGGGACCGTGGTAGAGGGCGGCTCGCATTGTCGATGGCACAGCGGTGTCTTTCGTCGTCTGGATGTCTCGTACTGGGGTGCAGGTCCGGGCCGGCCGTCTGTCGGCCCGGACCTGGCGGGTCATGCCTTGGCGGTGGCTCCGTCGCGGGGATCGATGGCTGGTTCCACTGGGGCGTTGTCGGTCGCCGTGACGTTTTCGGTGCGGGGCAGCAGCAGTGCTACGACCGCGGCCAACGCGAAGAATCCCGCGCAGAGCACCAGTCCACCCTGGAAGCCGATGCTGGTGGCGAGTCCGGCCAGGATGAACGGTGCCAGCGCCGAGACGCCGCGGCCGACGTTGAAGCAGAATCCGGCGCCGGTGGCGCGGGCACGGGTGGGGAACAGTTCGCCGAGGTAGGAACCGAACAGGCCGAAGAAGGCGGTGAAGGCGCCGAAGCACGGGCCCAGCCACAGCAGGACGGTCAGGTCGGTGGTCAGCGCGTAGATCGGCAGTGTCGCGGCGACGCCGAACAGGGTGATCACGATGGTGCGGTGGCGGCCGATGCGGTCGGCGAGGAAGCCGAATCCGTTGTAGCCGGCGAACATTCCGAGATTGACGATGGTGACGAACAGCGCGACCGATCCCTTGTCGAGCCCGCGTTCGGTGGTGAGATAGGTGGGCAGCCACGTCATCGCGCCCCAGTAGCCGAACAGCGCCAGCGCCGCCATGAGAGTGCCCAGCAGGGTGCGTCGGCGCAGCGAGGAGCCCAGCACGTCGCGCACCGAGACCACGTCGTCGGTGCTGTGGGCCTTCTGCTCGGCCCAGGTGGCCGACTCGGAGAAGAAGATCGCCACAATGGCGAACGGCAGCACTACCGCGACGCCGGCGACCAGGAACATCAGCCGCCAGTCCGGCAGGAACCATCCGGAGATGGTCGCGGCCATCGCTCCGCCCGCGGGAAACGCGCTGATCACGAAGGCGGCGGCCCGGCCTCGCTGGTGCTCGGGGAAGGTCTCGACCACGTAGGCCGAGACCACGCTCCACACCGCGCCCAGGCCGATGCCGGCCAAGAACCGCAGCAGCAGAAAGACTTCGAAGTTCGGCACGACCGCGATGGCGGCGGTGAACGCTCCGAAGGTCGCCAAGGACGCGAGCAGGGCCTTCTTGCGGCCGAAGTTGTCGGCGATGTAGCCGCCCAGGACGCTGCTGACGCCGATGCCGACCAGGGTCGCGGTGGCGAGCAGACCGCCCTGGGTGACCGTCAGGCCCATGTCCGTGCGGATGGCGGGCAGACCCATCGACAGCAGGACGATTTCCAGGGCATCGAACAGGTAGGCGAGAAAGCACCCGCCGAGCACGATCCAACGTGTACGTCGCATCGTCGTACCTCCAGTGTGAGCTGCTGGGGGCGCGCCCGGGCAGCGGTGATCTTCGATTCGCGGCGACGAGCGTCGCCGAGCGGGGTGGAGCGGCCCGGAGCGCGGGCTGGTCCGTTGGATCCGTGCCACGAGTGGCGCGGTCGTTGAAGTCCGGGGCGGATACCGTCCGGAGGAATCGCCGCGGGTACGCGGCTAGTGCTCGTCCGACGGGGCGAGGACGAGGTCGAAAGCGATGCTGGTCCAGTCGCCATCGGGGTGGGAGCCGTCGGGGGCTGGGGTGTCGTGGTGCCAGGACACCTCGACCACGAGGTCGTCCTTGACGCCGAACACCGCGTCCGAGGTCAGGTAGGGATCCTCGGCGAGGAAAATGTGCGTGATCAGTGTCCGGAAGCCGGGCGCGCTCACCAGGAAGTGCAGGTGCGCGGGCCGCATGGGGCCCCGGCCGGTGGCGGCGAGCAGATCGCCCACCGGGCCGTCGTGCGGGATCGGATACGGGGAGGGCAGTACCGACCAGAACCGGTATTCGCCGTCGGTGCCCGAACGCAGCCTGCCGCGCCCGGCGGTCCGCCCGTCCGGGTACTGGACGTCGTAGAAGCCGTCGTCGTCGGCCTCCCACACCTCGATCCGCGCGCCGGGGATCGGTTCTCCGGTCACCGAGCGCACCTCGCCCGACACGTGGCAGGCCACCCCCGCCGCGCCCTGGGCGATGTCGCCGCCGAGCGCGATCTCGGGGGCGTCGTCGACGAAGAACGGCCCGAAGACGGTGGATTCGGTGGCGCCGGGCGCGTCGGGTTCGTTGATCGCGACCGTGAGCATGGACAGGCCGAGCACGTCGGAGAGCAGGATGAACTCCTGGCGCCGACTGTCGGTGATATGTCCGGCGCGGGTGAGGAATTCGATCGCGGCCGTCCATTCGGCGTCGGTGAGCCGGACCTCGCGGGCGAAGGCGTGCAGGTGCCGGACGAGGCTGGTCATCACCTGGCGCAAGCGCGGGTCGGGGGTGGCGGCGAAACTGTCGAGGACCTCCGCGGTGACGGCCGCTTCGCGGTCGGTGGTCAGGGTGTCCTCGGCGCTCATCGTGCGGTCTCCCCGGGGTCGGACCCCGCCCACGCGGCCCGCAGGAGAGCGCGCACGCCATCGTCGGTGACCGGGGTGGGGTTGTCGGCGGGGGCGATCGCGGTGATGTCGTCGACGACGGTGTCGATGTCGGCTTCGCTCATACCGAGGTTGCCCAGACCACCGGGCACACCGAGCCCGGTGCCCAGTTCGCGCACGGCGGTGACGATGTCGGTTCGCCCGAGTGCCCGCGCGATGCGGTCGGTGGCCTCGCGAGCGTTGGGCGCGTTGTAGGCCAGCACGTACGGCAGCACGATCGCGTGGGTTTGTGCGTGAGGCAAGTCGAAGGCGCCGCCCAGGACATGGCAGATTTTGTGGTGCAGGCCTGATCCGGCGACGGCGAATGCCGATCCGGCCAAGTAGGCACCCAGCAACAGATCGCTGCGGGCGGCTGAGTCGGTCGCGGAGGCGTCGATGGCGTGCAGACCGGCGACGAGGTGGCGGATGCCGTCCTCGGCGACCGCGCTCGACACCGGGCTGTGCCGAGGCGCCCAGAAGGCTTCCACGCAGTGCGCGACGGCGTTGAGGGCGCTGGCGACCGCGAGCTCGGCCGGCAGGGTCGCGGTCAGGTCGGGGTCGTAGACGACGGTCGTGGGCAGCACCCGCCGGTCGGTGCCGGTGGTCTTGCGGCCGCGGTCGGTCATCCCCCAGACCGGGGTCACCTCGGATCCGGCGTAGGTCGTCGGCACCGCGACGACGGGCAATCCGGTGGTCAGCGCGACGGCTTTGGCGGTGCCGGTGGTGGATCCGCCGCCCACCGACAGCACCAGATCTGCGTCGGCCTCGGTGGCGGCCTTGCGGGCCAGCTCCGCGACCTCGACCGGGACGTGCGGGCGCACCTGGGAGAAGGTGGCCGCGACACGGTCGGCGAACGGCGCGCACAGCGTGGTCGCGAGGTCGCCCTCGGTGTCGGTGGCGATGAGCAGGATGCGCTGGGCGTCCAGCAGATCCAGTTCCCCGGGCAGCCGGGTGCGGGTCGCGCCCGCGCCGAAGACGATGCGGCCGGGCAGACCGTCGTAGGTGAAGGTGGTCATCGGTTCTCCTCGGGGATCACAGTCGGGCTGTAGGCCAGGAGCAGCCATTGTTCGTCGCAGCGCACCCAGACCGCCTGGGCGCGGTTGCCGAGCTGTTTGCGGGTCCCGCCCGCGGTGATGTCGGCGTGCATCCGTCCGGCGACCACCGCGGAGTCGCCTGCGATCACGATCCGGTCAACGGGGTGGTCGATGCGGTGATACACGTAGAAGCCGCTGCGCAGCTTGTCCAGGTAGCTGTCGAGAGTGTCGACCACCGCGTTGGAGTGGGTGTAGACCAACTCGGGATGGGCCAAGGCGGCGAAGGCGTCGACGTCACCGGCCAGCACGGCCGCATAGCGGGCGTCCTCGAGGGCGCGGATCGTCGCTTCGGTCTCGATGGCGAGGGGGTCGCCGGTCATGAGCGAACTCCTGTCTACATTGCGGGAGAGATGATTTCGGAGAAGGCGGGGGCGTTGCTGCGGCGCAGTGCGGTCAGAACCTCAGCCATGTCGGCCTCGGCCAGCCCGCCCGTCACCGCCTCGTCGAGCACCCCGTACGCCGCTTCGGCGCCGGGCAAGAACAGCTGATGGCGGCGGGCCAGATCCAGTGCCAGGCCGAGGTCCTTGCGGATCAGCGATACCGGCGCCGCGACCGGAGTGGACTCCGGTGCGAGGTAGGCCTGTTGCTTGTAGCCCACATACGGCGCCCCGGCGGCACTGTTGGTGAGGATCCCGTAGAAGACGGCGGGGTCCAGTCCGCCGGCCTCGGCAAGCAGAACACCTTCTGCCACAGCCTGACTCAGACCGGCGAGCACCGCGTTGACCGCCAACTTGGCCGTCGAACCGGCACCGGCGGCGCCCGCGTGGAACTGCTTGGCGGTCATCGCCGCCAGTACCGGCTGGACCCTGTCGAACTGTGCGGTGGTGGCGCCGACCATCGTGGTGATCGTGGCGGCCTCGGCCATCGACACGCTGCCCGAGACGGGCGCGTCCACGACCTCGATCCACGACAGCGCCGCCAGCTCGCGGACGACCGCGGGACCAACCGTTCCCATGACGACATGCAGGTGGCCCGGTGCGACATCGGACAACGCCTCGGTGACCAGCGCACGGGTCGCCGCGCCGTCGGGCAGCATGCTGATCGAGATCTCCGTGGCGGCCAGCGCATCGGCGGTGTCGACCGAACGCACCGACGCGGGCAGCTGCTGTGCGACGGGGTCGTAGGCGAGCACGGTGTGCCCGGCAGCGGCCAAATGCGTGGCCATGGGCTTACCCATCCGGCCCAGGCCGGCGAATCCGATCAACATGTCGAGCCCCGCTCGGCGGAACCGGCACGAGCAATGTCGATCGAGGCGGTGGAAGACCGCGGCCACCGGATCGCTGGGGTGTGTTCATGCGGGGAAGACACGAGACTCCTTCGTCGTCGATGACGGGAACGGGGCGAGAACCACCACCAAATATGTTCAGTATCATTGAACACATCTTCAGTGATGTCAACCACTGTCCACTGAGGCGTTCTATGCAGTGGAGTCCTGGCACTCAGTAGCGCGCACGACGGGGACGGCCATGCCACGACTTTGCGCCTCAAGGGGCGGCCCTGGACCGCCGCCGAGCGTCCACTCGCAGCCGAGCGGGTATGTTCATTGCTAGTGAAACGCTATTGTTCACTGATAGTTGATGAATAGGCAGACAGGGGTGCGCTGATGCAGGACAGAATCGGGCCGGCACTGAAGCAGGCGCGCCTGGATCGCGGAGCGAGCTTGCGAGCTGTCGCCGCGGCGGTCGGGATCTCGGCCAGCCAGCTCTCCCAGATCGAGAACAACAAGTCCCAGCCCTCGGTGAGCACCCTCTACGCCCTGGTCCATCACCTGGAGATTTCCCTCGACGACCTGCTGGGGATCCCGCACCGGCGCACGATTCAACCACCTGCCGATTCGCCCGACAACGCCGGCGGACAGGTTGTTCAGCGCGGCACCGACAACCCCGTGATCGAGATGGCCAACGGGGTCCGCTGGGAAAAACTCGCGGTCGGACCGGGCTCCGACGTCGACGCACTCCTGGTCACCTACGAACCCGGTGCGGCGAGTTCGGTCGACCGGATGCCCATGCGCCACTCCGGGACCGAGTACGCCTACTTGTTCTCCGGGGAACTCACGCTGCTGCTCGGGTTCGACAAGTACACGATCAGCGCAGGCGACTCGCTCTGGTTCGACTCCACCCGCCCGCACATCTATGTCAACCAGACCGACCAGCCCGCACGCGGGGTGTGGTTCGTCTCCGGGCGCCACGAGTCCGGCCCGACCCGGGAATGGGTCGCCGCCCAGCTCGGAGAGCCGACCCCGGGGAGGTCACCTCGGGTGAACAGCGCCGTCGATGCACTCGATCTTCTCGGCGCTGCCACCGCGCGGTCATCGCCGGGCAATCGCGAGGCCTAGACACACGCAGCATGACACCGGCGGCTGGTCACCGACATCGCCGCACACCTACATGGACCCGACCGAATCACTTGCACATGAACAACATCCGTCAACGAGTCCCACCATCAGCCCAGCAGGCAAAGGGGCAGTCGTCGACCTTGTTCTGATCAGCGTTGGGCTGGGCAACCCGGCGCTGATAGCGTCATCCCGTCCTTCAGCGGCGGACTCGCCGAAGCAGCACATCGAGGGCCGTTGCCAGCGGCACCCCATGGCCCAGGAACTCCAGATGCGCGACCTCGCCGACAGCAACATCCTGCCGACCTGGCCCGATGGAAAGCCGACGAAGTAGACAGTGCTGCCCCTGCAAGCTCATTCGGGCGGAAAGCGCGTAGAGGCAGGGGCGAGCATCCACCTACACGGCGTCTAGGAGCACTGTGGGAGGCGGGCATCACGATGCTCGACCCGGTGCGCCGCGGTCGGGTGTATGAAAGCCGCGCCCGCGTCCAGGCCCTGCCGCGGTGGACAGGGCCACGGCGCTGACCGAAAGGTCAGACCCGTTCGAATACAGCCGCCAAGCCCTGTCCGCCGCCGATGCACATCGTTTCGAGTCCGTAGCGACCGCCTCGGCGCGTCAATTCGTGCAGCAGGGTCGCCAGGATCCGAGCGCCGGTGGCACCCACCGGATGGCCGAGGGAGATGCCGGACCCGTTCGGATTGAGGCGAGGGTCGTCGGGGTCGACCTTCCAGGACCGCAGCACGGCCAGCGTCTGGGCGGCGAAGGCCTCGTTGAGTTCGATGACGTCCATGTCGTCGAGCGTGAGGCCCAATCGCGCGAGCGCCTTTTCGGTCGCTGGGACCGGTCCGATGCCCATCCTGGCAGGCTCTACGCCGGCGACCGCCCAGGACGCGAGGCGCGCCATCGGCTGCAGACCGAGCTCGGCGGCCCGTTGGGGGGTGGTCACCACGCACACCGCCGCGCCGTCGTTCTGGCCGCTGGAATTGCCCGCGGTGACGGTCGAGTCCGGATCGGCTGCCGCGCGGATCGGGCGCAGGCGGCCCAGGGTGTGGATGTCGGTGTCAGCGCGCGGATGTTCGTCGAGCGCCACCTGTATGGGCTCCTTGTGCCGCTGCGTCACTGTCACGGGCACGATCTCGGCGTCGAAGCGTCCCTCGCGCTGCGCGGCGACCGCGCGCCGGTGCGACTGCACGGCGAGTGCGTCCTGGTCGGTGCGGGTGATGCGGAACTGCCCGCGCAGATTCTCCGCGGTCTCGATCATGCCGCCCGGGACGGGAAAGTTCTTGCCTCCGGCGGTGACCCGCGCCCGGGCCAGGCGATCGTGCAGGACCGGACCGTCGCCGCGCACGCCCCACCGAATGCTGTCGGTGTAGAACTCGGTGCGGCTCATCGACTCCACTCCCCCGGCCAGCACGAGATCGCTGCCACCGGTCTGCACCTGCATGCACGCTTGCAGCACGGCCTGCAGCCCCGATCCGCACCGCCGGTCGACCTGGGCGCCGGGAACGCCGACGCCCAGTCCCGCGTCGAGTGCGGCGATACGCCCGATCGCCGGAGCCTCGGCACCGGGCGAGGCCTGCCCCAGGATGACGTCGTCGATGTGTTCGGCGGCCAGACCGGTGCGTGTCACCAGTTCGGTGATCACGGTCGTGGCGAGATCTTGCGCGGTGAGGTCTTTGAAGACGCCGCCGAACCGGCCGACCGGGGTTCGCAGGGGGTGGCAGATGACAGCTTCGGGCATGGAGCTTCCTCGTGGATCAGGTGTGGGATCGTATCTGGCTCAGGTCGTGCTCGATCGCGGCGCTGGTCTCGAGCAGGGCGGGGATCAGAAAGTCGTGGACCTCGCTCGCGGTGTAGCGGGCGGCGTGGGTGGAGATATTGACCGCGGCCACGACCGCGCCGTGCCGGTCGCGGATCGGTGCGGCCATCGATCGCAGGCCCTGTTCGAGTTCCTGGTCGACGACGCAGAACCCCAGGGCGCGTACGCGTTCCAGCTCGGCGCGCAGCTGCGCCGCGGACGCGATGGTGCTGGGCGTGATCGGGGCGAGGTCTGCCTCACTCAGATAGCGGTCCAGCGCCTCGGGGTCGAGGGCGGCGAGCAGGACTCGGCCCATCGACGTGGCGAAGGCGGGGAAGCGGGTGCCGATGTCGATCGAGACGGTCATGATCCGGCTGACCGGGACACGGGCGACATAGACGATGTCGGTGCCGTCCAGGATCGACACCGACGTGGACTCGTGGACCCTCCCGGCCAGTGCCTCGAGATGGGGGCCCGAGAGTTCGGGCAGACCGAGGCTGGACAGGAAGCTGTAGCCCAACTCGAGAACTTTTGGAGTGAGCCAGAATTGGCCGCCGTCGGTGCGCACGTAGCCGAGTTCGACCAAGGTGAGCAGGAATCGGCGGGCGGTCGCGCGGGTCAGCTCGGTCGCGGCCGCGACTTCGCTGAGGGTGCGCCGGGGATGCTCGGCATCGAACGATCGGATGACGGCCAGCCCGCGTCCGAGGGACTGCACGTACTCCAGCGACGGTTCGGCCATAGCTGGCGCACCTCCTTCTCCCAGTGGACCGACGGCATCCGCCCCCGCGGCAGGATCTCGACCGCCGGTCGGGCCTGAGGGTACGGCGCACAACCTCTGCGCAGTGATCTGGCGCGGTGCCGCCGGAGCGAGCTCACACCATCACCCACACCTCGGTGTTCGTCCTGCGAACAAGTGTACTCATTGCGAACGATTCGTCTAGTATCGGTGCCGTGATGGACAAAGTCATTGCGACGGCAACCGCGGCCGTCGCCGATATCCCCGACGGCGCCTCGCTCGCGGTCGGCGGGTTCGGGCTCGTCGGAGTGCCTCAGGTGCTCATCGACGCCCTACTCGCCCAGGGCGCCACCGATCTCGAAGTGGTCAGCAACAACTGCGGCACCTCCGGTTCCGGCCTCGGCGTGCTGCTCGACGCGCACCGGATACGCCGCACGACCAGCTCCTATGTGGGGTCCAACGCCGAATTCGCCCGCCAGTTCCTGGCCGGCGAACTCGAGGTCGAGCTCACCCCGCAGGGCACCCTGGCCGAGCGCATGCGCGCCGGCGGGGCGGGCATTCCCGCCTTCTACACCCCGGCAGGCGTCGGCACCCAGGTCGCCGAGGGCGGGCTGCCGCTGCGCTACGACGGCGCAGGCGGGATCGCACTCGCGAGCCCCGCCAAGGAGACCCGGGTCTTCGACGGGATGACCTACGTACTCGAGCAGGCGATCGTCACCGACTTCGCGTTGGTCCACGCCTGGAAGGGTGACCGGCACGGCAATCTCGTCTACCGGCGCAGCGCCCGCAACTTCAACCCGCCCGCCGCCGCGGCAGGCCGCGTGACCATCGCCCAAGTCGAGGAACTGGTCGAACCGGGCGAACTCGACCCTGACGAGATCCACACCCCGGGCATCCACGTCCAGCGGGTCGTGCACGTCGGCAGAGTCGAGGTACGCATCGAGAACAGGACGGTCCGCGCATGAGCCGCACCCGCCACGAACTGGCCGCACGTGTCGCCGCCGAACTGCGCGACGGTCAATACGTCAACCTCGGCATCGGCATGCCGACCCTCGTCCCGAACTACCTGCCCGAGGGCGTGAGTGTCGTGCTCCATTCGGAGAACGGCGTTTTGGGAGTCGGTCCCTATCCCACCGAGGACGAAGTCGACCCCGAACTGATCAACGCGGGCAAGGAGACGATCACCGTCATGCCCGGCGCCTCCTACTTCGACTCCGCCCACTCGTTCGGCATGATCCGCGGTGGCTGCGTCGATGTCGCTGTGCTCGGCGCGATGCAGGTCAGCGCTCGCGGGGACCTGGCGAACTGGATGATCCCAGGAAAAATGGTCAAGGGCATGGGCGGGGCAATGGACCTGGTCCACGGCGCGAAACGCGTCATCGTGATGATGGAACATCGTTCACGCAACGGCGAACCCAAGATCGTCGAGCGGTGCAGCCTGCCGCTGACCGGAACGAGCTGTGTGCACCGCATCATCACCGACATGGCCGTCTTCGACGTCTGTTCGACCGGGCTGATACTCCTCGAAACCGCCCCCGATGTCACCGTCGCCGAGGTACGCGAAGCCACAGGCGCCGACTTCACGGTCGCCTTGGCCCTCAGCTGAGCCCGCCGGCTCAGTTCGGTAGCGAACCGGGGCTGCCGTGTCGGGCGAGTGTGTCCTGAACGCAGCGGGAAAGGAACGCGTCGTCGATGGGCTTGTCGCCCACCAGGAGCCGGAAATACAGCGGCGCGGACAGCGTTTCGAGCACTTCGCGGGGGTCGGTACCCTCGGGCAGCTCACCCCGGTCGATCGCTTTGATGACCACCTGCGAGCTCTTCTCGAAGCGTTCGTCCCAGAAACGGCGGCGTGCGGTGTCGACCTCGGGGTCGGCCGAAAGCGCGATCGCGGTACCCACCAGCCGGACGGTGCCGGGTCGCTCGAGAAGATGAGCGACCTGCTCGGCGAGCGTGCGCAAATCCGTGTGCAAAGCACCGGTGTCGGGCACCGGGTTGCCCGAGGCGGCGAGTTCTGTGACGGCTTCGGCGATCAGCGCGGTCCGGGTTCCCCACCGCCGGTAGATGGTGGTTTCGGCGACCCCGGCGCGGGCGGCGATATCGCCGATGGTCAGGCCTTCGATTCCGTGCTCGATCACCTGGTCCAAAGTGGCGGTCAACACCGCTTGGCGCACACGTGCCGAACGACCCCCGGTCCGCTTGCGCGGAACCGGGGGTGACGCGCTGTCCTCGGCGTTCTCGTGCTGAACCATGGTCCACGTTCTACCCGACCAGATCCGGGAGCGCCGAATTCCGCCCCCAGCCGTGCTCACGGCACCGGGGGACGATGGCCGGGGGTCAGCGCAGGTAGGCCGAGATCCAGTTGCCGAATTCGCAGGCCAGGTGCCAGCGGTGTTCGGCGATGTAGAGCTCGGGCAGTGCGGCCGGGAAGGCGACCTTGAGCTGGCTGCGGAAGCCGCCACCGGGTTCGTCGCGGAACTGGTGGCAGACACCGCCGATGACGAACCCGTCCGCGAGCGATGCCACCCCGGACGCGGCCAGCGGAAACGCGGGGTCGGCGGGAACCATGAGCCTGGACTTGTCGGTGTAGTCGACGAAGAACTGGCTGGCCAGCATCGCGCCGCCGGTGACCTCGACGACCTCCTGGCGGCCGTCGGGCAGCGTGGCGATGATGTAGTGGTCCGGGCACGCGTCGGTCCACACCGCTCGATCGTCGATCCTGCGTGCCCGGTCGAACCAGTCCAGGAAACCCTGGGCGGTACCCCGGTCGCTGGCGATCTCGGTGATCGAGTACTGCCAGCGCCCGCCCGAGGCTGCGACACCGGTGCGAGCCGCAGCCTCGGAAGCGACGAGTTCACCGGCCAGCAGCTCACGCAACCCATCGGGGCCGATCAGAACCCGCGCCCGCGCCAGCGCCGAACGCGCGACCGGGATGTCGTCGACAGCAATTTCCAGACGCGCCAGCAGCGAGTCGAGTTCACCGACCAGCACCCCGGCGTAGTCGCGGCGCAATCGAGCCGCCGCCACCGACAACCGCCGACGTTCCCACTCGACGACCCGACCCTGCTCGACGAGATCCCCCTCGATGAAGGTCCGCAGCCCGGTATCAGCCGAAGGCGCCGCAAAGCTCGGGCCGGTGCCGAGATAGGCCGCGGCTACAGTGGCGGCCGCCGTGGTCCCGGCCGCTCCGATCATGAAGTTTCTCCTGGTCAGCATTGACCAATTCCTCTCGGGCACCTGGTTGTTGTTCGCATCCTCGTGACTCGGCCACGAACTCAGGACTAAACGCAAGTCTCTCTTGCGTTAGACCACAATGGGTTATCCACGTCACGTTGTCAACCGAGTGCGCATGAGTAACTACAGGCAGCCTGGCGTCAACGCCCCGCTGTCACCATTCCGGGACGCCGGCGCCACTCACCACCTCGACGCGCGCTTTCGCGTAAATCGCGCTGTCGCACCACGTTTCCCCGGGGCGTCGCGCACCGCAGACGACCCGAGAGGCAACGAACGTTGCACACCAACCCCCGAATGGCATGGGACACACGATCCACCAGCGACGCACACGCCCGGCATCAGAGCTTCGCAGCCGCGGTCGAGGGTGGGCCGCCGGACACACACGCGGCGCCGGGGCTTGCGGTCACCGGCCTTTACGCGCATGCTTAAAGCAATATTTAGTTGCGTTTGATCGCTGAACTGGCGAACGCATTCACAGGGAGGCAGGGCTAATGGCCGCGAGCGAGCCGATCGATGTCCAGGTCACGATCAACGAGCGTGAGATCTCGCGTGAACAGGTACTCGACTGGGAGACTCGCCGCGCCGACGCCGTGCTGGCCAAGTACCGCGCCCGCTTGGGCACCCGAGGAGTGAGCGAGATCCTGCCCGAAGCCACCCTCGCTCAACTGCGCGGCAGCACATTGCCAGAACGTCGGTCAGCACTGGCCACGCTGCGAACCGAACTCGGGCACGCCGGGATCTACGGGATGCTCAAACGCGAACTGTCCATCTCGGAGCGGATCACCCGCATCGGTGTCGCCATGAGCCGCGGCCGGGTCAAGTACGCCGCCACCCACGTGTGCGCCCCAGGCCTGTCGGCCCAGCGTTTCGCCGAATGGTTCGACAACCTCGTCGCGATCAATGACGAGAACGCGATGGACGCGGCGTGCCCCGACCACTACTTGCTGCGCGGCCTGCCCGACGGCCGCCAGGAGGTCGTCGAAACGACCGGCGGGTCACCGGCCGCCTCACGCTTCCTCGTCGACTACCAGCGCACCGAAGACATCACCATCGCCCCCGACCCCGCCTACCCCGTGCAGGTCGCCGGAACCGCCTTCCTCGACGACGGACTGGCCATCGGCGGTGTACGCCACCAGTTCCGCGACAACGACGGAACACTGGAAGCGCTGCTCACGGTGCAGTTTCCGGCGTCGGTACCCTCGCGCAACATCCACCAGCACCAATGGCACCTGGCGTGCGAGTTCAGCAACTGGATGATCGCCTCGGCGCCCTACGCCTCCATCACGCTATGACCCTCACCGCCGAAACATCCGCACCCACCACCACAACAACACCACCACAGACCCTGAACATAGGCGGGCGGGCCTGGCATTCGCCGCGACCGCACCGGCAGGTCGGTCACGTCTTCTCTGCTCGGCACCGGCCTCATCCCCGCTGAAGAGACCCTCATGGACAGCGAACAGCAAAAACTCCTGAAGGGGCTGCTGCAGGGGTGGGTGACAACCGAGGTGGCTTGCCGAGAGGCAGGCCTGAGAGGATGTCGCAGTGCCCACGCCGTATCCGAAAGAGTTCCGCGACGACGTCGTGCGGGTCGCTCGCAACCGCGACGACGGAGTGACCCTGGAGCAGGTCGCGGCCGATTTCGGGGTTCATCCGATGACGTTGTCGAAATGGATGCGCCAAGCCGAGATCGATGACGGGAACAAGCCCGGGACCACTCGCAGTGAGTCGGTCGAGTTGCGGGATGCTCGCCGCCGGATCCGGTTGCTCGAGCAGGAGAACGAGGTCCTGCGCCGCGCCGCGGCGTATCTGTCGCAGGCACAGATCCCGGGAAAAGGCTCTACCCGCTCGTGAAAGAGCTTGCCGCCGAAGGTATCCCTGTGGCGGTGACGTGCCGGGTGTTGCAACTCGCTCGCCAGCCCTACTACCGATGGCTGGCAGATCCGGTGACCACTGGCGAACTCGCCGAGGCGTATCGCGCCAACGCGTTGTTCGACGCGCATCGCGACGACCCTGAGTTCGGCTACCGGTTTCTCGCCGACGAAGCCCGCGAAGCCGGTGAATCGATGAGTGCGCGGACCGCGTGGCGGATCTGTTCGACGAATCGGTGGTGGAGCGCGTTCGGCAAGCCGCGGCGTGGCAAGAACGGCAAACCGGGGCCGCCCGTCCATGACGACCTGGTACAGCGCAACTTCCGCAGCGACGCACCAAATCGCCTGTGGCTCAGTGACATCACCGAGCATCAGACCGGCGAAGGCAAGCTGTACTTGTGCGCGGTCAAAGACGTCTCCTCCAACCGGATCATCGGGTATTCGATCGATCCCGGATGAAGTCTCGACTGGCGGTGACCGCGGTGAACAATGCCGTTGCCCGACGCGGTGACGTGTCCGGTTGCGTGATCCACACCGACCGCGGATCTCAATTTCGCTCGCGGAGATTCGTCGGCGCGCTCAACCGTCATCGCATGGTCGGATCCATGGGCCGTGTCGGCGCGGCCGCTGACAACGCCGCCATGGAAAGCTTCTTCAGCCTGCTGCAACGCAACGTCTTGGACCGACAGCGTTGGGACACCCGCGAGCAGCTCCGGATCGCGATCGTCACCTGGATCGAACGCACCTACCACCGGCGTCGTCGACAAGCCAGGCTCGGCCGGTTGACCCCAATCGAATTCGAAACCATCATGGCTCCAGCAGCCCGACAGGCTGCATAACCGCTGTCACCCGATCCTGCAGCAGCCCCCACGGCCCGCGCCTTCAACTCGTCGGGGTACTTCTTCGGTGCTGCCACGAATGACTCCTTCCGGTCCTATCGGACCACAGTCAGAGCCCTCCGAGAAAGCGGGGGAACATCCGTGATAACTCTTGGCCGCGACGGTCAGACCTGATGCCCAACCCTGGCGGCGCCCACCCGATGAGATGGACGTCGCCTGCGATTGTTGTTCCCTACTGCAGGTTGTCGTGTGCGGCTACGTCGTGGCGGCCTTCACGACAGCGGCGACCTCGACCGGCCGCGACACCAACGACGCGTGTGAAGCATCCAGCTCGCTGGTGTTTGCGTGCATACGCGCTGCCATGAATCGTTGTGCGGCGGGCGGGATCACGCGATCTCGAGCCGAGACGAGGTACCAGGTGGGTGTGGTGGACCACGCCGGCGTGCCGGACGGTTCCAGGTTCGCGGTCAACGCCAGCGGACGCTGGTGGGCGAGCATGGTCGCTGCCGTGGTGTCGGTGACATCCTGGGCGAAGACCTCGTGGAAGTCGTCGGCGGCGATGGAGGCGTCAACGTTCTTGCCAGCGATCCCAGTGGCGTCGTCGGTGACGTCGACTTGCAGAACAGGTGGCAGTAGGCGGCTGCCGGGGAAGCGGATCGGGTCGAGCGCGAGCTGGTTGATCTCGCCGGCGGCGGGGGCGAACGCCGCAATGAACACCAGGGCTCGCACTTTGGGGTCATGAACCTGGGTGATGACCGCTCCTCCGTAGGAGTGCCCGACCAGCACCACCGGGCCGGAGATCTCGTCGAGGCTGCGCTGCACGGCCGCCGCGTCGTAGGCCGGTCCGCGCAGCGGATTGTCCGGGACTACCACGCGATAGCCGTCGGCGCGCAGCGCGGCGGCGACACCGTCCCAACTGGTGGTGTCAGCAAACGCGCCGTGCACCAGCACGATGGTCGGCGCGACCGGCGCGGCCGTCGCCGCAACGGTGGCCGCAGCGGGGGCGAGGGCCACGGCGAGGGCGATCACCAGGCCACGCAGCCGATGCGTGGCGGTCCTCATGGCCGGTCCTGGGTGGTGAAGCGCTGCACGAATCCCAGTGCGGTGTCGCAGACTTCGCGCCAGCCGGAGTCGATGGTGAGCGAGTGGCCCCGGTTCGGCATCTCCACGATCTCGGTGACCGATTTTTCGTTGCGGTGCTGCTTCTTGTAGGCGGCGTTGGTGATCGCCCACGGCACCGTGTTGTCCTTCTCCCCTGAAATCAGCAGCAGCGGGCCGCGTTCGGGATTGAGGCTGTCGACTTTGGCTTCACTCCAGGGGTTGAGGTTGGCCGCGGCGGCCTGAAACAGCGGTGCTCCGGGTGCAGGCACGGCGAAGGTTTCGTAGAGGTGTTTCGCCTCGGGTTCGTCGACGGCGTTGGCGAAGGCGAAGCGGAACTGCTCGAAGGTCAACGGCACCGCGCGATGCCTGTTGGCGGGGTTGCTCAGCACCGGCGCGGCCGCGCGGAGCGAGGAGATGGGCAGCGGCAGCACGCCCTGGAACGGGGCGGGATCGATGGCCACCGTCGCACTGGAAAGCCCGCGTCCCGCCAGGATCTGGGCAAGCAGACCGCCGAAGGAGTGCCCGATCACCACGGGCCTGTTCGTCAACTGCCCGATGAGTTCGGTGAAGTGGTCGGCGACCTGGCCGACGGTTTTGCCGGCGAAGGTTTCTGGATGGGCGTTGGCCTCGGCGACAGTGTCGGGGTCGTCGGGCCAGCCGGGCAGTACCGGCGCGTATCCGGCGGCACGGAAGACCTCGGCCCACCGCTCCCAGCTCGAGGGCAGCAGCCACAATCCGTGCACGAACACCACCGGGGTGCGGTCGGTGTCGTTGGCTTGTCGGACCTGCTGAGCATCGTGGTCGGTGAACATTATTCGGTGTCCTTCCCGGTCAGGACGTCGCGCAGGAACGCGATGGCCTGGGTGATGGCAGCCTGGGCGGCGTGGGTGTCGCGCAGGGCGTTGAGCATGACGAAGTCGTGGATGATGCCGCCGTAGCGGGCGGCGGTGACCGCCACCCCCGCCTCGCGCAGCTTGTCGGCGTAGGCTTCGCCCTCGTCGCGGAGTACATCGGCTTCGGCGGTGATCACCAGCGCCGCCGGTAGCCCGCTGAGTTGTTCGCTGGTCGCGCGCAGCGGGGAGGCGGTGATCTCGGTGCGTTGAGCCGGGTCGGTGGTGTACTGGTCCCAGAACCACTGCATGGCGTCGCGGCGCAGGAAATAGCCGGTGTCGAACTGCCGATAGGAGCCGGTGTCGAACGAGGCGTCGGTGACCGGGTAGAACAGCACTTGCCCCGCCAGCGGCGCGGCATCGCGTTGTTTGACCAGTAAGGTGAGCGCCGCACTCATATTGCCGCCGACCGAGTCACCGGCCACTGCGATCCGGCTCGCGTCCAGCCCGTGCTGGGTGCCGTGGTCGCGGATCCATTGCAGCGCGGTGAATGCCTGTTCGAGGGCCACGGGGTAGCGTGCCTCCGGCGAGAGGCTGTAGTTGACGAACACCACTCCCGCACCGACACCGAGCGCGAGTTCGCGGGCGAGGCGGCCGTGGGTGTGGTCGTTGCCGAAGACCCATCCCGCGCCGTGCAGGTAGAGGATCACCGGCAGCGGACCGGCGATTGCGGTGGGCCGGAAGATGGTCAGGTCGGGGTCGGTGATCGCCGTCCGGCTGGTGCCGGGCACCTCGATCTCGGGGGATTGCACCTCGTCCACGGTTGCGCGGCCCTCGATGGGGCCCAGGTCGAACAGGTAGGGCGGATTGGCGGTGGCGTCGACGAACGCCTGGGCCGCCGGTTCCAGTACGGGTTTGCTCATCGCAGACCTCCTGGCTCGGATTCGATGGCTCCTCAGTTTCTGCCGATTCCCGGGGTCTTCGAATCCTTGACCATCCCTAGTCACCAGCGGCGACGCCAGGTCAACGCTAGATTGTGACCATGGTGTTGCTCGGCCGCAAAGCGGAACTCGCCGAGATCGCCGGACTGCTGGATCGGGCCGGATCCGGTATCAGCGGTGTGCTGGTCGTGACAGGTGCGGCCGGGATCGGCAAGACAGCCTTGCTGACACAGGCGGTAGCCGACGCGGCGGCGCTGCAGGTGACCACGGTGTCCGGGGTCGAGGCCGAACAGGATCTGAGCTTCGCGGGCCTGCACCGGTTGCTGCGGCCGCTGTTGGGCGAGCGGGGCCGGCTGCCGAGCCCGCAACGCGGCGCCCTCGAGACCGCGTTCGGCCTGCTGCCCGGTCCGGCACCGGACCTGTTCCTGGTCGGGCTGGCCACGCTGTCGCTGCTGGCCGACGCCGCCTCCGATCGCGCGCTGCTCGCGGTCTGCGACGACGCGCAGTGGCTGGACCGCGAATCGTTGCGGGTCTTGGGATTTGTGGCACGCCGGTTGGACGCCGAGGGCGTGGTCCTGCTGTTCGGTGCTCGCCGGCACGGCACCGGCGAGGAGCTGCTGACAGGCCTGCCCGCACTGCAATTGGACGGGCTCGCCGATCCTGACGCAGCCGAGTTGCTCGACACCGAACTGCGCACCCGCATCGATGGCGTGATCACCGCAGCTCTGCTCCCCGAAACCGGCGGTAACCCCCTGGCCATCGTGGAACTGGCGCGCCGCCTGGACGAGGGCACACCGCTGCGCCCCGAACTCGGGAATCTGCTGCCCCTGGACCGCAGGCTGGAGGCGCGTTTCCTGCGCCAAGTGCACCGTCTCGACACAGCCGCCCAGGACTTTCTGCTGATCCTGGCCGCGAACTCCGGCGGGGACCGCAATGTGCTGCGGCGGGCGGCGGGGTTGCTCAGCGAGGCCACCTCCGAGGCGCTCGACGCCGCGCTGGACCACGCGCGCCGCGCCGATCTGGTCGTGCTCGGAGCAGACTCATCCACTACCGATTTTCGGCATCCTCTGATCCGCTCCGCGGTCTACAACGGTGCCACTCCGAACCGGCGACGCCGGGCACATGCGGCCTTGGCCGCAGCCACCGACCCGGCCACCGACAGCGATCGACGCGCCTGGCATCGCGCCGCGGCGACCGAGGAACCCGACGAGGAGGTGGCCGCCGAGGTGGAGACGGCCGCCGATCGGGCCCGCGAGCGCGGCGGCTACCTGGCCCAGGCCACCTTCCTGCGCACCGCCGCTGAACTGAGTCCGGTTGCTGTCCAACGCAACGGGCGGCTGCTCGCCGCGGCCGGCGCGGCCCTCACCGCGGGAGCACCGTTCCTGGCCGAACAGCTGCTCGACCAGTTGGTCCCCGATCTCGGGATTGCGGTCTTGGACGCGTACGCGATGCGACTGCGCGGTTTCCTGAACGTCATGCTCGGCCGCGAAGGCGCGGTGCCCCTGCTGCACGACGCAGCCATGCTCTTCGCCGACCACGACACCCGCACTGCTCGCGACACCCTGCTCGAAGCCTTCGACGCGGTCGCGGTGGTAGCCCGCATCGGCGGGGACATGACTGCGCGACGCGTCGCGCAGTCCGCCCTCGAGCTGCCACATCCGCCGGGCACGCCCACACTCGAGGACCTGCTGCTCACCGCGCACGCCCACCTCGTCGGCGACGACTACACCACCGCTGTGCCGCACATGCGACGCGCACTGGCGGCCCTGCTCGCCGACGGCGCCGAGAACACCGACGCCGCACGCTGGTTCCTGCTCGGCGTGCTGCTCGCCCTCGAACTCTGGGACATCGACGCCCTCGGCGAATGCTCACGCCGCTACGCCGCCACCGCCCGCCGCCACGGCACCCTACGCATCCTCCAAGCCGCCACGCACGGCCTGGCGACACACGCCCTGCTCTGCGGCCGATTCACCACCGCCGCAGCCCATTACGCCGAGTTCAAAGACATCGCCGCCGCGATCGGCGCGGACCTGCGCTACGCGAACACCAGCGACGCGCTCCTCCACGGGTGGCGCGGCGACGAGGAACCCACCCTGGCGGCGGTCGCCGTGCAAGCCGGACTCGACGCCGAACGCCCCGGCGGACTCCAGGTGCAGATCGCCCGCCACGCCCAGATCACCCTGCACCTGGGCCGCTGCCAGTACGCTGCCGCGCAGGTCGCCGCGACCGTCGTCTTCGACGAGGACCCACCCCATTTCGGGGGCATGGTCCTGGCAGACCTGATCGAAGCGGCCGTCCGCAACAACGACACCCCCGCCGCCGAACGAGCCCTGGTCCGCCTCACCGCACGCGCCACCGCCAGCGGAACCCCGTGGGCGATGGGTGTGTTGGCCCGCAGCCGCGCGCTGCTGGCCGTCGACAGCGAGGCCGAGCCGTTGTATCTGCAAGCATTGGCCCTGCTCGAGCCGACACCCTCGGCAACCGAGATCGCCCGCACTCGCCTTCTCTACGGCGAATGGCTGCGCCGCCGCCGACGCCGCCGAGACGCACGCAACCAATTGCGCAGTGCTCTGGAACTGTTCGACGCCATGGGCGCGGCGGCCTTCGCCGACCGCGCCGGCACCGAACTGGCCGCCACCGGTGAGACCGCGCGTGAACGCACCCCCGACAACGCCTACGCCCTCACCGCACGCGAGTTGCAGATCGCGCATCTCGCCGCCACCGGCATCACCAACCAACAGATCGCCGCCGAACTGTTCCTCAGCACCGCAACCGTGGAATACCACCTGCGCAAAATCTTTCGGAAACTCGACATCACCTCCCGCCGCGAATTACAGCACCGGTTCTGACCACCACACGAATGCCGTTCTCCCCTCGCCAGTACGAACCGTGTGCGAACAATTCGACACCGTCAGGAAGTTCGTCGGTGCTGATGTCCATCCGGACGAGCCCGCCGCCACGGTCCGGCAGTCGCCTCCTGTGCGGCGTCGCCCTCGGCATCCTCCTCGACGTCACCCTCGTCCCAGCACCGAACCGCTCCGCGGACTCCTCGTACCTGCGCTCATCGCCGCCTTCGGCCGCCACAACTGGTGGTTCCCCACCCACCGCCGCCAACCCGAACCGACCCGGCACCGTCGCGGTTCCACAGGCACCCGACGCCACACTTGGGCTGGAACGCAGCCGATGACGAAGTCGATGCAACAGCCGTCGTCGAGGCTGTCGAGGACCCCCTCGGAGACAGGACTACGTCAGGTTCCCCGAGACCGACTGCACGATAAGCCGATCTGTCTCGGCCCCAGGCCGATACGGCTCGGGCCGCAAGGTCACCGTCCGCGCTCGAAACCGCGCGTCAGCTCCCTCCAGCGGTTGCACGCCCGTATCCCGGTCGGTGACGCTGAAACCGTCCACCGAAATGGCAAGGGCGTCGAACGCCCCCTCCGTACCGCAGTAACGCCCAGGGCCACCGTTCAGCCGCTCCAGCAACGCCAGGGCCTCCAACCCATCGAGCGACAGCACATCCTTGCCATCCAGGAACAGCGGATGCTGATCGTCAGCCGACATGATCTCCATCAGCCGGCCGGACCTGTAACCCAGAACAATTCCCGACTCACTACGTGTTTCGATCACACAGTCAGCAGGCGGGCCACTGGTCGCATGGACGGCCATGAGGGCCTGCTTCTCCTCATCGCTCATCCCGGTACCGAACTTCTCCAACGTGTCACGCAGAACATCGTCGGGAACACGGCCATCCCTCCGCCCGGCAACGACACCATACGCATCCGACATCGCGTCGACCTGCGCCGGAGACATCCCGAACACGAGCCTTCCCAGCCCCTTTCCGGGAACGACCGTCCAATCGTCCTCTGCCACTGCCATGTTCACCGACCTCCTCGCCGCACTCCCACGCCCTGAGTTCCCGTTGATCTTGTCGCGCCACACACGTCGATCGCGGCTCACCCCTCTCCCACCGCGATCGCCGGGACTGTCGGATTAGCGGTGGATCCGACCTCGGTGGTTGCTAGTTTCCGGTCGGGGTGATCCGGCCTTCGAAAGTGATGGCGAAGGCGTTGAGGGCCGGTTTCCACCTCATCATCCATCGTGCCCGGCCGCGTCCGGTGGGGTCGAGGGATCGGGTCACCAGATACAGGCATTTCAGTGCGGCCTGTTCGGTCGGAAAGTGCCCGCGGGCGCGGATCGCGCGCCGGTAGCGGGCGTTCAATGACTCGATGGCGTTGGTGGAGCAGACGATTCGCCGGGTACCGCGGTCCCCACTTCGCAGCGAACTCGGTGAACCGTTCCTTGGCAGCGGCCTCGGTCGGCGCGATATAGACAGGTTGAGATCCTTGCTCATCTCGGCCCAGTGTTTCGACGATCAAGAACACCCTCGCCGCGCTTGGACGGGTCCTCGACCAGGCGGTCCGTGATGAGATCATTCCTCGGAATGTGGTGAATGTTGTCGGCTGGCAAAGGCAATACCGCCGGACCGAGGACGAGGTCGACGATCCGAGATCGCTGGCACTACCGAATTGGGCTGCCTTGGAACGACTTACCGCGGCACTGGTCGCCGCATCGGCTGACCGGTACCAGGGCTGGGGTGATGTGGTGATGTTCGCGGCGTGCACAGCAACGCGAATCGGTGAGGTATCGGGTTGCAGGGTGGGTGATATCGACACCGATTCGTGGGTGTGGACGTTACGTCGGCAGACGACACCAGGGCCTGGCGGGCTCATGGACAAAGGCACCAAGGGCAGGCGGCGCCGATCGATTCCTCTTATCGCCGAAATTCGCCCGCTCATCCTCCAGCGAATCAACGACGCTCGCACCCGCGTCGAGCGGGAACACCGAGGAGCGACCGACGATGAACTCCGGACCGCCTTCCTTGGCGCTCGGGTGTTCGTAGGCCCTCGCGGTGGACGGATCGCTACAGGTGTCCTGCGCGACGCGACGCAATGGGACGAGGTCGTCACCGCGCTCGGGTTCGAGCATCTCCGGCGGCACGATCTCCGGCACACCGGATTGACCTGGTTCGCCGACTCCGGTGTTCCGCTGCACCGGTTGCAGCGCATCGCCGGTCACGTCGATCCGCGGATTACGCAGCGGTACCTGCATCCCGACATGGAAGCGCTACGCGAGGACGGCGAGAGGCTCTCTCAACATCTACGCGGGCGAACTGGCCCCAAAATCGGCCCCAAACCTCAGGGCCGTCCGCTGAACAGAAAACCCCTCCTGCGCTGGTCAGGAGGGGTTTTCGTGTGTCGCCCTCCTTGGAAACCTCTCAAACCATCCGCAGGCCACCCAACTTCGCAGCCTCGTGAAGCTGCTCGAAACCACATCCCCACGCCAACCAGGTACAACGCCTGTCCAACCTCGCCGATCGCTCACCGTTTCACCCAAGACACCATCGCCGAGATCGTTGCGGGATACCGCGAAGGTGCCTCAACCAACCAACTCTGCAAGCAGCACGGCATCTCGAAGGGCAGCCTGCTCAAGATCCTTGATGAGCATGGCGTTCAGACCCGCTTCCAACCCATGACCAAGGACGAGATCAACCAAGCCGCCCGGCTCTACGAAGCGGGCGACTCACTCAAGACCATCGCGGAGAAGCTCGGGAAGGGGAAGGGAAGTGTCTGGACCGCGTTGCGTGGACGAGGCGTCGAGATGCGGCCATCGACACGCTGATTGCAATGCGACCACCGCATCTTGGTTCCACCGGGGTCTGTCGGTGCCTCGCCGTATCCTCGTCAAGTGAGCATTCCCTCCATCCCTGGGTATACGGAGCGTCCCCGTGGCAACACAGTTCGAATCTATGGTCGGACCACTCAATGAGGACCCTGCATCGTTGGGTAAGTCTCTGTTGATTCTTCCAATAGCGATGGTCGACGCAATTAATCCGGCGCCATTGAAAACGTATCTCGGTGGAGCGAACAAAGATGAGAAGTCGCTAAGCCTACTCCAACGCTTCACCGAGGAGCTCGGCGATGAGGACAATTGCACCGCCATACTTCGGAAGCTTTGGGACTTCCGATCACAAGGCGGCGTCGCCCACCTTGCCGGATCTCAGGCTCCCCGAGCGCGGGCAGATTTAGGTATTACCGATATGACCAACCTGGAAGCGTTCGAGTCTGTGGTGCAGCGAATAACAGATTTCTTATCTGCCCTCATGGCACTGATGGAGCGAGTTCTTCCGCGAACCGAAGAACGGACCTAGCGAGTGAGTCTCAAGCTGTTGCATTAGACGATTATAGAGCCAAGTAGCGCGCGGTCGATCCAACTGCCCGTAATCCATTACCACGACTGCATTAGTGTGTATTAGAATGGTAGAAAATGAATAGAAATGTGACCGGCATTTATCATGATCCTCCCGTATGGCTGTCTGAGTCGCCTATCGGCGCTGAGCTAAGCGTAGACTTTGATAGGTTTGACTCCACGGTCCTCCGCAAGGATCTGGACTGCGGCCTGAAAATGCGAGCAACTCTAGAGGGCGTCTTCGCATTCGACTTCGCGGACATACCGTATTGCACCCGATCGAGCATCGCAGACATGGACGACAGCTTCGAGGACGACGCAAATGCCGTAATCCAGCGCACGTACATTATTAATGCCTACTTGGCGTTACTTTACACGCATGAGCTTAAAACGAGAAGACTCAGCCTGGAGCGGATGGTCATCACGCCCGAGCTCACCCTCTCCTTGGATAGTATCGACGATACAACGAATATGGGTTTTGGAAATCAGCGAGTAAGCTATCTTGCCACAGCCAAGTTTCCGTCATCATATCAGGTTGGGCTGCCATTTGGCCTGGATGATCGCATCAGCATGCGTGGCCCCGCAATTAGTCATGAAGCAGTCGACGGGGCTGCCGAGAACTTGTCACAAGTAATGATCGAACATGGAGCTGAAGGAGTTCTTCTCTTAGACCTATTCCTTAGGGGAAGCAAGGCCTACCAAGACCATAATCACAACTTTAGCCTCATTAACTGTTGGACAATCACCGAAAGATTGCTCAATGATTTGTGGACGATGATGCAAGAGAATATCAAATCGACGCATGGTAGCACCTTTATTGACCACACTCGGAGGAAGCGGCTAAGTGACGGCCGCACATTCACCGCATCGGTCATAGCGGAAATGCTGTCTTTTCTGGGCTACATCTCGAAAGATTTGTATGATGATATATCATCCGTCCGGAAATTGAGAAACGATTGGATGCACAGCCTTAAACCGGTAAGTGCTTCGTCGGTGGATCTCGCAATGAGCGTATGTGAACGTTTACTGAAACAGTCAAAGAATATAGAGGTTATTGGTGCCCGGGTCAGGCGGTTGCATGGATGAAGGTCAAGGGGCTTAGAATGATTGATCACGGATCATCCAAAAACCACTCGGCTGGCGTCGGTGATTCCACGTACGGTCCTTCCATGCGGATAACTGAGGTTACTCGTCAGGCGATCCTTGACGAGCTGCGTCTTGGCAAGATCTGGTGGGCTGGGCGTCTGGAAGAGCCGACCTTCCTCGCTCGGCTGTATCCCCTCGACCAGATGCCTTCGTATGACCCCCGTTTCGAACACGCCGACGGTGACATCTGGCAACACCGGATCAACAACTACGACTGGGATGACGAATGGGTGTTCACGGACGACCGCTTTGAACTCGGTCGTAGCGATGAGAAGCTCCTTGCCTTCTTGGCTATGACAGCACACCCTGTGGCGCGTCCAGATCGGGACGAAGCCCTCACTCTCGTAGGAATGTACAACCGTCACCTCCGCATGGATGGTTGGGAGCTCGCCGAGGTTGCACAGATCTCGGGTCGTCCTGTGTTCGCTGCCCGGAGCACGCTGACAGTGCCGAGTCCAGTGAAGCAGGTGACGAAGCATGTTGCGGCGGGCGACATCGACTACCTCGTCCGGCAGATTACACGGATGGAAACAGCCATCGACTCTGATCCAGAGCTTGCGATCGGCACGGCAAAAGAGCTTATCGAAACAGCTTGCAAGACGGTTCTTGAAGCCATCGGCGTGCAGATCGACAAGAAATGGGATGTCCCGCAGCTTCTACGCGAGACAACTAAGCATCTGCAGCTTGCTCCAGACTCTGTCGACTCGACTGCAGCAGCGGCTGACGCGATTAAACGAGTCTTGGGCAGCCTCGGCAATCTGACAGCCGGAGTGGCGGAACTGCGCAACACCTACGGAACAGGACATGGCAAGGCGACGGGACGCGGCGGTCTCGGACCGCGGCATGCTCGGTTGGTTGTCGGCGCAGCATCGACGCTTGCGGTCTTTCTCTTCGAGACTTACAACGACCGCATCAAGCGCCAGAAGTTGGCTAGCACGAACGGTTCAGGGGTTACAACACCATGAGCAGCTTTGATGATATCGAACTTGTTTGGCCCGCCAAGCACCATGATCTCCAAACGCCACCGACACACTATATGCAATTCTCGGATATCGGCTGGCAGCGACGCATGGGTCTCTACGGACGTATCCAAGGATTTCGTCGGGCTGCCGAGATTCTCGGCAGCACCATGCTTGCATAATGGTCAGTTCGCGACTTGGATACCGTAATCTTTCCATACGCCGCGTGCTGGCGGCATCACGTCGAGCTGCAACTGAAGTCTGTACTTGCCCAGTTACGGGCACTATGCAACTTTCCTACAAAGGCCGAGCATCACCACAGGATCAGTCATGGTCGGAAACCAAGAAGCTCTTAATCAAAGAGTTTCCGGAAGAAAAGGAACAGATTCGCTATGTAACCAAGGTGATCGGTCAGTTGGCTAAGTTCGATCCGGATGGACAGGAGTTCCGCTACGCAAGCCGACGTGACGGCACCGATACTCTATCTGGGATCGACAGGATCAACCTCGTCGCCTTCCATCAGGCAATGCTGGGTGTGGCGAACTACCTAGACGCCACCGATATCGGTGTGAGTGAGGCACTCTCGACGCAGCGCGAGATGGATGCATACTACGCGGAAGAGTTTGATAATTGGGATAGCTTCTGACTAGATTGTGCGCCTGATGTTGCCGGGCACGATTGACAACACTGCAGCGACTAGCCATAGCGCTGCGCGTAACAACGGCTGAGCTACTCAGCAGCTTGTAGCCCCGCAGACACCGACACCGGCTACCCGAGCACATCTGGCAAGAAGTGCGCCAAAATTCAACCCCGGACGAACCGGGGCTATAGCCCACGTCAGTCGTGTCCTCAATGGGGGCAGGATCGAGGATGATTTCGTGGAAGCGAAGTCGGCGTGGCTAAACGACACCAAAAAGGCGGCGCGAATCATTGCGGCGATGGCCAATGCCGCGCGAGGCGAAACAATCTTATGGATTATAGGATTGGATGAGGACGGCGGCCGGATCGTGCCACTCGATTCGACAGACCCAGCTGACTGGTGGCAGCGCGTCGAGTCTGGTTTTGCAGACAAGACGACACCAGGGATGCAACTGCTACAAGTGGAGACCGAACACGGCCCGGTAGTTGCGTTATTTTTCGAGACCGACCGAGCGCCTTACCTCGTGACCACTAACGGGCATGGCGGTGTGTCCAAGGAGGTTCCGTGGAGGTCGGCGACCACGACACGCACGGCTTCTCGTGCGGAGCTGCTCTCGATGCTGACTGAATCTGTGGCGGTCCCGGAGATTGATCTGATCTGGGCAGACGTATATACGCAACAGTCCACGATCGCAGCGCTGGGTGGTCTCCCGGAGCGGGAGGTCTGGGGCTTTAGCATCGAGTTGGAGCTTTTTTTCGATGCCGCTCCCCAGGACCATATTGTGCTTCCTCAGCATCGGTGGTCCGCGAGTCTCCTCGCGGACAACGACGTCCGAGTTCCGATGAAAATTCGGATTCGGGGCGGAGGGAATGAGAAGCGGCCTGCAGGCGTAGGTGTCCAAATGATCGACTCCGGCCTCGTTGTGTACGGCCCGGACATGCTGAGAGTGTTCCTGAGCCACCCCCAGGGCTCGGAGTTTCCGAAAGAACGCCTACAGGAAGCGAAGGTGCTCGACATAGAGCTTCGCTTCCCCGTCGGCGGTGCGGGTCCCGCTGCGGTCCTTCGGGAGCGTTTTGAACCCGGCGATCCGAATCCGGACGACTCTGAACGTGTGCAGAGACGGTGGCGGTTGTTGAGAACGCAGCGGGGTGGAGATGGAACTCCGTGAGACCGGACCACAGCTAGTCACCGCGGGCCCTCGCGTTGCCAAACTGGACTGCGTTGACGACGCTGGCCGATGCCCTGGTGCAGCGTTCGGCTGATCGCTATCCCGGGTGGGGTGAGGTGGTGATTTTCGCTGCGTGCACTGCGTCCAGAATCGGCGAGGTCTCCGGCTGCCGTGTCGGCGATATCGACACCGATACGTGGACATGGCGCGTGCGTCGCCAGACCACACCCGGCCCCGGCGGCTTGGAAGACAAGGGCACCAAGGGCAACCGTGCACGGCATGTTCCGCTGATCGACGAAGTTCGGCAACTGGTCTCGGACCGGCTCGATGCGGTCGGCCGGGACAATCCTGATCCCGGCTGTTCCGTGGACCTCGGGGCGGGCGGATCGCTACCGGTGTTCTGCGGGATGCCACGCACTGGGATGAGGTGGTTACGGCACTCGGGTATGAGCATCTGCGGCGGCACGATCTCCGTCACACCGGTCTGACGTGGATGGCCGATGCCGGGGTGAGCCTGCACGTGCTTCAGAAGATCGCCGGGCATGCCGACAGCCGGACGACCGAGCGATATCTACACCCGGATCAACAGGAGATCACCGGGGCCGGAGACAAGCTCTCCAAGCACCTACGGTCCCGTTCTGGTCCCGCTCTGCGGGTGGTCGGATGACGAAGAAAACCCCTCCTGCGCTGGTCAGGAGGGGTTTTCGTGTGTCGGGGTTAGCGGACGGTATTTGAAACAGTGGGAATCGGACTGGCTCGGCAAGGTGATCGCCAGGATCGAGGCTGCTCCGGCCCGCCGGCCTGCGAAGACGAACAGCAGCACGGTTCAACCGCGGCGGCTGGATCGGCGGTTGTCGCCTGCCACCATCGCCGAGTTGGTCGATGCCTACCGAGGTGGTGCCTCCACCAACAAACTGTGCGAGCGCTACGAGCTCTCGAAGGGCGGACTGCTGAAGATCCTCCAAGAGCATGGTGTGCAGATGCGGAACCAGCCGATGACCGGGGAAGAAATTGACTGTGCAGTGCGGCTTTACGGCGAGGGGCAGTCACTGAAGGCTATAGCACGGCAGATTCGAAAGGCCAAGGGAAGCGTCTACAAGGCACTCCAGGGGCGAGGGGTGGAGATGCGACCAGCAACGAGATAGACACTAGGAACTGATCATCGACAGTTCTTGATGGTTCGGCAGATCCAGTGTGCCTTGTTCCTTGTAGTACGCCTCAATGATCTCAGCTGAGATACGTCCGCGTTTGGCTACGTTGCGGCCGCTACTACGTGCCCACTCACGGATTGTCGCTGTCCGTTCTCGGTCAAGCGCCAACCGCGCCCTACTGCTCTCGCCCCGCCGGGTCCGACCGACGAACGTTTCGATCGGTTCTTCAATAGAGCGACTGGCATCAACCGCAGCCCGAGCCACAGAGACCACAACCTGGTGAGGGGTGCAACGTTTCAAGAGGCCCGTTATTTGCACCTTCCTGGCTATAGAATTTATTGGCGGCTTTCCCTGCTGAGGATCAAGGAGCCAGTTAGAAGTATCTTCAGGAAATTCCCGGAGGTAATCTTTCATCTTGCGCTGCACTTTTGGAGTCCAGTAGGGCTGGAGCGACACGTAAAGCAGAAACGATGCATCGAGTTCACGAAAGCGGACTGGAAACTTTTCGGCCTGCTCTTTTAGACGTAGGGAAATTTCCGATTGTTGCATATGAATTCATTTTAACTCAACTGCATGGCACCGACAAGACAAGAATCCTCTACCTCAAGCTCCGTCGCCCCTGGCAGTGCCTATCGGCATAACTTCTCGGCAAGCGTTCGGTGACCGCCTATTCTCGCCGAGAATGCATCTGGCTCAGCGATTCAAACATCTGATCAACACCGGTCGCGACCACTTCTGAATCCCTGACCTCCGGAAGGGGATCGGGCACCAGACTCACATCGTCTGGATGGTAGTAAATTTCGTGACGAGCATTGAGGATTGCCGCACGGTTGAACATATTCGCGTTTCGCGCCGTGGGCGGCTCCACGACATCCAACTCGCCTGCTATCACACGTTCAGGATCGACATTGTTTTCGGCAAGCGGCTGGAGATCAGCCATAACCAATCCGACATTTCTGGAGATAGCGAGCACAATTGCGTACGCGGTCATAAGGCCGGTGCCGACATGCGGAGGTGTTCCGGGACGCGGAATGAGCGCCACAGGCGTATCGCATGACAGCAGGTTCTTCCGCTTGAATCGGATCAGCGCCCAAGGTCGCGTGGTGTAGAACCGCAGTGTGTCCGGAACGGAATCTATGATCTGGCCGATATGAAGAATCGACGATGCTGAAATCGTCGGTTCCGAGGACGCTGAAAACGTGGCCCAGATGTCATCGGCATCTGCCTCTGTTATTTCAATACCCTGTTCGCTTGCAAACCAGTCAACAAGCTTGGCACGTCCCACCGCTCCGACCTGAAGCCGGTTGACCGCCCAGTTCATCTGACTCAGAAATCGACGACGATTCGGTCCGCGCATATATTGCAACGCTACGAAGACGCCGAGTATCTCACGATCATCCGGTGTCAGCGGCCACACGCCTTCATTGAGTATCTTCAACCAGACTTGAGAGGCTTGAGTCTCGATATCGTTAAGAAGCTTCTCGAATTCATCTGACTGCCCCGATGCAGACTCTATGAGGTAGAAATTATTGTTAACCGATACATTGTCGATCGTTTGAACAAACCGCTTCCCATTTTCTAGGCGTGCGACGCCAAGTCTGCTGACTTCGTTAGCGAAGCCAGCAAGATAAAATCGAGGTACTGTATGATGCCGTCGCGCGATCTTGCCCATGCCTTACGCCCCTCTACCAATTGAACGTGTTGGCACTATGCAAAACCTCAAACGCAAACTGTCGAATAAGCGCGAAGTGACCGTTATCCGGAGATATCTCGACACCTTGGGGAAATGGCGCAGGACCAGCGTAGGTCAAGTTTCCTGTTATCGTCAGCGCCCATTTTCCCGAACGCAGCACCTCGTAGTACGGCTCAAGATCATCGACATGTGCGCCGCCGTCCTTGTTAGCCATGCTCCAGACGATCTTGTGCCGCGTATAGTTCGTCCCGCTGTGCTGGAAGACAACTTCTTGCTTCCACCATGTATCGAACGAAACTGCATGGAGAAATTGACGTTGGCACATCGGAATCATCGTGACCGGTCGCGGACTGCTCAGGTCGATCCGCTCGCTGAGGTAGTCCTTCCAGGTTCCAAGCCCTCTCGACGAACTCAGCACGTCGCAACCCCCGAGCCCCAGCATGACCATCAGGGCATCGCCCCTCGCCGTCTGGTGAAAAGCACTCTGAGTGCAACCGCCATCCGCAGCGCCTCATCTTCGTGCCCCCGGTCGTACAGGGTCGCCGAACGGTCGAGGAAGTTCAGCTGTTCAGCCAGTTTCACCCGCAATCGCTCTGGCGGAGACGAAGTAGTCACAGACCGTGCACCTTTCACCACTCCAGAGCCGGGAGCGACACGGCGGCGACCGACGCTGGTGCCGGATCAAGCATGCCCAACGCGGTTGCCAACAGCAAACCAATTGCGCCGAGCTGACGGCTACCAATCAGTGAGCCAAGCATCGGTTGCACACGCCGCGCTGACGTCGGCGCGCTTCAGCAGCTGTCATTTCCTCGACCGGCGAAATAGCAGAGTGGTGCCACGGATACGCACCTTCGGGGTCTCCTGCCGAGGCGTTCGAGTCGGTGGTGCAGCGAATCACGGACTTCTTGTGCGCCCTGATAGCGCTGATGGAGCAAGCTCTTACTCAAACTGATGAACGGTCCTAGCCGGTGAGCTGCAATCTGGTTTTACAGCGCCGCCCACAAATCATCTCTAATCTGTTCCGAAAGCTCAGTAGCCTTTTCTCGGTAATCAGAATCACGCAGGCCCATCATGCTCAAACGAAAGACGAGAAGCGTATCTAAGTACCGTTTCGTCCGTACACGCTGGCACTGACGGCAGCGCATCATGGCATCGAACAGGTAGCCCATCGGCGAATAGCCCACGATCTCTACATCTTCGATGTACCACGACCGGGGATGCAGATGGAGGAGGCTCATGCCGCCGCCCCGCTCACATGCTGTTGTTTGCGCTTCTTTGGACTCTCGGCAATCATTTGGTCCAGCCACGCCACGAGGGCTATGGCATCTGGATTGTCTTGCAGTGCATCGCGTAAACGGACGAGCAACCCGCTCTTTGTGTAGTTTTGCCACGTCTGGTCGAGACGATTGCCATAGCGTGATGGCACTTCCGTCCAACGCACGCCCTTAGCGAATTTGTAGCGGATACCATCGAGATTTTTCCGTCTCCGGGCAAGCTCGTACTCGTTCAGCGGTCGAAACACGATTTTGCCCGACCGGCTCCCAATCCTCTGCGATGGTAATGCCGCCGCGAGCAGACCCCATTCCTTGTCAGTGAGATCAGATTCGGCCGGACCAAATTGCCACTGCCAAGCTGCAAGGAGTTCCGGTGGCGACAGCACGCGCACCAGATCATGGGGTGTCAACGCACGCCCTTGGTTCGCCGCCAGGGTCTCGTGTAGCTCATCGTGATTGCTTGCTTCTGCAACCGCGCGCCACTCGGCCAAGGTGGAGCGGGTCTCCAACCACACAACGGCGTCGGCCGACTCCTCTCCGGAAGGCCAGGTGTCGAGATGGCCGATCAGCTCGCCCAGTGTGGGAACGGCCGCCACCGCGGCGTTGCGCACCTCGAAGGCCACTTCCCAAGGTTCCAGGTGGAGCAGCTGGTCGACTTGTTTCTCAACGTCGACGTCAGCAGCGGCACGGTCTTTGGAGTGAAATAACCAATCCCGAACATCCGCCGGTAGATCGTGAACGAGGTACTGCCTCACCGCGGTGCGAAGTTCATCGGTCCATTCCTGAACGTCAATACCAGCGTCTTGCCCTTCGTCCAGGTTGTACTCGTAGATGTTTCCGAATTGAGCATCGAGGGCTTTGGCGAGGAGTTCGTATTTGGGATAGGCGGGGTTCATCATTTCTAATTTTGACATGTTTGCATTATTAGGCAAGTTTCAGCTGGTTTCATCTATTTGTCGGAGTGGCGCATTGGCCGAGTTGTCATTTGCGTTCTTCCAACTAATATGTGTTTTAACTTCTTGCGAGAGGAACATCAAGAGATGCTGAGGGAAATAGGATGTAGTTTTTTCATCGATACTTCGGCTGATGGAACCTTGTTGCCGATCCGCCTTGTCGGTGCCTCCGGCTAGGCTTCCGCCATGGCAACCAAGGATCAGCAGATAAGGCACGTGGCCGAGGGGGCAGCACTCGGCGTGCTGGCTCAAGGCGTCGAAGCGGTGACCAGCGCCAAGCTGGAGTTCGAGCTGGCATTCGAGGCAGCCTGGCGGCGATGGTCACGCGCCGGCGAGTTCCCCAGCATCAGAGGCCCCCACGCGGGCAACCTCTTCTGGCTTGGTGTTCAGAAATCCGAACGTCGACAAGGTTCTCGCGCCGCCTGGGATACAGGCCAATGGTCAACCCCCTACGTGGTGCTACGAGACTGGACGGTTGAGGAGTGCCTCGACCTCCATGCGGATGAGCGGGCCTCGGTTGACGACTGGAAGGCTCTCGGGCAGCTGTTCGTCGCCGGGTTCACATCTGGACATATCAGGTACGCCGAAGACGGTGCCACGCAATAACGCTCGTCAGCGTATCGAAATCCGTTAGCTCCTTGTCGGACTCCGGCGCTACAGTCGGCGCATGACGCCTCGACTGGGTGGGTTCCCAGAGGAAGCAGCCTTCGGCACGGACCAGGTGTGGCTTCCCGAGCAAGCCACTGGCAGACACGGAACAATTCGGTCATCCCTGCCGCCGGGACCTGAACGAGAAGCGTTGCTGCAAGAGATCATGGCATCGCTCAGAGAGCAGGCTGGCGATCCGACCGCGCTGGTGGCCGAGCTTCGGGATCTTCTGGCGGGTAAGGATCTAACACAGCTGATCAATGCCGTAGCGGTGCCTGCAAGTATGTCCGTCATCCCCGACGCGGGCTCCGGTGCACTTGATGACGGCCCATATACATGGAACTGGGCTGCCAAGATCGAATACCTTGTGGGTATTGCGCTGTCCGTAGATAGTTCGGGGACCGAAGATTCTCCCCGCTCTGTCGTCGAGCAGGTCGTAACACTAGTTGGCGCCATATTCGAGGCGGAAGAGGCTCGGATCTTTATCAATTCGATCGATGAAGCCGACGACGATGCAGCTGAACTCGGATTCGCTCGTATGCAGCTGCAAATGGAGCACCTGTCCGATCGAATGCCTGGGTACGCGATGCACATGGAGACAATCGATACCGAGGTCTTCAATCGGCATCGCCAGTATTACATCAAGGCCCTGGGATTCAACCCGGCTGACGTCATGCGGATAATTAGACAACATTCGCAAGCAGTGCGAAAGCGCTTTTCCTCGGCAGTGGCGTCACTTCGGGCAAGTGTTGATTCGGGTGATGAGGCGGACGTCTCGGCCTTTGTCGAAGGTTTGAACGCGGCAAGTATTTGGACTGTGGAGGCCGTCTCGCAGTCAACAGGCTCTGATGTTGACGAAGTGCGGGCTATGCTGGAATTCTTCTCCACAACTTATGGGAGCCAACCAGGCTTCCGTTTTCCAGGCGATGACAACATTGTGCGGAAACGGCCGTGCATCACCCTCGGTGATGGGCAGTATCTCATCCCGGATCCGTGGGCATTACCTACAGCACTCCATGACCGTTTAGCAACGGAATCCAAGACGGCAACCTACGATCCTGTCAAATACCATAAACATCGACAAGATGCGCATGAGCGGCTGGTGGAAGCGGTGCTCACGCGCATTTTTGGTAAGGCGAATGTCCATGCAGGTCAGCACTACACATCTGCGACTCGCGGCGAAGGCGAGATAGATGTGCTGGTCTCCACGGAATGGCCGCTAGTCGTAGAAGCCAAAGCGCACAGTTTGACTGAGGCTGGTCGACGAGGCAGACGCGACAGGGTTACGTCGAGGGTGGATGACATGCTCGGGAAGGCCCTTGACCAAACCGATCGAGCGACTACTTATATCCTAGACGAGGGCGGCCGAAAGTTTGCCTTGAAGCAAGGTGGCAAATTGCATGAGGTCTTGCCATCGGAAGTTTCTGGCGTGACCTCGATTATCGTGACGTTCGAGCGCATGGATCCAATCGCGACGTATGGTGCAGCTATCGCGGGTTCGGCCAGGCGTCCAACGTGGGTTCTGGGCGTAGGTGATCTTCTTGTGGTCGCCGATCTATTACCAGATCCGGCAGCTTTTCATCACTACGCACGGCTAAGAGCCGCGATGGCGGACGATCGCGTAATTGCAGCCTGTGAGTCGGATGTTCTTGGCAGCTACTTCTATGACCGCGTGCAACCCCTGCTTACCCAAGAGAGTGATAGCCAAGTCCTACGTGTAGTCGGCTATGCCAGCGGACAAATAAACCGATATTATTCGAATTGTGAAATGGAAATAGCTGCCGCCGAAGCTCCAACAACGGGCGTACCTTCCGACATCGCCGTTGCACTGAGTACCACCATCAACAACGTAGGTTGGGCGGAATGCGCGCAGGCGGTCATGTTGGCGGAACAGAGTACTTGGACCAAGTGGAAGCGCTTTACGCGCCGACACAAGGGCAAGGGAGAGTTCAAGGCCACTGAAAGGCTGACCATTACAACGAGCGGGGATCATTCGGCTGTCGAGGCTCTTGACGGCATTTCCCTGCTTCGTGTAAGTCGAGCGGATTTGGACTAGCCTTCAGTCTAACGCTTTCCACCCTGCCCACGGCCGCGGCCCGCGTTCCCCTCGGATGCACGCCAGCCGGTGTAGCGCCTGCTCTTGGTAGGCGGGATCTGCTGTTGCCGTTTGCGCTGCCATCGTGATCATCCGTAGTTCCCGGATGTCCCGCAGCAGCTCGAACCCCTCCCAGGTGGCGACATCATGGCCGTACACCTGACAGAACTCGGCGTACTGCTGTTCGGTGATCCACCCGAACGAACTGTGCTTGATCGCCGTGTGCACCAGATCCCACTCCGGCGGCCCGACCGATGTCCGCTCCAGATCGACGAGGACAGCCTCACCATCTTCCAGCGCCGCGACGTTGCCGATCCAAGCATCACCGTGGATCACACACCAGGGAAGGCCATCCGGAAGCGACTCCCATCGCTGCCGAAGATCCGCCAAATGTTCTCGGAGCCAACGTCTATCGGGATCGGGCAGGGTATGGGCGGCGGCGATCCGCTCGTCCAGCCGCACGAACGGCGCGATTCTCCCGAGGTTGAGTTCGGTTGGAATCGGCAGATGGTGGAGCTGCTTGAGCAGGGCAGCCACCTGCGTCGGGGTGCCCTGATGGTGCGGCGGTAGTTCGCGCCAGAAGGTAATCGCGTGACCCGAGACCTCGACGGGCTGGTCGACATCGGGAACAACTTGCACCGCTGGAACGCCTGATGCTTGCAACCAGCGAGCCACGTTGACCTCACGTCGTGCTGCTTCCAGTTGCCCTGGGCGACTCACCCGAGCGACAACCGATCCTGGCAGCCGGTAGATGGCGTTCTCGCTCACCTGAATCGGTGCGGCATGGTCCACGTCCAGGCCGACCGAGGTGCCGGCCGAACGCACGATCGCCAACCAATCGGTTCCGGTCACGTCCGTCATGCGTGAACCAGCGTGCTGTCGATCTGCGAGCGCAGTTCATCAACCTCCGCCGTTTGGGCATGAGGCCCGGTGAACATGCGAAGCTCACGCAGATCATCCGCCGCCCGGCGGGAACGAAGGTGTCCAGCGTCGCTGAGCGCAGTCTGGCCGAAGGAGGCAGCCTCTACCGGATCGCCAGTGGCCATGGTGAGCGACGCCAGCTTGATGCCAGATATCGCCCGCGAACGAACGAAGGCGTCAGTGTGTCCGGCAACGGCAATCTCCAATCGTTGCCGTGCCTCACCGACGAACCGACCTTCGAGTGCCACATCGAATAGGGCATGCCCGGTATCGCCGGAGTGCTGGGCATGGTCGTAGTAGGCCATCCAGGGCGGATCGTTCTCCGGCGCCGCCTGCGCGAACTCCTCGTCAGCTTGTCCAATCGCTCGCACGGCTTCGTCGGTGCGGTGCAGTTTGGCCAGCGCTCGGGCTCTTGCCGCGTGCAGCATGGCCCGCTCCGTCGCCGTCAGTCGATCAGCCCGGACCATAGCCAGTTCGATGAAGGTGAGCCCATCGTCGGGGTGCCCGCACCAGATGGCCTGACGAGCCATTGACGACAACACCTTGCCTCGAAGGTGCCAGTTGCCGACCTCTTCGGCGCAGGTCAGCCCGAGCTGAAACATGCTGCGGGCATCGGCGTGCGCGTAGGCATCGAAGGCCATGAACCCGGCCGTATGTCCGAGGAACCCGACCGCGCTGTGCAGGTCCATGCGGTGCTTCTCGGCACAACTGGCACCCAGCAAGTTCACGGCATAGCGCAGCTGGGCCGAGACCGCTTCTCGAACCAGGCCACCGCCGTAGGTGTGATCCCAGGAGCTGAACTCGCGCGCGGCAGTTCGCACCTGCTCGATTTCCGCCAGGCCGACCGTCGACGGGACAGGCGTTGGTTCAAGCTGGGCCAGCAAATCCAGTAGCGGCTGTTTGGTCGCGACCGCCGCAGTGACGCCTAGCGCGGCGCGAACAAATTCCTGGCGTTTCACATCACCGAGCGTAGCGCCGGACTTTGCTGGCAGCTTGAACCAAAGCAGCTCGGGCGGCACTTCCAGCGCCTCCGCCCAACGGATCAGTTTCGACAGTTGCTCGGGTGCTGGCCCCTTCTCGATACGGCTGAGTTGGGCCTGGGTGAGGCCAAGCCAGGTGGCAACCAGCTCCTGCGGCAGGGGCCGATGGTGAAATGGGTGCGTGCGGTAGGCGAAGATCACCCGGCCCATGTGCCAAGTGGCGAGCGCATCGCGCATCTGATCGGTTTGCCAGAAGGCTGGCGGTACCGGCGACGGCTGCTGTCGTTCATCCCGAAGCGCGATTTCGCATGGCGCGCAACGCGATTCAAGATTGTACCGATTGAGCCTGCTCCCACAACGAGCGCAGTACCGCTCTGTCTGGGGTCCGCGCGTCATGATGGCCGCTCCCGGGTTTTCCTGGGTTTTCTCGCCGTTTCGCTTTGGTCGCGTGACCCTACCAGCGCTTGACAGGCGACGCTATACGTTTCATACATACCCCGAATACCCCCTTTTCGTGGCCCTTTTCGCCCCAGAAACCGACCCTTGGGCGGGTCACGAAAACCTTGCCGAGGAAAGGGGTAGGCGTGGCGTTGTCCCTAGTAGTTCCCATCTTTGGTCCGCCAGCAGCGGGCAAAACGACGCTGACAATGCAGCTCGGATCGGCACCTGGGCGCCGGGTGTTCCGGCTGCGCGAGCATGTCTCGCAGGAGGCGCTGGCCGCAACGGCGGTTACGCCGGAGCAGTTGGGGTGGATCGACGACTACACCGTCGCCGCAGCACTCCGCTCCTACTTCGAAACCGTCAATGCGGACCCAACGGTTCAGGCAGTGCTGCTCGACAATTTTCCCGGTTCCGCGGCGCAGGTTGATCAGCTGCTGGCGATCCTGTGGTCGCTGACGCCCTGCCACATCGAAGCCATCGAAGTAGTGACCGACGTCAAGACGCTCCGGCAGCGCGCCCGGAACCGGAAGGTATGCCATCGCTGCGAGCGTGACCCGATCAACGATCCCCGCTTGCCGGCGATTCCGAGCGATGTCGACCCGTGGCAGTGCGGCCGGTGCGGGGGCCTGCTGCATCCCAGACGCGGCGATTCACCGCGGCTGTTCAAAGCGCGCATGCAGCGCTACCACCAGGCGGCAGTCGGCATCCGCGATGGCTTCGCCCGTGCCGATGTCACCCTCACCCAGCTCGACACCACCAACACCATCGACGGGGCGGCGAATCTGCTTGCCCCGCTGCTTATTTCCCGGAGTGCACCACAATGACGACCGTCGATCTGCCTACCCCTGGCCTGCGAGCCAACAGCGATGGCTATGGCCATGCCCGCATGCCCCGTGGGGCCGATGTTCCCGAACCGGACCGGATTGACCGCGTGGCGTACGGCCGGTTCCGCAATGTCTATCTCTACATCACCGAAGCGTGCCAATTGCGCTGCGAGCACTGCTACATGGGTGAGCGGTTGGACCGCGCGCTCAAGATGCCCTTGCCGCAGATTGTGGACACCCTGACCACCTGGCGGCGGATGGGCGGTGACAAGCTGACCATCCTCGGTGGCGAACCCACGCTGCACCCGCACTACTGCGAGGCGATTCGTCTCAGTCGGAAATTGGGCTACGAGCACGTCATCACCACGACCAACGCCCAGAAGCCCGCGCTCAAGAAGTTCCGCAAGCTCGAACCCGAGGATTTCGCCTACATCCAAGTCAGTTTGGACGGAGGTAGCGGCGACAGCCACGATGCGATCCGTGGTGCGGGGACCTTCACCCAGGCGCTGGAAACCACCGCCGAACTGACCCGCCGTGGCTTCGATACACGCATCATCTGCACGGTTAACAAGGCGAACGAGCAGGACGTGCTGCGGCTGCTCGACATTGCCGATCGCCTCGGCGTCAGCCTGGTGAAGTTCCATGTCTTCTCGACCATCGGCACCGGGCACGGCAACTCGGAGATGGCCATGACACCGCCGGAGTGGGTGGACTTCTGCGACAACCTCAACCAGGTTGCACCGCAGTACAAAACGCGGGTGTGGTACCAGCCGACCTATGCCCGGCGCGACCAAATGGAGCGCTACGCCGCCGAGGGCTACCAGGGGTGCATCGGCCGGACCCTGGATCGCATCTCGATCTTCCCGGACGGCCGCTGCTACGTCTGCTCCTACCTGTTCGACACCGAGCTGCACTTCGCCCAGATGGTCGACGGTCAGGTGCAGCTGAACCATGGAGTCAATGAGTTCGATCTGTTCACCAGCGCTTTGGCCGAAAGCTCCTGCGGCGGCTGCAAAGCCAGTGCCTGCCAGGGAGGCTGCCCGGCCGAGGAGCTGGTGATGGGCAAGGCGTCCTGCGCTGCCTATGACGACATCGTGCCGGTCTGCCGGTTGTGGAAATCCAGCGCCAAACCCGAAAGCGAGTCTGCCTGATGGACGCCATGGACACCCTGGTCGAGAAGCTTCGCGACCTGGATTGGAACGACATCGACGCCGTCGAAACCGCCTGCATCGAAGTACTCGATATCTTGGTCGAAGACCCCAGCATCGTGCGCGATCGGATCACCGTCTTGCCCACCAGGCCGGAGTTGTTCACCCTGTGCGAGCACTACGACATCCTGGACAAGCTGGTGCTGCACGATGACGCCGAGGCTGGCTTCCGCGTTCGATTGCACATCTTCCTGCCCGGCTACTTCGACCGGCCACACAATCACCGGTGGAGCTACGCCAGCCGGATCCTGCGCGGCCAGTACCGGCACTACCTGTTCGGCAACGCTGAAGTGGATGAGCATGTCGATCCGGCCAAACTGCCGGTGCTCCAGGCCAGAGAGGAACTTGTCGGTTCCAGCTACGCCTTGCACCACTCGATGGTGCACGCCGTGGTGGCCGAGCCCTACACCGCCTCGTTGGTCATCCGTGGCCCAGCCGTCAAGGATCGCTTCCTGGTCATGGACCGGCTGACGAACGAAGCCTGGTGGCAGTACGGGGCCAGGCAGGAAACCGAAGAAGACGCCGAACGGAAGCGGATGACGCCCGACCGCCTCGACTGGCTGATCGGGCAACTGGACGAGTGGAAACTGTTCTGAACTGCACAAACGATCAAGATCGACTGTCGGTCCCTCGGGTTACGCTCCGCCCGTGAGCACACAGAGCACGAAGAAGTGTAAATACTGCAATGGGCCGGTCCGCTACGTCGATAGCCCCATCGAAGGCCACGGCGCTGGCGAACCGGCTCGGCTGGACCGGATGTATCACTGCCTACGCGGCTGCGACATGTCGCGCCTCACGGGCGAGTGCGGTCACGACATGCATCGGATTAGCTAGCGTGGCGTGACTGCTGACGCTGGAGACCACCGCCAGCGACGACGGCCTCCAGCTCCGCCAGGGTCGGCAGTGGGGCACTGTGGTGTCGTGCGCACCGCAGTGCCCCACTCGCCGACCCGAGCACCATACTGCGAACCATCGACCACCCCTCCCGCAGGCCATAGAGCAGCCCGCCCGAGAACGCGGCGCCTGCGCAATGGGTATGCCGCACCGTCACCGGAAAGGCTGGCGCGGCAACTTCGTCCGTGCGGCTCACAGCCACCGCCCCATAGGCTCCAGCCGTCACCGCCACCCAGGCCGCGTTGCTTTCCGCCAGCAGTGATCGGGCGACGGTGAACGCTTCGGTATGGGCGCTGTCATCGACATTGGTTTGCACGAGCAGCTTTTCGTAGCCGGCTGCGGCCCGGTGTACGCCATCAGACAGCGGCGATCCGCCGAGGTTGACGAGCACCGGCACCTGCGCCGCACGCGCGGCTTCAATCACTCGCACCGCCGCTGTCTCGATGAGCTGGTAGGCATCGACGTACACGAACGATGCGCTGACGATCGGTGACAGCTCCACAGTGGCGAGCTGCTCCACCACCTCCGGCAGATGCGCGAACCACGTCCGGGTGTAGTGCTGATCAGCGATCAACACGATCCATGGCGTGACGACACCGGGATCGGACATAGCGGTCGTCGTGACATTGCGGCGCTGCAGCCAGGTCAGGACCGTCCAGCCGTCCTCATCATCGCCAATTTTGTTGGCTACGAGCGCGGCTGGAACATCGAGTGCGGCCAAAACTGCCGCGGCCATCGGGCCATCGGCAGCGATGGACTGCTCGGTGGCCCGAACCTCGGCACCGTGGTTGGCAACCGGAAACAGCGGCACGCTCCAAAGTTCGGCCAGGGCAAGATACGAGACACAGACGATCGGGCCGTCAGCACGCGCCGCCATCACGACTACCAGCCGTAGACCGAGAACGGCGTGTTCTTCGCGATCTGCTGCATGGCTGTGCTGCAGTAGTCAATCATGTAGTCGGGCAGGGCATCTGCCGCGTACCACTCAAGCGCGCTGCACTTGTCCGGCTCCAGGTTGGTTGGTTCACCCTGCCACGACCGTACGGTGAAGAAGAACGCCATTCGCCCGCCCGAGGACGAGTTGTGCATGATGTGGCTGAACTGCACATCAGCCGGAGCGATCGTCACGCCGATCTCTTCTGCGGCTTCACGGATCAGAGCGTCAATGACGGATTCGCCAGCCTCAAGGTGCCCCGAGGGCAGATGCCATGCCCCATCTTCGAATCCGGTGTTCTGACGCTGGCCGAACAGCACCTCGTTGCCGCGGCGCAGCAGCAGATGGACATCGCCGGTGACCTTGTGACGCTGGGGCTTGGTTTCGTGACTGGATTCAGTCGTGACGCTCATACGGGCGCGCATCCTCTCATTCTGGATTATATCGCTGACCTGGTAATTTGCCGAACTTCGGGGTGAATCAAGCCGAGCCTAATCCCTCCGTGACGTCCGGCCTATACGCCGGACGCATAGCGCGGCGAGCCAACGCGGTATAGCCCCTGACCAGGGGTTACGCGAATTCTGGACCGCACCAGCCCGCCGGACAACGGCCAAACCGCAAGGGAGGCAACCGGAATGCGACCCAGGCCGCGCCATATTCACATCGAGAGCGGTGCGCTGAAGCTCGACTACCAGGCCAGCGCCGAACAGGTCCAAAGCGTGGCGAACGAGCTGACCAGCGGCTACGCCGATTTGCAGCTGGTGGTGACCATCGACGACAACGTGCCCGAAGGATTGCCTCTGTTGCCTTGCGCGGAGCTGTGGGAGTGAGCGTCACAGGAAGGAGCCGAACATGTCGTCGCATCCCGGGCAGCACAGGACATTTGTGCATGCTGACGGCAAGCTGGCCGAGTTCATGTGCCAGGTGTCCTTGATGGAGCTAACCGTCGGACGCGCCCGAGAGCTTCAGGACATCCACCGATTCCATCACCCGGACGAGTGCATCGTGCACTTGGAGGCTGCGTATCTGCTGCTCGTGAACGAAGCCGACTGCTAATCGAATGCCTTCGTCCCTCGTCTCGATCCTCTGGCCCGCTTCAGTGTTCTTCACGGCGGTGCTTGGCTTCCGAGTTGGTCGGTGGTGGAAGACGGTTCAGACGGACAACCGCCACACTGTCACGTTCACCCGGCGTCACAGTGACACTACGAATCCGACCGAGGCATCAGGCAACGGCAATGGCGATGACGGTTCCTGGCTGCCGAGGCCGCCGACATCGGTGCCGAAGGGGTGGGGGAAGATGAAGCAGGCCGGAGCTACTCGGATGATCCGCGATCCGAGATGGACGCTGCGACCACCCCGATAGAACGGGTGCCGGCCAAGGACAAAGCTGCACGATGGTGGCGAGAGGATGAGGACACGGCGGTTTTGCCGCGGTTGCAGGACATCCGGCCTCCATTGCGGGCGACGCCTATTCGACGGCCGCCATGGGTGTGAGGGGAGCCGCGAATAGCTATTTAGGTGGGTTAGAAGAGAGCATCGGTCTTCACCCGATGAGCAAGTGCATCACGCCTGTGGGATTTGCCATCGCGTTCTCTATCATCCAAGCCCAATCGTCGCGATACAGGAGTCGTGCTGACTTCAAGCCGCGCTGAACAATGGGATGATCCAAGGTCTCCCATGAAAGAGCAGCAGCGAAAGCCGCGAGCGACCGATGTCTACCTATCTCGTACCAGTGACACTGCGCCTGCTCCATTCTATCGCAGATAATATCTATCATGTGAGCCAGTTTCGCTAAATCTGCACGCGCATCATTCGGTGGCGTAACAAACTCAGTCAAAATCCGAGAATTCTCGCTCGCATCTGGTCCTATGTACCTCTCAAGTAGGTCCGATCCGACGTTCGACACTTCACCGATGGTGATTTCGATCTGATGGCCGGTATCCGGGAGGTCGTCGCCGATCTGGATCGGGAGATGCGTGAGACCGGATTCCGCGGTCGCCTGCCTGCCCTGGACGCGAAGCCGAAGGATCGGCGCAAGCGGTCGACCCGACGCCGCCAGGATGCCCCGGACCTGCCGCGGAAGAAGGTGCAGAAGTACACGATCCGTGATGCGTATCCGGGTGGGCATCGACCGGGCATGTACATCACCCTCACGATGCCTTCCTACGGGCGGATCAACCGGGACGGCGGAATCGACGCCGAGGGCAAGGTGTGCTCGGACGGCTCACCGGTCAACCCCGGCACCTACGACTATGTGCAGGCAGCACGAGACATCGTGCACTTCTCGCGGTTGTTCGACCGCTGGATTCAGAACATGCGCCGCGCGGTCGGTTACAACCTCCAGTACTACGCCACCGTGGAACCCCAGAAGCGCGGGGCCCCGCATCTGCACATCCTGATCCGCACCGACATCCCGCGCGAGCTGATCCACAAAGTCACCGACGCCACCTATCACCAGGTGTGGTGGCCGCACTTCGACCATCCCGTCTACAGCGGTGAGGTGAGGCCGGTGTGGGACTCGAAGGCGTTGACCTTCTGCGATCCGCACACCCGCCGACCGTTGCAGTCCTGGGATGAGGCGCTGGATGTGATGGATTCGGTGGACGACCTCGAACCCGCGCACGTGCTGCGCTTCGGTGCGCAGGTCGACCCCCGTCATATCCGGGGCGTGGTACCGGGCGCCGAAGCGGACAAGACCATCCGCTACGTCACCAAGTACCTCACCAAGTCCATCGCCGAAGTCCTCGACACCGATTCCGAGCGCACCGCCGCGCACTACGACCGCCTCCACGCTGAACTGCAACGGACCCCGTGCTCGCCGCGGTGCGCGGTGTGGCTGCGCTACGGCATCGTGCCCAAGGGTGCGACCGACAAGACGATCCCGGGCCGCTGCAAGGGCAAAGCACACCGCCGAGACACCCTCGGCCTCCCGGGGCGGCGGGTGCTGGTCTCACGGAACTGGTCGGGCAAGACCCTGCCCGACCACAAACAGGACCGCGCCGATTTCGTTCGGCAACTCCTCGCCTCGGTCGGCATCGTCAAACCGGACCGCTCTCACCTGATCATCACCCCCGTCGAACCCGGCGACACCGCCGTGCCACCCCGCGACCACCTGATCATGGCTGCTATCGCCCAACGCACCACATGGCGCGCCGAATACACCAAAGCACTCCTCGCATCAGGACCACCAGGCACACCGGTTTCACGTGAAACCGGTGCAACACAACATGATTCGCCAGTTTCATACGCAGCATGAGGAGGGGGGCATGGACGCCAGACTGGTTGACGGCAAGTTGTATTCCACGGCGGAGTTGGCCTTACTGCTGGGCATCGATCCGTCAAGCCTGCGTCGTTGGCGCACCGCAAGTCCGCCGTGCGGCCCAGCGTTCGTCCGAGTTTCGCCTCGGGTGGTGAAGTACTCGGCCGAGGATGTCGAAACTTGGCTTCGCGATTCGCGCACCGATCCCCGCCGCCTGGTGGCGTGATGATAATCGACACGAATATTCCTGTGGGACTGCGCCTCTCGGTTGACATCGAAGAGCGCGCGGACTACGGGCGGCGGCCATTCAAGGCTCGGGTGCGATGGACCGAGCCCGGTACGAAGAAGCGCCCCTCGGTCTCGGAGCCGTTTGAGACTCGCGAAGAGGCCGAGGCGTGGATCGCGCAGTTGCAGCGCAAAGCAGCACAAGGGATCAACCCGAAAACGGCCACGATGCGGCTGTCCGAGTACGGTGACGCGAATATGGACTTGGCACTGCGAGGTCTGGAGAAGAAGACTCTTGACCCGTACAAGGCTGGTTGGCGCAAGCGCGTCGTGCCGTCGTTGGGACACCTGCCGGTGGCCATGATCACCAACGGCGCGGTGGATCGGGCCGTGGTGGGCTGGATCGATGGTGGTGCGAGCAAATCCACGGTGAAGAACAGTCTCGCGGTGCTGGTGCGGGTGATGGAACAGGCCGTGCGCGACGAGGTTCGCGAGACGAATCCGGCGAGAGTACGGGGATGGCAGAAGCTCTACCAACAGATTGAAGACGAGCTGGATGATCCGCGGGCTTTGGCTCTGCCCAACTGGACGGCGTTGGTGACCTTGGCCGATGCTTTGGTGGATCGTTCGGCGGATCGCTACCGAGGCTGGGGCGACGTCGTCATATTCGCCGCGTGCACAGCGAGCCGTATCGGTGAGGTATCCGGCTGCCGGGTCAAGGATATCGACACCGAGTCGTGGACATGGAAGGTGCGCCGCCAGACCACACCATCGCCGGGTGGATTGGCGGACAAAGGCACCAAAGGCAATCGGGCACGTGAGGTTCCGCTGATCAAGGAAGTTCGGCAACTGGTCGCCGATCGACTCGCGGCGCTTAAAGACAAGCCGGAGGCACGACTGTTCACTGGACCTCGAGGCGGACGTATCGCTACCGGCGTGCTGCGCGATGCGACGCACTGGGACGAGGTGGTGGCGAAACTGGGTTACGAGCATCTCCGGCGTCACGGGCTCCGGCACACCGGATTGACGTGGTTCGCTGACGCGGGAGTCCCGGTGCACCGGTTGCAGAGGATCGCCGGGCACACCGATCCCCGGATCACCAAGAGGTACCTGCACCCCGATATGAAGGCGCTGATCGAGGACGGCAAACTCCTCTCGAAGCACCTTCGGTCCCCATCTGGTCCCCAACTTCGGGTGGTCGGATGACGAAGAAAACCCCTCCTGCGCTGGTCAGGAGGGGTTTTCTTCTGTCGGGCTGACAGGATTTGAACCTGCGACCACTTGACCCCCAGTCAAGTGCGCTACCAAACTGCGCCACAGCCCGTTGCGCCCTGCTCTTGGGCGCTTGAAGAGATTACAACAGGGGGAGCGCATAGGGCTAATCGGCTGGTCAGAGACATTTCGTGGGCGGCGCAACCGGGGTGGGCCACGCCACAACCGGTCGAAACCCGATCGGGCGCTGTCGCTTCGGACAGCGACTCCGGCGCTGACAGATTCCGCGCACTAAATCCGGTTTCCGACGCCCGCCCACGATCGGTACCGTTGCCCGCAACGATGGCCCGGCGAGCGGCCACGACGAAGGAGTTCGGCGGGATGTCGGTCGTGTTCACCTACGAGATCTGCTTGCCCGCCAGGAACATTGGGCGTGCGTTGACGGCGCTCGAAGGTCTCGCGCCGAGGTGCCCGTCTGCGGCGGAGGGCACGATCGTCGTACTTCCGGTGTGGACGGGTGGCAGTCGAGAGGGTCAACGGGTGCCGTTCTCGCACGCGGACGGCCTTGACGTCGTCGACTGCTCGGACGGTACGGACCTGTCCCTCGCGGCCTCACTGCTGGTCGAGCCCGACGGCGAGGTCCGCCGTTGGCTGTGGGACGACCCGGCGGAACCGCCCCCGGGCGCGCTCGACGAGTCCGGTCGCGTCGCGCTCGACGGCCTCATCCTCCACGTGCGTTTCACCGGCTACGCCCCCGGTTACGCCGTGATGCGGTTCATCGCGCTGCCCAATGCGGTGGGCAGCACCTTCTACAGCTCGCCGAACGTCGCCGACATGTTCATCGGGTTGACCGTCGCCGCGGGCGGCGTCTGCTGCGGCTGGTCCGCCGAAACGTCGAGCAAGTGGCTCACTTTCCTGAACGGGAAGCGCGGGTCCTATCGCGTGGGTGAACCCGATGGCGACTTCCCCTCCATGGCCGAGGTCGCCAGGACGTGGCCGGCGCTCGGTGCCGACGCCGCCGACCTCGAGGCCGCATCGTCGAGCCGCGACGATACCGACTCCGGGCAGAATCCATGACGACCGCTCGCGAACCCGGTGCGTCGAGCAATTCACCGCGCCGAAACCAGCACACTACGTAATCAATTGGCCGGCACCATATCTCGCAACACCAAGAGACGACAGCTCCTCCCCGCTCACGCCTGTACTTTATTTTCCGAAGAGATCAACTCGCTCATATCCCCCATCCGATTCACTTATAGTCCGACCATGTCTCCCGACGCCGTGGACGTTGCCGGCCGCCGACCGGAGGCTTCGGATGCGCGGGAGGTCTCGCAGGAGCGCGTCGACGAGCTGATCGCGGAGTTCGACGAGGAGCGGCCGTCGCGGCGGCTGGGTCCGCGGCTGAACCTGGCCGTGAATATCGCGTGTTTCGGGGTGGCGCTGTATGTGCTGCGGCAGGTGTTCGACCCACTGCCGCAAGGGAATCAGTTTTATCTGATCATCTTCCTCGGCGCGATGCTGCCGCTGGTGTTCCTCACGTTCCGAGGCCGCAAGCGCAGCGCCGAGGCGCGGACCAAGGCGGACGATCCGGGCCCGCTGGATTGGGCGCTGGCCGTGCTCGCGCTGGTGGTCTGCCTGTATCCGGTGTTGCCGTTCCTCAGCGGCGGGTTCGACGCGTTCCTGGACCGGCAGGGCACACTGAACACGGTCGACATCGTGGCGGGCGCGGCGCTCACGGTCCTGCTGCTGGAGGCATGCCGGCGCACCACCGGGTTGGTGCTGCCCGCGGTGTGCGCGGCGTTCTTCCTCTACGCCTACTACGGCGGCTACCTGCCGATGGAGTGGCCGATCAGCCACGCGGGCATGGACTTCGGCCAGATCATCAACGGCTTCTACAACGACCAGTCCGGCTTCTACGGCACCCCGCTCGACGTCGCCGCCTCCTACATCGTCCTGTTCACCATCTACGGCGCGGTGCTCGACGCCACCGGCGCGGGACGGTTCTTCATCGACCTCAGCTTCTCGGTGTTCCGCAAGTCGCGGTCGGCGCCCGGCCGCACGGTCACGCTCAGCGGGTTCCTGCTCGGCACGGTGTCCGGGTCGGGCACGGCGACGGCGGTCAGTCTCGGCGCGGTCTGCTGGCCGGTCTTGAAACGCGCCGGGTATCCGAGGGAGAACGCGGGCGGCATGCTGGCCGCCGCGGGCATCGGGGCGATCCTCTCGCCGCCCACGCTCGGCGCGGCGGCGTTCATCATCGCCGAGTACCTGCAGACCTCCTACCTGCAGGTTCTGGTGTGGGCGATCGTGCCGACGATTCTCTATTACATCGGCATCATGCTGGCCGTCGAGATCGATTCGCGCCGGTTCGGCGCGCACGCCGTCGACCTGCCCGATCGCAATCCGTTCAAGCTGCTGCTGCGGTTCGGCTACCACCTGCTCTCGCTCGGCGTCATCGTGTTCTTCCTGGCGATCGGCATCGCGCCTTTCCGCGCCGTCGTCTACGCGACGCTGGTCGCGGCGGCGTTCGGCCTGCTCGAGCGGATGATCTCGCGCCGCGACCCGCTCGACCCCGAGAGCGTCCCGGAACGCTTCACCCGGGCGATGCGCACCTACGCCGCCGATCTGGCGCTCGCGCTCAGCGGCGGCATCCGGTCCGCGCTGGGCGTGGTGACGGTGTGCGCGTCGGCGGGCGTGATCACCTCGGTCATCGTGAAAACCGGCCTCGGCCAGAACCTCGCCGACATCCTGATCGACGGCGCGCAGGCGCTCACCGACAACCCGACCGCCGTGCTGATCCTCACCGCGACGCTCGCCGCCGTCGCGATCCTGCTGCTGGGCTTGGCGGTGCCGGTGACGGCGTCGTTCATCATCGCGTGGGTCATCATCGGGCCCGCCCTGCAGGAACTGGGCGTCAGCCCGCCCGAAGCGGCGATGTTCATCTTCTACTACGCGGTGCTCTCGGAGGTGTCGCCGCCGACGGCGCTGGCCGCAGTCGCCGCCTCCGCGATCACCGGCGGCAACACGATCAAAACCATATGGCAGGCAACGAAATACACGCTGCCCGCCTTCCTGGTGCCCATCGCGTTCGTGATCACCGAGAACGGTTCACACCTGCTGTTGCAGGGATCACTGCTGGACGCGCTGTGGGCCACGGTGGTGGCGGCGCTGGCCGTCGCGGCGCTCGCGGTGGTGACCGGCGGCTGGATCGTCGGGCCCGCCGATTGGGCGCAGCGGTTGCTGTGCCTGCCCGCGGCGTTGCTGCTGTTGTATCTGCATCCGGTCACGATCGCGGTCGGACTGGCTTTCGGCGCGGCCGCCGTGATCGTCAATCTTCTTGCCCGACAACGCCAGAAGAGCCTCGTGAAGGAGTCCCCGTGATCGCGTCCATTCGAAACCGCAAGCGCGGGCTGGCCGTTCCGGTCGCGGTCACCGCGATCGCCATGGTGCTGTCGAGTTGCGGTGGCCGCCAAGACCGTTCGACCGGCGACGCGACCGCCGAGGGCTGCGAGCCGACCAGCGCGCAGCTCACCATCGCTACCGGCAACAGCACCGGCGTCTACTACGTGCTCGGCGGCGGCGTCGCGAGCCTGATCAGCTCGGAGACGCCGATCCGCGCCACGGCCGCGGAAACCGGTGCCTCCCTGCAGAATATCCAGCAGGTGGTGGACGGGTCCTACGACATCGCGTTCTCGCTGGCCGACACCGCCGCCGACGCCGCCACCGGCACCGGCTCGTTCACCGAGAAGCAGCCGATCCAAGCGCTGGGCCGGATCTACTCCAATTACACGCAGGTCGTGGTCCGCGCCGACTCCGGGATCAATTCTATCGCCGATATGCGCGGCAAGGTGATCTCCACCGGATCCCCGAAATCCGGCACCGAAGTGATCGCCAACCGCTTGCTCGAAGCCGCGGGCCTGAACCCGGCCGACGACATCCAGGCCCAGCGCCTCGACCTCGCCAAAACTGTCGACGGACTGAAAGACGGCTCCATCCAAGGCTTCTTCTGGTCCGGCGGGCTGCCCACCCCGAACCTCACCGACCTGTTCACGTCCCAGCCCGACGTGGCACGGTTCCTCGACATCACTCCCCTCCTCCCCCAGATGCAGGAGATCAACCCCGTCTACGCCCAGGGTTCCATCCCGGCCGACACCTACCGCCTCGGAGCCGACGTCCCGACCATCGTCGTCCCCAACGTGCTCGTGGTGAAGGACGACTTCCCGGCGAACAACGCCTGCGCCATCACGAAACTCGTGTGGGAGAACAAGGATCGCCTGGCCCAGGTGCACCCGTCGGCGGGAGATCTGGATCCGGTGATCGCGCAGGATACGGATCCGATTCCGTTGGCGCCGGGCGCGCAGGAGGCGTTGAGCGGGTTGGCCGGGGATTGACCGCCGGCGGGCGGACCACGTCACCGGGGCGAGCCGGTCACCGGTTCCGGGTGGCTCGCAGGTGTTCGAAGATGAGGATCGTCTCGGTGGAGGCGACCGCCGGGTGCGCGCTGAGGTGCTCCAGAACGAATCGCCGCAGTCCGTCGCTGTCGGCGGTCGCGACGTGAATGAGGTAGTCGTCGGCGCCGGCGATGAAGTAGACGTCGAGAACTTCGTCGAGGGTGGCGAGCTGCTCGGCGAACTGCCCGAGGTGGTGGCGTGCGTTGGCCTGCACACGGACCGCGATCATCGCCTGGAGCTGCTGCCCGAGGGCGGCCGGGTCGATGTCGGCGTGAAACCCTCGAATCACGCCGCGTTCGATGAGGGAGCGCACCCGGACCAGGCAGGTGGACGGGGCGATATTCGCCCGGGCGGCGAGGGCGTTATTGGGGAGGCGGGCGTTGCGGGACAGCTCGTCGAGCAGGATCCGGTCGATGTCGTCGAGTGACGCCGTGCCGCCGGCCGACCGCTCCACACCGTGATGCTTCATCTCACCCTTTCGTGCGGCAATACCGTTGGCCACGAGCGCTTCTCCCGCGGCCAGGCTCGCCGGCCGAACATCATTCGACAACGGAGTCGGCTGAGCCGCCCCGGTCGAATATCGAACGCAAATCGCGACCTCGTGAGAATTATATTCATCCGACTTGGCACCTACCTGCGCTTGATTCACGATTTTCAGGAAAGACCGAAGATCGTGCGGACGAACCCCCGACCGGACTCCGCCACGCAGACACCAGGAGCCAACCATGAGAATCGGAGTCCCCCGCGAGATCAAGGAGCGCGAATACCGTGTCGCCATCACGCCGTCGGGCGTGCGGGAGCTGACCACACGCGGTCACGAGGTGGTGATCGAGTCCGGTGCGGGCGCCGGATCGTCCATCACCGACGAGGAGTTCAAAGCCGCAGGGGCACAGATGATCTCCGACGCCGAGGCGGTGTGGGGGTCGGCGGACCTGTTGTTGAAGGTCAAGGAACCCATCGCCGCGGAGTACGGCCGCATGCGGCGCGAGCAGGTCCTGTTCACCTACCTGCACCTCGCCGCCTCCCGCGACTGCACCGATGCGGTGCTCGCCTCGGGGACCACCGCGATCGCCTACGAGACCGTGACCTCCCCGGACGGCTCGCTACCGCTGCTGGCGCCGATGAGCGAGGTGGCCGGACGGCTCGCCTCCCAGGCCGGCGCGTACCACCTGATGCGCCACGGCGGCGGGCGCGGGGTCCTCATGGGTGGCGTGCCCGGGGTGCGCCCGGCGAAAGTGGTCGTCATCGGGGGCGGTGTGGCGGGCGGCAACGCCGTCGCCATCGCCGTCGGAATGCACGCCGAGGTCACCGTCCTCGACATCTCCCTGGCCCGGCTGCGCGAGATCGACGCCCGCTACCGGGGCCGGGTGCGGACCGTCGTCGCCAACGACTACGAAATCGAGCGGGCCGTCCTCGACGCCGATCTCGTGATCGGCGCGGTGCTGGTGCCGGGAGCCAAAGCTCCGAACCTGGTGCCCAACGACCTCGTCGCCCGGATGTACCCCGGCTCCGTGCTGGTCGACATCGCGATCGACCAAGGCGGCTGCTTCGCGGACTCGACTCCGACCACACACTCCGAGCCCACCTATCAGGTCCACCACTCGGTGTTCTACTGCGTCGCGAACATGCCCGGTGCCGTCCCGCGCACCTCCACCTACGCGCTCACCAACGCGACCCTGCCCTATATCACCGCCCTCGCCGACAAGGGCTGGGAAGCCGCCTGCGCCGCCCTACCCGGCCTGGCCGACGGACTCACCGCGCTCGACGGATCGCTGCTGTCGCCCGAAGTTGCCGCGGCCCACGGGTACGCCGGCACGACACGCTGACCGATCCGCGGCACCCGGAGTACACCCATGACCTGGCACGTCGAATCCGGTTCACGTCGCAATGCCGGCGCGTATCGTCCGCCGTGTGAACTCCGCGTCCACTCCCCGCGTGCTCGTGATCGGGCTGGATCCGTATCGGGTGCCTGGCCCGTGGGATCCGGAGCCCGTCGCTGAGGCGATCGAAGCGGGGTTGGCGGAGTTCGCCGCGCACGGGGTCGGGGTCGAGACGTGTCTCTTCGGGCTCGATGGGAGTGACGATGTCGAAGCCGTGGTCGGGGAGGCGTTGCGGGCTCACCCGTGGGAGTGCGTGACGGTCGGGGGTGGGTTGCAGCACTCCGACGAGAGCCTGGAGTTGCTGGAGTTGGTGGTCAACCTGATTCGGCGATATGCGCCCAACGCCGCGATCGCGTTCAACAGTGGACCGTCCACGACCTACGAGGCGGCAGCGCGGTGGATCGGGCGCGCTCAGTAGGTGTGGTTGACGAGGTGGCGGCGAAGCACCGTGCGCAACCCGCAGGCTTCGCCGATGGTGCCTCCCTCCCCCAGAAGCGACATGAAAACGACGAGGACGTAGCCGGTGATCCAGCGGTAGACGCTGCGCCAGAAGCCCGGTCTGCCACCGTCTTTCGCGCGGATGACGCGCAGGCCGAAGAGGTGATCGGCGAGGCCGCCGCGGAACAGGACCGTGCCGAAGACGTGGTTGACGAACGACAGGACGAGCATCAGGCCCAGGAAGGTCGGGATGAGGATCAGGTCGCCGAGGTCCATGCCCAGTGCGACGACGGCGAGGGCGATGCCGCCGCCGAGCGCCAGAAGCCCGTCGACCGTCGCGGCCAGTACTAGGCGGCCCTCCGGCGCTTCCGGTGCCACCCACACGTCGGGATCGCGCTGCCGATTACCCCCGCCGGGCCTGGTCCGGCCCGGATTCGCACTACTCACCCGACGGAGTGTGCACGGCCGGGTCGGGGATGTCGCGCGTCCGCACCACCTCCGATTCGAGACGACCGTCCGACTAGGGCAGGATGGGCCCATCATGAGCGAGACCGACGAACCCCGGGACAGCCGCTGGCGGCACGGTGTGCGGCTGGCGGTGTTCGCCGCGTTCCTGCTCGTCTTGTTCTATCTGGTCGCCGTCGCGCGCGTGATCGATGTCGAGGCCGTGCGGGAGATGGTCGCCTCGACGGGTCCCGCCGCGCCGCTGGTCTACGTGGTGGTGTCGGCGCTGCTCGGCACCGCCTTGGTGCCGGGGCCGATTCTCGCGGCGGGAAGCGGTCTGCTGTTCGGACCGCTGGTGGGGACGTTCGTGACGCTGGGCGCGACGGTGGGGACGGCGACGTCGTCGGCGTTCCTCGGGCGCCGGGCCGGGCGGGAGAGCGCTCGCCATCTGCTCGGTCCCGAACGGTCCGAGCGTATCGACGCGCAGCTCGAGCGGTACGGACTGTGGGCGGTGGTCGGGCAGCGATTCGTGCCGGGCGTCCCCGACGCGCTCGCCTCGTACACGTTCGGCGCGTTCGGAATTCCGTTGTGGCAGATGGCCGTCGGCGCGTTCATCGGGTCGGCGCCGCGCGCGTTCGTCTACACGGCACTCGGTGCGTCCATCGGTGACCTCTCCGCTCCCCTCGCCTACTCCGCGATCGCGGTGTGGTGCGTGATGGCGGTCATCGGGGCGTTCGCCGCCCACCGCGGTTATCGCAGTTGGCGGGAGCGCGACGTCACCGCGCCGGTGTCGCTCGAGAAGGCGGCTCCGGAGTCGCCGTAGTCAGCGCCGCCAGCCTGGCGAGCATCCGCCAGGTCATCAACGCGCTCACCACGCTCGTCGCCTCGATCATGACTCGTGCGCTGGCGCCACGGGTCTCGTACCGCTCACGCAGGTGCAATCGCGTCGAGGGCACACCGGTGGGCGATTCGACCGCCGTGAGATGGAAGGTCCAGGTGGTGGCGAAGTCCATCTCCCCGGGTGCGTCGCCGCCCTGCGAGGTCACCACGAGACAGCGCCCCGGTTCGACCCGCGCCACCCGCAACGCGACATCGGGGTGCAGCCGGAAGATGTCACCCGGCCGCACGTCCTGCCACTCGGGATGGACGCGGTCGGCCCCGGTGATCCGGCATCCGGCGAGATTCTCCAGCGTCTCGAACGAGTAGAACCCGGCCTTGTCCTGCCCGAGCTGAGCGATCCACGGCCACACCCGCGCTGGTGACGCGGCGAGGGTGCGCGCCCGATCGTTCTGCACCCCGGCTTCGGGCAGCAACTCGTCACCGGGCAGCGGAATTCGCGCCTCGGCTCTCGACGCGCCCAGCCGCCGAGGCACACCGGTCGCCACCGCGGCGGTCACGGCGGCGGTCACCGCTACTACCGGAGCGGCAGCCAGGGCAAGAGCGATACGACGCAGAGACACCTTCCGATTCTCGCCGCACCACTACCCGGCGGGAAGAAGGCCTACGACTCCGCCCCTGACTACGAACGACCCTTCCCCCGGAAACGGCCGGGCCGGTCGTCGCGGGCGAGACCGGGCTCCCGCGCGACGGCGAGGCCGGCGTACCAGCCCGGCGCCCGCCCGCCGCCAGGTGGCCGCAGGTCCGCGGTGTCGATTCCCGCGATGACGAGCGCCCACGCGACCAGCGAGTTCGAGTTCCACATGTCCCCCTCGACGCTCCGGCCCCAGGTCAGGGCGGGCACTCGCGGCACCCCGGCGAGCAGCGCCCGCGCCACCGCAGGATCGCGCGCGAGCGTGAGGGGTCCCCCTTCCGCCCAATCACGATCGGGGAGCACACCGTCACGCCAGCACCGGACCTCATAGCGAAAGAACCGGGACCGCCCGAGAAACCGCGAGCCCACCGCGCCCGTGCGCACCACACCCCGGTCGGCCGTTCGCGGCCCGCCCCACTCGGGTGCCATCTCGATGACGTATCGCGCGCCGTCCACCGTCACTTCCAGCGCCGCGTGGAACAGCGGCCGCGGCGGACGACGGGCCCGTGCGGCTTCGACACGCTCCCACCAGGCGCTGGTGTGCCGCACCACGTGCCCGCCCGCGCCGACCGGCAACCACCACAGCACCACCGACGAGGTCATCGGCCACTCCTCACGAAGGACGAGAAGCCCGGAGTCACACCGTGACTCCGGGCTTCTCAACGGACCGGCAGGATCAGATGCCCATGCCCTCGGCCAGGATCGGCCAGGACTCGTGCAGCGCTTCTTCCCAGTACGGCCAGTAGTGGGTGCCGACGGGGTTGAACTTGAAGGTGGCGGGGATCTCGAGGGAGTCCAGCTTGTTCTTCAGGTTGGCGGTGCAGCCGTTGACGGCGGCCTCGATGATCACGCCGAGGCTCAGGTTGACCGCGCCCATCGGGCCGGGGGCCGAGTTCAGGTAGTACTCGACGTCCTCGAGCACCGGGATGCCGCTGCCGCTGGAGATGTAGAGATTGGTGCCGCGCAGCTTCTCGGCGTTGATCACCGGGTCGTTCTCGGCCCACATCGGGCTGTCGGCGGGGCCGTACATGTTGTTGGTGTCGCCACCGGCCCACGTCTCCACGGCCAGCTTCACGAACTGCTGACCGATCGGGTCGGCGATCTGCGCGCACCCGCTGTAGGCGGCGACCGACTTCCACAGGCCGGGCTTGGCCTCGGCCAGCTGCAGCACCGAGGTACCGGAGGTGGACAGGCCGGCCAGCGCGTTGCGGCCGGTGGAGTTCAGGGTCTTGTCGAGCAGCGGGGGCAGTTCCTCGGTGAAGAACGTCTTCCACTTGTTCTCGCCCAGCTTCGGGTCGGTCTGGCGCCAGTCGGCGTAGTAGCTGCCGCGGCCGCCGATCGGCTGGATGACGTTGACCGGCTTGTCGGCGAGCCATTCCAGCGCCTCGGTCTGCGCCGCCCAGCTCGCGGAGCCGATGCCGCCGTCGAGACCGTTGAGCATGTAGAGGTTGGGCGCCGAGACGGACTCGTCGGCCGGACGCTGCACGTCGACATCGATCTCGGTGCCCATCGCCGCCGAGTACACCTTCAGATGCCAGGTCCGTCCGTCCTTGGTCACGGAGGTGATCTCCGGGGCCTTCGCCGGCGCGGCCGCGGCGGTGCTTCCGAGCATCGCGACCGAGAGCGCCGCGGTGAGCGCGACGGCCGCGGTGCGCACGGTGGCGACCTTACGTAGTGCGGAGAGTTTCATCGAGCAGTCGGTTCCAGTCCGGGCCGGGTTCGGCCACATCGTCGAAGTTGTTATCTCGACACACTACGTCTTCGTTCGAGGCCGAACCGTTACGGATCATGATCGACCGTCCAGGTTCTATCACTTGATTTAATCGCGTGATAGCGGCACACTTCCCCTCGAGGAAGGGAGGCGGTCGATGGGGACAGCCGGTGACGAGAGTTTGTGCGCGCCTTATCGAGTCGAGTTTCCGTTCGAGCGGACCGTCGGCACCGTGGTCGGCACGTTCCTCGGCGGGCTGCGGGAGGCGCGACTGCTGGGGGCGCGCACCGAGCGCGGCACGGTGGTCTGCCCGCCCGCCGAGTTCGACCCGGTGAGCGGAGCGGAGTTGCGCGATCTGGTCGAGCTCGAGCCGGTCGGCAGCGTGCAGGCGTGGACGTGGGTGGCGCACCGGCCGGGCGATCCGGTCGGTCACGACTTCGCGTGGGGCCTGATCGCGATCGACGGCGCCGAGGGCGCGCTGTTCCACGCCGTCGACGTGGGCGGCGATCCGGCGGGGATGCGGCACGGGCTGCGGGTCCGGGCGCGCTGGGCCGCGCAGCGGCGCGGCGAGATGAGCGATCTGACCTGTTTCGAGCCGATCGGAGACCCGGCGTGACTTCCGCACTGCCAGAACCGGTCCGGCTGATGCCGACGCCGCTGCGGATGGACTACACGTTCGTCGCGGGCGCGGGCCGGTCCACTTTCCTGCGCGGGCTCGCCGAGCGCAAGTTCCTCGCGCGGGGCTGCCCCGGGTGCGGAAAGGTGTATCTGCCCGCGCCGGAGTTCTGCGCGCGCTGCCTGGCCGAACTCGGCGAGCCGATCGAGCTGGACGGACGGGGCACCGTGTCCACGTTCTGCGTGGTGAGCTTCCCGTTCCCCGGGCAGGAGATCGAGCCGCCCTATGTCGTGGCCCACATCCATCCCGACGGCGCCGACACGCGGTTCATGCACCTGATCCGCGAGGCCGAGATCGACGCGGTCCACATCGGGATGCGCGTCGAACCGGTGTGGTCGGACGCCGCGCCCGAGCCGTCGTGGACGAGTATCCGCCACTACCGCCCCCTGGAGGAGGCCCACCGTGCGTGACATCGGGATCGTCGCCACCGCGCAATCCCGCTGCCTGGCGGCCAACCGGCGCGACGATATGGCGGGCATCCTGCTGCCCGTGGTGCGCGAGGCGCTGGCCGGCATCGGGCGCGACCGCGTCGACTTCGTGTGCTCGGGCAGTCACGATTTCCACGAGGGCCGCACCTTCGCCTACATCGACTCCCTGGACGCGGTGGGCGCCTGGCCGCCGCTCGCGGAATCGCACGTGGAGATGGACGCCGCGTGGGCGTTCTACGAGGCGTGGACGTGGCTGCAACTGGGGCACGGCGACGTGGCGCTGATCTACGGGATCGGGCGCGGTTCGCTCGCGTGCGACCTGGACCAAGTGGTCCCGTCGCAGCTCGATCCCTATTACCTGGCCCCGCTGCGCCCGCACCGCGACGCCATCGCGGGTATCCAGGCCGACGCGCTGGTGCGCGGCGGGCACACCTCCGAAGAGGAGATGGCGGGCGTCGTCGCGCGCAGCCTGGCCGACGCTGTGGACAATCCGCACGCCCAGCTCTCAGGGAAGTTTCCCGTCGACCAGCTGCTGAACGAGCCCTACGTCGCCGCTCCCCTGCGCGCCCGAGACATCTCGCCGGTCGGCGACGCGGCGGCCGTCGTGGTGCTCGCGGCCGGTGACGCCGCGCGTGAGTTGTGCGCGGATCCGGTGTGGGTGCGGGGCGTGGACCACCGGATGGACACGCACTATCCCGGCTCCCGTGATCTGACGCGCGCGCCCTCGGCCGCGACGGCCGCCGCGCACGCCGCGCGGCTCGCCGGATTCGAGGCGGCGGACTGCGAGGTCGCCGAACTGCACGTCGAATACTCCGCGCAGGAACCGCTGCTCGCGCGCGAACTCGGACTCGGGGCGGACACCGCGCGCAATCCTTCGGGCGGACCGCTGGCGGGGCGCCCGACCACCGCGACCGGGCTGTTGCGCGTAATCGAAGCCGCCCACGCCATCGACACCGGCATGGCCCGCCGCGCGCTCGCGCACGCGACGAATGGTCAAGCGCTACAGCAGAATCTGGTCTGCCTGCTGGAAGGGAACGCGGGATGAACGAGCAGGTCGCGGTCGTCGGCATCGGCCAGGGCAAACAGGCCAAGCGCCGCGAGGTCACCATCGGCGCCATGGTGCGCGAGGCGGTGACGGCCGCGATGGCCGACGCCGGCCTGGCGCTCGGCGAGGTGGACGCGGTGGTGCTGTCCAAGACGCCGGACCTGTTCGACGGCGTGATGAATCCGGAGCTGTATCTGGCGGATGCGCTCGGGGCGCGGGGGCTTCCGGTGACCAGGGTGTTCACCGGCGGCAGCGTGGGCGGGCACGCGGCGGTGTATGGGGCGCACCTGATCCAGGCGGGGTTGGCGCGGCGGGTGCTGGTGGCCGCGTATTCCAAAGAGTCCGAAGGGAATTTCACCTGGGCGCTCTCGCGCGGCCTGCCGTTCAGCGCGAAGCTCGGCGCGGGCGCGGGCGGGCATTTCGCGCCGGTGATCCGGGAGTACATCCGCCGGTCGGGCGCGCCGGAGCACATCGGCTGGCAGGTGGCGGTGAACCACCGGCTCAACGCGCTGCGAAACCCGTACGCGCACATCCACATGCCGGATATCACGGTCGAGAAAGTGCGCGAGTCCAAGATGCTGTGGGACCCGATCCGCTACCTCGAATCCTGCCCGTCCTCCGACGGGGCCGCCGCGATCGTGCTGGCCGCCGCGTCGCACGTGGGCGAGCCCGCCCATCCGCCCGCGTGGATCCACGGGATGTCGTTCCGCACGGAGACAGGACATTTCGCGGGACGCGACGAGGTGAATCCCCGCGCGGGTACGGAATGCGCGGCCGACGCCTACCGGCAGGCGGGCATCGACGACCCCGCCCGCGATATCGACGTCGCCGAGCTCTACATCCCGTACAGCTGGTACGAGCCGATGTGGTTGGAGAACATCGGGCTCGCGCCGGCGCACCAGGGCTGGAAACTGGTGGACGACGGCGTCACCCGGTTCGACGGCGCGCTGCCGGTCAACCCGTCGGGCGGCGTGCTGTCCGGGAATCCCACCGGCGCAACGGGTTTGCTGCGGTTCCTGGAAGCCGCGCGACAGGTGCGCGGCACGGCGGGTGAGCACCAGGTCCCCGGCGCGCGGCGGGCCATCGGGCACGCCATGGGCGGCGCGTCCCAGTTCCACGCCCTCTGGGTGGTCGGCTCCGACCGGCCCGGCGGCTGATCGACGAGCGAGGAGTGCCACTGTGCGAAGGGTTTTCGTGATCGGCGTCGGCATGACGCCGTTCGTCAAGGTCGGTGCGCGCGACCGGACCTATCCGGACCTGGCGGGCGCGGCGGTGCGGGCGGCGCTGGCCGACGCGGGCGTCGAATACGACCGGATCGACAGGGCCGCGGCGGGTTACGTCTTCCAGCCGTCGGCGGCCGGGCAGCGCGTGCTCTACGACGTCGGGCTCACCGGTCTACCGGTCGTCAACGTGTCCAACAACTGCGCGACGGGCTCCACGGCCCTGATGCTGGCCGCCGAGTGGGTCGCCGCGGGCACGGCCGAGGTGACGCTCGCGCTCGGCTTCGAGCAGATGACCAAGGAGTCGATGGCCGCACCCGCCGAACCGCCGCCGGTCACGACCATCGACGCCCACTTACGCGTGATGGCCGAGCGCCACGAGTTCGGCACCGCGCCGGTCACCACCCAGTTCTTCGGCAACGCGGCCGCCGAGCACAGGAGCCGCTACGGCACCACGGCCGAGCAACTGGCGGCGGTGGCGGTGAAGAACCACGAGCACTCGACGCGAAATCCCTTGGCGCAGTTCCAGCGTCCGTATTCGCTGCGCGAGGTGCTCGACGACCACCCGGTGCACGGGCCGCTCACCCGGTCGCAGTGCTCCCCCATGTCCGACGGCGCGGCCGCGGCCGTGCTCGCCTCCGAGGACTTCGTCGACCGGCACGGGTTGCGCGCACAGGCGGTGGAGATCCTCGCCCAGGAGATCGTCACCGACACCGCCGAGGCCTTCGCGACCGGCTCCCTGATCGACGTCATCGGCGCACCGATGACAAGGCGTGCCGCGCAACGGGTCTGGGAACGCACGGGCGTCGGGATCGCCGACGTGGACGTGATCGAGCTGCACGACTGCTTCTCCATCAACGAGCTCGTCACCTACGAAGCGCTCGGCCTGTGCGCCGAGGGCGAATCGGGCAAGCTCGTCGCGTCCGGGGCCACCACCTACGGCGGACGCTGGGTGGTGAACCCCTCCGGCGGGCTCATCTCCAAGGGCCACCCGCTCGGCGCGACCGGACTCGCCCAGACCGCCGAACTGTCCTGGCAGCTCCGGGGACTCGCGGACGCCCGCCAGGTCCCGGGCGCGCGCCTGGCCCTCGCCCACAATCTCGGCCTCGGCGGTGCGTGCTCGGTCACGCTCTACGCCGCACCGTCCCCCGTCCCCGCCTGACTTCCGGAGCCGCACACCATGATTCGACCGAATACCGACGACCAGCTCCGCCTGCCCGTGCACAACGGCCACTCCTTGCTCGCGGGCCTGCGCAGGCATCGCCACGATCCGGTGCTCACCCTCGGCGACGCCGTGCTCACCGGCGCCGAGGTCACCGACGCGATCGGCCGCTACGCCACCGCGCTGGCCGCCCACGGCGTCGACACCGGCACGCCCGTGGGCGTGCTGGCGCTCAACCGTCCCGAGGTGCTGTTCACCATCGGCGCGGGCCAGATCCGCGGGCATCGCCGCACCGCGCTGCACCCCATGGGCGGACTGGACGATCACGCCTACGTCCTCGACGACGCGGGCATCTCGGTGCTCATCCTCGATCCGCTGCCGCCCTTCGTCGAACGCGCCCGCGCCCTGGTGGATCTCGTGCCGGGACTGACGAAAGTGCTTGTGCTGGGCCCGGTTCCGGAGCAACTCGCCGACGTGGGCGTGGACTTGCTGGCGACGGTGGAGCAGACGCCGTCCGGCCCGGTGGAGGCCACCGAACTGCCGCCAGATCACGTGGTGTCCGTCAGCTACACCGGCGGCACCACCGGCAAGCCGAAGGGCGTGGTCGGGACCGCGCTGGGCATGGCGACGATGACGCAGATCCAGCTCGCCGAATGGGAGTGGCCGCACCGCCCGAAGTTCCTGGTGTGCACGCCGCTCTCGCACGCGGGTGCGGCGTTCTTCGTGCCGACCGTCCTGCTGGGCGGGCACTGCGTGGTGGTGCCCCGCTTCGATCCGGGCGAGGTGCTGCGCGTCATCGAGGAGCACCGGATCACCGCGACGATGCTGGTGCCGTCGATGCTCTACGCGTTGCTCGACCACCCCGACATCGCCACCCGCGACCTCTCCTCGCTCGAGACCGTCTACTACGGGGCTTCCGCGATCGACCAGCATCGCCTGCAAGAGGCGATCGACCGGTTCGGCCCGATCTTCGCGCAGTACTACGGCCAGTCCGAGGCGCCGATGGTGATCAGCTACCTCGGCAAGAGTGAGCATGATCGCGCCCGGCTCACCTCCTGCGGCAGGCCCTCGCACGCGCTGCGCGTCGCGCTGCTCGACACCGAAGGGCAGCGCGTCCCGGAGGGCGAGGTCGGGGAGATCTGCGTGTCCGGCCCGCTGCTCGCCGCCGGGTATCTCGGCCTGCCGGAGACCACGGCCGAGACGTTCCGCGACGGCTGGCTGCGCACCGGGGACCTGGCGCGCGAGGACGCCGACGGCTTCCTGCACATCGTGGGCCGCAGCAAGGACATGATCGTCACCGGCGGATTCAACGTCTTCCCCCGCGAGATCGAGGATGTCGTCGCCGAGCACCCCGACGTCGCCGACGTGGCGGTGGTGGGCGTGCCCGACGCGCACTGGGGCGAGGCCGTCACCGCCGTGGTGGTGCTGCGCGCGGGCGACGGGCACGACCGCGACGCCATCACCGCGCAGATCCAGCGCACGGTGAAGCAGCGCAAGGGTTCGGTGCAATCGCCCAAGCACGTCTTGTTCACCGGACCGCTGCCGCTCACCGGGCTGGGCAAGCCGGACAAGAAGAAGATCCGCGAGATCGCCGCCGCCGCAATCGAATCCGGGGCTCCGGTCCGGTGAGCGCGTGCCTGACTACAATGCAGTCGTGACCAGTGCCATCGAGCGGGACGGCGCCGCGCCGCCCACCACCGAGCAGCGGTTGGTGGCGGCGGCGGAGCGCCTGTTCGCCGAGCGCGGGATCGACGCCGTCTCGCTGCGCGCGGTGATGACCGAGGCGGGCACCAACGTGGCGTCGGTCCACTACCACTTCGGGTCCAAGGACGCCCTGATCAGCGCGGTGGTGCGGCGGCGCAGCGAGGCCGTGGCCTCCCGGCGCGCGGCCCTGCTCGACGCCATGGAGTCCGCGGGCGACCCCACGCCGCGCGGTCTGGCCGAGGCGTTCGTGCTGCCGGTGTGGGAGCTGGCCTGCGGCGAGGGCGCGTCGTGGGTGAAGTTCATCGCCGGCATCCTGGCCGGAGGACATCAGGCGCTCGCGCTGGTCAGCGAGGGATTCACCGACCAGGCCGTGCGCTTCACCTCGCTGATGGGGCGCATCGACCCGGATCTGCCCCGCCCCACCGTGCGCTTCCGCCTGGCCCAGGCGATGACGCTCACCTTCCACGCCCTCGGCGACCTGCACAGCACCCGCGACCTGGTCGCGCTCTCCGGTGTCGACATCACGCCCGAGCAGGCGAAAGCCGAACTCATCGATGTCGTCACCGCCATACTCACCGGCCCGCCCGACAGCCCCCGTTCCGAGAGGAAAGCCCCGTGAAGACCCGATTGCGTTGCCCCTGCGGCGAATTGATCACCGGCTCCGACGAAGACGATCTGGTGGAGAAGACCCGCGCGCACCTCACCGAGAACCATCCCGGTCACGACTACTCGCGCGACGAGATCCTGTTGTTCGCGTACTGAGCTCGCGCACTCACGAACCGCTCACGCGGGGCAGCCGTTCACCGTCGACGGCGTCGATCTCCGAATCGATCCACGCGCCGAGCATGCGCGCGGTCATCTCGATCGCCTCCTGCCGCTGCCGCTGGTCGACCTCGAGCGCCGAGGCGCGCAGCACGGCGGCGAAGCCGGTGTTGATGAACACGAACGTCATCACGTCGTACTCGCGGTCGTCACCGGGGCCGAGGATCTGGATGATGAGCACCTTCACCAACAGGTGCAGCCGGGGTTCGAACTCCGGGATGCCGCTGTTGTAGAACTGCACGCCGGCCACCAGCGCGCGCACCAGCTCCGCGTTGGCCACCAGTTCCTCGGTGATGACGGTGAGGATGTCGGACACGATCTGGCGGGACGACTTCTCCGAGAGATCGAAGACCCGCTGGGTGAACCGCCGCTCGATGTCCTCGAGCAGCCGCGAGAGCAGTTCCTCCACGATCACGGTGCGGTCGCTGAAATATCGGTACACGGTCCCGATGCTCAGCCCGGCCTCGGAGGCGATGCGGTTCGTGGACGTGTTCGCGATGCCGCGCTCGCCGAACAGGCGGGCCGCGGTGTCGAGAATGTGCTCACGGGTTGCCTTCGCCCGTTCCTGGGTGGGACGGCGACGTTGTCCCACAGCCTTCGCTGGCACCGTGTAGTCCTCCTGTCCTCGGCCCACTCACTCCTCGGGGCACCGCCCGGCCCGAGCCGCCGAGGTTGCCCCGATTCAACTATCGGCCATCACCGGCCGCCCGGACCCCGTCGGCACGGTGGTAGATCACCCAGAATCCACGCACCGCCCTTGTGCCCGGCACCAATGCGCGCACCGGCCGCGACAGCCGTCCACGAAAAGTGAGCTTCCGGCGATCATAGTGTTCTTCCCGCTTGCCCGAGCGGCGTTTTCGAGGATGAAATCGCAGGTAGCGGGCAGGAACTACGCCGGAGCGGTCAGGTGCGAAGGAGAGTAGAAGGTGAGTGGGTGCTCGAATTACAGTTCACGCTGGGTGAACTGCTCGCGGCGGGCCGGGTCGGCACGACGCATTCGCCGGTCGCGAGCCCGCGGTGACAAGGAGGTCTGCCCGTGACGATTCAGAGCATCAATCGTCCCGCACCGGTCGGTTCCGGGAACCCGATCGCGATCCCTCCGCACGAGGTTCACGAGATGGCCAGGCAACTCGTCGCCGGGCTCAAGAGCTCGGGAACGCCGTGCGGGTCCCTGCCCGCCGACGCGGCCGTCGTCGCCCGCGTCTGCCTGGACCGGGTGATCGACCGGATGAACGGCTCGTCGGGGGACGGCGCGGCCGACGCGCTGCACGCGGCGGCCGCCGGCTGGGCGCGCGACGGCATCCCGATCGACGTGGCGCTGCACGTCCTGCATCGCGGCTTCACCGCGGCGCTGGAGCTGATCCTGGGCCGGGTGCGCGCCGCCGGACAGGCCGACGTGGTCGCCTGCGCCGACGCGATCCTGCACGTGCTCGACGCGGTGACGGCCGCGGTGGGCAAGGCGTATGTGCGCGAGCACAAAGCGGCGGCGGCCGAACACCATACGGCCGTGCACAACCTGACCTCGGCACTGCTCGGCGGCAACACCAGCTCGTCGCTGGCCAGGGAGAGCGGACTGCCGGTCGCCGACCGGTACCACGTGCTGGCCGTCTCGTTGCCGCCCCATTCCGACGAATGCGACCCCCGGCTCGACGGCCGGGTGGTCGCGCGGCGCAAGCTCCGCAGGGTGCAGGCCTCGCTGGCCGATCAGTTCGGCGACCGGGTGCTGTCGCTGCTGTCGGTGAACGGCGGCACGGTGCTCTTCCCGGCGAACCTGCGCGACGACCGCGAAGTCGACGACGTGGTACGTCAATTGTCCGACGCCGCACGGGTTCCGGTGATCGCGACGCTGGTGACGGCAAGCGCCGAGGAGGTGGCGGGCGCCGCGCAGCAGGCCCACGAACTGCTCGACATGCTCGAACGCCTCGGTGGCGAATCCGGCCTGCACCGATTCTCCGATTTGGCGCTGTATTACCAGCTGACCAGGCCCGGCACCGGGCGCGAGGCGTTGCGCGCGCACCTCGCTCCCTTGGACGACCATCCGGAACTGCTGACGACGCTGCGCGACTACCTCGACCACGAGCACGACCGCCGCCGCACGGCCCGCCACCTGCACGTGCATCCCAACACGGTCGACTACCGGCTGCGCCGCATCGCCCAGCTCACCGGCCTGGACCCGGGCAAGCCCGACCAGATCTGGATCCTGCGTTCCGCCATGGCCGCCCGCGCCGCCGAACCCGTCCCCGAAATCCGTTCCGCCTGAACCGGCGGCCCGCATTTCTTCCGGACCGCCGAATTCTCGGCGGCTACAGTGAGCGCGTATGAGGCCCGGATTTATGTTGTCCGCAGTGGCGCGCCTGCTTCTCTCGGTGCTCGCCGGGGTGATGGTCGGGGTGCCGGTGGGAATCACCACGCGGGTGCCGTTGGGGATTGTTTCCGGAATCACCGCCACCGCCACGGTTTTCGTGATCGCCGGGTGGCTGGTGTTGTGGCCGATGGACGAGCACCGCACGCGAGCGGTGGTGCGGCGCGAGGATTTCCGGCCGCTGGTGGACGAACTCGTGGTGGTCGCGGCGGCGCTGAGCGGTCTGGTCGGCATCGTGGTGATCCTGGTGCTGGGCAGCTCCGGCGCAGGTCACGCGGCCGCGGCGACCGCGCTGGGCGGGGTGTTCATGGCGTGGGCGGCGCTGCACCTGATGTATGCCACGCGGTACGCGTATCTGTACTACGCCGAACCGATCGGCGGCATCGATTTCAATAACGAAGACGAACAACCCGCCTATCGCGATTTCTTCTATTTCAGCTACAACCTCGGCATGACCTATCAGGTCTCCGACACCGATGTGTCGAGCCGGACCATTCGGGCGGTCGCGCTGCGGCACAATCTGCTGTCCTATGTGTTCGGCACCGTCATCCTCGCGACCACCATCAATCTGGTCGCCGGAATCGCGACCGGCTGATACCCCTCGGCACCGGAGCACGAGGACTACCATTCGGTGCAGCAGCCCGATTTCCGATGTGTCACGAAGACCCGCTGCCGCGCGCCCTCGCGGCGGCCTGGCGAAGGGTGCGGCGATGACCAGAGGTTCCGTCGAAGATCGCGATACCGGCCACGAGTCCGACGACGGCAGGCCGGAATTCCATCCCTATCACCACCCCGCCGCCGGGTGGGGCGCCGCCGAGAGCGTCACCCGTTTCCTGGCGAAGGAGGGCGAGGGCATCGCGGGGCCGCGCGCCATCCTCAAGATGAACCACGAGAACGGCGGCTTCGACTGTCCCGGCTGCGCCTGGCCCGACGACACCAAGGGCTTGCACCTCGACATCTGCGAGAACGGCATCAAACACGTCGCGTGGGAGATGACGCACAAGCGGGTCGACGCGGCGTTCTTCGCCCGGCACACGGTGACCGAGCTGTCGGGATGGAGTGAATTCGAGCTGGAGAACCAGGGCAGGCTCACCGAGCCGATGAGCTACGACCCCGCCACCGACCGCTACCTCCCGATCTCGTGGCCGGAGGCGTTCGAGCTGGCCGGGCGCACGCTGCGCGAACTCGACGACCCGAACCAGGCCGCCTTCTACACCTCGGGCCGCCTCGGCAACGAGGCCACCTTCCTGTATCAACTGCTGGCGCGCGAGCTGGGCACGAACAACCTGCCCGACTGCTCCAACATGTGCCACGAGGCGAGCGGGCGCGCCTTGCAGGCGGCGCTGGGCACCGGCAAGGGCACCGTCGACCTGGCCGACTGGGAGACCGCCGACGCGCTGTTCATCTTCGGCGTGAACGCCGCCTCCAACGCGCCGCGCATGCTCACCGCCCTGGTCGAGGCCTACCGGCGCGGCGCGCGGATCGTGCACGTGAACCCGCTGGTCGAGGCGGCGGCGCGGCGCGCGATCATCCCGCACGACTTCGTGAAGATGGCCACCTTCCGCGCGACCCCTACCAGCACGCTCAACCTGCAACCGCGCATCGGCGGCGATATGGCCGTGCTGCGCGGCATCGCCAAGGCCGTGTTCGAGGAGTCGGCCGCGAACCCGAAGGCTTTGGACCGCCAGTTCATCGAGCGCTACACCGCCGGTTACGAGGACTACCGCGCGGTGTGCGAGGCGACCACCTGGGCCGAGCTCGAACAGCGCTCGGGTGTGCGCGCCGAGGAGATCCGCAAGGCCGCGCGCATCTACTGCGACGCCGACCGCAGCATCGTCAGCTGGTGCCTGGGCGTCACGCAGCACGAGCACGGCGTCGACACCGTCCGCGAGATCGTGAATCTGCTGCTGTTGCGCGGCAATCTGGGTCGCGAGGGCGCGGGTCCCTCGCCCGTGCGCGGGCACAGCAATGTGCAGGGCAACCGCACCTGCGGCATCGATCACCGCCCGAGCCAGGACTTCCTGAACCGGCTGGCGCTCGTGTGCGGGATCGACCCGCCGCGCGAACACGGTATGGACACGGTCGCGACCATAGACGCCATGCACGCGGGCCGGGTGCGCGTATTCGTCGGTATGGGCGGCAATTTCGCGATCGCCGCGCCCGACACCGCCTACACGTTCGACGCGCTGCGCCGGTGTGAGCTGACCGTGCAGGTGAGCACCAAGCTCAACCGGAGCCACCTGGTGCACGGCCGGCGCGCGCTGATCCTGCCGTGCGTGGGCCGCACCGAGAAGGACGTGCAGCGCGGCGGCGTGCAGGCGACCTCGGTGGAGGACTCGATGAGCATGGTGCACCTGTCGGTCGGGATGAAGAAGCCCGCGTCCCCGCACCTGCTCTCCGAACCGGCGATCATCGCCGGGATCGCGCGCGCCGCGCTGCCCGACAGCCCCACGCCGTGGGAGCACTACATCGAGAACTACGACCGGATCCGCGACACCATGGCCGAGGTGTTCGACGGCTTCGAGGATTTCAACCGCCGCGTGCGGTTGCCGCTCGGGTTCCGGATCCGCCAGCCCGCACGGGAATTGGTGTTCCGCACGCCCTCGGGCCGCGCCGAGTTCTCCGCCGCGCCACTGCCCGACGGCACGCGCGAACCCGGCACGCTCACCCTTGCCACGATGCGGGCGCACGATCAGTGGAACACCACCATCTACTCCGAGAACGATCGCTATCGCGGTGTGAAGAACCTGCGCACACTGGTTTTCATGAATGCCGACGATATGCGCGAGCGCGGTCTGTCCGAATTCGACGAGGTCGACATCACCAGCATCGCCCGCGACGGCACCACTCGCTCCCTGCACCGCTACCAGGCGATTCCTTACGACATCCCGCCCGGGTGTGCCGCCGGCTACATGCCGGAGATGAACGTGCTGTGCGCGATCGGCGATTACAGCACGCAGAGCGATCAGCCGATCATGAAGAATCTCACGGTCCGCATCGAACCCAGTCCGGTGGGATGAAATCCCGGTCTTCTTGATACTGCGCGACAAGGTATCGGCGTCGAATTGGTTTCCGGCGCAGAATTGTTTACGCCGATTTCGCCGTAGTGCGGATCCGTGATTAGAGTCGGCCCGGCCGGATGTGCCGGGCACGCGGTTGATCGTGCTCGGCGCGGCCGACGAACTCCCGCCGATCCGCCGACTCTCGGGCGCCATGGATGCCGCCCGCACCGAGCTGAGTGCGCTGTCGCGCCCGCCGGCCAGGACTGAACGGAAAACCCCGATATGTGCGCCCTCTGCGGCATCGCCGACTTCACCGAACCGGTCGACCCGCGCCCCGTCGCGGCCATGTGCGCGATACAGCGCCACCGCGGCCCCGACGACCACACCACCTGGCACGACCGGCACATCGCCCTCGGCTTCCAGCGCCTGTCCATCGTGGACGTGGCCCACGGCGCGCAGCCCGTGGCCGACGAGACCGGCCGGGTGCGCGCCCTGCTCAACGGCGAGATCTACAACCACCGGCGGTTGCGCCGGGAGCTGGCGGCGCGCGGGCACCGGTTCCGCAGCGACAGCGACGCGGAGGTGATCCCGCACCTCTACGAGGAGTACGGGGAGCGGTTCGCCGACCATCTGGACGGGGATTTCGGCATCGCGATCTGGGACGCCGCGCGGCGGCGGTTGACGCTGGCCCGCGACCGCGTGGGCGTCAAACCGCTCTTCTACCACCGGCGTGGCAGCCGGATCACCTTCGCGTCCGAGATCAAGGGCATCTTCGCGGCCGGGGTGTGCGCACCGGAGATCGACCCGCAGGGGTTGAGCGACTGCCTGTTCTACGGGCACACGATCGCGCCGGGCACCTTCTGGCGCGACGTGCGCGATCTGGAACCCGGGACCGTGCTCACCGCCGATGCCGACGGTGTGCGAATTCGGCGGTACTTCAGCATCTTTCAGCGCCCCGATCCCGACGCGCCGCTGCTCACCGGCCGCGCGGCGGTCGAGGCGTTCGACGAGGCGTTCACCGCCGCGGTGGCCAAACGCGTTCCCGACGAGGTCGAGGCCGGTATCGCGTTGAGCGGCGGGCTCGATTCCTCCGCCATCGCCGCCGTCGCCGCGCGGCGCTGCGACGCGCCGCTGACCACGCTCAGCGTGCGGCTGGACGGTGCGATCCACGACGAGACCGAGATGTCGCGGCTGGTGGCGGAGTCGCTGCGGGTGCCGAACCACGAGGCCGAGATGACCGGGGCGCGGGCCTGTGAGCTGCTGCCGAAGAGCATGTGGCACTTCGAATCCCCGTTCTGGTACGGCGGCGTCGCCTCCCCCTTCCTGGACCTGACGGCGCTGGCCCGCGACCGGGGACTCAAGGTCGCGATGAGCGGCGACGGCTCCGACGAACTGCTCGCCGGGTACGACTTCTACCGGTTGATGCGGCTGAGTTCGCGTTTGGAGACCATGCGTCTGGACTTCCTGCAACCGATGGTGTGGCGGCAGGCGACGAAGTGGATCGGCGCGCCCAGCGGCATCGACCGCCACATCGTCGACCTCGCCACGCGCCGTGGGCAATACACGGATAAGTACGGGCAGATGCCGCCCTGGGTGTACCTGTGGAGCGCGCTGTCGGGCACAGCGCGACCGGCCGTGCTCACGGATCTTCCTGAGCCGTCGGCACTTCCGCGCCCGCCCGAGCACACCACCCTGCACCGGCAGATGCATTTCGAGTTCCACACGCGGCTGCCGCACTGGGTGCTGCCGATCTCCGACCGGCTCGGGATGGCGCACGGCATCGAGGTGCGGGTGCCGTTCCTGGACCGCGACGTGCTCGACGTCTGCGCGGAGATCGATCCGGGCATGCTGGTGCGCCTGGGCACCGAGAAGTACGTGCTCAAGCGGGCGATGGCACCGCTGCTGCCCAAGCCGATCGTGCGGCGGCGCAAGAAGCCGTTCATGACACCGGTCGGCGCCTGGTACCTCAGCGGCCCCGGTGCGGACCTCGCCGCCGACCACCTCTCCCGCGACGCCGTGCGCCGCTACGGATTGTTCGATCCCGAAGTGACGGAACGGATCTGGCGCACCGCCGTGGATCAGCCGGGCACCTGGGCGGGCAGTACGGCCGAGTGGGCGTCGATGGCGATCCTGTGCACGCACCTGGTGGTCGACCAGTTCAGCGCCGAGCGGTTCGCGTCGGGGGCTATCGCGGGAGCGGCGTCGTGATCCCGTCGCTGCCCCGCGTCGCCGAATGGCACGAACTGGCCCTGCACGCCGCCGCGCAGCCGGGGCTGGCGTTGCTCGCGCCCCTGGGGGCGGTGACCGCGCCGATCCGCAAGGTGCCGAAATTCGGCTGGGTGGTGTCGGATCCGGAGCTCGCGCGCGAAGTGCACCGGGACAGTGAGCATTTCAGCATCGCGGCCGACGGTGCGTCGGGGCACTGGTGGTCGCAGATGCTGGGCGATTTCGCCGCCGACCGGTTCGAGGGCCCCGCGCACCAGCAGTTGCGGGCGGGGCTCGGCGATCTGTTCTCCCGGCCCGCCTCGGAGCATCTGGTGGAGACGTCGACGGGCGTGCTACTCGAGCGGCTGCGCACCGATCTGGCGGCGGGCCGCACCGTCGACATCGCCGAGTTCGGCAAGGTGTTCACGGCGAGCGCGATGGTCGATATCGCCGGGCTGCCGCGCGAAACCGGCACCGCCGCACCGTATGTCGAGTACTTCGCCGCGATGGAGCGGTTGGCCGACCTCGGCAAGGGCAACTGGTCCACCACACGGGTACCCGCGCGCAATCAGCGGAAGGGGCGCGCGCTGTCGGCGCTGATCGGCGCGACCGTGGATCAGGCCTACGACTCGGCCGGTCCGGATACCGTGATCGGCCGGTGCCGCGAGCTGGGGTTGACGCTCGAGCAGACGCGCGGGTTCACCGTGCTGCTCGTGGTGGCGGGAACCGTCACGCTGGCCAGCACGCTCGGCAGGCTCGTCGCGCTGCTGCACGACACCGGCGACCAGCACCGGCTCCTCGGCGACGCCGGCCTGATCCCCGAAGCCGTGCGGGAGGGGCTGCGGGTGACGAGTTCGATGCCCGTGGTGGGGCGCGGGGTTGTCGGCGACGTCGAACTGGGCGGGAAGCATCTGCGCGCGGGCGACCGCGTGAAGGTGATGACCTGGTACATCGACAATTCCGTAGGCCGGTTCGACCTGGACCTCGGCTACGTGGCGCGCACCCGGCAGCTCTGGTTCGGGGGCGGTAAGCACTTCTGCCTCGGCGCCGCGCTCACCCACGTGCAGATGACGCGCTTCCTCGAGGTGCTGCTCGCCGCGGGCCGGCCGTGGGAGATCACCCGCCGCCGTTACCGTTTCAACGCGTTCGTCCCGCTTTATCGCACGCTGGACATCCGGCTGCGCTGACGCGGGTTCGTGGGGACGCCGCAACACCCGGACGCGGTGTAGGTGTTGGCAGGTGCCGTCGCCGCGCCTGGGGCCACCGGCGTCAGGGCATCGACCGCGAGTGCGGGCGGCGACTCGATACGTGCCGCGCCGCTCCGACGGGAACAGCTTCGAGCACGGGAACGTGCCCCGGGCGACGAACACGGGGACATGCCCCGTACGACGCATTGCGTTGAGGTCAGGCGGTTTCGAGCGTCGTATGGACCGGGATCGTGCCGGTGGAGATGTCGAGGACCGGGCAGTGGGCGTCGACGGCGCGCTGGAGTTCCTCGTAGCGTTCCGGGGATTCGGGGCCGGTGACGCGCACGGTGACGCGGACCTGCTGGAAACCGGGGCGCACGGTGTCGTCGAGGCCGAAGAAGCCGCGCACGTCGAGATCACCCTCGGCGGAGATCGCCAGATCGTCGACCTGGATGCCGAGGCGCTCCGCCCAGAAGCGGTAGGTGACCACCTGGCAGGAGATGAGGGCGGCGAGGTAGTGCTCGACGGGGTTGGCGGCGGTGTTCTCGCCGCCGAGCGCCGGGGGTTCGTCCACGCGCAGGGTGTGCGAACCCGCGCTGATCGCGCTGCCGACGGCGCCCTCCGGCGTGCCGCTCGCGCGAAAGACCACGACGGCGTTCGCGGGATTGTCGGCGACCGCCTTCGCGGTGGCGTCGGTGATGGCGTTGAGCGACAGCGATGTGGTCATCCTTCGCACGGTAGGAATGCCGGGCGGGCGGGGCGACGGTCGCGCTCGGCGTGAATCCAACCCTGGCGCGCCGTCGGGCAGACTCGAGTGATGAGCCGACGCAGTGAACCGAGTCAGCGAGAATCGCCCACGCCGAAGCCGAACTTCGGCGAGGCGGTGGGTTCCGAGGCCCAGTATGACGTCTTCGCCGACGAGTACCTGGAGCACGCGCGCGACGGCTTCTACAACGCGCACTACGACCGGCCCGCGTGCCTGGCGCTGCTCGGCGACGTGGCGGGCCGCGACGTCCTGGACGCGGCGTGCGGTCCCGGCCTCTACGCCGAGGAACTGGCCGCGCGCGGCGCGCGGGTGAGCGGGTTCGACCAGAGCGCGCGGATGGTCGAGTTGAGCCGGGAACGAGTGCCCGGCGGGAACTTTCGCGTGCACGACCTCGGTGAACCGCTGGACTGGGTGGCGGACTCGTCCGTCGACGCGGTGCTCCTGGCCCTGGTGCTGGAGTACGTGGACGACCGGGTCGCGATGCTGCGCGAACTGCGCCGCGTGCTGCGCCCCGACGGCGCACTGGTCCTCTCGCGCCCGCACCCCACGGGCGACTGGCTGCGCCACGGCGGCAACTACTTCGAACCGCGCGTGATCGAGGAGGTGTGGAGTCGCGGGTGGCGCATGCGGTACTGGCTGGCCCCACTCGAACGGACCTGCGAGGAGTTGCGCGCCACCGGCTTCCTGCTCGAACGTGTGCTGGAGCCGCGTCCCACCGCGGCCGCCGCGCACGTCGATCCCGAACGCTACGAACGGCTTTCGCGGGAACCGTCGGGGTTCCTGGCGATCCGGGCCATCCCCGACCCGCGCTGAGCGTCCAGGTCCGGGGCGGTGAACGCGGTCGCCGAGGCGCGATCACGTCGGTGCGGTGGGCTCGAGACCGCGCTCTCGACCCGCAGAGGCCGTCAGCTGACGCATTCACCCGGTGCGGCGCGCTGCCCACACGCTGCGCTCGGTGCGCAGGGTGAGGTCGGCGCGGCGCAGGATGCTGCCGGGGCCGTCGGTGTCGAGCAGGTGGTCGAGGGCGGTGCGGTCGGCCGGGTCGAGGGCGTCGGACACGCTGTGGCGGAGACGGCGCAGTCCGTTGAGGGCGTAGATGCCGACCGCCGGGTTGTGGGCGCCGTCGATGCGCACGGTGAGCGCGCGTTCCTTGTCGACCGTGAAGCCGGCGGCCGTGAGGATCGGCCCCCAGTCGGCGCCGCGATGGGAAAGGTGCTCGCTGTGGCGGCTGTCGCTCACCGCGTGGCAGCGGTCTTCCAGGCCGGGCCGGTCCTCCGGCGCGTCGGCGGGCAGGAATCGGGGGAATCCGGCCAGCTCGACCACCGCCAGCAGCCCGCCCGGCGCGAGGATGTCGTGCACCCTGCGCAACGCGCGGTCCGGGTCGGCGAGGTGGTGCAGGGAGGCCGACGCCCACACCAGATCGGGCGTGCCGAGCGCGGGCCACTCGGCGGCGTCGAGATCGGCCCGCACCGTGTCCACGCGCCCGTCCACGCCTCGCGCGCAAGCCTTTTCGCGCAGGCGCAGCAGGTGCTCGGCCGACGCGTCGACCGCCGCGATCCGCGCCTCGGGGAAACGGTCCAGCAGGGCGAAGGTGCCCGCCCCGGTCCCGCTGCCCAGATCGACGATCCGCCGGGGCTCGGTCGTGACCGGCAGACCGGCGATGATCGCGGCGGTGTGCTCGGCCAGCACCTCCGCGTCCAGGTCGAGGATGTCGGCTTGATCGTGGTGGCGGGGTGAGTGTGCGTGCGGCATGCCGTCACGCTAGGACGGATAGGCAGTTTTTGGCACGATTTCTTGCGGTATCGGCAAGAAGATTGCTGTACCGGCAATTACCTCCGGCTCCGATGTCGGCCGCGCGAACCCAGGGCCTCACTCCTCGTCGGCGACAGGTTCCGGACGCGGCTGCTCGGCCTGTTTCGGCGCGGCGGGCACCCAACCGCGCAACGGCTGCACGACCGTGCCGTAGAAGGTGTCGGTGGCGGCGGTGACGCTGGTGATGAAGCTCGCGGCGGTGCCCGACCGGCGGCTGCCCATGGGGAACGTGCGCTCTAGAGAGAACGAGGTGAGCGTGCCGCCGCGTCCCTCGGTGAGCGATTTCGGATTCGCGCGCACGGTGTCGAGGAGTTCGCACGCCTCGTTGCCGCGTTCGGAGAACACCGCTTCGACGGTGAGATCGACCGGTGCGCCGTCGAGCTGTTTGACCAGCCAGGAAACGCGCCGCGCCGCCGTGCCCTCGTCGGGGGCGTCGAGGGTGGTGCGGCAGCGGACCTTGTTGGTGCGCACGTCGGCGGCGACGATCAGATCGCCCGCCGTGTCCGGGATGCGCAACACGGTCTCGAATACGCCGTCGGCCGCGAGCCGCTCGGCGACCGCGGCGTTGCGGGCCGCGCGATCGGCCCGATGTTTGCGCGGCAGAACGTGTTTGACGGTGACGCCGAGTTCGGCGGTGAGCCGCAGCGCGAGATGGCGGGACAGTGACACCCAGGTGTCGGCCACCGCCAGCGCCTTCTGATCGCCGGCGCGCAGCGTCCCCGCTGTCACGGCGTCGCGCACCGCCACCCAGTGCCGCCCCATGTCCACGAACTCCGTCGCGCCGGACCGCGGGTGGTCGAGGTAGCGCAGGAATTCACTGAGCAGCCACGCGTGCAGATCCTCCTCGATACCGCCGTGCGACAACAGCATCCGAGCCTCGTGCGCCACCTCAGCCCACGACAGGTGCCGCAACTCGACCTTGGCGAGCTTGCGGCGGTCCACCTCCACCGGCAGCTCGCCCGGCCCGGCCGGCACGTCGTTGGACAGACTCACCACCACGTCGTACTTCTTGCGGCGCGCCACGTCGAGGTAGCTCTCCAGCTGGTCGCGGCGGAGTTTGCCGTTGCCGGTCTTCACCTCGAGCAATCCGGTCCAGGTCCGGCTGCCTCGCATCACTTTCAGCACGGCGTCGGGGATCACCTTCGTCTCGCCCCGCTCGTACTGCACCTCGACGTACGCCTCGAAAGCACCTGCCGGAGCGCCCATTCGAGCGCACAGCGCTCGCGCGAAGGGCCGGACCGCCTGCATGGTCGCGAGCAGCGCCGAGGTGGCGCGGCGCTCCTGCTCCTCGCCCGCGCCCACGCCGACCACGGAGAACAGGCGCGCGGGCTGCCACGTCTCCGATTCGGCCAGTTTGAATTCCGGCGGTTTGGCCTTCTTCACGGCCTTCTTGGCGGTGCGGATGCCCCGGGCGCGGGTGGGCATGCGCGCCGCGGGGCGGGCGGGCTCCGGCGCGCTCGACGAATCGGGCTCCGTTGCCTCGGCTGCGGTTTCCGTTGCCCGAGCGGCAGTTTCGACTTCCCCGGCAGGATCATGTTCGACTTCCCGGGCAAGATCATTCTCGACGTCCTCGACGGGATCGTCGTCCACCGCCACACCGAAATCCGTCGCCAGCCCGGCCAGACCCGAGTCCCACCCCTGGCCGACCGCGCGCGCCCGCCACGCGCCGTCGCGCCGGTACACCTCGCCGAAGACGAACGCCGACTCCGTGGTCGCGTCGGCCGTGACGTACTCCGCGAGCGACTGCCCCGCCGCGTCCACGACCAGCAGGGTGAGCTTGCCGAGCGCGCCGAACGTCCCGGCGGACAGGCTCCCGGCCAGCGCGACGGTGTGCACCGATTCGGGGAGCGCTCCCAGGTCGACGGCGATCCGGGCCTGCGCGCCCTCTTCCGTGGCGCTCACCCCGAGGAAGCGCACCGCACCGCAGGACGACTCCGGCTGGTTGTAGAAGACGAAGTCGGCGTCGGAGGCCACCGTGCGCGCGGCGCCGAGCAGCAGCGCCGAGGCGTCCACCTCTACCTCCGTCTCGGTCCAGCCGAGGACGACGTCGACGCGGTCCACGTCGGCGGGCAGCGGCACGTTCTGCCCCTTCGACAACGCCGGACACGCCACCGCACCGTCACCGTTCCTCGACATGCACACACCCCGATTCGAAAAGCACCACGCCGGAATAGCTTCCGGAGCACGCTACGGTCTGGGGCGGGCACGCGGGGCCGCCTCCGCCGAGAACTAGGGCATGGGCGGGGAGGAAACCGACCGTTCCCCGGTTCGGCCGTGACAGGATTCGGGGGTCCGGTCGATCCCTCGGAGGTGTGGCGATGTTGATCGAGAAAGAGCGCTGGGCGGGCATCCGGGACGGGTCGGTGACGGTGCTGTTCCGGCGGTGGCGGCACCGGCAGGCGTCGGCGGGCGGGACGTATCGCACCGGCGCGGGGCGGATCGTGGTGGAGAGCATGGCCGAGGTGGACCCGCAGCGGGTGCGGCTGGCGGACGTGCGGGCGGCGGGATACCGGTCGGTGGCGCACATGGTCGCCGACCTGCGGGGCGAGGAAGGTGCCCCGGTGTACATGTTGCGGATCCGGGTGGCGGAGGGCCCCGACCCGCGAGAAGAACTGTCGCACGCGGATCAGTTGTCCGCCGAGGACGTCGCCGCGATCAGTGGCAAGCTCGAGCGGATGGATCGGTCCGGTGCGGACGGGCCGTGGACGCTGGCGACGCTGCGGATCATCGAGCAGATGCCCGCGACCCGCGCGCCGGATCTGGCCGAGCGGCTGGGCCGGGAGCCCGACCGGTTCAAGATCGACGTGCGCAAGCTGAAGAACCTCGGCCTCACCCACAGCCTCGGGGTGGGCTACCGGCTGTCGCCGCGCGGGATCGCCTACCTGCGGGCGCGCGAGAACGCCTAGTTTCGATTCATATTCGATGCGGGTTTCGACCAAACCGCCGCGCGGTGCTGCGCGAAGTCCCTTCCGTCAACTCATCCAGGCGGCCCGAGGCCGCGCGACGGAGGACAGAAGCTATGACGATCATGACACGCACGCTCGCGACGGCCGCGGTGCTGGCCGCCGCGGTGGCGGGTGCGGCGGGCTGCACCGACGACGGATCCGACGGCGAGGCGAGCGCCACCACGACGACCGCCGCCCCCACCACCACGATGACCACCACCGAGATGGGCGCGGCCGCGAACCTGGTGGGACCGGGCTGCGCCGCCTACGCCGAGCAGGTGCCGACCGGAGCGGGCTCGGTGAGCGGGATGGCGCAGGACCCGGTCGCGGTGGCCGCGTCCAATAACCCGCTGCTCACCACGCTGACCGCGGCCGTGTCGGGCCAGGTGAACCCCGAGGTGAACCTCGTCGACACCCTCAACGGCGGGCAGTTCACCGTGTTCGCGCCGGTGGACGCGGCGTTCGAGAAGATCCCGCCGGAGACCATCGACGGGCTGCGCACCGACTCCGAGACCCTCACCGGCATCCTGACCTACCACGTGGTGCCGGGCCAGATCGCGCCCGATCGGATCGCGGGCAGCCACGAGACGGTCGAGGGGTCCGAGGTGACCGTGACCCGCTCCGGCGACACCATCACCGTCGGCGACGCGTCGGTGATCTGCGGTGGAGTGCAGACCGCGAATGCCACGGTGTATCTGATCGACACCGTGCTGATGCCGCCGGCCTGAGGTAGCAAACGCTGGGTGAGCAACGCTTTGTCGAGGCAATCGAGCCTCGATCGGATCCCGCCGAACGCGCCCCGCGCCGGGCCGCGCGCACAGATACGTGCCGCGGCTCGGGTGGGCACCCGCCTTCCCGCGCCCGAAGCAACCACAAGCGACCGGGCCAGCCGTGTGCCGCGAGCGGAACGAACGCACCGTATGCCGACAGAGAACGATCGATACGCCAACGGTAGGTCTACACCTGACCGTCGGTACCGGCGTAGAAGGCCGAACCCAGCGAAAGTGCCTAGGCTGGAGAACACGACAGCCGCGCCGGGCGTACGTGCGGAGGTATGGCGGTGAAAGCACTCGTCCACGACGAACCACCAGCGACCGAGGAACCGGGTCCGGGCCGGTTCGCGGCGGCCGGGGCCGGTGTGCTGGGCGCCGCCACCGTGCTCGGGGTCGGGCATCTCGTGGCGGCGATGGTCGATCCGGACGCGTCGCCGTTCCTCGTGCTCGGGTCGACGATGGTCGATCTCACGCCGCGGCCGCTGAAGGACTTCGCGATCCGGCAGTTCGGCGCCAACGACAAAGCGGTGCTGTTCCTCGCGATGGCTGTGGTCATGGTGGTGGGCGCGGCCGTCGCCGGACTGCTGGAGCGTCGTCGGCGGTTCGCCGGGGTGGCCCTGCTCGCGGCGCTCGGGGCGGTGACACTCGTGGCGGCGCTCCAAAGGCCCACCGCCACGCCGTCGTTCGCTCTCCCCGCGCTGGTCGGCACTGTCGCGGGCGCGCTGGCGCTGCGCGCGCTGATGGATGCGGCCGAGACCGATCCGACCGCGCCGGGGCGACGGAAGTTCCTCGGCGTGGCGGCCGGGGTGGGTGTGCTCGCGCTCGGCGCGGCGGCGGGCGGGCGGTGGCTGACCGAGCGGCTGCGCGACTCCGTCGGCGACCGCGAGGTGTTCGCCCTGCCCGCCGTGGACGCACCCGCCCCGCCCCCGCCGGTCGAGGCGACGGCGCCGGTCGGCGGGGTGACGCGGTTCGTGACGCCGAACAACCAGTTCTACCGTGTGGACACCGCGCTGCGCCTGCCCGCGCTGCCGAGCGGCGAGTGGCGGCTGCGCGTGCACGGGATGGTCGAGCGGGAGGTGGTCTACGACTTCGAGGCGTTGCGCGGGCGCCGCGCCGTCGAGCGGATGGTCACCCTCACCTGCGTGTCCAACGAGGTCGGTGGCGACCTCGCGGGCAACGCGGTGTGGACCGGGTATCCACTGGCCGATCTGCTCGCCGAAGCCGGGGTGCGGCCCGACGCCGACATGCTGCTGTCCCGCAGCATCGACGGATTCACCGCGAGCACACCGGTGTCCGCGATCCTGGACGGGCGCGACGCGTTGCTCGCGATCGGCATGAACGGGGAGCCCCTGCCGATCCAGCACGGGTATCCGGCCCGCCTGGTGATCCCCGGACTCTACGGCTACGTGTCCGCGACCAAGTGGGTGGTCGACCTCGAGCTGACGCGCTTCGACCGCGCCACCGCCTATTGGACCGACCGCGGGTGGGCCGACCGCGCGCCCATCGAAACCGCCTCCCGCATCGACGTTCCCGGCTCGTTCGGGAAGGTGCCCGCCGGTGAGGTGGTGGTGGCCGGGGTCGCCTGGGCGCAACGGCGCGGCATCACCGCCGTGGAGGTCCAGGTGGACGATCGCCCGTGGCAGCCCGCCACCCTCGCGGCCGAATACTCCACCGACACTTGGCGACAGTGGTACTGGCGGTGGGACGCCACCCCCGGCACGCACACCCTGCGCGTGCGCGCGACCGACGGCACGGGAGCGGTGCAGACCGAGGAGCGCACGCCACCGTTCCCCGACGGGGCGACCGGGTGGCATTCGCGGGTTGTCACCGTGCAGTGAAAAGTGTTGCGCTCGTGATCAGATCGGGGCGTTCGACCACCACTGGTCGTAGAGATCCTGTCCGGTGTGGTGGTCCCAGCTGACGTCGACGATGATCCAGGCGCGGCCGGGGTCGTCGAAGCGGACCGTGAGCAGGCCCGCGTTGCCGCCCGGATAGTAGGTCCAGCGGACCTTGCCGGTGCCGGAGTCGCGGGACCAGTCCTCCTCGCGGGTGGTGTCGTTGTCGATATTGGTGCGGAAGGTGGAGTCGCGGCGCGGATCGCCGGCACGGAACGACCAGACATACCAGTGGATTCCGTTGTCCTGGCGACATTCCACCGCCGGGGCGCCGCCGTTGTTCAGCACGTCCAGCCCGGTGCAGGTGGCGCCGTTGAAGCCGCGGCCGGAGGGGGTGTCGGGCAGCAGGCCGGGGAACAGGCCGACGAGTTCACCGTTGCGGCCCCACGCCGGGGCGACCACCTTCGTGGTGGTGGTGGACGGTGCGGTGGCCGTGGGAGGGGCCGAGGTGGCGGCCGTCGTGGTCAACGGAGTGGGTGGACCGTCCGCCCGGTCGCCGAAGCCGCCCGCCGTGCGGATCGCCACGGCCGCGACCAAGGCGATGACGAGGACGCCCACGCCCGCCGCCAGCACCATCCACGCGGTGCGGTGGCGGTTGGGCGCTGGAACCTGCTGTGGGGCAGGCTGATTCCTATTGGACTGTGTGAGCGGCACAGCGCCCGGCGGGGCCGCCCACGAGCCGGGCGGTACGTGCTGCGGTCCGGTCCCGGTGAACGACACCGGATCAGCGCCGCCGTGGCCGGGCCGGACGTGCTGGAGCGACCCGGCACCGGTGTTGGGTGTCGCAGCAACGCCACCGGAATCGGGTGGGCGTCGCGCGGATCCAGTGCGCGCGCCCGAATCGTGTCGCGCGCCCGGCGGATCGACCGGCCCGGCGGGGATCCCTCCCTGGTGGATGCCTGGGCCGCCGCCCTCCCCGGCAGGCTGGGCACCACCGTGTGCTGCCGGGGTCGACCATGCCTCCGCGCGAGAGGAAGCCGGGCCACCCATCGCAGCGCCACCGCCCACAGAGTGCTGGCCTGTATTCCCAGCTCCACCCGGCGAATGTTCTTGCGACCCGGTCGAATAGCCCGCTCGTCCCGCATCGGCGGGCGGCAGTGCGCGTTGCGCCGCGACGGCGAGATCGCGGCAGCTCGCGTATCGGTCGGCGGGGTCTTTCGCCAGGGCCTTCCCGATGACCTCGTCCAGTGCGGGCGGCAGCGACGGATCGTGTGCCGTCACGCGGGGCGGCGGGTTGAACAGGTGTGCCGAGACCACGGCGGCCGGTGACGGCCCGGCGAAAGGCACTGTGCCCGTGAGCATGTGGAAGAGGGTGCAGCCGAGCGAGTAGATGTCGGCGCGGTGGTCGAGGTCGTCGCCGCTGATCTGTTCGGGCGCGGCGTAGGCCAGGGTCGCGACGAGCACGCCGCTGGCGGTGACGGCGGCGTCGTCGCGGCTGCGGGCGATACCGAAGTCGGTGACGAACACCTGGTCGCGGCCCTCGTCGTCCACCGCGACCAGCAGGTTGGCCGGTTTCACGTCACGGTGCAGCAGGCCCCGGTGGTGCGCCGCGTCCAGTCCGGCCGCAGCCTGCGCGATGATGTCGACCGCGCGCCGGGGCGGCAGTTCCGCGCGGCCGCGCCGGATCAGGTCGGACACGTCGCTGCCGTCCACGCGGCGCATGGAGATCCAGAGCCGGTCGCCCTCCTGCCCGCGATCGTAGACCTCGACCACGTTCGGGTGATCCAGGCGCACAGCGAGTTCCGCCTCGCGCTCGAATCGGATGCGGAAATCGCCGTCGGCGCCGGCGGAGAGGTCGAGCACCTTCAGCGCCACCGAGCGCGGCAGGCGCGGGTGCCGCGCCAGGTACACGGTGCCCATCCCACCGGACCCCAGGATGCGTTCGATGCGATACCCGGCGAACACGGTTCCCGGTTCCAGCGCCATGGTTCTCGTCCCTCGTCGTCAGATCGGCGCGCCGACCCACCAGCGGTCGTACACATCCTGGCCGCCGCGGCCGCCCGACGCGGACACGACGCAGAAATGGCGGTCGGCGTCGTCGAACGAGACGTCCAGCAGGCCGAACCCAGCGATCGAATCGCTGGCCCAGCGCACCATCCCGCTCCCCGACGGGCGCGTCCACCGCTCCTCCCGCGTCCCCGCCAGACCCGTGGCGTCGGTGGAGTACCCGACGCGCCGGCCCGACGGGTCGCAGCGGATATTGACGCTGATCCCGTCGTCCACGTCGGAGGGACAGTGCAGCCACGCACCCTCGTCATCGTTCAAACCACACCTCATGCCCAGGTAGCCGGTGCCTTCGGGATCGGCGGGCAGCAGTTCCGGGAACGCCTCCACGATGTAGGCCGCCGCACCCCACGCGGCCGCCGCCGAGGTTGTTGTGGTCGGCGGCGTGGTGGTGGATTGCGCGGTGGTGGATTGCGCGGTGGTCGAAGGGTTTTCGCTCGTCGGCGTGGCAATGACATCGCCGTCGTCGTCGTCGAGCCACACGGCCACCGCGGCGATCGTGATCACCAACGCGACAACAGCCGCCACCGCCCCGACCAAGATCGCCACCCGCTGCACTCCCCCACCCGAAGGTTGCCCACCGCTCAGCGGCGCACCCGCCGGGAACCCACCGCCCTGACGCATACCCGGTGACAGCCCACCGGTCAGCTGGGCACCCGCCGAGAACCCACCACTCGGTGGCGCAGCGAACGAGGCCGCACCGGCCGCGGGTCCGCCGAACCGGGCCGGCCCACCGGACCCCTGCCCACCGGCGGCCGGTCCACCCGGAAGATACCCACCCGGCGTGGCCCACTGCCCGGTCGACGGCCCCGAATGCGACCCGGCGACCGGCCCGCCGGACCGAGGACCGCCCGCACCCCACCCACCTGCGGGTGCACCGCCGGTCGAGGGGCTCTCCGGCGGTCCAGGACGCTGCTGCGCTCCGGCCGCGTGCGGGCCACCTGAACCCTGCCCGGCGACTCCGTGCCCACCGGTCGACGAGCCACCGGGATGCCCGTGCGCCTGATGCCCCGCAGACGGATATTCAGGCGACGCCGAGCCGGCCGCCCGCTCGCCCGACCCCGCGATCAGCTGTCCACCGGACCGCCGCCCGTCTCCCCCGGCCAACGCCCGCTGGGCGGCGGCGGCCAGCTCACCGCAGGTTCCGAACCGCGCACCCGGATTCTTCGCCATCGCTCGGGCGATCACGTCGTCCAAGCCCGGTGGCACACCGGGCACGGTGGCCGAAGGGCGCGGGGGTGGTTCGTAGAGGTGGGCGTGCATCACCGCGGCCGGGCCGCGTCCCGTGAAAGGCGCGGAGCCGGTGAGGAACTGGTACAGCGTGCAACCGAGGGAGTAGACATCGGCGCGGTGGTCCAGAGGCGCGCCGGCCAACTGTTCCGGGGCGGCGTAGGCGAAGGTGGCGAGGACGCCGCCGGTGGAGGTCAGCGAGGTGGACGCCTCCATGCTGCGGGCGATGCCGAAATCGGTGATGCGCACCGCGTCGGACCCGTCGTCGGCGCGCGAGATGAGGATGTTGGCCGGTTTCACGTCCCGGTGCAGCAGCCCGCGCCGGTGCGCCTCGTCCAGCCCGCGCGCCGCGGCCGCGACGATCCCCACCGCACGGACGGGCGGCAACGGTCCTCGTTCCAGCAGCTGCGCCCCGTCGGCCCCGTCGACGTAGCGCATGGAGATCCACAGCAGATCGCCCTCGGTGCCCGTGTCGTAGATCGACACCACATTCGGGTGTTCGAGCCGCGCGGCCAGCTCGGCTTCGCGCTCGAAGCGCGCGCGGAACTCCGCGTCGGCGGCGAGTTCGGCGTCCAGCACCTTCAGTGCGTCGCGGCGCGGCAGGCGCGGGTGCTCGGCCAGGTAGACCACGCCCATGCCGCCGCCACCGATCCGCCGCACGATGCGGTACCCCGCGAACTCGTCCCCCGGACTCAGCGACACCATCCGTTCCTCCCTGACTGGGGAGCGTACCGGACAGTCCGTCCCGGCGGCGGCGCCCGCTCACCCCTCCCGTGCACGGTCGACGAACCAGTCGCCCAGCCACTGCACGGCCGTGCGCCCCTGCGCGTCCACGACGTAGGTCCCGTAGCTCTGGTGCGCTCCCGAAGTGACGAAAAGCGCTGTGCTCAAAGCCTCTTCGAGAAGCTGGGCGACCGAGTCCGGGTCCTGGGAACCGGCCGCGCCGAGCAGGGTGTTCGCGACGCGCTGGAGTTCGGCGCCCGCCGCCCCGGTCAGGTTGTCGACGGCGAGGCCCACGAAACCGAACAGCGTGGGCAGCAGCGCCGTCACCTGGGCGGCGATGTCGAGGGGCGGCGCGCCGCGACCGACCGCGTCGGCCAGCCGCCACAGATCGGCCTCGAGCAGGTCGACCTGTCCGGTGAGGGCGGCGGCGTCGATCTCGGCGAGCGCGCGCACCAGTTGCGCGGCGACCCGGGTGGCGCCGCTCTCGTCGGGGATGAGCCCGAGCAGCCGCGACACCTCGCGCAGATCCGCGCCGACCGTGGCCAGCAATGGTTCGAACGCCTGGCCCAATTGCGCGAACAGGTCGTGCACGTGCCGCACGACGGCGGCCAGGTCCCCGCCGCCGACAGCGCCCGCCGCACGATTCAGGATGTGCACTATGGCAGTGGTGTTCGCCGCGAACTCCAGACCGCGCGCCGCCACCCCGGCGACGCGATCCACCAGGACGGCAGGCCACTTGTCCGCGAGAGCGCGTGCGGCGGTGTCGAGTTCGGCGCCCGGCCGAGCGGCAAGTGTCTCCACCAGCGGCGCGATGCTCACCGAAACATGGTTGGCGGCTTGCGCGTTCGCGATGCTGTCGAATGCGCCGGGCCGCTCGCTCCGCGCGACGATCGTAGCCAGCGCGCGTAGCGCCGTGTCGAGATCGGAACCGCTCGCGGCATCGAGAATCGCCCCGGCCACACCGGTCAACTCAGCGCGCACCGACGCGTGATCCCCCGCCCACGCGGCCATGTCGCGTAGCGGGCGCAGTGTCGCCGCCACCCCGCCCGCGACGGCGGCCAGGTGCGCGGCGGCGGCGTGCGGCGCCTCGGTGGCCAGCCACCCGACGTCGGTCGGCAACTCGGCCAGCCGCACGTCGTCGAAGTCGGTGATCAACGTGCTGTACAGGGCGGCGGTGGCCGGATCGCCGGGTTCGGACGCCCCCGACGCGGTCGGTCGGGAGAGCAGCCGCCCGAGCCCGGCCAGCAACGGATGCGCGCTGGTGTCGGCCGAGCAGTACCTGTCCTGTTCGGCACAGATCTGGGTGGTCACGGGCGCGACCGCGCAGAATCCGCCGGGACGCGGTCCGGCGATGCCCGGCCCCGAGACCGGGGGGCCGATGAGCGTGGCGCCGCCGGTTCCTTGGCGGGGGTCGGCGACCAACCCGACGGCGAGGACGCGGTCGGCGGCGATGGGCGCGCCCGTGCAGCCGATCCGGGCCGCCACATCTCCCATCGCGTCAGCGCCCTGACTGTAGCCCGCCAGCACGAATCGTGTTGCGGGACAGTTCCTCCCGAACTCCTCGATGGCCGAGGTCGCCGCCTCGACCCCGGTCGCCTTGCTGTCGCCGTAGGGCATCCGATCGAATGCGGTGGCGGCGTACGCGGGGAAGCGGAACGCGAAACCCTCACCGAGCTCGTCGGCCAACGCGAGCGCGACCGGCGCCAGCATGCCGACGGCGGCGTGCTGATCGGCGTTCGGCGTGGTCTCCCAGGTGCCGGGCACGAAGACACCCGCCACGGCCGGACACCCCGCCTCCCGCGCGGGCTCGGCGGCGGCCGTCGCGTGCCCGGCCGCCGCCAGGACGGCGAGGACCAGTCCGGCGAGCAGGCGCCGCCACCGGCACGGTGTGCGCGCACGCTCCATCGGGGCACCTCCCGAGCGATGTGATCATGGGCACACCCATTTCACCAGCACGAAGGCCGCACGCGGGCTGAAACGCCCAAATTTCACTTCTGGAGAGCGCCGGCGCGGCGCGGACGGCTCGGCCACCAGATCCGATCGCCGACGATCGCGAACAACGCCGGGATGATCACCGTCCGCACGACGAAGGTGTCCAGCAGAATGCCCAATCCGACCACGATCCCGAGTTGGGTGAGCGTGATGAGGGGCAGCACACCCAGCACGCAGAACACCGCCGCGAGCACCAGACCCGCGCTGGTGATGACGGTGCCGGTGGTGGCGACGGCGCGGACGATGCCCCGGGTGGTGCCGTGCCCCGGCGTCTCCTCGCGCGCCCGGACCACCAGGAAGATCGAGTAGTCGACCCCCAGCGCCACCAGGAACAAGAAGGCGAACAACGGCACGCCGGTGTCGACCGCCGGAAACCCGAAGAGGTGGACACTCGCCCACGTACCCACCCCCAGCGCCGCCAGCGCACTGAGCACGGTCACCGCGACGAGCACGAGAGCGGCGGGCACGGCGCGCAGCAGGACAAGAAGGATCACCAGCACCGCCGCCAGGATCAGCGGGATGACCACCGCACGGTCCCGGCTCGCGGCCGCGTCCGTGTCCAGCGCCTCCGCGTCGCTGCCACCCACCCACGCGTGCGCCCCCGGCACGTCGGCCAGCCGCTCGCGCAAGGTCTCGATCTGCCGGAAGGCGCGGTCGGACTGCGGTTCCGCGTCGATCACGACCGCCCACCGCGACAGTCCGCCCGACGTCTCGCCCGTCCCGCTCACCTGCTGCACGCCGGGCGTCTCGGCCAGCACACGCTCCACCCGCGCCGCGACGTCGCCGCGAGCCACGACCACGACCGGGTCGGCGGAACCGGCCGGGAAGTGCGCCGACAGGGTCGCCAATCCGTCGACCGATTCCGCCCGCACACGGAACTGTTCGGTCTGCGACAATCCGACGTCGACGGTGAACAGTCCGGCCGCGCACACCGCCAATCCCGCGAGGGCGACCGAGACCACCGCGACCGGCCCGCGCACCACGCGCGTCGCGATCGTGTGCCAGACACCCTGTTCGGCGTGATCGCCACCGCCGACCCTCGGTACGAACGGCCAGAACACACCGCGCCCGCACACCGCCAACGCCGCGGGCAGCCCGAGCAGGACGAACACCACGACCACGAGCAAGCCGGCGGCAGCCGACGCGCCCAGGCTGCGCGTACTCGGCAGCGTCGCCAACAGCAAGATCGACAGCGCGACCACGACGGTGAGGTTGCTGGCCAGGATGGCGGGCCCGGCGCGGCGGCAGGCCCGGCGCAGGGCCACTCGATGGTCGGATTCCACCCGCAGCTCGTCGCGATAGCGGGAGACGAGCAGCAGCGCGTAGTTGGTGCCCGCACCGAAGACCAGCACGCTGGTGATGCCGGAGGTCGAACCGTCGAAACTCAGGTCCGTCACCGAGGCGAGCGCCGTCCCCACACTCGTCGCCAGCCGATCCGCGAAGCCGACGATGAGCAGCGGGATCAGCCACAGCACCGGAGACCGATAGGTGACTATGAGCAACAGCGCCACAACCAGCGCCGTGACCAGCAACAGCGTGGTGTTCGCGCCCGAGAACGAATCCGCGATGTCGGCGCCGAAGGCCGGACCACCGGTGACCTGCGCCTTCAGCTCCGCGGGCAGACCGTCGCCCACCGCGGCCCGGATCCGCGCGATCTCGTCGGTGAGCGCGAATCCGTTCAGTTCGGCGGGCACCGCGACGGTGCCGACAGCGGCCACTCCGTCCGGGGCCATCCGCACTCGCGCGGCGGCGATATCGGCGCCGGTGCGAGCGATGGCGCCCTCGGCGGCGGCGATATCGGACTCGGTGAGTGTGGCACCGTCGAGGCGCGTGACCACGACCACGGCCGAGGCGGTGTCCGCGCCGGGGAACTCGCTCGCCACTTGGTCGACCCGCGCCGACTGACTCGCGGGCGGGAGCGAATCGGGCGCGGCACCGGCCGACTCGTTCTCACCGACCAGGCCGATGGCGCCGAACGCCACCGCCCCCAGCACCACCAGCAACCACCACGATCGGTGCGCGGTGACGAACGAGGCGTATCTATCCCACAGAGTCACGGCGGCAACTCTCTCAGTTTTTTAATAATCAAGCAACTGAAGTTTGTACTCCGTTAGGCTGTCGCGGTGACGGAACCGCATCGACCCGGGCCGGACATCGCGGACGCGACAGTGCGCGCGGAGATCGAATCCGAGATCGCCGCGGACCTGCGCGCGCTCACCGCGGTCTCCGACCAACTCGGCCACGTCTTCGCGCGCAGGAACGATCTGCGGCCCAACGACTTCCGCGCGCTGCTGCACGTAGCCACCGCCGAGTTCGAGGGCGAGCCGATCACACCGGGCGAGTTGGGGAAGCTGATGGGCTTCTCCTCGGCGGCGGTCACCTACCAGGTGGAGCGGATGATCGAATCCGGGCACCTGCGCCGCGATCCGGACCCCACCGACCGCCGCCGCGTCCTGCTGCACCACGACGACCACGGCATGGCCACGGCCCAGGACTTCTTCCTGCCCTTGGGGCGCCGCACCCGAGCGGCGATGTCGTCCTTCTCCGACGACGACCTGCGCACCGCGCATCAGGTCCTCACCACCGTCATCACCGCGTTGCGCGCCCACCTCGACGATCTGCGCGATCGGGCCTGAGTCGCGGGTCTTCTCGGGCTCATCTCATCGACAAGCACCCCTGCATCGTCTGGAAATCGCCCGCGAAGCCGAAGCCGCCCGCACAGGTCGGCGCGGCGACGCCGTCGACGGTGACGGTGGCGCCGGGTCCGGCGATGCCGATGGACAGGCCGGGCCGAACCCCGAGGGTCGTCACGACGGCTCCCGGCCCGAGCGCGATGGCCGCGGGACCGGAGAGGAACTCCGAACTCGACGCGGCGGTCCCGCCGTTCTGGGCGACCGCCAGCGACAGGCTGGCCGGACCGGCGTCGGCGCTGGCACTGCCACCCAGGCCGTAGGCGGCTGCCGCGGCACCGCCCACGCTCTCCGCGGCGCAAACCGCCGCCCCCGCGTCGACCGACACCGCCGAAGCCCCGGGCGCCGGACATGCCGCCACCGGCTGCGCTCCGGCCACCGGCACCGCGATCAGCGCGAACGAAAGGGCCGCGCCCGCGCCGACCAGGGGCGCGAACACGCGGCGCGCCGAAACCTGATGATTCATGACATTCCTCCTGCGATCGATCCACGATGACCCGTCCAGCCGTGGCCACCATGAGACAGCAATCGCGTCGAACGGCGCGGTGGACCGGCTGCGCCTCCCTACGATACCGTTATTTCGATGCAAAAACGATGCGATCTGCCACAGCGGAGGTACTCGGATGCGATGCGTTGTCTTCGGGGCCAGCGGGTACATCGGCGGCCGCCTGGTCCCGGAGTTGCTGCGCGCGGGTCATCAGGTGCGCGTGGTCGCCCGGAATCCGGACAAGCTCGCCGACTCGCCCTGGGGCGACCGCGTGGAGATCGTGCGCGGCGACGTCACCCGTGACGCGGACGTCGCGCGAGCCGTCGAGGGCGGAGAGGTGCTCTACTACCTCGTGCACGCCCTGGACCGGGCCGATTTCGGGCAGATCGATCGGGATGCGGCGGCCAGAGTGGCCGCGGCCGCCGCGCGGGCCCAGGTCTCTCGCCTCATCTACCTCGGCGGCATCGCACCCGCCGGGCAGCCGCTGTCGCGCCACCTCGCGTCGCGCGCCGAGGTGGGCGAGGTGTTCCTGGCCGGGCCGGTGCCCGCGCTGGTGTTGCGCGCGGGGATCGTGATCGGGTCCGGCTCGGCCAGTTTCGAGATGTTGCGCTACCTCACCGAACGACTTCCCGTCATGGTCACGCCGCGCTGGGTCCGCAACCGGGTTCAGCCCATCGCCGTCCGCGACGTGCTGTACTACCTCGTCCGCAGCGCCGACGTGGCGGCCGATCGGCGCGGCGCGTTCGACATCGGCGGCCCCGACATCGTCACCTACGAGCAGATGATGCGCACGTACGCCGAGGTCGCCGGTCTGCCGCGCCGCGTCATCATCCCCGTTCCGCTACTGACCCCGTGGCTGTCGGGCCAGTGGGTCAATCTCGTGACGCCCGTGCCGCGCGCCCTCGCGGTGCCGCTGATGGAATCGCTCATCAACGACGTGGTGTGCGGCGAGGAGACCATCTCCCGGATCATCCCCGGCCCCGCCGCCGGGCCGATCCCCGTCCGCACCGCGATCGAACTGGCGCTGACCAGGATTCGCGATCTCGACGTCCCGACTCGCTGGTCGGACGCGGGCCCGGCTTACGCGCCGTCGGACCCGCTGCCGTCGGACCCCGAGTGGTCGGGTGGATCGCTGTACCGGGATGTCCGAGAACAACCCACGCGCGCCGCCCCCGAAACCCTGTGGTCGGTGATCGAGTCGGTCGGCGGCGAGCACGGGTGGTATTCGTTTCCCCTGGCCTGGGCGGTCCGCGGCTGGCTGGACCGGCTCGTGGGCGGCGTGGGCCTGCGACGCGGGCGACGCCACCCACACCGGCTGCGCCGCGGCGAAGCCCTCGATTGGTGGCGCGTCGAGACGTTGGAACGCCCCCATGTGCTGCGGCTGCGGGCCGAGATGCGCCTGCCAGGCCGGGCCTGGCTCGAGCTCTCGGCGACGCCGGCGCCCGGCGGCGGATCCGTCTACCGCCAGACGGCGCTGTTCGAACCACGCGGACTGGCGGGCCACCTCTACTGGCTCGCGGTCACCCCGTTCCACGCGGTCGTCTTCGGCGGGATGGTCCGCAACATCACGGCCAAGGCGGAGCTCACCCGGGCGCCACGGTGACCGGCTCGCCGCGCGGCCCACGATGCTCGGGCGGCGGACGATGATCGGCGGGCGCGAAACAGTTGAGCGACAACGGATCCGGATCGCCCGGATGCGGGGATCGCCGTGCTCCGATCGAAACGATCGCCAGACCACCGGCGGCACGGCCGAGAGCCGCGCGGCATTCACAACGGCGCGGCGATCTCGCCGAACCACTCGAGGATGCGCGGCAGCGCGACCAGCACGCTCCCGCCGTGATCCACCTGCCCCAGATCCACCGCCTCCGCGCGGTCACCGCCGAGGGTGCGCAGACAGGCCTCGGTGTTGGCGGCGGGCACGCTGCGGTCGGCCTGCGAGGCGTAGAGGCGGACCGGCACGGCCGGGGTCCACTCGCACACCGCGTCGCTCTCCGCCATGGCGCGCAGCGCCGCGCCCGACGGCTCCCGCGCCCAGTCCAGGTAGGCGGGGGTGAGCAACTGCTGAGGCGAGGCGGGCAGGGAGGTGGCGACCGCGACGATGTCGTGCTCGCCGTCGAACAGCGCCTCCACACGGCCGTCATAGGGCGGCAGGAACGCCTCGGCCGGGTCGTCGTAGAAGTGGTGGACCCGGTTCATCGCGGTGATCCAGTACGCCATGTACAGGGCCGCCGTGCGCGGGGTGATCCGCCCGTCCAGTGCGGCCGGGGTCTGCACCTCGCGAATCGCGTACGGCCCGGCCACGGCCGCGACGGCGGCCGGCGTGAATCCCGAGGAAGGATCGCGGTGCAGATCCGCAGCCAGCGCCATCGCGGCCTGCCCGCCCTGGGAGAACCCCGTCACCAGCACTCCGGGATCGAGGGCCCGGCCCTCGTCGGCCGCCACGGCGCGCGCGGCACGCAGCAGGTCCACCGACGCACTCGCCTCGGTCGGCACGTGCGCGTACGGGTGGGTGCCCGGCCCCTCGCCCAACCCCAGGTAGTCCGGCGCGACGGCCGCGTAGCCGGTGGCGGCGAAGAGGATGGCCCGCGCGCGATCGTTCTCGCCGTCGGCCGACGGCGCTTCGTCCTTGCGGACGATGGTGCCGTGCGCGTAACTCACCACCCGCACCGTCGGACTCTCGGTGCGCGGCAGCACCACCACACCGCTGGCGGTGGTGTCGGCACCGAACGGGTCGACGGTGCGATAGACGACCCGATACACGTCCACGCCGTTACGAACAGGTGTCGTGATCGTGCGCTCGGCGAGGTAGGCCGTGACATCGTCGGTGGTCATGCGCAGGATCGGCGCGACCGACACCACCTCGCCGCGCGCCGCGACAGACCGTTCCTGGCGCTGTTCGGTCGCGCAGGCGGAACCACCGATGAGCAGTAGGAATACCGCGAGCAGTGCGACGAGCGAGCGCTGCCGTCCGGTCACGAGGGTCACCTCTCCACGGTCCCATCGGCGGCCCGCGCACGCCAGGGGGCTTACCAACGCGGTCCCGGAAAGTTTCCCCCACCGTCACAATGGGCGGCTAAAATTGTCGGCACCTGGAGTACGAAGTGGGTTGACCTCCTGTCCAGTCTCACCTTCCGGCACAGGAAGTCTCGGAGCCGCCCCTCGACGTGCGCGGCGTGTCCGGCCCACCTGTCGAGGAGACGAGCATGATCGACAATGCCGCAACCGAGCAGTCCGAACCCGATCCCGCCGTCGTGATCTGGCCCGAACCGAGCCGCCTCGAACCGTGGTGGCAGCGGGTCATGTTCGGCTCGGGCACGGGCCAGGACACGCACGGCGGGGCGGCGCGGCAGTAACGGGTCAGCGGGGGTCCAGCACTTTGTGACCGTTCGTCCCCGGGGCGCCGGGGACGGACTTCTCGCCCGAATCCCACTGCGCGGGAGCGGGTCCGAACGCGTTGCGCGCGTTGTCGATGACGCTCCTGGCGAGCACCCGGTTGCCGGTGGCGCCGATGACGGCGCCGATACCGGCCGGCACCACGCGCCCGAACGCGAGCACGCTGCGGGTCGCGATGGATCGCACCACGAGTCGCTTCACCGCGCCGTCACCCAGGCTCGACACGCCGGGAATCCGGTTCGCGAGCTGGTTGGCCCAGTCCTTGGCGGCGTTCGCGGTGTGCTTGCCCACGAATTGCACACCGCCGGGCCCGAATACGATCCCCGACACCAGCGCGGTCTCGCGCGCGACGGCGTCGGGGTCGATGCCGTGCGCGTTCGCCGCCGTGAGCGCGTAGAGGACCGAGGCCTCCACGAAGAAGACCGTCTCCACGCCCATCGCGGCCAGACCCGTGAAGAAGCCGATGCCCGGCACCGCCGCGCACATGCCCACCGCGACACCGCTGGCGGTCACCGCGAGCAGGTAATGCCCTTGGGCGCGTTGCAGAATGCGCTCCGGCGAATCCTCCGGGCGCGAGGTGCGCAGCCACTCGCCGTAGCGTTCGGCGATCGGCACCTGCCACCGGGCGCCCTTGTCGATCGCCGACAGCACGATCTTGTCCATCTGTTCCCGAATCATCGACCACGACCTCCCTCGCCGCCCGCGCCCGCGCGGGGCCTCCGAAAAACCCTCGACCACGAAGTGTGCCCCGACATTGCCACCCGGTCCACCTCCGCCGGTCCGCGGCGTGGTTCGCGCGCCGGGAACACAGGTGTCGGATACCCGCGCGACGCGGCGCAACACCGTGTCATCGGCCACGTCGGGCCCGTTTGGTCACGAGACGGTGTCATCGCCGCGATTCGCCCGGTGACAGCAACTCCTCGGCTTACGATGGGGACACCTCGGTTGCTCCGGGGTTGCAGGACGGGTCGCGCCGCCCCCAACGCGGCCCGCCATCGCGGAGCAGGTCAGCTGGGATCCCGGTCCCCCGGCTTCAGCCCGGATCCCAGCTGGCTCGCCCGGATCCTTCCCCTTGGTAGCGTCATGTCCATGGAGGACGCCGACGCCCTGCTCACCGCGATCGTCTCGTGGGCGCGCGGCGACGACCGGATCACCGCGCTGATCCAGACCGGTTCGCGGGCCCGCGGCGAACGCGTGGACGAGTACTCCGATCTGGATCTGGAGATCATCACGCCGCACTGGCGCGACCTGCACGACACACCGGACTGGATCGGCGAATTCGGGTCGGTGCTGCTGCGGGTGATGTTCGAGGAGGACGATCCGTGGCCCGCTCCCCTGCTGGTGGTCTACGCCGGTGGGCGCAAAGTGGATTTCACGATCGCCGGCGAGGAACGCCTGGCGGACATGGCCCGCGACGGGCTGGACGATCTGTACAAGCGCGGCTATCTGGTCCACCTGGATCGCACGGGCATCGCCGCGCGACTACCCGCGCCGCGCGATGCGCGGCCGGTCCCGGACCCGCCGTCGGCCGCCGAGTTCCGCGAGGTGACCGACGAATTCTGGTTCGAGGCCACACAAGTGCCGATCTACCTGAATCGCGGCGAACTGTGGGTGGCGAAGTTCCGCGACAACACCATGAAGGAATGCCTGCTGCGCATGCTGGAGTGGTACGCGGTGACCGACCCCGCCGAACCGCGCGACCCGTGGTACCTCGGCCACCACATGCCGGAATGGTTGCCCGCCGGGCTCATCCACCGGCTGCACGACGTGTTCGGCCGGTTCGACGCGCACGATTCCTGGCGCGCGCTGGACGCGACGGTGGCGCTGTTCGCCGACGTGTCCGCCGAAGTCGCGGCGCGGCAAGGTTTTTCCGGCCGGTCCGAAACCGTCGCGGGCGTGCGCGGGATCCTGGACGCGCACCGGGCGCGCTGGGTCGCCCTGGACTCGGCACGGCACTGACGCGTGGCTCTGCCCCCGTCGTCCCGGAAAGTCGGCGTTCCAAACCGGTTCGACCCCGTCGTCGGCACAGGATCTCGGACGCGCGAGTCCGAGCAGGATCGGCGCGGCACCTGGTCGGTAGCACCGGAACCGAGAGCCGTCAGTACGGATGGGCCCGTTCGGCCCAGGCCGCGCCGAGCTCACCGGTCAGGTTGCGGGGGAAGGAGATCCGGTCGGGGTTGCCGTCGGAGGTGTAACGGGCAGCCGGGTCGGCGGCGAGCCGGTCCAGCCAGTAGCCGGAATCGAAGGCGACTTCGCCGCGCCCCGAACGGATGCGCGGCACACCACCGCGGTCGAACGCGCCGAACGGTGACGGAGCGGGTTCCGCGCCGACCAGCAGCACCGCGTCGAAGGTGTAGGTGGTGCCGTCCCACGCTCCCGCGCTCGCCAGCCAGGGCTCCGACGGGGCGATACCCAGCGGCAAGGCCATGGTGCGCACCGGAGCACCTCCGGTGGCGGCTTGGATGGCACGGATATTGAGGACTATTTCGCGTTGCACTCCGTGCGCGTCCAACCGGGCCAGGTTCGCGTGTGTGGCGGTGTGCGCGCCGATCTCGTACCCGTGGTCGGCCAACCAGGCGAGGGCGCGCGGATCGCCCCCGAAGGGCTCATCGTTGACGTAGAACGAGGCGGTGGCCGCGAACCCGGGATGGGCGGCGGCGAACTCTTCGAGGATGCCCACGGCCGAATCCGGTGTGGGCGCCCCGGATTCGGTCAGCCGGAGCTGACTGAGGGTGGAGTCGTCGAAGGTCAGCACCACCGGATGCGTGCCCGCGGGCAGATCGAGGGCACCCGAGACGTAGTCGGCGGTGGTCACCGGCCGATACCCCTCCGCGTACAGGCGGGCGAGTTCGGCGCGGAACTCCTCCGGAGTCTGGTCGTATTCGCCCGCCGGGTCGGGCGTGATCTGGTGATACATCAGCACCGGCACGAGCCCGAGTTCGTTGGCGCCCACCGCCGCCGGGTCGAACGGCGCCGTGGTGGCGGGAGCGGTGGCCGGAGCCGACGGCGGTTCGGCGGCCTCGCCGCCGACGCACCCCGCGAGCGCGGCGGCCGTCGCGGTGACCATCGCGAGCCGTCGCACGGGCATCGAATGCCTTGCCATCGGCTCACGGTACGCGCCAGGGATTCGATTCGGAGACATATGCCCGCAAAAGCCCGTCTCCGCACCGAGTTTTGTGAATAGTAGGGGCACTCGACACGAAAGTTGGTGTGGGCGTTGCTCAAACGGGTGCCGGATACCCGGCGGCGCATCGCGGCGATCGCGATGACCGTGGTTCTCTCGATTCTCGTCGTGTCCGTGATCATCGCGGCGCGCCCCTCCGAACGTCTCGCCGTGACCGGGCTGCCCGCCGGCGACGTCGGCGCCGCCGCGCTCGCGGACATGGCCGTGCGCGTCGACGCGGGCGGGCACGATCCGGCCGACGTGCGGTTGACGCTGGACGGCACGCCCGTCTCGGGCACGGTGGACGGCGACGGGATCGTGGTCCGGCCCGGCGAACTGTCCGATGGCGCACACGAACTCGCCGCCGAGATCCCCGGCGGCCTCTTCGGCGGTGGACCGTCCGCGCGGGTCTCGTTCACGGTGGACACCACGCCGCCGACGGTCGAACTGGCCCAGCAGGCACCGGTGCGCTCGTACCGGGAACCGGTGACGGTGCGGGGTTCCGCCCTTGGCGCGCAGCGTGTTTCGATCGGCGGCGTGACAGTCGAGCCCGGCCCGGACGGCGCGTTCGAGATCGCGCTGTCGCGCGCACCGAGCGGGACGGAACTCGTCGCGGTGGATGCGGCGGGCAACACCACCCGGCTGCCCCTGCGCGGACTGGTCGAGGTACCGCGGATCAGGGCCGTGCACGTGACCGCGCACGCCTGGTCGCACGAGGGTCTGCGCGAGAGCGTGCTCGAACTGGCCCGCGCCGGGAAGATCGACACCGTCCAGCTCGACATCAAGGACGAGGACGGCGTGGTCGGCTACGACTCCCAGGTGCCGCTGGCGCGCGAATCCGGTGCCGCCGAGGGCATTTACGACGCCCGCGCGGCGCTGCGGGTGCTCCACGACATGGGGCTGCGGGTGATCGGCCGGATCGTGGTGTTCCGCGATCCGACGCTGGCCGAATGGGCGTGGCGCACCGGGCGCCAGGACTGGGTGGTCCAGAACCCTTCCGGGCAACCGTATTCCAGCGGGTACGGGCCGATCGCGTTCACCAACATGGCTCGGCCCGAAGTGCGTGGCTACAACGTCGATCTCGCGGTGGAGGCGGCCACGCTCGGGTTCGACGAGATCATGTACGACTATATCCGCAGGCCCGACGGCCGCCTGTCGTCCATGGCGTTTCCCGGACTCACCACCGAACCGTCGGCGGCGATCGTGGATTTCCTGCGCGAGAGCCGCACACCGGTGAACGACGCGGGCGCGTTCCTCAGCGCGGCCGTCTACGGCATCGCCGTCACCCGCCCGCACGAGATCGCCCAGGACATCCCGGCGATGGCGGCGCACCTGGACTATGTCGCGCCGATGATCTATCCGTCGCACTGGAATCCGGGCGAGTACGGCGTGGCCTCCCCCAACGCCCAGCCGTATGACATCGTGCTGCATTCCCTACGGGACTTCCGGGCGAAGACCGAGGGCACGGGCGCGAAAGTCGTTCCGTGGCTACAAGATTTCAGCCTCGGTGTGCACTACGGTCCCGCCGAGGTGCGCGCCCAGATCGACGCGACCGCGGCGGCGGGGATCGACAGCTGGATTCTGTGGAGTCCGGTGGTGCGCTACAACCTGTGAACTCAGCGGGGTTCGACGCGGGCGACGGCGCGCGGTTCGCCGTCCACGGTGAGCCACGCGTCGAGCGTGGACCCCTCGCGCCGCGCGCGGAGGCGCACGTCGTCGCCGGGCCGCAACGGCTTGGCGTATTCGACGACGACGCGGTGCGAGGCCGCGAGCAGGTCGGGGTGCCGGGCCAGGAGTTCCTCCAGGGCGCCGAGGTAGACGGCGTTATTGACGTGATCCAGGATGTCGATGTCGGCCACGCGCAGCGGGAAGGTCAGCTCCTCGACGCCCGGCGCGTCCTCGGCCGGCGGCGCGGCGGGTAGGGCGGCCTTCCAGCGGAGGCGGTGTTCGGTGGTGGCGGCCAGCATCGGCGCCATGAAGGCGTCGCTCATGCGGGCGGGCGCTCCGCTCTCCATGCCGAAATGGATGAGGAAGCCCTCGGTTTCGATGAGACCGCCGGCGCTGCCGCTGATCCGCACGCGCATGTTGCACCAGCGCGAGGAGAGCGCCGAGCACCAGCGCTCCAGTTCGACGCGTTCGCCCCACACCACCGGCTTGAGCACGTCGATCACGGTGCGGCGCACCACCCAGCCGCGGTGGTTCTCGCCGTCGGGCACAGCGTCGAGATGGTCGAAGCCGATGTCCTGGAGGTAGCGGGCCACCGCGTCGAGGCGCAGCCGACGCTCCCGGTCGGTGTCGGCCATCCGCACCGGCCATCCGGTGCGGAACGGGGTGCCTTCGAGCGGGCCTTCCGGCAAGGCGCTGGGAATCACCATGACGGCGATCATGCCAGCCCGCGGCCGATCAGGCCGGACGCGGCTCCGGGAGCGCGCACGCCAGGCCGTCGGCGATGCCGGTGGGGCGCACGCCGAGCGCCTGGTTGAGCCGGGCGCGCTGGTTCTCCCACGCGATCGTGGCGGCCAGTTCGGCGACCTGGGTCTTGGTCAGATATTTCAGCAGCTCTTCGCGTCGCTCGGCGAGATCCTCGCCGACCGCGGGGGTGGCGGTGGCGGCCTCCGCGAACGCGAGCACGGCCTTCTCGACCTCGCTGTAGGCGTCGCTGGTGCGGTAGCGGGGCAGATCGGCGAGCTGATGCTCGGTGAGCCCGCCGTAGAGGGCCAGCGCCGAGCCGATATCGAGGCAGAATTCGCAGCTCACCATGCCCGCGACCTTGAGTTCGGCCAGTTCCTTGAGATTCGGCTCGAGCCGGTTGGAGAACAGCAGCGCGGTCTCGTGCGTCACGGTGCTCGCGAGCACCAGCGGCCTGCGCCCCAGCCACCCGAACAAGTCCGATCGATTCTTCCGCGCCCGCCGCAGCGCCTTGCCGTAGGTCCGAATCCGCTTCACAGCCCGCATGATCACCCTCCCTGACGTCGTCGTCGGCTTTATGCTACGCCTCACAACGACCCCCTGTAGTAGAGAAACGTCACAGCGGCGAGGACACCACGGACACACACCGCTACAGCAACTCGCTCGCGAGGGTGGTCGGCGACACCGCCCCCGGTCGGGGTGTTGGAGACGCTGACCGGTTCGTCGTTCGGCGCGCAGATCGAAAGCGCAGCCGTCCTTCGATCCGGTCGGCTGACTTCCGGAGATCGGCACACCGCGGTCGCCTCGCTCGGGCGGCGTCGCGCGCACCGAAGGCGGCACCGCCGAGGACGCGCTGGCGCGATTGCGGGATGCCACCGCGCACGGCCCCGCGCTGTGGGCCCGGTCGACATGAGCCTGCTGACCTACCGGCCCGGTCGCCCCGCACCGATCGGCGCGGACCACTACGTCGTGGTGCTCGAAGCCGGGCCGCGCACGGTCCTGCTCCACGACCCGCAGGGGCACCCGTTCGCCACGATCCCGGCCGAGGATTTCCTGACGGCGTGGCGCGCCGACGACATCGCCTACTCCCCGCCCCTTTCGTCCTGCGCACCGCGTTCGAGCGCGTCCGCGACGTGCCGATCGACGCCGCGCTGACCGACACGCTGCCGCGCGCGGTGGACCACCTGGCCACGTCGGCGGATTCGGCGGACCACATCGCCGAGCTGGTCGAATCCGGCTTGTCCGAGGACGCCCGAGACCTCTTGGGGGCGTTCGGCATTCGTGTCGGCGCGCGCCGCCTCGCGGACGCGTCGACCAGCCTGGCCCGCCTCGGACTCGAGCGCGCCGCCGCTGTCGCGCTGGCTCAGGCCCGCATCGTGGGCGGTCTCCAGCATCCCCTGGCGCGAGGCGACGACGCGACCCTGGCGCGCGAAATCCGCCGCCTGGGCCCCGGTTACGCGCGACTGCGCGAAGCGCTGGTCCGCGACCTCTGAACGGGCCCGGCGCAACCGGCTGGGTGCGGCATCAACACCGCTCGACGCCCCGGGACGCACCCCGCAGGTCGTTGCGCGACCCCGGACCGCCCCGGCGATCGACCTCTCCGATCGGGCCGCCGACCGCGACGCCTTGCTTCGATGAACGAGAACGGGCCGGATCGGTCTACTCCGATCCGGCCCGCACCGATCCCGTTCTACTTCTTGCGATCCCGCTTCTCGCGCACGCGCACGGAGATGCGCACCGGCGATCCGTCGAAGCCGAACTCCTCGCGGAGGCGGCGTTCGAGGAAGCGGCGGTAGCCCGCCTCGAGGAAGCCCGTCGTGAAAAGGACGAACGTCGGGGGGCGGGTGGAGGCCTGAGTGGCGAACAGGACCCGGGGCAGGCGGCCGCCGCGCATCGGGGGCGGGGTGGCGGCGATGACCTCCTTGAGCCAGTTGTTCAGCCGGCCCGTGGGGATGCGCTTGTCCCACGACTCGAGCGCGGTCTCCATGGCGGGCACCAGCTTCTGCACGGCGCGCCCGGTGTGGGCGGAGATGTTCACCCGCTGCGCCCACGGCACCCGCACCAGATCCCGGTCGACCTCCTTCTCCAACTGGTACCGGCGATCCTCGTCGACCAGGTCCCATTTGTTGAACGCCAGCACCAGCGCGCGACCGGAATCGGCCACCAGGCTGATGACGCGCAGATCCTGTTCGGTGATCGGCTGGGAGGCGTCGATCAGCATGATCGCCACCTCCGACGCCTCCAGCGCCGATTTCGTGCGCAGCGAGGCATAGAACTCGGTGCCGCTGGCGTTGGACACCTTGCGGCGCAGGCCCGCGGTGTCCACGAACTTCCACACCTTGCCGCCGAGCTCCACGAGCGAGTCCACCGGATCCACTGTGGTGCCCGCGACATCGTGCACGACCGACCGCTCGTCGCCCGAAAGCTTGTTGAGCAGACTGGATTTGCCGACGTTCGGCTTGCCGACCAGCGCGACGCGGCGCGGTCCGGCGCCGCCGGTGTCCATGCGCGGGGTCTCCGGCAGCGCCGCGAGCACGTCGTCGAGCAGATCACCGGTGCCGCGGCCGTGCGCGGCGCTCACCATGCGCGGCTCGCCCAGGCCCAGCGACCACAGCGTCGCCGCCTCGGACTCCACGCGCGGATCGTCGACCTTGTTGGCGACCAGGATCACCGGAATCTTGGAGCGGCGCAACAACTTCACCGCCGCCTCGTCGGTCGCGGTGGCGCCGACCGTCGCGTCCACCACCAGCAGGATCGCGTCGGCGGTGCGCATGGCCAGCTCGGCCTGGCGCGCGACGTGCTGCTGCAATCCCTTGGCGTCGGGCTCCCAGCCGCCGGTGTCCTGCACCAGGAATCGGCGTCCGGACCAGTTCGCCTCGTAGGAGACCCGGTCGCGGGTGACGCCGGGGATGTCCTCCACCACGGCTTCCCGACGGCCCAGGATGCGGTTCACCAGCGTGGACTTGCCCACGTTCGGGCGGCCGACCACGGCGAGCGTCGGCATGGCGAGCACTTCCTCACCCTCGTGCTCACCCTCGAAATCGACGATCTCCCAGTCGGATTCGTCGCTCCACACGCCGTCGCCGGCGAGTACGTCCTCGCTCACTTGACCCTTCCCGTCGTCGAGATCTGCTGCGCGACAACGCGGTACAGCTCGTCGATGACCTCGTCCATGCCCAGCTCGCTGGTGTCGACCAGCACCGCGTCCGCGGCGGGACGCAGCGGCGAGACCGCGCGGGTGGAATCGAGGGTGTCGCGGCGCTGGACGTCGGCGAGCACGGCCGCGTAGTCGTCACCGCGGCCTTCGGAGATGTTCTGCTGATTGCGCCGCTGGGCGCGCGCCTGCGCCGAGGCGGTCAGGTAGATCTTGGCGTCGGCGGTCGGCAGCACCACGGTGCCGATGTCGCGGCCCTCCACCACGATCCGGCCGGCCGAGGCGGTCAGCTCCCGCTGGCGCGCCACGAGCAGTTCGCGGACCTCGGCGACCGCCGACACGGCCGACACGGCCTTGGTGACGGCGTCGCCGCGGATCTCGGCGGACACGTCCTCCCCGTCGAGTTCGATGACCTCGCGCCCGGGATCGGTGCCGATGGTCAGCGGCAGCTCACGCACGGCGGCCGAGATCGCCTCGGGATCGGTCAGGTCCACGCCCGCGCGCAGCACGCGCAGGGTCGCGACCCGGTACATGGCGCCGGTGTCGAGGTAGCGCGCGCCCAGGCGCGTCGCCAGGTGGCGCGAGACACTGGACTTGCCGGTGCCCGACGGCCCGTCCATGGCGACGACCAGCGGCCCGTCGCCCGACAGCGCCGCGGGCACCTCGACCGGAATCTCCACACCGTTCACAACGACACCGCCTCGTAGAGTTTGCCGATTTCGTCGCGGCCGAGCACGCGCAGCGTGCCGGGCCGCTGATCGCCCAGGGCCACCGGGCCGATATGGGTGCGCACCAGCCGGATCACCGGGTGGCCGACCTCGGCCAGCAGCCTGCGCACGATGTGCTTGCGGCCCTCGTGCAGCACGATCTTCACCAGCGAGCGGCCCTCGCCCAGGTCGAGCACCTGGAAGCGGTCCACCTTCGCCGGACCGTCGTCGAGCTCCACGCCGTCGCGCAGCTGCTTGCCGATGAACTTGTTGTTGACCTCGCCGTTGACGGTGGCGAGGTAGGTCTTGGACACCTCGAAGGAGGGGTGCATGAGCCGGTGCGCGAGGTCGCCGTCGTTGGTGAGCAGCAGCAGGCCCTCGGTGTCGGCGTCCAGACGCCCCACGTGGAACAGGCGCTGACCGGCGGCGATCCGCTCGGCGACGATATCGCCGACGCAGGGGCGGCCCAGATCGTCGGACATGGTGGACTGCCAGCCCTTCGGCTTGTTCAGCGCCACGTGCACCAGTTCCTCGCGCACCACGACGCGGGTGCCGTCCACGCGCACCACGGCGGTCGCGGGGTCGATGCGCAGGCCCTGTTCGCGCACGATCGACCCGTCGACCTCCACGCGGCCCTGCGCGATCAGTTCCTCGGCGGCGCGGCGCGAGGCCACACCGGCCTTGGCCAGCACCTTCTGCAACCGCTCGCCCTCGCCCCAGGGGAGCTTCTTGGGGCCGTCGGTCGTGACCGGCTCCACGTGCTGGCGGCGCGCCGGTTTGGCGTTGCTCAGTACGGGCGTGACGGGCGTCTGGCGCTGCGGACGGGGGTTCTTCGCCTTGCGGGCGGTGGGCACCGGGGTCGTGCCGCGCGACGGCTGGACCCGGGCGGGCCTGCCGCGTTCGGGCTGGTCACCGCGGCGGGGCTGGTCACGGCGGGTGGCGCCACCCTGGCCGCGCCGGGGTTCGTCCTCCCAGGCGCCGCGGGCTTGGCCGCCACGCTGGGCGCCGCGGCCGCCGCGGACTCCCGCGGTGCGGTGGGCGACGCCCCTGGTGTGGGGTGCGCCGTGTTTCCTACGATCCGGTGTGCCATCTCGGCGAGCGGGCGTATTCATATGTCCTTGTCAATCCTCGGAGCCGAGGTCCAGGTCGGACTCGGCGGGTTTCCTCAGCCTGGTGTACCGGGGATCGGTCTCCAGGCTCTCGTTGATCTCATCGATCAGGTCGACGCCCGGGAGCAGGGGCGCCAGCGGTGGCAGATCGGACAGTGACGCGAGCCCGATCCGTTCCAGGAACAGTTCGGTCGTGCGGTACAACGTGCCGTTCGTCTCCGGGTCGACCCCGGCCTCGGCGATCAGGCCGCGGGCGAGCAGTGTGCGCATCACACCGTCGACGTTCACGCCGCGGACGGCGCTCACCCTGGTCCTGGTCACCGGTTGGCGGTAGGCCACCACCGCCAATGTCTCCAACGCCGCCCTGGTCAGTTTCGTCCTGGCGCCGTCGAGCAGCACACGCTCCACATAGGGCGCGTACTCGGTCCGAGTATAGAAGCGCCACCCGTCGCCGACGAAACGCAGGTCGATGCCGCTGCGGCGCGCGGTGAGCTCGGCCGACAGCGTGCGCAGCACCTCCGCCACCCGCTCGGTGGTGTCGTCCAGCGCCGCCGCCAGTTGCTCTACCGGGGCGGGAGCGTCCACCACGAGCAACATCGCCTCGAGCGCGGAGCGGAACTCGTCGTCGTCGAGGGTGGCGGGCGGCTCGGTCGCGGCGGTGCCGGATGTGTCCACCGACACGCCGGGGGGCGGGGGTGTCTCGTTCGCGGTGTCCGGATCTGCCCCGGGGTCCGCCGGCGCGGGATCGTCCGTGTCGCCCGGTGTCGCGGTCTCCTCGGCGGGTGTCGGGTTCGCGGGCCGGTCGCCCGACTCCGCGCGCGTTTCCGGCGAGTCGCCGGTGTCCTCGGGCGAGTCGGCGGACACGTGGCCGAGCTCGGCGGACGCTCCGCCCGGGTCTGCACCGGACTCCCGGGTGTCGTCGCTGTCGTCGGTGGGGTTCGGTGGTTCCGTCACCCGTAGTCCTCCTCGATGGTCACCGGCTGGGCGGCGGTCCCGTCCCCGGGGTCGCCGATCCAGCTGATGGCGAGCGGCCCGAGCGGGTCGGGCTGGTCGAATTCGATGGTCTTGCCGCGGTAGAGCTCGAGCAGCGCCAAGAAGCGCGCGACGATCTGCACCGGCACCTCGCAGTCGGCGACCACCTCCGCGAACGTGGTCCAGCCGCCGGGCCCCTTGGCCTTGAGCAGCTCCAGCACCAGCGCCGCTTGTTCGGCGACGGAGATGGCGTGCGCGTGCAGGTGGTCCAGCCCGACGGTCGGGGTGGGCCGCGGGCGGAACGCGGCGGCGGCGATCTCGGCGAACGCGGCCGCGTCGACGCCGAGCGTCACCTCCGGCAGCAGACCCGCGAAACGCTCCTCGAGACCCACCGCGCGCGGGTAGCGCCGCAGCGCGACGGCTTCGAGCTCACCGAGCAGCTCGGCGACCTGCTTGAACGCCCGGTACTGCAACAGCCGCGCGAACAGCAGGTCGCGTGCCTCCAGCAGTTCCAGATCGTCGGGGTCGGTGACCTCACCGGAGGGCAGCAGCCGCGCGGCCTTCAGGTCGAGCAAGGTGGCGGCCACGACGAGGAATTCGGTGGTCTGGTCCAGGATCTTGTCCGCGCGCAACCCGCTCTGTTCGTTCATGCTCGCGGTGAGCGCCTTGGTGTAGGCGATGAACTCGTCGGTGACCTGATGCAGCGCGACCTCGGTGACGTCGAGTTTGCGCGAGCTGATCAGGGTGAGCAGCAGATCGAACGGACCCTCGAAATTGCTGAGCTTGAGCCGGAATCCGGCCTCCGACTGTTCCCGCGTGGCGGAATCCCCGGGCGCCGTGGCGGAATCCGGGCCGTCGGGCGTGAGCGTGGTCTCTGGCGCGGGGTGGTCGGTCCCGCTCACCGGCCGGACCGGTGGATGACTTCCCGTGCCATCGCCCGATACGCTTCCGCGCCACCGGATTTCGGCGCCCAAGTGGTGATCGGTTCACCGGCGACGCTGGCGTCGGGGAACCGGACGGTCCGCGCGATGGCGGTGTCGTACACCAGGTCGCCGAATACTTCGACGACGCGCGCCATCACCTGGCGCGAATGCAGGAGCCGGGCATCGAACATGGTGACCACGATGCCGTACAGGCTCAGCCGCGGGTTCAGCCGGTCGCGCACCTTCTCCACGGTGTCGTTGAGCAGGGCCAGGCCGCGCAGCGAGAAGTACTCGCATTCCATCGGGATGATCACGCCGTCGGAGCAGGCCAGCGCGTTGACGGTGAGCAGGCCCAGCGAGGGCTGGCAGTCGATGAGGATGTAGTCGTAGCGGTCGCGCACCGGTTCCAGCGCGCGCCCGAGGGTCTGTTCGCGCCCGACCTCGTTGACGAGCTGGATCTCCGCCGCCGACAGGTCGATATTGCTGGGCAGCAGGTCCATGTTCTCGACCTTGGTGCGCATCAGCACGTCGTCGATCGAGGTGCGCCCGCCGACCAGCAGGTTGTGCACGGTCTGGTCGAGGTCGTGGTGGGCCACGCCGAGGCCGGCCGACAGCGCGCCCTGCGGGTCCAGATCGACCAGCAGCACCCGCCTGCCGTATTCGGCGAGCGCGGCGCCCAGGTTGATGGTGGACGTGGTCTTGCCGACGCCGCCCTTCTGGTTGCACATGGCGACGATCAGCGCGTCACCGTGTTCGGCGACCGGCGGCGGGTCGGGGACCAGGCGCAACGGCCGTCCGGTCGGTCCCAGTTCGGTGTTGTCGGGTAGGGGTTCGCCGCCCTCGCCCCACAGCGTCTCCGCCGCGGCGTCCGAGAACGGTCCCTGTCCGGGGCCCGAAAGCGGCTGCGCCCCAGCACCCATCGGCGGCTCCGCCGCTCCGGCTGTCGTCACGATCCGCTGCTCCTTATACGTGTGCGCCCGTTGCCTCGCCGAGCCTAGGCGAGGCCGATCAGGCCCGACCTCGCTTTCGTACGGTCCAGCACTCGATTAGACGCTACCGCCTCGCGGCACGAGACCGGTGTTCGGACACGCGACGGCGAGTTCGCGCCCCGTTCCGGCGTCGGACCGCGTCCCTCGCCGGCACCGGACGCCGACTCGGCCGTGGAGCCCTTCCGCCCCGTCCCATCTCGCCTCGCGGCGCGATCCGCCCGAGTCGCCGGAAGTACTCGAACCGGCCACAATGCCCGGTGCGCGCGGTGCGGAACTCCTCGCGCGCGGCGGTGGATACCTCGGGGTTGGCCGTCGCGAGCGGTGTTTCGGGGTCGTCGACCGAGCGATCGCCGGCTGCTGCGCGCGGATGGGCGTCGATCCCGGCGAGCGACGAACTCGCTAGTGCGCGCGCGGATGGGCCGTCGCCCACACCTCGCGCAGCGTGTTCACCGTGACCAGCGTGTAGATCTGCGTGGTAGTCACCGACGCGTGCCCCAGCAGTTCCTGCACCACACGCACGTCCGCGCCCCCGTCCAGCAGGTGGGTGGCGAACGAGTGCCGCAGCGTGTGCGGCGACACGGTCGCGGTGATGCCCGCGCGTTCGGCCGCGTCCTGCAACACCTGCCACGCGCTCTGGCGCGACAGCCTGCCGCCGCGATTGTTGAGGAACAGCGCGCCACCGGTGGCCTTCCCGCTCGCGGCCAGCACCGGCCTGCCACGCACGAGGTAGGCGTCCACGGCGGCCATGGCCGGGCGTCCGATGGGGACCATGCGCTGTTTACCGCCCTTGCCGCGCAACACGACCGCGCGGTCCTCGGCGTCGATGTCGTCCACGTCGAGCCCGACCACCTCGGAGATGCGCGCGCCCGTCGAGTACAGCAGTTCCAGCAGCGCGCGGTCCCGCAAGCCGCGCGGTCCCCCGTCGGTCGCCGCCGTGGCGTCGTCTGCGACCGGTCCACCGCCCGCGGCTTCCAGCACCCGCAACACCTGGTCGTAGGGCAGCGCCTTGGGCAATCGGCGACCGGGCGCGGGCGGTTTCACGGCGTGCGCGACGTCGGTGGCGGTGATGCCCTCGGCGGCGGCGAAGCGGTGCAGGCCGCGCACCGCGATCAGCGCTCGCGCGACCGAACTCGCCGCCAGCGGCGGATGGTCGGGACCGCCCGCGCGCAGCGCGACCATGAACTCGGCGACGTCGGTCTCGCGGACGCCGTCGAGCCCCGCCACCCCGCGACCGGTCAGGAAATCCCGATACCGGTGCAGGTCGCGGCGGTAGGCGCCGAGGGTGTTGCGCGCCGCGCCGCGCTCGACCGCGAGATGGTCGAGGTAGGCGTCGATCTCGCGCGCCAGCACCCGCGGCCCGCCGTCAGTCCCCGGACCGCTGCCGCGCCTGGCGTTCCAGCAGCGCGGTGGGCTGGCCCGGCCAGGGCGCGTCGGCCGGGCGCAGCGGCTGGTCACCGGCCCGCGCGGCGGCCAGCGCCAGCACTCCGGCCACCGCCGTCGCGTTGACGATGCGGCCTTCCAGCGCCGCCCGCACCGCCTCGGCGACGGGCATCCGGACCAGCCGGATATCGGCTTCCTCGTGTTCGGGTTCGGGTCGCTCGGTCTGGCTCAACCCGCTCGCGAGGTAGACGCGCAGCGCCTCGTCGGTGAATCCCGGCGAGAGCGCCACGTCCACCAGCACCGACCACTCCCGCGCGGCCAGTCCCGTCTCCTCGGCCAGTTCCCGCTTGGCCGCCTCGAGCGGGTCCTCGCCCTGCACGTCCAGCAGGCCCGCGGGCAGTTCCAGCAGCCGCGTGCCCAGCGGATGCCGGTACTGGTCGATGAGCACCACCTCGCCCGCCTCGTCGAGCGCGACGATCGCGACCGCGCCGTGGTGCTCGATCACCTCGCGTTCGGCGATCCGCCCACCGGGCATCGCCACCTTGTCCAGCCGCAGCGCGAGGATGGCCCCGCTGTACACGACGCGGCTGCCGACCGTCTCGAACTCGTGCCGTCCCCCGTCGGTGCTCATCTACGCGTCCTGCTCCGCGCCCGCCAGTTCCTCGCCGGGAATGTCGACCGGAAGTCGTTCGGCCAGCTTGTATTTCAGCGCCGCCGAGATCAGCGCCGCGAACAGCGGGTGCGGGCGGGTGGGCCGGGACTTGAGTTCCGGATGGGCCTGCGTGGCGACGAAGAACGGGTGCACGTCGGCGGGCAGCTCCACGAACTCGACCAGGTGGCCGTCCGGGGAGACGCCGCTGAACCGCAGACCGCTGCCCGCGATCTTGTCGCGGTAGGCGTTATTGACCTCGTAGCGGTGCCGGTGCCGCTCGGACACCTGCTCCTCGCCGTAGGCCTGCGCGACGACCGAGCCCTTGGTGAGCACAGCCGGGTACGCGCCCAGGCGCATGGTGCCGCCGAGGTCGGCCTCACCGGCCACGGCCTGTTCCTGGTCGGCCATGGTCGAGATGACCGGGTGCGGGGTGTCGGGCTCGAACTCGGCCGAATTGGCCTCGGTGAGGCCGACCGAGCGCGCCGCCTCGATCACCACGCACTGCAATCCGAGGCACAGCCCGAGCAGCGGGATCTTGCGGGTCCGCGCGTACCGGATGGCGCCGACCTTGCCTTCGATGCCGCGGATGCCGAAGCCGCCGGGGATGAGCACCGCGTCCACGTCGCGCAGCGCGGCCGCCGCGCCCGCCTCGGTCTCGCACTCGTCCGAGGGCACCCAGCGGATCTGCACCTTCGCCCGCGAGGCGAACCCGCCCGCGCGCAGCGCCTCGGTGACCGACAGGTACGCGTCGGGCAGGTCGACGTACTTGCCGACGAGCGCGACCTCGACCACCTCGCGCGGCGAGTGCACGCGGTCGAGCAGATCGCCCCACACGGTCCAGTCCACGTCGCGGAACGGCAGGCCGAGGCGGCGCACCACATAGGCGTCGAGCCCTTCGCGGTGCAGCACCTTCGGGATGTCGTAGATGGAGGGCGCGTCGGGGGTGGAGATGCAGGCGTCCACCTCGACGTCGCACATGAGCGCGATCTTGCTCTTGAGGCCCTGGGGCACCTCGCGGTCGCAGCGCAGGATCAGCGCGTCGGGCTGGATGCCGATATTGCGCAGCGCGGCCACCGAGTGCTGGGTGGGCTTGGTCTTGAGCTCGCCCGAGGGCGCCAGGTACGGCACCAGCGAGACGTGCAGGAAGAAGACGTTGTCGCGGCCCACGTCGTGGCGGATCTGGCGGGCCGCCTCGAGGAACGGCTGCGATTCGATGTCGCCGACAGTGCCGCCGATCTCGGTGATCACCACGTCGGGTTCCTGGCCCTGCAGGTCGGGGCCGCGCATGGCGAGGATGCGGTTCTTGATCTCGTCGGTGATGTGCGGGATCACCTGGACGGTGTCGCCCAGGTACTCGCCGCGCCGTTCCTTGGCGATGACCGACGAATAGATTTGCCCCGTGGTCACATTCGCGTCCCGGGAGAGGTCGCGGTCGAGGAACCGCTCGTAGTGGCCGACGTCGAGATCGGTCTCGGCGCCGTCCTCGGTCACGAACACCTCACCGTGCTGGAACGGGTTCATGGTGCCCGGATCGACATTCAAGTACGGGTCGAGCTTCTGCATGGTGACGCGCAGACCCCGCGCCGTCAGCAGCTGACCGAGGCTGGAAGCGGTCAGTCCCTTGCCCAATGAGGAGGCGACACCACCGCTCACGAAGATATGTTTCGTATCGGTTCGCGCCTGAATCCGTGTTTGACCCACGGGTCTTCACGGTAACACGAACCCACCCCCGCGAACGAACGCCACGCACGTTTGCCACCCGATCGCTGAACACCGATCAGAGCACGCGCCGGGCCGATGTGAACGGGGCCGCTACCGGGCCGCGACGAACGGGACCCCTCGCCGCCGCGCATCCGATGGACATCCACATCCGGAACCAGGTCCACGAAGGCATTCGGCGACAGCCAGCAGTACGACGCGCCGGCCCTGCCCGGCTGCGGAATCGCGCGCCTGGTGCGCTGATCCGTGGCCGTCGCCGCGCGTTCACTCCAGCCGGGAGCCCAGTGCGATCAGAGTCGCCAGGTCCTCGTGTGCGAGGCGGTCGCCGAAGTGGCGGGTGACGGCGGTGGCGTGGACGGGTTCGGCGGCGTCGTAGGCGGAGCGGCCCTCGGGGCCTAGGACGACGTCGTCGCCGCGGCCGTCGCGCTCGCACGGCACCCGGTCGATGAGTCCGCGGGTCTCCATCCGGCCGAGTTGCCGGGAGAGCCTGCTGTGCGACCAGCCCAGGTGCCCGGCCAGCGCGGCGACTCGCAGGCACGGCTCGTCCAGCTCGACCACGGCGGCGAGCACTTCGAAGTCGGGCATCGACAGCGCGGTGCTCCGCTCCAGGTCACGCGCCACTTCCGCGTCGACGACGAGACGCAGGCGGCGGTAGGCCGTCCACGCTCGGCTCACATCGAGGTCCACGAATGCGAGCATACCGTTGACATGTAACCAACTTCCGGGCTAGCTTTTTCGTTACATGTAACGAAAGGTGGTTCCCATGACCGAGCGCCTGCTGCCGATCAACGGTGTCGAGCTCTGTGTCCGGACCGAGGGCGACCCCGCCCTGCCCGCGCTGCTCCTCCTGCACGCGGCGGGCCACTCGCTGATCTCCTGGCCGGACGAGCTGTGCGCCGCGCTCGCCGACACCTTCCACGTCATCCGCTACGACAGCCGCGACGCGGGCCGCTCCACCGCCTCCCCCGCCGGCGCCCCGCCGCACACCCTGCGCGATCTTGTCGCCGATGCCGCCGCCCTGCTCGACGGCAGGCGGGCGCACATTCTCGGCATGTCCGGGGGCGCCGCCGTCGCCCAGCTCCTCGCACTCGACCACCCGGTCGCCTCGCTGACGCTCTTCGCGTCCACGCCCGGCGGCCCCGGTCATGACACCCCCGACCTGCCCGACCCGCTCCCGCTGGCCGAGCCCGCGCCCCCGGACTGGAACGACCCCGAATCCGCCATCGACTACATCGTCGAGGCCGAACGCCCGTACTCGGCCGACTTCGACGAGGCCGCCATGCGCGACATCGCCACCCGGGTCCTCGCGCGCTCCGGGAACCCCGAGGCCCAGTTCACCAACCCGTTCCTGATCGACCCGGGCACGCCCTGGCGCGACCGCCTCCCCGAAATCACCGCTCCCACAGTGGTTTTCCACGGCGAACAGGACCCGTTCCTCCCGCTGCCCCACGGCCGGGCCCTGGCCACCGAACTCGACGCCCGCTTCATCCCGCTACCGAACACCGGCCACGAAGTCTTCCCCCGCCACACCTGGCCGACAGTGCTCCCCGCCCTACGTGCGTTGGCCCGACCCCCGCGGGCGTTCGAGCTCGGCGCAACGACCCGATGACGATCGCCCACTGACCCCGACCGCGAGCCGCACGATCCGGCTCCAGCTCACCGTCGACCGGGCCCACGGCCGAGATCGAGTGGAGCGACTGGTCGGCGGCTCTCGGGGCGGCCGCGAACCGGACGATCCGGATCGACAGCGGCGACTACCCTCAGCTGGGCAGCGCGGCCAGCGTCAACGAGGTGGCCTTGTCCCCGGTCCCGTACCGCCCTGCTCCACCGTTGAGCTGCTCGGTCAGCCCGAGGACCGCGGTGACGCGCCCGATCGCGCGGTCCAGGTTGTCCACCGTGGTGACCGTGGTCGCCAGCTGCGCGTCCGACCGCAGCTCGGCGATCGGCCCCGACCCCTCCGACGCACCTGTTCGTCCGGCGAGCACGATGCCCGCACCGCGCCCGCGCAGCGCACCGGCGAAGTGCGCGAGGTTCGCGCCCTGACCGTCCTCGGCCGCCTTCGCCCCGTTGCCGGTGACGATGACGCCGAGCTGGGCGGGCTGCACCGGCGTGTCCCCGTAGGCGAGGAAACCGCCGCCGCGCAGGGTCTCCAACACCAGCGCGCGCTCCTGATCGGTGCCGCGCGGTTGCGCGTTCGCGGGATCGAGCAGCAACACCATGCCGAGCAGATCCCCCGCGATACTCCCCTGATCCACGCCGCCCGTGCGCAATTGGGCGCCCGCCGGGATCACGTTGGTGATCGCCGTGCGCAGCCGGTCGCCCTCGGTGGCGTCGGTGAACGCGTCGGTCAGTGCGATGCGACCGGTCACCGTCGCGCCGGAGGTCGCCAACCCCTGGCTCACGGCCTCGACGTCGGCGGGGTCGGCGTCGGGGGTGGTGAACACCACGACCGAACGCTGCGCCAGCGCACCACCGAGGATCCGCCCGCCCGCGCCCTCGATGAAGCGGTCGGCGGCGTTCAATTCGTCGGTGAGACGGCGATTCTGGTCGCCGAGGGTGTCCACCTGCTGACGCAGATCGGTCTTGTCCGCACGCAATCCCGAGAGCAGATCGGCCGCGAGCGTCTGCGAGCCGAGCACCACTCCGATCGCGAGCGCGAGGAAGATCGCCACGATCGAGATCGCGTGCTGACGTAGTGAGATCATCGAGTCCCCTCAGTTGGTGCGCGCGTCGACCTGGGCCTGCACCCAGTGCGTCCCGCGATTCCAGGTGTCGACCGCCCAATCCATCACGTCCCCACCGGAATTGGAGGCGAGCAGCACCACGATCACGGCGATCAGCGCGGCCAGCACCACCATCGCCACCGCCACGCCCGACACCCGGTTGCGGTAGAGGGTGGCCACGGCCTTGGCGTCCATCAGTTTGGTGCCGAGCTTGAGCCGGGTGAGGAAGGTGGCCGGGTTGGAGTCGCGGCGGCCGCGGTCGAAGAAGTCGTCCAGCGAGGCGGCCGCGCCCGCGGTGACGATCAGGGCGGCGCCGTGGTGGTGGGCGAGCAGCAACGCCAGGTCGGCGGGCGAACCCGAGGACGGGAAGGTGGTGGCGCCGATGCCCAGATCCTGAATGCGCTCCAGGCCTTTCGCGTGCCCGTCGGTGTCGGCGGGCAGGATGACCTCGGCGCCGCACTTCATCGTCGAGGTGGTGATCTCCTCGGGATCGCCGACGATCACGTCGGGCCGGTAGCCGCGCTTCATGAGCGTGTCCGCGCCGCGCCCGACGCCGATCATGATCGGCGCGTATTCCTTGATGAACGGCTTGAGCCGGTCCAGATCCTCGGCGTGATCGGGCCCGTCGGCCACCACCACCACGTGCCGGTTCTTCATCTCGAGTTCCAGCTCGGGCACGCCGATCCCGTCGATGAGCAGCGCGCTCTCGGTGCGCACGAACTCGATGGTGTTGCCCGCGAACGCCTCCAGATGATCGGCCAGCCCGTTGCGCGCCTCGATCATCCGGTCCGCGACGGCCGACTCGGTGAGCTCGATGCCCTCGACCAGCGCCTCGGGTTCCTTCTTGGTGAGCCGGTCGGCGTAGACGACGCCCTGGCTGATCCGGATCTTGCTGCCGTCCTTGATCTTGCTGAACGCGTCGGAGCTGACGGTGTCGAGCAGCAGGATGTCGTTGGCCACCAGCACTTCCGGCCCCAGGTTGGGGTAGCGGCCGGAGATGGACGGCGAGGTGTTGATCACCCCCACCACGCCCGCCTCGATCAGCCGGTCGGCGGTCATGCGGTCCAGGTCCATCTCGTCGAGCACGACGATATCGCCGGGACCCACCCGCTTGAGCAGACGCCGGGTGTTGCGATCCACCCGGGCTATCCCGGTCAGACCAGGCAGCGTTTCGGTGTTCTTCGACAACAACGCCAGCATCTTCATGGGCCGATGATGAGCCCAAACTCTCAACCAATGGTGGAGGCGCGCCGAACCACGGGCCACATTCGTCACTGTGATACCAGCATTCCCAGGACCGAACCGACCGGACGGCACCGGGACGCCGATCGCGCTCGAGGCATGATTTCGGGGTGAGCATCGAGAAGAAGGCGGCGGGCGTGTGGCACATCTCGCCCGCCACCGGCCGCCCGCGCCGGCGCAACACCCCGCGCCTGCCGCCCGCGCAGCGGCGCGAACAACTGCTCGACGCGGCACTGCGCGTGATCGGTCGCGACGGGCTGGGCCAGCTCACCATGCAGGAGGTCGCCAAACAGGCCGGCGTCGCCAAACCCGTGCTCTACGCGATGTATCCGACGGCGCCGGAGCTGGTCGGCGCGCTGCTGCACCGCGAGCACGCGCGCGGGATGGCGCAGGTCTTCGCCGCGATGCCCGAGATCACGCCCGACACCGATCCCGACGAGCAGTTCGTCGCCGCCGTCATGGCCTTCCTCGACGCGGTCGCCGCCACCCCGGAGCGCTGGCGGCTCATCCTCTGGCCGACCGAAGGCGCCTCCGGCGAACACCGCGAAGTCCTCACCACCGCCCGCGACGACCTGCTCGCCCGCTATATCGACATGCTGCGCACCGGTTTCCGCGTGCGCGGCGGCCCCGCAAACGCCGATGTCGAACTCATCGGCCACGTCATGATCGGCTTCACCGAATCCCTCGGCCGCCTCGTCCTCTCCGACCCCGACCGCTTCCCACCCGCCCGCCTCCGCCCCACCGTCCGCTCCCTCCTCCGCACCCTCCCCCGCCACTGACCGAACGCGGCCGTGCGGTTCCATTTCTCCAAGCGCGGTCGTGCGCGTCCGGCCTAGCGTCGGGGTATGACGACGACGAGTGATGTGCGGGACGAGGCGGTGGAGCGCGAGCTGATCCAGGTCTATGACGAATGGCTGGTCGCGCTGCGGGACAACGATGCCGAGCGGATCGGGGCGTTCGCGGCGCCCGACTGGGTGTTCGTGGGGCAGAACGGGATCGACGAGGGCACCCGGTTCCTCGACAATGTCCGGTCCGGTGTGCTGAGCCATTCGATGATGGACCGGGTCGGCGAGCCGAGGGTGCGCGTGTACGGCGACATGGCGGTGCTCAGCGTGCGGGTGCGCAACACCGCGCACTGGCAGGACCAGCGGTTCGACCTCGACGAGTGGACCACGGATGTCTTCGTCCGCCGCGCGGGCCGCTGGCTGTGCGTGCTCACGCACCTGACGAACACCGCCTGAGCATTGCGTTCGGATCTCGGCGCGGGCGATCCGCCCGTGCCGCCGTGCGCGGTCGGCTAGATTCGCAAGAACTCCGCGACGGCCCTGTCGCCGGGATCAGCCCGACGACGGTGTGTCGTCACGGCAGCCGGCAGAGAGGACGCACCGATGAGCACCACCGAATCCCGCTCGTTCCTGTCGCGCATCTCCCCCACCCAGTGGGCCGCCCTGGCCATCACCGTGCTGGCCATCGTGTTCGTCATCGAGAACCGCACCAAGGTCACCATTGAGTTCCTGCTGATCAGCGTGCAGTCACCGATGTGGCTGATCCTGCTCGCGATGTTCGCCGTCGGCTGGCTCGCGGGCGTGCTCACCATGCGCAAGCGCCGCTGACCGGCGGCGCGGTGACCGAGGCGACGTAGCGCGCGTCGGTGGAACCCGATACCTATACACTTCCTGTCACAGACAGCTGAACAGGAGACCACGCATGGCCACCAGCACCGTCGACGTCGTCATCGCCGCACCGCGCGAGGCCGTCTACAAGTTCTTCATCGAACGCGACGGGATCAATCCGTACCTGCCCGTCGTCAACTTCACGCTGAAGAAGCCGGGCGCCACCGCTCCGACGGGCGTCGGCGCCCAGTACCTGGTCGGTGTGAAGGGCGTCGGTTTCGTGGAGGAGACCACCGAGCTGGTGCCCGGCGAGAAGCTGGAGTACCAGATCATCAAGGGCGCGCCGGTCAAGCGCCACGTCGGCACCGTCACCTTCCGCGACACCGAGGGCGGCACGCACGTCTCCTACACGATGGAGTCGGAGCCCAGCCTGCCGGTGCCGGGCAAGGCGCTCGAGATCGGCCTGCGCACCCTGATCAACCAGTTCCTCAAGGGCGCGCAGAAGGCGCTCACCAACTGAGCCGAATGCCCGAAAGCCCCCGCGCGACGGGGGCTTTCGCGTGTTCAGGCTCGGACGGCGGCGCGTTCGGAGCGCGCCGTCTCCAGCAGTTCCTCGGCGTGCGCGCGGCCGGTCTCGGTGTCGTCCAACCCCGCCAGCATGCGCGCCAGCTCCACCACCCGCTCCTCGTCGGTGAGGGCCCGCACGCCGCTGTTGACCTTGCCCTTGCCGTCGTCGGACTTGTTCACCACCAAGTGCGTGTCCGCGAACGCCGCCACCTGCGGCAGGTGGGTCACCACGATCACCTGGTGGGTGCGCGCCAGCCGGGCCAGCCTGCGCCCGATCTCCACCGCCGCGCGGCCGCCGACGCCGGCGTCGACCTCGTCGAACACCATGGTCGCGCCGTGGTCGGAACTGGCCAGCACCACTTCCAGCGCCAGCATCACCCGGGAGAGTTCACCGCCGGACGCGCTCTTGCTCAACGGCAGCGACTGCGCGCCGGAATGCGCCGACAGCCGGAACTCGACCTCGTCGACTCCCGAGGACCCGGCGTGCAGTTCGACACCGTCGACGGTGAGCGGCGCGCTGTCCTGCGCGCCGGCGGGCACCGGCCGCACCTGAACCTCCAAGCGCGCCTTGCCCATCGCGAGACCGCCCAGTTCGGCGCTGACCGCCGCCGCCAGCTTCCCGGCCGCCTTGGTGCGGGCCGCGGTGAGCTTGCGGGCCGCGCCGCGCACACGTTCGGCGGCGACCTCGACCTCGGCCGCGAGCTTGGTGAGCGCCTCCTCGGACACGTCGAGCGAGTCCAGCCGGGAGCGCGCCTCCTCGGCCCAGGCGATCACGCCGTCGATATCGGGCGCGTACTTGCGGGTGAGGCTCTTGAGTTCGGCCTGCCGGGTGAGTAGCGAATCCAGCGCACCGGGATCGGACGGCAGGTCCGACAGGTAGCCGCTGAGCTCGGTGGTGAGGTCCACGACCACGGCGATCGCCTCGCCGAGCCGGGGCGCCAGCGCGGCCAGCGCCGGATCCTCCGCCGAATCCAGGCGCGCCCGCGCCGCGCCGAGCATTTCCAGCGCACCCGCACCGTCCTCCGGGGTGTCGGCCGGACCGGACAGCGCGTCGTGGGCGGTGGCGGCGGCCTCGCGCAACGAGTCCAGATCGCTGAGCCTGCGCACCTCGGCGACGATCCGCGCGTCTTCGCCGGGTTCCGGTGCGATGGCGTCGATTTCGAGGAGCGAATGCTTGAGCCGGTCGGCTTCGAGGGCCAGTTCGCGGCTGCGCGCGGTGCGCTCCAGCAGTTCGTTGCGTGCGTCGAGCCAGGCGTGGCGCTGCACCTGGTACTTGCGCAGCAGCGGGCCGACGGTGTCGGCCGCGAACTGGTCGAGCGCGTTCAACTGTTGTTCGGGGCGTTGCAGGCGCAGCTGATCGTTCTGGCCGTGCACGGTGAGCAGCGGCGCGGTGAACTCCGCCAGCACCGACGCGGGCACACCCCGCCCGCCCAGGTGCGCGCGGGAACGCCCGTCGCCGCCGACGGTGCGGATCGCGATGACGCTGCCGTCGTCGTCGGCTTCGGCCGCCGACGATTCCAGCACCCGCGCCACCTCGCCGCGCGCCGCCTCGTTCAGTTCGTCGACGGTGAACCGCCCCTCCACCACCGCGCGCGACGCACCGAGCCGCACCCGGCCCGCGTCGGCGCGCGCACCGCTGAGCAGGTGCAGGCTCGTCACGACCATCGTCTTGCCCGCGCCGGTCTCCCCGGTGAGGACGGTCAGTCCCTCGTGGAACTGCGCGGTGGCCGCGGATATGACACCGAGACTGTCAATCCTGATCTCTGTCAGCACGTGTGCTCTCCGTTCGCCGTCGGCCTCGCCAGCCGGTCACGGGCAGCTGGAACTTGCGCACCATCCGGTCCGCGAACGGCGCGGAATCCAGCCGCACCCAGCGCACCGGCTCGGCGCCGCGCACGGCCTCCACGCGGCCGCCGCTGGGCAGCGCCATGGTGCGCCTGCCGTCCAGGAAAACTATCGCATCGTGGCCCGTGGCCACCGATTCCACCGCGATCCGGGATTCGGGGCTGGTCACCAGCGGCCGCGCGAACAGCGCGTGCGCGTTGCTCGGAATCACCAGCAGCGCCTCGAGTTCCGGCCATACCACCGGCCCGCCCGCCGAGAACGCGTACGCCGTCGACCCGGTCGGGGTGGCGATGAGGATGCCGTCGCAGCCGAACGCCGACACCGGCCGCCCGTCCACCTCGAGCACCACCTCCAGAACGCCCATGCGCGAAGCGTTCTCGATGCTGGCCTCGTTCAACGCCCAGCCGGTCTCCACCACCTCGTCGTCCACCCGGACCGACAGGTCGATCGTCATGCGGGTTTCGAGGCTGTAGTCGCCGCGCACCACCTGGCCCAGCGCCTCGTCCAGGTGCTCGGCCTCGGCCTCGGTGAGAAAACCGATGCGCCCCAAGTTGATTCCGAGCACCGGCACCGACGCGGGCCGCGCCAATTCGGCGGCGCGCAGGAAGGTGCCGTCGCCGCCGAGGACCAGCACCATCTCGCAGCCGACCGCCGCGCGGTCGTCGTGGGCCACCACCCGCACCGGGTAGCCGCCCTGTTCGGACACGTCGGCGTCCTGTTCGGGATCGAACCGCGTGCTGCCCGCCTCGTCGGCGAGCACGCGCAACCCGATACCGGCCTCCGCGAAGATCTTCGCCACCCGGTGGGCGGTCTCGATGATCTCGGCCCGGCCCGGGTGCGAGACGAGCAGGATCTCCCTGCCACCGGAAACCGGCGCGTTCACCGTGGACCCTCCTCAACCGCCCGGTCGACGAGGGCCGCGACCTGCTCGTCGTCGTATTCGCTCTGCCCGGTCTTGCGCAGCCACAAGAAGTATTCGACATTGCCCGAGGGCCCCGGCAGCGGGCTGGCGACCGCGCCCAGCGCGCGCAGGCCGTGCTCGGCCGCGACCCGGGCCACGGTGCGCACCGCCTCGGCGCGCAGCGCCGGATCACGCACCACGCCACCGGAACCCACGCGCTCCTTGCCGACCTCGAACTGCGGTTTCACCATCGGCAGCAGATCGGCGCCGTCGGCGGCGCAGGCCGCGAGCGCGGGCAGCACCAGGGTGAGGGAGATGAACGACAGATCGCCGACCACGAGATCGACGGTGCCGCCGATGAGTTCGGGCGTGAGAGTGCGGACGTTGGTGCGGTCGAATACGCGCACCCGCTCGTCGCTCTGCAACCGCCACACCAGCTGGCCGTAGCCGACGTCGACCGCCACCACCTCGCGCGCGCCCTCGCTGAGCAGCACGTCGGTGAACCCGCCGGTCGAGGCGCCCGCGTCCAGGCAGCGTTTCCCGTCGGCCGAGACGCCCTCCGGCCCGAACTTCGCCAGCGCGCCCAGCAGCTTGTGGGCGCCGCGCGAGGCCCAGCGGACCTCGTCGGGCTCGGTGCGCACCACCAACGGCGTGCCCGCCTCGACGGCGGTCGCGGGTTTGGTGGCGACGGTTCCAGATATCAGGACCCGACCCGCGCCGATCAGCTCGACCGCGTGTTCGCGCGATCGCGCCAACCCGCGGCGTACGAGTTCGGCGTCCACTCGCGCGCGCCTGGCCACCTCAGATCTTGTCCACCGTGGCGAGGGCGCGGACCAGCACGTCGTGCGCCTGCTCCAGGATGTGAGCGCGGCGCGTGATGTCGGTGCCCGCTTCGGCGCTCTCCGGCGATGCGCTCGTGCGGCCCGCGTTCAGCTCGGCCAGCAGCTCGTCGATCTCGGCGCGCACGCGGTCTGGGTCGGCGGGCTCCGGGCGGCCCTGCGCACCCGGCAGGTGCTGACCGGGCAGCGGTGCGCCCGGGCGGGGCGCGTGCGGGCCGGACCCGGGTGTTCCCGGGCCGTGCGGGCGGGGCGTCGGAGTAGTCATCGTGGTGTCAACGCTATCCGATGTCGGAACGGGACGCCCGCACCGTCACCGCCCGGCCGGGGTTGCGGCGCAAGCGGTCGGCGAGCGCGCCCTCGGCGTCGTCGGCGGGCGGGTGGTTGAGCGCGTCGAGGGATTCGGCGACGTAGGTGGGAATCCGCTCGTCGGGGGCGGTGGCGAGCTCCTCGAGGGTGCTCACGCCCGTGAGGACGAGCAGGGAGTCCAGGCCGACGCGCCAGGCCCCTTCGATATCGGTGTCGAGGCGGTCGCCCACCACCAGCGCCGCGCGGGTGCCGGCGCGGGTGAGCGCGTCCTCGAGCAGCGGCGCGTACGGCTTGCCCGCGACGAGGGGTTCCCGGTCGGAGGCGGCGCGCAGCGCGGCGACCATCGAACCGTTGCCGGGGGCGAGGCCGCGTTCGTTGGGCAGGGTGCGGTCGGTGTTGGCGGCGACCCACAGGGCGTCGGCGCGCAAGGCGTAGGCGGCTTCGGCCAGGTCGGGCCACGCCGTCTGCGGGGAGTGGCCCTGCACCACGGCGGCGGGGACGACGCCGTTGAAGCGCCGCACGGGCCGCAGGCCGACGGCGTCCACCTCGGCCACCAGGTCGTCGGTACCGACGACCAGAACGTCCGCGCCGGGCGCGAGCCGTTCGGCGAGCAGTCGGGCGGCGGCCTGCGCGCTGGTCACGACATCGTCGGTCGTGGCCGGGTAGCCCAGTTCCGCCAGGTGCGCGGCGACCGCGCCGGGACCGCGGCTGGCGTTATTGGTGACGTAGACGAGCCGCTGCCCGTCCCCGCCCGCCAGCGCCTCCGGCGCACCGTCGACCACCACCGGACCCCGGTACAGCGTGCCGTCCAGGTCCAGCAGCAGGGCTCCGTATCGATCCCGTAGCCGATCCACCACTCTCCCACCTCGCGTAGTCCCGCATCCGCCGGCCGCGACGCCCATGCGCCGCCCACCCGAACCGCGCGGATGCCACCCCGGCACACCGCCGAGGACTAGACCCTACGTCAGCGCACCGACACAACCCACCCCTGCGCGCGAAACCGCGTCTTCCGGTCCGCGAAAACCCTTCGCCACGTGAGCAATTCCATAGGGCGAGCAGACGAAGACCGCCTTTGCCGAGAGCGTCACGTCGCGCTCACGCTTCGACCACACGGGCGTAAGCGACGCACCGGGCGGGCAGGCCGATTCGCCAAGACGAGCGAACAGCGGCCCGCCGACGTCGAGAGCTTCAGCAGCCCGGCCGTCCGGTGCTCACGCTCGATCACTCGAGGCAGCGTGACGACTCGGACGATCAGGTGTCCGATTCGCCAGGCCAGCGGACAGCGACCCACCCACGCCGAGAGCCTCATGTCGTCCCGCTCACACCTCGACCACGCGGGCGAAAGGACGCAGCTGGCGGGCCGGCCGGTTCGCCAGGGCAACCACCGACGTCGAGAAGGTACCGCAGCCCAGACGCCGCGCACTCACTTCGCCCACGCGGCGAGCGCCTACGCGGGCGATCGGCGCCGATTCGCCCGGGCAGACACCGACCCGCCGACCTCGAGAGTACGGCGGACCGGACGCCGCGCACTCACGCCCCGACCACGCGGGAGCGAGTGACGGCGCAGGCGGTCAGGCGTCCGATTCGCCGGTGAGTTCGGCGGCGCGTTCTTCGGCGTCGGTCTCGCCGTCGAGGTCGGCGGAGGCCGCGTTGAGGAACCATTGCAGGCCCTCGTCGGTGCGGCCCGCGGCGACCAGGGCGTCGGCGTAGGCGTAGAAGAGGCGGGCGGCCGAGGAGCCGGTGCGCGCGGGGTCGAGATCGGAGGTCTGCAAGGTGACGACGGCCTGGTCGTACTGGCCGAGGTCCATGCGGGCGCCCGCGACCACGATGCGCAGTTCGGTGGCCTCGTCGCCCTTCAAGGCGCGGGCCTCGTCGCTACGGCCGAGTTCGATGGCGCGTTCGGGGCGGCCGAGGCCGCGTTCGCAGTCGGCCATCACGGCGAGCAGGCCGGAGCCGCCGGACATCCGGCGCGCGGTGCGCAGTTCGGACAGCGCTTCTGCCCACTCTCCCGCGTGGTACGCCACCACACCGGCGGTCTCACGGACCACGGCGATGCGTCCGGCGCGCTGCCGGGCGGCACGCGCGTGCGCCAGCGCGAGTCGCGGGTCGTCGTCGACCAGGTCCACCGCCATCACCAGGTGGCGAGCGACGGTCTCGGCGTTGCCCTTGTCCAGGCTCAGCAGGTCGCGGCGGACGGCCGGGTCCAGATCGGAGGCTTGCACGTCGTCCGGCAGATCCGGTTCCTCGGGGCGCGGCGGCTTGCGGTCCATCGACCGGCCACCACCCGCGCGGGCGCCTTCGCCGCCACGCCTGCGGTCCGGACCGGCGTGGTCGCGGCGCTCGCCGGACTCACCGCGCTGGAAGTCTCGTCCTTCACCGGAACGCGCGGGCCGGTCGCCGCCGCGACGGAAACCACCGCGATCACCCGAGTCGTCGCGGCCTTGGTAGCCGCGCCGCTCCCCGGAATCACCCCGGTCGTCTCCGCGCCGCTCACGGGAATCGCCGCCACGATCGAAGTCACGGCGCTCGCGCGAGTCGCCGCGATCGGAATCACGCCGGTCACGAGACTCACCGCGATCGGCGTCGCGTCGAGCGCCGGAGTCGCCGCCTCGGTCGAAGTCACGACGCTGTCCGCCGCGCTCGAAGTCGTCGCGGCGTTTGAATCCGCCACGCTCCCCCGAGCCCTCACGACGCTGGTAGCCGCCACCCGAGCCTTCACCGGCCCCGTATCCGCGTGAGCCGGAGTCGCCACCGCGACCCTTGAAACCACCACGGTCATCGGAGCCGCTACGGCCCTTGAAACCACCGGAATCACCGCGGCCCTTGAAACCACCACGATCATCCGATCCGCGGCCCTTGAAGCCGCGGTCACCGGAATCGCTGCGGCCCTTGAAGCTTCGATCGCCGGAGTCGTCGCGCCCGCGGTAGCCACGGTCGCCGGAATCACTCCGACCTTTGAATCCCCCGCGGTCGCCCGAGTCGCTGCGGCCGCGGTACCCACCGCGGTCACTCGAATCGTCTCGACCACGGAAACCACCACGATCACCGGATTCGCGGCCCTTGAAACCACCACGGTCGCCGGATTCGCTCCGGCCGCGGAATCCACCCCGGTCGTCGGAGTCACCGCGGCGCTGGAAGCCGCCGCGCGGGTTGTCACCGGTGCCGCGTGACGGTCGATCGGCTCCGGCGTCGCGCCGGCCGGGGGCGGAAGCGCTCCGCCGGAATGGCTTCCGGCCGTCGTTGTGTTCCGACACGGTGGTCCCTTTCTGAGTCCCCGCAGGGTGTTCGATGGTGTTCGACTTGCACAGATTGTGGCACGCGCGGGGTGGCGGAGCACGGACGCGGCCTGGTTCGGACACCGCAAGGTGCCCAAACGACGATAGGGGACCCATCTCTGGGTCCCCTATCGTGAACAATTGTCCGGCGGTGTCCTACTCTCCCACACCCTGTCGAGTGCAGTACCATCGGCGCTGGTGGCCTTAGCTTCCGGGTTCGGAATGGGTCCGGGCGTTTCCCCACCGCTATAACCGCCGTAACACTATGAAACTATCCACACCCACCACTCGAACCCTCACGGGTCGAGAACGGGGGTTGTGTGTTGTTTCAGATACCGCACAGTGGACGCGTAACACCTTCGTCAGTAAGCCCTCGGCCTATTAGTACCAGTCACCTACACACATTACTGCGCTTCCAGTTCTGGCCTATCAACCCCATGGTCTGTAGGGGGCCTTAACCCATCGAGTGGGTGAGAAACCTCATCTTGGAACAGGCTTCCCGCTTAGATGCTTTCAGCGGTTATCCCTTCCGAACGTAGCCAACCAGCAGTGCCCTTGGCAGGACAACTGGCACACCAGAGGTTCGTCCGTCCCGGTCCTCTCGTACTAGGGACAGCCTTCCACAAGTTTCTGACGCGCGCGGCGGATAGAGACCGAACTGTCTCACGACGTTCTAAACCCAGCTCGCGTGCCGCTTTAATGGGCGAACAGCCCAACCCTTGGGACCTACTCCAGCCCCAGGATGCGACGAGCCGACATCGAGGTGCCAAACCATCCCGTCGATATGGACTCTTGGGGAAGATCAGCCTGTTATCCCCGGGGTACCTTTTATCCGTTGAGCGACACCGCTTCCACATGCCGGTGCCGGATCACTAGTCCCGACTTTCGTCCCTGCTCGACCCGTCAGTCTCACAGTCAAGCTCCCTTGTGCACTTACACTCAACACCTGATTGCCAACCAGGCTGAGGGAACCTTTGGGCGCCTCCGTTACACTTTAGGAGGCAACCGCCCCAGTTAAACTACCCACCAGGCACTGTCCCTGAACCAGATCATGGCCCGAGGTTAGAAGTCCAATACGACCAGAGTGGTATTTCAACGACGACTCCACGAACACTGGCGTGCCCGCTTCACAGTCTCCCACCTATCCTACACAAACCGTACCGAACACCAATACCAAGCTATAGTGAAGGTCCCGGGGTCTTTTCGTCCTGCCGCGCGTAACGAGCATCTTTACTCGTAATGCAATTTCGCCGAGTCTGTGGTTGAGACAGCAGAGAAGTCGTTACGCCATTCGTGCAGGTCGGAACTTACCCGACAAGGAATTTCGCTACCTTAGGATGGTTATAGTTACCACCGCCGTTTACCGGGGCTTAAATTCTCAGCTTCGCACCCCGAAGGGCGCTAACCGGTCCTCTTAACCTTCCGGCACCGGGCAGGCGTCAGTCCGTATACATCGTCTTACGACTTCGCACGGACCTGTGTTTTTAGTAAACAGTCGCTTCTCTCTGGTCTCTGCGACCACCCCCAGCTCCGAGTGCAAGACTCATCACCAGGCGTGGTCCCCCTTCTCCCGAAGTTACGGGGGCATTTTGCCGAGTTCCTTAACCACAGTTCTCTCGATCGCCTCGGTATTCTCTACCTGACCACCTGTGTCGGTTTGGGGTACGGGCCGTGTACCAACTCACTAGAGGCTTTTCTCGGCAGCATAGGATCACTGAATTCACCTCAATCGGCTACGCATCACCTCTCAGGCACATGCTGTGCGGATTTGCCTACACAACGCCCTACAGGCTTACACCCGGTAATCCACCACCGGGCCCAGCTACCTTCCTGCGTCACCCCATCGCTTGACTACTACCACAGGGGTCCCGCGCAGCCCCCGCCAGCCACCCGAAGGTGGTCTATTGGGATTTGGGCGGTTAGCACCATGGATTCACCATTGGGCGCGGATACACGGGTACGGGAATATCAACCCGTTGTCCATCGACTACGCCTGTCGGCCTCGCCTTAGGTCCCGACTCACCCTGGGCGGATTAACCTGGCCCAGGAACCCTTGGTCATTCGGCGGACGAGTTTCTCACTCGTCTTTCGCTACTCATGCCTGCATTCTCACTCGCGCAGCCTCCACAACTAGGTCACCCCGTCGCTTCCCTGGCTACACGACGCTCCCCTACCCACCCAGACCACTGCCCCAAAAAGGGGAATGTACATGTCTGAGTGCCGCGGCTTCGGCGGTGTACTTGAGCCCCGCTACATTGTCGGCGCAGGATCACTTGACCAGTGAGCTATTACGCACTCTTTCAAGGGTGGCTGCTTCTAAGCCAACCTCCTGGTTGTCTTCGCGACCCCACATCCTTTTCCACTTAGTACACGCTTAGGGGCCTTAGCCGGCGATCTGGGCTGTTTCCCTCTCGACTACGAAGCTTATCCCCCGCAGTCTCACTGCCACGCTCTCACACACCGGCATTCGGAGTTTGGCTGACTTCGGTAAGCTTGTAGGCCCCCTAGGCCATCCAGTAGCTCTACCTCCGGCGTGAAACACGTGACGCTGCACCTAAATGCATTTCGGGGAGAACCAGCTATCACGGAGTTTGATTGGCCTTTCACCCCTACCCACAGCTCATCCCCTCAGTTTTCAACCTAAGTGGGTTCGGGCCTCCACGACGTCTTACCGTCGCTTCACCCTGGCCATGGGTAGATCACTCCGCTTCGGGTCCATGACATGCGACTCAAACGCCCTATTCGGACTCGCTTTCGCTACGGCTACCCCACACGGGTTAACCTCGCCACACACCAATGACTCGCAGGCTCATTCTTCAAAAGGCACGCCATCACCCCACAAAGAGGCTCTGACGGATTGTAAGCGCACGGTTTCAGGTACTATTTCACTCCCCTCCCGGGGTACTTTTCACCTTTCCCTCACGGTACTAGTCCGCTATCGGTCACCAGGTAGTATTCAGGCTTACCGGGTGGTCCCGGCAGATTCACAGCAGATTTCACGGGCCCGCTGCTACTCGGGTATTCACCACATGAGCCGTCGAGTTTTCGCTTACCGGACTCTCACCGTCTACGGTCGGCCGTCCCAGACCACTTCAGCTAACACAACGGTTTCTCACTCATGCTCCTCACGGCAGTGAGAAGAAGATGAACCCCACAACCCCACACGCGCAACGACTGCCGTCTATCACACACGCATGGTTTAGCCTCATCCGCTTTCGCTCGCCACTACTCACGGAATCACTATTGTTTTCTCTTCCTGTGGGTACTGAGATGTTTCACTTCCCCACGTTCCCTCCACACACCCTATATATTCAGATGCGGGTGACACGACATCACTCGTGCCGGGTTTCCCCATTCGGAAATCCTCGGATCTCAGCTCGGTTGACAGCTCCCCGAGGCTTATCGCAGCCTCCTACGTCCTTCATCGGCTCCTGGTGCCAAGGCATCCACCGAACGCTCTTAAACACTTACAAACAAAGATGCTCGCGTCCACTGTGCAGTTCTCAAACAACACACAAAACCAAACCCTGACCAGCACCAGCACCCCAACCCCCGAAAGAGTCGAAGCCGGTATGAACTGAAGATTCAGCCTCGTCGTTATCTTGCCTGGAAAGAACGCCTGTTCTTTCAGGACCCAACAGTGTGTCGACTACATCCCCGAACCCACAGCACACAGGCTGCCGGCCACACCGGGGCGCATGTCAGCGTTCCACCCATGAGCAACCACCGAGAAACATTCGCTCTCGAAATGGCCTCTGCCACAACCCTCTTCGACTCTTCGAAGAGACCATGGAGAAGTGCTCCTTAGAAAGGAGGTGATCCAGCCGCACCTTCCGGTACGGCTACCTTGTTACGACTTCGTCCCAATCGCCGATCCCACCTTCGACGGCTCCCTCCCACAAGGGGTTGGGCCACCGGCTTCGGGTGTTACCGACTTTCATGACGTGACGGGCGGTGTGTACAAGGCCCGGGAACGTATTCACCGCAGCGTTGCTGATCTGCGATTACTAGCGACTCCAACTTCACGGGGTCGAGTTGCAGACCCCGATCCGAACTGAGACCGGCTTTAAGGGATTCGCTCCACCTCACGGTATCGCAGCCCTCTGTACCGGCCATTGTAGCATGTGTGAAGCCCTGGACATAAGGGGCATGATGACTTGACGTCGTCCCCACCTTCCTCCGAGTTGACCCCGGCAGTCTCCTGCGAGTCCCCAACATCACTTGCTGGCAACACAGGACAAGGGTTGCGCTCGTTGCGGGACTTAACCCAACATCTCACGACACGAGCTGACGACAGCCATGCACCACCTGTACACCGACCACAAGGGGGCCTACATCTCTGCAGGTTTCCGGTGTATGTCAAACCCAGGTAAGGTTCTTCGCGTTGCATCGAATTAATCCACATGCTCCGCCGCTTGTGCGGGCCCCCGTCAATTCCTTTGAGTTTTAGCCTTGCGGCCGTACTCCCCAGGCGGGGCGCTTAATGCGTTAGCTACGGCACGGATCCCGTGGAAGGAAACCCACACCTAGCGCCCACCGTTTACGGCGTGGACTACCAGGGTATCTAATCCTGTTCGCTACCCACGCTTTCGCTTCTCAGCGTCAGTTACTGCCCAGAGACCCGCCTTCGCCACCGGTGTTCCTCCTGATATCTGCGCATTTCACCGCTACACCAGGAATTCCAGTCTCCCCTGCAGTACTCAAGCCTGCCCGTATCGACCGCAAGCTTGGGGTTGAGCCCCAAGTTTTCACGATCGACGCGACAAGCCGCCTACAAGCTCTTTACGCCCAGTAATTCCGGACAACGCTCGCACCCTACGTATTACCGCGGCTGCTGGCACGTAGTTGGCCGGTGCTTCTTCTACAGGTACCGTCACTTGCGCTTCGTCCCTGTCGAAAGAGGTTTACAACCCGAAGGCCGTCATCCCTCACGCGGCGTCGCTGCATCAGGCTTCCGCCCATTGTGCAATATTCCCCACTGCTGCCTCCCGTAGGAGTCTGGGCCGTGTCTCAGTCCCAGTGTGGCCGGTCGCCCTCTCAGGCCGGCTACCCGTCGTCGCCTTGGTAGGCCATTACCCCACCAACAAGCTGATAGGCCGCGGGCCCATCCTGCACCGATAAATCTTTCCACCCCCGGTCATGCAACCAGAGGTCATATCCGGTATTAGACCCAGTTTCCCAGGCTTATCCCAGAGTGCAGGGCAGATCACCCACGTGTTACTCACCCGTTCGCCGCTCGTGTACCCCGAAGGGCCTTACCGCTCGACTTGCATGTGTTAAGCACGCCGCCAGCGTTCGTCCTGAGCCAGGATCAAACTCTCCGTTGAAGACTCACAACCACACCCCAAAGGGTGCAATCAGATCTAAACTAGAGTCCGAAAACCTAGCAAAACAATCGCCAGCCGGAAAATAGCTGACTTCAAATGTCCGACCCACCCCACGGGGGTGGAAGCAGGCCGGCAACCAAAAAAATTTGGCACTGACATTCATCGACACACTATTGAGTTCTCAAAGAACACACGCACACCCATCCACACCAGAATCACCCGGTACTTCAGAGAGGCAACTTTTCCAGCCTAACCACAGCCCCTGGCGAAGTCAAGCCGCTCGATCGTGTGATCCCGCTGACGATCAGGCGCTCCCCGTCCTACCTCGTTTCCCGCTACCCCGCCCAGCCTCTCGGCTCGGCGTCTCGGCTCCGGGTCGGTGTCCGTGTCGCTCTGACGTTGAATAAGTTACGCGGCGGGGAACGCGACGTCAAATCCGCACTACACGCATGTGATTCCGCAGGTCAGAGGCTTGGGCCGGGGCCAGAAACGGGCTTGGGCCACACGAATGTGACCCAAGACACCAAGATCAACTTCTCCCGGACCGCAGCACGCCCGCGATATTGCGCTTGCCGCGCCGCACCACCAGCCACTGTCCGTGCAGGTAGTCGCCGTCGCCGGGGGTCCATTCGAGGTCGGAAACCTTCTGGTTGTTCACCGACGCCCCGCCCTCGTTCACCGTGCGGCGGGCCGCGCCGCGGCTCTCGCACAGGCCCGTCTCCACGAGCAGGTCCACGATCGTGGCCGGCGAGCCCGGCCCGACCTCGGCGACCTTGCCGTCCACGGCGGCTTCGCGCAGGGCCGCGCCGAGGGTGGCTTCGTCCAGGTCGCGGAGTTCGCCGCGCCCGAACAGCGCCTGGCTGGCGAGCTGCACCGCGTGGGTGTTCGCTTCGCCGTGGACCAAGGTGGTCATCTCGGCCGCGAGCTTGCGCTGCGCTTCCCGCGCGTGCGGGCGTTCGGCGGTGGCGCGCTCGAGTTCGTCGAGTTCCTCGCGGTCCAGGAAGGTGAACCACCGCAGGTAGCGCACCACGTCGGCGTCGGCGGTGTTCACGAAGTACTGGTACCAGGCGTAGGGACTGGTGAGCTCGGGATCGAGCCAGAGGCTGCCGCCGCCGGTGGACTTGCCGAACTTCTTGCCGTCGGCGGAGGTCACCAGCGGCACCGTGAGCGCGTGCACGGATTCACCGTCGACCCGCCGGTTCAGTTCGACGCCGGCGATGATGTTGCCCCACTGATCGGAGCCGCCGACCTGCAGCCGGCAGCCGTACTCGCGGCGCAGCTGCAGGTAGTCGTTGGCCTGCAACAGCATGTAGCTGAACTCGGTGTAGGAGATGCCGTCGCCGTCCAGCCGCCGCTTCACCGTGTCGCGGGCCAGCATCACGTTCACCGAGAAGTGCTTGCCGATGTCGCGCAGGAAGTCGACCACGCCGAGCGGACCCGTCCAGTCCATGTTGTTCACGATCACCGCGCCGGTGGGCGAATCGTCGATGTCGACGAAGCGCTCCAGCTGCGAACGGATGCGGCCCGCCCATTCGGCGACCGTGTCGGTGGAGTTCATGGTGCGTTCGCCCACGTCGCGGGGGTCACCGATGAGTCCGGTGGCGCCGCCCGCCAGGACGATGGGCCGGTGCCCCGCGCGCTGGAAGCGCTTGAGCGCGAGCAGCGGCACGAGGTGCCCGGCGTGCAGACTGGCCGCAGTGGGGTCGAAGCCCGCGTACAGGGTCAGCGGTCCCTCGGCCGCCGCCGCCCGCAGGGCGTCGAGGTCGGTGGACTGCGCGATGAGTCCGCGCCAGGTCAGTTCATCGATGATGTCGCCGCTCACGTCGGTCCATCTTTCCGCATCCCGCCAAACCCTTTTTCGCAGGCCACCCGCCGCGGGGTGATCGGCAGTCGGATACCGGCGAGTCGGCCCTCCCCCGCGGCCTGAGATTCACCACGGGCATGAAAGGTGGAACTCGAGGCCGGGGGATCACGCGGGTCACCAGACAGAACACCTGAATGACAGCCGGGTGAGCGGGCTGGACAGCGGCCGACCTACGACATGGTCGGGCAAGCGCGCGCACCGCGTGCGCTCGACCGAATGGGGCAGCGCGCAGCGGCCGAGCACACGGACTCGAACGCGACCGGCTAGGACCACAGGGCCGCGCTGGGCGCACATGAGCGCGGGCGATACCCCGAAAGGAACCGCTGAGCAGCGGCCGAGCGAGCGAACGCGACCGGCTACGACGCGGCCGCGCTCGGCGCGCGCGGGCTGCGACGGTAGGCCGACACCGCCGGCGAGGCCGGCAACCAGAATCGCCAGGGCCGGTCGGCCGCCGTGCTGACGCCGACCCGGGGGCCGCTCGCGACGAGCGCCGGGTCGAGGGCACCGTTGAGCTCCAGGCGGATGGGTGCGTGCGGATCGAACAGCGGGGTGCCGTAGTCGTCGAGTGTGATGCCCATGGCGGTGCCGAGATTGCCTGGTCCCCTTGCCAAGTCGGCGTCGGAGCGGGCAGCCGGACGGCGGGCGCGCACCACGTCGAGACCTTCCACCACCTCCCCCGCGCGCAGCAGCACCGCGCTCGCGGTGCCGTCGGGACCGCTGGTGACGTTCAGGCAGGTGTGCATTCCGTAGCTGAGATACACGTAGAGGAATCCGGCCGGGCCGAACATCACGGCGTTGCGTTTGGTGCGACCGCGCCCGGAGTGCGACGCCGGATCGGGCCACGGTCCCGCCGGATCACCGCCGTACGCCTCGACCTCCACGATCCGCAGCGCTACGGGTCCCGCGCGCAAGACCGACCCGAGCAGGCGGCGCGCGGCGGCGGGTGGTTCCACCACGAGTTCCTCGACCGACACGGTGGACATTCTTCCCGAGCGGGTTCCGGACACGGGCGGCGCCCTTGTCCCGCGCGGCCGCACGCGCTAAATTCATCACACAGTGAATTCAACACTCGATGAATTGAGGCGGCCATGTCGCTACCAGGGGATTCCCCGGCGGTCGAGGTCCGGAACCTGACGGTCCGGCGCGGGAGACGCGAAGTACTCACCGATATCTCGCTGACCATCCCGCGCGGTTCGATCACCGGACTGCTCGGGCCGTCCGGATGCGGGAAGACCACGTTCATGCGGGCCGTCGTGGGGACCCAGATCGTGGCGTCCGGCGAGGTCGTCGCGCTCGGTCTGCCCGCGGGCGCGGCCGCGCTGCGCAGGCGGATCGGCTACGTCACGCAGTCGCCGAGCATCTACTCCGACATCAGCGTGCGCGAGAACGTCGCCTACTACGCCGCGCTCTACGGGCGTGACCGGTCCGCCACCGACCGCGCCATCGACGCGGTCGGGCTCCGGGAGCACGCGGGCAATCGCGGCGACGCGCTGTCCGGCGGGCAGAAGACGCGGGTGTCGCTGGCGTGCGCGCTGGTCGCCGAGCCCGAGGTGCTCATTCTGGACGAGCCGACCGTCGGGCTGGACCCGGTGCTGCGGGTCGACCTGTGGAAGCAGTTCCGCGAGCTCGCCGCGGGCGGCACCACACTGCTGGTCTCGAGCCACGTCATGGACGAGGCCGAGCACTGCGACCGGCTGCTGCTGATGCGTGAGGGCCGCCTGCTCGCCCAGCTCAGCCCCGCCGAACTGCGGGCGCGCACCGGCGAGGACAACTTGGAACGCGCGTTCCTCACCTTGATCACGATGGGAGAGGCGGCATGACGACGCTGCGGCCCTACACGGCCACCACCGGACGCATCCTGCGCCAGCTGCGCAACGACCATCGCACCGTCGCCATGATTCTCGTGGTCCCGGCCCTGCTCATGGTGCTGTTGTATTTCATCTACTCGGAGGCGCCGGACTACCCGCACGCCCCGCTGAGCCTGTTCGACCGGGTGGGCATCAGCATGCTCGGCATCCTGCCGTTCATCGTCATGTTCCTCATCACGGCGATCGCCATGCAGCGCGAACGTACCTCGGGCACGTTGGAGCGGCTGCTCACCACCCCGCTGTCCAAGCTGGATCTGCTCGGCGGGTACGGCACGGCGTTCTCGCTGGCCGCGGCGGCGCAGGCGATCGTGGCCTGTCTGGTGTCGTTCGGACTGCTGGGGCTCGAGGCGGCGGGCAGCCCGGTGTGGGTGGTGCTCATCGCGGTGGTCGACGCCATCTGCGGTGTCGCGCTCGGCCTGCTGGCGAGCGCGTTCGCGCGCACCGAATTCCAGGCGGTGCAGTTCATGCCGCTGGTGGTCGCGCCGCAGATCTTCCTGTGCGGCTTGCTCGTTCCCCGCGACGAGCTGCCGGGCTGGTTGCAGCCGGTGAGCGATGTGATGCCGCTCAGCTACGCGGTCGACGCGCTGTACGAGGTGTCGGTGAACAGTGAGCCGACCGGGCGGATGTGGCGCGATATCGCGATCGTTGCGGCGTTCGCGGTGGTCGCGCTGGTGCTGGGAGCGGCAACTCTGCGTCGGAGAACCACATGAAAAGAGTTGGGCAAGTGCGAGTTTCGCCGGACCGCACCCCAGCCGCGCGCGAGCCGCACAGCAGGTGGAACTCGATGTGCGGCCCCCGCGCCGGTGCCCCGCTCGCCCGTACGGTGACGGGCAGAAACGCGGACACCTGCGCCCCTACGTGTCGCATGTCGGCGCTGCGCACCGTGCACCGCAACGGACCGTCGGTGAGATCGGCGTCCGATGGTGGCGGATGACGGCCATGAAGAGGCGGCGAGGAAATCACGTGCGTCGCGCGGGCCGGCGCCCGCCTCGATCAGCGGCGCGGGTGACATCCGCGATCGCGTCCGAGGGACGCGCCCCCGATCAGGACGGTCGGCTCGGGGCCGGCGCCGCGCGGGGCGAGGCCGGAAATCAGCGGTAGGGTCCGGGTGTGAGCGCGGCGGAGCGGAAAGGGCGGTCGGGGCGGCGGCCCGGCCGGTCCGACGCGCGCGAGTCGATTCTCGCGGCGGCGCGGGAACGGTTCTCGGAGACGGGTTTCGACAAGACCTCGATCCGCGCGATCGCCGCGGACGCGGGCGTGGACCCAGCGCTGGTGCACCACTATTTCGGCACCAAGCAGCAGCTGTTCACGGCGGTGGTGGAGCTGCCGTTCGATCCCGAGGCGACGCTGCGGATCATCGACGACGTGCCGATCGACCGGCTCGGCGATACGATCGTGAGTTCCATTGTCGGCGTGTGGGATTCTCCCCTGGGTCCCGGCGTGGTCGCGCTGGTGCGCAGCATCCTGACCGGTGACGAACTCGCGCTGGGGCGCACGTTCGTCCTGGAAGTGATCCTGGAACGGGTGCGCAAGCGGATCGCGACCCCCGACGACGACGGACGCGCCCGCGTCGCGCTGGCGGCCTCGCAGATGATGGGAATCCTGGTGGCGCGCAAGATCATGGGCATCGAGCCGGTGGCGTCGATGCCGTTACCCGAGCTGGCCGCGGCCGTCGGGCCGACGCTGCAGCGCTACCTGACCGGCGACATCACCGGCGAGGCGGCGGTCACTCCGAGCGGCAACCTCCCCGGCGACCCGCCGGTCACTCCCCCGGGTGCTGCGCCGTGAACGCGGTGTGCTCGGCGTCGGTGACGTCGCGCGCCTCGTCGGTGAGCAGCACCGGGATGCCGTTCTCGATCGGGTAGGCGCGGCGCAGGCGCGGGTTGTAGAGCAGCGCGGCGCCCGCGTCGTCGCGGACCAGCAGCAGCGGGCCCTTGTCCTGTGGGCAGGCCAGCAGGTCGAGCAGGGTCGCGTCCAGTGCGGTTTCCTCCGGCATGATCGAGAACCTACCGGAGGCCGGACCCGGCTTCGACGGCCGGGCGACGGCGGAACGAGATGTGCCGGTGCCCGAAGAAACTCGCCACCGCCACCACACCCATCACCACGACCGCCGAGGGGCGCGCGGGCAACCCGAACACCGAGACGGCCAGGTACAGCAGCCCGGTGTTCAGCACCAGCCCGCCGGAGTTGACGGCCACGAACCCGGCGAAATCGCGCAGCACGTGCCCGCGCACTCGGAACACCAGGGTGCGGTGCAGCACGAACGCGGTGGTCACCCCGATCGCGTAGGCCAGCGGCACGGCGACCAGCGGCGTCCAGGAGTGTTCGGGCAGCACCGTCAGCCACAGGATCGCCAGCGCCATCCCGAACACCGTGTTGAACGCGCCGACCAGCGCGAACGCCACCTCCTGGCGGCGGAACAGGCGTACGAGCGGGCCGGGCTGGGCGGACTCGGTGGCGGATTCTCCCGTCGCGGCGAATGTTTGTGCCGCAGCCGACGTCCCGGCCGCGCGAACATCGTCGCCGGTGCGGAGCCGGACGTCCGCACCACCGGCGGTTTCCACGCCGGACCTGCCTGGCTCGTCGTGGCCGGACGGACTGCTCATCACGCCGACGTCCGTGGCAGACGCGGCCCGCGCACGTATCCGTCCCGTGGGCCCGACGACGCGGCGGCGATCCTGTCCGTCATGCGTCCGCCTTCGCCAACTCGCGCTCCGGCGCGGGCGGCGTCTCGTCGTCGCGCCGACGCGTCCGGATGTACATCCACTGGAGCACGCCGAGCCCCGCGACGCCCGCGCCCATGGCGGCCAGGCCGATCTTCCAGCCGGGCGGGCGCCAGGTCAGGACGAGTTCGGCGTCGGTGCCGGGCGGGATGTCCACGGCCACGAACGTTTTGGCGACGGTCGTGATCGGCACGGGTGCGCCGTTCAACGTCGCGCGGTAGCCGGGCCAGCCGAGGCGGGAGAACACCACCTGGCCGCCGCGCTCGGAGGTGACCCGCACGCGGCTGGTGCTGTCGCTCTCCGACAGGGACGTGGCGGTGACATCGTCGGTGTGGGAGATGCGGCCGTTCGTCATCGACACCGGGCCCCCGACGCGTTCGAGCACCGCGATGAACCGCTCGTGGCCCGGGTAGTCCACCCACTTCCAGCCCTCGGGGGCGGGCTGTTCGCGGACGCCGGGGAACAACGCCGTGTGCAGGACGACGCGGTCGATGTTCATCAGATCGACCGGCGGCCTGCCGGTGGCGGGTTCGGGGGCGAACACGCGGCGGTAGGCGTCGGGGCAGACGCTGCTGTCCCAGCGCATGCACAGCATCTCGCCGAAGTAGTAGTAGCCCGTCGGTGTGTAGCCGTTGACGTAGTTCAGCTCGAGGCTCTCGGCGTAGTTGCCGAAGACCAGCGAGCCGTACGCGCCGTCGAGACTGCGGTCGTTCTGGATGAGCCCGCGCTCGGCGAGTTGCAGTGTGGTGCCCGGGAAGTCGGGGAACTTCGCCCTCGCCTCGGCCCGATTCGCGGGCAGCTCCCACGACATCGGCGTGGGCTGGGCGGCCCGTACCTGGAAAAACGCGATCGGAAACATCGCGGCGATGGTCAGCGCGCAGGCCGCCGCGACACCACGCTCGCGCCACAGCCACACCACGCCCGCCCCGAGCGCCGCGACGGCGACCGCCGACACCACGTGCCCGGCGCTGGCGTGCGGATCGGCCGACATCGACCGCACCAGCAACGCCAGGATCAACAGCCCGGCCGCGAGGCCGCGCCGCCGCGTGTCACCGAACGTGCCGAAACGCCCGAGCGACACGCACACCAGCACCAGCAGCGCGATCGCCAGCATCGGCAGCAACCGCACCGGCCAGCGCAGCGGACCGATCGTGCCGGGCCCGGCCGACCACATGAGGATGATCGCGGTGAACACCGCCGCCGAACTCAGCTCCCGCCACGCGGTGCGCGCCCGGCTCCAGTCCACGAACGCCAGCGCCGGGATCAGGAACCACGCGATATAGACCACCGGCATCGGCTGCACGTACCCCCACCAGGAGGTGAACGCGGGCATGGTGCTCGGCAGGCTCGCGTTGAGCGATTCCGACCAGGGCACGGTGAGGAACTGGTCGTTCACGATATCGGAGGTGCCGCGCCAGGTGACGTGCGCCGACAGGATGCTGGGCAGGAAGGTCAGCAGACCGGCCAGGCCCGCGCACACCGCCACCGCGGTCAGCCGCGCCACCGGCAACCACGCGCGACGGTAGATGATCTCGCCGATCGCGACCGCGACCAGCATCAGCGCCGCCTCCACGGCCGGGAAGATGTACTGCGTCGAGATCGTCAGATACAGGAACACGAAGACCGGGATCGGGCCGCCCGCCACGAAAAGCTTCCCGGTGCGCGCACCGCCCCGCACATAGGCCAGCGCCGAGGCCCACGCGTGCACGAACCAGGCGGTGCCGGTGAGCGCGGTCATCCAGCTGGCCTCGTCGAAGAACAGGAAGAACCCCGAGAGCGGGAACGCCACACCGGCGACCGCCGCCCAGGCCGGGCGGCCGCCGTAGGCCAGGCAGATCCGGTACACGCCGAGCGCGGCGATGATCGAGAAGACCAGCTTCACCAGCGTCGCGTAGAGCGCGAGGTTGTCCATCGACGGCGCGAGCAGGTCGATCAGCAGCTGCGGCGGGTTGAACAGGCCCGCGTCGTCCATGGTGTTGTTGCCCGACTGCCACCCCTCGGGCACCATCGCCGGGAACCGTCCCTCGCGCAGCGCGCGGCCGAGCCCCACCCACAGACCCGTGTACTGGGATTCGGTGTCGTCGGTGAAGTAGTGCCGCGGATTCGCCAAGAGCACGGCGAGATACCCGGCGACCACACCGAAAGCCGTGATGACACCCCACCGGTAGACGTCCCGCCGCGCGGGCGTGCGCGCGGCGAGCACTGCACTGTCGCTCACGAGAGCGAGACACTACCGCCCGCCGAGACGCTCGACTTCGACCCCTACGCGCGCATGCTGTGGGGATGCTGGCAGCGATAGCAGCCTGGACGGTTCGTGATACAGTTCACGCCTTCTCGGGTTCCGCCGTTCTCCGGACGGCACAGGCAAGCACCATCTTCGAAAGTCGATCCAGCTGATGCCGATTCACCCAGCACGTCCCCCGCGGTCGGAGTCCGTCGCGCGCACCGATCGGTCCGTCGCGGGGATGGACCGCCCGCACGGCATCTCCGTCGTGGTGCCGGTGTACCGGGGCGAGCACACGATCCGCGGCCTCGTCGCCGAACTGGTGCGGTTCACCGAACCCGCGCGGACGCCGGGCGGGGCGCTGTTCGTGGTCGAGGAGATCATCCTGGTCCACGACCACGGCCCGGATCGCTCCGATGTGGTGATGCAGGAGCTGGCGCGCGAGTACGACGTGGTCCGCCCGCTGTGGCTGAGCCGCAATTTCGGCCAGGACGCGGCAACGATCGCGGGCATGTCGGCGGCGCGCGCCGACTGGATCGTCACCATGGACGAGGACGGTCAGCACGATCCGCGGTTCCTCGCCGCCTTCCTCGACACCGCGCTCGCCGAACGCGCCGACCTGGTGTACTCGCGCCCGACCAACACCCGCCCGCACGGCTTCCTGCGCAACCTCACCTCGCGGGGCGCGAAGGTGGTGCTGGCCACCGTGTTCGCCTTCCCCGATTCGACCCGCTTCGAGTCCTACCGGTTGATCCGCGGCGATATCGGCCGTCAGCTCGCCGATGTGGCGTCGAACGGCGTGTACCTCGATGTCGCGCTGACCTGGGTGGTGGACTCGGTCGCGCAGGCGCCGGTGAAGTTGCGGGCCGAGGGCCGCGAGGAGTCGGGGTACAACTACCGCCGGTTGTTCTCGCTGTTCTGGAAGATGGTGCTGTGCACCGGCACTCGCGGACTGCGGCTGGTCAGCATGCTCGGCGTGACTCTCGCCGCGATCGGCGCGATCATCGCCGGTGTGGTCATCTACTCGGCACTCACCACCGACGATTGGGCGCCGGAGGGCTGGGCTTCGATCATCGTGGTGCTGTTGCTGTGCTCGGGCGCGATCCTTTTCTCGCTCGGACTCATCGCGGAATACCTGGGGGTGGCATTGCACATCCTCGTCGGCAAACCGTTGTACCTGACTGTGGATTCGCCGCGCCCACGCCCGGTGTCGCAGGAGGATCTGACCACTTCCGTCGCCGGGGGGACCGAGAACCGTGACAGATGACCGTGTGCTGTTCAGTCGTCCGTATCGCGCGCGCGACGAACTCGCCAACCTCGAGGCCGTGCTGGCGAGCGACCACAGCCACGGCGACGGCCGGTTCACGGCGGCGGCCACGGCGAAGCTCAAAGCGATCACCGAGGCGCCGCACGCGCTGCTCACCACCTCGTGCACGGCCGCGCTCGAGATGGCGGGGCTGCTGCTGGAGATCGGCCCCGACGACGAGGTGATCGTCCCGAGCTTCACGTTCACCTCCGCGGCCATCTCGATGGCGGTGCGCGGGGCGACGGTGGTGTTCGCGGACATCGACCTCGACACCGGCAATGTGGACTCGGAGTCGGTCGCGCAGGTGCTCACGGACAAGACCAAGGCCGTGGTGGTCATGCACTACGGCGGTGTCGCCGCCGATATGGACGCGCTGCTCGCGCTCGCGGCCCAGCACGGCTTCGCGATCATCGAGGACAACGCGCACGGACTCGGCGGCCGCTGGCGGGGACGGCCGCTCGGCACGCTCGGCACCATGGGCACGCTCAGCTTCCACGACACGAAGAATGTGCACTGCGGCGAGGGCGGCGCGCTGCTGCTCACCGACGAGATCCTGATGGCGCGCGCGGAGATCATCCGGGAGAAGGGCACCGACCGCGCCCGTTTCCTGCGCGGCGCGGTGGACAAATATTCCTGGCAGGACATCGGTTCGAGCTATCTGCCGAGCGAACTCAACGCCGCCGTCCTGGACGCGCAGCTCACCGAGTTCGCCGCCATCCAGTCCGGCAGGCACCGGGTGTGGGAGGCCTACGCGGCCGGACTGGCCGACTGGGCGGCCCGCAACGACGTGCGGCTCATGACGATCCTCGACGGCGCCGAGCACACCGCGCACCTGTTCTACCTGCGCACGCCCACCGAATCCCGCCGCGACGACCTCATCGCGCACCTGCGCGAGCGCGGGGTGTCGGCGCCGTTCCACTACGTGCCGCTGGACTCCAGCCCGGCCGGGTTGAAACTGGGCCGCACGCCGTATCCGTGCGTGCGCAGCGCTGAGTTCTCCGCCACCGTCGTGCGGCTCCCCCTGTGGCCGGCTCTGCGCGACGACCAGGTCGCCCGGGTGGTCGAGGCGGTCACCGCGTTCACGGTGTAGGGGTCAGGGCTCGAGCACGTACAGGCGCTCGCGCCCGCCCGCGATGGGTTCGTCACGCACGACGTGGCCGGCGTAGCCCGCGAAGAACTCGGCCAGGGTCGATTCGGTGAAGCGACGGGTCTGCGGGCCGTCGCCGGCGTCGGTGAAGCGACGGCCGAGGGCGGCGACGACGCGGTTGCGGCTGGTGGCCATGTTGCGGACCGGTTCGGCGACGATCACCCGGTCCCGCGCGGCGGCCAGCATCCGATCGACTACGGGCGCCGCGTCGGGCAGGAAGTGATACAGGCTCGCCTGCATGACCACGACATCGGCGGCGGGCAGCGGCCGATCCTCGTGCACGTTCCACAGCAGCCCGCGCCCGCCCGCACGGTTCACGTTCGCGACGAACCGCTCGTTGAGATCCAGCCCGGTGTAGTTCACCGACCGCGCGCGCAGATAGCGCGTGTACAAGGTTGCCGGGCCGGAACATACGTCGACCACCTCGGCGCCGCCCGGCACCAAAGCGGCGATCGCACCGTACCGGTCGGCGTAATGCCGGCCGTAGAGCCCGCGCATCAACAGCTCGTACACGGCGCGGTTGCGATAAACGAGGCTCGTGCTCACCCGTCTGACCCTTGGCTCGTCGGACACCGGGCGCGGAGGACGCCCGCGTCCAACCTAGGCCGCGTTCCGGCAGCGCGCGAATCCGCCGGACCGGCAACACGATCCGGCCCGGCGCGCGGCGCGTCAGGCGCCGAGCAGCGTGCGCGCGTGCTCGTCGGTCAGCACCTCGTAGGCGTCGGTCTCGCGGTTGTACCACCAGGTGTCCGGTCCGGGGCCGGGCCGCCCCGCCGCCTGCACCGCCCGCGTCGACGGCCGGTAGGTGGCGCTGCGCGGGATCTCGTCCACCACGTACACCAGGTCGGGGCGCTGGTCGGGGTCCAGCGCCCGCAGGCCTTCGGTCACGTCGTTGGGCTCCAGCCGGAATCCGTCGCGCACCGACACCGCCGCGACCGCGATCTGGTGATCGTTCACGGTGAGGCCGTAGGCGACCTCGAGATCGACGGCGGTGATGTCGTTGAGCGCGTCCACGATCGGCTGGGTGAACACCGCGCCGCGCGGCGTCACGATGACGGTGTCCTTGCGGCTCACCAGCCAGTAGTCGCCGTCGGAGTCGCGGCGGAACAGATTCTCCGTCGGCATCCACGCGTCATTGGGGGCGAACACCCCGCGCATGCCGCCCGCCGAGATGTCGACGCCCTCGGAGGCCTTGCCGATCAGCAAGCCCACCTCGTTGTCGGCGCAGCGGCGCGCGAACCCGGAGTCGTCGGTGCGGATGCGCCGCGCGATCGGGTCGTAGGAGACCAGCTCCACGCGCGCCGTCCCCGGCACCGGCCTGCCCTTGCTGCCCGCCTTCGTGCCGGGCACGTTCGCCAGCACCACATCGCCCTCGATCGAGGCGTAGAACTCGAGCACGCGCGCCGGTTCGAACTGGTCCATCGTGCGCCGCCACAGGCCGGCGGGCATGCCGGAGCCGATGAACAGCCGGATCGGGTGGCGGTGCCCGGCGGGGAACACCTCGGCGTCGAGGATGTCGCGCAGCATCGTCCAGGTGTAGGTCACCACGGTCACTCCATAGCGGTGCACCTCCTCGGCGAACCGCGCCGGGTCCAGCGAGCGCGCCAGCGCGATCCGGCTCCCGCCCGCGACCGCGCCGCCGAGGCTCACCAGCAGGCCCGACGAATGGTGCAGCGGCGCAAGGCAATACACGGTGTCGCGGCGGTCCAGATCGGCCGCCGAGGCGGTGCCGAACGCCGAGAGCGCCCACCGGTGGTTGGTGATGTACTTGGTCTCCAGGCGGTCTCCCGTGCCGGTGACCAGCACGAACGCCAGCTCCCGCGCCTTGCCCGGATTCGGGCGGTACCACGCGGGCAACCGCACCTGTGCGGGATCGATCTGCTCGAGGTCGATCACGTCGCCGCCGACCGGCATGTCCAGGCCCCGCGCGTCACCGCCGCCGAGCACCAGCACCCGCGCGCCGGTGGCCGCCGCGTGGCGCAGGTTCTCCGGATCGGTGATGACGGTCTCGGCGCCGGTGAGCTCGATCGCCTTGGTCAGCTCGCTGCCCGGCGCGAGCAGCACGCCCACGGCGCCCAGCCGCGAGAGCGCCGCCACCGTCACCAGCGCGCTCGGCCGGGTCTCCATGACGACGCCGACCCGCGTCGCGGGCCGGATTCCCACCGAGATGAGCCCGCGCACCACGTTGTCGATGCGCACGTTCACCGCCGCGTTGGTGTGCACGCGGTCGTCGAACAGGAAGCATTCGCGCAGCGGCGCCCGCTTGGACTGTTCGGCCAGCAGCTTGCCCAGCGAGATGCGGGTGTTCGGCTGGATCATGCCCAGGCGGGCCAACCGGGGCAGCGCCCGCGCCGCCTCACCCGCGAGTTCCACCGACCCCTTCACGGTGTTGCTGGCGATGCCTTCCAGCGCCTTGCCGACGCCCGCGCCCGCCTCGGCGAGCGTCGCTGCGGTGTGCACCACGCGGGTGGCGGCCGTGCGCGGGCGTTTGCCGGGCACATGCTCGCTCATCCGCACGATCTCCTCCGGCAGCGGCTTCTCGCCGACCATCCAGTCCACCCACTGCCGCACGATCGGCCAGGTGTGGTTCGTCGCCATGCTGCCCGCGACCAGCCCGAAGTGGCCCGCCACCAGGCTCGCCTCGTAGACCTCGGCGTTCGGCGCGGCGCGCACGATGCCGCGCACGGCGGCGGGCTGGCCGATGTCGTCGACCTCGCCGACGAACGCCAGGATCGGGCATTTCAATTCCGCCAGCGAGACCGGCTGGTCGCGAATCACGAAGCCGCCCAGCATCATCCGGTTGTGCGCCACGAACTGCTTGAGCAGATCGGCGGCCGCGGGGCCGGCGTAGGCGACCCAGCCGTCGCTGTTGAGGAAGCGGCGCTGCCGCTCCTTGGGCAGCAGCGCCTCGCGGTCGTGCAACTGGCGCAGGAAGTCGATGCGGGACTTCGCGGTCTTCACCGGGTCCAGCATCTGGAAGCCGACGCGGACCATCGAGTCGGTGATCGGCAGGCGGGTCACCACGTGGTCGGCGAGGAAGTCGGCGACATCGGACACCAGGCCGTAGGGCAGGCCGAACGGCATTCCCGCCACGATGTCGACGGGGCTGCCGAAGGTGACGATGCTGGCGACGCCCTTGCCGTAGCGATAGGCGGTGGTCTGGTAGGCGAACATGCCGCCCTGCGAGTAGCCCATCAGGTGCACGTCGGATCCGGTGGCCTCGATCACGGTGTCGAGCGCGCTGTTCACCGCGAGCACGTGGTCGGCGAGGTCGCGCTGCCAGCCGCCCTCCTCGCTGGCCGGGGAGCCGAAATCGACCACCCAGCAATCGATCCCGCCCGCGTGCAGGATGCCGACCGCGCCGCCGTCGGCGTTGACGTCCCAGATGTCGGCGTTCACCATCAGCGGTGGCACCAGCACCGCGACCGGACGGCCGGGCGTGGCGTCGTCGGGGAAGTAGTGGCGCAGCCGATACATGCGGCGCCGCTCCACCACCTCGTAGGGCGACGATTCGACGTCATGGGTCAGCCCGCCGAAACGGATCACTTCCAGGCCGTTCTGGGCGGTCGCCATCAACCGCTGTACCGACCCCACCAAGTCTTTGCCCAAATTCACGATCGCTCCTGGCCCTACCCTGCATTGTGACACGCACCACATTGCCCCGACGCGTTGCGATGAGCTTTCCACATCGCCTGTCAATTATGTGACGGCTGTGATGGGATGCATGCTGCGGTGTTGCCGATCACCGGGTGCATGACGTTCACATACCTGCTCTCGAAGGGTGCCGAACTCACACTCAGGGCGCCGCGGAGGGGCCGGTCCACAGCCGCGATCAGGAAGGTCGCCGCATCGTAGCCGCGCCGCACCGAGTGTGTTCTCCGCCGCGCCACCGTGCGCGGCACCCGGCCGCCGATATGGTGGGGAGGTGACCGAGACCCTCACCGCGCCGCTGACCGATCGCGAGGCTCTGCCCGTCGAGCTGGTCGACGCGGCGGGGCGCGCGGTCGGCGCGTGCCCGGTGGCCGAGGCGCACCGAGCTCCCGGCCTGCTGCATCGCGCGTTCTCGGTGTTGCTGTTCGACGACGAAGGCCGGGTGCTGCTCCAGCAGCGGGCGGCGGTGAAGACGCGATTTCCGTTGCTGTGGGCCAACACCTGCTGCGGGCATCCCGCGCCCGGTGAGCCGGTCGACGTGGCGGCCGGCGTGCGGCTCGACGAAGAGCTCGGACTGGCCACCGCCCTCACCGAGGTGGGCGTGTTCCGGTACCAGGCGACCGATCCCGCGACCGGGCGGGTGGAGCACGAGTGGGATCACGTGCTGGTCGGGATGCTGAACGGGGAACGGCCGAGGCTCGATCCCGCCGAGGTGGCGACGGTCGCCTGGGTTGCGCCGGATCAGCTGCGGGCGCGGATGGAGTCGGTTCCCGGGGACTACACGCCGTGGTTGGGCGACGTGTTGCGGATCGCGTTGGTCGGGCGGGCGGTTCAGTAGGCCGGTCGCGCCGAGGATCGGTCGGGCGACGACACCGAGCGATCATTCGAGCGTCGCCCTCCCCTGCGGGCCGATCACCTTTGGTCTCGTCGTCTTGCCGACGATTCGGCGTTTCCGCCGTCTGCGTTGTTTTGGAACGGAGCTGGTGTTGATCAGGTCGACCCCCAGAGCTGGCATATTACATGCGTTGATGCGTATATCTATGTATCAGAATCTCTCTCGATGCTTGGGGAAATCACAGGATCGGCACAGCCTCTCACCAGGGGCGCCACCGAAGCTGGAAGGCGTACGGAATCCGGGGGCGATTGCGAGGTGCGTCATGGTGGATATCGAAGTCACGGGAACGACGGTGACGGTCCGGGTGCGCGGTGGACACAAACTGCTGGCGCTGCGCGACGAACTCACCTTCGACCTGCGTGACATCACCGCCGTCGTCCCCGCCGAAGTGGATCTGCGCCCGCCGTGGGTTCGCGCTCCCGGCACCTTCTTCCCCGGCGTGATCGCCGCGGGCACCTTCCGCGGCAAGGGCCGAAAAGAGTTCTGGGACACCCGCTTCGACGGCTCCGGCATCCGCATCGAACTCTCCGGCACCGAATTCACCCGCCTGGTGGTGGATGTGCCCGAGCCCGACACCACCCTGCACCTCCTCCGCCGAGCGGTCGCCGCCTGACCGGAATCAGTTGGGGCGCGACAGTTCGCACCGGCCGATCCGGGCCGACTCTGTTGGCCAGGCACTCGACACGACACCGCCCACGGACTCACCTCTTCGAGTCCGTGGGCGTCGTCGTTGCGAGCACGCCACTCCCCTCCCCCGGGCTGCCATCCTGAGAAAACCCGTTTCGCCCACGTAACCCATCCAGCCGCAAAGGCACTGCCGCTCTCAGTCGGCGAACCTCGGTTGTCCCCGAACCCGATCCCGGAATCGCAGGCCGCATACCGCACAACCCTGGTCGGACCGCCACCGAACCCACAGGCACGGGCGATCCGGTACGACCCGCCGGACGGCACGACGACCTGTGAGGGAGTGCGGACGCTCGGCTGATCGGCGTGTCCGGATGACCGGTGTGCCCAGCCGAGCGGTGTGTCCCGCCGAGTGATGTGCCCGGCTGAGCAGCGTGCCCGGCCAATCAGCGCCTCGACGCGGTCACCCGGACAACACACCCGCCGCGTACGCTCCCAGCGCGACCGCACCCAATCCCGCCACCACCGACGCGCTCACGTTCAGCACGGCGTACCGGTACGCGCGCACCTCCATGAGGCGGATCGTCTCGTAGCCGAAGGTGCTGTAGGTGGTGAGTGCGCCGCAGAACCCGGTGCCCAGCACCGCCGTCCACGTGTGGGAGAGCGCGGCACCGGCGACGGCGCCCATCACGAAGCACCCGACCACGTTGACCACCATTGTCCCCCAAGGGAATAGGCCGCTGTGCCGCGCTTGTACGGCCCGGTCGGTGAGGTAGCGCAGGGGCGCGCCGACCATCGCGCCGAGCAACACCGCCAGGACGGTCATGCCACCCTCCTCCGGAGCAGGGCCCGCCGGTGGGCGAATCGCGTCAGCGCGACAGCGCTCGCTGTGGCGGGGAGCGCGCACAGCAAGGTCGCCGCCAGATACAGCATCCCCAGCGGAAGGTGGCCGGATTCGATCAGCACGCGAATGTCCGCGGCATAGGCCGAGAACGTGGTGAACCCGCCGAGCACGCCGACGCCGAGGAACGGCCGCACCAGCGGGTGTGCCATCCGGACTTCGGTGATGACGATCATCAGCACGCCGATGAGGAAGCAGCCCACCACATTCACGGTGAACGTGGACCACGGGAACCCGCCCACCCCGGTCGGCCACCAGGTCGCCAACCCGAACCGCGCCAGCGAGCCGAGCCCAGCGCCCACCGCCACCACGGCGAGCACCGCGCCGTGCGTGCGGAGGAGTTCCCGCCGTTGCGCGGGTTCGTGAAGGTCGACATCGGGATCGATCGGACCGGTCATACACGTCTCCTACTCCACATACCGCGAGGTCATGGTGTAGGGACCGTTGGCGGCGACGGCGCCGCGGTTGTTCCGGACCGGTGTCCGAAGCGGCGAGCCCCACCGCCGCATACGCGACACCATACCGGCCCGGCACGCGACACCGGCAGAACCCGTGTGCGGGATCACGGCGTGGAGGGCGGCCGGGCGCAACCTACCCGACCAGTCCGGCTCACCTATCCGGTGCCGAAATCCCGCAGCAACCCCACATACTCCTTCGGCGGCGGCGACGCGAACTCCCCGCGCCCGCTCTTGCGCAACCCCTGCGCCACCAAGGACTGCACGGTGAGCGTCGCCGCCGCGACCCCGTCGACCACCGGGACGCCGATCTCCTCGCGCAGGTGCGCGCACAGATCCGCCATGCCGGCGCAGCCGAGCACGACGGCGTCGGAGCCGTCGGTCTCGACGGCGGTGCGGCAGGCTTCGGTGATGATCTTGCGGGCGTCGGGGTCGGTGTGCAGCGACAGGACCGGCAGTTCGCAGGCGTGCACGCCGAGGCAGAACCGCCGCATCCCGTACCGGTCGGCCAGGTCGGCGGCGCGGCCCGCGGTACGTCCGAGGGTGGTGACGACGCTGAAGCCGCGCCCCAGATGGGCGGCGGTGCGCATGGCCGCTTCCGCGATCCCGACCACGGGACCGGCCGCCAATTCCCTGGCCGCGTCCAATCCCGGGTCGCCGAAACACGCCAGCACGTATCCGTCGACGCCGTCGGCCTCCCCGCGCCGGATGGCGTCGAGCACGCCGGGCACGCTCAGCGCCTCGTCGTAGTGGCTCTCGATGGAGGGCGGGCCCATCGTGGCGGTCACCGCGTCGAGCCGGGTGCCGGGGCCCGCGACGGCCCCGGCACACCGCTCGATCAGGTCGGTCATCGCCCGCGTGGTGTTCGGGTTGACGACCCGGATGCGCATCAGGCGACCGCCTCCTTCGCGGCCGTGCGGCGGGTGGCGATCAGGTAGTAGGCGACGAATCCGACGCCGCAGCCGATGAACCAGCTGTACTGCGCCGTGGTCGCCATGCCCGGCAGCTTGTTGGCCAGCACCGGGATCACCGCCAGCGCCGCGCCCAGCGCCGTCGCGGCGATCGCGGCCGGGTTGTATCCCTTGGTGTACCAGTAGGTTCCGGTCGGCGACATGGTGAACAGGTCGTCGACGTGCACGCGCTGCTTCTTGATCAGGTAGTAGTCGGCGATGAGCACACCGAACAGCGGGCCGATGAACGCGCCGAGTACCTCGAGGGTGTAGTGGATGACGTCGGGGTTGTTGTAGAGGTTCCACGGTGTGATGAGCACCGAGCCCACCGCCGCGATCATGCCGCCGGCGCGCCAGCTGATGCGCTGCGGGCTCACGTTGGAGAAGTCGAACGCCGGCGAGATGAAGTTGGCGACGATATTGATGCCGATGGTGGCGATGGCGAATGTCAACGCGCCCAACACGATCGCGAACGTGTTGTCGATGCGCGCCACCGTCTCCACCGGATCGGTGATCAGTTCGCCGTAGACCGGCAGTGTCAGCGAGGCGGTCACCACCACCAGCACCGAGAACAGCAGGAAGTTGATCGGCAGGCCGAGGAAGTTGCCGCGCTTCACCGCCGCGAAAGTCCGTCCGTAGCGGGAGAAGTCGCCGAAGTTCAGCATCGGACCGGAGAAGTACGACACCACCAGCGCGATCGCGCCGAGCATCACCGGCACCGAGGACCAGCCCGTGTGCTCCACCGCGCCGAGGCTGAGATCGATGGCGCCCCAACCGGCCTGGGAGATCAGGTATCCGCACAGGATGAACATCACGACATACACCGCGGGGCCGCAGAAGTCGATGAACTTGCGGATCGACTCCATCCCACGCCAGAACACGCACGCCTGGAGCACCCACAGGATCATGAAGCTGCCCCAGCCGAGCAGCGACAGCCCGAGGAATCCGTAGTCCTCGACCACGGCGTAGGGCGCGAGTCCCGGAAACAGTTTCACCAGAACCACATCCAGCGCGGCCGAGGCGAGGAATGTCTGAATTCCGTACCAGGCCACCGCGATCAATCCGCGGATGATCGCGGGAATGTTCGCGCCGAGCACACCGAACGCGCTGCGGCAGATCACCGGGTACGGCACACCCGTCACCTGACTCGGCTTGGCGACCAGATTGCAGAAGAAATAGACGATCGTGATGCCGATCAGCAGCGCGGCCAGCACCTGCCAGCTGGCCAGGCCGAGGGCGAACAGGCTGCCCGCCGTGACATAGCCGCCGACGCTGTGCACATCGGACATCCAGAACGCGAAGATGTTGTAGGAGCCCCATTTCTGGGTGCGCAGTGGCGCGAGATCCGCATTCGTCAGCCGCGGATCGTAGTCGGCCTCCGCCGTGGTCGCCGGTGCGGCGGGCGGGGTGATCGTGTCGGTCATGGTGTTTCCCATCCGAGGTGAAACGTGGAACGCATCGACGGTAGGAAGCACCCATTGCCCGGTAATTGCGCGATCGTTGCCCGGTTATTGCGCGACCGATATATCTTCCGGGGCCAGCAGCCCGGTGTCGGTGGGCAGGGTCGCGATGACGGATTCGAGCCTGCGGTGGTGCGCCTCGGCGACCAGCAGCAGGCGGTCGATATCGCCGGCCAGGAAGGCGTCGAGCATGAGCACGTGATCGGTGTGCAGGCGCTCCCGGTCGGCGCGCTCGACGTGCACCATACTCTGTACCGGTTCGGTGACGTTCCACGCGGATTCGAGCATGTGCAGCAGGCGGAACATCCGCGACGGCCTGGTCAGCGCCACGTGGAACTTCCGTGACATGCGCTGGTAGGCCACCGGATCGTCGTCGCGCAGCGCCTCTTCCAGCTTGGCGTTCACCGCGAGCAGTTCGGCGCGGTCGGCCTCGGTGGCCTGGCGCAGGGCGGCGGCGAGCGAGGCCGTCTCCAATGTCTCGCGCACGATATACATTTCGCGCAGTTCCGCGGCGGTGAGCTGGGCGACTTCGTATCCGCCGTTCGGTTCGTGGGTCACCAGCCCTTCTCCCAGCAGCGTTTTCAGCGCCTCGCGCACGGGAATGTGGCTGACGCCGAACAATTCGGCGACTTCGCGCAGCGGAATCGGCGTACGGGGTGGCACCGCGCCGTCGAGAATCACCCGGCGCAGCTCACCGAGAATGATCTGCGGCCTGCCCGGCTCGTCGACGACCAATCGAGCCAGCAAAGCCGAACGTCTGCGTGGCGGCATGGCGATCACGCTAGAGCAGCCGTGTTGCGATCGCGGGGCGCTGTGTGACGCTCACGAAAACGCACCGTCAACCGAAACCGACTGTGAGGTCCGCCACGCCGCCGTTTCTCGTACGCTGTCCAGTGGAACGGAGAAAGGACGACGATGACCACAACTCCGACGGCACAGCTGGTCGACCGCCGATTCGTGCGCCTGGTGGCCGAATTCGACCGCCTCTTCCGCAGGCCGGGCGACGGCGGCGGCGCGCTCACGGTCTACCTGCACGGCGAACCGGTGGTGGACGTGTGGGCCGGCTACGCGGCGCCGGGCGAACCGTGGCGCCAGGACACGGTCGCCGTGGCCTATTCGACCGGCAAGGGCGTGGCCGCCACCCTGCTGCACCGGCTGGCCGAACGCGGCCTCCTCGACTACGACAAGGCGGTCGCCGAGTACTGGCCCGAATTCGCCGCCGCGGGCAAGGACCGCATCACGGTGCGGGAACTGCTCAGCCATCGCGCCGGACTGCACCGCCTGCGCGGCCTGCTGCCCGGCCCGGTGGACGCCTTCTTCGACGACGCGGCGGTCACGGCCGCCCTCGCCGCCGCCGCGCCCGACCCCCGCCACACGGTCACCAGCGGCTACCACGGCATCAGCTTCGGGCACCTGGTCGCCGAGCTGGTGCGCCGGGTGGGCGGCGACTTCACCGAGCTGCTGCGCACCGAGATCGCCGAACCCCTTGGCGCGGAAGAACTCTGGTTCCGGGTGCCGGAGTCGCAGCGGTCCAGGATCGCGCCCAACTTCCCCGCGCTCACGGTGGCGGGGCTGAGCTGGGAGACCGGTGCGCGCCTGATGGGCCGCACCCGGCTGGCGGCGGCCGTCGACACCACCCCGCGCGGGTTCGCGGAGATGATGGCCGATCCGCGCCTGCACGATTCGGTGATGCCGGGCGTCAACGGCGTGTTCTCGGCCCGCGCGCTGGCCCGCCTCTACGGCGCGCTGGCCAACGGCGGCAGCCTCGGCGGCTACCAGCTGCTGCGGCCGGAGACGATCGAGGCGATGCGCACCCGGCAGGTGTTCACGCCCGACTACGTGCTGGCGTTCCGCATCCCGTGGGGACTCGGATTCCACGGTGTGCCGATGAAACCGTCCAAGGCCGAACCGATTTCGGCGTTCGGCCACTTCGGTCTCGGCGGTTCGGGCGCGTTCGCCGACCCGGCCACGGGCATGTCGCTGGGCTTCGTGACCAACCGGCTCGGCGGCAAGCTCACACCGCTCGGTGACGCGCGCCTGGCCAGATTGGGCGCGATCGCGCATCACCTGGCTCGCGACGCGGGGTAGCTCGCACCGGTTCGCCTGCCCGCGCCGGACCTACCGCGCCGCCCGGCGTCCCGGGACGATCATCGGGGCGCCGGTCAGCGGGTCGTCGATCACCACGCAGTCGAGGTCGAACACCTCACGGACCAGTTCGGGCGTGACGAGTTCGCGCGGACTGCCCCGGCCGACGACGCGCCCGTCGCGCATGGCGATGAGGTCGGTGGCGTAGCGGGCGGCCAGGTTGAGGTCGTGCAGCACCGCCACCACCGTGCGGCCGTGCTCGACGTACAGCCGCTCGCACAGGTCGAGCACGTCGATCTGGTGGCTGATGTCGAGATAGGTGGTCGGCTCGTCCAGCAGCACGATCGAGGTGGTCTGGGCGAGCACCATCGCGATCCACACGCGCTGGCGCTGCCCGCCGGACAGTTCGTCCACGCGACGATGCCGCAGCTCGGTCGTCCCGGTCGCCGCCAGCGCCTCGGCGACGGCGGCGGCGTCCTCGTCGGACCACTGGCGCAGCAGCCCTTGGTGCGGGTAGCGGCCGCGGGAGACGAGATCGCCGACCAGGATGCCGTCCGGCGCGCCGGGCGCCTGCGGCAACAGGCTGAGGCGGCGCGCGGTCTCCTTGGTCGAGTAGGAGTGAATCGCCTTGCCGTCCAGCACGACCGAACCCGAGCCGGGGCGCAGCAAGCGGCCCAGGGCGGCCAGCATCGTCGACTTCCCGCACGCGTTGGGCCCGATGATGACGGTGAACCGTCCGTCGGGGACGGCGATGTCCACGTCGTGCAGGACGGCGCGGTCGCCGTAGGAGACGCGCACCGCCTCGCCGCGCAGGCGTGCCGCGCCGCCCACGACCGGGGCGGTGGCGCTCGATTCAGACACGATGACGTAGACCTTCCCGTACCAGCAGCCAGAGCAGGAACACCCCGCCGATGCTCACCGTCACGACGCCGACGGGAACCGGTGCGGGGAAGGCGTGTTCGGCGACCAGGTCGCTCACGCCGAGCAGGAGCGCGCCGGTGCAGGCGGCGGCCACGATGCCCGCGCCGGGTGTGCGGGTGAGTCCGCGCGCGATATGCGGTGCGGCCAGTGCGATGAACGCGATCGGGCCCGCGGCGGCCACGGCCAGCCCGACCAGCACGGTCGCTGCGAGCATGAGGCCCATACGCGCCCGCCCGCCGCGCACGCCGAGCGTGGCCGCCACGGTGTCGCCCAGATCCAGGGCACGAAAAGCGCGCTCGAACACGATGAGCAGCGGCGTCACCAGCGCGATGCCCGCCGCGACGGTCGCGACGTGCCCCCAGCCGCGCCCGCTGAGCGAGCCGATCAGCCAGGTGTGGGCGACGGCGGCCGACGGCAGATACGTCTGGCTCAGCAGATACGACGTCGCCGAGGTGGCCAGCGCGCCGAGCGCGATGCCGACCAGGACCAGTCGCGCGCCGCGCAGTCGGCCGAGCACCGTGAGCACGCCGATGATCGCCAGCGTGGTGAGCGCGCCCACCGCCGCGCCGATCGCGCCCATGGTGAGACTGCCGCCGAGCGACAGCAGGACGAAGACCGCACCGAACGACGCGCCGCTGGTGAACCCGATGAGGTCGGGGCTGGCCAGCGGATTGTTGTGCAGCCGTTGGAAGATCGCGCCCGCGGCGGCCAGGCTGCCACCCACGCCCACCGCGACCAAGGCCCGTGGCAGCCGCCGGTCGAAGACGAAGAAGCGGTCGAGGCGGCGCGGCGGGTCGCCGGTGAGGGTGTCCCAGAGGGCGGCGGGCCCGATGGCGTACTCGCCCACCATGAGGGAGACCAGGACCAGCAGCACCACCAGAACCGCGAGGACGGCGGTGACCGCGGTCGCGCGGCGATCGAAGCGCACCGTGTAGGGGCCAGCGGTGACCGCGAGGTCGGTGGGCGTGATCCCGGTCGCCGTGACGGTCATGATCCGGCTCCCATCCGGGTGCTCCAGACGATGAGTGCGATGAGCGCGGGACAGCCGACGAACGCGGTCATCACGCCGACGGGCACCGGTCCCCCGTCGGCGATCACCCGTCCCAGCACATCCGCGCCCAGTAGCAGCGTGGGCGCGAGGAGCATCGACAGCGGGACCAGCAGGCGGTAGTCCGAACCCACCAGGTACTGCGCGATGTGGACCACGAGCAGGCCGACGAACGCGATCGGGCCCGCGAGCGCCGTCGCCGCGCCGCACAGCACGGTGACCACGACGAAGCCCAGGAACCGGATCAGGCCGAGATTCACCCCCAGCGCGGCGGCGGTCCGGTCGCCGAGGCTCAGGGCGTTGAACGCGCGGCACAGCGCCAGCGCCAGCAGGGCCGCTCCGAGCACGTACGGGATCAGCGGAAGCGTGTCGTCGAGATCGCGGGCGGCCAGCGAGCCGATCCGCCAGAACCGGTACGAGTCGAGCACGCTCTCGTCCACGAAGACCAGCAACTGCGTGACGCCCGACAGCACCGCGGCCAGCGCCACACCCGACAGCGCGAGCCGCAGGGGCGAGGCCGTCGACCGTCCGATCATCGACAGCAGATACACGAGCACCGCCGCCACACCCGCACCCGCGAACGCGAACCAGGTGTACCCGGTCACGCCCATCCCGCCGGACACGGTGAGACCCACGACCACGCCCAGCGCCGCGCCCGCGTTGACGCCGAGCAATCCCGGATCGGCGATGGGGTTGCGGGTGAGCGCCCCGATCACCACGCCGGCCGCGCCCAGCGCGACACCGCAGACCAATCCGACGACCGTGCGGCTCAGTCGCCAGTCGCCGATGATGACGCGCACGCTCTGCTCGCCCCGGCCGAACAGCGCGGCCACCACGTCGCCCATCGGGATCGACTTCGCGCCGAGGGCGAGGCTGGCGACGCAGACCGCGAACAGTACCGCCGCCGAGATCAGCAGCGCCGCACCGCCGCGCGCGAGACGCAGGGTGGCGTCCTCCGGCGGGGAGTCGTGTGGCGCGGACAGGGCGTCACGACTCGTAGGCACCGGCGGAATGTACCGGCCGGGGCACAGTAAGGGCAACCTTAGTGAGTCTGGGCTAAGGTCACCCCTCGTGAAGATCGGGAGCAGAAGCGGGAAGCGATGGGTCACGGGGGTCGGCGTGCTGCTGGCCACCGTGGGGTTGATGGTATCGGCGTGCGGGTCGTCCGGCACCGAGACCGACGAGGGTCGTCTCGTGCGGCACGCGATGGGTGAGACGACGGTGCCGGAGAAACCCGAGCGCATCGTCGTGCTCGATTCGCCGCACCTCGACGCGCTGGTGGCGCTGGGCGTGCGGCCGATCGCGATCACCGAGCGCGCGATGGGCTACGGCTCGCCGAAATACCTGAGCGGTGAGCTCGAGGGCGTCGGCACGGTGGGCACCATCCAGGAGCCGGATCTGGACGCCATCGCCAACCTCGAACCCGATCTCATCATCGGCACCAAGGTCCGCCACGAGGCGCTGTACACCCAGCTCGACGGGATCGCGCCGACGGTGTTCTCGGAGAGCTCGGGCACCAACTGGCACGAGCAGGCGCGGCTCACCGCCGAGGCCGTGGGCAAGTCGGCGGAGATGGAAGACCTGCTGGCGCAACTCGATTCGCGCGCGAAGACCGTGGGGCAGCAGATCGGCGCGGCCGGGCGGACGGTGTCGATGGTGCGGTTCACCGAGGACCGCTTCCGCCTCTACGGACCCGCGACGTTCTCCGGATCGATCCTCGCGCAGGTCGGCTTCACCCACCCCGACCGCGAGTGGAACCAGTACTCCATGGTCGAACTCGACCCCGAACAGTACGAGCAGATCAACGGCGATGTGGTGTTCCACGCCAACTACACCGGCACCACCGCCACCACCAAGGACCGCGTGGTCGCCCTCTGGGGCGCCCTGCCCGCCGTGCGCGAGGGACGCGCGTACGAGGTGGAGGACGACACGTGGATGCTCGGCATCGGCGTGGTCGGGGCGAACAAGATTATCGACGAGATCGAATTGCTGAGCGCGCGATAGGGTTTCGGCCACGCGGTCGCCCCTGATTCACGGGGATACCCCGATCCCGCGCTGCCCGTTCCATCTGCCGTCGGCCGCATTTCCCCGGCAGGGTGGGCGCGCGGTGGCAGCATGGGCGCATGGAGTTGATCGGGCTCGGGCGGATCGAGGCGGCGGCGGAGTTGCTGGCGCCGGTGATCCGGCGGACTCCCGTGGTGGCGTCGCGGGTGCTGTCGCAGCGGTGCGGGGCGCAGGTGTGGTTGAAATGCGAGAACCTCCAGCGCACCGGGTCGTTCAAACCGCGCGGCGCCTACAACCGCATCGCGCACCTGCCGCCCGAGGAGCGGGGGCGCGGGGTGGTCGCGGCCAGCGCGGGTAATCACGCGCAGGGCGTGGCGTGGGCGGCGGCGACGCTGGGCATCGACTCCACCGTCTTCATGCCGGTGGGCGCGTCGCTGCCGAAGCTGGCCGCCACCAAGGCCTACGGCGCGCAGGTGCGCCAGGTCGGCGCGACGATCGATGAAGCGCTCGACGCCGCACTGGATTTCGCCGCCCACACCGGCGCCACGCTGATCCACCCGTTCGACCACCCCGACATCGTGTCCGGGCAGGCGACCGTCGGACTGGAGATCCTCGAGCAATTGCCGGACGTCGGGACGGTGCTCGTGCCGACCGGCGGCGGCGGTCTGCTCGCCGGGGTCGCGCTAGCCTTGGCGGAACTGGCGCCGGACGTGCGGGTGATCGGGGTGCAGGCCGCCGAGGCCGCCGCCTGGCCGGTGTCGCTCACCGAGGGCAAGCCCGTTCGCGCGCAACGGTTGTCGACCATGGCCGACGGCATCGCGGTAGGTCTGCCCGGCGAGGTGCCGTTCGCGCACGTCACCGCCCACCGGCCCACCATCGTCACGGTGGACGAGGAGGCGCTGTCCACGGCGCTGCTGCTCTGCCTGGAGCGCGCGAAGCTGATCGTGGAGCCGGCGGGTGCCGCGGCCGTCGCCGCGCTGATGAGCCTGCCGCCCGGCGAACTGGACCTGCGCGAGCCGGTGTGCGCGATCCTGTCCGGCGGCAATATCGACCCGCTGCTGCTCACCCGCCTGATCGGGCACGGCCTCAGCGTCGCGGGCCGCTACCTCGCCCTGCGCGTGACCATCTCGGACCGCCCCGGCGCCCTCGGCGGCCTGCTCTCCGTCGTCGGCGCCACCGGCGCCAGCGTGGTCGACGTCGTCCACTCCCGCACCGGAACCTGGCTCGCGGTCGACGAAGTGGAGGTCGGCCTCACCCTCGAAACCCGCGGGCCCGACCACCGCGACACCGTCTCGGATGCGCTCGAGCGCGCGGGATACGCGGTGCGCGCACAGGATTGAAGGACCCTGCGCCGCTCAGCCTGCCGGTGTGATCCGACAGTGGTTCGTCGAGACATCGCGGCTCCGGTGCGCATCCGGCGACCGACCTACGGACATCACGGTCGACACGATGATTCGACCTGTGCCTGTGCCTGCGAAGAACGTGACGCGGGGGAATCAACCGTCACCGGCGGTGACCAGCCCTCGACTCGCCGGCGAATCTGCCGGGCTCCGACGCGGATGCTTCCGGGGAACCCGACGCGATCCGGCGAGTCGCGGGACGCGCCGCCACTCTCGCGTGTCGTGGAACCGAATGGCGAACCCGCACGTCGATCACGGTGAACAGCATCGTTTCGTGATCGAGGAGGAGACAGTATGGCGATCATCATCGGGCCCGAGTCCCGGTCGGATCACCCGCCGCCGGGCTACCCTGAGGGCATGGGCATCCAGGACACCGACGTGAGCCTCGCGGAGTTCGAGGTGCTGGAACGCGCGTCGACGGAAGAGGTATCACTCGAGCTGATCAACGGGAGGATCTACGTGGTACCCGTCCCCGACGGCGAGCACGACGAGTTCGCGGCGACTATTCGCAATCAGGTTCTGTCCGGCTCGGAGGCGGAGTTCTTCCACGGACGAGGACTGCGCATCCCCGCGTACCGCGAAGGCCGCTCCCGGGTCGACGGCGCGGTCGCGCGCCGCGGTTACTTCCGCGGCGAACCGTCCTGGGCCGATCCGTCCGGCGTGCAGATGATCGTGGAGATCACCTCGGGTCGCGACCGTGACGCCGAGGTGGACCGCGTCGAGAAGCGCGACGCCTACGCCCAGGCGGCGATTCCGGTGTATCTGCTGGTGGACCGGCATCGCGGCGAGGTCACCGTCTTCTGGGAACCGTCCAACGGCGCCTACGCGCAACTCGCCACCGCGAAGTTCGGCGCCCGGCTGGCACTGCCCGACCCGTTCGGCTTCGAGCTCGACACCGCCGAATTCCTCTGAGCCGCCCCTGATCCCGGGCCGCCGGGCCGTCTCGACGCCCGGCTGTCCGCCATCAGTGCGCGCCGCCGAGTTCCAGGGCGAGCACGCCCACGATCACCAACCCGATACCGCCGACCTGCACGAGGGTGAGGCGTTCCTCCAGGAACAGCACCCCGATGATCGCGATGGCCGCCACGCCGACGGCGGACCAGATGCCGTACGCCACACCCACCGGCATGCCACGCTTGAGCGCTTGCGCGAGGAAGAAGAAGGCCGTGCCGTAGCCGATCACGACCACGATCGAGGGGATCAGCTTGGTGAAGCCCTCCGACAGCTTGAGCGAGACGGTCGCGGTGACTTCGGAGGCGATCGCCACGGCGAGAAACAGCAAGGTCATGACCGAAGCGTAGTGAGTGCCCGACAATGGGAGCAGCGCCGCACGAGGAGGTGGTAGACCGTGGAAGAAGCGTTCCGGATCGGTTTTCCGGTGTTCGTGGCGGTGCTGGTAGTGGCTGGCCTCGCCGCGCTGGTGTCGCTGACGGCGCGAAATCGCCGCGTCGACACCTCGACTCCGCAGGAGTGGGGGCGGCGGCGCGGCTGGCGGATCGCACCCCACTCGCGCGCCGCGTGGATGGCGCGCCTGCCCGGCCACGCGGCCGAGGGCGTGCTGGGTCTCACACTCGACGGCGAGTTCGAGGGCCGCCGCGTCACGGTGGCCGAGCACGAATACCGGCTCCGCACCGGGTCCGGGTCGACGCTCACCACGGTGACGTATCACTGTGTGGCGGTGGTGGTCGCGATGCCGCACCCGTATCCACCTGTCGCGGTCACCGACCGCACCGAGTTCATGCGGTTGGGCACGGCCCCGTTCGGGGACGACCCGGTGCCCACCGGCCACGACAGTTTCGACGGCCGGTTCGTGGTCACGGCGGTCGATCCGCACTCCGCACGCCTGCTGCTGAGTCCGGAATTGATCGAAGCGCACCTGGCCGGGGAAGTACCCCGGTGGAGCGTCGCGGGCCGCGAACTCATCACCTACCGTCCGGGCCGGCTCGACACCGGCGGTGACATCCCCGATCTGGTCACCCCGATCCTGCGCGTCGCGAAGCTGCTCGGGCAACGCGCCTGACGATCCCTGTGCTACAAAAACTCCGGTGTCGGTAGACCCGTGGTTCGCGCAGGATTCGTATGGTGTCCGCTTCGAGTGGGGGCCGTCGGGCGCCCGTGCGCTGGCCGCGCGCAGTGCGTGTCTCGTCGTCGTGGACGTGCTGTCGTTCACCACGGCGGTCGGCGTCGCCGTGGCGAAGGGCACCCGCGTCTACCCGTTCCCCGTGCGGGACAACCGCGCCGCGGGCTTCGCCGCCGACCACGATGCGGTTCTCGCCGTCCGCCGCCGCGACATCACCGACGATCACCCGTGGTCGCTCTCCCCCGCCGCCCTGCGCCGCGCCCCGGCCGTGCCGCGCCTGGTTCTCCCCTCCCCCAACGGTTCTGCCATCGCCGCCGCCGTGCCCGGCACCCCGGTCCTGGCCTGCTCCCTCCGCAACGCCACCGCCGTCGCCCGCTGGATCCGCGAACAAGGCTGGGGCACACCGGATCACCCGGTCACGGTGATCGCCGCGGGTGAACGCTGGCCCGACGACACCCTCCGCCCCGCGATCGAAGACCTCCTCGGCGCGGGCGCCCTCCTCGCCGCCCTCACCGACCACCTCTCCCCTGAATCCACCCTGGCCGCAACCACTTTCACCCACACCCCCGACCTCACCACAACCCTCACCACCTGCGCCTCCGGCCGCGAACTGATCGAGGGCGGATTCGCCGACGACGTCGCGATCGCCGCGGAACTCGATTCGAGCACGGCGGTCCCGTTACTCACCGACGGAGCGTTCACCGCCGTCTGAGCTCTGGCGACCCGACCTACCGAATCGGCACCACCGCCGACCCGTGTCCCACACGGTTCGAACTAGCGGAAACGCACCAACACCCACACGGCAAGCGGTCCGCAGTAACGGTCCGCATGCTCCCGTCCGTGCTCCGGGCTGATCTGTCAGGAGAGCCAGGTGCGGGCCGCGGTGGCGGCGTCGCGGACCTCGGCCAGCTGGATCGCGACCTGGGCGCCTGCGGTGCCGCCGCGGGCGTTGCGGGAGGCGATGGAGCCCTGGACGGTGAGCACGTCGCGGACCTGGGGGGTGAGGGCCGGATCGAGTGCGGCGAACTCCTCGTCGGTGAGTTCGTCGAGGCCCACGCCGCGCGCTTCGGCCGCCCGCACGCACGCGCCCGCCGCCTCGTGCGCGACGCGGAACGGGACACCTTGGCGCACAAGCCATTCGGCGATGTCGGTGGCGAGGGTGAAACCGGCGGGCGCGAGTTCAGCCATGCGATCGGTGTGGAAGGTCAGGGTGGCGACCAGACCGGCGATGGCGGGCAGCAGGAGTTCGAGCTGCGCGACGGAATCGAAGAGGGGTTCCTTGTCCTCTTGCAGGTCACGGTTGTAGGCGAGCGGCTGCGCCTTCAGCGTCGCCAGCAGTCCGGTGAGGTTGCCGATGAGCCGGCCCGCCTTGCCGCGCGTCAGCTCCGACACGTCGGGGTTCTTCTTCTGCGGCATGATCGACGACCCGGTCGACCAGGCGTCGGCCAGCGTCACGTACCCGAATTCCGGTGTGCTCCAGATGATCACCTCTTCGGCCATCCGGCTCAGGTCCACGCCGATCATGGCGAGCACGAACGCGGCCTCCGCCGCGAAATCCCGCGACGAGGTCGCGTCGATCGAATTGCCCGCCGCCGCATCGAAATCCAGGTCCGCCGCGATCACCTCGGGGTCGAGCCCGAGCGAGGACCCGGCCAGCGCGCCCGACCCGTACGGCGAGACCGCCGCGCGGCGGTCGAAATCGCGCAGCCGGTCGATATCGCGCAGCAGGGGGTGGGCGTGCGCGAGCAGGTGGTGGGCGAGCAGCACGGGCTGGGCCGCCTGCAGGTGGGTCTTGCCGGGCATCACCGCGTCGGGGTGCGCGGCGGCCTGGGCGACGAGCGCGTCCACCACGTCCAGCACACCGGCCGCGACGCGGCGCACGCCGTCGCGCAACCACATCCGGAACAGCGTCGCCACCTGGTCGTTGCGGGACCGTCCGGCGCGCAGCCTGCCGCCCAGCTCGGCGCCGACCCGCTCGATGAGCCCGCGCTCGAGCGCGCCGTGCACGTCCTCGTCGGAGTCGGCGGGCCCGAACGCGCCCGAGGCCACGTCCTCGGCGAGCCGGTCCAGTCCCGCGAGCATCCCGGCCAGGTCGCTCTCCGACAGCAGACCGGCCTTGTGCAGCACGCGCGCGTGCGCCTTCGACGCGCGGATGTCGTAGGGCGCGAGCGCCCAGTCGAAGTGGGTCGACTTGCTCAGCGCGGCCATCGCCTCGGCCGGGCCGGACGCGAACCGCCCGCCCCAGAGGGCGCCGGTGTTCGTGCTGCCGCTCTGCGTCATCGTGTGCTGTCTCCTCGGATGTGTGGTGTCGGGCTCGCGTCGCACCTACCGTAGCCGGGGTCCGAGCGCGCACCGCAGCCTGGACACGCGCCGAACGGAGGGCCGATGCGCTCGCGCACCGGCCCTCCAGGAAGCGAGTGAACCCTCGGGCCTACTTCTGGTTCAGGTCCCGCTTGGCCGCGACCTTCGACGACAGGCCGTGGATCTGCACGAAGCCCTTGGCCAGCGACTGGTCGAAGGTGTCGCCCTCGTCGTAGGTGGCGAGGTTGAAGTCGTAGAGCGACTGCTCGGAGCGGCGGCCGTTGACGACGGCGCTGCCGCCGTGCAGCACCATCCGGATGTCGCCCGAGACGTGCTGCTGGGTGTCCTGCACGAAGGCGTCCAGCGCGCGCTTGAGCGGGGAGAACCACAGGCCGTCGTAGGCCAGCTCGCCCCAGCGCTGCTCGACCTGCCGCTTGTAGCGGCCCAGCTCGCGCTCGATGGTGACGTGCTCGAGCGCCTGGTGCGCGGCGATCAGGGTGATCGCGCCCGGCGCCTCGTAGATCTCGCGGCTCTTGATGCCGACCAGCCGGTCCTCGACCATGTCGAGGCGGCCGACGCCCTGACGGCCCGCGCGGTGATTGAGTTCCACGATGGCCTCGAGCACGCTCACCTGGCGGCCGTCGATGGCGACCGGCACGCCCTTGTCGAAGGTGATGATGAGCTCGTCGGGGGCCTCGAAGTTCACCGTCGGGTCGGCGGTGTAGTCGTAGACGTCCTTGGTCGGCGCGTTCCACAGGTCCTCGAGGAACCCGGTCTCGACGGCGCGGCCCCACACGTTCTGGTCGATGGAGAACGGCGACTTCTTGGTGACGTTGATGGGGAGGCTGTTCTCCTCCGCGAAGGCGATGGCCTTCTCGCGGGTCCAGGCGTAGTCGCGGACCGGCGCGATGACGTTCAGGTCGGGCGCCAGCGCGCCGATGCCGACCTCGAAACGCACCTGGTCGTTGCCCTTGCCGGTGCAGCCGTGCGCGACGGTGGTGGCGCCGTGGAACTTGGCGGCCTCCACCAGGTGCTTGACGATGAGCGGGCGGCTGATCGCGGAGACCAGCGGGTATTCGCCCATGTAGAGGGCGTTGGCCTGGATGGTGGGCAGGCAGTACTCGTCGGCGAACTCGTCGCGGGCGTCGACCACCACGGCCTCGACGGCGCCGCAGTCCAGGGCGCGCTGGCGCACCACGTTCATGTCCTCGCCGCCCTGGCCCAGGTCGATGGCGACCGCCACCACCTCGGCGCCGGTCTCCTTGCCGATCCAGCTGATGGCGACGGAGGTGTCCAGCCCACCGGAGTAGGCGAGTACGACGCGCTCGGACATATCTGCGATGCTCCTCGGTTTCGTGCGTGTGTGAAGGGTGCCCGGTCTGCGCGCCGGGGCGGCACGGGCCGGTCGGCATCCGCCGGCCGAACCCACAACCAATGCTGCAAATGATTATGCACGACGATGCAATCCCATTCACAACGGGGGGTGGTCCGGCGGGTCCCGGCCGGGCCGCGCAAACCCGCACGACACGCCCACTCCGGCTGGTAATCTCTGGGCTACAACGGAATTCGCTTCGCAGGGGATGGATCGAAGTGACCGCGAACCCCGACGACGCCCACGTCGCACCCGCGCTGATCGACCCCGGAGACGAGGCCACCCGCTACCTCGCGGCGGCGGCCCACCTGGACGCCGAACTGGCCGACGAACTGGTCGAGGAGTGTCTCGCCGAGCCCTGCCGGATGGTGCTGCACTCCCCCGGCGTGCGCGCGTCGGTGGTGCTGCGCGAGGCGGTCGCCGCCCAGGCCGCGCGCCGGATCGGGTCGGCCGCGCTGCTGGTCCTGCTGCTGATCACCTTCGTGCTCAGCCCGGGGCTGGTGCTGCTGTGGCTGGCCTCGGGACTGGCGTGGCGCACCGGCGGCTGGCTCGTCGCGCGGATCCGCCGCAACCGTCAGGCGAACCGGCCGCAGGCCCCACCGGACCGCGGCGCGACGTGGGGCCCGACGGCCGCGCTGTGGCTGCCGGTCTTCACCGTCTACTCGTTCCTGATCGTGATGCCCGTCGTGTACGTGGGCGCGGCGGTGCGGATCAATCTGGGGATCGAAACCCCGGTGGTCGACACCCCCATCGGCTACGTCTACATCGGCCGGCTCGGCTTCCCCGTGGTCGCCCTCGCGCTCGCCATGCTCTGCGTGCTGTTCGTCCTGCGCTATCTGCCGTGGGTGCTCGCCGACCGGCGCTTCCGTTTCGGGCGTTTCGATCCGGACGCCCCGCCACGGGAATTCGTCACGCTGGCCTGCAGGCCGTTCGAGGCGCGACTGCGGCGCATCGACGCCGAGGAGGAACGGAATCGGGAAGCGCTGCCCCGCAACCTGATCATCTATCGCGGGCACGACCCGTTCGTCGGTGCGGGCGCGCGGGTCCGGACCTGGTCGCAGGCGATCGAACTGCACCCGGCCGCGGCGACACCGGGCGCGCCGATGCCGGAGTTCACGGCGGGCGATCTGCACCGCGCGATCGCCGACGACGTGGACGCCCTGCGCAAGGCACCCGACCTCTCGCCCGGCGGCCGGTTCGCCGGGCTCGAGATCCGGGACACAGCGCTGCTCTCGGCCGGGCACATCCTGCACTATCCCGACGCGCGCTACTTCTTCCGCGAACTCGAGGCACGCCGCGATCCCACACTGGCGGAACGGTATTGGCACGGGCTCTACGACCGGTCCCCGGAATGGTTGCGGTTCTACCGGTGCTTCCGCGTGGAGTCGTGGGAGCGTGAGGTCGCGTGTTCGGGGTACCTGCACGTCGGATACGAGCGCCGCACGCTCTACCTGGAGTGGAACGGTTTCGTGCTCCCGCCGATCTGGTCGCGGTACCGCACGGTGGACACGCCGCCCACCCTGCCCGCCCTCTACGCGCTGTGGCGGGCGCTCGGCGATCTGGCGCTCGCCCCGGCCTCGATCCGGCGGCGGGTGGCCGATCTGTGGCGGTGGGGCCGCGATCTGCGGGGCGCCGGGCGCGGCCGGTTGGACACCCCGGAGCGGGTGGCGCATTCGCTCGGCGTCGCCGCCACGGTGCGCGAGATCGGCACGGGCATGGAGTTCCCGAACTTCTTCCAGGAGACCGATGCCGACCGGTACCTGAAGATCCTCGAACAACGGGTGCTCGACGCCATCCAGCGGTTCCTCACCGCGCAAGGCGTTGCCACCGACGCGTTCAGCTCCATGGTCACCCAGATCAATAACGCGACCGTCATGAACGGTTGCACGGTCATCGCGGGCAGCGTGGGCGGTAGCGGGAATCAGGGAGCGGTCACCACCGGCGCCGCGCCGACCACCGGCACCTCCGGGTTTTCCGCCAATTCCACTCCAGGCCAGTGAATTTCGTTCATGCGTACTCCGGAAAGGATTCGACAGATGCCAGAGGAACCGTCCGACAACACCGTCCGGATCGACGGCGGGCAGGTGGTCGCGGGAAACATCGGCGGCTCCGGCAACACCGGCACCATCCACGGCGGCGTGACGACCACCGGCGGCGACCAAGCGGCCCTGCGTGACGCGCTCACCGAGCTGCGCGCCGAACTCGCCGCGCTGCGTGGGCATCTCACCGAGACGGAGGGCGCCGACGCCGAGCCCGCCGATGTGGACGACGTGCTGGACGCGCTCGAGGATCCCGAACCCGATCTGGACCGCGCCCGCGGCCGCTGGGACCGCCTGCGCAGGCGGATTCCGGCCGCGCTGCTGAACCTCGACACGCTCACCAAGATCGCGGACCTGTTCGAGAGGGTGCGCGGGTTCACGCAGTGAGCATGCCTGCCGCGCAGACCAGTCCGAGGATTTCGCGGTGATCGAGATTTCGGAACCCTTCGCGCGCAAGGGGATCGAGGACGAGTCCCGGCGGGCGTGGATCGCCGCACTCAACGCGCTGCGCAGCACCCGCTTCACCGAGCTCATGCTCGGTCCCGACCCGAAACGGCGGGCCCGCCGCCTGCTCACCCTCTACAGCGACGCCGCCGGGCTGGACGTCGACCACGTCCGCCGCTGGATGCAGGCGGGCCTGGTCGGCGAATCCTTCTGGGGCCGCCGCCACGGCGACCCCGCCTGGCTCGTCGACGCCACCGACCGGCTCGCCGTGGCGCTCACCTGATGCCGATCCCGGCACGCCGTCGCCGACTTTGTGTCACGCTGGTAGATGTACCGACCTAGCGTACGAAGGGGTGGCCGACATGCTGCAAGGCTTGGCACAGGACTTCAGCGTCATCGGGCACGGGGTGCTCTCCGTGGGACAGGCCGTCATCGACCTGATCGCCGATATCCTCCGCGTCGCCGACCCGGGTCAGGGCGGGCGCGGCGGAGGCGGCGGGCAGTACCCGTTCGCCTGATCTCCGAGCGACTCACCGAGTCGACAGCACGAACCGCTTGCCCGGGTCGACCATCTTCCGGACGGTCGCGCCCTTCGAGTACTCCCCGAGCGCCGTCATGTTCCAGCCGTGCGGGCCGCGGGTGATCATGCACATGAACACGCCCGTGGTCGGCTCGCCCTTGGACAGTTCGAAACGCACGAGTTCGGCGCCGGTGTGGTCGTCCACGAGGCGGCAGTGGGCGCGGGCGACCTGGTCGAACTTGTGGCCCGCGAACGAGTTCACGGTGAACACCAGGGTGTAGACCTCGGGCGGCAGCGCCGGGAGGTCGACCGTGATCACCTCGTCGTCGCCGTCGCCGCGACCGGTGAGGTTGTCGCCGGAGTGTTTGATCACGCCCTCGAAGGCCTCGCGGCGCAGGAACCAGACGTTTATCAGCTTCTTGCCCTGGGCGTTGTAGGCGATGACGGAGGCGTCGAGGTCGACGCTGCGCCCGTGTGTGGCGGGGTCCCAGCCCAGGCCCATCCGCACGCGGGTGAGCGGTGGTTCGCCCTGTTTGGTGAGCGAAACCGTCTCGTTCTTGCGCAGGGTGACACGGCCTTTGGTGAGGTCGATGGTCGGTGCGCCGAAGCGTGGGGGTGCGGTGGGAGTCGGAGGTTCTTGCGGTGCAACGGGTTGCGGCGTGCCCTGCGCGGGAGCGGGCGGCTGCGGCGCGTCCAGCGTTTCCGGCTCGTCGTCCACGGTGATGCCGAAATCCGTGGCGATCCCGGCCAATCCCTGCGCGTACCCCTGCCCGACGGCGCGCACCTTCCAGGCGCCGTTGCGCCGATACAGCTCGCAGGCGATCAACGCCGTCTCCGCCCCCAACCCGGACGGCGCGAAACTCGCCAGCAGCGCGCCGCTCGCGGCGTCGGTCAGCGCGATCCGCAGCGGCCCCGCCTGCCCCCAGTTCGCGGGACCGGAACCGTCGAGACTCGCTGTCACCACGATCTTCTCGATATCGGCGGGCACCTCGCCCGGCACCACCCGGATCGCGTCGGGCGGGCGCACCTCCACACCGGGCGCCACCGGCTGGTTGTAGAACACGAAGTCGCTGTCGGAGCGCACCTTCCCGGCCCCGGTCAGCAGCAGCGCGGCGATATCCACCGGTGTGGTGGCGTCCACCGCCACCAGCACCTCCCCCGCGGCGATCGGCGCGTTCGCACCCTTGACCAACTCCATCGCAACCCCTTCTCTCGGCCGCGTCCACCATACGGCGCGCAACGGAGGCGACGACGGTGCGATGCCGTGACAACCGGACCGGGACCGATCGCGCGCGAGCACGCCAGCCGTGTCGGGTGGCAGGCCGGTGACTCCGGGGCACTACCGGACCGTTCATGTGCCGGACGTGTCGGCCGCCCCGCGCCTGAGCCGCCCCAGGCTTGACGACGGTGGTCGCTCGGCGCGAGCAAGTGACACCACCGAACCGTGTGGCCCCCTGCACATCTCGCGGGCGACCGTTCGCCGGAGAGCTGTTCACCAGCTGACCGACTCGGTCTTCGGTGCCAGTTCGATCGGAGTGCGCGCGGAGGCTCGAGCGATGTCGATCCGGCTGACCAGACCGCCGATGATCTCGATGTCGATGACGGCAAGCAGGTGCCCGCCCGGAGCGATGACGTGCACGCGACGACCATCGACGATCATCGGTGTGCTGGCGCGGATCCGGGCGGCGAACAACGTCGTCTCCTCGGCGACCGCGCGGGCGCCGGTGACCACGGGCCGGATCCCCGGCGGGACCAGGGTGGTGTCGGCGGTGCGCACGCAATCGCTGGTCATCAGAGCGACCATCCGGTCGATGTCGCCTCCCGCCGCCGCGGCGAGAAACGCGTCCACGACCGCGCTGTCGGGCGCGGCGGGGGCGGGTTCGGCGTGTTCGATTCGCCGGCGGGCGCGGCTGGCGTGCTTCTTCGCGTTGTCGGGGGTGGTGCCCAGCGTGTCGGCCACGTCCCGGAACGGGATGTCGAAGAGATCGTGGAGAACGTAGGCAACGCGCTGGGCGGGGGTCAGCCGGTCGAGGACCACCATCAGCGCCCGGGAGATGTTCTCGCGCCGCAGATAGTGCTCGTCTGCGGTGAGTTCCTCGGACGGCAGGTCGTCGGCGAGCAGCGGCTCCCGGCCTCCCCGTCGCCGCGTCCGCAGTTGGTCGAGGCACAGGCGGGTGAGGACGGTGGTGAGCCATGCCGCCGGATTGCGCAGATCACCGGTGGTGGTCGAGGCCTTGATCCACGTGCTCTGCACGACGTCCTCGGCGTCGTGCAGGGAGCCGAGAAACCGAAAGGCCAGCGCCGTCAGCTGCGGCCGGGCTGCTTCGAACTCCGCACTGGTTACCACGGGGTGTCACCTTTCCGAGGTGAGAAACGTCGGGGCAGATGAGACGACCGATCTCGCACCCGAAAGTTCACATCCCGAGGAAGGGACCTGCCGATGAGCCTACAAGCTGTCCGATTCCGATCCGGACACCCCGCTGCCGAACAGGTCGACGCGCCGAACACACGGATCGAGAACGACGGGCCGCACTCATCAGCACCAGCGTGCCGCGCAGCCGCGCGAGCGAGGGCCGGTCGACCAGCGAATCCGGTCACCGGTTCGAGGAGGTGCCGGGCATGACCCCGCTGCTGATTGCCACCGTGCTGTGTATCGCGGCCAACGTGTTCATCGCCGCCGCGGACTACGCGCGGGCGGGTTTCGTGTTGCGGAACTCCGCCGAGGTGCACGTTCCCGCCCGCTCCCTGCCGTACCTCGCGACTTTGAAACTGGCCGGAGCGGTCGGACTCGCGGCCGGGCTCGCCACCGCGCCCTGGCTCGGCGTCGCCGCCGGGATCGGCCTGGTCTTGTTCTTCGTCGGCGCTGTCGGCGCCCATGTCCGGGCGCGAGTGTTCTACAACATCGCGTTCCCCGGGGTGTATCTGGTTCTCGCGGCGGCATCGACGGCCTATATGGCCCACGCGGCCAACGGGTCATGACCAGGTCCGCGCGTCCTCGAGCCGGTGCGTAGCCGCATGGGGGCTCGAATCAGTCCAAGACAGCCAGTGCGTCCCAATCGCGTGCGGCGTCCAGGCAGCGGGTGAGGATCGGGAACTTCTCCGGCCACGGCCTGCCCTGCATCATGACGCGCCTGACGTGCAGGGACAACGGCATGGCGATATTCCACAGCAGGCCCGCCCGCAGCGCGGTGAGTTCGGCGTCCGGCTCGTCTTCCGGCGCGCCCAACGCCGCGCGGCGAAGGTGGTAGCGGCGCAACAGATCACGCTCCTCGGCGCGCCGAACCTCGGTGGTGAGGCTGGTGGCGAGGAAACGCGCCACGACGAGCACGGCGGCGCCGCGTTGGACGAACTGGAAATCGATCAGTCGCGCGGCGCCGGACTCGTCGAAAGAGATGTTCTGGCAATGGAAGTCACCGTGCACGACGGTTGCCGGTGCGCGGCCGAGAATGTCCGTCAGCGCATCCATGTGGTCGACCAGCAATCGCGCGACTTCGGCCAGCTCCGCCGGCCACTCGCCGCGCTAGGCGTGCAGCCGGCGCCGGCAGAACCGCGTCGGCGCCGACCCATCCGGTGCGCGTATCCATCCGGGCAGGTCGTCCGCGGCCTCCGTGCGTGCAGCACCGCGATCTCCTCGAGCGCCGCCCCGGCCTGCGCGACACCGCATCCGGTGAGTTGACGCACGAATCCCCGGTCGCCGAGGTCCTCCAACAAGAACCAACCGTCACGGTGCTCGGCCAGCAATCGCGGTGTGCGAATTCCCGACCGCTCCGCGAGACGCTCCCGATACCACTGTGCCTCGACCTCGCCGAACTCACCCGCAACACCCCCGGCCAACTTCACCACCACCGTTTCCGGCCCCGCCCGCCCCGCGTACCGGACCCCACCCTGCGCACCGCCCCCACCGACCCGAACCCGCCTACCTCGACGGGCTCGACCCCCACCACCTCGGTCCCCGCCCCGATCAACCCCGAAACACGCAGAGCCGCACCAACTTCCCCGGGTGCGACCCCGGGAAGACCAGAATCCTGCGAACGCGGCGCCATCCCCTCGAATCTACCGAGGGGATTCCCCCAACACTCGAACGCGCTCATGGCCCCCTCACCCCGCCGTGGGTACGGCGCTTGTCAACGCATCGTGCCACTCCGCGAACAGATGGCCTGCGTTCGCACCCGCGAACCCTAGAATCGGACACTATGAACACCCTCGCGGTGCAGCGGGAGTTCGCCGCCTACGGACTGTCGCACTGGGTTGCCCTGGTGGTGTTCGTCGTGGGGGCGGTTGTCGTGGTGTGGGTGGGGCGGACGCAGGGGAGCCCGGAGGCCGGGCGGCGGTTCAGCCGGGTGTTCGGGGCCGCGACGCTGCTGACCTACGCGGTGATCTATCTGGTGGCGATGGTGCCGTTCGCCGTCGAGCGGTCGGTGCCGTTGCGGCTGACCGACCTCGCCACGCTGGTGGCCGGGTACGCGCTGTGGTCGCATCGGCGGTGGGCGTACGCGGTGACGTACTACTGGTGTCTCACGCTGAGTACGCAGGCGCTCATCTCGCCGGCGCTGGAGGGCCCGGACTTCCCGAGCAAAGAGTTCCTCGGGTTCTGGGCGATCCATCTCGCCGTGGTTTGGGCGGCGATCTACCTGACCTGGGGCATCGGGATGGGCCCGGACTGGCGCAGCTACCGCTTCGCCGTGGGCGTCACCGTGGTGTGGGTGGCGGTGACGTACGTGTTCAACACCGCGGCCGGAACCAACTACGGGTTCGTCAACGGAAAGCCCTCGACGCCATCCCTTCTCGACGTGCTCGGCCCCTGGCCCTGGTACCTGGGCACGGTGGCGCTCGTGCTGATGACCGTGTGGGCCTTGATGACGTGGCCGTGGGTGCGTCACAAGTGAATTCATGCACCTGGCGGCCTCGACAACCTGCAACTACAGTCCGGGACCCACATCTGACGACCGCCGAACAGATCGAAGCACGCGGCCGCGACACAGGCCGGGCCGAGGGTCGAGCCGAGGCATTGATCGATCTGCTCACCGCCCGGTTCGGGCCCTTGCCCACCACGACCGCCAACACGATCCGCACCGCGCAGCCCGAACAGCTGCGCGCCTGGACCACCCGGGTTCTCACCGCCACCGATATCCAGGAAGTCTTCGCCCGACTCGGCACGGCGATCCGCCCACCACACGAAACTCAGTGGCCCGGACGATCGACAACGATCGTCGGTCAGCGGCGCGCCTGCGGGCGACCCAACCTCAGGCGAGTTCTTCGATCTTCGCGGCCAGTTCCGCGCCGCTGAGGGGTTCGCGGGCGATCACGGCGATGGTGTCGTCGCCCGCGATGGTGCCCACCACGTAGGGGAGGGCGGCGCGGTCGAGGGCGCTGGCCAGGTAGTGGGCCGCGCCGGGTGGCGTGCGCAGGACGGCGATATTGCCGCTGGCGTCGGTGGAGACGAGCAGGTCGCCCAGCAGTTTGGAGAGGCGGTCGGTGCCGCCGATGACGCCGCGGACGGGGCTGCCGTCCTCGGGGACGACGTAGACGCCCGCGCCGCCGTCGGCCGCGCGCAGTTTCACCGCGCCGAGTTCGTCGAGGTCACGCGACAGGGTGGCCTGGGTGGCGTCGATGCCCTCGGCGGCCAGCAGGGCTTGCAGTTCGGACTGGCTGCGGACCGCGTGGGCGGCGAGGAGCTCGATGATGCGGGACTGGCGGCCGGCGCGGGTCCGCGCGATGGCGGGACCCTTGCCGTCGGCGGGCGGGGCGTTCATCGGTGCGCCCCCGGCGTCCGGCGGTCCGATGTTCCCCGACCCGCTCGGGTCAAGGCGCGCCCGGCCGCAGACGACACGGCCGAACGCGCCGATCGTCGCCCGCTCACGCTCTCACCTCGCCGACCACACACCACCACGCGTTCGCCCCGCTCACGACGCACCCCCGCGTCTGGCCAGCAACCACACCAGCAACGCCTTCTGCGCGTGCAGCCGATTCTCCGCCTCGTCCCACACCGCACTGTGCGGCCCGTCGATCACCTCGTCGGTGATCTCCTCCCCACGGTGCGCCGGAAGGCAGTGCAGCACAACGGAATCCGCCGACGCGAGCGACAGCAGCTCGGCGTTCAACCGGAACGGCACGAAGGGCCCCACCCGGTCCTTGCCGTCGTTCTCCTGCCCCATCGACGTCCACGTGTCGGTCACCAACGCGTCCGCCCCCGTCGCGGCGGCGACCGGATCGGTGGTCACGGTGATCGACGCCCCGGTCTCGGCCGCCCGCTTGCGCGACGCCTCGAGAATCCAGGGCAGCGGCTCGAAACCCTCCGGCGCGGCGACGATCACGTTCATCCCGGCCGTCACGCCGCCGAGCAGCAGCGAGTGCGCCATGTTGTTCGCGCCGTCGCCGAAGTAGGCCAGTGTGCGGCCGGTGAGGTCGCCGAACCGCTCACGCAGGGTCAGCAGGTCCGCGAGCACCTGGCAGGGGTGGAACTCGTTGGACAGCGCGTTCACCATCGGAACCGTTGCGGCCGAGGCCATCTCGTCCAGCCGCGACTGCTCGAAGGTGCGCCACACGATGACGTCCACGTACCGGGAGAGCACCCGCCCGGTGTCGGCGAGGGTCTCCTCGCGCCCGAGCTGGGTGTCGCGTCCGTCCACCACCACCGCGTGCCCGCCGAGCTGGGCGATGCCCATCTCGAAGGAGAAGCGGGTGCGCGTCGAGTTCTTCTCGAAGATCACCCCGACCCCGCGCGGGCCTTCGAGCGGCCGGTGCGCGAACGGACTCTTCTTCAACTCCTCGGCGAGAGCGAGGATTTCGGCCTGTTCGGCGGGCGAGACGTCGTCGTCCCGCAGGAAGTGCCGCAGCTCGGTCACGGGTTCTCCCCCTTCGCGTCCTCGATCGCCCCGTCCAGGATGGCGGGCAGATCGGCGACGAAATTGTCGGACTGGGTCGCGGTGAGCACCAGCGGCGGCGCCAACCGGATGACGTTCGGCTTGGCGGGGTTCACCAGGTAGCCCGCCGCCCGCGCCCGGCTCTCCACCTGCGCCGAAAGATCTTGCGTCAGCACGACTCCCAGCAGCAACCCGGCGCCGCGCACGTGATCGATCAACGGGTGCTCGAGCAGTTCGATACCGTCGCTGAGCCGCTTGCCGACGGACTCGACGTGGGCGAGCAGGTCCTCCTGGTCCAGCGTGCGCAGCACGGCCAGCGCCGCCGCCGCGCAGACCGGATTCCCGCCGAACGTGGTACCGTGCAGGCCGGGGGTGAGCAGTTCGGCGGCTCGGCCGTTGGCGAGTACCGCACCGATGGGCAGTCCGCCGCCGAGTCCCTTCGCGAGGGTGATCACGTCGGGCACGATGCCGGCGGCCTGGTGCGCGTAGAACTTTCCGGTGCGGCCGATGCCGGTCTGCACCTCGTCCAGGATCAGCAGCGCGCCGTGCCGGGCGGTGATCTGACGCGCCTTGGCCAGGTAGTCGATCGGCGGCACCACGACGCCGCTCTCCCCCATCATCGGCTCCAGGAACACCGCGGCCGTCTCGTCGTCGACGGCGGCGGCCAGCGCCTCGGCGTCACCGTAGGGGACGTGCACCACGCCGGGCGGCATCGGCTCGAACGGCGCCCGCTTGGACGGCTGCCCGGTGAGCGCCAGCGCGCCCATGGTGCGGCCGTGGAACGCCTCCTCGCACGCGACGATCTTGGTGCGGCCGGTGAGCCGGGCGATCTTGAACGCCGCCTCGTTGGCCTCGGTGCCCGAGTTGCAGAAGAACGCGCGGCCCTCGCCGTCGCCGAAATACGCGAGCAGCTTCTCGGCCAGCTCGATGACCGGTTCGCTCGCATACAGATTCGAGACGTGCCCGAGGGTGCCGAGCTGCTGGGTGACCGCCTCCAGGATGGCCGGGTGGGCGTGCCCGAGGCTGTTCACCGCAATGCCGCCGAGGAAGTCGACGTAACGGTTGCCGTCCGCGTCGTAGACCACCGCGCCCGCGCCGCGCACCAGCGCGACCTTCGGAGTGCCGTAGTTGTTCATCATCGCGGCGGACCACCGCTGCTGCAATTCTTCGACAGTGCTCATGATTTCGTTCCGTCCGGCGCGCCCGGCCCGGCGGGGGCGGGGGTCACCATCGTTCCGATTCCTTCTCCGGTGAACAGTTCCAGCAGTACCGAATGCGGTACCCGTCCGTCGATGACGTGCGCCGTGGGCACCCCGCCGACGACGGCGCGCAGGCACGCCTCCATCTTGGGCACCATGCCCGCGTCCAGGCTCGGTAACAAGGCGGCGAGTTCGGCGGCGTCGATGCGACTGGTCAGCGACGACCGGTCGGGCCAGTTCGTATACAGCCCTTCGACATCGGTGAGGACCACCAGTTTCTCCGCGCCGATGCCCTCGGCCAGCGCGGCGGCCGCGGTGTCGGCGTTGATGTTGTGCACCACGCCGTCGGCGTCGGGCGCGATGGTGGACACCACCGGAATGCGCCCGGCGGCAATGAGATCCAGTACCGCGTCGGGGTTCACCGAGGTGACGTCGCCGACCAGGCCGATGTCGGTGGCCTCGCCGTCCACGTCGACGGTGCGGCGGGTCGCGGTGAACAGGTGCGCGTCCTCACCGGAGATGCCGACGGCGTAGGGGCCGTGCGCGTTGATCAGCCCGACGAGTTCGCGCCCGACCTGACCGAACAGCACCATCCGCACCACCTCCATCACCTCGGGTGTGGTCACACGGAAGCCGCCGCGGAATTCCCCCTGCAAGCCGAGCTTTTTCAGCATCGCGCTGATCTGCGGGCCGCCGCCGTGCACCACCACCGGGTGCACGCCGACCGTGCGCAGGAACGCCATGTCAGCGGCGAAGGCGCGCTTGAGTTCGTCGTCGATCATGGCGTTGCCGCCGTACTTGACCACGACGATCCTGTCGCGGAACTTCTGCAACCAGGGCAGCGCGTCGGCCAGCACGTGCGCCTTGTCCAGCGCGCTGAGTTCGTGGATCGCGGGCGTGGTCATGAGCTGTAGGCCGAGTTCTCTTCGACGTAGCCGTGCGACAGGTCGGTGGTGCGCACCGTCGCCTCGCCGGAGCCGACATTCAGCTCGACGCGCACCGCGATGTCCGCGCCCGACAGGTCGACCTCGCGCGCGCCCGGCACGCCGACGCTGTCGACGCACACCGGATTCCCGTTGAACGACACCGTGATCCGGTCGGGATCGAGGGTGATCGGGGCGATACCGACGGCGGCGAGCACCCGGCCCCAGTTGGGGTCGGAACCGAACAGTGCCGTCTTGACCAGGCTGTCGCGGGCGATGGCGCGCGCCGCGACGAGCGCCTCGTCTTCCGACGCCGCGCCGGCGACAGTGACGTGCACGCGCTTGGTGACGCCCTCGGCGTCGGCCATCAGCTGCTCGGCCAGGTCGTCGCAGACGGCGAGCACGGCCGCGTCCAGGTCCTCCTGGCTCGGGGTCACCTCGCTGGCGCCGTTGGCCAGCAGCAGCACGGTGTCGTTGGTGGAGCAGGAACCGTCGACGTCGAGGCGGTCGAAGGTGAGCCGGGTGGCCTTGCGCAGCGCGCTGTCGAGCTGCTCGGGCGTGGCGACGGCGTCGGTGGTGAGCACCACGAGCATGGTCGCCAGCGAGGGCGCGAGCATGCCCGCGCCCTTGGCCATCCCGCCCACATTCCACTTGTCGCGGTGGTGGAAGGCGGCTTCCTTGGGCACGGTGTCGGTGGTCATGATGGCGTGCGCGGCGTCCAGTCCACCGGAGAGGCCGCCGCCCATCTCGTGCACGATCTCGGTGACGGCGGGGATGAGCTTGTCCATCGGCAGCCGGTCGCCGATGAGACCGGTGGAGCAGACGGCGACCTCGCCCGCGCCGGTCTCGGTGCCCCAGTTGCTCAACGCTTTCGCCAGTTCCTCGGCGGTGCGGTGGGTGTCCTGGAAACCGCCCGGACCCGTACAGGCGTTGGCCCCACCGGAATTCAGGATCACAGCGCGCAGCCGGCCGCTCTTCAGCACCTGCTGCGACCACAGCACCGGCGCGGCCTTCACCTTGTTGCCGGTGAACACGCCCGCGGCCGAGTACTCCGGGCCCTCGCTGAAAACCAGTGCCAGATCCAGCTTTCCGCTGGCCTTGATGCCCGCGGCGATACCCGCGGCGCGGAAGCCCAGCGGGGCGGTGACGCCCTGGGTGCGGACCAGCTTGCCGCTCGCGGTGTCGGCGGAAGTCGTCACGGTGCCACTCCTACGGTGGAAAGTCCGTCGGTCTCGTCGAATCCGACGGCCAGGTTCATGGATTGCACCGCGGCGCCCGCGGTGCCCTTGGTCAGGTTGTCGATCGCGCCGATCACCACGAGCTGTCCCGCGTCGGCGTCCACCGCGACCTGGAGGGTGACGGCGTTGGAGCCGAGCACCGAACCGGTCTGCGGGAGCACGCCTTCGGGCAGCAGGTGCACGAAAGGTTCGTCGGCGTAGGCCTTCTCGTAGACGGCGCGGGCCTGCGCGGCGTCTACGGTGACCGGCGCGGTGCAGGTGGCCAGGATGCCGCGCGGCATCGGCGCCAGCACAGGCGTGAAGGACACCGAAACATCCGTTCCGCCCGCGGCTTTCAGGTTCTGCGCGATCTCTGGGGTGTGGCGGTGCGCGCCGGCGATGCCGTAGGCGCGGGCCGACCCCATCACCTCGGAGCCGAGCAGCGCGACGTCGAGTTTGCGGCCCGCGCCCGACGTGCCGCTCACCGCGACGACGTGCACCGAGGGCGCCACGATCCCGGCCGCGACGGCGGGGGCCAGCGCGAGGCTGGCCACCGTCGGGTAGCAGCCGGGGACCGCGATCCTGGTCGCGCCGCGCAGGGCGTCGCGACCGCCGGGCAGTTCGGGCAGACCGTAGGGCCAGGTGCCCGCGTGGTCGGTGCCGTAGTACTTCTGCCAGGCGCCGGCGTCACGGAGCCGGAAGTCGGCGCCGCAGTCGATGATGACGGTCGACTCGGGCAGCGCGTTCGCGATGACGGCGGACTGGCCGTGCGGCAGGCCGAGGAAGACCACGTCGTGCCCGGCCAGCTCCTCGGCGGTGGTGGGCGCGAGCACCCGGTCGGCCAGCGGAAGCAGATGCGGCTGATGCTCGCCCAGGGTCGAGCCGGCATTGGCGCCCGCGGTCAGCGCCCCGATCTCGAGGCGCCCGGATCGGTATCGCGGGTGCCCGAGCAGCAGGCGCAGCACTTCGCCGCCCGCGTACCCGCTCGCACCGGCAACAGCTACCCGCAACGGGGGCGCATCCGTATCAGCCATGAAATGATTATGCATGACCGTGCAATCCCATTCATGAACGGGGTGCGACGGCGGCGGAAAGAAGTTCGCGGGTTCTGTCGATCTCCGGGGAACCCGTTCGTACAGGAGGTGAGAGCCGGCGACGGGCCGGCGCGACCGAGGAGGACACCGTGACGCAGTACCTGTTGAGCATCTACCAGCCGGCCGACGAGGCGCCGCCGGAGAACCTCGACGAGATCATGCGCGATCTGGAAGCCGTGAACGACGAGATCCGCGCGGCGGGCGCCTGGGTGTTCGCGGCCGGGCTGCATCCGCCGAGCACGGCGACGGTAGTGCGGGTGCGCGGCGGCGAGCCGCTCACCACCGACGGGCCGTACCTGGAGAGCAAGGAGCAGATCGGCGGGTTCACCCTCATCGAGGCCGCGGATCTGGACGAGGCGCTGGCCTGGGCGGGCAAGGTCGCGGCGGTGCTCACCCCGCTGGCGATCGAGGTGCGGCCGGTGGCCGGATAGCGGGCGCGAGCGGTGCAGACGCGGGTGATCGAGGACGTGTTCCGCGCGCAGCACGGACGCGCGGTGGCGAGTCTGATTCGCGCGTTCGGCGATATCGACCTGGCGGAGGACGCGGTGCAGGACGCGTTCGTCGCGGCGGTGCGGCGCTGGCCCGACGACGGACTGCCGCCGAGTCCGCCCGCGTGGATCATCACCACCGCGCGCAACGCCGCCGTGGACCGGCTGCGCAAGGAGGCCGCGCGCGCCGACAAGTACGCGGCGGCCGCGCTGCTCCACGTCCCCGAATCACCCGCGACCGAGACGGGGCCGGTGCCCGACGACCGGCTCCGCCTCCTCTTCACCTGCTGCCACCCCGCGCTGGCGCCCGATGCCAGGGTGGCGTTGACCCTGCGGCTGCTCGGCGGGCTGAGCACCGCGGACATCGCCCGCGCCTTCCTGGTGCCGGAGGCGACGATGGCGCAGCGGCTGGTGCGCGCGAAGAACAAGATCAAGGCGGCGCGCATCCCGTATCGGGTGCCGAGCGCCGCCGAGTTGCCCGAGCGGCTGCCCGCCGTGCTGGCCGTGCTGTATCTGATCTGCACCGCGGGACACGACGCACCCTCGGGCGCGGAGCTGGTGCGCGCGGACCTCGGCGCGGAGTCGGTGCGCCTCGCCCGGGTGACGGCCGAGCTGATGCCGGACGAGCCCGAAGTCTGGGGACTGCTCGCCCTCACGCTGCTGACCGAGGCCCGCCGTCCGGCCCGCACCGGCCCGGACGGCGGGCTGATCCCGCTGCCGGATCAGGACCGCTCCCGGTGGGATCGCGACCTCCTCGCGGAGGGGCACGCGCTGGTGCGAAAGTGCTTGCGGCACAACAGACCCGGCCAGTACCAGATCCAGGCCGCCATCGCCGCCGTGCACACCGACGCGCCCTCGTCCGCGGCGACCGACTGGTGGCAGATCCTCGCGCTGTACGACCAGTTGTACGCGCTCACCCCGACGCCGGTGGTCGCGCTGAATCGCGCCGTGGCGCGGGCCGAAATCGACGGTCCCGCAGCGGGTCTGGCCGACCTCGCCGATATCGAATTGCCGAATTTCCATCTGTACCACGCGATTCGGGGTGATTTCCTGGCCCGGCTGGGCCGCACGGAAGAAGCGCGAACCGCGTTCGACGCGGCGATCGAGCGAGCCGGTAACGAATCGGAACGGCAATTCCTGACCGCCCGCCGCGACGCGCTTCGAGGCCCCTGATCCGGCGCGATACCGGCCGGGAAGCGTCCGGAATATTGACGCAGTACAAACCTGCAAACAATGGTGTGCCACGCCACAGAAAATCGACTCGAGAATCCCCGAAACCGCTCGATTGACGCTCAGTTACGCCCATCTAGCTGGGAAAATATCGCAATCAGGCATTGCGGTTCGCCAATCCTCCCGCGCGCGAATCCTCGCGAATCGCCCACGAACACCGTTCGTTACACCCGCATTTTCGTGATCTGAACCACATCTACGTTTGGTAATCACACGCCCGCAATTCCAGATTTCGCCGCGCTCAACTGCGCGAAGTCCGGAATTCTCGACCGCACTGGCACGCCATTGCCCCGTTATCGCGACGTGATTCGGCGAGATCTTTTCGTTATCGTCGGCAACCGGCCCGGTCGAACGACGGGCACGAGCTCGAGCCGCCGAACACCGGCAACCCTGTCCCGCGGTTCGAGACCCCCGACATCGCACTGGGGACAGGGACTCGGCCCGCGGGCCGGGCCGGCGGGCGCAGCAAGGAACCCTCATGACTCAGACCCGCAAGTTCAGCATCCGCGCCGCCGCCTTCACCGCCGTCGCCGGCGCCCTCGTGGCCGCGCCGTTCGGTCTGTCCACCGCCACCGCGTCCGCCGCGAGCGGCAACTGGGACGCCGTCGCGCAGTGCGAGAGCGGTGGCAACTGGGGCATCAACACCGGCAACGGCTACTACGGCGGTCTGCAGTTCTCGCACAGCACCTGGACCGCCAACGGTGGCACCGGCTACGCGCACAACGCCAGCCGCGAGGAGCAGATCCGCGTCGCGGAGAACGTGCTGCGCACCCAGGGCATCGGCGCCTGGCCGACCTGCGGCGCGTACTTCTGACGCACCCCGCTTCCGGTACACCGGAATCTCGGCGGCCCCCGCACCTCTCCTTCTCGGGTGACGGGGGCCGTCGGCGTTCGCGCGGTCAGCCCTTGTAGACGACCCGCTCCCCTTCGCCCGGCTTCCAGATGGTGATGGTCAGCCGGTCCTCGCCCGCCTCGATACACGACGCGCCGGTGAGCCGGCCCACGTAGAAGTGGTCGAACTCCTGCCCGCGCAGATCCATACCACTCAGGTCGAACAGATACTGCGCGAACCGCGCGTGCAGTTCGGTGTCGGTGTCGTCGACGACCGTGCCGAACAGCTTGGCGTCACCGTCGCCGACCGTGGTGTCGACGGTGGCGGTGTGGATGCAGAATCGTGGGTCCCTGGCCAGATCCTTGAACTTCGTGGTGTCCGGCATGCCGATGATGACCAGCCTGCCCTCGAAGATCATCGGCTCGACCGGGCTGATGCGGGGCGACCCGTCGGCGCGCAGGGTGCCCAGCATGCACAGGTTGCCGGTGGCCCGATGCCTGCGGAGGAACACCTCCGCGATCTTCGGCGCTTCCTCGGTGAACGTGCTCCATTCGGTCATGGCGGGGACGCTACGCCGCAAACTTGACACCTGACGTCAAGTTTCGCCGATAGGCTCGGCGGGTGCGCGCGAGTCGACTGGTCCAGCTGCTGTTGCTGCTCCAGACCCGCGGCCGGATCTCCGCGCCGGAGCTGGCCGAGGAGCTGGAGGTGTCGGTGCGGACGGTCTACCGGGACGTGGAGGCGCTGTCGGCGGCCGGCGTGCCGGTGTACAGCGAGCCGGGCCGGGGCGGCGGCGTCCGCCTGGTGGACGGGTACCGCACCCGGCTGACCGGGCTCACCTCCGAGGAGGCCGACGCGGTGCTGCTCGCCGGGCTGCCCACGGCCGCGGCCGACCTGGGGCTGGGCACGGTGCTGGCGACCGCGCAGCTCAAGGTGCTGGCCGCGCTGCCGCCCGAGTTGCGTGGCCGCGCCACCCGGATCGCCGAGCGCGTGCACCTGGACGCGCCCGGCTGGTTCCACCAGCCCGAGGAGACCCCCACCTTGGCCGTCGTCGCCGACGCGCTGTGGCACGACCGGCGGCTCGACCTCCGCTACGGCCGCGAGCGGGAGGTGCGCCGCCTCGTGGACCCGCTCGGGCTGGTGTCCAAGGCCGGCACCTGGTACCTCGTGGCCCGCGTCGACGGCGCGATCCGCTCGTACCGGGTGAGCCGGATCCGTTCGGCCGCGCCGACGGGCGAATCCTTCGTCCGGCCGGACGATTTCGATCTCGCGACGCACTGGGCCGCCGCACAGGAGGAGTTCGCGCGCTCCATGCTGCGGGTGCGCGCCCGCTGCCGCATCCACGCCGACCACGTCCGCTATCTGCGCCTGGGATTCGAGCCCGCGGCGGTCGCCGAGGCGAAAGAGTCCATGGGCGAACCGGATTCGGACGGCTGGGTGACGGTCACGCTGGCCTCGGAATCCTATGACGTGCTCGCCCACGGCATCCTGCCGCTCGGCCAGTACGCCGAAATCCTGGACCCACCCCCTCTGCGCGAGCGATTGGCGCGCACCGCGCGGGAGATGGCGGCGCGGTACGGCGGCTGAACCGGCGTGATCGAGCGCCGTACACTCCCTGGCGACATTCGCCGCGCGATCGGCCGGCTCGGCCGGACAGGTGATCGCAACCGGCGCCGGCCGGGCTCGGCGGCGGATCCGGTCCGCCGGTCGTCTCGATGCCCGACGTCATGTGACAGCGAGAACCTCTGCGGTGCGACAGCTTCGGCGCACTGTGCGGGATCTCGCGCACGTCGCCCGTGGGCAGGTCAGGCGACCGCATGGTCACCGCGGCCGTGCTCGGTCCAGCGAACGGTGGTTGCCGGTGGTGCCTCATCCGGGACGCGAGACGGTCCCGCACTCTCGTCCGGGACCGTCGGCGCGCCGGCTCAGCGCAGCGTTCGGAAGAACTCGCGCACATCGTCGGTGAACAGATCCGGCGCTTCGGTGGCGGCGAAATGACCGCCGCGGTCGTACTCGGTCCAACGCACCAGGTTGTGTTCCTTCTCCGCGATCGCGCGATCGGTGCTGTCGCCCGGGAACACCGCGGCGGCGGTCGGGACCCCGGAACTCGGGCGGCCCGCGCCCCATGATTCGCTCTCCCCGTAGATCCGGATGGACGACGCGAAACAGCGGGTGAACCAGTACAGGCTCACGTGGGTGAGCAGGATGTCGCGGCCGATCGCATCGTCGGGAGATTCGATCGCCGGATCACTGAAGCGCTGGAACATATCGGTGATCCACGACAGCAGCGCGACCGGAGAATCGTGCATGGCGATGGCCAGGGTCTGCGGCCGGCCCGCCTGCACCATGGCGTATCCGAGCGCCGTAGGATCGTAGCCGCCGGTTTCCGCCGACCATTCACCGCTACCCGATTCCGTTCCCGCCCAGGATGATTCGCCGGATGCTCCCTGCCACGCCGAGTCGCCGCCGACCGATTCCGCACCATCCCGACCGGCTTCGCCACCGGACGACTGATCGTTCCAGGAGTTCTCGTCCCACGACGGCATGGTGATCAGGCCGTTGGCGTGGATGCCGATCAGGTGCTCGGCGTCCACGCGCCCGAGTTCGGCATTGAGGAAGAACCCGGCGTCCCCGCCCTGTGCGCCGTAGCGGTCGTAGCCGAGCTCGGCCATCAACCGGGCCAGCGTCCGGGCGTACTCGTCGGTGGAACCCTTGCCGTCCGCGGGATCCACCCCGGAGAAGGTGAAACCGGGCAAGGACGGAATCACGAGGTGGAAGGCGTCGGCGGGGTCACCGCCGTGCGCGCGCGGATCACTGAGCGGACCGACGGCGTCGAGGAACTCCACGAACGAGGACGGCCAGCCGTGGCACAGCAGCAGTGGTACGGCGTCCGGCTCCGGCGAGCGGACGTGTACGAAGTGCAGCGGCTGACCGTCGATCTCGGTGACGAAGTGCGGCAGCTCGTTCAGCCGCTTCTCGATGGCGTGCCAGTCGAATTCGGTGCGCCAGTACTCGGCCAACTCCTTCAGATACGAGATCGGCGTGCCCTTGGTCCACCCCACCTCGGGCCGGTCGTCGGGCCAGAGAGCGTCGGCGAGCCGTGCGCGCAGCCCGTCGATCCTCTCCTGCGGGATCTCGATACGGAAAGGCCGGATGTTCGGTGTGGTCGTCATGAATACCACGCTAGTCGCCAGTTAGGACAATTGCGTTCCTAAGATTCAGAGTCTCGAGCAACCCGCGGGCCTGTCTGCCACCGCCCGCCCGAGAACGTCAGTCCCGAGCGCGGGGACAACGTAGTTCGGTGACGGCGATGCGCGCGGACTCGGCGATGGCGGCGTCGACGGCGGACAGTTGCGGGTCGGCGCGGGCGGCGCGGGTGAACACCGCGACCGCCACCGGATACTCGCCCGGGAATTCCACCACCGCCACCTCGTTGCGGATCACGCCGATGGTGCCGGTCTTTCCCGCCACGAGCACACCTCGATGCGGGAACGCCGCGGCGATGCGATGCGGCCACACCTGTTTGCGCATCACCGAACGCACGAAATCGGTCTGCTCGGCGGAGAGCACGCCGCCGCCCCAGACGAGATCCAGCAGGCGGGTCATCTCCTCCGGGGTGGTCGCGCTGGTGTAGGAGGGGTCGTACGCCGACACCGACCACGCCTCGTCGTTGTCGGCCAACGCCGCGAAGGCCTCGGCGGTGGTGTGGGTGTCGGTGTCGCGCACCAGACTCCGGTGGACATCGGCGGTGCCGCCCACGATCCGGGTCTCGGTGAGCCCGAGTTCGGTCAGCAGTTCCTCGATGGCGCCCAGGCCGATCTCGCCGAGCAGGATGTCGGCCGCCGCGTTGTCGGAGACCGTCATCATGGAGGTCGCCAGATCGCGGCGACTCACGGTCACCGAGTCGTGCAGGGCGGCGATTCCGGTCGGCCCCGGCGTGCAGTCGGCGGGATGCACGGTCAGCCGGGCCCGCGGATCGATCAGCCCGGCATCGACCCGCCGGCAGAACGCGAGGAGCAGCACCAGTTTGTACACCGACGCGGTGACCACCCGGTCCAGGCCGCCGACCGAGATGTCCGCCGCCGTCCCGCAGCGGCGGGCGTGCAACCAGCCCGTGCAGCCCGCGTCGGCGAACACGGCGCGAATCCGATCGACGGTCTCGCTTCCGGCCGCACCGCCCGCCGAGGCGCGCGACAGGCTCACCGCAACCGCTCCCGGTACAGCACCCGATCCAGTGCGGCCATATGCGACCGGGCCTCCGGCCGACCGGCCACGCGCACCCGCAAAGCGAGGGCCTGCGGGGCCATCTTCAGCCATGCCACCCCCGGCGTCGGCGACGGTGTCACGGCGGTGAGACCGAAGCTGGTCCCGGCGGCGACCGCGGCCAGAACCGCGCGATCGTCGCGCGCCGTGTGGACCCGCACATCGAGACCACGCTCGCGTAGCAGGTCGAGCACGGTGTCGTAGGCGGGTGGGTTGGCGGCGCGCGGCGGATGAGCGAACGTCAGATCCGCGAGCATGCGGAAGGTGGGGCGTTCGGCGGTGGCGCTGCGATGATCCGACGGCACGACCAGCCGACGCGGAATCTTGACCACCGGCCCGGCCTCGACGCCGTCCACGAGCGCCGGATGCTCGATCACCGCCACATCGCACAGGCCCGCACGCAGACTGCCGAGCAGGTCGACGGTCGATCCCACCGTCGTGGACACCGTGGCGCCCGCGCCCGCCGAGCTGCGCAGCGCGGTGACGCACGCCGTGACCAGCGGATCCGGCACCGGGCCCGCCGCACCCCAGTGCACATCACCGCGCGCCTGGGCGATGCGCTGTGATTCCGCGAGCAGCTGTCCGGCGTCGTCGACCAGCAGCCGTGAGCGCGGCAGCAGTTGCCTACCCGCCGAGGTGAGGACCGCGCCGTGGGGCGTGCGATGCACGAGTTCGACGCCGAGGAATCGTTCCAGCCGCCGCAGACCCTGCGACAGCGGCGGCTGGGTCATATCGAGCGCTGTCGCCGCCCGCCCGAAATGCCCCTCGTCCGCGACGGCGACGAAGAAGCGGAGGTGGCGGATCAGGTCCATGGCGGTCATTGAACCAGCCGGGCGCACCGCCGCGGTCGCACCGCCTGCGAGCACCCTGTCTCCGCGGCCGAACAAGCACTCCTACCTGCGACGATATCGAGGCCGACTCGCGAATGCCGGTGCCCGCTATTGGCCGGAGACGCCGCGGCGGTGATGTTGTTCCGGTCATGAAGATCTCTGTGCGCCACCACGTTCCCGCCGACCGAAGGCGGGCATTCGCCGCCGCTCTGCTGGTGTCGGCACTGGCATGGACCGCGGCCTGCGGTTCCGACTCCGGCGTCACCGCGACCTCGGGCACCACCGCCGCGACCACCTCGGCGGTCGCGGCACCCGAGTTCGCCGACCTGGAAGCGCGACACGACGCCCGGCTGGGCGTTTTCGCCGTGGACACCGGCTCGGGACGCTCGGTCGCCCACCGCGCCGACGAGCGATTCCCCATGGCCTCCACCTTCAAGGGACTCGCCTGCGGCACATTGTTGGTTCGGCATCCGCTCGCGACGGGCTACTTCGACCAGGTGGTCCGTTTCTCCGCCGACGAACTCGTCGAATACTCACCGGTGACCGAGACACGAGTCGACACGGGGATGACGGTCGCGGAGCTGTGTCACGCCGCCATCACCGTCTCCGACAACACGGCGGGCAACCAGTTGCTGAAACTGCTCGGCGGCCCCGAGGGCTTCACCGCGTCGTTGCGCGCCCTCGGCGACGACACCTCGCGCCTGGACCGCTGGGAGACCGAGCTGAACACCGCCATCCCCGGCGACGAGCGCGACACCACCACACCGGCCGCCCTCGTCGCCGGTTACCGCGCCCTCGTGGTGGACGACGCGCTCGCCGAACCCGAACGCGCCCAGCTGACCGCGTGGCTGGTCGCGAACACCACCGGCGACACCCGCATCCGCGCGGGGGTGCCCGACGACTGGAAGGTCGGCGACAAGACGGGCACGCCCGCCTACGGTTCGGCACTCGATGTAGCGGTCGCGTGGCCGCCCGGCCGCGCGCCGATCGTCATCGCGGTCCTGTCCACGAAATCCGAACAGGATGCGGAGGCCGACAGCGCACTCCTCGCCGAGGCGACCCGCGCCGCCGTCCACGCCCTGGGGTGACACGGCGCGATTAGGACAGTCTCATTCCTAAGTGCGTGGCATTCTCGACACCATGCTGGAAACCTCGGCGCGGCTGCTCAAACTGCTCGCACTGCTCCAGACCCATCGGGACTGGACCGGGAGCGAGCTGGCCGATCGGCTCGCGGTCACCACCCGCACGGTGCGGCGCGATGTGGATCGCCTGCGCGAACTCGGCTATCCCGTGCACGCCACGCAGGGCACGGCCGGCTACCGGCTGGGCGCGGGCGCGTCGCTGCCGCCCCTGCTCCTCGACGACGAGGAGGCGGTGGCGGTCGCGGTGGGTTTGCGCAACGCCTCCGACGGCACGGTCGCGGGCATCGAAGAACCGGCGCTGCGCGCGCTCACCAAACTCGAACAGGTGCTGCCGCCCCGCCTGCGCCACCGGGTGCGCACGTTGCGCGCGGCCACCGTGCGGGTGAGCGCGCCCGCCGCGACCGTGGAGCCGGACACGCTGATGGCCGTGGCCGACGCCTGCCAGCGGCGCGAAGGTTTGCGCTTCGATTACCGCTCGCATCACGGCTCATCCACGATCCGCAAGGTGGAGCCGCACAGCCTGGTGCATTTCAGCCGGTACTGGTACCTGATCGCCTGGGATGTGGAGCGCGCCGACTGGCGCACGTTCCGCGTGGACCGCCTCACCCCGCGCATTCCGACCGGCCCCCGCTTCACCCCGCGCGAGCTGCCCGGCGGCGACCCCGCGGCGTACCTGTCCATGCAGTTGTCCTCGCGCGCGTGGCCGTTCCGGGCGGCGGTGCTGGTGCACGCGCCGATCGAGGAGGCGCGGACGCGGTTGTGGCCGGGGATGGGCGTGGTCGAAGCCGTCGACGACCGCACCTGCCGGCTGCACGTCGGAGCGGACACCCCCGAGGCGCTGAGCTGGATGGTGACCTCGCTCGATCTGGATTTCACCGTGGAGAGTGGTCCGCCGGAGTTCACCACGGCGATCCGGGCCATCGGCGAGCGGTGCACGGCCGCGGTGCGGGGGCGGACCGCGTGAGGTTCGCGGTCGCGTCCCGCCAGGAACGGCGAGGCCGGATCAGGCGCGCGGGCTCACGGCGCCCAGTCGAGAACTGTCGCGAGGGATTTCAGCTGCACGGAGGACGGGCTCGAGCGGAGCAACGCGTCACGGGCGGCAGCGAGCGGGCGCGCGCGGAATTGCAGGACCGTGCCCAGTCGCGCGGAACGGTTGGTGATCATGCGCGTGCGCGGCCTGCGCACCCGGTCGTACTCGGCGAGATCGCGACCAGCCTCGGCCACCCGCGCCAGCACCACGGCGTCCTCGATCGCCTGGCACGCGCCCTGGCCGAGGGTCGGCGTCATCGCGTGCGCGGCGTCGCCGAGCAGCGCGATCCGGTCCGCCACGAAGGTCTGCAACGGCGGCAGTTCCTCGATGTCGTGGCGCAGCACCGCGGCGGGATCGGCGGCGGCCAGCAGGCCCGCCTGCCGCCGAACTCCTGCGCGAGCTGGACCCCGATCCCACCTTGCCGAAGATCCTCGTCGACCACCTCGACGGACTGATCCTGCACCAATTGATCAGTCCCGCCGAGGATTTCGATCCGGAACCGGCTCTGCGAAGGATGGTCCGCGCCCTGCTCGGGCACCCGCCCGCGCCGACGTGATGTCGTGGACAGGCCCGTGGGGCACTCGGCTACGACCGAGCGCCCCACGGTGAAACCTCGCGGGACATACTGCGACGAGGGAGGGGGTTGCGGAGCTGCTCCGGAGGGCTCCGCACCCACCCCTTTCGCCGCCGGGAGCGGGAACGGTCCGCCGCGAGCCGATCCCGCCGCCGCGGTGTGTGGCCGCGGACGCTCAGACCACGATCGCGAACAACGCCGCCGCGACCGCGAAACTCACCACGGAGAGCACGGTTTCGAGCACGGTCCAGGTTTGCAGGGTCTGCTTCACGGTCATGTTGAAGTACTTGGCGATGATCCAGAACCCGCCGTCGTTGACGTGACTGAGGATGATGGAGCCCGCCGCGATCGCCATCGCGATGAGCGCGATCGCCATCTGCGAATAGCCGTTGCCCGCGACGAGCGGGGCGACGATGCCACCGGTGGTGACGATGGCGACGGTGGCCGAACCCTGCGCGATGCGCAGACCGCAGCTGATCAGGTAGGCCAGCACGATCACCGGCAGTCCGGCCGCCGACATGGTGTCGGCCAGCGCCGCGCCGATTCCGGTGGCGGAGATGACCTTTCCGAAGAAGGCGCCCGCGCCGACGACGAGCAGCACCATGCCGACCGGTCGCAGCGATTCGGCGGTGATCGCGCCGAGTTCCTGCACGGTCGCCCCGCGCCGCACGCCGAGCACGTAGAACGCGACAAGCACGGCGATGAGCAGCGCCACGGCCGGTGTGCCGAGGAAGGTGAGCACGGCCAGCGCACTCGTGCCCTCGTCCAGGATCTGGCTGCCGAAGGTCGCGCCGAGGATCAGCACGAGCGGAATCGCGATGATCGCCGCGATCGTCCACGTCGAGGGCGGAGCGAGGGGCTCCGCCTCGGTCTCGCCGCCCTCCTGCAACGTGCCCGGTCCATCACCGGTGCCCGCGCCTACCTTGGGGCGCACCAGGAATTCGTCGGGCACCTCCACGTGCACGCGCTTGCCGATGTAGGTGCCCCACACCAGGCCCGCAGCGATGAAACCCGGTATGCCGCAGACGAATCCCATGACGATCAGCCAGCCGAGGCTCACGCCGAGCAGGCCGCCGAGTGCGACGGGCCCGGGGTGCGGCGGCAGGAACGCGTGCGTCATGGACAGGCCGGCCAGCATCGGCATGGCGTAGAGCACGAGGGACCGGCCGCCGCGCTTGGCCGCGACGTAGATCAGCGGTGCGAGCACGAAGATGCCGATATCGAAGAACACCGGGATGCCGAAGATCAGCCCCAGCACGCCCATGGCGATGGGCGCGCCCTTCTCCCCGAACGCGCCCAGCAGTTTCCCGGTGAGCACGTCGGCCCCACCCGAACGTTCCAGGATCGCGCCGAGCACCGTGCCGAGGCCGATGATCACCGCGATATGCCCGAGTATGCCGCCGAACCCGGTCTCCAGCAGGGATTCTCCCGCTTTGAGCGGGGTGCCGACGATCTCCTCGACGGGCAGTCCCGCGGCCAGGGCGAGGGCGAGTCCGGTGAGCAGCAGCGCGACGAACGGCTCCAGCTTCACCTTGATGATGGCGATCAGCAGCACGGCGATCGCGAGTCCGCAGAGCACCAGCAGCCCGGGGGTGGTGGTGCGCAGCCAGTCGACGGTGGCGCCCATGGGGGACCTCTCAGTTCACGGATCGAAGGAATGTCGCGGCGCGGGCGGCGATCTCGGACCACCGCCCGGCGGCGACGTCGGCGGGGGCGACGACATCGGTGCCCGCGGTGACCGCGACGGCACCGTGGGCGAGGAATTCGGCGGCGTTGCCCGCGTGCACACCGCCGGACGGGATGAGTTCGGCATCGGGGAACGGACCGTGCAGGTCCTTCAGATAGCCGGGGCCGAGTGCCTTGGCGGGGAAGATCTTCACCGCCACCGCGCCCAGATCGCGCACGGCCATCACCTCGGTCGGGGTGAACGCCCCCATGATCACCGGGATATCTTGGCGGGCAGCGACTTCGGCGACATCGGCGCGCACACCCGGCGTCACCAGGAAGCGCGCGCCGTGATCTATGGCGGCGCGGGCCTGTTCGCCGGTGGTGACGGTGCCGACGCCGACCACCGCGCCCTCGACGGTGGCGGCGACCCGCAGATGCTCGAGCACGCCGGGCGTGGTGAAGGTGAGTTCGACCGTGCGGATTCCGCTGTCGGCCAAGGTCTTCACCAGCGTGGCGGCGTCCGGGATCTCCGGTGCGCGCACGACGGTGAGGACGCGGTCGGCGCGGAGGACGTCCAAGGGGGTGGTCATCGGTTCTCTTTCTGTCGGGGTCATGGCCGCACCTCGAGGCGACCGACACCGGAAACCGGTGCGGTCCCGGTGTCTGCGCGTCGCAACGCCCGTCCCGCGAGCCGCCCGGTGGGAGCGCCGTCGCGAATCGCGAACTCCCCGTTGACGATCACGTGCTGGATGCCGCGCGCCTGCTGTTTCGGGTTCTCGAACGTGGCGGTGTCGAGGACGGTTTCGGGGTCGAACACCACCAGGTCGGCGGCGTACCCCGCGCGCACGAGTCCGCGGTCGCGCAGCCGGAGCCGCTGGGCGGGGCGGCCGGTGAGATGGTGCACGCACTCGGCCGGCTCGAGCACGCCGAGGTCGCGCGCGTACCGGCCGAGGTAGCGCGGGAACGTACCCCACGCCCGCGGGTGCGGACGCGCGCCCACGAGGAGCGCGTCGCTGCCGCCCATGTGCCCGGGGTGCGCCATGATCGCGCGCACGTTCTCCTCGTGCCCGACGTGCTGGAGGATGGTGGTGGCGAGCTGGTCGCGGCGCAGCAGGTCGAAGAACACCTCCACCGGCGCGACACCCGCCGCCGCGGCCAGATCGGCGACCGTGCTGCCCACGCGGTCGGCCAGGTCGGGATCGCCGACGCCGCTGATCTGGATGGTCTCCCATTCGACGGTCACGCCGTGGCAGCCGTCCGAGCCTGCCACATCCACGTCGTGGGCGATGCGGGCGCGTTCGGCCGGATCGTCCAGGCGGGCCAGCGCCGCGTCCGGGCCGCCCGACATCGCCCAGCTCGGCAGCAGCGCCGACAGCGTCGTGGAGCCGGGCAGGTACGGGTAGGTGTCGAGGGTGATGTCGCACCCGTCGGCGCGGGCCGCGTCGACCAGCGCGAGGAATTCGCCCGCGCGCCCGCGATTCACGCCGAAGTTCATCGTGGCGTGGGTGAGGTGCAGCGCGCAGCCGGTGCGGCGGGACAGCTCGATCATCTCGGCGTACGCTTCCAGCGCGCCCGCGCCGTAGGACCTGGTGTGCGGGGCGTAGAACCCGTCGAAGTCGGCGACCACCTCGCACAGCGCGGCCAATTCCGCAGTGTCGGCGTACATTCCGGGTGTGTAGGTGAGCCCGCTCGACATGCCCACCGCGCCCTCACGCAGGCCCTGCGCCAAAAGCTCACGCATCCGGTCGATTTCGGCGCGCGTCGCGTCCCGCTTCTCGCTGCCCACCACCATCAGCCGCAGGGTGCCCTGCGGGACCAGATACGCGGCGTTGGGCGTGATCCCCTGGTCCAGCCGGTCGAGGTATTCCGCGACGGTCCGCCAGGCGAAGTCGAGGTCGGTGGGATTGCCGTTCCACCCCGCGATCTGGCGGCGCAGCACGGCGAGCGTGGGTTCGTCGATCGGCGCGTAGGACAGTCCGTCCTGGCCGATCACCTCGGTGGTGACACCCTGGCTGACCTTGGGAAAGTGGCCGGGTTCGGTGAGCAGGTGCAGATCGGAGTGCGCGTGCATATCGATGAAACCCGGGGCGAGCACACTGCCGGGTGCGACGGCCACGGCGGGCACCTCCGTGCGCAGTGCGCCGGGCCCGGTCAGCTGGGCGATGCGCCCGTCCGAGACCAGGACGTCCGCGCGCACGCGGGGCGCGCCGGTGCCATCGAGGACGTCGATATCGCGAAACAGCAAGTCGGTCATGGGATCACGTCCGTCAGAAGAAGGTGTGCACGAGGTCGACCACGCGCGGGTCGGCGGCGTCGGCGCTGTCGATCACGGGGATGAGCCGCCATTTGTCGAAGGCGGTGCAGGGGTGGGAGAGGCCGAGACGCACCACGGTGCCGATCTGCAGGTCGCCCGCCGCCGCGCCGGGCAGGCGCAGGAAAGTGTGCTGATCATTGAGCGCGGTCACCTGGGCGGCCGGGTTCACGTCCGAGAATCGTTGTCCGCCCGCGTATTGCGGCACGGGCAGTCCCTCGTCGAACGGGAAGTCGCGCTTGCCCGCGTCGAGCAGGGCGAGTTCGGGTTCCGGACGGGAGATCACGCGCGCCCAGCCGTGCATGGCCGAACGGAGCGGACGGTCGGCGCGGCCGGCGGCCAAGGGCGAGATGCCCGCGTAGAAGCCGTCGTCGTGCACGACATACGCGCCGCTGCGCAGCACCACCGCCGTCGGCGCACCGGCGCTTCCGGTCTCGTCCGCGAGCGGGGCCAGGCGTTCGACCACGAGATCCTGGAACGCGCTGCCGCCCGCCGTCACCACGGCGAAGTCCTCGTAGAGGTCGGTGAGATCGCGGTGCAGGCGCGCCATTTCGTCCAGGTAACCGCGCACCGCCGCGACACCGTCCGCGCCGCGATCGTGCGCCAGCGCGCCTTCGTATCCGGCGACACCCCCCAGGATCAACCTCCGGGAGCTCCGCACAGCCTCGGCCAGCGCCCGAGCGTCTTCGACACGACGAACCCCCGTACGCCCGTGCGCGCCACCGAGTTCCACGAGCACGCGCACGCGCACACCACCCGGCGTATCGGCGAGCGCGGCGTCCATCAGCGCGACACTCGCGAGATCGTCCACCCAGCAGCAGAATTCGAACTCCGGATCGCGGGCCAGTTCGCCGGCGAGCCAGCGCAGCGCCACCGGGTCCACCAGCGAGTTGGCGAGCACGATCCGCGAGACGCCGAACGCCCGCGCCGCCTGCACCTGCCACGGCGTCGCGAGAGTGATGCCCCAGCAGCCCGCCGCGACCTGCTCCGCCCACAGTTGGGGAGCCATCGTCGTCTTGCCGTGCGGGGCGAGTCGCACCCCGGCCCGGCGCGCCCACTCCCCCATCACCGCGAGGTTGGCGTCCAGGGTGGCGCGGTCGAGCGTGAGCAGTGGGGTCTGGAAGTCGTCGAGGCAGGGGTTGGTCGCGAGGAATTCGCGCACCGTGGCGCCCCACGCCGCGGGCGGCAGACTCTTGTGCTCAGGGCCCAGGGTGCGGTGGGCGAAGTCCTCGACGGCGGCGCGGCCGATCCGAACCGGACGATCCGGCACACGCGCCGCAGCACCGCCGGTGCCGTTCCCCGCCTGCCCCGCGCTGTCGCCGGTGCGCCGATCCGGCGACACCACGCCGCGGTGCGAGGTGACCCCACCCCGTGGTGCGTCGACATCGTGCGGGTGTTCGATGCCGTCGACGTGCACCGGGCCGCCGCCTTCGCTCGCGGTCGCCTCACGCGTGGGCTTCTCGTCTGTGGGCACGGCATTCCTTCCGGTGCGGAGCCGCCTCATCGCGACCCCTATCGGCTAGTGCTCTCTTCACATCAGTCATGCATTGCACATTTTGCAACGCATGTTGCGTATTGTGTTCGGTCTGGTTATTGTGCACAGACGTGAGCTGTGCCGCAAGAGCCGAAGGGAGTTCGCTGTGACGCGTCCCACGACGAACCGTCCGCGCGCCGTCACCGTCGGCGAGGGGCTGGCCGTGCTCGTCGCGCGTCCCGGCCCCCTCGAGGACTCGCCCGTCTTCGACCGGACGGCGGGCGGCGCGGAGGCGAACGTCGCCGCGGTGCTCGCCCGGCTGGGCGTGGACGCGGCGTGGCTGTCGCGGGTCGGCGACGACGGGTTCGGCCGCTACCTCACCGCGCAGCTCGGCGCGCGCGGCGTGGACGTGTCGGCCGTGGTCGTCGACCCGTCGCGCCCCACCGGGCTCTACGTCAAGGAACGCGGCGCCGGGTCCGGCTCCCCCACCGACCTGGCGGCGGGCACGAGCCGAATGCTGTACTACCGCAACGGTTCCGCCGCCAGCGCCCTCTCCGCCGCCGACCTCGAGACTCCCGGCGCACGGGGCTTGCTGGACAGCGCCGCGCTCGTGCACTACACGGGAATCACGGCTGCCCTGTCGGAGTCGGCCACCGCGCTCACCGAGGCGCTGACTCGGTTGTCGCGAGCGGACCGCTTGATCAGCTTCGATCTGAATTACCGTCCCGCCCTGTGGAGTTCGCGTCCGGCGGCCGACGTGCTCGCGCGGCTGGTCCGCGGCGGCGATGTGGTGTTCCTCGGGGCCGACGAGGCGCAGGAGGTGTTCGGCGTCGGCGACCCCGACGCATTGCGCGCCCTGTTCCCGGAGCCCCGGCAGTTGATCGTGAAGAACGACGGCAACTCCGTCACCGGCTTCGACGGCGGCGAACGCGTCGAGGTTCCCGCGCTGCGCCTCACCGTGACCGAGCGCATCGGCGCGGGCGACGCCTTCGCCGGCGGCTATCTCGCGGCGCTGCTGCACGGCGCTCCGCTGGTGCGGCGCCTGCGTTTCGGGCACCTGTGCGCGGCGGCCGCGCTCACCGGCACGGGCGATATCGCGGAGCTGCCGCCGCCCCCGGTGCTCGCCCTCGCGGCGGAACTGGACGAGTCCGATTGGGCCCGAACGGAATACCCGTCGGTGGTCATGGCCGAGAATGGACCGTCATGAGTCAGAGTTTGTCGCGCGCCCTCACGATTCTCGTTCTGCTGGGCGAGGATTCGCACTCCTTGGACCAGCTGGCGGCCCATCTCGGCGTGCACAAGTCGACGGTGCTGCGGCTGTTGCAGACGATGGAGGCGCAGCGCTTCGTCACCCACGACAGCCACCACCGGTACGTGCTGGGTTCGCGGCTGTTCGAACTGGCCAACCACGCGCTCGAGCAGCGGGACGTGCGCACCCTGGCGCGCCCGCACCTGAGCGCTCTCAACGCCGCCACCGGGCAGACCGTGCACCTGGCGGTCTACGAATCCGGCGAGGCCCTCTACATCGACAAGATCGACGCCACCCAGAGCGTGCGCATGTACTCGCGGGTGGGGCGGCCCGCGCCGCTGCACTGCACGGCCGTCGGCAAGGTACTGGTGAGCGGGCTGCCGCGCGCCGAATGGCGTGCCGTCGCCGAACGCCTCGACTACCACCCGTTCACCGACCGCACCATCACCACTCCGGAGCGCTACCTCGAGGAGTTGGAAAAGGTTGCGGCGCAAGGGTATGCGGAGGATCACGAGGAGCATGAGAGCTTCGTGAACTGCGTGGGCGTGCCGGTGCGCGACGGCACCGGAGCCGTGGTGGCCGCGCTGTCGATGTCGGTCCCCGATCTACTGCTCGACCACGAGCAGGTGCTGGCCGAACTGCCGCGCGTGCGCGCGGCGGCCGAGGCCGTTTCCGCCGAGCTCGGCTGGCACCCCGGCCGATCCGCAACGAAAGGTTGACGATGAGCGAGAAGACCGCGATCCGCACCACCGGCGCGCCCGCGCCCGCCCACACGTTCTCCCAAGGCGTGCGCAAGGGCCCGATTCTGCAGGTGTCGGGTCAGGGCCCGGTCGACCCCGCCACCAACGAGTACCTGTACCCCGGCGATGTGGCGGCCCAGACCCGCCGCACGCTGGAGAACGTGAAGGCGATCGTCGAGGCGGGCGGCGCGACGTTCGACGACGTGGTGATGCTGCGCGTCTACCTCACCACCCGCGACGATTTCGCCACCATGAACGAGGCGTACGGGGAGTTCGTCACGGCGCACTCGCCCGGCGGCGTGCTGCCCAGCCGCACCACGGTGTTCACCGGGTTGCCGCGCGAGGAGATGCTGGTCGAGATCGACGCCCTCGCCGTCCTCGGGGACTGACGCCAGCCGCGACAGGGTCGCGGCTGCGGCGCGCAGGGCTCGACTCGGAAAAAATCTCGAGAAAGTTCGTCCGCCGGTGTCCGATCGGGGCGGTCCCGTTCGTGGAGTCGGTGAGAGGCCGCCCACGCAGGGCCGCCACCGAAGGGCCCACGGCCCGGTGAGGACGCACGATCATGAAACTGACCACCGTCACGAACATCTCCCTCGACGGCGTGATGCAGGGACTCGGCCGCTCCGACGAGGACACCAGGGGCGGGTTCACGCGCGGCGGCTGGGCGCTGCCGCTGTTCGACGGCGACGCCGAGGCGCGCCTCGGCGCGATCTACCAGCGCGCCGACGCGTTCCTGTTCGGCCGCCGGACCTACGAGATCTTCGCCGACTCCTGGGGCGTGCTGCCGGATCCCGGCGACAACCCGATCGCGGGCCCCTTGAACAGCCGCCCGAAGTACGTCGTGTCGACCACCCTCACCGATCCGCGGTGGGCGCACACGACCGTCCTCTCCGGCGACGTCGCGGAGGCGGTCCGCGCGCTGAAGGCCGAGCGGGACGGTGAGATCCAGGTGCACGGCGGCGGTGCGACGATCCGCTGGCTGCTGGCCAACGACCTCGTGGACGAGATCACCCTGCTCACCTACCCCGTGATCGTCGGGCAGGGCACGCGGCTGTTCCCCGCCGACGGGCCGGACGTGGCGCTCGACCTGGTCGAATCCGGGACCTTCGCCCGCGGTATCACGCTCCAGACCTACCGGCCGCACGGCCGCCCCCGGTACGCCACCCTCACCGACGAAACGAACCGCGTGTCCTGAGGGGCGCTGGAAGACTCGAGACCGTCGCCGTCCGGCGGTGTTCTGCCGGAGGCCCCGACCACAGGAGTGGACATGCAATATCTGGTTTCCGTGATCGACGACAAGACCGGCTCCGCTACCCCCGACGAGATGACCGACATCCGCGCCTACAACGACCGGCTCCGGGCGCAGGGCAACTGGGTCTTCGCGGGCGGTCTCGCCGCGCCCGCCACGGCCACCGTCGTGGACAACCGGGACGGCACGCCGCTGTTCACCGACGGCCCGTTCGTGGAGTCGAAGGAATACATGGCGGGTTTCTGGATCCTCGAGGCGCCCGATCTCGACGCCGCGCTCGCCCTCGCCGCCGAAGGATCGAAGGTCTGCCGGCGGCCGGTGGAGGTCCGGCCGTTCCTGAGCGACCCGGAGTGACCGACGCGCGGGAGGCGATCACCCGGGCGCACCACGCCGAGTGGGCCCGGGTGGTGGCCGCGCTCACCAAGCGTTTCGGGGATCTCGACATCGCCGAGGAGGCGGCGGCCGAGGCGTTCGCGACCGCCGTCGAACGCTGGCCGTCCGACGGCGTGCCGCCCAATCCCGGCGCCTGGCTCACCACCACCGCCACCCGCAAGGCCCTCGATCGGATCCGGCGCGAGCACAAGCGCGACGACAAACACCGGGAGGCCCGGATCGTGTCCGACGACGACCCGCCCGCATCGCCCGGCGCCATCGACGACGACCGGCTCCGGCTGATCTTCACGTGCTGTCATCCCGCACTCGCGCCGGAGGCACGCGTGGCGCTGACGCTGCGCATGGTCGGCGGGTTGACCGTGCCCGAGATCGCCCGCGCGTTCCTGGTGCGGGAGAGCGCGATGGCGCGGCGGATCACCCGCGCGAAGGACAAGATAGCGGCCGCGCGCATCCCGTATCGGGTGCCGTCGGCCGAGGATCTGCCCGCGCGGGTCTCGGGGGTGCTGGCCGTGCTGTATCTGGTCTTCAACGAGGGGTATCTGGCGACCGGCCCCGGGACCGATCCGGTCCGCCACGACCTGACCGCCGAGGCGATCCGGCTCACCCGCCTCGTCCGCACCCTGCTGCCCGACGACGGCGAGGTGGCCGGGCTGCTCGCGCTGATGCTGCTCACCGACGCTCGCCGTACCGCCCGGGTGTCGGCGAACGGCGAACTGGTGCCGATCCACGAACAGGACCGCGCGGCGTGGGATCCGGAACTGATCGCGGAGGGACATCGGCTGGTGCGCGAGCGGCTGGCTTCGGGCGTCGCGCCGGGCCGCTACCAGATCCTCGCCGCCGTCAACGCCGTCCACACCTCCGCCCGCGCGATGCGCGACACCGACTGGTCGCAGATCGTCGCCCTCTACGACCAACTCACCCACCTCGACCCGTCGCCCCTCATCGCCCTCAACCGCGCCATCGCGGTCTCCGAACTAGACGGGCCGGAGGTGGGTTTGGCCGCCCTCGACCGCCTCGCGGAACCGCTCAGCGCGTATCACGCTTACCACGCGACCCGCGCGGATCTGCTGCGCCGCGTGGGTCGCGGCGGGGAATCGCGCGCGGCCTACGACCGGGCCATCGAGTTGGCGGGGAATTCCGCCGAGATCGCCTACCTGCGACGGCGGCGCGACGAGTCGGGGTAATTCGCCTGCCCGAATCCGCTGAAACGACCGGCGAAGTCCTGCTCGACGGCACCCGTCGGCGACGTCCCCCAGACGGCATCGATGCGTTCACGCGGGACCGAACGGTCGGCGCGCAATTGCGCGACATAGAACGCCGACACGGATCATGGACCGTCGAACAAGCTTGCGCCGCAGCCTTTTACCCCGCCGAGGCGCGGAACCTGCTGCCGCGGCACAACTCCGCGGGCCAGATCCAACGCGCCGCCCTCGCCGCCGCCCTGCTCACCGCCCCCACCATCCTCGTCGCCGACAGCCCGACCGCCTCCCTGGACCAGGGCACCGCCTACGGCGTATGGAAATCCCTCCGCGAATACGCCGACTCCGGTGCCGCCGTCCTCACCCTCACCCACGACATCCCCCTCCTCACCACCATCGGCTACGCCGACCGCCTGGTGATCATGAGCAAGGGCGAATCGTCGCCGACGGAACCTTGGAGGAACTCTCGGCGTCCGAGGATCCGTTGGTGCAGATGTATTTTCGAAGTTCCTGAACGGGGGCGAGGAGATTCGCGGCGGTGAGTCAATGTCTCGCGGCCGCGCGGAGCCGGTCGAATGCGCGGGGAGATGGATCGCCCTCGACGTACGCCTTGATCCGGGCAGAGCAAGCTTCGATGCTGCCGGTGCCGGTGTCGACCTCGAGGTCGTACATCGCCTGTGCGTGCACCTGGCCGATTTGCCCGGCGGCGGTACCGAGCGGGCGATCGCCACGCTGTTGTTCACGACGTTGCAATTCTTCGAGGGAGCAGTGAACCCCGACGAAAACCACGTCGATGCCGGCCATGACGGTGAGGCAGTCGCGAAGCCGCCAGGGTTCGCTGAGCACGTGATCCACGATGACGTCGTTGCCTGCCGAGGCCATCGCGGCGACCGCTCGATGGAATCCCGCGCGAGTTCGCCGAAGGACTGCGGCGAGGGTGGTGTCATCGAGTTCGTGCGTGCGAGTTGGCGAACGCATCGCCCCGATCATGTCCGCGCTCATGTGGAAGAAGGGCCGGTCGAGGTCGGGAACGACGGGAATCGACAGCCGCGCGGATTCCTATCGCGGCGTGACCGAGAAGGGCGCGGCCCGGCTCTACGATGAGTGCGGAGCTCGCCATGGAGGTCAACGATGCGAAAGCGGTGGTGACGGGCGCTTCCGGTGGACTCGGTGGCGCGATCGCCCGCGCCCTGCACGGCCGGGGAGCCGAACTCGTCCTCACCGATCGGCGGGAGGGGGCGCTCGCGCCGCTGGCCGCGCAGTTGGGCGGGGCCGAAGTCGTGATCTGCGATCTCGCCGATCGCCGACAGGTCGACGAACTCCTGGACCGATCGGCCGGCGCCGATATCGTGGTCGCCAACGCGGCGCTGCCCGCCACAGGGAGACTCGAGGACTTCACGCAGGAAGAATTGGACCGGGCGCTCGACGTGAATCTGCGGGTGCCGATGCTGATGACGCTGCGATTGCTACCGGCAATGGTGGGCCGGGGGCGCGGCCATTTCGTGTATATCGCGTCGATCGCGGGCAAGATCCCCAGCGCCCGGCTGCCCGTGTACTCGGCGACGAAGTACGGGCTGCGCGGGTTCTGCGCGTCGCTGCGCCAGGATCTGCGCGGCACCGGTGTCAGCGCGTCGGTGGTGTTTCCCGAGTCGGTCGTGGACGCCGGAATGCTGGCCGACGCGCGGCTGGGCGCGTCACCGGGGGCGAAGGGAACGACGTCCGACGCCGTCGGACGCGCCGTGGTCACGGCCGTCGACAAGGACCGCGCGGAAATAGATGTCGCCGACCTGCCGGTCCGCATCGCGGCCAAATCCGCTGGTCTGGCACCGGGACTCATGGCCCGGCTGACGCAGCGGAGGGACGCGATCGCCTATGCCGAACAGTTGAGCGAGGGGTTGGGGCGTATTCGCTGAGGGCACCGACCGCGATCACCTGGAGCCCAACACCTTCCACTACGGACGTTTCGTTCAGCTCGTTGAGCTGTCCCGCGTCCGCAGGATCGCCTCCGCCGTGGCGGCAACCGTCCGATCCCCATCCCCGGACAACGCGACGAGCACCTCCCGCGCCTCCGCCCCCGGAATCTCCGCCAGCGCCTGGGTGATTCGCGAGCGGGCCGGTGCGTAGGTGGTCTTCCGAAGCTTGTCCCACATGGTCCGGACCAGGTCGGCGGCGGGGATCGATCCATCGGCCAGCGCACCGAGGGTTTCGGCGGCTTCGACGTCGGATCTTCCGTCGGTGACCATTTCGAGCAGAGCGGGCACCACGTCGACCACGCCGCGCACGCCCAGGGCCAACGCCGCGCGGTCGCGGACCGTCACCGCACCATCGTCGAAAGCCTTGCGCAGCAACGCCGTAGCCTCCGGGGTGCGCAGTTCGGCGATGGCGGCGACGGCGCGGCGGCGGACCCGGACCGTCGGCGAGTCCAGGCCGGCGGCCAGTTCCGCCAACCCCTCCCCCTCGGCCCGCGCCAGCGACCACCGCAGTGCCCCGGCCACGTTCGGGTCGTCTTCGGCGAGCGCCGCCTCGACCAGTGATTCGACCGGCAGCGACGCGCCGCCGTGCTGCGCGAGCACCGCTTGCTGGCGGCGGGCCCCGGATTCGGATTCGAGCGCGCGCAGCAACGTCACCACGCCGATCACGTCACCCCACTGCGCGGGCGCGGCCGCCTCCACGCGCTCGAGTTTCCTGAGCAGTTCCTCCTGCGCGGCGATGCGGGCCCGCGTGTGCCGGATGAGTTCGCCCACCAGGGCGCCGGGTGTGGCGCCCGGCTCGTCCAAGGCCCGGCCGACCTCGCTCGAGGAGAGTCCGAGGCTGCGCAGGCATTCGACGCGGAACAGGCGGCGGATGTCGTCGGCGGAGTACTCGCGATACCCGCCGGAGGTGCGCAGCGTGGGCTGCACCAACCCCAGCCGGTCGTAGTGGCGCAGCATCCTGGTGCTGACGCCCGACTGCCGCGACACCTCACCGATCAACATCCGAACGCCCTTCCCTAAGTGTCCGAACCGATTGTGTTCGAGCCGATTACGGCGACACGCTTGGCCGCCTCGACCGCGAGGGTGAACCCGCTCTCGGGGTCGAGCCGGAGTCGTTCGGTGGCTTCGGCGTGGGCGCGCACGCGCGGATCCGGGCTCGCCATGGCGGCGGCGAGCACGGGCGCGGCGGCCTCGTCGAGCGCCGCCAGCGCGCGACTCAGACTCAGGTGCATCTCCCGATCGCCCCGGCCGAGGGCGGCGGCCAAATCGGCGGCAAGCCCTTCCGCCGCGCCGTGCGGCACGAGCACCACCGCGGCCCGCCACGCGCTGAGCGCGACCTCGTCGTGCTCGTCGTGCAGCAGGCCCGACACCGCAGGCCAGGCGCCGCGGTCCCCGATCTTCGACAGGGTGTGCAGCGCTTGGCTGCGCGCCTGCGCCCGCTCCGACCGGAGTTCGGCCAGCAGCCTGGGCACGGTGATGTCCGCGGGCAGCCGGCACAACGCCCAGGTCAGCATGTCCCGGACGAAGAAGTCCGGCTCCACGGCGCAGCGCGCCACCAGGGTTTCGGCGAAGCGCGGATCGCCCAGCGTGCCCACCTCGAGCGCCGCCCGCAGCCGGGCCGACGCATCCGGGGCGGCCAGAGCGGTGGCGAGGCGGGCGTCCGGCCCGCCGCGATGGGTTGTGTTCACGACAACCACCTCCTTCGCCCACCACTCAAGACCTTGTCACAGTGTCAAGGTCAAGCGGAACTATCCGGCGCGGATGATCTGGGCGAGGAATTCGGCGTTCGTCTCGGTCTGACGCAGACCCGTGAGCAGCAGTTCGAGGGCCTGTTGCGGCTCGCGGCCGGAGAGAGTCTTGCGCAGGGAATGCGTGGCGGCGAGTTCGTCGACGGTGAGCAGCAGTTCCTCCTTGCGGGTGCTGGAACGGCTGAGGTCGATCGCCGGGAAGAGGCGGCGATCCGCGAGCTGGCGGTCGAGCTTCAGTTCGGCATTGCCGGTGCCCTTGTACTCCTCGAAGATCACGGTGTCGGCGAGGGAGCCGGTCTCCACCAGCGCGGTCGCGATGATGGTGAGCGAGCCGCCGTGCTCGATATTGCGGGCGGCGCCGAGGAACTTCTTCGGCGGGGCCAGCGCGCCGGCGTCGACGCCGCCGGAGAGGATGCGACCGGAGCCGGTGGCGGCCAGGTTGTAGGCGCGGGCCAGGCGGGTGAGCGAGTCCAGCAGCACCACCACGTCGCGGCCCATCTCGACCAGTCGCTTGGCGTGTTCGATGGCGAGTTCGGCCAGGGCGATGTGGTCCGGGGCGGGGAGGTCGAAGGTGGCGGCGGCGACGTCGGCGGGCACCGCGCGGGACAGGTCGGTGACCTCCTCCGGGCGTTCGCCGACGAGCACCAGCATCAGGTGGCATTCGGGGTGGTTCTTGGCGATGCCGTGCGCGATCGATTGCAGCACCGTGGTTTTGCCCGCCTTGGGCGGCGCGACGACAAGGGCGCGCTGCCCCTTGCCGATCGGCATGGCCAGATCTGTTGCCCGCGTGATCATCTCGTGCGATTCGGTTTCCAGCCGCAGGCGGTCGCGCGGGTAGATCGGCACCAGATCGCCGAAATGCGGCCGGTTGCGGGCCTTCTCGGGCGGCAGGCCGTTGACGCTGTCGACGCGGGCCAGCGGCGGGAGTTTCGCGTTGTCGCGCCGGGGCCCGAGGGTGCCGACGACGGTGTCGCCCCGGCGCAGCCCGTGCTCGCGGATCAACCGCGTCGGCACGTGCGCGTCGCCGGGTCCGGGCAGGTAGCCCTCCACACGCAGCGCGGGGGTGTTGCCCGTGATGTCGAGGATGCCGGTGACCGTTTCCCGGTCGTCGGCGTCCCGATTCTGAATAGTGTTGTCCTGCATGATTTCTCCTGAAGTGAGTGAGGTGCGGCGGATCGCCGCGAACACCGCCCGTCGAGAGGGGCGGCGACTGCCGAGCTACGCCGGCGATGTGCGGATACCGCGACGGATGAGACCGCCGGGGCGAACATGGATTCTCGTGGGAGGTATCACCTGCGACCACGAGCTGCAGACCGCATCAACGGTAGCGGCATTCGGCACAACGCGCAACAGTCCCGCTTTTGTTCCCCCGGTAGTGATGCCGCTCGCACATCGACCCCGGGCGGGTCCCGCCGGAATAGACTCCGACCAGGATCTTTCCGGCGACAAGGTGGTCACCATGAGCACGAGGGCAGGTGCGCGGCGCTCCTCCGTGCGGTGGCTCAAAGCCGCGAGTCACCTGCTGGCGGGGCTGGCCGCCGGGTTCGTGCTGTGGGTGCTGTGTGTCGTCGCGTGCTGGCCGTTCGCGTGGTTCGCGATCGCCCTGGGATCGGTTCTGACACTGGCGATCTGGACCCTCGCGAGTGCGATCTACGCGATCCGCACGAGGGGTCGGAGCCGCGCCCTCGATCACCTGCTGTTCTTGGCAGGTTCCGGGGTCGTGCCGATTCTCTACGGCAGCATCATGTCGTTCGGCTTGGCGACGCTCTGACGCCCGGCACCCGGCGTGGTGCCGAAGTGCCTGCGATACGCCCGACGGAACGTGGACGGGTCGGAGAATCCGGACTGTTCCACCACGTCCGACACGGTCAGCCCGGATTCGAGCAGGCTCGCCGCCCGGGTCAGTCGCGCCACGCGGATGCCGCGGGCGGGGGAACTGCCCGACTCGGCGAACGCGGCCTGGAGGTAGCGCAGGGAGACGTGCAATTCGCGGGCGAGCGTCACCGGGGTGAGGTCCGGGTCCCCCGCGCGGATGGCGATCAGATCGCGCGCCTTCTCGAACAGCGCGCGCCGCTCCAGCACCGAGGTGCGTTCGCGGGCGAGGCGGAGTTCGTCCTCGACCGCCAACCGGTCCAGCACGGTCAGCGTGATCAGCTGCATGCGCGCGGCGTCGAGGCGCAGCTCCGACGCCGACCACGACACCGGCAGCGCGACGCCGGTGCGCCGGATCATCCACTCGGTGCCGCCCCGCGACGGCAGCGTGCCCCCGGCGGCGCGCAGGATCGGGCAGGTCGAGCGGTCGTAGGGCGCGCCGTCGATGTGGTGATGATGGAAGGCGGCGTGACTACAGCAGCCCACCACGTCGTCGTCGCCGCGATAGCCGAGGACCGACAGCGCCGAGCGGTTGATCATCACGATCCGCCCGGTCTGGTCCACGACCCACGCGGCCTGATCCATCGAATGGACCACCTGCCGCGCCACGGCGATTGCGGCTGTACTCATCGTTGTTCGCGCTTCCGTACCGAAAAGGCCAGTGTAGGTCCGCGATTGTTACGTCTCCGGCGCATTCCGTTACGCCGCCGTTAATCGATTCCGCCATCCGGAACCGTGCGCGAATTGCCCATTCCCGTGCGCCCTTTTCGCTTCTGCGCGACCCGCGCGAAATGGTCGACTGAACGCAGCGCACCGACGGTGGTGCGGGTGAGAGGAGTGCCGATGGACGCCATCATGGACAAAGCCGAAGCCACGAAACACGTCGTGTCGCAACGCATCAGGAAGAAGGTCACCTGGCGCGAGATCGCGGCGGAAATCGGCAGGCCCGCGGCGTGGACGATCGCCGCCCTGCACGGGCAGCATCCGATGCCCGAACCCGAGGCCCGCGCGGTGGGCGCGCTGCTCGATCTCGACGACGCCGTGGTCGAGGCGCTGCGCACCCAGCCCTACCGCGGCACGTTCGACAATCCGGTGCCCAGCGACCCGACGATCTATCGCTTCTACGAGGCGCTCAACGTCTACGGGCCCGCGATCAAGGAATTGATTCACGAGGAGTTCGGCGACGGCATCATGAGCGCCATCAATTTCACCCTCACGGTCGAACGCCGCCCCGATCCCGACGGCGATCGCGTGGTGGTGACCCTCGACGGGAAATTCCTCGACTACAAGTTCTGACCGCTCTCGCGATCCGAGAACACCCGTTCTCGCGACGCACACCGTATCGGAGATGAATGATGCCGACCGCCAGCCAACCATTCGCACGGGGCCGCAACACATCCCGCGCGCCGAGAGAGGCGTGAGGATGCCGGGCCCGCTGCCCCGCAGGCGGTTCCTGGGTATCGGCGCCGCGGTCGCCGGCGCGTACGCCACCGCGGCGTGCGCGCCCATCGCGCCCCCGCCGCCCGCCGCCGCACCGGCGTCCGGCACCACCGTGCCCGGCGTCGCCCTCGAGCCGTTGCCGGGTATCGAAAAGCCGAAGATCACCGTCGGATTCATTCCGATCACCTGTTCCTCGCCGATCGTGAACGCCAAGGCGCTCGGGATATACGCCAAGCACGGCCTGGACGTGACGCTGAAGAAGTTCTCCGGCTGGGCCGAGGTGTGGGCGGCCTACGCCACGGGCGAGATCGACGCGACGCACATGCTCGCCCCGATGCCGCTGGCCATCGACCAGGGGCTGGCCTCCGGACGGATGCGCACCCGGTTGCCGCTGATCACCAACACCAACGGTCAGGCGATCACCTTGCACCGCAAGCACTTCGGACGGGTGCGCGGCCCGGAGGACTTCGCGGGGATGCGGCTGGGCGTGCCGTTCGACTACTCGGTGCACAACCTGCTGATCCGCGACTTCCTCAGCCGGGGCGGACTCGATCCCGACACCGATGTGGAGCTGCGGGTGCTGCGGCCGCCGGATATGGTCGCCAACCTCATGACCGGCGGCGTCGACGGCTATCTCGGGCCCGATCCGTTCAACCAGCGCGCCGTCGCGACCGGCGCCGGGTACCTGTTCACGCTCACGCGTGACCTGTGGGCGGGGCACCCGTGCTGCGGGTTCGGCGTGAACGACGAGTTCGCGCAAGCGAATCCGGTGACCTACCAGGCGCTCACCCGCGCCGTCCACGACGCCGCGCTGTGGAGCGACAAGGCCGAGAACCGCGCCGCCGCAGCACGTTCCATGGCACCGGAGCAGTTCCTGAACCAGCAACCGCAACTGCTCGAGGCCATCCTCACCGGCGAGTTCCAGGACGGCACCGGGATCGCCCGCCGGGTGCCCGACCGGGTCCGGTTCGAGCCGTATCCGCAGGAGGCGTTCGGGATCTGGATGCTGACGCAGTTCCAGCGGTGGGGGCTGGCCGGCGCCGGCCGCTGGACGACGGCGCAAGAGTATCGCGACACGGTTCGCTCGGTGTTCGACGCCGACGCCTCGCGCGCCGCGTTCACCGCGCTGGGCGTCCCGCCGCCCGCCCCGGCGACCGAATTGCTCATCAACGGCCGCCGATTCGACCCCGACCATCCCTCGCACTGGACCGTGAAGCAGGTATCGACGACATGACCCGAGACCTCACCCTGGACAAGACCATCGCTTCGCCCGCCGAAAAGGCGAGCCCCCCACCGGACACCGCGCCGAGCGTGCTCGCGAAGATCGCCGCCGACCGGGCGGCACTGCGCGCCCAGGTGGCCGGTGCGGTGCTGCTCTTCCTGGCGATCTCGGTGGTGGGCATCGGGATCTGGTCGGTGGCGACCGCCGACCAAGGCGCCGACGGTCTCGCGCCGACCCCGGGCGGCACCTGGGACCAAGTGGTGTCCATCCTGAAAGATCCGTTCTACGTGACCGGCCCGGCCAGTGTCGGCATCTTCTGGCACTTGGTCGCCAGCTTGCAGCGGGTGCTCACCGGCTTCCTCCTCGCCGCGGTGATCGCCATTCCGCTCGGATTCCTGCTCGGGAACTCGGCCCGGATCCGGTGGGCCACCGAACCTTTCGTGCAGGTGCTGCGCCCGGTCTCGCCGCTCGCCTGGCTGCCGCTGGGTTTGGCGCTGCTGCGGGATTCGGAGAACACGGCGATCTTCGTGATCGTGATGGCCTCGCTGTGGCCGATCCTGCTCAACACCATCGACGGCGTGCAGAAGGTGAACCCGCTCTACATGCAGTTGGCGCGCACGCTGGAAGCCTCACGCGCCCAGGTGATCCGGAGTATCCAGCTGCCCGCCGCACTGCCCTCGATTCTCACCGGGCTGCGCCTGTCGCTGTCGACGGGGTGGCTGGTGATCATCGCGGCGGAAATGCTCGTCGGCAGCCGCGGGATGGGCTATTTCGTCTGGAACCAATGGAATCGGCTGTCCGTCCCGGCCATCGTGGTCGCGATTCTGCTCATCGGCGCGGTCGGGTTCGTCCTCGACCGGCTCGTGGTGTGGGGCGCGAAACAGATCCCGCACGGCTGACCGTTCTTCGACCAGGAAGTGAATATCATGACCACCCACCAGGATTCGGACGATCCGCGCGCCGGTTCTCTCGCTCTGGAGAACGTCGAGAAGTGGTATCCGGCCAAACCTCACTGGAATCAGGTGCTCGCGCCCACCTCGCTCACCGTCGACGAAGGACAGTTCGTCACGCTGATCGGCCCCTCGGGGTGCGGGAAGTCGACGGTGCTGTCGATGATCGCGGGGCTCACCGAGCCCGACGGCGGTCTGCTCTGGCTCGACCGGCGCCCCATCACCGGCCCCGGCCACGACCGGGGCGTGGTATTCCAGCAACATGTGCTGCTGCCGTGGCTGACCGCGCGCGAGAACGTGCTGTTCGCGCTGAACTGCGCCCGCGCCGAGTTGCCGAAGCGGGAGCGCGCCGACCTCGCCGATCACTACCTCGATATGGTGAAACTGGCCGCGCACAAGGACAAGAAGCCGGCACAACTGTCGGGCGGCATGCAGCAGCGGGTGGGCATCGCGCGGGCGTTCGCGTTGCAGCCCGAGGTGTTGCTGCTCGATGAACCGTTCGGCGCGCTCGACGCCCTCACCCGCGTGGACCTCCAGGGCGAACTGCTGCGGCTGTGGGAGTCCGAGCGCCGCACCGTCGTCATGGTGACCCACGACGTCGACGAGGCCATCGTGCTGTCCGATCGCATCCTGGTGATGTCGCACGGGCCCGCCGCCACCATCACCCAGGACATCCGCGTGCCGTTCGCCCGCCCCCGCAACCAGTCCGACCTCAACCGCGACCAGACCTTCTACGAACTCCGCAGCACCCTGCTCGACTCCCTCACCGCGCCCCGGCCCGACGTGGCCGCCTGAGGGTGATTGTCTCGCGCGTACGGCTCGGTTAGCGTCCCCTGTCCGTACCTCGCGATCAGAAGGGTTATTCCGATGGCGCCGTTGGCCCGCGTTCAGAACTTCACCGTCTCCCGGGACGGGTACGGCTCCGGGGAGGGACAGAGCGCGGAGCGTCCCTTCGGGCATGCCGACGGCAAGGACGTGCGGATCGGCGGCGGTGTCGCCACCGTGCGCGAATTCCTCGACGCCGACCTGGTCGACACGCTGCACGTCGCGGTGGCGCCGATCGAACTCGGGCGCGGCGAACGCCTGTGGACCAGCCCCGACGATCTCACCGACCGGTTCCATCCGGAGCGGGTCCCTAGCCCGAGCGGCGTCGTCCACCACTTCTTCTGGCGCACGTGACGGTCGGGATCTCGCGGGCTCGCCCTGTCCCGAGTTGCCCTGTCCCGAGTTGCCCTATCCCGAGTTGCGCAGCGCGGTGGCCAAGCCGTTCATGGTGAGGAGGATGCCGCGTTTGACGAGTTCGGAGTCGTCGCCGGAGCGCAGGCGGCGCAGCAGCTCCACCTGCATCTGGTTGAGGGGCTCCAGGTAGGGGAAGCGGTTGTGGATGGACTCGGCGAGGGAGGGGTTGTCGGCCAGCAGTTCGGGGTTGCCGGTGATGGCGGCGTGCATGCGCAGGGTGCGGGCGTGCTCGTCGCGGATCATGCCGAAGATGTTGTCGCGCAACGCCTGATCGGTGACGAGGTCGGCGTAGCGGGCGGCGATGTCGAGGTCGCTCTTGGCGAGCACCTGCGCCATGTTCGACAGCACCGTCCGGAAGAACGGCCACCGGTGATACAGGTCGGTGAGGGTGGCGAGGCGGCCGGGATCGCCGCCCACCCACTCCTCGAGGGCGGTGCCGGTGCCGTACCAGCCGGGGAGCATGACGCGGGCCTGGCTCCACGACATCACCCACGGGATGGCGCGCAGGTCGGCGACCGAGTTGGTCGGTTTCCGCGAGGCGGGCCTGCTGCCGATATTGAGATCGCCCACCTCCGCGACCGGGGTGGACTGGCGGAAATACGCGACGAATCCGGGTGTTTCGTGCACGAGCCGCGCGTAGGCGGCGCGGGCGCGGGCCGCGAGATCGTCCATGAGTTCGTAGGAGGGCTCGGCGTCGGGGCCGAGACCTTCCACGTCCAGCAGCGTCGATTCCAGGGTGCCCGCGATCAAGGATTCCAGATTGCGGTGCGCCGCACGGGATTCGGCGTACTTCGCGGCGATCACCTCGCCCTGTTCGGTGAGGCGCAGCGACCCGCGCACCGCCCCGGCCGGTTGGGCGAGGATGGCGTCGTAGCTGCGGCCGCCGCCGCGGCCCACGGTGCCGCCGCGACCGTGGAAGAGCCGCAACCGGATTCCGGTCTTGCGCGCGACTTCGACCAGATCGAGTTCGGCCCGGTACAGCGCCCAGTTGGCGGCGAGGTAGCCGCCGTCCTTGTTGGAGTCGGAGTAGCCGAGCATGACCTCCTGGCGCATACCGTTGGCGGACACCAGATCCCGGTACACCGGCACCTCCAGCGCGGCCGACAGCGTGGCCGCACCCGCGCCGAGGTCTTCGATGGTCTCGAACAGCGGGACGATGTTCACCGGGCAGCGCGCCGCCCCCTCCGGCGCGCCGGGATCCAGCAGCCCGCCCTCCTTCAGCAGCAGCGCCGCCTCCAGCATGTCGCTCACCGACGTGCACATGCTGATGATGTAGTTCGGCACCGCCTCCTCGCCGAAGGTGTCCACGACTTCCTTCGCCGCGCGGACGATGCCGACCTCCTTGGCGGCGAGCTCGCTGAGCCGGGCGTTCGCGCCCAACAGCGGACGGCGGGTGCGCAATTCGGCGGCGAGCAGCTCCACCCGCTCGGCCTCGGACAGGTTCGCGTAGTCGGCGTGCACGCCCGCCCAGGCCAGCAGTTCGGCGACGACCTGTTCGTGCACCTCCGAGTTCTGCCGCATGTCGAGGCCTTGGAGGTGGAAGCCGAAGGTCTCGAGGGCGTGGCGCAGCGCGGCGAGGCGGTCGTCGGCGATCAAGCCGTCACCGGTGGCGCGCAGGGAGGCGTCGATCGCGTCGAGATCGTCGAGCACCGATTGCGGCGTCGGATAGGGCTCGGCCGCGATATCGGTGACACCGTCGGCGGGCGGGGCGCCCAGCGCCGCCGTGGCGGTCGCGGTGAGCCGGGCCCGGATGCGGTGCAGCGCACGGCGATACGGTTCGTCGGCGAAGGTGGCGGGGTCGGGATACCCGGCCTCGGCCAGTGCCGCGACCTCGGGCGTCACCGTCACCAGGCGCGCCGACTGCGCGAGCGACTTCTCCAGCTCCACCAGCTCGCGCAGGTAGCGGCCGAAGGCCACGGCGGCGGCCTGGCGCGCCGCGTGCCGCACGACATCGGCGGTGACGTAAGGGTTTCCGTCGCGGTCGCCGCCGATCCACGAGCCGGGCCGCAGGATCGGGCGCGGCAGCAGGCCGGCGTCGGGCCAGCGCGCGCGCAGCGCCGCCCGTACCTCGGCGTTGATCGCGGGGATCACGTCGAACAGGGTGAGTTCGTAGTAGCGCAGGCCGACGGCGATCTCGTCCTGAATCCGCAAGCGCGCCAACCGGATCAGCGCCGTCCGCCACAGCGACAGCACCTGGCGGCGGATATCGAGGTCGATCGCGGCGCGCTCGGGTTCGGCGTCGGTGTAGCGCTGGCGGCGGCGCATCAGATCGGTGATGGCGGTCTGGCCGTCGAAGACGGTGCGCCGCCGGGTCTCGGTGGGGTGCGCGGTGATGACCGGCGAGACGAGCGCGTCGGTGAGCAGATCGGCCACGCGGTCGGCGTCGAGCGCGGCGGCGTCGAGTTTGCCGTAGGTGGCGGCCAGCGACGAATCCTGCGGCGGCTCCCCCGCGCCCACGTGCACGGCGCGGCGGCGGTCGCGCTGGATGTCCTCGGCGAGGTTGGCCAGCAGCACGAAATAGCTGAACGCCCGGATCAGCGGCAGCGCGACGGCGATGTCGACGTCTTCGAGCATCTCCGCGACCGCGCTGCGCTCCACCTCCTCGCGCCGCACCCGGAACGCCTCCACCCGCACCCGCTCGATGAGGTCGAACACCTCAGGGCCCTCGTGATCGCGAATCGTGTCGCCGAGCACGCCACCCAGGAACCGGATGTCGTCGCGCAGCGGCCGCGTCGCGTCCTGTGCCGTCTCGATCCGCGCCTCAGTCATGCGTCCGACCCTACTGCCGGCACCCCGTGCCGCGCGCCCGACACGATCGGGGTCACAACCGCGCGGTGGTTCGTCGGGCTCAACGTTCCGGCCAGTACCAGGCGGGTTCGTCCAGCAATCCCTGCCCGCGCAGGGTGGTCGCGCCGGATTCCTTGACCAGTTCGAGGGTGTGGGCGGCGGGGTCGTGCGCGGTGATGGCGTGGCGCAGGGCGTCGGCGTGGGTGACGACCACGACCTGGGTGGATTCGGCGGCGGTGGCGACGAGTTCGCCGAGCGGGGCGAGCAGGTCGGGGTGCAGGCTGGTCTCGGGCTCGTTGAGGACCAGCAGCTCCGGCGGCCGGGGCGTGAGCAGCGCGGCGACCAGCAGCAGGTAGCGCAGGGTGCCGTCGGACACCTCCGCCGCGCCGAGCGGGCGCAGCAGGCCCGGCTGGTGCAGCAGCAGTTCGAACCGCCCATCCCTGGCGACGATGTCGACCCGGCTACCGGGGAACGCGTGATCGACGGCCTCGCTCAACTTCTCGTCGTCGCCGATCTCGCGAATGGTCTGCCACGCGGCGGCCAGATCCGCGCCGTCGTGGGCCAGCGCCATGGTCCTGGTGCCCAGGCGCGGGGTGCGGGCGGGTGCGTCGGCGTCGGTGCGCAGGTGGTCGTAGAAGCGCCAGGAGCGGATGCGTTCGCGCAGCACCAGCAGGTCGGGCGCGCGCTGCGGGTCGGCGAGTTCGGTGAGCATGGTCTCGTAGGGCCGCAGGGTGTGCGGCACCAGCGACCAGTCGCCGTCGTCGGCGCGCAGCCGCACCACCGGACCACCGCGTTCGGCGAGCGTGGTGACCGGGCGCAGCACCGGCCCCGCCCACACCGCCTCCGCCTTGATCTCCGGATCGCGGCCGAACAGCGTTCCCGCGCCGCCGGGAATCGGAATGCCCAGGTCGGCGGCGTAACCGAAATCCTCGCCCGCGAAACCCAGTCGCAGCGCCAGCGATTCGTCGCGCGCCGTGCGCCCCGGACCGGCCCACAGCGTCGAGTCGAGCCCGCCCTCGGCCGCGAGCGCCGCCACCGCGCCCTCGCGCGCGAACCCCGCCAGCAACCGCAGCACCCGGTACAGGCTGGACTTGCCGCTGCCGTTCGCGCCCGTGATCACGGTCAGCCGGCCCAGCGGCAACACCAGCCTGCGCAGCGAGCGGTAGTTCTCGACGGCGAGGGTGGTCAGCATGGCCCCAGGCTAGCCAGGCGGCTCAGAGCGCGCGGATCACCCGGGCCGGGTTGCCCGCGGCGAACACGCGCTCGGGCAGGTCGCGGGTCACCACGCTGCCCGCGCCGACCACCGTGTTCGACCCCACCGTCACGCCCGGACACACGATGACGCCGCCGCCGAACCAGACGTTATCGCCGATCGCGATCGGCGCGGCCGACTCCCAGCGCTGCCGCCGGGCCTCGTGGTCCGCCATCGGATGCAGCGCGGTGAGCAGCTGGCAGCGTGGGCCGATCGACACGTCGTCACCGATCGTGATCGGCGCGCAGTCCAGCAGGATGGCGTCGTAGTTGAGGAAGCTGTTCGCGCCGATCTCGATGAGATGGCCGTAGTCGCACTGGAATCGCGGCATGATCCACGACCCCTCGCCCAGTTTGCCGAGCAACTGCCGCAGCAGGACCTCGCGGCGGCCGGTCTCGTCCGGTCCCGTCCGATTGAATTCGTCGCACAGCGCCTGCGCCCGCCGTCGTTCGGCCACCAGTTCCGGGTCGCTGTCCTTGTAGAGCTCCCCGCTCAGCATTCGCCGCTTCTGTTCTCCCACCGGGCCAACAGTAGCTGTGGGCGTCAGCCCGCCCGGTGCGCGGCGGGTGGGGCGACGCGGTGCGCCAGCACCTGTTCGAGCAGCGCGACCAGCACCTCCTTCACCGAATCACGCTGGCGCGCATCGCATTCGAGCAGCGGGATCCACTCGTCGAGATCGAGGGCTTCGCGGACTTCGTCGAGGGCGAAGTGCGCACCGCCTTCGAAGCGGTTCACCACCACCACGAACGGGATGGCGCGCTCCTCGAAGTAGTCGAGCACCGGGTAGCAGTCCTCCACCCGGTCGGTGTCGACCACGATCACCGCGCCGAGCGCGCCATCGGACAGATCGTCCCAGAGGAAGACGAACCGATCCTGGCCCGGTGTGCCGAACAGATAGAGCAGCAGCGAGCTGTCCAGCGTGATCCGGCCGAAATCCAGCGCGACGGTGGTCTGAGTCTTGTCGGCGCGGTGGCCCGCGTCGTCCACCCCCACCGAGAACTCGGTCATGGCGGCCTCGGTGACGAGCGGTTCGATCTCGGAGATGGCGCCGATGAACGTGGTCTTGCCGACGCCGAATCCGCCGCTCACGACGATCTTCACCGACGACTGGGGCGATGCTGGGGTGTCAGAGTGCGCGGACAAGATCCCTGATCCTCTCGATGGCGGCGGTGGAGAGCTCCTCGGCGGCGCGCACCGTCACGTGTCCTGCGGCGGCCAGATCGCTCACCACGACCCTCGCGACGCCCACCGGGACGCGCAGCGCCGCGCCGATCTCGGCGATGGAATGCGGCCGCTGACACAGCAGGACGACCGTGCGTTCCTCGAAGCGCAACGGCGCCGACAGCGCGGCGGGCGTGGCGTGCACGAGTGTTTCGATGCGCAGATCGTCGCGCAGCGGCAGGGTGCGGCCCGCCGTCACGACGAACGGCCGGACCACGGAATCCGCACCGTCGGTGGGCTTTTCGGCAGTGTCGTGGCTCGGATTCGCCGGGTCGAACCACCCGCCGGGACGGGTCACCGGGATCATGCGCGGGTCCGGCAGTCGCGGCAGGTCCGGATCGCTCATCTGCGCAACGACTCTCGCAGCCGGGAGATGAGCGCCGGGTCGAGCAGCGCGCCCGCGCGGTCGGCGAGCACCGCCATCTCGTAGCCGACCAGGCCCACATCGCAGCCGCCGTCGGCGATCACGCCCAGGCAGCTGCCGTCGCCGAGCGCCGACACCAGCAGAAACCCGCGGCGCATCTCGATCATGATGAGCTTCAGCCCGTCGAAGGCGTAGCTGCGCGAGGCGCTCCTGGCCAGGCCGGACAGTCCGGACACGATGGCGGCCAACCGGTCGGCACCGGCCCGGTCCAGCCCGTCGGACATGGCGATGAGCAGGCCGTCGGAGGACACCGCGACGGTGTCACGCACCCCGTCGGTGTCGCGGACGAAATTGGCCAGCATCCAGTTGAAGGTGTGCGGGTCGGCGGTCGGTCGCAGATCGGTCCGGCGGGGAGAACGCGAGCCCGTTCTCGATGAGTTCGGCGAGGATGTGCGCCAGTTCGCTCACCGCCGCGCCCGCGATGGCGACCTCGTCCACCCGGCGCAGCACCACGCGACGGTAGTCGTCCACTTCGGACAGGCCCGCGCGGATCACATCGGTGAGGGCGATCGGTGCGGCCCAGCTCCGGGGGCTGCCCTCGCCGACGAGCACGAGCAGGCTCTCGGCGTTGCGGCGCATGCGGGTGGCGAGGTGATCCAGCTCGAACAGGTTCGACAATGCCTTCGGGTCGAGTTCCTCGCGCTCGAACTCGCTGATCAGGCCGAGCTGCCTGCGCACGAGATTCTGGTTGCGGCGGGCCAGGTTCGCCATCGACTCGGTCGAATTGCGCCGCAGCAGCGCCTGTTCCGAGGCCAGCGCGTACGCGGTGTCCTGGACGCGGTCCAAAGCGCCTGCCACGGCCTCGATCTCGACCGACGCGCCGGGCGGGGTGCGGACCGGCGCCGGTCGATCCGGCGTCGTCTCGGGGTCGGCGTGCCAGGCGGCGATCACCTCGGGCAGGCGGCGGCTCGCCACGTCGTCGGCCACGTCGGCCAGCTCGGCCAAGGGACGCACGATCGCGCGCATGCTCGCCACCACCAGCGCGACCTCCGCCGCGACGGCGGCCAGCGCGGCGAGCGCGAAGATCAGCAGCACCAGGGCGGCGCGGTCACGCAGGTCGTCGGCGCGGTCGCGCACGGCGTCGCCGACCGCCTGCTGCACGACGCGCTGCTCGTCGATCACCGCCGTCATCCGGGCCCACCAGTCGCCGGGATCGACCGGGCGCACCAGCGGCCCCGCCGCCGAGTCCACCGCGACCCGCTCGGATTCCGCCGCGCGCGTGGCGTTCTCGCCGGCCAGCGCGGCGGCGAGCAGGTCCCGGTGCGCGGGGGTGGCATCGCGGGTGAAGGCGGCGAGCGCGATCGTCTTCGCGGCGCGGATGTCGAGGAACTGCACGTACTCGCCGGGCCCGAATCCGCCCGCCGCGAAGACGCCGTTGAGGAACCCGCGTTCCCGGGCGGTCTGTTCCTTCGCCTCACCCAGCGTGGACAGGGCGAGCAGCCCGCGGCGCACGGCGGCGTCGTCGGCGTGGTCCAGGCCGAGGCGCAGGTGGTTCAGGGTGTCGATGGCGTCGGTGTAGAACTGGAACGCGGCCTGCCTGCCGAGGCGGCGCTCGTCGATCTGGGCGCGCACCGCGGGCAACGCGGCCAAACGCCCGACGGCCGCCCGCACCTGATCCGAACCCGGTGCGCCGGAGGATGATTCGCCGTCCAGCGCGCGCAGGGCTCGATCCGTGGCGCTCCGCTGGTCGGCCACCGCGCCCGCCAGCCCGGCGTCCCCGCCGAGCATGCCGTTGCTCAAACCGCGTTCGCGCTGCGCCTCGTGCAGGACGTCCTGGACCGCCAGGGCGAGCGACACCGACTCGGCGGCCGCGCCGGCGCGCTGGTACGCCCGCACCTGCGCGGCGGCGGTGACCGCCAGCAGCGCGAAAACCACCGCGAGCGACACGGCGAGAATCCGGGCGAGCCGCCCGCGAATGGTGCGCGGACGCACGAGACCGCCGACAAAGCCGGCGCGCCCGGACGGACCGGTCGCCACGCCGGACGGCCGGGGTCCGGACCGCATTCGCACCACGGAAGCTCCTCGCGCGTTCGCCGCGACGGCCCGAACCGGCCCCCACGGGATTCACGAGCAAACTGCCACAGGGCCTCGGGAGCGTCAACGCGAAAAAGCGACAATCCGGACATCTCGCGGGTTGTCAACACGCTGGTAATCAACAATTTTCGAGATTTCGTTCCGCTCACCGCGCGGCGCGGGACGCGGTGCACCGCGCGACCGGCGCGGCGCACTCCCCCGAGGCGAGACCGGCCTTCGGTTCGGCCGGGCCGATCCGCCTACCCCTTCGCCGCCTCGCCCAGGATCGACAGCACCGGCTCGGACAGGTAGAACGGCTCCAGGCGCTCGCGAATCAGCTTGGCCAGCACGCCGTTTCGCTTGGCGCCCTCGACCACGGCCGGGCCGTAGCGCAGGATCTCGGCGGCGATGTCCTCGCCCGTGAGCCCGAGTTCGGGGAGCATCGCGGCCAGCGTGTAGTCGCCGTACTTGGCGTAGAACACCTCGACGCACTCCTCGACCAGCAGGCCGAGGTACTCCTTCTCGCGGGTGGTGACCGCGATCTCGTAGCAGAGCACCACGAGTTCGTTCAGGTCGGCTTTGGTGAGGTAGTCGCGCAGACCGCTGACGGGCTCGTCGGCGTGCAGGTCCCAGAACTCCATGGCGGCCGAGTGGACCGGGGCGTCGCGCAGCATCTCGCGGATCGCGTTATTGGTGCGCTTGAGCGCGAACAGCGCGCCCTTGCCCGCCAGATCCCCGACGAAGGTACCGTCGGCGGCCTTCTTCGCCCGGTTCGCCGCGGACTGGCCCAGCGACATCAGCGAGGAGACGCCCGGGATCTTCTCGGCGCGCTCCAGATTGGCCTGCATGAAGTCGCCGACCAGCTTGTCGACGAACCGCGAGGCGACGGTCGCCACCAGTGGGCTCTCGGTGAGCCGGTCCAGGATGCGTTCCTGGGCCTGGTGCATGCCGAGGATCTTCTCCAGCAGCGCCTCCACCGGCTCGCGGTCCACCACCTGGCCGAGGGTGTAGCTCTCGTTCTCGGCGATGTGGTCGTAGATGGTGTCGGAGAAGACGCCGACGGTGTCGGCCAGCACCGGACTGCCGCCGATCAGGTCGACGACGGTGGCGACGGTCTGTTTGGCCTGATCCAGCTCGACCACGTCGCGGAAGATCAACGTGTCGGCGACGCCGAGCACGGTGTCGACGTCGCGGGCGACCACTTCGGCGAAGCGGTCGCCGGTCACCTCCGCGAGCAGGAATTCGACCTGCGCGTCGAGTAGCCGTTCGGCGATCTCACGCGGCTCGCTCATACCACTGCACCCCATCCACTGGCTCCGGCACGCCGGACCGGGGTACGTCAGTCGGTGTCGCGCAACGATTTCCGTATCCGGTCCAGGCGTTCCCGCGCGGCCTTCTCACGCGCGGCGAACTGTTCCTCGACGCCGCGGCCCGCCGGGGTCTGCCGGTCCAGCTCACCCATGCCCTGCGCGACGCCGAAGCGCTGCTCGACCTTATCGCGAACCGAATCGAAAGTCGGCACCCCCGAGGGCGAATATCCGGGGTCGGCGGCGGGCGTCGGGATACCGGTCGGCGGTACCGGTACCGCCGGTACCGGAAAAATGCCCCCGACCTGCCCGGATGCGGGATCCGCCTGCGCGGCCTCCGAACCGGACGTGTCGGGACTCACATTCTTCTCGGAGTCGGCATGACCGACACCGGCCAGTTCGTCGAGCGCGGTGCGCACCGCCCAGAGCGCGGCACGCCCCTCGACCGCGCCCCGCAGCACCGCCACCAGCTCCTGGTCCGTCAGCGCCCGCAACCGCGCCTCGATCTCGGCAGCCTCACTCATCTCCGCGCCTCCCTGACTGTGGGCCGACCCGCACCGAACCGGCCTCCGGAATCCAGGCTACGCACCGCGGCGGTCCGGCAGGATCTCCTCGGTCCAGGTGCGTAGGAGGGTGGTCCAGTCCGCGCCGAGCAGGGGGATGACGTCGTTGTGGCCGGCGCCGGGGACGATGTGGAGGCGTTTGGGGTGGTGGGCGGCGGCGTGCAGGCGTTGGGCGTGGCGGAGCGGAAGGAGTTCGTCCTGGTCGCCGTGGACGATGAGGACCGGGGTGGTCAGGGTGGGGATGCGGCGCAGGGTGGGGTAGGCGTCGGGGACGAGGGGCCGGGGCAGGAAGGGGTAGATCGAGGTGGCGGCGTCGCGCAGGCCGGTGAAGGTGGACATGAGGATCAGCCCGGCCGGCGGGTGGACGGTGGCCAGTTCGGTGAGCACTCCCCCGCCGAGCGATTTGCCCAGGTAGAGAACGCGCTCCGGGTCGACGCCGGGTTGCGCGAGGAGAGCCTTGCGGGCGGCGCGGGCGTCGAGGTAGGTGCCGAGTTCGGTGGGACGGCCGGTGCTGCGGCCGTAGCCGCGGTAGTCGAAGGCGAGCACATCGAAGCCCGCCTCGGCGAGCAGCGCGAAGATCGCGACCCGGTCGCCGATATTGCCCGCGTTGCCGTGCGCGAACAGCACGTGCCCGATCGGCTCGCGCGCCCGCACCCACCAGCCGTGCAGCGTTTCCCCGTCCTCGGTGCGCGGTGTGACCTCGGTGAAGTCCAGCCCCAGCACGGCGGGTGTCTGAAGGAGTTCCCGGTGCTGCGGCAGGTAGGTCAACGCGTGCAGGATCGGGGTGGCCGGGTGTCGCATAGTCCCTTCTTACCCCGGTGTGAGAGGTCTGTCGGTGGCCGCTCCCCTGTCGGCGCGCTCAGCCGCGTGGTTCGATGATCGAGTGTTCCGTGAACGAACCGTGCCGCCCCGCGCCTTCCGCGAAACGGGTTGCGCCCGTGAGGGTATCGGCCGCGATCGACGAAAGGCCGTGCTGGAACTCGTTGGCCAGCGCGTCCCCTTCGCCGAGCCCTTCCTGTTCGAGCAGCGACAGCCGGTCGTGGCGCAGACAGGTCTGCGGGAAGGCGGCCAGTTCGTGCGCGAGTTGCCGCGCGGCGCTGAGACTTTCGCCGGTGGGGACGGTCCGGTTGACGAGCCCGATGCGCAGCGCCTCGTCGGCGGGCACCGCGCGGCCGGTGAGCACGAGGTCCATGGCGTGGCTCGCGCCGATGAGCCGGGGCAGGCGCACGGTGCCGCCGTCGATGAGGGGCACGCCCCAGCGGCGGCAGAAGACCCCGAGCACGGCGTCGTCCTCGGCCACCCGCAGATCGGCCCACAGCGCGAGTTCGAGCCCGCCCGCGACGGCGTGGCCTGCGATCGCCGCGATCACCGGTTTGGACAGCCGCATCCGGGAGACGCCCATGGGCGCGTCGCCCTCGGGGTCCAGGCGGTTCGGCTCACCCGACGCGACGGCCTTGAGGTCGGCGCCGGCGCAGAACGTGCCGCCGACGCCGTAGAGGACGGCCACCGAGGCGGTGTCGTCGGCGTCGAAGGCGCGGAACGCGTCGGCCAGCGCCTCGGCGGTGGCCCGGTTCACCGCGTTGCGCACCTCGGGCCGGTTGATGCCGATGGTCGTCACGGGCCCGTCCCGCTCGACGAGCACCAGAGTGTCCGACATATCCGCTCCTGCCTGGATCGCGACCGCCGTGGGCGCGAGGGTTCGTCTCGCCGACGATAACAGGATCCTCCGCGCCCGGGCCGGACGGCAACGAGTCCGGGCGGCGCGATCGCCACCCGGACCCGTTGGAGCGCAGGAACTCTCAGCTACGCAGCACCGCGCCGACGGCGTCGGCAGCCGAGGCGACGGCCGCGTCGCGCGCCGCGCTGGCCTCGTCCTCGGTGAGCGTGCGGTCGGTCGCGCGGAAGCGCAGGGCGTAGGTGAGCGACTTGCGCCCCTCCCCCGCCTGCGCGCCCTCGTACACGTCGAACAGGGCGACGTCCTCGAGCAGCTCGCCGCCGCCCGAGCGCAGCGCGGTCTCGACGGCGGCGGCGGGTACGCCCTTCTCGACGCTCACCGACACGTCCTGGAGGACGGCGGGGAACGGCGACACCACCGGCACCGGCCGGGATTCGCGCAGCGGCAGTGCGTCGAGGTCCAGCTCCAGCGCGCAGGTGCGCGGCGGCAGGCCCGCCCGCTCCAGCACGGCCGGGTGCAGTTCGCCCGCGTGACCCACGACCTCGCCCTCCACCACCAGTTCGGCGCAGCGGCCCGGATGCCAGGGCAGGTACGCGGCGGCACGGCGCTCGATCGTGACGCCGGCGGCGTCGGCGATCTCGTCGGCGAGCGCGAACGCGTCGGCGGCCTCGGCCTGGCGGCCCCCACCCCACGGACCGCGCGGCTCGCGGCGACCGGTCAGCACCGCGCCGATGTGCACCGGCTGCGCGGGCAGCGAGTCGAGGAGCTCGGCGATCTGCTCGTCGGTGGGACGGCGATCCACCGGCAGCGCCTCGACCGCCCTGGTGCCGGGGCCGGGCAGCACCACCTGCGCGATGCCGTACAGGGTGAGGTCGCGCGCGCCGCGAGAGATGTTGCGGGCGGCCACTTCCAGCAGACCGGGCAGCAGCGTGGTGGCCAGCTCGGCGCGTTCCACGTCCAGCGGGTTGAGCACGCGGGTGGTGACGCGTCGCGGATCGTCGGCGTCCAGACCCCACACATCGAATACGCCGGCGGGCAGGAACACCGGCGGCGGCACTTCCACGCCGCCGGCGAAGGCCAGCGCGCGGCTCACCGCGCGACGGCGCCGCTGGGTGGCGGTGAGCCCGCGCCCGGCCGGGGCGGTCGGCACGACCGACGGGATCTGCTCCAGGCCCTCCAGCCGCAGCACCTCCTCCACCAGGTCGGCGGGCTGCGTGAGGTCCGGCCGCCAGCTCGGCGGGGTGACCACGAGCTGGCCGTGCCCGGTCGCCTCGTCCACCGACACCTCGACGGTGCACCCGATCTGGGCGAGCCGCCGCGCGCTGGTGCCGGTCGGGTAGGTCACGCCCGCGACGCGATCGGCCAGGTCGATGTCGATGCGGATCGGTTCGGTCGGCGGCAGCGGCACGCGCACGTCGGTGAGCACTGGTTCGACGGTGCCGCCGGCGATCTCGGCGAGCAGGGTGGCGGCGCGGTCCAGCGCGACGATATTGATCTCGGGATCGACCACGCGCTCGTAGCGCTTACCGGCCTCCGACACCAGCTTGTGCCTGCGCGCCGTGCGGTAGACCAGCAGCGGATTCCAGACGGCCGCCTCCAGCACCACGTCGGTGGTCTCGGGACCCACCTCGGTGCTGGCGCCGCCCATCACGCCGGCCAGCGAGATCACGCCGGAATCGTCGGCGATCACCACATCCTCGGCGTCGAGCACCCGCTCGGTCTCGTCCAGGGTGCGCAGGGTCTCGCCCTTGTTGGCGGTGCGCACCACCAGGCCGCCGGTCAGCTTCGCCTCGTCGAAGGCGTGCAGCGGCTGGCCCAGCTCCAGCATGACGTAGTTGGTGACGTCGACCGCGGGCGAGATCGGGCGCACACCCGCGAGCAGCAGCCTGCGCTGCAACCACCACGGGCTCACCGCGTCCGGGTCGATGCCGGTGACGCGGCGCACGCCGAAACGGGTGCACAGCGAGGACGGCTCCACCTTCACCGGCCAGGCGTCGGGCTCGTCGTCGGGCAGCGAGCGCACCGCCGGATCGGCGTACTCGAGATCGAAACCGCAGGCCAGCTCGCGCGCGAGGCCGCGCACCGAGAAGCAGTAGCCGCGGTCGGGCGTGATGTTCAGCTCGATGATCGTGTCATCGAGACCGAGCACCTCGTTGGCGTCGGTGCCCGGTTCGGCGGTGCCCGGCTCCAGCACCAGGATGCCGGAGTGGTCCTTGCCGATGCCGAGTTCGGCCACCGAGCAGATCATGCCGTGCGACACGTGCCCGTAGGTCTTGCGCGAGGAGATCGCGAACCCGCCCGGCAGCACACCGCCGGGCAGCACCACGACGACCAGATCGCCGACGGCGAAATTCGTGGCGCCGCAGACGATCTCCTGCGGGTCGGGGTTGCCGACGTCGACCTTGCAGAAGCGGATCGGCTTCTTGAACTCGGTGAGTTCGGTGATCTCGAGGACGCGGCCGACGACCAGCGGCTTGTCCACCTCCGCCCCGGGCGCGACGGTCACCCGCTCCAGCCGGTCGACCTCCTCGACCTCGAGGCCGACGCGGACGAAACCGGCGTCCAGCTCCTCCGGCGTCACCGACCACTCGGGCGTGGTCCGCCGGATGATCTCGGTCAGCCAGGACTGCGCTACTCGCACTTGACGTTTCGCTCTCTCGATCGAAGGGTGAGGTCAGGACCGGACGCCGAAGGGCAGCGTGAAACGCACGTCGCCCTCGACGATGTCGCGCATATCGGGAATGCCGTTGCGGAACTGCAGCGTCCGCTCGAGCCCCATGCCGAACGCGAAGCCGCTGTACACCTCGGGGTCGATGCCGCTGGCGATCAGCACCTTCGGGTTGACCATGCCGCAGCCGCCCCACTCGACCCAGCCCGCGCCGCCCTTCTTGTCCGGGAACCACACGTCCACCTCGGCGGACGGCTCGGTGAAGGGGAAGTAGTTGGGCCGCATGCGGGTGCGGGTGTCGGGGCCGAACAGCGCCCGCGCGAACGCGTCCAGCGTGCCGCGCAGATGCGCCATGGTGAGGCCCTTGTCGACGGCCAGACCTTCGACCTGCGAGAACACCGGCGTGTGCGTGGCATCCAGCTCGTCGGTGCGGAACGTGCGGCCGGGGCACACCACGTAGATCGGCAGCTCGCGCTCCAGCATCGACCGCACCTGCACGGGCGAGGTGTGGGTGCGCAGCACCTGGCGCGACCCCTCCGGCGCGATGTGGAAGGTGTCCTGCATGGTGCGGGCCGGGTGGTCGGGCAGGAAGTTGAGCGCGTCGAAGTTGAAGTGCTCGGTCTCCACCTCGGGACCCTCGGCGACCTCCCAGCCCATCGCGACGAACACGTCGGCGACCTGCTCGGAGATCACGGTGATCGGGTGCCGGGCGCCCACCGCCGTGCGCCGCGCGGGCAGCGTGACGTCGATGGCCTCGGCGACCAGCACGGCGGCGTCGCGTTCGGCGAGCAGCACGGCGCGGCGGGCCTCGAACACCTCCGACACCCGGGTGCGGGCCACATTCACGCGCTTGCCCGCGTCGGCCTTCTCCGACTTGGGCAGGCCGCCCAGGGCGCGCTGGGCGAGCGCGATCGGGGATTTGCCGCCGATGTGCTCGGTCTTGGCCGCCGCGAGGGCGTCCAGATCGGCGGCCGCGGCGAACGCCTTCTCGGCCTCGGCCGCGGCGGCGGCCAGCGCCTCCTCGGTCAGCGCCGTGTCTTGCTGCTCGACTCCCGTACTGTCGTCGGCCACGATCGTTCGTCTCTCCCCTGGGGATCGGTGCGCGGGTCCGGCTCATGGCCTACCCACATTGCTGCTGGTGGAATCCTATGGGATCGCCTTCGCCCGTTTCACGCGGATTACCCCGCGTGCCGGACCCTGGCCCCCGCGTACAGGCAGATCGCGGCCGCCGCGGCCAGGTTGAGGCTCTCGGCGCGGCCGTGGATGGGGATGCGGACGCGGTGGTCGGCGCGGGCGGCGACGGCCGGGTCCAGCCCGTGCGCCTCGTTGCCGAACAGCCAGGCCACGGGGCCCGCGAACACCTCGTCGGCGTCGTCGAGATCCAGTTCGCCGGTGGCGGTGGTGGCCAGCAGGGTGACCCCGGCCGCGGCGAGCGCGTCGAGGGCGGCGGTGACGTCGCGCTCGCGGGCGATCGGGACGTGGAACAGGCTGCCCGCGCTGGCGCGGACGCATTTGCCGTTGTGCGGGTCGACGGTGTCGCCCGCGAGCAGCACGCCGTCGGCGCCGACCGCGTCGGCGACCCGGATGAGGGTGCCCGCGTTGCCGGGTTCGGCGATCTCGACGGGCACCGCGAGCATGCGCGGACCGGTGCCCAGGATGTCGGCGAGCGGCACGTCGACCACGTCGCAGACCGCGACCAGGCCCGGCGCGGTGACGGTCTCGCCGAGATGCTCGGCGGCGCGGTCGCTCACCAGCGTGGTGCGCACGCCCGACGCCGCCGCGCTCGCGACCAATTCGTGCTCGCGCGCGGCGGCGGCCGCGGAGTAGAACAGCTCGCGCACCCGCCCGGTCTCCAGCGCGGCGGTGACGGCGTTCGCGCCCTCGGCCAGGAACTGTCCGGTCTTGCGGCGCTGCGCGGCGCGATGCAGCTTGACAGCCGAAACGACCCGCGGATTGCGCTCGGAGAGCGCGTCCGCGGGTCGTTCCGGGAGATGCCTCGTGGTCAAGCTCAGGCGGCGGGCGCGTTGACGTCGGCGGGCAGCGCGGCCTTGGCCACGGCGACCAGGCCGGCGAACGCCTCGGCGTCGGAGACGGCCAGCTCGGCCAGGATCTTGCGGTCCACCTCGACACCCGCGGCCTTCAGGCCCTGGATGAAGCGGTTGTAGGTGATGTCGTTGAGGCGCGCCGCGGCGTTGATGCGGGCGATCCACAGCTTGCGGAAGTCACCCTTGCGCGCCCGGCGGTCCCGGTAGGCGTAGGTGAGCGAGTGCAGCTGCTGTTCCTTGGCCTTGCGGTACAGGCGCGAGCGCTGGCCCCGGTAGCCCTTGGAGGCCTCGAGGATGGAACGGCGCTTCTTCTGAGCGTTGACGGCCCTTTTGACGCGTGCCACTGGTCAGTCCTTGATCGAATAGGGGGCGCGTGCGGCGCCCGGGTGGGTCGGGGAGGCGGACCGGAGATCCGGTCGCGGCACCGTCAGATGCCGAGCAGCTTCTTCACGCGGCGGACGTCGGCGGCCGCGACGACCTCCGTGCCGTCCAGGCGGCGCGTCCGGCGGGAGGGCTTGTGCTCGAACAGGTGGCGACGGTTCGCCTGCTGACGCAGCAGCTTGCCCCGGCCCGAAACCTTGAAACGCTTCGAGGCGCCGCTGTGGCTCTTCTGCTTCGGCATGGATTCCTCAGTTCTGTCGTACCGGCCGCCGGGATCGGCGGCCGGTGTCTTCGTCATGGCTACGCGAGCGCGACCTATTCGGCCGGGCCCGCGGCCGGGGTCTCACCGGCCGGTGCGGCGTTCGCGGGCGCCGGGCGGCCCGACTCCTGCTGCGCCTTCACGCGGGTCTTCGCGCCCTTGTGGGGGGCGAGGACCATGGTCATGTTGCGGCCGTCCTGCTTGGCCGAGGTCTCCACGAAACCCAGATCCGCGACGTCGGAGGCCAGGCGCTGCAGCAACCGGAAACCCAGTTCGGGTCTGGACTGCTCGCGGCCGCGGAACATGATCGTCACCTTGACCTTGGACCCGGCCTCGAGGAAGCGAACGACGTTGCGCTTCTTGGTCTCGTAGTCGTGGTCGTCGATCTTGGGACGGAGCTTCTGCTCCTTGATCACGGTCTGCTGCTGGTTCTTCCGGGACTCGCGCGCCTTCTGCGCCGTCTCGTATTTGAACTTGCCGTAGTCCATGATCTTGCAGACCGGCGGACGGGCATCGGGGGCCACCTCGACCAAGTCGAGATCGGCCTCGAGGGCGACGCGTAACGCATCTTCAACACGCACGATCCCAACCTGCTCACCGCCAGGTCCGATGAGTCGGACCTCGGGAACGCGGATGCGATCGTTGATGCGGGTCTCAGTGCTGATGGGGCCTCCTAGGTCAAGCGGTGTCGTCGTGACGACCCCCGCAATAACTGCAACCCCTTGTTCAACACAGAAGCCCCGCCACGGTATTTCGCCGTGACGGGGCCCGAGTCGACCGATCACCGATGCGCCGCATCGGTTCGCCCGCGCGAGATGCGTCCCGCGGGGGAAATCCGGCCCCGGAGGGCGGATGACCGGACCGTTGTCCCTGTGCGATCGCTCGCCGGGTAACGGTGGGAGTCGGGCTCCACTTATCGGCCCCGTGGTCGTTCGATGTCAAGTTCCATCAGACGCCCCGGGGCGGTCGTCGGCGAAAAGTTTAGCATTGCCGACCGCTATAGCCGAATCGGGTCGAAATCCCGTTGCCCACGGTCGGCTGCGGTGCCAGGATCGCCCGGTGCCCACTCCCCCGCGCGACCTGTTGACCTGGCAATTCGAGCTGACCTGGGCGCTGGCGCGCTATCACCTCGACGTATTGACCGAGGACGACGTCCTATGGGAACCGGCCGGTCTCGTCTGGACGGTACACCGTGGCGCGGACGGCCGCTGGCGGCCGGATTGGGCCGAGGTGGAGCCCGACCCGATCCCCGTGCCCACGATCGCCTGGCTCACCTGGCACATCGACTGGTGGTGGAGCACGGCGCTCGCGCACCTGCGCGGCGAGACGCCACCCGAGCGCGAAGACGTGTACTGGGCCGGGAGCGGCGCGGCGGCTGTCGCCCGGCTCGACGCGTTGCGCGACGCGTGGGTCGCCGCGCTGGCGGAGGCGGATCCGGACCGGCCGTCCGCCTACCCGTGGCCGGCCGACGCCGGGCTTACCGGCACCCACCTCGCCGGATGGGTGAACGCCGAACTGATGAAGAACGTCGCCGAGATCGGGCAGCTCCGGCTGCTGCGAACGGCCTCGCTAGCCTGAGGGCATGACTGACGAGCCCGACACCTCCGTGCGCGAACTGGCCGACATCCCCTCCGTCGAGGTGATCAGCCGCGCGGCCGTGATGCTGATGAGTTCCGCGGCGGAGAAGCTGGGGCTCGGCGACGCCGATCCCGACAACAGCCCCTACCGCGACCTGGACGAGGCGCGCCGCGTCATCACCGCGCTCGCCGGGCTGGTCACCGCGTCCGTGGAGTACCTGGGGCCGCACGCCGGTCCGATCCGGGAAGGGTTGCAGTCGTTGCAGCGCGCGTTCCGGGAGGCGTCGGCGCATCCGGACGCGCCGGGGCAGGGACCGGGTGAGAAGTACACCGGGCCGGTGTACTGAGGGACTGTCGGGCCATTCCGCGATTTGGTGGGCCGACACCGCGGCCACTGCGACTTCGGACGTTGTGGTCGGCGGCACCCCAAGGGATGCCGGCTCGGTGAGACCGGCTCGAGGTCGGGACAGCCCCGAATCCCCTGGCGCACCGCGCCGTCCGAGACGACGGCACCGCGCTGACGGTCGGCCCAGGATCGCGCCGCCGAGACCCACGGCGGATGCGCATTCGAGCGGCGAGGGCAGCGGCGGAGCGTCTGCGCGCCGGAGGTGTCCGCGACCGCACTGTGCGGGCGGCCCGCTGCGGCCGCCCCTTCGGTCCGTCGGCCCACACTCGGCTCGCGACGACGGCGGGAACTGAGCCCGTCACCTCGAGGGCCGTGTCCTCGGTCGCCCGGGCGGTAGATCCTCCGGCATGCTGTAGGGATGGCGCGGATCGTTCTGGTACCCGGATTCTGGCTCGGCGCGTGGGCGTGGGACGAGGTCGCGGCCGACCTGCGCGGGCGCGGGCACGACGTGGTCGCGCTGACCCCGCCCGGCCGGGACCCGGCCGACCCCGATCGCTTCACGGCGACCTTCGAGCAGCAGGCCCGCGCGATCCTGGACGCCGCCGGCGACGCGGAAGACGTTGTGGTGGTGGCGCATTCGGGTGGAGCATCCGCCGCCTACCTCGCCACCGACTACGCGCCGGACCGGTTCCGCCGCGCGGTGTACGTGGACGCCGCGCCGGTGCGTGACGGGTTCGTCATCAAGGGCGACCTCGGCGACGCCACGGAATACCCGCTGCCGGACTGGGAGCTGTTCGAGTCCGAGGGCACCAGCCTCGACGGCTTGGACGAGGCCGCGCTGGCGCGGTTCCGCGAGCGGGCCGTGTCGGAGCCGGCGAGCATCGCGGGAGCCCCACTGCGCCTGAGTGATTCACCCGCCCGCCTCCGGGTGCCGACGACCGTCGTGTGCACCAGCATCACGGCCGAGTTGGTCCGCCAGCTCAGCGCGAGCGGCGAAGCGCCTGCCTTCGAGGAGATCGACCGCCTCGCCGACGTCACCCTCCTCGACCTCCCCACCGGCCACTGGCCGATGTGGTCGGAGGCGAAGAAGCTGGCCGACCTCATCGACGCCGCCACGGTGGAGTGAGCCGACGACAAGGGCGGGGTGGGCCGTTCGGCCGCACCCCGCCCCCGGGTCGGTGACCCGCTCAGAGTCCCGGGGTGACCGAGATCGATGAGCCGGTGGCGATGGCTTGGGCCAGCGCCTGGAAAAGGCTGGTCAGGCCGGAGCTACCGGTGTCCATGGTGGTGGTTCCTTTCGCTGGGCGCTCAGGCGCCGGGGGTGTAGTTGAGGGACGAGCCGCCGCTCAGAAATGCCAAGATCTGCGCGACCAGCGCGGCGATATCCACGCCTTCCATGGGGGTGTTCCTTTCCTTCCCAACGGCTTTCGGGCATGACGACAACCCGGGCCGTGTTCACTTACCGCAACTGTCCGGGACGCAACCCGACACGGTGAGCCGATCTTACACACGCTTGTTTCACTTCTGTCCAGCTTTTCGGCAACCCGGTCCGGCCGCCCCGTCCAGCACCACCCCGCCACCCAACCGCGCGCCACGAAAAGCACTGTGCCGCACCGGTGATCCGATGCGGCACAGTCACAGTCGACGCGGCGAACCTCAGCGCAAGGCGGCGGCCTTCCGCGCGAGCTTCTTCGCCACCGCCGTCTCGGCGGGCGCCTTGGCCACCGCCTTCTTGGCCGGGGCCTTCTTCGCCGCCGTCTTCTTGGCGGGCGCCTTCTTCGCCGGCGCCTTCGCGGGGACGGCGCGGGCGCCCTCGGCGAGCGCTTCCTTCAGGAACTGCCCCGTGTAGCTGTCCGCGACGGCGGCGACGTCTTCCGGTGTGCCCTCGGCGACGACGGTGCCACCGCCCGAACCGCCCTCGGGCCCCATGTCCACCACCCAGTCGGCGGTCTTGATGACGTCGAGGTTGTGCTCGATGACGATCACCGTGTTGCCCTTGTCGACCAGGCCGTTGATCACGCCCAGCAGCTTGCGGATGTCCTCGAAGTGCAGGCCGGTGGTGGGCTCGTCCAGGATGTAGACGGTGCGGCCGGTGGAGCGCTTCTGCAACTCCGCCGCCAGCTTCACGCGCTGCGCCTCGCCGCCGGACAGGGTGGGCGCGCTCTGGCCGAGGCGCACGTACCCGAGACCGACGTCGACCAGGGTCTTGAGGTAGCGGTGGATCGAGGTGACCGGCTCGAAGAACTCGGCCGCCACCTCGATGGGCATGTCCAGCACCTCGGCGATGGTCTTGCCCTTGTAGTGCACCTCGAGGGTTTCCCGGTTGTAGCGCGCGCCCTGGCACACCTCGCACGGGACGTACACGTCGGGCAGGAAGTTCATCTCGATCTTGAGGGTGCCGTCGCCGGAGCACGCCTCGCAGCGCCCGCCCTTGACGTTGAACGAGAACCGGCCCGGCTGGTAGCCGCGCACCTTCGCCTCGGTGGTGGCCGCGAACAGGGTGCGGATCTTGTCGAACACGCCGGTGTAGGTGGCCGGGTTGGAGCGCGGCGTGCGCCCGATGGGCGACTGGTCGACCTGCACCAGCTTGTCCAGGTGGTCGAGCCCGTTGACGCGGGTGTGGCGGCCGGGCACCTGGCGCGCGCCGTTGAGCTTGTTGGCCAGCACGGTGGCGAGGATGTCGTTGACGAGCGTGGACTTGCCCGATCCGGAGACGCCGGTGACGGCGGTGAGCACGCCCAGCGGGAAGGACACGTCGATGCCCTTCAGGTTGTGCTCGGTGGCGCCGACGACGGTGAGCTTGCGCTTCTTGTCGACCGGGCGGCGCACCATCGGCACCTCGATGCGCTCGCGGCCCGCGAGGTAGGCGCCGGTGAGCGAGTCCGGGTCGGTGAGCAGTTCCTGGTACGGACCGCTGTGCACCACCCGGCCGCCGTGTTCGCCGGCGAGCGGGCCGATGTCGACCACCCAGTCCGAGGCGCGGATGGTGTCCTCGTCGTGTTCGACCACGATCAGGGTGTTGCCGAGATTCTTCAGGCGCGTGAGGGTTTCGATGAGGCGGCGGTTGTCGCGCTGGTGCAGGCCGATGGAGGGCTCGTCCAGCACGTAGAGCACGCCGACCAGACCGGACCCGATCTGGGTGGCCAAGCGGATGCGCTGCGCCTCACCGCCGGACAGCGTGGCCGCCGCCCGCGACAGGGTGAGGTACTCGAGGCCGACGTCGAGCAGGAAGCCGAGCCGCGCCTGCACCTCCTTGAGCACCTGGCCCGCGATCGCGGCCTCCCGCTCCCCCAGTGTGAGCGCGTTCAGGAACGCCGAGCAGTCGCCGATGGAGAGATCGCTCACGTCGGCGATGGACTTGCGCTCCCCGCCCGAGGCGATGGTGACGGCCAGGATCTCCGGGCGCAGCCGCGCGCCGTTGCAGACGGGGCACGGGATATCGCGCATGTACCCGTCGTAGTGCTCCTTCATCTGCTCGGACTCGGTGTTCTCCATGCGCCGCTGCAGGAACGGCATCACGCCTTCGAAATCGGCGTAGTACGACCGCTTGCGGCCGTAGCGGTTGGTGTAGGAGACGTGCACCTGGTCGGCGCTGCCCTCGAGCACGGCCTTGCGCGCCTTGAGCGGCAGGTCCCGCCACGGGGTGTCCATGGAGAACCCGACCGCCTCCGCCAGGCCGGCGAGCAGGCGGTTGAAGTACTCGGCGGTCTGCCCGCGCGACCACGGCGCGATGGCGCCCTCGGCCAGGCTCAGGTCGGGGTCGGGGACCACCAGGTCGGGGTCGACCTCCTTGCGGATGCCGAGTCCGGTGCAGTCGGGGCAGGCGCCGTAGGGCGAGTTGAAGGAGAACGAGCGCGGTTCGAGATCCTCGATGTCGAGGGGGTGGCCGTTGGGGCAGGCCAGCTTCTCGGAGAAGCGGCGCTCCCGGTCGTGGGCGTGCTCGTCGCGGTCCACGAAGTCCAGCACGACGATGCCGTCGGCCAGGCGCAGCGCCGTCTCGATCGAGTCGGTGAGGCGCTGTTTGGAGGTGGGCTTGACGGTGAGGCGGTCCACGACCACCTCGACGTCGTGCTTCTCCTGCTTCTTCAGCTTCGGCGGATCGGTGAGGGGGTAGACCACGCCGTCGACCCGCACGCGCGAGTAGCCCTGGGTGTTGAGCTGGTCGAACAGGTCCACGAACTCGCCCTTGCGGGTGCGCACCACCGGCGCGAGCACCTGGAATTTGGTGCCCTCGGGCATGGCCAGCACCTGGTCGACGATCTGCTGCGGGGTCTGCTTGGCGATGAGCTCGCCGCAGACCGGGCAGTGCGGGGTGCCCGCGCGCGCGTAGAGCAGGCGCAGGTAGTCGTACACCTCGGTGATGGTGCCGACGGTGGACCGCGGGTTGCGGTTGGTGGACTTCTGGTCGATGGACACCGCGGGCGAGAGCCCCTCGATGAAGTCGACGTCGGGTTTGTCCATCTGGCCGAGGAACTGGCGGGCGTAGGCCGACAGCGATTCGACGTAGCGGCGCTGGCCCTCGGCGAAGATGGTGTCGAAGGCGAGGCTGGATTTGCCGGAGCCGGAGAGTCCGGTGAACACGATCAGGCTGTCGCGGGGCAGATCGAGGTCGACCCCCTTGAGGTTGTGCTCCCGAGCTCCGCGCACAGTGAGGCGTTCCGCCACCTGGTCAGTCCCTTCTCGATCGTGTGTCGAACGTGCAGATACACCCCCGCTGGCCATGCTAGGCCCGACCACCGACAAGTTTCGCGGCGCGAGGCGAAGCGCACGATCCGGCGCCGGTTCACCCGGCCCGGCGGACCCCGTCGGCGGTGCCGCGCACCCGGGTGCCGCGCTCGTCCACGGTGACGTGCACCGTGCCCGCCCCCACCCGCACGCCGCGGATGCGCAGCGGCAGGTACCGGTCGGGCACGGCCGGAGCGACGCGCACCCCGTCGGCCTCGGGTTCCAGCCGCAGCAGCGCGCGCAGGAACAGCAGGGGCGCGGCGGCCGCCCACGCCTGCGGCGAACAGGAGGTGGGATACGGCACGGGTGCGTCGAATTCCGAACGATCGAAACCGCAGAACAGTTCCGGCAACCGGTGGTCGAAGTGGGCGGCCGCGTCGAGAACGGCCTCGGCGACGCGGGCCGCGTGCGCGGTGAATCCGTAGCGGGCCAGCCCGGCGGCGCACAGGGCGTTGTCGTGCGGCCACACCGATCCGTTGTGGTAGCTGACGGGGTTGTAGGCGCCCATCTCCGCGGACAGGGTGCGGATGCCCCAGCCGCTGAACATGTCCGGGGCGAGCAGCCGGTCGGCGACGAGCGCGGCCTTGTCCTCGTCGGCGATGCCGGTCCACAGGCAGTGGCCGATATTCGAGGTGAGAGCGTCGATGGGACGCTTGTCGCGATCCAGGCCCAGGGCGTACCAGCCGCGGTCGGGCAGCCAGAACGCCGCGTCGAACGCCTCCTTCAGGCGCGCGGCGGCGGCGCGCAGGCGGGTGGCGGTCGCGGTGTCGCCGGTGTCGTCGGCGAGCGCGGCCCTGGCGAGGTAGGCGGCGTAGGCGTAGCCCTGCACCTCGGCGAGCGCGATGGGCGCCTCGGGCAGGGAGCCGTCGGCGAAGGTGACGCCGTCCCACGAGTCCTTCCAGCCCTGGTTGCCGAGCCCGGTGTCGCCGGTGCGGCGATATTCGACGAAGCCGTCGCCGTCCGCGTCGCCGTAGCGTTCGATCCAATCGATCGCGCGGTCGGCGTGCGGGAGCAGCGCGTCGCGGTCGGCCGGGTCCAGGCCCCAGCGGTTCAGTTCGCCGAGGAGCATCACGAACAGCGGCGTGGCGTCGGCGGTGCCGTAGTAGACCGGCGCGCCCCCGGGCAGCCGGGCCGCGGCGCGCCCGACGCGCACCTCGTGCGGGATGCGTCCGGGCTGTTCCTCGGTGACGGGGTCCGCGCGGGTGCCCTGGAGATCGGCGAGGGTGCGCAGGGTGCCGAGCGCGGGCGCGGTGTCCAGGGGCAGTGACATCCACGAGGTGAGCAGCGAGTCGCGGCCGAACAGCGCCATGTACCAGGGCGCGCCGGCCGCGACGGCGGTGCGGTCGCCGTCGGCGAGGCGCAGCGCGCCGAGATCGGCGAGGGTGCGGTGCAGCACGGCCGACAGCGTGTGGTCGGCGGTGCCGACGACCGGGGCGGATGCGTACCAGTCGCGCAACCGGCGCGCCGGCGCGCTGTCGGCCACGGCGACGCCGCACGGGTGGCCGGGGGTGATCTCCTCGTCACCGAGGTGCGGCAGGTACTGGACGCAGCCGGTCCAGGTGCCGCGCGGCGGGAGCCGCAACCGCCAGCGCAGCGCGCGGCCCACGGCGGTGGCGCCGGCCGCGCGGACGGTGACGGCGAGCCCCGGTGCGGCCGCGATGTCGAGTGCGCCTTCGCCGCAACGGATCTCGGTGGCGCAGGCGGCGTCGCGCCCGTCCTTGACAGCGAAGAGGTCGGCGAAGTCGGCGTCCACTTCTAGGGCGAGGACGCAGTCGAACGCGGTGCCCGCGAGGTTGCGGACGGTGAGGTCCTCGCGCATGCCGTCGCCGACGTGTCGCGCGACGGTGACCAGGGCGGCGCTGTCGGCCCGGCCCTCGGGCGGCGGGGTGCGCAGCAGCAGGGTGGCGCTGAACGGTTCGGCGGGGCGCACGCCGAGCGGTTGCGGGGCGTGGCCGTTCACCGTGAGCCGCCAGCCCGACAGCACGCGGGTGTCACGGACGAACAGTCCCTCGGCACGGTCGGCGGCGATCGTGCCACCGCCGCGGCTGAGGCAGAATGTGGACCCCTCGACCAGCATCACCGACGGCGCGCTCATGCCGGTACCTCATGTGATCGCGCCCCGCGCACGCCACCCGACCCCGTGGAACCCCCTGCCGCCGAGTGGACCATCGGCTACAACTTCCGTGCGTGCGATACCGGATGTCCAGCATACTCGGAAAGATCAACAAGCCCACCGGCTTTCGCGCGGCCGTTCACGGGACGCGGTGCGCGCGCACGCGCTAGGTTGGCTCGGGGGATGACGGCGAGGAGGGCCGGGGTGCTCAGGGTATTCCTGGTGGACGACCACGAGATCGTGCGACGCGGCCTGATCGATCTACTCGAGAGCGATCCCGAACTCACCGTCATCGGCGAGGCGGGCGATGTGGCACAGGCGATGTCGGGCATCCGGTCGCTGCGCCCCGACGTGGCGGTGCTCGATGTGCGCCTGCCCGACGGTAACGGCATCGAGCTGTGCCGGGACCTGCTCGCCGAGATCGACGGCCTGCGCTGCCTGATCCTCACCTCCTACACCGACGAGCACGCCATGCTGGACGCGATCCTGGCCGGTGCGGGCGGCTACGTGGTGAAGAACATCAAGGGCATGGAGCTGGCCGAGGCGATCAAGGCGGTGGGCGCGGGCCGCTCGCTGCTGGACACCCGCGCCGCGACCGCGCTCAAGGCGCGCCTGCGCGGCGGCGTCACCGAGGACGGGCCGCTGGCCGGTCTCACCGAACAGGAGCGCAGGCTGCTCGCGCTGCTCGGCGAGGGGCTGACCAATCGGCAGATCGCGGCGCGCATGTTCCTGGCGGAGAAGACCGTCAAGAACTACGTGTCCCGGCTGCTGGCGAAGCTGGGGATGGAGCGGCGCACGCAGGCGGCGGTGCTCGCGTCGAAGCTGCGCGAGCGCTGAGACCGCCTGCCGCTCAGGCGTTCTCGGCGGGCGTGACGAGCGTGAGATCGCCGTCGTAACGGCGGTAGAGCAGGTTTCCGCGCTGGGTGGCGCGTTCGGTGAAGAACAGGAACGGCAATCCGTTGCGGCACAGGCGCAGCGCGGCCTCGTCCTCGGTGAGCTGCGGCGCGGGCGCCGAATCCACGGTCAGCGGAAGGGAACTCACGGTGAGCGGCCGGTCGGCGGCCGCCAGCGGGTGCACCGCACTGCGCTGGCGCACCAGGTGCACGCCGAGCGGTTCGGACCAGTGCACGACGGCGTCCTCGCCGGTCTGCGCGTCGGTGAACAGGTAGGCATCGTAGTCCATCGCGTCCATCACCGACGTGGCCTCCGACGGGGTGCCGGTGAGCAGCTCGCACTCCTTGCGCCGGATGATCGGGCGCTCCTCGGTGACCTCGGCCAGCGGCGGGCGCGCCGGATCGGGCCAGTCCCGGCTCTGCCTGGCCAGTAGGCGAGTGAGCTGGCGGTCCAGCCGCTCCACCGCGAAGGTCACCGCGAAACCGCGCGGCCCGGTGACCTGCACGCGCGCCGGGGTGTCGTGCAGGCGCACGTTGGCCTGCACCACGGTGGGCGCGTCCGGCTCGGGCGGCGCGGTCACCCGGACGCGGGCGGGCACGTCGAGGTGGTGGCGGCGCAGGACGCGGCCGATCGCGCGCACCGCCCTCGTCACATCGGCGGGCGGCACCGCACCGCGGGTGGTCACCGCCAGATCGGGGTCGGCGGCGCTGGACCAGTGTTCCGAGGAGTACAGCGAGCGCGATGAATACATAGGACACCTCTACTCTCAAATCACCCAGTGCGCATATCCCACCTCCGTGACGCCGTCGCGAACAGGGCCGAAAGTCCTCTGATCGGGAACAGACTCGCGAATTAGACTGGTGGGCGCGCCGATCACGCGCCCACGGACAGGACACACCGGATGACCGAAGACAGCGGTAACGGGCTGTACTCGGTGCGTGACACGCTCTCGCAACTGCGCCTGCGCGAGTTGCTGAGCGAGGTCAAGGAGCGGGTCGAGCTGATCATCGACTCCCGCGACCGGATGGACGGCCTGGTCGAGGCCATGCTCACCGTCACCTCCGGACTGGACCTGGACGACACGCTGCGCGCCATCGTGCGCACCGCGACCAGCCTGGTCGACGCCCGCTACGGCGCGCTGGCGGTGCGCGGCCACGACGGACAGGTCGTGCAGTTCCTCGACGAGGGCATGGACGAGATCACCCGGGAGCGCATCGGGAAGCTGCCCGCCGGGCACGGCGTGCTCGGCGCGGTGTTCAGCCGCGCGAAACCCCTTCGCCTGGACGATCTCACGCGTCATCCGGAGTCGGTCGGCTTCCCCGAGGGGCATCCGCCGATGCACACGTTCCTCGGCGTGCCGGTGCGCATCCGCGACGAGGTGTTCGGCAGCCTGTACCTCACCGAGAAGGCGGGCGGGCACCCGTTCACCGAGGACGACGACGTGCTGGTGCAGGCGCTGGCCGCCGCCGCGGGCATCGCGGTGGACAACGCGCGCCTCTACGAGTCGGCGCGCACCAGGCAGGCGTGGATCGAGGCCACCCGCGATATCGCCACCGAGTTCCTGGCGGGCACCGCCTCCGACCGGGTGCTCACCCACGTGGTGGACCACGCCCGCGCGCTGACCGGCTCGCACCGCTGCTTCCTGGCCGGCTGCGACGCCGACGAGGACACCGACGAACTGGTGCTCACGCACTGGTCGGGGCCCGGTTCCGGACACGAGGGCTGGTTGATCGCCACCGAGGCCACCGCGCTCGGCGAGGCGTTCACCCGCCGCACGCCGCTGCGGTTCGACGACGCGGCGCGCATCGACCTCGGCGTCCCGCTCGCCGACGTGGGTCCGGTGCTGATCCTGCCGCTGTGCACGCCCGACGCCACGCTGGGCGTGCTCGTCGCGGTGCGCCCGGCCGACTCGGCGCCCTATCCGGACGAACTGGTGGAGCTGACGGCCGCGTTCACCGATCAGGCCGCGCTGGCCATGCAGCTCGCCGACACCCAGCGCCGGATGCGGGAGCTGGACCTGTTCGCCGATCGCGACCGCATCGCCCGCGACCTGCACGACCACGTCATCCAGCGGTTGTTCGCCATCGGCCTGACCTTGCAGGGCGCGCTGCCCAAGGCGATGGTTCCCGAAGTGCGCCAGCGCCTTTCGGGTTCGATCAACGAGTTGCAGGAGGTGGTGGAGGAGATCCGCAGCTCCATCTTCGACCTGCACAGCGGCGGCGACGGGCCGACCTTGCAGCAGCGCATCGAACATGCCGTGCGTCAGCAGACCGCCGACACCTCGCTGCGCGCGACCGTGCAGGTGAGCGGCCCGCTGTCGGTGGTGGAGGCCGAACTCGCCGACCACGCCGAGGCGGTGGTGCGCGAGGCGGTGAGCAACGCGGTGCGCCATTCCGGGGCCGATATCGTCGGGGTGGAGATCACCGTCGCCGACGACCTCACCATCGTGGTCACCGACAACGGCTGGGGCGTGCCGCACCACGTGGTTCGCAGCGGGCTGCGCAATCTGGAACAGCGCGCGCAGAAGGCCGGCGGGCAGTTCACCCTCACGGCCGCCGACCGTCCCGCCGAGGGCACCGGGCTGCCCGGGACACGGCTGTGCTGGACGGTGCCGCTGCCCGCGGACTGAGCGCGGGGGTCGAGCGAGAGTCGGGGGTCCGAGGCGCCGTCGCCCGCGCCGACAGCCCGACAGACCGAGCACCGTCAACCGCGCGAGTAGCCCAACAGACCGAAGCACGGTCAGCCGCGCCGGTAGCCGAACGGACCAAGCGCCATCAGCCGCCCGACTGGCCGAACGGACCGAGCACCATCAGCCCCGCGAGTAGCCGGACGGCCCGAGCACCAGCATCGAGTTGTGCCCGCCCATACCAAGCGAGGACTTCAGCGTCAAGCCCCCCTCGAGCGGCGTCGGCCCATCCAGGAGCAGCGGGTGGTGCACCGGGGAGACGATCGGCGGGGCCGGTAGTACGCCCCGTTCGTAGGCCATCGCCGCGACCGCGACCTCGACGGCGGCGGCCGCGCCCTGGCTGTGGCCGGTGAGCGGCTTGAGCGCGTACGGGCGCGCGCGGTCGCCGAGCACCCCGGTGAGCAGGGCTCGTTCGGCCGCTTCGCATTGCGCGGTACCGGTGCCGTGCGCGTTCAGATAGGCGATGTCGTCGGCGGTGACGCCGGCCGCGGCCAGCGCCCGCGCGGCGCAGTCGAGGATGTGCGTGTGGCCGGGGTCCACCGAGACCACGTGATAAGCGTCGTTGGTCATGCCGCCGCCGAGCACGGCGGCGTACGGTCTCTCGGCGCGCCGGGTGAGCACGAACGCCACCGACGCCTCCGCGAAGCCGAACCCGCGGCTGCCCTCTTGGAAGGGACGGCACGCCTCCAGCGGATCGCTGTCGGTGACGGCCGCGCCGAGGCGCACGAAGTGCTCGACCATGTCGGGGGTGGCCGACATATCGGTGGCCACGCAGATCACGTCGTCGGCGATGCCGCTGTCCAGCCACAGTTTCGCGGTGATGAGCGCGACGTTGGCCGAGCTGCACGCCGCCGACACGTTCATCGACGGTCCGTGGAATCCGTACTCCTGCATCACCACCGAGATCGGCGTGGACGGCAGCAGCCGCATGTAATCGCGGGAGCGGCGGTGCCCCTCGTCGATCAGGTAGAAATCGCGCCAATTCACCACGTCGCCCAGCACGATGGCGTGCAGCAGGCCGACGGTGCGGCCCGGCCGCCAGCCGCGGTCGTGGGCGTCGGCGATCGCCTCGCGCGCGGCCTCGTGCACGGCGCGCCCGTACCGGCTGGTGCTGATCGCGGGATCGCCGCCGTCGGAGACCAGGGCGACCCACGCTTGTTCGTCGCGTCCCGGCCCGTAACCGGGTTCCAATTGCGCCGCGGCCTTCCCGCTCAGCAAACCATCCCACAGGGACTCGCGCCCCCACCCGTACCCGGTGACCACGCCGACACCGGCGATCGACATAGAATCCTGCTGCGGCGGATGAGCGCCCGGCATATCATCGCTCCTTCGGCGGCTCCCGGGCCGGACCCCCTCGGTCCGACCTGCTCCCCGGGGAACCCGGTCTGTAATGATCACCGGACCGGACCCGATGAAGTGCCCGAACCGTGATCCGAGCAAACGCGTCGACGATGTGATTTCTCGCGCGTCGACACAACAATAGACCCGTGTTGAGATAGCAGTAGGACTGTCGACGATCGGGGGTTGACGAGTGGGTGAGAGGACCGACGGCATCGCGGACGCCGAGCAACTCGCTCAGCGCTACCGCTCCCTGGTCGAACACACCCCCGACGGGATCTGCGTGCACGAGCACGGCATCGTCGTCTACGTCAACCAGGCCACCGTCCGCCTGCTCGCCGCCGAGCGCGCGGAGCAGATCGTCGGCAAACCCCTCACCCGGTTCGTGCACCCCGACTCGGTGCCCGCCATGCTCGACCGCATCGCCAAACTCACCACCTCGGGCGCGGCCTCGGCGCCCACCGAGATGCGGCTGCTGCGCCTGGACGGCGAATCGGTGCCGGTGGAGACGGTGTCGGTGCTCACCCCGTGGCACGACCACCACGCCTACCAGGTCGTCATCCACGATCTGACCGCGCAGCGCGCCGCCGAGGACGCCCAGCGCCGCGCCGAACAGCACTTCACCACCGTGGTGTCGCAGCTGGAGGAGGGCGTGGTCGTGATCGACCGGTCCGGGCGCATCGAGTCGGCCAACCCGGCGGCGCGCCGGATCTTCGGCGGCGAGCACGAGCGCGACGACGTCATCGTCGGGCGTTCCATCGAGGATCTGCCGCTCACCCTGCTCGACGCCAACGCCCAGCCGCTGCCGCCGGCCCGCCACCCGATGGCGCGCACGCTGGCTACCGGCGAGACCGTCTCGGGATACATTTTCGGCATAGATCGCCTGGACGGGCAGCGGCGCTGGCTCTCGGGCAGCAGCCGCCTGCTCAACCCGGGCGATCCGCACTCCCCCGCGGTGTCGTCGTTCGCCGACATCACCGAATTCCGCGCCAGCAGGCGGCAACTCGAATACCAGGCCACCCACGATTCGCTCACCGGGCTGGCGAACCGGTCGCTGGTGCTGTCGCGGCTGGCGGCGACCCTGGCCACCGATTCGGACCTGCCCTACTCGACGGTGCTGTTCATCGACCTGGACGGATTCAAGGCGATCAACGACACCCTCGGCCACGCCATCGGCGACACCGTCCTGCAGATCGTGGCGCAGCGGCTCCAGCGCGCGCTGCGCGGCGACGACCTGGTCGGCAGGCTGGGCGGCGACGAGTTCCTGGTGCTGCTGGCCGGGCGCGGGCGACGCGTCGACGTGGACACCCTGGTCACGCGTCTGCGCACCACCATGTCCGAGCCGATCGTGGCGCGCGGCCATCGCATCGCCGTGGACGCCTCCATCGGCGTGACCGAACTCACCCCCGGCGACCGCCGCACGCCCGAGGCCGTCCTGCACGACGCCGATCAGGCCATGTACCAGGCCAAACCGCCCGGCCACCGGGAGAGCGGCGTGGCCAAAGCGCGCACCGGCTCGACCGGATGATCATCGAACAGGCGCTGCTGCCGGTCCGGCCGGAGCTCGCCGACGCCTTCGAAACCGCGTTCGCCGAGGCGCGCCCGATCATCGCGGGCATGCCCGGATTCCGGTCGCTCTCGCTGTCGCGGTGCGTGGAGGAACCCGGCCACTACCTGCTGCTCGTCGAATGGGACACGCTCGCCGATCACGTGGTCGGCTTCCGCGGCTCCCCGCAGTACCGGCGCTGGAAGGAACTGCTGCACCACTTCTACGATCCGTTCCCCGACGTCCGCCACTACGCCCCGGTGCGTCTCGCCGACGCACCCACCGGACCTGCGACGACGGCGCACCCGCCCGCGGCGCAGTAGACTCGACAGTTCTGTTTTCGCGCGTGCGCAAGGATCGGCGCACGCCCGGCTCATCGCGGTGACAAGGAGTTCAGTTTGCCCGACCGCTTCACCAGGGACCGTGCCGCGACCGAGGGCACCGCCGAGCGGAACCGCGAGATCGACGCCGAGCAGGACTACCTGACGGTGCTCTACGACCGCCTCGACGGGATGCGCAGCTACGCCGAGAACCGGCTGCGCACCGTGCTGCTGGAGAACGGTGGCACCCCGCAGGCCCGCAGCGAACGCGAATCGTTCACCCAGCTCTACACCGAGGACCTGGCCAAATACGACGCCGCCGAACACGGCCTGTGTTTCGGCCGCATCGACCTCGACGGCGACGACGAACCCCGCTACATCGGCAGGCTCGGCATTCTCGACGAGCAGGACGACTACGCCACCCTGCTGCTGGACTGGCGCGCGCCGCTGGCCCGCCCGTTCTACCTGGCCACCACCGCCGCGCCCGACGGCGTCACCCGGCGCCGTCACCTGCGCACCCGCAACCGCAAGGTCACCGCCGTCAACGACGAGTACCTGGACCTGGACGCGGCGCGCCGGGCCGGGATCGCCGACGGCGCGGCCGGCGTCGGCAGCGAGAGCGCGCTGCTCACGGCGCTCAACGCGGCGCGCACCGGTCACATGAACGACATCGTGGAGACCATCCAGAGCGAGCAGGACGCCATCATCCGCTCCGAGCACAAGAGCGTGCTCGTCGTGCAGGGCGGGCCAGGCACCGGCAAGACCGCCGTCGCGCTGCACCGCGCCGCCTACCTGCTCTACACGTTCCGCCAGCAGCTGGCCAAGAGCGGCGTGCTGATCATCGGCCCCAACGCCACCTTCCTCGACTACATCGGCCAGGTGCTGCCCTCGCTCGGCGAGACCGGTGTACTGCTGTCCACCATCGGTGATCTGTATCCGGGGGTGAAGGCGACCCGCGAGGATTCGCTGCGGGCCGGCGAGATCAAGGGCTCACTGGCCATCGTGGACGTGCTCAAACAGGCGGTGCGCGACCGTCAGGAAGTGCCCGCCCAGCCGATCCGGCTCAGTTTCGACGGCTACCCGGTGACGCTGGACAAGAAGATCGCCACCAAGGCGCGCGGCCGGGCCCGCTCCTCGCGCCGCCCGCACAACCTGGCCCGCCCGATCTTCGCGAGTTCGGTGATCGACGCGCTCACCGACCAGCTCGCCCAGACCATGGGCGCCGACCTCTCCGGCGGCCCGAGTTTGCTCAGCCGCACCGATCTGGCCGAGATCCGCGACGAGATGAAGTCCGATCCCGAGGTGCAGGCCGCGATCGGGCGGCTCTGGCCGATCCTGTCGCCCCAGCAGGTGCTCAGCGACCTGTTCGCCGATCCCGAGCGCCTGACCCGGGTCGCCGGGTCGATGCCGGAGCAGGACCGCGCGGAACTCGTGCGCCCCGCCAGCGGCGAGTTCAGCGCCGCCGACGCGCCGCTGCTGGACGAACTGGCCGAACTGCTCGGCGTGGACGACACCGAGGAGCGCGAGCGCGCCCGCCGCCGCTGGCGCGCGCAGCTGGCCGAGGCGCAGGACGCCCTGGACATCCTCACCGGTTCCGCACCGCAGGATCTCGAGGACGAACTCGACCCCGAGATCCTGATGGCCTACGACCTCATCGACGCGAGCCAGCTCGCCGAGCGCCAGGACGTGCGCGCCCGCCAGACCACCGCCGAACGCGCCGCGGGCGACCGCACCTGGACCTACGGGCACGTCATCGTGGACGAGGCGCAGGAGCTGTCGGAGATGGCGTGGCGCATGGTGATGCGCCGCATCCCGAACCGGTGGATCACCGTGGTGGGCGATGTCGCGCAGACGGGCGATCCGGCGGGCGCGTCGTCGTGGCAGCGGATGCTGGAACCCTATGTGGCGCAACGCTGGAAGCTCACCGAACTCACGGTGAACTACCGCACGCCCGCCGAGATCATGGCGGTCGCGGCCGACGTGCTCGCCGCGATCGACCCCGGCGCGTCGGCACCGCGGTCGGTGCGCGAGACCGGCAATCCGCCGCGCGCGCACCGGGTCCCGGCCGAGCGGGTGCGCGAGACGGTCACGCGCCTGGTCGCGCAGGAGCGCGGGCCGGGCACCACGGCGGTCATCGCGCCGCACCCGCTGGTGGCCGAACTGGGCGACGTGGCGGGCGAATCGGTGCGCGTGCTCACCGTGCACGACGTCAAGGGCCTGGAGTTCGACGCGGTGTACCTGGTGGAGCCGGGGCAGATCCTGGCGGAGTCGCCGCGCGGGCTCAACGACCTGTACGTCGCGCTGACCCGCGCCACCCAGCGGCTCGCGGTGGTGCACTCCGAGGAGTTGCCGGAGGTGCTGGCCGCGCTGCGGTGAGAACGCACGAAGGCCCCGCGTCGCACTCGGCGTGCGGCGCGGGGCCTTCGGCGGTGACGGTTAGCGGACCGTGTGAACGATCAGCACGTCCGAGCGCGACTTGCGCGCCACGTCGGACGGGACCGAGCCGAGCAGGCGGCCGGCCAGGGTGTTCAGGCCGCGGTTACCGACGACCAGGAGGTCGGCCTCGGTTTCCTTGACCAGGTTCAGCAGCGATTCGACCGGCTCGCCGACGATGGAGCGCTCCACGATGTTCTTCGCGCCCACGGCGGTGGCCTTGTCGCGCGCGGTGCGCAGGATCTCGTTGGTGGGCGCGGAGCCGCGCACCTGGTACGCCTCGTCCTTGAGCACGTCGGCCGCGGCGGCGACGTCACGGTCGTCGGTCGGGTAGTAGGCGCAGGCCACGATCAGGGTGGCGTCCGCGTCGGCTGCCAGCGCCCCGGCCTTCTCGACGGCTACGTACGACGAATCCGAGCCATCGGTGCCGACGACAATCGTCCGGTAGGCGGTCATCTCTCCTCCAACTGTGCGGGTCGGGTGCCTGCGTCCGGCGTCGAGCGAAGTCGGGCACCGGCGCGGCGACTGGTCCGACCATAGCGGCAAACGGACCGGAAACAGCAGAAATCGCAACACATCACACTCCGCGATGTCGGGCATTCGCCGCGCCCGGGGTGGGCCGCATTGGCGCGTGGCCACGACTACCTGCGCCGATTCCAATTCCGGCGCCGATTCCTGTGATATTTCACAAGCGAGGCGAACGTTCTTGCGCCCCTGGGATATTCATCACACGAAGGGTCGCAGGGCCTTGACGAACGGGGCTCCTGGGCCCTTGACCAGTCGCGTTGCCGCGGGCTTTACCGAGTCGGCGCGGGGAACGGAATTCGCCCGGCCCCTTTATCGCGGGATTCAGGACACCGCCTCGGCGCGCACCGGCAAATCCCGCGCGGCCGCCAGGGAATGCCGCGCGTACTCCAGCGGCGGCATTCCGATCTCCGCGGTGAACTCGCGCGAGAAATGGGCCTGATCGAAATAGCCGAGCTCCACGGCGAGCGCGGCGAGATCGGCGACCCGGCCGCGCGCGAGCAGCTGCGCCCCGTCCTGCAATCGGTAGCGGCGCAGCACCCACTTGGGCCCCGCGCCCACGTAGCGGCGGAACATGCGCTGCACCGTGCGCACCGGGACGCCGAACCGCTCGGTGACCTGGTCGACGCGGGTGAGGGCGCGATCGTGCTCCATCGCGTACACGATGCGCCGCACCAGGCGATAGGTGTCGTCCTCGGCGCGCCCGATGCGCCCGCCCAGGTACGCCTCCACCAGCGCGCGTTTACGCTCGTCGGACTCCGCGCACAGCACCTCTCCGACCAGGTCACCCGCGTCGGGGAACACCTCGCCCAGCGGCACCGCCCGGTCGCGCAGCGACCCCACGTCCACGCCGGTGAACGCCCCGAACCCGCCCGCGCGGAACCGCACGCCGAACGTGGTGCCCAGTCCGGTCAGCTCCCGCGTGAACTTGGTGGTGTAGACGCCGTTCACGAAGCCGCCGGTGCGCTGCTCGGAACTCTCGAAACTCACGTTGACGCACGGGAACGGCAGTACCTCGGCCCTATAGAGCGGTTGCCCGCGCAGATCCCAGCGCACCACCCAGTACCACTCGACGAACTCGCCCACGACCGGGCCGGGCGCCAGCCGGTGCAGGCTGCGGTGCCGGGCCTGCTCGCCCGGATGCAGGATGCCCTTGTCGCTCTCGCGCGCGGTGCGGTCGTCGGCCGTCACGGGCGCCGCCCCGGTTGTCGCGTTCTTACAAGATCGGCGGCGGGCATCCTGCGAGAGTCGATCCCATGACAGCAAGTGTGAATCCGATCCCCGAGGGCTACCACTCGATCACGTGTTTCCTGGCGGTCGCCGAGGCCGCGAAGGCGATCGAGTTCTACGCCGAGGTGTTCGGCGCGGAGGTGATCAGCCGCTTCGACCTGCCCGACGGCCAGCCCGCCCACGCCGAGCTGAAGCTCGGCGACTCGACGCTCCAGCTCGGAGTGCCGATGCCCGACAACGGTGTTCGCGCGCCGCAGGACGGCTGGGTGCACACCTCGATCGTGCACTACTGCCCCGACGTGGACGCCGCGGTGCAGCGCGCCGTGGAACGCGGGGCGCGACTGGCCGAAGAGGTGCAGACCTTCGTGACCGGTGACCGCTACGGCGTGATCATCGACCCGTTCGGCCACCGCTGGGCCGTGATGACCCGCGTCGAGGACGTCTCCCGCGAGGAGGCCGACCGGCGGGTCACCGAGTGGATGGCCGGCCAGGGCTGAGCACCCGGCCGGTCCCCCGGCGCTCATTTCAGTCCGGCGGCGTCCATGCCGCGCAGTTCCTTCTTCAGGTCGGCGATCTCGTCGCGCAGGCGCCCCGCGAGCTCGAACTGGAGTTCGCGGGCCGCGTTCATCATCTGCGCGGTGAGTTCGGTGACCAGGTCGGCGAGTTCGGCGCGCGGCATCGACTTGATGTCGCGGCCCTCGTACACGCCCGCGCTCACCGCGCGGCCCGGCTCGCCCTGGGCGCGCCTGCCGCGGCTGGCGTTGCGGCCCGAGCCGCCGACCTCCACCTCGGTCTCCTCGGCCTCCCGGTACACCTGGTCGAGGATGTCTGCGATCTTCTTGCGCAACGGCTTCGGGTCGATGCCGCGCTCCTCGTTGTAGGCGATCTGCTTGGCGCGGCGGCGCTCGGTCTCCTCGATGGCGTGACGCATGGAGTCGGTGACGGTGTCGGCGTACATGTGCACCTCACCCGACACGTTGCGCGCCGCGCGGCCGATCGTCTGGATGAGGCTGGTGCTGCTGCGCAGGAAGCCCTCCTTGTCGGCGTCCAGGATCGCGACCAGCGAGACCTCCGGCAGGTCGAGACCCTCACGCAGCAGGTTGATGCCGACCAGCACGTCGTACTCGCCCAGCCGCAGTTGGCGCAGCAGTTCGACGCGGCGCAGCGTGTCGATCTCGGAGTGCAGGTACCGCACCCGCACGCCCAGGCCGAGCAGGTAGTCGGTGAGGTCCTCGGCCATCTTCTTGGTGAGCGTGGTGACGAGTACGCGTTCGTCGCGCTCGGTGCGCTGCCGGATCTCGTGCAGCAGATCGTCGATCTGCCCCTTGGTCGGCTTGACCACCACCTGCGGGTCGACCAGGCCGGTCGGGCGGATGACCTGCTCGACCACCTCGCCGCCGGTCTGCCCCAGCTCGTACGGGCCGGGCGTGGCCGACAGGTACACCGTTTGCCCGATGCGGTCGGCGAACTCCTCCCAGGTGAGCGGGCGGTTGTCCACCGCCGAGGGCAGCCGGAACCCGTATTCGACCAGGTTGCGCTTGCGCGACATATCGCCCTCGTACATGCCGCCGATCTGCGGCACCGTGACGTGCGACTCGTCGATGACGAGCAGGAAGTCCTCGGGGAAATAGTCCAGCAGCGTCGCGGGCGCCGAGCCCGCCGGGCGGCCGTCGATGTGGCGCGAGTAGTTCTCGATGCCGGAGCAGAAGCCGACCTGGCGGATCATCTCCAGGTCGTACTGGGTGCGCATGCGCAACCGCTGCGCCTCGAGCAGTTTGCCCTGGCGCTCCAGTTCGGCCAGCCGCTCCTCGAGTTCGGCCTCGATATCGCCCACCGCGCGCGCCATGCGCTCCGGGCCCGCCACGTAGTGGGTGGCCGGGAAGATGCGCACCATGTCGACCTTGCGCACCACGTCGCCGGTCAGCGGGTGCAGGTAGTACAGCGCCTCGATCTCGTCGCCGAAGAACTCGATGCGGACCGCGAGCTCCTCGTAGGACGGGATGATCTCCACCGTGTCGCCGCGCACCCGGAACGAGCCGCGGGTGAACGCCATGTCGTTGCGGGTGTACTGCACGTCGACCAGCAGGCGCAGCAGGGCGTCGCGATCCACCTCGGTGCCGACCTCGAGCTGCACCGACCGGTCCAGGTAGGACTGCGGCGTGCCGAGGCCGTAGATGCACGACACCGACGCGACCACCACCACGTCGCGCCGCGACAGCAGGCTCGAGGTGGCCGAGTGGCGCAGGCGCTCGACGTCGTCGTTGATCGAGCTGTCCTTCTCGATGTAGGTGTCGGTCTGGGCGATGTAGGCCTCGGGCTGGTAGTAGTCGTAGTACGAGACGAAGTACTCGACGGCGTTGTGCGGCAACATCTCCCGCAGTTCGTTGGCCAGCTGCGCGGCCAGCGTCTTGTTCGGCGCCATCACCAGCGTGGGGCGCTGCAACCGTTCGATGAGCCAGGCGGTGGTGGCGGATTTGCCGGTGCCGGTGGCGCCGAGCAGCACCACGTCGCGCTCGCCCGCGGTGATCCGGCGCTCGAGTTCGGCAATGGCGGCGGGCTGGTCGCCGGCGGGCTCGTGTTCGCTGACCACGCGGAACTGCCCGTCGGCGCGCTCCACGTCGCCGACGGGGCGGAACTCGGAGTGCGCGAGCGGTGTCTGCCCACCAGCGGGCATCTCGGTAGCGAAAGCCATGTCGTCCAGGGTAGGCGCGGGCACCGACAGATTCCTCGTGACCACGGGACACACCCGGCGAGTGGGGCCGAACTCCCCTCCCGCCCGGCCCCACTCGCGGCGGAGCGGATACCGATGAGGAACACGCGTGCCTGGGCCGCGCACAGACTATCGACATCAGCTATCAATTGGCAAATCAAGAAATTGCAATTTTCAATTACCGGGCGCACGCGGCGGGGATCCGATCCGCGCACCGCTCGACGCGGCGGGCGCGACGGTAGATTCTGATGACATGACACAGGCACCCGCACCGGACGTCCACCGGCCCAAAGTCGAATACTTCGATGTCGCAAGCCTGACCAACACCGACCCCAAGGGCTTCGTGCGGGAGGTCGAGCGCTATCACGTCGAGCCGTGGGGCCTGTACATGGCACGGACCGCCGATCATCCGCAGTTCCACTACATGGAGTCCTGGTTGCTGCCCGAACTCTCGCTGCGCGCCACGGTCTTCCACTACAACCCGATCCACCACCGTGATCAGGATTACTACCTCGACATCGGCGAGTTCACCGAGATCGAGCCGAAACGCTGGCGCTCGATCGACCATTACCTCGACATCGTGGTGCGCTCCGAACGCGAGACCGAACTGCTCGACGTGGACGAGTTGCTGGCCGCGCACGCCCAGGGCCTGCTCGGCGCTGCCGAGGCGCAGGCGGCGATCGAGCACGCCACCGCGGCCATCGACGGGATCGCCGCCCACGGCCACTCCTTCGACCGCTGGACCGAATCGCTGGGCCTGACGCTGACCTGGCGCTGACCTGGCGCTGACACGCCGATCGCCCGGCGGCAAGGGGTTCCGCCGGGCGATCGCCCTCGACTGCGCGCGGTGCCGCTACGACGACCCGGGGATCAGCCCGCCGAGCAGGCCACCGCAGCCGCCCGCGCTGCCGGAACTGGCGCCCTCGGCCACCTGGACGGTGATCGAGTCGCTGATCAGGATCTGCCTGGCCTCGAGCTTGTGGGCGCCCGGGGTCGACGGGGTCCACTTGATGCTCACCTTGTTGCTGAGCAGCGACGGGGCGACGGGGCTGCCGGGGATCTCCTTGCCGTTGTCGGTGAACTTCACCGTGGAGACCCGGTCCACCTCGACCGACGCGGTCAGCGTGTAGGTGCAACCCACGGTGTGATCCTTGCCGGACACCTCGAGGTTGCCGACCCACGCCGAGGCGTGCGGTGCGGTGAGGACCGCGACGGCGGTCATCGCGCCGAAGGCGGTGAGGCCGAAACCGGCGCGGCGCAACGGGCGGTGTGGTGCTGTCATGCTCATCGAACTTCCTGTGCTCCCTACCCACTTTCACCGTGGGTGGGCGCAACGGTACACAGTCGAACGCAACCGCACGGCAATTTCTGAAATATCCGCGTTTCACGGCGCTGATCAGGGGGTATGGGGAGCGCGGTGCGGCCGAGATCGCAGACCACGCGGTCTGGCGACACGGAGACGGGCGAGCGCGGCGCAACCCCCGGGCGGGCAGGCCACGACGCCGGCAGGGCTCCCGGGGCCGAGATGGCGACGAGCGCGCGGCCGTCCGCGGTGTCGCGCTCGCCTTCGGCCCGCTGTCCCCGGGCGGGATCACTCTGCAACCTCGGCAGCGGCGCGCGCGAGTGGCGGCCACAGCACGCAGGAGCCGAGACCCGGGCCGACGCACCGGCCGCGCCACTCCCCGTCCGCGCCGACGAATTCCACCCGCCGACAGATTCCGCGCCACTCACCGGACACCCGCGGAATTGATCATGCGTCCACGACCGCGATCGTGATCGGGACCACCCGCGCGCACCGAATCCATTCCACTGAAACAACTGTCGCCGGTGCGCATCCGGGAGCGGGCCGCCGCCAAGGAATTACGCGCAAGCCGCGCGCAATTCCCCGGCGCGCCACCGGATTCTCAGCCGAGCAAACGCCGGTATACCTCGTCGAACCACGGCTCCTTCACGGCGTAATACGCGTCGCCCGCGGCCTCGCCCGTGAGTCCGCTCGCCTTCGCCTCGGCGTCCCGCTTCACCGCCAGGTACTCCTCGCGCAGGTCGGCGTCGGCGCGCAAGCGGTCGCGGAAGGCCAGGGCGAAGCGCTGCCCCGGCGTGCCGTCGACGCGAATGTGCACGTTGGCGGGACGGCCCGGGTCGGCGTTGCCGTGCAGGCGCTTGGCCCACAGCGCGCGGTCGGTGCCGTCGGGGTCGTCCGCGGTCGGCTTCGGGTTGTCGTGGGTGACATCCGGTTTCAGCGGGAAGCCAGCGGCCCCGAGCGCGTCGCGCACCCCGTCGGCGGCGTCGAGATCGGCCACGGTGATCTGGATGTCGAGCATGTCCTTGGCGGGCAACCCGGGCACCGCGGTGGAACCGATGTGCTCGATGCCGCGCGCGGCGGGCCCGCACGCCACCCACAGCCGCGCGATCAGCCGGCGCGCCTGCGCCTCCCACTCCGGGTCGTGCGGCACCAGCCGGTACCCGCCGCTCGCCGCGACCGTCCCGGAGCGCAGGTTGCGTTCGAACGGCACCAGGCGCCGCTCCCACAGCTCCCGCACCGCCGCGTCCACCGCGCCGGGCTCGCCGCTGTTGTCGAGCAATACGTCGGCCACCTCGCGCCGCTGTTCGTCGGTGGCCTGCGCGGCAATTCGCGCGCGCGCATCGGCTTCGGCGACTCCGCGGAATTCCACGAGCCGCCGAATTCGCGTTTCCGCGGGCACGTCGACGATCACGGTGAGATTCATCAACGGCGCCAACCCGTTTTCCACCAGCAGCGGAATATCCTGCACCACCACGGCATCCGCGGGCGCCGCCGAAATCAATTCCGCCGTGCGTTTTCCGACGCGCGGATGGGTGATGGAATTCAGTGTGGCGCGGGCCTCGTCGTCGGCGAACGCCACGGCGGCCAGCGCGGGCCGGTCCAGGCTGCCGTCGGCGGCCAGGATGCCCCGGCCGAACGCCTCCACGAGCGCGGCGAGGCCGTCGGTGCCCGGCGCGACGACCTCCCTGGCGATCACATCCGAGTCGATGAGCACCGCACCGCATTCGGCGAGAACACGTGCCACCGTCGACTTGCCCGCTCCCATGCCTCCCGTGAGGCCGATCCGCAACATCGGCCCAGTCTCGCATCCATCGCCGCGCCCCCGCCGCGCACCCGTCGGCCGACGCTCGCCGGGCGGCCGGGCGCGCCCCCGACCGGGGCCACCGCGCCCGGCCGCCCGGCGCGAATTGCACCGCGACGGCTACAACCGGGCGGATTACCCAGTCGCACCGGCAAATTCACCTCCGCTGCCCCTGTTTGCCCGATCCGTGACGCGGCCGAGACCGATTCGCAACATTTCCGGCGCGGCACCCCTCGCGCACGGTAACTTTCCGACACGCCGAGGCAATTACTTCCGCAAAATACACGGCACAGCACTTTCGTTCGGCTAATCTTCGCCGTGGCGAGGCCAGAACCAGCAAGCAAAGGAACACCATTGGGCACCAGAATCAACCAGACGGGTCGCCACCGCCTGGGTATGGCGGGCGGTGTGCACTGCATCGAGATCCCCGCCGTCGCGGCCGCGCTCGCCGAGCACCGCCGCTCGTGGTTCACCGCGCTGATCAGTCCGGCCCGGCACAGCTTCGCGGCCATGCGCAAACGGTCCGCCGTGGCCGCGACCTCGTGGGTACCGGCAGCCGCCAACTGAGCTGTCCGCACGCAGTGGCCCAGCCGCCCCGGCTGGGCCATTCTCGTGCGTCCCGGCTCAGTGGCGGGCGCCGCCGACCGTGTCGGCCAGTCCGCGCAACCGCGCCCGCAGATCGGCCAGCTCGTCCCGCTCGAGGCCGGTGGCCTCGGCCAGCCGCCTCGGCACGTGCTGGGCCCGGTCGCGCAACGCCACACCGTCCTCGGTGAGCTGCACGATGACCGACCTCTCGTCCTCCGAGGACCGCACGCGGGTGATCAATCCGGTCGATTCGAGGCGCTTCAATAACGGGGAGAGCGTGCCGGAGTCGAGGTCCAGCGCCTCCCCCAGCCCCTTCACCGTCACCGTGTCCCGCTCCCAGAGCACGAGCATCACCAAGTACTGCGGATAGGTGAGGCCCAAGTCGTCCAGCAACGGACGATAGAGCCGCGTGAGGGCGCGCGAGGCGGCGTACAGCGCGAAGCACACCTGGTTGTCGAGCTGCAGTTCCTCGAGCCCCGACACGACACCACCTCCTACTCGACGGTAACCACCCATTCCATTGTGCGCAATCAACCTGGTGGCCGTCACCCCCGCCCCGCTCAGCCGGCGCGTTCTTCGCCCTTCCCGGGCTCCGACCACGATTCCAGCAGCGCCGTGAACTGCGCCAGCAGCGCGCCGAGGCCGGACAGGTCACCACCCAGCTGGTAGGTCTTCAGTTCCGCGGGCGCGGGCAGCTTGGACACGATCTCCGGCAGATTCGCCACCAGCGCCGCCCGCACATTGGCCTCGTTCTGCGCGTTGTCGTTGTCGACGCGGCGCCGGGCGCGGTCCAGCGCCAGCATCTTGCCCTCGTGCTCGGAACGCTGCCGCGCCTCGTCGAGCGCCAGTTCGGCGTCGAGTTCGAGCCTGCGCAGTTCCTCGCGCAACCGCAGGTTCTCGACCTGCTCGGCGTGCTTCTCGCGTTCCAGGCGCAGGGCGTGCAGCGCGGTCTGGTTGGCGAGTTCGGCGACGGCGCGTTCGTCGTCGTGTTCGCGGGTGGTGCGTCGCATCCGTTCGGCGGTCTCGCGGTCGAAGCGCGCGGACTCGTGCCGGGCACGCAGCTCGGCCAGTTCCCGTTCGTTCTCGATGCGGCGTTCCTCGGCGGCCCGGTGCGCCTGCGTCTCGCGCGCCGAAATGACTTCCTGCGCTTGCAGTTCCGCGAGCCGGGCGAGCTGGTTCTGTTCGGTGCGGTAGGGCTTCTGGAGGTTCTCCCACAGTGTGCCGGAGCTGACCACGGCCTCCTTGATCTGCACGGTGACGATGCGCAGCCCGAGCCCGCGGTCGCCCTCCGCGCTGCCCTCGGCGACCTCGCGCAGCCGCGCCGTGAGCTCCTCGATGATGGGCTGTTTGTCGCTGAGCACATCGCGCACGCCCATCGTGGACACCTTGTCCTTGATGGCGGCCTCGGCCTGTTCGCGCAGCTGGATATTGACCAGCCGCATGGGCTCCTCGGCGTCGGAGAAGTCGAGTTTGCGGTAGGCGGTGGCGAAATCCTCGATGATCCACTGCACGTAGCCCTGGACCAGCACGCCTTGCAGTTCGCGGCAGATGCAGTAGGCGTTGATCAGGATGGTCTGCATCGCACCCGGCACCACCAGGTACGCGTCGGTGGACGGGTTGTAGCGGAACGAGACGCCGAGCCCGATGTGCAGCGGCTCCTTGCGGCCGCGCCGGGTGTGCACCACGAAAGCGTTGGGCGGCACCAGGACCGTGCGCCGGCGCCAGTATCCCGTCACCCGTACCTCGACGGGCCCCGCCCCGATCCGCTCGGCGCGCTTGCCCAGCGCGCCCCGCGGTCGCGGCGGCGGCGCACCGGCGGGCGTGGGAGCCGCCGCCGGCGCCGCGACCGCCACCGACGTGCCGCTCGGCGACCGACGCGCCCGCAAGTCGTCCTCCAACGCCGACTGCTGCGCGACGACCTGGTCGAGATAGGTGTTCTTACCCGGATTCCCCATGAGCGCACACTACCGGCAAACCTACGCGCTCCCAACAGATTTCACGGCCGGGCAACCCGTGGTCCATACGGTTTCGCTACCACGCTCCACCCGCGCGCGGACCGTGCCCGACCCCCGGTCGCGATCCCGACCGTCACCCCACGCTCCCTCCGCGCGCGGACCGTGCGCGAGCCGACAGGCCGCGATCCCGACGACCGGTTCGGCTCTGCGCACCCGAGCGCCCTCCGGCACTGACCATGCATGCCCGGCGAACATCCGGCGCTCGCCGACTCCGAACCCACCCGATCCGATGGACCGGCAGGCGGTCATCTCGACTTCCTCACCACCGAGGACCCCCGCCCGCCTCGCGCCACGGACCCCACGTGCGGTGATGCCCCACCTGGCATCAAGTGCTGCCCGTCACAACGCCCACGCTCTTGCCTGTTGTTACTCGACACACATACTCTGACCAATGACCTGATAGTCACTATCAGAAATGCCTTACCGGAGGGGAATCATGTCGCAGCCGACCTTGATCGAAGAACCGACGCGGTCGGAGCCGCACCCTCTCGGCGCCCTCGGTCGGTGGGGCCAGATGATGGCGCGGCACCGGCGGATCGTCGTCGCGGTGTGGTTGCTGCTGGTGGTGCTCGGCGGCGCGGCCTATCCCCTGCTGCACGACCGGCTCGGCGCACCCGATTACGCGGTGCCCGGATCGGTCTCCGACCAAGCCGATCAGCTTGTGGCGCAACACTTCTCGCAGTACGGCGTCGAGCAGGACGTGATCGTGGTCCACTCCCCGACCCACACCGCCGACGCGCCGGAGTTCCGCGCGGCGGTGGACCGCGCCCTCGACGCCGCCCGCGCGACCCCGGGCGTGGTCGCCACCCTCGGCCCGTTCCAGGGCGACGCCGCCCGCCAGATCTCCGAGGACCGGCACACCGCGCTCGCCCTGCTCGGCCTCGAGGGCGATATCGCCGCGCGGGTCGCGACCGCGACCGAACTACAGTCCGCCGTCACCGCGCTCTCCGGCGGCGATATCACCCTGGCCGTCACCGGTTACGGCCCCATCCAGGCCGATCTGATGGCCACCGAGACCGCCGATATGAGCCGCGCCGAAGCCATCGGCCTGCCCGTCGCGGCCGTCGTGCTGGTGCTCGCGCTCGGCGCGGTCGCCGCGGCCACCCTGCCCATCACGGTCACCGCCGCCGGTATCGCGGCAGCGATCGGCGCGCTGTTCGGACTGTCGACGTTCCTGGCGTTCGACACGCTGACGCTCTCGGTCGCGGTCATGATCGCGACCGGCACGGCCATCGACTACGCCATGTTCATCGTCAGCCGGTTCGCCGAGGAGATGGCCGCGCTCGGCGTGCGGAACCGCGCCGACCGCGCGCAGATCGACCGCGCCGTGGGCCTGGCCCTCGACACCACCGGCCGCACCGTGCTCGCGTCGGGCCTGATCATCATGATCTCGCTGAGTTCACTGGCGGTGGTGGGCCTGACGATGCTCAACGGCATCGCGATCGGCGTGATCACCGCCGTCAGCGGGACGCTCGCCGCCGCCGTCACGCTGCTGCCCGCGCTGCTCGCGATGTTCGGCCCCGCCGTGCACAAGGGCGCGCTGCCCGCCCGCCTGCGCCCGGCCCTCACCCAGTCGGCGGCGGCCGCCAGTTCCTGGGCCCGCTGGACGCGCACCGTGATGGGCAAGCCGGTCCTGTTCGGCACGCTCGGCGTCGCGCTGCTCGCCGCGGCCGCGCTGCCGCTCACGGGGATCAAGTACGGCATCGATATGGGCATCGGGGCGCTGGCGGAGCGCCCCAGCGGCCAGGCGACCGAACTCGTACGCGAGGAATTCGGGCCCGGGTTGCTCGCCCCGATCACCGTCGTCGCGACGGGTCCCGGCGACACGGCCCTCACCGCCGAAGCCCAGCCGCACGTCCAGGCGTTCACCCGGGAACTGTCCGACCACCCGCGCGTCGAGACCGTCATCTCGCTGCCGTCGGCGGGCCGCTGGATGCTCACGGTCGTGCCCACCGAATCGTTCGACTCGCCGTCGGTCTCGCAGCTGGTCGACGACATCCGTTCGCGCGCCACCGAAGTCGAGGGCGCCGAGATCCTCCTGGGCGGCACGCCCGCGGTGTTCGCCGACGTGTCCGACCGCATCACCGAACGGTTCCCGCTGCTCATCGCGCTGGTGCTCGCGGTGTCGCTGGCCTTCCTGATCGTCGCGTTCCGCAGTATCGTGCTCGCGGTCAAGGCGATCGCGCTGAACCTGCTGGCCACCGGCGCGGCCCTGGGCATCACGGTCGCGGTGTTCCAGAACGGCATCGGCGAATCCGTCCTCGGGTTCCAGAGCACGGGTTTCGTGCAGGTATTCCTCCCGATGCTGGTGTTCGCGGTGCTGTTCGGGCTGTCGATGGACTACGAGGTGTTCCTCATCCGCCGCATGAAGGAGGCGTGGGACCGCGAGCCCGACAACACCGCCGCCGTCGCCGAGGGCATGCAGCGCACCGCCCGCCCCATCACCGCGGCGGCCGCGATCATGGTGGCGGTGTTCGCCAGCTTCGTCACCGCGGATGTGCTGGAGCTCAAGCAGATCGGGTTCGCGCTGGCGGTGGCCATCACCATCGACGCGGTGGTGGTGCGCATGGTGCTGGTACCCGCGTTCATGCGACTGTTCGGCCGCTGGAACTGGTGGCTGCCCACCCTGCGCACACCCGCCGTCAGCCGATGACGGCTTCGATCGCCCGGATGATCGAAGCCACCGCCTCGGCGTAGACATCGCTGAGCCGGCCGTCGAAATCCTTTGCGGCCCAATGCTCCAGCGCCGAGACGCCGCCCCACACGACGATCGAGGCGATCATCCGGACCTGGAGATCGTTGGCCTCGCGCCCGCTGCGTTCGGCGAACAGCGCGCGGAACTGCTCTTCGAGTTCGCGCATCTGCTTGGCCTGCCCGTCCTTCACCTCCGGGAAGGCGCGCATCAGCCGCAGGCGGCGCGCGATGCGACGCTCGGCGTCGGGGGTGAGCAGCGCGGCCAGCATCGGGGCCACGAGAGGCTTGGCGAGCGCGATCATCTCGTCGACGGGAAGGACTTCGCCGTCACCGGTGGTGCGCAGCACCTCGAGCACCCGAGGATCGGATTCGTCGTAGAGGACGAGCATTTCCTTGGTGCCGAAGTAGCGGTAGATCGAGCTGGGCGACACCTCCGCGGCGGCGGCCACCCGCTCCACCGTGACCTCGCGATAGCCGTGCTCCTCGAACAAGTCCAGCGCCACCCGCTGGATGCGGCTCATCGCCTCGATCTTGCGGCGCTCCCACAGCGTCGCCGGCATCTGACGGTGCACGGTCGTCACAGTCCCATCCCCCGGACCAGGTCGAGCATCTCCGCGCGGAAAAGCTTCGCCGGATCCTGCGATTGCGGCGTCAAGTGTCCGTACACCTCCAGTGCGACCAGTCCGTGCATCCGTCCCCACATGCGCAACGCCAGCGCCAGCCCGGCCGGGGGCAGGCCGGGAAAGGCCTCGCGCACGTGCTCGGCCAAGCTCTCGTCGAAATCGGTCCACCGCGGGTCGCCGAGGGTCTGCGTGGCGGCGGCCGTGGGCCACGCGGCGGCCGCGAGTCCCACCAGACCTTCGCACGCGCGCAGTTCGGCCTCGCGCGCGGGCCCGCCCGGCGGCGGATGGTAGCCCGGCACCGGATCGCCATAGATCAACCGGAACTCGGCCGGGTGCGCGACCGCCCACACCCGCACCTGTTCACCCCACGCCACGATGCGCCCGGCGGGATCTGCTTCGGGCACCGCGTCGCGTGCGGCCTCCAGCCGGTCCACCAGGCCGGCGTAGACGTCGGCGATGAGGGTGGTGATCAGGTCGTCGCGGGTGGCGAAGTAGCCGTAGAGCGCCCCGGCCGTCATGCCCATCTCGCGGGCGATGGCGCGCAGTGTGATGGCGTCCGGCCCGCCCTCGGCCAGCAGGCGCAGGCCGATGTCCTTGATCTCGCGCGTCGCCTCGGCGCGCAACCGCTCCCTGCGGTTCTTCACTTCGACCACCCTTGACACTCTACAGTGTGCGACTACTACCACCGGTGCAGTTACTGAACGGCGTGTAGTTTATGCACTGGGTTCAGAGATGAACTCGGAGTGGTCGGCGTCGTCGGCAGGCTCATCGCTGCGGACCGAGCTTCACGGGCCGGGCGCGCGGATCGTGACGGATCAGCCGCGTCCGAATGGCGCGGCCAGCACCGCGGCGACCACGCCCACCCCGGCGAGCAGCACCAACACCAGCGGAATCACGATGAGCGCCAATGTCTTTCCCGTCGACCCCCGCCGCGGCGGATACGGTGCACCGCCCGGCATCCGTGGCGCGCCCGGATAACCCGGCTGCTGTGGATACGCCCCCGGCGGGTATCCCGGTTGCGCTCCCCACTGCGGACCCGCGTAGTTCACGACGACCCTCCCCTTCACTCGATCCCCGGAGCACCCTACCCGAGAAAGCCCGAAGGCCCCGGTCCGCGTGGGACCGGGGCCTTCGGTGATGCTTTGCCCGAATCAGGCGTTGCCGGAGAGCTTCTCCCGCAGGGCGGCCAGCTGGGCGTCGCTCGCGAGCGACCCGCCGGCGGGCTCGGCCTGGGAGGAGGAGCTGGTCTGCGCGCCGCTCTCGGAGGAGTAGTTCGACGCGCCGCCGCCGTTCGCGGCCTCGGCCGCGGCGTCGGCCGCCATCTTCTCCATCTGCGCGGTGTGCATCTTGTGGCGACGCTCCGCCTCGGCGTAGCGGTTCTCCCACTCCTCGCGCTGCTTGTCGTAGCCCTCGAGCCATTCGTTGGTCTCGGGGTCGAAGCCCTCGGGGAAGATGTAGTTGCCCTGCTCGTCGTAGCTGTCGGCCATGCCGTACTTCGACGGGTCGAACTCGGCGTGGTAGTCCTCGTTGGCCTGCTTCAGCGACAGCGAGATCCGGCGACGCTCCAGGTCGATGTCGATGACCTTGACCATCGCGTCGTCGCCGACGGCCACGACCTGGTCCGGCACCTCGACGTGGCGCTCGGCCAGCTCGGAGATGTGCACCAGGCCCTCGATGCCCTCCTCGACGCGGACGAACGCGCCGAACGGAACGAGCTTGGTGACCTTGCCCGGCACGATCTGGCCGATCGCGTGGGTGCGGGCGAACTGGCGCCACGGGTCTTCCTGGGTGGCCTTGAGCGACAGCGACACGCGCTCGCGGTCCAGGTCGACGTCGAGGACCTCGACGGTGACCTCGTTGCCCACCTCGACGACCTCGGACGGGTGGTCGATGTGCTTCCAGGACAGCTCGGAGACGTGCACCAGGCCGTCGACACCGCCGAGATCGACGAATGCGCCGAAGTTGACGATGGAGGAGACCACACCCTTGCGGACCTGGCCCTTCTGCAGCTGGTGCAGGAACTCGCTGCGGACCTCGGACTGGGTCTGCTCGAGCCAGGCGCGGCGGGACAGGACCACGTTATTGCGGTTCTTGTCCAGCTCGATGATCTTGGCCTCGATCTCCTTGCCCACGTAGGGCTGGAGATCGCGGACGCGGCGCATCTCGACGAGCGAGGCGGGCAGGAAGCCGCGCAGGCCGATGTCGAGGATCAGGCCGCCCTTGACGACCTCGATGACGGTGCCCTTGACGGCCTCGTCCTTCTCCTTGAGCTCCTCGATGGTGCCCCACGCACGCTCGTACTGCGCCCGCTTCTTCGACAGGATCAGGCGGCCTTCCTTGTCCTCCTTGGTGAGAACGAGGGCCTCGACCTCATCACCCACGGAAACGACCTCGTTCGGGTCGACATCGTGTTTGATGGAGAGTTCGCGAGAGGGGATGACGCCTTCGGTCTTGTAACCGATGTCGAGCAGGACCTCGTCGCGGTCGACCTTGACGATGGTTCCTTCGACGATGTCGCCGTCGTTGAAGTACTTGATCGTGGCGTCGATGGCGGCGAGGAAGTCCTCGGCGGAGCCGATGTCGTTGACGGCTACCTGCGGCGAGGTGACGGTGGTGGGCATGTGTCGGTTTGCTCCGGACGGATTGTGGTCGGTTGCGGACATTGGAACTTTCGGTACGCTGCGAGATCACCGCGACGATGCGACGACGGACACATAGGAACGTACCGCACTCGCCTGCCGGTGAAACCCAGCACGGGCGCCTTGTTGTTTCAGTACGCTGAACGTCGGTAGATCGATACTTCGGCACGGCGTGACGTGGCACAGCAGACACTCGCGCGTTCAGCGTACGCGACCTTGGTCCGCGCGGGCAAACCGGTCCGCACGCCACGCCGGGGGATTCGCGCGCCACGCCGGAGGACCCGCGCACCCGCGCCGCCGATAAGCTCTCGGCCGTGTCCGAAGATCGTCACGCGCAGGCATATGAAGTGCTGGGCGCCTCCCGTCCGGCCCGCGTACGGGTGGATTCGGCGGCCAGCGAGTCGGCCAGCCGTCGCTGGTGGGACGCCGACGCGGACCAGTACCACCAGACCCACGCCGACTTCCTCGGCGTCGACTCCCCCGAGGGCGAGTTCATCTGGTGCCCGGAGGGACTGCACGAGGGCGATATGCGTCTGCTCGGCGAGGACCTGGCGGGCAAGCGGATTCTCGAGGTGGGTTGCGGATCGGCGCCGTGCGCGCGCTGGCTCGCCGGGCAGGGCGCGCACCCGGTCGGGCTGGATCTGTCGCGGGCCATGCTCGAGCGCGGTCGCGCCGCGATGGCGGCGGGCGGGCCGCGGGTGCCGCTGGTGCAGGCGGGCGCGGAGTCGCTGCCCTTCGCCGACGCCTCGTTCGACCTGGCCTGCTCGGCGTTCGGCGGGGTGCCGTTCGTCGCGGATTCGGCGCTGGTCATGCGGGAGGTGGCGCGCGTGCTGCGGCCGGGCGGGCGCTGGGTCTTCTCGGTCAATCACCCGATGCGCTGGATCTTCCTCGACGACCCGGGCCCCGAAGGGTTGGTCGCGACCAACTCCTACTTCGACCGTTCCCCTTATGTAGAGGTGGACGCCGACGGCGTGCCGACCTACGTCGAGCACCATCGCACGATCGGCGACCGGGTCCGCGAGATCGTCGCGGCCGGCCTCACGCTGCTCGACATCGTCGAACCCGACTGGCCGGAATGGCTCGACCGCGAGTGGGGCCAGTGGAGCCCGCTGCGCGGCGAGATCTTCCCCGGCACCGCCATCTTCGTCACGGAGAAGCCGGCCGGTTAACCCGCCGCCAACCCGTCCAGCAACGCCGTGCGGGCCTCGAGCACCCGCGCGGCGAGGTCCCCGCCTCGCTCCAGCCAGGTCTCATAGCCCGCGAAGAACACGGCCAGGCCGACCTTCGCCCACAGCCGCGCGCCCACATCGCGCCGGTCCCCGCCGGTCCGGCTCGCGAGGTGCGCGGCCAGCAGTTCCTCGATCGCGGCGCGCTTGGCCAGGTCGCGGGCCCGCAGCGCGGGATGGGCGGCGATGATCGCGTCGCGCACGCGCAGGGCGTCGAGGTGGTCGGCGAACCGGGCGGTCAGCGGGCCGACGACCGCGCCGAGCGTGGCCTCCACGGTCTCGTCGCGCGGGCGCGCGGCCAGCAACTCGGCGAGTTCGGCGCGCAGCTCGTCGTCCTCGGCGAAGAGCAGTTCCTCTTTGGCGCTGTAGTACCGGTGCAGCGTGCGGGTGCCGACCTCGGCCGCGGCGGCGACGTCGGCGACGGTCACCGCGTCGTAGCCGCGCTCGGCGAACAACCGCAGCGCCGCGTCCGCGATCGCCCGGCGCGTGCGCTGCTTCTTGCGGTCCCGCAGGGACAGGGGTGCCGTCGACATGCCAGCATTGTCACGCATGGCATAAAATGGCAGACTATGCCATATGACACCTGATGCCAGAACTGTCGTGATCGTCGGCGGCACAAGCGGTCTCGGCCGCGCCTGCGCCACCGCCTTGGCCGCCGACCCCGGATGGACGGTCGTGATCACCGGCCGCGATCCGGAGCACGTCGCACGGGAGGCGACCGCGATCGGCGTGCGCGGACTGCCACTCGACCTGGGTTCACTCGCCTCGATCGCGGAGTTCGCCACCGCCCTGCGCACAGCGGACCTCCCACCGCTGCGCGCGCTCGTGTGCAACGCGGGCGTGCAGTTCACGCGCCGCGTCCACACGGCCGACGGCGTGGAGGCCACGTTCGGAGTGAATCACCTCGGGCACTTCGCGCTCGTCCAGGCGTTGCTGCCCGACCTGGTGGCGCCGGCCCGCGTCGTATTCGTCACCTCGGGAACGCACGATCCCGGCCGGTTCACCGGAATGCCGCACCCGCTGCCGGTGTCGGCCCGCGACCTGGCCCGGCCGCCCGCCCCGACCGAGCCCGCGCACGTCGACGGCCGCCGCCGCTACAGCACCTCGAAACTGGCCAACCTGCTGACCACCTACGAACTGGCGCGCCGCCTGGCCGACGAGGGCGTGACGGTCAACGCGTTCGACCCCGGCCTGATGCCCGGCACCGGCTTGGCCAGGGACGCGAGCCCGATCACGCGCGCCCTGTGGCGCACCGTCGCCCGCGCGCTGGTCGCACTCCCCGGCGTCCGCACTCCCGCGCGCTCGGGCGCGGACCTCGCCCGGCTGGTGACCGATCCGGCCCTTGCCGGCACCACCGGCCGCCACTTCGTCGGCCGCGCCGAGCGCCCTTCCTCGACGGCGTCCTACGACCGCGACACCCAGCGCGCGCTCTACGAGGACAGCGTCGCGCTGGTCGCCGAACTCGCGCGCTGAGGACATCGAAAGGGCCGCACCACTCGAAAGTGATGCGGCCCAGGGGTTTCGACGCGGTCAGTCCTTCGTCGGCTTTCGGCCCGCCTGTTCGAGCGCCTGGCGGAGGGCGTACTCGATCTGCGCGTTGATGCTGCGCAGATCGTCGGCGGCCCACCGCGCCATGGCCTCGTGCACGGCCGGGTCGAGGCGCAGCAGCAGCTTCTTGCGTTCGACCATGATCAGCGGCTCAGTGGTAGAGCGTGCCGGTGTTCACGACGGGCTGGGTGGCTCGGTCGCTGCACAACACCACCAGCAGGTTCGACACCATCGCGGCCCGGCGTTCCTCGTCGAGTTCCACCATGCCCTGTTCGGCGAGCCGGTCCAGCGCGTGCCCGACCATGCCGATCGCGCCGTCCACGATCTGCTCGCGCGCGGCCACCACCTGCGCCGCCTGCTGGCGCACCAGCATGGCCTGGGCGATCTCCGGCGAGTAGGCGAGGTGGGTGATCCTGGCCTCGATCACCTCGATACCCGCCGTCTCCGTGCGGTCACGCAGCTCGACGGTGAGTTCCTCGGCCACTTCGGCGCCGTCGCGCAGGCTGGTGCGGCCTTTGTCGTGCGCGTCGTAGGGGTGCGTGGTGGCCAGGTGCCGGACCGCGGCCTCGGACTGGGTCTCCACGTACTCCTCGTAGTCGTCCACGGCGAAGGCGGCCTTGAAGCTGTCGACCACCCGGTAGACGACGACGGCGGCGATCTCCACCGGGTTGCCGTCGGCGTCGTTGACCTTGAGCTTCTGCGTTTCGAAGTTGCGCACCCGCAGCGAGATGCTCTTGCGGTCGGTGAGCGGCACGACCGAGAAGAATCCCGGTTCGCTCACCGAGCCGATGTAGCGGCCGAAGAACTGGATGACCTTGGCCTCGTTGGGATTCACGATGATCAGGCCCGTCGCCAGCAGGGCAAGCACGACGACGATCACCGTCGCCGCGATCGCCGCGATCAGCGCGGAGACGTTGCCGTCCCTGGCCATGGCGACGAATCCGAGCGCGGCGACCGCGCCGAAGAACAGGGTGAGCACCAGCCAGGCCAACAGGACGAGAAAGCCGTTGACGTGACGAGCGGGCCTGAGTTGCATGACATCCTCCCGGTATCAGAGTGATATCACTACGCTAGCACACGCTCCGGGCCCCGGCCAGGGGCGCGACATTGCGATTGCAGCGGAAGACATTGCGCGGGTCGCATTCCGCCTTCAGCGCCGCCAACCGGGCGTAAGTCGCGGCGCGGTATCCGGCTCGGGTCTGCGCCTCGCCGGCCGACGCGCCCGCGCCGTAGAGGAACGCGAGACTGTGCCCGATCGTCCACGGCGCCAACGCTTCCCGGATCAGGGCGTGCCCCTCGGGTGCGGTGTCGTCACCGGGTGCGGCCATGGTGATCGCGCGCACCACATACGCCGCGTCGCGATGGTCCACGGCACTGCCCGCCGACCCGGGCGCACCGAGCGCACCGCCGAGATGCCGGATGTCGAGCACGGCGGGCACCGCGCCCTCGGGTCCGGCCACCCGCCACAGCGCCGCGATCGCGTCCTCGCTCAGGTCGTCGAGCAGCGCGTTGGTGGCCGAGTAGGCGTGCGGGTCGGGCGGGTCGGCGTGGATCGTGTGCGTCTCGGTGTAAGGCATCTCGCGTAGGTCGTCGCGCACGCCGTCCCCCACCGCGCGCAGGGGTGCGACGAGCCGGTCGCCCTCCTGCGCCGACCCGAGGAACGCGACGCGGATCGACAGTGCGAAGCGGCCGCGCAGCGCGGGCGGGAGTTGCGGGATGTCGGGGTAGGTCAGCATCGCGACGGTGGAGGTCACCTCGTCGGGCACCGTCCGGGTCCAGTGCCGCCACGCTTCCAGCGCGGCCGCGGCCCGGGACGCGTCGAATACGAGTTGCCCTCCATAGACCGCGCGGACCGGGACGAGTCCGGTCGTCAACGCGGTCACCACGCCGAAGTTGCCGCCGCCGCCGAGCGCCGCGCCGAACAGCACGTCACCGGGGCGCAGCGTGCGCACCCGGCCATCCGCTGTGACCATCTCGAGTTCCCGCACATGGTCGGCGGCGTATCCGAATTTCCTTGCGAGCAAGCCGATTCCGCCGCCCAGCGTGTAACCGACGAAGCCCACCGAGGGGGAGGAACCGTTCAGCGGAGCCAATCCGTACTCGGCGGCCGCGGCCACCAACGCGCCCGCCCGCACGCCCGCACCGATTCGCGCGGTGCGCGCGTCGGGGTCGATGGCGATGGCGTCCATCCGCGCGGTGCTGATGAGCACGCCGCCGTCGGCCGCCACCGACAGTCCGTGCCCCGTCGCCTGCACGGCCACCGGAAGCCCTCGACGCGCGGCGTATTCCACGGCGGCGCGCACGTCCTCGGTGCGCCGCGCGCCGACCACGACGTCGGGGCGGTGGGTGTAAGCGGTCTGGAATCCGGCGATCTCGTCGTCGTAGCCGGGGTCGCCCGGACGGAACACCGGGCCGTCGAATGCGGGAAGTTCGTTCGTCATGGCTTCGACGATTCCCGCGCCGAAGCCAGAAGTACAACAGATAGTTTTTCTCGGATCTAGAATCATTGGTTATGGAACTGCGGCAGCTGCGCTACTTCGTCACCGTCGCGGAGGAGGGGAACTTCACCCGCGCCGCCGCCCGCCTGCACCTGGCCCAGCCGGGGTTGAGCGCCCAGATCCGGCAGCTCGAACGCGAACTCGGCCAGCCGCTGCTCGATCGCGGCGGCCGGACGGTGACGCTCACCGAGGTCGGCGCGGCGGTGCTGCCGCACGCGTGGGCGGCGCTGGCCGCCACCGACCGCGTCGCGGGCGTGGTCGCCGAGTTCACCGGACTGCTGCGCGGCCACGTGCGCGTCGGCCTGATCTCCGGTGCGGCCGGCGAGGAGTTCGACGTGGCCGCCGTGCTCGCCGCCTTCCACACCGACCATCCCGCCGTCGCGATCAGCCTCGTCGAGGACACGTCCGAACGGATGCTGGCCGCGCTCGATCGCGGCGAGCTCGACATCGCGGTCGTCGGCCTGACCGGCGCGGAGTCCGGCGCCGGGCTGGGCGCGCAGATCGTCCTGGACACGCCGGTCGTCGCCGCCGTCGCCGCGGGCGACCCCGAGCTCGGTGATTCCGTCGCGCTCGCCGAGTTGCGCGATCGCCCGCTGATCTGCCTGCCGCGCGGCTCCGGGGTGCGCGGCGTGCTCGAACTCGCCTGTGCCGCCGCCGGTTTCGAGCCTCAGGTGGCGTTCGAGGCGGCCGCGCCCCCGCTGCTGCTGCGGCTGGCCGCCCACGGCCTCGGCGTCGCCGTGGTGCCCGGCCTCACCGGTTCGGAGGCGGCCGCGCACGGCGTGCGGGTGGTGCCCATCGAGCGGCCGGCGCTGCGCGGCAGGCTCGCGCTGGTGTGGCGCACCGACCGCACACCGGCGCCCGCCACGAAGGTCCTTCTCGGGCAATTGCGGCTCGCCCTCGGAAACGGATCGAGCGACTCGGAACAATAGATCAAAAGACCAGAACAACCCCTCTCCGAATATACTGCGGAGTAACGAACTCCACTTACCGGAAATGTCGCGCCCGGCGGAAACAACCGGTATCGTTTTCACGAAATATGCGGCCCGATTCACCAGCAAAGACACTGTTCAGTACACTTGTCAGCGCACTCTCCATCCCCTGGTTGGGGGCTTCAACCAACCTCCGGTCGGTATTGCAGAATTCCCTCCCATCGGTGTGGACATCCACCATTCCCGAGGAGCATCATAATTCTTATCCGGTGCCGTTCGTCGGGGGAACGTCATGGAATTCGGCAAGGATTGGAAGTGCAATGTTCATCAGGAAATTGGTAGCGGCCGCCTTCATAGCGGTAGCCGCCACCGGCATCGCCGCGGCCACCGGCCACGGCCAAGGGACGCTCGCGGGCTTCAGCGGCCAGGACGGCCCCGTCGCCTACACCACCAGCTTCGCGGCGGACCACTCGAGCATGGAAGTGACGCTCGCCTCCGGCAAGTTCGTGCCCGCACCCGACGCGGTCGCGGTCGTCGCCGAAGACGGCACCTTCATCGGCGCCATCCCGCTGCGCATCGACGCACACGCGGTAGCGCCCAGGATCGACGCCTCCGGCACCGTCCTGACCCTCACCCCGGTCGGTGGGCCCAGCCCCGCGGCCGTGATGTCGCAGGATATGCCCGGCGTGCACGAGGCGGGCGGACCCGTCACCATCGGTGTGGCCGCCGGTATCGGCTGCGTCATCGGCGCCGCGATCGGCATTTGGTTCTTCATCGTCGGCGCGTTCGTCGGCTGCGCTGTCGGTGCGGCCATCGGTGCGACGGTCGGTTTCTTCTTCATCCCCGGCCCGTGATCGACGGCGACAGTTCCGGTGACGGCGCGACCGTCACCCACCCCAGAACGAAGGCCGGGCACCCCTCGGGTCGCCCGGCCTTCGCCTGCGCGCTCAGAGCAGTCGCGACAGGAACGCTTTCGTGCGTTCGTGTTTCGGGTCCGCCAGCACCTCGCGCGGGACACCCGCCTCCACGACGACGCCGCCGTCCATGAACACCAGCTGGTCGGCCACCTCGCGCGCGAAACCCATCTCGTGGGTCACCACGACCATCGTCATGCCGGTGCCCGCCAGCTCCCGCATGACCGCCAGCACCTCGCCGACGAGTTCGGGGTCCAGCGCCGAGGTGGGCTCGTCGAACAGCATCAGCTTGGGGTCCATGGCCAGCGCCCGCGCGATCGCCACCCGCTGCTGCTGCCCGCCGGACAGCTGCGCCGGATAGGCGTTCGCCTTGTCGCCCATGCCTACCCGGTCGAGCAGTTCCTTGGCGCGCGCGACCGCGTCGGCCTTGCGCACCTTCTTCACCTGGGTGGGCGCCTCGATGATGTTCTCCAGCGCCGTGCGGTGCGGGAACAGGTTGAAGTGCTGGAACACCATGCCGATGTCGCGGCGCTGTTTGGCCGCGTCGCGCGGGTGCAGCTCGTAGAGCTTGTCGCCCTTCTGGCGGTAGCCGACCAGGTCGCCGTCCACGTAGAGCCGGCCCGCGTTGACCTGCTCGAGGTGGTTGATGCAGCGCAGGAATGTCGACTTGCCCGACCCGGACGGGCCGATCAGGCACAGCACCTCCCCGCGCGCCACCTCCAGCGAGATGCCCTTGAGCACTTGCAGCGCACCGAAGTTCTTGCATACCCGGTCCGCGACGATCATCGGCGGCGCGGCTTCGTCCTTCGCCACGGTCATTTCGCCTTCACCACACTCTGCGCGTCGGCCAGCTCCTGCAACTGTTTCGCGGTGAGCTGGCGGGAGACGCCGCGCGAGTAGTGCCGCTCCAGGTAGTACTGGCCCACCATGAGCACGCTGGTGATGGCCAGGTACCAGGTGGCGGTGACCAGCAGCAGCGGGATCGGCTGGAAGTTCACGCCGTAGATGTCGCGGGCGCGGCCGTAGAGGTCGGTGCTCAGCGGGATCGCCGTCACCAGCGACGTGGTCTTCAGCATGCCGATCAGCTCGTTGCCGGTGGGCGGGATGATCACCCGCATGGCCTGCGGCAGCACGGTGCGGCGCATGGTCTGCGACCAGGACATGCCCAGCGCGACCGACGCCTCCCGCTGCCCCTCACCCACGGAATTGATGCCGGCGCGCACGATTTCGGCCATGTACGCGGCCTCGTTGAGGCCCAGGCCGATCACGGCGAACGTGAACGCCGCCTGCAAACCCTGCACGTCGAGTTCGAAGAACTGGGGTCCGAACGGCACGCCCAGCTGGATCTGCCGGTAGATCGACGGGAACAGTCCCCAGAACACCAACTGCACGAACACCGGTGTGCCGCGGAAGATCCACAGATACACCCACGCGGTGGCGCGCAGCACCGGGTTCGGCGACAGGCGCATCACCGCCAGCACCGTGCCCAGCGCGATGGCGATCGCCATGGCGAGCACGGTCAGCTCGAGGGTGACCACCGCGCCGGACAGGATGCGGCTGTCGAACAGGTAGCGGGCGTAGGTGTCCCACTGGTAGGCCGGGTTGGTGGCGGCGCCGTAGATGAACAGGCCCAGCAGGACGAGGATGGCGGCCGCCGCGATCCAGCGGCCCGGTTTGCGCAGCGGGACCGCCTTGATGGGTTCCGGCTCGCTCGGCGCGGCGCCGCGCCCGGGATCACCGGGCGCGGCGGACTTCTCCAGATCGGGCATGTGTCAGCTCACGGCTCCGTTGATGACGGATTCGGTGATGCCACCTTCCTGCACGCCCCACGCCTCGGTGATCTCGCGGTACTGGCCGTTCTGGATGAGGTGGTTCACCGCGGCCTGCAGGGCGGCGGACAGCGGGCTGCCCTTGGCGACGGCCCAGCCGTAGGGGGCGGAATCGAAGACCGGGCCTGCGGGCTCGATCTTGCCGTCGCTCTGCTTGATGGCGTAGGCGGTCACCGGGGAGTCGGCGGACATGGCGTCCACCTGGCCGAGCACCAGCGCGTTGGTGGCGGCGGACTGCTCCTCGAACGCCTTGATGTCGATCGGCGGCTTGCCCTGCGCGACGCATTCGGCGCTCTTGGCGGGCACCTCGTCGGTGTGCTCGATGGTGGTGGCCTGGACGGCGACCTTCTTGCCGCAGGCGTCGTTCGGGTCGATCGGCTTGCCGACCGGCTGCGCCCACTGGATACCGGCGCTGAAGTAGGTGGTGAAGTCGACCTGCTCCTCGCGCTCCTTGGTGTCGGTGATCGACGACATGCCCACGTCGTAGGTCCCGGCCTGCACGGCGGGGATGATCTTCTCGAACGCCGACTCGACGTACTCGGCCTCGATACCGAGGACATCGGCCACGGCGTCCATCAGGTCCACGTCGAACCCGACGATCTTGCCGCTCGCATCCTTGTACTCGTTCGGCTGGTAGGGCACATTCACGCCGACCACCAGCTTGCCGGCCTGCGCGATCTTGTCCGGCAACTGCGCGGCGATGGTGTCGACCTTGTCGACCTGAACCTTCTCCGCTTCCGTCCCGGTTTCCTCGGTATTGGTACACCCCGTCAGGACGAGTGCGCCACCGGCGAGCGCACACATCGCCTGCAGGGCACGCCTGCCAAGCACGGATCGAACAGACACAGCAGCCCTCCACATTTCGGATAAGGGAAACCCGGGTGTCACCACCCGTTTGGCAATCTAAGCGACCACGCCACCCGGCGCTGGACAGTAACCGAAGATTAATCCGATCCGTAATCCCGCCACCGCGCACAGCAACCCGACCACCGGCGCGACACCCTAGCACACGGGGGGTGGGTATATTCGCTGGTCACGTTGGGTGTGGGGTGGGTGGAGGCGGTGCGGGGCACGTGGGGCGCAGCAGGTCGGAGACGGTCGGCGCGACGACTCCCCCACTGCCGCAGCAACATTCCAGCACGGGCGCGTTCGGACAGTGGCGTCCGCGTGGACGGGAGGTCGGGCGTGGCCGAGTGGACTGCGATGACAGCGCCGTCCCCGAGTTGTTTGTCGTCGGCTCGGAAGTCCCGGGTACGGCATGCCCTCGCGGACATGGCGATCCAGGGCTCACCGAACTGTCCTGCCAAACGGTAATCACACGCCGACGTAGTCGGCGACGGAACCATCCCCGCATGCGCGGGGAGCACGGCAGGGCCTTGTAGGCGGAGACCAAGTCCACGGGCTCATCCCCGCGAGAGCGGGGAGCCCCTGATCTACCTGTGGTTTCGAGCCGGACCACCACTCTACCTGCACTTTCGACGATCACCTCACCTCCGCTCGGGTGCCGAAAGGCAACGGACCCAGCTGATGACTCGCTGTACCCCTTCATGTTCACAACGCCCTCATCCCTCCCCCCGTCAGGCGCATAGTGGGTCCATGAAATATGTCTTGCTGATCTGTGACGACGAGACCGCGTCGCCGAGTATGGAGGAGATCACGGCGGACCCGGCGTTCAAGGCGTACGACGACGAGGTGGATCGCCGGGGGACCAGTCTGGCGGGCGCACGGTTGCGTCCGGTGGCGGAGGCCAGGACGGTCCGGGTCCGGGACGGGGAAACGCTGGTGTCCGACGGGCCGTTCGCGGAGACCAAGGATTTCGTCGGCGGCGTCGACATCATCGAGTGCGCGAATCTGGACGAGGCGCTCGCCATCGCGGCCCGCCATCCCTACGCGCAACGCGGGTGCGTCGAGGTCCGTCCCGTGTGGGAGTGAGACCGAACGCCGGAACCTGACCGAGGCTGTCGGCCGAAGATTCTTCTCGGATCGATGTCGATCCGGTGCGACTTCGTTCGTAGGTGGGGCAGAACCGCCCGCGCACTTCAGGGCCTGGGTGGCGCGCTCACGGCACCGGCCGCGCTGTCACTGCTGGCCGTGACCTTCCCCGAAGGCAAGCACCGCATCCGCGCACTCGGCATCTTCGGAGCCGTGGGCGGCGTGGCGGGCACGGTCGGCGTGGTCGCCGGCGGTCTGATCGCCGACGGTCCCGGCTGGCGCTGGGCGTTCCTCATCAATATCCCCGTGGGCCTGTTGCTCATCACGCTCGCCGCGATCCACGTGGTCGCCGATCGGCCCCGCGAAGGTCCAGCGCGTCTCGATGTCGCGGGCGCGACGACTGTCACCGGTGGACTCCTGATGTCCGTCTACGCGCTGCACCACGCCGCCACCCACGGCTGGCTCGCCGTCTCCACGCTGGGGTGGTTCCTCACGGCCGCCGGCCTGCTGGTGGCGTTCGTGCGGATCGAAGCGCGCTCACCGGCACCGCTCGTCCCCCTCGCGACCGTGCGACACCGCCCCCTGGTCACGGCGAACCTGACGAACTTCCTGGCGTTCGGCGCGTTCTTTGCCTTCATCTTCCTCGGGTCGTTGCTCATGCAGCAGCAGCTCGGCTACACACCGAGCCAGGCCGGACTGGCCTGGTTGGCCACTACCACAACAGAATTCGCGGCCGCCGCCACTGCGGGCCGCCTCGCCACCCGCCTGGGCATCCGCCCCCTGCTGATCACCGGCCTGTCTCTTCTGGCGACCGGCATGCTCTGGCTGACCCAACTCCCCGCCGACGCCTCCTACACCACCCATCTCCTGCCGGCGTTCCTTCTCGCGGGCCTCGGCTTCGGATTGTGCGTCCCCTCCCTGCAAATCGTCGCCCTCTCCGGCGTCTCCGCCTCGGAGTCGGGACTGGCCTCGGGCCTTGTCGAAACCGTGCGCGAGATCGGCGCGGCAGCCGGCGTCGCCGCCGTATCCACCGTGCTCGTGTCCGGAACCGGCCTCCCCGGGTTCCACACCGCCTTCACCGCCATCGCCGTGCTCGCTATCGCCGGAATGATCACCACCGCAATGGGATTCCGGCGCGCGGAGTTGGAGCAGTTGGTATCCGCCGACTCCGCCGACAACCCACCGACCGTTGCCGACTCGACGTTGTCCAGGACGCCCACGGCATGAGGGCTTCTCGCGACACGGTCTGGAAGAGCGCCGACTGCGCAGGCCAGATGAAGTCAGCCGGTGAGGTGGAGTCAGACTTGGGCACTTGCGGGGATGCTCATCCCCGCGTGCGCGGGGAGCACCACTGATTGACCTGGGTGTTTCCGGGCCGAAGCGGCGAATTTCCTTCACTTTTCGTCGAAACGATCACCCCCGATCCGGTTCACTCGTGGGGTGGTTCGCCGGTGACAATGTGGTCGGCGTGGCTCAGTCCTTCGCGGACCAGGCGGGTTACGTGGCCGCCGCGGAGGCGGTAGATCACGTGGCGGCCCTCTTTGCGGGCGTCGACCAGGCCGGTGAAGCGGAGTTTGGCCAGATGTTGGCTGACGGCGGTGCGGGAGGCGCCGCAGGCTTCGGTGAGAGCGGTGACGTCGGATTCGCCGTGGGTGAGCAGCCAGAGGAGGTGGAGGCGGGTGGGGTCGGAGAGCATCTGGAAGATGCTGGTGGCGACGGCCAGGCGGGCGTCGTCGGGGGTGTGGACGTGGGCGAGGCTCGCGGGGGCGCCTGCGGGGTCGGAGGCTGCGCGCTCGGGCATCGCCCGTCACCTCTCATCCGGTCGTCGCGGCCTGGGTGGCGGGTAGGCGCGCCGGCCACAGGCGGGTGGCTGTGATCCATGCCAGTGTAGCCAGGAGGGTGAGCGCGACCGCCGCCGCGACGTGCCCGAGTCGCGCGCCCGCCCATCCCGCGAGGGGGTAGGTGAGCAGGTAGCAGGCGTGCGACAGGGAGAACTGGGTGGTGAACACCGAAGAGCGCTCCGATTCGTCGGTCCGGTAGCGCAGCAATCGCGCCGTCGGCGTGTTGACCAGGGATGTCCCGGCCCCCAGCACCAACCACGTCACGCCGAGCACCAGCCAACCGTTGCCGCGCCCGGGATCGGCGAACAACAGCACACTCAACGCCGCCAGTCCGAGGGAGGCGACCGCGCAGCCGCCGAGCATCAGCACGCGATCGGGGACCTGGGTGAGCAGGCGCGGGAGGGTCAGTGCCACCGCCATCGAACCCGCGCCGAAGCAGCCGAGGGCTATGGCGACGCCGATATCGTTGCTCCCCAACAGGTCTCGCACATACACCACGGTGTTGACGACCACCGCGCCGGTCGCCGCCGCGACTGCGAGATTCATTGCGAGCAAAGAACGCAGCACCGGCCGCTCCCACATCACCTTGGCGCCCTGCATAACTCGCGTGAGGAACGGTCGCGACCGATCCGGTGGTGGCAGCGCGGGCAGCGAGGTGCCCAGCACCAGCAGTGCCGACCCGACGAATCCGGCGACGGTGCCCGCGAACAACGCCGAGTAGCTGACGAACAGCAGCGCCACCGCCGCCAGCAGGGGCGAGAGCACCGCCTCCAGGTCGTAGGCGAGGCGCGAGAGTGACAGGCCGCGCGTGTACTGGTGCTCGTCGGTCAGCACCGACGGGATCAACGACTGGAAAGCGGGCGTGAAGGTGGCCGAGGCCGACTGCAGGATCAACACCAGCACGTAGATCTGCCAAACCTCCGAGACCCACGGGAGCAGGAGCGCCACGGTCGCTCGCGCCACATCGGCCCCCACCAGCACCGCCCGCTTCGGCAGACCGGCGACCACGACCGCGATCACCGGGGCGAGCCCCACGTACGCCCCCATCTTGATCGCGAGCGCGGTTCCCAGGACCGCCCCGGCCGAGCCCCCGGCCAGGTCGTAGGCCAGCAAGCCCAGTGCGACGGCTAGCAGCCCGGTGCCGACCAGCGCGACGACCTGGGCGGCGAACAACTTCCGGAACGTCCGATTCCGCAGTACATCCAGCACGACCGCATCCCTCCCTTATTCGACAGGGCGCCACCACTATACGACTTTACGTGCGCACGTGCGCACATATCAGGGCCGATCCTTCTCGTTATCCGGCTCAGTCCAGGGCGATGGCCTCCACGACCGGCAGGCGAGCGGCGTGCAGGGCGGGCGGCACCGACCCCGCCAGGGCCAGGAGCAGGGCCGCGAGGGCGTAGCCGAGTTGGATCGGGCTCGGCTCGTAGGCCACGTCCAGGGTCATGGCCTGGCCCATGGCGGTGGTGGCCAGATGCTGGATGACCGCGCCCGTCACGAGCCCCACAGCGGCCCCGGACACCGCGATCCCCGCCGATTCGGCGAGCACGGTGCGCAGCAGGAACCCGCGCGCGGCCCCCATCGCGCGCAGGACGCCGAGTTCGCGCCGGCGCTCCAGCATGGACAGCATCGCGGTGTTGAGCAGGGCGGCGGTCGCGACCAGGACCACGATCCAGAGGATCGCGCCGGAGAGCGCGGTGCCCTGCCGCACCCCGTCGGTGACGGCGCGCACCGCGCCCGCGCCGGTCTCGACCTGGAGACCGGGCGGCACCGTGCGGCGGATCTCCTCCAGTACGACGGCCGGGTCGGCGTCCGGGGCGAACGCGAGGCCGAGGATCGTCTCCCCCGGCCGCTGGAACCAGTCGCGCAGGATGTCGAGGTCGAGCAGCACGATGCCCGACACCGCGGAGAAGTAGGGGACGATGGCGAGGACGCGCACGCGGTGCACGCCGGTCGGCGTCGGCAGGTCGATCAGCGTGCCGATGTCGGCGGACAGCCGATCGGCGACGTCGCGGGAGAGCACCACGCCTTCGCCGGAGGCCATTCGCCGCACCACCCACGGCGCGAGTTCGCCCACGCCCACCGCGGGCAGCCCGGCCTCGAACGCCTGCAGCAGAACGCGGTCGCGGCCGAGCGTGGCGAAGGCCATCTGCGCCGAAGTGACCTCGCGCACACCGGGAACCGCCCGCAGCCGGTCTTTCAGACCGGCGGGAAGCACCGGGCCCGTGGGAAATTCGGCGAGCGTGGCCGGGCTGACATAGGCGTCGCGCCCGCCGAGCGCCCCGAACGAATCCGCCGCGGAGTCGACCAGGTTGCGCGACGCGCCCCCCACGGCGACGGTGGCGGTGACCGCGATCATCACCGTCATGGCGGTGGCCCACACCCGCCGCGGCGCGCGGTGCACGGTGGTCGCGCCCAGCGCACCGGCCGATCCGCACAATCCCGTGGTCGCCGCCGCCAGCCGGACCATCGGTCGCATCCCCGCGAAGCACAGGCAGATGGCTCCGGCGATGGACAGTGCGATCGTCGCGACCGAAAGTTGGCCCACCCCCGCGTAAGTCAGATACACCGCACCAGCGAGCATCACCACACCGCCCGCCAGTGCGAAGCCCTTCGCGACCGGACCGACCGGGGGTACGCGCGAACCCGCCACCGGCGCGAGCGCTTCCACCGGTTCCACGCGATAGACCTGGCGCGCGGCCAGCACCGTCGCGGCGACACTCGCCAGCACGCAGGACACGATCCCCGCCGGAATCGCATGCGGCGGAACCATATAGCGCGGGCGCACCTCGGCCGCCGCGATCATCGCCGTCGGAATGCCGTCGATGGCGAAGCGGCCGAGGAAGACGCCGAGCAGCGCGCCGAGCACGCCGCCGAGCATGCCGATCAGGACGGCTTCGGCGATGAGGTCGCGCACCAAGGCGTTTCGGCGTCCACCGACCGCCCGCAACAGCGACAGCACCGGCCTGCGTTGCGCCACAGCCATGCTCATCACGTTGTAGACGAGGAAGCTCGACACCACCAGGGCCGCGGCGGCGGCCATGATGGTCGAGTACTCGACCACCCGGATCGATCCGCTCGCCTGGAGCGCGCGCAGGCTCGGGTCGGCGACGACCGCGCGGCCGTCGACTACGGCGGTGAGGTCCGCGCGCACGCGCGCCGCGTCCGCGCCGGGGTCGGTGACGATCTGGATCGAGTCGAGAGAGCCCGCGCGCCCGGCGATCTTCTGCGCCACGGGGAGCAGCGCGAGGACGATGTAGCCGCTGTTGAGGTCCTTCGACGCCGCGTCGTCGAGCACCCCCGCGACCGTTACGGTGGTGTGCCCCAGAGGAAACCGCTCGCCTGGTCGCCTGCCCAGTGCCGCGCCGACCACCACGCCGTCGGGCACGGTCAGCAGGTTCGCGCCCGTGCCGCCGAGCGCGCCGTCGAGGTCGCCGCCGAGCGCCGCCACCCGCGCGTCCGCGCCGACCAGCAGCGCGCGCTGGTCGGACGGGCCGATCCGGGTGCGCAGCATCGGCACCGCGGCCCGGACGCCGGGCACGTCCGAGACCTCGCGCAGGAGGTCCTGATCGAATCCGCTCTCGGTGACGCCGGTGACCTCCAGCGACGCGTCACCCCCGATCGCGTCGGTCAGGGCCGCGACCGACCCGGTGACCGAGCCCGCCATGCTGAGCACGGCGACGAGCAGCGCGCAGGAGAGCGCCAGCACCGCCGTCGAGAGGGCCGAGCGCGCGGGGTGGGCGATCAGTTCACCGAACGTGAACAGCCGCCACCTGTCCCAACCCGCTCGGATCACGGGGAGACGACCTGTTCGGACGACCTGTCGCGCAGGGTGCGGGTCGAATCTCCCGGGTCTTCCCGCGCGGCGTGTTCGGCGGCTCGCCCGGCACGCGCCTCGGGCTCCGGCCGGATCGAGTGCTCGCCGCCGGGACTCTCCTCCGTTCGCGCCGCGATTCTCCCGTCCCGCAATGTGATCACCCGGTCGCATCCTCTCGCCGCGTCGCCGTCGTGGGTCACCATCACCACGGCCGCGCCGTCGTCGGCGAGTCCGCGGAGCAGGTCGAGAATCGCGGCGCCCGAGGCGGAGTCGAGGTTTCCGGTGGGTTCGTCGGCGAGGATCACCGCCGGATCCATCATCAGGGCGCGCGCGATCGCGACGCGCTGCATCTGCCCGCCCGACAGTTCGGCGGGGCGGTGGCGCGCGCGGTCGGCGAGGCCGACGCGGTCGAGCAGGTGCCGCGCACGGGGTTTCGCCCGGCGCAGCGGCGTGCCGCCCAGCAGCGCGGGGACGGCGACGTTCTCCCACGCCGAGAGCGACGGCACCAGATTGAAGAACTGGAAGACGAAACCCACGCGCGTCCTGCGGAATTCGGAGAGCCACCGCTCGTCGCGCCCGTCGATCCGCTCCCCCGCCACCGTGACCGTTCCCGCGCCGGGCGAGTCCAGGGCGCCCAGCAGGTGCAGCAGCGTGCTCTTCCCGGACCCCGACGGTCCGGTGATCGCGGCGAAGCACCCCGCCTCGATGCGCAACGTCACGCCGTCGAGCGCGCGCACGACGCCCGCGCCGATGCGATATTCCTTGACGACATCGGCCAGTTCGATCGCGGGCCGTGTCACGGGGCGGTCGCTCCGCGCACGGCGTCCACCATGATCGACCGCAGCGTCGTGACGTAGGTGCGCACGGATTCGTGCGCGACGGGGGTGTCGGGGTGGATGACGCTCAGCGACGTGCCGCCCGGCAGCCGGTTCACCCAGATCAGCACCTCCTCCGAGGCCGCCCGGTTGCCGTAGATGCCGCCGTTCACCATGTCGAAGTATTCGTTGCCCGCGAAATCGCGCGCGTCGACGTAGGAGATCATCGGCGTCGACCAACCGGGCTCCACGTCGATTCCCACATCGGGCGGCACCAGCTCGAGCACCCGATGGAACGACACCCCCGTCAACCGCATTCCGCTGTCGTACGCGCGCTGCGCGCTGCGCACGAGCCGCCCGAAATCCGCTGTCGCGCCTACGGGGAACGCCACCGGCACCAGCGTCGCGTACCAGCCCACAGAGATCAGTTCCGCCACCGAGGATCGCGCGCTGATGGGCGTCATGCAGAAGTAGTAGTCGCGCCGGGCCACCGCCCGCTCCACCATCGCCGCCGCCGCGAACACGCCGCCCACGAACGCCGCGCCGCGCTCGGTGCACAGCTGCTCGAATCGCTCGGACTCCTCGGCGTCGAGCAGCGGCACGGTGAGGTGCGCGCCCCTGGTGTAGCCGTCGCTGCGCTTGCCCAGATCCAGCGGAAACGAAGGCAGCACACCGTCGTTGCCGCGGACCAGCTCCAGCCACCGCCGCACGCCCGGGGACGCGAGGGACAGCCGCGCCGACTGCTCGCGTTCGCGCGCACAGTACTCGAGATGGCTCGCGGGTTCGGGCATGGGCCCCGGTTCCGCGCCCACCTCGTGGGCGTAGAGGTGGGCCAGCTCGTAGCACGAGATGTATTGCGCCACACCGTCGGTGTGCAGGTGGTCGACCGCGAGGTACACCGTGGACGACTCCTCGTGCTCGAGGACGCCGAACGTGAAGCAGTCCCATTGGAACGGCCCCGGCGTCTGCTTCTGCACGTGCTGGCGCACCGCCTCCGCGTTGTCCACCTCGCCGTGATCGGTCGGGACGAAGTCGAGCACCTCCGGCTCGACGACGTGCCGCACCACCCGGCCGTCCTCGATCGCGAACCAGCTGCGGAAGGTGTCGTGGCGCAACAGGAATCGGCGCACCGCGCGCGTCATGGCGTCCCGGTCGAGCGCGGCGGGCACTTCGGCGGTCACCACGCACAATCCGGAGAATCGGAAGTCTGCGGCCGCATTGCGGTGCGCCGCTTGCAGATACACCTCCTGCTGGTGCGAGGGCGGCACGGGGTGGGCGGGCGCGTGCGCGGCGCGCCGCAGGGATTCGGGCGAGGCCGCCCAGCTCACCAATCGGCCGGGCGCCGGATTCCACTCATCGATCAGTCCGTAGTCGACCACTGGTAGTTCCTTCGTTCGCGGGGTGCCGGGCGCCGGTGCCCGGCGGAAGTCACGGACGGTGCGACGGCTCGGGCAGCGTGAGCGTCGCGACGGCCAGACACAACGCCACGGCCGCGACGGCGGCCAGCATCACCACCGCCCCGTCCAGGGTGTGCGCGCGGAAGAACACGGCGGTGAGCGCGGCCAGCCCGACCGCGTTGCCGATCTGCTCGACGGTGGGCAGCACGCCCGACGCCTCCCCCATCCGGTCCAGATCCAGGCCCGACAGCATGATCGGCTGCAACTGCACGCCGAACAGCCCGACGCCGAATCCGGACGCCACCACCGGACCGATCGCGACGAGCGGGTTCACCACGCCCGAGGTCAGCCACAGATACACCGCGCCCGACCCGATACAGCCGGAGAACAGCGCCATGCCGAACGCGAGCGCGCGAATCCCGAAGCGCGGCACCAGGAACGGTGACGCCAGCGCACCCGCGCCCGCACCCAGCGCGAACGGCGTCATGGACAGGCCCGTGCGCAGCGGCGACCAGTCCAGGATGTCCTGCATGGTGATCGACACCGCGAACACGAACGCGGTGAACAAGCCGAAGAACACCGCCACCAGGACCGAACCGATGCGGAACCCCTTGTCGGCGAACAGATCCAGCCGCACCAGCGCACTGCCGTCGCGCTGGAACAGGCGGCGCTGAGAGACCAGGAACCCCGCCCCGATCGCCACCGCTACCGCCATCATCGCGACGAGGTCGAGCCGCCAACCCCGGTTGTGCACCTCGGCCAGCGCGAACAGCAACAGGAACAATCCCATCGCCGAGAGCACCGCGCCGCGCACATCGAATCGTCCACGCACATCGGGCTTCCCGATGCGCAGATACCGCCATGCCAGGGCGAAGGCGGCCACCCCGAGCGGGACGTTCATCAGGAAGATGACGTGCCATCCGAGACCGAACAAGTCGGCGCTGATCAGCAAACCGCCGAGCAGGGGGCCGAGCATGCCCGCGAACCCCGCGCACGCGCCGTACAGCGCGAACACCAAGGGGTGCCGTTCCCGGGGGAAACTCGCGGTGAGGATGGCGATGGTCTGCGCCGCCATCCCCGCGCCCGCCACCCCCTGCACGACGCGCGCCACCACCAGTTCCGTTGCCCCGTCCGCGATTCCGCACCACACGGACGCGGCGGTGAACGCGAGCACCGACGCCAGGAACATCACCCGGCGGCCCGTCAGCGCGCCGAGCCGCGCCGCCGGGAGCAGGGTGCACGCGAACGCCAGCGAGTACCCCGAGATGACCAGCAGTTGCTGGGCGCGCGACGCCCCGAGCTCGGCGGTGATGTCCGGCAGCGCGACATTGACGATCGTCACGTCGATCATCTGCATGAACACGCCGATGAGGCAGCCGGCGAAGGCCAGCCAGGCCCCCAGTTCGCCGGTGCTCCGGGCGGGCGCGCCGACCTGAGCCACCGCCTACACCCCGACCGGTTCCGGCGCGGCCTGCGGTTCCGGTTCCGCCGCTTGCGGTTGCGGCACGATGCCGCTGCGGGAGGTCGCGATCGCGCCGGGACGGTCCTCGGTGGCGAGGATCAGCTCGGCCACCTTGGGGCCCGCCTGTTCCAGGCTGAACGAGCGCCCCATCTGCAAGGACATGAGGTCGACGCCGAGCGACTTCGTCACGCGCGCACCGAGTTCCACCGCCATCAGTGAGTCCAGGCCGAGTTCGGGCACGGGGATGGTGAGGTCGATCGAGTCCGGGGTGACGCCCATGACCACGGCCAGCTCCTCGGCCATCATCCTGGCCACGGCCTGCCCGCGTTTGCCCTCGTCCAGCGCCGCCAGCTCGGCCTTCATCTTCGCCAGTGCCGAGTTGTCCGCCACCGACGCCGCCACCAGCGCGGTGAGCCGTCCGGTGCGCGCCAGTTGCGGGAAGGCGGCGGTGAGCGCGGACCAGTCGGTCGGGATGATCGCGGCGCGGGTGACGCCCAGGCGCAGCGTCTGCTCCAGATACGCGGTGCCCTCGGCCATGTCGATCGGCGCGAAGCCCGCGACCTGGAGATACTTGGCCACCTTCTCGTCGGCCGCCATACCGCCCGTGGCGCCGGACATGTGTCCCCAGCCTATGCACACGGTGCGCAGGCCCTCGCGCGACCACCGCTCGGCCAGTGCCTCCACCGCCACGTTCGCGGCGCTGTAGTTGTACTGGCCGAAGATGCCGAACATCGAGCCGCCGGAGGAGTACAGCACGAACAGGTCCAGATCGATGCCCGCCTCGGCCACGGCCCGGCGCAGGGCGAGCGCGCCGTGCACCTTCGGCCGGTACACCTTGGTCAGCTGGTCGAGGTCCATCTCGGCGATCCGGTTGTCGGCCACCGCGCCCGCCGCGTGGAAGATGCCGCGCAGCGGCCGGTCGGGGCGGTGCGCGCGGTCGACGAGGGCGGCCACGGCGACGCTATCGGCCACGTCGGCGCGCTCCTCGACCACTTCGACGCCCAGGGTCCGCCACGCCTCGAGCTGGCGCCGCGTCGCCTCGTCGGCCGCGCCACCGCGACCCACCAGCACCAGCCGCCGCGCCCCCTTCGCGATCAGCCAACGCCCGGTGGCCATTCCGAACCCGCCGAATCCGCCGGTGATGAGATAGGTTCCGGCCGCGTCGATCTCGACCTCCGGCAGTTCCGGACGCACCGGCGTGGAGGGCGATCCCATGTCGATGGCGATGCGCCCGATCCTGGTGGAGCGGATCACCTCGTCGAAGGCCTTGGCCACCTCGTGGGTTTCGAACAGCTCGTAGGGCAACGGCGTGTAGACGCCGTCGCCGAACTTGCCGTAGACGCGGCCCAGCAGCTCGGCCAGCTGCGCCGGCCGCACCGCGCACATGCGGTCCAGATCGACGGAGAAGTAGGCGAGGTTCTTGTCGAAGTTGGCCAGTTCCAGCAGCCCGCCGGTGTAGACGTCGGCCTTGCCGACCTCCACGATGCGGCCGAATTCGGTGACGGCCTTGAAGTTCTGGCGCAGGATCTCCCCCGGCGCGGTGCTGATCACCACGTCGACGCCCTTGCCCTCGGTGAGGGCGAGCACGTCGTCGGCGAAGTTCAGCGACCGCGAGTTCAGGGCGTGGTGGGCGCCGAGTTCGAGGATGTGCGCGCGCCGTTCGGGCGTGCTGGCGGTGCCGATGATGCGGGCGCCCGCCACGGTCGCGACCTGGATGGCCGCCGAACCGACACCGCCGGCCGCGCCGTGGATCAGCACCGTCTCGTCAGGCCGCACCCGCGCCAGGTCCAGCAGGGCGTACTCGGCGGTGCCGAAAGCCGTTGTGCTGGTGCAGAGTGCGGGGTCGACGCCCTTCGGCAGCGGGATCAGCCGACTGCGGTCGACCACGCGATAGCGGCCCATCATGCCGCGGGCGGCCACGGCCACCAGATCGCCCGGTTCGACATCGGTCACGTCCGCGCCGAACCGCACCACCTCGCCGACCCCCTCCATGCCCGGCGAGGTGCCGAAGAACGTCTCCGCGAGTTCGCGCTCCCCGAGCAGGCCCATGACTTTCAGCGGGTCCTTGTAGTTCAGCCCGATCACCCGCATCCGCACCTCGACCTCGCCCGGCCCGGGGTCGCGGCGCGCGCACCGCCGCCACGCCAGCCCCGACAGCAGCCTGGTGCGCGGCACCTCCAGCTCGAAGTTCACCTCCGGGTCGGTCAGCGATTCGACGGCGTCGAGCTGTTCGATGCGCTCGGCCAGCGGCGCCGTGACGAGGGGCACCCAGCGCTCGCCGCCGCGCAGCAGCACCTCGTCGGCGTTGTCGTGGGAGAACGCGCCGGGCACCGACAGTTCGGTCGCCAGCTCGGCGAGCGAGGTGGCGGCGTCCACGTCGATGAGCCGCCAGCGCAGGCGGGTCTGCTCGTTGAGCAGCACACGGCGCGCACCGGCCAGCGCCGCCTGCGCGGCCGCGGGTGCGACAGGGCTGTCCGGCAGGGTGAACGCGCCCTCGGTCACCAGCGTGACGTGGCACAGTCCCTCACCGAGAGCCACTGGCGCGTCGGCGTTTTCGACGGTGACGGCCTCCTCGAACTCATCGACCGCGACCGCGATCCGCTTGAGCGTCCAGAGGTCCGCGAGGTCGTCCTCGACGGTGCCCGCGACCACACAGACGTGGATGCGTCCCGGGGCCGTGGCCGCGGCGGCGCGCAGCACCGGCGTCAGGTCGGCCGCCACGTCCGCGCCGCGCACCACCACCGAGTTCGCGACGACAGCCGAGAGCCGGTCGGCGCGTTCACCGCCGCGCTCGTTGAGCGCGACGAACACCGTCGCGGCGGGCGGCACGTCGGCGAGGGCGGCGGGGTCGATGGCCTCGGCGCGCTCCATGGTGTCGGCGTAGTAGAAGTCGGCCATGCGGTGCAGCGGGCTCTGGCCCGGATTCAGCGCGCCGAGTTGCACACCCAGCAGCTGCATGACGAGATTGCCGTCGTCGTCGAGCAATTCGACCTCGGCGGTGAGCCGGACCGACTCGTCGCGGCGCGCGATCACCGTGATCCGCTCCGGCAGCGCGGCCAGCAGGCGCACCGAGGCGACGGCCACCGGGACGACGGGGCCTTCGGCGACGCCGTCGGCGGCGAAGAGCATCGCCACCGTCTGCATCGCGGCGTCCACCACGGCCGGGTGGGCGAGGTGGCCCGACTCGGCGGCGATGGTCCCGTCCACCGTCGCGACCACGAGGTCCGCACCGGCCCGGACCGACGTGACCCGCTGGAAGGACGGGCCGTACTGGAGGCCGCGCGAGGCGAGCGCGCCGTAGAACAGGGCGGGCTCGAACTCGATGGGCGAATCCAGCTCGGGCACCGCCACTTTCGAGGATTCGTAGGCACCGGCGAGCAGCCGCCCGGTGGCGTGGACGGTCCACACCGTCCCGGTCGCCGACCGCGACCGCAGTAGGAACCGGCCGCTGGACTCCTCTACGGAGAACGCCAGGACGGGCACGTCCGGACCGCTCATGACCAGTGGCGCCACGAACCGGACCTGTTCCAGCGCGACGCTCTTGGCCGCCATCCGGCTCGCGGCCGCGCTCAGCGCCGCGTCCAGATACGCCGCGCCCGGCATGATCCGCGCCCCGGCCACCACGTGGTCGGCCAGCCAGGGCAGCAGTTCGGTGCCGACCTGGAGCACCCACTCCGGCCTGCCCTCCACGTCGGGATCACCGAGCATCGCGAAACCACCCGGCGTGCCCAGGCGCGCCTGCTCGAACAGCGGCTGGGTCGACCGCAGCGCGGTGCGCTGCCAGGGGTAGCGCGGCAGCGGCACGTGCGGCGGGGTGGGCGCGCCCGCGGGGAACAGCGTGCCGGTGTCGAGGACGCCCGCCGCGTAGAGGCCGATGACGGTCTTGCGCAGGCTCAGCGTGTCGTCCTGCTTGCGGTCGAGGGTCGCGACCGTGGTGCCGTGCACGTCGGCGCCGAGCAGCATCTCGCGGATATTGCCCGACAGCACGGGGTGCGGGCCGACCTCCAGGAAGACCCGGCTGCCCGCGGCGATCAGATCGGTGACGGCGTCGGCGAAACGCACCGGCTGACGCACGTTCGAGCACCAGTACTCGGCGTCCCAGCCGGTGGCGACATGCCCGCCGGTGACCGTCGACCACAGCGGCAGCGTGGGGGTTTGTGGCGCGAGATCCGCCAGGGCCGTGCGCAATTCGCCGAGAATGGGGTCCATGAGGTTGCTGTGATACGGCACCTCGACGCGCAGTCGGCGGGCGAAAACGCCGTCCTCGGTGAGCTTTTCGGCGATGTCGTCCAGTCGGTTCCCGTCACCGGCGAGGGTGAGGGAGGTGGGGCTGTTGACGGCGGCGATGTCGACCGACGGGTCGTCGCCGATCAGTTCGCGAGCCTGCGCGACCGAGATGCCCGCGGCCAGCATGCCGCCGGACCCCGCCGTGGTGGCCTGCAACCGGGACCGGTGGTAGGCCACCCGCACCGCGTCCTCGAGCGAGAGCATGCCGGTGACGTAGGCCGCCGACACCTCCCCGACGCTGTGCCCGACGACCGCCGCGGGGACGATGCCGAGCTCGGCGAGTTCGCTGGTCAGCGCGACCTGGACGAGGAAGTTCGCCGGCTGAGCGACCTCGGTCGCGGCCACCCGCGATTCCTCCTCGGGGCGCAGCAGTTCCGCGATGATCGACCACCCCGCCACGCGCTGGAACTCCGCGTCGACACGCCGCGCTGTCGCCGCGAACGTTCCGTCGGCCGTGAGCAATTCGCGTGCCATGCCCCACCACTGCGGGCCCATACCGGAGAACACGAACACCGGCTCCTTGCCACGAGCGGCGACCGTGCGCACCGCCTCGCGCCCCTCGCCGCCCGCGTAGCGGCGCAGCTCGGCCACCAGGTCGTCGCCGAGCGGGACGCCGGTGCGGAACGGGTGGTGGGCGGCGCGCACCCACATCGCTTCGGCGAGACGGTCCGGGTCGGCGCCGCCCTCGATCAGGTCGGCCAGCTCGCCGGCCATCGCGCGGACGGCGGGCGCGGCGCGTCCGGAGACCGGGAGGATGCCGAGGTGGATGCTTTTCCGCTCCGCCGCAACAGGTTCCGAGCGGTACTCCTGGAGGATCGCGTGCGCGTTCGTGCCGCCGTAGCCGAAACCGTTGACGGCGACGGTCATCGGGGCGGCCTCGGCCGGGAGCTGTTCGGGGTCCAGCTGGACGTGCAATCCCAGCTCGGCGAAGGGGATGTCGGGGTTCGGTTCGCAGAACCAGCCCTGCGGCGGAATCGTGCGGTGGTGAATCGCCAAGGCGGACTTGATGACTCCGGCGACGCCCGCCGCCGCCTCGGTGTGCCCGAGCGTGGCCTTCAGCGAGCCGACACCGAGGGAGGCGGTCCGTCCGCTCGCGGCGCCGTAGACGCGGCCGAGCGCACGCAGTTCGATCGGGTCGCCCACCAGGGTGCCGGTGCCGTGCGCCTCGACGTAGGTGATCGCGTCCGCCCGGATGCCCGCGCGCTCACACACGCTGCGCGCCAAGGATTCCTGCGAATCGCCGTTCGGGACGGTGATGGCGGTGGTGCGGCCGTCCTGGTTGGTGCCGGTCGCCTTGATCACCGCGTAGACGCGGTCGCCGTCGCGTTCGGCGTCGGCCAGGCGTTTGAGCACCACCATGCCCGCGCCCTCACCGCGGCCGTACCCGTCGCCGGTGGCGTCGAACGACTTGCACCGGCCGTCGGCGGCGAGGAACCCGCCCTTGCACATCATCACGAACGTCTCCGGCTGGAGCATGACGTTCACACCGCCCGCCAGCGCGGTCTCACAGTCGCCGCGATCCAGCGCCTGACAGGCCAGATCCAGCGCCACCAGAGACGACGAGCAGGCCGTGTCGACGGTCAGGGCGGGCCCGGTGAGGTTGAGCGCGAACGCGATCCGGTTCGACAGCATCGTGTAGCTGGCGCTCGCCGCGGTGTGCATATCGGCGTGCGCCAGCGCCGGGCCGATGACCCCGACCACCGCCTGGTCCACGATGAAACCGCCCACGTAGACGCCGACCCGCGCGCCCGCCGCCCGGTTCGCCGCGCCCGCGTCGTCGAGCGCCTCCCACGCCACCTCGAGCAGCAGCCGCTGCTGGGGGTCGAGCTGGGTGGCCTCGCGCGGGGACATGCCGAAGAAGTCGGGGTCGAACTCCCACGGATCGACCGTGAGGAACGCGCCGCGTTTGGTGTAGGCGCGGCCGGGGGTGCGCTTGTCGGGGTCGTAGTAGCGGCGGTAGTCCCAGCGCTCGGCCGGAATGTCCACCACGGCATCCCGCTTGTCGACCACGAATCGCCAGAACGACTCCGGCGATTCGATCCCGCCGGCGAAGCGACATCCGATCCCGACAATCGCGATGTCCGACATGAATTCCTCCGAACTTCGATGGGCCGCCACGGGCCTTCTTTCTGTGCGCGACAGCGGCCCGACAGGTGAGACCCGAACGCGGGGCGCTCGCCGGGGCCGACACCGCCCCAGCCCCCTTGACGACACTGTCTCGCACAGGCTGGCGGCGATCGTATCCACAGAGATCGGGCTCGAGAGGGCACCCGGAAGGAAGACTCCGTCAGTGCACAGAGGGGGTGGAAGGAATCTGTGTGCGACTACAAAAGGTGGTGGTGAGAGGGGATTTCGAGGTAGGAGAGGGGATCACAAAGGGGCGGCGGACAGGCTGGCACCCGTCACGAGAAGCGCTGTTCGAGAGGTATGGCGCCCCGGCGCCTGGCACCCTGCGCCCCGGTGCCGACCACCCGGGCGAACGCTGCGGGAACGATCGCGCGCCTGAACGAACGGGCATGAATCCACGATGGATGGGCATTGTTCCGCCCGTGCGTCGGCGCCAGAGTGGACGTATCGCCGACCGTGCTGTGTGCTGTCGGGAATATCCAGGAAGGACCCGAGATGGGCAGTGCGTTCTCCAGCGTCACCTCCTCCGACGGCTCCGTCGCCGATGTGGGCGGCGCCGAGGCGCACCCGTTCGAAGGACACGACATCCACATCCGCCATGGCGTCACCGACTCCCGATAGGGCGGTCGGCGCGCACGACTCGGCGCCGCCGCTGCGCAACCGCCGTTTCCTCACCGTCATGGGGGGCGAAGGGCTTTCGCAGATCGGGGACGCGGCGTTCGCGATCTCGCTGGCCTGGTTGGTCGTGCAGGAGACCGGGTCGGTGGCGGCGCTGACCGGAATCCTTGTGGCGCAGGCGGTTCCGCGCGGCGCGCTGCTTCTGCTCGGCGGTTCGGTCACCGATCGGCGCTCGCCCCGGTTCGTCCTGCTCGTCTGCAACGTTGCGCGGGCCGTCGCGATGGCCGCCGTCGCGGTGCCGGTGCTGACCGGCAGCTGGAGTCTGTGGCACCTCTACGTGCTGTCGGTGCTGATGGGCGTGGCGGGAGCGTTCGCCACCCCGGCGACCGAGTCGGTGCTGCCGCAGTTGCTGAAGCCCGCGGACTTCGCGCGCGGCAACGCGATCCAGAGCATGGTGGAGCAGGTGTCGTTCCTGGTGGGGCCGCTCATCGGCGGGGTGCTCACCACGGTGTACGGGGCGGGCACGGCCATGCTGGTCAACTCGGTGACGTTCGGGATCGCGGCGGCGACCTGCCTGGTCATCCCGCGCCGCGCGGCCCTCGTCGCGGTGCATGCCGGTGTCGCGGGCCATCTCCTCGAAGGGTTGAAACACGCGTGGGACAGCCACAGCGTGCGCATGGTGTTGCTGGTCGTCTCCGCGGCGACGCTGAGTTACTCCGGCCTGTTCGCGGTGGGCCTGCCGACGCTCGCGCTGTCCTTGGGATCCTCGGCGCTGGGGCTGTCGATTCTCGTATCATCCTGGGGCGCAGGCCAACTCATCGGCGCGATGGCCGCCGCCATCACCGGACTGCCGCAGCGCTGGGGGCTGCTCATCATCGGCATGACACTCGCCGAGGGCGTGGTCTTCATCCTGCTGGGCCAGGTGGACGGCGTCTGGTGGGCGTCCGCGCTGCTGATTCCGCTCGGCGTGGGCGTCGCCTACAGCTCGGACGTCGCGCTGCCCACCTTCATCCAGACCACCAGCCCACCCCACCTCCTGGCCCGCGTCAGTTCACTGCTGGCCCTACCGCGCGCCGTGTTCGAGCCGGTGTCGATCGCACTCCTCGGACTGGTGTTGCAGTGGTCCGTGGCCTGGGGTTTCGCCGTCGCGGCGCTGCCCATACTCGTCGCCGGCGTCATCCTGGCCTGCGATCGGCGCACGCGCGAACTGTCGGCGACCAGTGTTGGTTCGGATACGCGGGACCGTTCCGGAGTCGGGCCGGGCGACTGAGGTTCCGATTCGCGAGCACCGTCCCGAGTGGAAGTGATCGCGCCGGAGATCCAGAATCGGGGGCCGGTCTCGCCCGGGGGCGTTGCGGAGACAGGTGGCGGGGTTGCCGAACGCGTTGAAAGCGCGGCCCGGCATCCCCCGGGATCGGGTGTGGGCGCGGCTACCATGCGCGCATGGTGGAGGATGCGGAGTTCCGGTGGGAGGAGCCGCTGGACCTGCGGCGACTGCGGCAGTTCCTGTGCGTGGCGGAGTGCGGGGGTTTCAGCCGGGCGGCGCAACGGTTGCACGTGAGCCAGCAGGCGCTGAGCAGCTCGGTGGCGAAGCTGGAGAGCGAGCTCGGGGTGACGCTGCTCGACCGGAGCGGGCGGCAGGTCTCGGTGACCGCCGCCGGGGAGGCGTTGTGGGAGGGGGCCACGGCGCTGCTGGCGGCGAGCCGTGTGCTGACGGGGCAGGTCAGGGACGCGGCGGCGGCGCAGCAGCGGCCGTTCGTCGTCGCGCACACACCGGCGGTGACGAGCGAGGAAGTGCACGAGCTGCTGGGGCCGGTGCGGGCCGCACTGCCGGAGCTGTCGATTCTGGCGAAGCAGATGTTCCCCGGCGATCTCGCGCCCGCGTTGCGGGAGGGCTCGGTGGACGTCGCGTTGCGGCGCGGGATCGCGGCGTCGCGGACACTGGCGAGTGCGACCATCGCCTACCACCGACTGCGCGTCGCCGTCGCCCGGGACCATCGCCTCGCCGGGCGGAGCACGGTCGGGATCGGCGAGTTGCGTGCCGAGCGGATCGTGGTGTGGGCGCCGCCCGGGTCGTCGTTCTACACCGACTTCATCCTGAGCGCCTGTCGCCGTGCGGGTTTCGAACCGGAGCTGGTGGTGGACCGGGTGCAGGGGACGGCGCCGGTGACCGCCGTCGTCGACTATCCCGACGCGGTGGCGTTCGTGACCGCACCCGCGGGTCCGGCGCTCGGCGGGGCGGTCGTCGTCCTCGATCTCGACGACCCGTTGCTCACACCGATCCAGGCGCTGTGGTTACCGCACACCCGGTCGGCGGTGCGGGACCTCCTCACGATTTCCGACAACCAGAACTTGTAGATAGACCGCAATTTTCTGTTTCACATTTGTGACTGCCGTCCCTAGCGTCGAAGGTGCACTCGAAACCAGCAGACGGAGGAATTCATGACGAAGGCACTGGCAGGCCAGTCCGCGATCGTGGCGGCGGGCGCGAAGAACCTCGGCGGGTTGGTCAGCGTGGGGCTCGCCCAGCGCGGCGCGAACGTCCTGGTCCACTACAACAGCGCGAGCACCGAACCCGACGCCGACAAGACCGTCGCGGCGGTCGAGGACGCGGGCGTGCGCGCAGTGAAATTCCAGGCCGACCTGACCGTCCCCGCGAACGTGGAGCGGATGTTCGACACCGCACTCACCGCCTTCGGCTCGGTCGATGTCGCGGTGAACACGGTGGGCAAGGTATTGCGCAAGCCCATCACGGAAACCACCGAGGCCGAATATGATTCGATGTTCGACATCAACGCGAAGGCCGCGTACTTCTTCCTCAAGGAGGCGGGCAGGCGGCTCGCCGACAACGGCCGCGTCGTCACCGTGCTCACCGCGCTGCTCGCCGCGTTCACCGACGGGTACTCCACCTACGCCGGCGCCAAGAGCCCGGTCGAGCACTTCACCCGCGCCGCCGCCAAGGAATTCGCATCCCGAGGCATCTCGGTGAACAACGTCGCGCCCGGACCGATGGACACCCCGTTCTTCTACGGGCAGGAGACTCCGGAGCGCGTGGAGTTCCACAAGTCCCAGGCCCTCGGCGGGCGTCTCACCGACATCACCGACATCGCCCCGCTGATCGAGTTCCTCGTCACCGACGGGAAATGGATCACGGGACAGACGATCTTCGCCAATGGTGGGTATACGACGCGGTGAGAGTTGTTGGGGTGCTGGGTATTTGATCGGCGGTCTACGAAACAACAGTATTCTCAGCGACTTACGTGCGCGAACCGTCGAATGTCGGGCCCGGTCTCCGCACGTGGCGCTGAGGTTGTCGATCGCGCGGATGCAGGGCAGACCACTCAGGATCGTCGGCGTGACCCGAATACTCCCGCAGGCGTGGGGAGCACTCCGCTGTCGCGCCTTCCGCATACGCGGGAACCGGCCCATCCCCACGTATGTGGGAGCACCGCGCGCCCTCCGTCTTCAGCCACTGCCCTCGGGACCATCCCCACGTGCGTGGGGAGCACGGACACTTCTCGCACTAGAGCCATTCGAAGACAGGACCATCCCCACGTGCGTGGGGAGCACGCGGGCTGGGCGAACGAGGCGGTCGGTGTCGTCGGACCATCCCCACGTGCGTGGGGAGCACCGCAGCACGCCGTGGGCGGCCTCGTTGCCGTACGGACCATCCCCACGTGCGTGGGGAGCACGCCGACATCCATACCGCCGCGAAGACCTACGCCGGACCATCCCCACGTGCGTGGGGAGCACCGGAGCAGTCGCTCGGGCCGCGTCCAGATGTCGGGACCATCCCCACGTGCGTGGGGAGCACGGACCGGGGAGGCGCTGCGGGCGTCGAGGTCGAGGACCATCCCCACGTGCGTGGGGAGCACGCCACGACCATCGGTGTCAACGATGCGCAAGGCGGACCATCCCCACGTGCGTGGGGAGCACCTGCGGTCGGTCCGCTCGAAGCGGGAGTGGGACGGACCATCCCCACGTGCGTGGGGAGCACCAATTCATGGCCTGCCAGCTCAAAACGGTTCCGGGACCATCCCCACGTGCGTGGGGAGCACACTTCCTGACCTGGGCTTCTACCGGCCGGTAACCAAGTTTTCGACCACTGTCGGGAAGGTGGTTGGTGAAGGTGACACGCCTGACCGTCGGCGTTACGTATCCGAGACACCGATGGATCAGTTGCTCAGCACCGGCGGAAAGGCGTGTCGGGTTCAGGGTACCCGGGGGTGGGGTGGGGGCGGTGCGGCGGATCGTTCACGTGGTGAGGGTGCCCGCGGTGAGGGTGTGGACGTGGGCGTGGCAGGCGTCGAGGAGCGGGCGGTCGTGGCTCACCAGGAGAAGGCCGAGGTCACCGGCGGTGGCGCGGGTGGTCAGGAGGCGGGCGATGGCGGCGGTGGTGGCGGCGTCGAGCATGGCGGTGGGTTCGTCGCAGAGGAGGAAGCGGGGGCGCTGGGCGAGGGCGCGCGCGACGCAGGCGCGCTGGAGTTGGCCGTCGCTCACCTCGTGGGGACGGCGGGCGAGGAGGTCGGGGGTGAGGCCGACCTCGCGGGCGAGTGCGGTGAGGTCGGCGCGTTCGCGGCGAATGCGGAGGGGTTCGGCGATGATGCTCGCGAGGGTGAGGCGGGGGTTGGTGGCGGGGCGGGGTGATTGGAAGACGACGGCGATGTCGGCACGGCGGAGATCCACGGCGCGGCCATCGAGCGTGACGGCACCCGCGCGCGGCGCGATGAGCCCGGCCAGCGCGCGGACGAGAGTCGTTTTTCCCGAACCTGATTCGCCGGTCAGACCCACGATATCGCCGGGTGCGAGAGTCAGGTCGACGCCCTCGACGACGGACTCCCCCGGCCCATAGCCGAGGCACAGCCGGGTCGCCGTCAGCATGATTCCCCCTCCGTCCACGCCCCGCCGCGCACCGCGCGATTGCCGACAATCCGCAGTTCGGAGGGGCCGCGGGTGTAGGGGCAGTCGTGTTCGGTGAGGTCGGTCAGTTCCGGGGAGAGGTGCGGGAGGGGGTGGAGGCCGCGTTCGGGGAGCGCGGCGAGCAGGTCGCGGGTGTAGGGGTGCCAGGGGTCGGTGAGGACTTCGGTGGCGGGACCCAGTTCCAGGAGGCGGGACGCGTACATCACGGCGAGGGTGTCGGCGATCCCGGTGCGCAGCAGGGCGGCGAGGTCGTGGGTGATGAGCAGGACGGCGGCGCCGTCGTCGGCGCAGGTGCGCAGGAGGTTCAGCACGTCATCGGTGCGGGCGCTGTCCAGGCCGGAGGTCGGTTCGTCGGCGACGAGGACCTCCGGGTCCCCGGCGAGCGCGGCGGCCACGGCGGCGCGCTGCGCCATCCCCCCGGACAGTTCGTGCGGATACAGTTCCAGAGCACTGGCCGCGAGGCCCGCCCGCGCGACGAGTTCCGCTGCCGTCCAACCGGTTCCGAGCGCGACCAACGCCTCGTCCAGCTGCGACCGAATGGTCCGGACCGGTGTGAAATGGGTGACCGGCGACTGCGGCACGAACCCCACGTGCCTGCCCCGGAAACGCAGGCCGGTGGTGAGCGTGTCGAGATCACCGTCCGCCACTCGCAACACCACCGTCCCGCTCGCCACCGCGCCGGGTGGTAGCAGACCCGTCACGGCCGACGCCACAATCGACTTCCCACAACCGGACTCGCCGACCAGCGCCATCACCCGCCCGGCCGCCACGGTGAGACACACGTCGGTCGCCGCGTGCACCACCGTCCCGTTCCGGGGAATCCGCACGGTCAGCCGCTCGATCTCGAGGCCACGCACAGCCACCCGCGAATGCCCGTTCATCGCAACGCCTTCGACGGTTTCGGCGGCAGCACGATCGCCCGCAGCGACGCCGCGCCCACGGCCACCGCCAGCGTCGTCACCACCAGCACCCCCGCCGGGAACACCAGCGTCCACCACCCGCCGAGCAGCAGCGAGGACCGCGCTTCCTCGAGCAGCGTGCCGAGACTCGGCTCGTGCGGCGGCAGCCCGAATCCCAGGAAGGACAAGGTGGATTCGTGCCAGACGGCGTGCGGCAGCAGCAGGACGACGGCGATCAGCGCCTGCGGCGCGACGGCGGGCAGCAGATGCGTGCGCAGCAGATGCGCTCGGCCCGCGCCCGCGAGCCGAGCCGCCGCGACGTACTCGCGTTCGCGCAGGCTCAGCGATTCCGAGCGGACGATGCGCGCGACCTGCACCCAGTGCGTGAGGCCGATGGACAGCACCACCGCGAGCATGTTGCCGCGGAACATCGCGACGATCACAATGCCGAGCAGCAGGTGCGGCAGCGCGTTCGCGGTGTCGGCCACCCGCATGACTATCCGGTCCACACGCCCGCCGACCAGGGCAGACACGGTGCCGACGGTCACGCCGAGCACGGTGGCCAGGCCCGCCGCCGCGGCGGCCACGATCAGCGACGTGCGGATGGCGGCGGCGACCCGGACGAACAGGTCCCGACCAGCCGAGTCGGTTCCGAACCAGTGCTCGGCCGAGGGTCGCCGCCTGGCCGCGGCGAAATCGGTGAGCCGGTCGTCCACCCCGCTCAACCACGGCACCAGCACCGCGTACGCCGCGACGACGGCGAGCACCGCGCCGACCACCCACAACCGCCGTCGCTCATTCATCGGCCCGCACCCTGGGATCCAGTGCCACACAGGCGATATCGGCGAGCAGTGAGCCGAGCAACACCGCGCACGTGGTGCCGACGGTCAGCAGCGCCAGCAGCGACATGTCCAGATCCCGTGCCGCCCCGACGAACGCACCCGCTATGCCCGGCCAGGAGAACACCTCCTCGACCAGCACCGCGCCGACCACGATCTCGGGCAGGCGCACACCGAGGATGGTGACGAACGGAGCCAGCGACATGGGCACGATGTGACGACGCGTCACCGTCGCGGGGTCCACACCCCGCGCCACCGCGCCCGCCACGAAATCCTCACCGCGCGCGGACGACACCGACTCCCGCACCGCGAGCAGCAGCCACGGCAGCTGCGAGATCGCCAGCACGCTCACCGGCAGCACCAGGTGCCGCGCCACCTGCCCGACATCGGGATCCGCGCCGGCGTCGGTGAGCCCGGCGGGCGGCAACCAGCCGAGCCCGACGGCGAACACGCCGATCGCCGCGAGGCCGAGCACGAACGGCGGAAGCCCTTGCACCACAACGCAGATCGCCGCGACCGCGCGGTCCACATACCCGTCGCGATGCATGCCCGCCCACACGCCGACCGCGAGCGCGACGATCACCGCGAGCGACAGCGCCAGCACCACCAGCAGCACCGTCCACGGAATGCGTTCGGCCAGAACGTCACTCACGGGCTGCCCGTAGCGGCGGGACATGCCGAGGTCACCGGTGAACAGCGCGCTCAACCATCGCCAGTACAACTCGTACCAGAGGGCCTCCAAGCCCAGCTCGCCGGTGATCGCCGCCTTGTCGGCCTCGCCGACCGACTCGTAACGGTCGCCGAGATAGCCGACCAGCGGATCGAACGGCGACACCGCGGCCGCCGCGAACAACCCCGCCGACACCGCCGCGAACACCGGCACCAGCGCGAACACCCGCCGCCCGATCATCCTCGGCACCCCGCGCCCGCGGAACCGGCTCCGCCGCGGCGGCGCGGGTTCGACCTGGAGCGCGCGGGTCGCGGTGGTGGTCATGACCGCCTCGTCCACGTGTGCAGGGACCACCACGGTCCCCATCCGACGCCGTGGCTGTGCGGTTCGAGCACCGGGCCCGACATGGTCCACCCGCTGTCCTTCGCGACGTACACGTGGTCGAGGAACACCAGGAACACCAGCGAGGGATCGGCGAGGTATTCGGCCTGCACCCGCCGGTACGCGGCGGCCCGCTCGTCCGGGTCGAGGCTGCGCCGCGCCCGTTCCAGGTGCGCGTCGATCTCGGGATCGGAGTGGCGGCTCGCGTTGTCGTAGACGCTGCCCGCGCCCGGATCCGCCGACGGCGAGTGCAGCGTCGCATACGCCTGGGTGTCGGGATCGTACGGTTCGCTGCCGCCGCCGAGCAGGATCGCGTCCGACGTCACCCGCGGTTCGATCCGGTCCCACGACAGCGCCTCGAGGTCGACTTCGACGCCGACCCGGCGCGCGTCGGAGGCGAACGCCTGCGCCAGATCCCGGCGCAACGTGTCGGACGCGTTGTACATCACCGTGAATTCGGCTCGGACGCCGCCTCTTTCGCGCACACCGTCGGCGGCGGCGCGCCAACCCGCTTCGTCCAGAATGCGTTCGGCGAGCGCGCGATCGAAGGGGAACACCGCGCCGGGGTCGTAGGCCGCGCCGTAGAACGACGCGAACGGAGTGTGCGCGGGGCGGCCGTGCCCGCCGAGCACGGCGTCGATGAAGGCCTGCCGGTCGACGGCGTGGTTGAGCGCCCGCCGGATCGCGGGGTCGCCCGCCACCGGATCGGCCGCCGGCATCGAGACCGCGCGCCAGTCCGCGGACTCGTGCGCCACCACCGCCGTGCCGGAGCGGTCGGCGAAGGTCGCGGCGAGCAGCGGCGGCAGGGTGGTGCCGTCGAGTTCGCCCGCGGCCATGCGCTGGGCCCGGGTGTTGTCGTCGGGGACGTGCAGCAGCGTCAGCCGCCGCACCTGCGGCGTTGCGCCCCAATAGTTCTCGTTGACCTCGAAGATCGCGCGGTCGGGCGTGAGCTGGGTCAACCGGTAGGGTCCGGTCCCGACTGGTTCGGTGTTGAGCGGGGATTCGGCGGCCGGACCGGGTGTCGCGACGGATTCGGCGGGCACGATGCCGATCAGTAGTTTGGTGGGGAACGCGGCGTAGGGGTAACGCAGCGTGAACCGCACCGTCGCGGGGTCCACCGCGTCGACGCGCTCGATCATCTCGAACGAGGAACGCAGTTCCGAGGCGGACGCCGGGTCGAGCAGCGCGCGGTAGGTGGCCACCACGTCGTCGGGGCCGAAATCCGTTCCGTCCGTGAAGCGCACGCCCGCGCGCAGCGGCACGGTCCACACCGTGGCGTCGGTGTTCGGCTCGGGTGCGGCCGTGGCGAGCAGCGGCTCAAAGCTCGGCAGCCCTTCGCCGCCCGAGAGTTTCAGCAGCCCCTCGTAGAGCCGTCCCTCACCGGCCGGACCGTATCCGGCGATCGGGTTGTAGCCGCCGAGCTCGTAGGGGTCGGCGAGCACCAGGGCGTCGGCCTCTGTGGACGGGCCGGGCCCGCAGGATGTCACCGCGGCGACGACCGCGCAGACCACGCTGAACAGGACCGCAGCCCTCGACGAGTGCCGCATCGGCATCACCCACTTATTCATCTGTTCAGATAGACAGATGATAGTGCTCCAGATCACATCCGGCTAGGCTCGAAAGCACCATGGGAGAGCCGCGATCGTTGACGGGATCACCGGTCGACAGCGCACAGCATGCACTGCGCGATGTCGACGTGCGGGGCTGGGCGCGCCGCTTCGGCCTGCTGGCCGATCCGAACCGCCTCGAGATCCTGCTGTGCCTGCACCGCTGGCCCGGCATCAGCGTCGGCGAGCTGGCCACCGCCACCGGCCGCTCCGAGAACGCGATCTCCCAGGCCCTGCGCCTACTGCGGCACGAGGGCTGCGTCGAGGCGACGCGCGTCGGTCGCTCGGTCACCTACCGGCTGACCGATCCGGTCATCCACGAGGCGTTGCACGCCATCGGCGCCCGGCATCCGTGAGCCGCGTCGAAGCTCATCACTGAATACCCTACGACTACATTGCTTTTCGGATATTGATTCTGATGAAGGAGGCGGCGCGAGTAGTCACGCCCGAGCGCGCCCCACCGCCAATCGCGTACTCGTCACCCGCAACCGATCCTCCGTCTCACCGACGAGCCGATCCGCTTGCGCACGGGTCAGCCTGCCGCACAGGTGACCCCAGTGCAACGCCACCAGATCGCCGGGAGCCGTGTCCGGCAGGGCCGCGTAGCCGTCGATCGTCACCGGAACCTCGGCCGAAACCTCGTCCGCCAGCGTCAATTCCGCACCGTCCCACCGCAGCGGCCGGAAGGCGACGGTGAGCGTCGATCCCTCCCGCGCCACCACTTCGGCGGGCGTGATGCGGCAGTTGTCGAGAATCTCCCGCGGCTTCTCGGGTGCCCGGGTGGTCAGCAACCGGCTCCACGGATACACCGCGAACACGTGGAAGGCGTGATCGGCCGCCGCCTCCGCGACCAGCTCCGGGCCGAGGTGCGACCAGTAGCTCCCCGCGACGGGCCCGATGAGATCCAGTAGGGCCGTGAGGAATTCACCGCGATCCAGCTCCGCGCCCACTCCCCCGCCAAGCCAGTACGATTCGACCAGCCGCTTGTCCAGCGGATCGGCGATGCCCGTAAGCCGCGCCAGCACACACAGATACGGCCACGCGCCGGAGAAGCCGCGCGCGAGCACACGCACCCGCTCGGCGTCGCCATCGCGCAGCGCCGTCGTGTCCGCGGGCCCGCAGAAGCCGAGGTGGTTGGGGGCGTAGGCGTAACGCGCGAACATGTCCACGCCGTCGCGCGCCTCGATCTTGGTGTTCACCGCTCGCTCCCGATGCCGTGATCCCTTCGCCGTCAACAGATCCGGGGTAGCTGTTCGCCGGCGGGCAGGTCCACGACCCGGGTCCCGCCGAGCGCCGTCTTCGCCACCACCATGCCGGGATGCTCGGCCACGCAGGTGCCGATGATCTCCGACTTCGCGCCGAGCGGATGATCGCGCATCGCCGCGAGGACGCGCTCGGCGTCGCCGGCCGCCACGAACGCGACCAGCTTGCCCTCGTTGGCCACGTACAGCGGATCGAGCCCGAGCAGACCGCACGCGTCGCGCACCCCGTCGGGGACGGGCAGCGTGCGCTCGTCCAGCGACACGCCCACGCCCGAGGTGCCCGCGATCTCGTTGAGCGCGGCCGCGACACCGCCGCGCGTGGGGTCGCGCAAGGTGTGCACATCGGCTCCGGTGGCGAGCATAGCGGCGACCAAGCCGTGCAGCGGCGCGGTGTCGCTGAGGACGGTGGTGCCGAATTCGAGCCCTTCGCGGCAGCTCAGCACCGCCACGCCGTGCAGCCCGATCTCGCCGCTCACCAGCACCGCATCGCCCACCCGCGCCCGGCGCGGACCGATGTCCACCCCGTCGGGCACCAGGCCGATCCCGGCGGTGTTCACGTAGACGCCGTCGCCGTGGCCACTGTCCACCACTTTGGTGTCGCCGGTCACCAAGGTGACGCCCGCGGCGAGCGCGGCGGTGCCGATCGCCTCGGCCACCCGCGCGATCTCGGCGAGCGCCGTGCCCTCCTCCAGGATGAACGCGGTCGACAGCACCATCGGCCGGGCGCCCGACATGGCGAGGTCGTTCACCGTGCCGTTCACCGCGAGATCGCCGATGGACCCGCCCGGGAACACCATCGGTTTCACCACGAACGAGTCGGTGGAGAAGGCCAGCCGCGCCCCACCGAGCGTGAGCACGGCCGAATCGCCCATCCCGGCGTCGGCCGCCGCGCCGAACGCGGGCAGGAAGAGGTGCTCGATCAGCTCGCCCGACATGGCGCCGCCACCGCCGTGCCCCATGACGATGTTCGGCGCGTCGCGCAGCGGCATCGGGCACACCCAGCCGTCCATATCGATGGTGGGCGGCGTGCTCTCCTCACGCATGAGCGACCTCCGCGGGCAGATCCAGACGCCGGTACAGGTAGTAGGCGGCGCACGCGCCCTCCGAGGAGACCATAGTGGCGCCCAACGGGTTTCGCGGCGTGCAGAGCGTGCCGAACGCGGAGCACTCGTGCGGCTTGATGAGTCCTTGCAGCACCTCGCCCGAACGGCACACGCTCGATTCGGCGGTGTGCAGGTCGCCGACGCGGAACCGGTGCTCGGCGTCGTACTCGCGATACTCGTCCGACAGTCGCCAGCCGCTGCGCGGGATCACGCCGATGCCCCGCCACGCGCGGTCGGTGACCTCGAAGACGTCCTCCAGCATGGCTTTCGCGGCCGGGTTGCCTTCCGCCGCGACGGCGCGCGGGTAGGCGTTCTCCACCTCGTGGCGCCCCGCTTCGAGTTGTTCGACGGTGCGGCGGATGCCTTCGAGGATGTCGAGCGGCTCGAATCCGGTGACCACCATGGGAACTCGGTACTTCTCCGCCAGCGGCGGGTACTCACCGGTGCCCATCACGGTGCAGACGTGTCCGGCCGCGAGGAAGGCCTGCACGCGGCAGTCCGGCGACTCCATGATGGCCGCGATCGCGGGCGGCACCAGCACGTGCGAGACCAGCAGCGAGAAGTTCGGAATGCCCAGGCGCTTGGCCTGATACACGGTCATGGCGTTGGCGGGGGCCGTGGTCTCGAAGCCGATGCCGAAGAACACGACCTGCCGGTCGGGGTTGGCCTTGGCCACCTGCAGCGCGTCCAGCGGCGAGTAGACCACGCGCACGTCGCCGCCCTCGCTCTTGATGCGGAACAGGTCCTTGTGGCTGCCGGGCACCCGCAGCATGTCGCCGAACGAGCAGAAGATCACCCCGGGTTGGGCGGCGATCTCGAGTGCCTTGTCGATCACCTCGAGCGGTGTGACGCAGACCGGGCAGCCGGGGCCGTGGATCATCTCGATCCGGTCGGGCAGCAACTGGTCGATCCCGTGGCGGATGATCGAATGCGTCTGCCCGCCACAGACTTCCATGATGGCCCACCGTCTGCTGGTGGCCGAGCGGATGCGTTCCAGCAGGCGTCGCGCCAGCTCGGGGTTGCTGAATTCGTCGAGGTATTTCATGTCGTGGCCTCCCGGTCGGTGGCGCGGCCGGACGCCTGGGCTGTGGCGTCGCCGGGTCGCGGTGGGGCGGAGGGCTTCGCGTCCTCCGGCGGTGCGGCGGGATTCGCGACGCCCGCCTGGGCGGCGGCGAGGGCGAACCCGTCGCCGAATTCCTCGGCCAGCACGCCGAGGTGTTCGAACTCGGCCAGGGTCCGCAGCGCGGATTCCTCGTCGAGACGCTGGATGGCGAATCCGACGTGCACCACCACGTAGTCGCCGATGGCGACGTCCGGGATGTACTGCAGGCACACGTCCTTGTGGACGCCGCCGAAATCGACCACCGACATCAGCGTGCCGTCGCGTTCGTCGACGCTGAGCACTCTGCCGGGTACCGCAAGGCACATGGTCTTCTCCTTCCGTTCATCCCGCGCCGGCGACCAGGAGCTGACCGAACGCGAGTCCGCCGTCGTTCGGTGGCAGCCGGCGATGGGTGAGGACGCGGATACCGTCGCCGCGCAACCGCTCCCGCGTCATGGTGAGCAGCAGCGCGTTCTGGAAGACGCCGCCCGACAGGGCGACCGGCAGGTGCGGTGCCGCGTGCCTGCGCACCGTCTCGGCGACCAGATCGGCGACGGCGTGGTGGAATCGGGCGGCGATCACGCCGGGCGCGACGCCCGCCGTGACGTCGGCGACCACGGCCGCGATCACGGGTGCGGCGTCCACGGCCGCCGGATCGCCGTTATGCCAGGCGAATCGGTAACCGCCCGAACAGGTCTCGCGCCGGGCCAGGCCTTCCAACTCGATGGCGGCCTGGGCCTCGAAGTCGACGACGTGGCGCACGCCCGCCAGCGACGCCACGGCGTCGAACAGCCTGCCCATACTGGAGGTCGGCGCGCAGCCGAGCCCGGTCTCGAATTGGTGGGCCAGCACGGCGCTTTCGGATTCGGGGCAGACGGCGACGGAGGGAATCTCGGGAGTCCAGTCGATGCCCGCGGCGCGCAGGTGCGACAGCGCCATCCGATAGGGCCTGCGCACGCTCACGTCGCCACCCGCGAGGGGGACGTAGCGCAAGTGCGCGATCCGCCGGTATCCCTTGTATCCGGCGACGAGCATCTCCCCGCCCCACACCGCGCCGTCGGGGCCGTAACCCGTTCCGTCGAAGGCGAATCCGAGGACCGTGTCGTGCACCGCGAGCCCGTGCTCACCCATCACGGCCGCGATGTGGGCGTGATGGTGCTGCACGGTCTGCACGGGCCGGTCGCCCGCGTGGTCGCGGGCCCAGGCGGTGGAGCGGTAGCCGGGGTGCGCGTCGGCGACGAGACGGCGCGGGCGCACGCCGGTGAGTTCCTCGAGGTGGGTGTGGGCGGCGTCGAACGCGCGCAGGGTCGCCAGGTCGTCCATATCGCCGACGTGCTGGCTGAGCCAGGCGTAGCGGCCCTCGGCGACGGCGCAGGTGTTCTTCAGGTCGGCCCCGACGGCCAAGGTGGGCGGCACCGGGAACGACAGCGCGAGCGGCAGCGGTGCGTAGCCGCGGGAGCGGCGGACCGGCAGTTCCGCACCGTCGAGGACGCGCACCACGGAGTCATCGCAGGGGACCAGGATGCGCCGGTCGTGGGTGAGGAAGGCGTCGGCGAGCCCGGCCAGCCGGGTGCGGGCGTCGGCGTCCTCGTAGCAGAGGGGCTCGCCGCCGAGGTTGCCCGAGGTCATGACCAGGACGCGCGGGCCGGGCGGGTCGCCGGGCAGGCCGAACAGCAGCAGGTGCAGGGGCGTGTAGGCGATCATGACGCCGAGGTCGGGGTTGCCGGGGGCGACGGACGGTGCGACGGAACGGCTTCCGCGTGGCAGCAGGACGATCGGGCGCTGCGCGCCGGAGAGCAACGCGGCGGCGGTCGCGTCGACCCGCACGAGTTCGGCGGCCGTGTCGAGATCGGCGACCATGACGGCGAATGGCTTGTCCCCGCGCCGCTTTCGCGCTCGAAGAGTGCGTACGGCCTCGTCGTTGTCCGCATCGCAGGCCAAGTGGTAGCCGCCGATGCCCTTGACCGCGAGAATGCCTCCGCCGCTGAGGAATACGCGCGCCGCCGCGATCGGATCGGCAGTGTTGGCGGTCGACTCGGCAGCCTCGAAGAATCGCACCGTGGGCCCGCATTCCGGGCACGCCACCGGCTGCGCGTGGAACCGCCGGTCCGCAGGGTCGGCGTACTCCGCCGCGCACCGCGCGCACATCGCGAAATCCGCCATGGACGTGCGCTCCCGGTCGTACGGCAGCCCGGCGATGATGGTGAAGCGCGGCCCGCAGTTGGTGCAGTTGACGAACGGATGCCGATAGCGTCGGTCGGCCGGGTCGCGCAATTCGCGCGCGCAGTCCGCGCAGATCGCGACGTCCGGGGACACCAGCGTGCGGCCGGAACCCCCTGCGGTGTCGGCGATCCGGAACCCCGTACCGCCCCGCACCTCGATCGGTTGCGCTTCGACCGACGCCACCACGGCCAGCGGCGGCGGCTGTTCGGTTACCCGCCTGGCGAATTCGTCCACGGCGGCCGGTGCGCCCTCGACTTCGATGAGCACGCCGTCGGGATCGTTGGCCACGGTGCCGGTGAGCGCCAGTTCGGCCGCCGTCGTGTACACGAACGGCCGGAAACCCACGCCCTGCACCACGCCTCGCACACGGAGGCGGCGGCGCACCCGCGCACTCACGGAACCTCACCCCGCCCCAGCAGTTTCAACCCCGACAACGCCCGAGCCGCGCCCTCGGCGTCGGTCTTCTCCACCGCCAGGCCCATGTGGATGATGACCCAATCCCCGGGCCGGGCCGGATCGTCTTCCAGCAGGCCGATATTCACCTGCCTGCGCGCCCCTTCGACATCGACCACGGCGATCTGGCCGTGGTACCCGTCGGGGATCTCCACGACCTGTCCGGGGATGCCGAGGCACATCACGCCTCCTGGGGGACGGCGAGTTCGGCGGCCAGCGCGCGCACAGCGTCGGCCGCGGGGCCGACCGCCGCGGCCACCGTGTCGCTGAGACCGATGCCCTCGGCGAGGGTTTCGACCTGGCAGCCGACCACCACGGTGCGCGGCATCTGTCCGCCGAGCGCGCGCACGGCGGCGAAGACGGCCTCGGGGTTCATGGCGTGCGCGTCGAGTCCCGCCGCGCCGCCGCCGGATTCGGCCCGGATGACCTCGACGCGGCCGGGTTCGCCGGTGTCGGGCAGCGCGTCCACCAGGATCAGCGCGTCCCACGGCTCGAGCAGGTCGTAGGCCAGGTGCATCCCGCGGATGCCGTAGTCCACCACCCGCGCCGAGCCGCCGAGATCGGCGGGCAGCCGCCGCACCACCTCGGGTCCGAACCCGTCGTCGCCGAGGAAGATGTTGCCGATCCCGGCGATGAGCACGCGTGCGCTCATCTCACATGTGCCGGATCTTCAGGTAGCGCCGGAGATCGGGGATCGACCGCAGCCCGAGGTACGCCCCGGCGGCCACGGCGAGGCCGACGACAACCGTCGCCACCACACCCACTACTTCCATGACCCGCTCCTTTCACTTGTCGCCGTTGACGATCGGTTCGAGTTCATCGGGCGCGAAATACAGGTAGCGCCCGTACCACGCGTGCAGGTCGGCCGCCGGATCGTCCTCGATGACCACGCCCACGTGCGTCTCGCCGTCCACGTCGGCGTGCACGGACGCGACAGTCGCGACCCGGCCGTCGTAGAAAAGATCGTGCGCGTCCGCGCGGCGCGAGGGGTGCAGCCGCACCCGGCTGCCGCGCCGCACCGCGACACCGCCCACCGTGACGGCGTCCGATTCCGGGCGCACCGCGCCGTCGGCCTCCGGATCCCACCAATCCACGTCGGGCGGGACCTCCGGCACCAGGCGCACCGGCGCGGATTCCTCGGCACGAGAGGGCGTTTCACCCTCGACGAGTCCGGATTCGGGCGGCACCACGCCCTCGGAGTCGGGACCGAACGCCGCGATGTCGAAGTGCTCGCCCACGAAGTCCGGTGGATCACCGGGCGGCAGACCGTCGGTGGCCGCGCCACCCGGAGCTACCGGGACGGTCGCCGCCACGCGGCGCTCCGGATCGCGCAGCACGCCGTGCAAAGCGCGCATCTCCTCGGGCGTCATGCTGTCGCAGCGGTCGATGACGGCCGCGGCGAGCGGATCGGTGGCGCGGGCGCGGGCCTTCTCGTCCTCGGTGAGCGTCATGACGCGCAGGGTGAGGATCTCGTCGATCTCGGTGGAGTCGAACAGGGGTCCCTTGCTCTGCTCGGCGATCTCGGGGTGGTCGTAGAGGATGATCGGGGAGACCAGCACCACGCCGTGGTCACCGGGCGGTCCGGCGAGCACCGGGAAGCAGCGGTGCTGCGTGCAATGCGTAACGGCTTCGGCGGCAGCGGGTTCCGGGTCGAGCAGCGACATGAAGGCTCCGTCGTGGATTTCGGCGATCACGTGCGCGCCCAGCAACGACCGCGCGGCGGCGGTGGACTTGTCCGTGGGCTCGGGGAGAATGCCCGTGTTGCGCAACGACACAGCGACGCGCTGATACGAACCTTCGGAATGTACGGTCAACGTCAGCTCACCGGTCACCTCACTCCGCGTGCGCACGATCCGCGCGTCCCCCGGCAACTCCTCCACATCGCGGCCCGGTTCGGCGACCACTGGGAAAGCGGCGTCGGCGATCGGCACCGGTCCGAAAACCAGCTCCCGCTCGACGGTTTCGTCCCAGCTGATCCACGTGGTCTCCCCGATGACCAACTCCGGCACCGGTTCCCCGCCACGCTCCACCGCGCGGCGCTGGAGTTGCAGGAACCGCACCGTGAGCGTCAGCGTCGCGCCGGCCTGCGCGCGCGCCACGCACTGCCCCTCGAGCGAGGGCTCCTCCCCCACCCCGGCCTCGGCCGCACCCACCGGTCCGAGCACACCGAACTGCCAGCGCGAGCGGTTCTTCCGCGAATCCGCCCGATACGGGTAGAGCAGATAGCCCTCGTAGAGCACCGCGTCGGCGACGGCGCGGGCACGGGCGAGCGCGGCCGTCATCGCACCTCCTCCTGGGCGAGCAGGCGGTTCACGGCGTCGTCGAAACCGAGCAGGCCGTGCGAGGACTTGTAGGCGGCCAGCGCCTCCACCGTCTCCAGGTGCAGCCGCACCCAGCCGGCGTTCGGGTAGTGCGCGGCCATCAGGTCCCGCCACACCGAGACCGGCATGTCGAACTTGTCCTCCCGGTCCCACGGGACCTGCTGCACCGCGAAACCGCTGTGCCCCTTGATGAAAACGGTGCCGCTGAACAGGAACACCAGCGGCACCGTCCCTTCCCTCAGGGCGTGCAGGTATTTCGAGCCGCTCACTTCGAAGTCGTAGGTGCACGGCATCGGCAGCTCCACCTCGGCGCCGCCGGAGAAGCCGGGAACCATGGTGGCGCAGTGCATCCAGAGGAACGACTTCTGCGTCTCCTGCCAGCGCTCCCGCGGGCCGAACAGGTCGACCAGGCCCGCGCCCTCCTCGTCCGTGTAGGAGCGCCGGTACGGTTCGATGCGCACCTGCGCGCGTAAAGCGATGGCGTGCACCGGTTCCTCCCCCAGCGCGGCGATGCCGACCCGTGCGGAGAGCACCGGGCCGGCGGCGTAGGGTTCGGGCCGGATCTCCAACACGGCGAACGTCATCGAGTACGCGGGCATCACGCCACCTCCGGGCGGGCGCGCGCCGACATCGAGGCGAAGAAGTCCGCCAGGTAGGCCCTGGCCTCCGCGCCGCCGTCGAATCCGCGCCACAGCAGGCGCATCCGGCCGACGAACTCGTAACAGGCGTCGATCGGCAGCAGCAGGCAGGCGCCCTCGCCCCCGCGCTCCGGCATGCGGATCAGCAGCGCCTCCACATCGTCGGCGAGGATGTCCAGCTCGGGGTGCCGGGCCAGGATCGCGTGCCAACCATCCAGCGGCAGTTCGGATTCCGTCGCCCCGGCCGGTCCGGGATAGAACACGACCGTGCGGCCCAGCGCCGAGTTGGTGAAGAAGAACGCCAGGCCGACCGGAATCTGTAGCGCGTCCCACTCGTCCTGGGTGATCACGCAGTCCGGGAAGGACACGTACCGGTCCGGCACGGCCCGGTAGCGCAGTTCCGCGTTCTGGTCGGTGAACAGCAGATAGCACATCCGGCAGACGCACATCAGTTGTCTGCCTTCGAGATTCACGACGTGCGAATGCGCCGCGCCGATCGGATCGGCGCACATCTCGCAGCGCTCCTCGACCGCCAGGGGTGGCGGATCGCCGGTCGCGATGCGGCGCAGCGCGCCGAAACCCCGTGTCATCCGGCCACCTCCACCGGCACGGCCACCGACAGCGCACCCGAGCGCGTGAGCACCGGGAACGGCTCCAAGTGCTCGTCGCCGTCCAGCCGCGCCCCCGCGTGCACCACGTCGTAGTGCGCGCGGCAGCGCGGGCAGCGCAGTACGGCGTCGCCGACCGGATGTCCCGGCCTGCGGTGCAGCGCCGCGCCCGCCATCGACTCCCCGCAGGCGGCGCAGCGATCCCGGTAGGCGAACAGGTCGTCGCCGACCCGGCAGGCCAGCACCACCAGCGTCCCCACCGTGAACCCGCCGACCTCACCGGGCGCCAGGTCCGCCAGTTCGGGCACGGCGATCCAGCTGCCCGCGTGCGCCTCGGCCGGGTGCACACGCGCGAACAGCGATTCCGCCGGGATCACCCCGCCGGGCGAATCCGGTTCGGCGGCAACCACTTCGATGGTCTCGATCTCCGGCGCGGCGGCCCGGACGGCGTCCTCGACCGCCAACTCCAGCGTGACCGACGAGGACGGGCAGGTCCGGCAGCTGCCCGCCAGCTCCAGCCGGACCACCCCGTCGGCGACGTCGACCAGCGTGACGTCGCCGCCGTGCGACCCGAGATAGGGACGCACGCTGTCGAGCGCGCCCGCCACCCTGGTGCGCACGTCGTGCGGGTGCAGGCCGTGCACCAGCAGCAGGCTCGCGATCAGATCGTCGCGGGCCAGCTCGTCGACCACGCCGGGGTCCAGCCGGTCCAGCACGCGGGCCAGACCGGCGCCGTAGAGGCCGACGACCTCGCGCACGAGGCGCTCGGCGCGGTCGCGGGCGGCCGGGCCGCCCGCGGCGCACGCGTCGAGCAGGGTGTCGATGCGCTCACCCGCACCGCGCCACTGTTCGCCGCCCGCCTCCCGTTCACCCGGGCGATCCGGCACGACTCGACCTCCCGCCGTCACTGCGCGGTCAGCGTCTGCGTCGGCGAGTGCACGGTGTCGAGCACCACGCCGTCGCCGAGGTACATGTGCACCCCGCACGGCAGGCAGGGATCGAAACTGCGCACGGTGCGCATGATGTCGATGCCCTTGAAGTGCTCGCGGTCGTTCTCCTCGAAGATCGGCTGCCCCTGCACCGCGTCCTCGTACGGGCCCGGCGTGCCGAAGCTGTCGCGCGGGTTGGCATTCCACGGGGTGGGCGGATACGGGTGGTAGTTCGCGATCTTGCCGTCCCTGATCACCATGTGGTGCGACAGCACACCGCGCACGGCCTCGGTGAACCCGCAGCCGATGCCCTCGTCGGGCACCTCGAACGGCTCCCACGTATCGGTGCGCCCGGCCCGGATCTCCGCCAGCGCCTGCTCAGCGAAGTGCAGCGCGCACGCCGCCGCGTAGGCCTGGAAGTAGGTGCGGGCGCGGTTGCGCTCGATCGTGTTGCTGCCGTGCGCCGGGATCTTCCATTCCAGGGTGACCGGGCCCTTCAGCGCGGTCTTGGGCAGGTTGATCTCGACGCTGCGGCCCGTGGACTTCACGTACCCGATGTCGACCAACTTCGCCAGCGCCGTCGACCACAGCCGCGCGAGCGGCCCGCCGCCGGTGTCCAGCGCGAGATGATCGGTGCCGTCGAACCAGCGCGGGGACATGACCCAGCTGTACTTGTCGTCCATGTCGCGTTTCTGCGGCCGGGGATTCGTGTGCTGGTTCCAGGGGTGCCTGCGGTCCACCGGATTGCCCAGCGGATCGGTCTCGACGAACATCTCCTGATCGGTCCAGTCGTCGTAATACGAACTGCCGAGCAGGATCCGGATGCCGAGGTTGATGTCCACCAGCGACGTGGTGACCAGTTCACCGTCCACCACCACGCCGGGCGTGACGAACATCCGGCGACCCCAGTCCTCCATGTCCTTGTACGCGAAGTTGCACACCTCCGGGTCCTGGAACGAGCCCCAGCAGCCCAGCAGCGTGCGGCGCAGGCCGACCTGCTCGTAGCCGGGCAATGCCTCGTAGAAGAAGTCGAACAGGTCGTCGTGCATGGGCACGACCTTCTTCATGAACTCCACGTACCGCATCAGGCGCGACATGTAGTCGGTCATGAGCTGCACCGTCGCGACGGTGCCGACGCCGCCCGGATACAGCGTGGAGGGGTGCACGTGCCTGCCCTCCATGAGGCAGAACATCTCGCGCGTGTACCGGCTGACCTGCAACGCCTCCCGGTAGAACTCGCCGGAGAACGGGTTGAGCGCGCGCATGATGTCGGCGATGGTGCGATAGCCGTGCTCGCCGGCGTGCGGCGCCTCGGTGTTCTCGGCGCGCGCCAGCACGCCGGGATTGGTCTCGGAGACCATCTTCTCGCAGAAGTCCACGCCGACCAGGTTCTCCTGGAAGATGTTGTGGTCGAACATGTATTCCGCGGCTTCGCCGAGGTTGACGATCCACTCGCCCAGGTGCGGCGGCTTCACGCCGTAGGCCATGTTCTGGCAGTAACACGAGCAGGTCGCGTGATTGTCACCGCAGATGCCGCAGATGCGGCTGGTGATGAAATGGGCGTCGCGCGGGTCCTTGCCCTTCATGAAGATCGAGTAGCCGCGGAAGATGGACGAGGTGCTGTGACACTCGACCACCTGCCGGTTGGCGAAGTCGATCTTGGTGTAGATGCCGAGGCTGCCGACGATCCGGGTGATGGGGTCCCACGCCATCTCCACCAGGTGGTCCGGATCGATCGTGCGGTGCGACGGCTCGGGGATGATCGCGGTCATCGAATATCTCCCTTACCAGGTGCGTGTCGCGCCGGATTCCAGCTTCTGGCCCTTGTGCCGCCAGCGCGGCTCCTTGTCCACGGTGCGACCGGTGATGTGGCGCAGACTGCGTATCACCGAGCCGTACAGGCCCGAGGCGGTCGAGGACAGTTTGCCGCCGGGCGGTTCGTCCATGAACGGCATGAACTTGTCCGGGAAACCGGGCATGGTGCAGCCGATGCAGATGCCGCCCACGTTCGGGCAGCCACCCACGCCGTTGATCCAACCGCGTTTGGGCACATTGCATTTCACGACCGGACCCCAGCAGCCGAGCTTGACGATGCACTTCGGCGAACCGTAGTTCTCGGCGAAATCGCCCTGCTCGTAGTAGCCCGCGCGATCACACCCCTCGTGCACCGTCGCGCCGAACAGCCACTTGGGCCGCAGCGCGTCGTCCAGCGGGATCATGGGGGCCTGGCCGGTGGCCATGTAGAGCAGATACGTGAGCGTCTCGGACAGGTTGTCGGGATGGATCGGGCAGCCGGGCACGCAGACGATCGGGATGCCGGCCTTGCTCTTCCAGTCCCAGCCGAGGTAATCGGGCACACCCATCGCGCCGGTGGGGTTGCCCGCCATCGCGTGGATGCCGCCGTAGGTAGCGCAGGTGCCGACGGCGACCAGGGCGGTCGCTTTCGGCGCCAGCCGATCGAGCCATTCGCTCGTCGTCATCGGCTGACCGGTCGCAGGGTTGTTGCCGAAGCCGCACCAGTAGCCCTCGTCGTGCAGTTGCTCGTTGGGGATCGAGCCCTCCACGATGAGGACGAACGGGTCCAATTCGCCACGGTCGGCTTTGAAGAACCATGCCAGGAAGTCGTCGGCGCCACCGGTGGGTCCGCACTCGAAATCGATGAGCGGCCAGTGCACGGCGATCTTGGGCAAGCCGGGTAGCGATCCCAGCGCGATTTCCTCGACGCTGGGCTGGGTGGCGGCGGTGAGTGCTACCGAATCGCCGTCACAACTGAGTCCCGCGTTGATCCACAGGACGTGGATCAACGTTTCCTCGGCTTCGACTGCTTCTCGAGTGGGCATCGGATGCCACCTTCCGCAGCGGAGACGGGTCCGACCTGGGCTGAGTGATGATCGGGCCTCTTGTGATCTCGATCACATCAGTCTAGGTGTGCGGGGTCGGCACCTCAAGCCCGGACGACGCCGGGCGTTAGCTGACCGGTCAGCCAGCCGTACCACTCGGGCAGACCCTCGCCCGTCGTGGCCGATACCGGCATGATCCGCACGCCCGGGTGCACCGACCGGGCGTACTCGGCGCAGCGCGCCACGTCGAAATCGACGTAGGGCAGCAGGTCGATCTTGTTCACCAGCACCAGTTCGGCGGCGGCGAACATGTGCGGGTACTTCAGCGGTTTGTCGGTGCCCTCGGTGACCGAGATGACCACCACCTTGGCGCGCTCACCGAGGTCGAACAGGGCCGGGCAGACCAGGTTGCCGACGTTCTCGACGAACAGCAGCGTGCCCGGGGCGGGGTCGAGCGCGTCCAGCGCGCGGCGCATCATCTCGGCGTCCAAGTGGCACCCGGCGCCGGTGTTCACCTGCACCACGCCCACCCCGGTCGCCTCGATGCGCTCGGCGTCCAGCAGGGTGGCCTGATCCCCCTCGACCACGGCGATCGGGAGGTCGCCGAGATCGCGAATCGTGCGCTCGAGCAAGGTGGTCTTGCCCGCGCCGGGCGAGCTGGTGACGTTCAGGGCGAGGATGCCGCGCTCGCGCAGCCAGGCGCGATTCTCCTCGGCGAGCCGGTCGTTCTTGGCGAGCACTTTTTGTTCGAGGGTGAGGGTGGTCGTGTGGTCGTGGGAGTGGTCACTGGCCTGTGAGCGCTCGTGAGCGTGGGAATGCGGATGGTCGAGCGAGTGCTCGGGGGCATGGGAGTGCTCGTGGCCGTGCGAGTGCTCGGGGCCGTGCGAGTGCTCGGGGCCGTGCGAGTGCTCGGGGCCGTGCGAGTGCTCGGGGCCGTGCGAGTGCTCGGGGGCGCCGCCCTCGCCGTGCTCGTGCCCGTGATCGTGGGTGTGCGGGTGTTCGTGGGAGTACACGCGGCCCTCCGCGTCCACGTGCTCGTGCGGGTGCGAGTGGGCGTGCCCATCTCCGTGATCGTGCGCGTGGTCGTGGGTGTGCGGGTGTTCGTGGGAGTACACGCGGCCCTCGGCGTCCACATGTTCGTGGGGATGTGCGTGGGCGTGGACGTCACCGTGTGGAGCCGCCTGCGCGCCTTCGCTCGAAAACTCTTGTCCCGCAGCGTGATCGTGCGCGTGGCCGTGCGAGTGGGGATGGTCGTGCGAGTATACGTGCCCTTCCGCGTCGACGTGCTGATGCGGGTGCGAATGCTCGTGCTCGGCACCGTGGTCGTGTGCGTGATCATGCGAGTGTGGATGCTCGTGCGTGTACACGCGGCCCTCCGCATCGACGTGCTCGTGGGGATGCGAGTGCGCGTGCCCCTCCCCCGCGCCGGCCCGCGCATCGCCGAACTCGCCGGCACCGCCCGGCCGACCCGCGCGTGCACCGCGCGCGTTGGGCACGGTGATCAGCGCGGGTCCATCGCCTTCGCATCCGCAGGTGGCGCACATTGTTCGCTCACTTCCATCGACCGGATTCGGAGTTCCCGCCCCGCGGCGATCTCGACGTCGGCGCTGCCGCACGGGCACAGCAGGATAAAGCCCGCCACCTCGAATTCGCTGTCGCAGCAACGGCATCGGGCCCGCGCGGCGACGGTGTGGATGTCCAGCAGTGCCCCCTGCGCGACCGTGCCCTCGGTGGCCAACTCGAAGCAGAAGTCCATCGCGTCGGGAACCACGGCGCACAGCGCGCCGACCTCGAGCACGACGCGATACACGGTGCGGCCCGCCGCGTGTTCGCAGACCGCATCGACGACACTCTGCGTAATCGCCATCTCGTGCACAGTGCTCCCGGGCTGTCGAGAACCTACGCCGTCTTCGCAGCCTACTCCCCCGGGCGCCCCGGAACCGGCGACTCGCGAACTCCCCGCAAACGCGCCCCGCAGCGGGCTTATAGCACCGATATCAGTTGCGGTCCAGAAATCTTTACGGCATCCTTCAAGTGGGTCGGGGGATCCACGCGATCGACGTTCGGGACGGGCATGCGCGCCGATCGCGGGACGCGGAGCACAACGGGAGGGTGGTCTGGTCATGGCAAGCAACGGGCTCGTCCGCGCCGGAAGCGCGCGGGCCGATGGGTGAATTCGTCGCGGCCACGCTGTCGTTTCCCACCGTGCTGTTCACCTTCGCGCTGGTCGTGGTGATCGCGTACTGGTTGCTCGTGCTGGTCGGCGGCACGGAGATCGACATCCTCGACGGCGACGTGAGCGGCGAATCACCCTCCACCGCTTCAGGATTGGGCGCGCTGGGCCTGGGCGGCGTACCGGTGACGGTGGCGGTCAGCGGGCTGGTCACGCTGTCCTGGTTCGCGAGCCTCGTCGGCACGGTGGCCCTCGCCGCGACGGGCCTCGGCGGTGCGGTGGCCGTCGCCGCGGCGATCACCGTGGTGCCGCTGGCGCTGATCGCGGCCGTCGCGGGTACCCGCCTGGTGGTGATCCCGCTGCGCCGCTTCTTCCGCGAGCAGCCCGCGCCCTCGCACACCGATTTCGTCGGCCGGATCTGCGTCATCCGCACCGGCCGGGTCGACGAGGAGTTCGGGCAGGCCGAACTCGTCTCCGCCGACGGTTCGTCGGCCATCATCCAGGTGCGCCAGACCGAACGGCACGCCGCGACCGCTCCCCTGAAACACGGGGACTCCGCCGTCGTCTACGACTACGACCGGGCCTCCGAGACGTTCTGGGTGGCCCCGACAGAGGGGATCTGAATGTCCACGATCGCGATCGGACTCGGCGTGCTCATCGCCGTCGTCCTGCTGGTGGCGCTGGCCGGGTTGTTCCTGGTCAGCCGCCTGTTCAAGAAGGTGACGCAGGGGCGTGCGCTGATCATCTCCAAGATGCGCAAGGTGGACGTGACGTTCACCGGCGCCGTCGTGCTGCCCGTGCTGCACAAGGCCGAGTTCATGGACATCTCGGTCAAGACCATCGAGATCGCCCGCCTCGGCCGCGACGGGCTGATCTGCCGCGACAATATCCGCGCCGACATCCGGATCACCTTCTTCGTCCGGGTCAACAAGACCGTCGAGGACGTCATCAAGGTCGCCCAGGCCATCGGCACCCAGCGCGCCAGCGACCAGTCCACGCTCCAGGAGCTGTTCAGCGCCAAGTTCTCCGAGGGTCTCAAGACCGTCGGCAAACATCTGGACTTCGTCGACCTCTACACCCACCGCGACGAGTTCCGCGACCGCATCATTCAGGTCATCGGCACCGACCTCAACGGCTACAGCCTCGAGGACGCCGCCATCGACTACCTCGAGCAGACCCCGCTGATGCAGCTGGACGCGCAGAACATCCTCGACGCGCAGGGCATCCGCAAGATCACCGAGCTCACCGCGCTGGAACACGTGCGCACCAACGAGTTCCGCCGCAACGAGGAGAAGGAGATCACCCGCCAGAACGTGGAGGCGCGCGAGGCGGTGCTGGCGCTGGAGCGCCAGCAGGCCGACGCCGAGAACCGGCAGCGGCGCGAGGTGGAGACGCTGCGCGCCCGCGAGGAGGCCGAGATCCTGCGCGTGCAGGCCGAGGAGCATCTCAAGGCCAACACCGCGGCGCTGCGCACCGAGGAAGCGCTGGGCATCCAGGAGCAGAACAAGCAGCGCGAGATCGCGGTCGCGGAGAAGAACCGCGAGCGCGTGATCGCCATCGAGTCCGAGCGCATCGAGAAGGACCGCCAGCTCGAGGTGGCCGACCGGGACCGCGCCGTCGCGCTGGCGCGGATGGCCAACGAGCGCGAGGTGGAGACCGAGCGCCGCACCGTCGCCGAGGTGGTGCGCGAACGCGTCGCGGTGGACAAGACCGTGGCCGAGCAGGAGGAGCAGATCAACCGGCTGCGCGCCGTGGAGGCGGCCGAGCGCGAGCGCCAGGCGATCATCATCCGCGCCGAGGCCGACGCGCAGGAGCACCTGGTCAAGGACATCAAGGCGGCCGAGGCGGCCGACGCGGCGGCCAAGTTCCGCGCCAAGGAATCGCTGACGCTGGCCGAGGCCGAACAGCAGGCCGCGGAGTTGCAGGCGCGCGCCAAGATCCGGCTGGCCGAGGCCTCGCAGGCCGAGTCCGCCGCCTACGGGCTCGGACAGGCGCAGGTGCGCGAGCGCGAGGCCGACGCGATCGAGAAGGTCGGCCGCGCCGAGGCGTCCGCGCTGCGGGAGAAGACCGTCGCCGAGGCCCAGGGCCTGCGCGAGCGCAGCCTGGCCGAGGCCGAGGGCCTGCGCGAGAAGCTCAAGGGCGAGGCCGAGGGGCTCGAGGAGAAGGCCAGGGCCATGGCGGCGCTGGACGACGCCACCCGCGACCACGAGGAGTACCGCCTGCGGCTGGAGCTGGAGAAGGAGGTCGAGCTGGCCAAGGTCAGCGCGCACCGCGAGGTCGCCGAGGCGCAGGCCATGGTGCTGGCCGCCGGGCTGGAGAAGGCGAACATCGACATCGTCGGCGGCGAGTCGGTATTCCTGGACCGCCTGGTCGGCGCGATCGGGCTGGGCAAGGGGCTCGACAAGCTGCTCCAGTCCGAAACCGGCGCCGCGGCAACGGAACTGGTGGGCACCCTGCTCACCCGCAACGGTTCCGGCGGGCACGCGGCGGGTGATGCGGCCGCCGACGACGTCAGCCTGACCACATGAGCGAAGCGCCACCGCGGCGCGAGGAGACGGGCGGGGCGGTCGCCGCCCCGCCCGCCGACTCCGCCCTCGAAGGGTCGACCTACGACGTGTTGCGCACTCGCCTGCGCGCGCACGCCGCCGAACTCGCCCGCCGCTGCGAGGATCTCAACGACCGCCGGGTCGAGGAGTTCGGCGGCATCGAGCTGACGCTGCTGGGCACCGAACGCGTCCGCACCGCCAACAACTGCGTGCCGCGCGATATCGTCGCGCTGCCCGACGGGCGGATGATGTTCGGCTACAACGTCTTCATCGGCATGAAGCCGCAGACCGAGGTCGGCGACGTGTTCGCGCTGCGCCGGTTCCACGCCGAGGGCACCGAATTCGGTTTCGCCGAGGCGGATTCGGCCGATCTGCTCGACGATCCGCGGTTCCGCCGCGATTTCGACGAGCTCTACCGATATTACGCGCGAACGAAGCTGCTGCAGCTGCGGTGGGTGGACGCGCGGCTGCTCGCCGTCTTCCAGACCGGCCAGCGCACCGACGACATCAAAGTGCTGCGCTGGCAGGCCGAGCCCGACGGCACCGTGCGCTACCTGGACAACCGGGGCGAGCAGGATCACGTGTTCCCGCCCGCGCACGAGTTCGAATGGATCGAGACCACCCGCGACGACCAGGTGCCCGGTCGGCGTCCGCACCTGAACATCCTGGGCGAGGTGTTCGTCGAGACGCTGGGCGGCACGCTCACCATCAAGCTGGAGAACAACACCGAGACCGGCGAGGGAGTGTACTCCGAGCCGGTGGACGAGCCGTTGCAGAGCCTGGCCGACGCCGACATCCGGTACGCGCGGATCGGCCCGCTGATCTTGTTGCGCATCCTCCCCTACAACGAGACCCGGTGGCGGCACCTGGTTTTCAACACGCGCACCAAGAGCGTGGTGCGGCTGGACGGCATCGGCCGCGCCTGCCGCCTGCTGCCCGACGACCAGGGCATCCTCTTCCCCGGCGGCTACTATCTGAGCACCGGCGCGCACAAGACGTTCGACACCGATATCGACGATCTGGAGTACGAGCGGACCATCCACGCGGCGGGCGGCGAGGACGTGCTCTACGTCTTCCACGCCCGCGCCGAGGGCCGCACGCTGCTGCTGCCCTACCACGTGATACGCAAGCAGGTGGCCAATCCCCTGGTCTGCCATGGCTATTCACTGTTCGACGACGGCACGATGGTGGTGTTCCGCGCACTGTCGGAGGAGCCCACGCGGGTGCATCCGATGCAGGTGTGGCGCACGCCGTTCCGGTCCGACGAGTACGAGGCCGCGCGGCCCGCGGGCGCCGGGCCGCTGGCGCGGGTCGGGAATCGCGAACTGGTGCGCGGCATTTCGGACTGCCTGTCGCTGAACCGGATGGTCGAGGACATGGCGCCCGCCGCGCCGGTGTTCGAGGCGCTGATCGCCGCGTGCACCCGCGCCGCCGACCAGCACCACTGGCTCGGCGACGCCGAATTCGGCGCTCTCGCCGAACCGCTCACCGCGCTGCGCGACACGGCGGGGCAGGTACTGGACGAATTCGAGAAGGTCACCGCGCGCACCGCCGAGGCGGCCGCCGCGGTGGACGAGGCCGCCGAGGGGATCGGCACGCTGGTGCGCACCGGTCGCGCCGCCGCGCACACCGATGCCGACGGCTGGGTGCGCCTGCTCGCCGAACTCCATCGTGCGCAGGGCACGCTGTCGACACTGCGCGAGCTGCGCTACGCCGACACCGCGCGCATCGACGAACTCGAACGGACGGTGCGCGACGCGCTCACCGACACCGGTCGCCGCGCGATCGAATTCCTCAGCGGCCCAGATGCTTTCGAGAACTACGAGCGCGAGATCGGCGAAGCGACCACGCGCGCGGATCAGATCTCGGGCGTCGCCGAGAGCGAGCCGATCCAGCGGTGGCTGGCCGAGCAGACCGAGGGATTGCGGACCATCACCGAGGTGGTGGCCGCGCTCGACATCGCCGACGCCACCGTGCGCACCCGCATCCTAGAGCAGATCGGCGGCGTCTCGGCCGCTGTCAACCGGGCGCGGGCGACGCTCGAGACCCGCCGCACCGAACTGGCCGCCGCCGAGGGGCGCGCGGAGTTCGCCGCCGAATTCGCCCTGCTCGGGCAGGCTGTCACCGGCGCGATCGCCACGGCCACCACGCCCGACGACTGCGACGACCAGCTGGCCAAACTGCTGCTGACGCTCGAGAACCTGGACGCGCGCTTCGGCGAGTTCGACGACTTCTCCGCCCGCCTGGCCGGCGAGCGCGAGGAGGTGTACGAGGCGTTCGCGGCGCGCAAGCAGGCGCTGCTGGACGAGCGCTCGCGGCGGGCCGAACGGATCGCCGAGTCCGCGCGGCGGATGCTGTCGAGCATCGAACGCCGGTGCGCGAGCATGGGTTCGGCCGACGAGGTGGGCACCTACTTCGCCGCCGATCCGATGGTCACCCGGCTGCGCGCCGCGATCGGCGAACTGCGCGCGATCGGGGAATCGGTGCGCGCCGAGGAACTCGACGGGTTGCTGAAGGCCGCGCGGCAGGAGGCGGCGCGCTCGCTGCGGGACCGCCGGGATCTGTTCGACGACGGAGGCGCGACCATCCGGCTCGGCAGGCACCGGTTCGCGGTCACCACCGGGCCGATCGATCTCGCCCTTGTGCCACAAGGTGATTCGATCGCGTACACCATCACGGGGACCGACTATCGCGCGCCGCTTGCCGATGCGGAGTTCGCCGACACCGCGCCCTACTGGGCGCAGTTGGTGGTATCGGAGACGCCCGAGGTGTATCGGGCGGAGTACCTGGCGGCCTCGATGCTGGCCGAGGCCGAGGCGGACGGGTCGCTGGCGGCCCTGCACACTGCCGCACTCACCGAGGGCGAGCTGACCGCCCTGGTGACGGCCACCGCCGCGCAGCGCTACGACGAGGGTTACGAGCGCGGCGTGCACGATCACGACGCCGCCGCCGTTCTCGGGGCACTGTTGCGCCTGCACGCCGGTGCGGGACTGTTGCGGTACCCGCCGGCGGAAAGGGCGGCCGCGCAGCTGTGGTGGCGTTTCGGCGCTGGCGAGCCGGCCGCGCGGGAGCGCTGGGCCACGCGGATCGGCTCGCTCGCGCGGGCGCGGGCGCTGTTCGACACCACGGCGTCGGTCGTAGCGTTGCGCGACGAATTGGGCGCGGCTATCGGTGCATTCGCCGACGCGCTGGGACTCGGTGTCGACGGCGGACTCGCCGGTGAGTATCTGTTCGAGGAGATCGCCGACGGGGCGGACGGCTTCGTCACCGCGCGGGCGGCGCGCACCTTGCTCGACCGCTTCCACAACCACCTCGAAACCGCCTCGGGCCGTGACACTTACATGCGTGACCTGCGCTCCTTGGCCACCGATCTACCGCTGCGGCATCAGCTGGTCACCACCTGGCTCACGGCCTACGCCGAGCGGCACGCGGACCCGTCGCTGATTCCGCACTTGGCCGAGGCGATCGCGGTGGAGTTGTGCGGAGCGGACCTGCCGCGCCACGATTCCGCCGCCGAACTCGACGCCACCGTGCCGGGGTTGCTCGGCACTCACCCGCGAATCACCAAGCGCTCGTTGACCTTCCGGCTGGACGAGCTGCTGGCCCGCTGCCGGTGGTTCCGCGCCGAGCGGGTGCCGGGGTTCCGCGACTATCTGCGGCGGCGCACGGAATTGGTCACCCGCGAACGGGATCGCCTGCGGCTGGCCGAATACCGGGCGCAGGTACCCAACGGCTTCGTGCGCAACCGGCTGCTGGACGAGGTCTACCTGCCGTTGATCGGCGACAACCTCGCCAAACAACTCGGCGCGACCGGCGACGGCAAACGTGTCGACCAGTCCGGGTTGCTGCTGTTGATCTCCCCGCCCGGCTACGGCAAGACCACGCTCATGGAGTACGTGGCCGCGCGCCTGGGGCTGGTATTCGTCAAGGTGAACGGGCCCGCCCTCGGGCACGCCGTCCGTTCGGTCGACCCCGACGACGCCCCCAACGCGACGGCGCGCCAAGAGGTGGAGAAGATCGACTTCGCGCTCGAGATGGGCTCGAATGTGCTGCTGTACCTGGACGATATCCAGCACACCTCGCCGGAACTGTTGCAGAAGTTCATCTCCCTCTGCGACGGGCAGCGCCGGATGGAGGGCGTGTGGGAGGGCCGCACCCGCACCTACGATTTGCGCGGCAAGCGGTTCGCCGTGTGTATGGCGGGCAACCCCTACACCGAGCAGGGCAAGCGGTTCCGCATCCCGGACATGCTCGCCAACCGCGCCGACGTGTGGAATCTCGGCGACGTGCTCTCCGGACGCGACGACCTGTTCGCGCTCAGCTACCTCGAGAACGCGCTCACCGCGAATCCCGTTCTCGCGCCGCTCTCCTCGCGCGAGCGCGGCGATCTGGACGTGCTGCTGCGAATGGCGCACGGGGATGAGTCGGCGCGCGCCGATCAGCTCGCGCACCCGTACTCGGCGGCCGAACTGTCCGATGCGGTGTCGGTGCTGGGCAAGATGCTGCGGGTGCAAGAGGTGGTGCTGGCGGCCAACCGCGCCTACATCGCCTCCGCGGCCACCGCCGACGCGAGCCGCACCGAGCCGCCGTTCCGCCTCCAGGGCTCCTACCGCGATATGAACGCCCTGTCGGAGCGCATCGTCCCGGTGATGAACGACGCCGAGCTGGAGACGCTCATCGACGATCACTACACCGGCGAGGCGCAGACCCTCGCGGCCGGCGCCGAGGCGAACCTGCTCAAGCTCGCCGAGCTGCGCGGGCGCCTCACTGCCGAGCGCGCGCGGCGCTGGGCCGAGGTGAAGTCGGCGTACCTGCGCGAACAGGCGCTCGGCGGGGCCGAGGACGATCCCCTCGTCCGCGCCATCGGGGCGCTCGGTCTGCTCGCGTCCCGGATCGACAACATCGAATCGGCGATCCGGGGGTTGGGGCGGGAATCTCATGCGAACGACATCGTGCCGGAGACCCGATTCGCCGACTGAGGTCCTTCGCCGGCCGGGCGGCGCGCGGAGCTTTGGCGTGCCGTCCCGGCCCCTCCGCGCTAATATAAGTTCAAACTTATTAAAGGAGGTTGTGATGGCATGGGTGAACGATCCCGTGGCTGTGGCCGGGCTGGTCACGCGCGAGGTGCGGACCGGGAAGCGCGACGGGGAGGTGACCCGGATCGCGGTGGCGCGGCGGGTCTACCCGACCGATCAGGCGGATCTGTGGGACGCGCTGACGAACGCCGAACGGCTGCCGCGCTGGTTCCTGCCCGTCAGCGGGGAGCTGAAGGTCGGCGGGAAATACCAGCTCGAGGGCAACGCCGGCGGCACGGTCGAACGCTGCGAGGAGCCGGAGCGGTTCGCGGTGACCTGGGAGTTCGGCGGGCAGGTCTCGTGGCTGGAGGTCGGCCTGTCCCCCGCTGAGGGCGGCACGGCGCTGGAACTCGTGCACGAGGCGGGCGTCGATCCGGAGTTCTGGTCGCAGTACGGGCCCGGCGCGGTCGGCGTGGGCTGGGACCTGGCGCTGATGGGGCTGGGCGTGCACCTGGAGACCGGAGCGGCCGTCGACCCGGAAGAGGGCATGAACTTCCCAACCACCCCCGACGGCTTGCGGTTCACCCGGATCGCCGCGGAAGGCTGGGCCGACGCCGCCGTCGCCGACGGTGACGACCCCGAGGCCGCGCACACCGCCGCCGAGCAGACGATCGTCTTCTACACGACCGTCCCCGAGGACGATCAGCAGGGCTGATGTCGGCTTCTCCCGCACGGATCTTCGAAGCGCTGGGCGATCCGGTCCGCCGCCGCATCCTGGAGGTGGTGGCGACCGGTGAGCAGCCGGCGGGCGCGCTCGTGGACAGCGTGCGCGCGCACACCCCGATTTCCCAGCCCGCCGTCTCCCAGCACCTCAAGGTGCTGCGCGACGCGGGCCTGGTCACCGTCCGCGCCGAGGGCACCCGCCGCCTCTACGCCCTCGCCCCGTCCGGCCTGGACATCGCCCGAGCCTGGCTCACCCATCTCGCCGAACCCCTCGCCCCCTTCACCCAACCCCTCGACGCCCTCGCCACCGAGGTCGCCCGAGGCAAACGCGAACGCCGCGCGACCCCGCGGACCCACTCCGGCGAGGACGCCCGCCCGGCCTGAGTACGAGGGCACCGCAGCCACGACACCATGGTCCTCGCTACAGCCGGAAAGGATTGCCGCGCAGGCAATCTCGACCTGCCTTCAGCGGCTCAGGCCGATGGCATGGGCCTTGGGAAGAAGGTCGGTGAGCGTGGTGGCTTCAGAGGGGGTGAGGGCGGCGAAGGCCGGGGCGATGAGGGCGTCGGTGATGGCTTCGGCCTGTTCCCAGCGGGCGCGGTGGTCGGCGGTGACTTCCTCGTAGGGTTCGGGGTAGCCGTAGAAGCCGGCCTGCTGCGGGCCGGTCTTGATGGGGGAACCGGAGATGAGGACGGCCTGGAGCGGGGTGAGGCCCGCGGCGAGCACGCCGATCAGGTGCAGGCCGCCGCGCAGTTCGCGCAGCACGTGGGTGAGCTGACTCAGACGGGCAGGGCCGTCCTCGGGCAGCGGCAGCGCGCGCCAGCCGGCGAACAGCGGCACACCGGCCGGTTCGGCGGCCGCCGCCACCTTCTCCAGCAGATCCGCCAACTGCCGCGCATCGGCGAAATCGGCGAGCTTGCGACGGCCGAACTCGCGACACGCCTCCATATAGCCCACGGCCGCGTCGGCGGCCGGCATCGACACCGACTCCCACGCCGGGCGGATCGTGTCGCCGGGGAAGAACCCGAACGCGGCGGTCACCACGTCGGCGTCCACTTCCCCGAGCACGCCGCCGCGCCCGCGCACATACGGGCCGAGGAACGCGTCCGCCCCGCACGCCTGCCCGAACGCCTTCGCCTCCCGGGAGAACATGAACGCCCCGCCCAGTTGCTGGATCTGATCCTTGACCGCCGTCGCCACCGACACGTTCTCTCTCCTTTTCACCGACATTGGTGTCCGCCAACCACGTTATGCGTACCTCCGCCTTCGCTCCGGCCGTGCGCGGAGTTTCGGGTGGGCTTCGCCCAACAGCGTCCATTATGCGGGTTGTACACCGTACGGAACCCCTCGGCACCGGCGGCTTTCCGCCGCGCCGATTTGTGCACTCCGCCAAACCGCCCGCGCACTCTCTGGTCCCGTGGCGGTAGGAATCCGATGTCCCGGACAGTGGAATGGAGAGTCAGTCGCGGCCGCACCGGGCGCCGCGATCCGACACGAACAGGTGCTTCGATGAGGAAGACTCTGCGTCGGCGGATGGCCGTGCTCTGCACGTCGGTCTGCCTGACGGCATCGATCGCGGGCGCCGCGGGGGCGGATCCGGGGTTCCCACCCGCGTTCCCGCCGGACCAGAACCAGCTGCCGCGGCTGCCGTCCGAGCCGCAACTCTACGATCTGCTGCCGATCCTGCCGCCGGACAGGGACCCGTGGTACGACGATCCGGCCGATCTCGCCGCGTACGCGCCCGGCCAGATCGTGCGCACCCGCGAGGTGCAGACGCGACTGCTCGGGCTGCCGTTCCCGGTCTACACCAAGCAGATCCTGTACCGCACCAACGATCTTCGCGACAATCCGATCGTCACCGCGACCACCGTGATCATCCCCGGCATCCCCTGGCAGGGCAGCCCGCGCCCGGTGCTCTCGTTCCAGGAGGCGATCGACTCCAGCGACTCCTCGTGCAATCCGTCCTACACGTTGCAGGTCGGCACCATGAAAGAGTCCGCGCTGGCGGTGTATTGGCTGATGCAGGGCTTCGCCATCAACGTCCCCGACTTCGACGGCAAGTTCAACACGTTCAACACCTACGACGAGGGCAAGATGGTCCTCGACAGCCTGCGCGCCGTGAAAAACGATGCGACGCTGGGACTTACGGACTCGGGCATCGCCCTGTACGGCTACTCCGGCGGCGGGTCGGCCTCGCTCCGCGCCGCCGAGTTGCGCCGCACCTACGCCCCCGACGTGCACCTGCTCGGCACCACCGCCGGCGGCACGCCTGGCAACCTGGTGGATCTGGCGCGCTACGCCACCGAACCGCAACCGGGCGCCACCGGCCTCAGCAGTTTCACCATGTGGCTGGGCCTGGCCTCGTTCGCCAAGCAGTACCCCGACGTGTTCAAGCTGGACGAGTTGCTCACCCCCGAGGGCATCCAACTCGTGCACGACGTGCAGAACCGCTGCGTCTACACCGCCGCGCTCACCGGCTTCTACCGCCCGGTCAGCGAGTACTACCTCCCGGGCAAGTCGCTGGAGACCGAACCGGAGATCCTGCGGGTGCTCGACGAGAACAGCCTCGGCAAGCACATCCCCGACACGCCGGTGCTGTGGTGGCACGGCGTATGGGACGAGCTGATCCCGCCGTCGACGGTGCTGCCGACCGTCGAATCCTATTGGGCGCGTGGGGCGGATCTGCGCTTCTACACGGTGCCGGTCCCCGAGCACATCGTGAACGCCACGACCGGCTGGATTCCGGGCGTCGCCTGGACCAGCGCGCTGTTGCGCGGCCTGCCGCCCGGCCCGAAGTTCAAGGCGGACTTCAAGCCGCTGCCCCCGGGTTTCCCGGGCAGCTGAGGGGGTCCCGGCGCGGGCCGCTCACCCGCGCCGGGGCTCGGGGATGTCCGATTCGCGACGGTTCGGCCTAGACTGTCGGCGTGCGAGTACGACAGGCCATAGCCGCCGCCCTCATCGCCGCGTCCGCGTCGTTCGGCGCGGTGGCGTGCACCATCGAAGGTGCGGGCACCCGGAGCGAATGCGATGTGTCCGGCTGCCTGGTGACGTTCACGCGCGGCGTGGACGCGAAGGCCAGCATCCTCGGCGTGGACGCGGAACTCGTTGCGGTGCAGGGGAACCTGGTGACGCTGCGGGTCGCGGGCCAGGAGCTGAACATCCCCGCCGGGGAGACCAGGGAGGCCGAGGGCCTCGACGTGGCCGTACAAGAGGTGTCGGAGGAGAAGGTCGTCATCAAGTTCTCCACCGGGCTCAACTAACCGCGCTCGGGCTTCTCACTGCGCTCAGGCTTCCAATTGCGCTCAGTCCTCTAACTGCGCTCAGTCCTCTAACTGCGCTCAGGCGTCATCCGCACCGTGATGCGGTCGCCGCGCATCCGCACGAACTCCAGGTCGGCGGGCGTGCCGTCGGTGAACCGGGTGAGTCGTTGCAGCACCAGCAGCGGCGCGCCCGTCCGCACGCCCAGCAGCCGGGCCGACGGCGCGTCGGCGGTGACGGCGTCCACCGACACCTGGTCGGCGCGCAGTCGCTTGCCCGAAGTGCGCTCGATCAGCGTGAACAGGTCTTCGTCCTCGAGGTCGGCCGAGAGCAGCGGCAGGCCGACGGCGACCGGCAGATAGGTCAGGTCCAGCGCGATCGGCACGCCGTCGAGCCTGCGCAACCGCTCGATGCAGAGCACATCGCCCTCGGCCCGCAACGCAGCCGCCACGCTGCGCGGCGGCCGGACCCGTCCGGCGGTGCGCACCTCGTTGCGCAGCGCCCCGTGCTCGCGCAACGATTCCGACAGGCCGCGGATGGCGTCGACGGTGTGCGCGAACTTGGGCATCCGCACCACCGTGCCCACCCCGGGCAACCGCTCGACCAGCCCCTCGGAGCGCAGGATGTCGAGGGCTTCGCGCACGCTGTTGCGCGACACGCTGAACTCGCGTTGCAGCGCGGGCTCGTCGGGCAGGCGCGGCCCGAGCGCGCCCGCCGCGATCTGCCCGCGCAGCACGTCGGCGACCTGGCGCGCCAGGTCCGACCGCAGCCGGCGGCCCGGATGGGCGCGGCTGAGGTCGGGCGGTGGCGTCATGGCCGCCGAGCATACGCGCGTCATCGGCGCAGGAACCGCCGTATCGCCCCGGCCAGCACGCGGGCGGCGAACTCCATGCCCGCCACACTGATGCTCTCGTCGTAGACGGCCCACCCATCGTCGCCCGGCCCGAAGGTCACCGCGGGGATGCCCGCGTGCCGGAAGCGGATCGTGTCGCAGTAGGCGGGCTTCGCGTACAGGCGGGCGGGGCTCGGGTCGTGGTCGGTGTAGGAGTCGCGCAGCGCGGCGACGATCGGCTCGTCCGCGTCCAGGGCGACGGTGCCCGGCACGAACGTGGGGCCGGGCGCGAACCGCACGTCGACGGTCGCGGTGACGCCGGTGAGGTCGCGCGCGATGTCGGTGACACGCTGGAGCACAAGCGCTTTCGTCACGTCCGGCCCGAGGCCGACGATCGCGACCCGCGCGCTCGCGCGCAACGGCGTGAACTGCGCCATCCCCGGCTCCCCCGCGTCGAGACCGACCGTGCTCGCACCCCAGCCGTCGGGCAGGTCGCGCAGCGCGGAGAGCACTTCGAGCAGCAGGTGGGCCGCGTTCACGCCGGTGTCGGGACGCCAGATGTGGCTGGAGCGGCCGTGCACGGCGAGGTCGAGCAGCGCGTGGCCGGTGTGGCTGGTCGCGATCGCGACGCCGGTGGCCCCGCCCTCGGTCCACGCCGTCGGTTCGACGGTGATGGCGGCGTCGGCGGTGAGTCCGTGCTCCTCCAGCAGGTAGAGCGCGCCCTCGACGCCGTTGCGTTCCTCGTCCGCGGTGAGCGCGACGGTGAGGGTGCCGGATTCCGGTGGGTCCGCGCACACTTCGGCCACCGCGCGCAGCAGCGTCGCGAGATTGCCCCGGGTGTCGGATGTTCCGCGCGCGTACACCCGCCCGTCCTCGACCACGGGGGCGAACGGATCGGCGCATTTGGTCCAGCGGCTCGGCGGTCCTGCCGGGTAAGTGTCGAGATGGTCGTTGAGCAACAGGGTCGGGCCCGGACCGAACACCTTGGCAGCCACCAGGTTCGCGCGCGTCTCGGTGCGGCCGACGAGCCGGGTGTCGAAGCCGAGTTCGGCGAGGAAGGGCTCGATGAACCGGGCCGCTCGCGTCTCCTCCGGTGGACGAGCCGGGCCGTCGAGACTGTTCTCACACCACGGCTGCCCGGCGGGCACGAGCAGTGCGGTGAGTTCGGCGGCGGTGTGCGTGATCAGGCGGGGTGTTCCGACGGTGGTCATGACAGGGACTCCAGGTGGTCGAGAAGGGCGGTGCGCAGCGCCGCGCCGGACAGGCCGCGCGACACGGCGAGGGTGAGGAAGACGCGCACCTGGTGCGGACTCATGCGGTCGGCGAGCAGGATGCCGGACTCGACGAGCACTCCCCCACCGCCGCGATATCCGTACATCGGACTCGTGCGGCCGTCCGCGGCGCGGGTGGCAACCACCACCGGCGTGCCGGACGCGGCCACCTCGACCGCCGCATCCGCCAGGGCCGGTGGCAGATTGCCCGCGCCGTTGCCCGCCAGCACCAGAGCGTCGGCGTTCTCCGCGGCGTACTTCACGACGTCACCGTCCGCCCCGAGGGCGGCGACCAGGAGCGGGACGCGCGCCGGAGCATCCCCCGCCGGGCCGAGCGGGCGGGCCGGGGCGGGCGCCGGGGTGAACGACCGCACCACGCCGTTCAGCACGCCGCCGAGCGGTGTAAGTCCCGGTGTGGCAAAGGCTTCCACGCCGGTGCCCGAGACCTTCTGCACGCGGCTGCCGAGCCAGACCTTGCCCGCGAAGGCCACCACGGGCTCGGTCGTCACCGGGTTCGTGGCGACCGCGTGGGCGGCGGCGAGGTTCGCCGGTGCGTCCCCGCCGGGTTCGCCGCCCGGGAGCATCGATCCGGTGACCACCACCGGCACCGGCCACGGGCCGGTGTAGGTGAGCCATGCGCTGGTCTCCTCGATGGAATCCGTTCCGGTGGTGACGATTACACCCGCCGTGCCGCCCGCGAGCGCGGTGGCGATGGCCTCGGTCAGCGCGCGCAAGTGGGTGAAGTCGACCTCGGACCCACCGACCCGCGCCACGTCGACCGCCGCCACCCCGTGGTCCGGGCCGAGCAGATCGGCGATGGCGGCGGCATCGAGCGCGGGCACAGCGAGACCGCCCGACACCCGCATGCCGATGGTGCCGCCGAGCGCGAAAAGGGTGACCGCGCTCATGATTCCGCCAGCGCGGACGCGTCGAGCCGGGCGGCGTAGTCCACGGGCGGCACCCCGGGATCGAGGTAGTTCCTGGCGCGCGCCCAGTCGGCCAGTGTCGTCAGCTTCGCGGCCAGATCGGGCGGCAGCTGGAGGGTGAAGTCGAACTCGCGCAACACCTTTCCGACCAGATCGTGCGCGAGCGCGGTCGCCTCGGCCACCGCGGCGGTGGCGGCCTCCTCGTGCGCGGTCAACTGCGCGCCCGCTTCGGTGAGCGCGGCGAAGAACTTCCGGAACGCGTCGGCCTTGCGCTGGGCGGTGTCGGCGGCGGCGAGGTAGAGGCTGTGCTGCCGGTATCCGGTGGCGGGGACGTCGATCTCGACGCCCGTGCCGTCCAGCACGTCGATCACCTGCGCCTGGTAGGGCTGGAAGATCGAGACCGCGTCCACGTCGCCCTTGGCGATGGCGGTGGTCATGGCCGACGGGGCGACCTGCACGAGTTCGGCGGTCACGCCGGCGCTGTCGAGCGCGCTGGCCGCGAAGTAGGCGGCGCTCGTGCCCAGCGGAGTGCCGATCTTCTTGCCCGCCAACGCGTTCAGATCAGCGATACCGGGCCGGGCGACGATCCGCGACCCGGTCCACCGCGACCCGTCGCCCACCACGCGCAGCTCCGGCGACTTCGCCAGCGCACTGGCCGACGGCACGTCGGCGGCGGTGGCGATGTCGACCTGCCCGCCCTGCAAGGCTTGCAACGCCTGCACGCCGGTGGAGAAGTTGACCACCTCGACACGCACGCCGTGGCGTTCGAACGCGCCGCCGCGCTGGGCCACCGGGATCTGCGCCCACGACGGGTCGACCACGAAACCCACGGTGAGCGTGTCGGATTCGCTCCCGGCGGTGTCGCTCGCGCACGCGGACGCGGACAGCAGGGCGAGCGCGGCGGCGAGCGCCGCGGCGACACCCCTGACCTTCGATCTGGACATGGGACAACCTCCGTGTGATGGATGCCGGGGAAACTCAGGAGACGGCGACGCCGCCGATGTGGTGGTGCAGCGTGCGGCGCATTTCGCTGTACCCGGGGAGTTCGGCGAGGCGGTCGGCCGGGCGCGGGCGCAGCAGCGGGTTGCCGAGTTCGGCGCGCACACCGCCGTCGCCGAGGACGACGACGCGGTCGCCGAGCCGGATGGCCTCGTCCACGTCGTGGGTGACGAACACGACGGTGCGCGCCGAGGCCGCCCAGATCTCGAGCACCAGATCCTGCATGTGCAAACGGGTTTGGGCGTCCAGCGCGGCGAACGGCTCGTCCATGAGCATCACCTCGGGGGCGCAGGCCAGCATCCGGGCGACGCCGACGCGCTGGCGCATCCCGCCGGACAGTTCGTGCGGGTGGCGGCGGGCCACGTCGGCGGACAGGTGCACGGTGCGCAGCAGCTCGGCCACCCGCCCGGCGCGCTCGCGGCGCGGCACGCCGGCCGCCGCGAGGGCGAAGCCGAGATTGGCGCGCACGCTACACCAGGGGAACAGCACGTCGCGCTGGAAGACCACGCCGCGACGGCGATCCGGGCCGGTGATGGGCACGCCGTCCTCGGTGACCGCGCCGTCAGACGGTGTGAGCAGGCCGGCGAAGCAGTCGAGCAGCGTGGATTTGCCGCAGCCGGACGGCCCGGCCAGCACGGTGATCGACCCGGCCGGGACGCGCAGCGAGACATCGCGCAGCACCGGGTCGCGCCGTCCGGGGAAGCGCACGGTGAGGTGTTCGGCCCGCAGTTCGCCGGTCATCGCTGCACCTGCGCCCAACGGATCCACGGGGCCGCGACCGTCGCGACGATCTGGTCGCACAGCACGCCCACCAGGCCGAGGATCGCGAGGCAGAACAGCATCCGGTCGACCTGGGAGAACAACTGCGCCTGCGCGATCCGGTACCCCAATCCCGAGGTGGTCCCGGTCATTTCGGCGACGACGATGAGCACGAACGCGGTGGCGACGCCGACCCGCAGACCCGTGACGATATCGGGCAGCGCCTCGGGCAGCACGATGCGCGTCAGCGTGGCCGTGCGGGACGCGCCGGTGCAGCGCGCGACTTTCAAATAGTCTGCCGGTGTGGTGGACAACCCGGAATGGGTATTGATCCACACCGGGACGAATACGCCGAGCGCGATGACGAATTGTTTGCTCTGCTCGCCCAATCCGAACCACAGGATCGCCAGGGGCACCAGCGCGACCGTCGGGATCGGGGCGAACAACCGCAGGACCGGTTGCATCACCAGGCGGCCGAACGCGGTGGTGGCGGTGAGCGTGCCCACCGCCACGGCGGCCAGCGACCCGACCGCGAGACCGCGAACCACCCTGGTCAGGCTGGTGCCGATATCGGCGGCCAGCGTGCCGTCGCGCCACATGGCCAGACCGGCGCGGCCGACATCGGCGAGTCCGGGGAACAGCACCGGCGGGAAGACGCCCGCCGCCCGGATCGCGCTCCAGATCACCGCGACGAGCGCCACGCCCGCCACCGCGGAGACGATCTTCCCCGCGCCGCGCTGAATTCCTCGCTCGCGCAATCTTCTCCCGACCGCCTGCCGGACGGCCGGGCGTACGAGGAAGGCCGGTCCGTCGAGTGTCTCCGTGCTCACGCCATTCACCTTTCTGCGTCGCGAACTTTGTAAGCAGCGGCCATTACGCCCGGATTTCCCGAAGGCACGCGAAATTGCTACGCCACCGGGCGCGCGGGAAAACCGCCGCTGGCACCGGGCGCGCGCGGACAATCCGCCACCACGATCAGGGTGATCGGAAGGGTTCGCCGGGCGTCGTCACTCGGAACCAGTCCGGTGGTGAGCCGCGCGACGGACTCGTTCGGTGCGGGCCGGAGAGGTCAGGTGCGCCCCCTACAGGGCCGGTGAGCGGCAGTCCAGGAACTCATTTTCCATCACTGCTTGAAATATCGATTGAAACGCGTTCTACTAGGGCGCATGGCTGGGAAGGTTTCGGTGGGCACCCGTGAGCGGTTGCTGAGCGCGGCGGAGCGGTTGCTGCTCACCGAGCGGTACGAGGACGTGTCGGTGCGGTTGGTGTGCGCGGAGGCCGGGATGAATCCGGCGGCGGTGCACTACCACTTCGGCTCGAAGGAAGCGCTGGTCGCGGCGCTGCTGGAAGATCGGCTCGGGCCGCTGTGGGCGGACCGGCTGGCGGCGGCGACCGAGGGTCCGGCCACGGTGGAGGCGGTGGTCGACGCGATCCTGGCGCCGTTCACCGAACTGGCGGCGGATCCGGCCGGGCGGCTGCACCTGCGGTTGCTGGCGCAGTTGGTGCTCGGGCGGCACCCGCTGCTGTGGCGACAGCCCTGGTTCCGGCTCGACTCCTGGACCGGACTGCTGCCGGGACTACGCGAGCCGGAGAGCAGGCGGCGCTGGTCGCTCGCCTTCGACCTGATCATCCTGCGTTTCGGCACGGAACCGGAGGGGCCGTCCGAGCGGGCGCGCGCCGCACTGCGCGACTTCGTGATCGCGGGATTGACCGCACCGGAAGGTGATTCGTGATGTCCGATATCTTCACCCCCACCCGCCTGGGCCCGATCACGTTGCGCAACAGGGTGATCAAAGCCGCGACCTTCGAAGGACGCACGCCCGGCGCGCTGGTCACCGAGGAACTGATCCGGTTCCATCGTGAGGTCGCGGCGGGCGGCGTCGGGATGACCACCGTCGCCTACTGCGCCGTCGCACCCGGCGGTCGCACCGACCGCAAACAGATCTGGATGCGCCCGGACGCGATACCCGGACTCCGCGCGCTCACCGACGCCGTGCATGCCGAGGGGGCCGCGGCGAGCGCGCAGCTCGGCCACGCGGGCCCGGTCGCCAACGCCGCCTCCAACCGCGCGCCCGCGCTCTCCCCGAGCCGGATGTTCAGTCCGCTCTCGATGCGGGCGATGCACGTGCCCACCGAAACCGAGATCGGCGAGCTGGTCCAAGCGCACGCTCGCGCGGCGCTGCTCGCCGAGGAGGCCGGATTCGACGCGGTGGAAATACATTTCGGCCACAACTACTTGGCCAGCGCGTTCCTGAGCCCGCTGCTGAACCGCCGTAAGGATCGGTACGGCGGATCACCGGAGAACCGGGCGCGATTCGCCCGTGAGATCGCCCGCGCCGTCCGCGAGGCCGTCGGCGGGCGCCTCGCCGTTCTGGCCAAACTCAATATGGAGGACGGTGTGCGCGGAGGCCTCACCGTGCCCGAATCCTTGCGCGTCGCCGCGTGGTTGGAGGCCGACGGGTCCCTCGACGCCCTCGAACTCACGGCGGGCAGTTCCCTGCTCAACCCGATGCTGCTCTTCCACGGCGACGCCCCGCGCCGCGAATTCGGGGCGGTGCTTCCGGGACCCGCGCGCTGGGGCTTCCGACTCGTGGGCCGTGGCTTCCTGCGCGAATACCCGTACCACGACGCCTATTTACTGGAGCGCGCCCGTCAGTTCCGCCGCGAACTGTCGATGCCGCTGGTCCTGCTCGGCGGCATCACCGACCTCGACACCATGGACCTCGCCCGCGCCGAGGGGTTCGAGTTCGTCGCGATGGGCCGCGCGCTGCTGCGCGAACCGGGCCTGCTGCACCGCATTCGCGCCGACGCCACCACGCGCTCGGCGTGCACGCACTGCAACCGCTGTATGCCGACCATCTACACCGGCACCCGCTGCGTGTTCCGGCTGGACCACGCCGCTCTCGCCGGATCCCAAGACTCCCAGCGTGTTTGACGCACTAGACCGAGGGATCGCGCGGCGTCATGGTGGTGAGCGGCACCGGGCCGCTCCACCCGCACGGTAGACCGCAGGTGGCGACGAGCGTGGCGGTCTGCGAGCCGTCGGTGTAGACGGTGGTGACCAGGTCGGCGCGGGCCGGATACCCGCAGGCGGCGCAGTGCCCGAAGTAGTTCAGGACTTCGCGACAGTGACAGGCGCGAACGGTGCGGGCCACGGCGGCTCACCGCCGGCGGATCCGGCTCATCGCCAGGAGTCCCAGGCCCGCGCTCACCGCGCTGGTCAGCAGCAGGACCAGCGCGCAGGTCAGCGTGGCGAGCCAGTGCGGCATCCACTGCGCGAGGGCCTCGATCCCCGAGCCCACCAGCAGATAGCCGCCGCTGAGGACCGCGAGACCGGCGAAGCCGAGCAGGAGCGCGCCCAGCACGGCCAGTTTCGCGGCGTCGACGAGGTCGGCGCGGAAGCGACGCCAGCGCCGGCGCACCGGTGCGCTCACGCGTAGCAGCGCCTCGTTCAGGTCACCGGTGCGACCGGCCGGGCCGTGTCGGTGGTGAGTTGTTCTGTCCATGGAATGGCTTGCCTTTCACAGATTTTCAGAGGGCGGTGGTCAGCCTGCGCAGGACGACCTTCGCGAACGGACGGATGAACGGCGCGGTCCAGCTCAGCGGGAGGAACGCGAACAGGGCGGGCCGGCCGCCGACGGTCCAGGACAGGTCGGTGCCGCCGTCGGATGTCGCGGTCAAGCGGAAGTCGGCCACGTAGCTCTGCACGAACAGCGGCACGGAGGTGCGGATACCGACGACGGTGAGCCTGCGATGCTCTTCCCGGCGCAGCACCTGTTCGTCGGCGGCGAAGAACACGGCGTCGAGGGTGCGGACGACACCCGGGGTGCGGTCGGCGCCGCGGTAGTGGATACCGGGGATGAACGGAATCCACGAGAACGCGCCCTCCTCCAACGCCGTCCAGATCCGCTCGGGCGGGGAATCGAGGTGGACGTCGGTCGTCATCGTGAATGTCGGGCGCAGCTCGGCCAATTCGGCGACGGTGCGGTCCGGGAAGGGCGCGATCTCGTTCCTGGCCACCCGCTGGGAAAGGCGGCGTAGCACGAGCGCGGTGACGAGCGCGACGAGCGCGGCCACGAAAGCCGCGGCGACGAGGGCGAGAATGACGAGTCTGACCATGAGTGAACGTTTCTCCATGAGTGCGGCCGATCGGTTCGGTGGTTGTCGGTGGGCGGAATCGGAGTGCCCGGCAGCGTCTTTCACGGACGCGGCAGGGCCGGTGAGCTGACTTCGTCGACGAGCCAGGCGTCGCCGACCTTGCGCAGCGACAGGCCCACCGCGAGCTGTCCCGGCCGCGGCTCGCCCGCGGTGCCGGCGCTGGTGATGGTCTGGCCGATCACGACGACCGCGCGCGCCGCGGACTCGTCGGCGGACTCGATCGCGCACTGCACCGAATCCACCGTCGACACCACCCGGCCCTGTTCCAGGACCTCGCGCAGATCCCGGCTGGTGGCGTGGAATTCGTCGTGCCACGCGCCGGTGGCGCCGGCCAGCACGGCGGCGAAATAGGTGTCCAGGTTGGCCGCGTCGTAGGAGGCCAGGGTGGGCGCGTACGCGCAGGCCGCCCGCTGGGCCGCGTCCCGGGCCTCGGACAGGGCGTCGGTCTGCGCCTTCTGCATGCCGAACCAGGCGGCGGCGCCCAGGCCAGCCAGTCCGGCGACCACACCGGCGACCGGTAGCGCGTGGGCGCGGCGGGAGGTGGACTTCTCGGGAAGATCTGATTCGCTGGTCACTCGCACTGCTTTCGTCGGGGAATTCACTTGGCGGGCAACGGCACCGACAGTTCGTCGCCGGTCACATCGGGCGGCGGCCCGGAACCGTTGTCGGGCAGCGCGGGTCGCGGCGCGTTCGCCGAACCGCGCACCTGCGCACCGGGATCGGCCAGGACGCAGTAGTTGTGCAGTCGCACCCGTCCGTCGCTGACCTGCGCCGGCGAGACCGGGATGGTCTCGTACTCACAGGTGGGACGGGGCCAGATGTCGAGCATGGTGTGAAAGGCGTTGCCGTGGGCGGGCACACCCATCACGGCCGATCCGGCGCGCATGGCCGGGAACAGCGCCCGCATGGCCGGGGTCCGCAACCGCGCCGCCCGGGTGATGGCGACGAAGTTGGTCACCAGGTTCGTGATCGGGTCGCTGGTCTCGGCCACCACCCCGCCCAGCGTGGCGAGCTGTCCCGGGCCCAGCTCGAGCAGGCGCCGCACCTCGGCGTCGGCGGCGGTGAGCTGCTCGAACAGCGCCCCGGAGCCCCGCACCAGGGTGCCGAGATCGGGCTGGGCGTGCGTGGTGGTCTCGGCGATGACGGACAGGTTCGCGATCAGCTGTTTCGTCTGCGGCAACTGCCCGCCGAGCCCGGCCATCGCCTGGCTGATCCCGCTGATCACCGTGCGCAACCGGTCGGGCCCGTCGGCGAGGGCACGATCCAGTTCGGCCACGATCACGTTGAGCCGCTCCGGATTCAGTCCCGAGATCAGCGCGCCCGTGTTGGTGAGGAACGAGTTGATCGTCACCGGCGTGGCGGTGCGATCGACACCGATCACCGACCCGTCCGCCAGGAAGGGGCCGCCGCCCGTCGCGGGCCGGAAGTCGAGGTACTGCTCCCCCGCGGCCGACAGCCGGTGCACGGAAGCCGTTCCCTCCGAGGGGATCCGGAATCGGCTGTCGATCTCGGCGGTCGCCTCGATGCCACCGGGCGTCAGTTCGACCGCGCGCACCGTGCCCACGCGCACGCCGCGCACCGTCACATCGTTGCCGGGCAACAGACCGCCCGACTCGCGCAATGCCACCCGCACCCGGTAGGTCTCGCGCAACGGGTCCACCCGGATCACGTCCACCGCGAGGTAGCCGCAGCCGAGCAGGAACATACCGATCAGCCCCAGCAGGGCGAACGCCGTCGTGTGGCGGCGCGCCCATACCGCCAGCGCCACCACCGCCGCGGCGGCGAGGTCGGCCGCGAATCCGGCCAGCGCCACGAGTTGTTCGCGCCGCTCGTTCATCGGTGCCCGCCTTGCACCCGCGCCAGCACCCGGGCCAGCACCTCGGCCAGACTGCCCGCGAACGCGCCGACATCGCCGACGTCGGGCATTTTGCCCGCCTCCGGGTCGGTGAGCGCGCTCAGGCTCAGATAGGAGATGGTCGCGCCGATCGCCAGCGTGTTGCCTTCCGTGCTCGCCAGCAGCGAGGGATAGATCGTGTGCAGGCCTTCCAGCGTCCCCGCGAGATGGTCGCCCATGCGGGTGAATCCGGTCATCAGCGCCTGCACGCTGTCGAACAGCGAGACGAACTCCGGTCCGGTGGTCGCCGTGAAATCGCCCAGGGCGTCCATGGTCACCGCCACCTTCGCCGTGAGATCGGCGATGGCGCGGTTGTTCTCGGCCAGGACGCCGATGAGGGGCGGGAAGGTCTCGGCGGCGCGTCCCAGCTCCTCCTTGCGCTGATTCAGGGTGGTGGTCAGGGCGGCGAGCCCGTCGAGCAGGCCGTCGATCTGACCGGTGCGCGCGTTGAGCGCCGACAGCGTGGCGGTGAGTTCGGTGAGCAGGTGCGCCAATTGCGGACCGCGCCCGCCCACCATCGCGTTCATCTCGCTCGTGATGCGCGCCGCCTGGTTGAGCGCACCGCCCCCGATGAGCATCGACAGCGAGGACATCAGCTCCTCGACCGACGCGCCCGCCGAGGTGTGCGCGCGGTCGATGAGATCGCCGTCGCCGAGGACTTCGGTGTCGGGACCGCGCTCCGGCAGCGTCAGGGCGATGAAGATGTCCCCGAGCGGGGTGGCCTGGCGCAGCTCCGCGCGGGTGCCCTCGGGCAGGGCGATGTCGGCACGGATCGCCAGATCGACCTCGGCGAGGAAGTTCACCGTCCGGATCTCTTCCACCACACCGACATCCGTGCCGCCGATCTTCACGCGGGCGCGCTCGGGGAGATTGAGCGCGTTGTCGAAGATGGCGCGCAGCCGATAGCTGGGCCCCTCCACGCCGGGTTTGGGCAGCGGCACCGTGTCCACGGTGACCGCGCACCCGGCGATCGACAGGGACACTCCGAGCGCCGCGAGAGCCCGTGCGGCCCGGCGCCTCATCGGAGCAGTCCCGTCAGCGCGAGGGTCAGGCCCAGGTCGGGCCCGAAATCGGTGAGCTTCCCGGTGCGGCACCCGTCGGACCGCATCTGCACCCGTTCGCAGAACAGGGCGAGAAGTTCGTTGTCCAGCAACGACTTATCGGTCAGCAGGTGCAGTCGCAGGGCGCGATTCTCGGTGCTCACCGCGTTGGCGAAGTTCTCGAAGAACAGCGGCGCCACATCGACCACTTCGGTGAGACCCCTTGCGTTGGAACGCATCTGGGCTGTGATGGTGGTCAAACGATTCAGCGCCGCCGTCAGCGGAACCCGGTTCTCGGCGACGACGGCGCTCGTATTGGTGACGAACGCGTCGATCTGGGCGAGCACCGCCCGCAGGCCCGGCGCCTGGTCGGCCATCAGGGTGATGAGCTCGGTCAGCCGCGCGCTGAATTCCCGCACGGTGGTGTCGTTCTCGGCCAGCACAGTGGTGATCTCGGTGAGTTTGGTGATGGTGTTGGAGATCTGGTCCTTGTTCGCCAGCGACACCTCGAACGCGGACGCGAGCGCGTCCAGGGTCTCCCGGATCCGGTCGCCGTTGCCGTCGAGCAGCGGATACAGCACGCGGCTCGCCATCGGGCCCTCGGTGGCACTGCCCCGCAACGCCGCGCCGAGCTCTTCGAAGTTCCGCAGGATGCGGTCCAGTTCGACCGGAGTCCTGGTGCGCGCCAACGGGATATGCGCGCCGTCGGTCAAGGTCGGCCCGTCCCCGGTGTAGCCCGGGTTGAGCTCGACGTGCCGGTTGGTGATGAGCTGGGGCGAGATCAGCGCGGCCATGGCGTCGGCGGGCACCGGCACGTCACCGTCGATTCGCATCACCACCTGGACGTAGTCGCCTTTCGGCTCGATCGCGGTCACCTCGCCGACGGGCAGGCCGAGCACGGCGACCTCGTTGCCGACGTAGAGCCCGGCCACGCTGTCGAAATCGGCGGTCACGTGGATCGACCGTCCCAGCACCGCGCCGAGGTCGCCGGGCAGGGTGGCGCAGGCTGCGGCGACCGTCGCCGCCAGGCACAGCACGACCGCGCGGATCATCGGCACCCCTCCACCACGTGCACCAGGCACAACCAGTTGTCGGGGAACAGCCACGGCATGTAGACCTCTCCGTAGGGGCCGTTGCCGACCGTATTGGTGAACTGCCGCAAGGTGACCGGCATCAGCTGGTAGAGGCGGTCCAGGTTCTCGCGGTTCTTCTCCAGCCCTTCCGACATGGTGTTCAGGCTCTGGATGAGCGGGCCGAGTTGCCCGTCGTTCTCGACACCCATGTCCCGCAACGCCTGTGACGCCGCGGCCACGTTGTCGAGCAGTTGGCGCAGCAGGTCCTGGCGCGCGCCGATGGCGTCGCCGATGGCCTGACCGCGCGTGAGCAGGAGCAACACCCCGTTCTGGTTCTCGGCCACCAGGTTCGAGACGGCGTCGATGCCGCGCAGCAGGCTGTCCACCTCGTCGCGGCGGTCGGCCACCACCTTCGCCAGCACCCCGACCGCGTCCAGCGCCTGCGCGGTGAGCCGCGGCGAATCACCCATCTGCCGGTTCACCGCCTCCAGCGATTCGCGCAGCGCGTCGGGATCGAGACGTTCGATGTGTTCGAAGGAGTCCTTGTACCGCGGATCCCGGATCACCTTCGACAGGTTGTACGGAACCCTGGTGCGTTCCAAGGGAATACGGTCCCCGGGCAGGCCGTCGCCGGTCCCCGGCTCCAGCTCGACGTGCATCATGCCGAGGATCGTGGACATCTCGATGGCGGCGCTCGCGTCGGGCCCGAGCGCCAGCCCCCGGTCGATCGACAAACCGACCACGATGCGGTCTCCTTGCAACCGTGTGGATTTCACCGTGCCGACTGCGACACCCGAGACGTCCACGCTGTTGCCCACCCGCAATCCCGCGGCCTGGGCGAACTCCGCGTACACGGTGCGCTGCCCGATGCCCGCCCTGGTGAGCAGACCGGAGCCGATCAGCAGCGCCAGCACCACCACGCCGCCGGCCATGCCGAGCCAGAACTGCCTGTCGGTGAATCGTTGTCTCATCGGCACACCTCCGAGTGCGCGTTCCCGCCGATCCGGGTGAGCACGCCGGGCGGGAACAGCACGCCCCACAGCGACACGTCCAGACCGCAGATGTAGGAGTTGATGTAGGCGCCGTTGCCGCTGATGCGCGCCAATCCCGCCAGGACGTACGGCAATTCGACAGCGGCCCGGTCCAGTCGCGCGCCGTTCGACAGCAGCAGCTCGACCCCGGTCGTGGCGTCGCGCTGGGCGCGCGCCATCCCGGGCTGGATCTGCGCGACCAGCGCCGCGAGATCGTCGGTGGACTCGGTGATCCGGTGGAAGGCATCCTTCAGGACCTCCCCCTGCTCGTAGAGGCCGGTGACCAGGGTCCGCGACTGCGTGATGAGCGTTTCGAGTTCGCCGCTGCGGTGGGCCAGTCCGGTGACGACGCCGGTGAGATTGGTGATCACCGCGCCGAGGATCTCGTCGCGCTCCCGGAAGGTGCTCGCCAGCCCGGCCGCCTGGGTGATGAGCGCGCTCAGCGAGACGTCGTCGCCCTGCAAGGCCTGGACCAGGGTCTCCGACAGCGAGTTGATCCCCTCGGGCTGGAGCACGCTGAACAGCGGCTCGAACCCGGCGAGCAGGGTCGAGACGTCGAAGGAGGATTCGGTGCGCGCCAACGGGATCGCACCGCCGGGTGCGAGCGGCTCGCCCTCGCCCTCGCCGTCGCCGGGCGCCAGCGCCACGTAGCGCTGGCCGATGAGGTTCTGGTAGCGGATCAGCGCCTTCGTCGCGGTGGTGAGCCGCTGGTCGGCGCGCACCCGCAGCACCACCCGCGCCTCGCGGTCGGCGTCGAGTCCGATCTCGTCGACCCGGCCGACCCGCACACCCGCCACCCGCACGTCGTCGCCGACGCGCAGGCCGAGCACATCACCGAACGTGGCGGTGTAGGTGTGTGTTTCGCCGGGAACCGAACGTTGAAGCGTGGACCAGATCGTGTACCCGGCGACCAGCGCGACGGCGACGAAGAGGGCCATGCTGAGCACGGCGTTGCGCATGGTCATCATCGGGCTTCCCCCGTCCGATGGGCGTCGACGGTGAGGGTTCCGTCGGCCAGGACCGGTGCGAGCAGCAACCATTGGGCCGTCGTCGGACGGCGGCCGAGCAAGGTGGTCATCGCCTCCGTGCCGCGGACCGGGCCGGTGGCGGCAGCGGGGCGGACGGGCGCGGTGAGGCCGGGGATCTCGGGCAGACCCGGTATCGGCGGGAGGCCGGGAATCGCCGGTACGTCGGGCGCACTCGGCGTCTCGGGCATCCCAGGTGCGCCTGGAATCTCCCCGGGCGCCTCGGGGGACCCTGGTGGCGCGAGGGCCCCGGGCAATCCGGGAATCGCGCCCGGCACGAGGATGGCCGGAACCCCCTGCGGCCCGGCCGCTTCCACGCGCCGGGGCAGCAACTGCGGCGGAAACTCCTGCGGTACCTCCGTCTCCGGCACGGTCGGCCCACCGCAGCGCGGCCCGCTCAGCTCGCCGTAGCGGGGGCAGTCGGCCGCGGTGTAGCGGCGGAACGGCGTGAACGTCACGTCGATCGACCAGTTCATCTGGTTGTTCGGGCCCCACGTGAACACCGTCGCGAGCCTGCCGAGCGCGTCGTCGAGATTGGCCATGGTCACCGCGAGGGCGTCCGGATCGGCGGCCAGCGCGCCGAAGGTCTCGTCCAGCCCGGTGACCAGCTCCTTGCCCGCGTCGGGATTGGCGGCGAACAGGGCGTTGACGGTGTCGACCGTGCCGCCCGCGGTCGCGAGCAGGTCGATCACCGCCGCGCGCCGTTCGGTGATCGTGCGGGCGGCGGTGACGGATTCGCCCAGCACGTCGATCAATTCGGGCGCGGACCGGTTCACCGCCGCGGCGGCCGCCCCGAGATCGCCGAGTAGATCACCGATCCCGGGCGCGGCGCGGACCTCGGTGGTCCACCGGTCCAGGCGCTCGACGGTGGAGCCGGGCACCCGCGCGGCGGGATCGAGCGCGTCCGCGAGCGTCGCGAGGACCCGGCCGAGCCGCTCGGGCTGGATGCTGTCCAGCACGGTGCGCAGCGTGGTGAGCGTCGTCTGGAGCTGGGTGGTCGCCTCGCCGGTGTCCTCGTGGACGGTCGAGCCCGCCCGCAGCCCGGCGGGGGCGGCGCCGTTGTCGACCAGCTCGATCGCGGTGACGCCGAAGATGTTGGCGGGCACCACCCGCGCCGTCACGGTGTCCGGAATCGAGGACACCACTTCGGGTTTCAGCGCGAGCAGCACCTCGAGGCGTTCCCCCTTCGCGACGATGCCCACCTCGTCCACGCGCCCGACGAGCAAGCCGCGGAATTTCACGTCCGCATGCTCGGGCAGTCCGTCCCCGGTGCCGGTGAGCACCGCGGTGACGGGGATGTCGTCGGTGAACGCGCCCGTGTAGCGCAGGCCGAGTCCGGCCACCACCGCGCTCAGCGCGGTCGCGGCGGCGACACCGAGCACCGCGAGCCGGACCGCCGACGGGCCCCGTCCGCTCGGATCGATGATCATGGTCACTCCCTATCCGGAGATCCGTATACCGGGGTCGATCCCCCAGATCGACAGCGTGAGAAGAAGATTCGCGAAGACGACGACGATGATCGCCACCTTGATGGCCCGCCCCGCCGCCACGCCGACCCCTTCGGGCCCGCCCGCGGCGACGAAGCCGTAATAGCACTGGATGAACGTGGTGAGCAGGACGAACACCACCACCTTGAGCGCCGACCAGGCGATGTCGGCGGGGTTCAGGAACTGGTGGAAGTAGTGGTCGTAGGTGCCCAGCGTGGTGCCGCCGAGGAAATACACCGCCACCTTCGTCGTCAGGTAGGCCACGGCCAGGCCGATGCTGTACAGCGGCAGGATCGCGACCAGCGCGGCCAGCATGCGGGTGGTGATCAGGTACGGCAGCGGGCGGATCGCGATCGACTCGAGCGCGTCGATCTCCTCGGAGATGCGCATCGAACCGATCTGGGCGGTGAACCGGCATCCGGCCTGCGCGGCGAACGCCAGCGTCGCGAGCAGCGGCGCGAGTTCCCTGGTGGTCGCGAAACCGGAGACCGCGCCGGTGAGCGGGCTCATGGTCAGCAGATCGAGCGCCGTGTGCGACTCCATCCCGACGGTGATGCCGCCGAACCCGCACAGGATGAGCACCACTCCGGCGGTGCCGCCACCGACGACCAGCGACCCGTTGCCCCAGGTGACATCGGTGATCAGGCGCAGCACCTCGCGGCGGTAGTGCCGCAGCACGAACGGGATCGCCGCCACGGTCTGCCAGAGCATCAGGCCCTGGTGCCCGAGTCGCACCGCGGCGCCGTACGGGACGCCGGCCACGGGGCGCAGCCACCGCAGCGGACGGGCCACGGGCGGAACGTAATTCGCCATCTCAGATCACCCGGCTCGGGAAGAAGGTGTTGTAGAGCTGGGTGAGGACGATGTTCGCCGCGAACAGCACGATCGCGGAGTTCACCACCGCCGAGTTCACCGCGTTCGCGACGCCGCCCGGCCCGCCCTGGGTGTCCAGGCCCGTATCGCAGGCGATGATCGCGGCCAGCGCACCGAAGATCATCGCCTTCACGATCGCCACCACGAGGTCGGCGGCGACCGCGAACGACGCGAAGGTACTGATATAGGAGCCAGGTGTCCCAGACTGCATGTAGACGTTGAACGCGTAGCCGGTCGCGAAGCCGACGAACACCACCATCGCGCACAACAAGGCGCTCACCAGGACCGCCGCGGCGAGGCGCGGGGCGACCAGCCTGCGGATCGGGTCGACGCCCATCACGACCATGGCGTCGATCTCCTCGCGGATGGTGCGCGACCCGAGATCCGCGCAGATCGCGGACCCGACCGCGCCCGCGATCATCAGACAGGTCACCAGCGGCGCGCCCTGGCGGATGATGCCCAGCCCGTTGACCGCGCCGATGAACGTGGTCGCGCCGACCTGGCTCACCAGCGAACCGACCTGGATGGAGACCACCACGGCGATCGGCACGGCCACCAGCAACGTCGGCGTGGCGGCCACGTTCGCCATGAAGGCGAACTGTTTAACGAACTCCCGCAAGGGAAATCGACGGCGGGCGATCGAGGTGACGACCTCCGCCGACGCCCGCCCCGTCATGATCAGCTGCCTGCCCGCGGTCCGTACCGAGCGACGGGGATGGTCGCGCCAATAGTCGCGCCCGAAGTTCAGCACGCGTTCGCGATCGGTGTAGATCGGCACAGTCACCGGACCAGTCCCCTCCGTCGGAGCACGCGGGCGCCCGCGCCGCGGCGGGACATCCCAGGAGCTACGGCTCCGTAGTACTCAATAGCTACGCGACCGTAGAAATGTGACTCAGACAATAACAAGGCAGTGGTGTGACCGCTACCCCGAATCGACGAGAACAGGTCCGATCAAGGCACGAGAAAGACGCGACCGTGCGGATCGCGAGAAAGTGACTCAGATAGTGAGTGCGTTTTACCGCCGGTGGACCCGCGCGCGGACGTGCTCGGTGAACTCGCCCGTGGTGGCGAGCCCGCCCAGATCGGCCGTCGCGATGCCCGCCGCGAACGTCGCGGCCACCGCGCGGTCGATGCGATCGGCCGCCGCCCGCAGCGCGGCGTCGTCGTCGCGAGTCGCCAACCACCGCAACAACATCGCCGCGGACAGTTGCAGCGCCACCGGGTTCGCGCGGTTGCGCCCGGCGAGGGTGGGCGCCGCGCCGTGCACGGCCTGCGCCATCGCGCGGGTGTCGGAGCAGTTCAGCGAGGCGGCGGTGCCGAGTGATCCGCTCAGTTCGCCCGCCAGGTCGGAGAGGATGTCGCCGAAGAGGTTCTCGGTCACCAGCACGTCGTAGTCGGCGGCCGCGCGCACCAGATGCGCCGCGACGGCATCGACGTGCTCGTCGTCGACGGCGACCTCGGGGTAACCGCGCGCGACCTCGTAGCAGACGTCGCGGAACAACCCCATCGTCATCGGCAACACGTTGGCTTTGTGCACGATGGTCAAGCGCTTGCGCCGCGTCGCCGCCAAACGGAGAGCGGCGTGCGCGATCCGCTCGCAGGCCTGCCGCGTGACGACGCCGACCGACATCGCCACGTCGGGCGTCGGACGGAACTCACCGGAGCCGGCGAACATATTGCGGTCGGCGTAGAAGCCTTCGCTGTTCTCGCGCACGATCACCAGGTCGATATCGGGCGACATCGCCCGCACGCCCTCGAACGCGCGGGCCGGGCGGATGTTCGCGAACAGCCCGTACCGTTTGCGAATGGCGCCGCCGGGCGCGACGCCGCCGCGGTGTTCGAGCGGGTAGGCGACGTTGTCGTGCGGGCCGAGGATCCAGGCGTCGAGGTCTTCCAGCGCGGTGAGGGTGTGCTCGGGCAGCGGGTCGCCGAACTCCTCGATGGCGCGCAAGCCCATCGGCAGCTCCACCCAGTCGATCGGCGCCGCGCCCGTCACGGCGATCGCCTCGTCCACGACCGCCCTGGTCGCGCGCACCACTTCGGGACCGATCCCGTCACCCTCGATCAGGCCCAGCCGCCTGACACCCTTCGCACCGCTCACCGCGTCATCCTCCCGCCCGTGCCTCGGCGTCACCGAACCGGCCCACCGGGGCGGGCCGGAAACGCTACCTTGTGAGCATCATGGTGCAGTCGGTCGAATTGCTGGTGGACGACGCGGCCGAGGCGGAGATCCGGCGCCAATGGGACCTGCTCGCCGAGGCGGGCGTCACCAGCCTGGCGGCGACGAAGTCCGAGACCCATCGCCCGCACATCACGGTCGCGGTGGCGAAGCAGATCTGGCCGCGCCTCGACACCGAGCTGGAGCGGATGGAGTTCCGTCCGTTCCCGGTGCGGATCGGCGGGGTGCTGGTGTTCGGGGCGCGCCACCCGATCCTGGTGCGGGCGGTGGTGCCCAGCGAACAGCTGCTGGCGGTGCACCGGCGGGTGTCCGGCATCGTCGCGCCGTGTCCGGGCGTGCCGGGGAATCTGCGGCCCGACGCGTGGACTCCGCACCTCACGCTGGCGCGGCGGGTGCCCGCGCGCCTGCTCGGCGACGCGATACACGCCGTGGCCGCGGATCGCGATTTCACCGCCACGATCGTGGGTATCCGGCGGTGGGACGGCGACCATCGGCGCGCCTGGCCGGTGGCCCGTGGAAGATAAGGGACACGCCGGGCGTTACAGCTGGCGACACACGACACGAGAGGACGTCATGGCCACCCAGACCCTGACCCAGCAGAATTTCGATGAGATCGTCACCGGAAACGACGTGGTACTCGTCGATTTCTGGGCGTCGTGGTGCGGTCCGTGCCGCAGTTTCGCGCCGACGTTCGAGGCCTCCTCGGAGAAGCATCCCGACGTGGTGCACGGCAAGGTGGACACCGAGGCCGAGCAGGGCCTCGCGGCCGCCGCGAACATCCGCTCGATCCCCACCATCATGGCGTTCCGCGAGGGCGTGCTGGTGTTCGCGCAGCCGGGCGCGCTGCCGCCCGCCGCGCTCGAGGACCTCGTCACCCAGGTGAAGGGCCTGGACATGGACGAGGTGCGCAAGCAGATCGCCGAGCAGCAGCCCGCCGCGGAGTAACGCCGCACCGTGACACGCCGCGGGCCGCGCACCCCACCGGGTGCGCGGCCCGCGGCGTGTCAGGAGCCGAGCCGGTTGATCCCGGAAAGCATTGCGCGGACGGTGGATTCGGCGCCGTCGCCGGCCAGGGCCGCGCCCCAGCCGCGCTTGCCGTTGATCTCGCACCGGACGAATGTCGCGGTGCCCTCGGCGGTGCGGCGCTGGTGGAATTGCAGTATCTCGACCGGATAGCCCTCGTCGTAGAGCGCCGAGGTGAGCGCCGCCACCGGGCTGCCCGTGGTGGCCACGGTGCGCAGGCGGTCGGCGAACTCGAGCGTCGCGATGTATTCGGCGTTGCGGGCGCCGGGGGCGAAATCGCCGAGGCGGATCGGGCCGGCGTGCCCGCAGTAGCGGTCGTAGAACTCCGCCGGGCTCAGGCCGGCGGCTTCCGCGCGCAGCCCCTTGGGCGCGGCGGCGAGGAAGGTGTGGGTGTCAAGGGTCAGGGTGGTCATGGTCAGGTCAGGTCTTCCCGAAGAGAGTGTCGGCGGAGGGGACCAGCGGCAACACAGAAAAACAGCCCGCAGCGAGGGGGCCGGTCCGAATCAGACCCCGCTACGGCGGGTTACTACGAGAAGTCGCGCCTGCGCCACCATCGCGGTGAGCGGAAGAAGCGCGGCGCGGTCGCGGTCTGCGACACGGAGCGCTGCGCTGTGGCGGTAGGCGGGATTCGGCACGCGATCGAGAATAGGCACTCCGGGGCCCGATAGCAACCTCATTTCGCGCCGCGTTCGTCTACTCGCGAGTACCATCGCCGCAGCTCGCGGCCGAAATCCGCGAACGGCGGCGTGACGGGCGCCTCTCCGGCGACCGGCGCGCCACGCACCCCTGACGAGTGCGTGGCGCGCCGGTGTCCGCGGGGCGAAATCAGGTCGCCGCGACCAGTTCGTCCCGATTCCGGCGATTCGGCGCATTGTCCGGCGTGTCCGAATCCTCCGGCGTGTCGGATTTCGGGGGACGCGGGGCCTCCGCGCCGCGATGCCAACCCCACCGGTCGTACCCCACGGTGGCCGTGACGCCGAGCGCGACGCCGATGAGCAGACCCGCGAGCGTCATGCCCAGCCCCTGCCCGAGACCCGCCGACCAGTCGGCGTCGAAGAACAGGATGGTGCGCACCGCCAGGTAGATCTGGTGCATCGGCTCGAACGCGGCCATCTTCGCGATCCACTCCGGCGTGGCCTCCAGCGGGATGGTGCCCGCCGAGGAGGGCAGGCCCAGCACGACGAACACGATCAGGTTCACCATCAAACCGGCCGTGCCGAACGCCGCGAGCACCGACAGCGCGGTGCAGCCGACCGCGAAGATCGCCAGCGTGCCGTACAGCCACAGCAGCGGGCCGTTGCCGAGCGGGATGTCCAATGCCGTTGCCACACCGACGAATACGCCCGAGAGGATCGGCGCGCCGACGGCCGCCACCGCCCACTTCACGAGCAGCGTCCGGAAACGGGACATGCCGGTGGCCGGCGGGTGCACGAACCAGGGGCCGTACTCGGTGGGCGTGAAGCCGAGGGCGGAGTCGGTGAGGGTGTGGATGAGCATCGCGCCGGTGAAGCCGGCGAGCAGCAGGATCAGCGCGTAGAAGAACGCGACGAGCCCTTCCCCGGCCGCGTCGGGCATCGGGCGGTACGGACTGGTCACGACCTCGACCGGATCGGCGAGCACAAGCCTTGCGGCGCCGGGCATGTCGGCCGCAGCCCGGTCGGGCAGCGCGGCGCGGACCTGCTCGCCCAGCGTCGCGCCGACGGTGGTGTTGACCTGGTCGAGCGCGCGGTCGGCGATGCGCTGGGTGATGCCCGTGGTGAACGGGCCCACGCGCGGATTGGTGTACAGGGTGATGATCGGGCGTTCCACGTCGCCGGGCACCACGGCCGAGGCGCCGAGGATGGACAGCCGTTTCGTGAAATCGGACGGGATGACGATCGCGCCGTAGACCTCGCCGCTGCCCAGCTGCGCGCGGGCCGGGCCGAGGCCGAGCACGCGCAGATCGACCTTGTCCGAAGGGATTCCGGCCACCAGCGCGTCGGCGACCTGCGCGCCGACATTGCGCGACGCGCCGTCGGGACCGACGTCGCCGACGTCCTGGTTGACCAGGGCGATCGGGAAGCCGTGGAGGTTCTTCTCGGTGTTGCCCGCGTAGCCGAGGTACATCGTGGCGAGCAGTCCCGCGAACACCAGCAGCACCGCGAGGGGGGCGGTGAAGATCCGACTCTTCATGCAGGCAAATGTAGGCAGTGCCTACAAAGTAGTCAATGCCAACATGTTGTTATCCTGCCTACACCATGACGATCACCCGGACCCGCTCCTACCACCACGGCGACCTGCGCGCCGAGTTGTTGTCGCGCGCCGAGGCGACGCTGCGGGAGTCGGGGGTGGACGGTCTGTCACTGCGCGGGCTGGCCCGCGACATCGGCGTCAGCCACGGCGCGCCGACCCGGCATTTCAAGGATAAGCAGGCGCTGCTGGACGCCCTCGCCGTCTCCGGATTCGAACGCCTCGGCGCGGCCATCGAGTCGATCGAGGCGGAGGATTCGATCGGTGGGCGCGTCCGCGCCATGGCGCGCGCCTACCTGCGGTTCGCCACCGAGAACGCCGCGCTACTGGCCGTCATGTTCGCCCGCAGGCACAGCCCCGCCGCCACCGAGGCCATGACGCAGGCCGTCGACCGCGCGTTCGCCGCGCCGGTCGCGCTGATCACCGAGGCGCAGGCGCGCGGCGAGGTGGTCGCGGGCGACCCGCGCCGCATCGCGCTCTCAGCGGTGGCCGCGTTGCAGGGTCTGGCGACGTTCGTCGGGTCGGGGGTGGTGACGGCCGAGACCGCCGACGAACTGCTCGACGAGACCACCCGGCACATGCTGGACGGATTACGCCCGCGGCCCTGATCTGTTCACCGGCCATCGCCCGGGCCGCGGGCACCAGCCGCACGGGAGACACCGGTGCGCACCACGGCGTAGACGCACGCCGTGACGTACGACATGCCGACCAGCCACGTCGAACCGGGCGATGGGACGGCCCCAGGGTCACCGGCCCTCGTCCAGGTGGGAGTGGTCACCCGTCTCGAGGAACCGGTGCAGCGCGTCGGCGATCGAGGTCGCCGCGGTGGCGAAAGGGGTGAGGATCACGTCGGCGCCGGCGGCGCGGAGCTGGTCGATATCGTGCCGGGTGTGCGCGGTGAGCACGACGAGGCCGTCGTACCGGTGGTGGCGAAGGTTGTGCAGCAACGTGAGGTTGATCTCCAGCGTGGGGATGGCACTGATGACCGTCCGCGCGCGGGCCAGCGGCAGGTGCTCCAGAAAGTGGATGTCGTCCGCACTGCCGAACACCGCGGTGACCCCGTCGCGCTTGACCGTGGCGATCGTCCGAGGATCGAAGTCGACCCCGAGGACGCGGTGGCCGGTCTCGGCCAGGCGAGCGGCCACATGGCTGCCGAATCGACCCAGCCCATAGAGGATCACCTCGTAGTCCCCCGCTTCGGCGGGAAGCTCCCCGGCTCGGGTCCCGGTGCGGTCGAACACGCCGAGCCAGCGGTGAATGCGCTGGTAGATCTGATGTGAGTACGTGATCAGGTAGGTGGAGCCGCCGATGGTGATCAGCCCGACGACGGTGATCAGGCTGACCGTGGCGTTGGTGATGTGCCCGAGCCCGAGCCCGAGCGCGGCCAGGATGAGGGAGAATTCGGAGATCTGGGCCACGGTGAGCCCGGCGAGGAACCCGACACGAACCGGGTAGCGCATGGCGCTCATGATCGCGATGACGATCAGCGGGTTGCCGACGAGCACGAACAGAGAGAAGACCGCGGCTTCGGTGATCTGCTGAGTGGCGTTGCTGAACTCCAGCTTGGCACCGAGATCGAGAAAGAAGAACAGCAGCAGGAAGTCGCGCAGGCTGACCAGCCGGGCGCCGAGGGCGTCGCGGTAGGCGGTCTGGGCGAGCGAAACTCCGGCGAGGAAGGCACCGACCTCGGAACTGAAGCCGAGCCATTCGCTGAGTGCGGCGATCGCGACGGCATAAGCGACCCCGAACAGGACGAGCAATTCCTGAGACCGCGCGATGTGGTGCAGCAGCCAAGGCAGGACGTAGCGCATGAGCAGGCCAGTGCCGACCAGGAGGCCGAGCCCCTTGCCCAGGGTCGCGGCGATGCTCGAAGGCAGGTTGTCGCCGGCCGGCTGCCCGAAGGCCGTGAGCGCGATCATCACCAGGACCACGACGATGTCCTGGACGATGAGAAAACCGACGGCGATTCGCCCGTGGAGCTGGTCGAGTTCACGTTTGTCGGACAGCAGTTTGACGATGATGATCGTCGACGAGAAGGTGAGGGCGACCGCCACGTAGAGCGCGGTGACGCTGTCCATGCCGAGCGCGATCGCTATGAGATAGCCGAACACGGACGTGAACACGATCTGCCCGAGACCCGTGGCCAGGGCGACGGGCCCGGTGCTGCGGATCAGGTGCATGTCCAGCCGCAGCCCGACGAGGAACAGCAGGATCGCGATGCCCAGCCGGGCCAGCAGCTCGATCGTGCTGTCGGCGTCGACCCAGCCGGTGCCGACCGGGCCGACCAGTATCCCGACGCCGATGAACGCGACGATCATGGGCTGCCGCAGCCGGACCGCCACCATCCCGGCCGCTGCGGCGATGACGAGGATGATCGCGACCAGCTGGAACGCGTGCGGCTCCACGATCAGCCCCGCCCCGCGGCCCGCACGGCGGGCAGTACGCACGAGGCCACCGGATCGGTGCCGTGCTGCGCCTCGACCGGCGCCACCCCGCACACGGCGCGGCCCGCCAGGTCGGACACATCGGTCACGGCGAGCTTTCGGCGAGGCGGTGCGGTCGCCATCACCGTCACTCTACCGGCCGGTCGCGGCCGGCATGTGCCGGGCAGCGGGCAAGTGCGGCCGCCGATCAGCGGTGGGAACGACTGGCTCGGTCGCCGGGTGGGTGTGCGCGATCCCGCCGCATCAGCGGCGCGGGGCGGTCGTGCGCGCGCCGTCCCTCATGCCAGGGTTCATCGCGACGCCCCCTGCGCGGATGCCGTCCGACGAGCGGGGGCCGGATTGTTCCCGGGCTCGACGACGAGTACGGGGACCGGAGAGTGGCGGACCACGTCAGCGGAGACGCTGCCCAGTAGCCGCGTCGACAACCCGGGCCGGCGCCGACCGACGACGAGCACATCCATGTCCTGCTCCGCCGCGAAGCGCCGCAACGCCTCACCCGCGGGACCGGCCAGCACTTCGAATCGCACGGTTTCGCCCACGCCGCCTGCCACCGCCGCCGCGGCGGCCAGGCGCCTGGCGGCGGCATCGACCGCCGACTGCGAATCGTCCGAGGTCGCGTCGTAGCCGACCACCTCGGCCAGCACCAGCACGCCGCACCGGGACCCGAACAACCGTAGCGCCGCGGCCAGCACGCGTTCCGACTCCGCCGACCCATTCAGCCCCACCAGCACCCGGGGCCCGTCCGGCGTTCGCGACCGCGCCGCCGGTCCTCCGCCGGGCCCGGAGGTGGCCAACCTGGGATGGCGCTCCACTCGTTCCAGCGCGATCGGCACGAACAGCGGCCCGAACAATACGGCGAAGGGAATCCACATCGGATCGTGCCCGCGGCGGACCATCCATAATCCGGTCACCAACCCCGTGAGAATCCAGACGGCTGCGACGCTGAGGACAAGAGAAGCGTTCATGCCCCTACGGTCCTCTCTTCGCATCAGTGTCCGATACGTGCGAAGGGCCATGGTCCAGGGGACCAATGGTCTCTACCTGACGCGAACGCGACCGCACCGGCGTCGCGCCCGCGGCGGCGAGTCGACACCACCGCCCACCGGCGGGCAGATCGGCGTCGTTCGCGGCCGACCTGAAGGACGGCCGGGCCGGGCGCGCTCTCGCTGCGCGTGGGGGCCCGCGCCGCCCCGATGCGCGCGAGTCGACCGACCCATGGCATAGTGGACAGCGAGATCGTGCTCATCACAGAGATCCGCACGGCTCACCTACAAGAAAAGAAGTAGCACACAACATGGCTCAAGGCAGTGTGAAGTGGTTCAACGGCGAAAAGGGCTTCGGCTTCATCGCCCAAGACGGAGGCGGCCCTGACGTCTTCGTGCATTACTCGGCCGTCAGCGGCTCGGGATACAAGTCTCTCGAAGAGGGCCAGCGCGTAGAGTTCGAGGTCGGCCAGGGTCAGAAAGGCCCGCAGGCCCAGGATGTCCGCGCCCTCTGACACGGCGTGACAGAGTGAACGACCCCGCACTTCGGTGCGGGGTCGTTCTCGTTTCGGTCACCGTTTCCGGTTGTGCCTGCCGGGCATGTCCCGCAACGCGGTCAGAAGTCCCCGGCGGCCGGCCCTGTCTTGTCCGTTCGATTCGGGGATGGCGCGACCGTCGAACTTGCGCTCCGAAGCGGTTTCCGGTGCGTCGTCCGAAGTGGCCGTGAGGTAGCGATCCGGCGCGGCCAATTTGTGGACGGTGCGCAGGGTGAGCAGGTATTGCCGCGCCAGCGGGCCCGTCGTGTAAGGCAGATCGAATTTCTCGCAGAGTGCCCGCACGCGCACGGCGATGGCGGGATAGCGGTTGCTCGGCAGATCGGGGAACAGGTGGTGCTCGATCTGATGGCTGAGATGCCCGCTGAGGAAACCGAGCACGCGGCCGGCGTCGAAATTGGCAGTGCCCAGCATCTGGCGCAGGAACCACTCGCCCCTGGTCTCCGCCCCGAGGACTTCCGGGGTGAATTTCTCCGCACCGTCCGGGAAGTGCCCGCAGAAGATCACCAGGTAGGCCCACACGTTGCGCAGCACGTTGGCGGACGCGTCGGCGGCCAGCGTGCGCCGCCACCGCCTGCCACTCAACAGCGGGAACACGCCGTAGTCCTTGCGGGCCTGGCGCGCCATCTTGGCGACCATCGCCCTGGTATGCGCGCGCCGTTCGGACGCCGACGTGGTCCGGTCGAGTTCGGAGTACAGGCCGTGCAGCGCGATGCCCCACTCGAAAGTCACCGCGAGCAACAGGTTTTGGAACGGTTGCAGCAGAAAACGGGGCTGCCACGGCTGATCTCGTGTCACCCGCATGACGCCGAAGCCGATGTCGTCGTCCATGCCCACGATATTGGTGAAGACGTGGTGGCGGTAGTTGTGCGAGTACCGCCATTGCGAAGACAGGCCGGCCATGTCCCATTCCCACGTGCTGGAATGGATTTCGGGATCGTTCATCCAGTCCCACTGCCCGTGGGAGACGTTGTGGCCGATCTCCATGTTCTCGATGCTCTTGGCTGTGGCCAGCGCCAGCGTACCCGCCAGCCAGCCGCGGCGCGTCCTGCTCCGCGCGATGATCAACCGCGCGCCCACGTCGAGGAAGCGCTGGAACGCGATGGTGCGACGGATGTACGAGGCGTCGGCGGCGCCGAGGCTCTCGCGGACCTCACGCTCGATCGCGTCGAGTTCCCGTCCCAGGGATTCGACGTCGGCCGCATCGAGATGGGCGTAGGTCTTGATATCGGTGATCGCCACGGGCGTGTCCTCGGATCTGTGAGTTCGGGGGGCGACAGCGCCGGGTGCGGTGGCGTCAACGGCCGCGCGGGGCGGCCCCGGTGCGTCGTCCGCCGAACGGCGGTCTGCCCGCGCGGTCGGCGCGGGCACGGCTTTCCTCGTCGGGTGCGGCGAACAATGCGCGCAACCGGGCACCGAACGAGTGGAAGATCCTGCGTACGAAGGCGATACCCATCGGATGCTCCTGTCCTGCGAGCGCGCGATCGGCGGTGAGCATCGGCCGGGGCGGCATGCGCGTCGGTCGTGGCACCTGCCACGACCGCCCTCATGTCAACAGCGTAGACGAACCACGTTGACGCCGCTACCGGCGCCGGGCGCCCCGGACCGGAATCGTGGCGTTCAGGCCGGTCAGCAGGATGTCGAGGCCGCGTTCGAGCTCCGCCGCGCCGTCGTACACGGCGAGCACGGGTGCGAGTTTGCGCACCGTCGGGAACTCCGCCAGCGGCAGCCGGTACAGGCCGAGCCGCAGCACCTCGTCGGTCTCCTCGGGCTTCTCCACGACCTCCTGCAACTCGTTGAGGATGTGTCCGTACAGGAACGCGAACAGGGTGCGGTAGACGTGCAACGCCGCCGCGTCCTCGAAGCCCGCGCGCACGAGCAGGGTGAGCACCCCCTCGAGGGGCCGGGTCACCGACGGCGGCCGCAATCCCAGCGGCGTGCCGAGCGGCCGGGTGACCAGCAGCGGCACCACGTTCGGGTGCGCGAGCGCCAGTCGCCGGAATTCCCTTGCCACGACGCGCAATTGGTGCGCCCAGTCCGGATCGTCCACGTCGACCGTCAGATCCGCCAGCACCAGTTCGGCGACGCCGTCGAGCACCGCCGCCTTGTTGGGCAGGTGCCGGTAGATCACCATCGGATCGCGGTCCACGGCCTCGGCCAGCCTGCGCATCGACAGACCGTCGACGCCGTCGCGGTCGATGAGGCGCAGCGCGGTGGCCAGCACGGCGTCGCGGGTGACCGGGCGACGGGCGGCGCGCTTGTCGCCACGGCGGGCGGACGACACGGATGTGCTCGGCGATTCGGTCTGGCCCATGGGTGCGCGCTACCTCCTGTTGTAGATCTACAACGTTGACATACGCCGCCGAGCAGTGTCTACTGGAGCCGTCGACCGCGCCGCGTGGACGCGAGCGGTCACGGGGAACGCGGACCGGGGCGAGTGGGGATACACGCCTCGTTTCCACCGCGGATCAGCGATATCACGGCCCGGCCCGCCACACTGCGCACGCCATCGCCGTGCGGGCGACTAGCGCACTGCCGAATCCCGTAGCAGCGCCGACCCGGGGACCACCTCGGGAACCATGACCCACCTCCGCGCCCCGCGCGGACACGCACCACACCGCGGAGCACCTCGAATGCCCCGCGCATCCGAACCGGCCCTGAGCGGCCACCTAGTCGGCGACACGAATCGCCATACCGAAAGGACTCACCGTGAACGAACACGACGAGACCACCTTGTTCAGCCACGTCCCCACCCCGCCCGAGCCCTACACGGCGACGGCGCGCGATCACCACCGCCCCACCTTCTTGAGCCCGCGCACGGACGAGGCGAAGCAGGGCGCGCGGTAGTCCTCCCGAGCGCCGAGCACGAGCCCCGCGCTACTCGCCCGGATGTGGGCGAACTACGACTACACCCGTCTCGACGACGAACTCACGACCTTCCTGGTGCGCGAAGCCGAATGGATCCAGCACAACCAGAACGTGGGCCGGGGCATCACCGCCGACTCCGCCTTCTTCGCGCGGTCACTGAACACGGCCTTCCTGACCCAGGCTCAGGCGCGACAGTGAACCGAAGGGCCGCGTCGAACCGCGATCCCAGGTGGCCGGAGCCGGTATGTATACAGGACAGCTGACCGCTACGGCTCGATCCAGGAAGGAACGCCCTGACCCGCCGCGATCCCCGATTTCATCCGCGCCGGATGAGGTGGGGGCCGTCCGGGGCTGGGAGGCTGCGAGGTCTACCCGTTCCTCGGTGAAAGGCTGATCATGGCGTATGCGGCGCAACCTCAGCAGCAGCCCGTGGGGCGAGGCATCGCGGCCGTCGTCTCGGTCATGGCGGCGTCGTTCCTGCTGGCGGCCGGATTGCTGTCACTGTTCCAGGGGATCTCGGCGGTCGCGGACGACCGGATCTTCACGGCGGCGCCTCGGTACCTGTACCGGTTCGACGTCACCACGTGGGGCTGGATTCATGTGGCGCTCGGCGGGCTGTTCATCCTGACGGCCGCCGGGCTGCTGGTGGGCCGGGCGTGGGCGCGGGTGATCGCGATCGTGCTCGCGGCGCTCTCGATCGTCGGGAATTTCCTGTGGCTGCCCTACTACCCGTGGTGGTCGGTCACCGTGATCGTGCTCGACGTCGTGGTGATCTGGGCGCTGTCCACCTGGCGACCGGATCAGATGTAGTCCCCCCCGGCGCGGCCCGGACTCACCCGGATCGGGTGAGCTCACCCGCCGACCCGCCGCCCCACGGTGTGCACGATCACGACCGTGGGGTCCCACGGCACCAGATCGTCGACCGCGCCTTGCAGGTCGGCGAGCGGGGGCAGCGGTTCGGGTCCGAGGATCGACACGGTGGCCGTGTCACCGGACAGCGTCACGTCGACGACCTCCGCGCCGGGCGCCTCGCGCAACCAGTCGCGGGCGGCGTCGGCGATCTGGCTCGCCCACAGCGTCGACAGCGAATTCAGCACCATCGGCACGGCGACCAGCACCAACGCCGCCGCCAGCACCGCGTACGCCCGTCCACGCCGCGCCGTGCCCGCACCCGCCTCGCCCGGATAGCCGGCGACCACCAGCACCACCGTGGTGGTGATGATCATCGCGACGGCGTTCGACGCGAACAGCACGAACGCGCCGACCGCCAGCGCGGGCGCCCCCGAGCCGAGGCACACCCCCACCACGCCCAGCGGCGGCACCAGCGAGATCGCGATCGCGACGCCGGGCAGCACATCGCCGACGTCGCGGCGGGTGGCCGCGACCGCCGCGACGAGTCCGGTGGCGATCGCCGCGGTGAGGTCCATCAGTTTCGGCGAGGTCCGGCCGAGGACCTGCGCGTTCGACAGCACGTGCACCGGATTCGGCAGGAACTGCGCCATCAGGACGCCCAACGCGACCACGAGCAGGACCCCCGCGACCACCAGCAGGATGCTCCGGCCGATCAGCGACGCGCGGCCGGTGGCGATGCCGAGCCCCACGCCCAGGATCGGCACCGAAAGCGGCGCGACGATCATCGCGCCGATCACGGTCGCCGTCGAGTCCCCGATCACCCCCGAGATCGCGATCACCGCCGACAGCACCAGCATGATCCAGAAGGCCGACCGTTTGGCCCGGGTGTCGCCTGCGGCGAGGTCGAGGCGATCGGTCAGCTCGTCCAGCGTGCGGCGCTGACCCGGCGGAATCAGATTCCGCGTCGCGCGCCATCCCTCGGTGCGGCTGCTCACGGACTTCATCGTGCCGGGACCCACCGGCCGCGAAATCACCCGTGAGAGGTGATCCCGGAGCGCGTGCCCGGTCGTAGCGTGAGCCCGGACCAGGTCCCGCGCGGTCCGGGCGCCGGCGCGCCGCACGCGGACGGAGCAGCGCAGCGTCCCGACACTCGAACAGGAGACAGCGATGACCGCGAATCTGGACTACGGCGACACCACCGATTTCGCCAACGCCACCAGAGGGTTGGTCGCGCGCTTCGACCCCCCGGCGATCACCGCCGCCGATGGGCGCGTGATCTGGGACGTGCGGGCCTACGACTTCCTCACCGGGGACTGTCCGCCCACCGCCAACCCGAGCCTGTGGCGACAGGCGCAACTGTGCAACGAGCAGGGACTGTTCGAGGTGACCGAGGGCATCTACCAGGTGCGCAACCTCGATCTGTCGAACATGACGCTGGTCGAGGGGCGCGAGGGCGTCATCGTGATCGATCCGCTCATCTCCGCCGAGACCGCCGCCGCCGCGCTGGATCTCTACCGGCGGCACCGGGGCGACCGGCCGGTCACCGGCTTGATCTACACGCACTCGCACGCCGATCACTTCGGCGGCGCGCGCGGCGTGGTCCCGGAGGGGCACGCGCCCGTGCCGATCGTGGCGCCCGCGGGCTTCCTCGAGCACGCGGCCAGCGAGAACGTGTACGCGGGCAACGCGATGACCCGCCGGGCGATCTTCATGTACGGCGCGGGACTGGCGAAGGCGCCCGACGGCCAGATCGGATGCGGCCTCGGGATGACCACCTCGACGGGCACCGTCACGCTGATCCCGCCCACCCTCGACATCACCCGCACCGGGCAGGAGGAGGAGATCGACGGCGTGCGCATCGTCTTCCAGCTCACGCCCGGCACGGAGGCCCCCGCCGAGATGAACTTCCTGTTCCCCGACCGGCGCGCGCTCTGCACGGCGGAGAACGCGACCCACAACATGCACAACGTGCTCACCCTGCGCGGCGCGCTGGTGCGCGACTCCCGGGTGTGGGCCGCCTACCTCGACGAGGCGATCGCGCTGTTCGCCGACCACGCCGACGTCGCGTTCGCCTCGCACCACTGGCCCACGTGGGGGCAGCGGGAGTGGACGCAATGGCTTGCCGGACAACGCGATATGTACGCCTACCTGCACGACCAGACCCTGCGCCTGACCAACCGCGGCCTCACCGGTCCCGAGATCGCCGAACAGCTGACCTTGCCGCCCGCGCTGGACGCACTGTGGGCCAACCGCGGCTACTACGGCTCGTTGAGTCACAACGTGAAAGCCGTCTATCAGCGGTATATGGGGTGGTTCGACGGCAACCCCGCCCACCTGTGGGAGCACCCGCCCGTCGAGACGGCGCGGCGATACGTCGCCGACTACGGCGGGATCCCGGCGGTGATCGACAAGGCCACCGAGTACGCGCGCGGCGGCGACCCACGATTCGCGGCGACCCTGCTCAATCACGCGGTGTTCGCCGAACCGGGCAACGAGGGCGCCCGCCGGGCGCTGGCCGACGTCTACGATCAGCTCGGCCACGGCGCCGAGAACGGCCCCTGGCGCAACTTCTATCTCGTCGGCGCGGCCGAATTGCGTTCCGGGCCCACGCCGGTCGATATCGACACCACCGATCCCGCCATGATGATGGCGCTGACCGTCGACATGATCATCGACTCCATGGCCGTGCGCATCGACGGGCCCCGCGCCGCCGACACCGGATTCGTCATGGACTGGCATCTCACCGACGAGAATCGCGTTGTGCGCCTGCGGCTTTCCCACGGCGCGCTCACCCACCGCACGGCGAGCCCGAACGCTCCCCTGCGTGGCGATCCTGACGTCACGCTCACGCTCACCAAAGCGAGCCTGGTCGCGGCGCTGACGGGTCAGGGGATGGACGGGATCGAGGTCGAAGGGGACGAGAAGCTGCTCAGTACCTTGCTGTCGCTGCTGGAGACGCCGGATCCGCGGTTCGATATCGTCACGCCGTGAAGGCCGATCACCGGCGAGGGGATGTTCCCGGCGCCACGGGACCTCACCCCGATGCCGACCGCGCGAGCACGAAGTCACGAAGGCGGCGGGCGAGCGCGGCGGGCTGGTCGAGCGGGATCAGCGTGTAACTGTCGTCCACCCAGGCGATTTCGGCGTTCGGCAGGGCGGCGGCGAGCGACTCCTCCTACGCGGCCCTGGCGCCCCTCGATCGGCAGGTCACCCGACTCGACCTACCCCTCACGACGACGAGTTCGTGATCTACCGCGTCGGTGGCGCGGGGTCGCCGGTCGGATGCCACCGCGCCTGGCAACCCACGGCCGGGCCGGGAGAACACGCGGTATCGCCGAGTTCGGTTGCCCGGCATACTTGTCCGAGAGGTGTCCGTTCGGGGCATGGGGAGGTCGAGCGCTGTGCGGGAGCAGGATTCGGACATCTTCGGCGATCTGATGGCGTGGGTCGAGGGTTATCTGAGCCCGGTCTACCGGCGCAAAGTCGGGGATGCCGGCGAGGCCGCCTGGTGCGCCGAGTGGTACCGGCATGCCGAGGCCGCCGTTCGGCTGGACGCGATGTGGCGCTCCTGGGAGTACTACCGCCACGATCGCACGCAGGGACTCAGCCTCTGGTTCCTGGACCACGCCGACGCGCACATGGCCGCACTGCTCGATCGGGCGGGTCCGTTCAAGCTGTGCGGCATCCGGGGCAGCCACCAGGATGCGCCGGTGCCGCCGAAACCACCCCCTCCTGATGCGGAACAGGACCACATCCACACCGGCGCAATAAGATTCGGCGTGGACTATCTGATCCCGGTGTATCGGGAACGCATCACCGATGCCGGCACCCGGTGGTGCCCCGAATGGTGGAAGCACGCCGAAGCCGTGGCGCGGCTGGAGGCGATGCGGCAATCCTGGGAGCACTTTCGCTCGACGGGTGGACCCGGCATGAGCGTCTGGCTGCTGGATCACGCGGACCCGCATATGAATACGCTGCTCGACCGATACGGTCCGTTCCGATACTGCCACCTGCACACCGGCCACCAGGACCGGCTCAGGCCCCTGCCGGTGGAGGCGCCGCCGCCGGAGATGTTCCTGGTCGCTCACGCCGAGCCCGAAACCGTCGCGGACGCATCGGAAACGAACATTCCCGTTGCCGCGGTGCCGACATCGGCCTACGACGACGTCGCCGAATTCGTCGAGAAGTATCTGAGCCAGGTGTACCGTCGACAGGTGTTCGACAGCGGCGACACCGTATGGTGCCCCCGGTGGTGGATGCACGCCGAAGCGGTGACACGCCTCGATTCCCTGCGGCGCGCCTGGGACCGCCACCGCTCGAACGAGGAGACCGGCGTGAGCACCTGGCTCCTGGATCACGTCGACCCGCACATGCGCCAACTGTTCGACCGGCGCGGCACGTTCAAGTTCTGTAGCGCACGCACCGGCCACGGCCACGCACTCAACCCGTTGCCGCTCACCCCACCGACCCCTGCGTCCTGGAATGACCCCTTCGACGGGCCCCCAAGGGATTCGAAGTCCGACAGCACCGGGCACAGCACCGCTACGCGGCCGCCGGAGCAACCGACACGCTGAACCAACCTGCCGTGAGGCGAAAGCGCCCGTTCCACCGCGTATTTCGAGCGAGCGCGGCGGCTCCGGGGACCGACCCGGAGCCGTCTCGGTCTAGTGCGCCGCGGAGTCCCAGCTGCGGCCCGTGCCCACGGACACGTCCAGGGGGACGGAGAGGGCGATGGCCGAGGACATGTTCTCGCGGGCGAGGGATTCCAGGGCCTCGCGCTCGCCGTCGGCTACTTCGAACACCAGCTCGTCGTGGATCTGGAGGAGCATGCGGGAGCGCAGGTTCGCCGCGCGGATCGCGTTGTGCACGTTGATCATCGCGACCTTGATGATGTCGGCGGCGGTGCCCTGGATGGGGGCGTTCAGGGCCATGCGCTCGGCGGCCTCGCGGCGTTGGCGGTTGCTGGAGTCCAGGTCGGGCAGGTAGCGGCGGCGGCCGAACAGGGTTTCGGTGTAGCCGACCTTGCGCGCCTGTTCGACCACCTCGTACAGGTAGTCGCGGATGCGGCCGAAGCGCGAGAAGTAGATGTCCATCTGCTCCTTGGCCTCGGTGGTGCTGATCTTGAGCTGGGCCGACAGGCCGTAGGAGCTCAGACCGTAGGCGAGGCCGTAGGACATGGCCTTGATGCGGCGGCGCAGCTCTGGGGTGACCTCGGCCAGCGGGATGTCGAACGCCTTGGAGGCGACGAAGGTGTGCAGGTCCTCGCCGGAGTTGAACGCCTCGATCAGCCCCTCGTCGCCGGACAGGTGCGCCATGATGCGCATCTCGATCTGGCTGTAGTCGGCGGTCATCAGTTCGGCGTAGCCGGCGCCGACGACGAAGGTGTCGCGGATCTCGCGACCGGTGTCGGTGCGGATCGGGATGTTCTGGAGGTTCGGCTCGGTGGAGGAGAGCCGTCCGGTGGCGGCGATGGTCTGGTTGAAGGTGGTGTGGATACGGCCGTCGTCGGCGACCGACTTGAGCAGGCCGTCCACGGTGACCTTCAGGCGGGTGGCGTCGCGGTGCGCGAGCAGATGTTCGAGGAACGGGTGCTGGGTCTTCTCGAACAGCGACTCGAGCGCGTCGGCGTCGGTGGTGTACCCGGTCTTGGTGCGCTTGGTCTTCGGCATGTCGAGCTCGTCGAACAGCACCACCTGCAACTGCTTCGGCGACCCCAGGTTGATCTGCTTGCCGATCACGCCGTAGGCGGCCTCGGCGGCCTCGCCGACCTTGTCGGCGAAACGGCGTTGCAGCGACTCGAGCTGCGGCACGTCGACGGCGATGCCCGCCTCCTCGAGCGTGGCCAGCACACCCAGCAGCGGCAGCTCCATATCGGTGAGCAGCGCGGTCGACTCGATGCGCTCCAGTTCCTCGTCCAGGGCGGCCGCCAGGTCCAGGACGGCGCGGGCGCGCAGCATCTCGCCCCTGGCCACCTCGGCGTCGACGGTCTCCTCGTCGTCCAGCAGCGACAGCTGCGGTTCGGCCTCGGTCTCCGCGCGCAGCTCGCGGTGCAGGTAGCGCAGCGAGAGATCGTCGAGGTTGAAGCTGCGCTGGCCGGGGCGCACCAGATACGCGGCCAGCGCGGTGTCGGAGGTCAGGCCCGCCAGGGTCCAGCCGCGCCCGCGCAGCGCGTGCCCGGCGGCCTTCGCCTCGTGCAGCGCCTTGGGCACGGCGGGATCGGCCAGCCACGCGCCGAGCGCCGCCTCGTCCTCGGGCGTGAGGACTGTGACGTCGATGTAGCCGCTCTCCCCGTCGGCGGCGGCGATGGCCAGCGCCTTCACGTCGCCGTGCACCGGCGTACCGGTGCCGACCACCGAGACACCGTGGCGCGCACCGGCTTTCGCGTGCTCGGCGAGCCATTCGGCGACCGCGCCCACGGCCAGCGCGCCACCGGAGATCTCGAAACCGGACTCGGCCTCGGGCTCCGGCGGGGCCAGCGTCTCGAACAGCCGGTCGCGCAGCACGCGGAATTCGAGGTCGTCGAAGAGCTGGTGGATCTTCTCCCGGTCCCACGGTCCCTGCGCCAGCTGCTCCGGCGTGTACGGCAGCGGCACGTCCTTGACCATCTCGGTGAGCTGGCGGTTGAGCACCACGCTGCTCAGGTTGGCGCGCAGCGCGTCGCCGACCTTGCCCTTCACCTGGTCGACCTTGTCCACCAGATTCGTCAGGTCCCCGTACTCACGGATCCATTTGGCGGCGGTCTTCTCGCCCACCCCCGGGATGCCGGGCAGGTTGTCGCTCGGGTCGCCGCGCAGCGCCGCGTAGTCGGGGTACTGGGCCGGGGTGAGCCCGTATTTGGTCATGACCTCCTCGGGGGTGAACCGGGTGAGGTCGGAGACGCCCTTGCGCGGGTAGAGCACGGTGACGTCGTCGGTGACCAGCTGGATGGAGTCGCGGTCGCCGGTGACGATGAGCACGCGGAAGCCCTCGGGCACGGCCTGGGTGGTGAGCGTGGCGATCACGTCGTCGGCCTCGAACCCGTCGATGGCCATGACGGGGATGCCGAGCGCGCCGAGCACGTCCTTGGTGAGCTCCACCTGGCCGCGGAACTCGTCGGGCGTCTGCGAGCGGTTCGCCTTGTACTCCGGGTAGGCCTCGGTGCGGAACGTCTTGCGCGACACGTCGAACGCGGCCGCGACGTGCGTGGGCTTCTCGTCGCGCAGCAGGTTGATGAGCATGGCGGTGAAGCCGTACACGGCGTTGGTGGTCTGGCCGGTGACGGTCTTGAAGTTCTCCGCGGGCAGCGCGAAGAACGCGCGGTAGGCGAGCGAATGCCCGTCCAGCAACAGCAGGGTCGGCCGGTCCCCCGAGCCGGAGGCGCCGGAGGCGGCGGTGGGACGCGAGGCGGTTGTGGGTGAGCTCACCCACCAGAGTGTAGGGACCGGCACCGACAAGCCGGAACGCCGCCGCCGCACCGGTGTGCCGCGCCGGTCACGCCACGTTCTGCTCGGCCGCGTACCAGGTGTTGCACTCGAAGGCGTCGCCCTTGTCCGAGCCCCACTTCCACCAGCCCCACGCGTTGTCGTCGCGCGCGCCGCGGGTGTGGCGCGCCGCCTCCTGCCAGGTCGGGCGGTCCAGGTCGCCGCGGCCGTCGTTGACGCCGAAGAACATGCCGGCGAAGCAGCCCGCCTGCAGTTCCAGCCTGCGGCCGAGCAGCGCGCCCTCGCCGCCCTCCCAGCCGAGGTCGGTGCGGTGGTCCCGGTAGGCGCGGTCGACGCCGATGAGGTTCTGGACGTGATGGGCGTACTCGTGGGCGAGCAGCGCCAGCTGCGCGCCGCGCCGCGAACCGGCGACCGTCGGACGGGACGCGTCGAGCGGGATGACGATGGTCTCGCTCACCGCGCAGTAGAAGGCCTCGGGCCGGTCCGCGCCGCACGAGGCGCGCGCCACCTCGGCGGAGTTGGGCACGTTCAGGCGCGGGGCGCGGAACGGCAGGCCCGCCCCGCGCAGCGCCGGTTCCCACGCGGCGTCCAGACAGGTGAGCGCCGCGGTGTAGAAGGCCTGCGCCGCGCCGGAGGTGTCGCGCCACGCGGGCAGCGCGCAGTCGACGCGGCCGAGCCCGGCGTGCTGGGCGAAGAGCGGATGGTCGGCCAGCGCGTACACCGGACGGGTGGGCGCGGCCCCGGTGCCGTCCGGACCGGCCAGCGGCGCGTGCGGGGCGGCCGGTGCGGCGTCGCCCACGGGCGGGGCCGAATCCGACACCACACCGGGGAAACCGGGACCCGAGGACTGCGCGGCGGCCGAGCCGAGCGACGCCGCGAGCGCGTCGGCCTCGGGCGGACCGCCGTCGCGCACCACCACACTCACGGCCACGACCAGCCCCACCACGGCGCACACCGCCCACACCAGCGCCCCGGGGCGCCCGGGTCTGCGCCATCGAATCGTCAACGGCCTGTTCATGTTCCCCCCGATGTCAGGCGTCAAACTTCATATATGGAACCGGACGAACCCCGGGCCCGCAACTCCTACGTCCGGATCAGTGCGCTGACCGGGGGCCGCGCGGCGCACGGGATCGCGCCGCCGCTGCCGGACCGCGCAACGCCGGCGGCCGTCCCACCCGGATCACCCCCGTGCGGACCGCACGCACCTCGCCCGGCCACACCCGGATCACCACCGTGCGCCGCCGACACCGTCAGAGCGCGGCGACCAGTTCCCTCAGCACCGGCAGGCTCACCGATCCCGAGCCCAGCACCGCGTCGTGGAACGCCTTGATGTCGAACGCCGCGCCCAGCCGCTCGCGCGCCGCCGCCCGCTGTGCGCGGATCTCCAGCTGGCCGACCTTGTAGCTCACCGCCTGTCCCGGCATGGCGATGTAGCGGTCGACCTCGACGGTGATCTCGCCGAGCCCGACCGGCGTGTTCGCGACCATGAAGTCGATGGCCCGCTGCCTGCTCCAGCCCATCGCGTGCAGGCCGGTGTCCACGACCAGCCGGCAGGAGCGCCACGAATCGGCGGCGAGCATGCCCATGCGCGCGAGATCGTCCTCGTACAAACCCATTTCGTCGGCCAGGCGTTCGGTGTAGAGCGCCCAGCCCTCCACGAACGCGGTGTTGGCGAAAGACTGGCGCTGGAAACGCGGCAGGTGCTCGAGTTCGGTCGCGATGGTGAGTTGCAGATGATGGCCGGGGATCGCCTCGTGATACGCCACGGCGGCGGTTTCGAAGCGGCCCCGGTCGGTGGGTTCGTGCAGATTCACGAAATAGGTTCCGGGGCGCGATCCGTCGGCGGCGGGCGGGAAGTAGTAGGCGGCGGGCGTGTCGGCGGCCAGGAAGTCGGGGACGGCGACGATCTCGCAGTCCTGCTTCGGCAACCGCCCGAACCAGTCGCCCATCTCCGCGCCCGCGGCGGCGAGGCAGCGGCGGGCGTCGGCCATGATCTCGTCACCGCTGACGTAGCGCAGGTCCGGATCCTCGCGCAGCCTGGCGAAGATCTCGGCTTGCTCGGAGGTGCCGAACACGCGCGTACCGATCGCCGCGTATTCCGCACGCAGCGAGTCGATCTCGGAGAGGCCGAGTTCGTGGATCCGCTCCGGTCCCAGGTCGGACAGGGTGGTGTGGCGGCGCAGCTGACGCTCGTAGATGTCGGTGCCGTCGTCACCGAGCCAGCACAGACCGGGACGCTCATCGGGACGCGCGGCGGGCAACAGTTCGCCGGCCAGTACGGCTCGGTAGCGAGCGAGGGCGGGCCGGATCACCTCGGCGGACACTTCGGCCAATTCGGCGCGCCACTGCGCTTCCCCGTCCCAGTTCGGCGGCCCGGCCGGCGTGACGAACGGGTCGGCGGCGGGATCGGTGGCGAGGTAACCGTCGAGCTGGTTCACCGAGCGTTCGATCGCGATCCGCGCCGGTGTGCGCCCCGCCGCGAGTCCGTCGCGGAACCGCGCGGTCGCCTGGTCGAGCATGGTGCCGAACTGCCGGTGCCGCCGCACCAGCGCGCGGGCGTGCTCGGGCTCCGGGGCGCTCATCTGGGGCGCCGCCGTGAGCAGTTCGGCGTGCACGCCCGCCATCTGGCCGGACGCGAGTTCGACCGGCCGCCACTCCAGATGCGCGACGGCCGTGGACAATTCGCCCCGCAGCAGCGCGTGCGTGGTGCGGTCCTGCGGCGTCGATCCGGATGTGTCGAGCGCGTCGACGCGCGCGAGCACGGCCCGCAGTTCGCCGAGATGAGCGCGCTCGGCGTCCACCGACAGGTCCTCGACGCGGTCGTCGAAGCGGTGGTCGCCGAGCAGCGTGGCGAGGCTCGGCGCCGCCGCCAGCGTCGCGTCCCAGTAGCGATCGGCCAGTGTCCGCAGCTCGTCGTCCATGCGGGCATCTTCCCTCGAGACGACGAGCCGCGGCACCGGCTTTTCGCTACCCCACGCCCAGGTAGGCCGACTTCACCGCGGGGTCGGTGAGCAAGTGCCTGCCCGCACCGGTCTTGGTGACCTCGCCGGTCTCCAGGATGTAGGCGCGGTCGCTGCGGGCCAGCGCCTGCTGGGCGTTCTGCTCGACCAGCAGCACCGTGGTGCCCTGCTGGTTGATCTCGCCGATGATCCGGAAGATCTGCTGGATCACCATGGGCGCCAGGCCCATCGACGGCTCGTCCAGCAGCAGCAGGCGCGGGCGCGCCATCAGGGCCCGGCCGATGGCCAGCATCTGCTGTTCACCGCCCGAGAGCGTGCCGCCGACCTGCTTGCGGCGCTCCTGGAGACGCGGGAACAGCTCGAGCACCCAGTCCAGCGTCCTCCGGTACTCGGCCTTCTGCGCGAATGTGCGCCCGTAGCACCCCATGTCGAGGTTCTCCTGCACCGTCATGCCGGGGAACACCCCGCGGCCTTCCGGCGCCTGGATCAGCCCCTCACCGACGCGTTCGTGGGCCTTCATCCTGGTGATGTCGCGGCCCTCGAACTTGATGGTGCCCTTGGTGAGCGGCAGCAGACCCGACAGCGCGCGCATGGTCGTGGTCTTGCCCGCGCCGTTGGCGCCGAGCAGGGTGACCAGCTCGCCGTCGGCCACGCGCAGCGAAACCCCGTGCAGCGCCTGGATTCTGCCGTAGTTGACGACCATGTCCTCGACTTCGAGCAGCGGGGTTCCGGTGCTCTCCGTGAGGGTGGACGGCTCCTCCGGGGTGGACGGTTCCTTCGTGACGCTGACCGCTCCCCCGGTGGGCTTCGAGGGCTGATCGCCGGAGTCCGCAGTACCGGAATCGCCGGCAGGACCCACCGATTCGCTGTCGGCCGAAGCGGATTCGCCCTCGGGCGAATCACCCTCGGCGCCAGCCGATTCACTCCCGGCACCCGCCGATTCCCCAGCCGCCGAACCGGATTCGGCCTCCTCGTCCGGCACACCCAGATACGCCGCGATGACCGACGGGTCCTCGCGGATCTCCGCGGGCAGCCCGTCGGCGATCTTGCGCCCGAACTCGAGCACCACGATCCGGTCGGTCACGCCCATGACCAGCCGCATGTCGTGCTCGATGAGCAGTACGGTGAAGCCGTCGTCGCGGATCTTGCGGATCAGGTCCATCAGCGCCGACTTCTCGGCCGGATTGAACCCGGCGGCGGGCTCGTCCAGGCAGAGCAGCTTCGGCTCGGTGGCCAGCGCGCGGGCGATCTCCAGGCGGCGCTGATCGCCGTAGGAGAGGTTGCGCGCCTTCTCCACCGCGCGCGGCGCGATCCCGACGAACTCGAGCAGCGCCATACCGCGCTCGATGGCGTCGCGCTCCTCGGCCCGGTGGCGCGGGGTGCGGAAGATCGCGCCCGGCACCGAGGTCTTGTGCCGGGCGTCGGTGCCCACCACCACGTTCTCCAGCGCCGTCATCTCCCCGAACAGCCGCACGTTCTGGAAGGTGCGGGCGATGCCGAGGCGGGTGATGACATTGCGCTTGGTCTTGCCCAGCGGCTGACCGTCGAAGATCACCGTGCCCGCCGTCGGCCGGTACACGCCGGTGATGGCGTTGAAGCAGGTGGTCTTGCCCGCGCCGTTCGGCCCGATCAGGCCCAGGATCTCCCCGCGGCGGATCTCGAAGCTCACGTTGTCGAGCGCGGTGAGGCCGCCGAACTTGACCGTGAGCCCCTCGGTGCGCAGCAGCGGCTCACCGACGGCGGTCTCGATCTCGCGGTGCGGCGCGACGACCTCGGCGACGGTCTCCTCGTCGGCCAGCGACGGCAGCACCGCGGTGACGTCGACCTCGCCCGCGCTCTCGACCTCCGGCGGCTTCTGGTAACCGGCGGCCATGTCCTCGTTGTCGAACAGCGCGTCACCCGCGCCCGGCCCCGTCATTTGCCCACTCCGATCGGCTCGACCTCGGGCTTGCGCACGGCCTGGTAGACCTGCCTGCCGTAGGTGAGCAGTTTCTGCCGCACCGGGAACAGACCCTGCGGACGCAGGATCATCATCACCATCAGTGCCACACCGAAATACAGATACTTGAGGTCGCCGAGCGACTGCGCGCCGCCCATCCGGAACAGCAGCACGCTGCCGATCAGCAAGGCGCCCGCGATACCGGTGAACACCAGCCCGGCTATCACCCCGCGTCTCGGCCACGGACTGAGTTTCTGGCCCATCCGCTGCCACACGACCATCAGGCCGATGAACACGGCCACGTCCAGGATCAACAGGATGTAGCCGGTGGTCTCGTCGTCGACCAGGCGCACCGAGGCCAACCGGTCGGGCAGATAGGCCACCAGGAACGCGCCGACGATGACGCCCAGCTTGTTGCCCTGGCCGCCGATGACGACCGCGCAGAGGAACAGCATCGAGTTGATGATGTCGAACCGCGACGGACTCACGAACTGCACCTGCCCGGCGTAGAGCGCGCCGGAGATGCCGCCGACGGCCGCGCCGATGAGGAACGCCCACAGCTTGTACTTGAAGGTCGGCACGCCCATGATCTCGGCGGCGTCCTCGTCCTCGCGGATGGCCACCCACGCGCGGCCCACCCGGCTGCGCTCGAGGTTGCCGACCACCAGCAGCACGATCACCACGAGCGCGATGCCGAACCAGTACCAGTAGGTGCCGTAGCTGGCCCGATCCAACAGGTTCGCGCTGTCGGGGTCGCCGGTGTTGCCCGCGGAGAACACGCCGTTGGGGTGTGCCTCGGACTCGCCGATGCGCGGGTAGGCGACCTCGGACAGGCCGAGGCTGCCGTTGGTGATCTCGCCCAGGTTGTCGGCCATGAGGCGCACGATCTCGCCGAAGCCGAGCGTCACGATGGCCAGGTAGTCGCCGCGCACGCGCAGCGCCGGTGACCCGAGGATGAGACCGGATATGCCGGTCACCACGATCGCGATGGGCAGGCAGGCCAGCCACGCCCAGCTCGGGTTCAGCCAGCCGCCGTCGGTCTGGTTCCACGGACTGTTCGGGCTGGTGAGCAGCGCGACCGTGTAGGCGCCGACGGCGTAGAAGCCTACGTAGCCGAGGTCGAGCAGGCCGGTCTGCCCGACCACGACGTTGAGGCCGATGGCGATGAGCGCGAACATCGCGACCTTTGCCATGACCAGGCCGAAGTTGTAGCCGGGGGTGTCCAGCAGCGGCGGCGGGAACAGCGGCAGCAGCGCGAGCGCGATGATCGCGGGCACGCCGACCGCCCACTGCGCGGGCCTGCTCAGCCCGTCCCACCAGGAACGGATGGCATCGCCGACGCCGCGCGGCGGCGGCTGCTTGGGTTCGATCGGCGCCGGGATGGCGGTGGTGGTGTCGGTCATGCTCGTGCCCTCCCGAGGCTCTCGCCGAGGATGCCCGTCGGGCGCACCATCAGCACCACCACCAGCACCACGAACGCGACCACGTCACGCCACTGGGTGCCGAAGAACATCTGCCCGTACTGCTCGACCACGCCCAGCAGCAGACCGCCGAGCAGCGCGCCGCGCAGGTTGCCGATGCCGCCGAGCACCGCGGCGCTGAACGCCTTGATGCCGAGGATGAACCCGCCGGAGTAGATGATCGCGGACGGGATCTTGATGACGTACAGCGTGGCCGCCGCGCCCGCGAGCAGACCGCCGATGAGGAACGTCAGCATGATCACCCGTTCCCGCGAGACGCCCATCAGCGTCGCGGTGTCCGGGTCTTGGGCGACCGCGCGGATACCGCGGCCGAATTTCGTTCTGTTGATGAGCATTTCGGTGGTCAGGGCGAGCACCACCGCGGCCGCGACGATGAGGATCGCGATATTGGTGATGTCGGCGCCGCCGAAGCTGAACAGCGTGGTCTGCTCCACCAGCCGCACCGGCTGCTGGGCGTTCGGGCCGCCCAGATCCGAGTTGATCTTGGGGAGCACGAACAGCACGAACTGCTGGATCACGAACGACGCGCCGATCGCCGTGATCAGGAAGGCCAGCGGTTTCGCGCCGCGTTTACGCAGCGGCCGATACGCCACCCGCTCCAAGCCGACCGCCGCGCCGCCGGAGACGAGCATGCCCACGATCATCGCCGTGCCCAGGTACACGACCGTCAGGAACACGCCCTGGTCGTACACGTCGGGTCCGGCGGCGAAGCCGAGCAGCATCAGGCCGACCAGCTGCCCGAACATGCCCAGCATGAATATTTCCGAATGGGCGAAGTTGATGAGCCGCAGCACGCCGTAGACCAAGGTGTAACCCACCGCGACCAGCGCGTAGATGGATCCATAGGTCACGCCGTCCACGGTCAGTCGCCAGAACTGGTCGACCACGCCCTGGAAGTTGAACTCGATCGAGCTGGCCAACAAGGCCGTGCTCGCCGCAGCTGTCGATGTCATTCGTCGTTCGCCCTCACACCCTGATGCCCCTGAAGACAGCGGCACGTACCGGGACGCACGTCCCGGTACGTGCCGCGAGTTCCCTTGTCCCTACTTGACTTCGTAGATCCAGATCAGCGCGTTCGACAATTCGCCATCGGCGTTCCACTGGTAGTCGCGCGCCAGACCCGCGCCCTGGTACGTGCGGACGTACTCGAGCAGATCGGGGCGGGTGACCTTACCGCCGTCGATGCCCTTGGCCAGGATCGTGGTCAGGTCATATGCCTCGACCGAGTAGACGCCGGGCGCCTGACCGATCAGGGCCTCGTACTCCTTGGTGAACTCTTCCGGGGCCGGTCCACAGGGGCAGGAGAGCGTCGCGCCCGTCGCGGAATTGCCCGCCTGTGCCACGAACTGCGGATCGTTGGTACCGTCCGCGGACACGAACGCCGCGTCCACGCCGCCCGACTTCAACTGCTGCGCCAGCGGCGCCGCCTCGGCGTAGTAGCCGGAGAAGAACACCGCGTCCGGATTCGCCGCCGCGACCTTGGTGACGGTCGCCGAGAAGTCCTTGTCACCCTTCTTGATGCTCGCCGAGCACGAGGCGTCGGCCGCCGCGCCCAGGCCCGCGGTGATCGAAGCCGCCAGGCCCACACCGTAGTCGGTGTTGTCCTGGATGACGCAGACCTTGCCGTAGCCCGCGGTGTTCACCAGGTACTTGGCCACCGAGGGGCCCTGCACCCCGTCGTGGGCCAAGCCGCGGAAGAACGACGTCCAGCCGTTCTTGGTGAGCGTCTCGTTGGTCGCCGACGACGACACCGCCACCAGGCCCGCGTCGCTGAGCAGGTTGCCGGTCGCCTTCGTCTCACCCGAGAACGCCGGGCCGACCAGGCCGATGATGGTGGGGTCGTTGATGATCTCGGGGATCACCGAGGTGGCCTTCTGCGGGTCACCCTCGGTGTCGAACTGCTTGAGGGTGATCTGACATCCCGCATTGGCCTTGTTGTGCTGGTCGAGTGCCAGCTTCACGCCGTTGACGATATTGATGCCGAGCGCCGCGTCGGGGCCGGTGAGCGCACCCGCCATCGCGATGGACGTGCCCGCCGGGCAGGTCGCCGAACCGTCACCGGCCGGGTCGGCCGCGTTCGAGGCGTCCGCCGCCGGGACTTCCTTGCCCTCGGAATCCACCTGGACCACCGGCTGGATGGACAGCCCGCCGGCGCCCGAGCCCGTGGCGTCGGAATCGCTTCCGGTCGATTTCTCGCTGCATCCCGTCAACGCCAACGCCGCAGCGGCACCGATGACCAAAACGCTCCGCGTCGAACGACTGCGCCATGTCGAACTAAGCACGTCTCACCTCTACGTCCTGTGCTCCCCCGGCAAACCCGAGGGGGCCGACCACGTCGGCCCGGTCAGAACATAGCGTCGGCACGTTAGTTCCGCATCACATTCGGATCATACGGACGGCTTCGTGTCGAATTCTTTTTGTCGATCGGGTTTCGGTCGCGTTAAATCACCACAGCCGGACACCGCCGAGGGGGCGCACCTCACTTGGGTGCGAGATTCTCCAGCACGACCTCGGCAACCGCCTTCATCGTAGTCCGGCGGTCCATCGCCGTGCGCTGAATCCACTTGAACGCCTGCGGTTCGGACAGGCCCTGCGTCTGCATCAGCACGCCCTTCGCGCGCTCCACCAGTTTGCGGGTCTCGAGCCGGTCGGCCAGATTGGCGACCTCGCTCTCCAACGCGGTGATCTCGTGGAAACGGCTGGCCGCCAACTCGATCGCGGGCACCAGATCCGACTTCGTGAACGGCTTCACCAGATACGCCATCGCACCCGCGTCGCGCGCCCGCTCCACCAGGTCGCGCTGGCTGAACGCCGTCAGGATCACCACCGGCGCAACACGTTTCGACGCGATCTCGGCCGCGGCGTCGATACCGTCGCGGCGCGGCATCTTCACGTCCATGATCACCAGGTCGGGGCGATGCTCCACCGCCAGATCCACCGCCTGCTGGCCATCGCCCGCCTCACCGACGACCTGATAGCCCTCCTCGGTCAGCATCTCCACCAGGTCCATGCGGATGAGCGCCTCGTCCTCGGCCACGACGACCCGCTTCGCCCCGGCGTCCTTCTTCGTGCCGGCGCCCCCTGCTGCTGTGCTCATAGGTAGACCCCTCTGGTTGCGATGCCTGTCCCGACACACGCGAATGGGGCTGAGACGATCTCCTTCACCGCCTCGCCCCACCCGGCACGCCGTCGAGTGATGTAGAGAGTACCGTTCACCCGACCCCGCAACGCATATACCCTGCGTAAAGACCCATACCGTGGCGCGCGCCACAACCCGTTTGGCTCCGGGGGCCCGCCACCGGCTATAGTTCTCAACCGGTGCGCCGGGTTGGCGGAACTGGCAGACGCGACGGTCTCAAAAACCGTTGTCCGAAAGGACGTGTGGGTTCGAGTCCCACACTCGGCACCAGCCTCGTAGCCGGCTCGCGCTCGCGGAGAGCGCGAGCCGTTCTCGTCTGGTCGTGTTCTCCGGGGGTGCAACCCCCGGGCCCCGCCCGGCGGGGCTTCGCCCCCGGACCCCCCTTGGTGGGTGGTTGCGTTGGCGGGTAAGTCGCGTTTCTGGACTGCACCCGAACGCCTGTTCAACACCGACAGGACTGCTCAATTGTCATCTGCGCCGTCGGGGTGTCGGCGTTGGATTCCGACCGCCATTGTGGGTCTGTCCGGTTTAGTACGTTTCTTTCGCCAGTGTTCGGATTCCGGACTTTTGGCCGGCATTCTTTCCTATCGGGTGGCAATGGCTGTCGGCTTTTGTTCATTGATCTCATGGCGGGGCCGCTCCATATGGCGCAGATTGTGCTGGGCGGAGGCCGATCGTGTCGTGTGGGCCGCGCCGAGAGTCCATTGTTCGGGTGCCCGGCGGCGGGCGGGGTGGTGGCGGTTGCCTCTGGATTGCCCTTCCGGTTTGTCAGTGGGGCTGGACGGGGTGGGTGGGGGTTTTGAACCGGGGCGGGGTGTGGGACGTGGACGGACGTAGGGTGGAAGAGAGCCCGAGTGCGGAGGTTGCGGCTATGCGGGTGAACAGGACGACCGTGGATTTGGCGGGGTATCCCGACCTCGTTGTCGTATATCTCGGCATGCGGGTGCGCAAGCCGCGGGGGATGTTGCGGCTCCTGGGGATCGGGCCGAAGCTGTACCGGTCGCACAAGGACCGGCCCGACGGGTTGCTGGCGCACGAAGACGTGGTCTGGGGACTCTTCCCACCGCACTGGGGCGCGCGCCAGTACTGGCGCGATCTGGACAGCCTGGAACGCTGGACCCGCTCCGACCCGCACCGGCAGTGGTGGACCCAATTCCTCAAGGACTCCGGCGGCACCGGGTTCTGGCACGAGGCGTACTTCGCCCGCGGCGGCATCGACGCCATGTACGACGACATGGCGCCCGCCACCGGCCTCGCCCGCTTCGCGCCCGTCGTCGCCTCGCGCGGACCGATGTTCTCCACGCGCGGGCGGGTGCACGGCGAACAGCCGAAGGCGCCGCCGGTGGTCACCGAATCCGCTTACTACCGAAGCGAATCCGACTGACTCGCTTCGATCCGAAGCCGGGCGGTGAGCGTTCCCTCGGATCACTTCGCGGCACGTCGTGGATGACGCCGCCGTCGATCGCGCCGGACCCAGGTGGTCGCCAGCGTGCTGTGGTTCACCGCCCTCGGATTCGGTGCGCGCCGCCTCGGTCCGCTGTTCACCCGGCCGCTCACATGGCGGGTGGGGCGACGCGTGCGCGGGCCCGGTTCGCGTAGCGCCGGAATCGCGCCCGAATGACGGATGCCACCTGATCGACATCCGCGGACATCCGAAGGCGTTGCCTCGCAACAGATCTCGCACGCGTAGGCAGCTGCCGCTCAGCGGCTAGTATTCCTCGCCAATGGCGCGACGGATCACCTCTTCCTCCGTGAGCGCGCTCGACGGGTGGTGACTCAGGCACATCGGGACCGCGAGCTTGCCGAAGGCGGCGCCCTCGGTCGCGCCGTAGAAGCGTCCGGCGGCGAGGCGGGAGATGTCGTCCACGGTGCCGCCCTTCGCGCGCGCCAATTCGGTGGCGGTCTGCATATGAGCCGAGGCGTTCAGTCGTCCGAAGAACTGGGTGGCGGTGTTGCCGGTCACCATGTTGTGCAACGCTTTCGGCGCCTGCGTCGCGTACACCAGGCCCAGGCCGTACTTGCGGGCCTGCGCGGCGAGTTGCAGGCTGCTCGCGCTCGACGCGGTGGTGCCGCGCGAGGGGACGAAGGTGTGCGCTTCGTCGAGCACCAGCAGACCGCCCAGCGGACGGTCGCCCGCCGGATTCCGTTTGATCCACGCGAACAGCGCCAACTGGAGCTGGTTGACGAAGGTCTGCTGCTGCGCGGAGGTGGGCAGGCCGATGCAGCTGATCACCGACACCCGGGCCCGCTTGCCCGGCGCAGGCGTGAGCAGCGCACCGGGATCGAGCCGCGTGCCCGCGCCGCCGAACACCGGGTCGTTGATCATGGCCGCGGTGAACTCGGTCGCCACCGCGGCGGCCAGTGGGCGGGCGTCGCGCAGCGTGCTCGCTTCGTCGGGCAGATCGGCCAGCAGTTCGACGAACGCGTGCAGATCACCGCCGACCTCCCGCGCGAAGAACGTGAGCGCCTGCGTGAGGACCGCCTGCCCCGTGGCGAGCTTCCTGGCCGTGAGCCCGGCGCGCGGGAGCAGACCGGCCACCGAGGCGTCGACGGCGATCCGGAATTCGTCGGGGTCGTCCAGCACGCCGGAGAAGTCGGGCAGCGGATTCAGCGAGAGCGGGCGTCCCGCCTCCCGGCGCGGGGTCCAGACGATCACCTCGGTCTCCGCGAAGTACCGCTCGGCGCGCTCCGCATCGCCGGGATTCCAGCCGAGCGGCGACGCGGGCCAGCGATCGCCGAGCCTGGCCAGATCGTTGTTGGTGTCGACGAGGATCGACGAAACACCGTGCAGCGCCGCCTCTTCCACCAACCGGCGCAACAGCACCGTCTTCCCGGAACCCGAGCCCGCGAAGACGGAGACGTGCTTGCGGAGCAGGACGAGCGGGAGGCGGAACTCGCGACCGGTGTCGCGATAGCGGCCGACGGTGATCGTCGGCTCGGGCGATTCCGCCGGAGGTGCCGGGGTGTGCGCGGATTTCGCTTCGACGGCAACGGCCGGCGCGGTGGGTGACGCCGGATGACCCCACGTCGGTGACGGCGCCGAATTGCCCGGAGCGGCAGCCGCTCCCACCGCGTTCGCCAGGGCGGTCGGCACCTGATCAGCAGCCGGACCTTCCGCGCCGGATCCCGCACTCGGCGACACCGGCCCGAACTCCCCTCCTCGATCCGGGACGGACGACCGCACCGGGGAGCCTTCCGCGACTCCCGTGGTCGGCGGCTCGACAGCGGACACCGACTCACGGACCATCGGGGGGCGTGGGTCCGAGTCCGCCGAGGAGCTCGGATCAGTGACGGCCGAGATGGCTTGGGACGACGCGGTCGCCTCGCCGTTCGGCGAAAGGCCGGTCGGTTCCGCAAGCCCCACATCGGAATTCCCCGTGGCGACGGCGTCCTCCCCAGCCTGCGGGCCGGTCGGATGCGTCGTGCGCGCAGTCGCGACACCCCCGTTCGCCCCACCCAGGATCTTGGTGAACAACTGCGTCCTGCTCGCGGGCTGCCGCGAAACGAGCCAATTGATCAGTCCCGGAGCGTGTTCGGCGAGCATCCTGCCCAGGGCGGCGAAGGTGCGGAGGTCTTCGGTCTGGACGGGGAGGGCGCGGCCGTTGGCGGACTCCAGCGCCTCCAGCATGTCCGCGGTCACGCGCCCGCGCGAGAACGGGATATTGCGCAGGATCACCAGGTGCCGCACGGACACACCGGGCTGGATGCCGGACTCCAGCGTCGCCGAGCGCAGCCGCGCCTGCACCGCGCGATGGTGTCGGTGGGCGATGGCGCGGAAGCTCCAGTGCTCCTCGGACTCCGTCGCCTCGTCCAGCGTGCACCGCAGGCGCGCGTGCAGCGACGGCTGCACGTCGGTGTCGACCGTCAGGTCCTGGCGGTTCTGTTCGTGCACGTAGGCGCGCAGACCGGCGTCGAGCAGCGCCGACATCCGCTCGTCCTCGTGCGCGGGATCGAGCGGGGCCTCGACGTCCACGGCCGCCCGCAGCGCCTCGAAGCGCGCGTCCAAGACGGCGGCGTCGGAGGGGGTGGCCGGCGGTGGGGTCGGATTGTCCTCGGCCGCTCCCGCGAAACGGGTCAGCTCGTCGACTCGTCCCCGCGCCAGGCACGCGCGAACATGGGCGTCCAGGCGTTGCAGCAGGCGACGGGGCGTGAAGGACGCGACCTCCGGATCGTCGAAGGCGACGGGCAGCACCGGCCAGGTCGGATGCGGCGGGACGAAACCGAGGGCGCCGAACAGACCGCCGAGGTGGCGCTCCACGATCGCCGAGGCCACCGCGGCGTCGGGCATCGCCGTGGCGAGTTCGAGCACGGTGAACCGGTCGGCCGCCGAGTTCACCGCCCGCGAGGTGATCAGCTCCCACGACTTCGGGATGCACGCGGCGACGACGAGGGTGCGCACGGTTTCCTCGCGCAGGTTCATCAGTCCGTCGGCCAACCGGTCGGCCAGCCCGTCGCCCACCGTGCGCGCGGACTGGGCGATGACGGTGTCGACCTGGTCGACGGCGAGCACCACCGGACCGGTGAGCGCGAACAACCGGCACAGTTCGTGAAAGATGAGCTGCGGCGGCTTGATCCGCTCGCGGAAGCCCCACTCGGCGCGGTCGGCTTCCTCGATGCCGTCGGGGAAGACGAGGAAGCTGTGCCCGATCTCGCGTTCCTCGCCCTTGGCCTGGTAGAGGATCAGCGCGCGCAACGTGTCGCGGCAGGTCTCGGCGACCTCGGCGTCGAGTTCCTCCACTTTCTCCGCGAAGGCCCGCAACCCCGCGGGGTCGATCTTGATCATCCCCCGCACGCGCAGTCCCAGTTCGCGGTCGCAGCCGGTGAGCGTGGTGAGGGTGTGGAGCATCCGCCCGAGTTGCCCGCCGTCCGCACCGAGCAGCCGGGTGACCACGCCGTGCACGGCCCCCGACCAGAACGACGCGCCATCGATCAGCTTGGGCATGAAGAACGCCCCGCCCCGATCCTGCACGTGCTGGCGCAACCAGCCGAGCATGTGCGTCTTGCCGACGCCCTTCTCCCCGCTCAGCACCAGACCGGTCGGCGTGCTGCGGGGCCGCGCCTCGGCGGCGGCGACCGCTCGGGTGAGTTCGGCGAAGGCGTGCGGATGCAGTCCGTCGACGTGATGGCTCAGCGGACTCCAGATCTCGTTCGCGCCGAGCACGCTGCTGAACTGGATGGAGGCCAGCGCGTGCCGCTGCGCCTCGTTCACCGTGGCACCTCGACGGTGAGCAGATGCCGCCGCGTGCCGCCCAGCACCACGGCCGCGTCGTGGTCGGCGTCGGTGAGGATCTTCTGGTCCGCTTCGGAACGCACGTGCACGCCCCGGCGCCGGGACAGCAGTTCGACCGCGCGGTCGAACTCGCCGCGCGACAACCCGTCGAGCCGGTCCCGCAGCACCGCCAGGCGTACCGGCGCGCCGCTGCCCTGGGTGACGGCGGCGTAGGCGGCCTCGACCTGGCCGGCCACGTCGGGCCGGAACAGTTCCGCCAGCGACTGCCCCGTGCCGTCCAGATGGCGGCTCAGCGCGGCGAGCACGACGTAGAGCGCGCCGCCCGCCGAACCGGAGCGGGCCGGGCGCTCGGCCGTCAGTTCCGCGCGACACCACACCGCGCCGCGATCGGTCAGCTCGTGCACGTAGGCGCGGCCCACCTTCACGCTGTCGACCAACCCGAGAGCGTTGAGGCGCACCCGGTCCTTCCCGTCGAGTTTCAGACCCGCCAGCGCGAGGAGTTCCGCGTTGGTGAGTTCCCTGGCCTGCGCCATCAGGACGAGCAGCACGCACCGCTCGACGGTGTTCAATCGGACCTCGGTCATGGCCGTCCCCGTTCTGTCACCCGTGTGACTCGTCGATCACTGTGAAACCGCCCGGCACGGTGACGATCCCGCGGGCGCGCCCGGCGCCGGTGACCTCGCCTTCGGCCCGGACGGCCCGTCCCGCGCTGTGCGCGTCGAGCGCCACGCGGTAGTCCTCGTCGCCGGGCAGGCGCACGCGCACCGACCGGCGGCGCGCGTGCGGTGCGCCCGCGTACCGGAGGACGCCGCGCACCGTGATCCGCCGCCGGTCGCCCTCCGCGTCGTCGGCGAGCCCGACCACGACGCCCTCCACGACACCCGGGACGGGGCGCTCGCGATCAGGAACCGGCTCCGCTCGGCGACCACGCGCGCGGACCTCCGCGCGGAGCACCTCGCCCGCGCCGCCCGGCAGCTCCACGGTGTCCGGTGGGGGCGAATCCGTTCCCACCCAGCGGAATCCGAGGCTGACCCCGTCCGGGCCCGCGAGATCGGCCAGCGCGCGGCACACGGCATCGGAGAGGTCCGCGAGGTGTGCGGCGGGATCGGCGTCCTGGCGCGCCGCCGCCGACGCGGCCGCCGAACTGTGCCGCACGCGCAGGGCGGTCCGCCTGCCCAGCGAGTCCGGCCCGGCGTGCGGCACCGCGACATCCACGCCGAACGGCCGGTCGCTCAACGACAGCCGCGCGCGGTCGAGCAGGGCGCGCGCGTCCCCCGGTCGCGCCTCGTCGGCGGCCTCGCGCGCGCAGTGCAGCAGCAGATCGCGCAGCGCGCCCACCGTGCGCGCGCCGGTGGGCAGCGGCACCGCGTCGATGTCGTCGCGCGCGCGGAACAAGAGGAGGTCGGCGGGCGGGGAACCCAGATCGCGCCACACCGCGCGCGGCGAGCGGTCCTCGGCGTCCGCGACACACCGGGCCAGGTCGCGGATCCGGCTCGGGGTGTCGGCCAGTTCGTCGGAAGCGGGTACCAGGACGTCGAATTCGCGCAGGCTCCACACCTGCGCGTCCCGCCAGCCGGCGGTGACCGTCCAGCCGTGGGCGCTCAGATACGCCGTCACCGCCCGCACGCGGGGCACCTGGGCGCCGGTCATGCCGGGACGATCGCGGAACCGGCGACCAGCGCGCGCAACCCGTCCGCCGTGAGCACGTTGCCCACCGGGATGTGCACGCGAACTCGGCCGCGCGCGTCGGTCGCGGGCAGCGGGGGCCGGTCGTGCAGCGGCAGGTAGTAGCCGATGTGCCGGAGCAGGAGTCCGGCGGTGCGCAGGTCGGCGTATTCACCGGCGCGCGGCGGCACGTGGATCACGAACAGGTAGCGCGGCACGGTCGAGCCGGTGCCCGCCAACTTGTCGAACTGGGCGCGGCCGAGCCCGTCGTAATCGAGGTGGCCGCCGCGGACCGGCAGCCGCGACACCGTCTTCACCTGGACGTCGATGCGCGGGGAGAAGCCGCTCGGGGTGCGGCCGGGGAGTTTCAGGCACAGGTCGACGCCGTCGAGGTCCACGTCGTCCTGCGACCAGATCAGCCCGGCGGCCGAGGCCAGCACGCGCACGTAGTCGGTGCCGAACTTGCCCTGGTGATTCGCCCTGTCGAGCACCGAATCCCCTTCCGCGCGAACATGATCGAGTGCCCGATACCCGGCAACCGACGACACTCTAGCCCCGGCGCACGCGCATGTCGCGGTGTTCGCGGGAATCTCGGACCCGGTGCGCGGGCTTCGTTCCGCGACATCGCGAACCGCCGACTCGGCCTGCTCGATTCGGCCGGGCGCTGTCGAATCCGCCGCCGAAAACCACGAAACGTCGCCGATCCGAACAGGAGTCGCAGCGAACACAATTCATGCCGAATGGGTATTGCGGGTTCATCACGCCCTCGGCCGCGCTCCGGAAAACCCCTGATGGTTGCCGGGTCCACCTATTCGTCCGAGGAATAACCGTGTGCACGCGCACCCCGATGATTGAAGCTCGAAGCGCACGGGTACTGTCGCCATAGGCACAGCGCTCGCACATGATATTCCTCGCGCCGCGCGATTGATTCTCCGGTGAGGTTCGTGTACAACATGCGACGCGCGGATGAATATATGTCCGCGCGGGTGTGATCCGGTCTTTTCGGACTTCTGAACGGGCAACGGCCGAATTACCGTGAACGCATGCACGTCCTGTTCGTCTGCAACGGCAACGTCTGCCGTTCGGCGATCGCCGAGCGGCTCGCCCGCGCCCTCGCCGTCGAACATCCCCTGCCGGGCCTCACCGCGGACAGCGCGGGCACCCGCGCGCTCGTCGGCTTCCCGGTGGAACCACTTGCCGCCCAGACGATCTCGGGCCTCGGCGCCGACCCGGAAGGATTCCGGGCGCGCAAACTCAAACCGGAACACATCGACCGCGCCGACCTGGTCCTGACGATGACCGAGCAGATCCGTGACCAGGCGAGCGAGATGGCGTTCGGGGCGGCCTCGCGCACGTTCACGCTCCTCGAGGCGCGCCGCATCGCCAAGGTGACCGGCGCCCGCACCGTGGCCGAACTGCATCAGGCGCGCAACGATCTGGCGTTGGTGGGGCGGGAGAACATCGCCGATCCGGTCGGCCTGTCCCCCGCGGCGTACTGCGAGGTCGGCGACCGGATCGCCGAGGCGCTGGTGCCGCTGCTGCTGGCGCTGGCCCCGCACGAGACGGGCCGCGCCGACGACGAGCGACCGGGGCTGGTGCTGCAACCCGGCGGTCGCGGACCGGCTCCGCTGTCGGCTTTCCTGGCGGCGCAGCGCGTCCGGTAACGGGGACGCGCGCCACCAACTGTGTCGCACCACCCCACCGAGGCACTACACTCCCCGACAACTCCGCCGTTGATGGTTCGACACAGGACAGGAATCAGGCATGCCGAAACGCACTATTTCGGATGTTTCGCTTCATGTTTATGTGACACCGGAAACGCTCGACCGGGTCGTCGAGTCGGTGCGCGCGGTCGTCGACGACCACCTCCAGGACCGCGACGTGTTCGCCTGGCGTTTCACGCTGCCGGTCGACGCCGACACGCCCGCCCACGCGCTGCTCGAAACCCAGTGGCGCGTGGACCATCCCGGCCTGCACCCGGGGACCCGGCGCACCTACGAGATCGCGCTCAGCCTCGTCGGCGCGCCCCGCGCCCTCACCGTGCAGGGACTTGCCGCGCTGCAACGCGAACTCGAAACGTCTTGCGGCACGGCCGATCTGGACGTGCCGCGCACGATTCGCGTGCAGCGCCGCGACAGCTTCGATTTCGACACCGAACGCGAAATCCTCTAGCGTCCGGGTGATTCGGCGCCCACCCGAATTCCGCGGTGCGCCGCGCTACTCACCGCCGCGACGGGAAGTGCCGGATCAACCCTTCCTGCACGGTGGTCGCGAGCAATTCACCCGAACGCGAATAGAACCGCCCCGTCGCCAATCCGCGCGAGCCCGCCGCCACCGGCGATTCCGTGCAATACAGCGCCCAGTCGTCGAAGCGGAACGGCCGGTGGAACCAGATGGAATGGTTCACGGTGGCCGCCACGATCCGGTCCAGGCCCCACGAGAGGCCGTGGGTGGTGATGATGGAATCGAGCACCGTGGTGTCCGACGAATAACCCAGCGTCGCCACGTGAATCAGCGGATCGTCGGGCAGGGTGCCGTCGGCCCGCATCCAGACGCGATTGTGATTGAGCTTCTCCCCCGTGCCCTTCAGAATCCACGCGGGATCGTTCGTGTACCGCATATCGATGGGGTGCGGCGCGTTGACGAACATCTCCAGCTTGTCCTCCAAGCCTTCGAAGCTCTCCTCCACGCGCGGCAGGCTCTCCGGATCGGGCACCTCCGGCTGGGCGTGGGCGTGTTCGAGCCCCTTGCCCCAGTCCTGGAACGCCGCCAGCATGACGAACAGCTCCTGGTCGTCCTGCACCGCCGTGACGGTGCGGTTGGCGAAGGCGCGGCCGTCGCGGTGCCGGTCGACCCGGTACTCGATCGGCTTCTTGGTGTCGCCGCCGCGCACGAAATGCGCGTTCACCGCGTGCACGGGCCGGTCGCCGACGGTGCGACCGGCCGCCATGATCGCCTGCGCGACCAGCTGACCGCCGAAGGTCCTGCTCCAGACCTTCTCCGGATGGTGTCCGACGAACACGTCCTCGTCCATCTGCTCGAGGTCGAGCAGACCGAGCAACACCTCCAGATCGGACCGCCGCGCCGGCTCCTCGGTGCCGACGGTGTCGCGTAGCGAAGCGCTCACTCTAATGGTCCTCCTCACCGATGCGGTGCACGTGGATCAGGTTGGTGGACCCGACAGTACCGGGCGGGGAGCCCGCGACGATGACCACCAGGTCGCCCTTGGTGTATCGCCCCATGGACAGCAGCGACTGGTCCACCTGGTGGATCATGGCGTCGGTGCTGTCCACCGTCGGCACGATGAACGTCTCGGTGCCCCAGGTCAGCGCCAGCTGGCTGCGCACCTCCGGCAGCGGCGTGAACGCCAGCAGCGGCAGCGGCGTGTGCAGGCGGGCCAGGCGGCGCACGGTGTCGCCGGACTGGGTGAACGCCACCAGGGCCTTCGCGTTGAGCCGCTCGCCGATATCGCGCGCGGCGTAGGAGATGACGCCGCGCTTGGTGCGCGGCACGTGGGTCAGCGGCGGCACCCGGGTGGAGGACTCGGCCTCGACCGCGTGCACGATCCGCGCCATGGTGCGCACCGTCTCGATCGGGTACGCGCCGACCGAGGTCTCGCCTGACAGCATCACCGCGTCGGCGCCGTCGAGCACCGCGTTGGCCACGTCGCTGGCCTCGGCGCGGGTGGGGCGCGAGTTCTCGATCATGGATTCCAGCATCTGGGTGGCCACGATGACCGGTTTGGCGTTCTCGCGCGCCATCTGGATGGCGCGCTTCTGCACCAGCGGCACCTGCTCGAGCGGCAGCTCCACGCCGAGGTCGCCGCGCGCGACCATGATGGCGTCGAAGGCCAGCACGATCGCCTCGAGGTTGTCGATGGCCTCCGGCTTCTCCAGCTTGCCGATCACCGGCACCCGGCGCCCGACGCGGTCCATCACGTCGTGCACCAGTTCCACGTCCGAGGGCGAGCGCACGAACGACAGCGCGATGAAATCGACGCCGAGCTTCAGCGCGAACTCGAGGTCCTCGATGTCCTTCTCGGAGAGCGCGGGCACCGACACGTCCATGCCGGGCAGCGAGACGCCCTTGTTGTTGGAGACCGGACCGCCCTCGGTCACCCGACAGACCACGTCGTTGCCGTCGACCGCGGTGACGCTCAGGCCGACCTTGCCGTCGTCGACGAGCAGCCGGTCGCCGGGTTTGGCGTCCTTGGCGAGTTCCTTGTAGGTGGTGGACACGCGGTCGCGCGTGCCTTCGACATCGTCGACGGTGATGCGGACTTCCTCGCCGGTCGCCCACATCGTGCGGCCCTCGGTGAACCGGCCGAGCCGGATCTTGGGGCCCTGTAGGTCGGCGAGGATGCCGACCGCTCTGCCGACGTGGTCGGAGGCCTGGCGCACCTTCTTGTAGTTCTCCGCGTGGTCGGCGTGCTCACCGTGGCTGAAGTTGAGCCGGGCCACGTCCATGCCGCTCTCGACGAGTTCGCGGATACGGTCCTCGGTGGCAGTGGCCGGGCCGAGCGTGCACACAATCTTCGTCCGTCGCATCACACGTCGAGCCTAGTCCTGTCGGAGCGCGAGAGCTCACCGCGACGGGGTGACCGTTCGGTAAACCAGTTCGCACAGGTCGGTGTCGCCGAGCGCGCACCGGTGATCAGGCCGGAACGTCGAAGGTGAGCACCACGCGCGGCGCCGAATCAGGGGCGGCCAGGGTGAGGGCGCCACCCGCCGGGATCACCGACGAACCGCCACCGCCGCCACCGGGCGGCACACCACCGTCGGCGGGATCGACGACCGGGTTGAACCGCCCACCCGCGCTGCCACCACCGCCGCCGTACCAGCCGCCGCCTCCGCCCCCGCCGCCGGCACCGTGCGCCGCGCCCTCCGGCGCGAAAAGCGAGCCTTCCCAAGGTATTACCTGCCCGGGCGCGATGACGAGGCCGCCCGCGCCGCCGCGCGTGCCCCAGCCGGGCTTGCCGCACCCGGCGGCGCAGGTATGCGTCGTCCCTTGCTCGATGATGTCTGGTGCCCCGGCCGCGCCGCCCGGCGCGATGCCCGCCGCGAACGGGTTGAGGCTGGCGAGCGGCCAGGTGTTGGGCCCCGCGCCGCCGCCGCGCGGACCGGCGCCCGGCGCGCCCGCGTCCCCGCCGGGCGACAGGATGCCCGACCAGGTCGCCGCGCCGCCGCCACCGCCACCCGCCGAGACCAGCGGCGCCACCCCGTACGCCTCGATGTCAGCGGCATTGACGGCCACCGCGACCGACGAGGCGCCGCCGCCCCGCCCGCCATGCACGAACGGGTGCTCGAAATGCGGGTGCGGGTCGTAGCGCCCGTCCACCACCTCACCGCTCCACGCGCCGCCGCCCGCCCCGCCGCCACGCATGGTGGCGTTCGCGGGCACCGGGTCGTCGCCGTTCTCGCCCACGTCCACGAACAGCGTCGCGCCGGGCGGCACCAGCACCGACCCGCTCGCCACGGCGGCGCGCCCGCCCGGGGCCACCACGTGGCAGCAGCTCTCGCCGCCGCGACCTCCGATCGCGAGGATGTGCACGTTCGTGACCGGGAACGGCAGGGTGAACAGCACACCGCCGCGCGTGTAGGCCGTGCCCGGGGTGTCGAAGACGCAGGTGACGGTGCGGCCGTCGCGCGTGCATTCGTCCGGCAGCTGCGCCGAGGCCGGCGCGGCCGCCCACACCGCCGACGCGGCGATCAGGCCTGTGACCACCGCCCCGACCCGCACGCGCGCCGTGAAACCGGACATGTCACCCATTGAACAACGCCGGAGGCCGGATTCCGGGCGGACTCGCCGGGCTCAGACGGCGACGTGCTTGGACAACTTCGTCTCCAGCCGGGTCTGCGCGAACCCCAGGATCAGGCAGATCACCCAGTAGTAGAGCGCCGCGACGCCGTAGAGCGCGAAGAAGTCGAAGGTCGGCGCCGCGGCCAGCTGCGCGGTGCGCAGCAGTTCGGTGACCAGGATGGTCGAGGCCAGCGAGGTGTCCTTGACCAGCGAGATCAGCGTGTTCGACAGCGGCGGCACCGCGATCCGCGAGGCCTGCGGCAGGATGATCAACCCCAGCGTCTGCGGGTAGGTCATACCGAGCGCCTGCGCCGCCTCCCACTGTCCCTTCGCGACGCTCAGGATCGCCGCGCGCACGACCTCGGCCGCGTACCCGCCCACGTTCAGGCTGAACGCGATCACCGCCGCAGGGAACGGATCGATGACGATGTCCATCTGCGGCAGCGCGTAGAACACGATGAACAACTGCACCAGCAGCGGCGTCCCGCGGATGATCGAGATGTAGAACCGCGCGGGCGCGGACAGCCACCACAGCGGTGACAGCCGCGCCAGCGCGAGGAACAGCGCCAGCACCAAGCCGATCGAGAAGCTGATGACGGTCAGCGGGATCGTCGTGGTGACGGTGGCCTCCAGCATCGGCCACAGATTGCGCCGGATCAGCTCCCAGGTGGCGGCGTCCACGGACGGTTACTGGCTCACGTCGGTGCCGAAGTACTTCTCCGAGATCCGCGCGAGCGTGCCGTCGGCGCGCAGCTCGGACAGCGCGCGGTCCAGTTCGGCGACCACCGGGTCGTCCTGGCGGGCGGCGAAGGCCATCTCGCTGGTCTCGCCGGTCTCGGTGGCGATCTTCACCGACGCGTCACCGGAGGTCTTCAGATACTCGCGAACCACCAGGCTGTCGTTGAGGGTGCAGTCGACGCGCCCGCTCTTGAGCAGCTGGATGGCCTGCACCCAGCCCTCGACGCCCTCCACGTTCGCGCCGGCCTCGGTGGCCGCGGCGCCCCAGTTGCTGGTGACGGTCTGCGCGCAGGTCTTGCCCGCCACGTCGGCCAGGCTCGCGACAGAGTTGTCGTCGGCGCGGGTCACGACCACGCCCTGGGACACGGTGTAGGGCGCGGAGAAGGCGTACTTGGTCTTGCGGTCGTCGGTGATGGTGACCTGGTTGGCGACCACGTCGAAGCGCTTGGACTCCAGACCCGCGAAGATCGCGTCCCACGGGGTCTGCACGAATTCCACGGTGCGGCCGAGCTTGTCGCCCACGGCGCGGGCCACTTCCACGTCGTACCCGGTCAGGGCGCCGTCGGTGCCCTGGAAGCTGAAGGGCGCGTAGGTGCCCTCGGTACCGATCTTCAGGACGGACGGGTCGTCGGAACCACCGCACGCGGTGAGGCCGGTGGCGGCGACGACGGCGAACACGGCGGCGAACAGCTTGCGACGCACGGAGATCCCTCTCTTCTGCGCGGGGCGGGACCCCCAACGCGACACACAGGACCGGGGAAACATACGCCCCTGCGGGCCGAATGGCCAGTATTCGAATCATGCGGAATGAAAACCCGGCCGGAAATGCCGCGGGCGCCGCGCTCCGGCGACGCCCGCGTCGTGCTCAGTCCCGCAGGGGACGCCCGTTGGCGTCGGGCACCTTGCCCATCAAGATCAGGATCGCGTCGATGAGCGACCAGATGCCGAAACCACCGCAGGTGATGATCTGGAGGATGCCGATCGTGGTGTAGCCCAAGTAGAAGCGGCCGATGCCGAGGGTGCCGATCAGCAGTTGCAGGATGCCCGCGATGATCTTCTGCTTGTCGGAGTAGGGCACGCCATAGTAGTCACGGCCGAACGGCGCCTCGGGGTCGGCCGGGTTGTAGCCGGGCGGACCATACGGGGGCGGATACGCGCCCTGCGGCGGCTGGCCGTAGGGGCCGGGCTGGGGGTACGGCTGCTGCTGGCCGTACTGGGCCTGCTCGTAGTGCGGTTGGCTCGTATCCTTGCCCAGATTCGGGCCCGTACCGGGCGGGCCGTACTGCGGGCCGCCGGCGCCCGGCTGGTTCTGATAGGGGTCGGTCACTCACGTCCTCCTCATCCTGCGGGCAACCAGGTGCTGGCCCCGATCGGGATCACCGCCGGACGGGCGGCGATCCCGAGTCATTCTCGCCGCGGCGAGCGTTCTTGTCGTGTCCACCGCCGAGACGTTCCGGCGGCGGGCTCCGAGTCGTTATCGCGCGCGGGCGTGGATTCGTTCACGTCCGCGCGCGATTCGGCCGGGCGGGTGGTTACTCGGCGGCCTTGGACTTCGCGGGGGTCGCCGTGCCGTTCTTCGGCTCGTCGGCCTTGGGGTCGTCGGTGGCGGCCGCCTCGGCGTCCGACTCTGAGGTCTCGGACTTCGACTCGGTGTCGGTCTCGGACTTCGACTCGGTTACGGACTTCGGCTCGACATCCGCACCCGACTCGGCGTCCGCACCCTTCTCTGCGTCGGACCCGTCGCCCTTCGCCGACCCGGAATCGCCGGTCTCGCCCGCCGATTCGTCGTCGCCGGAATCCGCTGCCGCCGAAGCCGACTCGTCCTTGTCCAGCTTCGGCTTCCCGCCACCGGACTCGTCCTTCCCCGCGCTGTCTCCCCCGGTCTCCGAATCCTTCTCGGAGACAGCGGTTTTCGTCAGCGTCGCGCCTTCCACGGCACCGGCCGCCGACGCGGCCTCCCCCACCTCGCGCAGCTTGCCGAACTGCCACGGCCACGGCCGCGTCATGGCACCCGGTTGCAACAGGGCGGCGGCCTCGCGCCCCTTGGTCGCGAACACGAAATACGCCATGGCCGCGAGGAAGACGATCGCCGAGGTGAACGAGTTGATGCGGATGCCCGCGATGGTGGTGGCCTCGTCGTCGCGCATCAGCTCCACGAAGAAACGGCCGAAGCTGTAACCGGCGACGTAGAGCGCGAACAGGCGGCCGTGGCCGATCCGCCAGCGCTTGTCGATCTGCACCAGCAACACCACGACCAGGATGTTCCACACCATCTCGTACAAGAAGGTGGGATGCACGACCTTCTCGACCACGCCGTTGGAGACGCCGCTCATAGGATCGGGATCGCCCGCCGAGTTGAAGCGCGGGTAGATCTCCAGACCCCACGGCACGGTGGTCTCGCGACCGTAGAGCTCCTGGTTGAACCAGTTGCCGAGGCGGCCGATGGCCTGCGCCAGCAGGATCGGCGGGGCGATGGCGTCGCCGAACGCGGGCAGCGGGACCTTGTAGACACGGCAGCCGATCCAGGCGCCGAGGCCGCCGAGCAGCACCGCGCCCCAGATCCCGAGGCCGCCCTGCCAGATGTAGAGCGCCTCGATGGGCTTGCCGCCCTCGCCGAAGTACTTCTGCCAGTCGGTGGCCACGTGGTAGAGCCGCCCGCCGATCAATCCGAACGGCACGGCGAACATCGCCACGTCGAGCACGGTGCCCTGCTGTCCGCCCCGCTCGCGCCAGCGCCGCTCACCCCACCATATGGCGACAATGATGCCGAGGATGATGCACAGGGCGTAGGCCCGCAACGGGATCGGCCCGAGTTGCCACACGCCCTGCGGGGGGCTGGGAATGTAGGCCAGCACATCGCTTCGTAAGGTCACGGGGCCAACCGTAGTCGAGGACGCGCCGACGGTGAGATCCGGCGGTGCCGTGCGTCCGCGGCGGGGTGCCGCGGATCGCCCGGGCTACTGCGAGACGACCGCCGCCGACCGCACGCCCTCGGCCAGTTCGGCCGTGAGCGAGCGCACCGCGTCGAGCCCCTGCGCCACCGCCGACACCAGTGCCGAACCCACGATCACGCCGTCGGCGTAGGCCGCGATCTCGGCCGCCTGCGCGCCGTCGCGGACGCCGAGACCGACGCCGATCGGGATGTCGGAGTGGGCGCGGATGCGCGCGCACAGGGCGGGCGCCGCCGAGGACACCGCGTCGCGCGCGCCGGTCACGCCCATGGTCGAGGACGCGTACACGAAACCGCGCGAGGCCTCGAGGGTCTTGACCAGGCGCTCCTCGGTGGAGGACGGCGCGACCAGGAAGATGCGGTCCAGATCGTGCGCGGCGGAGGCGACGAACCAGTCATCGGCCTCCTCCGGGATGAGATTCGGGGTGATGATGCCCGAGCCGCCCGCGGCCGCGAGATCGCGCGCGAAGCGGTCGACGCCGTACTTGAGGATCGGGTTCCAGTAGCTCATCACCACGGCCTTGCCGCCCGCCGCGGTGATGGCCTCCACGACGGCGAACACGTCGCGCACCCGCACCCCGGCGCGCAGCGCCTGTTCGGCGGCGGCCTGGATGGTGGGACCGTCCATCACCGGATCGGAGTAGGCGACGCCGACTTCCACGATGTCGCACCCGGATTCGACCAGGGCGCGGCACGCATCGATGGACCCGGCCAGGTCGGGGTAGCCCGCGGGCAGGTAGCCGATCAGCGCGGCCCGGTTCTCGGCACGCGCCGCGGCGAACGTATTGGCGAGGCGGGACTGCTGGCTCACGGCTTCACCTCGCTGGCGCTCGGTTCCGCCGTGCGCCAAGCGACGCTGTGTTGATGGTTCACTCGCTGACGCTCCTTCACGACTGCGTCTCCTGCGGTGCGTCGAACAGCCCGAACCAGCGGGCCGCGGTGTCCATGTCCTTGTCGCCGCGACCGGACAGGTTGACCAGGATGACCGCGCCCTCGCCCAGCTCCTTGCCCAGCTTCAGCGCGCCCGCCACGGCGTGCGCGGACTCGATCGCCGGGATGATGCCCTCGCTGCGGCTGAGCAGCAGCAGCGCGTCCATCGCCTCGGTGTCGGTGATCGGCAGGTATTCGGCGCGCCCGATGTCCTTGAGGTAGGCGTGCTCGGGGCCGACGCCCGGGTAGTCCAGACCGGCCGAGATGGAATGGGATTCGATGGTCTGGCCGTCCTCGTCCTGCAACAGGTACGAGTACGCGCCCTGGAACGCGCCGGGCGTGCCGCCGGTGAATGTGGCGGCGTGCCTTCCGGTTTCGACGCCGTCGCCCGCCGCCTCGTAGCCGATCAGGCGCACCCCGGGATCGTCGAGGAAGGCGTGGAAGATGCCGATGGCGTTGGAGCCGCCGCCCACGCACGCCGTGACGGCGTCGGGCAGCCTGCCCACCAGATCCTGGATCTGCTCGCGCGCCTCCAGCCCGACGATGCGCTGGAAGTCACGCACCATGAGCGGGAACGGGTGCGGGCCCGCGGCGGTGCCGAAGCAGTAGTAGGTCTCCTCGGCGTTGGTCACCCAGTCGCGCAGCGCCTCGTTGATGGCGTCCTTGAGCGTCTGCGAACCGGTGGTCACCGAGACCACCTCGGACCCCAGCAGCCGCATCCGCGCCACGTTGAGCGCCTGGCGGGCGGTGTCGACAGCGCCCATGTAGATCACGCAGTCCAGGCCGAGCAGCGCGCACGCGGTGGCCGTGGCCACGCCGTGCTGGCCGGCGCCGGTCTCGGCGATCACGCGGGTCTTGCCCATGCGCTTGGCCAGCAGCACCTGGCCCAGCACGTTATTGATCTTGTGCGAGCCGGTGTGGTTCAGGTCCTCGCGCTTGAGCACGATGCGCGCGCCGCCCGCGTGCTCGGCCAGCCGCGTGCACTCGAACACCGGCGACGGACGGCCGGTGTAGTCGCGCTGGAGGCGGTCCAGCTCGTCGAGGAAGGTGTGGTCACCCCGGCACTTCTCGTATTCGGCGGTGACCTCCTCGATCACCGCCATCAGCGCCTCGGGCACGTGCCTGCCGCCGTAGACGCCGAAGTGACCGCCCAGATCGGGTTCGTGCGCGCTCGGCTGCGCGACCCCGACGCTGGCCCTGGGCAGTGCGTCCACGCCCCTCACCGGCCCCGCCGGGCCGGCTTCGGGCAGGACGGGTGGGTGCCCGCGGTCACCAGCTCGGAGACGGCGGCGCGCGGATCACCGCTGGTCACCAGTCCCTCGCCGACGAGCACCGCGTCGGCGCCCGCGCCGGCGTAGGCCAGCAGGTCGGCGGTGCCGCGGATGCCGGACTCGGCGATCCGGATGACCTCGGTGGGCAGGCCGGGGGCGATGCGGGCGAACACGTCGCGGTCGACCTCGAGCGTCTTGAGGTTGCGGGCGTTCACGCCGATCACCGACGCGCCGGCCTCCAGCGCGCGGTCGGCCTCCTCCTCGGTGTGCACCTCCACCAGAGCGGTCATGCCGAGCGATTCGGTGCGGTCGATCAGGGAGGCGAGCACGTCCTGTTCCAGCGCGGCCACGATCAGCAGGATGACGTCGGCGCCGTGCGCGCGGGCCTCGTGGATCTGGTACGGCCCCACCACGAAGTCCTTGCGCAGGATCGGGATGTCGACGGTGGCGCGCACGGCGTCCAGATCGTCGAGCGAACCGCCGAAGCGGCGGCCCTCGGTGAGCACGCTGATGACGCGGGCGCCGCCGTCCTCGTAGGACTTGGCCAGACTCGCCGGGTCGGGGATGTCGGCCAGCGGCCCCTTGGAGGGGCTGGCCCGCTTGACCTCGGCGATGACGCCGATACCGTCCTGGAGGAGTGCGGCGCGCGCGTCCAGGGGGGCGGGCGCGGCGGCCGCGGCGGCCTTCACGGCGTGGAAATCCAGGAGGGCTTCCCGAGCGGCCACATCCGCGCGGACCCCGTCGAGAATCGAGTCGAGTACCGTCATCTGGCTCGAATCCTTTCTGGGGAGACGGACTTGCTGCCTGAGAATCCCCCCAGGCGCTGTCTCACCGATGCTGACAAAGAATAAATGGCTCTACCTCTTGCGTTCGCGCCGGGGTTGGGCTCCGCTCGCTGGGAGCGGCCGCAAACCGGCGGCAACTTGCGGGGCGGGTGGGGCGCGGTCATCTCACTGCGCACCGGCCCCCGGGGTGCCGCGCTTGCCGCCGCGGGAGGCGCCGTCGTCCTCGTCGCGGTCGTCCTCGGTGGGGTCGGCGCCCGCGTCCAGCGCGTCCCACAGCACCCGCTCGGAGAGTTGTTCGTCGGTGCCGCGGTCGGCCACCTGTTCGGTGGCGGCGGCCCGGCGCGCGACCGGATTGTCGTATTTGCCGGACAGCCCGGCGGATTCGCGCGGCATCCTGGCCAGCAGCACACCGGCCGCGAACGCGGCGAGCGCGGCGGCCATGGTCACGATCGCGGGAAACGCGGCCGTGGTGACCTCGATCACGGTGGCGCGGCCGGGCAGTTCGGCGAGCGAGGCGGCGCGCTGGTCGGTGGCGCCCGATCCGGTGAGCACCGCGAACGCGGGCACCGCCGTGACGGCCGCGACCAGCGCCACCAGCACGCCGACCACCCGGCGCGGCCAGCCCTTGGTGGCCAGCACGGCGGCGATGGCGGCGAGCAGCACCAGCGCCAACGGCGTGAGCGCGCCGAACCAGACGGCGCCCTCGAGCTCGTCGGTGCGCGGCGCGGTGAGGCCGTCCTCCGAGCGCACCGTCACCCAGGTGAGCCGCGACGCGCCCCACATGAGGGCGGCGGCCAGCGCGAGCAGCACGATCGGGCCGATCGGGCGCTGCGCGCGCGGGGCGGCCTGCGCGGGGGCGGTACCGGAGTCGGGGTCCTCGGCCATCACGCGCCGCCGTTCGCGCCGTACGCGCGCACGGTCTGCGCGGCGGCCACGGCCTTGAGGACCGCCATGGCCTTGTTCCGCGACTCGGTGTCCTCGTAGTCCGGATCGGAGTCGGCCACCACGCCCGCGCCCGCCTGGACGTAGGCGACGCCGTCCTTGAGCAGGGCGGTGCGGATGGCGATGGCGGTGTCGGCGTCGCCGGCGAAGTCCAGGTAGCCGACCACGCCGCCGTAGATGCCGCGCCGGGTGGGTTCCAGTTCCTCGATCAGCTCCATCGCCCGCACCTTCGGCGCGCCCGACAGCGTGCCCGCCGGGAAGCAGGCGCTCACCGCGTCGAGGGCGATCCTGCCGGGCGCCAGCCGCCCCGACACGGTGGACACCAGGTGCATGACATGGCTGTAGCGCTCGATGTGGCGGTACTCGGTGACGCGCACCGTGCCCGGCCGGCACACCCGGCCCAGATCGTTGCGGCCCAGGTCGACCAGCATCAGGTGCTCGGCGTTCTCCTTCTCGTCGGCCAGCAGCCCCTTCTCCAGCAGCAGGTCGTCCTCTTCGGTGGCCCCGCGCCAGCGGGTGCCCGCGATGGGGTGCGTGGTCGCCACGCCCTCCTTGACGGTCACCAGCGATTCCGGACTGGACCCGACGATGGAGAACGCGGTGCCGCCGTCGCCGTCGGGGATGTGCATCAGGTACATGTACGGGCTCGGGTTCGAGGCCCGCAGCATCCGGTACAGGTCGATCGGCTCGCCGCGGTAGTCCATCTCGAAGCGCTGCGAGAGCACCACCTGGAACGCCTCGCCCGCCTCGATCTCCTTGACCAGGCGGCGCACGCCCGCGCCGAACTCGTCGGTGGTGCGCTGACGGCGATAGACCGGCTCGGGCTGGTCGAACACCGACACCGTGGACGGGGCGGGCGCGGCCAGCGCCTCGGTCATCCGGTCCAGGCGGGCGACGGCGTCGTCGTAGGCCTCGTCGACGCGCTCGGCGGTGCCGTTCCAGTTGACGGCGTTGGCGATGAGCGTGATGGCGCCCTCGTGGTGGTCGAAGGCAGCCAGGTCGGTGGCCAGCAGCAGCACCATCTCGGGCAGGCGCAGATCGTCGGCGGCCAGTTCGGGCAGGCGCTCGATGCGGCGCACCGCGTCGTAGCCCAGGTAGCCGACCATGCCGCCGGTCAGCGGGGGCAGGCCGGGCAGGCGTTCGGTGCGCAGCAGCTCGAGCGTCGCGCGCAGCGCCGCGAGCGGGTCGCCGCCCGAGGGCGCGTCGGCGGGGATGTGGCCCAGCCACGCCGCCTCGCCGTCCACCACGGTCAGCGCGGACGGACTGCCCGCGCCGATGAACGACCAGCGCGACCAGGACCGCCCGTTCTCCGCCGACTCGAACAGGAAGGTGCCGGCTCGGTCGGCGGCCAGTTTGCGGTAGGCCGACAGCGGAGTTTCGGAGTCCGCCAGCACCTTTCGGGTCACGGGGACCACCCGGTGCTCCGCGGCCAGTTCTCGGAACTGCTCGCGGGTCGTGGTGGTGGGAGTGGACGCGCCAGGCATCTCCCCATCATTCCAAGCGCGACCGGGCCGCTTGCGGCTACCCCCACCCCGCCCCTGTGGCGGCCATCACTACACTCGCCACGTTCCATGTCGCGGTATCACTTTCGAGAGGAGACCAACAGATGTACCCCTCGCAAACGGTGGCGCACGACGGCCGTCGCGCCGCCGGTCCGGGCACCACGCTCGGTCAGCATCCGCGGGTGGGCGGGCCGGCCCCGATCGGTCCGCAGGGACTGGGCACGCACAACGCCATCGCCTCCTTCGTCACCTACGCCAAGGCGCTGGAGTCGTTGGACCGCAACCACTTCCCCGACGAGTACGCGATCAACAGCGACCGCATCCGCGAACTCGAGCCGTTCCTGCGCGCGCACGGCATCCTCGACGTCATGCAGATCAAGAACCCCGAGGTCGCCGCGCTGGTCGCGCACAGCTGAGTCTCCGGGCGTCCGTCGGGGGCGTCCGGCGCCGTCGGCGCGCGGTACCGGGTGTCACGGATGCCCGGTACTGTCCCCCTCATGCAGCAAGGTCAGCTCGCTCCCGAGTTCGAGCTCCCCGATCAGTCCGGCACCGTTCGCTCGCTCGGCGCGTTGCTCGCCGACGGCCCGCTGGTGCTCTTCTTCTACCCGGCCGCCAACACCCCGATCTGCACCGCGGAGGCGTGCCACTTCCGGGATCTGTCCGCCGAATTCGCCGCCCTCGGCGCGACCTGCGTCGGCATCAGCACCGACGCGGTGGACACCCAGGCCGGTTTCGCCGCCAAACAAGGACTGGGCTACCCGCTGCTGTCGGATCGCGACGGCGCGGTGGCCGCGCAGTTCGGCGTGAAGCGCGGATTGCTCGGCAAGCTGGCGCCGGTGAAGCGGCAGACCTTCGTCATCGATACCGACCGGACGGTCCTCTCGGTCATCAGCAGCGAACTTCGCGCGAACACCCACGCCGACGAGGCGCTCGAGGTGCTGCGCGCCCGCTGACCCACGGCGCGGGTGATCGAAACGCCGACGCGGCACCGGCATGGAACCGACCGGTCCACCTACGCTGGATTCATGACTTCGAGCGAGGTTCTTCCCGCAGATCGGAAACCCACGGCAACCGTCTGGCGCAACCGGATCATCGGTGGTCTCGCGCTGGTGGTCGTGCTGGTCATCGCCTACTTCATCCTGGCCGCGTTCATCCCGCGCTGGTGGGCGCAGCGGCTGGCGGAGATGGTGAACGGCAGCTTCTCCAAAGGCATCGGCTGGGGCCTGTTCTTCGGCGGCCTGACCACGGCGATCTCCCTGTTCCTGCTGCTGTTCGCGGTGGTGGTGTGGCGCAAGCGCGCGGGCCGCTTCTTCGCCGGCGCGGCCGTGGTGGTGGCGCTGCTGGTGGCCGTGCCGAACCTGATGACGCTCACCATCGTGCTGGGCAACAGCAACGCCGCGCACGCGGGTGAACGCATCCTCGACGTCGACGCGCCCGCCTTCCGCGGCGCCGCCCTGGTGGGCGCGCTGATCGCCGCCGCCGTCTTCCTGGTCGCGGTCTTCTTCGTGACGCGGCGCACGCTGCGCCGCCGCAAGGCCGAGAAGCAGCTGGAGGCGGGCAAGCCCGTCACCCCGCCGCCCGCCGCGACCGCCCCTGAGACACCCGCCCCGAGGGCCGACCAAATGTGAATGAACTCACGACATTCCCGATCGTCATGACGGTCGAGCGAAGTCGTGGCAAACTCGGTTGTCGCGAGTGACATTGCCATGACGACCCGCGTCACTCAGCTCGAAAGAAGGCGCATGGTGACGAAGTGGCTCGACCCCGTCGAACAGCGATCGTGGCGTTCGATCGTGGCCCTGATGACGCGATTACCGAGTGCTCTCGATACGAGGTTGCAGCGCGAGTCGGGGGTGACGCACTTCGAGTACTGGGTGCTCACGCTGCTGTCCGAGGAGCCGGGGCACCGGCTCCAGATGAGTGAGCTGGCCCACAAAGCAAATGCTTCGCTATCCCGCCTGTCGCACGTGGTGTCCAAACTGGAGCGCATGGGGTGGGCGCAGCGCAGTGCCACCGCGGGCCGCCGCGGCGTGCAGGCGACGCTGACCGACGACGGCTACCGCAAGGTGGTCGAGGCCGCGCCCGGCTACATGGACGCAGTGCGCGCCTTCGTCTTCGACGGGCTCGACACCGAGCAGAAGGAGCAGCTGGCCGACCTCGGCGAGGTCCTTGCGACGCATCTGGTCGGGGTGCTGGCCGAGGGCCCGTCCGCCGAATCGCGCGAGGACTGAGGGGCCCGGCTCAGGCGGGTTCGCCGAGCAGCAGATCCGAGTCGAAGCAGGTGTGGGTGCCGGTGTGGCAGGCCGCGCCCTCCTGGTCGACCACCAGCAGCACCGTGTCGCCGTCGCAGTCCAGCCGCACCTCGTGCACGTACTGCGTGTGGCCCGAGGTCTCCCCCTTCACCCAGTACCGGCCGCGCGAGCGCGAGTAATACGTCGCCTTGCGGGTCTCCAGCGTGCGGGCCAGGGCCTCGTCGTCCATCCACGCGACCATCAGCACGTCACCGGTGCCGCGCTCCTGCGCGACCGCGGAGAACAGGCCCGCCTCGTTGCGCTTGAGACGGGCGGCGATGCTGGGGTCGAGTGCCATACCACCGTTATAACAGGGGCGGGTGGGGCGTCACGGGTCGGCTGCCGGCGTCAGGACGTCAACGCGCCGAGCGCCTCCCAGGTGCGGCGGCGATCCTCCGGGGTGGTCAGGTCGGTCTGGGAGAGCACGACGTCGGTCGCGCCGGCGTCGAAATACTCGGCGACGCGGGCGGCGAGCACGGACTCGTCGCCGATCACGACCACAGCGAGTCCAGTCCGGCCGCCACCGCTTCCCGCCCGAACGCCACCGCCGCGTCGACCGCGTTGCCGGACGTGTCCAATGCCGCAGGCCCCCAGGCCACTCCGATACCCATGTGGGTGGGCAACCGCGCGGCGGCACAGCGGATTCCGGCCCGGCCGATTCTCGCGATTCGCTCGAGGTGAGCGGAAATCCGATCAGCTCAGCACTCGCCGCAGCTCGCCCGCGACGTCCTCCGACTCGTCCAGCGCCGCCGACAACTCCGCCCGATACGTGCTCGACGCCGCCCGGTGCCGCTCGCGCCCGGCGTCGGAGATGACCGTGTACACCCCGCGCCGGTCGTCCGGGCACAGGTCGCGGTAGGCCAGCCCGGCGTCGATCAACCGCCCGACCAGCCGCGTCACCGAGCTCTGGTTGAGCCCGAGGTGGTCGGCGAGCTCCTGCATCCGCAGTTCCCCGTCGGGCGCGTCGGCGAGGAAGCCCAGCGCGCGGAACTCGGAGAGCCCCAGCCCGTGCCCGCGCTGCACCGCCGTGCCGAGCCGCTGCTCGACCCGGGAGTGCAAGGCGGACAGTCGAGCCCACATCCGCTCGTCGCGCGCGAGATCAGTCATGAATTAGTTGTACATGCATACTTCTGCCGGAGGCAAGTCGCGGCGGCAGGGTGACCATCCCCGGCCCACCCTGCCGCCGTCTCCCGCTCGCGGACGAGCGGGCTCCCGCGGCCGGCGACCACCGCCATGGCCGCCGGCCGGGGTCGTTCAGCGGACGACGAGGTCCGCGGCGCGCATCGACTCCTTCACCTGGCCGATGGTGAGATCGCCGAAGTGGAACACGCTGGCCGCGAGCACCGCGTCGGCCCCGGCCTGCACGGCGGGCGCGAAGTGCTCCACCGCCCCCGCGCCGCCGCTGGCGATGACCGGCACCGACACGGCGGCGCGCACCGCGCGGATCATGGGCAGGTCGAAGCCCGCCTTGGTGCCGTCGGCGTCCATGGAGTTCAGCAAGATCTCGCCGACGCCCAATTCCGCACCGCGCACGGCCCATTCGACGGCGTCGATCCCCGTGCCGCGCTTGCCGCCGTGGGTGGTGACCTCCCAGCCCGAGGGGGTGTCGGGCTGCCCGTCGGGCACCGTGCGCGCGTCCACCGACAGCACGATGCACTGCGAGCCGAACCGCTCCGACATCTCCCGCAGCACCTCGGGGCGGGCGATGGCGGCGGTGTTCACCGAGACCTTGTCCGCGCCCGCGCGCAGCAGCCGGTCCACGTCGTTCACGGTGCGCACGCCGCCGCCGACGGTGAGCGGGATGAAGATCTGCTCGGCCGTGCGGGTCACCACATCGATCATGGTGCCGCGGTCGCCGGTGGAGGCGGTGACGTCGAGGAAGGTCAGCTCGTCGGCGCCCTGCGCGTCGTAGGCGGCGGCCAGTTCGACGGGATCGCCCGCGTCGCGCAGGTTCTCGAAGTTGACGCCCTTGACCACCCGGCCCGCATCCACGTCCAGGCACGGGATCACGCGTACCGCCAACGTCATTCGGCTCACCTCTCCCCGGCGGCCGACGGATCGGCGACCGTGCTGATCATGTCCAGAAGTTCTTCGTGCACCCCCGGCGCGGCCGCGAGCACCGACCCCGATTCGATCGTCCAGGGATCGCCCGCGAGGTCGGTCACCACGCCGCCCGCCGCGCGCACCAGCGCCACGCCGGCGGCGTTGTCCCACGGATGGTGGCCGAAGACGATCGTCCCGCCCAGCACGCCGGAGGCCGTGAACGCCAGGTCGATCCCCGTGGACCCGTGGATGCGCACGCGCGAGGACAACCGGCTCAGCGGGCCGAGCAGGTCGAAGCGGAAGCGGCCGGGGATGCGGCCCGCCGAATCCACGTTGAAGGTGCCGAAGCCGATCATCGCCTCGGCCAGTTTGCCCGGCCCCAGCGGCGGCAGCGGCGCGTCGTTCAGCAGCACCGGCCCGCCCCGCACGGCGGCGTAGCGGCGGCCGAGGATGGGCAGCCAGGTCAGTCCGAGCACCGGCTCGCCGTCGTGCACCAGCGCGAGCAGCATGCCCGAGAGCGGGTGCCCGGAGGAGTAGTTGAAGGTGCCGTCGATCGGATCGAGCACCCACGCCGTGCCCGAGGTCAGCTGCGGACCGCCGAATTCCTCACCGTGCACGTCGATTCCGGTGCGCAGGGTGAGCGCCTCGGAGATGGTGCGCTCCAGTTCCAGGTCCAGTTCGGTGGCGAAGTCGTTGCGGCCCTTGGTGACCGCGCTCGGCGCGCCCAGACCGTCCACGAAACGCGCACTGGCGCCGTCGAGTACGGCGCTCGCGGCGGCGAGCAGGTCGGGCAGGCGGGAGATCGGGTCGACGGCCATCGCGATCGGTCAGCGCACCGCGGCCAGCGCCTCGGGCAGCGTGAAACGGCCCGCGTAGAGCGCCTTGCCGACGATCGCGCCCTCGACGCCCTCGGGCACCAGCCCGGCGATGGCGACCAGGTCCTCGACGGTGGATACGCCGCCGGAGGCGACCACCGGGGACTCCGTGGCCGCGCACACCTCGCGCAGCAGGTCCAGGTTGGGGCCGGTCAGCGTGCCGTCCTTGGTGATGTCGGTGACGACGTAGCGGGCGCAGCCGTCGCGCTCCAGCCGTTCGAGCACCTCCCACAGGTCGCCGCCGTCGCTCACCCAGCCGCGCCCGCGCAGGCGGTACTCGCCGTCGACGATGCGCACGTCCAGGCCGACGGCGATGCGGTCGCCGTATTCGGCGATGGCGCGGGCGCACCAGCGCGGGTCCTCGATGGCGGCGGTGCCGAGGTTGACGCGCGCGCACCCGGTGGCCAGCGCGGCCTTCAGGGAGTCGTCGTCACGGATGCCGCCGGACAGTTCCACCTTGACGTCGAGCTCGCCGATCACGTCCGCGAGCAGGTCGCGATTGGAGCCGCGGCCGAACGCCGCGTCCAGATCCACCAGGTGCACCCATTCGGCCCCGGCCTCCTGCCAGGCCAGCGCCGCGTCGCGCGGCGAGCCGTAGCCGGTTTCGCTGCCCGCCTCCCCCTGCACGAGGCGCACGGCCTCTCCATTGGCGACATCGACGGCGGGCAGTAGCACGAGACTCACTCCGGGAAGCATAGTCGGCCGGTCGCCGTGTCCCGTCTCCGGCCTGCGCAAACGCCGCCGGGTTCAGCCGCGGGAGTGATCATCCAGGATGCGGGTGAGCAGCCCGATCAGCTGACGGCGCTCGGGCTCGGACAGCGCGCCGAGCAGTTCGTCCTGGGCGTTGTCGAGGCGGCGGTCGAGTTCGCCGAGGTGGCGTTCGCCCGCGCCGGTCACGGTGACGATATTGCGGCGGCGGTCGCCGGGGTCGGGGCTGCGCCGCGCGAAGCCGCGCGCCACGAGGTCGTTGACGGCGGCGACGATATCGCTGCGGTCGATGTGGGTGCGCCGGCCCAGATCGGCCTGGCTGGCCGGGCCGAACTCGCGCAGCGTGGTGAGCAGGGCGTAGTGATGCCTGCGCGATCCGGTGTCGTCGAGGGCCCGTTCGGTGAGGCGGTCGGCGATCAGCCCCACCTGGTTGACCAGGCGCGTGGGTAGCGCGCGGAGCCTGGCCGCGGCGGCGTGATGCGCGATCTCCATGAGTCCAATCTAACAACCCACTTGTTGGTTACACCAACATTCGATACTGTTGGTTTGGCCAACGTTGGCCTCTCCAACGATTTTTCCGAAAGGTCCCCGCGATGAACAAGATCCGCCGTCTGCTGCCATTGGCCGTCCTGCCGCTCACCCTGCTCGCCGCCGCCTGCACGGTCACCAGCGCGTCCCGCGCCGACACCGCGCAAGACCCCGAGATCCGGGCGCTGCTCGACCGCGCCGAGATCACGGCACTGGCCGACCGGCTCGGCATCGCCCTGGACGACGGCCGTTTCGACGACTTCCGCGCGATCTACGCCGCCGACGCCACCGCCACCACCCCCGGCGGCACGGCGCGCGGCGTGGACGCGCTGATTGCCCAGGCCGGCCGCAACCACTCCCCCGACCTGCGCATCCAGCACTTCATCAGCAATGTGCGGATCGACCTGCGCGGCGACGCCGCCACCGTCCGCGCCAACCTCGTCGTGGTCTTCGCGCCCGCGGGGCCCCTCGCCGCGCCCGGCTACACGCTCGGCTCGATCTACCACTTCGACGCCGCGCGGACGTCGGACGGGTGGCGGCTCACCTCCGTCCGCACCGAACCGCGCTGGGCCGTGGGTACCCGGCCTTGAACGGCGCTCGGCGGTCCGACGAAATCCACTCCGTCACAACGGATTCCACTCTCACGATGACCGGATCATGGACCAGAGCTCTGGTTCTGTTCGGTGATCGTCAGGCGGACCAGGACTTCCGCCAGGCGATCACCCGGCGGGCACCAACGCTCGCTCGGCCCGCGCCAGCACCAGCACCCGGTGGCACACCAGTGCCGCCACCACCGCGCACACGGCGGTGATCAGCGCCGCCACCATGCGCAGTCCGTGCCCGATCAGGAATTCGGTTGCCGCACTTTCGAGTTCGGACACCGTGTACTGGTCGCGGTCATCGAACAGAATGGACGCGCGCGGCCACTGGTAGAGAACCGAGAGCAGGAACTGCCCGGCCACCAGGGAGGCCAGCGAGGCCACCACCCAACCGCGCGCGATGCGATAGCGCACGGCGGCGGCGCACGCGATCAGCGCGCACAGCGTCATCACCGCACCCAGCGGTCGCATGATATCGCCGATGCCGATCGCGCTCATGAACTCGTCGTGCAGCACCAGCGATTCGGGGATGTCACGAAAGATATTGGGGTAGAACATGATCGTCTCGACGATGGTCGCCGAGAACACGAAACTCGCGACCACCGCGTAGCCGCCGATCACGGTGGTGGGAACAGTCATCGTTTTCATGATTCGACGTTAAAACCGCACCCGCGCCACCACATCCGGCGCGACCACCCATCCCCCGCCGACCCACCTCAGGGAACACCCTGACGCTCCGGCTCCCGGACCGGATCCGGGAGCCGAGGGGTGCGCGACTACAGCGCGTCGATCCAGTTGCGCAGCAGGTGCGCTCCCGCGTCGCCCGACTTCTCCGGGTGGAACTGGGTGGCCGAGAGCGCGCCGTTCTCGACGGCGGCCAGGAACGGCACCCCGTGTTCGGCCCAGGTGAGTTTCGGGGCGGCGAAATGGTCGGCGGCGGGCAGGTCCCAGGTCTGGGCGGCGTAGGAGTGGACGAAGTAGAAGCGGGTGCCGGCGTCCATGCCGTGGAACAGCACGCTGTCCGACGGTGCCGACACGGTGTTCCACCCCATGTGCGGCAGCACAGGCGCGGACAGGCGCTCCACGACACCCGGCCACTCCGCGCATCCCTCGGTCTCCACGCCGAACTCCACCCCGCGCTCGAACATGATCTGCATGCCCACACAGATGCCCAGCACCGGCCGCCCACCGGCGAGCCGCTGCCCGATGATGCGCTCACCGCGCACCGCCCGCAGCCCCGCCATGCACGCCGCGAACGCGCCGACGCCGGGCACCACCAGCCCGTCGGCGGCCAGCGCCACCTGCGGGTCGGCCGTCACCTCGACCTTGGCGCCCGCCCGCACCAGCGCGCGCTCGGCGGAGTGCAGATTGCCCGATCCGTAGTCCAGCAGGGCGACGGATTTCGTGGTCACAGCGTTCCCTTCGTGGACGGCACGCCGGTGACGCGCGGATCGAACTCCACGGCGGCCCGCAGCGCGCGCGCCACCGCCTTGAACTCGGCCTCGGTGATGTGGTGCTGGTCGCGGCCGTAGAGCACCCGCACGTGCAGCGCGATGCGGGCGTTGAGCGCGATCGACTCGAACACGTGCCGGTTCAGCACCGTCGAGTACGGCGCGCCCGGCTCGCCGCGCCCGCGCACCGGGCTGCCCGGAATCACCGCGTGCAGCAGGTGATCCGGTTCGCCGGTGTGCACGCAGTACGGGCGGCCCGACACGTCGACGGCGGCGTGCGCGAGGGTTTCGTCCATGGGGATGAAGGCGTCGCCGAAGCGGCGGATACCGGCCTTGTCGCCCAAGGCTTTTCCGAGCGCCTGCCCGAACACGATGGCGGTGTCCTCCACCGTGTGGTGCGCCTCGATCTCGATGTCGCCCTCGGCGCGCACGGTCAGGTCGAAGCTGGCGTGCGCGCCCAGCGCGGTGAGCATGTGGTCGTAAAACGGGACGCCGGTGGAGATCTCGGTCTTGCCGGTGCCGTCCAGGTCCAGTTCGACGACGATGCTGGATTCCTTGGTGATGCGCTCGACCCGCGCGGTCCTGCTCATGATCGCTTCCTCCACGGGTTCATCGGGGCGTGAGTTCGGTGGCGGCCAATTCCGCGCTCACGCGCAGGAATTCGTCGTTCTCGGCGGCCAGGCCGATGGTGGCGCGCAGGTGGCCGGGGATGCCGACGTCGCGGATCAGCACGCCGTGGTCCAGGTACCGCTGCCAGGCGCGCGGCGCGTCGGCGAACCGGCCGAACAGCAGGAAGTTCGCGTCGCTGGGCACCACGTCGTAGCCCAGCTCGGTGAGCGCCGCCGCGACGCGGTCGCGCTGGGCCGCCAATTCCGCGACGCTGCCGAGGGTTTCGTCGGCGTGGCGCAGCGCGGCGCGGGCGGCGGCCTGCGTGACCACCGAGAGGTGGTAGGGCAGGCGCACCAGCAGCATCGCGTCGATCACGGCGGGCGCGGCCACCAGGTATCCCAGCCGCCCGCCCGCGAACGCGAACGCCTTGCTCATGGTGCGGCTCACCACCAGCTTGGCCGGGAACCGGTCGATGAGCGCGATCGCGCTCGGCTCGGCGGAGAACTCCCCGTACGCCTCGTCCACCACCACGATGCCGGGCGCGGCCTCCAGCAGGCGGATCAGCTCCGCGTTCGGAATGCTGTGTCCCGTCGGGTTGTTCGGGCTGGTGACGAACACGACGTCGGGGCGGCGCTCGGCGAGGGCGGCCAGCGCGTGGTCGATGTCGAGCGAGAAGTCCGCGCCGCGTTTGGCTTCGATCCACTCGGTGTCGATGCCCTCGGAGATGATCGGGTGCATCGAGTAGGAGGGCACGAAACCCAGTGCGCTGCGGCCCGGTCCGCCGAAGGCCTGCAACAGCTGCTGGAGGATCTCGTTGGACCCGTTGGCCGCCCACACGTTCGCGGTGTCGACGGCGACGCCCGTCTGGCGGGTCAGGTATGCCGCCAGATCGGTACGCAGCGCGACCGCGTCGCGGTCGGGGTAGCGGTGCAGTTCGGCGGCGGCGGCGCGAATGGATTCGGCCACATCGTCCACGAGCGCCTTGCTCGGCGGGTGCGGGTTCTCGTTGGTGTTCAACTGCACGGGAACCGTCAATTGCGGTGCGCCGTAAGGTTTCTTGCCGCGCAGGTTCTCCCGCAGCGGCAGATCGTCGAGCCCGATCGCGGCGCCGGGCACGGTGAGCTGTCCGGTCACGACAGGGCCTCGAATCGCACGGTGACGGCCTGGCCGTGCGCGGGCAGATCCTCGGCCTGCGACAGCGCGACGACATGTCCGGCAACGTCTTTGAGCGCCGCCTCGGTGTATTCGACCACGTGGATGCCGCGCAGGAACGTCTGCACGCTCAGCCCGCTGGAGTGGCGCGCGCAGCCCGCGGTGGGCAGCACGTGGTTGGAGCCCGCGCAGTAGTCGCCGAGGCTGACCGGCGCGTACGGGCCCACGAAGATCGCGCCCGCGCTGCGCACCCGCGCGGCGACGGCGGCCGCATCGGCGGTCTGGATCTCGAGGTGCTCGGCGGCGTAGGCGTTCACCACGCGCAGGCCCTGATCGAGGTCGTCCACCAGGACGGTGCCCGACTGCTTGCCGGTGAGCGCCTCGCGCACCCGCTCGGCGTGCTTGACGACGGGCAGTTGCGCGGTGAGCGCGGCGTCCACCGCGTCGGCCAGTTCGGCGCTGTCGGTGACGAGCACGCTGGCGGCGAGCACGTCGTGCTCGGCCTGGCTGATCAGGTCGGCCGCGACGTGCGCCGGATCGGCGGTGGCGTCGGCCAGGATCGCGATCTCGGTGGGGCCCGCCTCGGCGTCGATGCCGACCAGGCCCCGGCACAGCCGCTTGGCGGCGGTCACGTAGATATTGCCGGGGCCGGTGATGAGGTCGACCGGCTCGAGCTGCGCGCCGTCGGTGTCGACGCCGCCGTAGGAGAGCAGCGCCACGGCCTGCGCACCACCGACCGCCCACACCTCCTCGACGCCCAGCAACCGCGCGGCAGCCAGGATGGTCGGGTGCGGCAGCCCGCCGAACTGCGCCTGCGGCGGCGAGGACACCACCAGCGAGCCGACGCCCGCGGTCTGCGCGGGCACCACGTTCATCACCACGCTCGACGGGTAGACGGCGTTGCCGCCCGGCACATACAGGCCGACCCGCTCCACCGGCGCCCACCGCTCGGTGACGGTGCCGCCGGGCACCACCTCGGTGACGGTGTCGGTGCGGCGCTGGTCGCCGTGCACCTTGCGGGCGCGCGCGATGGACTCCTCCAGCGCGGCGCGCACGGCGGGATCGAGCTCGTCCAGGGCCTTGACCAGCTCCGATTCCGGCACGCGCACGCTCGCGGGAACCACCCCGTCGAACTTCTCGCCGAATTCGAGAGCCGCCTCGACACCCCGATCGCGCACCGCCTCCACGACCGGCCGCACATGATGCAGCACCGAGTCCACGTCGACTCCCCCGCGCGGCAGCGCGGTGCGCAGCTCGGCAGCGGAAGGAGTACGACCGCGCAAATCGACGCGGGCGAGCTCGATGCGGGATGTCATGTCGGTGTCGATCCTTAATCTCCGGCTGGTCACAACAGGAAAGTTGCCGCTACCAGCCTAGTCGACGGGGTCGACCCGATTTCCGCGCGGGCGCGGGGGGTGGGGTGGGCGGTGACCGCGCCCACACTGCGGATCTACGCCGGAACCGGGCGCCTCGGTACGTCACGAGTCCCGGCGATTCGCCGGCACCAACCATCGCCGGGTGTCGGAACGCGCGCGACCATGTGATGATCGCCCGATGGCGAACTTCGCGGACCCCAAGATGCTGCTGGGATTCCTGGCGGTGGTCGCCGTCGCGCTGCTCGCGTCGGACTGGAGCGTGCAGCGGGCGATCGCGTTCGCCGTCGTGTGGGGTGTGGCGGCGATCGTGGTGCTCGTCCGGCACCGCAAAGCCGGGCGCCGCGACCTCGCCGAGCCGGCCGGAGCCGCCGAGCCGGCGGACAGCGCCGACGACACACCGGGTCGGTGAGACCGCGCCGGCAGGCGCGCCGATCACCGATGTACGGGCCGCGATAATGGTGCTCGTCCACAGGCGGAGCAGCAGGTCGCGGGCGGTCGACATCGCCGACGCGTCGCGGCGGGAGACCGGCGCGGTCGGTGGCAGGACGCCGGTATGGGCCTGCTCTTCTCTCCCGAGATGCTGATCAGCGCGTTCTTCGAAGCGGTGGGGCCATTGGTGATGGGGTGGGCTCCAGCGCTGGCGGCGGCCCTCGCCGCGATCGCGTTCGGGCCGACCGGTTGATGCGGTCAGGACAGGCGGCGGCGTAGTTCGGCGACGCCGTCACCGTCCAGGTCGGCCAAAGCGACCGTGCGCCCCACCATCGCCAGCGCGAGAGCTTCACCGGTACCACGGACCTCGGGTCCCGTGCCGCGCGCCCAGTCCACATCGGTCGCGACGAAGCGCAGGCCCTTCGTATTGCGCCACGGCGACGCGAACGGATCGGGGTGGGCGAGCACCATCGCCAGGCGTTCGGCGGGGACCGTGCGGGGGCGGTTCAGAGGACGGCGGATGTCCTGCTGGTGCACGAACGTATCGGCCAGCACCAGTTTCGGCGCGAAACGGGACAGCTTGCCGGTGCGGTGTTCGAACCGGTCCACGAGCTCGGCGGTGGACAGCGACCGCGCCTTCCCGACCAGCGTTTCGTTGACGCGGTCCACGGCGAAGCGGTGCCGGAGCACGATGCCGGCGTAATCGACGGGCGCGATGTTGTCGGACAGGAGATGCCCGACCACGTCGCGCACCCGCCACCCCGCGCACAGCGACGGCGTCTCCCAGTCCTCGTCGCTCAGATCATGGAGCAGTTCGATCAGTTCGGCGCGTTCCTGCGCCAGCATCCCCCGGACGTTCACACCCGCCACGGTAGTCGTGTCACCCGCCTCGGCCCACGGAAACGTGAAACAGGTTGCGACGCAAGCGGTGTCGTCTGGATCAAGGTGGAAAGTAACCCGCGCCGGTGATGGTGATGGCCGTGTCGTCAGGGCCGCTACCCGCACCGGCAACGACGGCGGCGACGACGGCAGCGGCGTCGGGCTGAACCGCCGTCCCAGCCGGTGGCGACGGCGGCGACGGCGGCGTCAGGGCCGGACAGAGCCGCCACCCACGCCGGTGACGACGATGGCGGTGGGCATCAGGGCCGGACAGAGCCGCCGCCCGCACCGGCAACGACCACAGCGAATGGTCAGGGCCGAGCGGGGCCGCTACCCGCGCCGGTGGCGACGATGGCGGTGGCGATCTCGGCCTGGTCCTCGGCGGTGAGCACCAAATCCCCCGCACCGACCCATTCGTCGATCTGACCGGCCGTGCGCGCGCCGACGATGGCGCCGGTGACACCCGGCCAGGCCAGCGCCCACGCCAGCGCGACCTGCGCGACGGGAACCCCGTGGCGCGCCGCGATCGGCCGCAACGCGTCCACCAGCGCCAGGTTCGCCGACAGCCCCGTAGTGAAGTCCGGGTGGCTCGCACGCCAGTCACCCGCACCAAGGCCGCGGGCGCGTTCCTCGGTGAAAGTGCCGGTGAGCAAACCGGATTGGAGCGGCGAGTAGACGATCACGCCGGTCCCGTTGCCGTGCGCCCAGGCGATCTCGGGCGCGGCGGAACGCGTGATGACCGAGAACGGCGGCTGAATCGCGTCCACGTGAGCGATCCCCTCGGCCTCTTCCAGTTGCGCCACAGCGTGATTCGACAGTCCGATGGCGCGGACCTTGCCTTCTTTCTTCAGATCCGCCATCGCCTGCCAGTATTCGGCGAGCGGAGTCGCGTCGCCGACCTCGGCCTCGGCGCCGTAGACGAACCGCGTGCCGGTATCGGGCCAGTGCACCTGGAACAGGTCGATGTGATCCACACGCAGCCTGCGCAACGAGTCCTCCAGTTCCCGGCGCACCGTATCGGGCCGGACGACCCGACGCGGCGGACCCGACCGGTCATCGCCCTCCTCCCAGATCAGCCCGGTCTTCGTGAACAGATACGGCCGCTCGTCCTCGGGAATGTCCGCGAGCGCGCGCCCCACCAGCTCCTCAGCGTGGCCGAGACCGTAAGCCGGGGCGGTATCGATCCAGTTGAGTCCCGCCGCGACCGCGTGGCGCACAGCGGCGATCGAGGCATCATCATCGGTCGCGCCCCACGAGTACTGCCACCCCGCACCCGCAAGCACCCAAGTACCGAACCCCAACGGCGTGATATCGATTCCGGTGTCACCGAATGGACGGATCGTCATCATCTCCCGCTCCAAGCCTGCGCCGAACCTGTTCCGGCCCAACCACACTCGCGCGCACTCCCGAGTCCGTACCAGCTCCCCCGCTGCCTGGGCACCGCATGACCGGAACAAGCCTGGTCATCCCGTGACCAGGCAACACCCAGCCCGGACCGGGCTACTCGGGTATGGGCGTGGAGCGACGAGCCGAGTTGGGCGAGTTCCTGCGGTCCCGGCGGGCCGGCTGCGGCCCGAGGAGGTGGGAGTTCCGGGGCACGGCACCAAGCAGGCACCGGGGTTGCAGTGGGAAGCCGACGCTGATCGCGGGTGTGTGCAGGCAATAGGCGTCAGCGGTAGGTGTGTGGTCGATGCCGCGTTGGCATCAGTGGGCGGCAGCCATTACCAGATCGCGGTATGGCAACCCGACGACCGAGCAGTCGACGATTCCGAGTTCGGTTTCGACCTCCCCGAGGCGGATGGCAGCGGCGTCGGGATCAGTGTCGGTGACCTCGGTTTCCACGAATGTTCCGGCGCGGGTTACGACATCGATGCTGACGATGGTGTCGTCGTGGTCGGGGTGCTTGTAGATGGCGCGGTTCTTCTCCACCCGAACCAGTTCCACCATGCCGATAGCCGCGAGCAGTTGGCTGGCCGCCGAGGCTTGGTCGGGACCACTGAGTAACACGTTGGTTTCGCGTTTGGCGATCACATCGGCGTCGCGGTGGGTGCTGGCGTTCGACGGTGGCTTGTAGGTGATTTCGCCGAACCCATCTCTCCGACGAATACGCAGGCACTCAACGGTTTTCATGTAGTCGACATCCGGGCGGCTGTAGTAGGTGTCCACCTCGGTGAGATGCCCGGCCTCGCGGTACCCGAGTTCGGCCAGCCGCCGGCGGAGGGGCTTTGGGTCGGGGAGTTCGCGTTTACGCTCGACCTCGATCAAGTGCATGGGTTCGATCATCCTCTCGTGTGGTGGATGGCGGTATGGATGCGGGCAAGTTTGGGTTTGGAGCAATGTTGGCGGATGGTTCCGAGTGCCCCGTGTAGAGCGTCGGAGTCGGTGACGGGGATGTTCTGGAACAACACCATCTGTTTGGCGTCGCTGAGTGGGTTGGCGAGGCTTTTTCCGAGGAACCGGTTGTAGTAGTGGCGTTCGCGGACGAAGATATCGGTGGGTTGTACCGGCATGAGGACGGACGGCGTGCCGGTGTCGGCCGAGGCGGAGTGGACGGCGAATGCTGTCAGTAGCTCGTCAGCGGTGAGGTAGGCGTAGGTTTCGCGGCCTTCACGTTCGAGCCAGCCACTCCAGATCTGGCCGCAGTCACTGTTTCCGCGTTCGACGGCTGCCAGGAACAGGTTCAGCGCGACATCGGTGATGGCGTCGAAGATGTCACCGTCGATCACGTGATGGTCGCCGTAGGTTTCGCTGACCGCCTGGATGTTGGCGCGGTCGTTGGTCGACATCCACGCGCTGTCAGTGAATCCGAAGTGCACGCGCTTGTGGCCGGTGCGGAAGTCTATCCAGTCCCCCGCGAGTTGGCCGTCGAGTATTGGTGTGAATCCCAGGATTCCCGAACGCCATACGTGGTCGCGCAGGGTGATGTAGTGGCGTTGCGCTTCACGGAACAGCCCGATCGGGGCGTGGATGACTGCGCACACGCGGGGGTCGAGTTCCGGGGCGGCGACGATGCGCGAGTTCTGGCGGACAATGACCTCGTCGTCGTGATGGTGGTAGGGGTGGGTGCCGTGGTGAAGGTAGTGCGGGAGGAAGAGGCGCAAGAACTGCAACCATGATGGGGCACTGTAGGACTGGACTGCGGGCTCGTGCAGCGACGGCGCGGCGACGGCGTACACATCGCGATAGACGAAGAACCCATAGGGTTTCAGCACACTCGGAAAGGTACGGATCATCGTGTGCAGGCCGCTGTAGGCGCCGCCGTAGGAGTAGACCTCGTGCAGCAACGCCGATGCGCTGATGACATCGACCGGTTCATCGACCAAAGTCGAGATGTCTTGCGCCCACCCATGTACCAGTGCGCACGTACCTACGGTCTTGAAACGGTCGATTGCCTCGGTGAGGGTGCGGGAAACTACACCGGGTGCCTCGATGAGGGTGAGACGAACGTCGCGGGCCTCGGACTCCAGTTGGGATGCCAGGAACGTGACGGCCGCGCCGCCACCGGGGCCGATCTCGACGACGTGCGGATCGCCGTCGGCAACTCGAGCAAGGGCACGGTGAACGAGTAGCCCCTTCTCCTGGCCGTGGTCGTTGGCGGCAACGTCGAGGTAGGTTGCCTCGGACTTCTGTTGATGAGCAAAGTAATTCGATGTATCGATCATCCATCAGGGCTCCAGATAGAGGCGTTCATTCGGGAGGCGACGAAATATGCTGCGAGACAGCGAGATCTCTACCGCGTCGACGTAGTGCCGGCGTTGGTGATCCCGCGCGAACACCAACGCCGCGGTCAGGCAGGCGGTGAAGTCGAGACGTATGCCGTGCAGGAACACCGATAGGTGCACGTCGGCTTCGTTCGGGCGCGGGGAGATACGAGTGATGTTCACGACCGGGACTCCCGTCGATCCAGGCAGGTCTGAACGGCCGCGAGTACCACCAACCCGGACGGCCGGAAAGGGCTGTGCGCGGGGGGGTGATCCACGCGTGCAGGCATAGCGTGCCGTACTGGCACGGCGAGGGGAGCGTGACAGTGCCACCCGCGCGGATGATGTGGACGCAATGCCAGAACAACACGCCCTCTTCCGCCCCGGCCTTCGCGGGCAGATCCGACCGGATCAGAAACGTCCACGTGTGGCTTCGCGGGTGGGAAACGATCGGCCCACCACCAGCCTGGCAACGATCCAGTTCGATCTTCACGCTCTGACCCAAATCCGCGGGCATCCGCACCGCCCAGATGTGCCCGGTCTGGAAACTGATACGACCGGTGTTGGGCTCGACCACGGCGGGCAAATGGCAGACGTTGCGGTAGTCCGAGCACCTGAAGGTCCACAAGCACGACCACCACACCCGGCACGGCCTGATGGCGCTGATCGAGTCGCACCGCGTGAAAGGCGTGGCCGCCTTGGGAACGATACCGATCAACTCGGTTCGGTCACCAATCACGACCAGCCCTCCTCTCGCCCATGCCGGACCGTGCTGACCAGCCACACGTCGAACTCGTCAAGATTCGAGAGTCGCGGGCTGGACGTCACCGCTTCCCAGACAGCGGTCATGGTCCTCATACCCCTGCACCTCCTGCCTTGGTGGCGGGGTGAGACCGCCACCCCGGCTGTATCCAACAACTTTGGTATGCGGGGCGGTATCGCGGCGACGCCCGGAGTGTCTTATCTCGGCCCTTCGTTGCCTGATCCGGTTTCGTCTATGGCTCACCTGTCCTACGATCGGGCGATAAGGTCACACGAAGGCGACGGGTGCAGTGTGGGTACAGGGCTCAAGGCTTTGCTTCAACAAAGACACCTTCAGACGGTGTCTGCATTCAATCGCGAGTATGATGCTGCCGCATCAAGAATTGATCCAGCGGCGATTGGTGCCGGACCGAAGAAGGCACAGTTCTACCGATGGCTTTCGGGAAATATTTCCACGCTACCTTATCCGCATCACTGCCGGGTACTTCAGGGCATATTCCCGGGATGGACTATCGAAGAACTGTTCTCCAGCTACGTCGAGGGTATGGACCTATCCGACCGAACGGATATTGCGCACGCGTACAGCATGACCCCCGGAGAGTTCTCCGATATCGAGAGAGTCTTTTCGCGACGAGTCGAGTTCTTGAAGGCGATTCCTCCGCAAAGGCTGTTCAGAGACGCCAGTACGATCGACCTTGCAGGACTTTCGTTGAATATCCTGTGCCAGCAGTGCTCGGACAGTGAGGTGCTGCGTATGATGCGGGGCGGAACCAGGATTCGCTGCCTCTTCCTGGATCCGGAAGGATCGAACATCTCCGAGCGGGAGCGCGAGGAGGGGCATACGCCGGGTGCACTGTCAAGCCTTACAAGACTGAATATCCATATGATGCAACGCGTACAATCTCACGGGACAAGCGCGATGGACGGCAAGATCGAGATCCGGGTCTACGATGCACCGGTTCGGTTCAACATTTGCATAGTCAATGCAGAAGTGTGCATTATGCAGCCGTATCTTCCGTTCTCGCGCGGACTGGAATCGCCGACTTTCATGTCCAGGAAGAAGGGTATCGACGGGACATTCAACACGTTCTCGGAAGTGTTTGAGGAAATGTGGAGGAAGGGCACGGAACTCGCAATTGAGTGCAACCAGGGAGTCACTGCTTGAAGTAGCTCGACGCGCAGTATCCGGCGGCGTGTCGATAGTTGATTCGAGAAACGTCGGGTCCGTTTCTTCCAAAGGCGATCGCGACTACGTGACGGATATCGATATAGCAGTGCAAGAGAGTGTTCGAGCGTTTCTGAGTTCGGCAGCGCCGCATATCGCATTCCTCAGCGAGGAAGACCGGGGACATGAACTCGAAGGTGAGCTCCTCTGGGCGCTGGACCCCATAGACGGGACATCTAATTTCATACACGGACTACCACTTTACGGGATATCTCTCGCACTGCTCGAAAACAATCAACCAACCATTGGCGTCATAGCAATGCCAGCTTTGCGCGTCGAATACTATGCGGCAACAGGGATGGGCGCCTACCGAAACGGCGAAAGGGTTCGAGTCGGAGACGCTTCGCATCTTTCGGAGTCGATTGTTTCCATCGGCGATTACGCCGTGGGAAAGGGCGCGGTAGAGCGAAATCGCCCACGACTGTCGCTGACGGCACTGCTCGCGGCGCGGGCAGAGCGGATCAGGATGTTCGGGTCTGCCGCGTTCGACCTGGTGTGCGTGGCCGATGGCCGTACCGATGGCTGTGTCATCCTGTCGAACAACCCGTGGGATATCGCGGCGGGCACGGTAATCGTCCGGGAGAGCGGCGGCGTCGTCTTGGACTCGGACGGCAGCACCCATGACATTGGTTCACGTCACACGATCGCCGGAAACGGGCTGACAGCAAAGGAACTCGTGGCGCTCGTGGGACTGGCTCAACGCGAATCCACCCAATAGCGGAAGAACTGACCATCTACTACGACAGAACGTGGGCCACCGGCCACCGACGGGGGTGCTGCGAGGGTCGGTGACACCGGCACCCGACCTGCGGCAGCCAACCTCCCCACCTGCCCCACCCGAGCTTCATCAACTCGTCGCCCAGGTCGCCATCGTGAGTCAGCAGCGCTCCAGCACCGTCTTCGAAGGCCAGGCGTCCCCCGGTAGTTCCCGCAATCCCGGACGATCCACGTCCGCCGCCGAAATCTCGTAGTCGCAGACGATCCGAGGCCTGCCAGCTCCCCCCTGTCTGGTCACGGGATGACCGTGTTGGTGCGGCCCCGGGCTGCCTGGTCATCCCGTGACCAGGCAATACCCGGCTGGGATGGGGATACTCGGGGTATGGGCGTGGAGCGACGGGCGGAGCTGGGCGAGTTCCTGCGGTCCCGGCGGGCGCGGCTGCGGCCCGAGGAGGTGGGATTGCCGGGGCATGGCACCAGGTGGGTGCCGGGGTTGCGGCGGGAGGAGTTGGCGCTGATCGCGGGGGTCAGCGTGGATCACTATGTGCGTCTGGAGCAGGGGCGCACGTTGCATTTTTCGGAATCGGTGCTGGACGCTGTCGCGAGCGCGTTGCGGTTGAACGAGGTGGAGCGGGCGCACCTGTATCGGCTGGCGCGGCCGTGGTCGGGTGCGGAAACGCCGGGCGCGCAACAGGTTCGGCCCGGGTTGCGCCGGTTGCTCGACGCCGCCGCCGACGTGCCCGCCTATATCGTCGGGCGCGGCACCGCGGTGCTGGCGTGGAATCGCCTGGCGGCGGCGCTGATCACCGATTTCGGGGCGCTGCCGCCCGCCGAACGCAACCTGGCCCGCTTGGTCTTCCTGGACGAGGGTATGCGCGAGCTGTACGCGGACTGGCCGGCCAAAGCCGCCGACGTGGTCGCCTACCTGCGCCTGGACGCCACGCGCAATCCCGGCGACCCGGGTATCGCCGCGCTCATCGACGATCTCGTCGCGGTGCCGGAGTTCAGCGAATTGTGGGAACGCCACGAACTCAAGGACAAGACCCACGGCCGCTACGTCTACCGGCATCCCGTGGTCGGCGACATCGACCTCGCCTTCGAAACCCTCCGGCTCCCAGACGATCCCGACCAGGCGCTGGTCATGCACACCACCGCCCCGGACTCCCCCGGCGCCACCGCCCTGCGCCTCCTGAGCACCGTCACGGGCGACACCCACGCCCACCGCTGACGAACCCGACCAGCCCTCCACCGCGGCCTTGGCCACCACCAGCGTCACGGGCCACACCTGTGCCCACCGTTGGCGAGCCCTGCGCCGAACTCCTTGGGAGAGCGGCAATTACGATATCCGTCCGGAACCGGCCAGGAGAGCGGCACTCACGATGGCCCATGCCGACTGCTTGCACGACAGGCGATTACGGGCGCGCGATCGCCGCGCACAACAACACCGGCAGTCCGGGCGTGTCCGAGAAACCGCCCGCCCCGCCCCTACCGCGGGTCGCTGTCGATCAGCAACCGCCCGCCGCCCGCGTCGATCACGCGCAGCAGCGGGTTCTTCGTGCTGCCCCCGTAGGTGAGCCCGCTGACGATCAGGTCGACGGACTTGTCGGAGTTGATCCCGTTGGGGGCGTAGATGCGGCCGAAGCTCTGGATGGTGTCCTGCGCCCAGTACTGCTCGTAGGCCTGCTTGCTGCCGAACGAGCTCTGCACCGCGGGGGTGAGCAGGTCCCAGGAGGAGCCGGGGTTGCTGTAGAAGCGCTCGATGAGCATGCCCGCCGAACCGATGTCGACCGGGCCCGCGTTGGTGGTCTGCCCGACCTGCGAGGGCTGCGCCGAGGTGGTGCCACCGGCGGACGTGCTGATCGACGGGGTGTCGGCCTGGGCCGACGGCGCCCCGGAATCGGAGTCGTTGGTGCTGGTGAGCAGCAGTGCGGTCACGGCGACGACCGCGCCGACCGCGCCGCCGATCAGCACGGCCCGCCGCTTGCCCGAGGCGCCGGACGACGCGGGCCTGGGCTGGGCGGCCGTGCGCGGGTGCGCGGCGGTGTCGGGGTGGGCGGCGCCGCGCGCGGGCGGCGGCAGCGGCCGCGAGATCCGCTCGGTGGACTGCGCGGGCGCGGCGCGGTGCAGCGCGCGGGTGGCGGCCTCCTGCGCACCCTGGCGGCGCGCGAAAGCCTCGCTGGCGGGCACGAATCCGGCGGGCACCGGCGTGGCGCCGGAGTCGGCGAACGCGGCGAGGGTGTCGCGCGCGACCCGCATCGACGGGCGGTCCTCGGGATCCGGGTTCAGCAGCGCGAGCAAGAAGTCGGTGGCGGGCCCGGCGTTGCGCGGCTCGCTGACCTGGCCGTTGGCCGCCGCGTACAGCACGGCGAGCGGGTTGGCGCTGGAACCGTAGGGCGGCTCGCCCTCCAGCGCGTGGAACAGGGTGGCGCCGAGGGAGAACACGTCGGCGGCGGGCGTCGGGTCCGCGCCCCGCGCCACCTCGGGCGCCAGGTAGGCCGCCGTGCCGCAGATGAGGCCGGTCTCGGTGAGGGTGACGTCGCCGGTCGCGCGGGAGATGCCGAAGTCGGTGATCTTGACCGTGCCGTGATCGTCGAGCAGCACGTTGCCCGGTTTCACGTCGCGGTGCACGATGCCCGCCTGGTGCGCCGCGATCAGCGCGGAGGCGACCTGCTCGCCGATCCGGGCGACCTGGGTGAGCGGCAGCGTGCCCTGCGCGGAGAGCACCGCGGCCAGGCTGCGCGACTTCAGGTACTCCATCACCAGGCACGGGTCGCCCTCGTGTTCGGTGATGTCGAACACGACGATGGCGTTGGGGTGCTGGAACCGAGCCGCGTTGCGGGCCTCGCGGATCGCGCGCTGGCGCACGATGTCGCGTTCGGACTCCGGCAGGCTGGGCTGAATGGCGATCTGCTTGATGGCCACGGACCGCCGCAGGCGCTCGTCGGTGGCACGCCAGACCACGCCTGTGCCGCCGCTACCAATCCGCTCGACCAGGCGGTAATGCTCCGCGATCAACTGACCGGTATCGATGGCGCCTACTCCGAACCTTCTCGAAATCGTGACATCCCGCATATTGACCGCGTCTACGGCCCGCGAACGAGTGTAGCGGGCGCGGACGAATCCGTATGCGCCAGCCGGGTCCATCGACAGCCCAGATCGGCCGAAAACGCTCTGTACTGCGGAGGCTCTACCGCGCGGCGCGCAACATGCGGCCCGCGGCGTCGACGGCCGGGGCCGAACTGCCCGCGTCGCTGACGAACACCGCGAAGGCCAGATCGCCGTCGATCCCGACGAACCAGCCGTGCGCGTGGGTGTCGTCGATGTACTCGGCGGTGCCGGTCTTGCCGAGCAGGCCGGGAATGTCGGCGAGCTGGGTCGCCGTCCCGCCGGTGACGGTTTCGCGCATCATCGTGCGCAGCTGCTGGTCGACCTCGGCGGGCACCGGTTCCGGCTGCCGGTCGGCTACGCCCGGTTTGCCCTGCACCAGCGTGGGCACGGGCGCCGACCCGTGCGCGATGGACGCCGCGACCAGCGCCATCCCGAACGGCGAGGCCGTCACCTGCCCTTGACCGATGCTCGACTCGACGCGCTGGGCCGGGGTGTCGGCGGCGGGCACCTTGCCGGTGACGGTGGTGAGGCCGGGCGTCACGTAGTCGATGCCCAGGCCCAGTTGCGCGGCCGCGTTCGTCAGCGCGTCGGGCGGCAGTTGCACGCCGAGCATGCCCATCGTGGTGTTGCAGGACCGCGCGAACGCGGTGTGCAGGGGCACCTGGCCCAGGTCGAAATTGTCGTCGTTGGGGATGCGGCGGCCCTCGATGTCGGCGCTGCCGGGGCAGGGCAGCACGGTGTCGGGCGTCACCCCGCCGGCTTGCAGCGCGGCCGACACGGTGACCGTCTTGAAGGTCGAACCGGGCGGGTAGAGGCCGGTGAGCGCGATCGGGCCCTGCGCGTCGGCGGCGGCGTTCTGCGCGATGGCGAGCACGTTCCCGGTGGACGGTTGCAGCGCGACGATCACGGCGGGCTGCCCGATGCCGCCCAGCGCGTCCTCGGCGGCGCGTTGCAGGCCGACGTCGAGGGTGGTGCGGATATCGGCGGTGGGTTGCGGATCGCGGCCCGCGACGCGCTCGGTGCCGCTCGGCGTCCGCGTCCGCACGCTCCAGCCCGCGGCGGCGTCGGCCTCGCTCTGCCACAGCTCCGACAGGCCCGCGAGCGTCGGACCGGCGAGCGCCTTGTCGGTGGTGAGCAGCCGCGTCTGCGGCGCGAGGGTGACGCCGGGCAGCGCGGCGAGCGCGTCGTTGATCGGGCCGATGTCGACGGCGCGCAGCGAGATGGCGGTGACCGGTTTGCCCTGCGCCGCATCGAGATCCGCTTGCAGGCTCTGGGCGGTGATGCCGGGCGCCAGCGGTTGCAGCAGCGCGGCGACGGCGGCGGTGTCCACGCCGGGCGAGAGGTTCACCAAAGTGACGATGTGCTCGGTCATCAGGTCGCCGCCCGCCGCGTCGAGCACGCGCGCCGGGGTTCCGTAGGCGGGTCCGTAGCTGAGCGGCCCCGACGCGAGGCCGGGCGCGACGGTGGCCGGATCCCAGCGGATCTTCCAGTCCCCGTCCTCGCTCGCGCTGCCGGTCGTGGAGTAGGTCCACTCGTCGCGGCCGTCCTTGCCCAGCTTCCACGTGGCGTCGAGGGTGAAGGTATCGCCGTCGGTGCCGCGCACCGTGTAGGACACTTCCCTGCCGAGTCCTTCGTAGAGCTGGTTCAGCGCGGCGGTCGCGGCTGCGGGGTCGTCGGTGAGCGCGGCGGCCGCCGCCACGTCGTCGGTGTTCAGCGCCTCCGCGAACTGCCCGGCCACCGTCTGCGGCTGATCCGGGCCCGAACTGCACGCGGCCAGCGCGAGCAACGGGGCTGCGGACAGGACCAGGAGCTTGCGGTGGGTGCGCACCCCGCCGACGGTACCGAAACGCGTGCGCCCGGCCACGGACCCGGCGCGCGGGCGCGTCAGTCCTGGAACCAGGAACCGCCGGTCAGCGCGTCGATATCGGCGGGCGCGAGATCGATGTCGAAGACCTCCGCGATCACCTTGCCGAGTTCGCCGGGCTCCAACCGCCGGCTCTCGCTCGTGCCGTCGGGGTACTCGGTGACGAGCTGGGCGCCGTCGAGCACGTGGTGGCGGTCGGGCAGGAACCGCTGCAGGAACGGGCGGGTGCGGAACGGCGAGCGCGGCGAGGTGGACACGAACAGGTTGCCCACCTCGAAGTCGATTCGGTACTGCGGATGGATCGTGAAGGTGTAGCGGTCGACCCAGCCGTCGCGGCCGAACTGGTGCAGCACCCACACGTCGGTGCCGAGTTCCCCTTCGGTGCGCTCCAGCCGGAACCGCCAGTCCCCGGCCGTGAACTCGCCGGTGCCCTCGGACAATTCGTACGGGGCGAGCGGCCCGTGGCCGAAGCCGACATCGCAGATCCACACGCGGTCGTCCTCGTCGGTGGTGACGCGCAGCATGGCGTGGGTGGCCGGACGGATGCCGCCCGCGCCCATGGTGACCCGGCCCGACAGGCCGGTGACGCCGAAGCCGAGCCGCTCCAGCGCGGCCGCGAACACGAGGACGTTCTCGTAGCAATACCCGCCGCGCCCGCCGCCGATCAGCTTGTCCTGCAAGGTCGCCAGGTCCAGCGGCACCGGCCGGCCCAGCACGGCCTCCACATTCTCGAACGGGATCGAGGTGGTGTGCGCGCGGACGAGTTCCCGCAGGGTGTCCACGGTCGCGGCCCGCTCGCCGGTGAATCCGATCCTGGTCAGATAGGCGTCCAGGTCCAGCTCCGCGCCGTTCCAGTGGTAGGCCGGGTCGGCGGGCTTGGTCATCGCACACCTCACTTCGTCGTCGGTATGTTCCGAACAACCGCGCTCGCGCCGGGAGTGTTCCGGGCCGCGCAGTGTCGGTTCGAACGCCCTGCTACGGCCGCCGGGTGGACCCGGGCAGCGCACCACGCACCGGTTTGAACACCCCGCAACGGCCACCCGATGGACCGGGCAGCACACTCAGCACCGGTTCGAGCACCCCGCAACGGCCCCCGGGTGGCTACGGGCAGCGCACTCAGTGCCGGTTCGAACGCCCGCGGCACCATGTGGACAGGTCCGGCTCGGACCGCCCACTCAGCGCCGCGTCGCCCGCCCGGCGCCCGAACTCGCCGTCGCCGGCTCAGGCCGCGCACTTCGCGCCGGCCGGGGCCGGTGGCGCGGTCACGATCCCGCGCGCGACGTCGACCACGTAGTCCGCGTCGGGCCCCTCGACGGGTTCGGCGCCGGAGAGCAATCGCTCGACCACGCACCCGCCCTCGAAGAACGCCGGGCCCACAGTAGTCGAACAACCCGCGCGGACCGTGCGCCGCGGCGAGACCGCTGGTGATCCCGCCTTGACTCCAGCCCCACAGCACGGTCCGGTCGATGCCCGGATGCTCGGACCGATACCACTCGGTGGCGGCCACCAGATCGCGCCACCCGGCCCACAGGTTCCACTCGCCGGTGCGCCACACGCTGGTCGCGGAGCGCAGGTCCATGGACAGGAACGGCGTGCCGGTGCGGCGCGACAGCGAGGTGAGGTAGCTCGCGTAATCGGCGGAAGAACCGCCGTGCCCGTGCACCGCGATCACCAGGGCGCGGGGCGGCAGATCGCCCGCCGCGCAGCGATAGGGCTCGTAGACGCGGCCGGTGGCCTCCTCACCGTCGACCTGGATCGACACCGGGCGCACGTCCACGCCGCCCCGGCAGTCCGGGGTGGCCGTGACCGGCGGGGACGCGCCCGCGGTGAGGGTCAGGAGCAGGCACAACGCGCCGAGCAGAGCGGATCCGCGCACCATGGCGGAATCATCGCACGGGGCGCGGGAGGTGGGTGGCGACAAGCATCGTCATGTCGCGGGAAGACCGCTCCGGGCGCGTGCGCCGATCGGAGAACGCGGCCCTCGGCGCTGCCTCGCCCGCCACGGGCGCGCCGATCAGGTAACCGCGCGGGCGGTGCCCGCGCTCGCGCGGCATCCCGTACGCAAAAATTGGGCAACGTCCAGATCTCATGGAAGCCTCCGCACCCGGGGGGTGCCGCAAGTTTGCCGAGCCTCGTGCGCACCATCACACCCGAAGATGTTCGGGCGCTTGATGTTTCAAACCATGATATGAATCACATTTCCGCACAACAGGTTTCGGACACGACGACGCCCGCGCCAGTGCTTGACGAATCATGCACTGGCGCGGGCGGTTCGGCACCGATGTCCGGGCACGACGATGCCGCCGGGTAATGCCGGTACCCGGCGGCATCAACTAGGGTAGAGCTTGGTGAAGCTGGTAGAGCTGGGTCGAGCTAGGGTCGAGCTACGGGATCACAGACCGCCGAGCAGGCCGCTCAGCAGGTTGCTGACCAGCGAGAGCAGGTCGGTGATAAGGCTGATTTCCTTCATCGATCTCTCCTTCAATCCAGCGTGTAAACAGAACCGGCACTGGGGTTTTCGATTTCCCGGCCCCGGTGACGTGAATACTGCCGAGCGAATATTTCGAAACGAGTCTCTCGGGGTTAAACGATCGTTACCCAGGTTACGGATACGATTCGGGCCATGCGCGCGATCGACATCACCCAGCGGCGGGCCCGGCTAGCCGTACGCCACCGGCTGGCTACCGTCCACCGCTGCGACGATGTGGCGGCCGTCGCGCGGTCGCTGGTCGTGCTGCACGCGACCGATCCGGCGACGGTGTTCCTCTCCCTCGCCGCGCGCAGCGTGACCGCGACGCCCGCCGACGTGGAACACGCCCTGTACGAGGCGCGCACACTGCTGCGCCTGCTGGCCATGCGGCGCACCATGTTCGTCGCACCGGTGGAACTCCTTCCGGCACTACAGGCTTCGTGCGCCGACGCGCTCGCCACCAAACAGCGCCGCACCTACGCGCGTTTCGTGGAACAGGCCGGGCTCGGGGGCGACGACGTGGCCGCGTGGTGGGCCGAAGTCGAGGAGGAGACCCATCGGGCGCTGCTGGCCCGCGGCGCCGCCACCGGCGCGCAGCTCGGCAAGGACGTGCCGCGATTGCGCACGCAGATCGATGCCGCACCGGGGAAGTCGTACTCCAAGCCCACGAATATCACCACATGGGTGCTGGTCACACTCGGCGCGGAAGGACGGATCGTGCGCGGCCGGACGAACGGCAGTTGGGCCAGCAGTCAATACCGCTGGGAACCGGTGGAATCCTGGTTGCCCGAAGGCATTTCGTCGATGCCCGCCGACGAGGCGCGGGCCGAGCTGGTGCGGCGATGGCTGAGCGCGTTCGGTCCCGCACCGGTGTCGGACATCAAGTGGTGGACGGGCTGGACGCTCTGCGACGTCCGCAAGGCGTTGTCCCGCTTGGACGTCACCGAGGTCGACCTCGACGGCACGGCAGGCGTCGTCCTGTCCGACGATCTGGAACCCGTTGCCGCCCCGGATGATTGGGTCGCGCTCCTGCCCGCCCTCGACGCCACCCCGATGGGCTGGCAGTCCCGCGACTGGTTCCTCGGCCCACACGCCCCCGCCCTCTTCGACCGCAACGGCAATATCGGTCCCAGCATCTGGTGCAACGGCCGCATCGTCGGCGGCTGGGCCCAGCGCAAGGACGGCGAGATCGCCCACCGCCTCCTCGACGACATCGGCGCCGACGCCCGCATTCTGCTGGAGCGCGAAATCGAGCGCACCGCAACGTGGTACGGCGACGTGCGCCACACACCCCGCTTCAGGACGCCTTTGGAACGCGAACTCACGGCGTAGTTCGGAAACCGCCGCCGCGTCGCGCTCGCGGACAGGCGATTCCTTCGTCTCACTCCGGGTGCGGCGACGTCCTGGAAGCAGACCCTCTGTACGCGAGTCGACCGCGAACGGCCGCCGGTCGAGGGCAACGGCGGCCGTTCGCGCCGATATCAAGCGGGCACAGCCTCTTTCGCACGCCGCAGCGTCACCGTCGCCGCGCGCGCGAGCAGCAGCAGGCCCGTGCAGAGCAGGCTGGTGACGGTGATCGCGGAACTCATCGCGTCGCGACCCGCGTCGGCGGCAGCGGCCGTCGCGGGGTCGGCGGCCAGACCGGGGATCGCCGCGCCCGCGCTGTCGGTGATCGCGCGGGTCATCTCGGCCGCGGCGGGGTCGCCGTCGAACCGATCGTCCAGCCCGCCGCTGAGAACGCTGAAGAACACGGTGGTGAGCAGGGCGATGCCGACGGCCGAGCCGAGTTCGCGCACCGCGCTCTGGATGCCGGAACCCTGCCCGGACCGCTCGCCCGGCACCTCCGCGAGCACCACGTTGGTGACCTGTCCGGTCGCGAAGCCGACGCCCGCACCGTAGACGAACAACCCGAGCGTCAGCACCCACCAGGCGGTGTCCGCCGACGCCGTGAGTCCCACGAGTGCCAGACCGGCCGCACAGCACGCCGGCCCCCGATGACGAGCACCAGCGGAATGTTGATCCCGAAGGCCCACCGCCAGGAGAGGTCGGCGAGCCACCCGCCGAGCAGCGGCCCGACCGCCGCCGCCGCGCCGATGGTCGAGCCCCACACCGCGAACGCGCGCCCGCGCTCTTGTCCGGAGAATCCGGCGTTCACCAGCGCGAGCGAGGTCGGCAGGACCATCGCGCCACCGATGCCCTGCAGGAAGCGGGCGCCGATGAGGAATCCGCCGCTCGGCGCGAGGGCGGCCAGCAGGCTGGTCGCGCCGAAGACCACCAGGCCGATCACGAAAAGCCTTCGCGCGCCGTATAAGTCGGCGAGTCTTCCGGTGAGCGGCAGGAGCGCGGCGAACACGATCGCGTAGGACTCCTGCACCCACTGCGCCTCGAGGGAGGTGATGCCGAGGTCGTCGATGATCGGCGCGACGATCACGTTCACGATCGTCAGGTCCACCACGATCAGCGCCACGCCCAGCGAGATCGCGATCAAGCCGAGCCAGCGCCGCGCGGCACCGGGGTCGGTTTCCGTCGTCACAGATGCCTCTTTCATCAAGCTACTTTATGATGAAGCGGTATCGGGTCCGGTATGTTGTCAATCCGGGCCGCACGGGCCCGCGAGGAGGGCAGATGTCGAAAGACCGGGCCGCGCAACGGGAACGGCTCGCCGACGCGCTGCGGGCGTACGGCGCGGGATTCGCCGAGCTCGGACGGCGGTTCGCGAGCGAACTCGGCGTGCATTCCACCGACGCGTTCGCCCTGCTCGAGATCACCTCCGCCGAGGCGATGGGCACGCCGCTGTCACCCGCGCAGCTCGGCAAACGCATCGCGCTCACCTCGGGCGCCATGAGCACCCTGCTCAACCGGCTGGAGAGCGCCGGATACATCACCAGGACGCGCGAACACACCGACCGGCGCGTGGTCACGCTGCGCAGCGACCCGAAGGTGCGCACGCTCGCCGACGAGTTCTTCCGCCCGGCCAACGCACGGCAGGACGCGGTCCTGGCCGGCTATCCGCCCGAAACCTTGGACAGCTTCGAGGAGTTGCTGCGCGCGCTCACGGCGAGCCTGGATGAGTGACGGTAGGTTGGGCCGGGTGGAAGTTCGCGGGTTCACCGAGCAGGACCGGTCCGAGTTGCTGCGAGTGGCGCCGCGGGCGGGGGAAGGGGCGCCGACGGCTTCGCTGTGGGGGCATCCGGAATCCGAACTGGCGGTGTATCTGACGCCCTATATGGATCTGGAGCCGCAGTCCCTGTTCGTCGCGGTGCGGGACGGCGCGATTGTCGGCTACCTGGCCGGATGTGTGGACAGTGCCGCGTTCCCCAGCGAGGAGGAGCGACTGACGGCGGCGATCCGCGAGTACCGACTCGTGCTGCGCCGCAAGCCGGTCGCGTTCTTCGCCCGCGCCACGCTCGACACGGTGCGCGCGAAGCGCCGGGGCGAGCCGGCCGCGGGTGATTTCACCGATCCACGGTGGCCTTCCCACCTGCACATCAACGTGGCGCCGGAAGCGCGCGGCACCGGAGCCGCCGCCGAGCTGGTGCGGCGTTTCCTCGACCACCTCCGCGAGTCGGGCTCGCCGGGCTGCCACTTACAGACCCTGGTCGAAAACCACCGGGCGGTAAAGTTTTTCGAGCGCTCGGAATTTCGGGCATACGGGCCGACCCCGCCGGTGCCCGGCTTGCGCTACCAGGGCGCGCCGGTACACCAGCAGACGATGGTCCGCGAAATCTGAACTCGCGCAATGCGTGAGTGTTCCGGTCGACGCCGGGCCGAAGCGCGGTTCCGGCGGTGCGAGAAAGACGCTGCCCGCCTCGCGCCGAGGTCGACCGACTCTGCGAAGGGCCGGCATCACCCGTGGACGACCGCCCTCGCCCGAGGAGCGCGAATCATGCTCACGTCCTTCGGAACACGGCCGCTCTCACATGTCGAGTCCGAGGTCCAGCACCCGCACCGAGTGCGTCAACGCGCCGACGGCGAGGTAGTCCACGCCGGTGCGCGCGTAGTCCGCGGCGGCGTCCAAGGTGAGACCACCGGAGGACTCCAGCTGGGTGTCGGGCGCGGTCGCGTTGCGGCGCTGCACCGCCGCCTGGGTCTGCCAGAGCGGGAAGTTGTCCAGCAGCACCAGCGCCACGTTCTCGGCGAGCACGGCGTCGAGCTGTTCGAGGCTGTCGACCTCCACCTCGCACGCGATATCGGGTGCCAGCTCCCGCACCGCGCGCAGGGCCTCGACCACCGACCCGGCCGCCACGACGTGGTTGTCCTTGATCAGCGCGGCGTCACCCAGACCCATGCGGTGGTTCACGCCGCCGCCCACCCGCACCGCGTACTTCTGCAACCCGCGCAGGCCGGGCAGCGTCTTGCGGCTGTCGCGGATGCGGCAGGAGGTCCCCTCCACCGCGTCCACCCAGGCGGCGGTGGCGGTGGCGATCCCGGACAGGTGGCAGACGATGTTCAGCATGGTGCGCTCGGCCGTCAGCAGGCCCCGCGTCGGCGCGACCACCGACAGCACGCTGTCGCCGGGCCGCACCCTGGTGCCGTCGGGCACCCGCGCGGTGACCTCGTAGGCCCCCGCGCCGATCACCTCGTCGAGCACCAGCAGGCCCACGTCCAACCCCGCGACGGTGCCCGGCTGCCGCGACACCACCGATGCCTTCACCACCGCGTCGGCGGGCACGGTCGCCACGGTGGTCACGTCCGGCCCGTACCGCAGGTCCTCGTCCAGCGCGGTGCGGATCAGCGTCAGCACCTCGTCGCGGTCCAGCGCGGCGTCCAGGCTCATCTCAACACTCCTGATCTGTTGTCCCGCAAGGAAACACGGGATCGGGTCGAAAAACGCCGGGTTCGTGACGCCTGTTCACGGCACCGCCAGTTCCAGCGCGGGCGCGTCCGGGTCCGCGGACAGGCGCGCGGCCAGCGACTCCCCTTCCGGCGCGCCGGCCAGCGGCAGGATGTCGGGGTGGCCGTCGGGGTCGAGCCGGATCGGGATGCTGTGGCGCAGCGCCTCGTCCGGCGCGGGGTGATCGGATCGCGTGTGGCAGCCACGGCTTTCGGTGCGGGCGGCGGCGGCCAGCAGCAGCACGCGCGCGGTGAGGGTGAGCGCGCCGTCCTCCACCTCCGCGATGCGCCGCGCGGACAGCTCGCCCGCGTCGCCCGGCATCGCAGCGCCACCCTCGTTTCCGGCGATCCGGCTGGACATGCCGCGCAGCACGGCCCGCTCCAGCGTCTCAGCACCCTCGCGCAATCCGTCCGCCTCCCGCACCACCGACGCGTGCGCGGTCATGACCTGCTGCACCAGTCCGCGTGCCACCCGGGGCATGGTGCGCAGCCTGGCCTCGGTGACGCCTTCGGTAGCCTCGAGCCGTTCCACGGCGGCCGCGCCGGCGCGCTCCCCCACCACCAGCCCTTCCAGCAAGCTGTTGGAGGCCAAGCGATTCGCGCCGTGCAGTCCCGTGCGCGCCACTTCGCCCGCGGCGTAGAGGCCCGGCACACCGGTGCGCCCATAAGGATCGGTGACCACGCCGCCGCACTGGTAGTGAGCGGCGGGTGCGACGGGAATGAGGTCCACCGACGGGTCGATCCCGGCCGCGTGGCACGACGCGGTGATCGTCGGAAAGCGTTGCGCGAAACCGTCGATCGCGCGGCCGTCCAGGTAGACGTGGTCGGCGCCCAGCGCCCGCATCCGCGCCGCGATGGCGCGCGACACCACATCGCGCGGCGCGAGATCACCGCGCGGGTGCACGCCTTCGGTCACCGAATTGCCCTCGGTGTCCACGAGTTTCGCGCCCTCACCCCGCACGGCCTCGCTGATGAGCGGCCGCCGCCCCGCGCCGCCCGGCGTGTAGAGCACGGTCGGATGGAACTGCACGAACTCGAGGTCGGCCACGGCCGCACCGGCCCACAGCGCCAGCGCGATGCCGTCGGCGGTCGCGCCCGAGGGGTTGGTGCTCAGCGCGTAGAGCTGCCCGAGCCCGCCGGTGGCCAGCAGCACGGCCGGGGTGTGTACGACGCCGAATCCCTTGTCGGACACGGCGATCACACCCTCGACGCCGCGCGGCCCGGTCACCACCTCGCAGGCGGCGGCGCCGAAGAGCACCGGCAGCCCGGCCGCGTTCAGCGCGCGCTGCACCTCCGCGCCGGTGGCGTCACCGCCCGCGTGGATGATGCGGCGAGTGCTGTGCCCGCCTTCCCTGGTCCGCGAGATCTGGCCGTCGCGGCCGAGATCGAAGACCGCGCCCAGGTCGGTCAGCGCCGCCACCGCGGCCTGACCGCCCGCCACCACGGACGCGACCGCCGCGGGCTCACACAGCCCGGCGCCGGCCTCCACCGTGTCCAGCACGTGCGATTCGACCGAATCCCCGTGCGGCGCGACGACCGCGATCCCGCCCTGCGCGTACTGCGTGGACGTGTCGATCGGCCCGCCCTTGCTCAGGCCGAGCACCCGCAGCCCGCGCAGCGAGGCGGTGCGTGCGGCGGTCAGGCCGGCGACACCACCGCCGATCACGACGAGATCGGCCGACGCCTCCCACTCGATACTCGGAGTCATCGCCACTCCTCCCGTCCGCCGCGCGCGAACGTCGCCCGCCGCGAGCCCGACCGTCGCGAGCCAGCCCGCTGCGAGCCCGACCGTCGCGAGCCAGCCCGCTGACCGCCGACCGAAGACCGCTCGACCGCAAGCGATTCCGTGGCACGGCCCGCGCTCATCCGCGACGCTCCGGTGCGAACCGGATGCGGTCGCGCGTCACTCACCACCGCCCGGATTGCCGATGGAGATCATCCGCTGCACCGAATTGCGGCCCAGCGCCGCGGTTTCCGGATCCACGTGCACCTCGTCGGCGCCCTCCACCAGGCAACGCAGCAGCGCGGCCGGGGTGATCATCTTCATGTAAGGGCAGGAGGCGCGGTCGTTGACGGCCTGGAAGTCGATGCCGGGCGCGGCCTTGCGCAACTGGTGCAGCATCCCGACCTCGGTGGCCACCAGCACCTGATGGGACTTGGCCGTCTTGGCCGCGTCGATCATGCCGCCGGTGGACAGGATGTGCACCCGGTCGGCCGGGAACGAGCCCTCGCCCGCCAGGTACAGCGCCGAGGTGGCGCAGCCGCACTCGGGGTGCACGAACAGCTCGGCGTCGGGGTGGGTGCGCGCCTGCTCGGTGAGCTCCTCGCCGTTGATGCCGGCGTGCACGTGGCACTCGCCCGCCCAGATATGCATGTTCTGCCGCCCGGTGACGCGCTTGACGTGCGCGCCGAGGAACTGGTCGGGCAGGAACAGCACCTCGCGCTCCGGGTCGATGGAGGCGACCACGTCGACCGCGTTGGACGAGGTGCAGCAGATGTCGGTGAGCGCCTTCACCTCGGCGGTGGTGTTCACGTACGACACCACCATCGCGCCGGGGTGCTCGGCCTTCCACTCGCGCAGTTCCGCGGCGGTGATGGAGTCGGCCAGCGAGCAGCCCGCGCGCGCGTCGGGGATGAGCACGGTCTTGTCCGGGCTGAGGATCTTGGCCGTCTCGGCCATGAAGTGCACGCCGCAGAACACGATGGTGTCCTCGGGGGCCTCGGCCGCGATGCGCGAGAGGGCCAGCGAATCGCCCACGTGGTCGGCGATGTCCTGGATCTCGGGCAGCTGGTAGTTGTGCGCCAGGATGGTCGCGTTGCGCTCCCTGGCGAGACGTTTGATCTCGTGCGCCCACTCCGGCGTCGCCTCGACACCCGTGTAGCCCGAAGGCCCGTCGATGACCTGCCCCATCAGCGGGGGCGCCAGCTTCGCACCCGTCGTCGCCATGATGGCTCCCTTCCTCGTGCGGCCGGCAACACCGCCGATTCGCACCAAACCAGGTTTTCGACTTACAATCGAAAACGTGCCCCATAGTAGCACCATCCACGAATCGCTCACCGCGGTGTTCCAGGTTCGCCGGTTCCTCGCAGGAGAAACCGCAGGTCACGGCGGTGCGACTGTCCCGCGCCCCCGTGCGGACGGCAAACGCGACGGCCGGCGGCCGGAACTGGCGGTGCTGCTGTGGCAACGCGCGCTGGACCCCCAGATCGGCACCTGGTCGCTGCCGGGCGGGCGCCTGCGCGCCGACGAGGACCTGGACACCTCGGCGCGGCGTCAGCTCGCCGAGAAGGTCGACGTGCGCGAACTGGCCCACCTCGAGCAGCTGTCGGTGTTCAGCGCGCCCGACCGGGTGCCCGACCCGCGCCGCATCGCCTCGGCCTACCTGGGCCTGGTGCCGTTGACGGCGGAGCCGGAACTACCGCCGGACACCACCTGGCATCCGGTCTCGGCACTGCCCGCCATGTCGTTCGATCACGGGACGGTCGTCGAGCACGCCCGCACCCGGCTGGCGGCGAAGCTCTCCTACACGAATATCGCGTTCGCACTCGCCCCCGAGACGTTCACCATGTCTACGTTGCGCGAAATCTATTGTGCGGCACTCGGTTACGAGGTAGATACGACGAATCTGCAACGCGTCCTCACCCGCCGCAAGGTGATCACCCCCACCGGCGACACCGCCGCGCCCGGCCGCACCGGCGGGCGCCCGGCGGCCGTCTACCGATTCACCGACTCCGGGCTGCGGGTCACCGACGAGTTCGCCGCGCTCCGCCCCAGAGTCTGAATCCCCCTGTAGCTCACTGCTTCCCGGTCAGCCGTCGTGCGACCGGTTCCGGTGCTTGACCGTGCGGCGGTACCGCCGCTTGTCCGGAATCGGTTGCGCCGCATTGGATCGCCGGATCTCGTGGCGGCGGCGCCATGCCGCGAGGTCGGGGCGCTCCACGTCTTCCGCGCGCTCACGGTCGTTCGTGTCGTGCTCTGCGCGCCCGCGCATGCCGATCACCTCCTCCCGCACTCGGCGCGACAACCGTAGCGGCTGTCCTGCCGGCGAGCCACCGAATTTCCGCCGCGCGGACCCGGACCCCGCGCGCTCGCGTAACCGAGCCGTGCCTCACTCGTCGTCGGCCGTGGGCAGGGCGGCGTTCTCCATGCCCTCGACCCGCCACACTCCAGCCCAGAACTCCGGACTGCCGGGTGTGACCAGTTCGATCAAGTGCGGGCGTCGCGCGGCCATGGCCCGCTCGATCTCGGCCGACAGTTTCTCCGACGCCGAGGCGACGGTATCGGTCTGCGACGTTTCGTCCGGCCACTCGAGGACCGCCGTCGACAGCCCGAAACCAGCGGCGATATCCGCGTAGCTCATCTTGGCGACGTTGTCCAGCGGCAGGATGTGCTTTCCGACGCCGTCGAATTCCGCCTGCTTACCCAGGCACACGCTGGCGCCGTTGTTGCACACCAGTACGACCAGCGGTGCGCCGTGCTCGCCTGCGGCGGCCAGCGCTTGAACACCGTTGGTGAAACCGTGGTCGCCCAAGGTCGCGATGACGTGGAGATCCGGGGCGCTCAGGGCGAGTCCGACCGCGGTCGGCAGGCCCCCGCCTACGAAGGCGCCGTGGCTGCCGTAGACCCGGACCGTGGTGGGCAGGTGCCGGTAATTGCGCGCCACCAGTCCGCCGAACATCAAACTGTCGTCCACGACAACCGGCCGAACGACCGCGCCCAGCCCGTTGCCGACGGCGCGCACCAGTTCCACGGCGCTCGGGGAACAACCCGGCTCGGGCGGGGCCGGTATCGGGACACGGCCACCGGCCGGCTCGGTCATCCCGGCGGGGCCGTGTTCTCCCGCACCGCCGAGGGCCGTCAGTTGATCGGTGATCCCCCGCATCGTCCGACACACATCGCCGGGCACCAGCACGTCGGCGGCGGTGAGATAGCCGTTCTTCGCGGTCGCCGCGACATTGCTCGTGAGGGCCAGCTTGCGACAGTCCGGCAGCGGACCGACCACACGGGGGTACATGTTGCGATCTTCGACGGTGATCAAGAGATCAGCCGTGCCGAGCAGGCGGCGGTGGTCCGCGTCGGTGGGATCGTACGGTCCGGCGAACGTCGGCACGACCTCCGCACGCACCTGCTGGAAAAGCATGGGGCCGCGCTGGTAGGCCGTCTGCAGGACGGGCGCGCCCAGCGCGGCGGCGAAGGCGGCCAGGTCCCGCTCGGCGGTCGGCTCTCGCAGCAGGTAGTCCTCGACGAGAATCACCGGGTTCCGCGCCCCGGCCACCAGCGCCGTCGCCTCGGCCAGGTCGGTTCGCGGGTGGGCGGAACGGTCCGGGCCCGATTCGGGCAGCAGATCGGCGGGAACGAATCGGCGCACCAGCAGATCCTGCGGAAGACCGAGGAGAACCGGACCTCGGGGCGACTCCGCGGGCGTGCCCAACGCGTCGATGACCAATTCGAGAAACGCCCGCGGGTCGAAACCGCTCACCGTCGAGCAGTCGAAGGCGGCCTTGGCGAAAGCACCCGCGGCGTCGATGAGCCCGGGCTCGGCGTGAGGCGGCAGGAACCGGGCCGACGACCGCGAGGGCATGCCGACCAGGTACAGCACCGGCACCTCACTGCGCCGAACGTCCGCTGTCGCGCCCAACGCGTTGGTCAGTCCGCGGGCGCCGTGCAGGATGGCCGCGCAGCGCGCATCGCCGGAGAAGTTTCCCCCCGCCGCCATGAACGCGGCTTCCTTGTCACCGCGGGAATTGACCAACCGCAGATCGTCGTGCTCGGCGATCGCCGCGCTCAAGGCGAGCTCCGAGGTACCCGGGTAGGCGAACACCGTCGAGTAGCCGTGCCGCGCCAAGGCGTGCGCGATCGACTCGGCCCCGGTCAGCAAGTGAGCCGCGGATTCTGATGGAGTGTCCTGCGTCGTACGAGTCATGCTGGCGTGCCCGGCCTTTCGTTGCGTCACAACGATGATGCACCACCGCACCGAGGACTGCCGGTCAACTCCGCAGGACCTCTGCGACGCGCCCGCGCAGCCGTCGCATCGAACCGATCACGAGCACCGGGTCCGGCCGAGCACGCTCAGTCCGTCTTCATCTGCGGCGGCGGCGCGGCCTCGGTCGTACGGCCCAGCACCTTCCCGACCGCCCAGAACACCAGCTCCACCGCCCAGAACAACCACAGGAACAGCGTCACCACGATCACCGGCACCGCCAGGAACACCACTGACGGCACGGCGATGAGCAAGAACAGCGCGAACTCGCGCGCGGTGGTGCCGGCAAGCCTGTTCGCGACGCGCACTCCGGCCCACATCATCCAGCGGCGCGCGAACGAGACGCCGAGTTCGCGCAGGCAGCGGCGGAACAGGCCGTCGGCGTCGACCGTGCTCACCACCTTCGACTGCAACAGGTAGTCGTGCAGGATGGCGGCGCGGGTGTAGGCGCCGATACGCGGGATCAACCACACCAGCGCCCTTGGCACCGACGCGAAGTCGGTGCGGAACCCGGCGGGCACGGTGAACTCGTCCACCGCGCCGCGATACACCAACGGCTCGGTCAGCCGCCAGAACTGCGCGTCGAGTTCCTCGACGATCGGACCGCCGCCGACGAACGCCATGGCCCTCCTCTCTCCGGAAAATCCCCTGTACGCGAGGGAGTCTATGGCCGGCGCGCGCGGTCGGGCGCCAGGCGCCGGTCGGTCGCGTACCGGAGCACGTAACCGCCGAGCGCGGCGGCTCCGCAGAGGGCGAGCACGAACACCGGCGCCGTCCCGGTGGTGAGCGCCACCTCCGCCGCGCCGACCAGCAGGGCGAGACAACCGATGGTCCCCGCCCACTGCGCGACCCGTTCGTTCCCGCGTGAACCTCGCTCGCGAACCCGCTTCCCGATAGCGGCCCGGCCGCGGCGGTGTTCATCAGCGCGGCAGGCACGCCTCGAAAAGCGAATGCGCACCCACCATTCCAGGTCGGGTGCGCCTTCGCGTCGCGTGTTCAGTGAGCGTGGTGTGACCTGGGATCGGTTCCGCCGCCGTAGGTTCCGTAGGGTATTGCGAACGGGTCGACCGGGCCCGCCGGTCCGGGCGTGTACGTCTCGACGGGACGGCTCTGCCCGAACGGCCCGCTATAGCCGGTCCCCAGGTCCTCCGTGGGACTGAGCACCGCGAGGAACAGCAGCACCAGCGAGGCCACCAGCGGTTGCGCGAGGAGTCCGAGCGCGGTGTCCAATTCGGCGGGGAGCGTGACGATCTGGCCGACCGCCGGGTTGTCGGGGCGCGGATAGCGCACCTCGGAGACCAGCTCCCCCGCCCACGCCATGCCGTACGCGCCGATCAGCGAACCCGACACCACCCCGAGCAGCAGCAGCGGCCCGCGCACCGCGCGCCACCGCCACGCCGCCACCGCGGTGAGCAGCCCGGTCACCGCACCCGCGCAGACGAACAGCGCGAGCGCATCGAACCGGTGCATGCTCTCCCCCGTGAGCGAGGAGCCGCGTTCGGGTTCCACGACGAGCAACTGCTCGGACGGCGCCAGCCACCCCCACAGCACGCCGACCAGCAGACTGGCCACCACCACGCCCGCGAGCACGAGCAGCGCCGACGACGCCTCCCGGCGCACTCCGACGGCCGCCACTAGCGGTGTTCCAGACTCTTGGAGTCGGTCACGCCGTGCCGGGAGCACTTGGCCCACCAGCCGTCGGGGCTCACCTGCACGATCATGCGGCGTCCGCACTGTTCGCAGAACCGGGGCGGCTCCAGGCCCAGCGCGGCCGCGGCGGGCATGGCGTCGTCGAGTCCCGGCACGATCCGCTTGCCGGTGAACGGGTTGTAGCGCTCGTCCATGTCCACGAGATTACTCATGGCCGCGCCGTCACAGTGTTTCGTTGAGCGCCTTGATCGGCATCTTCAGCTCGCCCAGCAGATCCAGGTCGGCCTCCGCGGGCCTGCCCAGCGTGGTGAGGTAGTTGCCGACGATGACGGCGTTGATGCCGCCCAGGATGCCCTGCTTGGCGCCCAGGTCGCCGAGGGTGATCTCGCGACCGCCCGCGAAGCGCAGCATGGTGCGCGGCAGCGCGAGGCGGAACGCCGCGACGGCCTTGAGCGCCTCGGCGGCCGGCAGCACCTCGAGATCGCCGAACGGCGTGCCGGGGCGCGGGTTGAGGAAGTTCAGCGGCACCTCGTCGGGCTCGAGCGAGGCCAGCTGCGCGGCGAATTCGGCGCGCTGCTCCAGGGTTTCGCCCATGCCGAGGATGCCGCCGCAGCACACCTCCATGCCCGCCTCGCGCACCATGCGCAGGGTGTCCCAGCGCTCCTCCCAGGTGTGGGTGGTGACCACGTTGGGGAAGTGCGACTTGGCGGTCTCGAGATTGTGGTTGTAGCGGTGCACGCCCATGGCGGCCAGCTGGTCCACCTGCTCCTGGGTGAGCATGCCCAGCGAGCAGGCCACCTGGATGTCGACCTCGTTGCGGATCGCTTCGACGCCCGCGGCGACCTGGGCCATCAGGCGCGCGTCGGGGCCGCGCACGGCGGCGACGATGCAGAACTCGGTGGCGCCGGACTTGGCGGTCTGCTTGGCGGCCTCGACCAGGCTCGGGATGTCGAGCCAGGCGGCGCGCACCGGCGACTGGAACAGGCCCGACTGCGAGCAGAAGTGGCAGTCCTCGGGGCAGCCGCCGGTCTTGAGCGAGATGATGCCCTCGACCTCGACCTCGGGGCCGCACCACTTCATGCGCACGTCGTGCGCGAGGGCGAGCAGCTCCTCGAGCCGGTCGTCGCTCAGGCGCAGCACGTCCAGGGTCTGTTCCTGGGTGAGGCCGACGCCGCGCTCGAGCACCTGCTCGCGGGCGACGGCCAAGATGTCGGTGTCGGTCCCGACGGGCTCGCCGGTCTTCACGGGTGCCTGGGTCACAGCACGAATCCCTTCGTCCGGCCGAGGTGGCCGTGCAACTTGAACGGTGTTCAGGCTAGGGTAGCGGCAACAGTGAGTCAAAACACGACGGGGAGGACCCACACCGTGCAACTGCACCGGTCGGACGTGGTCGACGGGGCCATCGCCATCCTGGACCAGTACGGTCTGGCCGATCTGACCATGCGGCGGCTGGCCGGCTCGCTGCAGGTGCAGCCGGGCGCGCTGTACTGGCATTTCCCGAACAAGCAGGCGCTGCTCGGCGCGGTGGCCGACCGCATCCTGGCGCCGATGGAGGATCCGGTCGCCGCCGAGGACTGGGCCGGGCGGATCGGCGAACTCGCGCACCGCCTGCGCGACTGCCTGCTCGCCTACCGCGACGGCGCCGAACTGGTCTCGGCCACCTACGCCTCACGCCTGACCACCAGCAAGGGGCGCGAGCGGCTGGTGGCGGCGATCCTGCGCGCCGGCATGCCCCGCGCCGAAGCCGAACTCGCCGCCTACACGCTGCTGTACTACGTGCTCGGCTACACCCTCGACGAACAGTCGCGCCTGCAGATGGATTCGGCCGGCGCCCTGCCCGATTCGGGTTCGCCGCTGGACGAGGCCCCCGACCCCACCGCGCGCTTCGACTTCGGGCTCCAGTTGTTCGCCAGCGGCGTGCGGCACCGGCTGGGCGCCGAGGTGCGCTGACCGCGAGAGCCGGGACACGCGAGAACTGTGGTCATGGCGCCGCCGCGACCGGATGGTGCGATGACACCATGACCCAACGCCGGAAGATGCTCGCCGCCGCGACCGCGCTCACCGCCGTCGCGCTGCCGCTGCTCGCGATGCCCACCGCGTCGGCGGCCCAGTCCGTGTCCGTGCTCGAGGGCCGGGGCCGGTACCTGGTCACCATCGTGAAGGACTCGCCCGCCGAACCGACCCGGCACACCATCTGGCTGAACGGGAATCAGCAGGAGGAGTGCGAATTCGGCCGCGGCGACCTGGCCGGCGCGCCGAAGTACCACCGGATCTGCCCGGCGCCCGCGGGTGAGCACCGGCTAGAGGTGCGCGAGCCCGACGGCCGCACCGTCTACGACGGCCGGATCACCGTGCCACCGGCGAATGGACTGCTCGACATCATCGACACAGTGGTCACCTGCCTCGGACTCCCGCTGCCGACCGACCCCACCTACCAGGACTCGATCTGCAAGAAGGTCGGCTGAGCGGACGGGATCGCGGCCGGTTCGGCGCGGTCCGTCCCGCGCTCAGTACCGCTGCGCGTAGTGGGTCGGCGGTTCGCCGAAGATCTTGCGGAAGTCGCGGCTGAGATGGGCCTGGTCGGCGTACCCGAGCGCGGCGGCCAGTGCGGCCCAGTCGAGGTCGGCGTCCTCGGCCAGGCGTTCGGTGATCTCGTGCAAGCGATAGCGGCGCACCACCCACTTCGGGCCGATGCCGACGTAGTCCGCGAACAGCCGCTGCACTCCGCGCACGCTCAGGCCGAAGCGGCGGGCGATCTCGTCGATTCTCGTCACGCCGGTGTCGTCGGCGATGGCGGTGACCACGCGGTAGGCCAGGTCGGCTTGTGGATCGGTGTCGGGTACTGATGTCTCCGCGCGCGTGTCGGGTCGCATCCCCTTCAGGTGTTCCAGGAGGAACCGCTCGACCGCGTCGACCTCGGGCTCCGGCAGATCGGGGCCGAACACCGTCGCGGCGTCGACCACCCGGTCGCGCAGGCCCGAGACCGGAGCGCCGAGGAACGGGCGGAACATGCCGGGGCGGAACGCGACGCCGAACACCGAGCCCGCGCCCGCCAGCTCGCGGAAGGCGTGAGAGGACGAGGGGCCGTGCAGTTCGGCGCGTCCGTCGCGGAAGGACAGGTGGACGTTCGGCAGCGGCACCACCAGCTGCCGGTAGGGGCGCTCGTACTCCCAGGTGACGGCCCAGTACCGCTCGACGTGGCGCGCCAGCGCCTCCGATGGCGCGGTGACCGTGTGGCGCTGGAATTCGCGCCACGCACCGCCGAGTTCCCGCACGTCGCGCCGCACGCGGCGAGTGTATGTCGCGTTTGTTCAAGACAGCGCCCGATCAGGGTGGTTACCTCGATGTATGTCCGAAACCGAACTCGTGGAGCGGGCCGCGGCCCCGATGTCGAAACTGATTCGATCGGTGTCGCCGCAGCAGCTCACCGCGCCGACACCGTGCGCCGAATTCGACGTGCGCGCCCTGCTCAACCACCTGCTGTTCTGGGGTCCGTCCCTGGCGGGGGCGGCCCGCAAGCAGACCGTCGCCCCACCCGCCCCGACCGAATCCGAGGTCGATCTCGTCGCGGGCGACTGGTCCGCCGCCCTCGACACCTACCTCGACGACCTCGCCGCCGCGTGGCGCGACCCGTCCGCCTGGCAGGGCACGACCCACGTGGCCGGCCCCACGGAGCTGCCCGCCCCGCTCATCGGCGGCATGGTCGTCACCGAACTGACCGTCCACAGCTGGGATCTGAGCCGCGCCCTGAACCTCACACCGATCTGGGACGACGACCTGCTCCGCTTCGCGCACGACCACCTCGAGGCCACCGCCCCGATGGGCCGCGACATGGGCGCCTTCGGCCCGGAAGTCCCCGTATCCCCCACCGCTCCCCTGCTCGACCGCCTCCTCGGCCTCAGCGGCCGCGACCCGCACTGGACGCGGCCCGACTGATCCACGGATTCCCCGCTGGACGGGGCGGCGACCACCGGTCGTCGCCCGGCCTCGGATAGCCGGGCAGACGGGCGGCCGTGAACGCGTCGTACACGACGAAATCCACCGCATCCCAGCGGCCGCTCTCCGCACTCTCGGCATCGCCGATCAGACTCGATTCGAAGGCCGCGAGCCGGCCTCTCGCGGCGAAGCTGTCCCGACACAGCGAGGGGTCGAGAAGGCGGAAACCATCGCGTCGAGCCCGACGCGCTCACGAACCCATCCGGCACCGGCGGCCGATTCACGCGGGCTTCGCCGAGCCGTCCGCCGAAACCGTCTCGGCCCGTGGGTGATCCGGGAACCAGCGATACATCGCGCCCGCGCCCGCCGCACCCGCCACCGCGAGGGCCGCGGCGGCCGCCCCGAGGACGGTGACACCGCTGATCACGCCCACCGCGATGGGGCCGGCGAACATGCCGATGTCGTGGGTGAGGCGCCAGGCCCCGAGGAATTCGGCGCGGCGGCCGGGTGGGGCGATATCGGCGCCGACGGTCATGATGACGCCGTTGCTGAGGCCGTTGGCGAAGCCGAGCAGCACCGCCACGCCCGCCAGCCCGGCGACGGAGCCGGCGAACGGCAGTGCGGCGTAACCGATCCCGAACAGGACCATGGACGGCACGCCGATCGCGCGGCGCCCGAAGCGGTCCAGCCAGATCCCGGACGGATACGACATGAGCACGTCCACCGCCCCCGCCACGCCGAACAGCAGGCTGGTGGTGGCGGCGTCGGCGCCCACGTGCACGGCCCACAGCGGCAGCAGCGACTGCCGGGACGCGCGCGCCGCCCCCATGAGCAGCGCCCCCAGTCCGAGAGTGCCCAGCAGCCTGCGGTTTTCGACCACGACCGAACGAATCGTGTGGTGGCTCGCGGTCATCGGCGCACTCTCGGGTTCGGGCATGGCCAACACCAGCAGACCACCCACGACCACGGCGGCGAAGTGCATCCACAGTCCACCGACGGGCCCGAGCCAGTGCACCACGCCCGCGCCGAGGAACGGTCCGCTGAAGAACCCGAACCGCATCCACCCCGCCAGCGCCGAGAACGCCCGCCCGCGATCGGCGCTCGGCACCACCGACACCACATACGTCTGCCGCGCCAGGCCCCACACCGCACCTGCGGCGCCGTTGATCAACAGCCCCACGGCGAACACCGCGATATTCGGCGCGAGGATGGCGATGAGCATCCCCACGGCGCACACCAGCGAGCCGAGCGCGATGGCCTTGCGCTCCCCCGTGCGCGCCACCAACCGCCCGGCGGGCAGGTCGCCGAGGATGAGGCCGAAACCCATCATCGCGACGACCACACCCGCCATACCGACCGATGCGCCGAGTTCCAGCGCCCGCAGCGGCAACATGGGAGCCGAAGCGCCGGAACCGATTCCGAACACCGCCGACGGCACGAACACCGCCAGCGCCATGGACCGCAACTTGGTGCGCGGCGGCGGTTTCCCGGGTTCCGGTGTCGCGCCGCGTAGGTCGGATTCGCCGGTGAGGCTCACCGCGCGGTCTCCGCGCGAGGGGCCCCGCCGACCGGAGCCGGTCGACCGCACACCGTCAATGACGTTCGGCCACCGTGTGATTCACTACGAGAGCCGCGGTCCTGCGAACTGATCTCGGGACAACGCCCCACCCTCATCCCGCGAGCACGGGACGGCGGGCGAACTGACTCTCCGGACGCGGCAACCCGAAGTGATCGCGAAGGGTGGTGCCGGTGTACTCGGTGCGGAACAGCCCGCGCTCGCGCAGGATCGGCACCACCGTCTCCGCGAACACCTCCAGCCCGCCCGGGTAGTAGGGCGGCATCACGTTGAAACCGTCTGCGGCGCCGTGGCGGAACCACCCCTCGATCGTATCGGCCACTTGCTCGGGCGTGCCCGCGAACACCCGATGCCCGCGCGCGCCCGCCAGCCGGTGCAGCAACCCGCGCACCGTCGGCCGCTCGCGCTCCACGATGCCCGCGACGACCTGCAACCGGCTGCGGTTGTTGTCGGTGACGTCGCCCGCGTCGGCGAACACGTCGGCGGGCACCGTCTCGTCCAGCGGCAGGTGCCGCAAGCTCTTGCCGACGATGCTCTCCAGTTGCGCCAGACCGTATTCCGGCACGGTGAGCTCGTTGAACTCCCGCTCCAGCTTCTTCGCCGCCGCCTCGGTGTCGCCGATGAACGGCGAGATGCCCGGCAGGATCTTCACATGCTCGGGGTTACGCCCGAATCCGCGCGCCTGCTCCTTGATGTCGGCGTAGAAGCGCTGCGCGTCCTCGAGCCGCTGGTGCGCGGTGAAGATCGCCTCCGCGTACCGGCCCGCGAAGGCGCGTCCCTCGTTCGACGCGCCGGCCTGCACGAGCACCGGGTGCCCCTGCGGGGTGCGCGCGGCGCTGAACGGCCCACGCACCTTGAGATATTCGCCCTCGAAGTCGATGCGGTGAATCTTGTCCGGATCGGCGTACACGCCCGCCTCGCGATCCAGCAGGATCGCGTCGTCCTCCCAGCTGTCCCACAGCGCGATCACGGCATCGACGAATTCGCGTGCCCGCGCGTACCTTTCGACGTGGTCGGGGTGGTGCTCGAGCCCGAAGTTGGCCGCCGCCACCTCCGTCGCGGTGGTGACGATGTTCCAACCGGCCCGCCCGCCGGAGATGTGATCCAGCGAGGAGAACAGCCGCGCCAGGTTGTAGGGCTCGTAGTAGGTGGTGGACGCGGTCGCGATCAGCCCGAGATGCGTGGTGGCCGAGGCGATCGCGGTGAGCAGCGTGATCGGCTCCAGTCCGGGCGCGGCGTTGTGCCGCACGTTGGTGCGCAGCGCGGGACCGTCGGCGAAGAACACCGCGTCGAGCGTGGCGGCCTCGGCGGTGCGGCCGATCTCCTGGTAGTAGGAGACGTCGTAGATGCGGTCGGGCCTGCTGTCCGGGTGCCGCCAGGCCGCCTCGTGATGGCCCGACGGGTAGATGAACGCATTCAGGCTCAGCTGACGCGGCTCGGTCATGACGCCTTCTTCTCTTCCTCGTAAGTCTCCACGCCCAGCCCCGCCAGCAGCTCTTCGCGGTAGGCGGTGAACCCCGGATCACTGTGGCGGCGTGGACGATCCAGCTCGATGCGGCGGTCCAGCGCGATGCGCCCCTCGTCGAGCACCAGCACGCGGTCGGCGAGCAGCACCGCCTCGTCCACATCGTGGGTCACCAGCAGCACGGCGGGCTTGTGCTTGGCGCACAGGTCCTGCAACAGCACGTGCATGCGGATCCTGGTCAGCGCGTCCAACGCGCCGAACGGCTCGTCGGCCAGCAGCAATTCGGGTTCGCGCACCAGCGAGCGCGCCAGCGCCACACGCTGCTGCTCACCACCGGAAAGCTCACGCGGCCAAGCTTTTTCCCGGCCCTCGAGCCCGACCTCGGCCAGCGCCGCCCGGCCGCGCTCGGCCGCGCCGGAGCCGGTGAGGCCCAGCGTCACGTTGTCGAGCACGCGCACCCAGGGCAGCAGCCGCGAATCCTGGAACACTACGGCGCGCTCCTCGGGCACGGTGAGTTCACCGGAACCCGGGACGTCGTCGTCCAATTCGGCCAGCGCGCGCAGCAGTGTGCTCTTGCCCGAGCCGCTGCGGCCCAGCAGCGCGACGAATTCGCCGCGCGCGATGTCCAGATCGATGCCGCGCAACACCACGCGGTCGCCGAACCCGCGTCTCAGCGCGCGGGTACGGACCACATTCAGTCCGCCAGTGTCTGCCGCCACGACAGCGCCTTCCTCTCCAACGCCCGCACCGCGACATCGCCGAACAGGCCGAGCAATCCGTAGATCACCAAACCGACGACGATCACGTCGATCTGGCCGTAGGTGCGCGCCTGCGTCATCAGGTACCCGATGCCGCTGGTGGCGTTCACCTGCTCCACCACCACCAGGGCCAGCCACGAAATCGTCACGGCCAGGCGCAATCCGATGAAGAACCCGGGCAGCGAACCCGGCAGCGCGATGCGCCGGATGAACTGCCACCGCGAAAGCTTCACGGTCTCGGCCAGTTCCACGTACCGGGCGTCCACGCTGCGCAGATAGGCGTGGGTGTTGATGTAGACGGGCACCAGCACACTGGTGGTGATGACGACGAGCTTCATCTCCTCGCCGATGCCGAACCACACGATGAACAGCGGGATCAGCGCCAGCGTCGGCACCGCGCGCTTGATCTGCACCGGCCCGTCCAGCAGCGCCTCGCCCCACCGGCTCAGCCCCGCCAGCAGCGCGAGCACCACACCGATGCCGACGCCCAGCACCAGGCCGATCCCGGCGCGCTGCACCGAGGTGAGCAGGTTGGACTGCAACCGGCCGTCGGCGATGAGATCGCCGGCCGTCTGCGCCACCGTCCACGGCGCGGGCAACGTCTCCGGATCCAGCGACCCGGTCGCCGAACCGAGCACCCACGCCAGGATCAGCAGCGCCGGGCCGAGCGCGAATCCGAACGGGATCGCCTTGCCCGGACCGAGCCTGCGGCGCGAAACCTTGCCCCGCGCCTGCAATTCCGCGGGGTTGCTGCTCGCCGCGCCGCCGACGCGGCGGCCGAGCACCCCGGCCTCGATGGTCGCCATCGCTATTCCTTGGGGTCGGTGGCGGCGCCGGATTCGGCGACCGCTTGCTCGATGAACGGGGCGAAGCGCAGGTCGAAACCGTCGGAAGCGCTGACCTTCCTGGGCAGTTCGCCCGCGGCGTCGATCGCGTCGATGGTGGACTGCTGCTGGGCGATCAGATCCTCGTTCAAGTTCGGAAAGGTGTAGGCGCCCAGGGACTCGATGATGCGGGTCGCGTCCTCGGGGCCGACCTTCTGGTTGTCCACGTAGTACTGCTGCGCCCACTCCTGCGGGTGGGTGTTGACCCACTGGTAGGCCCGCACATACGCGCCGACCAGCACGGCCAGCGCCGCCGACTTGGCGGGATCGTTGGTCGCCTCGCGGCGCGCGTAGAGATAGGCCAGGCCCGGGTAGATGCCCTCGGTCTCGGAATCGGGGATGAGCGAGGCGCCCGGGGTGCGCAGGAACCGGGTGACGTTCGGCTCGATCAGCGGGGCCACGTCCACCTGGGCGGTGCGGATCGCGTCGGGGAACTCGGCCAGCTGCAACCGGACCAGTTCCACGTCACCGGTTTCCAGGCCCGCCTTGTCCAGCGCCCGCAGCACCGCCGCCTGCTGGGCGGTGCCCTCGGCGTAGGCGATCTTCTTGCCCTTCAGCTCCGCCAGCGTCGTGATCGACTGTCCCGGCGCCACCGCGAGTTTCAGCGCGTTGGTGGCGGTGCGATAGGCGGCGATGATCGGCACGTCCTGGCCCGCGGCCAGCGCGTGGATCGGCGGCACATCACCGACGGGCGCCACATCCGCCGCGCCGGCGCGGAACGCCTCGAGAATCGCGGGGCCGCCGACGAAGTTGGCGAATTCCACCTCGAACGGCAGCTTGTCCAGTTCACCGGAGGCGCGCAGCGCCTGCTGCAACCGCTCGGACTGGTCGGCGATCACGAGTTTGGTGCCCGCGGGCACGGTGGAGGTGAGCGGGGCGTCGGAGGCGGCGACCGGAGCGTCGTCCTTCGCGCAGCCGGTCAGTCCGAGGGTCGCGGCCGTCGCCACGGCGAGCAGAGCGGCGGTGGTGCGGCCACGGAGGCCGGGAAGGAACGTACTCGGTCGAAACATGACGCGAATTGAAGCAGGGCCCGGGAGCCGCTGAAACCGTTAGCGTTAGCGTGATTCGAAAGACACTCACCGAGGTGACGCGGTGTAGTGGACGTCGCGGGCCCGGTCCAGATAGCGCTGCACGAACGGCAGCACCTGCGCCTCGATCACCTCGTTGTAGCCCTGCGGAGCCTGGCGCGGATTCGCGTGGCCCGTGCCGCGCGGATAGGCCACCAGCAGACTGCCGTCGGGCCCGCCGACCTGTTCGAGCAACACCCGGTGCGAGTAGTCCACGTCGACCACGCCGTCGTGCGAGCCGACCCGCGGCCGCAGGAAAACGATTGCGGGGCGCGGCTTTCCGTCGACAGGCTCGGACAGGGCGCGCAGATTGTCCACCGCGCCGCCGCCGACGATGGCCAGGAACTGCGAATGGATCAGCCCGTTGCTCGCGGCGTTGTGCGAGAGGATCTTCTCCGTCAGCACCTCGTCGAACACCTCGCCCAGCTCACCGGCCGCGATCCCGGGCACCGGACCGGTCCGGTCGATGAAACGATCACGGCGAGCGTAGGTTTCGACGGCGAAGCGCATCGTGCGGCTCTCCCGCGCGCCCGGCAGCCAGCCCATCCAGCGCAGCATGTCCTCGCCCCGGCCGCGGCTCTCCGGGCGCACCGCGTTCAGATCCATGGGCGTGCAGTCGAGCAGCACCGCCACCAGCCGCCGGTCGCTGCCGCGGTGGATGTGCTCGGCGACCTCGAGCGCGATCACCCCGCCCATGCTGTGCCCGGCCAGCACGATATTGCGCACCCCCGACATCTGGGCGGCGCGCACGATGAGGTCCGCGATCACGCGGCTGTCGATGCCTTCGTTGTCGTAGCGGATCGCCCACACCACGCCGATCCGGTTGAGCGAGGGCAGCGCGGCGGCGGTGTCGGCGGCGTTCAAGTTGCCCAGGCCCACCATGTCGACCACCGCGGTGTCCCAGCCCGAATCCTCGGCGGGCGGCGCGACGGGCAGCAGCGCCGGCTCGGTCAGCGCGAGCCGCGCCCGTTCGGGCATCACGTCGTACACCCAGTACTGGGCGGCGACCGTGAGGGCCAGGATCAGCAGCGCGGCGACCCGCGACAGCGTCAGCCGGGTGCGACGCCACCCCTCCCACCGGAACCCGAACCGGGTCTCGCGGAGCCGGGCCTTGCGCCGCTCGTCATCCCAGTCGCTGACGGTGGACGGATGCCGTTCGTCCCTCGGCGACATCTCTTCACGGTAACGACGGACGCGCACCCTCGCCACGTCGCCGACCGGCCGTCGGGGCGGCGCGGGCCGAACGGTAGAGTTTGCTGATCAATCCCCGGCGGGTGCGGGAATCCGGTGAGAATCCGGAACGGTCGCGCCACTGTGATCGCCTCGCGGCGAAAGTCAGACCTCCCCCGCCGGACTTCTCTGGAAGGGCCGCGACTTGCCTGTGGAGCACCGCCGATGATCCGCGTGCGGACCTCGATCGCCGTCCCCGTGCTCGGGACACTGCTGGTCGTGGCGATGGTGGCGGCCACCGGTTTCGGCGCGGAGACACTGCCGGTGTCGTCGGTGGTGGAGGTCCTGCGCCACCGGCTCACGGGCGTGGCGCCGGTGGATCTGAGCCTGGACACCATCGTGTGGCAGCTGCGGGTGCCCAGAACGTTGCTGGCCGCGATCGTGGGCGCCGGACTCGCGCTGGCCGGGGCCGCCATGCAGACGCTGGTGCGCAATCCGCTCGCCGATCCGTTCCTGCTCGGCGTGTCGTCCGGGGCCGGGGTCGGCGCGGCGGCCGTCATCACCTCCGGGCTGTTCGCCGGCGCGGGTGTGTGGGCGCTCACCGGCGGCGCGCTGGCGGGTGCGTCGATGGCGGCCGGGCTCGTGTTCTTCATCGCGATCGCGCAGGGCGGTCTCACGCCGCTGCGGCTGGTGCTCACCGGGACCGTGCTCGGCTCGGCGTTCGCGGCGCTGAGCAGCTACCTCGTGTTCCGCAGCGCCGATCCCGCCGCCGCGCAGTCGGTGCTGTTCTGGTTGCTCGGCAGTCTCGCCGGTGCGGACTGGGCGACCCTCGGCCTGCCGTTGACGGTGGTACTGCTGTGCGGGGCTGCGCTGGTCGCGGCGGCGGGCTGGCTGGACGCACTCACGTTGGGAGCGGACACGGCCACCTCCGTGGGCGTGCCGGTGAAACAGTTGCGGATCGCGTTGTTCGTACTGCTTGCGGTGCTGGTGGGGGTGCTGGTCGCGGTGTCGGGCGGGATCGGGTTCGTCGGCCTGGTCGTCCCGCACGCCGCCCGCCTGCTCGTCGGCCCGCGCCACCGCACGCTCCTGCCCGTCTGCGCCCTGTGCGGCGCCCTGTTCCTGGTCGTCGCCGACGTCGCCACCCGAGTCCTGGTCCCGCCCACCGAGATCCCCGTCGGCGTCCTCACCGGCCTCATCGGCGCCCCGACATTCCTGCTCCTCCTCGGCCGCCGCCGCTACCGGTTCGGTGACGCATGAGGGGCGTTCACCGAGCTCCGGGATTCGGCGTTGCACTACCCGTCGATCAGCGTGTAGCCCAGCGACCTCGGCTGAACCATGCGTGCCGGGGTGTCGGCGGCAGGCTCAGCCCACCATGGCCCGACTTCGCTCGCGGCCATCGTTCCGTTGTATGGCTCAGCGGTACTTCGGGTCTGGCTCCGATCTCCGGCAACGGCACCGGGCACAGCCCGGGTTCGCGCCGTCGGCCCGAGGGTCCTCACGCCAGCCATCAGACTCCGGGATTCGGCGAAATCGCCACCGAGGCAACGGGTCCTGAATGCCGCTCCGCCGAGCATCAGGCGGGTGCGGTAGGTCCGACCCGTGCCCGACGTACCAATCGGTCGGGCGATGGGCATACCCGCGCGGCGGCAACCGGGGCGCCATCTCGAATCCGGCACGAGATGCCGAGCGGACCACGGGCGGCCGGCGATGAGTGAGGTTCAGCGCCACGAACCGGTCGAAGTCCTGGGCGCCGGGGTAACGCGGGCGCACGGCGACACGTCCGGGTTCGGGCGGCGGGAGCAGGGTGGGGCCGCGATCGTGGCCGAGGGTTTGACGTGTGCGGTGGGGCGCCGAGAAGTGGTGCGGGGCGCGGAGTTCCAGATCGGCCCCGGAGAGGTCGTGGGGATCGTCGGGCCGAACGGCAGCGGGAAGACCACGTTGGTGCACGTCCTGGCCGGAGTGCGCAGACCGAAGGCCGGGCGTGTGACCGTGGATGGTGTTGCCGTGCACGATGTTTCGGCTCGGGCGCGGGCCAGGACCGTGGCGTTGGTGGCGCAGGGCGAGCGGCCGCCCGCCGATCTGCTCGCCGGTGAGGTGGTCGCACTCGGGCGCACACCCTACCTGCCGCCGTGGGGTGTCGGCGGGCCGCGCGAACAGCACGTCATCGACGCGGCGCTGGCGGCGGTCGACCTGGCGGGATTCGCGGGCAGGCCGGTGCACAAACTCTCCGGCGGCGAGCGTCAGCGCGTGCTGCTGGCGCGGGCGCTCATCCAGGACACGCCGGTGCTGATGCTGGACGAACCCACCAACCACCTCGACATCACGCACCGCCTGGAACTGCTGTCGCTGGCCCGCACCCTGAACCGCACCGTGGTGACGGCGCTGCACGAACTCGCGCTCGCCGACCGGTACTGCGATCGAATCCTGGTGCTGCACAACGGCTCCGCACTCCCGCTCACACCACCGGAGGTCGCGTTGCGGCCCGAGATCGTCGGCGAGGTGTTCGGAGTGCGCGCGACCCGCGTGCGCCATCCCGACACCGGCGAAGACCATCTGTTGATCACCCCACGAGAGGCGACCTCATGAAGATCCGCAATCGAGCGCTGGCCGCGACCGCGCTGGCCGTCACCCTCGCCGGGTGCGGCACCTCCCAGCCGCCCGCGGCCGGCGACCTCACCGTGCGCAACTGCGATGCGGAGGTGTCGTTCCCCGCGCCCGCGCAGCGGATGTTCGTCAACGACGGCAACCTGATCTCGATGGTGCTCGCGCTCGGGGCGCAGGACCAGGTGACGGCGGTGTCCAGCATCCAGCGCGACGCGGATACGTTGCGCAGGCACTACGGCGACGTGGTGGACGGCCTGAATTCCGTTGCGCCCGAATATCCCTCGCGGGAGACCGTGCTGGCGCAGCGCCCCGACGTGATGGTCGCGGGCTGGAGCTACGGCTACGACGAGGCCAAGAACCTCACCCCGGATTCCCTGCGCAAGGACGGCGTCGCCGCGTACGTCCTCACCGAGAGCTGCCGGTCGGGCGAGCACGCGCGCGGCATCGTGGAACCGTGGACGGCGCTGCGTACCGACCTCACCAACCTCGGCGCCATCACGGGCCGCGAGGACCGCGCGACCGAACTCACCACCGACCTCGACGCCCGCCTCGCCGCCCTCACCGCGGCCCCGCGCCCCGAACGCGCCCCGGAGGTCTTCCTGTTCGACAGCGCCAGCGACACCGTGTATTCGAGCGGTAAATTCGGTGCGCCGCAGGCGATCCTGGAGGCGGCCGGTGCGCGCAACGTGCTCGGCGACGTCGAGGACACCTGGACCCGCGTGTCCTGGGAGCGCCTGGCCGCCTCGAACCCGGACGCCATCATGTTCGTGGACTACCCGCCGCAGACCTTCGAGGAGAAGGTGAACCTGCTGCGCGCCAAGCCCGGCATCAACCAGCTCCCCGCCGTGGTCGAGGGCCGCTTCCTCAACCTGCCCTACGCGCTGTGGACCAGCGGCCCGTTGAACATCGACGCCGCCGAGCAGATCCGCAAACAGCTCGAAGCGTGGAACCTGGTGCCGCCGTCCGACATCACGCCCCGTTTCGACGACGCGCTCCGCTGAGAGTGGTCGGCGTCGAGGTCGATCAACGGCGCACCCGATAGCGCAGGTGAAGCACCCGGTTGCCCTGAATCACCACGTCGGGATCCTCCAGCAAGTGCTGCGCGTCGACCGACCCGAAGTAGCGCTTGCCGGACCCGAACACGACGGGAACGACGTCCATTCGCACTTCGTCGACCAGACCCGCGGCGAGCGCCTGGCCCCCGACGTCACCGGCCGCGACCTCAACCAGGCGCTCGCCCGCCAGTTCCTGCGCTGTGGCCACGGCCGCCTCGATGCCCTCGACGAAGTGAAACGGCGCCTCGGGGTCCCAGCCCTCGGGCGGCGGCCGATGCGTCACGACGACCACGTGGTCGATCCCGCCCGGGGGCTTCCCGTCCCAGCCGTCCGTCATGTCGAAGACGTGGCGGCCTGCGATGGTCGCTCCGATCCGGTCCCAGTACTGCCGGGTGTAGTCGTAGGACGTCTGCGAGACTTTCACCGTGCCGCTCTCGTCCAACGGCACGTCACCGCTGGCCAGCCAGTCGAACAGCGGTCCGGGCTGGTCGTTCTCGTCGGCGATGAAGCCGTCCACCGACACCGAGCTGTACATGACCACCTTGCCCACGGGGCTCTCCTCTGCTTCGGGGTGCCCTCAAATTAGCGTGTCGTGATCCGTCGCTCTTGTAAGAAATCAATCGGCGGGCAGCGGCCAGCTGTCGAGGACGTGGCCGGGGTGTTCGCGCAGGAACCGCCGCCGGACCTCGGCGTACCGGGTCGGCGTGAGACCGGTGAACGCCCGGAACTCGTGGCCGAAGTGAGCTTGGTCGAAGTAGCCCGCGCCGACGGCGATCTCGCCCCAGTCGATCGGTCCGGCGAAATCGATCGCGAGCACGGTGGTGGTGAAGCGCTGCGCGCGGGCCAGTCGCTTCGGCGTGACGCCGACGAGTTCCTTGAACCGCTGGGCCAGATGGGTGCTGCTGACTCCGGCCGCCTCGCTCAGGTCGCCGATCGCCACCGCCCCATTGGTCGCGACGATGACGTTGCTCGTGTACTGGACCAGCCCCATGCCCGGGGTCTCGCGCAGCCGCCGCATCAGCTCCTCCTCGAGCAGCGTCAGCATCGAGTGCGGTGAGTCCGTGGTGGCGAGCCGGTCTCGCAGTTCAGCGACGGCGGCCCGGCCCCACACCTGCTCGATCGTCACCGGCCGATCACGCAGTTCGGTCGCGGGCATCGCCAGGAACGGCGCCGGCCCCCACGGCTTGAAGTGCACGCCGACGGACCGAGTCCACGGCGGGTAGCCGAACTCCACCGCACGACTGGGCATGGTGACCACGCAGCCGTCGACGTACTCGGACGTCTCGCGATCGGTGCCGCCGCGGATGCGGAACGGCGCCCCGAGATTGACGATGAGCAACGCCGAAGGCGACGGCGGCAGCGTCAGCCGGTCGTACGGCGGCGCACCCTCCAGGTAGTAGAGGTCGTCGATCAGTCCGTCCAGCGGAGGTCGCGGCACTCTGGACACGTACTCCATGCTCACAGCATCGCCGATGTGCCGGCGTCGCGCGCCGGGATGGCCCAGCCGCTGCGCCTCCGGAACCGAGCCCGGCCGTTTGCCATGGTCGCCCGCTTCCACGCCGGATTGACCTGCCCGGCACGCTCTTTCCGGGGGCGACACTCATAGACCCCTCCGCGGCTCACCATGCCGCGCGTTCGGCGAGATCGGTGAGTTTCGCGAGGGAGAGGACCAGCCGAGTTCGTTGTCCTCCGGGCGAACCGAAGGCGGAACGTTGTAGTGCGTCGCGTGCAGGTCGGTGCCACCGTCGGCGGCGGCGAGAAGGTAGACGACCGTCATCTCGCCGCGGCTGGCGGGATCGTCGGTGTCGATCGCACTCCACCGCTTGCGGATTCGTCGACAGCCGACCGCAGCATGGCAAGCCCGCGCCGCCGAATACGTGTGCCGGGGAACCGCGTAGGGGAAGGGCCCGGAAATGCGGAAAGGCCCCCAACCATCAGGTTGGGGGCCTTTCACAAGATTTGTCCGGCGGTGTCCTACTCTCCCACACCCTGTCGAGTGCAGTACCATCGGCGCTGGTGGCCTTAGCTTCCGGGTTCGGAATGGGTCCGGGCGTTTCCCCACCGCTATAACCGCCGTAACACTATGAAACTATCCACACCCACCACTCGAACCCTCACGGGTCGAGAACGGGGGTTGTGTGTTGTTTCAGATACCGCACAGTGGACGCGTAACACCTTCGTCAGTAAGCCCTCGGCCTATTAGTACCAGTCACCTACACACATTACTGCGCTTCCAGTTCTGGCCTATCAACCCCATGGTCTGTAGGGGGCCTTAACCCATCGAGTGGGTGAGAAACCTCATCTTGGAACAGGCTTCCCGCTTAGATGCTTTCAGCGGTTATCCCTTCCGAACGTAGCCAACCAGCAGTGCCCTTGGCAGGACAACTGGCACACCAGAGGTTCGTCCGTCCCGGTCCTCTCGTACTAGGGACAGCCTTCCACAAGTTTCTGACGCGCGCGGCGGATAGAGACCGAACTGTCTCACGACGTTCTAAACCCAGCTCGCGTGCCGCTTTAATGGGCGAACAGCCCAACCCTTGGGACCTACTCCAGCCCCAGGATGCGACGAGCCGACATCGAGGTGCCAAACCATCCCGTCGATATGGACTCTTGGGGAAGATCAGCCTGTTATCCCCGGGGTACCTTTTATCCGTTGAGCGACACCGCTTCCACATGCCGGTGCCGGATCACTAGTCCCGACTTTCGTCCCTGCTCGACCCGTCAGTCTCACAGTCAAGCTCCCTTGTGCACTTACACTCAACACCTGATTGCCAACCAGGCTGAGGGAACCTTTGGGCGCCTCCGTTACACTTTAGGAGGCAACCGCCCCAGTTAAACTACCCACCAGGCACTGTCCCTGAACCAGATCATGGCCCGAGGTTAGAAGTCCAATACGACCAGAGTGGTATTTCAACGACGACTCCACGAACACTGGCGTGCCCGCTTCACAGTCTCCCACCTATCCTACACAAACCGTACCGAACACCAATACCAAGCTATAGTGAAGGTCCCGGGGTCTTTTCGTCCTGCCGCGCGTAACGAGCATCTTTACTCGTAATGCAATTTCGCCGAGTCTGTGGTTGAGACAGCAGAGAAGTCGTTACGCCATTCGTGCAGGTCGGAACTTACCCGACAAGGAATTTCGCTACCTTAGGATGGTTATAGTTACCACCGCCGTTTACCGGGGCTTAAATTCTCAGCTTCGCACCCCGAAGGGCGCTAACCGGTCCTCTTAACCTTCCGGCACCGGGCAGGCGTCAGTCCGTATACATCGTCTTACGACTTCGCACGGACCTGTGTTTTTAGTAAACAGTCGCTTCTCTCTGGTCTCTGCGACCACCCCCAGCTCCGAGTGCAAGACTCATCACCAGGCGTGGTCCCCCTTCTCCCGAAGTTACGGGGGCATTTTGCCGAGTTCCTTAACCACAGTTCTCTCGATCGCCTCGGTATTCTCTACCTGACCACCTGTGTCGGTTTGGGGTACGGGCCGTGTACCAACTCACTAGAGGCTTTTCTCGGCAGCATAGGATCACTGAATTCACCTCAATCGGCTACGCATCACCTCTCAGGCACATGCTGTGCGGATTTGCCTACACAACGCCCTACAGGCTTACACCCGGTAATCCACCACCGGGCCCAGCTACCTTCCTGCGTCACCCCATCGCTTGACTACTACCACAGGGGTCCCGCGCAGCCCCCGCCAGCCACCCGAAGGTGGTCTATTGGGATTTGGGCGGTTAGCACCATGGATTCACCATTGGGCGCGGATACACGGGTACGGGAATATCAACCCGTTGTCCATCGACTACGCCTGTCGGCCTCGCCTTAGGTCCCGACTCACCCTGGGCGGATTAACCTGGCCCAGGAACCCTTGGTCATTCGGCGGACGAGTTTCTCACTCGTCTTTCGCTACTCATGCCTGCATTCTCACTCGCGCAGCCTCCACAACTAGGTCACCCCGTCGCTTCCCTGGCTACACGACGCTCCCCTACCCACCCAGACCACTGCCCCAAAAAGGGGAATGTACATGTCTGAGTGCCGCGGCTTCGGCGGTGTACTTGAGCCCCGCTACATTGTCGGCGCAGGATCACTTGACCAGTGAGCTATTACGCACTCTTTCAAGGGTGGCTGCTTCTAAGCCAACCTCCTGGTTGTCTTCGCGACCCCACATCCTTTTCCACTTAGTACACGCTTAGGGGCCTTAGCCGGCGATCTGGGCTGTTTCCCTCTCGACTACGAAGCTTATCCCCCGCAGTCTCACTGCCACGCTCTCACACACCGGCATTCGGAGTTTGGCTGACTTCGGTAAGCTTGTAGGCCCCCTAGGCCATCCAGTAGCTCTACCTCCGGCGTGAAACACGTGACGCTGCACCTAAATGCATTTCGGGGAGAACCAGCTATCACGGAGTTTGATTGGCCTTTCACCCCTACCCACAGCTCATCCCCTCAGTTTTCAACCTAAGTGGGTTCGGGCCTCCACGACGTCTTACCGTCGCTTCACCCTGGCCATGGGTAGATCACTCCGCTTCGGGTCCATGACATGCGACTCAAACGCCCTATTCGGACTCGCTTTCGCTACGGCTACCCCACACGGGTTAACCTCGCCACACACCAATGACTCGCAGGCTCATTCTTCAAAAGGCACGCCATCACCCCACAAAGAGGCTCTGACGGATTGTAAGCGCACGGTTTCAGGTACTATTTCACTCCCCTCCCGGGGTACTTTTCACCTTTCCCTCACGGTACTAGTCCGCTATCGGTCACCAGGTAGTATTCAGGCTTACCGGGTGGTCCCGGCAGATTCACAGCAGATTTCACGGGCCCGCTGCTACTCGGGTATTCACCACATGAGCCGTCGAGTTTTCGCTTACCGGACTCTCACCGTCTACGGTCGGCCGTCCCAGACCACTTCAGCTAACACAACGGTTTCTCACTCATGCTCCTCACGGCAGTGAGAAGAAGATGAACCCCACAACCCCACACGCGCAACGACTGCCGTCTATCACACACGCATGGTTTAGCCTCATCCGCTTTCGCTCGCCACTACTCACGGAATCACTATTGTTTTCTCTTCCTGTGGGTACTGAGATGTTTCACTTCCCCACGTTCCCTCCACACACCCTATATATTCAGATGCGGGTGACACGACATCACTCGTGCCGGGTTTCCCCATTCGGAAATCCTCGGATCTCAGCTCGGTTGACAGCTCCCCGAGGCTTATCGCAGCCTCCTACGTCCTTCATCGGCTCCTGGTGCCAAGGCATCCACCGAACGCTCTTAAACACTTACAAACAAAGATGCTCGCGTCCACTGTGCAGTTCTCAAACAACACACAAAACCAAACCCTGACCAGCACCAGCACCCCAACCCCCGAAAGAGTCGAAGCCGGTATGAACTGAAGATTCAGCCTCGTCGTTATCTTGCCTGGAAAGAACGCCTGTTCTTTCAGGACCCAACAGTGTGTCGACTACATCCCCGAACCCACAGCACACAGGCTGCCGGCCACACCGGGGCGCATGTCAGCGTTCCACCCATGAGCAACCACCGAGAAACATTCGCTCTCGAAATGGCCTCTGCCACAACCCTCTTCGACTCTTCGAAGAGACCATGGAGAAGTGCTCCTTAGAAAGGAGGTGATCCAGCCGCACCTTCCGGTACGGCTACCTTGTTACGACTTCGTCCCAATCGCCGATCCCACCTTCGACGGCTCCCTCCCACAAGGGGTTGGGCCACCGGCTTCGGGTGTTACCGACTTTCATGACGTGACGGGCGGTGTGTACAAGGCCCGGGAACGTATTCACCGCAGCGTTGCTGATCTGCGATTACTAGCGACTCCAACTTCACGGGGTCGAGTTGCAGACCCCGATCCGAACTGAGACCGGCTTTAAGGGATTCGCTCCACCTCACGGTATCGCAGCCCTCTGTACCGGCCATTGTAGCATGTGTGAAGCCCTGGACATAAGGGGCATGATGACTTGACGTCGTCCCCACCTTCCTCCGAGTTGACCCCGGCAGTCTCCTGCGAGTCCCCAACATCACTTGCTGGCAACACAGGACAAGGGTTGCGCTCGTTGCGGGACTTAACCCAACATCTCACGACACGAGCTGACGACAGCCATGCACCACCTGTACACCGACCACAAGGGGGCCTACATCTCTGCAGGTTTCCGGTGTATGTCAAACCCAGGTAAGGTTCTTCGCGTTGCATCGAATTAATCCACATGCTCCGCCGCTTGTGCGGGCCCCCGTCAATTCCTTTGAGTTTTAGCCTTGCGGCCGTACTCCCCAGGCGGGGCGCTTAATGCGTTAGCTACGGCACGGATCCCGTGGAAGGAAACCCACACCTAGCGCCCACCGTTTACGGCGTGGACTACCAGGGTATCTAATCCTGTTCGCTACCCACGCTTTCGCTTCTCAGCGTCAGTTACTGCCCAGAGACCCGCCTTCGCCACCGGTGTTCCTCCTGATATCTGCGCATTTCACCGCTACACCAGGAATTCCAGTCTCCCCTGCAGTACTCAAGCCTGCCCGTATCGACCGCAAGCTTGGGGTTGAGCCCCAAGTTTTCACGATCGACGCGACAAGCCGCCTACAAGCTCTTTACGCCCAGTAATTCCGGACAACGCTCGCACCCTACGTATTACCGCGGCTGCTGGCACGTAGTTGGCCGGTGCTTCTTCTACAGGTACCGTCACTTGCGCTTCGTCCCTGTCGAAAGAGGTTTACAACCCGAAGGCCGTCATCCCTCACGCGGCGTCGCTGCATCAGGCTTCCGCCCATTGTGCAATATTCCCCACTGCTGCCTCCCGTAGGAGTCTGGGCCGTGTCTCAGTCCCAGTGTGGCCGGTCGCCCTCTCAGGCCGGCTACCCGTCGTCGCCTTGGTAGGCCATTACCCCACCAACAAGCTGATAGGCCGCGGGCCCATCCTGCACCGATAAATCTTTCCACCCCCGGTCATGCAACCAGAGGTCATATCCGGTATTAGACCCAGTTTCCCAGGCTTATCCCAGAGTGCAGGGCAGATCACCCACGTGTTACTCACCCGTTCGCCGCTCGTGTACCCCGAAGGGCCTTACCGCTCGACTTGCATGTGTTAAGCACGCCGCCAGCGTTCGTCCTGAGCCAGGATCAAACTCTCCGTTGAAGACTCACAACCACACCCCAAAGGGTGCAATCAGATCTAAACTAGAGTCCGAAAACCTAGCAAAACAATCGCCAGCCGGAAAATAGCTGACTTCAAATGTCCGACCCACCCCACGGGGGTGGAAGCAGGCCGGCAACCAAAAAAAATTTGGCACTGACATTCATCGACACACTATTGAGTTCTCAAAGAACACACGCACACCCATCCACACCAGAATCACCCGGCACTTCAGAGAGGCAACTTTTTCTCAGCTTAGCCCGACCAACACCCAGAACCAAATCCAGGAACCAACCGAACCAGTGTGATCGCCAGGCGCTCCTCGTCCTACCTCGTTTCCCGTCGCCCTCGCCCAGCCTTTCGGCTTAGCGTCTCGGCTCCGGGTCGGTGTCCGTGTCGCTCTGACCTGGAATAAGTTACGTAGTCGTGTGCACGATGTCAAATCCGCAGGTAGAGGCGGTGAATCGGCCCTGAACGTCTAGCGCCCCGCGAGCCAACCCGGGGTGAACCACCCGGGGGCCGCCGCCACGAACCTGTCCCGGCTCCAGGAGCCGGCGCCCGCGGGCACGACACCCACGACGTCCTCCCCCGTGACGAGGGGCAGATCGATGCGGTTGCACTCCGAGGCGAGGTCGGGCTCGGCGGGCCAGGCGCCGATCACCAGTCCCGCGCAGCGCACGCCGGCGGCGGTGAGGGCGTGGACGGTGAGCTCGGTGTGGTTGAGGGTGCCGAGCCCGGCGGCGGCCACGACCACGACGGGTGCGTCGAGTTCGCGCGCCAGATCGGGGAGGGTGAACTCCCCCAGCCGGACGAGCAGTCCCCCGGCGCCTTCCACCAGGGTGAGGTCCGCGTCCGACAGGGAGCGGACGGCGGCCGCGGTCTCCGCGAGCGTCAGCAGCGGCTGGCCGCAGCGGCGCGCGGCGGTGTCGGGGGCCAGCGGTTCGGGATAGCGGGCCAGCTCGAGCGTCTTCACCGGCCCGGCCAGACGTTCGACCTCCGCGAGATCGCCCGGTTCGCCCGGCGCGATGCCGGTCTGCGCGGGTTTGCACACCGCGACGCTCTTGCCGGCGGCGATTGCCGAGGCGGCCAGCGCGGCCGTGACGACCGTCTTGCCGACCTCGGTGGACGTTCCGGTGACGAACAGCAGGCTCATGCGGGCACCGGGTCCGCTCCGCGCGCCGCGGCCAGGACTTCGCCGAGGACGGTCGCGATGGTGTCGAGTTCGGCCGGGGTGAGGTCGGCGCGCGCGGTGAGGCGCAGCCGTGACGTGCCCTCGGGGACCGACGGCGGCCGGAAGCAACCGACCTCGAGCCCGCGCTCCCGGCAGGCTCGCGCCGCGTCGTAGGCGACCTGGGCCTCGCCGAGCACGACCGACACGACCGCCGAGTCGGGTTCCGGCACGCCCGCGATGCGGGCGATGTCGCCGGCGCGGCGCAGCACGCGACCGGCCATATCGGGGTCGCGGCGCAGCAGGCCCAGCGCGGCGCGGGCGGCGCCGACGGCCGCGGGCGCCAGGCCGGTGTCGAAGATGAACGTGCGGGCGGCGTCGATCAGGTGCGCGCGGACCCGTTCGCTCGCGAGCACCGCCCCGCCCTGCGCGGCGAAGGCCTTGGACAGGGTCGCGGTGATGATCAGGTCGGGCTCCCCCGCCAACCCCGCCTCGTGCGCGAGACCGCGCCCGCCGATGCCGCGCACACCGAGACCGTGCGCCTCGTCGACGATCAGCACGGCGCCGTTCGCCCGCGTGACGCGGTGCAGATCCGCGAGTGGCGCGAGGTCGCCGTCGGCGCTGAACACCGAGTCGGTGAGCACGAGCGCCCGCTCCTCGGTGCGCGCGGCCAGCAGGCGGTCGACCGCGGCGACGTCGCGGTGCGGGGCGATCTCGACGCGCGCCCGGGACAGGCGGCAGGCGTCCACCAGGGAGGCGTGGCTGCCCGCGTCGGAGACGATCAGCGCGCCCCGCCCCGCCAGCGCGGTGACCGCGCCGAGATTGGCGGCGTAGCCGGAGGCGAACACCAATCCGGCTTCCGCGCCGACGAATTCGGCCAGCTCGGCCTCGAGCTGTTCGTGCTCGGCGGTGGTGCCGGTGACCAACCGGGAGCCGGTGGACCCCGCGCCCCAGCGCCGGACCGACGCGACCGCCCCCTCGATCACCTCGGGGTGCCGGGTGAGGCCGAGGTAGTCGTTGGACGCCAGGTCGATGGACGCCGATCGCGCGGCGCGCGGGCGTAACTCGCGCCGTAACCCGGCGTCCACGCGCTGCGCGGCGCGTTCGTCCAACCAGCTCAACGGATCCATGCTCACAGCTGAGCAGCATACTTGAACGGTGTTCAGGGCGGTCCGGGGGCGGGGACCCACGCGTGACTCGCGGCGGTCGTACGAGTGCCCGCAGCGAAGTCTTCGGACGCACCGCCGAGCCGCCGCGAGCAGGAGTCAGCCCCGCTGCGCCGCGACCGCCGCGCGGATGCCCGCGGTGAGCGTGGCGATGTCGTCGGGGGTGCTGATGAACGGCGGCATGGTGTAGACGAGGTTCCGGAACGGGCGGAGCCAGACGCCGGCGTCGACCGCGGCGGCGGTGGCCGTGCGCATGTCGACGGGTTGGTCCAGCTCGACCACGCCGATCGCGCCGAGGACGCGGACGTCGGCGACGCCGGGAAGGTCGCGGACCGGGGCGAGACCCTGCGTGAGGTCGCGTTCGATGCGGGCGACCTCGCCGCGCCAGTCGCGGGAGAGCAGCAGCTCGATCGACGCGACCGCGAGCGCGCACGCGAGGGGATTGCCCATGAAGGTCGGGCCGTGCATGAGCCCGCCGTGGCCCGCGCTGATCGTCTCGGCGATGCGCGAGGTGCACAGTGCCGCGGCGAGGGTGAGGTAGCCGCCGGTCAGGGCCTTGCCGACGCACATCACGTCGGGGCTGACGCCCGCGTGGCCGGCGGCGAAGAGCGCGCCGGTGCGACCGAAACCGGTGGCGATCTCGTCGAAGACGAGCAGGACGTCGTTGGCGTCGCAGGCGCGGCGCAGGTCGGCGAGGTAGCGCGGGTCGTGCCAGCGCATACCGCCCGCGCCCTGGACCACGGGCTCCACGATGACGGCCGCGAGTTCGCCCGCGTGCTCGCCGATGGCGCGCGTCAGCTCGGCGGCGTAGTCGGCGGAGTAGTCGCGCGGCGGGGTGGGCACGAAGATCTGGTCGGCGAGGATGTCGGTCCACAGCGCGTGCATGCCGCCGTCGGGGTCGCAGACGCTCATCGGGGTGAAGGTGTCGCCGTGGTAGCCGCCGCGCCAGGTGAGCAGGCGGCGCTTGCCGGGGCGGCCGAGACTGCGCCAGTACTGGAGGCACATCTTCACCGCGACCTCCACCGACACCGACCCGGAATCACAGAGGAACACCTTGTCCAACCCGGCGGGCGTGTGCTCGACGAGGAGTTCGGCCAACCGGGCGGCGGGTTCGTGGGTGAGTCCGCCGAACATCACGTGACTCATGCGCCGGGACTGCTCCAGCAACGCGGCGTCGAGTACCGGGTGCCGGTAGCCGTGGATCGCGGCCCACCAGGAGCTCATACCGTCGACCAGTTCACGTCCGTCGGCGAGGGTGAGCCGCACCCCGGACGCCGACGCCACGACCAGCGGCTCGGTCGTCGCGGGGAAGCCGCCGTAGGGGTGCCAGACGTGCTTGGCATCGATGGCGGTGATCTCATCGGGGGTCAGTGGCACGGGAATCCTCGCGGTCGTCGGCCTTGAACGGTGTTCAAGTTACCACCGGACCGGGCGTTACCCGACGGGGATGCGGGGTATCGGTCACGGTCGGCGGGGAGCACGCCACCGATGCCCCCTCCCCTCGGCCACCACGCCGGCTTGCCGCGACAGTGCCGGATGGGGGGAACTCGTCGCGAGACGACCACGCGACCGACTCGCCGGCCGGCCGCGCGCTCCCGCCGAACGGCGAACGACACGCACGGCGAAGCAAGCATCGCTCCTGCGCGCCGGCGGAGCGCGAGGACCGTCAATCGCCGATCACGTCGGGCACTCGCCCCAGCGCCGCACGCAACCCCGCGACCGCGTCCACCCCGAGCGCCGCCGACAGCTTGCCGTCGAGTTCGGCCAGGCGATCGGCCGCGAAAGCCACCGCGGCACGGCCCGACTCCGTCGTCATCACGAGCCGAGCGCGCTTGTCGGACGGGTCGACCCGCCGCTCGACATACCCGCGGCGCTCCAGGTGGGTGATCAGCTCCCCCATCGCCTGCTGCGTCATCCCAGCCGCGTCGGCGAGCGCGGTGACGCGCGAGCCCTCCGGGGAGAGATGGCGGAAGACCGCGTAGTGGGCGGGCCGCAGGTCGGGGTCGAGGGCGGCGCGCAGGTCGCGGTTGAGGGCGGACTCGTAGGCGCGGGTCGCCTCGACCAGGAGTTTCAGGAGGGTGGGTTCGGCCGTTGACACAATAGGAAGGTTACCTTTATAAATTGACCATGACCAGTTCGGCGCTCACCTTCCGCAACGGCCACCGGGTCACGCTCGTCGACCAGAGCGCCGATGACCGCGGTCCGTACTTACGGTTGTCGCACGTGCTGCCCGAGCCCGGACGACAGGCCGGCCCACACTGGCACCCGGTGATCACCGAAAGCTGGACGGTTCGGCAGGGCCGGTTGCGCTTTCGGATCGAGGGCGAGGAGACCGTCGCCAACCCCGGCGACACGGTCACCGCTCCCCCGCGCGCGGTCCACGAGTTCTGGAACGAGTCCCCCGACACCGTGATGGACCACGAGATCCGGCCCCCGGCACAGCACTGGGAGATGTTCCGCCTATGGCAACGGCTAGACGTCGACGGCAGAACCACCCGTGGTCGTGTGCCGCGTAACCCTCTCGCATTGGCTCTGTTGTGGGAACTACAGGACGGCTATATCGCGGGCGTCCCGGCCGCAGTTCAACGCATAGTCTTCGGCGGACTGGCGGCAACCGCCCGGCGCGTGGGTTACGAACGACGCATCCGTTCCACTATGTGAGCCCGGCGGCCACACACCGCCCGGTACCGGGCGTCACGCTACTGTCGTGGGCATGGCCCAGCCCGACGCAGTGCCCGGTGACGTCACGCCACTCGGCGTCTGGCCGGGAACGGCCTACCCCCTGGGCGCGACCTATGACGGGGCAGGCACCAACTTCTCGGTGTTCTCCGAGGTCGCCGACGCGGTCGAGCTGTGCCTGATCGCCAAGGACGGCACCGAGACCCGCGTCCGCCTCGACGAGGTCGACGGCTACGTCTGGCACGCCTACCTCCCCACCATCGGCCCCGGCCAGCGCTACGGCTTCCGGGTGCACGGCCCGTGGGATCCGGACCAGGGCTTGCGCTGCGATCCGAGCAAGCTGCTGCTGGACCCGTACGGAAAGGCGTTCGACGGCGACTTCGACAACGACCCCTCGCTGTACACGCACGGCCTGGATTCCCTGGGCCACACCATGACCGGCGTGGTCATCAACCCCTTCTTCGACTGGGGCACCGACCGCGCGCCGAACCGCCCCTACCACGAGACGGTGCTCTACGAGGCGCACGTCAAGGGCATGACGATGACCCATCCCGACGTGCCCGAGGAACTGCGCGGCACCTACGCGGGCATCGCGCATCCGGCCGTGGTCGCGCATCTGAAGAGCTTGGGCGTCACCGCGATCGAGCTCATGCCCGTGCACCAGTTCCTGCACGACCGGGTGCTGCTGGACCAGGGACTGCGCAACTACTGGGGCTACAACAGCGTCGGCTACCTGGCCCCGCACAACGAGTACGCGGCCAGCCCGCGCGGCGGGGCCGCCGTCACCGAGTTCAAGGCGATGGTGCGGGCGCTGCACGCCGAGGGCATCGAAGTGATCCTGGACGTGGTCTACAACCACACCGCCGAGGGCAACCACCTGGGCCCGACGATCAACTTCCGCGGTATCGACAACGCCGCCTACTACCGCCTGCTCGACACCGATCCGTCGCGGTACATGGACTACACCGGCACCGGCAACAGCCTCAACGTGCGCCATCCGCACACCTTGCAGCTGATCATGGATTCGCTGCGCTACTGGATCCTCGACATGCACGTCGACGGCTTCCGCTTCGATCTGGCCGCCACGCTGGCGCGCGAATTGCACGATGTGGACCGGCTTTCCACGTTCTTCGACCTGGTGCAGCAGGACCCGGTGGTGAGCCAGGTGAAGCTCATCGCCGAGCCGTGGGACGTCGGCGAGGGCGGCTACCAGGTGGGCAACTTCCCCGGCCTGTGGACGGAGTGGAACGGCAAATACCGTGACACGGTGCGCGATTACTGGCGCGGCGAGCCGGCCACGCTGGGCGAGTTCGCCTCTCGGCTCACGGGCTCCTCGGATCTGTACGAGGCCACCGGGCGCAGGCCGAGCGCGAGCATCAACTTCATCACCGCGCACGACGGGTTCACGCTGCGGGATCTGGTGTCCTACAACGAGAAGCACAACGAGGCCAACGGCGAGGGCAACCGCGACGGCGAGAGCCACAACCGGTCCTGGAACTGCGGGGTGGAGGGACCCACCGACGATCCGGACATCCTCGCGTTGCGCGCCAAGCAGAGTCGCAACCTGCTCGCCACCCTGGTGCTGAGCCAGGGCACCCCGATGCTCGCCCACGGCGACGAGCTGGGCCGCACCCAGCACGGCAATAACAATGTGTACTGCCAGGATTCGCCGCTCTCGTGGATGGACTGGTCGCTGGCCGAGACCAACGCCGACCTGCTCGAATTCACCAGGCGCGTCATCGCGTTGCGCACCGAGCATCCGGTGTTCCGGCGGCGCCGGTTCTTCGAGGGCCGTCCGATCCGCGGCAAGGACCACACCCGCGATATCGCCTGGTTCACCCCGGCCGGCGAGGAGATGACCGCGGCGGACTGGGACAGCGGCTTCGGCAAATCGCTCACCGTCTACCTGAACGGGCGCGGCATCCCGGAACCGGGCCCGCGCGGTGAGCGCATCACCGACGACTCGTTCCTGCTGTGTTTCAACGCCCACGATCAGGATCTCGAATTCGCGCTGCCCGGTACCGATTACGGCGGTCCGTGGACGGTGGCGCTGGACTGTTCGGCGCCCGACGGCGCGGCCGAGGCCACCCATGAGGCCGGCGCCGTCCTCACCGTCCCCGCCCGCTGTCTGCTCGTCCTCCGTTGTTCCCTCTAACCGACACGCCGATGACCACACCGAGTACGCCCACCGACATCCACCGCACCGACCCGATCGGCCGCGTCGCCGCGCGCCCGACCCCGGTGCGCAGCACCTACCGGCTCCAGTTGCGCCCCGACGCGCTGACCTTCGCCGACGCCCGCGCCATCGCGGAATACCTGCAGCAGCTGGGTATCTCGCACCTGTACCTCTCGCCGATCCTCACCGCGGCGCACGGGTCGACGCACGGCTACGACGTCACCGATCCCACCACGGTCTCGGCGGCGCTCGGCGGGCCGCTCGGGCTCAAGGCGCTCTCGGACGAAGTGCGCACGCGCGGTATGGGTTTGATCGTGGACCTGGTGCCCAACCACGTCGGCGTCGCCGATCCGCGCCAGAACGCGCTGTGGTGGGATGTGCTGCGCAACGGCAAGGAATCGCCGTACGCGCGGTTCTTCGACATCGACTGGAGTCCGGGCAACGGCGCGGGCGGGCGGCTGGCGCTGCCGGTGTTGCAGAGCGAGAACGATCCGGCCGCCCTCACGGTGGACCGCACCGGCCCGGAACCGATGCTGGCCCTGCACGATCTGCGCTTTCCCATCGCGCCGGGCACCGACGGCGACAACGCGCTGCGCATCCACGACAAACAGCACTACCGGCTGGTGAGCTGGAAGGCGGGCGTGTGCACGTACCGCCGCTTCTTCGCGGTGAGCACGCTGGCCGCGCTGCGCCAGGAGGACCCCGAGGTCTTCGAGCTGACCCACCGGGAGCTGGCGGCCTGGTGCGAACACGATCTGATCGACGGCGTGCGCGTCGACCATCCGGACGGATTGTCCTATCCGGCCGCCTATCTCACGCGACTGCGCCAGCTGATCGGCCCGCACCGGCTGCTGCTGGTGGAGAAGATCCTGGCCAACCGCGAACCGCTGGACCCGACGCTGCCGGTGGACGGCACCACCGGCTACGACGCGCTGGCCGGACTGGGTGGCGTGCTCATCGACCCCGACGGCGAGCAGGCGCTGACCGAGCTCTCGCGCCGGTTCGCCGGGCACGGCAGCGACCGCGCGTGGATCGGCGAGACCGAGCACCGCATCAAACGCGCCGTCGCGGAAAGCATTCTGGCGCCGGAGATCCGGCGGCTGGTCGCGGCGATCAAACGCGACGCGGCCGCCGAGAGCTTCGACACCATGGCGCTGACCAACGCGACCATCGAGGTGCTGGCGTTCATGCCCGTCTACCGCGCCGACTACACACCGCTGGCCGGGATGGTCGGCGCGGTGATCGCCGAGGTCGAGAAGCGCAACAGCGAACTCACCGCGCCGCTGAACGTGCTGGTGGCCGCGCTGGCGGCCGACGGCGAAGCGGCGGTGCGGTTCAACCAGGTCGGGGGCGCGATCACCGCGAAAGCCGTGGAGGACACCATGTTCTACCAGGCCGCGCGACTGGTCTCGCTCCAGGAGGTGGGCGGCAACCCGGCGCGGTTCGGCCACTCGCTCAACGAGTTCCACCTCGCCAACACCGAACGCGCTCGGCGCTGGCCCGCCGCCATGACCACGCTCAGCACGCACGACACCAAACGCGGCGAGGACGTGCGCGCCCGCATCGGCGTGCTCTCCCAGGTGGCGGGCACCTGGGCGCGGTCGGTGGAGTCGTGGCTGGAGACCACCCCCGCCCCGGACGGCGCGACGGCACTGTTCTTGTTACAGAACATGTTCGGCGTCTGGCCGGCCGACGGGCGGCCCGCCTCCTCGGTGCCCGGATTGCGCGAGCGCCTGCACAAGTTCGCCGAGAAGGCGATGCGTGAGGCGGGCACCCGCACCTCCTGGGAGGAGCCCGATGCCGAATTCGAGGCGTCGGTGCACGCCTGGATGGACGCGGTGATCGACGGTCCGGTGGGCTCCGAACTCAGCGACCTCGTCCACGATCTGGCGCCGCACGCGTGGTCGGACGCGCTGGCACAGAAGCTGCTCCAGCTGTGCGGGCCGGGGATTCCGGATGTGTACCAGGGCTGCGAACTGTGGGAGGACACGCTCGTCGACCCCGACAATCGCCGTCCGGTCGATTTCTCGGCGCGTACCGGCATGCTCCAATCGCTCACCGGCACACCGGCACTCGATCCGTCGGGCGCGGCGAAGATGTGGATCGTCGCCTACGCGCTGTGGCTGCGCCGCGAACGTCCCGAGTGTTTCGTCGGCGGCGCCTACACCCCGCTGTTCGGTGTCGGCGAGCAGGCGAGCAAGCTCGTGGCCTACGCGCGCGGCAAGTTCGGGGAACCGGCGGAGGTGATCGTCGCCGCCACCCGACACAGCGTCGCGCTGTCCGAAACCGGGTGGGGCGACACGATATTGGACCTGCCGCCGGGCAACTGGACCGACCGGCTCACCGGGCACACCTTCCAGGGCCGGGTTCGGCTCGAGAAGGTGTTCACCCGGTTGCCTATCGCGCTGCTGGTGCGCTGAGCTCCGCCTCGGCGTCCGGGCGGCTGCCGTTGCGCGGCGTGACCACGACCGCCGACGGTGCGTCGGGGACGGTCTCCACGAACTCCTCGGGCGGCTCTCCGTTGCGCGCGTGCAGCCACCGCTGCAAGTTGGCAGGCCGGTAGCTCTCGTCCTCGTAGACGGTGGAGGCCAGCAGCACGCCGTGGTCGCCCGGAATCTCGAGCCTGCGACGCAGAGTCGGGTGGAACCGCAGTGGGTTCGGCCGGAACACCGCCCGCAGCAGGTTGTCGACCCAGTACAGCGGCCCGCAGGACGGGTGCTGCTTGCCGTGGTCCTCGATGCCCTGGCAGCCCACCATCACATCGTCGAGCAGCGCGCGGTCGAACACCAGGCCCTCGGCCTCCGCCTCGGCCGCCATCCAGCGCAAGCTGGCGTCGGACAGCCCGCACTCCGGGTAGCCGCCGCCCACATCGGTGTGCACGCCCCGGAACCACACCTGCTCCACGCGTTCGGCGTCGCGATGCTTGACCCGGTCGTACTTGACGCCCAGCTCGATCGGCACCTCCCACAGGCACGGGGTGAACGCGCGGCGGCGGTCGTCGATGGCCAGCGCGTGCCGCGCGCACAGCACGTGCTGGGACAGGGCCACGTTGTGGAATCGGTGCCGCCAGGACGTGATCCCGGGGACGCCGAGCGCGCCGACGGTGTCGAACACGCCGAGGAAGTCGATCCAGCGGTCGCGGTGGCTGTGCACCCGGCGGAACTCGCGCCAGTCGCGTTCGCTCGGCGGTTTGCGCACCCAGGGCAGCTTGCTCGCGCGCCGCCGGTACATCCGCAGCGCCGTCGGATAGTGGCCCTCGAGCATGGATTTGGCGCGCATGATGCCGATTTTGTCGATGAGGCCGACCAGGCTGCGCGCGGTGTAGGCGCCGCGGCTGAACCCGAAGATGAACAGTTCGTCACCGGGCTCCCAGTTCAACGCGATCTGCCAGTACGCGGCCGACAGATTCGCCCACAACCCCATCCCGAACGCGCCGCCGAAGAACCGGTCGGCCGTGAATCCCCGTGCGCCGGGGCCGGATACGTAGATCACTTGCTGACAGACCGTCTCGCCCGACCCGTCGGCGGCCGGCGCCGTCGCCGGAATCGTCCGTGCGATCTTGACGATGTTCGAGACCGTGCTGCTGTTCTCGGCCTTCCAGGTGCCGTCGCAGCACACCACCAGGCGTTTCATAGCTGAATTGTCCCCCTCCAGCCGCTCGGAATTGCGCGTATCGGACTACTCGAATCTGTCGATCACGCTTCGGAAAGCCTAGAGGTAACGGTGACTTGCGCGCGTACCTGGATACGAGAAGGCCCCGGACGAACCGGGGCTCGGGGCGGGCGGCGGACTACTCGGAGCCAGGTCGGGTCGCCGAACACGGCACCCGAATCGTCGGACTCCTCGGACTCGAAGCCCACGTAGGTGAACTGGCGCAGCGTGACGGGTCCGGCGCAGGCGAACGGCCCCGGCGCGTGGCCGGGGCCGTGTATGAGGTGGTCAGCGCGCTTTACGCAGTCCGAGCAGCTGAAGGGCGGCGAATCCGCCGACCACCGCGGCCTGCATGACGGCCCACACCGCGCCGAGCGCCTTCAGGTCGAGCACACCGGTGGCCAGGGCCACCAGGCTCACGACCGACCACGCGATATTGCCCACCACGACGGCGCGCACGCCGGTCGCGTTGATCGACGCGGGCGCACCGACCAGGCCCACACCCGCCGCGTACACCAGCAGGAAGACGCCGATGCCGACGCCGATGCGGGAGTCGAGGCCGAGCAGCGATTCGATCGGGCCGGCCAGCACCAGGTAGGCCAGGCCGTTCACGCCGGTCACGACGGCGTCGAGGCGCAGCGAGAGACGGAGCAGTTTGTCGCCGGGGGCGAGCAGGCCGGACAGGGGGTTGGTGGCGGTCGTGGTGGTCATGGTGGATCTCCTAGCGGTGGAAGGAAAAATTTCAGGCGGGGTTCGAGGGGCCTGACCCGGGGCCCTACGTGGTGACGCTGCGCTACCACCTCCGGGCCTGACCCGGTCAGGCGGTGGCGGGGACCTTGTCGAGGAAGCCGTACACGTCGGCGATGCGGCCGTCGCGCAGTACCGCGACGTCGAAGCCGACCACCAGCGCCGGGCCGTCGGCCGGGCCGAGTTCCCAGGTGAAGCGCACCTGGTCGTGGTGGCCGTCGACCGGGCCGGCCAGCCGGAACACCAGGCCGGGGAACTGGTCCTGCACGGCGGCGATACCGGCGTCGAGCGCGTCGCGCCCGGTGACCGCCATGAGCGGGTCGACGTAGCGGGGCTCGTCGGTGAAGAGGCGGTCGATCCCCGCACGGCGGGCGGTGGCGTCGGTGGTGTTCCACAGTTCGAGGTACTGCGCGACCAGGTCGTTCACGGTGACTCCTTCGTTGTCCGGTGCGCTGTGCGGCGCGATGAGAAAACCGTATGGCGGCGGTAGGGGTCGCCGAATCAGTCGCGCATAAGTACTTTTCGCGGTCGATGACCTAAGTGGTGCCGGTTTCTCAGTACCGTGAACGGATGCTCCACGGACGCGAGACCGAACAGGCCCGGATCGACGACCTGATCGCCGCCGCGCGCGAGGGACGCAGCGGCGCGCTCGTGCTGCGGGGCGAACCGGGCATCGGCAAGAGCGCGCTGCTGGATTACGCGGCGGCCCAAGGCATCCCGTCCGTGCGCGGCGCGGGCGTGGAATCCGAGGCGGAGTTGCCCTTCGCGGGCCTGCACCTGCTGGTGCGGCCGGGAATGGCGCTGGTGGAGACCTTGCCGCAGCGGCAGCGGGCGGCCCTGCTCGGCGCGTTCGGACTCGGTGACCGCGAACCCGGCGACCGGTTGCTGATCGGACTGGCGGTGCTCTCGCTGCTGGCCGAGGAGGCCGCCGACGGGCCGCTGCTCTGCCTGATCGATGACGCGCACTGGCTCGACCGCGCCTCGGCGGAGACCCTGCTGTTCGCCGCGCGCCGCCTCGACGCCGAGGGCGTGGTGATGCTGTTCGCGACCAGGGCGGGCGCAGGCGATTTCCCCGCCCCCGGGCTCGCGGAACTCACCGTGGGCCCGCTGCGCCCGGAGGCCGCGGCCGCCGTGGTCGACCGGCACGACCCCGACCTGCCGCCCGCCCTGCGCTACCGCCTGCTCGGCGAAGCCGCGGGCAATCCCCTCGCACTGCGCGAGCTGCCCGGCGTGCTGGCGGCCGAATCCGTTCGCAGCGGCCCGAATCCGCTGCCGCTGACCGAACGTCTCCAGGTCGCCTTCTACGGGCGGGCCACCCGGCTACCTCTCGCGACCCGCACCCTGCTGCTGGTCGCGGCCGCGGCCGGAACCACGGACCTGGCACCGGTGCTGGCGGCCGCCGCGACGCTCGGCGCGCAGGTGTCGGATCTGGAACCCGCCGAGACCGAGCGGCTGATCCGCACCGACGGGAGCACCGTCGAATTCCGGCATCCGCTGCTGCGGTCGGCGATCTACCGGGGTGCGCCGCTGGCCCAGCGGCTGGCGGCGCATCGCGCGCTGGCCGAGACGCTCTCCGCACCCGCCGATGCCGACCTGCGAGCCTGGCACGCGGCCTCGGCCGCCACCGGCCCGGACGAGTCGGTCGCCGCCGCCCTGGCCGACACCGCCGACCGGGCGCGCGCCCGCACTGGTTTCCACGGCGCGGTCGTGGCCTACGAACGCGCCGCGGCGCTCAGCACCGATCCCGCCGCCACCGTGGAGCGGCTGGTGCTGGCCGCCGAGACCGCGAGCGAAGCGGGACTGGTCGACCTGTCGGGCGCGCTCGCCGAACGCGCGGCCGCCCGGACCGGCGATCCGCGGCTGACCGCCCGCCTGGATCTGGTGCGCGGGCTCGCGGAATTCGGTGCGGGCAAACACCTTCCGGCCTACCGCAGATTGCTGGCCGCGGCCGACGCCGCGCACGCGATCGATCCGGCGCTGACCCTGCGGATCCTCACGCCCACCGGACACATCGCCTGGTACCTGGGCGATGCCGAGATCGAGGGCATCACCGAGCGGCTGAAGATGCTCGACCTGCCCGAGGGACACCCCATGGCGGCGGCGATCGAGTATCTGGTCGACGGTCTGCACGGTCGCTACACCGCCGACCTGCGCGACGCGGCCGAGGCGGCACGCGGCGGGGACCGGCCGCGCGATCTGGCGCAACTGTGCGGCACCGGGTTGGTCGTCGGCCAGGACGAGCAGGTCGCCGAGCTCGCCGCGGAGCTGATCGCCGAATGCCGCGAGATGGGCCGCATCGGACCGCTGCCGACCCTGTTGTTCTTTCACGCCGAGGCGCAGCTGTTCCTCGGACGCCCCGGTGAGGCGCTGGTCATCGCGACCGAAGGCCTGCGCATCGCCGAGGACAGCGGACAAGGCCAGTGGGTGAGCCAGCTGGCCTCGTGCCTCGCCTATCTCGCGGCGTTGCGCGGGGCGGAAGCGGAATGCCGCGCGCACGTGGACCGCGCGCTGGCGGAGGAGTTCGGCGGTGCGAGCGCACCCGGCGTGACCTGGACGCACGCCGCCCTCGGGATGCTCGACCTCGGGCTGGGACGGGTGGACAGCGCCCTGACCCGGTTCACGCCGCTCAGCGAGGAGCCGTGCCGCCACCACGTCATCGGACTGCACTCGCTCCCCGATCTGGTCGAGGCCGCGGTGCGGCTCGGCGACACGACGCGGGCCGAGGAGTGCACGCGGCGTCTGGAGGGGTGGGCCGAGGATTCGCGACAGGGGTGGGTCGCGGCGCTGGCCGCCCGCTGTCGCGCGTTGGTGGCTCCCGACTCGGATGCCGACGGGCACTTCCGCGCCGCGCTCGACGGCACCGGCAGGCCGTTCGAGCACGCCCGCACCCAGCTCCTCTACGGCGAGTGGCTGCGGCGGCACCGGCGCAAGACCGAGGCCCGCGCGCAGTTGCGACCGGCGCTGGAGACGTTCGAGCGACTGGACGCGAGCCCGTGGGCGGAGCGGGCGCGCGGCGAACTCGGCGCGCTCGGCGGTGCCGACGCCGCGGCCAAGCCCGCGACCGGGGTGGTCGCCGCGCTCACCCCGCAGGAGTTGCAGATCGTCCGGCTGGCGGCGCAGGGCCTGTCGAACCGGGATATCGCGGCGCAGTTGTTCCTGAGCCCGCGCACGGTGGGACATCACCTGTACAAGGCGTATCCGAAGCTGGGGGTCGTCTCGCGGGGTGAACTCGGCGCTCTGGATCTGGGCGCGGAGGATCTCGGCGCGGACTGAGAGCCGGCCGTCGAGAGAGGTGGGTAACGCGCGCTGCGGGCCGAGGTCGCTGGAGGTACGCGAGACGCGAGAAGGTCCGGGACGTGTCGCGCGCAGGCCCGCTGTTCAGCGCAGGGACGATGCGCGGACCGACCGCACGGGCGCGGCACGGCGGGCGGCGTACGCGCCCACGATCCACCGGACGGCCGCGACCGCGGCGCCGGCCAGCACGGCCACCTGGGGCGAGCCGAGGATCAGGCCGAGCAGCACACCCGTGACCAGCGCGGCGGCGAGTGCTTCGAGCTTGTACACCGGCCACGCGGTACCCGCGATATCCACGGAGGAAGGGTGAACCGTCGTCATGTCGTCAGGATATACGGAGAGAGAGTTTCGGTCTACCGAACATTCGTGTCCGGCGCGGCCGCGCGGCATGTGTCGTCCGCGACTCGGAATACCGCCCGGCGCCGCGATGTTGTCCCCCTCATGCCATTAGCCGGAGAGTACGCACCGAGCACGTCCGATTGGGCCCGCGAACAGGCCGAGACCTACGAGAACTCGGGGGGAACGAAGGGTACGACGCTGCGCGGCGCGCCCGTGGTCCTGCTCACCACCAAGGGCGCCAAGACCGGGAAGCTGCGCAAGACCCCGCTGATGCGCGTCGAGCACGACGGCGAGTACGCGGTGGTCGCCTCGCTGGGCGGCGCACCGAAACACCCCGTCTGGTACCACAACATCGTCGCCGAACCCCACGTCGAACTGCGCGACGGCGAGGTCACCCGGGACTACACCGCGCGGGAGGTGTTCGGCGAGGAGAAGAAGCTGTGGTGGAACCGCGCCGTGCAGGTGTGGCCCGACTACGACGAGTACGCGCAGAAGACCACCCGCGAGATCCCCGTGTTCGTCCTCACACCACGCTGACGGGTTGCCCACCCGCCGCGCGGCCGGCACGCGGGGGGTGGCAGCATATTTCTGGTGTCCAACCCGCTTGATGTGATCGAGAAGACGTTCCCCGCGAGTCCCGCCCTGAGCGCGGACGAGATCGACGCGGCCATCAAGCGGATCACCGACATCATCGAGCCCACCCCCTTGCAGCTGAGCCCGCGCCTGTCCGCACTGACCGGCGCGCGGGTGTACCTCAAACGCGAGGACCTCACCGCCGTGCGCTCCTACAAACTGCGCGGCGCCTACAACCTCATCGTCCAGCTCAGCCCCGAGGAGCGGGCCGCGGGCGTGGTGGCGGCCAGCGCGGGCAATCACGCGCAGGGCGTCGCGTTCGCCTGCCAGGCCATGGGCATCAAGGGCCGCATCTACGTGCCCACCACCACGCCGCGCCAGAAGCGCGACCGCATCCGCGTGCACGGCGGCGAGTTCGTGGAGCTGATCGCGGTCGGCGAGACCTACGACGCGGCCGCCGCGGCCGCCGCCGCCGATGTCGAACGCACCGGCGCCACCATGGTGCCGCCGTTCGACGACGTGCGCACCGCCGCGGGCCAGGGCACCATCGCTGTGGAGATCCTCGAGCAGCTCGGCACCGCGCCCGATCTGGTGGTGATCCCCGTCGGCGGTGGCGGCTGCCTCGCCGGCATCGGCACCTACCTGCGCGAACGGGCCCCGCAGACGGCCATCCTCGGCGCGGAGCCCGCGGGCGCGGCATCCATGACCGCCGCGCTGGTGGCGGGCGGCCCGGTGACGCTGCCCGAGATCGACCCGTTCGTGGACGGCGCCGCCGTGCGCCGCATCGGCCAGGTGCCCTACGACGCGGTGGCGAAGTTCGGCGGCCGCGTGGTGTCACACGGGTCGCTGCCGTTGCTCACCGCCACCGAATCGCGCCCGGGCGGCGGCGCGTTCCGGCTGCTGCAGGTCGACGAGGGCGCCATCTGCACCACCATGCTCGATCTCTACCAGAACGAGGGCATCATCGCCGAACCCGCGGGCGCGCTGGCCGTGGCCGCGCTCACCGAGGTCGACGTGGCGCCGGATTCGACGGTGGTGTGCCTGGTGTCGGGCGGCAATAACGACGTGTCCCGCTACGGCGAGATCATCGAGCGCTCGCTCGTGCACCGCGGCCTCAAGCACTACTTCCTGGTCGACTTCCCGCAGGAGCCGGGCGCGCTGCGCCGCTTCCTGGACGAGGTGCTCGGTCCCGACGACGACATCACCGTGTTCGAGTACGTCAAGCGCAATAACCGGGAGTTCGGCGCGGCGCTGGTCGGCATCGAACTCGGCGCGCCCGAGGGGCTGGCGCAGTTGCTGGAGCGGATGGACGCCTCGCCCATCCGCTGCGAACGGCTCGAGCCGGGCTCGCCGGCCTACCGGTACCTGACCTAGGCACATCGGTCGGCTGCTGCCTCCAGCCGCCTCAGCCCGCCGCGGGTGCTCCGTCCGGACGCGTCACGCCGCCGCGGGTACCACCCGAGCTTCGCCGTCCCGCCGCGTCAGCCGGCCGCGCGCAGACCACCCCGTCCGGACCTCCGCCGCGTCAAGCCGCCGCCGGCACCACCTCGGATGCGCCGCGGCGGCCCGCGCGCAGGCAGCGCACGATCAACGGGACCAGCCACATCGCCGCGAACTGGTCGGCGCCCAGTTGCGGCAGCGCCAGCCGGTTGTGCACGAAGCCCACCGAGAGCCGCCGCGCCGGATCGGCCCAGCCGAACGAGCCGCCGAGCCCGATGTGCCCGAGTCCGCGCCGCCCGCCCGGCGCCGGCAGCGAGTGGTAGCCCAGGTGCCACATCATCGGCGCGTAGAACAGCGCGCGGTCCAGGTGATAGGTGTGCACCCGGCCGAGCGCGCGCACGGTTCCCGGGGACAGGTATGGCCTGCCGTCGACGGCCGGACCGCCCACCACCGCGCCGTACACGCTCGCCATCGTCGACGCGCTGCACACGCCGTTGCCCGCGCCCATCTCGGTCCGCAGGATCGGCGGCTGTTCACCCTCGAGGATGCGTTCCATCCCGGGCAGGAACAGGCAGCGGGTGGCCGCGCCGAGTGCGCCGGGCAGCAGATGCGAGCGGCGCAGCACATTCGAGCCGACCGGGGTGCCGAGCGCGCCCAGCTGGTTGCCGGTGAGCGGTGCGTACACCGTCGCCGAATCCGCAGGCGGCAGACCGAGATACGGCCCGTCCAGCCCGAGCGGGTCCGAGATCTCCTCGCGGTAAAGCTGCCCCATGCTCTTGCCGGTGATCGCGCGGGCCAGTCCAGCCAGCAGCCAGCCGAAGGTCAGCGCGTGATAGGCGGGGACACCGAGCAGCCGGTCCGGCGCGGCCGTGGCCAGGCGGCTCTCCATGAGTTCGTGGTCGAGGACGTCCTCGACGCGGCGGGCGAGCGGGGCCAGCGAGGACAGGCCCGCGCTGTGCGTCATGACCTGCCGGACCGTGATCGCGCCCTTGCCGCGCGCGGCGAACAGCGGCCAGTACTCCGCGACGGGGGCGTCGTAGTCGAGCAGTCCGCGGTCGGCCAGCCGGTGGATGACGGTGGCGGTGAGGCCCTTGGTCGCGGAGAACACGATCGAGCCCGTGTCCCGCGTCCACGGCACACCGCCCGTGGCGCCGGTCCAGATGTCGACCAGCGGTTCGCCGTCCAGGTGCACGGCCAGCGCCGCACCCGCCCCTGGTCGATGGCCGAAGGCCTTGCCGAAAGCGCGGACCAGCGGACCGAATTCGACGGCCGCGCTGCCGTCGACCGAAGCCACGTTGCTCATCAACCCACGGTAGCGGCGCGACGCGCCCGCGTCGAGCATCTGTCCGGGACAGTTGACGTTCCGTTATCCGTGCAGTCCGTCGTCCAGGATCGTGAACGAGTGCGCGGGAACCGTGGTGGCGGTGGGACCTTCGGTCGCCGGTTCCCAGGACAGCAGCGAATATCCGGTCACCGGGATCCGCACCGGATCCTCCGACAGATTGCACAGCAGGTGTAACCGGCCGCGATGCACCACGATCCAGCGCTCCCGCTCGTCGTAGGCCACCCGGACGTCGGGCAGCGCGGGATCGGTCAGCTCGGGGCGGGCCCGGCGCAGCGCGAGCAGCGCCCGGTAGCAGTCCAGCAGCCGGGCCCGCGCGGGGTCGGCGAGTTCGGCCCAGTCCAGCTTCGACCGCAGGAACGTCGCCGGGTCCTGTGGATCGGGCACCTCGTCGGTGGACCAGCCGTGCTCGGCGAACTCCGCCTTGCGCCCGCTCGCGGTGGCCGCGCCGATCACCGGATCGGTGTGCGAGGTGAAGAACTGGAACGGCGTGCGCGCACCCCACTCCTCGCCCATGAACAGCATCGGCGTGAACGGCGAGCACAGTACCAGCGCCGCCTTCACGGCCAGCTGCCCGTCGGTGAGATACGCGCTGGGCCGGTCGCCGAGCGCGCGATTGCCCACCTGATCGTGGGTGCAGGTGTAGGCGAGCAGCGCCGAGCCCGGCACCACCGAACGGTCCAGCGGCGTACCGTGTCTGCGGCCGCGAAAGCTGGAATACGTTCCGGCGTGGAAGAATCCGTGCGTCAGCGTGCGAGCGAGACAGGCCAGCGAGCCGAAATCGGTGTAGTAGCCCTGCCGTTCGCCGGACACCGCGGTGTGCACGGCGTGGTGCAGGTCGTCGTTCCACTGCCCCGTGAGTCCGTAGCCGCCCGCCGCGCGCGGCGTAATGAGCCGCGGGTCGTTGAGGTCGCTCTCGGCGATCAGCGTCAGCGGCCTGCGCACGTGCGCGGCGAGACGTTCGGTCTCGGCGGACAATTCGGCGAGCAGGTGCGTGGCGGTGCGGTCGACCAAGGCGTGCACGGCGTCCAAACGCAGGGCGTCGACGTGGAATTCGCGCAACCAGCGCAGCGCGTTGTCGAGGATGTGGCGGCGCACCTGGTCCGAGCCGGGACCGTCGAGGTTCAGGCTCTGGCCCCACGTGTTGCGGCCCTCGGTCAGATACGGCCCGAAGCGCGGCAGGTAGTTGCCCGAGGGGCCGAGGTGGTTGTGCACCACATCCAGGCACACCGCCAAACCTCGTGCGTGACAAGCGTTCACGAAGCGTTGCAGACCGTCCGGGCCGCCGTAGGACTCGTGCACCGCGTACCAGAGGACGCCGTCGTACCCCCAGTTGTGGGTGCCGTCGAAGGCGTTCACCGGCATCACCTCGACCACTGTGACACCGAGGTCGACCAAGTGACCCAGACGCTCGATCGCCGCGTCGAACGTGCCCTCGGGGGTGAAGGTGCCGATGTGCAGTTCGTAGAACACCGATCCGGCCAGCGGGCGACCGGTCCAGTCCTGATCGGTCCAGCCCGCCGGATCGAGGGTGTGCACCGCCGAGCGCGCGTGCACGCCGTCGGGTTGGCGGGGTGAGCGCGGATCGGGCAGCACGGTCGGATCGTCGTCGAGGAGGAAGCCGTATCGCGCGCCGTTCCCGGCCGGGTACTCGGCCCGCCACCTCCCGTTCGTGGCTCGCGTCAGCGGGAGCACCACCCCGTCCAGATCGAGTCGGACCGTCTCGGCGTATGGCGCCCACACCTCGAAGAGAGTCACCGCGCCAGCATCGCATGCACCGGCGGATGTCTCATCCCGGCGACACCGGCGCATCCGCTGTGCCAGAGTGGAGCGGTGGGAATCTATCGGGATCAGGTCGTCCCCCGCCTCGTGAACCTCGCCTGCGGGATGAAGGCCAACGATCGGGAGCGCGCCCGCGTGTGCTCCGGGTTGCACGGGCGGGTGGTCGAGATCGGGTTCGGGTCCGGCTTCAACGTGCCGTTCTATCCCGAGGCCGTACGCTCGATCAGCGCGGTGGAGCCCGCCGACCTCGGCTGGAAACTGGCCGCCAAGCGTCTCGAGCGGGCGGAGGTGCCGATCGAGCGGGCGGGGCTGGACGGGCAGGCACTGCCGTTCGCCGACAACAGTTTCGAGACGGCGCTGTCCACCTGGACGCTGTGCACCATCCCCGACGTCGCCGCCGCCCTGAGCGAGGTGCGCCGAGTCCTCGTGCCCGGCGGCACACTGCATTTCGTGGAGCACGGCCTCGCACCCGACGCGGGGGTGCAGACGTGGCAGCACCGGCTGAATCCGATCCAGAACGCCGTGGCCGGTGGCTGCAATCTGGACCGCGATATCCGCGGCATCGTGGAGGCGGCGGGGTTCGAGATCCGCGACCTGGATGTGTACTACGCCGAGGGGCCGAGGTTCCTCGCGGCGCTCAGCCTGGGAGTCGCGGTCTCCGCGTAGCGCGTATGTGATCGCCACGCACGCGGAAGGTCCGGCTGCGCGAGCCGGACCTTCCGCGTGCGGACCGTCAGTCGATCTGGATGTGGACCGAGTACGTCGCGTTGCCGCGCGTCGGCATCACCACCAGGCTGTAGTTGTCGTCGGCGGGCAACACCACCTGTCCCCACCGCTGCTCCTCCAGCAGCAGGTAGCCGTTGCCCGTGGCGAAGTTGATCACCGCGTTGTCTTCGACCGACTCGACGCGCACCGTCACCGTCTGCCCGGCACCCGCCTCCACGAGGTACACGTCGAGGTCGCCGCGGACCACCGCACCGTCGACGGTCGCCGCGTTCGTCCCCGGCGCGAACCGGATCTGCGAGTAGCTACCCGCCCGTGCCGTCGCCGCGAACACCGCCGCGACGGTGCCGAAAACCACCAGCGCGACCAGCACGCCACGCGCAGAGCGCAAGATTCTTGCCATGACCGGATTCCCATTGTCTCCAGGGTGAAATTGGACCGGCCCAACCTCCCCCACTGCCCTTACGGTTCGCTGAAGAAGCGGTTAAGGCCGCCGGGAACCGACGGCCGCACCGTGAATCACGCACGCGCGCAGCCGAATCCGCGACCGCTCACGCCGTGAGGCAGCTCGGGCCGAGGAGGGCTTTGAGGTCGCCGAACAGGGCCGAGGACGGGGAGACGCGGAGGCTGTCGTCGAGTTTGAGCAGGGTGGTCTTCTCGCGGGCGCCGACGTGGCGCAGGTGCACGTCGGAGGTGCCGGGGTGGCGGGAGAGGACGCGCTTGAGTTCGGAGACCTTGTCGGGGGTGCACATGCGGGTGGAGATGGTGACCGACAACGGTTTCGCGACGCCGATGGACGACAGGTCGGGGACGGCGAGGTCGTTGGCGATCAGCGAGATCCGGTCGTCGCGCACCGAGACGCGCGCCTTCACCAGCACGACCGCGTCCTCCACCACGTCGGCGCCGTACACCGAGTACGCCTGCGGGAAGAACAGCACCTCGATACCACCGGTGAGGTCCTCGAGCTGCGCCGAAGCCCAGGCCAGGCCGTTCTTGTTGATGCGCCGGTTCACCGAGGCGAGGATGCCGCCCAGGGTGACCTGCTGACCGTCCTTGACATCGCCTTCGAGGATGGCGGGGATCTGGGTGTCGGCCTGGGCGGCGAGCACGTGCTCCACGCCGTTGAGCGGATGCCCGGACACGTACAGGCCCAGCATCTCGCGCTCGAGCGCCAGCTTGTGCTTGGTCTCCCACTCCTCCTCGGGGACCGCGACATTGAACACCGAGGCCACCGAATCGTCACCGTCGTCGAGCCCGCCGAACAGGTCGAACTGACCCATCGCCTCGGCCTTCTTGGTGGTCATCACCGCGTCGATGGCGTCGGAGTGGATGAGCATCAGGCCCTTGCGGGGATGGCCGAGGGAGTCGAACGCGCCCGCCTTGATGAGGGATTCGGTGACCTTCTTGGTGCAGGCCACGGCGTCGATCTTGTTCAGGTAGTCGGAGAAGTCGGTGAACTTCGACTTCTCCTTGCGCGCCTGGATGATCGAGGACACCACGTTGGCGCCGACGTTGCGCACCGCGCCGAGACCGAAACGGATGTCCTTGCCGACCGAGGCGAAGTTCTGCTCGGACTCGTTCACATCCGGCGGCAGCACCGTGATGCCCAGTTTGCGGCAGTCCGACAGGTAGACGGCGGCCTTGTCCTTGTCGTCGCCGACGGAGGTGAGCAGGCCCGCCATGTACTCGGCGGGGTAGTTCGCCTTGAGATAGGCGGTCCAGAACGACACCAGGCCGTAGCCCGCCGCGTGCGATTTGTTGAACGCGTACCCGGCGAACGGGAGGATGGTGTCCCACAGCGCCTTGATGGCCGGTTTGGAGAAGCCGTTGGCCAGCATGCCCTCTTCGAAGCCCTCGAACTCCGCGGCCAGCACTTCGGCCTTCTTCTTGCCCATGGCGCGGCGCAGGATATCGGCTCGGCCGAGGGAGTACCCGGCCACCTTCTGCGCGATCTGCATGATCTGCTCCTGGTACACGATCAACCCGTAGGTGTCGGCCAGGATCTCTTTGAGCGGCTCCTCCAGCTCGGGGTGGATCGGCTTGACCTCTTGGCGCCCGTTCTTGCGGTCGGCGTAGTCGTTGTGGGCGTTCATGCCCATCGGGCCGGGGCGGTACAGCGCGAGCACGGCGACGATGTCCTCGAAGCCGGTGGGCTGCATGCGGCGCAGCAGGTCGCGCATGGCGCTGCCGTCGAGCTGGAACACACCGAGAGTGTCACCGCGCGAGAGCAATTCGTAGGTGGGCGGATCGTCCAGCGGCAGGTTGTCCATATCGAGGTCGATGCCGCGATTGGCCTTGATGTTGTCCAGCGCGTCACCGATGACGGTGAGGTTGCGCAGGCCGAGGAAGTCCATCTTGAGCAGGCCGATGGCCTCGCACGACGGGTAGTCCCAGCCGGTGATGATCGCGCCGTCCTGGGGCCGCTTCCAGACCGGGATCGCTTCCATCAGCGGTTCGGAGGACATGATCACCGCGCAGGCGTGCACGCCCGCGTTGCGGATCAGGCCCTCGAGGCCGCGCGCGGTCTCGTAGATCTTGGCGACATCGGGGTTGTTGCCGATGAGTTCGCGGACCTCGGCGGCTTCCTTGTACCGCTCGTGCTCGGGATCCATGATCCCCGAGAGCGGGATGTCCTTGGCCATGATCGGCGGCGGCAGCGCCTTGGAGATCTGGTCGGCGATGGCGAAACCGGGCTGGCCGAACTGGACGCGCGCCGAGTCCTTGATCGCGGCCTTGGTTTTAATCGTGCCGAAGGTGATGACCTGGGCGACGCGGTCGCTGCCCCATTTGTCGGTGGCGTAGCGGACCATCTCACCGCGGCGGCGATCGTCGAAGTCGATATCGATATCGGGCATCGAGACGCGCTCGGGATTGAGGAATCGCTCGAACAGCAGACCGTGCGGGATCGGGTCGATGTTCGTGATGCCCATGGCGTAGGCCACCAGCGAACCGGCGGCCGAACCGCGGCCGGGGCCGACGCGGATGCCGACCTCGCGCGCGTGGTTGATCAGGTCGCCGACCACGAGGAAGTAGGCGGGAAAGCCCATCTCGCAGATGACGTTCAGCTCGTACTCGGCCCGGCGCACGTATTCGTCGGGCACGCCGTTCGGGAAGCGGCGGTCCAGCCCGCGCATCACTTCCTTGTGCAGCCACGAGGCCTGGGTCTCGCCCTCGGGCACCGGGAAGATCGGCATCCGGTCGTGGTGGGCCCACACGTCCTCGTAGGACTGGACGCGCTCGCCGATCCATTCGGTGTTGTCGCACGCGCCGGGGACTTCGGCGTCCCAGATCGCGCGCATCTCCTCGGCGCTCTTGAGGTAGTAGCCGGAGCCGTCGAACTTGAAGCGGGTGGGGTCGGACAGCGTCTTGCCGGTCTGCACGCACAGCAGCGCCTCGTGGTTGGCCGCGTCCGATTCGTGCACGTAGTGGCAGTCGTTGGTGGCCAGCGGCGGGATGTCGAGTGTGCGCCCGATCTCGAGCAGGCCCTCGCGGACCCGGCGCTCGATGGACAGGCCGTGGTCCATCACCTCGAGGAAGAAGTTGTCCTTGCCGAAGATCTCCTGCCACTTGGCGGCGGCCTCGAGCGCCTCGCGGTCGTGGCCGAGGCGCAGGCGGGTCTGCACCTCGCCGGAGGGGCAGCCGGTGGTGGCGATGATGCCCTCGGCGTGCTGAGCGATGATCTCGGCGTCCATGCGCGCCCACTTGCCGAGCTGGCCCTCGATGGACGCGAGGCTGGACAGCTTGAACAGGTTGCGCAGGCCGGTCGCGGTCTCGGCGACCATCGTCATGTGGGTGTAGGCGCCCGAACCCGAGACGTCGTCGCTCTTCTGGCTGGGATCGCCCCACTGGATGCGCTTGGTGTCGAAGCGGGACGCGGGCGCGATGTAGGCCTCGATGCCGATGATCGGCTTGACGCCGGCCTTGGTGGCTGAGTTGTAGAACTCGGACGCGCCGTACATGTTGCCGTGGTCGGTCATGCCGACGGCGGTCATGCCGAGACGCTTCGCCTCGGCGAAGAGCGGGGAGATCTTGGCGGCACCGTCCAGCATCGAATATTCGGTGTGGTTGTGCAGGTGAACGAACGATCCGGACGCGGCCAAGACAGTCCTTCCCTCCTGGTCTCGACGGGGGTTGGCCTAGCGATTCTAGGCACGCCCCACCGACACGTTTCGACCGCCACGCGGCGGGAAACGCACGCTGTCGCGAAGTCCCAGGAACCCTCGGCGTGTCGGTGTCGAACGTCACCGGCGCGTCGCGGAACGGCCGGTGCGGGGCGGGTGGCGCTGGTAGCGTCGGCCGGGCACGCAGACCACGAATCCGCGACGATCCGTATCGAGGTGTCGACGATGACCACCAAGATCAAGACAGGTTTCACGCTCGGGCTGCCCGCCGCACTGGCGGTCGTGGCGCTCACTGCCACCGCGGCGCCGGCCGCCGCCAACGGCGGCGAGTTCCAGACCGCCTACTCGCTCACGCAGGGCCTGTGCATCGCCCAGGTCGACGCGTCGGTCGCCGGGGACGCCTATCCGGAGGCCGCGGCGTTCACCGTGTCCACCACGATGTGGGGCGTGGGCACCTGCTCCCTGCCGGTCACGCTGAACTGGCGCAACACCGAGACCGGCGAGACCGGTTCGGTCACCCGCACCGCCAACGGCCCCGGCTACTGGATGAACGACGGGCGCGGCGCGCTCTTCAGCCCGGGCGTCGGCACGTTCACCGGCACCGTCACCATCGGGCAGGCCCACATTCCCGAACCGGGCACGCTGGAATTCACCGTCTCCGAGTACCAGGGCTGATCCGGGCTACCAGGGTGATCGCGGCGTTTCGCGCGCCCGCGATCCGCTGTTGCCCGGCCACGGCCGGATCTCACCGCCGTCACGGGCGATCGGCCCGCACCGGCGACCCGGCCTGCGCATCGCCGCCGTCATCCCCCGGCGGCCCGACGTCCTACGTCGACACCGTCCACAACGACGCGCACCGCCGCGAACAGGTCCGCTCGGCCGAGAACCGCAAGCCTCGTGCACGACCGCGCCGCCGGCACGGCTCATCGCGACGACCGGGACATAATCGGAAGATGGTCGGAGGTCGGAGGTGACCGCCACCGCCGTGGTCGTAGCCGTGCTGGCGGCGGTGGGCGGGGCGCTGCTGGTGTGGTTGGGCACCCGCCGCGTGGTGACGACCCCTGCGGAGCGGGCGGTGCACTCGGCCCTGCACACGGCGTCACTGGCGGCGGTGCCGTTGCGACGGGGGCTCACCGAGGAGTCGGCGCAAGAGGCGGCACCGCATCTGCGGGCGCTCACCGGAGCCGTGGCGCTGGGCGTCGCCGACGCCGACGCGACGTTGCTGGCCTGGGACGGACCGCACGAAGACCTCACCGAGGTGTTCGCCGACGCCGCCCGGCGCGCCATCGCCGGGGAGCGCCCGGTGCTGGTCGCCGGGCCCGCCCACGCCGAGCACGGCGCGCGCACGCTGGTCGCGCAACCGCTGCTGATCGAGAACAACGGCGTCGCGGGCGCGCTGGGCGTGGTCACCGGGGGCAAGCCCGGCCCCGGTCTGCTCGGCGCGGTCGCCGAGGTCGCCCGCTACGCCTGCGGCCAACTGGAACTCGCCGAACTCGACGCCTCGCGCGCCCGCCTGGACCGCGCCGAAGTCCGGGCGCTGCGCGCGCAGATCAGCCCGCACTTCATCTACAACGCGCTCAACACCATCGCCTCGTTCGTGCGCACCGATCCCGACCGCGCCCGCGAACTGATCCTCGAATTCGCCGACTTCACCCGCTACTCCTTCCGGGCGGCGGGCGAATTCACCGTCCTGTCGGAGGAACTGCGCAATATCGAGCGCTATCTCGCGCTGGAGCGCGCCCGCTTCGGCGACGCGTTGCAGGTGCGGTTGCGCATCGCGCCGGAGGTGCTGGGGGTGGTGCTGCCGTTCCTCGCGCTGCAACCGCTGGTGGAGAACGCGGTGCGCCACGGCATCGCGGGCCGCGCGGGCGGCGGCACCATCACCCTCGAGGCCACCGACGCGGGCACCGACTGCCTCATCGCCGTGGAGGACGACGGCTCGGGCATGGATCCGGAGCTGTTGCGCTCCGGCGCGCTGGACGCCGTCGCCACCGGCCCGGCGGGGTCCGGCGAATCCGCGCACGTCGGCCTCGCCAACGTCGACGACCGGTTGCGCGCCGCGTTCGGCGACGACTACGGCCTGGTGGTGGAGACGGCGCCCGGCGCGGGAACCAAAGTGAGCCTGCGGGTTCCGAAGTTCCGCGCCGGCGTGCGGGCCTGAGCCGCCGACTCCCGCCAGTCGGACGCGGGCCGACCCTTACCATGGACGGGTTGTGACGCAGAACACCGACAAGGGAGCGAGCGCGCTGCGCGTGCTCGCCGTGGACGACGAGAAACCCGCTCTGGACGAGCTGGTGTACCTGCTGCGCACCCAGCCCGAGGTCGGCGAGATCCACTCGGCGGGCGACGCGACCGGCGCGCTGCGGGTGCTGCGCACCCACCCCGTGGATGCCGTCTTCCTCGACATCAACATGCCCGGCCTGGACGGGATGGAGCTCGCGGGCATCCTGTCCGAATTCGCGAATCCGCCCGCCGTGGTGTTCGTGACCGCCCACGACGACCGCGCGGTCGGCGCCTTCGACCTCGGCGCGGTGGACTACCTGCTCAAACCGCTGCGCGAGGCGCGCCTGGCCGAGGCCGTGCGCCGCATCACCCAGACCCGCACCGCCCCACCGCCCGCCGCCGCGCCCCGCGCGGATCCGAACGAGGTGATCCCGGTGGAGCTCGGCGGCGTCACCACCCTCGTGCACCGCAACGCGGTGAGCTGGGTGGAGGCCGACGGCGACTACGCCCGCCTGCACACCACCGCCGGGTCGCACCTGGTGCGCATCCCGCTCTCGGCGCTCGAATCCCGGTGGCAGGACGCCGGTTTCCTGCGCGTGCACCGCTCCTACCTGGTCGCCCTGCGCCTGGTGACCGGGTTGCGCACGGTCGGCAACGGCACCGTGGTGTGCCTGCGCGCCGAGGGCGGCGCGGCCGCCGTCGAACTCCCGGTGAGCCGCCGCCAGGTTCGCGAACTCAAACAGCGCCTGGTGCACGGGCCCCGCCAGACCTGGACACACCGGTGACCGGCCCGCAGCGCCCCGCCCGCGAACGCGTGGTCCTGGCCGAACGGCGCGGCGCCCGACGGGTGCGGGCGCGGGTGGAACTGGCCGAGCAGACCGAGATCGGTGAGGCGCTGATCGGCGGGCTGATCCGGGCCCAGCTGGGTCTGGCGCTGCGGTTCGCGCTGGTGGCGGTGGTGACGTTCGGCGCGCTGCCGGTGCTGTTCGGCGTCACCGCGCTGGGAGAGGCCGTGGTGTTCGGGGTGCGGCTGCCGTGGCTGCTGCTGGGCTTCGCGGTCTATCCGGCGCTGTACTTGATGGCGCGCCTGTACGTGAAGCTGGCCGAACGCAACGAGGAGGACTTCCTCGACGTGACCGGGGACTGAACCGTGGGCGCCCCCGCTCTCACCCTGGCCGCGCTGCTGCTCGCCGCCGTCGCCACCGTGGCCATCGGCGCCTACGGGGTGCGCATGGCGCGCACCACCTCCGACTTCCTGGTCGCCTCCCGCAGCGTGGGCCCCGGCTGGAACGCGGCCGCCATCTCCGGCGAATATCTCTCGGCCGCTTCGTTTCTGGGCGTGGCCGGGCTCATCGCCAAATACGGGGCCGACGCGCTGTGGTATCCGGTGGGTTTCACGGCGGGCTATCTCGGCCTGCTGCTGTTCGTGGCCGCGCCGCTGCGGCGCTCCGGCGCGTACACGGTGCCCGACTTCGCCGAATTCCGGCTCGGCTCGGCGCGTTTGCGCAAGCTCGCCGCGGTCGTGGTGGTGCTGGTGTGCGCGGTGTACCTCATCCCCCAGTTCCAGGGCGCGGGCCTCACGCTGCGCATCCTGCTCGACGTGCCGAGCTGGGTGGGCGCGGTGGCGGTGGGCGCCATCGTCATCGCGAACGTCACCGGCGGCGGCATGCGCTCCATCACGCTGGTGCAGGCGTTCCAGTACTGGCTGAAGTTCACCGCCGTCGCACTGCCCGCGCTGGTGCTGTTCGCGCACTTCCTCGGCGAGGATCGAGAACTCGGCGCGCCCGCGCCACCCGTCGTCGCCGAGCGCACCACCGTCGACGTCACCACCGACGTGGTGGTACAGGTCGGGGCGCCGCAAACGGTGTCGATCACGGGAACCCTGGACGGGCGCGCGGTCGACGGACCGGTCACGCTCGCCCCCGGCGAGCACGTGCTGGGCGCGGACAGCGAACTCGTCCTCGACGCGGGCGCGACGGTGCCGGTGGTGGCGGGCGCGCCCGCCGACGGCGCGAGCTGGCTGACCACGGGCGGCGGTTTCGGCGGCACTCACCCCACCTACCAGGTGTATTCGCTGATGATCGCGACGTTCCTGGGCACGATGGGCCTGCCGCACGTGCTGGTGCGTTTCTACACCAACCCCGACGGGCGCGCGGCCCGCGCCACCGCACTGGCCGTGATCGGCTTGGTCGGCATGTTCTACCTGTTCCCGACGCTGCTCGGCGTGTTCGCGAGGCTCTATGTGCCGCAACTGCTCATCACCGGCACTTCCGACGCGGCCGTGCTGCTGCTGCCGGGGTCGGTGCTGAGCGGGTTGCCCGGCCAACTGCTGGCGGCGCTGGTCGCGGCGGGCGCGATCGCCGCGTTCCTGTCCACGTCGTCGGGGCTGCTGGTGAGCATCGCGGGCGTGCTCAGCACCGATGTACTGCGCGGGCGCATCCGCGATTTCCGGGTGGCCGCGCTGGTGGCCGGCGCTGTGCCGCTGGGGCTTTCGCTCACCGTCGCCTCTCTGGATCTGTCCAGGACGGTGGCGCTGGCGTTCTCGGTGGCCGCGTCCACGCTGTGCCCGCTGCTCGTGCTCGGCATCTGGTGGCGCGGGCTCACCGCGAAAGGCGCTGCGGCGGGCCTGATCACGGGCGGCTCGGCCGCGGGCGGCGCCACGGCGGTCTCGGTGGCGGGCGGTGTGCCGGAATCGGTGGCGAACGGCTGGCTTTCGGCGATCCTCGGCTATCCGGCGGCGGTGAGCGTGCCGCTGGCGTTCCTCACCATGATCGGGGTGAGCCTGGCGACCCGCGGGCCCGGACCGCGCGCGGTGCGGCGGGTGTTCGTGCGCATGCACGCCCCGGAACGGCTGGGGATGGGTTCGGACCGGGAACGCGGGCTGCGGGCGGGCTGACCGTTCGTCGCACCGTGGCGACCGTTCACCGCACGGATCGGCACCTTCACGGACGTGACCCGCGGCACAGGGTTCCAGGGGCACCGCCGCGGTCTACCTTCACCGGAGTAAGCCACGTCACACGCTAGGACGATCCGATGACCAGTATCGACCTCGACGGCACCACGTCACCGCGCCCACCGAGCGCCGCCGACTTCGCCGCCGTGCAGGCCAGCCCGCAGTTCCAAGAGCTGCGCACCCGCCTGCGCCGCTTCGTGTTCCCGATGACCGCCGTGTTCCTGATCTGGTATCTGAGCTACGTGCTGCTCGGCGCCTACGCGCACGACTTCATGTCGGCCACGGTGTTCGGCAATGTCAACGTCGGCCTGCTGCTCGGGCTGGCGCAGTTCGTCACCACCTTCGCGATCACCGGCCTGTACGTGCGCTTCGCCAATCGCGAACTCGACCCGCGCGCCGCCGCCATCCGCGAGCAGATGGAGGGCAAGGCATGAGCACCCAGTACCTGGCCGCGAGCACGGTCGGCAACCCGCTCGCCAATATCGCCATCTTCGGCCTGTTCGTCGCCGTCACGATGGTCGTGGTGATCCGCGCCAGCCGCAACAACTCCACCGCCGCCGACTACTTCACCGGCGGGCGCGGCTTCTCCGGCCCGCAGAACGGCGTCGCCATCGCGGGCGACTACCTCTCGGCCGCGAGCTTCCTCGGCATCGCAGGCGCGATCGCGGTGTACGGCTACGACGGCTTCCTCTACTCCATCGGCTTCCTGGTGGCGTGGCTGGTGGCGCTGCTGCTGGTCGCCGAAATGCTGCGCAACACCGGCAAATTCACCATGGCCGACGTGCTGAGCTTCCGCCTGAAGGAACGCCCGGTGCGCACCGCCGCCGCGCTGTCCACGCTCACCGTGTCGCTGTTCTACCTGCTGGCGCAGATGGCGGGCGCGGGCGGCCTGGTGGCGCTGCTGCTCGATATCTCCGACCGGGCCGGGCAGTCCATCGTGATCGCGGTGGTCGGCGTGCTGATGATCATCTACGTGCTGGTCGGCGGCATGAAGGGCACCACGTGGGTGCAGATAATCAAGGCGGTGCTGCTGATCAGCGGCGCCGGGCTGATGACGCTGATGGTGCTGGCCAAGTTCGGGTTCGACTTCTCCGAACTGCTCGGCTCGGCGCAGTCCATGGTGTCCGGCTCGGCCAGTGAGGCCGTCGCCGCCCGCGACGTGCTGGCGCCCGGCGCGCAGTACGGCGGCAGCGAGATGTCCAAGCTGAACTTTCTCTCCCTCGGCCTGGCGCTGGTGCTGGGCACCGCGGGCCTACCGCACGTGCTGATGCGCTTCTACACCGTGCCCACGGCCAAGGAGGCCCGGCGCTCGGTGGTGTGGGCGATCGGCCTGATCGGCGCGTTCTACCTGTTCACGCTGGTGCTGGGCTACGGCGCGGCGGCCATCGTCGGCCCCGATCGCATCCTCGCCTCGGCGGGCGGCCAGAACTCGGCGGCGCCGCTGCTGGCCTTCGAACTGGGCGGGGTGCTGCTGCTGGGCGTCATCTCGGCGGTCGCGTTCGCCACCATCCTCGCGGTGGTCGCGGGCCTCACCATCACCGCGGCGGCCTCGTTCGCCCACGACATCTACGGCAGCGTGCTCAAGCGCGGCAAGGCCGACGAGTCGGCGCAGGTGCGGGTCTCGCGCATCACGGCGGTGGTGATCGGCGTGCTGGCCATCGGCCTGGGCATCCTGGCCAACGGGCAGAACATCGCCTTCCTGGTGGCGCTGGCCTTCGCGGTCGCGGCGGCGGCGAACCTGCCGACCATCGTGTACTCGCTGTTCTGGCGGCGCTTCAACACCACCGGCGCGCTGTGGAGCATGTACGGCGGCCTGATCTCGACCATCGTGCTGATCGTGTTCTCGCCCGCCGTGTCGGGCAGCGCCACCGCGATGCTGCCGAGCGCCGACTTCGACTGGTTCCCGCTGTCGAACCCCGGCATCGTCTCCATCCCGCTGGCGTTCGCGCTCGGCGTGATCGGCACCCTGCTGGGCGGCCGCACGCCGGAGAACCCGGACAAGGCCGCCGAGATGGAGGTCCGCTCGCTCACCGGGGTGGGCGCGGAGAAGGCGGTCGTGCACTGACCGCCCGGTCCCGGCCGGGACCGCACAGACCGCCGCAACGGCGCGGCGCCGGCCGGGTCCCGGACATGTTCGGGACCCGGCCCCATCGCCGTTCTCACTGAAGTCGATAGGAGATAGAACGTGACCAGTGCGACCACCGACGATGTGCACACCCTCCCCGAGGCGTTCCCGTCGAGCCCCGAGTTCGCCGCGCAGGCCAACGCCGACGCCTCGCTCTACGCCGCGGCCGAGGCGGACCGGCTTGGCTTCTGGGCGGAGCAGGCCGGGCGCCTGCACTGGCATCGCCAGTGGGACCAGGTGCTGGACTGGAGCGACGCGCCGGTCGCGAAATGGTTCGTCGGCGGACAGCTCAACGTCGCCTACAACTGCGTGGATCGCCACGTCGCCGACGGGTACGGCGACAAACCCGCGATCCTGTTCGAAGGCGAGCCCGGCGACTCCCGCACGCTGACGTATCGCGATCTGCTGCACGAGGTTTCGCGCGCCGCGAACTACTTCACCGAACTCGGCCTGGTCGCCGGGGACCGGGTCGCGATCTACATGCCGATGATCCCCGAGGCGATCGTCGCGATGCTGGCCTGCGCGCGCCTGGGCCTCACGCACTCGGTGGTGTTCGCGGGCTTCTCCCCCGCCGCCCTGCGCCAGCGCGTGGACGACGCGGGCGCCCGGCTGATCGTCACCACCGACGGCCAGTACCGCCGCGGCGTGCCCACACCGCTCAAGACCGCCGTCGACGAGGCCCTGGGTGAGGACCTCTCGACCGTCGAGCACGTCTTGGTCGTGGCGCGCACGGGGATCGAGACGCCGATGCGTAAGGGCCGTGACCTGTGGTGGCACGAGACGGTCGCCGCCGCCTCCCCCGACCACGAAGCCCAACCCTTCGACGCCGAACACCCCCTGTTCATCCTCTACACCTCCGGCACCACCGGAAAACCCAAAGGCATCCTCCACACCAGCGGCGGCTACCTCACCCAAGCCGCCTACACCCACCACAACGTCTTCGACCACAAACCCGACACCGACATCTACTGGTGCACCGCCGACATCGGCTGGGTCACCGGCCACAGCTACATCGTCTACGGCCCCCTCGCCAACCGCGCCACCCAAATCGTCTACGAAGGCACCCCGAACACGCCGAACGAGCACCGGCACTTCGAGATCATCGAAAAGCACCGCGCCACCATCTATTACACGGCGCCCACGCTGATCCGCACGTTCATGAAGTGGGGCCCGGAAATCCCGGCGGCACACGACCTTTCGTCGCTGCGGCTATTGGGCTCGGTGGGCGAGCCGATCAACCCCGAAGCGTGGCGCTGGTACCGCCACCACCTCGGCGCGGATCGCGCGCCCGTGGTGGACACGTGGTGGCAGACCGAGACGGGCGCGATCATGATCTCCCCGCTGCCCGGCGTCACCGCCGCCAAACCCGGTGCGGCACAAGCACCCCTGCCCGGCATCGTCACCGCCGTGGTGGACGACGACGCGAATCCCTTGCGGCACGGCGAGACCGAGGCCAACGGCTACCTCGTCCTCACCGAACCCTGGCCGTCGATGCTGCGGGGCATCTGGGGCGACATGGACCGCTACCGCCAAACCTACTGGGAACGCTTCGCCGAACACGGCTGGTACTTCGCCGGCGACGGCGCCCGCCTCGACACCGACGGCGACCTCTGGGTCCTCGGCCGCGTCGACGACGTCATGAACGTCTCCGGCCACCGCCTCTCCACCGCCGAAATCGAATCCGCCCTCGTCGGCCACGCCGGCGTCGCCGAAGCCGCCGTCGTCGGCACCACCGACCCCACCACCGGCCAAGCCGTCGTCGCCTTCGTCATCCTCACCGCCGACACCCCCGACACCGGCCAACCCCTCATCGACGAGCTGAAAAACCACGTCGCCCACACCATCAGCCCCATCGCCAAACCCAAAACCATCCACATCGTCCCCGAACTCCCCAAAACCCGCTCCGGCAAAATCATGCGCCGACTCCTGCGCGACACCGCCGAAGGACGCCCCCTCGGCGACACCTCCACCCTCGTCGACCCCACAGTCTTCGAGGCGATAGCGCGCGGCTGACCCACCCCGAGGCGGTGTACTCGATCCATGAGGGGGATCGAGTACACCGCCTTCCCCTCTCCGCACCGGGCGCATTGAACCGCCGCCCGCGTCCGCTCGTAATACCCACGGAGGCGACCCCCAGCCCGGGTCGCCGGTCGTGGCCGTGCGCGGCCGGATAACGAGGAGATCCCATGAAACGTCTCGGGCCGTGGCTCACCCTGGTGGCGGTGGCCGTGCTCGGTCTCGTGCTGGTGGCGGTCAATATGTCCCAGGAACCCGAGCCGGCGACGGCGAGCACGAATTCCCCTGCCGCGCCGGCGACTTCGGCACCGCCCAGCACCTCGGCGCCGCCGGAAGCGCCCACCGCGCGCTTCCCCGACTCCGCCGACTACGTGGGGCCGGTGCCGTTGGCGTCGGGCGGCACGCTCACGCTGGCCATCACCGTGGCGGGCCCGCGGGCCATCGCCTACGCCTGCGACGGCGCCACCGTCGAGTCCTGGTTGCAGGGTGAGGCCACCGACGGCGCGCTGACCCTCACCGGCCGCAACGGCGCGACCCTCACCGGCCGGCTCGCGGAGGGAGACGTACGCGGTGAGCTGGTCGTGGACGGCAAGCGGTGGGCGTTCACCGTGGCTCCCGTCGCGCCGCCCGCCGGGCTCTACGTCTACTCCGCGAGCGGTTCGCGGCAGAGCTGGATCGTGGACGGCGCGGGCGGCGTCACCGGCGTTCGCCGCGGCCCCGACGGCGGCACGTCCCCCGCGCCCGCGCTGGCCGCCGACGGGTCGGCCGTCATCGACGGCGTCCGGGTGGCGGCCACCAGGGTGAGCGGTGGCGACGATGTCAACTGACGGTCACCCCGCTGCCGCGCGCCCGAACGCGGCGTCCACCCTGGCCGTGGTCGTACCGGTGCTGATCGGCGCGGCCGTCGCCCTGCTGCTCGGTGTGTACGCGAAAGTCCATGAGCCGCGGTTCTTCTCGGTGAACGTGGCCGGGTTCTCCAGTCCGACCGCGGTCAAGGCCTGGCTCGGCACGGTGGCGGCGGCGCTGGCGCTGGGCCAGGTGTTCTCGGCGTTCGCCCTCTACGGGCGCATCCCCGCGCTGCGCGGCGCGGCCTGGCTCGGCACCGCACATGTCTGGTCGGGCCGGCTGGCGGTGCTGGTGAGCGTGCCGGTGGCCGTGCACTGCCTGTACGCCCTGGGCTTCGGGGACTACGACACCCGCGTGCTCGCGCACTCGACACTCGGCTGCTTCTTCTATGGCGCGTTCGTCGCCAAGATGCTGCTGCTGACACGAAAAGGGCTGCCCGGCTGGGTGATTCCCGTCGCCGGCGGCCTGGTGTTCACCGGTCTGATCGGCATCTGGCTCACCTCCTCGCTCTGGTTCTTCCAGAACAACGGCCTCGTCTTCTGAATCCCCCGAACGGAGTTCGTCATGAACCCTCGCAATCCGATACTCGACCGCCGCACCGTCGTGGCGGGGGCGGGCGCGCTCGCGACCGCCGCCGCGCTGGCGGCCTGCACCACCTACGGGGAGGGCGGTTCGGCCGAACCACCCGCTCCCGCACCGGCTCCCGGCCCCGGGGGCGGGCCGCCGGTGCTCGCGAAGACCGCCGACGTGCCGGTGGGCGGCGGGGTCGTCGTGGGCGACACCGTGGTCACCCAGCCGACGGCGGGCACGTTCGTCGGTCTGGACAGCCGCTGCACGCACGCGGGCTGCCGGGTGCGGGAGGTGTCGGGCGGCACCGTCAACTGCGCGTGCCACGGCAGCGCGTTCGCCCTCGACGGGGCGGTCGTCACCGGCCCGGCGACGCAGCCGCTGGCGACGAAAGCGGTACGCGTGGAAGGTGACTCGATCGTCGCCGGGTGATCCGGGGCCGCATCAGGATTCGCCGGAGAACGCGGTCATCCTGCGGTCCATCTCTTCCGGGTCGACGTCCTCGATGTGGGTGGCCACCGTCCACCGGTGGCCCCACGGATCGAGGAAGGTGCCGCTGCGATCGCCGTAGAACTGCGTGGTGACGGGCTCGACCTCGGTCGCACCGTCGGCCAGGGCCGCGGCGAAGGCGGCGTCCGCGTCGGGCACGTACACGTTCAGCTTGACCGGCGTGCCGCCTACGGTCTTCGGGTCGAAGAACGTCGCACCCTCGTAGGGGTCGCCGAGCATGACGACCGAATTGCCGAACAGCAGTTCCGCGTGCGCGATCTTGCCGTCGGGCCCCGGCATGCGCATGCGCTCGGTGGCGCCGAACACTTTCTTGTAGAACTCGATGGCCTCGGCCGCGCCGTCGATCGCCAAGCCGGGCGACACGACCGGATAGCCTTCCGGAACCGGTGACACATCGGACATCGGAGACCTCCCATCGGTGGTGGGTCGGATACCCCGAGCCTAGGCCCGCCGCGTCCCCGGCACCGGCGGTTCGGCGCGATCAGGGGCCGAGGATGCCCTGGAGGCGCCGCACCTGCGCGTCGGTGAGATCGCTCAGCAATCCGGGGTCGACGGTCTCGGGCGCGGACACCGCGATCTGCGCCAGCGTGGGCCCCACCTGCACCACCGTCACCAGCGAAACCAGGGTCAGGCCCTCGCTGGTGGTGCGGACCTGATAGGAGGCCGACGCGTCCCCGGACTTCGGCTGGTCGAGGGCGCCCACCCGGTACTCGATGGCGATCTCGTCGGCATCGGTGCCCCGGTAGGAAGTGCACCGGCGCAGCTGCTCCTGCACAGCGGTGAACGCGGGGGCGACGCGGTCGGGGGCGAAGGTCGCGGCGTCGATGTCGATGCTGGAGAAGTCCGGGCCGCTGTAGGCGATCCCGGTCGCCGTGACGGGATCGGGCGTCTGCGCCGCGATCGAGGACATCACCCGCCCGCATTCGGCGGGTTCGGTGTCCGCGACCGTGGTCAAGGCGGCTTGCCCGGGATTCACCCGCCGGTCGTGGACGGCGGTCATACCGTCGGGGAAATCGCTGATCGAGAGCAGGTGGGAGATCAGCACGTTCTCGTCGGTGATCGGCCGCGTGTGCGCCGGCGCGGCCGCGACGACCGGCCCGAACTCCGGCAGGCCGGGCGCGGCCGCGCTCTGATCCTCGTCCGGGAAGCCGCATCCGGCCAGCAGCACCGCGCCCGCCGCCGCGAGCAGAGCCCCGCGCCTCACTCCGCCCACGACACCTGCGTGGTGATGGACTGGCGCAGCTTGCTGACGGCGCTGCGGTCGCTGTAGGACTGGTGGCCGCCGACCGTGATCGACCCGGCCACCGGCAGCGGCAGGCCCAGGTCGACGGTGATGGTGCCGGTGCCCTCCATCACGTAGTCCTCGATGTGCAGGGTGCCGGTGTCGTTGGGCAGCGTCCACACCGACGAGCGCGGCGTCTGCGTGACGTGCAGTTCGATGGTGAGGCGGTCGCCCTCGCGCCGGGTGAGCGTCGCGGTGGTGATCTGGTCGAGCATGACGCCGCCGGTCACCTGCTGGTGCACCGTCCACACCGCGCCCTCGCCGACCGGCTCCACCGGGAACATGATCGACCGGTAGACCGCCTGGTAGAACGCCTGCTCGAGGGCGGCGCGGGCGGAGTTGGAGGTGTCGGGCGAAGGCGCCAGGCGCAGCGCGGTGATCGCGCCGTCGTCGCTGAGATCGAAACCGGCGTGCGAACCGTCGGCGGCGGTGAGCGCCTTGTTCAGCAGCGGGTCGGGGGTCGTGACGGCACCCAGTACCAAGTCCACGCCCTCGGCGCTGGCCCGCGCCGTCATCGGGATGGTGAGCGCGGGCGTGGAGAAATCGCGCGCGGGCTCGTCGTTGATCCGCTGTTCGATGCGGTGTTCGGTGCGCAGCGTCACCTGCTGGGTCACGCCCGCCGTGAACGTGGGGCGCAGCACGGCCAGCGGCTCGTCGCCCGGCGTCACCAAGGTGGCGGCGGCAGCCGAGATCGGCACGGTCACTTCCTTGCCGAGGCCCAGCGGCTCGGTGCTGTCGGTCGTGGCAGGGGCCTCCGCGTCTTCCGAGCAGCCGACGCCGAAGGCCGAGAGCCCGAGTGCGAGCACCACGAGCAGCGCACCCGGGCGGACGAACCGGGGCAGGTGGGTAGAAGACAACACCGTCACGAGCAACAGAGTACGACCGCTTCCTGAGCGGAGGCTGGGACCTTCCTTACGCGCGCCGCGGGACACGCACCAGGAGGCGCGGCGCGGCGTGGCGGGCCCTCGAGAGATGATGATCGGCGTGAGTGACGACCGGCCGCCCGAGGAAACCACCCCCGCCCCCGCGCAGGCGCAGCCCCCGCTGCGGCTGCGCACCCTGCTGATCATCGCCGCGGTGGTGCTCGCCTTCGACCTGCTCACCAAGATCGCCGCGGTGGCCTGGCTCACCCCTGGCGACCCGGTGTACCTGATCGGCGACTGGGCACGGCTGAGCCTGGTGCGCAATCCGGGCGCGGCGTTCTCCATGGCCACGGGCATGACGTGGCTGCTCACGCTGATCGCGGCCGCCGTGGTGATCGGCGTGATCCGCATCGGCCGCACGCTGCGTTCGCTGTGGTGGGCGATCGGCCTCGGCCTGATCCTGGGCGGCGCGTTCGGCAACCTCATCGACCGGCTGTTCCGCGCCCCCGGCCCGTTCCAGGGTCACGTGGTGGACTTCGTCGCGATCGGCTGGTACCCGGTGTTCAACGTCGCCGACTCCGGCGTGGTGTGCGGCGCGATCCTGTTGGTCGTGCTCACGCTCTTCGGTTTCGAGCCGAACGGCACGCGCACCGGTCGCGACACCGAGCCCGAAGACCAGGTCCGTACCCAGGACCGAGGTCCCGAACCGGAGCGGGAGAACCCCGACACCGATGGCGGCGATCCCCCGCCCGGCCTGACGAAGAACTCCGACGACTCCACCGCGCGGTCGCGCACCGGGGAGGGGAACGCGGCGTGAGGGAGACCAGGACCATGCCCGTCCCCGACGGGCTCGACGGCATGCGGGTGGACGCGGGACTCTCCCGGCTGCTCGGACTCTCCCGCACTGCCGTCGCGGCGCTGACCGCCGAGGGTTCGGTGCAGTTGGACGGCGTGCCCGCGGGCAAATCGGACCGGCTCACGGCGGGCGCGTGGCTGGAGGTGGAGTTCCCGGAGCCCGAGCGGGAGCTGACCATCGAGGCCGCGCCGGTCGAGGGCATGAAGATCCTCTACGCCGACGACGACATCGTCGCCGTCGACAAGCCGGTCGGCGTCGCCGCCCACACCGGCGTGGGCTGGACCGGGCCGACCGTCGTGGGCGGGCTGGCCGCCGCCGGCTATCGCATCTCCACGTCGGGGGCGCACGAGCGGCAGGGCATCGTGCACCGGCTCGACGTCGGCACCTCGGGGGTGATGGTGGTGGCGCAGTCCGAGCACGCCTACACGGTGCTCAAGCGCGCCTTCAAGCAGCGCACCGTCGACAAGCGGTATCACGCGCTGGTGCAAGGACATCCGGACCCGAGCAGCGGCACCATCGACGCGCCGATCGGCCGCGCGCGCGGCAACGACTGGAAGTTCGCCGTCACCGCCGACGGGCGGCCCAGCATCACGCACTACGACACGGTGGAGGCGTTCCAGTCGGCGAGCCTGCTCGACATCCACCTGGAAACCGGCCGCACCCACCAGATCCGGGTGCACTTCTCCGCCATCCGCCACCCGTGCTGCGGCGACCTCACCTACGGCGCCGATCCCAAGCTGGCGCAGCGGCTGGGGCTGGAAAGGCAATGGCTGCACGCCCGTGCGCTCGGATTCCATCATCCGGCCGACGGACGGTGGCTCGAGATCACCAGCGAGTACCCCGACGATCTGAAGCACGCGCTGGACGTCCTGCGGGATGCGTGAGGACGCGTCCGGCGGTCCCGAGGCGAGCGGTGCCGGGCATGGACCGAGCAATTCGGTGCGGGCGGAGGACGTAACACCGATCGGCGACGGTGAATCCGGACCCATCGACGCGGAGTCGTGGGGTCCTTCCGCGCGCGCTCGGGTGCTGCGTGGTGCGCCGGCGGGTGTCGCGGTGGTGGCGCTGATCGGACTTCTCGTCGCGCTGGGCGTCGCGATTCCGCCGCGCGAACTCGGCGTCGGCACCGACCGCCTCGGCCCGGACCATGGCGAACGAGTCGGCGACTATCTCGACCGAGCCCGCGCCTCACTGTCCGGCGACCACACCGAAACCCGGTGGGCCCTGATCACTTTCGGCGAACCCCTCGCCTCGCACCAGATCCCCGACCACACCGCGGGTCTCCGCGTCGCCCAGGTTCTCTATCGAGTTCCGTTGCCCCGCGTGCAGACTCCGCTCGTCACCGTCGCGGTCCCCTCCACCGACGTGGCCGCGACGAACTCGTCCCGCTGGGCGGCGGGCGCCCTCCAGGCCGAACTGGATCTCGGCACAGACCCCGAATCCCGCTACACCGCAACTCTTTCGGCATCCGCAGCCCGCCTGCGCGCCGACTGCGCCTGCGTCGTCGGGGTGATCGTCCGAGGCCCCCTCCCGCCCTTGCGCACCCTGCTGGACGACCCGACCGTCCGCGCGGTCGAAGCTCTCCCCGCCGACGCCACCACCTTCGCCGTGACGCCGCTACTGCCCGACCACACGGACGTGGTCGGCCCCGGCCCCGACGACGGGCCGGTTCCGGTGCCCTGAGCGCTCGCGGGTCAGCCGAGCGCCTTGGCCTTCAGCCTGTCGAACTCATCCGCCGAGATCGTCCCCTCGTCGAGGAGCTTCTTGGCGGCGGCGATCTGCGAGGCGGGGTTGGTACCCGCCGTGGTGCGGATGTAGTCCTCCTCGGCGGCCTGGACCTGCTTCGCGGCCGCCATCGACCGCTCGGCCATGCCTTTACCGCGCGTGATCAAGTAGACCAGCGAGGTGATCAGCGGGAAGAGGAACAGGCACACGACCCAGAGCGCCTTCACCCACCCCGAGGTCTCGTGATCGCGAAAAAGGTCGCTGAGGATATAGAACAACAGTAACAAGTAGGCGACGAACGCGAACGACACCACGATCAGCCACAGCACTTCCCATACCGACATCGATCCACCTCGATCATCTCGGTTCGAAATCACCGCCCGGGCGCGGGCGACCCGCCGAACGTAACCCGGTCCGCGCCCGGCGGGAATCATCCGATTCGGGTGATTGACGCACCGGAATCGCGCTCCCCCGGGCAGGCGCCTCGGGCGGATTCCCCCGAACGGGTGACGGTGGAAAGCCCCGGCCGCCCTCGAGTAGTTCTGCGCAGCCGCCGGGCCGCCCGCTCGGCCAAGCTGGACCCATGACGAACACACCGGCCACCAAGCCTCCGATCCGCACCTGGGATGCCGTGTCCGCCATCGTGCTGTACTCCGTCGCCGCCACGCTCGGCCTGTTCGCCGCCTACATCACCGCGTTCTTCGCCATGGCCACGGATTCGTGCTTCGCCGAGAGCGGCTGCCGCGAGGACCTGGTCCTGCCCGCGATGTTCGTCTCCTGGGGCGGCATCGCCCTGGCCGTCTTCGGCATCCCGATCATGATGCTCGTCGCGGCCACCAAACGGTGGCCGCTGTGGGGTTGGGGCGTGCTGGCGATCGCCCTGGTCCTGGCCTCGTTCTTCAGCGGCCTCGCCATCGTCGAACGGGTCACCCCGGCCTAGCCGGCGTCAGGTCGTAATGGGCGGGGCGGTGGCGTCCTCCACGCCCTGTTTCGCGAGGGTTTCCAGGATCGCGGAGAGTTTCACCGTGTCGCAGTAGATCCACAGGCCGTGGACCTTTCCCCAGCGCAGCTCGATGATGTGGACACCTTCGTTGGTGTAGCGGGTGCCCTCGCGGTCGGTGAGGGAGTCGGTCCAGCGGACGGTGGCGAAGGTCTTCCACGGGCCGCCGGCGACGGCGAGGTCGGTGATGGTGAACGCCAGGTCGGGGAGGAGGGTGGCGAGGCGGTCGTACCAGCGGGTGATGTCGGCGGTGCCGCGGCGGCCACCGCCGAGCGCGTGGTCGCCGGAGAACCAGTGCTCGGCGGTGGGGGCGAACTGCGCCACGACGGCCGGATAGTTCCCCCGATTCACCTGTTCGAACGTGTCGCGCAGGCGCTGTTTCACAATGTAGTGATACATGATCCGAATTCTAGTGGGAGTGCACCTCTTCCGCGCGGCGAGCCGACGCCGGCGCGGGCACGAACAGGCGTTTGGCCAATTTCCGCATACGACGGCGGAAGCTCACGTGTTCGACCTGGATCCAGTGCCGTTCGGAGTCGTAGAAATCGATGCCGCCATTGAGTTTCGCGCCGAGCATCGGATCGGCCTTCTCGCGCCGGAACTTCGCGATGCGCTGGGGTGCGGTGCGCGACAGGTAGAGGTAGCGCGCCATGACCTGTGCCTGGTTCTCCATGATCGGCCAGGTGCCGGTGGAGGTCTGGAAGTACCCGATGACGTAGAGGTTGTCGTAGTCGGGGTGGTAGGCGTGCAGGTGCAGACGCGGGATGTTGTCGCCCCAGTTGAGGTGCTTGCGGTCGATGAACGGGAACTCCGCCTGCCGGAATCCGGTGGCATACACGATCACATCGATCCGCTCCGTGGTGCCGTCGCTGAATCGCACGGAATCACCGCACAATTCGGCGATCTCCGGCTTGACACCGATATCGCCGTGGTCGAGGTGATACAGCAGCGTCGAGTTCAACACGAAATGCTCTTCGAGCAGTTTGTGTTCCGGCTTCGGCAGCCCGTAGCGGGTCAGCGGCCCGACACTGTTGACGCGCAGCAGCGGTTTGCCGAAGAAGCGCGTGATCGGCCGCGGCATCCGGAATTTCAGCAGGAACTCGTAGAACACGTCGGTCGGGAATCCGAAGAGGTACTTGGGCCAGATATAGAGCCCGCGCCGCACGCTCAGGAAGGTCGCTTCGGCGTTCTGCCCGGATTCCACCGCGATGTCGCAGCCGGAGGTTCCGCACCCCACCACCAGAACCCGCTTGCCGCGCAACACGTCCGGATCCTTGTAGTCCGACGAATGCAGGATGAGCCCGTCGAACTGTCCGGGGTGCTCGGGGAAGCGAGGTGACCAGTTGTGCCCGTTGGCGATCACGAGCCCGGCGTAGCGCCGCACCTGCGTGCCGTCGGGCCCGTCGAGGGTGACGATCCAGTCGGGGCTGCCGTCCTCGCGGTCCACCCACGTCACGGTGGTCTCGAACTCGATGCGATCGAGCACGCCGAAATGTTCGGCGTAGGACCGCAGGTAGGCCAGCGCGTGCCGCTGCCCGAGGTAGGTCGGGTAGTCGCGCGGGATCGGGAAGTCGGAGAACTCGATGAACGGTTTCGAGGTGATGAGGTGGATGGAGCGGTAGGCCGCGCTGCTGGGACCGCGGTAGTTCCAGGTGCCGCCCACCTCGTCGGCGCGCTCGAGCACGTCGACGTCGACGCCGTATTCCAGGAGGTTCTTGGCGGCGGTGAGGCCGGCCGCGCCCGCCCCGATCACGCAGTACCGGTCGCCGCGGTCGAGCACGGCGGGTCGTTCGACGGTGGTGGTCATGTCTATGCGTCCTCGGTGAAGTAGGGGCGGCGCAGGATGATTCGAGGTTCGCCGCCGGAGGTGCGGGCGATCCAGTCGTCACCGTCGGCGAGGACGACGCCCGCCGATCCCGAGTTCGGGGCGGGCACATCGATCGACGGGACGCACAGGCGGCGCGCGCGAGCCGGAGCCTGGCGCATCCACACGCCGCGCACCAACGTCTCCAGCTGGTTGAGGGGCAGTTCGGGACGCGGCGTCGGGGTGATCGCGACCAGGTCGGCCATGCGATCGGCGGTCACGTCGGCGAACCAGCGGCCGCTGCCCGCTTCGACCGTCCAGCGCCCGAGCCGGAAGGCCTGCCCCGCCCACTGGGGCGTGCCCGCGGCTACCGATGTGTCTGGTTCAGGAACCGAAACCTGCTGTTGGGCACCGGGTTCCGCGCCGTACCACAGCGTGGCCGCCGCGACGAACACCCCGTCCGCGCGGGTGAGGGTGGTGCGCACCGCCCACCGCTTGTCCTCGGTCCACCCGCCCGTGGCGTGGGCGTGCCAGCGGACCGGGATCCGATCCAGGCGCAGTGCCGCGAGGTCCACCACCACGTCCCGCAGGGCGGTGATCGGCTTCTCCTGCCCCTCGGGCTGCACCCAATCACCCAGGGAGCGCAAGTATTCCAGCACCATGCTCACCGGCACGGCGGGCGCGCCCCCGACGCGGAAGTCCGTGCAGCACGGCACCATTCCGGGGTCGATCTCCAGGGCGGACTCGATCAGCTTGCCGCTCGCGAACTTCAGCGGCAGGCCGAGGAAGAGCACCCGGTTCACCAGTCCGTCCACGGCCGAGAGCTGCGCGCTGGGCGGATAGCCGCGCAGCAGGGTGGGCAGCAGCGCCTTGCCGAACTCACCGACGAACGTCCGCTCCCCCGACTCCCCCGCCAGGATCTCGCGGTGCCAGTGGTATAGCCCTTCTTCGACATTGATGGCCGACATATATGCCAGCGTCGCTTCGAAGTTCGTGATGATGCCCAGCCGCTCCCAGGTGGGCCAGCACATCGTGGTCACCGGAACCCGCAGGGAGCGGCCGGGTTGCGGCCCGTCGGCCGCCGCCCACAATCCGATGCGCGCGAGCGCGTCGTTGGCCGCGCCGTATTCGAGCTGGCCGACCATCCCGCCCCAGCGCCCGGCCAGCGAGCCCGCGATATTGAAGAACCGCAGCGGTTTCGTCTCGTCCAGCGCCGCGAGCAGGTTCATCAATCCGACGACCTTCACCGACACGGTGCGCCGGATGTTCTCCGTCTTCTTGGCGGGCAACCGCACGGGCGTGTCGACACCGGCGTTGTGCACCACGCCGACCAGGCGCGGTCCGGCCGAATCCAGCAGCGCGCGTACCTGTTCCGGATCGGCCACATCGCACTGCCGGTAGACGATGTCGAGCCCTTCGGCTTTCGCCGCTTCCAGTCGCTGCCAGAGCTCCCGGTCCCAGCGCGCCCTGGACAGCTTCGCCCGCACCTCGGGCAGCGTGCCGGTGCCCGCCGCGTCGATGAGCCTGCGGTCGCGATAGGCGCGAAAGTCTTCGTCGGACAGCTTGTTCAGTGCGTTCGACGGGTCGGGCGCCGCGGCGCGCCCGCTGATGACGACCGTGCAGCCGTGCGCCCGGCACAGCGCCTGCGCGAGCGCGAATCCGATACCGCGCCCGCCGCCCGACATGACGATGACGTCGCCCGCGTCGATCTCGATCCGCGGCATCGGCACATCGACGCGGTCCGCGACCAGGGTGTGGCGTTTGCCGTCGGCGTGGCCGATCTCGAAGTAGCCCCAGCGGTAGAGCTCGCGGCAGATCAGGCCGGCCGCGGCGGCGTCCAGCGGCGCGACATCCGGCCCGCCCGAGGGCAGGTCGACCACACGCACGTTCACGTTGTCGAATTCGCGCGGCAGGCTCTTCGCCAGCCCCGCCCAGAGCCCGCCCAGCGGCTGCCCGATGGTGCCGCCGCCGAAGCCGTGCCTGCCGTCCATGCGGGTGACGGCGAGGTAGAACAGGCGCTCGCCGTCGGTCTCGGCGTTCCAGTCGGGGAAGATCTCCTTGAGTACGCCCACCGTCTGGAGGAAGGCGGGCTCCCAGGCGTAGCGCCGCGAGATATCCATGGACGCTTCGAGATTCAGATCGATGATGCCGTCGAGCCGTCCGGCCGCACGCACAAACGCCGCCGCGTCGGTCTCCGCGCCGTCCGCCGGCGGGGCGAGCCGGAACACCTGCGCCCCGGCGGCGCTCAGCGCGCCCTCGACCACCTCGGCCGAGGCCGCGCTGCCGCCCAGCAGGGCGACGCGGCGGCCCGCCAGGCGCGGGCTCGGCTCGGCCGGGGTGCTCTCGATCTGGGTGGGGCGCCAGAGGAATCGGCCGGTCGGCAGCACCGAGCGATCGGCGGGATAGTCGACGGCCGGTAAGTGGGGGACGACGCGGGGCGGGGCCTGTTCGATGGTGGTCATCGCTACCTCGGGATTCTGGTGGGCCTGCGGATCAACGGGTGCGCGGGGTGAGGCGCAACCGGATGCCGTCGGCGGGGCGCAGCGACACCAGCGTCGCCAGGTCGGTGGTGGTGCCGGGCACGGTCTCGATCCGGAATCGGGACACGATCATGGCCAGCGTGAGGTGGGTTTGCAGCAGCGCCATGCTGTTGCCGATGCACTGGCGCTGGCCGCCGCCGAACGGGAAGAAGGCGAACTTGGGCCGTTTGGTCTGCTGGGCCGGGTCGAACCGGTCGGGGTCGAAGCGGGTGGGTTCGGTCCAGAAGTCCGGATGCCGGTGCGTCACGTAGGGACTCAGGAACAGGCACTCCCCCGCCGGAATGTGCCAGCCGTCCACCAGATCGTCGGCGACGGCCTCGCGCGGATACACCCAGATCGGCGGGTGCAGGCGCAGCGTCTCGTCGGTGACCATCTTGGTGTACTCGAGCTTGGCCACATCGGCGAGTTCTGGTGCGCGACCGCCGAAGACGGCGTCCACCTCCTCGAACATGCGCTCCTGCGCGTCGGGGTTGGCCGCGAGTTCATAGAGGGCCCAAGCCAATCCGGTGCCGGTGGTCTCGTGGCCCGCCATGAACACCGTCATGAGTTCGTCGCGGACGTTCTCGTCGGTGAGCGGCCGCCCGGTCTCCTCGTCCTCGGATTCCAGCAGCAGGTTCACCAGATCGGGGCGGCCGGCGTGGTCACCCTCGCGGTGCGCGGTGATGATGCGCGTCACCACGTCGTACATGGTGTCGCGCGCCGCCGCGACCCGCCGGTTGTACGGGAACGGCAGCCAGCTCGGCAGCAGTTGAACGACGGTGCCGCGGAACACCATCGCCTCGATGGCGGTCTGCATCGCGACACCCACCGGCTCCTGGTGGGGCTCCAGGTCTGTGTCGAACATGATGCGGCCCAGGGCGCCCAAAGTGATTCGCATCATGTCGGGCACCACGTCGCCGCCGCTGTCGTCGCGGCCCGGACCGTGCCCGGCCGACTCCCAGCGCTCCAGCACCTCGGCGGTGGCCGCGACCATGGTGTCGGCCATGGCGTCGATCGCGGACCGGTGGAACAGCGGGTTGACGATCCGCCTGCGGGTGCGCCATTCGGCGCCGTCGGTGGTGAGCAGCCCCAGACCCATGAAGATCTTGAACCGCTCGTAGCCGATGCCGCGAATGTAGTTGGCGTTATTGTCCTGGAGGACGTGCTTGACCGCTGTCGGGTGGTAGGCGAGGTTCGCGGTGAGCAGCCCCAGAGGCAGGCGCACCATATCGCCGTACTCGCGGCGCAGATCGTCGAACAGTCGAGGGGCGTTCTGCTGCAACGCTTTCACGTTGCCCGGGATCCGGTGGGCGCCGAGCGGGCCCGGGGGCACCTTGCCGAGGGCGGTGGGGGTGATCGTCGTCATGCCAGTTGCTTCCTGCCGTTGCGGAGGTCGTCGAGTCCGGGCGCCGGGACGCCGAGGTCGAGGTGGCCGATCAAGGCCCAGTCGAGTTCCTTGAGGGTCAGCATGATCCGGCCGTCGGGATGCACCGCCGTGAAGCGGTTGCCCGAGCCCGCGCCCTCCCCTTCGTCCGGGAGGACGGCGTAGAGCTGGACCGGTCCGGCGCGGCCCGCCAGCGCGTCGTTGGTGTGTTCGTAGAGGTCGAGCCTGCCGATCCGCAGCGGCGCGGCCACCGGGATCGTGCCGTCGGCGCCGTCGGCGAGCACGCCGGTGCGCAGCAGCCCGTCCAGCAGGACGGTCGGCACGCGGAAGCGGGAGAACACGGCATCGCCGGGCTCGAGCCGCAGCGTGTAGGCGCTGCGTTTCCCGGTGGGGTGCAGCCTGGTGTCGGCGGTGGAGACGAACGGGCCGGTGAGCGAAACCGGCGAGGCCGGATGGTGGTACGGGTCGACCGCCGGTGTCTCCTCGGCCGCGAACCAGTCCGTCCAGCGGGGCGCGGCGGGCAGCACGGTGGCCATCAGCACGTCGCTGGTGAAGTGCAGTTTGTCGCGCACCAGCACCATGCCGTTCGGGGCGATGACGTCACCGGTGACGGTGACCGCGACCCGCGCCTGCCCGAGATCGGGCCGCCACTCGGTGACTTCGGCGCGAATCCGTTTCACCAGTGGCCCACCGGTTTCCGGCACCTTCAGGAAGTGGTGGAAGGTGAGATCCTCGAGGGCGTAGACGCGCAGGCCGGGGACCAGCGCGGCGGCCGCCTCGAACGCGATCTCCGCGACGAACGCCCCCGGCAGCGTCGGGGCGCCGTTCACCCGGTGGTCGCGCAGGTATCCGTCGCGCTCCAGATCGAAGGTGCGCTCGAACACCGCCCACGGGCGGTCCTCCACCACCCCCGCGTCCACGCGCCGGTCCAGGTAGAACGGGCGCGGGCTGGCGGGCAGGAAGCCGGGCAGCAACGCGTCGACCGCGCCGTACTCCGCCGTGCCGAGATGCGCCACGTAGGGCCGGGATTCGCACGACTGCAACTGGCGCAGGAAGTGTTGCGCGCCTTCGTCGTTGGACATGTTGGAGTACTGGCCGCTCTTGTCGAAGTAGGCCTTGGTGAGCTCGTTCGCGCCGAGACCCACCTCGCCCCACAGCGTCCAGCCGACGGTGAACTCCGACCGACCGCCCACCTGGGCGCGGAACAGCGCCGCCGTGCCGAGGAAGTCGTTCGCCGAGGCGTAGTCCACCTCGCCCACCTGGCCGGTGACGCCGAGCAGCGAGCCGAAATTGCACCACAGGCGCGGCGGGTGCGCGGCGAGCGCGGTCGCGAGATGGGTGTAGCCGAGCAGTTTGATGTCGCGGATGCGGCGGAACTCGGCGAACTCCTTCGCGCCGATCGGGGCGGAGCGGTTCAGCCCTGCCGCGTTGACGAGGAGGTCGATCTTGTTCTCCGCGGCCAGGATTCGCGCCATGGTGTCGCGCACCGCCGTGGGATCGGTGATATCGCACGGCAGATACGTCACGGCCGCCGCGCCCGCCGCCTCGATGCGGCGCACGTTGGCGCGCACCGTGCGGATGTTGCCGATGCGCTGGAACTCGGCGTTGATCCGCGCCGGGGTCAGTTCGGGCGCCTTGGCCTTGCGTTCGCGCATGTATTCGCGTTTGGCGGAGGCGAATTCGGCATCGCTCATCGCCAGGTAGGCGGCGGGCGCCTCGTCGATCGCGCTGCTGCCGAGCAGGTAGAAGCGGCCGCCGTAGCTGCGGGCGGTGGCGATCATGAGTTCGGTGGTGATGCCGCGCGCGCCGCCGACCGCCACGATCACCGAGTCACGCTCCAGCACCGGGGTGTTCTCGGTTTCGTCGGCGACCACGGTGAGGCGGCTCGCCATGCGGGTGCCCGCCGCGTAGTAGGCGATCGGAAGTCCGCGCTCCAGCATGGATTCCGCCTCCGCCTCGGCGATCGCGCCTGGCAGATCGCGGTCGGTGGCCAGCGCGAAGGTGAGCCCGCGCGGGTGCTCGAGGTGGGCGACCTTCGTGAACCCCGTGAAGAGGCCGACATACGGGTGCGGGGTCGCGCCGGTCATGGCGCGGGTCAGCACGGTGATGCTGCTCGCGCCCGGCTGGGCCAGCGCCTCGGTGCGGAACTTGGCTACCAGGAACAGCAGGTCGTGCAGCACCGCGATCCCGGCCGTGCGCTGGTCGGAGACGCCGTCGGCGGCGGGCTCGGCGGGCAGGGCCGTGACGACGCGCAGGTGCCGCAGCTGCGCGCGCGGATCGTGCGTGTCCAGCAGGGACGCCACGGTTTCCGGCGTGACCTCCGAGACGTGCACGACGCCCGGCCTGGCTGTCCACGCCTGGGTCGGCAACGCGGCGACGGAGAACACCGTGACGCTGTCGGGGACGCCGGCCGCGGCGAGTTCGCCGGGGCAGTCGGTGAGGACGAGGGTCGGCGCGTCCGGCCAGAACGAGACCGGCGGGCGGACGACGACACCGGGCTCGGCGAGCAGGTGCCAGGCGTGCACGTCGACGCGGGTGGGTTCGGGGGCGGTCGCGGACGTGACAGTGCTTGCGCTGGAGGCGGACTCGCGGCTCGAACCGGGCACGGTCTCGGCATCGTGCGCGGAAACGGCCGCCGCGGCGGGAGCACCCGCGCGATGCTCCGATGTGGCCGACTCGGCCGCGGGCACCGGGGCAGCCGCCGCCGTACGCCGTGACCCGGGCTCGATCGCCTCCGATCCGGCGGCGACCGCGACGTCACCGGGCACGGCGCTGGGCTCGGTGACGACGGCCGCCGGGCCACTCACCCGGACGAACTGGTCGGAGGCCGCGACGCCGCCGCGGCACGCCACCACGGCGACGCCCGACTCCCCCACCGACGTCAGCGCGGACAGCAGCCCCACCGCGCCTTCGCCGCCGAGGAAACTCGCCGCCCGCCCCGCGGCGCGGGCGCCGCATTCAACACCGGCACCCGCTCCCCCGACGCCGGTTTCGACGTAGCCGAGCACCGGCAGGCCCGCCGCGGTCGCGGTCTGCTCGGTGGTGACGGCCAGCAGGAACGCGCCCTCGGCCAGGACCGCGTCGGCGGGCAGTTCGGCGGCCAGCAGTTCCCGCTGCTCCGGCGTGGCGTTGCCGTTGATGCCGCCGATCAGCGCGACGGTGAGCTCCCCGGCGCGCAGGTAGCGGCCCGCCACGTCGAGCGCGGTGATCGCGGAGGTGAATCCGGTGTCCACGGTCATGTTCAAACCGTTGAGGCCGAAGTAGTTCGCCACGCGCGCCGGGATGACGTTGGGCATCATGCCGGGAAACGTGTCCTCGCTGGACGGCGGAACGAGACCGGTGATGTCGGCGGCGATGTCGCCGAGCACGTCATCGAGCCAACCCGCCGCCGCGAGTTCGGGATCGGCGCGCAACGCCAGGGCGACGTCGTCGAGGTAGCAGCGGGTCGCGTAGAGCGTCGCGTTGCGCGTGCCGCCGTAATGCCCGAGCAGCACACCGGTGTCACGCGCGTTGGCCGTCCAGAAGTCGCCGAGCTGCTCCCGAATCCGCTGGGCCGAGCGCAGAATCATCAACTGACACCGGTCGATCGCCCGCATGGTGCGCGGCGGAATCTTCACCTCTTTGATGGTGGGCAGCGGGTAGGCGTCGCCGAACCCGGTGGGCGCGGCCGGATCGGCCAACCACGCGTCGATATCGGGCGCACCGGGCACGTGCGAGGACACCGCGATCACGGCGAGTCGCGTGGAAACCCCTGCGGGCTCGGTCTTTCCGTTCGCCATGACGTTGTTCCTCGGGACAGGGGTGGTCGGCGGCATGGGAAGCGCCGACGAGCCGTTCGGCATGTCAGCGTGTTCGGCGGTTCTCGGCTCGGGTGTCGCGAACTCCGCACTCGCGGAACCGGATTCACTGCCGTGGGGCGCAGCAGCTGGACCACCGACGGTCGAACCGTTCGTCGCGGGCCGTGTGGAGACGGCCGTGGAGTGGCCCGTAACCGCGTGCGCACCAGCGCTGTTCGACACGGGATGGGGCGCGGCGGCTCGAACCGCACCGGCCGGCGCGAGGTCTTCGGCGGTGGGTTCCTGGATGACCAGGTGGGCGTTCGTGCCGCCGAAGCCGAAACCGGAAATGGCGGCGATGCGGGGAGTGTCGCGCTTCGGCCAGGCGACGGTGTCGGTGGGAATGCTCAGCGAGCAGGTGTCGAGCTGAAACTCGGCGGGCGCCTCGCTGAAGCGATGCTGGCGCGGGATGGCGTCGTGCTCCAGGCCGAGTAGCACCTGGATGAGCGAGGAGGTGCCCGCCGCCCAGCCGGTGTGGCCGATGACCGATTTGTTCGAGGTCACCTGCACCGGCGGGCCGTCGAGAGTGGTGCGCAGCGTGGTGAATTCGGCGATGTCGCCCGCCTTGGTGCCCGTGGCATGGGCGACCACCCAGTCGGGGATCACGCCGTCCATGCGGGTGTCGGCCTGGGCGCGGCGAATGGCGAGTTCCTGACCCGCGGCGCTGGGCGCGTAGATCGCCTTGCCCTTGCCATCGGAGGAGCTGCCGAAGGCCTTGACGGTCGCCAGGATTCGGTCACCGTCGGCCTTGGCCCGGCTCAGCCGCTTGAGCACGACGGTGGCGGCGCCGTCGGAGAACAGCACGCCGTCGCTGGTCTTGTCCAGCGACCGGACCTCGCCGCGCGCCGACAACCCGTTCAGCTTGCCGAACAGCACCGAGCCGCGCGGGCCCACCGCGAACGCCCCACCGCAGACGGCGATGTCGTGCCGCCCCTCCAGCAGGCCCTTGATGCCGATGTCCACCGAATACAGCGAGGACGAGCACGCGGTGTCGACCATCATGAGATCGGTGTCGGCGGGCAAGATCCCGTCGATCGCGCCGTATCCCACGCGGTGCGGGAAGAACCGCTCGGCCTCCCCCACGCTGCGCGGATACCGTTCGCGCAGCACCGATTCCGCGTGTGCGAGCAGGTGTTCGGCATCGGCGACCCCGCGCTTGGTCAGCGCGGCGCGCATCCGCTGGAGCACACCCGAGACGACCGTCGCCTCCTCCAGGTACTGACTGCCGTCGGCCGTGTAACCGGCCTGGAAGCTGCACCGGTCCTCCGGACGTCGCCGCACACCGTCGAGCGCCTGCAACACCGAGTGCCGCAACCACAGCGTGGTGGACTCGAGCGCGTCCGGCGCGCGACCGGAGGCGCGCAGTTCCTCGGCCAGTTGCGGATGCGGCACGAAGTCGGTGATGAAGGCCGAGTGCCGCGAGTACGACTTGTCCTCCGCGGCCTTGTCGGGCGAGTAGAAGCTGTCGTTGTCCCACCGACCCTCCGGAACCGGCATGAAACGTTCGGCGCCCTCGACCAATTCGGCCCAGTACTCCTCCGGGGTGTTGGCCCCGGAGACCGTGAGGCCCATGCCGACGATGGCGATCACGTCGTCGTCGGGGTCGACTGTCTCCGGCACCGGTGCGGCCGTATCCGCCACCAGCGCGGCCGACTCCGGCACGCCCGCCTCCGCCACAGGTACACCACCGGAAGCCGGATCGGCTGCCGGAACCTCGCTCGTGACAGCGGAGTTCGTCCCGGAGGCCTCGACCTCGTCCGGAATCCGCTCCACGGCAACGGCATCCGCCGGTGGCGACAGCAATGCGTAGCCCGTCGACAGCCCGCCGTCGGCCAGGACGGTCTGCCCGGTGATCCAGGACGCGCGCGGGCTCACCAGGAACGCGACGACCTCCGCGAACTCCTCCGGTGTGCCGAGGCGGCGCAGCGGGGTGGCCGCGATGGTCGCCCGCTGCATGGCCTCGGCGTTCGGGAACTTGTCCGCCACCGGGCTTTTCAGCATTCCGGCGGCGGCGGTGTTCACCCGGATGCCGAGCGGCGCGTAGTCCACCGCGAGATACCGCGTCATCGCCTCCACGGCGGCCTTCGCAGGCCCGCACGCGAGGTAGTTCGCCATGACGAATTGACCGCCGCCGAGGGTCGAGACATTGACGATGGCCGCGCCCGACCTGCCCGCCATGAGTCCCGCCGCCAGGCGCGCGCAACCGAGCCCGCCCTTGAGGTTGGTGTCGAGGGCGCGGTCGATCATGGCGTCCTCGACGTCCTCACTCGCGGCGAGCCTGCCGTCGGCGGCGTTGTTCACCAGGATGTCGAGTCCGCCGAACTCCCTGGCGATCTCCTCGAACATCGCCTCCCGCTGGCGCGGCTGCGCCACCGACGCCCGGATCACGTGGGCGCGCCCACCGCGCCGCGCGATCTCGGCCGCGGTCTCGCGCGCCTCGGCGGGCGAACGGAAGTGATTGATCACCACCGTCGCCCCCTCGGCCGCGAGCCGCAGCGCGATCACGCGGCCGACGTTGCGCGCGCCCCCGGTCACGAGCGCGATCTTGCCGGTCAATTCTCCGGTCACGGCGCACCGTCCTTTCAGGCCGCGATGATCAGGTCGGCGATGCGACCCAGCGTGTTGTGGTCGCCGACCTTGAAATCCGCCGGGCGCGGCGGCAATCCGTACTGCGCGCCGACCCGCCCCAGCAGCTCGGTCTGCTTCACCGAGTCGACGCCGAGTTCGGCCTCGAGGTCGGTGTCCTCGTCGAAGACCTCGGAGGGGTACTCGAGGGCGTCGGCGTAGAAGGAGGTCAGTTCCCGCAGCAGCTGGGAACGGGAAGGAGTCGATCCCGCTGCGGCGGGGGCTGTTTCAGCGGCCGGTGCCGCCGAGACGGCACTCGCCGACCCGTCGGCCGCCGCACCCGAGACAGCGGTCGGCCGACCATTCGCATCGCCGGCCGTAACCCCACCACCGGTCACCGGGGCGACAGCCGCGAGAGCCGACACGGGGGGCGCGGGAACGATCGCCGGACTCGCGAAACTCGGCGACGCGGCCGCGCCCACCAGCGGCACGGCCCCCGCCGCGGTCGTCCCCGCCACGTCCACCAGCTCGCGCCGGATCAGGTCGATGATCCGCGCCCCGTTGGCGCGCCAGGCGCGCTGGAACGTCACCACGTCCAGGTCGGGGGCGAACACGCGGTGCAGCACATCGTCGACCTCGGCCGGTGCGAGCACGCCCGCCTCGGCCAATCCGGTGATCGCCGCCCCGATTCCCGACATCGGCGACAGCGACGGCACGGCCGTGAGGCCGGTGTCGCCGACCACGCGCCGCGCGATGGTGGTGAGCGCGTCGAGCGCACCGGATTCCACGAACACCGTGACGCCCTCGGCGTGGACGGCGCGGACGGCGTCGGCGAAGCGGACCGGTTGGACGAGGTGCCCGGCCAGCGCGGCCGTCAGATCGTCCGCGTCGGTGTAGCGGCGCGACAGGATCGGCGAGAACACCGGGAGTTCCAGCGGCTTGCCGGTGAGATGCCTTATGCGCGCGCCGAATTCGGACACGGCGTCGGCCAGCAGCGGACTGTGGAACGGATACGGCGACTTGACCGGCCGCGCGGCGAGGCCCAGCGCGGCCGCGACCGCACCTGCCTTCGCCACGGCGGCCGCGCCACCCGACACCACCGTCTGCCCGGCGTGATTCTCCACCGCGATCACGGTGTCGGCGTCGCCGACCAGATCGAGGATGCGCCGCGCGGTGGCCGCGTCGGCGCTCAGCGCCGCCATGCCGCCGTCGGGCACACCCGCCGCACGCAGCGCGGCCGTGCGATGGCAAACGATCTCGGCGCCCTCGCCCGCGGTGAACGCCCCCGCCGAGACCAGCGCGGCGATCTCTCCGAAACTGTGCCCGATCAGCACTTCGGGACGCAGGCCCTGGCCGCGCAGCGCGCCGAACGCGGCTACCGAAATTCCGTAGATCGCGAGCTGCAGCAAATCCGGGGCATCGGCGAGTAGTTCGTCGAGCGGACGCGCCTTGCCATTCGTCAGATTATCCGACACACGCTCGTTCAACATTTTTTCGGAAACCGCGTCGATTTCCTCCAGAACCGCTCTGACCTCCGGAAAGGATTCGAGCACATTGGTCAGCGCGCCCTGATAGTAGGCGCCCTGACCAGGGAAAAGGACCGCAACTTTACCAGCCGTCATCGAACGAACCCTTCGACGAGTAGTGCAGTGAGTGGCACAACGATGTGCAGCGCGAGCCAGATTGTCGCGCATCGAAATTCACCTGAATTAGAACAGACCACAACGGACCGGGGCAATGGTTCGTGACGGATCAACCCATCCGAAATTTATTATGACCCGATTTTCGGATTGATCCGGTGGCCAATTCTCCCGGACTTTAACGCTCCGTAACCGGTCCGTTACCCGGCCATGATCGGAATAAATAATAGGAATTCGACATTCCTGTGGCTACCACCACAGTACTGCCGATATCGGGATGACACCACCACCGAGTGCGACCGAGCGCACATCCCGCATCCGGCGGGCGACCGCCCGGGCAACCCGCCGAAAAACCCCGCCCTCGCTCGAGTAGTTCTGCGCAGTCGCCCTGCTTGCGCCGCCACCACACTGAACGCATGACGTATCCGCCGACCGCCCAGCGCCCCGTTCGCACCTGGGACGCGGTGCTCTCCGTGGTCCTGTACTCGGTCGCCGCCCTGCTCGGCGCCTTGGCCGCCTACATCACGGTCTTCTTCGTCATGGCGGCCGGCGCGTGCAGCACCGAATCCACCTGCGACGAGGGGCTGATCGTCATCGCGATGATCCTCTCCTGGGGCGGCACCGCACTCGCGATCCTCGGCATCCCCCTCGCCCTCCTGATCGCCGCACTGAAGCGCTGGACCATGTGGTGGTGGGGAGCGCTCGCGAACGTCCTGGTCATCGCCACATTCTTCGGCGGCGTCGCGCTGGTGTACCACGCGGCGGGGTAAGGGTGCGGCCGCGAAATCACCACGCCGACTTGCTAATTCAGCAGACCCGGTAACGCCCCGTTCAGGAAGCGCTGGCCTCGACGATTCGCACACCGAGGGCGGCGAGATCGTCACCGGTGAGCCCCGGATACCCGTGCAGCATCTCCCGCCACCGATCCGGCACGGCCGACGCACCCCAGCGCGCCCCGAGCAGCCCACCCGAGATGGCGGCGGTGGTGTCGGTATCGCCGCCCGCTCGCACGCACAGCTCCAGCGCGGCGGGCAGATGGTCCGGTCCGGAGGCGTCGGCGGTGGTGATCGCCCACCACGCGGTCTGGAAGGCGTGCACCACCCAGCCGTTGTTCGAGAAGTCCGACGGTGCACCGGTTTCGGCCTGATCCAGCAGTGCGTGCCATTCGGCCGCATGCGCCGTGGCCGCCGCGCGCACCCCATCGAAGTCGGCCGCCAGCACCGCGTGCCGGATGGCGTGACTCCAGATCCGGCACGCCTCGACGGCCTGCGGATCGCGGTGGGTCAGCCGTCCGATCTCGTCGGCCGCGCGCACGCACCCCTCGGCGTCACCGAGGTAGGCCAGCGCCACCGGCGCCGTGCGCATCAGCGAACCGTTGCCGCCGGTGCGTCCCGGCAATCCGTCCGCGCACCGGCGCATCGCGGCCGCCGACTCCGGGCGCGCACCCAGCACCCGGGCGGTCTGCACCCCGATATCCGCGGGCCCCGAGTCGTACCAGCGCACGAATCCGGCGGCGACCTCGTCCAAGTCGATACCCGGCCCCTTCTCGGCGGCCAGCGCGATCGCCAGCGCCATCGAGGTGTCGTCGGTCCACTCCCCCGGCGCGAAATTCCCCAGCCCGCCGCCGATCATGTCGATCACACGATCCGGCCCCGGGTGGGTGAACTCGTACCCGGCTCCGAGCGCATCTCCGGCCGCGGTCCCGAGCAACACGCCCGCCGCCCGATCCCGAATCCCCTCGTCGACGACCATCCCGAACCCTCCCTGTTCCGATGTGCCCCGTGTGCCCGCCCACTCTACGCGCGGCCTCCGACAACTCCGGAGCGTTCCCGATCCCATGGTCCGGCAGGCGATCCGAAGGGCCGTGGCGCACAATGCACGGATGAACCAGCGGCGGCCTGTCTTGCCTGCCGGCTTCGGCCGGCACGATCAGCCACCTCCGGTCGTATGCGTCACGGGATCCGGCATCCTTCGCCCACAACGATTCCGGGGCACGCGGTCCGGCGACGCACGAGTCCGCACTCGCTCATGACCGCCGTCGGCGAACGCTCACCGCTGCGGACGTACCTGGCGTCGCGGGCGCTGGCGCTGACCGGTGGTTCGGTCGCCGAAGCCGTGCTGCCGCTCATCGTGGTGCTCACCCTCGACGGCGGCGCCGCAGCGGTCGGCGCCGTCACCGCCGTCACGCTGGTGGTCAGTCTCACGACCCGCGTGCCGATCTCGGCGTGGGTCGACGCCCGGCCACACCAGATCCGCCTGCAAGCGTTCAGCCAGATAGCCGCGGCCGCCACGGCGGTGCTGATCCCGCTGCTGTGGTGGTGGGATCTGCTGTCCCTGCCCACGTTGCTCGCCGCCGTCGTGGTGATCGTGCTGGCCAGGACCGTGGTGTCGAGCCTGGGGCACACCACCGTCAACCAGCTCGTTCCCGCCGACGACCGCGTGCGGGCGGTGGGAGCGCTCAACAGTCTGTCCAGCGCCGCCGACATCGCCGGGCAATCCGGTGGTCCGGCCTTGCTGAAACTGCTGCCCGCCCCGGTGATCCCGTTGGTCGACACCGCCATGAATCTGGTCTCGGCCGCGCTCGTGTGGCGGTTGCGCGGGTACGAGTCTCGTGATCAGCCCGGGGACGCGGCCGAGACCGTGACGGTGCGGGTGTCCGAGGTCGCGCGGTCGGTCATGGCGCAGGGCCCGGTCCAGGTGTTGTGGCTCTCGGGCATCGTCGGCAGCCTGCTCGCGCCGGTGACGGTGGTCTTCCTGATCCGGGAACTCGACATCGATCCGGCCCTGGTCGGTGTGCTCATGGCCTGCGGCGCGCTCGGCGGTATCACCGGCGGCCTGCTCGCCCACCGCGTCCTGTCCCGTCTGGGCATGTGGCCGCTGATCGCGGTCTCCAGCGCGCTCTCCGGGGCGGCGGCCGCGCTCCTGCTCTCGGCACCGCGTCTGCCGGGCGCTGTCTATCCGCTGGTCATCGGCTTCGAATTCCTGTCCGCGTGCGCCGGAACCCTGCTCGTGGCCGCCGTCTACGGCACCCTGCAAACCCGCACCGAGCACGCGCGGATCGCGCGGGTGATGTCGGTCGCGAGCACCGGGATGGAGGGTCTGGCGTTGGTGGGCATCGGCGCCGGAGTCCTCGTCGCCGCGCGCTGGTCGGAACTCGCGACGATCACCACCGCCGCGATCGGATATCTCGCGCTCGCCCTGATCGCGGTGATCGCGGCCCTGCGCCGCCGATAGGTGTTCGCCCGGATCAGTCGGTGCGAGTGGGGGTTTCGACCGGAGCCGGCACCGCTTTCCGCCGCCGCGACCGCACCACCGCATCGGTGGTGAACACCACCAGCGCGGCCCAGATCAGCGCGAAACCGGCCCAGCGGGAGGCGGGCATCGGTTCGTGCAACACCGCCACGCCCCAGAGCATCTGGAGGGCCGGGGTGAGGTATTGCAGGATGCCCATGGTCGAGAGCGGAACCCGTTGCGCGGCAACGGCGAACAACAACAGCGGCACCAGCGTGACCGGTCCGGTGGACATGAGCAGCGCCGCGTGGTCGACGCCGGAGGTGAACTCGCTGCGCCCGGTCACCAGCAGGAACACCACGAACGCCAGCGCGAACGGCGCGGCCACCATCCCCTCGGCCGCGATGCCGCGCAACGCGTCCAGCTGGATCACCTTCTTGACCAGCCCGTACAGTGCGAACGAACAGGCCAGGCCCAGCGCGATCACCGGCGGTCGCCCGTAGTCCACCGTCAGCACACCCACGGCGACGACGCCGAGCCCCAGCGCCCCCCACTGCGCGGGCGTGAGCTTCTCCCGGAAGATCAGCACCCCGAACGCCACGGTGACCAGCGGATTCACGAAGTAACCGAGCGCGCACTCCACCACGTGCCCCGACACCACCCCGTACACGTAGATGCCCCAGTTGCACGAGATCGCCAGCGACGCCAGACCGGCCAGCCGCCACGTGCGCGCGTCGATCCCGCGCATCTCCCGCAACCGCCCGGTCACCGCCAGCACGATCAGCACCACGACCAGCGTCCACAGGATGCGCTGGGCCAGCACCTCCACCGCGCTCGCGAACGCCAGCACACCGAAGAACGCGGCGAACGACCCCCAGATCAGATACGCCCCGACACCGAACCCCACACCCGGAACCGACCCGACACGCCGCACCCCTGCCAGGCTACTGCTCGGCGATCGTTCATGGGATGAATACCCCGCCCGGTCGCGACCCCATTTCCACCGCCGGTGCGGCTCGGCGGGGACCGCGCCCGCAGCGCCCCGTTAGGCTTGCGTGCATGTCGATAACCGTGCAGGACCCGGCCGCGACCGGACTCACCGCGGCAGAGGTGGAACAGCGGCGCCGCGACGGTCTCACCAACGACGTGCCGGATCGCGCGAGCCGGTCGGTGCGCGACATCGTCCGCGCCAACGTGTTCACCAGGATCAACGCCATCCTCGGTGTGCTGTTCATCCTGATCATGGCCACCGGCTCGCCCATCGACGGCATGTTCGGCCTGCTCATCGTGGCCAACAGCGCGGTCGGCATCATCCAGGAAGTCCGCGCCAAGCGCACCCTGGACCAGCTGGCCATCGTCGGCCAGGCCCGCCCCACGGTGCGCCGCGACGGCAAGGCCGTGGAGGTCGCGCCGAAAGAGGTGGTGCTCGACGATCTGATCGAGCTCGGTCCCGGCGACCAGATCGTGGTCGACGGCGTGGTCGAGGAGTCCGCGCTGCTCGAGGTGGACGAGTCGCTGCTCACCGGCGAGGCCGACCCCATCGACAAGGCCGTCGGCGCGCCCGTCATGTCGGGCAGCTACGTGGTGTCGGGCTCGGGCAGCTACCGCGCCACGAAGGTGGGCCGCGACGCCTACGCGGCCAAGCTCGCCGACGAGGCCAGCAAGTTCACGTTGGTCAATTCCGAACTGCGCAACGGCATCAACACGATTCTGAAGGTCATCACCTACCTGCTGATCCCGGCGGGCGCGCTGATCATCTACAACCAGCTGTTCTCCAGCGGCGAGTCGTGGCGACCCGCGGTGAGCGGCATGGTGGCGGCGCTGGTGCCGATGGTGCCCGAGGGCCTGGTGCTGATGACGTCGATCGCGTTCGCGGTGGGCGTGGTGCGGCTGGGCCGCCGCCAGTGCCTGGTGCAGGAGCTGCCCGCCATCGAGGGCCTGGCCCGCGTCGACGTGGTGTGCGCCGACAAGACCGGCACGCTGACCGAGAACGGCATGCGCCTGTCGGAGGTGCGCCCGCTCGACGGCATGGACGAGGCGCAGGCGCGCCAGGTGCTGGCCGCCATGGCGGGCGACGATCCGCGCCCCAACGCGAGCGTGCAGGCGATCGAGGAGGCCTTGCCGGACACCCCCGGGTGGCGGCACACGGCGGTGGCGCCGTTCTCCTCGGCCAAGAAGTGGAGCGGCTTCTCCTACGGCGAGCACGGCGACTGGCTGCTCGGCGCGCCCGACGTGCTGCTCGACCCCGACTCCGAGGACGCCCGCACCGCGGAGGAACTCGGCTCCTCCGGGCTGCGCATCCTGTTGCTCGCGCGCAGCGACCGCCCCGTCGACGCGCCCGACGCGCCCGGTGTGGTGACGCCCGCCGCGCTCGTGGTGCTCGAGCAGAAAGTGCGTCCCGACGCCCGCGACACACTGGATTACTTCGCCAGCCAGAACGTTTCGATCAAGGTGATCTCCGGCGACAACGCCGTCTCGGTCGGCGCGGTCGCCGCCTCGCTGGACCTGCCCGGCGGCGACCATCCGGTCGACGCGCGCGAATTGCCCTCCGACCGTGAACAACTCGCCGACGAGCTGGAGCGCGAGACCACGTTCGGCCGCGTGCGCCCGGACCAGAAGCGGGCCATGGTCGGCGCGCTGCAATCGCGCGGCCACACCGTCGCCATGACGGGTGACGGCGTGAACGACGTGCTCGCCCTGAAGGACGCCGACATCGGCGTCGCCATGGGCTCGGGCAGCCCCGCGACGCGCGCGGTGGCGCAGATCGTGTTGCTGGACAACAAGTTCGCCACGCTGCCCTACGTCGTCGGCGAGGGCAGGCGGGTGATCGGCAATATCGAGCGCGTGTCGAATCTGTTCCTCACCAAGACCGTGTACTCGGTGCTGCTGGCGTTCCTGGTGGGCGTCGCGGGTGTGGGTTCGCAGATCTTCGACTACGAACCGATCGGCTATCCGTTCCTGCCGCGCCACGTCACGATCGCGGCCTGGTTCACCATCGGCATCCCGGCGTTCATCCTGTCGCTCGCGCCGAACAACGAACGCGCCCGCACCGGATTCGTGCCGCGCGTCATGCGTTTGGCGATCCCGTCGGGTGTGGTGATCGGCGTCGCCACATTCGTGGCGTACCTCATCGCCTACGAGGGACCGAACGCCACCGACACGCAGAAGGAACAGGCCGGCACCACCGCGCTCATCACGCTGATCATGATCGCGGTGTGGGTGCTCGCCATCGTGGCCCGCCCGTACGTGTGGTGGAAGGTGGTGCTGATCGCGACATCGGTGGGCGCGTATGTCTTCCTGTTCACCGTGCCGTTCACCCGCGAGTTCTTCGCGCTCGATCCCTCCAACTGGGCGCTCACCTCCGCCGCGTTCGTCTGCGGCGCGGTCGGGATCGTGCTGGTGGAGGCGGCCTGGTGGATCAGCGCGGCCCTGCACGGGGAGAAGCGCAGGCTCATTCCGGCCTCGCCGGGCGGCAGCGCCTAGGTGCTCCCGCGGCGGCGCGTCACCCGGCGCGCCGCCGCATGAGAAGCCTTGTGCGAAGCGATCATTCGCTTTAGGAGTACCTTCTCCGGATATGGAGGTACTGCTGCACCAGATCGACGCGTTCGCCGACGCACCGTTCTCGGGCAATCCGGCGGCCGTGATGCCGCTGACGTCGTGGTTGCCGGACGGGCTGCTGCAAAGTCTGGCCGAGGAGAACAACCTCGCCGAAACCGCCTTCTACACCTCGCAATTACCTCCCGAGGCGGTCGGGCCGCCCGACGACACGCCCGCGTTCCACCTGCGCTGGTTCACCCCCGCCACCGAGGTGGATCTGTGCGGCCACGCCACCCTGGCCACCGCCGCCCACATCCTCGAGGACCTGTACCCGGGCCACGACCGCGTCGCCTTCCACACCCGCAGCGGGTGGCTGATCGTGGACCGCACCGACGACGACGAGTACGTGCTCGACCTGCCCACCTCGGAATCCGTTGCGGTGGAACCCGATCCCGCGTTGGTCGCCGCGCTCGGCGTCACGCCCGTGCGCGCGTTCTCCGGGCCCGACGAAGTGATCGTCGTCGCCACCGAAGCCGAGGTCCGCTCCGCCCGGCCGCTGCTGTCGAACTTCCCACCCCTGCGCCGCGGCGCCATCCTCACCGCTCCCGGCGATGAAGCCGACTTCGTGTCCCGCTTCTTCGGCCCGGGCGTGGGCGTGCCCGAAGATCCGGTCACCGGTTCCGCGCACGCCCAGCTCACCCCCTTGTGGGCGGCGGAACTCGGCCGCACCGAACTCACCGCCCGCCAGCTCTCGCGGCGCGGCGGAAGCCTGCGCTGCGCACTCGCGGGCGACCGCGTCCTGCTCTTCGGCCGCTGCCGCCGCTACCTGGACGGGGTCGTGACCCTGCCCGACTGAGCACTCGGCTGGTTTTGGCGACCGGTACCAAGCGGTGTCAAATGTGTTCGCCCACAGCGTATTCGGCGCGCCGTGTCCTATTCGTTACCTGTCGGGGGTTCGGCGTAGGTTCTCGCCCCATGGCCAAGCCCCCGCCCAACCCCCACGACGCGTACTTCCGGCGCGTCATGTCGCGCCCCGACAACGCTGCCAGCCAGTTGCGTGCGGTACTACCCTCCGGGCTGGTCGCCCGCATCGACTGGTCGGAGTTGAAGCTGTGTTCGACCAGCCTCGTCTCAAAAGAATTGCGCTCGCGCTACACCGACTTGGTGTTCAGCACCCGGGTCGACGGACACCCCGCCTACCTGTACGTGCTGATGGAGCATCAATCCACCAGCGACCGGTTCATGCCGGTGCGCATGCTCGAATACGTCGTCGGCATCTGGAACCAGCACCGGGCCGAGACGGGCTCGGACACCCTGCCCATCGTCGTTCCCGTAGTGGTGCACAGCAACGGGGCCAGCTGGAACGCGCCGACACAGCTGAGCGAGATGTTCGACCTCGACCCCGATCTGCACGCGGAACTCGCCCCGTACATCCCCACCTTCCAGTTCCTCTTGGACGACGTCGCCGAACTGGATCTCACCGTGGTCGGCCGCCGCGGCCTCACCGCCGACGCCACGATCATGCTCGTCCTGCACAAGATCGCCAAGGGCCATCCCCACCTCGGCGAAGCTATACTCGAATGGCTCGACCAGCTGCGGTCGGTGATCGACCTGGACGCGGTTTTCACGTATATGTTGCAGGTCAGCGAAACCCCGGAGACCGATTTCGACCCCGTGATCGACCGACTCGGTCCTGAGGCCAAGGAGGCATTGATGACCACCGCAGAACAGCTCCGCGCCGAAGGTGAAGCACGCGGCGCAGCACGCGCACGTGCCGAGATGCTGATCGTGCTGCTGGCGGAGAAGTTCGGCACCCTGCCGAACAGCGCCATCGAGCGTGTACACGCCGCAGACGCCGACCGCCTGCGCACATGGACGCTGAAGATTCTGACCGCCAGCACCCTCGATGAGGCACTTGCCTGATCGAGGGTGCTCGGCGGTCGATGCGGCGAGTGACGGTCGACGTAGTCGGCTTTCGCTAAGTGTGAGACCCATGCTCGCGGAGGGATCCGTGGTGTAGCTGGATCTCGTTCCGCCACTCGAGCATCACCGGCGAGCCCGCGCAGGGCGCGAACAGCTTCGCGCCCGCGCGGGTCCCGCTCAGTACGACGTGATGATCGGCCCCGGGGTCCACGTCCCCCAGCGCTGAGTCGGATCGATCCGGACTTCGGCCGTGCCCGCCGACGGGTCGAGGGGGATGTACTGCTCCAGGGACCCCCAGTCGCGGTCCCAATCGTGGTTCAGGTAGGCGGGGAGGGTGCGGGCGGTGAAGAGCAACTGGGTCCAGCCGAGCGGGCCGCCGCCATCGTGGCCCTGCCACATGTTGGTAATGGTGGCGCCGTTGCGGTCGGGCAGGATGCGGTAGGCGGGCAGGTCGGAGATGCCGTTGCGGGTGGGCAGGTGGTTCTGGCAGGGGAAGTTCATGCCGACCGCCCAGTCCATCAGCACCGGCGTCTCGGAGCCCACCAGATCGGTGAGCGTGGTGGTCCGCGGCACGCGCGGCGGCGTGACCGCCAGCCACTGATCCCCGCCGAGGTCCAGATCCTGGGCGACCAACCGCACCACATCGGCCCGCTCGGGCAGCACGTCCAGCGGCACACGCAGATTGCGCCACATGGGCGACGGGCCGATGTCGAGCGGCACCGTGCTGCCGAGCACGTCCACCCCGCCGGCCAGGTTCACCGCACCGTACTCGAGGACCAGATCCTGGCCGGGACGCACGATCCCGTCGGCGTCCACGGACTTGATGCGCCCCGCGGCCGCGATCGCGATGATGTCGCCGCGACTGCCGTCCACGGCGGCCGGCAGCCCGTACCAGCCGGTGGTGAGCGCGGCGGGCGTCTGCGCACCGTCGCGGTAGCTGCCGAGCACGGGCGTGGTGGCGGGGTCGAGACCGAACGGCAGCGCGACGGTGCTGCCGTTGATGCCCACACCCTGGGAGGTGTCGGATTCCGAGCCCGCGTCGCGCGCCGCGTCGCGCAGGTCGTCCTTGTCGCTGGAGACGGAATTGGCACGGCCCGTGGTGGATTCGACCTCGTCGGATTCCAGCACCGGCGCGACACCGTTGGGATCGAAACCGGTCGACTCCGTTCCGGCCAGCGCGACCGCCACGTCCTGATCGAGCGGACGGAGCATGGACGCGTTCGGATCGGTCTCGACCAGCACGTCGTCGGCCAGCCCGCAACCACCCGAGAAGGCCGCCGCCACATTGGATTTCGCGAGCGAGTACGCGGGATACTGGGCCACCGCGCCCTTCACGAACGACCCCACCTCGAACAGCACCATCGCCGCCGCCACGACGGCGAGAATCGGAATGCGCGAGACGAATCCGGACACCGCGCCGGAGGTCGGGCGCCACGGGCTGATGTGGAACACGGCGGCGGCCGCGAGCGCGAGGACGGCGGCGCCGAACGCGAACGTCGACAGCCCGAACCCGGCGAACGTCGGCGGTTTGTCCCACCACGGGATGCCCCACGCCGAGACGTACCAGTAGCCGTTGGACCCGACGAACGTCATGGCCATGACGAAGAAGACGGCGGCGGCGAGCAGCGCGCGATTGCGCGCGGACCGCAGCACCCCCGGCCCGACCGCTACCGCGGCGACCGCCGCCACGCACGCCGCGAGCCCCGCGAAGACGCCGAACTGATGATTCCACTTGGTCGGCGCGAACATCAGCACCGCCATCGCGCCGAAGGTGATCCCGAGCATCCGCACCGTGGGCCCGGACGCCACACCCGGGATGCGACCGCCCTTGCGCAGCAATACCACCACGCACACCACCAGGCACAGCAGCATGAGGAACACACCGAACCGGCGGGTGAGCCAGCCGTCACCGCTGGGCTGCAACAGGAACTGGTAGCGCAGGAACTCGAGGAACCACGACTCCCCCGGTTTGATCTGCGCGTGCACGGCGAACATCTCCCGCACACCGGCCAGGGTGCGGTCGGCGAACACCACGGTGAGCACCACGAGCCCGGCCGCGCCGAGCGGCAGGAGCTGCGCCGCGTAGCCGACGGTCTTGGCCCGCGCCACGATCACCGCCGCGAGCGTGCGCGCGCCCGCGACCAGCGCCAGCGCCGCGATCAACCCCGACGGCGCGGCGGTCAGGGTGAACGCCGCGATGATGATCGCCACGGCGAAGGGCAGCAGCCGCCGGGTGGCGATCGCGCGCTCTACGGTGACCCAGGTGAAGATCACGCCCGCCGCGACGAACGGTTCCGCGCGCAGACCGTTGTTGTAGGGCAGCCAGAACGCGAGGAACACCAGCGCCGCCGTCCACTGCGCGAGCCCGCCGCGCACCGCCGCGCCCAGGCGCGGCAGCACTTCCCGGCTGATCACCCACCAAGTCAGCAGCGCGAGCACGGTGGTGGGCAGCCGCACCCACGGACTCACCGCCGACACGTGCGCCAGCCAGGCGATGACGTCGGTGTAGGGCGTGTAGAACGGACCCTCGTCGACGCTGAACCAGCGGTAGTAGTTGGACATGGTGCCCGAGCTGTGGGTGCCGCGCGCCATGCCGAGGATGTAGCCGTCGTCGGAGGTGTTGGCGCCGATGAAATGCCACACGGCCAGCGTCGCGAACACCACCCAGTCCACCGGCCCGAGCCGCCACCAGCGGGCGGGCAGGAAGCGGCGGTTCACGCGGCCGTCCACCCGGTCGAGCCGGTGCAGCGCCACCAGCGAGACCAGCGTCGCGAGCAGGCACAACGCGAGGACGACGAGCTTGAGCGGCGTCGGCGAGCTGCTGTAGCGGGAGTCGGCCTCGATGTCGACGCGCAGGCCCTCGGGCGCGCCGCCGGTCAGCTCGCTGAAGACGCCCACCACCTGTGGGCGCAGATCATCGGTGCGGGTGGCGCCCTCGTTCCCGAGGCCGCTCACCTCGACGGTGGAGCCGGTGGGCGTGAGCGCGATGGCCAGGTCACACTGCTGTCCGCGCACCGCGTCCAGCGGGGCCGACCAGAGCAGGGTGCCGCGCGAGACCACGTCGACCCGGCCGGGGCCGTCCCCCGAATCGGCGACGACCTTCACCACGAATCCGTAGCGCTCCCTATCCGGCGCCTGCCGGGGAATCGTCGAGACCGCCACCCCGCCGGTGGCGGCGAGTTCGGTGAGCGCGATGCACGGCACCTGCGCCGACAGCGACACCGGCGCGTACGCGACCAGCGGCGCCTGCACGCCCGTCACGGCGCCGTGCTGCGGCCAGCTGATCGTCGCGGCATCCACTCGCACCGGCAGGAACGGCATCGCGACCGCGCACAACGCGCCGATCAGGGCCGCGAGGAGGGCGACGGGGCGCGCCCACGCACCCGAATCGCGTTGCGCCGTCCCGGCTCCGGAATCCGCCGTGGACGGCTGCTCCGCCCGCACCATCGTCGTGTCAGCCACGACGCCCGATAGTAACGATGTCTACGGAACAGTCGAATCCGGCCGCGTACGCGGCGGCCGCCCACACGACACGCGTGTGGGCGGCCGCAGCGGTCCTCGATGCGCGTCAGGCGGCGCAGGCCACCGACTGCTGGCCCAGCGCGGTCAGCATCTGGCAGGCCCATTCCTTCTGGACCTTCCACTTGCCGTCCTCGGCGACGAACGGCACGTCGGCGATGTTCTCCTGGCCGTTCAGCACGATCTTCGCCTTCGCGTTCACGACAGAACCGTAGGCGGCCACGTCGGTGACCTCGACGGTCGCGCCGGTCTGCGCGTACGCCTGGGACAGGCGGCCCGGCAGCTCCGGATCGGCCTCGGCGCCCTGCACCATGTCGAGCTTCTCCTCGTTGGGCACGTTCGGATCCAGCGCGCGCTGCAGCTGCGCGTTCAGATCTTCGACCGTGGGCACGGGCGGCAGGTTCTCGTCCTGCGCCGCCGCGGTGGTGGTGGCTGCCGCCGCCGCACTGGTCGTCGTAGTCGCCTTGGCGGTGTCGTCCGAGTCGTCACCACCGCAGGCGGTCAAGCCGAGGGTGGCGGCGACGGCGAGGCCGGCGATCGCGATGCGTCCAGTCGTACGAAGCTTCAACTGCTCGTCCTTTGCGTTCGAGGGGGAGGGTCCGTGTGTCGGCGACGGCGCCACCGTAACCGGTGGAGCCGCACGGGGTGTCAGGCTACCGGTCACCGAAGGCTGTCGAGCGGATCAGCACGGGACAGACCTATGTCGTCGGCGCTGAACGTACGCGCCGGACCGGGCCCTGTCGAGCTCGTCTCGAACCGTACCGTCACCACGCCGTGCCCCGCACCCTGCACCCACCCGTGCCCGAACTCCGGGTGCGCGACGTCCATCCCGGGCGACCAGAACAGCGGGCGGCCTTCGGGTTCCGGCGTCTCGGTGACCGGCTCCGCGGCAGCCGCCTCCTCGGTGACCTCGCCCCGGTCCAGTTCCGGGAACAGCGATTCCTGCCGCACCGTGGACAGTCCGCCGTAGCCCACGCCCACCAAGCGGATCGGGCCCAGCTCGACGGGGTCGATGGCCGAGCGCTGCGCGGCGGCGGTGAGCGTGGCCAGGTCGGTGGTCGCGTACGGGAGCGTGAACGACCTGGTCACGATGCTCATGTCCGATTTCTTCAGCTTCAGCACCACGGTGCGCGCCGCGCGGCCGTCGCGGCCGAGCCTGGCGTGCGCGGCGGCGGCCATGGTCTCGATGGCGGGACGCAGCTGCGCCAGGGTGACGATGTCGGTCTCGTAGGTGTTCTCGGCGCTGATCTGTTTGGCCTCGGCGCGTTCGGCGACCGGGCGGTCGTCGATGCCACGCGCCAGCCGGTGCAGCGCCGTGCCGACGCTGCCGCCCAGCAGCGACGCCGCCTCCGCCTCGGGCAGCGCCGCGAACGCGCCGACCGTCTCGATACCCAGCGAACGGAGCCGTCCTTCGGCGACCGGGCCGATCCCCCACAGTTTGCGCACCGGGAGCGCGGCCAGCATGGTCTGCTGCTCGTCGGGGGAAACCACCCGGATGCCATCGGGTTTGGCCAGGCCCGACGCGATCTTGGCGAGCTGTTTGCCGGTGCCCGCGCCCACCGACGCCGAGAGCCCCGTGCGTTCGCGCACCACCGCGCGCAACTCCTCGCAGAACTCGTGGACCCGCGAGACGGTGGCGCCCGCCAGTTCGGCCGGTTCGCCGAACGCCTCGTCGAACGACAGCGTCTCCAGCACCGGGATGCGGGTGCGCAGCGCGTCGAACACCCGTCCGCTCACCACGCCGTAGACCGCGCCGCGCGGCGGCACGACCACCGCCGTCACCCCGACCAGGCGTTTGGCCTGGTGCATCGGCATGGCCGAGCGCGCGCCGTAGACGCGGGCCTCGTAGCTGGCGCCCGCCACCACGCCGCGCGCGCCGGTGCCGCCGACCAGGACCGGGCGGCCGCGCAGGGTGGGGCGGGTGAGCTGTTCGACGGAGGCGAAGAAGGCGTCCATATCGATGTGCAGGACCCAGCGCCGGGCGGACGGGTCAGCGGCCATGACCGTGCCGCGCCGGGGACCACGGGGCCGCGATGTCGGCATCGCTCGCCGAAACGCAGGCACGGGCGAACTCGCCGACGCGCCGCACGCGCGCGCCCCTCGCCCGGTCGGTCCGCATGCCGGAAATGTACGCCGCCGCCCCGACAGGTTCGACGAACGCACGCCGACCGGTGGCTGCCGGTTTGCCCGGCGAGGACCGCGCGGTCGGTACCCCGCGGTGTGTGATGATCGGACCCATGAAGATCCGTAAGGCCGTCATCCCGGCCGCCGGTATCGGCTCCAGGCTGCTCCCGCTGACCAAGGCGATCCCCAAGGAGATGCTGCCGGTCGGCGACAAGCCGGTCATCGAGCACACCGTGCGGGAGCTGGTCGCGTCCGGGATCACCGATATCACCATCGTGGTCAGCGGCGGGAAATCGCTGATCCAGGACCACTTCCGGCCCAATCCCGCGCTGGTCGCGCAGCTGCGCGCCGACGGCAAGACCGCCTACGCCGACGCCGTCGAGGAGGTCGGCGAGCTGTCGCGCCTCGGGCACATCACCTACCTGGACCAGCACGGTCCCTACGGCAACGGCACCCCGGTGCTGAACGCGGCGCGCAACGCCGGCGACGAGCCGATGCTGGTGCTGTGGCCCGACGACGTGTTCGTCGCCGAGGTGCCGCGCGCGCAGCAGTTGGTGGAGGCCTACGAGGCGACGGGCGCGCCGGTGCTCGCGCTGATGCCGATGGACCCGGCCGAATCGCAGCGCTACGGCGTGCCGGTGGTGGCCGACGACCAGGGCAACGGTCTGCTGCGCATCACCGGGTTGCGGGAGAAGCCCAAGCCCGAGGACGCGCCGTCGGACTTCGCCGCGATCGGCGGGTACGTGGTGACGCCGGGCATCATCGACGAGCTGCGCCGCCAGACCGCCGCCTGGTACGAGCACCGCTCCGGCGAGGTCTACCTCACCGACGCCATCAACGTGCACGCCGCGGACAATCCGGTGTTCGGCCAGGTCATCCGCGGTCGCTGGTACGACACGGGCAACCCGGCCGACTACCTGGTCGCCCAGTTCGCCTCGGCGCTGGCGCATCCCGAGTACGGGCCGCTGCTGCGCGATCTGGCGGCGGACCTGCACTGAGCCGGTCGGCCCGGCCCGCTCAGAACCGCCGGATCGAGTAGATCGTGAACTGCGACAGCGGCGCCAACCCGACGGGCACCCCGAGCCCGTAGGCGTTGAGGATCTGGCCGAAGCCCGCGTAGATGCCGACGTGGGAGCCGTCGGCGTTGAGCACCACGACGTCGCCGGGCGCGAGCGCGCCGAACGGGACCGGCGTGCCGACGGTGGCCTGCTGCCAGGTGGTGCGCGGCATGTCGACACCGACCTGGCGGAACGCCCACTGCACCAGGCCCGAGCAGTCCCAGCCGTGCGGGCCGGTGCCGCCCCACACGTAGGGTTTGCCGGTCTGGGTGGCGGCCAGGGCGAGGGCGGCGACGCCGCGCGGGCTGGGCAGCGGCAGCGCGGCCGAGCCGCTGGAGGAGCCGGAGCCCGACCCCGAGCCGCTGCCGGACGCACTGCCCGACGCGCTACCGGTGTCGGCCCAGGCGGGGCCGGCCAGGATGAGTGTTGCCACGGTGCTGAGCACGAAGCCGATCAGCATGCGACGCAACGGTTTTCCGGGTTTCCGGGACGAGAGTTCGGTGGGCGAGGGTTTTCCGGTCATGAACGCACCCCTGCTGTCGGTCCGGCAAACGGGCCGACCACGGCGGCCCTGCTGACACGCGGCGCCGCTGCGTCCTCGATGCGGTACCGCCGACCTCTGCGCGCCGACCGGCCGTCACGACCACCGGCGCGGCGCAGATCAGGTAGAACACGCCTCACGTTCTGTCACTATGACCCCAGAGCCACCCCTGGCACCATCAGCAACAGCCCCGATTCTGCCCCCGATCCCCAACCCCCGGTCAGGTTTCCAGCAAATTCACAGCATGTGATCTACACCACACAAGCGAGTCCAGGCGCGAGGGCGCCCCGGGGTCGCGGTGACCCCGGGGCGCACGGCCCTCCCGCTCAGGCCTTCGTCACCGTGGCGCGGACGCCGCCGACGAGTTCCGGGGCGTCCGGGGCCGCACCGAAGGTGAGGCTGGTGGCGAGGATTTCGCCGGCGATGAGGTCGCGGTGGGTCTCGGCCCAGGCCAGCCGGTCGGCGGGGACGTCGAGGACCACGGTGATGCGGTCGGAGACGTCCAGGCCGAGGGACTTGCGGGTCTCCTGGAGATCGCGGATGAGGTCGCGGGCCCAGCCCTCGGCCTCCAGCTCCTCGGTCACCGCGGAGTCCAGCACCACCAGGCCCGCGTTGCCGGGCAGGGCGGCGGTGGACTCGGGCTCGGCCGCCACCAGGCGCTGGGTGTACTCCTCGGGCAGCAGGGTGATGCCCGAGGCGCTCACCACGCCGTCGGGGCCCTCCGACCACTCACCCGCCTTGACCGCCTTGATCACCGTCTGCACGTCCTTGCCCAGGCGCGGACCGGCGGCGCGGGCGTTCACGGCCAGCTCGAACCGGCCGTGCACGTCCACGTCGGTGGTCAGGTCCACCTTCTTGACGTTGACCTCGTCGGCGATGATGTCGGCGTACGGGCGCAGCCGTTCGGCGTCGGCGGCGGCGATGGTCACCTCCGACAGCGGCAGCCGCACCCGCAGGTTCTTCGCCTTGCGCAGGCTCAGCACCGTCGAGCACACCGTGCGCGCCTCGTCCATGGCCGCGACCAGCTCGTCGTCGTGCGGGAGCTCGCCCTCCTTCGGCCAGTCCGCCAGGTGCACCGAACGCTCGCCGGTCAGCCCGCGCCAGATCACCTCGGTGATCAGCGGCAGCAGCGGCGCCGCCAGCCGCGACACCACCTCGAGCACCGTGTGCAGCGTGTCCACCGCGTCGCGGTCCTCGGACCAGAAGCGCGAACGCGACCGGCGCACATACCAATTGGTGAGCGCGTCGGCGAACGACCGCAGTTCCTCGCAGGCGCCCGCGATGTCGTAGACCTCGAGCGCCTCGGTCATCACATCGCGGGTTTGCGCCAGCTTCGCCAGGATGTAGCGGTCCAGCACATTGGTGGAGTCGGTGCGCCACTGCCCCGGCGTCGAGGCGTACAGCTGCAGGAAGCTCCACGCGTTCCACAGGGGTCGCAGCGCGTGACTCACACCTTCGCGGATGCCGCGCTCGGTGACGATGAGATTGCCGCCGCGCAGGATCGGCGAGCTCATCAGGAACCAGCGCATCGCGTCGGAGCCGTCCCGGTCGAACACCTCGTTCACGTCCGGGTAGTTGCCCTTGGACTTGCTCATCTTCAGCCCGTCGTCGCCCAGCACGATGCCGTGCGCGGCGACGGTCTTGAACGCCGGGCTGTCGAAGAGCGCGGTCGAGAGCACGTGCAGCGTGTAGAACCAGCCGCGCGTCTGCCCGTTGTACTCGACGATGAAGTCGCCGGGGAAGTGCGAGTCGAACCACTCCTTGTTCTCGAACGGGTAGTGCACCTGGGCGTAGGGCATCGACCCGGACTCGAACCAGCAGTCCAGCACCTCCGGCACCCGGCGCATGGTCGACTTCCCGGTCGGGTCGTCGGGGTTGGGCCGGGTCAGCTCATCGATCATGGGCCGGTGCAGATCCGACGGGCGCACGCCGAAGTCGCGCTCGAGTTCGTCGAGCGAACCGTAGACGTCCACGCGCGGGTGGGCCGGATCGTCGGACACCCACACCGGGATCGGGCTGCCCCAGTAGCGGTTGCGGCTGATGTTCCAGTCGCGCGCGCCCTCGAGCCACTTGCCGAACTGACCGTCGCGGATGTGCTCGGGCACCCAGGTGATCTGCTTGTTCAGCTCCACCATGCGGTCGCGGAACTTGGTGACCGCCACGAACCACGAGGGCACCGCCATGTAGATCAACGGCTGGCCGGAGCGCCAGCTGTGCGGGTAGGAGTGCTCGATCGTCTCGTGCCGCAACAGCTTTCCGGCGGCCTTGAGGTCCTTGATGATCACCGGGTTGGCGTCGAACACCATCAGGCCCTCGTACGGCGGCACCATCGAGGTGAACTTGCCGCCCGCGTCCAGCGGCTGCACGATCTCGATGCCGTTGGCCGCGGCGACGTCCATGTCCTCCTCACCGAAGGCGGGCGCCAGGTGCACGATGCCGGTGCCGGAATCGGTGGTGACGTAGTCGGCGGTGAGCACGCGGTGCGCGTTCGGGTGGCCGAGGAAGAAGTCGAACGGCGGCGCGTAGGACAGCCCGGCCAGCGCCAGCCCGTCGTACTCGGCCAGCACCTCCGGCTCCTCGCCGAACTCGCGCGCGTAGTGCGAAACCCGTTCGGCCGCCAGCACGTAGCGCTTGCCGTCGGCGCCGCGCAGGTGCACGTAGCGCACGTCGGGGTGCACCGCGACGGCCAGGTTGGAGGGCAGCGTCCACGGCGTGGTGGTCCAGATCAGCGCGTTCGCGCCGTCGAGGGCGCGCAACGGGTGGTCCTCGGGCACCGAGAGCACCATGTCGACGGTCACCGCCGGGTCCTGGCGCATCTTGTACGCGTCGTCGAGGCGGGTCTCCTGGTTCGACAGCGGGGTCTGCTCGTACCAGCTGTAGGGCAGCACCCGGAAGCCCTGGTAGATCAGCCCCTTGTCGTACAGCGACTTGAACGCCCACATCACCGACTCCATGAAGTCGAGATCGAGGGTCTTGTAGTCGTTGTCGAAGTCGACCCAGCGGGCTTGACGGGTCACGTAGTCGCGCCACTCACCGGTATAGCGAAGTACCGATGTTTTACAGGCGGCGTTGAATTCCGCCAGGCCCATGGCATCGATCTGTGATTTGTCCGTGATACCGAGTTGCTTTTCCGCCTCGATTTCCGCGGGCAGGCCGTGACAGTCCCAGCCGAATCGCCGATCGACCCGCTTGCCGAGCATGGTCTGGTACCGCGGGATCAAATCCTTGACGTACCCGGTGAGCAAATGACCGTAATGCGGCAGACCGTTGGCAAAGGGCGGACCGTCGTAGAAGACGAATTCGCCGCCGCCCGAACGGTTCTCGATGCTCGCGCGGAAGGTGTCGTCGGCCGCCCACGCCTCGAGCACGCGCTGCTCGAGCTCGGGGAACGTGCCGCCGGTGCCCGCGCCGAGGTCGACCAGCGGGTATGCGCTCTTGCTCTCGTCCGCCATCGCGGATGCGTCTCCTCGTGCCACCGCGCCGCAGGCGCGTATCGGTTCGGCACGGGGACGATGCCGGCGCTCGGTGCGCCGAAACCGCGGTACCACCCCGTTTGCCCGGCTCCCACCCGGCGGGGCGGTGGCACGGACCTCTCGTTGCGAGCTGTGACGGGCTCACCCGTTCGGTTCTACTGGGCGCCGTGGCGCGGTTCTTCCGAAAGCTCCCCGGTGATGGCCGGATCGACGCCTGTGTGTCTCGATTCTAACCGGCTCTGTCCAGCGAGAATTCCCCGCCCGCGCTCAGCGCTTGGCGTGCTTGCCCTGGGGCGGTGCGTCACCGTCGGGCCTGCGCATGGACAGCGCGCTCACCAGCAACAGCACGGCACCGATCACGCACACGACGATGCAGGCCCAGGCCCAGATCACCGATCCCGTGGTCAGGGCGGTGATGAGCAGGGCGAAACCGATCGCGGCGAGAACGAGCGTCAGGACGAGCATGGTGACCCCCTAGGCAACCTTCGGGCAATCGCTCCGCCCGAAAACACTGAGGCACCGGCGGAGTCCTCCGCCAGCAACTCCCCAGCATCCCCGGCGGTACGACTGTACCCCGGTGCCTCCGGCAGGTGGCCTGTGGGCGAGGAGTGTCGGGCCGGTGGGCTACTTGCCGCCCTTGGCGAACGACGCGGGGGCCAGGTTGTTCGCGGTGTTGGCGTCGGCGAAGGCCTCGCCACCGTCCACCGGAACGGCCGAGCCGCGGTTCTCCAGCTCCTCCAGCTGCGACTCCAGGTACGACTTCAGCCGCACGCGGTACTCCCGCTCGAAGGTCTTGAGCTGCTCGATCCGGCTCTCCAGCACGCTGCGCTGCTGGGTGATGGTGGCCATGATCTCGGTGTGCTTGCGCTCGGCGTCGGCCTGCAGGGCCTCGGCCTTCTCCTTGGCCTGGCGCAACTGGTTGTCCGAGCGGGTCTGCGCGTCGGAGAGCATCGCGTCGGACTTCTGCCGCGCGTCGGCGATCATCGCCTCGGACCGGGTCCTGGCGTCGCCGACGAGTCGCTCGGAGTTCGCTCGCGCGTTGGAGAGCAGGCTCTCCGCTTCGGTCTTGGCGTCGCTGGTGAGCCGGTCGGCCATCTCCTGCGCGAGGCTCAGCACCTTGGCAGCCTGCAAGTTCGCGTCGGCGCCGGGGGCCTCCTTGCCCGCGGGGGCGGGCGCCGCGACCGGGGCCGGCGGCGCCGCGGGCACCGGGGGTTTGATCGGCTCCGGTTGTGGGGGCGGTGCTTGCTGCACCGGCGCTTTCACCGTCGACGGGGCGGCCGACCGGTTCTTCTTCGCGTCGGCCAGCTCGGCGTCGAGCTCCGCGACCCGCTGGCGCAGATCGGCGTTCTCCTCGATCAGGCGCGAAAGCTCCTGCTCCACGAGATCCAGGAAGGCGTCGACCTCGTCCTCGTTGTAGCCGCGCTTCCCGATCGGCGGTTTGCTGAACGCGACGTTGTGCACATCGGCTGGGGTCAGCGGCATGGAAGGATCCCTTCACGCGTCTTGTGGAGATCTAGCAGATCTAGCAAGGTATCTTGGCCCATTCTGTCACACCGGAGCTACCGGTTGGCCGAGCCTGCTCACGATGGACATCAGGATGAACACGATGAAAAGCAGGACCATAATCGACAGATCCAGGCGAATTCCCCCCAGGGACACCGGCGGTATCACCCGCCTCAGCAGTTTCACCGGAGGGTCGGTGATCGTGAAGATCACCTCCAGGATGACGACGACCACCCCCGTCGGTCGCCAGTCACGGGCGAAGCTACGGACGAACTCGATGATCACCCGGCTGATCAGCAACAGCCAGAAGATGAACAGTACGAAGTACAGCACCGCGAACAAGGCCACGACTTCACTCTGCCCGAAAATCGGCGTCGCGCAAAATGACCACACCGACCCGCGCGTGACGAGATCGGCCAACCCCCCTGATCACGACCCTATTTCTGGTTGTAGAAGCCGGTTTCGGCGATCCTGCGGCGTTCCTCGGCCGATACGTCGACATCGGCCGGTGAGAGCAGGAACACTTTCGTGGCCACCTTGTCGAACGAACCACGCAGCGCGAACGCCAGGCCGGCCGCGAAGTCGACGAGACGCTTGGCGTCGGCGTTGCTGAGGTCGACCAGGTCCATGATCACCGGGTTGCCCTCACGGAAGCGCTCACCGATGATGCGGGCCTCGCTGTAGTCGCGCGGGCGCAGCGTCGTGATCTTGGACAAGGGACCTCCGTCCTCGAAGATCCCGGGCCTGCGGGCGGGCGCGGGCTCGGGGCGCACGCGCTCCTCCAGCCGCCGCTCCTCGGCGTCGGGATCGACGGCGAGCGCACCCCGGGTGGCTCCCCGCAACATCGGCGCACCGCCGCCCGCCCGGAACCGGGCCGAGGAGGGCGCGGCATCGATGCGGGTGGGGCGTCGCGGCGACTCGTAGCGGTCGTCGCCGTACGGCTCCTCGGCGTAGTCGTCGCGGCGCGACGGCGCGTAGGCGCCACCGTAGGGCGACTTGTAGGCCGGCTCGGGGTAGTCGGGCTCGTCGTCGAAACGCTCGGCGCCGTAACGATCTTCGGCGTAGCGATCGGCGCCGTAGCCGGGGCGGTCGGCGTACGCGCGCGCCCGCTGGCCACCGCGCTCACCCGCCCGGGGACCACGGTCGTCGACATAGTCGTCCTCGTAGTCCTCGAGCGGAACCATGCCGAAGTAGGCCTTGAACTTGTGCAGCGTACTCATCACCCCACCACCTCGCTGTCGCTGAACCCGGCCTTGACCACGAAGGTCGCTGCGTCTGTGACTCGCTCGCTGCGCTCGCTCATTCGGTCGACCTTCCTTCGGCCCCGGTGGCGGCCGGGTGTTGAAGTCTTGCTCAGCCCCCGTCGGTCCCAATCTTATGTGTCGAATGTGACTGATGAGGTTTCTTTGCTACGCCGAGGTTATCGGTCGAGCGCCCATCAAGCCGGTACCGACACGCACAAGCGTCGCGCCGTGTCGCACCGCGGATTCCAGATCACCCGACATTCCTGCGGAAAGTTCGGTCGCGGCGGGGTGCGAAGCCAGCAAACGCGTGTGCAAGGTCGCAAGACGCGCGAATGCGCTATCAGGGTCGTAACCCAGCGGCGGGATGGCCATCAGGCCCCCGAGGCGCAATCCTTCGGCGTCACCGACGCGTTCGGCGAGCATGTCGAGTTCGCGTTCGGCGGCGCCGCCGCGCGCGGGGTCCTCGTCCAGGCTCACCTGGATCAGCACGCGCAGCGGTTCGGCGCGCAGGCCGGCCTCCAGTGCGGCCAGCGAACCCCTGTCAAGGGCCGTTGCCAACCGTTCGCTGTCCAGCGAGTGCACGGTGTGGGCGTAGCGGGCCACCGCATTGGCCTTGTTGCGCTGCAACCGGCCGATGATGTGCCACTCGATCCCCGCCAACCCCGACAGGTCGGCGGCCTTGCCCGCCGCCTCCTGCTCGCGCGACTCACCGAACTCCCTGCGCCCCAACCGATACAGGATCTCGATGTCGGAGGCGGGGAAGAACTTCGTGACGGGCAGCAGGCGCACCGAGCCCGGTTCCCGGCCCGCGTCCGCGCGCGCGGCCTCGATGCGCGCCAGCACCCGGTCCAGGTTCTCCGACAGTTCCGCGGTCCGTTCGGTCACCGCCGCGCCCGCGCTCATGCCCGCACCTGCCCGCCACCGGTCTCCGGCACGCACCCCGACCCCATGCCCCGCGCACTCATGCCTGCACCTCGCCCGTCGACATCCAGATCACCCCGGCGATACGCCCGGTGGGCGCGCCGCGGCGGTGCGAGAAGAGTGTCTGGTCCTCGATGGTGCAGCGCGGGTCCTCGGCCACGGCCCCGACCCCGGCCTCGGTGAGCTGGCGCCGGATGCCGGCGCGCAGGTCGAGTCCCGGCGTGCCGCGCACGGTGGTGGTCGCGCTACCGGGCAGGTGCGCCTCCACGTCGGCGCGCATCTCGGCGGGCACCTCGTACTGGCGGCCCGACGCGGCGGGGCCGAGGAACGCGCCGATCCGCTCGGGCCGCGCGCCGACCGACAACATCGCCTCGAGCACGCGCGGCACGATGCCGATCCGCGCGCCGATGCGCCCGGCGTGCACGGCGGCGATCACGCCCGCCTCGTCGTCGGAGAGCAGGATCGGCACGCAGTCGGCGGTCAGCACCACCAGCGCCAGGTCGGGCACGGTGGTGACCAACGCGTCGGTGGCCGGGACCGGCTCGGCGCGCGGGCCGTCGACGATCTCGACGTTGCGGCCGTGGATCTGCTCCATCCACACCAGGCGGTCGGGCGTGAGACCGATGCCGGCGGCGAGGCGGTCGCGATTGCGGCGCACGGCCTTGGGATCGTCGCCCACGTGGTCACCGAGATTGAACGAGTCGTAGGGCGGCGCGGAGAAGCCGCCCGCGCGTGTGGTGGTGACCCGTCGGACGGTGCGTGCGGGAGCGGAAGTCATGGCTTCGAGGGTAGTGGCGCCCGCTGGTCGCGCCGCTGCGGGAAGACCACCGTGACGAACGCCCAGAACCGGAACACCATCCCCAGGGCGGTGCCGATCAGCTGCGCCGAGACGAAGTCCGCGATCTCCTGGGTGGTGCGCGACACATGCGGCAGCTCGAGGTGCAGGACGTAGCGCGACACCCACAGCGGCGCGGTGTTGACGGCGATGCCCAGGAAGCTCACCAGGAAGAAGAGGGCCGCTTCGTGGTGGGTGCGGCGGCCGCCCCTGGCACGGAACGACCACTGCTTGTTCAACAGATAGGAGAGCGTGATCGCGCACAGCACCGCGATCGCCTTCGCGGTGACGGGCCGCGCTTCGAGCACCGTGGTCTTGAGGGCCACGAAGATGACGGTGTCCACGGTGAACGCCGCCGCGCCCACGAACGCGAACCGCACCAGCTCCCGGCGCCGCGCCTCGTCACCGAAGACGGCCGTGACCCGGGCGAAGACCGGGCGCCGAGAGCTGAGCACAGGTAGAGTCTGCTCGATATCTTGTTACCTCACAACAAGATCGAGGAATATCCGGGTCCGCGACGGCGGATGAGGCAGGTGGCGGTGTGCGAGGGATTCGACGAGCCCGGCGCGGTGACGACGAAACACGTTCCGCGACAACCGGACCCGAGCCGATCGCGGTGATCGGACTCGGGTGCCGGTTCGCCGGTGCCGAATCGCCCGCCGCGCTCTGGCGGGCCCTGCTCGACGAGGTCGACACGGTATCGGACACACCACCCCCCGGCCGGTTCCCGGAGCACGCGCGCGCGGAAGGGCCGCGGTTCGCGGGCGCGTACCTGGCCGATGTGGCGGGCTTCGACGCGGAGTTCTTCGGTATCTCCCCGCGCGAGGCCGCCGAGATCGACCCGCAGCAGCGGCTGGCCTTGGAGCTGGCGTGGGAGGTGTTCGAGGACGCCGGAGTGCGTCCGGCCGCCGCGCCGCGCACCGGCGTCTACTTCGCCGCCAAGTTCAACGACTATCGCGCGCTCAAGCTGGCCAGGGGCGCGGCGAGCGTGACGCCGTTCACCAGCACCGGCGACGTGGAGGGCGTGATCGCCAACCGCGTCTCGCACGCGCTGGGCTTCGACGGGCCGAGCCTCGCGGTCAACGCCTCCTGCGCCGGGTCGCTGGTGGCCGTGCACCTCGCCTGCCAGGCGTTGCGCGCCGGCGAGTGCGAGACGGCAGTGGCGGGCGGGGTGCACTTGAACCTGCTCGCCGACACCACGGCCGGGCTGGCGGCCCTCGGCGTGCTCTCCCCCACCGGCCGCTCCCGCGCGTTCGACGCCACCGCCGACGGTTACGCCCGCGGTGAGGGCGGCGCCGCCGTGCTGCTGAAACCCTTGGCCGCCGCCCGCCGCGACGGCGACCGCGTGTACTGCGTCGTCCTGGGCAGCGCGACCAATAACAACGGCCACAACCCGACGATGCCCGCCAGCAGCGCCGACGGCCAGCGCCAACTGCTGCACCGCGCCCTGGCGCACGCCGGAATCGCCCCGGAGACGGTCGATTACGTCGAGGCCCACGGCACCGGCACGGTGGTGGGTGACCGCGCGGAGCTGACCGCGCTCGGCGAGGTGTACGGCGCGGCGCGCGCCCCGGAGCGGCCGCTGCTCGTCGGCTCGGTGAAGACGAACATCGGGCACACCGAGGCCGCCTCCGGACTCGCCGGACTGATCAAGACCGCGCTCGCCCTGCACCACCGCCGCATCCCCCGCACCCTCCACTTCTCCTCCCCCGCCCCGGATGTCGACCCGGACGCCCTCGGCCTGCGCGTGTGCGCGGAGGCGGTGGACTGGCCGGAGTCCCCCGACCGCCCGGCCCGAGCGGCGGTGAGCGCCTTCGGTTTCGGCGGGTCGAACGCGCATGTTGTGGTGGAGGCGGGGACGTTGGCGAGTGTCGAGGGCGTGGCGGGGCCGGTGGTCGGGACGACGGCGGGCGGAACAAGGTGGTGGCGCCGCGCGAAGGTGGGCGGATCAGGTTCGAATGCTGCGCTTCGCTGGGGGACAACGAGTTCGGTTGGCGGGCGGGCGACAGCGGAACTGGCCGGCGCGGGCAAGCCCGGGGCGGGCACGACAAGCGCAGCGGGCGAGCCTGGCGCGAGCGAGGCAGGTTCTCTGAGCGCCCCGGATGGTGATCGGTTGGTGGTGTTGTCGGCCCGCACCGAGGCGGCGTTGCGCGAGCACGCGGCACGGGTGCGGGACTTCCTGCGCGAGAACGCCGATGCCGGGTTGGACGACCTCGCACATACGTTGTGCCGCAAGCGAACCCACTTCGCCCGGCGTCTGGCGGTGGTGGCGGGCACGGTGGACGAGGTGGTGGAGGCACTACACCGGTATGCCGAGGGGGCCGGGGGTGAGCCCGAACCCGACCGGCGCACCGTGGATCGGCTGTTGAGGGCCGCGCTGCACCCGGGCGAGCTCGGGTGGCGCGAGCTGCTGGAAGCGGTCGGTGGGGCGTATGAGCAGGGTGGCGACCCCGATTGGGACGCGGTGAACCCCGTCGCCGGGCGAATCTCCTTGCCCACCTATCCCTTCCAGCGGAAGCCGTATTGGGTGAGCACGCCGGAGCCTGCTCCCGCAAACGCAGGTGCCGAAACGTCTTCCGGACCAACGTCGTTCGAACCGGGCGGGCGGGCCGAGCCTATAGCCGCAGCGACCCGGGATCCCCTCGCGGTCGTCACCGGCGAACAAGCCGACCCCGCAGCCACCCCGACCCCGGATCGGATCGCTGTCATCACGGGCGAACAGGCCGAACCCGTAACCACCGAGTCCCAGGACCTCCTCACCGTCGTCACCGGCGAGCTCGCGGCGGTGACCGGCCACCCGGCGACCGCGATCGCCACGGACGGCAACTTCGCCGACTTCGGGTTCACCTCGCCGCACGCCATCGAGCTGAGCAACCGCCTCGCCGCCCGCCTGCCGATCCCGGTCCCCGTCGCCCTCGTGTGGGGCCATCCCACGTGCGCCACGCTGGCCTCGGAGCTGGGCCGCCGGATGGCGCAGCCCGAGGCACCGGCCCCCGCGACGAAATCCACCGCGACTGCCGAACCCGAGGACACGGAGAACCAGGAGGCGCTGTCGGCAGCCGACCTCCTCGCGATGGCCGACCGGCTGTTGTGACACCGAACGGCCTGCACTACCGGCCACTTACTCCACAACCGCCGCCGCCCTGCGCACCGGCCGGATCCGAATCCCGGTCCCCGGACGCAGATTCACCGATGCGGCGGGGACGACCTCGTGGTCGGGATCGAGCTCGAGGCGGAACCGCTGCACCGTCATGGCGAGCATCAGGATCATCTCGGTCATGGACAGGTCCTTGCCGAGGCAGATGCGGGGGCCGCCGGAGAACGGGAAGAACGCGAATTTGTGCCGCTCGGCGACGGATTCGTCGCTGAACCGTTCGGGACGGAACTCCTCAGGATCGTCCCACAACCGCTTGTCGCGGTGGATGTAGTACATGCACAGGGTGACTCGCGCGCCCGCGGGCACGTGGTAGCCGCCGATCTCGTCGTCCTCGATCGGTGTGCGCTCCACGATCCAGGCCGGCGGGTAGAGGCGCATGGTCTCCTCGATCACCATGCGGCAGTAGCGAAGGCCGGCGAGGTCGCTGAAATCCGGTGTGCGATCGCCGAGCCGGTCGCGCACCTCGTCGGCCAGCCGTTCCTGAATATCGGGGTGGGTGGCGAGCAGGTAGCACGCCCACGACAGCGCGTTCGCCGGGGACTCGTGCCCGGCCACGAGCAGTGTCTTGATCTCGTTGAGCAGGTCCTCTTCCCGCATTCCCTGCCCGCCTTCGTCGCGGGCCCGGACCAGCGCGGTCAGCACGTCGGCGGTGTCGCCGCCACGGCGGCGTTCCTCGATGAGGCCGCGCACCACGTCGTCGAGTTCGCCGACCTTGCGGGCGACGCGCCGCGCGGCCGGGGTCGGGAAGTGCTGCGGCAGTTTCACCGGCGCGTTCACCCGCTTCATGATGAAGTCGAACGCCGCGCTCATCGCGTCGGTGACCTGCCGGGTCCCGGTGGTCAGGTCCAGACCGAACAGGACCCGACCGGTGGTGGCGAGCAGCAGTTGCACGTAGTCGTCGTAGATGTCGCGGTACTGCCCGGCCGCGCCGTCCCAGCGGTCCAGCATGGTGGCGGTGCTGTCGGTGATGTCGGCGGCGAACTGCTTGACGTGCGAGTGCGAGAACGCCGGATGGATCAATGTGCGCTGCTTGCGCCAGTATTCGAGGTTATTGGTGGTGAGCTGGCCGTCGCCGAGCAGGATGGCGAACTCGTCGTAGATGGGGCTCTTGCGGTAGTTGGTGTAGTTGTCCTGCAGGACGTACTTCGTCATCGAGGGATCGGTCACCAGGTACACCAGCATCGGCCCGGCGTCGACGCGGACCACATCCCCGTACCGGTCGATGAGGGTGCCGACGGTGCCCAGCGCGTCGCGGCTGAGCCGAGGCAGCAGACGTGCGGTTTCGACCAGACCAGGTCCCGGTGCTTTCATGACCGGTCCTTTCCTCTCAGTAGCTTCGCATGGGTGCGAAGCTGATTCAGGTATTCCTGTTTCTCCACCACCAGCGGGTACCGGTCGCCGTGGTACAGCCGGATGCCCGCGCGCAGCTCCGGTTGCGGCCGGGTGAGCGCCCCCTCGAACGCGCTCACCCGCGCCGGCTCCCGGCGGGCCACCAGGTAGTCGGCGACCAGCCGCGCCTGGGCCGCGTACACGTCCCAGTGCGAGCCGATGGGCCGAGCCATCCCCACCACGAACAGGTTCGGCGTGTTCGGCGGGAACAGGTGCAGGTACAGCCCCGGGCCCGGGGCATCGTCGGGCCAATTCAGGTGCGCGCGAGCGACGATCGGATAGTCCGGCACGAATCCCGTGGCCAGCACGACCAGATCCACCTTCTCCTCGCTGCCGTCGGTGAAGGTCACCAGATCGTCGTGGATCGACACCACACCGGGTTTCGCGACGATGTCGCCGTGGCTGTAGTGGTGGTGCAGTTGATCGCCCAGCATCGGAATCACCACGCCGCCACTGAAATCGGGCACCGGCAGCCCGTAGGTCCGCGACCGATTGCGCAGGTAGGAGAACAGCGAGAGCGACGCGCGCCTGCGCAGCGGCCGCCACATCCTCCCCTGGAGCATGGTGTCGGTCGGGCGGCCCAGCAGGTACTTCGGCATGCAGTAGAAGCCGCGGCGGCTGGAGTGCACGGTGAGCGCCGCGTTGACGGCGCAGTCGGCCAGAATGTCGGCCGCGGACTGACCGGCCCCGACCACCAGCACCCGCTTGCCCAGGACCTGTTCCGGATGCCCGTAGTCGATCGAGTGCAGCACGGGAATGGTGGCCTCGCCGGGGAATTCGACGCGTCGCGGGCTGCGGTCGTGTCCGGTGGCCAGGACCACGCCCGCGAACTCGCGAGTGGTGCCGTCGGCGAGGGTGACCACCCAGCCCGCGTCCGGGCCGTCCGGGGCCGGTTCGATACGGGCGACCGCCGTGTCGAACCGGATCCGCGAGACGAGATCGAACTCCTCGGCGTAGGCGTGCAGGTAGCGCAGCACCAGTTCGTGGCCGGGGTAGTCCGGATAGTCCTGCGGCATGGGAAATTCGGGGAACGCTTGCACACCCTTGGACGCGATGACGTGCGTATTGCGCGCGACGGGCGAATCCGCCCGCCGCGCGTCCCAGATGCCACCGAGACCCGAGGCCGCCTCGAACACTTCGACGTCCAGTCCGCGCGCCAGGAACGCCCGCGCCGCCGCCAGACCCGCCACGCCCGCGCCGATCACCGCGTACGTGGTCATGACGTGGTCACCGCCCGCGCGGGATCCGCCGGGGACGTGGCGGATTCGTCCGGCTCGGTGCCCGCCGACGCCCGCCACGCGATGGCGAAACAGCCCACGTAGACGATGGTTTGGGCGACGAGGGTGAAGTAGACGTTCTCCGCGTAGACGGCGACGATCAACCACGCCGCCACCAGCACGGCGATGCGCGCCGCGGTGGCCCGCATGAGTCCGGCGTACACCGCGAACAGCCAGATCGCGCCGACCGCGATGTACACCCAGGGCCCGAACGGCGCCCGGAAGGAGGCCAGGGTGAGCACCGCGAGCCAGATGGCGAGGTTCTCGGCCCGGAACCGGCTGCCGTCGGCACCCGCGGCCACCCGCCTGCGGACCCGTAGCGCCGTCACCGCGACCAAGGCGACCAAGGCGAGGGTGTATACGTCGGTGATCAGGCGCGCGGGCCCGGTCGGATCACCGAAATCCCAGCCCATGATCTGGATCTTGTACGGCAGGCCGAACGGCGAGTAGTTCACCAGCTGGTTCGCCCGGTCCACCAGCACCCATTCGTGGTACTCACCGCTGGCCAACTGCTGCCAGGTCCCGTTGGACAGGAACTGCTTCCACGGACCCCAGCCGAACACCGCGTAGGTCGCCACCGCGTAGATCGCGCCGAATCCGGCCGTCCACCCCAGCGGCTTCCACTTGCGTTGCGCCAGTAGGTAAACCAGCAGAATCGCCGGGGACACCTTGGCCACGATCGCGAAAGCCAGTGCGGCCCCGCCCAATGCGTGCTTGCCCTTCGCGAAGAGCACCATCGCCCCGACACCGCCCACGTACAGGATCAGCACGTGGATATTGCCCAGCTGCAAGGTGGCCAGCGTCGGCAGGCTCGCCCACACGACGGGCGTGCAGGCCGCCAGGATCGCGCCCTGCCTGCCGCCGATCCAGCGGGCGATCGCCAGCATGGCCAGCAGCACCACCGCGACATACAGTGCGTACCACAGTGATCGGAGCGCGTGGAACTCGCCGGAGAACAGCAGCAGCACGCGCGGCAGCAGCAGGAACGGCGGTGGGTACAGGTAGACGTCGCGCTCCTGGGGCAGCACGCTCGGCAGCACGTCGTCGGCCTCGGCCGAGTCGTAGCGGTGCCGGTTGTAGAGATTGTCCGGATCGTGTTCGGCGACGAGGGCGCCGCTGATGTAGCCGGACAGGTGGGTGTGCTGCAACAGGAAATCGTCGTCGGGCGAGAGCGAGCTCTGCGATTGGTGCGGGTCGATCATGAACTGCGCCAACCGCGCCAGCACGGCGACGACGGCCAGCACGGCCACGCTCCACAGCACCTTCACCACAAGGGGTTTGGTGCGCAGCACGGCGCGCCATTCGGCGGGCACCAGTGGCACGCCGACGACGAAGAGGACGGCCCCGACGGCAAGGCCGAGCACGGCGGTGGCGGCGGTCGGCAGACCGGCCACCGACAGCACGATCATCACGACGGGCGTCAGCAGCCCGACGACGAACACCGCGAACATGGCCGAGTAGTAGTCGATGTCGTGGCGGAATCTGTTCCAGGCGGTGGACAGCATGGGCACCTGCGGCTTTCGGGCTTCGAGACGAACGGGTGACGACGATCAGGCGGCCAGGCCGACCCGGTCGCCGAGCAATTCCACGACGGCGTCCGCCACCGTGGCGGGTGCGGGCGTGTCGCGGAGGGCGGCGGCGACGGCACCGGCCGCCGCCCGGTAGCCGGGGGTGTCCAGCAGGGTGCCCACCGAGTCGGCCAACCCATCGATATCCGCTTGGGCGACAGCGTCTTCGGCCGCGATCCCGGCGCCCACGCGGACGATCCCGCGGGCGTAGTCGAACTGGTCGAACATCTGGGGTAGGACGAGCTGGGGCACCCCGTACCGGCAGGCGGTGAGCCCCGTGGTGGAGCCACCGTGGTGGATCAGCAGATCGGAGCCGGGCAGGAACAGTTGCAGCGGCACCTGTTCCAGCACGCGGACATGGTCGGGTGTGGCGCCCAGCAGCGCGCGGTCCGCGGCCGACGCGGCCACCACCACGTCGATTTCGGGCACGCGGGCCAAGGCGTCGACCACTGCCCGCAGCGGACGGGATCCCGTCAGGGCGAGCACGCTGCCACCGAAGCACACCACCACCCGGGGGCGCCGGGAGTCCGGAACAGGTTGTGGCGGCAGCATTCCGGTGCCGTTGAAGGGAACGAAGCGCATCGGAGTGCCGGGCACGGCGTCGGGAGCCTGCACACCCGGCGGGCAGATGTCGAGCACCGCCACCGGTTCGGCGGCCGGTGTGCGCGCCAGCAGGTCGGTCGTGCTCTCGGTGAACGGGCCGCCGGTGGGGTCGATCCCCCACCGGTGCGACACCACCGGGACGCCGAGCTCGGCGGCCAGTACGCGTCCGAGGGTGGCGAGCGGATCGGTGACGATCACCTGCGCACCCCACTCCCGCGCGACCCGGGCGAACGGCGCGAGGAACTGCTCGGCGTGCTGATGCCACCTCCGCGCCGCCACCTCCCACAGCCCGCGACCGGTCGCGGCCTCGCGGTCGGCGAAGGCGGGCACCGGGAACATCGACGGATTCACCTGGTTGCGCAACGTATCCATCGGCACCGCGAGTTCGGGCAGGTCCGCCGCGTCGAGTCCGGCGCGCTGCGCCGTGGCGACGACCTCGGCGCGGGAGGCCACCAGGATCTCGTGCCCGGCCAGGCGCAGCGCCCAGCAGAACGGCACCATGGCCAGCAGATGCCCGGCGGAGGGCACCGGGACGATCAGGAATTTCACGGCGGCACCTCAGCTTTCGGCGTTCTTCAGCCAGGCCATGGGATTCGTGTTGCGCGGCACCCACGGGGCCGCGGATTGTTCGGCGTTGCGGCGCTTCTCGATGACCACGAGGTTGTGATAGAAGTGCAGCCCGCCGACCCATTCGTCGAAACGGCCCGGCGCGCGCCCCGCATCGGCTTCCACATCGCGGTGGTGCAGGGCGTCGACCAAGGTCTTCAGGTAGCCGATCGAGGTTGCGGGACTGTCGAGTTCGGTGCTGGAACCGCCCCAGCCCGACCAGTACGAGGTCTGGGTGTCCTCCACCACGTACAGGCCGCCGGGCCGCAGGTGCGCGAACAGCCCCTCGAACGAGGCGATCACGTCGCCGCTGAGGTGGCTGCCGTCGTCGATGATGATGTCGAACGGTCCGAGGTCCGCGCCGAGCCGCGCCAGGAACTCCGGGTCACCCTGATCGCCGCGCACGGGTTGGATGCGGGGTTCGGCGATACCGGACTTGTCGAAGTAGTCGAGTCCGACGATCAGGCCGCGCCGGAAGTACTGCTTCCACATGCGCAGCGAGGCGCCGCCGGCGTCGGGTACCTGGTAGCCGCCGATACCGAGTTCGAGCACCCGGACGCGACGGTCGCGCAGCGGGGCGAAGTGCCGGTCGTAGCGCGGGGTGTACCAGTGGCCGCCCCACTTGTCCGAGCCGTAGTGCAGCGACAGCGCGTTCAGGTCGTATCGGTGTGCGGCGCAGGCGGTCACGAGGCGATGGGCGGCCAGTTCGGCCGCGCCGCGCGCGACGCGCCATGGGTCGTCGGGCGCGAAACTCCCCGGGCCCGGTTCGTCTTTCACCGCGATGCCGCGGGTCGCGCACTCGGCGTCGGCGCCGCCGTAGACGGCGCGCACCAGCTCGACGAGATCTTGGCGCACGGACAGCCACGGGTCCTCGAGGGTGCCAGCGGTGATCGCCGGATCGTCCGCGCCGAGGGTCATCAGGTAGTCGAGTTGTTTCGCCTCGTGTTCGAGGGCGAAGGCGACCTGGACCGATTGGCTCGGCTGGTCGCCGTACCGTGCCCGCCAGGCGATTTCGCGCAGCACCGCCTCGGCGGCCACGTCGGCGCCCACTTCGCCGAGGCGCGCGGCGGTCTCGTCGTAGGTGCCGTCGGCGAGGGCGATCAGCTGCGCCGCGACGAGGTTCTCATCACTGAATTTCACGCGAATCCTTCCGTTCCACCGGTCCGTACCGGTCTCGCCCGGGCGGTCGGCGCGCCCGGGTGGTCGATCAGTTCCGCTCCTTCGGCGCGCAGCAGGGCGCGCACCATGCCCGGGAAGTCCACCGACGGCGTCCAGCCGGTGCGTTCGCGCAGGCGCCGCGCGTCGCCCACCACCGGTCCCCGGCGCCGGGTGAGCAGCGACGGCTCCTCCCGCACGTGGCGGCGCCAGTCCAGCCCCGCCGCCGCGAAGGCGTACGCGCACAGCTGAGCCACGGTGTGGTGCGTGCCGGTCGCGACCACGAATTCGTCGGGCGCGTCGAGGTCGAGGACCAGTGTCATCGCCCGCACGTAGTCGGGGGCGTATCCCCAGTCGGCGCCCGCTTCCAGGTCCCCGACCACCAGTTCGTCCGCGTCGCCGCGCTGGATCGCGGCGACCGCGCGCACCACCTTGCGCGTGACGAATTCGACAGGCCGCAGATGCGATTCGTGGTTGAACAAGATCCCGGCCGAGGCGAACAGCCCGCGCGCCCGATACGCTCGGCACGCCAGCAGCCCCGCGGCTTTGGTCACGCCGTAGATCGACTGGGGCCGCAGCGCTGCGTCCTCGTCGTAGGTGGTGATCGCCTCCGGCACGGCGGTATTCGCACCGAAGACGTGCGAGGAGCAGGCGTAGAACAGGCGTGTCTCACCGCCGCCCGCGAGGATCGCGTCGGCGAAGTGGTGCACCTGCATGGTGTTCACCAGATGCGACTCGTGGGCCAGGCGCACCGGGTCCGCCGGTGCGCCTTGCGACGAATGCTGCACGGCGGCCAGCAGATACACCCGTGACGGCCGGACTTCGGCCACCAGCGCGGCGACCTGCCCGGCCGAGGTGACGTCGATCGGCCCCCGCCGACCGATGCCCACCACGGTTTCCCCCCGCGCGGCGAGCAATTCGGTGAGCAGCGTGCCGTCCTGTCCGCCGGCGCCGGTGACGATCGCGGTCATCTACACCACATCCAGCTCCGGGAGCGGGAACACCATGCGGCCGCCGCCCGCGCGGAACTCGCGTTCCCGCTCGAGCATCATGTCCCGGAAGTGCCAGGGCAGCACGAAGAACTGGTCGGGCCGCAGCGCCCGCGCCTCCCGCTCGGGCACGATGGGGATGCCGGATCCGGGTGTGCGGGTGCCGAATTTGTCCTCGTTGACCTCCGCGATGCACGCCAAGTCGTCCGGCCCGATACCGCAATGCTGGAGCACCACATTGCCTTTGGTGGAGGCGCCGTAGCCGAGGGTGCGCAGCCCGGCCCGGCGCGACCGGTCGAAGAAGTCGCGCACCACCTCGCGGTGCTCGGCCACCCGCTTGGCGAAATCGTCGTAGGGCGCGCCGGTGTGCAGTCCGAGCGCGGCTTCCTCGCGGCGCAGGGCGGCCAACGCGGCCGCCGCCTCGGGCCCGGGTTCGCCCCGCTTGCCCAGGGTGAGCGCGAAACTGCCGCCGTTCACGCCGTTGCGCTCCACGTCGAGCACGGTGAAACCGCTGCGGGCGGCCATCCATTCGATCTGGTCGAGGGTGTAGTACTCGAGGTGTTCGTGGCAGATGGTGTCGTAGGAGGTGGTCGCCAGCATGGCGGGCAGGTAGCTCTGCTCGAGCACCCAGATCCCGTCGTCGGTGAGGGAGTCGCGCACGGCTCGCATGAACTCGAGCGGCCTCGGCACGTCGTAGAACATGGCGATCGAGGTGATCACCTTCGCCTTGCGGTCGCCGAATTCGGCTGCGGCCGAATCGGTGTCGAAGTAGCCCGGAACCAGCCGCACGTGCGGCGGATAGAACCGCCGGAACTTCTCGGCCAGCGGGTCGACACCCACCAGCGTCGCCGAGCCGGCCGGGTACTGCCGCAGCAGGGTCGCGTCGTTGCTGCCGATATCGAGGACCAGATCGTCGGGGGTGAGTTCGACGCGGTCCAGGATGCGGCGCACCCGGTGCGCGAGGTGGGCGATCATGGACCGGTTCAGTCCGGACCGGTACCCGTAGCCGGGCGCGTACATGTCGTCGAAGGGCGCGGTGTCGCGCAGCTGCACCAATCCGCAACGGTCCGTGTCGTTCTCGTCGCGACGGGCGCAGCGCACCAGTTCCAGCGGATAGCGGGGCACGGCGGTGGGCTCGTCCTTGGGGAACACCCCGGTCAGGGCCATGGCACCCAAGTCGACCACGGTGTCGAGCCGGGGGTTCGCGCACACCCGGCAGCGCTCGACGCGCTCGGCGGTACTCACGCGTGCTCCAGATCGTGGGCCACCATCAGCTCCACCAGTTCGGGGAAGCTGGTGCGGGGCCGCCAGCCGAGCTTGGCGCGCGCTTTGCTCGGATCGCCGGTGAGGTGGTCCACCTCGGCCGGCCGGAAGTAGCGCGGATCGACCTCCACCAGCACCCGCGCGGTGCGCCGGTCTATCCCCTTCTCGTCGAGACCCTCGCCCTCCCAGGCCAAGTCGATCCCGACGGCGGCGAACGCCAGCTCGCACAGCTCACGCACGCTGTGGGTGCTGCCGGTCGCGATCACATAGTCGTCGGGCTCGGGCTGTTGCAGCATCAGCCACATAGCCTCGACGTACTCCTTGGCGTATCCCCAGTCGCGGCGGGCCTCCAGGTTGCCGATGTAGAGGCGGTCCTGTTTGCCCTGGGAGATCCGCACCGCCGCGCGCGTCACTTTCCTGGTCACGAAAACCTCGCCACGGCGCGGGGATTCGTGGTTGAACAGGGTGCCGTTGACCGTGTACATGCCGTAGGCCTCGCGGTGGTTGACGGTGATCCAGTAGGCGTAGAGCTTGGCCACCGCGTAGGGCGAGCGCGGATGGAACGGCGTGTCCTCGCGCAGCGGAGCGCTGCTCAGCCCGCCGTACAGCTCCGAGGAGGACGCCTGATAGAAGCGGGTCGCGATGCCGGTCTTGCGGATCGCGTCCAGGATGCGCAGCGTACCGATCGCGTTGGTCTCGGCGGTGAACTCGGGGATCTGGAACGAGATGTGCACGTGCGACTGCGCGCCCAGGTTGTAGATCTCGCCCGGCCGCACCTCCTCGAGCACGCGGTTCAGGCTGCTGGAGTCCATCAGGTCGCCGTAGTGCAGGAACAGCCTGCGCTGGGCGTGGGAATCCGGATACAGGTGATCTATACGTTCGGTGTTGAAATTGGACGCCCGCCTTATGATGCCGTGTACTTCATAACCCTGTTGCAGCAGGAATTCGGTCAGATACGAGCCGTCCTGACCGGTTATCCCTGTGATCAAAGCCTTTCGCATGAGCCCTCCACGCAGAGAGTAACTTCCGCTCCCGAAGCGGGTCAATATCTTTCTTTCCAGCCGGGCCGCCGGTAATATCGGGGCGCATGAATGCGGCCCGTAACCGAACCCTGGTGATGATTCCCACGTACAACGAACGTCGCAATGTCGGGCCGTTGCTCGATCAGATTCTCCAGCAGGGAGACGACTTCGACATCCTGTTCATCGATGACAACTCACCCGACGGCACCGGCGAGATCCTCGATGAACTCGCAGTTCAGCACCCTAAAAGAGTGCGCGTACTGCACCGTGCGGGCCGGCAGGGCGTCGGCTCGGCACATAAATTCGGTATTCGCTGGGCGTATGCGAACGGTTATTCGGAACTCATCACCATGGATTCCGATTTCGCACATCCGCCGCTTTATATTCCGCGGCTGCGAGCAGCCGCGGAAAATTATGACGTGGTCGTGGGATCACGATATATCGAGCCGGACAGCCTCGCCGACTGGACTCCCTTCCGCAAGATTCTCACCCGAGTCGGCCATTTCCTGACGGTGACGTTGCTTCGCATGCCCTACGATGCCACCGGGGCATTCAGATTTTACCGGCTCGACCATGTTCCCGCGAGCGCTTTCACTCTGGTGCGCTCGGAGGGCTACTCGTTCTTCTTCGAAAGTCTCTACCTCCTGTCGGCGAACGGTTTCGGGGTCGGGCAGATCCCGATCCACGTGCTGAACCGGACGGCGGGCGAGTCCAAGATGCGCACCCGCGACGTCGCCACCAGCGTGCGGTTCCTGCTGGTGCTGTGCGCGGAGAAGTACCTGCGCCCGTCCCGCCATCGGATCACCGTCCTCGCGCGCCGCCGGCCCGCCACCGGGCCAGCCAATCGACGACGGCTTCGGCACGCGGCCAATCCGTTTCGGTACCGGTCGTCGGATACTGGTCGTCCACAACGTCTTTGACGAACTCCGATCCCGAGCCGGCGCGGTCGCGGACCTCGGCCAGGGTCACGTGGGTCCGCGCGCCGATCTCGCGGAGCCCGGACCCGTCCGCGTGCGCCGCGATCCAATCGGCGCACCACCGCACCGGAGCGAAGCTCTGCCGCGACCGGCCGCTGGCGTAGACCGGCAGGTCCGCCGCCATATCGGCCAGCACCCCCTTGCGGTAGTCACCGCCGTACATGGGTCCCAGCCGCACCACGAAACATCCCTCGTCCGTGCACAATCGCTCGGCCTCGGCCCGGTGGCGCCCATACACGGTGCCGGGTTGCGTGCGGGCCGACATGCTGCTGATGTGCACGAAATGCCCGGTGTGCCACTCCTTGCGCAACCGCGCGGTGAGGGTGACCGTTCGCGCGTGGTCGTCGTCCGGATGTTGTTCGGCCCAGAACCTTTTCGACGGGCACGCCGCATTGACCAGCACGTCGTACTCGCCCTCGCGGTGCCGCTCGTAATCGGCGCGCACCACGGGCACGACAAGGTAGCCGCCGTGCGCGCGGAACGCCTCGGTGAGCGCCGACCCGACGTAGCCGCGTGCGCCCACGATGGCCACCCGTGGCGGCGACATCACTTGCCTTCCAGCGTGTGTGGCAGCGGCGCCACCTGCACGATCGGCGGATCGCACTCGTCCCACGGCTTGGTGAGCATCGCGATGAAGGTGAGCGAGGTGATCGAGTACACGGTGTGCACCACCCCGATCGGCGCGCGTGTGCAGATCCCCTTGGAGAGGTGGATGAACTCCTCGGGGCAGTCGGGGTCGGTGTGGTCGTCCTTGGAGACCAGCACGCCCTCCCCCTCGACGATCAACAGGTACTCCACGAAGTGCGGGTGATAGTGCAGGCCGCGGACTTTGCCGGGATGCATGTAGATGAGGTTGAACTCGAGCAGCGGCTCCGGGGGAACCCAGGTGAATATGCCGCCACGGCCGTCGCGGACGGTGTCCAGATTGCACGAGGGCTTGAGGACTTCGACCTTCATGACTGCATCCCTTCGTCAGGCGGGTGTTCGTGCGGTGCGTAGTGCGGTGAGGGCGTCGGTGACGACGGCGGCGAGCCGCGCGCGCTGGTCGGTCAGGTAGAAGTGGCCGCCGGGCAGCAGCCGGCTGGACCGCGCGCCGGGCAGCACATCGCGCCAGGCGTCGAGTTGGGTGCGGGTGACGGTGGGGTCGTCCGTGCCGCCGAAGAGGTGAGCGGGACAGTGCGGCGGCGGTAGCGGCATGAATCGGTAGTCGTCGTAGATCTCGAAATCGGTACGCAGGGCGGGCAGGAACAGCGACATCACTTCGGGGCTGTCGCGCACCTCCGCGGGGATTCCGTCGTAATGCGCGATGGCCGAGAGGAATTCGTCGTCGGCGAGCGTGGACAAGCGGCCCGGACGCGGGAGATGTGGTGCGGCCGAACCCGACAGGAACAGGGCGTGCGGGGGCGTCCGGCGCGCGACCTCGTAGGCGGTGAGCGCGCCCAGGCTGTGCCCGAAGAACGCGCAGGGGAGGTCGAACAGGTCGCCGGTCGCGCTCAGCCCGGCGGCCACCAGATCGGCGAAGCGGCGGATCGGCGCGCCGTCGCCCGTCCTTCTGCGGGCGGGCAATTCGACGATGATCAGTTCGGCCCAGTCGGGCAGCAGATCCCGCCACGGCGCGTACGCGGCCGCTCTGCCGCCGGCGAAAGGCCAGCAGACGAGGCGGACCTCCGGAGTTCCCAGGGGTTTCCGGTGCAGGCGCAGACCGTCGCGGTTGCCCTCCTGGCCACCGGGTATCGCGCGCCCGTTCGCGGCGGGCTCGAACGCCTCGGATGTCGGGAACGACTCGACTGTCGCCGAAGATGCACAAGGTCCGCGTGTCGCTGACCGCGATGCCGGGCCGCCGGGCGCAGCGCCCGGAAGTGCGGAGCGAGCATCGAGGGAACCGGCGACGGACATGGGCTGCGGTACCACGCCCCGGTCCGCCACCGGAGAGCCAGGACCTGGTGGGAACTTCGCCGCTGCCCCCAGCTGCCAGGGCTCCCCGACAGGAGCGGCCATCCCCTGCACACCGAGTCCGCCGCCTGCCACACCACGCGGAAGTGTGCTCAGGTCAGTCACTTTCGAAATCGCTGTGACCGGAGTTCCGATCGCACCGAAGAACTTTGACAACGGGCTGGAGGGGCCGATCTCGCAGATCTCGCCACCGGTGGCGGTGAGCACGCGCATGTTGTCCGTCCAGCGGACCGGAGCGCTGATCTGGCGCACCAAGTGGTCCACCAGGGTCTCCGGGCGATGGAACTGCCCGGTGTAGTTGGAGGTGACCACGGTTGCCCGGTCCGGACGCAACCGTGGGACGCAGTCCGCCAGATGGGCGGCGAATTCCGGCTCGATGGCGCTCATGAGACGGGAGTGGAACGGCGCGCTCACCCGCAGCGGAACGAACCGCAGCGCGGGCAGCCGTTCGGCGAGCAGGCCGCGGGCGGCGGTGACGGACTCGGCGGTGCCGCTGATCACGACCTGGTCGGGTGAGTTGTCGTTGGCGATCTCGGCGCCCGCCGCAGTGACCAGCTCCGCCGCGTCCGTGGCCGCGATACCGGGGAGAATCAGCGCGGCCATCGCGCCCTCTCCCTCCGGCACGGCCCGCTGCATGAGCCTGCCCCGGGTGCGGACCAACCGAACCGCGTCCGCGAGGTCGAGCACGCCCGCCGCGACCAGCGCGGTGTACTCACCCAGGCTGTGTCCACCGAAAGCTGCTGGGCGCAGACCGGTTTCGGCGACAGCGACCCGATACGCGGCGATCTGCATGGTCAGGACGCACGGCTGGGTGTACTCGGTGCGGTGCAGGCGCGGATCCCGCTCGGCGCAGATCGCGTAGAGGTCTTCGCCCACCGCATCACTCGCCTCCGCGAACACCGCTCGCGTCGCGGGGAACTCGGCGTAGAAATCGACGCCCATGCCCGTGCGCTGCGCACCCTGCCCGGGGAACACCACCACCGTCATCGCGCCACCTCCACGGGTGCGGGCAGGTATCCGACCTCGGCGCAGTGCGCGAGGTACACGCGCACCAGATCGGCAACGGGCGGACACGTGATCCCCGCCGCCCCGAGTACGCGCCGCGTGTACGTCGAATCCGCGTAGGAACTCTCCTCGTAGTGGATGGTGCCGAACAGCTCGATGCCGTACTTGAACATCTCCAACGTCTGGCTGTCGTAGGTCTCCTCGGTCCCGCGCCTGCGGATGCGGCGCTCGGTGGCCTCGCGGTGGAACTGTTCCAGCGCAACGAGTTCCACGTCGTAGCCGGCGTCGCGCACGTACTGCACCACGTCGTAGTAGCGACGGATGTCGGGGTTGGTGAGGTGGTAGGTCTCCCGATAGGTGGGGCGCCGCAACGCGATGTGCACCATGGCGGCGGTGACGTAGTCGACCGGGGTGATGTCCCAGTGCACCGGTGTGAGCATGGTGCGCCCGGTCTCGATCATCGTCTTGAGGATGTCGTAGTAGGCGCCCTTCACGCTGACCTCGGAGAAGGGGTAGCGCCCGGTCACGCTGTCGCCCATGATGTTTCCCGGCCGCACGATGTCCCAGAGCAGTCCGCGCGCGCTCGCGGCGCGGATGAGTTTCTCCGACTCGTACTTCGTCCGCTGGTAGGGCAGGTGGTCGTAGCCCTGGCCCAGCTCCAGATCCCGTTCGGTGAACGGCGGATTGTTGAAGTTCAGCCGGTCGCCGAGGGCGCTGAAACTGGAGACGTAGACCAGGTACTTGCCCCGGCTGCCGAGCGCGAAATCGACCGCGCGCCTGGTCCCTTCGACGTTGATCGGCGCGAGGGCGTCGTAAAAGGTGACCAGCGTGGTGCGTCCGGCGGCGTGGATGGTCAGATCGGTGCTCTCGGCGAGATGCCGCCAGGTGTTCTCGTCCAGGCCGAAGCGGTCCTCGGACACATCGCCCAACACGGCGGTCACCCGCCGCGCGAAGGCCTCGTCCAGCGTGCCGCCGGGGTCGTAGGTGCTCAGGAAGTGTTTGATGCGGCCGGTGGCGGTGTCGACCGAGGTGCCGCGCACCAGGCAGGTGATCCGGACGGTGCTGGTGGCCAGCAAGTCGTGCAGCAACTTTCCGCCGAGCACGCCCGTGACGCCGGTGACGAAGACGGACTCCACCGGGACCGGGGCGTCGAGCGTGAGCGTTTCGACCGGCTCGACTGGTGCGGTGGTCTCGCTCGCTGCCGACGGCGCGGGTGCCGCCGCCGTATCGCCCACGATGATGCCCTCGTCCACCAGGTGGTCGGCGAGCGACCGGATCGTCGGATACGCGTCGGTCGCCTCCGCGGGGATCTTCACGCCGTGCGACTTCATCAGCCGGTTCACCATGCGCACGGTCGCCACGGAGTCGAATCCGAAGTCGAGGAACTCGGCGTCCACGTCGAGGTCGGTGATCTCGGATTTCGTGATGTCGGCGAAGATTTCGCGGATCTCCTCGCGCAGGCGGACGCGGAGGTCGCTGGTGTCGGGCGCCGCCGTGCCTGATCCGGGCGTGGAATGCGACTGCCTGGCAACCTCATTCGAAGACGGCGCCGGATTCACACCGTTCGCAGGCGCCGAGGCATGTCCGTTCGTGGTGCTCACCGGGACCGCTCGCGTCTCGGCGCTGGGCACCGCGCGAGAGTGAATGATGCTGGTGGACAGCGGCCTCGATGCCTCGGGTCGCGCGGGCCGGCGGTAATCCTCCGGCACGATCCAGTGCCGGGTGCGGGCGAAGGGATACGTGGGCAGACCGACAATGCGCCCGAAGGGCCGCTCGGACAACTCTTCCCAGGGCACGGTCCAGCCCGACGCCCACAGTTCGGCGACGCCCGGCAGATTGCCCGAGCGCAGCAGCGCGCGCACATGCGCACGGTCGGCCTCGGATTCGCCGGGCAGTTCGTCCACATCGCGGTGCGTGCGCGCCACGCCGCGGAACACCGCCAGACCCGCCGCGGCTTGGTCGGCGGCGGCGTCCTCGAGCAACCGGACGAGTTCGGCGGTGTCGGCCGCGACGACGGCTAGGCGATGGGTGAACGCTTCGCGCCCCACCGCGAGGGTCCACGCGACATCCGCCAGCGGGAGCGGGTGCTCCCGCAACCGGGTCGACAGACGCACGATCGCCTCGCGCAGACGGGTCGCGTCCCGCGCGGACAGCACGACGATGTGCGCGGATTCCTCGGGAACAGAGGATGATTCGCGCGGCTCGGGTGCGTCGGTCAGGACCACGTGGGCGTTCGATCCCCCCGCACCGAACGAGCTGACGGCGGTGATCCGCGGGCTCCCGTCGGCCGGGCGCAGCCACGGCGTGGGCTCGCGCACAACGCGGAACGGCGTCGACGCGAAGTCGATGGCCGGGTTCGGCGGGTCGCCGTGCAGGTTCGGCGCCATCGTGTCGGCGCGCAGTTGCAGCAGGGCCTTCACCACGCCGGCCGCGCCCGCCGCCGCTTCCAGATGTCCCACCGACGATTTCGCCGATCCGATCCCGCAGCGCGCGCCGCCGGCACCCGACAGACCGAAAGCGCGGGTGAGGGCGGCGATCTCGATCGGATCGCCCAACGCAGTGCCGGTGCCGTGCGCCTCGACGTAGCCGATGTCGCGCGGGTCGATGCCGGCCTGGTCGAGCGCGCGGCCGATCACGGTCGCCTGGGCGGCCGGATTCGGCACCGTGAACCCGTTGGTGTGGCCGCCGTGGTTGATCGCGCTGCCGCGGATCACCCCGTAGATGCGGTCGCCGTCGGCCCGCGCGTGCCGCAGCGGCTTCAGGACCAGCGTCACCACGCCCTCGCCGGGGACATACCCGTCGCCGCCGGCACCGAAGGTGCGGCACCGGCCGTCGGTGGACGCCCATCTACCGTAGCCGAGCAGCAGGTATTTGCCCGGATGGATCGACACGTTCACCCCGCCCGCCAGCGCGTAGGCCGATTCGCCGCGCCGCAGGCTCTCGCAGGCCAGGTGCAGTGCGGTCAGCGACGCCGAGCACGCGGTGTCGACCGCGAGGCTCGGCCCCGTGAATCCCAAGTGATACGAGACGCGGTTGGCCACCGCGAAATAGCCGGAGATCGGCACGCCCACGAACGCCTGGTACTCGGCGTAGCCGACCCCGGCGAACACCCCGGCGTCGGCCAGTCCGCGAGCCCGCGCGCTCGCGCGCAGCCGCTCCGGCGGGTAGCCGGCGTCTTCCAGTGCGGCCCAGGATGTTTCGAGGAACAGGCGCTGCTGGGGATCCATCTCCTCGGCGTCCCTCGGCGTGATGCCGAAGAACTTCGCGTCGAACTTGTCGACGTCGTCGAGGAATCCGCCCCACCGCGCATAAGTGGTGCCCGGCTCGTCGGGATCCTCGGACAGGAACTCCCGGTGGTCCCACCGCTCCGGCGGCACCTCCACGATGCAATCGCGCCCGGCCACCAGATTCGCCCAGAACTCCTCGATATCACCGGCCTGTGGGAACTTCCCCGCCATCCCGATCACCGCGATCGCGTCGGCGTCGGGGTGGACTCGGTCGGTGCGGGCGGGCGACACCTCCCCCATCACGTCCGTGTCCTGTGCCGAGTACACCCGCACCACGCCCGCGGAATCATTCGACCGCCCGGCGACAGTGTCGGCAGCGGCGTCCAGTTCGGCGCTGACGACCGTACCCCGTCCCGGTGTGGTCGCCGACAGGGATGCGCTCGCGATGCCCGGCGCACCGAGAGATCCGGCGTCGACCACACCTGCTCCCGGCGAGACCGCGTTCGGCACGGTTGCCGCAGCGGCTGCGCCGGTCGAGTTCCCCATCACGCCAGGCGCCTGCGAAGCACCCGCCGACGCCTCCAACTCACTGTCCGGTTGGAGCGCGACAACAGCCGCGTCCGGCGCCACACTCATCGCCCGGGTCGCGCGGACTCGGTCCGGGTATTCCTCGGCCAGGTAGCCCGCCAGATCGCGCACCGTCCGGTAGTCGAAGAACAGCGTGCTCGGCAGCGGGCCGAAATGGTCCTGCATGCGGTCGGTCATGGCGCTGATGAGCACGGAGTCGATGCCGAAGTCCGACAGCGGGATCCGGGTGCGGATCCGCGCGGGCTCCAAGCGGCAGTGCGCGGCGAGCAACGACTTCAGATAGGTCTCGGCGACCGCCCGCAGGGATTCCGCGCCGGAGGGCTGCACCTGTTCCGGGTTGGGTTGGGCATCGAGTGTCGTGGGTTCAGCGGGTGCTCCACCCGCCGCCGAGAAGTCCTGCGTCCCGAGTTCTCCAGGACTCCCGCTCGGGGATCCCGGCTCTGCGGTCGCACGGGCGGCGCGATAGCCCCGCGTCTGTCCGTGTGGTTCAGGGGCCACTACGCCTTCCGCGCGGGCATCCCGCATCCGAGTTTCGGCGAGCTGCCCATTCACCGCACTGGGGGCCGCCGGGGACTCCTGCGCGCCACGCTGTTCAGGAATGCCGGCGCGACCGGTGGGCGCTCCACCTTCGTGAGCCGCCTGTGCCGTCGGCGGTGCGACCGCGTCCGGGGCCCAGCACCGTTGCCTGTCGAATCGGTAGCCGGGCAGGTGAATTCGACGCACGCGGGGATCGGACCAGGCTGCAAGACGCACGTCCGCTCCGGTGACCCACTGGCGGGCTGCGGCTTCCGGGTCGGTGTGGAGTTCCGGGGCACCCGATTGCCGCGCCTCGTCCACCTCACCGACGAAGACTCCGGCAGGTTCGGCACCCACCGCCGCGGCGGCGAGCCGCGACAGCAGGGTGGCGCGCGAGTCGGCCACCACCGCGAGCCGGAACTCGAAGCGGGCCCGGCCCACCGCCAAGGTGTGGGCGACATCGCCCAGTCGCTCTTCGGGATTGCGGTCCAGGTGCGCGTGCAGTGCCGCCGCCGCCCGGCGCAGGCTCTCCGGGCTGCGCGCCGACAGCACCACGGTGTGCGGTCCCGGCGGGCCGGGCTCGGTGGGTGCGTCGGCGGGTGGTGCCGACACCACGAGATGGGCGTTCGTACCGCTGAATCCGAAGGAGCTGATGGCCGCGGTCCGCAGCCCCTCGGGCCAGGGCCGCAGTGCGGTGTTCACTATGAACGGCGAATTATCCAGTCCCAGAAGCGGATTCACGGTCTGTACGTGCAGTGTGGGCGGGATGAGTCCGGCGCGCAGGCCGAGCAGCACTTTGAACAGGCTCGCCATGCCCGCGGCGTGCGAGGCGTGACCGATGTTCGACTTCACCGAGCCGATCGGGATCGCGGGGCCGGTGTGCCCGGCGAACGCGGCGGTCAGCGCTTCCACCTCGATCGGGTCCCCGAGCCGGGTGCCGGTGCCGTGCGCCTCGATGTAGCCGATCGAGGAGGGATCGATGCCGTTGCGGCGGTACACCTCTCGGTGCAGCTCGGTCTGGGATCGCACGCTCGGTGCGGTGATGCCATTGGTGCGGCCGTCGTGGTTCACACCGATTCCGCGAATCACCCCGTGTATCCGGTCACCGTCGCGTCGCGCCGCCGCCAGCGATTTCAGGACCACCGCGCCGACGCCCTCGGCGATGACGAACCCGTCGGCGTCGGCGTCGAAGGTCGCGCACCTCCCCTGGCGCGACAGCATGCCCATAGAAGACGCCAGCAGGTGGTATTCCGGCGTCACGAACACCGCGACCCCGCCCGCCAGCGCGAGCTCCGATTCCCCCGACGCGATGCTGCGGCACGCCTGGTGCACGGCGACCAGGGCCGATGAGCACGCGGTGTCGAGGCCGAAACACGGCCCGGTGAGGTCGAGATGGTACGCGACGCGCGCGGGCAGGATAGCCGGGCTGTTCCCCGTGAACGCGTGGTGCGAGCCGACGCCGACCTGATCCCGCAACAGCGTCGCGTAATCCGATCCGGGCGATCCGGCGAACACGCCGCATCGCTTGCGTCGCAACGACGTCGGATCTATCGCGGCGTCCTCCAGCGCCAACCAGCTGTGCTCCAGGAACAGCCGCTGCTGCGGATCCATGTGGTCCGCTTCGGCGGGCACGATATCGAAGAAGCCGGGATCGAAACGATCGACGTCGTCCAGGAATCCGCCCCACCGGGAGTAGGTCTTGCCCGGCGCCGGCGCCCCCGGCCGATAGTGCTCGCCCAGCGACCACCGCGACCGAGGCACCTCTATCACCGAATCCACACCCGATTCGAGGTTGTGCCAGAACTCCTCGAGATCCGCGGCGCCGGGGAATCGCCCGGACATCCCGATGATCGCGATGTCGGTGCGGGAGTCGGCGACACCGTGCGCGGGCTCGGCATTCGTGTTCGCGTCCACATGCTCGCGCCGGTCGGTGGTGGTTGGAGAATCGGCCTGCGCACCTGGCCGGCCGTCGGAACCTCCAGCGGATTCCGCCGCTGATTCGAGCCCCGGCTCCCTCCCGTACGCGTGCTCACGATGGACGCTCCCCTCCACACATGCGCGCGTATCGGCTCTGCGGCCCAGAGGAGCCTCCGGACCCGTTTCGGCATCAAAGTGCCGTGCGAACACGCGCGCCGGGCCGGCGGGTAGACCGGCATCCGCGGCAACGCGCGCCACAGTGCGATCGGCCGGCGACTCGGCACTCGGTTCCGCGACACGCGAACCGTCCCGTGGCCCGGCAACAATAGTTGAACTCGAAACTGTTGGGCGTGCGCCGGATTCAATCACGGTCGCACCGAGTGGACGAGCACCGTCGGCAAACATCCGCCCGGTCAGCTCGCGGACCGAGGGATGGTCGAACACCACTGTGGGCCGAAGCGCGGAACCGTAACGGGCGTTGAGGGTTTCGATGATCTTCACGGCGAGAATGGAGTCGACGCCGTACTCGGAGAACGGGAGATCCGGTCGAATCTCGGTGACGCGCACATCCATCGCGGCGGCCACGACGGCGACGATCTCGCGTTCGAGGCTGCCGGCAACGGCACCGGGCACCGACTCTGGCTGACCGGCGAATCCGCGCCCCAGCCCCTCGCGATCGACGTCGGCCACGGTTGTCACCGCGGACGCGCTCGCGAATCCCACAACACCTCCGCTGTTTTCGCCGACGACCGTCGCCGGCGACGCCTCCCGCGCGCCCGCCGCTTCCCTTTCGGGCGCCAGGGCCGCGAAGAGACGGAAGCCGAGGTTCGGGTCGGTGGTCAGGCCCGGCCCGTAGGCGTGCGAGTCGGTGAACCCGGCCGCCGACAGGGCCGAGCGCCAACCGCTCTCGGACAGCAGCGGCGAGTCGGGCAGGCGCAGGTGCGGGTCGGTGCAGGCGTGCCAGCCGTCCAGCAGGCCGAAGGTCAGGGCCAACGCTTCCCGGTCGGCCACGGCCTCGGTGCAGGCGAGCAGCCCGCCGGGAGCAAGCAGGAAACCCGTGTGGCGCAAGGCTGTTGCGATGTCGCGGGCTGCGTGCAGGACATTCGCACACACCACCAGATCGGCGGAGCCGGCGGCGAATCCCTGTGCGGCGGGGTCACGTTCGATGTCCAGCACGTCGAACCGGATGCGGTCGTCACCGCCGAAGACGCGACGGCCGTGCGCCACCGGACCGGCCGACACATCCGTGTACCGATATTCGAACGGCGTGCCCGCCGCCGTCAACGCGTCCAGCACCGCGCGCGTGGTCCCACCTGTTCCCGCGCCGATCTCGAGCACGCGCAGCGGTGCGTCGACGCGTCGATCGAGCACCACCCGGGTCACCAGATCCGCGACGAGGTCGTTGGCGAAGTCGTAGGCGGGATTGCCTCGGTAGATCGCCGAAACGAGCTCGAACTCCCCGCCGGGGAACAACACTTCGGTGGCCGTGAGCTCCCCGCGCAGGACACGTGGATACGCGTCGAGGCAGGTGTCGAGCAGGCGGGCGTAAGGCTCCGTGGCCGGGAACCGCGCGAGCAGATCGGCCCGCATCCACTCCGTTCCGGGCGGCGGCCCGGCCACCACCAGGGTGTCACCCGCACGATCCGCGAGCCCGTGATCTACGAGCACGCGCACGCACCTGTCGAACAGGCGGGAGAACTTCCGCTCGATGGACAGCGTATCCAGCAGGCCCGGCAGTGGGTGTGCGCCCGGGCCGAGACCAATACGCGCCAGGGTGCCGAACAACCTCAGTGCCGCGTATCGGGCGAGTTCGAGTTCCCCTGCCTCGACGGCGATCTGGCGCCGAGCACGGTCCCCGAAGCGCCGGAGCAGGTCCTGTCGGTCGTCGAGCGCGGTGATCCAGTACCGCGTCTCCTCGAACGGATAGCCGGGGAGCGGACGACGACGCACGGGGCGGCCGAGTGCGGACCAGTCCACCTCCGCACCGCGCACCCACCGCCGGGCGACCTCCTCGGCCGGCGCCGTCGCCGCGTACACACCGGCGTCCGTGGACGCGGTGCCGGTCACCACGGCGTTCTCGTGCCCGGCGACGAATCCCGCCAGCTCGTCCGCGATCTCACTCGGCGTCCGCGCGACCATCGCGAGACGGACCGGCAGCGCGGGCCTGCCCTGTCGCAGCGTGCGGAGGGAATCGCCGAAGTCGGCCTGATCCAGATCTCGCAAGTACGGCACCATCCGCTCGGCGTATCGGCGCAAGCGCTCTTCACTGTGCGCGGAGAGCACGAAGATCTCCGGGGCGCTGACAGTTTCGGGTGTGCGGGAAAGACCGGCCCGGTCCGGCAGATACTCCGACAGCACGACGTGCGCGTTCGCGCCGCCCGCACCGAATGCGCTGATCCCGGCCCGGCGCGGCAGCGGTCGCCCGGTGTCCGGTGCGGTCCGGCGCGACGGCCACGGCTCGGCGCGATCGGGGAGCCGGAAGGGCAGCGCATCGGCATCGATCGACGGATTCAACTGTGCCGCATACAGTGTCGGCGCGATGCGCTCGTACTTCAACTGCATCAGGATGCGCACCAAGCCCGCGATCCCGGCAGCAGCCTCCAAGTGCCCTATGGCGGACTTGGTCGATCCCATGAGCCGGTTCGTCCCGACGCCCCGGCCGAAAACCGTGGCGAGTCCGGCGATTTCGATCGGATCGCCCAATTCGGTTCCGGTGCCGTGCGCCTCCAGATAGTCGATGTCTGCGGCCTCGAGGCCCGCTTCGCGCAGCGCCGCGCCGATGACCTCGGCCTGGGCTCCCGGGTGCGGCACGCTGTAGCCCGCGGTGCGGCCGCCGTGATTCACCGCGCTGCCGAGGATCACGGCGTGCACGGTGTCGCCGTCGGCGAGCGCGGCCGACAGCGGTTTGATCAGGACCGCGCCGACCCCTTCACCGGGGACGTACCCGTCCGCGCCCGCGCCGAACGGCCGGCACCGCCCACCGGACGACAGCATGCCCAGATCGCCCAGCAGCGCGAACTTGTCGGGGTGCAGCAGCAGGTTCACCCCGCCCACCAGTGCCGTGTCGCAGTCGCCCGCCAGGATCGCCCGCCGGGCCAGGTGCAGGGCGGTCAGCGACGCCGAGCACGCGGTGTCCACGGCCAGGCTCGGCCCGCGCAGACCGAGCGTGTAGGAGACGCGGTTGGCGATCGACGACGGAATCGACGCCACGGTCGCCGGCGCACCCGCGCGCGTCGAATCCACGCCCAGCAACCGGTAGTCGCTCCAGGTGACTCCGGCGAACACCCCGACTCGGCTGTCCCGGATGTGCGGGTGGCCTGGGTGATAGCCGGCGTGCTCCAGCGCCGCGTACGCCTCGCGCAGGAACAGTCGCTCCTGCGGGTCCAGCAGCGGCGCGTGCGCGGGTGGGATACGGAAGAACCGGGGGTCGAATCCGGCTACGTCACGCAGGAATCCACCTACGGGGCGTGGCTCGGCGGCCGGCCACGGGTGCGAAGCGGGCATCTCCCCGACCGCGTCGACACCGTCGCGCAGGTTGACCCAGAACTCCTCGGCGTTCTCGGCTCCCGGGAAGCGCCCGCTGAAACCGACGATGGCGAGGGATGTGTCGTCATCGGGAACGCCTGCTGTACCCGAATTCCCCTGTCGATCGCCGAGCGACGAAGCCCGGCCTCGCTCCCCGGAGTGCGACACGACGTAACCTCGCTGCGGCACATCGTCATCCGCATGCGGACTCGACGCGAGGTCCTGGTCACGCGGCGCGTCGTTGGCCATCTCCCCAGGGTCGGGATGGTGCACGGCGGGAAACAGCCTGTGCCGCAACGAGTCCGGATCGCCCCAAGCGAACGCGAGGTGCGGGCGGTTCGATGCGATCGCGGCGAGCAGCGCACGCACTCCCGTTTCGACAGGGAGCAACCCGATTCCGTTGGCGCGCAACGCATCGATCTGTGCGGCGGGAGGGCGCATTCCCGCGCCGTCCCACACCGGCCAGCCGAGGGACACGACCCGGCGCCCCGCTCCCGTGAACGTCTCGGCGAACGCATCCAAGAACCGGTTGGCGGCCGCGTAGTCGGCCTGACCCGGGTTTCCGAGCACGGCGGATACCGACGAAAACAACACCAGCAGCGGAGATTCCGGGATGGCTCGCGTCAGATGAACAGCACCGGAGAGCTTCGGAGCGAGGACGGCGCGGGCATCGTCCCGGTCCGTGGTCACGAGCAACCCATCGCGCAGGACACCCGCGGCGTGGAAGATCGCGTCGACACGGCCGAAGGTCGCACGGGCGATCGAGGCCACCCGTTCGGCGTCGGCCGCGACACTCACGTCGGCGCGGACATGGACGGCTTCCCCACCCGCCGCGGCGATATCGGCGAGCAGCGCAGCGGCGGGGGCGTCGAGGGGCCTGCGCGAGACCAACACCAAACCCGCGCCGTAGGTGCGGGCCAGCCGGAGTGCCAGTTCTCTTCCGATGCCACCGAATCCCCCGCTGATCACAGCCACCGCACCGGCGTCGAAGCGCGGGAGCGACTCCGCGGGCGAAATCTCTTGTGGCGAAATCTCTGTGGGTACCCGTACGTGCCGATACCCATCCGCGTACCGGATCTCGACGTCCGAGTCCGCTTCCTCGAGTTCGGTGGCGACAATAGCCGGGATCTGTGCCGGGTCGGCGCAGACGATGGACCGCAGCGTCGGGCGCGGCTGCTCCAAGCGCAGGGTGCGCGCGAGTCCCGAGAACAGCGCGTGGGACGCCCATCCGGCCGGTTCCTCCAGCGTAACGGCCAGCAGCAGACGGAAAGGTGCACCGTCGCGGGCGGCCGCGCGGACGAGATCACGCAACGGCAAGTAGACGTTCTCGATCGAATGGGCGGTGTCGAGATCGGGGCCGGTGGACGCGATCGCCCCGAGAGCGTGGGCGCCCCAGAGATAGACCGCCGCGTCGAAAGAGAGCCGGCGGACGGTGAGGTCGTCCAGGAGCGCACGCAGGTGGTCCGGTCGAGCCGGATCGATCACATAGCCGTCCGGCTCCGCGGCGTAGTCGGTTCCCGGGCGCACGCGTACGAGGTTCGCCGCAGGGTCGGGATAGGCCGCGGCGTCGGTGTCGAACACGAGCAGACGCGTGGGCTTGCGTGCCTCCGAGACCGGTTGGTCCCGCCGCCATTCGTAGGCGAAGGCGATCAACTCGTCCGCGCTGCCGTCGGGCACGCCCGAAGTCGTGTTCGAGCCGGCGGACGAGACTGGTTGCGACTCCGCATCATCCAGCGCGGGGTCGACGGTCGAGACGGCACCCGATCGGTAGCGCTCACCCACCTGCTCCGCCAGGTACCCGGCCAGCGCCTCGATGGTCTGGTACTCGAACAGCAGTGTCGGATAGAGCGGTTCCCCCGCGCGCGCCTCGAGCGCCGCCGTCAGCCGCAACAGGCGACCCGAGTCCAAGCCGAGTTCGTAGAAGCCGACATCGGTGGCGATCGTCGCCGGGTCCACCGCCAGCTCGGCCGCGAGCACGGCGAGGAGGTCCGCCGTAATCAGTGCCCGTGGATCACCACCCACCGCGGGTCCCGAGGGCGTAGCGGACGGCACTCGCGGTCGGTCGCCGAGTCCGGTCACCGCCCCGAGCCCGAGGATGCGGTGGATATCGGCGGCACCGCGCACTCGCTTCGAGGTGAGCCGGTACTCCACCACGGGCGCGCCACTGGGATCGTCCAGGCGCACATCGGCTTCCAGTAGGTCACCGCCGCCCGCCGCCGCGCGCACGGATGCCCGCACGAGGACTTCTTCGGGCGTGGACCCGTGCACGCGCACGTCACGGAAATGGATGGGAATGAAGGCGCTGTCGTCATCGATGCCGAGTCGCGCGGGATCGATGAACGGCACGATGGTGGACGCGTCGAGGAACGTCGGGTGCAGAACGAAAGCGCCGAGGTGGGCGCGCGCCTCCGGCCCGAGCCACAGCCGGGCGCGGACGTGATCGCCGTCCCGCGTGAATTCCCCTCGGGCGCGCATGAAGTCGCGATGTTCGATGCCCCGCGCACCGCTCTGGGCATACATCTGCTCCAGATCGCGGGGCTGTACCAACGCGGTGCCGTCGAAGGGAACCGGCGAAAATCCCGAATCATCCACGGACACCGTGCATTCGGCCACCAACTGCGCCGCCCCGCCGTCGGCGCCCACCGGACGCGACGTGATCCGCACGCTCCCGCTCGCCGTGTCGACGTGGAACTCCAAGCGGGCGGCGGCGCCCGGCGCCAGCCCGACCGGACGGTGGAACAGCGCCTCGGAGATCGTCACGCGCTCCGGGGAGTATCCGGCCGCCGCCGCCGCGCGCAGGATCAGGTCGAGATGAACTACGCCGGGCAGGATGCGCACACCGTGCACCCGGTGGTCGCGCACCACGGGATCGTCGGCGTACAGGGTAGTCGCGAAGCCCGGGAGGGCGAGGCCGGTCATGACAGCGACTCCAAGCGTAGGAATGACGCCGCGACGGGCGCGGCGCTCTCGAGCGGCGCGGGACGCGGCACCCGCTGAGCGACAAGCGATCCCGAGGGGGAACCTGTCGGCGGCTCGGCGGCCGGCTGCCCGGTGGCCGATTCCACCGGGCCCCGTGCCTCCACCGGAACATCCTCCGACGACAGTGGCGCCGTCACCGATTCCCCGCGCGGCCGATCCACCGGCACGCCGAGGGGCACGCGTGGGTCCGCCGAACCAAACGGTTCCACGGACCCGAACCCCGATGTGACCGGCACCGGTCCGGCGGACTCCGCGCGCGGCAGCAGGAAGCTCCGCTTGCGGAAGGCGGGCGCGGGCAGCGGATTGCGAACCGCGTGGTGAGCCGGAGCCTGCGCGACGATGAGATGCGCGTTGGTCCCGCCGAAACCGAAGGAACTGACCCCCGCCACGCGCGCACGCCCATCGGCCGGTGACCACGGGCTCAGTTCTCGAGTGACCCGCAGCGGCGACCCCGCGAAGGCGAAGCGCGGGTTCAGATTCGGGCAGTGCAGCGAGGGCGGCAGTGCCGCGTGATGCACAGCGAGCACGGTTTTCACCGCGCCCGCGATACCGGCCGCCGAAAGCAGGTGCCCGATATTGGTTTTCACACTGCCGACCGCGCACGGGGGCAGGTCGCGGCGCTCACCGAGCACCGTGGCGAGGGCTTTCAGTTCGATCGGGTCTCCGATCATGGTCCCGGTGCCGTGCGCCTCCACGTAGGACAGATCGTCCGGCGAGAGCCCCGCCGCCGCCAACGCCGCGGTGATCACGTCGATCTGGGCCCGCATGTTCGGCGTGGTGATCCCCATGGTGTGCCCGTCGTTGCCGACCGCCGACCCGCGCAGCACGGCGTAGATGCGGTCACCGTCGGCCACGGCGTCGTCGAGGCGTTTGAGCATCATCAGGGCCGCACCCTCACCCGGGACGAAACCGTCGGCGGTCTGGTCGAAGGTGGCGCACCGTCCGTGCGGGGACAGCACGCCCGCGGCCGCCAGTGTCACGTACGGCATCTCGTCCAGCAGTACTTCCACGCCGCCGGCCAGCGCCGCGTCCAGTTCCCCGGAGCGCAACGCCTGGCAGGCCAGGTGCACCGCCACCAGCGAGGACGAGCAGGCACTGTCCAGCACGACATTGGCGGCGTGCCAGTCGAAGTGGTCGGAGATGCGGGCCGCGATGAAGTTCTGCCCGATACCGACGATGGTGTGGCGGTCGGCGACGGGGATGCGGCCGAAGTAGTTGGCCGTGCGACTGCCCGCGTACACCCCGATCCGCCGCCCGGCCAGTTCGTCGCGGTGATAGCCCGCGTCGTGGGTGGCGAGTACCGCGGATTCGAGCAGCAGTCGTTGCAGCGGGTCCATCTGCCACGCGGCCTCGTCGGTGATGCCGAAGTAGCCGGGGTCGAAAAGGTCTATCCCGTCGACGAATCCGCCCCACTTGCTGTTGGTGGTGCCCGCTCCCCCGCCGTTCGGGCGATAGAACCGCGCGGGGTCCCAGCGCAGCGGATCGACCTCCCGCACCGGGAATCCGCCACCGGCGAGCATGCGCCAGAACGACTCCGGATCGTCGCCACCGGGCAATCGGCAGCCGATCCCGACCACGGCGATCGGCTCGGCGGCGCGACGACCGGCGTCGGACTCGAAGGTCCGGAATCGCTGGCGCCCGGTCACATTCGGGGTGGATGGCTCGGACGCACTTGGCGAACCGTTGCCGTGCTCCGTCGAACGCCCGCCGCGAAGTCCGTTCGAGCCTCCTTCCGCCGGAACCGAATTCGTCCCGTAGCGCGCTGGATAACGCTCGGTGAGCAGGGCGGCGAGGTCGTTCAGGCTGGGGTATTCGAGGACGAGCGCCGGGTCGAAGGGTTCGCCGAGGAGCTCTTCGATGCGGCGGACCGCGGAGGCGATGAGGACGGAATCGGCGCCGTACTCCTCGAAACGGCGGTCGCCCTCGAAGCGCTCCGGGGACAATTTCAGCTCGTCGGAGAAGACGGCTACCAGATCGGCGTACGCGCCGGATGGTGTAGCGCGCGATACCGTCGGTGCGACACGGTGTTCCGAGCGGGACACGGCGGGCTGCGCGATGCGGGCGGTCCGCGCGCGCACCGGAAGGTTCAGCGGTGCACCTGTATACGGCATCGCGACCGGAAGGGTTCCGGAGCCGAGCAGCGTGTCGAGCAGGTCGAAGCCCTCGGCCGCGGTGAGGGTCGGCAGACCCGTCGCGCGGTAGGCGGTGGTCTCGGCCGCGCCGAATCCGGTGTCGCGGAACGACGGCCAGTTCACCGAACGGAACCACGGGCGGCCCGCCAGGTGCTGTGCCTCGGCGAAGCGATCCAGCCAGGCGTTGGCCATCGCGTAGTCGGAGAGACCGACCGCCAAGCTCGGCAGGACCGCCGACACCGACGAGAAGAGCACGAAGAAGTCGGGGCGGTCGGCCGCCAGTGTCTCGGCAAGCGCCCGGGTGCCCGCCAGTTTCGGCGCGAGCACGGCGTCGATGCCCGCCGCCGTCTTGCGCACGAACGCCGGACTCTCGGTGGAGACGGCGCCCGCGCAGTGCAGCACACCGCCGAACGGTCCCAATTCGGCGCGAATACCGGCGAAGAACTCCGCCAATGCCGTCGCGTCGGTGAGCGGGCCGAAGTACGTGCGCACCGTCGCCCCGCGTTCCCGCAGCCGCAGCAGTGCGCGCACCTTCTCGGCGACCGGACCCGTCTCGGTGGAGATCCGCGCCCAGTCGGATTCCGGGGGCAGCGGGTCGCGGGCCAGGATCGCCAGCCGCCGCGCGCCTCGTTCGACAAGTTCGGCGGCGAACTCGGCGCCGAGACCTCTCGTCCCACCGGTGATCACGTACGTGCGTGCGGGATCGATGACGAAACCGGGTCGTCCAGCCGTGATTTCCGTCAGATCGGCGGCCTCGCGGACACCGTGCCGGTACCGCACCCGCACCGCGCCGTCGTCGGTCGCGTACTCGGCGCCGAGCAAGGCGCGCAACCGCTCCGGGTCGAGCGTGGCCACGGGGTCGGCGGTCAATTCGACCGTGCGGGTGCGCACGTCGCGTGACTCCTCGGCCAGACCGGCGACCAGACCTGCCAGTGGTGCGGTGGACGGGTCGCCGGCGGAGAGGTGCACGAGGACCAGAGGTGCGGTGCGTGCTTCCAGCAGGCCGCGATACAGGCCGATTCGACCGAAGTCGACGGACGGAACAGCTTGTGCGGGAACGAGATCACACAGGTCGATGACGTAGTCGGGTCCGTCGGCGGTGGCGGCGCGACCACGCTCGACGCCCGCTGCGAAGTCCGCGCGATCCACGCCGTGGGTACCCACCCGGATCATCCGCGCCGGATTCGCGGTCGCGGCCAGGGCCGTCACGATCGCGGCCGGGGTGTGCTCGTCGTAGACGATCACGGTCGCGGCCGGTAACGCGCCGGGGGTCGCGTCGGCGCGAGTCCAGTGTGGAACAAGTAGCCGGTGGGGCGCCGACTGAGCGGAAGAGGTACCGTTGTGCGCTCGCGGGACCGATTCGTTCTCCATGCCATCGGCGCGAGCGGACAACACCTCGGCCGCGGGCTCGGTGCCCACCACGTCGGGGATCCAATAGCGTTCCCGCGCGAACGGATAGGTCGGCAGCGAGATGCGCCGACGTGAACCGCTGCCGCGCACGGCTTCCCAATCGACGCGCTCGCCACGCAACCATCGCGCTACCGTCGGATCGGCGGCCGCGCGGGCGGAATCTCGTGCACCGTCGCGGTTTTCGATCCAGGCGCGCAACTCGGCGCGCAGTTCGCCCAGATCACCGGCGACGAACGCGGCCCGAGCCGTGCCCGGCGCCCGCCCGACCTGCATCGTGAAGGCGAGATCGCCCAGATCGGGTTGCCGGTCGGCGAGGAATCGCTCCAGATCCGCCACATAGGCGGCGAGACGTTCGGTGTCGCGCGCCGACACGGGCACGATCTGATCCCCGTGCCACGCCGTGCGGGGGCGGCGATCGACATACTCTTCGAGCACGACGTTGGCGTTCGCGCCGCCCGCGCCGAACGAGCTGACGGTGGCGCGGCGCGGCCCACCGGAGACCGGCCAGGCCAGTGCGCGGTCGGGGACCACGAACGGCGTGCCGCCGAAATCGATGTTCGGGTTCGGCGGCACGCTGTGCAGCGACGGCACGATGGTGTCGTGGCGCAACTGCAAGAGCACCTTGGTGAGCGCCGCGACGCCCGCCGCCGCCTCCAGGTGCCCGATGTTCGACTTCACCGATCCGAGCGGGATCGTGCTCGGCGCACCACCGAATACCTGTGCCAGACCCGCGATTTCGATGGGATCACCGAGCGCGGTGCCGGTGCCGTGCGCCTCGATGTAGGACACCGTCGCGGGATCCACGCCGCCGGCACGCAACGCGCGCCGGATCACCGCCGCCTGCACCGTGGGGTTGGGCACGGTGAAGCCGTTCACCCGGCCGCCGTGGTTGACGGCGGTGCCCTTGATCACAGCGTGGATGGTGTCGCCGGCCGCTTCGGCATCGGCCAACGGCCGCAGCACCAGTGCACCGACACCCTCGCCCGCCACATAACCGTCCCCGTCCGCGCCGAACGAGCGGCAGCGCCCGTCGGTGGAGGCGAACTGCCCCTGGCTGAGCGCGACGAACTTGTACGGGTGCAGCGACAGGTTCACCCCGCCGACGACAGCCAGCCGCGTCTCCCCGGTGCGCAGGCTCTGGCAGGCCAGATGCAGCGCGCTCAGCGACGACGAGCACGCCGTGTCGACCGCCATACTGGGCCCTTGCAGGTCGAGGGCATGCGAGACCCGATTCGGGATGCTCCAGAACGTCGAAGCGGGCAGCGTGCCCCGGCCGAGCCGGGACTCCTCCGCGCCGAACATCTGGTAGGTGCCCCACATCACGCCGACGAACACACCCGCGTCCTCCGGGCGCAGACCCACGCGAGCCAGCTCGCCGCGGTGGTAGCCCGCGTCCTCCATCGCCGCCCACGCCGTTTGCAGGAACAGGCGCTCCTGCGGGTCCATCACCTCCGCCTCGCGCGGCGAGATGGCGAAGAAGAGCGGATCGAAACAGTCGACGTCGTCGAGGAATCCACCCCACTTGGTGTAGGCGGTGTGGGGGTGGTGCCGCCCGGGGTGGAAGTACCGGCTGTGATCCCAACGCTCAGTGGGTATCTCGGTGACGCAGTCCCGCGCCTCCGCGAGCACCCGCCAGTATGCGTCCAGGTCGGGCGCGCCGGGGTACCGGCCGCTCACCCCGACGATGGCGATGTCGCCGCTGCCGACGGCGGGAGTCCACAGCGCTGCCGCCGACGCGGCCGTCGCGAAGTCCGGGGTCGCGTGCATCCCTGCGGCAGAGGGGATCTCACCGACAGGATCGCTCTGCCGGTGGAACGAGACAGAGTCCGAGCGCAGATGTGTCGCGCCGATGCTCACCGTGTCGGATTCCGCCCGGGGTGGCCTGACGCTCGCGCCGGGGGCGGGCGTGCTGTTCCGGTGCGATCCCGGAGCCGCACGGGTGCCGAGATCCGCGAGGTGGTCGGCTACCGCGCGGGGAGTCGGGTACTCGAAAGCCAGGGTGGCGGGGAGGCGGTGGCCGGTGGCGCGGGAGAGGTCGTCGCGAATCTCCATGGCGGCCACCGAATCCAGGCCGAGCTCGTGCAGCGGGCGGTCGAGGTCGGCGTCCGGGGCCAGCCCGAGGCAGCGGCGGACCAGTGCCTCCAACTCCGACCGCAGATCCGTGGACGCGCCGGCGGGATCGGAGGCCGGGAGGCGGAGTGGATCGGGTGCGTCACCCACCGGGTTGTCCACCGGTCCGAGCAGGTCCAGAAGTACCTCAGGCAGGTCCGGTGTGCGCGCGGCGGCGGGATCGATCGGGAGAACGGTGAGGGTGCCGGAAGCAGCGGAATCGAGTGCACCGCCGAGTGTTTCGAGCGCGTCACGCGCCAGCAGCAGACCGTACCCGCGCGCGGCGAGCCGGGCGACATCGGTGTCGGACAGCTGCCGCACCATACCCGTGTCCGCCCAAGGTCCCCAGGCGAGCGCGAGCGCGGGCAGCCCCGCCGCGGCCCGCGCCTCGGCGAGTGCGTCGAGGTAGGCGTTGGCGGCGCCGTACGCGGCCTGCCCTGGCAGGCCGACCACACCGGCGGCGGAAGAGAACAGGACGAAGAATCGCAGCGGCAGGTGCGCGGTGAGATCGTGTAAGTGCCGCGCGCCGTGCAGTTTCGGGGTCAGAACGGACCGCACGCGGTCGGCGTCCAAGCCGGTGAGCATGCCGTCGTCACGCACGCCTGCCAAGTGGACGACACCGTCCAAGGGGGCCAATTCGCGTGACACCCGTTCCAGCACCGCGGCGAGGGCGTCCCGATCGGCCGTGTCGGCGGACCAGACCTCGACCCGGGCGCGTTCGCGCAGGCGGTCGATGGTCGCGTTGTCGGTGTCGGACGCACCGCGGGATAGCAGGACGAGGGTGCGGGCGCCGCGGTTCACGAACCATTCGGCGAGGGTGAGGCCGATACCACCCGTGCCGCCGGTGATCAGGATCGTCCGATCGGGAGCGGGTGCGGGCGGTGCGAATCGCGCGGGTTCTATTGGGGCAAGCGCGGTTTCGGGGGCGAGCCTGGGCACGTACCGGCGTTCACCTCTGAGGGCCGTCTGTCCGAAGGGTTGGGTGCGCTCCCGCAGAGCAGACGGTGGAGCCGAATGGCCGGCCCCGATCGACGGCAGGCTCTCCAGTGGCCCGACCGACGTATGGCCACTCCCGGCAGTCGACAGGCTCGCCAGCGGCTCGAGCGACGAATGCCCGCTCTCGGCAGTAGGCAGGCCCCCCGGTGAGGCGGAAGGGGTAACGGAACCCTCGGACCAGGTCTTCGGCACACCTTCCGGTAGGTCGGACTGTACCGCCGGACCGCCGAAAGCCACCTCGTCCACGAGCCGTGACATCGGAGTGTTCGCGTCGTAGTCGATTACATGGCAACCGATTTCCGGGTGCTCCAGTTGCACCGAGCGGGCGAATCCCCACAGAGCCGCGCCGTCGGGAAGCACATTTTCGACGGGTTCGACGGGTTGCGCGTTCCGCGTCAGTACGCGCAACGCCCCGACACCCGCCCCCACCGCCGCCTGGGTGAAGTGCAGTGCGCCCACTACGGCGTCGGTGGCTTCATCCGGTCCGAACCCGGTGATGCCGGGCGCGTAGACGATTCCGCTGATCGGGGTGTGTCCGTCGCCCGCCGCGGCGAGCAGGGCCCGCACGGCCGCCGGAGAAGCAAGGTCGACTCTCAGCTCACCGTTAGGTTCGAACGACAGACCACGACCAGGTCGGGCCACGGCTACTTCCGCACCGCGAGAACGCAATTCGGAGGCGATGTCCGAGCCGAGCGGCCCGTCCGAAACCACCAGCCAGCGGCCGGATACCGGCCCGGTCGGCGCGGGATCGACGGCCCGCCAGATCATTCGATACGAGCCGCGAGCTGTGGTGCCCCGGTCCGAACGCTCTGTCGTCCGCATGACGCGGACCCCGTCTGCCGTCAACACCGGCCCACCTTCCTCGTCCAGCAGTCGCACCCGCGCGACCACCACCCGCTCCCCCTGCTCGAACACCCGCACGTGCGCGTATCGCGTGCGACGGAGGGTGGCGGCCGCGATGACGCGGTCGATCGCCACCGGAACCCACGTGTGGGCCCGGGATTCGGGCGCCATCGCGGCGTAGAGGGTGTGCAGTCCGGCGTCGAGCAGCACCGGATGCGTTGGTGTTCCGTCGAATTCGCCGCACGACAATGTGGCCAGGGCTTCGCCGTCGATGCGGCGGAGACCGATGATGCGCCGGAATGCCGGGCCGTAGTGGAGGCCCGAATCGGCCAGAGCCGCGTAGAAGTTCGACGGATCCTGGTGGTCTTCACATCGGGCCTGAAGGTCGTCGAGCGACGAACGCTCCGCCGCGGAAGTCTCGTGGGTCAGGCGAGCCCGCGCATGTACTTGGCGGCCGTCCGGGTTCTCGCTCGACACCGCCACCGCGAAACCGGCCGCCTCCGGAACGAAACGGAGGTGTATCAGGTGTCGTCCGGTCAGGGTCAGCCCGGTGACTATGACGAAATCATCGAGCGCGAGCGGGTGGTCGACAGTCAGTTCCTGTGCGGCGGTATAGATCGTCGTGACGAACCACGCGCCGGGCACGACGATATCGCCGCCGAGTCGGTGGTCGCCGAGGTATCCGGGGGCGGCCGCGTCGAGCGTGAGGGTGAATTCGATCTCCGGCCCTGAAGTAGCGGCGCGCACTGGGCGCGCCATCCCTCCCTCGAACAGACCCGACCTTGCGCCCGCCGAGGGGGCGGCGTCGATCCAATAGCGTTGCCGCTGGAACGGATAAGTCGGGGCCGGCACCGACCGGGCGTGGTGGCCCCGGAACACTCGCTCCCAGTTCAGCGCCGCCCCTGCGGTGTACAAGTGGCCGAGGGACGTGCTGATCGCCGTGGCGTCGTCGGTGCCCCGGTGCAGGGAGGGCACGAAAGTGGCGCTCTCGGGCAGGGTTCGACGGCCAAGGACCGATAGTGTCGCCGAGGGCCCGACCTCGAGGAACAACCCGATCCCGCGCTCCGACAACGCTTCCAGGCCCGGCGCGAAACGCACCGGCTGCCGGGCCTGATCAGCCCAGTAGCGCGGGGTGAACGGTCCGGTCATCAGGGTCCCGGTGACCGAGGAGACGAGGGGTAGGGCGGGTTCGGTCGCGGGTAGGTGGGCGGCGGCCGCAGCGAGATCGTCGAGGATGGGATCCATGCGGGCGGAGTGGAACGCGTGCGATACCGGCAGCGGAGCACAGCGAATTCCCTCGTGCCCCAATTCCTCTCGCAACGCGGCTAGGTCGTGGCGACCGCCCGCGACGACGATCTGCCGCGGGCTGTTGTACCCGGCGACCGACAGCGCCGGGTATCGGCCCAGGTGGGATTCGACCTGCGTGGCCGAGGCGTCGACCGCGAGCATGGCGCCGTCACCGGGCAAGCTCTGCATCAACCTGCCCCTCGTCGCGACCAATCCCAGCGCGTCGTCGGGGTCCATCGCGCCCGCCGCGCAGGCCGCCACGTACTCCCCCACGCTGTGGCCGAGCACGGCGGCGGGCGTCAGGCCCCAATCCCGCCACAGGCACCACAGCGCCCACTCGACGGCGAAGAGGGCCGGCTGGGCGAACACGGTCCGCTCCAGTCGATCCGCAGCGGGGCCGTAGAGGGCGTCGAGCAGGCCGATTCCATCTTCGATCGGGCCCAGCACGGTATCGCAGTGCTCGAGGGCTTCGCGGAACACCGGTTCGGATTCGAACAGGCCGCGAGCCATTCCGGGGTACTGCGAGCCCTGTCCGGTGAACAGCACTCCGATCGCCGGAACGGCGGCGCGGTCGACTCGACCGCGCAGGACAGTGCCGGAGGTGAGTTCGCGCGCGGCAATCTCGGCGTCCTGTGCGACGACAGCGATGCGGTGCTCGAAATGGGTGCGCGCCACGGCCGCCGTGCACGCGAGATCCTCGAACCGTGATTCGTTGCTATGCAGCGTGTTCGACCATCGGTCGGCCAGCTCGGCAAGGGCAGTCTCGGTGCGGGCGGACAGGACCAGCAACCGGGCCGCACCAGACCCGGTCGGTGTTGCGACGGCAGGTCCGGCGCCGGATGCGCGCTCGTACGACGGTTCCGGCGCGGACAGGATCACGTGGGCGTTGGTGCCGCTCATGCCGAACGAGCTCACTCCGACCGCCCGTGGTCCCGTCGTGTCCGGCCACGGGTGTGACGTGGTGGCCACGCGTAACGGCACGCTGTCCCAAGGGATGTGGGGGTTCGGCGGGTCGGCGTGCAGGGAGGGTGGGATGTGGCCGTGCTCCAGCATGAGCACCGCTTTGATCACGCCCGCCACCCCGGCGGCCGCCTCGGCGTGCCCGATGTTCGACTTCACCGAACCGATGAGCAGCGGATGGGTCCGCGCGACCCCGTAGACGTCCGCGAGCGCGCCCGCTTCGATGGGATCTCCCAGAGGCGTTCCGGTGCCGTGTGTTTCGACGTATGCGATCTGATCCGGATCCATACCCGCCCGGGACAGCGCGTCGGCGAGCACCCGGCGCTGAGCGGACCCGTTCGGGGCCGTCAGCCCGTTGGAGCGACCGTCGTGGTTCACCGCGATGCCGCGCACCACGGCCAGTACCCGGTCGCCGTTGCGGCGCGCCGACGAAAGTCGGGTCACCACGAGGACGCCGCATCCGTCGGCGCGGACGTATCCGCTGGCGGCGGCGCCGAACGCCCGGGAACGGCCGTCGGGTGACAGTGCGCCGATCCGGCAGAACCCCAGGGTGGTCTCCGGGGCCAGTTGCAGGTTGACACCACCGACCAGCGCGAGGTCGCATCGACCGGCGCGCAGGCTGTCCGACGCCGATTGGAGCGCGACAAGCGACGACGAGCACGCGGTGTCGAGCGTGAGCGCCGGACCACGCAGGCCCAGCGTGTAGGCGAGACGGCCCGCAGCCACGCTGGGCGCCGAGCCGATCACCGAATACGCCCCGACCGCTGCCGGATCGAGTGCGGCCGTGCGGGTTCCGGGGTACTCGCTGAAGCACAGCCCGACGAAGACACCGGCGTCGCTGCCGGACAGGCCACCCGGCGCGCGACCGGATCGCTCCACCGCCTCCCACGCCGTTTCCAGCAGCAGCCGCTGCTGCGGGTCCATCGCCCGCGCCTCCGCCGCGCCGATCCCGAAGAACTCGGCGTCGAATTCGTCGACACCGTCGAGGAATCCACCCCACCGCGTGTACATGGTGCCCAGCGCGGCCGGGTCGGGATCGAAGAAGCGGTCGATATCCCACCGTTCCGGTGGCACTTCCGTCACGGCGTCCCGCCCGTCGCGCAACAACTGCCAGAACTGTTCGGGGGTGCGTACGCCCCCGGGGAATCGGCAGGCCATGCCGACGATGACAATCGGGTCGTCGTCGGCCGAGTCAGCCGCACGATGCGGTGCACTACCGGCCGCGCGATTCCGCTCGCCTCGATACCGCTCACCCTCATCCGCGCTCGGCTGGTTCAGCGCGAACGACCCTGCCGCACCAGGTTCCGGCGTCTGTGGCCGCGAATCACCCCGCGGGGGCACAGGTGTCACCGAAGTGCTGACGATGCCATCCAGCGAACCAGGTTGCGGCACAGGGTGCTTCGACGATCCCGTCACGTCGCCCAGGGCGCGGCTCTTGCGTTGCAGTAGGCCGGCGATTTCGCGGACCGTCGGGTAGTCGAAGACCAGGGCGGCGGGTAGTGGGGCTCCGAGTTCGGTGGCCAGCGCGGCGCGCAGTTCCATGCCGGTGAGGGAGTCGACACCGTTGTCGTGCAGGGGCTGGTCGGGGTCCAGGGGTGCGCTGCGGTCGAGGACGCGCATGGTGACCTGTTGGACCACGGTGATCCAGTGATCTATGCCGGGTTCTCGGTGGTTGCTGCTCAGGGACCGGGGCTCCCCGGGTGACTGGTCGGCGGTGCGCGTGGCTGCGCCCCGGCCGGAGACGTCATCCACCGATCCGCCGGACGCACGCGTAGTCGACGGGTCCGCGCTGGGCGAGGGTTGTGCGGGATAGTTCGCGTACCAGCGGTCGGGGACGAAGTCGAACACTCCCGGCGCCGTCGCGGCCGTCGTCAGGAAGTGGTTCAGCGCGAGAGTGGCGTCGGGCGCGGTCAGGGGCGGTAGGCCCGCTCGGGTGAGGCGAGCGAGGAGGGCGTCCTGGCCGGCAGCCATGCCGACATCGGCGAACGGGCCCCACGCGACGCTCAGCGCGGGAAGGCCTTCCGCACGGCGTCGCCATGCCAGGGCGTCCAGGGCAGCGTTGGCGGCGGCGTAGTTCGCCTGGCCCGGGGTGCCGAGGACGCCCGCGACGGACGAGTACGTGAGGAAGAGGCGGAGGCTGTCGCCGCGCGTGAGCTCGTCGAAGTGCCTTGCGGCGGTGTACTTCGCGGCGAGCACCGCCTGGAACCGCTCCCAGGATTGTCCGGTGAGCACACCGTCGTCCAGTACGCCCGCGCAGTGCACGATGCCGTGCAGTGGCGGGAGCCCGGCGGCGGGCAGGCCGCCGAGCAAAGCGGCCACGGCGGCGCTATCACCGACGTCGGCCTGCCGCGTCACGACGCTGATTCCCTTGTCCCGCAAGGTGTTGACCAGCGATCTGCCGGTCTCGTCCGGCGCGCTCCTGGCGACGAGCAACAGGTGCCGGGCGCCCCGCTCGGCCAGCCAGCGCACGGCCGCCGCACCCAGCCCGCCGAAAGCCCCGGTGACGATGTAGGTTCCGTCATCGGTGATCGTCGGCAGGACTGCGGCTTCGGAGCGCACCACCACCCGACCGGGATGGTCGCGCTGCCACACCTTGCGCAATGCGGTAGCCGCCTCGGCCGCCGGGTGCACGGTGTGCGGCAGGGGACGCAGAACTCCTTCGTCTGCCAGCGCCGCGATCCGCGCCAGCGCGACGCCGAGACGGTCGGTTCCGATCTCGGCGAGATCGAGCCTAGGGAGCCCGGCACGGTGAGGACCTTGGTGCGGTGCATGATTCGCCGCGCCACCAGCCCGGCCGACACCGGAGTAGGTCTGGCCGTCATCAGGGCCGGAACGCATCAGCCGGCCTTCAACGGTGGCGCGTAGCTCGGCCTCCGTGCGAGGGCGCACTCGCTCGGCATCGCTGAGACCAGGCCGCATCTCCTCGACCTCGCCGACGGGCACGTTCACCCCCTCGGCGACAGGGCGCACCTGTTCGGCGTCGAACACCTCGACAAGCTGTCCTCGCGGGTTCAGCAAAGCCAGCCCGGTGTCGGCGAATTCCGGGGTCACCGCGCTCAGCACCACGTCGAAACCTGCGCCGCCGGAGCGGTCCCACATGTCCGCGACGAAATCTCGTGCACGCCAATCCGGTACGGCCCCCAGATCATGTCCGTGCTCAGCGGCCCACCGGCGCAGCGCGGGGGTCACGACCAGTTCGGCTCCCAGGTACACGGCGACCTGGACGGCGGCGATGCCGAATCCGTCGGCGGGGGCGTGCACCATGACCCGGCCGCCGCGGCGCAGGTTGCCGAGGTCGACCAGCGCGCACCATGCGGAGGCGAAAGCGATTGGCAGGGTGGCGCATTCGGTGTCCGAAAGGTGCGCGGGTGCCGGGGCCACCAGCGTGCGGGGGACGTTCACCCATCCCGCGAGGCTTCCGTCGGCCAGTGCCACCACCCGGTCGCCGATCGCGAGGCCGGTCACCTTCGCGCCGACCGCGCTGATCCGGCCCACGCATTCGCGCCCCAGCGACGCGGGGCCGCTGGTGCGCAAGCCGCGCGCCGACCACACATCCGAGGAATTCACTCCCGTAGCGGTGACCTCGATCTGGACTTCGCCCGGCTCGGGTGAGCGTCTGGGGGCGGAAACGATCCGCACGCGGTCGAGCTCTCCCGACCGATCGGCCTGAATCCGGTAGTCCGTGTCATCGGACGCGAGGCCGGGAGCCACCCGCGCGGACAACACCCGGTCATCGCGGAGTGCGAGTTCCTCGCCGGAGGACGAGAACAGCGCGGCGGCAAGCGAATCGGTCGACGGCAGCCGACCGTGCTCCAGATCGAGAAGGCGGCAGCGCAGTTCGGGGTGTTCGGTGCGCAGCACCCGGCCGATGCCCCACAGCAGTGCCTGCTCGGGGTCGGGGCGGTCGCCGGGCACCACTCGCTGCGCACCGGTCGTCACCAACCAGAGTGCTCGTGGGGCGGCGCCGGATTCGGCCAGGTGCGTGACCAGCCGCAGAACGGTGGAGACGAGCACAGGGATAGGGGTGCCGGTCCACGCGACCACTACTCCGACCGGACTCGGAGGGGAACCGGGGAGGACGCGCTCGTCACGTCCCGCGACCGCATCCGGAAGGCCGGCGAGGGGTGAGTCGGACGGCGGATCATCGGATTCGGTGGGCGTCTCGATGAGCACGGCGTCGGCGTCGCGTGCCGTGAGGTGGTCCGCGATGGCCGCGCCGAGTGTGCCCCCGCCCAGTACCCACCACCGTCCGGTCGCCTCGACGGACTGCCGCGCCTCGGCCGGCTCCCAGGCGATGTGGTGGAGGAGATCGGCAATGCGGCTGGCGGGCGAGGAGATACGCGTCGCGTCCGAGTTCGTGGCGTCGAAACGCACGAGTGGGTTCCGGCGTTCGGTGCCGGCGACGCCCTCGGGGTCAACGGCCGCCATGAGGCAGATGCCGTCCGCCCGAACCAGGACATGCCCCTCGGCGTCACTCAGCGTGAGATCACCGACGACGACGCGATCTCCCGGCTCGGTGATGCGGACCCGAAGAGTGAGCCGGTCGGTGCCGGACGCGGGCTGGGCCAGGATCTCGAGCCGGTCGATGGCCGTCGGCAGGAAGAGGTTTCGTTGCGTCCCGTCGGCGGTGAGGGCGAGGCCGTGCAGGCAGCTGTCCAGCAGGGCGGTGTCGACGGTCGTGGGCGCCCGCAGTACGGCGGTCGCCTCGTTCGGTCCCGAACGGTGGAAGCGCAAGCCGCGCCGGTGATCCGGGCCGAGCGTGAGTCCGTGCGCGGCGATTCGATCGTAGTAGGTGCTCCAGGGGTCCGCGACGGTGCCGAGGACGGTGTGCCGCCGATCGGAGCCGAGGTTGCCGGCAGCGCCCCCGGGTTCCTCCCGCAGACCTCCGACAAGGTTGGGGACCACCTCGATTGCACTGGGGCGCAGAACAGCTCGGGCCACCACTCCGCCGTCGACGTTCTCCGACCGGAACACGACCGCATAGCCGGTGTCGTCCGGCGTCAGCTCCAGCCCGACAACGGAGGCTGCGCGCACGGCCAGGGGTGTCACCAAGGTGAGCCGCTCGATGCGCCACGTGCCGGGCAAATGCGCCGCCACATCCCCGAGCCGCGCACACATCCACGCGGCGGGAACGGTGGGAATGCCGTGCAGCCTATGGTGATCGAACGATTCCGGAACGATCGGCAGTTCGTACACCTCGCCCGACGCCGCCGGCCTCCCCCGGACCTGGCGCACGTCCTCGAGGTCGAGCCAGTGCCGCTTGCGCTGGAAGGGGTAGTGCGGCAGGTCGAGCGAACCGCCGCGATAGTCGGGATACTCGCCTGCCCAGTCGATTTCGTCGCCGCCTAGGTATCGACGCGCCAGCGCGTCCTGCGCCTCCGAAGGACTCGCACCGAGCCGGAGCAGCGCGCCGGGCTCCGCGGCACCGGACCCCACCGCGCGCAGACCGGCCGTCGCCTGATCGAGATCGTCGAACAGCAGCACGACCCGTTCGGCGAAGTGCGTCCGCCCGGCGTTGGCCGCCGCACACAGTCGACGCGGATCGGTGTCGGGGTGGGCGTCGAGGAAGTCCGCGTATCTGGACGAGAGTTCCTTCAGCGCGGGCACATTCACCGCTGATACGGCTAGCAGATGAGACCCCTTGTGCAACACCGGGACAGCGGCAGTCTGCTCCCGTGCCTCGTCCGTAGTCGATGGCGCCTCTTCCAGAATGATGTGCGCGTTCGTGCCGCTGATGCCGAACGCGCTGATCCCCGCGCGCCGCACCCGCTCTCCCCGCGCCCACGCGCGACCGGTATCCGCCACCCGGACACCGAGGCGATCCCAATCGATATGCGGGTTTCCCGTCCGGAAGTGCAGCGACGCCGGAATGTATTCATGGCGCAGGGATTCGACGACCTTGACGATATTGGCGATTCCGGCCGCCGCCTGGGTGTGGCCGAGGTTGGATTTCACCGAGCCGATCCACACGGGCCGATCCGCAGGCCGGTGTTCGGCCAGTGTCGCCGCGATCGCCTCCACCTCGACCGGGTCGCCGAGCGCTGTCCCGGTGCCGTGCGCCTCCACGTAATCGACCGTGTCACCGTCGATTCCGGCGTCGTCGAGCGCCGCGCGGATGACGCGCTCCTGCGCCGGACCGTTCGGGGCGCTCAGGCCTTGGCTGCGGCCGTCGGAATTCACCGCCGTACCGCGGATCACCGCCAGCACCCGGTCACCGTCGCGGCGGGCGTCGGCGAGACGCTTCAGTATCAGCGCGCCCGCACCGTCGCTCCACACCACGCCGTCCGCGCGGGCGTCGAAACTCTTGCAGCGCCCGTCGGCGGCGAGACCCCGGGCGCGGGCGAAATAGATGTCCAGCGACGGCGTGAGAACCACGGTGGCGCCGCAGGCCACGGCGAGATCGCTCTCCCCGGCGCGCAGGCTCCGCGCCGCGAGGTGGACCGCGACCAGCGAGGACGAGCAGGCGGTGTCCACCGTCAGACTCGGCCCCTGCGCGCCGAGGAAGTACGACAGCCGCCCCGACGCCACGCTCGCCAGATTGCCGGTGCCGAACCACGCGTCCGGCGCGATGTTCGCGCGCGCCATCCGCTCCGCGTAATCCTGCGACATGAGCCCGGTGAACACACCGGTGCGACTGCCCGCCACTGCGTGCGCCGGAATTCCCGCGTGCTCCACTGCTTCCCAGGTGACCTCCAACAGCAACCGCTGCTGCGGGTCGAGCATCCTGGCCTCGCCCGCGCTGATCCCGAAGAACCCGGCGTCGAAATCCTCGACACCGTGTACGAATCCCCCCCACCGGGTGTAGGTCTTGCCGTCGGCGTCCGGGTCGGTGTCGAAGTACGCGTCCACATCCCAGCGGCTGGGCGGGACCTCCGACACCGCGTCGGTTTCGGAAATCAGCAACTGCCACAGATCATCCGGGCCGTGAATGTCGCCGGGATAGCGGCAGCCGACACCGATGATGGCGATGGGGTCGGTGACCGATGCCTCGGGCGCCTCCGCGGAGACAGCGGCGGTGACGATGCGGGGAGCGGCAACGGCACCCGCCGTAGTAGCTGTGCCGGTCGCGGCAGCGGTCATGCCGGTAGTTCCGGTGTCTGCTGTGTTGGCGACGGCGGCAACGTTCGCGGCGTCAGGCTCGGCAATGTGAGCAACTTCGGCGGCGGGGGGTGCGGTGGCAGCCGGCTGGAGTGCGGCGGCGAACGCAGCAGCGGCGGGAACGGCGACGGCAGCGGCCGCTGCGGATTCAGGGACGGCGCCATCGGCCGCGTCTACGGTGTCGGCAACAGCGGCGCCCGGGGCCGCGGCGGTGAGTGAGCTGGCAGCAAGAGCGGGCGGGTGGGGCGCGAGTTGTGCTCCCGGCTTGAATGATTCAGCGCTCCCGGCAGCCACGAGCTTGGCGAGTTCACTCGCGACGGCGGTGACCGTCGGGTGGTTGAAGAGCAACGTCGCGGGGAGGCGGACGTGCAGCTCATCGGAGAGGGTGTTGCGGAGGTCGACCGCCATCATGGAGTCCATGCCGAGGTCCCGCAGCGGGGTGCGAGGCGGGACGCCGTCGGTGCGACCCAATGCGGCGGCGGCGTGGCGCTCTACCAGGGCGGTCAAGTCGGCGTGTGCGCGTACCGGGGCGGATTCGGGGTGCGGATCAACCTGACGGGTCGTGTCCGATCCGGCGACAGGGTCCTGTGCCGGACGCAGCCTCGGCAGAGTGACCGCCCCCGTCTCCATGGCGGACTCTGCACCAGCCAACCGTCCCGACGGGTGGGTCGGCTCCGTCTCCATGGCGGACTCCGGGACGGCGCCCTGTGCCAGCGACCGGACCGCACCCGGTGCGGCCGAAGACTCCGACTCCACGGCGAACCCCACCTCGGCCCCTTGTGCCAGCGAAGGGACCGCATCGGGCATGGCCGAAGGCTCCGATGCAGCGGGCCGATCCAGCTCGCATTCGAAGCGCGACTCTGCTCGAGAAGGGCGCGAAAGTGATTCCTCAGCAGTCGATTCAGTCGCACCGATCATCGGTGACGTGCTCGAGACTTGGGGGGTGGGAGTCGGGGCGAGTAGTCCGCTCGGGTCCGGGTGGACCGAGTAAACACCGCGGGCGGTGAGTAATCGGTGGAGGATATGTCGGCCCGCGACGGGGTCGAGCAGGCCGACACCTTTGCGGTGCCAGGCCGCGACGGCGGTGGGGATCAGAGCTGCCGCCATGCCGGTGGCTGCCCAGGGTCCCCACTGGATGCTGACGGCCGGGAGTCCGTCGGCCAGGCGGAGTTCCGCCAGACCGTCGAGGTAGGCGTTGGCGGCGGCATAGTTGGCCTGACCGGCCGTGCCGATCACCGCGCTCACGGAGGAGAACAGGACGAACAGGTCCAGCGGCAATCCGGCGGTGAGTTCGTGCAGGTGCCAGGCGCCGCGGGACTTGCCCGCGAACACCGCGCGCACCCGTTCGGGGGTCTGCTGGATGAGCGGCGCGTCGTCGGTCACGCCCGCGCAGTGCAGGATCCCGCGCAGCGGGGGCAGGTCGTTGCCGAAGCGGGCGATCAACGCCGCCAGCGCGGAGCGGTCGCCGAGATCGAGCGTCACGGTGTCGATGCGGACGCCCGCGGCGCGCGCTCGCGCGATCGTCGCCGACGCGCGCTCGCCGGGAGTGTTCCGCCCGACCAACACCAACGTCCGGGCCCCGCACTCGACCAGCAGCTCCGCGACGTGCCCACCGAGCGCGCCGAATCCGCCGGTGATCAGGTAGGCCGCGTCCGGACGCACGGCGGCGTCAGGCGCGGGCGGGGAATGCTGGACGCGCACAGGGACGTAACGAACTCCGGCCCGGAGGGAAACCTCGGGTGTCTCTGCGTCCGAACGGAGTTCGTCCACCAGGTGCGCGGCACCCAGTTCGTCACCCGGCACATCGATGGTCCGGCACCGGAGTTCGGGAAGCTCGGTGCGTACGACCGCGCACAGTCCCCGCAATGCGTCTGCCGCAGGCCGGACCCGATCGCCGGGCAACACCGCGGTCGCGCCCGTCGTCACCACGAACAGCGGACCCGCGTCGACGGTGTCGGCGGCGGTGCGGACCAACGTCAATAGTTCCGACACCGCTGTGGCGGCTGTGTCGGGATCCTCCGCGTCGCCCGACAGGACGTACACGAGGGCGTGGCCGCTCAGGTTCTCGGGACCGAAGGAACTTCCCGGCGGGGTGAGTGAGGGTGCCGCGTCGCCGGATTCGTGGGCGGAACCCGGTGCGACATATCCGGCATCTGCTCCGCTCTCGGTTGCCGGAGCCGCCGAATCCGCGAAACCACCCGCCACCGCCCCGTGGACGAGAACGCGGGAGGTCGGCCGGTCAGCTCCCCGTGCGGCAATCCGCACGGCTTGACCGGCCGAACACAAGCCTGCGGCAACGGTTTCCGCGCCGGTGCCGAAGACGAGCCAAGAGCGGGTGGTCGCGGCGCCAACACCTGCCATCCGCCGCCATCGCACCGTACGGATCGGAACCGCGTTCGTGGTGCCGGTCGCTGAATCAGGCGCACTCTCATCACGCGGCAGCTCGACGGCCAGTGCAGTCCGAGCGGTTTCTGTTGCCGCGTAGGTAATTTCGTCCATCTCGGCGACGAGGTTTCCGAACCCATCGAACAAACGCACACTCACCGTCGGACCGGTCCGCGTCGCCACCGCACGAGCGATCGACCCCTCGAACGCACCGCGGAGGCGCAGCCTGCCGATGCCGATCGGAAGGTGCGCCGCGCCGCCGCGTTCATACAGCGCGAGTCCCGTCTGCACCGCCGCGTCCACCAGGCAGACCAGTGTGGCGGTCGGGTCGACTGCCAGCGCGGCCGGGCGCTCGAGCTGGGCCGTGATTCGCGCGCCGTCGCCGCGCAGCCCGGTGATCCACCGGAACGCCGACCCGAACTCGAGCCCGAATCCCGCACACCACCGGTAGAACTCGTCGGAATCGCGCACCGTCGATCCCCCGGCCCGCGTCGAATCCTCGCGATCCGCAGCATGATCCGCTCCGGATCGGACGAGCAGAGCGGTGGCGGCACCGGCGTCGAAGGCGACCTCGATGCCGTCAGCCGCTGCCGAAAGCCGCGGCGGGGTGAGCTGTTCCACGGGGAGCGCGCGCGTGACAGCGAAGTCCCTCAGCTCGTGCCCTTCGCCCACGGCCCGCAGCGCCGTCACCGCCAAGTAGGCGGCGGGGACGATCGCCCACCCCCGATATCGATGTTCCGCCAGGTAGGCCGGGGCTGCTGCGCCGCCGATCGGTACGGACGCACGGCCGACCTGGGCAGTAGCGCTGTCGACCGGAACAGGAGCACCACGGGCTGGGCCGGTGACGCTGCCGGCCGGAGCAACAGTGTCACCTACCAGGTCGAAGGCACTACCGACCGGAACATCGCCAGCCGGAGCGGCGGCGGCAACGGCCGCACATCCTACCTCCGCCGCCCGATCGGACACCACGTAACGCCGACGTTCGAACGGATACGTCGGCAGACCATGCCGCCGCCGCACCTCCCCGGGAAACACCGCACCCCAATCGATTTCACCCCCGCGCCGATAGATCTCCCCGAGGCTCGTCAGAGTCGGCGTCTCGTCGACGGCGGCGCGATGCATCGTCGCGAGCCACCGGGCCGGATCACCATCGAGAACTTGCCTGCCGAAACCGAGCAGGACGGGGTGTGGCCCCACTTCGAGGTAGAGGTCGGTATCGAAACCCTCTGCGGCTCGGAGCGAGTCGGCGAAGTGCACCGCCGAACGGGCATGGTCACGCCAATGACGCGAGTCGAGCGAATCGACCTGTACCCCCGCGATATTCGAGACAAGGGGGATCGCCGGAGTACGCGGAGAGCCGAGCACATCGGCGGCGGCACGTTCGAACTCGTCCAACACCGGATCCAGCAGCGGCGAGTGGAACGCGGTATCCCCCGGAAGCTCCACCGCGCGCACGCCTCGAGCCTCGGCCGCATCCCGCAACCTCCGCACACCGGACGCCGACCCCGAGACCACGAACTGGCCGGGTGCGTTCACCGCGGCGATCGCGACGGAATCCGCCAGCTCGGCAAGCCCTTCCGCGAAATCCTCCGGTGCCGCGAAGAGTGCCGCCATCGCCCCGCGCGGGGCACCCTGCATCAACCGTCCGCGCACGACGGCCAGCCGCACGCCTTCCTCCGGACCGAACGCACCCGCCACGGCGGCGGCGACCAACTCACCCAGGCTGTGCCCGACCACCGCCACCGGCCGCACACCCCACGACTCCCAGAGGCGTGCCGCCGCCCACTCCACCGCGAACAGGACCGGCTGCGCGTACTCCGTGCGCGCCAGCGCGACATCGTCGGCGTCGAACAGCAAGTCCCGCAACCGAAGTCCGCCCGCGAGGACACCTGCCGCACGGTCACAGCGCTCGAACTCGTCGCGGAACACCGGAAATCGCCCGAACAGCGCCCGTCCCATCCCCGCGTACTGCGATCCCTGCCCCGTGAACAGCACCGTGATGCGCGGCGCGCGTTCGTATTCCGGCACGGGCACCGCCGCGCCCAACGCATCGACGGCCTCCTCCACCGACCGCGCGACCGCGACGCGCCGCCGGGAGAAATGCTGCCGCCCCAGCGCGGCGGTGGCCGCCACCTCCGGCAACGGGAGATCCCCTGACACCAACCGCGCACTGTAGCGCTCCGCCGACGCGGCCACCGCGGATTCCGTGCGGGCCGAGAGCACAAGCAGTTCCGGCCGTTCCGGCACCGCTTCCCCGTCCGGAAGCGCGGGCGCCTCCTCCAGCACGACATGCGCGTTGGTGCCCGCGAACCCGAACGAACTCACCCCGGCCCGGCGCGGCACCGCACCCGACGGCCACGGCACATCCTCGCGTGCGATCTCGAACGCGCTGCCCGCCAACACGATCCGGGGGTTGACCGTTCCGAATCCGGGCTGCCGAGGGATCGTCCCATGCTCGAACATGAGCACCGTCTTGATCAGCCCGGCGATACCCGCGGCGGCCTCCAGGTGCCCGATCTGCGCTTTCACCGAACCGATCCGGACCACCGACTCGTCGAGGCGCGCGGGGAACACCTGCGCCAGCGCCTCGATCTCGATCGGATCACCCAAGGGTGTGCCGGTGCCGTGCGCCTCCAGGTAGTCGATCTGCTCGGCCACGCATCCGGCGTCGGCGAGGGCGGTGCGCACGAGTTCGGTTTGCGCCACCGGATTCGGCGCGGTCAGCCCGAGGGAACGGCCGTCGTGGTTCACCGCGGAACCCCGGATCACGGCCCGGATGTCGTCGCCGTCCGCGACGGCGCGCGAGAGCCGCTTCAGCACGACCACCCCGGCGCCCTCGCCGCGCACGTAGCCGTTGGCGGCGGCGTCGAACGGGCGGCAGTGCCCATCCGGGGAGAGCGCGCCCATGCGCGCGAGCGCCTCGGTGGTGAGCTCGGATTGGAGCAGGTTCACGCCACCCGCGAGCGCGACCTCGCACTCCCCCGCGCGCAGACTCGTCACCGCCTGGTGCACGGCGACCAGCGACGACGAGCACGCGGTATCGATCGCGACCGCGGGACCGCGCAGGCCGAGCAGGTACGACACCCGGCCCGCGACGATGCTCGGCATGGTTCCGGTGAGGGTGTGCGCGTCGACCGAGCGCACCCCGTCCGGGGTGATGGCGCGCTGGTACTCCTGCCAGCTGACGCCGAGGAACACCCCCGCGCGCGACTCGCCGGCACCGGGCGCCAGGGCCGCGTCTTCCATCGCCTCCCAAGCGACTTCGAGGATCAGCCGCTGCTGCGGGTCCATCGCGGCGGCCTCGCGCGGCGCGATGCCGAAGAAGTCGGCGTCCAGCACGTCGACCGGTCCGGCGAGCAGTCCGGCCCGCCGGTTCGCCCCGCGCGGCGCATCGTCGGCGACGGGCACACGGGCGGACGGCGTTTCGACGATGGCGTCGGCGCCCGCGGCCAGCAGCGCCCAGAATCGGTCCGGATCGTCGGCGCCGCCGGGGAATCGGCACCCCATGCCGATGATCGCGATCGGCTCGCGCCGGGCGGACTCCAGTTCCTCGATGCGACGCAGTGCCTTGGTCAGTACGACGCGTAGTTCATACTCCCCGTCCGACATGAAGCACCACCACACTCTCAGGCCCTGCTTTGTGATCCGCAACATACTTCGAGCCCTTGTACAGCGTCAACCGGAAGACACGTGCCCGAAGTTTGCCCGCGCAGCGAACCGGTCAACCGACCATGGCCGAGCGGAATTGCCCGCCTCTCGAAATTGATATCGAAACCTACTCTGCGCCAACGCAATACGGACATTTTGGACGCGGACGTAGGTACTGCGCAGTACTCCGGCGCGCCACCCGAGCGAGACCAACCGGCATGTGCCACAGCCGACTCCGAGCGCTACCGATCGAATAATCGTACGGTCGAACCACTTTCGAGCAATGCTATATGCACATAACTCACATACCGGACTCGGGTGCGCTCTGCATATGAGACAGCTCGGACACTCTGTGCGATATGTCCGGAATAAAGTTCCCCAGATGATCATCGGAGCGCCAAGTCTTTTCACACCGAACGCCGAATCCCACACGTCTCGCCCGGCCGGCAAGACGAGCCCGCGACCGATCCCTCCCCTGCCCGCGACGAATACGTCACCACCTGCTCCACAACCGGGACACCGCGACTCCCGAAGTCGCCCAACGCAATATCGACGCACGTCCGATCGGTCGATCAGCCACCGCCGCGATCACACCGCGAGGCACAGGTTTTCCGCACCGCTGCGGTCACGGAGTCACCAATCCGCGCCACGCCGGACTCCGCACCGAATGGCAGGGATCGGACGGAATCAGCACCCGCCCCGACAGGTGTACCAGACTGTCGATCCGCCGGGCGTCCCGCCGAATCTCCTTCGGCAGTGCGAGAACCCGCGACTCACCGCGTGATGCCCCAATGTTCATGGGCACCAGCAGCCCTAGGGATCCGCCCCTTCTCAGGCAGTCGAACACCCACCGCGGTCACCTCCACGGCACCGCGAATCCGCGCTCACGGACCGGAAATACGGACCGTCGACCACGGGCGAGACGCCGGCTCGCGGCCTCCGGACAGCGCGGCGGCGCGAAGTTTACTGAGCCCCCGGAATCGACCCGTGCCCGACATCACCGCAACCGAGGACACACCGCAGTCTCACCGCTTCGGCAAACATGAAAGTCCGGCCCGGTGCCCCCTCGCCGGAGGGGTACACGAGCCGGACCATAGAACACCTCTCCCGGAGCGCCGGGAGACAGCGCACTCAGCGCTTCATGAAGATGGGCACATCCACATCGTCATCGTCATCGCCACCGTTGTCGGGCGGCTGGATGTGGGACCGGTTGTTCTGAGCGACGGTCGGTTCGGCCATCCGCGCCCGCTCGGAATCGCGGTAGCTCGGCACCGCGCTGCGGGTGGTGCTGGTCTGCGAACTCGCACCGATATCGGCGCCGCGCGTGGACGGCGCATCGCCGGCGCGGCCGCTCTGCCCGATCTCACCCGCACGGCCCGCGCCGATCTGACCGCGCGTCGTACTGCGGTCGTACACCTGGTTTCTGGAAGGTCCGCCCCCGTCGAAGCCCGCCGCGATCACGGTGACGCGCACCTCGTCGCCGAGCGAGTCGTCGATGACGGTACCGAAGATGATGTTGGCCTCGATGTGCGCGGCCTCCTGCACCAGCGAGGCGGCCTCGTTGATCTCGAACAGACCCAGATCCGAGCCGCCCGCGATCGACAGCAGCACACCGTGCGCGCCGTCCATGGACGCCTCGAGCAGGGGCGAGTTGATCGCCGCCTCGGCCGCTTTCACCGACCGGCCCTCGCCGCGCGCCGAGCCGATGCCCATGAGCGCGCTGCCCGCGCCGGACATTACGCTCTTGACGTCGGCGAAGTCGACGTTGATCAGACCGGGGGTGGTGATCAGGTCGGTGATGCCCTGGACACCGTTGAGCAGCACCTCGTCGGCGGAGCGGAAGGCGTCCATCAGGCTCACCGCGGCGTCGCCGAGCTGGAGCAGCCGGTCGTTGGGGATGACGATGAGGGTGTCGCAGGACTCGCGCAGCAGGTTGATGCCGACCTCGGCCTGGTTGCCGCGGCGCTTGCCCTCGAACGAGAACGGCCGCGTCACCACACCGATGGTCAGCGCGCCGAGCTTGCGCGCGATGCTGGCCACGACGGGCGCGCCGCCGGTGCCGGTGCCGCCGCCCTCACCCGCGGTGACGAACACCATGTCGGCGCCCTTGAGCACCTCTTCGATCTCGTCCTTGTGATCCTCGGCGGCTTTGCGGCCGACCTCGGGATCGGCACCGGCGCCGAGACCGCGGGTGAGCTCACGGCCGACGTCGAGCTTGACGTCGGCATCGCTCATCAGCAGCGCCTGCGCGTCGGTGTTGACCGCGATGAACTCGACTCCCTTGAGTCCCTGTTCGATCATCCGGTTGACGGCATTCACGCCGCCGCCGCCGATACCGACGACCTTGATCACCGCAAGGTAGTTGTGCGGGGGCGTCATGGGCTCTCGCCTTCCTTCGATCTAAAGCCTGTCATGTGCGAATACTCGGCATGTCCGCCGCGGGCACCCTTTCGGATGCCGTGCCCGGGACCGTTTCTCTCACGATCCGCGATCCGGGCAAACCCTAAACCTCAACCATAGGGTTAGCGTAATGTCAAGTATCCGACTGGTGCGGAACGCTATTCGCAGCCGCGGCGATACGGGCGCAGGCGCGCCGAAACGAGTGACAGAATCTTGTGTGATCCCTCTCGTTCGACCCCGTGCCCACCGTAAAGCCGGTCGGTTGCCCCCCGGACCCGTTTCCGGCGGACACGACCGAATCGCCGGCCGCGGTCCCCCGAAATTTCCCCGGGCGCAATGGGTATTGATCACTTTACCGTGACCAGATTCGGACTCGAAACGTCGAACACCGTTCCCTCCCGCGTGAGCAGCGGCATCACCACGGCCGCCTTGCGTTCGGCATCGTTCGCACCACCCCACACTACCGTGCGCCCGTCTTTCAGGGTCAGCGAGATATCCGAAATCGACCGTGCGACAACCTCGCCCACCTGGATGTTCAGCGCGGGCGGCAGCGCGCTCACCACCTGCACGGCCGCGACGGTCACCGGATCGGCGCCGCCGGGATGATCGGTGATCAACTTCGGCACCCCCACCGGCGGGGGCTCGATCGCGAATTCCACGCTGTCCGAGTCGAGCAGGTGCGCGCCCTGCGGACTCTCGAAGAACAGCACCGCGATCCGCTCCTCGACGGTCACCCGGACCGTCGACGGATACACCCGTTGCACGCGCACGGAATGCACCTTCGGAATGGCCGCGATGCGCCGGGCGATCGCGTCGGTATCGATGCGCAGCATGGAACGGCCGTCGGGAATCTCGAGCCGCTCGCGCACTTGTTCCTCGGGCACCGCGGCGATCCCGGTGATCTGCACCTCGCGCACCGAGAGCACCGGGGTGAACCACGCGACGACGAGTGCGATCGTGAGCACGCACATCCCCAGCAATGCCCAGATCCGGACCCGGCGCAAACGTCCGGGCCCGTCGGGCGTGCGCCAGCGTTCGGCGTCGAACAGTTCGGCGGCCCACCGCGTCGCCCGGCTCATGTCCGCGCCTTCGCGACCGGCGGCACGGCGACCCTCACCGCCCGTACTGGGGCCGCGCCCGTAGCCCGTCGAGAATCTGGCTGCCGAGCATGGTGACATCGCCCGCGCCCATGGTGATCACCACGTCGCCGGGCAGCGCCAACCCCGCCACCTCACGGCCGACCCGCGACATATCGGGCTGGTAGTGCACCGGCACGGTGACCGACTGCGCCACCAGCGCGCCGTTCACGCCGGGCAGCGGTTTCTCCCTGGCGCCGAACACGTCGAGCACCATCACCTCGTCGGCCAAGCTCAGCGCCGCGCCGAACTCCTCGGCGAAGGTGGCGGTGCGGCTGTAGAGGTGGGGCTGGAAGACCACGATCACCCGGCCGCGTCGCGAGCGGGCGCCGTCGCGCGCCTCCTGGCGGACCAGTTCGGCCGCCGCGCCCAGGACCGCCCTGACCTCGGTGGGGTGGTGGGCGTAGTCGTCGAAGACGCGCACGCCGTGTTCGCGGCCGACGAACTGGAACCGGCGGTGCACGCCGCCGAAACCCTCCAGGCCCTGGATGATCTCGTCCACGTCGGCGCCCGCCGCCCGCGCCGCCAGCAGCGCGGCCAGCGCGTTGAGGGCCATGTGTTTGCCGGGGACCGAGAGGCGCAGGGTGCGCGGCGCGGGTTCGTCGTCGAGCTGGAACTGGGCCAGGCCGCCCACGTCGCGCGGCTCCCAGCTGTGCAGGCGCACACCGACCGGCACCGGCGCGTCGGCGAGTTCGCCGGAGCCGTAACCGAGCACGCGCACGTCCTTCTCCGCCAGGCGCGGCCCGACTCGCTCGGCCAGGGCGCGCGAACCCGGATCGTCCAGGCACACCACCAGCAGCCCGCGCTCGGCGAGCCGGTCGGCGAAATCGTCGAAGACCTGCACGTAGGCCTCGTCGGAGCCGAAGTAGTCCAGGTGATCGGACTCGATATTGGTGACGACCGCGACATCCGGGTCGTACTGGAGCAGCGACCCGTCGCTCTCGTCGGCCTCGGCCACGAAGATCTCACCGGTGCCGTGGTGGGCGTTGGTGCCCGCCTCGTTGAGCTCCCCGCCCACCGCGAACGACGGGTCGAACCCGCAGTGCTGCAACGCGACGATGAGCATCGAGGTGGTGGAGGTCTTGCCGTGGGTGCCCGAGACCAGCAGGGTGCGGTGCCCGCGCATGAGCGAGGCCAGCACGGCGGGGCGCAGCAGCACCGGGATGTCGCGCCGATTCGCCTCCATCAGTTCCGGATTCGTCTTCGGGATCGCGGCGTAGGTGGTGACGACGGCGGTCGGGCCGCCGGGCAGCAGGTCCAGGGCGCTCGCGTCGTGGCCGATGCGCACCTGCGCGCCGCGCGCCCGCAGCGCGAGCACGCCGCGGCTCTCCTTGGCGTCGGACCCGGACACCGCGCCGCCCCGCGACAGCAGGATGCGCGCGATGCCGCTCATTCCGGCGCCACCGATGCCGACCATGTGCACGCGTTCCAGCGCGGGCGGCAGGCCGGAGCGCTCCTGGTCCTCCGGCGCGCCCGCGGCGCTCGTCCGGTCAGCGGGCACGCGCCACCTCCAGCGCGATGCGCGCCACCGCGTCGGCGGCGTCGCGATGCCCGGCGCCCGCGGCGGCGCGGCCGGTCTCGGTCAGGCGTGCTTGGTCCATGAGCAGCGGTATCACCTCGTCGATCACGTACTTCGGTGTGAGTTCCGAATCGGGGACAATTCTGCCACCGCCCGCGGCCACCACGGGGCGCGCGTTGAACTCCTGCTCACCGTTGCCGTGCGGCAGCGGGACGTAGAAGGCGGGCAGCCCGACCGCCGACACCTCCGCGACGGTCATCGCGCCCGACCGGCACACCACGGCGTCGGCGGCGGCGTAGGCCAGATCCATCCGGGACAGATACGGCACCGCGACATACTTTGCGGCGCCCCCGGATTCGGTCACGTCCAGGGTGTTCTTCGGGCCGTGGGCGTGCAGGACCGAGATCCCGGCGGCGGCCAGCTGCGGCGCGGCCCCCGACACGGCCTCGTTCAGGCTGCGCGCGCCCTGTGATCCGCCGAACACCAGCAGGACCGGTCCCTCGGCGGGCAGGCCGAAGTGGGCCCGCGCCTCGGCGCGCAACGCGGCGCGGTCCAGCGAGGTGATGGCCTCGCGCACCGGGATGCCGATCACCTCGGCGCGCGGCAATCCCGAATCCGGCACGGCCGCGAGCACCCGGGCGGCGCGGCGGGCGCCCACCTTGTTCGCGATGCCCGCCTTGGCATTGGCCTCGTGCACGACCACCGGCACGGCGCGCCTGCGCCGCAGCACTCCCCCGCCCGCGGCGAGGTAGGCGGGCAGGGCGACGTAGCCGCCGAACCCGATGATCACGTCGGCGTGCACCGCGTCGATCACCGCCCGCGTGCGCGCCACCGACGCGCGCACCCGCGCGGGCAGGCGCAGCAGATCGGCGGTGGGTTTGCGCGGCAGCGGCACCGGCGGAATCAGTTCCAGCGGATAGCCGCGCTCGGGAACGAGTTTCGTCTCCAGGCCGCGCTCGGTGCCCAGCGCCGTCACCGTGACCGACGGGTCGAGGCGGCGCAGCGCGTCGGCGACGGCCAGCGCGGGTTCGATATGGCCTGCCGTGCCGCCGCCCGCGACGATCACCGACAATCCCCGCGCACCAGGTTGTTCCACCGTCACCGTCCGCTACCTCCTGCGTGCCCCATGCTCGCGCCGTGCGCTCCCGGGGCGATCCCTGGCCCCGTCACTGCGCCGTCGCTCGCGCAGTGTTGGATCAGCGGCACTCCCGGGGCCTTGCGTGGCCACACTGCGCTACCTCCTCCAGGCCCGTCGCTCGCGCAGTGTTGGATCAGCGGCACTCCCGGGGCCTTGCGTGGCCACACTGCGCTACCTCCTCCAGGCCCGTCGCTCGCGCAGTGTTGGATCAGCGGCACTCCCGGGGCCTTGCGTGGCCACACTGCGCTACCTCCTCCAGGCCCGTCGCTCGCGCCGCGGTAGCACGGTGCTTTCACCTCGATCTTCCCCGTTCTCCAGCGTGTGGCATCGGATAGGTGGGCTCCCAGGCCCGGGTGGCGCGGGCCGAACTGGTCCCGCGGCTCTCGGATGATCGCCGTCGCGGCGGTGCATCGGAGCGCCCGCGGGGCGGCAGCGCCTGGCGCGACCGCTCGGGGGGTTTGCCCTTGCTCGCGGCGCGGGCGCGCTGGGCGGCGGCCTTGGCGACCGAACGCGCCCGCGCCGCCTCGGCTTTCGCGGGCGAATACGCCTCGGGCTTGGGCAGGCGCAGCAACCGGCTGAACCGCCCGTCCTGCCCGTTCTCCAACGCCGACACCGCCTCGGGCTCGTGCCGGGCGGCGTTGGCGATGATGCCGAACATGAACAGCGTGATCGCCAGCGACGACCCGCCCGCCGACACCAGCGGCAACTGCAGACCGGTGACGGGCAGCAGCCCCACCACGTAGCCCACGTTGATCAGCGCCTGCGCGGTGATCCAGGTGGTGGCGGTGGCGGTGAGCAGCCGCAGGAACGGGTCGGCCGAGCGGGCCGCGATGCGCAACCCCGTGTAGACGAACAGCGCGAACAGGCCGAGCACGAGGGCGCAGCCGAGGAAGCCGAGTTCCTCGCCGATGATGGCGAAGATGAAGTCGTTGTGCGAGTTGGGCAGATAGCTCCACTTGGCGCGGCTCTGGCCCAGGCCGCGCCCCCAGATCCCGCCGTCGGCCAGCGAGAACATCGCCTGCCTGGCCTGATATCCGATGCCCTGCGGATCCTCGCCCGGATTGAAGAATGCGCGCATGCGGTTGGAGCGATACCCGGCCGAGAGCGCCAGCACCGCGGCGGCCACCGCGCCCGACACCACGATCGCGACGAACAAGCGCATCGGCAGCCCGCCGAACCACAGCAGCGCCGCCAGCACGATGCCCAGCGCGATGGTGGTCGACAGGTTCGGTTCCAGCACCACCAGCAGGCACACGAGCATGCCCGCGGGCACCAGCGGCACCAGGATGTCCTTGAGCGGGGCCTGCTCGGAACGGCGCGAGGCCAGCAGGTGCGCGCCCCACACCACCAGCGTCACCTTGACGATCTCCGAGGGCTGCACCGAGATGGCGCCCAGGTCGATCCAGCGCCGGGAACCCTGCACCTCGGTGCCGATGCCGGGAATCAGCACCAGCACCAGCGCCACCACCGACAGTGCGAACATCGGGAACGACCACTGCCGCAGCCTGCGCATCGGGATGCGCAGCGCGATGTAGAACAGCACCGCGCCGATCGCGGCGAACATCGCCTGCTGCACGAACAGCGAATACGCCGAGCCCCCTTCGGCATACGCCTCGACGCTCGACGCGGACAGCACCATCACCAGGCCCAGCACCGTCAGCAGGATCGCGATGGTGACGATCAGATGGAACGACGCGAGCGGACGCGCCAGCCACGCCAGGAACTTGGTCGCCGCGGGCGCCTGCGCGCCCCGCGTCCGCCGCCGCGTCGTCGTCTCGGTCATGGTTGCCGCCCGATGTCCCCGTCTTCCAGCGCGTGCACGGCGTCGGCGAAACTGCGTCCGCGGTGGGTGTAATCGGCGAACATGTCCAGCGACGCCGCGGCGGGCGCCAGCAGCACGGTGTCGCCCGAGCGGGCGAATCCGGCGGCGATGCGAACGGCCTGCGCCATGACGGCGTCGGCCTTGTCGGTTCTCGACGGGTCGTCGGCCATATCGGCATCGTCCCCCGCGTCCACCTCGACCACGGGGACCTCGGGCGCGTGTCGCGCCAACGCGGCCGCGATCACCGGCGCGTCGGCCCCGATCAGCACGGCGGCGACGAGCCGGTCGGCGACCTCCTCGATGAGGTCCTCCACGCCCGCGCCCTTGAGCTGACCACCCGCGAGCCAGATGACGTGCGGGTGCGCCAGGATCGACGACCGCGCCGCGTGCGGGTTGGTGGCCTTGGAGTCGTCGACGAACTCCACACCGGCCAGATCGCGCACGAAGGCCGCCCGATGCGGGCCCACCTTGTGCTCCTGCAGACCCTCCTTCACGAACTGGGGCGCGACGTCGATGGCCCTGGTCAACGCCGAAGCGGCCAGCGCGTCGGCGACGCCGGCCGGGCCCTGCGGGCTGATGTCGCCCACCTCGGCCAGGATCGCGGCCTTGGTGAAAGCGCGGTCGAGCAGTTTGCCGTCGACCACGCCGAGCTCACCGTCGGCGGGCACGCCGATGCGGAACCCGACCGTGCGGCGGGCCTTGGACTTACGCGCCAGCGAGGCCGCCACGGGATCGTCCAGCCCCACCACGCCGACCCGTCCGAACAGCGCGCGCGCCTTCGCGGCGGCGTAGGCGTCCAGGCCGCCGTGCCAGTCGAGGTGGTCCTCGGCGACGTTGAGCACCACGCCCGCCTCCGGTCGCACCGAAGGGGCCCAATGCAATTGGAACGACGAGAGTTCCACAGCCAGCACCTGCGGGCCGGGGCTGCGGCGCAGCGCGTCCAGGATGGGCAGGCCGATATTGCCGCACGCGACGCTGGGGATGCCCGCGGCGCGCAGGATCGAGTGCGTCATCTGGGTGGTGGTGGTCTTGCCGTTGGTGCCGGTCACCACCAGCCACTTGCGGACCGGTCCGTAGATCCTGGCCTGATCGACCCACCAGGCGAATTCGACGTCGCCCCACACGGGGATGCCCTCGGTCACCGCGGCAACCAGCACCGGTGAATCGGGACGCCAGCCGGGGCTGGTGATGACGAGCGCGAACCGGCCGAGCCCGCCGCTGGGCGAATCCGCCGCGGCCGATTCGAGTTCCACGTCGGTGGTGACCTCGAGGCCCAGTTCCGCGGCCTCGGCCAGCGCTTTGGCACCGGCGTCGGTGACCACCGGGTGCGCGCCGATATCGCGCAGCGGTTCGATGAGGGAACGCCCGGAGACGCCCCAGCCCGCGACGAGCACGTCGCGCCCGCGCAGGAATTCGAGCATGGGGCCGGGAGAGCGCAGAGCCCGTGGAGAATGTTCGACCATCGCTGGAATCACCCGACCGCGGAGAGGTATTCGCTGTAGAACACGCCGAGCCCGATCGCCGTGGCCATCGCGGCCAGCAGCCAGAACCGGATGATCACCGTCGTCTCCGCCCATTTGCTGAGCTCGAAGTGATGGTGGAACGGCGCCATCTTGAACAAACGGTTACGCGTGGTGCGGAACACCGCCACCTGCAGGATCACCGACAGCGCCTCGGCCACGAACAGCGCGCCGATCACGGCCATCAGCAGCTCGGTGCGGGTGGTGATGGAGATGCCGGCCAGCAGGCCGCCCAGGGCCAGCGAGCCGGTGTCGCCCATGAAGATCTTGGCCGGGGCCGCGTTCCACCACAGGAAGCCGATACAGGCGGCCGCGCCGGCGGCGCAGACCAGCGCCAGGTCCAGCGGGTCGCGCACGTTGTAGCAGCCGACCTCGGGCTTGGTCTCGCACGCGTGGTAGTACTGCCAGAACGTGATGATCACGTAGCCGCCCAGCGCCAGGCTCATCGAGCCGGCCGCCAGGCCGTCCAGTCCGTCGGTGAGGTTCACCGCGTTGGACCAGGCCACCACCAGGAAGCTCACCCACACCAGGAAGAAGACGCCGAACGAGATCGTGGTGATGTCGCGGACGATCGACAGGTATTCGCTGGCGGGCGTCAGGCCGGAGTCGCTGCGGAACTGCAACGCCAGCACACCGAATACCACGGCGGCGCTGAGCTGGCCGATGTACTTGCCCGCCGCGGTGAGACCGAGGTTGCGGCCCTTGCGGATCTTGATGAAGTCATCGATGAAGCCGACGCCGCCGAGCGCGGTGGCCAGGCCGAGCACCAGCAGACCCGAGGCCGACGGGCCGTCCGCGTCGTAGCCGATGCCGATCAGGTGCGAGCCGAGGTAGCCGGCCCACATGCCGATGAGGATGGCGACGCCACCCATGGTCGGGGTGCCGCGCTTGGCCTGGTGGCTGGCCGGGCCGTCGACCCGGATCTCCTGTCCGAAGCCCTGTTTGGCGAAGAACTTGATCAGCAGCGGCGTCAGCAGGATCGACACCGCCAACGCGATCGCCGCCGCGAAAAGAATTTGTCTCACAGCCGCGCCTCGCTAACGCTCGGCTCCGCCGTGCGCCAAAGCGCCGCTGTGTCCATGGTTCGCTCGCTGCGCTCCCTCACGACTGGGCCCCGCTATCGCTCGGCCCCGTCTCGCGTTCCCTCACCTGCACTGCCTCCGTGCTGCTTCCCCTGCGTCCCCGCGCGCGATCGGCGCCGGTCAAGTGGTCGGCGACGGCCCACAGGCCCACCGACTTCGATGCCTTGACCAGCACCACATCGCCCGCTTCGACCTCGTCGTCGAGCAGCGCGATGGCCGCGCCGATATCGGGCACGAGGACCGATTCCTCGCCCCATGAGCCTTCCATCACCGCTCCCTGGTGCATCGCCCGGGAGGGCCTTCCGGTGCCGACCACCACCAGGCGGTCCACATCCAGGCGCACGGCCAGCCTGCCGATGCCGTCGTGCTCGAGCACCGACTCCTCACCCAGTTCGGCCATCTCGCCGAGCACGGCCCAGCTGCGGCGCGGCGCGGCGCCCGCCTTGGCCATGGTGACCAGGGCCTTGAGCGCGGCGCGCACGGAGTCGGGGTTGGCGTTGTAGGAGTCGTTGACGACGGTGACGCCGTCGTCGGTGTCGCGCACGTCCATGCGGCGTTCCGAGGCGGCGCGCGCGCCCGCCAGCGCGGTGGCGACCGTATCCAGGTCGGCGCCGCAGGCCAGCGCGACGGCGGCGGCCGAGAGCGCGTTGCCCACCTGGTGCTCGCCGTGCACGGCGAGCGCGATCTCGACCGAGCCCGACGGGGCGTGCAGGGTGAACCGGGCGCGGGCGCCGTCGTCCAGGCGCACATCGGTGGCGCGCAGGTCGGCGTCGCCGGACCGGCCGACGGTCACCACCCGCGCGGACGTGCGGCTCGCCATCGCGGCCACCTGCCCGTCGTCGGCGTTGAGCACGGCCACACCCGTGGCGGGCAACGCCTCCACGAGTTCGCCCTTGGTCTGGGCGATGGCCTCGCGGCTGCCGAACTCGCCGAGATGCGCGGTGCCGACATTGAGCACCACGCCGATGCTGGGCGGCGCGACGCGCGCGAGCGCGGCAATATGGCCCGGTCCGCGCGCGGAGAGCTCGAGCACCAAGAAGCGGGTGTTCTCGTCGGCGCGCAGCGCGGTCCACGGGTGGCCCAGTTCGTTATTGAACGAGCCGGGCGGCGCCACCACGGGCCCCAGCGGTGCGAGCACGGCCGCCAGCAGATCCTTGGTGGAGGTCTTGCCCGACGAGCCGGTGACGCCCACGACGGTGAGACTGCCCGCCGCGGTGAGCTTTTCGACGCTGGCGCGGGCCAGTGCCGCGAGCGCGGTGAGCACCGCAGCCCCGGAGCCGTCCGAATCATGGCTCACCGCCATCGAATTCGCGGGCACCGCGCCGGGATTCGGCGTGACCACGATGGCCGGCACGCCGACCGGACGCGCGGCCAGCACCGCGACCGCACCGGCCGCCACGGCCGCGGGCGCGTAGTCGTGCCCGTCGGCCCGCCCGCCGGGCAGGGCCAGGAAGAGATCACCGGAACCGATTCGGCGCGAATCGAATTCGACCGAACCGGTCACCCGCACCTCCGGGTCGGGAACGTCGTGCAGCGTGCCGCCGACGACGTCCGCGATCTCCCGCAGTGTCATCTCGATCATGAAACCGTCAAGTCCTCCGCGTCCGACCCGTGCGGACTCCGCTCCCATCGCTGTCCCGACCGCCGCGCCAGCGCGCTCGCCAGCACCTCGCGATCGTCGAAAGGCAGCTTCACACCGTCGATCTCCTGACCGGTCTCGTGGCCCTTGCCCGCGACGAGCACCACGTCGCCGGGCCGGGCCCAGGCCACCGCCGCCTCGATGGCGGCGGCGCGGTCGCCGATCTCGCGCACCTCACCGCGTTCGCCGACGGGCACCTCGAGCGCGCCGTTGTGCAGGGCGGCGCGGATGGCGGCCGGATCCTCGGTGCGGGGGTTGTCGTCGGTGATGACGAGCAGGTCCGCGCCGCGCGCCCCCGCCGCGCCCATGAGCGCGCGCTTGCCCGCGTCGCGGTCGCCGCCCGCGCCCACCACCACGGCAAGGCGGCCGGGGGCGTCGGGGTTGTCGGCGGCCAGGTGCAGGCGCAGGGTCGCGATCACCGATTCGAGGGCGGCGGGCTTGTGCGCGTAGTCGACCACGGCCAGGAAGTCCTGCCCGGCCTCGACGCGCTGCATGCGGCCCGGCACGTCCACGGCGGCCAGCGCGGGCGCGGCCACGGCCGGATCGACCCCGGCGGCGGCGCACACTGCGACGGCGAGCAACCCGTTGGCCACGTTGTAGCGGCCCGGAAGGCGCAGGCGCACTTCGACATTCGCGCCCGGCCCGGCCGCGGTGAAGGACTGTTCGCCGCCGTGCGCGTCCACCGCGCCCGCGACGTGCCAGTCCCCCGCGCCGGTGGTGCTCACGGTGGTGGGCGCGGGCAGCGCGGCGGCCAGGCGGCGGCCCCACTCGTCGTCGACGACGATCACGGCGGTCCGCGCGGCGATCGGCGAGGTGGGTTCGAAGAGCCTGCGCTTGGCGCCGAAGTAGTCCTCGAAATCGCGGTGGAAGTCCAGGTGGTCCTGGGAGAGGTTGGTGAACGCGCCCACCGCGAAGCGCACGCCGTCGACGCGGCCCAGCGCGAGCGCGTGGCTGGACACCTCCATCACCACGGCGTCCACGCCCTGCTCCACCATCAGCGCGAACATGGCGTGCAGCTGCGGGGCCTCGGGCGTGGTGAGCGCGCTGGGCACGCGCCGCCCGCCGATCCTGGTCTCGATGGTGCCGATCAGCGCCGTGCGCAGGCCCGCGGCGGCCAGGCCTGCCTCCACCAGGTACGAGGTGGTGGTCTTGCCGGAGGTGCCGGTGATGCCGACGATGGTGAGCGTGCGCGACGGCTGGCCGTACAGCTCGGCGGACAGCTCCCCGAGCACCGCGCGCGGCTGCTCGCGCACCAGCACGGGCACGCCGAGCTCGCCCGCCAGGGCGGCGCCCTCGGCGTCGGTGAGCACGGCGACGGCGCCGCGTTCCACCGCCGTGCGGGCGAACCGCGCGCCGTGGGCGCGCGCGCCGGGCAGGGCGGCGAACAGGTCGCCGGGCAGGACGGCGTCGGAACGCTGTTCGATGCCGGTCACCGCGAGGTCGCCGGGGATCGGCGACGACGGGCGGGCGCCGGTCAGCGCCAGCACGGTGGTCAGCGGTGTCGACAGCGGGTCGACCGGCCGCAACACGGGCTGGCTGGACTGCGTGGGCACCTCGCTCCTCTCTCGTTCTCGGTTCTGTCGAGCATTGTGCGCGGGCACGATCGGTGGTGACGAGTCAGGTTACCGACGCGCGCGCACGGGCGGTCAACGTGCCTCGGTGTAACCGCCCACACCGCCCGCTCCCGGTCGCGGCGCCCGGTTGGGGGCGCGGTGGCGGCGGGCCGGGCGGCGGCGGGCGAACCGGGCGGACAGCGGGGACGACAACGGCTCACGCACCGGCCTGGAGCACGAACTTCTGCGGTTCGGTGACGGTGGGCGGGATGCGGTCGCGCTGGATGGCCCACGAGGCGATGCTGTGGAACAGCGGGGCGGCGGACTGGCCGCCGCTGCCGTCGGCGCTGCGGACCGGATTGTCGAGCATCATGCCGATCACGTAGCGCGGGTTGTCGGCGGGCACCATGCCGGAGAAGGTGATCCAGAAGCTGGAGGTGGAGTAGCACTTGCAGCGGGGATCGATCTTCTGGGCGGTGCCGGTCTTGCCCGCGACCTGGTAGCCGTCGATGGCGGCGGGCCAGCCGGTACCGTTCTGGTTGGCGTTCATCGGGTCGCGCTGGGTGACGGCCTGGAACATGGTGCGCAGGGTGCGCGCGGTCTCCTCGCTCACCACCCGCACGCCGTCGGGCTGGGTCTCCTCGGTGCGGCTGCCGTCGGGTGCGACCTTGGCGCGCACGATGCGCGGCGGGATGCGCAGCCCGTCATTGGCGATGGCCTGGTACATCGCGGTCATCTGCAGCGTGGACATCGAAAGGCCCTGTCCGATGGGCAAGTTGGCGAAGGTGCCGCCCGACCACTGGTCCAGGGCGGGCACCTGGCCCGCCGTCTCGCCGGGCAGGCCGACGCCGGTGCGCTGGCCGAGCCCGAAGCGCTGCACCATATCGGCGAAGCGCTCCTCGCCCACGCGCTGCGCCAGCATCAGGGTGCCGACATTGGACGACTTCGCGAATATTCCGGTGGTGGTGTAGGGCTCCACGCCGTGGCCCCACGCGTCGCCGACGGTGACGCCGGACATGCTGATCGAGCCGGGCACCTGGTGCACCTCGTCGGGGGTGGTGAGCCCGTATTCGATGGCCGCGGCCGCGGTGATCAGCTTGTTCACCGAACCCGGTTCGAACGGGTCGCTCACCGACGGGTTGTTCGTCTTGGCCGAACCCCAGTTCTGCGGGCCGAGTTTCGGGTTGAAGGTGCTGTCGTTGGCCATGGCCAGCACCTCACCGGTCTTGGCGTCCAGCACCACCGCCGAGGCGCCCGCGGCGCCCGACATCTCCCTGGCCTGCTGCACCTGCTGCTGCACGTAGTACTGCAGGTCGGAGTCGAGGGTGAGTTCGACGCCGTTGCCGTTGACCGCGGGCTGCTTGTCGCGCCAGCTGCCCGGGATGACCGCGCCGTCGGAGCCGCGGTCGTAGGTGTGCGAGCCGTCGGTGCCCGCGAGCACCGAGTCCAGCGAGGATTCCAGGCCGATCAGGCCGTGGCCGTCCCAGCCGGTGGCGCCGATGATATTGGCGGCCAGCGAACCGCCCGGGTATTCGCGCAGGTCCTGGCGTTCGGCGCCGACCTCGGGGAATTCCAGGGTGATCTCGGAGGCGATGCGCGGGTCCACGTTGCGCACCAGGTAGACGAACTGCTCGTCGCTGCGCAGCAAGCCCAGCAGGTCCTTCTCCGAGGGGGCCTTCGCGCCGAGCTTGTCGTGGATGGTCTTCGCGATATCGCGCAACCGCTGTTCGGGATCGGGCGCCTTCTCGTTCTTCGCGCGCTCCTCGGCCAGCATCTCCCGCACCCGCACGGGCTGGATGTGCAGCGCCTTCGCCGACACGGTGAACGCGAGCGATTTGCCGTGGCGGTCGGTGATCGGGCCGCGGGTGGCCTCGTCGGTGAGCCGAACGGTGCGCTGGCTGGCGGCCTGTGCGGACAGCCCCGGCGCGGAAATGCTCTGGATCCACAGCAATTGGAGCGCGACGACGGCCAGCGCCACCAGCATGACGAGGCGGCCGACGCCGAGGCGCAGCCGCAGCGGACGATCCGAGGGCGCGCCGGTGCGCGGTCTCGCGCCGCCGGATGGCACCGGCCCGCGCCGCTGGCGCGGCGCGGGCCTGGTGCGGGTCATCGGACGGCCCCCTCGGGGGCGGGCGGAGCCTGCTGCTCCGGCGGGGCGTCCACCGGCGGCGGCACCGCGGCCGGCCCGTCGGCGGGCGGGGCGGCCACGGGCTGCGGGGCGGGGGCCGGCTGGGGCACTTCGGCCGCGGGGGCGGGGTTCGGGTTCGCCGGGTCCGGGGCCGGTGCCGGGTTCGCCGGATCCGGCGCGGGCACCGGGCTCGCGGGATTCGGCTCCGGAACGGGACTCGCCGCGTTGGGCGCCGGTACCGGGCTCGCCGGGTTCGGCGCGGGTGCGGGATGCTCACCCTCCGGAGTGCGCACGGTGGACACGGGGATCACGCGCTCGCCCTCGGCCAGCACGTGTCCCGGCTGCGTCGCCGGGCCCGAGCGCGGCGTCTGATTGAGCGGCGGCACCGGCGCGCCCTGCGCGGGCGTTTCGTCACCGATCACCGTCACGGTGCCGTCGGGTCCGAGCACCAGGCGCGCCGGGTCCTTGGCGGGGATCATGCCGAGTTCGCGGGCGCGCGCGGCCAGTTCGGGCGCCGAGTCGGCGGCCGCGACCTCCTGCTGCAACGCGGCACGCTCGTCGGCGAGCTGCCGGTTGAGCTGCCTGGCGTCGCTGAGCTGGTAGCTGTCCTCGGCGGCGCGCGTGGTGAGCAGCAGGGTGAGCGCCAGCCCGCAGGCCAGCATGGCGATCATCGCGGCGACGAACGGGATCCGCGCCGCGGTCACCGAGGTGCGCGCGGGCAGCCGCGGCGTGTCGGCGCGCTGTTCGGCGCGGAGCTTGCGTTTGGCGTAGGCCCGTTGCGCCGCACCGGATTTCACCCGTTCGGCGGCCTGGACCCGGCGGGCGACCCGGCCCGGCGACTCGACCGTGCGCGTACGGATACTCATGGTGTCGTCGCCTCCTTCTCCTGGATCCGCTCCGCGGCCCGCATGCGCACCGGCGCGGCGCGTGGGTTCTCCTCGATCTCGGTCTCGGTGGCCTTCTCCGCGCCGCGGGTGAGCATCCGGAATTCCGGGCCCATCCCGGGCAGTTCGACCGGCAGGTCCACCGGCGTGCGCGACGCGATCCGCGGCGCGAACTCCTGTTTGACGACGCGGTCCTCCAGCGACTGGTAGGACATGACGACGATGCGGCCACCGAGGCGCAGCGCGTCCAGCGCGGCGGGCAGCGCGGCGCGCAACGAGTCGAGCTCGCCGTTCACCTCCACCCGCAGCGCCTGGAAGGTGCGCTTGGCCGGATGGCCGCCCGTGCGGCGCGCGGCCGCCGGGATCGTGGCGTACAGCAGCTCGACGAGTTCGGCGCTGGTGGTGAACGGCTTCTTGGCGCGGCGGCGCACCACCTCGGAGGCGATCTTGCCCGCGAACCGTTCCTCGCCATACGTTTTCAGCACGCGCGCGAGATCGCCGTGGCTGTAGGTGTTGAGCACGTCGGCGGCGGTCAGGCCCGCGGTGGGGTCCATCCGCATGTCCAGCGGGGCGTCCACCGAGTAGGCGAAGCCGCGCTCGGCCTCGTCCAGTTGCATGGACGACACGCCGAGATCCATCAAGATGCCGCTCACCGCGCCGGCGCGGGGCAGCCCGGCTTCCGCCAGCGCGTCGGCGATGCCGTCATATCTGGTGTGCACCAACGTGATCCGGTCGGCGAACGGCGCCAGCCGCTCCCCCGCCAGGCGCAGCGCCTCGGTGTCGCGGTCGAGGCCGACCAGCCGCAGGCCGGGGTAGGTGCGCAGGAAGTGTTCGGCGTGGCCGCCGAGCCCGAGGGTGGCGTCCACGTAGACCGCGCCGGGCTCGGTGAGGGCGGGGCCGAGGAGTTCGTCGGCGCGGCGCAAGAGAACGGGGACATGCCGGGGGCCGTGCTCCTCACGGTTCACCTCGACCTCCCGGTTCCTGCTGCGTGCTTCTCGCACCGGGGGCGCGGGGCTCACGGGCCGGAGACCGGTCGCGCTCGGATCGCGTTGCCGCACAGTGCTGATGGAAAACAGTGCTCGTGGAAAGAATGCTGCTCGGCGGGGGAATGCCCCGTGGTCTCTGACCGGACAGCGGTACCTGGCGTCGGGGAAGTACGTCAGGGTCCGCGTCCGGGCAGAGGCCACGCGGCACTCCTCCGCGCTGGCTAGAAGATCCCGCCCAGCGACTCGTCTCTCGCTTGTGCGTAATCCTCCTCGTGCTCGGCGAGGTAGGACTCCCACGCCTGCTTGTCCCATATCTCGAGGAAGTCGACCGAGCCGATCACCACGCAATCCCGGTCCAGGTTCGCGTAGCGCCGGTGGTCCGCCGACAACGTGATCCGGCCCTGGCCGTCCGGACGCTGCTCGTCCGTACCCGCCGCCAGTGCCCGGACGAACGCGCGGGCCTGCGGATTGGTCCGAGACGCGGCCGCGGCCCGCCGGGCGAGCGCGGTGAACTCCTCTTTGGGGTACACGGCGAGGCTGTGGTCCTGACTCTTCGTGACCATCAACCCTCCCGCCAGATCGTCTCGAAACTTCGCAGGCAACGTGAGTCGCCCCTTGTCGTCCAAACGGGGCGTGTACGTACCGAGAAACATCTCGATACCTCCCTGGGAGCATCCCCGCGGTTACGGGGGGCACATTCACCTCGCCTGATCGACCTCTCTCCTGTAGCGCGCTCCACATTACCCCACTTTCCCCCACTTTCAATCGAAAGTGGAGGTGATCTCGCTCCCCGCGCGAACGATTCCGCAGGTCATCACAGCTATCACCCAGGTGGGGGACTTTCGCGTGTTCCGGCGACACGCGCGTGCCTTCCGGGTGCTGTCCCGACAACCATCAGCAAACTCCGCTGGTAGGCAAGGCCCTGCGGGGGCACGGAAGGGGGTGGAACCCCCGGTGGGGAGGAGTGGAGGGACCCCGTGGGGAAGGGTGGGGAACTCCGGTGGGGAGAAGTGGCGCGAACTCCGGGCGCGGGACACGGCGGGACGAGCGCGGTCACGGCCGTGCGGGTCCAGCGCATGGCGCTCGACCGTGTCGCCAGGCCGCCGGATGCGAGCAATCTCACTCCGGCGCGAAAACCCGGTGCGCACAGGAGAAAGCGACGCCGCACCCGTTCGGTGCGGCGCCGCCTTCACATATGAACGATGTGGTGCCGGGGCGGAGCTATTCCTGCTCGAACCGTCTCCGGAACCTGTCCTCCATGCGCTCCGAGAAACCGCCGGACTTGCGCTGACGCCGAGGTCCGCTCGACCCGCCACCGCTCGGCCCGCTCGAGGGCGGCTCACCGGCGGGCGCGCCGTCGGCGTCCGCGCCGCCCTTGCCGCTGCCGATCAGCAGCAGCACACCGGCGCCGAACATGACGATGAACCCGACCAGACTGATGATCGGGAAGCCGCCGGGCTTCACCGGAGCGGCGATGCCGGCGACCAGCAGAAACAGGCCGAGGACGAACAGGGCGGCGGCCTGGAGTCTGCGTCGACTCGAGGTCGTACGGAGGCGTCCGCCGCGGACGGACGACGCGAACTTCGGATCCTCAGCATAGAGCGCGCTCTCGATCTGTTCGAGCATGCGCTGCTCGTGCTCGGAGAGTGGCACGGTACCTCCCCCGGCACTAGGACGTGGCGGTCGCCTCCGGGTAGGCGACAGATAGCCGACCTTGGCGGCTGTCTGCCACCAATGATACGAGTTCGATCAGGGCGGGACCACTGAATGTGCACACCGAGACAAACTCGCATTTCGGAAGCCGTGCGGCCGTGTCGTCCGTGACCTGTGCCACACGCCTTCGGACCCGCCGCGCGAGGTGACGGGGCCGCGCCGCGCGCTCACGCGGAGATGCCTCCGGTCCACCCGGGCGCGGGACGCAGCCGGGCGGCGGATTTCAGCAGATCCTCCACGTCGTGGAGGAATGCGCCGACCCGGGAGCAGAACTCGTCGGCCGACCGCTCGCTCACGTCGCGATCGAGCCCCGCCTCCAGCGCGGCGCGCAGTTCGGAGCGGGCGCTGAAGTAGTCGGCCCACATCACGAACTCGGGCGCGGCGCGCTGCAACAGCACCCACGCGTTGCGCGAGCGGGCTCGCGGCGCGGCGTCGGCGCCCGTGAACGCGAGCACCGCGCCCGCCCCGCGCAGCGCCGCCAGGTACGCGGTGCGGAACCGCTCGCGCGGGTCGGCCTCCATTCCGGCCTGCAGGAGCAGTCCGTCGGCCTTCTTCAGTAGTTGTCCCGCCTTGCCGGGCCGGCCCGGCGAATCGAGGTTCCCCATACGTCATCCCTCCGCACTCGCACACCCCGGCCCTTCGTGCACCGCGCGGACCGAACAGGTATTCGAACGTTTGAATTGAGCTTGAATATAGAGACGCCCACCGACAACTTTCCGCGTCCGCGCGGTCCGACGAGAGCCATGACAGCCGTCAAGCCACACCACACCCCCGCACCCGCGCCCGTCGTGGTCGACCTGTCCGTCACCGATATGCGCTACCGGCTCCACGACGCGCTGACGGTCTACGTGGCCGCGATGGAGTATCCGCGCGGCACCGAGAACCACCGCGCGCCCATGTGGACCGAGCACACCGCCCGGCCCGGCTGGCGGGCCGTGGCCGCGCTGCTCCCCGACGACCACGGCCACGCCGATCCGCGCGTCGCGCCGATCGTCGCCATCGCCTACGGCTACCACGGCGCGCCGCACCAGTGGTGGCATCAGCAGGTGCACAGCGGGATGCGGCGCTCGGGGTGGCCAGAACACTCTGCGCGGGAACTGCTTTCGGACTATTTCGAACTCACCGAGCTGCACGTGCACCCCGCCGCGCAGGGCCGCGGCATCGGCGCGACGCTGCTGCGGCGGCTGCTGGGCGACCGGCCGGAGCGGGCGGTGCTGCTGTCCACGCCCGAGGTGACGGGTGAGGAGAACCGGGCCTGGCGGCTGTACCGCCGCGAGGGGTTCGGCGACGTGATCCGCGATTTCGTGTTCGCGGGCGACAACCGGCCGTTCGCGATCCTGGGCAGGCGGCTGCCGCTGTGAGTGTGGTGGTGGTCGGCTCGGGCCACAACGCCCTGGTCGCGGCCTGTTATCTGGCCCGCGCCGGGCACCGGGTCGACGTGCTCGAACGCGACGAGGTGCTGGGCGGGGCGGTGTCGACGGTGGAGCGGTTCCCCGGGCACCTGGTGGATCGCGGGTCCTCGGCGCACATCATGATCCGCCACACCGGGATCCTCGAGGAGCTCGAGCTGGGGCGGTTCGGGCTGCGGTACATCGATTGCGACCCTTGGGGTTTCGCGCCCGCGGGGGCGGACGGGGCCGCGCCGATCGTGTTCCGGCGCGATCTCGACGCGACCTGCGACTCCATCGAAAAGGCCTGTGGCGCCGCCGATGCCGACGCGTACCGGCGCTTCGCCCGGGAGTGGGGGCCGCGCAGCGCGCGGGTGATGCGCGCGTTCGGCGGCGCACCGGGACCCGGCCACCTGCTGCGGTCCTTTTGGGGACTCGACGCGCGCGACGGGGGCAGCGCTCTGTCGCGGGAGTTCCTGCAATCCGGGGACGCGTTGCTGGACACCTGGTTTCGCGACGAGCGATTGAAGGCGGCGCTGGCCTGGTTCGGCGCGCAGTCCGGTCCGCCCATGTCGGAGCCGGGCACCGCGCCGATGGTCGGGTTCGCGGCGCTGATGCACGTGGTGCCGCCGGGCCGGGCCGTCGGCGGCAGCGGCGCGCTCACCTCCGCCCTGGTCGCGCGGTTGCGCGCGGACGGCGGCACGGTCACGGCGGGCGACGCGGTCACCGTGATCGCCCGCGCGGGCGAGGGCTGGCGGGTGCGCACCGCGTCGGGCCGGGAGGTGCGGGCGCGCACCGTGATCGCGGGCACGCACGTGCTGACCACGCTGGATCTGTTGCGGGCGGGCGGTTTCGACGCCGAGGTCGTGGCGGGGTGGCGGCGGCGGATTCGGGTCGGGCCCGGCATCGGGATGGTGGTGCGGGTCGCGACCGACGTGCTGCCCGTCTATCCCGGTGCGGCACAGGAAGATTCAGCGCGCGGTCTGCAACTGCTGGTCACCGACCGGGCGGCGCTGCGGCGCGCGCACGGGGCGGCGCTGGCCGGTGATCTGCCGCCGCGCCCGGTGGTGCTGGCGATGAGTTTCAGCGCGCTCGACCCGAGTATCGCACCGCCCGGCGAGCACCAGCTCTCGCTGTGGGCGCAGTGGCATCCGTATCGGTTGAACCGCGGCGATTGGGCCGGCCGAGGAGCGCGCGAGGCCGATCGGATCATCGCCGAAGTGGACCGGCACGCACCGGGTTTCGCGGGTTCGGTGCGGCAGCGGTACGTGCAGACGCCGGTGGATCTGGAGCGCGAGATGGGGTTGCTGGGCGGCAATGTGATGCACGTGGAGATGTCGCTGGATCAGATGATGCTGTGGCGGCCGCTGCCCGAACTGTCGGGTCAGCGGGTGCCCGGCGCGCCCGGCCTGTATCTGACCGGGGCGTCCACGCATCCGGGTGGCGGCGTGTCCGGCGCGAGTGGCCGTACGGCGGCGCGGCTGGTGCTGCGCGACGAACGGCGACGGCGGATCCCTTTGCTGGGCAGGCTATGACGAACGTCTCGCTGCGTGACCGGGTGGCGGCGGCCCGGCGCGATCTCGGCCATCCCGTGCCGGTGGTGTTCGCCGCGCTGCTGGTGCTCACCCAGATCGCCTACCCGCTCACCGAGGGCGCCGCCCGCGACCGGGTGACGGTGCAGGTGGTGCTGCTGTTCGCGGGGACCGCGCTGGCCCACGCCATCGCGACACGCGGATTCCGTTACGCGGCGGGCTTTCTCGTCATCGTGTCGGGGACGGGGCTGCTCGCCGAGCTGCTCGGCACCGCGACGGATATGCCGTTCGGCTGTTACTCCTACGCGGAGGGGCGGATCGGGCCGGAGCTCGCCGGTGTGCCGCTGGTGGTTTCGCTCGCCTGGACGGGCGGGGTGTATCCGGTGTGGGTCGTGGCGGGGCTGCTGACCCGCCGGACCGCGACTCGTGTGCCGCTGGCCGCCGTGGGCACGGTCGGCTGGGATCTGTTCCTGGACCCGCAGATGGTCGCCGACGGCCAGTGGAGCTGGTGCGACACCGATTCCGGCCTGCCCGGCCTGGCCCAGATCCCGCTGACGAACTACCTCGGCTGGCTGGTGGTCGCGCTGCTCATGGTCGCACTGCTCGCCGTCTGGGAACACGCCGCCCCCGCCCCCACCCGCCCGCGCGAGTCCAGCGCCACCGCGGTCCCCGTCCTGGTCTTCCTGTGGACCTGGCTCGGCTCCACCCTCGCCCACGCTCTCTTCCTCGACCTCCCCGCCTCCGCCGCCTACGGCTTCCTCGGCATGGGCCTGCTCGGCGTCCCCCTCCTGTCGCGAATGATCCGCCTACGGGCCGCACCGCCCGATCAGGGACAGAGTCCGGTCACACGCCCCGCCCGGTAAGGCTGAGGCGGACGTATCTCGGCGTCCGCAGCAACGCGGCCCAGAGGGGACTCGGCGTCTAAGCGAGGTACCGACTCAGGAGCGCGATCTGCACGGCACACACGGCGACGAAGACGATCCACTGCCGGACCAGAGGCCAGCGCCTCGCCAACGCCACGACCGCGAGGGTCATCCCGGCCAGGCCTGCGCCGACGCACACGACCGTCACGCCTGGTTCGCCGGACAGTGCACCGCCCAGTCCGACCACGAACGAGAACAGCATCGCCCCGAGGAAAGCTTGATTCCGCAGCAACCCCTCGGCGAGTGCACCGGCGAGCACCGCCCACCAGCCGACCCGTCCCATGTGCCCGTGCTCGGCCGCGCGCGCCGGCCCCTCCTCGACATCCCCCGTCATACCGCGAGCGTAGCCCGGCTCCGTCCGGAACGCGGTGCGGCGTGTCGGGCGACCGCGTGGCACGGGGAGGGGCGCGCCTGGCACGATGTGAGCCGTGCAACCGAGTCCCACGCCACCCGCCATTCCGGTTCCGCTGTCGACGCGCGCGCCGCGCCGGGTGCGGGTGATGGCGATGGTTCTGCTCGCGGTGCTGGTCGGGCCGGTGCTGGCGGGGTGCCTGCGGGTGCAGGTGTCGATGGGTGTGTCGTCGAACGACCGGGTGTCGGGGCGGATCGTGGCCGCCGTGGTGCCCGCCAGTGCCGAGGACAAGGGCCCGGAGCTGAAGGCGCCGGAGTCGCTGGCCGCGAAGGTGCGGGTGGAGCCCTACAACCAGGACGGGTACGTGGGCTCCAAGGTGTTCTTCGAGGACCTCTCGTTCGGCGAGGTGACGCAGCTGGGCCTGCTGTCGGAGCAGACGCAGGGCATGTTCCAGCTCCAGTTCCAGCGCACCGGCGACCTGGTGAGCATGAACGGGCGCGTCGACCTGAAGTCGGTGCCGCCGCACGGCTCGGACGTGCAGTTCACCATCGCGTTCCCGGCCCGCGTGGCCAAGACCAACGGCACCCGCGAGGGCGATTCCACCGTGTCGTGGAAACTGCCGCCCGGTGACGTGTCCACGCTGCGCGCGGAGGTGAGCTACGCCGACCCGAACACCCGCTCGTTCGCGGGCTGGGCGGGCATCGTCGGCGGCGTCACCCTCGCGGTGGCGGCGATCGTGGCCGCGATGGCGTACATGGATCGCAATCCCGCCGTGGCGCACGTGCCCGACCATCAGTTCTCCTGGCGGCGGTGGTGGCGATCGGTTCGCCAGTTCCGCTGAGCGAAACGCTGGTCAGGGCGGGCGCCGCGATCGCGTTGGGCGGTGCGGGCCTGGCCCTGGTCAACCGGCTGACGGTGCGTCGGCTGCCGCGCGGGGTGGCCGCGGTGGAACCCGTCACGGTCTGCGTGCCCGCCCGCGACGAGGTGACGCGCCTGCCCGCGCTGATCGCCGACCTGCGCGCCCAAGTGGGCGTCCCGAACTTGCGAGTGCTGATCCTCGATGACGGCTCGACCGACGGCACCGCCGACGCCGCCCGCGCGGCCATCGCCGGCGACCCGCGCTGCACGCTGATCCGCGAGGATTCCGGGCCGCCACCCGGCTGGACGGGCAAGGCCTCGGCGTGCGCCCGGCTGGCCGCGCGCACCGACGCGCCTGTGCTCGTGTTCGTCGACGCCGATGTGCGGCTGGCTCCGCAGGCGGTGGCCGCCGCCGTGGCCGAACTGCGGGCCCGCCGGGCGGCGCTGGTCTCGCCCTGGCCGCGGCAGCTCGCCGGGACCGCGCGGGAGGCGCTGGTGCAGCCGCTGCTGTGCTGGTCGTGGGCCTCGACCCTGCCGGTCGCCCTCGCCGACCGGTCGCGGCGTCCGTCGACGGTGGTGGCGTGCGGGCAGTTCCTGGTGGTGGACGGGGCGGCCTACCGCGCCGTGGGCGGGCACGAGGCGGTCGCGGACAGCCCCACCGAGGATCTGGACCTGGCGCGCGTGCTGCGCCGGGCCGGGCACCGCACTACCGTCGCGGCGGCGGGCACCCTCGCCCGCACCCGCATGTACCGGGGCGCCGAAGAATTGGAGCGCGGCTACACGCGCTGGCTCTGGTCCGCGTACGGCGGTTCACCCGTCGCGGCGGCGGCCGTGGGAACCGTTGCGGCGCTCGGTCATCTGGCGCCGCCCGTGGCGGCGGTGGCCGGGCGCGGATCGATCCGCCGGGCCGGCGCGATCGGTTATGCCGCCTCGGTCGCCGGACGGCTGCTGGCGCGCTCCCTGGAGTCCGGCGGCACCGTCACCGGCGCGGATTGCCTTGCGGCGCTGGCCCACCCGCTGTCGGTGGCCGAGTACCTGGCGCTCACCGCACGCTCCCATCGCGCGCGGAGACGGGGTGCGCTGCGCTGGAAAGGCCGCCCGCTGGTGTCCACCGCACCCGATCCCACTGCCCTACCCCGCCGCGAAATGCCCTGACCTGCCCGGTCGTTCGCTGCTGTTCGTGCGCAACGTGGGTCGCTCGATGACCTCGAAACCCATTCTCGACAAGGACGGCACCGCCTTCGGCCTGTGAAGCTGCGGACGTCCGCGCACCCGCGCCGGTTCCGGGGAACGAGACCCGGCGAGTAGGTGCTCGCGCGCCAGGTCGTCAAGCGGCCGCTCGACGAGAGCGAGGGGCGCGGCGTCTTCGCCTAGGGGGCCGGAGCCGGAGACCAGTCCGGCCAAGGCGCCCGTCGCGACGCGGTTCGGGGCGCTGGGAGAAGGCGCCGGCCTGCAGTTCGGTGCTGAGCAGCGGGGCGAGCTGGTGCGGGTCGCCGGAGGCCAGGACTCGATCGCGACGCCGGGAGAACCCCCGGCCGCACGCGCCCGGACAGCTCCGCTCCGCCGTGCCCCGCAAATTCGGGGCTTCACCGCCTCACCGGTGGCGACCTGCGCATTTCGCCGTCTAGTCCGTGCCGGAAAGGTTGCCCTGGGTTGCCCGGCGGCACGACATGGGGAAGGCTTGCCGCGGAGCGCAGTTCGTTCAGGAGTGTCATGAATCTGCTCACGATGGCGAGGATCGCGGCCGTGCCGGTCAGCCTGTGGCTGCTCATCGCCTTGATCGCCAATCCCGAGTACCGCACCCACAACATCTTCACCGTGCCCGATTTCGGGTTCTCCCTCTACCTGCTCGCGGTGGCGGCGCTGCCCACCCGCATCGCCGCGCCCGCCCTCACCGCGGGCTTCTGCTTCGGCGCGGGCGTCATCACCGTCGCCGCCATCGACCGCTTCGACCGCGGTGACACCGCCCAAGGCGCGCTGAACCTGCTGATCGTCGCGGCCTACCTGGTGGTGGCGACCTTGCTGCTGCGCAGGCAAGCGCGCACCAGCCAAGTCGAAACCGCACGAGCCGAAGCCGCACCCGCCGGGGTACCTGCCGCCTGAGCGGGCGCTCGGCTGTGCCTCGGAATCCGGGCCGATCAGCCGGTGGCTGGGGGTCGTCGTGGCCCATTCGGTCGACGCGATCCCGCCACCACGCAAGCGAACACGCACCGGCCGGCCGGGACCACGCGAGCCGAGGCATCCGCTACCTGAGCACCTGCGACCCCATCTCGGAGTCCGACCCCATCTCGGAGCCGCCGATCGTCATCCGGCAAGGCCGGGGAAGGACCGCAACCCACGGACGACGCGGCCCCGGATCGGACTTCGCCTCAGCCCCTACGGCACCGTCGTGATGCCGACGGTGGGCAGGAAGAAGCAGGAGCGCCCGCCGTTGTCGACGGTGCCGAAGACCGCGGCCAGCACCGTGCCCTGTCCGGTGTCGACCGGGACCGCGCGGATGCCGCCGACCGGCAGCGCCGCGAGGAAGAACTCGGCGATGGCGCGCTCGGCCTGCGGGCGCAGTTCGGCGGGGATCTGCGGCGGGATCATGCCGCGGAAGATCTCCGCGATCGGGCCCATGGCGGCCACGCCGCCCCGCCCGTTGCTGACGTTGAACCACGCCACCTGCATCCCGGCGGTGTTCCCGCTCTCGGGGCCCAGGCCCACCGGGATGAACGTGAACAGGGTCTGACCGGCCTTCACGGCCGTGAGATCCAGGCCGGGCACGGCGATGTTCGTCTTCGGCCACGGGCCGGGCACGGCTCCCGCCACCGCCGGGACCAGGCCCAGCGCCGAACCGTCGGCGCAGAACGCGGCCGCCGTGGGATACAGGAACGGGTCGATGCCGAGGCCGCGCAACACCTGGACGGTGCTGTCGTAGGCGGCGAACAGATCCCCGGGTGTCGCGGCCTGGTGCCTGCCGGGTGGTTCCGGGGCCGCGGCCGGTATCGCGGCGGCGGGCGCGGCCAGCGCGGCGGTCAGGGCGACCGCTCCGGTGGCGAGGGCGGCGAAACGGGGCAGGCGGTGCAACACGGCCACGGCGGACCTCCTCATCGGCGGCACGATGAGCAGACAGACTACTCCCGCAAACGCCGGACGCAGCCGTTTTCGGCGGTGGCAAATTCTCCGGCGCGTCGTGGCGCCGGGGCGAGAGAGCCGGTCGGCGTAGGGAACAGCACCGACCGGCGCGGGTAATGATCACGCCGGCGGGCCCGCGGGACCAGGGCTGGGCTCAGCCTGATTTCTACCCTTGCCGGTGAGTTGCCGCGCTTCGCATGATGTTTCGGCCAGACCCTGCTGCGCCCGGCGCACGGGGCCGGGCACACCCATCCAGAGCGACCGAGAGACCTGGCTCACCGACGTCGCAGCAACCCCCCGGTCACCGGGTGCGGGTGCTTCCGCCGGGACCGATGGAGGACTGCATGACGCGAACCGCGAACGCCCGCAGGGCCGGCCGACAGCACGGCTGCTGTCGGCGCTGACCACAGCGACCGACCGCACCAGACCCGCCCCGCGGGTGGCGACGGATCCCACCGCCGCCGTCTGAGTTCTCCGAAGGATTTCCCATGAGTGCGCCTCCCGCACCCGAAGCCCCCCTCCACGATGATCGCGCCGACCCCGCACCGCCCGCCGCCGAGCAGGCGGCCGACGGCGACGCGCCCCATACCGGCGTCGCGACCCGCGACGCCGTCACCCGCGCCGACACCGCCCCGACGGTCGCCCGCACGCGGCATCCGTGGCGGTGGGTGATCAGTGTCATAGCGCTGATCCTGCTCGCCCAGTTCCTGCACGGCCTGGTCACCAATCCCGGCTGGGACTGGCCGACGTTCGCCGCCTACTTCACCGCCGAGTCGATCTTCGCCGCGCTGCGCGTGACGCTGGAGCTCACGCTGTGGGGCACGGTGCTCGGCTTCTTCATCGGCACCCTGCTCGCGATCGCGCGGCTGTCGAACAACCCGGTGCTGAGCACCATCGCCTGGTCCTATATCTGGGCGTTCCGCTCGATCCCGCTCATCGTGCAGTTGCTGTTCTGGTTCAATATCGCCTACCTGTATCAGACGCTCTCGCTGGGCATTCCGTTCGGACCGGCGTTCCTCACCTTCGAGGTCAACGGCGTGATCAGCGGTTTCACCGCCGCCGTGATCGGTCTGGCGCTGCATCAGGCGGCGTATTCGGCCGAGATCATCCGCGCCGGGCTCATCTCGGTGGACCCGGGACAGCTGGAAGCGTCGGCGGCGCTGGGCATTCCGCGGTGGCGCCAGTTCCGCACCATCGTGCTGCCGCAGGCGATGCGCTCGATCCTGCCCAACGCCACGAACGAGGTGATCAGCCTGTTCAAGGGCACCTCGATCGTGTCGGTGATGGCGATCGCCGAGCTGTTCTACCAGGTGCAGGTGATCTACGGCCGCAACGGCCGGGTGGTGCCGCTGCTGATGGTGGCCACGTTCTGGTACATCGTGCTCACCACGATCCTCACCGTGGCGCAGTTCTACATCGAGCGCCACTACGCGAAGGGCGCGCACCGCACGCCGCCGCCCACGCCCTTGCAGAAGTTCCGGTGGCGGCTGCGTGAACTCGCCGCCGCCGCGAACGCGCCGCGGGGAGCCACCCGATGAGCGCCGCCGTGGAAGTGCGCGGCGTGCGCAAGTCGTACGGGCGCACCGAGATCCTGCACGGCATCGATCTCACCGTGCGGTCGGGCGAAGTGGTCGCGGTGATCGGCCCGTCGGGCTCGGGCAAGTCGACCCTGCTGCGGGTGCTCAACCACCTGGAACCGGTGGACGCGGGCACCGTGCACATCGACGGCGAGCTGATCGGATATCGCCTGCGCCGCAATAACACCCTGTATCCGCTGCCGGATCGCGAAGTGCGCAAACAGCGTTCGCGCATCGGGTTCGTGTTCCAGCAGTTCAATCTGTTCCCGCATCTCACCGTGCTCGACAACGTCACCATCGCCCCGCTCACCGCGCAGCGCCGTCCGCGCGCCGAAGTGGAGCGCGAGGCGCGCACCCTGCTGGACCGGGTGGGCATCGGCGAACTCGCCGGCGCGTATCCGCGCCGGTTGTCGGGCGGACAGCAGCAACGCGTCGCGATCGCACGGGCACTCGCGTTGCGGCCCGGGGTGATCCTGTTCGACGAGCCGACCTCGGCGCTGGACCCCGAACTCGTCGGCGAGGTGCTCGACGTGATCCGCGGCCTGGCCGACGACGGCACCGCCCTGGTGATCGTCACCCACGAGATCGGTTTCGCCCGCGAGATCGCCGACACCGTGGTCTTCCTCGACGGCGGCGTGATCGTCGAACAGGGCCCGCCCGCCGAGGTGCTCGGCGACCCGAAACATCCCCGCACCCGAGCCTTTCTCTCCCGCGTCCACTGAGCTCCGCTCCCCGTACGAACAGGTCATCGATGAAGTTCACCGCCCTCGCCGGAATCGTCGCCGCGACAGCGCTGCTGCTGTCGGGTTGCACGAATCCGAGCGAAGACAGCCAGGTTTCGCCCGACGGCACCGTCGCGTTCGATCTCTCCCCCGAGCAGGCCGGGCGCGTGCGCGCCGGCAAGGTCGACGAGATCGCCGCCCAAGTGCCGCAGGCGATCCGCGATCGCGGCACCCTGATCGTCACCGGCTCCGCGGGCACCGCGCCGCCGCTGCGCTTCTACGCCACCGACGACCGCACCGTGGTCGGCTCCGAGGTCGATTTCGCCTCGCTCGTCGCCGATATCCTGGGGCTGCGCCTCGAGGTGGCGGTGGCGGACTGGTCGAACAACTTCGTGCGCGTGGACTCCGGTGAGGTGGACGCGTTCGTCTCCAACGTGACCGTCACCGAGGAGCGCAAGGAGAAGTACGACTTCGCCACCTACCGCAAGGACGACGTCGCGCTGGAGGTGCCGAACCAGAGCGATCTGGACTACCAGGACCGGACCAGCCTGGCGGGCAAGCGGATCGCCGTCGGCAGCGGCACCAATCAGGAACAGCTGCTGGTCGAGTGGGACGAGCAGAACCAGGCCGAGGGACTGCCCGCCATCGACATCGCCTACTTCGAGAAGGCCTCCGATGTGTACCTGGCGCTGGCCTCGCAGCGCATCGACGGCTACATCGGGCCCAACCCGTCGGCCGTCTATCACGTGGCCACGGCCGGGCAGACCAAGATCGTGGCCACCTTCTCCGGCGCGGGCGAAGACCTCCAGGGCGAGATCGGCGTGCTCACCAAGAAGGACAACGGCCTGATCGGCCCGGTGCACAAGGCGCTTCAGCACGCCATCGACTCCGGGCTCTACCAGCAGGTCATCGACCGGTGGGGCCTGCAGACCGAGGTCGTGGACCAGACGCGGATCAATCCGCCCGGACTGCCGAAGAAGTAGCGCGATGACACGAGGTCTGGTCACCACACGGCGATCGCACTGGGTCGCCCAGGATCATCCGCTGGCCGCGCCGCTGCTGGCGGAGCTGGCCATCGAGTACAGCACCCGCTACGAGCGCTCCCCCGGCGCGATGCACGCCTCGCTGGTGGAGTACCCGGCCGAGCGGTTCGCGCCGCCGCACGGCGGGCTGCTGGTGATCACGGTCGACTCGGAACCGGTGGCGGGCGGCGCCTTCCAGCGCTACGACCACGACACCGCCGAGCTGAAGCGGATCTGGACCGCGCGCGAACACCGCAGGCGGGGCCTCGGGCGGCACGTGCTGGACGAGCTGGAAACCGAGATCGCCCGGCGCGGCTACCGCCGGATCTACCTCACCACCGGTCCGCGCCAGCCCGAAGCGGTCGGCCTGTACCTGGCCGCGGGCTACACCGCGCTCTACGACCCGGACCTGCCCGCCGAGGAGATCGGCCCGCACCCGTTCGAAAAGCCGCTGCCGACCGCGCCCGAGTCGCGCTGCCCCCGCCCGAGTCGTCCCCTGGACGGTGAACGCGCCGTCCGCGAAACCATTGGAGTTGCACAGTGATCCGACCTCGCCACCGTCTAGTCGCGCTGGCCGCGACGTTCGCCGCGGTCACCGCGGTGGCCGCCTGCGGTAGCGACTCGTCCGCGCCGGGCGGCGGTGACGCGGGCCCGCCGCAGCCGGGCGGCACCCTGCGCTACGGACTGTCGCAGGCGCCGACCTGCTCGGACCCGGCGCAGTCGGGCACCAACCAGACCCTGTACGTGACCAGGCAGATCGTGGACTCGCTCACCGATCAGGACCCCGAGACCGGCGAGATCGTACCGTGGCTGGCGCGCAGCTGGGAGGTGTCGCCGGACGCGAAGGTGTTCACCTTCCGTCTGGCCGAGGGCGTCACATTCAGCGACGGCACCCCGGTGACGGCCGACTCGGTGCGCAACACCTTCGATTCGATCATCCGGCTGGGCGGGGCCGAAGCGCCCTTGGCCACCAGCTATCTCACCAACTACGTGGGCACCACGGCGGTGGACCCGCTCACCGCGCGAGTGGAGTTCAGCGCGCCCAACGCGCAGTTCCTCCAGGCCTCGTCCACGCCGCAGCTCGGCATCCTCGCCGACGCGACCACCGCGAAGAACGCCGAAGAACGCTGCCTCGGCGACAATATCGGCAGCGGTCCGTTCACCTACGCGGGCTGGCGCCAGGAGCAGTCGGCGACGCTGGCCAAACGCGCCGGATACGACTGGGGCTCCGACGTTTTCGCCCACGACGGCGAGGCGTACCTGGACCGGATCGAATTCACCGTCGTCCCCGAATCCGGCGTGCGCACCGGCAGTCTCACCTCGGGCCAGCTCGACGCCGTCAGCGACGCGCTGCCCCAGGACCTGCCGCTGCTGGAGGCGGCCGGCGCGAGCCTGCTGACCACCGTGAACCCGGGAGTGCCGTTCGGCCTGCAACCCAACGTGACTCGCGGCCCGCTGCGCGATCCGGCGGTGCGCCAGGCGCTGCTGCCCGCGCTCAACCGCCAGGAGCTGGTGGACACGGTGCTCGGCCCGCAGTTCAACGCGGCCACCGGCCCGCTGGCCAGCACCACGCCCGGCTACTCGGACCTCTCGGCGCGTACCGGCTACGACCCTGACAAGGCGCGCACGATCCTCGACGACGCGGGCTGGGTGCCCGGCGGTGACGGCATCCGCGAAAAGGACGGCCAGCGCCTGGAATTCGGCGTGCTCTACAGCGGGGCGTTCGCGGGCAACCAGGCGATCCTCGAACTGGTGCAGCAGCAGTTGCGCCAGGTCGGCGTCGCGCTGCGGCTGGACCTGGTCGCCGGCGCCGAGGCGACGGCTCGCCAGAACGCCAAGGACTACGACACCATCTACTACAACGTCACCCGGGCCGACGGTGACATCCTGCGCACCCAGTTCAGCGTCGACGCGCGCAACCTCAATGTGCGCGAACGTATCCCGGCGCTGGACGATCTGCTGATCCAGCAGCTGGCCACCGGTGACGCCGGCGAGCGGGCCGAGCTGGTGCGCGCCGCGCAGGAACGCATCCTCGACGAGGGACTGTGGGTGCCGACCATCGAGCTCTCCCAGGCGATCGGTGTCGCGCCGAACACCAGGGACGTGACGTTCGAGGCGTCGGCCCGGTTGCAGTTCTTCGACACCTGGCTGAGCGGGCGCTGAGCCGTGGCGCGCTATCTGGCCCTGCGGGTCTTCCAAGCGATCTGGGTGCTGTGGGCGGCGTTCACGGCCTCGTTCATCGTGCTGTACCTGCTGCCCGCCGACCCGGTGTCGCTCGCCGCCGAGGGCGGCGGCGGGGCGGGCACCCCCGTGGACCAGGCGGCGATCGCCGAACTCCAGGCCCGCTACGGGCTGGACCGCCCGCTGTGGGAGCAGTACCTCACCGCGCTCGGCAACGCGGTGCGCGGCGACTTCGGGCTGTCCATCGCGACCGGGCAGCCCGTCACTGACGCCATCGGCGAGGCGTTGCCCTCGACGCTCGGACTCACGGCGCTGGCGCTGCTGTTCGCCGTCGCCGGGGGCGTCGCGCTGGCGCTCGCCGCCACCTACACCCGGGTGCCCTGGCTGAAGACCCTGCTGACCTCGTTGCCGCCCTTGGGCGTTTCGGTGCCGACCTTCTGGACCGGCCTGATCCTGTTGCAGCTGTTCTCGTTCCACTGGCAGCTGGCGCCCGCGTTCGGCGGGCAGGGGTTGCGCGGCACCGTGCTGCCCGCGGTGACGCTGGCGCTGCCGATCGGCGCGGTGATCGCGCAGGTGCTGGTGGCGGGACTGGAATCGACGTGGCGGCAACCGTTCGCGGAAGTCGCGCTGGCCAAGGGCGCGTCGCGCTGGTGGGTGCTGCGCAGGCACGTCGCGCGGCCCGCCGCGATTCCCGCGCTCACCATCGCCGGCGTGCTCACCGGCAACCTGCTGGCCGGGTCGGTGGTGGTGGAGGCGGTGTTCGCCCGCGCGGGCGTGGGCAGGCTCACCCAGACCGCCGTGCTGGCCCAGGACATTCCGGTGGTGCAGGGCATCGTGCTGCTCAGCGCGCTGATCTTCGTCACGGTGAACCTCGCGGTGGACCTGCTGTACCCGCTGCTGGACCCGCGCATCGCCGGGACCGGCGGCCGGGCGGTCACCGCGGAGGCCGAGGACCTCGCGGAGGAGGTGGTCGTCCGTGCGTGAACTACGTCCGGTGCACACGGTGATCGAGGAGGGCCCGTGGTCGAGGTAGCCGAACACACCGCGGTGGCGGTCGCGCGCACGCCGGAATCCGTTCCGCGCCTGCGGTTCCTGCGCGCGAACGCCGGTCTGATCCTGGCGGCGGCGGTGGTGCTGCTCGCCCTGGGCTGGGCGCTGGTGCCCTCGGTGTTCGCCTCCGGCGACCCGCTGACCGGCGTGCCCGCCGAGAAGTTCCAATCGCCCAGCGCCCAGCACTGGTTCGGCACCGACAATCTGGGCCGCGACCTCTACACCCGCGTGGTGCACGCGGCCGGGTTGTCGCTCACCGCGACCGTGTCGGCGGTGGCGATCGCGCTCGTCGCGGGGTCGCTGCTCGGGCTGGTGGCCGGTGCGGCGGGCGGCATCGTGGACGCGGTGACCATGCGCGTGGTGGACGTGCTGCTGTCCATCCCGGCGCTGCTGCTCTCGCTGGCGCTGGTGACCGTGCTCGGCTTCGGCACCCGCAATGTGGCGATCGCCGTGGGTGTTTCGCTCATCGCCAACTTCGCGCGGGTGATGCGCTCGGAAGTGCTGCGGGTGCGCCAGTCCGTGTTCGTGGAGGCCGCGCACGCGTCGGGGGTGCGCTGGTACACGGTGCTGTTGCGCCACGTGCTGCCGAATTCCTTCCAGCCCGTGGTGGCGCTGGCCGCCGTCGAGTTCGGCATGGCGGTGCTGGCCGTCTCGGCGCTGAGCTTCCTCGGGTACGGCGCCAAACCGCCCACCCCCGAATGGGGTTCGCTGCTGTCGGAGGGACGCAATTTCATCGCGACCGCCTGGTGGATGACCACCCTGCCCGGCCTGGTCATCGTCGCCGTCGTGCTCGCCGCCCAGTACCTCGGCCGCGCCGCCCAAAGGAGCAACCACCCGTGAGCACCACGCGATCCGAAACACGCGCCGCTGTCCGCGAATCGGCCGGCGGGGAGGAAGGTCAGCAGGCCGGCCGGGAATCCGGGCCCGTGGCGCCCGCGACATCGACGGTGGGAGAGCGGAAACCGAGCGCGGAAGCGAATGCCGATCGGTCGACCGGCGAGGTGTCCGATGACCGGTCATCCGCCGGATCGACCGAGACGCGACCGGCCTCGCGCGCGGCGGGAACGCCCGCGACCAACGGTGCGGGCCCCGCGAGCGCGACGGTGACGCGGGAGGAGGCCGCCGACGTCGACGCCCGAACTCCCGGCGAGGGCGAGACCGGCCGGAACGGCACACCGGATTCGGCACCGGAGTCCGGGCGCGGCGCGGATCGCGACGATCCCGGCGCCGACGGTGGCCGCGACGAGTTGCTGCGCGTCGAGGATCTGCGCGTCGAGTACAAGTCCGGGTCCGGCCCGGTGGTGGCGCTCGACGGCGCCACGGTGCGGGTGGCGCGCGGTGAGGTGGTGGCGCTGGTCGGTGAATCCGGTTCGGGGAAGTCGACTTTGGCGCACGCCGTGATCGGGCTGCTGGGCGGCAGCGGGCAGGTCACCGGTGGCGTGGTGACGTTCGACGGCGAACGGGTGCGGACCGAGTCGGAGAAGGCGCTGCGCAAACTGCGCGGTGCGCGCATCGGATTCGTGCCGCAGGACCCCGGCTTGTCGCTGAATCCCGTACGGCGCGTGGGCGATCAGGTGGCCGAGGCGCTGCTCGTACACCGACGCGCCGACCGGCGGGGCGCGCGGCTGAAGGCCGTCGACCTGCTCACCGAGGTCGGCCTCGACCGGCCCGAGATGCGCGCCGAGCAGTATCCGCACGAACTGTCCGGCGGCCAGCGCCAGCGGGTGCTCATCGCCATCGCGCTGGCCTGCGGCCCGGACCTGATCATTGCCGACGAGCCGACCAGCGCGCTCGACGCCACGGTGGCGCGCCGCGTGCTGGACCGGCTCGCCGAGCGCACCGCCGCGCGCGGCACCGCCGTCCTGCTCATCACCCACGACCTGGCCATGGCCGCCGAGCGCGCCGACCGGCTCGTGGTGCTCAACGGGGGCCGCGTGGTGGAATCCGGGCCCGCCGCGGACATTCTCGCCGCGCCCGAGCACCCGTACACGAAGCGGCTGCTCGCCTCCGCGCCGAGCCTGGTCCCCACCCCGTTCCGCACGCCGCGCCCCGACGCGGGCGAGCCCCTGCTGGAACTGCGCGACGTGCACAAGCGCTTCGCCGCCCGTTCCGGCGAGGACATCACCGCCGTCGACGGCGTCGGCTTCACCCTGCGGCGCGGCGAAACCCTGGCGCTGGTGGGCGAATCCGGCTCCGGCAAGTCCACCACGGCGCGGATCGCGTTGCGGCTCACCGACCCCGATCGCGGCCATGTGAGCTTCGACGGCGAGGACATCACCGCCGCCCGACGCGGCCGGCTGCGGGCGCTGCGCCGCCGATTCCAGGTGGTGTACCAGAATCCGTACTCCTCGCTGGACCCGCGCTGGCGGGTGGGCTCGATCATCGAGGAACCGTTGCGCGCCTACGGGATCGGCGACCGGGCCGAGCGCAAGGAGCGGGTGCGCGAACTGCTGAACCAGGTCGCCCTGCCCGAGTCCTACGCCGACCGCAGGCCCGCCGAACTCTCCGGCGGCCAGCGCCAGCGCATCGCCATCGCCAGGGCCCTGGCCCTGCGGCCGGACCTGCTGGTCCTCGACGAGCCGGTCTCGGCGCTGGACGCGTCGGTGCAGGCGCAGATCCTCGAACTGCTCGACGGCCTGCAAGCCGATCTGGCGCTGAGCTACCTGTTCATCTCCCACGACCTGGCCGTGGTGCGCCGCATCAGCGACCACGTGGCCGTGCTGCGGCGCGGCCGCATCGTCGAAACCGGCCGCACCGCCGAGATCTTCGAGCACCCGCGCCACGACTACACCAAGGAACTGCTGGCGGCGATCCCCGTCCCGAGAAAGGCCGCCTGATGACCCCCCACACCGAAAGGCCCGCGCTGATGCCGGATCCCGATTTCCTCCTCGCCGTGGAACCGGTGGGCACGGGCGCCCACCCAGCCTCCTGGCGGCGCGCGGACTCCCGCGCCGAAGACCTGTTCACCGCGGGCTACTGGGTGGACGTCCTGGTGGCGGCCGAACGCGCCGGCCTCGACGCGGTGTTCCTGCCCGACTCGTTCGCGCTGCAACCCGGCGGCGTGGCCACCGAGAAGGGCAGGCTCGACGCCGTCGCGCTCGCGGCCCGCGCCGCCGCCGCGACCCACCGCATCGGCCTGCTGCCGCAGGCGGCGGTCACGCACACCGAACCGTTCCACCTGTCCAAGGCCGTCGCGAGCCTGGACTTCGCGACGCTCGGCCGCGCCGGCTGGGAGGTGACGGTGTCGGAAGGGCTGGAGCAGGCGAAGGCGTTCGGGCGCAAGGGCGTCCAGTCCGACGCGGAGCTGTGGCACGAAGCGGACGAGGCGATCGAAGTGGTCGGCCGGCTGTGGGATTCGTGGGAGGACGACGCCGAGATCCGCGACGTGGCGACCGGCCGGTTCATCGACCGCGACAAGCTGCACTACATCGAGTTCGCCGGGGACAACTTCGCGGTGAAGGGCCCGTCGATCACGCCGCGCTCCCCGCAGGGGCAGCCGATCGTCGCGATCCGCGCCGACGAGGGCGCGAGCATCCCCGTCGCGGTGCGCCGCGCCGACCTGATCCGTATCGCCCCACCGGATCTCGACGCCGCCCACGCCCGCCGCACCGCGCTGCGCGGGGCGCTGCACGGCGCCGACCGAGATCCCGACGCGGTGCGGGTGCTGCTCGATCTCGACATCCACCTCGCCGAGACCGAGGATCTCGCGCACACCGAACTGGCCCAGCTCGACGCCTGGGCCCCGCACTCCGCACCGGTCCGCCTGCGCCACATCGGCACTCGCGACTCGCTGCGCGCACTGCTCGATTCCGTGCGCGCGTCCGGCGCGGCCGACGGCGTGGTCCTGCGCCCGCTGGCCGTCCCGGCCGCGCTGCGTCAGCTGGGCGAGGCACCTCTGAGCCACGCGGGCGAGACCGACCTCGCCCCCGGACCACGCACGCTGCGCGACCGTCTCGGGCTGCCACGTCCCGTGAGCCGCTACGCCACTCTCCAGGAAGGGGTTTCGTCATGAGTCCCGCGAAGCCACGCAAGACGGTGCATCTGGCCGCGCACTTCCCCGGCGTGAACAACACGACGGTGTGGGCCGATCCGCGCTCGGGCAGCCAGGTCGAGTTCGCGTCCTTCGAGCACCTGGCCCGCACCGCCGAGCGCGGGCTGTTCGACTTCTTCTTCCTCGCCGAGGGCTTGCGCCTGCGCGAGCACCGCGACCGCATCCACGACCTGGACGTCGTCGGGCGGCCCGACACCTTCACCGTGCTGAACGCGCTGGCCGGTGTCACCGAGAAGCTGGGCTTGGCGGGCACCATCAACTCCACCTACAACGAACCGTTCGAGCTGGCCAAGCAGTTCGCCACGCTGGACCACCTCTCCGGCGGGCGCGCCGCCTGGAACGTCGTCACCTCCTCCGACGCGTTCACCGGCGAGAACTTCCGGCGCGGCGGCTATCTCGACCACGCCGACCGGTACCGGCGCGCCGCCGAGGTCGTCGACGTGACGCGCGCGCTGTGGGACAGCTGGTCGGCGGATTCGCTGGTGGTGGACCGCGAGGCCGGAGTGTTCTCCCGCGAGGTCCCCGAAACCCGCCACAAGGGACAGCAATTCGATATCGCCGCCCGGTTCGTGCTCCCGGCGAGTCCGCAGGGCCACCCGGTCCTGTTGCAGGCGGGCGACTCCGACGACGGGCGCGAGTTCGGCGCCGCCACCGCCGACGCCATCTTCACCGGGCACGGCACCCTGGAGGCGGGGCAGGCGTTCTACGCCGACATCAAGGGCCGCCTCGCGAAATACGGTCGCGCGCACGAGGATCTGAAGATCCTGCCCGCCGCGACGTTCGTGCTCGGCGACACCGATGCCGAGGCGCACGAGCGCGCCCGGCACATCCGCCTCCAGCAGGTCGGGCCGCAGACCGCGATCGCGTTCCTCGAACAGGTCTGGGGCCGTGACCTTTCCGAGTACGACCCGGACGGCCCGCTGCCCGACGTGGAACCCTCCGGCGATGTGAACATCACGCGCGGACGGGTGCGCCACGCCAAGGACCCGCGCGCCGTCGCCGACGCCTGGCGGGCCAAGGCCGAGGCCGAGAACCTCAGCATCCGCGAACTGATCATCGAAGTGACGGCGCGCCAGCAGTTCATCGGCACGCCCGCCGCCGTCGCCGCGCAGATCGATGAGTACGTGCAGAACGACGCCGCCGACGGCTTCATTCTCGTGCCGCACCTCACCCCGGGCGGGCTCGACGACTTCGTCGACCGCGTCGTCCCGGAACTCCAGGAGCGTGGCAGCTTCCGCACCGAGTACACCGGCACCACCCTGCGCGACCACCTCGGCCTGCGCCATCCGCAGCACCGCACCACCGTTCACGAAGGAGCCAGAGCGTCATGACCGCCACCACCGCAACCAGTTTCGACACCGAGTGGGCCGCCTGGCGCGCCGCGCGCGAGGACCAGCTGCGCGACCCCCTCGGCTTCCTCAGCCTGACCTCGCTGCACTGGCTGACCGACCAGCCCGAGCGCCTGCCCGGCGTGCCGGGCACCTGGTGGGTGACCGATCAGAAGGTGTTCATCACCGCCCAGCCCGCCGACCGGCTGGTGTTCGAGGGCTCCGACATCGCGGGCGTGCAGATCCTGCACCCGGTCGAGGGCGCGCCGGGCCTACGGGTCCAGCAGGAGAGCCGGGTGCTGGAGGTGATCCGCCGCACCGGGCGCCACGCCGTGCGCGTGCACGACCCCGCCGCGCCCACGCTGGCCGCGTTCGGCGGCATCCCCGCCTACGCGCCCGACCAGCGCTGGGTGATCACCGGCCGCTACGAGGCGTTCGACGAGCCTCGGGATGTCGTCACCGGCGCGGTGGTGGACGGGCTGGAGCATCACCACACCGCCACGGGCACCATCGAATTCACCGTCGGCGCGGTCACCGAGCGGGTGATCGTGTTCGCGGCGGGCGAGCAGCTGCGCTTCCTGTTCACCGACGCCACCGCGGGCGTCACCACCTACCCGGGGGTGCGGGCGCTGACCGTCGGCGCGCCCGAGGCCGACGGGACCGTCGTGCTCGACTTCAACCGCGCGGTGAACCTGCCGTGCGCCTTCACCGACTTCGCGACCTGCCCGATCGCGCCCGCCGAGAACCGGCTGCGGGTGGCGATCGAAGCGGGCGAACAGGATCCGCGCCCCGGCGCCCGCACACAGGAAGGGCGGTAGTCGTGCCGATTCCGCTATCGATCCTCGATCTCGCGCCGATCAGCGCGGGGTCGACGGCTCAGCAGGCGTTGCGCAACACCATCGATCTGGCCCGGCACGCGGAAAGCTGGGGCTACCACCGGTATTGGCTGGCCGAACATCACTTCGTCAAGGTGGCCAGCTCCAGTTCCATCACGCTGATCGGGCTGGTGGCGGCCAACACCTCCCGCATCCGGGTGGGCTCGGCCGCCGTGCAGGTGGGGCATCACACGTCGGCGTCGATCGTGGAGGCGTTCGGCACCATCGACGCGCTGTATCCGGGACGGCTCGATCTGGGGATCGGGCGGTCCGGGCACCGGCGCACCCAGTTCGGTTCGGAACCGGTGCGGCCCAAGGGTTCCGAGCCTGTCGTCGCCTCGGCGACCGGGCGCACCGAGATCCGCGACGGCGTGGTGGTGCCGCCGCCGTTCGATCCCGGGCGCATCGTGGACCGCACGCGGTTCGTCGCCTCGCTGCACGCCTTGCAGCAGGAGGGCGCACTGCCGCTGGAGTTCCCCGATCAGGTGGACGAGATCCGCGAACTGCTCGCCGGGACGTATTCGACGCCCGACGGTGTTGCCCTGCAAGCGGTTCCGGGGCAGGGCGCGGACGTGGACCTGTGGGTGTTCGGCAGTTCCGCCGGGGAGAGCGCGGAAGTGGCCGGGCGACTGGGGCTTCCGTTCGCGGCGGCGTATCACACCGCGCCCGGCACGGCGCTGGACGCGCTGGACGCCTACCGCGCGGCGTTCCGTCCGTCCGAGCGGCTGGCGGAGCCGTACGTGGTGGTGTCAGCGGATGTCGTGGTGGCCGAGACGGATTCGCGGGCGGAATACCTCGCGTCGACCTACGGGCACTGGGTGTACAGCATCCGCAGCGGCGCCGGCGCGGCGGAGTTCCAGGCGCCGGATCAGGTGCAGCCCCTCACCCCCGACCAGCGCCGCCTGGTCGAGGACCGCCTCACCACCCAGTTCGTCGGCTCCCCCGCCACCGTCGCCGAACGCCTCTCGGCCCTGCGCCGCGTCACCGGAGCCGACGAACTCCTGGTCACCAGCGTGACCCACGACCACGCCGACCGCCTCGAATCCCACCGCCTGCTCGCCGAACACTGGGGCCTGCGCTCGGCCGAACGAGCCGCCTGAGGGGCCGGCGCGGACGCGAGGACTCAACTCGGTACGGCCGTCGCGTCGTGCCTCGGCAGGACCGTCACGCCGGTCCGATGCGGGTCGCCGGCGAACCGGTCCGGCTCACCCGAGGACCGACGGCGACACCGTGGTCGAGCCGGACCGGTTCCGGCTCGACCACCGCACCGATATTGATTCATCCGACGGCGCGCGTCCGGCCCGATCCAGCGCCGGACGTCGCATTGCGGAGCGGTGGGCCGGAAATCGTCCGGCACCGGAGCATTCGCCGCGCAGCCCGCGGCCGCTATTCCCCGATACCCGGCGGCACAACTGCGCGAAACATCCCACCTCGCCCGTGCATTCTCTTGTGCTCCCAGAACACGGGGTGCGGCGGCGACTCGACACGACCCGGGGCGGGTCCACCTCTTTACGGGATTCCCCGGAAACGCGAAACCGCCCCGAGACGCGGTGCGATCGGGGCGGTTTCCTCGCGATATGGCGAATTGCTATTTCGCCACGGCCTCTTTGTAGGCCTCGACGACTTCGGCGGCGATGCGGCCGCGGGTGGAGACCTCGATGCCGTTCTTGCGGGCCCAATCCCGGATGGCCTGGGTCTGTTCCCGATCCGACGCCGAACGGGACTGCGCCTTGCCGCGCGGGGCGCGACCGACCTTGCGGGCGTAGGGCGTCCACTGCTCGAACAGTCCGCGCAGTTCTCCCGCGTTGGCCGTCGACAGATCCATTTCGTAGCTCACCCCGTCGAGGGCGAACGAGACGGTTTCCTCGGCCTGGGACTTGCCGTCGAAGTCATCGACCAGTGTCACGATGACCTTGCGCGCCATAGACAGTTCCTCCGTAGGTGAGACGAATAAACAGGAAATTCGACCAGCGAGGCCCCATCGTAACCAGACGAGATCACGACCGAGCCACGGCCGCCACCGAATTGGCGCACGGGCCATTGCGCGCCGGGGGAACCGACGGGGATTTTCCGGCGGCGAGGCAGACTGGGGAGCATGGCCGACGACGACATCGTGGATATCTCCCTCAGCGCCGACGACCCGCAGTGGCTGGCCGGATTCACCAGAACGCTGGTCGAGGAGGGATTGGTCGCCTGCGGGAACATCGTGCCCGGGGTGCGCTCGATCTATCGGTGGGAGGGGCGGCTGTACGACGACGAACAGGCGGTGGTCGTGCTGCACACGCGGGCGAGCCTGGTGGCGGAGGTGATCGCGCGGGCCGACGCCGACCACCCCGACAAGACACCGCAGGTGCTGGCGGTGCCCGTGGTCGGCGCGCATCCGGGTTACCGGCAGTGGGTCCTGGACTCGACGAAGTCCCCGTGAACGCCGAACCGCCCCGATGCGGCCGGGGCGGTTCGGTGGTGGATCAGGCGCTGACCGGGGCGGCGCGCACGCCGTAGCCGAGGTTGGTGAGCACCTCGCTGGTGGCCTTCGCGAAATTCAGCGTGATGAAGTGCAGGCAGGGCGCGCCCTCCTCGATGAGCCGCTCGGCCATCTCGGTGGCGATCTCGATGCCCGCCGCGCGCACCGCGGCACGATTCTCCTCGGGACCGTCGCCCGCCGCGCGCCGCAGCCGCTCCAGCACGGCGGACGGCAGCGGACGCCCGCACAGCTCCTCCGCGCGCGCCACCGTGCGCAGCGAGGTGATCGGCATCAGCTCGGGGATGATCGGCTTGGCGCCCTCGACCGGGTCGAACGCCGCCACCCGGTCGCGCAACCGCAGGTAGTGCTCCACGTCGAAGAACATCTGCGTGATCGAATACTCCGCGCCCGCACGCAGTTTCGCGGTCAGGTAGGCGGTGTCGGTGTCCAGGTCGGGCGAGCGGTGATGGCCCTGCGGGAACGAGGCCACACCCACGTGGAAATCGCCCAGGTCCCGCACGATGCGCACCAGTTCCTCGGCGTACTCCACGCCCTGCGGATGCCGGTGCCACTCGCCGAGCGGATCGCCGGGCGGGTCACCGCGCAGCACCAGGATGTTGCGGATCCCGGAATCGGCGTACGCGCCGACCAGCGAGCGCAGCTCGGCCACGCTGTGCCCGACGGCGGTGAGGTGCGCGACCGGCAGCAGGGTGGTCTCCCGCGCCAGCTGACCCGTCACCCGCACGGTGCGGTCCTTGGTGGAGCCGCCCGCGCCGTAGGTCATCGACACGAACGCGGGATGCATGCGCTCGAACTCGCGGACGGCGCGCCACAGCCGCGCCTCCCCCGCCTCGTCGCGGGGCGGGTTGAACTCCACGGAGAACGGCACCGCCCGGCCCGCATGGACCCGCAAGCTCTGTACGACCGAAGGTGTTCCAGAGACGTTCGGTGGCGTCGGGGTCGGGCGCCCTGGGGCGGAGCGTCCCCGTACGGAATCGAAAGTCACCGATTCAGTGTAGTGGGCGGCCCGGAGGGCCCGGTCCGCTCGCCCGCCCGGATGCGGAGGTTGGCCGCCGGGCCGTTTCCGGCGGCGCGTATTCTTCGTTACGGCAGCACCATCGCCGCGACGGACCCGCGGCGCCGCCTCCGCTCGCCGCACAACACATCGCCGCGCCCGCCCGGCACGGCCCACAGACCCCCGTGACCCTGGAGGTTCCTCTGTCCGCCGGACCCGGTACCCCGACACGAACCCCGGCGTCGGCCGACGCACCGCCGTGGCCGCCGGTTCCCGGCACGCCCGGTTTCGCGACCGCCGTCGAGGGGGCGCTCACGGAGTTCTTCACCGCCGTCCGGCCCTCGGTCGCCCAGCTCGGTCCGGTGTTCGCCGAACCCGCCGACGCGCTGGAGACGTTCGTGCTGCGCGGCGGCAAGCGGACCAGGCCCGCGTTCGCGTGGACCGGCTGGCTGGGCGCGGGCGGCGACCCGGACGCCGCCGAGGCGGGCGCGGTGCTCACCGCCTGCGCGGCACTCGAACTGGTGCAGGCCTGCGCGCTGGTGCACGACGACATCATCGATTCCTCGCGCACCCGGCGCCGCTTCCCCACCGTGCACGTCGATTTCGAGGAGCGCCACCGCGCGCGCGGCTGGGCGGGCGACTCCGCCCACTTCGGCACCAGCGTCGCGATCCTGCTCGGCGATCTGGCCCTGGCCTGGGCCGACGACATGGTGCACGCCGCGGGCCTCGACCCCGCCGCACTCGGCCGCTTCGCCCCGGTGTGGGCGCTGATGCGCACCGAGGTGCTGGGCGGGCAGCTGCTCGACATCAGCGGCGAGGCGGGCGGCGACGAGTCCGTCGAGGCCGCGCTGCGCATCAACCGGTACAAGACCGCCGCCTACACCGTCGAACGCCCACTGCACCTGGGCGCCGCGCTCGCCGACGCGGACGAGGGCCTGATCGCGGCGTATCGCACCTTCGGCACCGACATCGGGATCGCCTTCCAGCTGCGTGACGATCTGCTGGGCGTGTTCGGCGATCCCGCGGTCACCGGCAAACCGTCCGGTGACGATCTGCGTGAGGGCAAGCGCACCGTGCTGGTGGCGGAGGCGCTGCGCCGGGCCGACGCGACCGATCCCGCCGCCGCGCGCCTGCTGCGCGACAGCGTCGGCACCGACCTGACCGACGAGGACGTCACGCGCCTGCGCGGCGTGCTCACCGAACTCGGCGCCGTGGGCGCGGTGGAGCGGCGCATCGCCGACCTCACCGAGCGCGCGCTCGCCGCCATGGATTCCAGCTCGGCCACCCCCGCCGCCAAGCAGCAGCTGCGCGGTATGGCTCTGGCCGCAACCAGGAGGACCGCATGAAAGCCGTTGTGGGACCAGCCGATCGCGTGATCGCCGTCGGCGCAGGACCGGCCCCGCGCAGCACATCCCGTCGACGCGGTAAATCCGCGCCGATCACCGAGCGCCGCATCATCATGGGTGCGGCGCTACCCACGCGGCGCGGGGTGCGGGTCCCCCGCTCCTGCTCCGCGCCGCGCGATCCGGAATCGCAGGACTGATCCCCGCCGGGACCGGCCGCGCGTCCACGCGCGGCCGTCCCTCTACCGACCGGCAGGTTCGCACTGAGGCCTGCGGTCTCGCCCGGCGCACGAATCGCGCGCCCTCGACCTCGGCCGGCGCTCAGGCCGGCGGGTCGACGAAGATGTCGTAGCCCAGATTCTCCGTCGGCCCGTACGCCGACAGGTCGGTGATGCCGTGGGCGGCGAGCACCTCGACATCGATGTGGCACTGACCGGTGGTGGTACCGGCTGGCCGCGACAGCAGCAGCACCGCCGCGTCGGCCACGATCTCGGGGCGGCGCGCGGTCGCGACGGCCTCGTCCCCGCCCAGCAGGTTCTGCACCGCGGCGGTCGCGATCAGCGTCTCCGGCCACAGGCAGTCCGCGGCGATGCCCTCCTCGGCGAACTCGGCCGCGACGCCCAGCGTCAGCAACGTCATGCCGTACTTGGCCAGCGTGTAGGCGGGGTGCGCGCCGAGCCACTGCGGCGAAAGGTTCAGCGGCGGGGAGAGCGAGAGCACCCGCGGATTCGGCGATTTCCGCAGGTAGGGCACGGCGGTGCGGGTCAGCAGGAAGGTGCCGCGCAGCTGGATCTGCTGCATCAGGTCGAATTTCTTCACGGCCAGCGTCTCGCTGCCGCCCAGGTCGATGGCGCTGGCGTTGTTCACCACGATGTCGATGCCGCCGAAGCGCTCGACGCCGCGCTCCACGGCGGTGCGCACGCTCTCCTCGTCGCGCACGTCGCCCACCACGGCCAGCGCCGACCCGCCCGCGGCCTCGATCTCCGCCGCAGCGGTGTGCACGGTGCCCGGCAATTTCGGGTGCGGCGCACCGGTTTTCGCGAGCAGGACCACGTTCGCGCCGTGTCGCGCGGCCGCCACCGCGATGGACAGACCGATCCCGCGACTGCCGCCCGACATGAGGATCGTGCGCCCGGCCAATTCCGAAGTGCTCACCCGACTCCGCCTTCCGTTGATTCAATCAATTATTTGTACTACTACTGTTTTGTAGAGACAACGATTTTGTCAAGTGCGCGGCGGGTTCGGCATGATGACCCGGACAACGGAGGTGACCGCTCGATGCCCGACGACCCGGTGCTCGTCCCTGGAACCACGGGCGGGCGCACCGTCTGCCTGCTGCTCAAGCTGGGACAGGTGGCGTTCCGCATCACCGAGGACCGGCTGCTCGCGCTCGGCCTGCGCATCCGCCACTACAGCGTGCTGCAGGCGCTGGCCGATCTGGGCGGCACGCCGCAGGCCGAGCTGGGCACCTACCTGCGCATCGACTCGGCCACCATGGTCGCCACCATCGACGATCTGGAGAAGCTCGGCTACGCCGCCCGCAGACGCGACCCCACCGACCGCAGGCGCTATATCGTCGAGGTGACCGAGGCGGGCACGGCGGCGCTCGGCACCATCGACGAGGCGCTGGCGAAGGCGCAGCAGGACGTGCTCGGCGAGCTGTCCGACGCCCGGACGGGCGAACTGCACGACGCGCTGCGCACGCTCAACGCGTCGACGGGGCTGGCGGCCCGGTACGACGCGGTGCGCGGCAAGCAGAGCTGATGGGAGCGCGGGCGAACCGGCCGCGCACGGCGAGGAGAGTGCGATGAAAACCGTTGCGGGACCGACGGATCGGGTGGTCGTCATCGGTGCCGGGCTGTCGGGGCTGGCCGCCGCGCTGTACCTGCGCGGCGCGGGACGCGAGGTCACCCTCGTGGAGCGCGCGGATCATCCGGGCGGCCGGGTCGGTGTGTATCGCGGGCCGGACTACGAGATCGACAACGGCGCAACGGTTCTCACACTGCCCGAACTGATCACCGACGCGCTCGCTGCCGTCGGCCGCACCCCGGAATCGCTGGCGAATCCGCTGCGGATCATCCAGCTCGCCCCCAGCTACCACGCGCGCTTCGCCGACGGCTCCGACATCCGCGTCTTCGCCGACCCCGACGCGATGGCCGAGGAGGTCACCCGCACCTGCGGTCCCGAGGAGGCGGCCCGCTACCGGCGGCTGCGGGACTGGCTTGCGCGGATCTACCGGGCCGAGTTCGGCGAGTTCATGGACACCAACTTCGACTCGCCGCTGGACATGGTGCGCCACCCCGCCAAACGCGCCGCGCTGCGGGACCTGGTGCGCCTGGGCGGATTCGGCAGGCTCGGCCCGCGCGTGGAACGGTTCCTGACCGACCGGCGGCTCTCGCGGCTGTTCACCTTCCAGGCGCTGTACGCGGGGGTCGCGCCCGCCGACGCGCTGGCCGTCTACGGGGCGATCCCGCACATGGACACCTCGCTGGGCGTGTACTTCCCCGAGGGCGGCATGCGCGCCGTCGCCGCCGCGATGGCCGAGGCGTTCACCGGCGCGGGCGGCGAACTGCTGCTGAACACCGAGGTCGTCGGCATCGAATACGAGGACCGGCGGGCCCGGCGGGTGCGCACGGCCGGTGGCGCGGCCCTCGCGTGCGACGCCGTGGTGCTCACCGCCGACCTCGGCTCGATCGAGCGCTTCGGCGGCCGGAACCGGCGCGGACTGCGGGCCGCACCCTCGGCGGTGGTGGCGCACGGCACCGTCCCCGCCGAGGTGGCCGCCGCCTGGCCCGTGCAGGCGCACCACACCATCGACTTCGGCGCGGCCTGGGCGTCCACGTTCGCCGAGATCGCCGCCCGTCCGCGTCGCGGCGGCCGGACCACGGCACACGGCAGGCTCATGAGCGACCCCTCGCTGCTGCTGACGCGGCCCGCGCTGACCGACCCCGGCCTGTTCATCGACCGCGCCGACGGCCGCCACGAACCGTTCTCGCTGCTGGCGCCGTGCCCGAATCTCGCGTCCGCGCCGCTGGATTGGGAGCCGCTGGCCCGGCCGTACCTGCGCGAACTGCTCGCGGTGCTGGAGGCGCGCGGCTACACCGGCATCGCGCGGCACTTCACCGTCGACCATCTCGACACCCCCGCCACCTGGCGCGCGCGGGGCATGATCGCGGGCACCCCGTTCTCGCTCGCCCATCTCTTCCGCCAGACCGGCCCGTTCCGCCCGCGAAATCTTCCCGGTTTCAGCGACAACGTGGTTATCGCAGGTTGCGGCACCACGCCCGGCGTCGGAGTGCCGACCGCCCTGCTGTCGGGGAAACTGGCGGCAAACCGTGTCACGGGGGTTGACAGCCGCGCTCGACGTGAACCGCCCGTACCAGCGGGCTAGTGTTCCGGAAGACCCATTAAACTGATCGCCGACCCATTCACTCGCGGTTGCGACCGCCGACCTTGCCGGGGGGACCGACACGACATGCATCCCCCCGAGACGAGCGCCGCAGTCACCCCGGCCCACAGCACCGCGCACGGTACCCGCCGCCCGGACGACCTCCGGTCCACCGGTGAGGGTCTGCTCACCCGGATGCAGCCGTACGCCGACTTCGCGCGCAGCCCCGAAGGCCACGCCGCGCTGCTCGGCTTCCTCGGCGCGCTGATGATCACCGTCGGCGGGCTCGGCGCGGGCAGCGTGCGCAAGCGCGATCCGCTGCTCGAGGCGCTGAACCTCTCCTGGCTGCGGTTCGGGCACGGCTACGCGCTGTCGACCATCGTGATCTGGATCGGCGTGCTGCTGATGATCACCGCGTGGGTCCGGCTCGGGCGCACCACGCTGGGACTCGGCAACCGGGCGGGCGCCGACGTCACGCCCAACGAACTGCGCGCGATCGTGGGCATCTGGGTCTTCCCGCTGCTGTTCGCGGTCCCGATGTTCAGCCGCGACGTGTACTCCTACCTGGCCCAAGGCGCGCTGCTGCGCGACGGCTTCGACCCCTACGTGGTGGGCCCGGTCGCCAATCCCGGTGTGCTGCTGGACAACGTGAGCCCGGTGTGGACCACCACCACCGCGCCCTACGGTCCGGCCTTCCTGCTGCTCGGCCGCGCCATCACCGAGATCACCGGCGACAACGTGGTGGCGGGCACCATCGCCATGCGCCTGGTGATGCTGCCCGGCCTGGCGCTCATGCTGTGGGCCGTGCCGTACCTGACCAAGCACCTGGGCGGCAAGCCCACCGTGGCGCTGTGGCTGGCGGTGCTGAACCCGCTGGTGCTGATCCACCTCATCGGCGGCGTGCACAACGAACTGCTGATGGTCGGCCTGATGTGCGCGGGCATCGCGCTGGTGCTGGAGCGTCACCACGTCGCGGGCATCGTGGTGGTGGCGATCGGCGTGGCCATCAAGGCGACGGCGGGGATCGCGCTGCCGTTCCTGGTGTGGATCTGGATGCTGCACGAGCGCGAACGCCGCGCCGCCCAGCGCGCGGCGGTGGACCCCGAGGCCACGGCCGAACCAGGACAGCCCGACGCCGCCAAGGCGGGGCCGGACATGCCGCACCCGGCGGCCACGTTCGCCAAGATCGCGGGCCTGGGCCTGAGCGTGTTCGCCGCGGTGTTCGTGGCGGCCTCGGCGCTGGCGGGCGTCGGCATCGGCTGGCTGACCGCGCTGTCGGGCTCCAAGAAGATCATCAACTGGCTGTCGCTGCCGACGATCATGGCGCACGCCACCACGTGGATCACCCCGCTGCGCCAGGATCCCGTCCTGGACGTGACGCGGGCGCTGTGCGCGCTGGCGCTGGTGGTGGTGCTGGTGTGGACGTGGTGGCGCTTCCGGCACAGCGAGCGCGAGGCGGTGCTCGGCATCATCATCGCGTTCGTCGCGATCATCATCCTGTCCCCCGCCGCGCTGCCCTGGTACTACTCGTGGCCGCTGGCGCTGGCCGCCGGGTTCGCGCTGTCCACGACGACGCTGATGGTGCTGGTCGGGTTGTGTACCTGGCTGATGCTGGTGTTCCAGCCCGACGGCTCGATCGGGCTGTACAACTTCTGGCACGTGGCGGCGGCGACGTTCGCCGCGGTGGTGGCGGCGCTGTCGCTGCGCAAGGTGGACCCGCTGCGGCTGCGGGCCACCCAGCCCGCCGAGGCCCCACCCTCGGCGCAACCGGCCCAGCCCGCGAGCCCGTGAGCACCGGCGCGGACCTGGCCCCGGCCTACCGCACCTGCCGCGCGATCGCCGCCGCCCACGGGCGCACCTACTTCCTGGCCACCCGCCTGCTCACCGCCGAACGCAGGCCGGCCGTGCACGCGCTGTACGCGTTCGCGCGTGTCGTGGACGACATCGTGGACGGGCCGAGCGGCGGTTCGCCGGGACTCGTCCCCGAGGTGAGCGATCCGTCGGACGACATGGGTGGCACCGACGGCCCGCCGCACGACCATCGCCCGCCGAGCGGACCCCGAACGCCGACGGCCAACGGTGCGCCCGGACGGCCGGAGCGCTCTGCCTCCGACGTAACCCGCTGGGCCGCACAACCTCCCACACCCGCCGACGAGCTCGACCACCTCGAGGTGCGCCTGCGGGCCGTGCTCGACGGCAACCCGGGCGCAGTGGACGGCCTCCCCGCCCACCGGGCCCACGTGCTGGCCGCCACCGGGGACACCATCCGGCGCTACGACATCGACCACGCCCACTTCTGGACGTTCCTGGACTCCATGCGGATGGATGTGCCGGGCACGCCGCTGTTCCGCGACCGCTACGCCGATATGGGCGAACTGCGCGAGTACATGCGCGGATCGGCAGCCGCCATCGGCCTGCAAGTCCTGCCGATCCTGGGGACCGTCACCCCGCGCGCCGAGGCCGAACCGGCCGCCGCCGCCCTGGGCGAGGCGTTCCAGCTCACCAATTTCCTGCGCGACGTCGCCGAGGATCTGGACCGGGGCCGGATCTACCTGCCCGCCGACGAACTGGCAGCCTTCGGCGTGGACGCCGACCTGCTGGCCCGCTGCCGCCGCACGGGACGGACCGACCCCCGCGTGCGGCGCGCGCTGGCCCACCTCATCGCCGTCAACCGCGACCTGTACCGCCTTGCCGACCCCGGCATCGACCTGCTGACCCCGCGCGTGCGCCCGGCCATCCGCGCCGCGAGCACGCTCTACGCGGCCATCCTGACCCGCATCGAGGAGTCCGGCTACGCCGTCTTCCAGGCGCGCGCGGTGGTCCCCCGACGGCACAGGCTCGCCGTCGCGGGCTCGCACCTCGTCACGAGCCTGATCCGCCGGGACTGACCGGCTACCCGACCAGCGGCTCCGCGACCGCCCGCATCACCAGAAAGCGATCGGCCCGCTGGCGAGCAACAGGTAGATCCACGCCATGGAGACACCCGGAGCGTGCTCAGGCCGGGATTGCGTGACTCGATCGGAATTCCAGAGGTGGGAGCCGGCAAGTATGCCCGGTTTCAGAACGGGTCCGCGGCCGCGCGGCGGACGACCTCGCGCGCCAGCGGCCCGTGCAGCGCGTCCACCGGCTTGCCCGGCAGCGAATCGTCGTCGGTGAAGATCCACTCCAGGATCTCCTCGTCGGTGTACTTCGAGTCCCGCATGACCGTGATCAGGCCGGGCAGCGGTTTGACCACCGCGCCGGTGGAGTCGAAGAAGACCTCGGGGACGCCCGCGACGCCGTCGCGGCGCACGGCGAGAAGCTGATGGTCGCGCAACATCTGGTGAACCCTGGTGACGACGATCCCGAGCCGATCGGCCACCTCGGGCAACGACAGCAGTTTCACCGACGCCGGAAGGACATCCTCGCTGCAAGGAAAGGCACTCACGCGCACAACGGTAGACCCTGCCGCGGCACGCGTCGTGTCACACCCGGCCGAGGGCGCGGTTCGCGGCACCGGCACGGCTACGATCGTGGGTGGCCGCACGGGGCGGCCGGTCGCTGTTCGCGTACGGAGCGAGGGGTGAGCACTTTGTGAAAGCCGGAGGACATCACTTGATCGGGCAGATGTTGGAGGGGCGCTACCGGATCGACGCGCCCATTGCTCGGGGCGGGATGTCGATGGTCTTCCGTGGCGTCGACATCCGCTTGGACCGCCCGGTCGCCATCAAGGTGATGGATCCCAAGTTCGCGAGCGATCCCCAGTTCCTCTCGCGCTTCGAGTTCGAGGCCCGCGCCGTCGCCAAGCTCAAGCACCAGTCCCTGGTCGCGGTGTACGACCAGGGCGTGGACGGTGACCACCCGTTCCTCATCATGGAGCTCGTCGAGGGCGGCACGCTGCGCGAACTGCTGCGCGAACGCGGCCCGATGCCGCCACACGCGGTGTACGCGGTCGCCGAACCGGTGCTCTCGGCTATCGGGGTCGCGCACGCGGCCGGGCTGGTGCACCGCGATGTGAAGCCCGAGAACGTGCTCATCTCCGACTCCGGCGAGGTGAAGATCGCCGACTTCGGCCTGGTGCGCGCGGTCGCCGCCGCCAACACCACCTCGGCCAGCGTCATCCTCGGCACCGCCGCCTACCTCTCCCCCGAGCAGGTCACCAGCGGCACCGCCGACTCGCGCAGCGACGTGTACGCCTTCGGCGTGCTGATCTTCGAATTGCTCACCGGCCGTGTGCCGTTCACCGGCGACACCTCGCTGTCGGTGGCGTACCAGCGCATCGAGAACGACGTGCCGAGCCCCGGTCAGTTCATCGCGGGCGTGCCGCCGGAGTTCGACGCGCTGGTCGCCCGCGCCACCGCGCGCGAACCCTCGCACCGGTTCGCCGACGCCGGCGAGATGGCCGCCGAACTGCGCGCCATCGCGGGCGCGCTGAATCTGCCGCCCTACCGGGTGCCCGCGCCGAAGGATTCCGCCGAGCACCTCAGCGCGGCCTTCCGCCCGGTCGCCACGCCGCAGGCCGCGCACGCGCCGCAACCGCACACCCCGCCGCCGCGCCAGCACACGAAAGTGGTCACCGCGCCGCAGCAGCGCAGCGAGTACGGGCCGGCCGACTACCACCAACCCCCACCGCCGCCGCGCGACGTGCAACCCGTCGGGTCGCACCAGCCCGCGCCGCCGTTCGGCGCCGATCGGCAGCGCTCCCGGCGCACCACCCTGATCTGGGTGGCGATCGTCGCCGTCCTCACGCTGCTCTTCGGCATCGGCGGCTGGTGGCTGGGTGTAGGGCGCTACGAATCGGTCCCCGATATCGCCGGGCTCAACACCGAACAGGCGCTGGCCAAGCTCGAGCAGGCCGGTTTCGACACCGACACCAGGCAGAAGGCCTCCGACGTGATCCCCGTCGGCAACGTGGTCGGCAGCGACCCGCCGGCCGGGTCCAAGGTCACCAAGGGCTCGACCGTCGAGGTGCTGGTGTCCAGCGGCAAGCCGCGCGTCCCCGAGCTGCGGCCCGGCGCGGACATCGACGAGGTCAACCAGCTGATCAGGGACGCGGGCCTGCAACCGGTCGACGCGGGCGAGGTGGGCAGCACCGCCGCGGAGGGCTCCTTCGCGAAGGCCGACCCGGCGCCCGGCACCGTGCTGCCCATGGGCGCGCAGGTGAAGGTCTACCGCAGCAACGGCGCCCAGCCGGTCAAGGTGCCGGATGTGCGCGGCAAGACCGTCGAGGAGGCCACCGCGATACTCACCGCCGCCGGTATCGCCGTGAGCGGCACCAGGCCCGAATTCGACCGCGCCATCCAGACCGACCAGGTGATCGGCACCGACCCGGCCGCGGGCGTCCTGGTCGACGCGGGCAACGGGGTGACGCTCATCGTGTCCAACGCCATCCGCATCCCGAACGTGATCGGCCAGGACGTCGAGGAGGCCCGCACGGCGTTGCAGGAGCTCGGCCTGCGGGTGACGGTGAACCAGATCCTCTCCAACCCCAACGGGTCCATCATCGGCCAGAGCCCCGCCGTGGGCACCCTGGTCGAGTCCGGCAGCGTGGTGACGCTGACGGCCCTGCCGTTCTGATCGAGGTCGGCCACCCGCTGACACCCCTGGTGAGTTCGGCACTGCCGCGGCGGACCGCGCGCGGAGAGCCGATCCGAGAGGCCCCCGAACGACGCGAGCGGGGCGATCTTTCGATCGCCCCGCTCGTCGCTGTTTCACGGCCCGCACGAAACCCCGTGCGGCCCAGACTGTTTCAGCGCAGCATCTCCGCGACCAGGAACGCCAGCTCCAGCGACTGCTGGGTGTTCAGGCGCGGGTCGCAGGCGGTCTCGTAGCGGTCGTTGAGGTCCAGATCGGAGATGTCCTGGGCGCCGCCGAGGCATTCGGTGACGTCCTCGCCGGTCAGCTCGATGTGCATGCCGCCGGGGTGGGTGCCCAGCCCGCGGTGCACCTCGAAGAAGCCCTGCACCTCGTCCACGATGCGGTCGAAGTGGCGGGTCTTGAACCCGGTGGACGCCTCGTGGGTGTTGCCGTGCATGGGATCGCACTGCCAGATCACCTGGTGGCCGGTGGCCTGCACCTTCTCGATGATCGGCGGCAGCACGTCGCGGACCTTGCCGTTGCCCATGCGCGACACGATCGTCAACCGGCCCGGCTCGTTGTTCGGGTCCAGCCGCTCCACGTACTCCACCGCCTGCTCGGGCGTGGTGGTGGGGCCGATCTTGAGGCCGATCGGGTTGGCCAGCAGCTCCGCGAACGCGATGTGCGCGCCGTCGAGCTGACGGGTGCGTTCCCCGATCCACAGGAAGTGCGCGGACAGGTCGTAGAGCACCGGGTCACCGGTCACCGGGTGGTCGCTCAGGCGCAGCATGGCGCGCTCGTAGTCCAGCACCAGCGCCTCGTGGCTGGCGTAGATGCGCGCGGATTGCAGGCTCGGATCGTTGACGCGACAGGCCGTCATGAACGCCAGGCCGCGGTCGATCTCCTCGGCCAGCGCCTCGTAGCGCGCGCCCGCGGGCGACTGCGCGACGAAATCGCGGTTCCAGTCGTGCACCTTGTGCAGATCGGCCATGCCCGCGCTGGTCAGGGCGCGCACCAGGTTCATGGCGGCGCTGGCGTTGGCGTAGGCGCGCACCAGGCGCGAGGGGTCGTGCACGCGCAGCGCCTCGTCGGCCACCAGCGAGTTGATCATGTCGCCGCGGTAGGACTTCAGGCCCAGCGCGTCGGTGTCGGAGGAGCGCGGTTTGGCGTACTGGCCCGCGATCCTGGCCACCTTCACCACCGGCATGCTGGCGCCGTAGGTGAGGACCACGGCCATCTGCAGCAGAGTGCGGATGTTGCCGCGGATGTGCGGTTCGGTGTTGTCGGCGAAGGTCTCCGCGCAGTCGCCGCCCTGCATGAGGAACGCCTCGCCCCTGGCCACCTCGGCGAGCTGGGTGCGCAGCTCCTCCACCTCGGCGGGCACGCAGATCGGGGGCACGCTCTCCAGCACGGTGCGCATCTTGGCCGCCTGCTCGGGATCCCACGACGGCTGCTGCAGCGCCGGGCGCGCCAGTGCGTCGTCCAGGCGGCGGCGCAGCTCCGCGGGCAGCGGCGGCAGTTCCGGCAGGCTATCGATGGGTACGTCGACGGTCCAGTTCACCTGTTCAGAATACGGACCGCGCGGTCGCGCAGATACCCCGAGGTGGGGTGTATCGCACACCCCGTGGGGGTGAGGTATCGACACCTCGGTGGGCCCTGCCCGCGGGCGGTCCCGCCGCCGCATAGGGTGGTCCGGCGGCGAGCGCCGCGGTAGCCCGAGCATCGAGGGAGAGGTTCGCTGAGGTACTTCTACGACTGCGAGTTCATCGAGGACGGGGTCGTCATCGACCTGGTCTCCATCGGCGTCGTCTGCGAGGACGGCCGCGAGTACTACGCGGTGTCCACCGAATTCGACGCCGGACGGGCCGGGCCGTGGGTGCGCAAGCACGTGCTGCCCCTGCTGCCGCCCGAGTCCTCACCGCTGTGGCGCAGCCGCGAGCAGATCCGCGACGATCTCTACAAGTTTCTGGTCCCCCGCACGTCCGTGCAGCCCGAGCTGTGGGCGTGGGTCGGCGCCTACGACCACGTGGCTCTGTGCCAGCTGTGGGGGTCGATGACCGCCTTGCCCACCGAACTGCCCCGCTACACCAACGAGCTGCGCCAGCACTGGGACGCCCACGGCCGTCCCCCGCTGCCGCCGGTGCCCCCGGACGCGCACGACGCGCTGGCCGACGCCCGCCACAACCTGGCCAAGTTCGAGGCCATCGAAGCGGCCCGCCGCCGCTGAACCGGTCCCGGAGACGGGGCAGGCCCCGAGTCGAAACCGACTCGGGGCCTGCCCTTTTCCGACCTGGCGGTCAGTGGCTGTGCTTGCCACCGCCCGCGGCCTTCTCCTGCGCCTTCGCGAGCGCGCGCAGCTGCGCGTGCTCCTGCTCGTGCTCGATCTCGAAGTTGCGCTCCGACTCCGCCGCCGGGTCGGGCCGCAGGAAGCTGCCGGTGCCCGGCTTGCCCGCCGAGCCCAGCTTGCTCATCTTCTTCGGCACCGGGGCGCCCTGGTACTCGAGCGGGATCGGGTGACCGTGGTCGTCGACCGGGCCGAGCGGCTGGTGCACCTCGATGTACTCGCCGTGCGGCAGGCGCTTGATCACACCGGTCTCGATGCCGTGCTCGAGCACGGCGCGGTCACTGCGCTGCAGGCCGAGGCAGAACCGGTAGGTGATGAAGTACGCCAGCGGCGGTCCGAGCAGCAGGCCGATGCGGCCGATCCAGGTGGTCGCGTTCAGCGAGATGTCGAACTTCAGCGCGATGATGTCGTTGATACAGGACAGCGTCAGCACCACGTAGAAGGTGATCGCCATGGCGCCGATCGCCGTGCGCACCGGCACGTCGCGCGGCCGCTGCAGCAGGTTGTGATGCACGTCGTCGCCGGTCAGGCGCTTCTCGATCCACGGGTAGGCGATCAGCAGCGTGAACACCAGACCCATGATCAGCGCCACCCAGAACACCGCGGCCACCGTGTAGCGGCCGATGTAGAGCTCCCAGGGCGGCATCAGACGGGCCATGCCGTCGGTCCACATCATGTAGAAGTCGGGCTGCGAACCCGCCGACACCTGGGACGGGTTGTACGGACCCAGGTTCCAGATCGGGTTGATCTGCAGCAGACCGCCCATCAGGCCGATGATGCCGAGGGTGAAGGCGAAGAACGCGCCCTGGTCGGCGGCGAACACCGGCACGATGCGCGCGCCCACCACGTTGTTCTCGGTGCGGCCCGGTCCGGGGAACTGGGTGTGCTTCTGGTACCAGACCAGCGCCACGTGGGCGGCGATCAGGGCCAGCATGATGCCGGGCACCAGCAGCACGTGCGCGATGTAGAGGCGCGGGATGATGATCTCGCCCGGGAAATCGCCGCCGAACATCAGCCAGTGCATCCAGGTGCCGATCACCGGGATGGAGATGGTGATGCCGGAGAACGCGGCGCGCAGGCCGGTGCCCGACAGCAGGTCGTCGGGCAGCGAGTAGCCGAAGAAGCCCTCGAACATCGCCAGGATGAGCAGCAGCGAGCCGATCACCCAGTTGCCCTCACGCGGCTTGCGGAACGCGCCGGTGAAGAAGATGCGGAACAGGTGCACGATGATCGACGCCGCGAACAGCAGCGCCGCCCAGTGGTGGACCTGGCGGACGAACAGGCCGCCGCGCACCTCGAAGGAGATGTTCAGCGCCGTCTCGTAGGCCCGCGACATGCCGACGCCGCGCAGCGGCTGGTAGGCGCCGTCGTAGGTGACGTGCGCCAGCGACGGGTCGAAGTACAGGGTGAGGTACACACCCGAGATCAGCAGGATGATGAAGCAGTAGAGCGCGATCTCACCCAGCAGGAACGACCAGTGGGTCGGGAAGACCTTGTTGATCGAGCGCTTGACGAACGCGGCCGCGCGGTAGCGCTCGTCCATCTCGTTGGCTTGGGCCGCCAGTGCGGAAGGACTCATGAGCGACGCTCCCAGAAGGCCGGACCGAGCGGCTCGATGAAGTCGCCGTTGGCGACCAGGAAGCCTTCGGTGTTGACGGTGATCGGCAGCTGCGGCAGCGCGCGAGCCGCGGGGCCGAAGATCGGCTTACCCCATTCGGTCGCCGAGAACTGCGACTGATGGCACGGGCACAGAATGCGGTTGGTCTGCTGCTCGAACAGCGAGGTCGGGCAGCCGAGGTGGGTGCAGATCTTCGAGTAGGCGAAGTAGTCGCCGAAGTTGAAGCTCTCCTGGCCCTTGCGCTTGATCGCCGTCTCCGCGTCCTCGGTGCGCAGGCGGATCAGCATCACGGAGTTGCGGATGCCGCGCAGGGACTGCAGCGTGGCGTGCGAGTCGCCGCGCCACTTCTCCTTCCAGGGGAACACAGTCTCCATCGCGCCGGCATCCAGATCCTCGGGACGCACCAGCACGATGTCCTCGGGACGGCCGGTGTCGCGCCGCAGGTAGATCGTCTCGCCCTCGTAGTCGGGGGTCCAGCCCGAGACCCACAGCTCGGACTTGTCGCCCTTGGCCCACGGGTTCTTGATCATGCCGCCCGCGAACACCAGCAGCGAGCCGATGCCCAGCACGCCGACGCCGGCGCCCGCGGTCCGCAGCATCATCTTGCGGCGGCCCAGGGTGGAGGTCTCGCCCGCGTCCGCGAGCTCGGCCGCCAGGGTGCGGCGCTCGACCTCGTCGGACGGGCCGTCGTGGCGCTGCTGGATGGAGATCTCGGCGGGGATGAACTTCTTGCGGATCAGCACCGCGGCCACACCGATGACCAGCACCGAGATACCGAAGGTCAGGCCGATCAGCGGGGTGAACAGCGAGTAGGCCGCGTGGCCTTCGTCGTCGACGCCCTTCCATTCCCACGGCCAGAACAGGTACACGCCGATCAGCGCGGCGGCCGCCAGACCGGAGATCGCGAACCAGAACGTGACCTGGCGCTCGGCGCGCTTCTCCGCCCGCGTGCCCGGCACCGGGAAGCGCTCGGCGCGGTAGACGACCTCGACGCCGTCGCGGGCGGTGCCGAGCTCGACCAGCTCGTCCCGCGTCATCGCGTCCAGTTCGTCGATGGTCGGGTCGGCGGGCTTCGGCGCCGGCCCCTTCGACAGTTCTGGCCCCTCTTCCGGGCGACTCACGTCGTCACGCTCCTGTTCACTCATGTGCGGGATCCGATCCACATCGCCGCGCCGACCGTCAGCACGATGCCGACGATCCAGACCGCCACCATCTCGGTCGCGGGGCCGAAGCCGCCGAGGCCGTAGCCACCGGGGGTGCGCTCCTCGGACGCGTTCATGACGTAGGCGACGATGTCGCGCTTCTCTTCGGGCGTCAGCTGGCGGTCGGAGAACTTGGGCATGTTCTCCGGGCCGGTCAGCATCGCGGTGTAGATCTCCTGCTCGTTGGCGGGCGCCAGCGGCGGTGCGTACTTGCCGGAGGACAGCGCGCCGCCCTTACCGGTGAAGTTGTGGCATGACGCGCAGTTCATGCGGAACAGCTCCGAACCGCGCGCGATGTCGTCACCGCGCAGCGACTCCTGGGCGATCTCGCCGTTCGCGTCCCGGACCACGGTGGGGCCACCGCCGTTGGCGTTGATGTAGGCGCCCAGCGCGTCGATCTGCTGCGCGTCGAACTTCGGCGGCTTGCGGGTGGCCTGCGCCGAGTTGGCGGCCAGCGGCATACGACCCGAGGACACCTGGAAGTAGACCGCGGCCTCACCGACGCCGACCAGGCTGGGGCCGCGGTCCTCGACGCCCTGCAGGTTGGCGCCGTGGCAGGTGATGCAGGAGGTCTCGTAGAGCTGCTTGCCCTCGCGGATCAGCGCGGACTGGTCCTGCTCGGCGATCGCCACCTGGGGCTCCGGGGTGAGAGCCGTCGCGAGGAAGCCGGCCCCGACCAGTCCCACCAGGAGCGCGAGACCGCCCGCGAGGCGCCTGCGCAGGCGGCGCTGCTTGCGGGTCTTGCTGGCCTGGCCGGTCCCGGGGCTGGCGGGCTCTGGCGCTGACGGGGGAGATGAACTCATCTGTGTCCCTTTGGAGTAGACGGAACCGACTTGTGCAAATGCTTCGGGGCGCGACCGGCTAACGGACGAAGTAGATCGTCGCGAACAACCCGATCCACACGATGTCGACGAAGTGCCAGTAGTAGGAGACGACGATCGCGGCGGTGGCCTGGGCGGGGGTGAACTTGCTGACCTTGGTGCGGATCAGCAGGAACACGAACGCGATGAGGCCGCCGATGACGTGCAGGCCGTGGAAGCCGGTGGTGATGTAGAACACCGAGCCGTACACGCTGCTGGCGATCGTGGTGCCGTGGTTGGCGAGCTGGATGTACTCGTAGCCCTGGCCGAGCACGAAGAACGTGCCCATCAGCAGGGTGACGACGTACCAGCGCCGCAGGCCGAACACGTCGCCGCGCTCGGCGGCGAACACGCCCATCTGGCAGGTGAACGACGACGCGATCAGCACCGCCGTCACCGGAATGGCCAGTGCCAGGTTCAGGTGGGTGGGCGGGGGCGGCCAGTCGCCCGGGGCCTGGGCGCGCGCGACGAAGTACATGGCGAACAAGCCGGCGAAGAACATCAGCTCGCTCGACAGCCAGATGATGGTCCCGACGCTGACCATGTTGGGCCGGTTCAGCGAGTGCACACGCTGGGTAATGGCCGATCCTGGGGTCCCTACTGCGGTCGTCACGGGGTAAGTATGACTCGTCGTAGTACGACAGGAGTACCCGGGTATGGAAGTTGACCGTCCGTGTCGGAAAACGCACGGACGGACGGGGACTGGGGAGGTGTCGGCGTGTCCGCGGCGACGCACCGGTCCCGGCCGCGACGACCTGCGCGGACGCCGCCATGATGGCAGGCGAGTATGAGGAGAACCTGAGACGAGGAGGCCGATGTGGCACCGGGATTCCTGCGGCGGCTGTTCGGGCGTGGCGGTGCGGCGACGCTCGATCCGGCCCGCGCCGACCTGGTGGTGGTGGCCCAGGGCTTCGACGACGCCGAGGCGAGTTCGGCGGCGCTGGCGCGCGCCACGGGTCTGCGGCCGGACGCCCCCGCGGTGCTGCGCCACCATCTGCGCGTCCCTCCGGACCAGGTCGCGCGGGTCTGTGAGCTCGCCGCGCAGGACGAGTACGCGCCCGCGCCGCATCCCAGCGGGCCGGGCACCGACCCGTTGGAGACGCTGATCCTGCAGCGCGTACAGGTGGTGGACGCGCTGCATCTGTCGCAGGAGCGGTCCAGGATGGCCGGGCTCGCGCAGCGCCATGACGGGTCGGCCGACGGCTGGGATGTGCTGCAACCCGGACCGGAGGGCGCGGGCGGGCGCTGACTACCACTACGCTCGGTGGAAATTCGATGGCGAACCGGCGGTTCGACGGGAGAAGTTGGGAAGATGAGCGCGCGCAGCTGGCCCCAGGTGCTGGGAACCCTTGCCGACGGTGACGATCTGGCCGCGGCGGACACCGCCTGGGCCATGGACGAGATCATGTCCGACAACGCCACCTCCGCGCAGATCGCCGCGTTCGGCGTCGCGATGAAGATCAAGGGCCCCACCCCCGAGGAGCTGGGCGGACTGGCCACCGGCATGCTCGGGCACGCCCGCCTGGTGCGCGTCGACGGCGACGCGGTCGACATCGTCGGCACCGGCGGCGACCGTTCGGGTTCGGTGAACATCTCCACCATGTCCTCGATCGTGGTGGCCGCGGCCGGTGTGCCGGTGGTCAAGCACGGCAACCGGGCCGCGTCGTCCAAGACCGGCGGGGCCGATGTGCTCGAGGCGCTGGGCATCCGGCTCAACCTCGGGCCGGAGTCGGTGGCGCGCTGCGTGCGTGAGGTGGGGATCGGATTCTGTTTCGCGCCGGTGTTCCATCCCGCGCTGCGCTTCGCGGGCGCCGCGCGCCGCGAGATCGGCATCCCGACCATCTTCAATGTGCTGGGCCCGCTGACCAATCCGGCCCAGCCCCGCGCCGGACTGGTGGGGTGCGCGTTCGCCGACCTGCTGCCGGTGATCGCCGGCGTGTTCGCCGAGCGCGGCGCGAGCGCCTTGGTGGTGCGCGGCAACGACGGACTCGACGAGATCACCACCGCCGACACCACCGACACCTGGGTGGTGTCGGGCGGACGGACCCGGCGCACCACCATCGACCCGACGAAGATCGGCATCGCGCGGGTCGATCTGGACGCGCTGCGCGGCGGCGACAACCAGGTCAACGCCGGTGTGGCGCGGGCGGTGCTGGCCGGGACACCGGGCGCGGCGCGCGACGCCGTGCTGGTGAACTCGGCCGCCGCGATCGTGGCCTACGACCTGTCGCGCGGGATCGGCGATCCCGACGCCGACCTGCACGAGGCGCTGGCCGCGGGCGTCGAGCGCGCCGCCGCCGCGATCGACAGCGGGCAGGCGGCGACGCTGCTGGATTCCTGGGCGAAGCTGTCGAACACCCTCGGCGAGGACTGAACCGGGCACCGAAACGCCCGGACAGGTCACTCCCCCAGCGAGAACGCGGCCTCCACGTCGGCGCGCGAGTACGACTTGAACGCGATGTGCGTGGTGGTGCGCAGCACGCCGGGCGTCTTGTCGATGCGCTCGGTCACCACCTCGGCGATCTGCTCGTGGTCGCGCACCCGCACGATCGCGATCAGGTCCACGTCACCGGCGCACGAGTACACCTCGGCGACCCCTTCGGTGTCGGCGACCGCCTGCGCGGTCTCGGGGATGCGCCCGTTGTCGGCCTGGATCAGCACGATCGCGTTAATCATGGGAGCCAGCCTAGTTGGGCGGGCGCGGTCCCCCTCGGACGCGCCGCGCGGTGGCGTCCGGCTGTCGGCACCGCGATGTGCCCGAGGTCTGAGCGGGTCGGCGAGCGGGGGCTGTGCGGGGTCTCGTGGGGTGCTCGTCGAGTGCCGATTGTCCAGGTCTGGCGGCCACGCGAACGAGAGCGCGGGTCAGCCGCGATGGTCGACGTAGTCGTCCTCGACCGGGCGGGTGCGGGCGGCGGACTCCGCGGCCGCGGCCCAGCCCAGCAGGCGGCCCGCCCCGAAGCGGGGCTCGCGGAAGCCCTCGCTGACGCGCACCAGGCGGGTGCCGGGGCGTTCCAGCCAGCGCGCGATCAGGCCGGTCTCCTCGGGGACGGCGCCGCGCAGGGGCGGGCCGGTGGCGTCGTCGCCATCGGGGAGCACGGTTTCGGCGGCGGCGACGATCTGGTCGACGATCGGCATGGGCGGGGCGCCGCGGCGAGCGACGCCGGCCCCGGCCAGGCGGCCGTACCGGATCACCGCGAAATCCCAGCCGCCCGCGCCGTCGGGGTGCGCGGCGATCAGTTCGGCGACCCGCGCGACGGCGGCGAGCCGCTGGGTGCGGTGCACGGCGCGGATCACCGCTGCCGCGCGATCTCGCAACCGGGCGGCGGCCTCGAAATGCTCCGCATTCGAATGGGTTTCGATGCGGTCCAGCATGGCGCGCAGCACCGCGTCGTCGGCGCCGGCGAACAGGGCGCGCACGGCGGCGGGCGCGGGCGCGTATTCCTTTGTGTCCGCCGGTGTTCCGGCGGGTGTGGCGGCCGGGCAGCCGCCGACCACCGCGGGCGGGCAGTCGTGGCGGCCCGTCCGGGGCAGTCGGGTGGTGCAGGTGCGCAGCCCGGCGTGTTCGGCGAGGGTCGCGCCCACGTCGGCCGCGTCCTGCCGGGAAGTAAAGGGGCCCAGCGCATCCCGGGTGGGGGTGCGGACCACGGCGAAGCGCGGGAACGGCTCGTCGGTGAGCGTCAGCCACCAGGCGCGCTTGGGGAACTTGGACCGCCGGTTGTAGGGCGGCGCGTGCGCGGCCAGCAGCCGCAGCTCCCGCACCCCGGCCTCGAGCCCGTGCGCGCACACCACGTGGTCTACACGTGTGGCCAGCGCCACCATCTCCTTCATCCGACCCCTGGTCTCCGAACCGGTGAAGTAGTTGCGCACACGGCGGCGCAGATCCACCGCCGTCCCTATATATAGGACTTCGTCGGACGGTCCACGGAACAGATACACGCCGGGGGCGCGCGGGAGATCAACGGCCAGTGTGCGTTTCGAGCGCTGCGTGGACGTGACATCGGGCAGGTAGTCCATCAGCTCGGTGAGGCTGTGCACCCCTTGGTTTCCCACGCGGGCGATCAGCGCGTGCAGGACGTCGACGGTGGCGCGGGCGTCATCGAGCGCGCGGTGCGTGGGCTGGACGCTCGCGCCCAGGATCCTGGCCAGCGTCGCCAGGCGCACCGAGGGCGCCTCGTCGCGGCCGAGCACGCGCCGCGCCAGCTTCACCGTGCACAGCACCGGCGCCTTCGGCCACTCCAGCGCGCAGCGCGACGCCGCCGCGCGCAGGAAGGCGGTGTCGAACCGGGCATTGTGGGCCACCAGCACCGCGCCCGCCGCGAACTCCAGGAAGCCGGGCAGCACCGCCTCGATGCGCGGCGCCTCGTAGACCATGGCGGTGGTGATGCCCGTGACGTGCACGACGGCGGGCGGGATGGACCGGCCCGGGTTCACCAGCGTCGCGAACTCCCCCAGCACCTCGCCGCCGCGCACCTTGACCGCCCCGATCTCGGTGATGGCGTCCGCCTCGGCGCTGGTGCCGGTGGTCTCCAGGTCCACGACCACGAACGTGGTGTCGTACAGCGGGGTGTCGAGTTCGTCGAAGGCCAGCTGCACGGCAGCGGCCCGGCGCGCGGCGGGGTCGGGCACGGCGTGCAGCCTAGGACCGGGGTCCGACAGATCCGCGCACGCGACGAATCGCGTGAAAAGTCCGAATTTCTCGCGCGAGGACTTCGCTCGAATACCCCCGGAATGATCTAGAACACGAAAAAGCGAGCCAGATCACATTTCCGCGCGCGATGAATGAGCGCCCGGGCGTGTCCGATACGGCGTACAGGCCGGAGGGACGGCGCGGGCACCCCACGGGGGCACACATGGGCAAGCGACCGGTTCCATAGCGCGACCTATGCTGGAACACGCGGTGTGACCTGGGGATATCTCCGGAAATCGGACCCCGCGACACGCCGACGCCCACCTGAGACACCGGGCCGCGGCGAGGCGCCCGCGGGCCGGCTACGCGCCGTCGTTATCGTTTCGTGATTGCTGTGAGATACCTCGCAGATATACCCACGGCCAATTGTTGAGCGCCCGCATTTCGGATGCCCGCGACTTTACAAACCCTCGTGACGTGTTCGTAACCTTTTCGAGACCTCACGGAGTTCGCCGCGCCAGACCGGTGCGGTGCCACGCAGTCCGCCGCGCCACCGGGTGCGGCGTCGTGGGGCAGATAGGAAGTACCCGCATCATGGCGACCAACACCGTCAAGCGACAGGCGCAGCGAGCCGTTGCCGCCGGAGCTCTCGGCGCTGCCACCATCGGCGCGTTCCTCCTCCCCGCCGCGCCCGCCTCGGCCCAGCCGGTGACCATCCCCGGCATCGGCACCTTCGAGGTGCCCGACGGCCTGCCGATCCCGGCCGAGATCCCCGGCCTGCAGCTCGGCACCCCGCCCGGCACCCCGCCGCCGTTCGTCGCGCCGCAGAAGACCCTCGGCGAGGTGGCGCTCGACGCCGCCCGCACCAAGCTCGGCGCGCCCTACGTCTACGGCGCCGCGGGCCCCAACGCCTTCGACTGCTCGGGCCTCGTGCAGTGGGCCTACCGCCAGGCCGGCATGGAGCTGCCCCGCACCAGCGGCGCGCAGCTGTCCGCCGGTAGCCCGGTCTCGCTCGACAGCCTCCAGCCCGGCGACCTGGTGTCGTTCTACGGCGGCGGCCACTCCGGCCTGTACGCGGGCGACGGCAACGTCATCCACGCCTCCACCTCCGGCACCCCGGTGATGATCGCCCCGATCTCGTCGATGCCGTTCGCGGGCGCCCGCCGTTTCTGATCCGCGGAACCGGGTCGCGCCCGTCGCGACCCGGTTCTCCGCCCGCCGGCCGTGATCGGTTCGTTCTCCACTGGACACCGACCGCGGCCGTTTCGTAACCTAAATGAGACCTACCCGGGGAGCAGAGCCGCCGAACCCGTCTCCGCGCTCCGTCTGGGCGACAGCGTCGCTTTCCACCGCACGAGTCGGCATCACGAGAGAACGGGGCAGGCAGGCTGTGACCGCTGAGCATCGAGGACTTCGCGCCAAGCGTCTGGTGGGCGCCGCGCTGACGGCCACCGCCCTGGTCACCGCGCTGTGCGCGGGCGGCCCGGCCGGCGCCGATCCGGCCTCGCTGCCCGCCACCGCGAGCGATGCCGTGCAGCGGATGATCGAGCTGTCGCGCGAGTCCGAACAGCTCAATCAGCAGGCGCTCGGCGTCCAGGAGGAACTCGACGCCAAGCTGGCCGCCCAGCGCGAGGCCGACGCGAAACTGGCCGAGGCCACCCGCCTGGCCGACGCCGCCCGCGCCGAGGTCCGCGCGTACCAGCCGGTCATCGACCGCACCGCGATCGCCACCTACACCGGCGCGCGCACCGACCGCATGTACGCGGTCCTGGTGAGCGATTCCCCGCAGCGCCTGCTCGATCAGATGTCCACGCTGGACGTCCTCACCCAGCAGACCACGGATCAACTGAGCCGGTTCAAGAAGGCCACCGACGCCGCCGAGACCGCCGAGTCCGCGGCCCGCGCCGCCGCCGACGCGGCCGGGAGCGCCGCCGCCGAGGCCGAGCGCGTGCGCGCCGATCTGGAGCGCAAGCGCAGCGATCTGGGCGGCGCCATCGCGCAGGTCGTCGAGGCGTGGGGCGCGCTGTCGGCGGGCGACAAGTCGGCGCTGGCCGGTTCCCCCTTCCCGCCCGGCTTCGACCGCGACACCCTCCTGCAGGGGCTGGTGCCCGGCAGCGGCACCAGCGCGCTCGCCGCGGGACTCACCCGCGTCGGCGACCCGTACGTGTGGGGCGCCACCGGCCCCGACCAGTTCGACTGCTCCGGCCTGGTGCAGTGGGCGTTCAAGCAGGTCGGCAAGAACGTGCCGCGCACCAGCTCCCAGCAGGCGAGCTACGGCACCCCGGTCAGCCGCGACCAGCTGCAACCCGGCGACGTCGTGTTCTTCTACCCCTCGATCTCGCATGTGGGCATCTACGCGGGCAACGGGCTGATGCTGCACGCCTCCACCTTCGGCGTGCCGGTGGCCGTCGCGCCGATGGATTCCACGCCGTTCCATTCCGCCAGGCGATACTAGGGACCCATGGACGGTTGGCGACGGGCACGAGCCTGGTGCACAGCGCGGGGACGATGCCAGTTCGTCCTCACCGCGGCGGCCGTCGTCCTCCTCACCGGTGTGTGCGGCGCCCTTGTCGCGCTGCCGTATTCGGTCACACCCGACGCTCCGGCCGCTCAGCACCTCGTGACCGACAGCGCCGGCCAACCCACCGCCGAGGACCCGCGCCTGGCGGCGGTGCGCCGCACGCTCGAACCGTTCGGCCCGATCGAGACGGTCACCGTCCCCGGCGCCGACGGCCGCGACTCGCTGGTCGCCGGGCACCCGAGCCACCGCGCCGATATGGAGGTGCTGGCCGCCGCCCTGCCCGAGGCGATCGCCTCGGTCACCGACCTGTGGGGTCCGGACTGGGCGCGCTCCGCGCTGGTGGTAGTCGCCGCCACCCCGTCGGAGTTCGCCGCCCTGGTGCGCGCGGGCGCCCAGATGCTCACCGGCGTCGCCGCCGCCTCGGTCTCCGACCCGTTCACCCCGGGCACCCAGCCCACCGGCCAGCGCGTGGTGTTCAGCCCCGACGCCGGACGCCGCCTGTCCCCCGAGGCGATGAGCACGCTGTTGCGCCACGAGCTCACCCACATCGCCGCCCGCGCCCAGACCGTCGACGGCGCACCGCAGTGGATGCTCGAAGGTTTCGCCGAGTACGCCGCGCACCGCAATGGTGAACGCGCCTTCGCCGATATCGCCCCCACCCTGGACGCCGACCTGCGCCGGGGCGCGCTGCCCGCCGATCTGCCCGCCGATCCCGAATTCGGCGGTGCGAACGCCGTGCTCGCCTACGAGCAGGCGTGGTCGGTGAGCGAGTACGTCGCGCAGCGCTACGACGAGGCGCGACTCGTCGCGCTCTACCGCCGCCTCGCCGCGGCCCCGGTCGACGTCGCGGGCGAGGACGCGATCCTGCGCGAGGTGCTGGGCACCGGCCGCGCGAGTTTCGTCGCGGGCTGGCGCGACTGGCTGCCGGCCCGCCCCCGATGACCGAGCCACCACGGCGGCGCCGCGCCCGCCGCACCAAGTAGGTTGTCCCCCATGGCCCGAACTCTGCTGGTGACCAATGATTTCCCGCCGCGGCCGGGCGGTATCCAGTCGTATCTGCAGGCGATGGCGGGCCAGCTCGCCCCCGACGATCTGGTTGTCTACGCGCCCCGCTGGCGTGGCGACTCGCACCTGAAGTACGACGCCCAGCAGAAGTTCCAGGTGGTCCGGCATCCGACCACGCTGATGCTGCCCACCCCGCTGGTGCTGCGGCGTGCCGCACGCCTGCTGCGCGACGAGAAATGCGACACCGTATGGTTCGGCGCGGCCGCGCCGCTGGCGCTGCTCTCCCCCGCGCTGCGCCGCGCCGGCGCCGAGCGCATCCTCGCCAGCACCCACGGCCACGAGGTCGGCTGGTCCATGCTGCCCGGCGCGCGCCAGACGCTGCGCGTCATCGGCGACCACACCGATGTCGTCACCTACGTCAGCAAATACACGCGCGGCCGGTTCGCCTCCGCGTTCGGCCGCGACGCCGCGCTCGAGTACCTGCCGCCCGGGGTCGACACCGAGAAGTTCCGTCCCGACCCGGCCGCCAGGGCCGAGCTGCGCGCCCGCTACGGCCTCGGCGACCGGCCCACCATCCTGTGCCTGTCGCGGCTGGTGCCGCGCAAGGGCCAGGACATGCTGATCACCGCCATGCTCGACATCCGCGAACGGGTGGACGGCGCGGTGCTGGTGATCGCGGGCGGCGGCCCGTACGAGGAGAAGCTGCGCGCCTACGCCGCCGCGCTCGGCGTCGAGAACGACGTGAAGTTCCTCGGCCGCGTCCCCTCGGCCGAACTGGCCGCCCACCACACCCTCGCCGACGTGTTCGCCATGCCGTGCCGCACGCGCGGCGGGGGCCTGGACGTCGAAGGGCTCGGCATCGTCTACCTGGAGGCGTCGGCGACCGGTGTGCCCGTGGTGGCCGGACGGTCCGGCGGCGCGCCGGAGACCGTGCTCGAGGGCCGGACGGGTCGCGTGGTGGACGGCCGCAAGGTCACCGAGATCGCCGACGCGCTGGTGGATATCCTCGCCGACCGCGACGCCGCCGCCCGCATGGGCGAGGCCGGTCGGGCGTGGGTCGAGGAGAACTGGCGGTGGGACACGCACGGCGCGCGCCTGCGTCAGCTGCTGCGCTGACCGAACCGCCCGGAACCCGCGCCACCTGCGACGTTGACCCGGCCGCCCACGATCGCACCCCCGGCGCGGACGCCCACGCCCCCGGCGACGAATCCGTCTGTGACGGTCATCTACTACGCTCAGCGGGGTGAGCAGCATTCAGGTCGCGGACCAGACGTTCGTCGCCGCCTCCGGCGCGGCGGTCGCCGAGGTGCTGGGTGGTCCGAACAAGTGGCGGCAATGGTGGCCCGATCTCACCCTCGACGTGCGGGAAGACCGCGGCGACAAGGGGATTCGCTGGTCGGTGACCGGCGCGTTGACCGGCACCATGGAGGTGTGGCTGGAGCCCTCGCTGGACGGGGTGATCATGCACTACTTCCTGCACTGCGAGCCCGAGGGCGCGCGGCGGATGTCCCCGCGCGAGCTGGCGGCCGCCAACCGCAAGCGCCGCGTCGCGGGCAAGGAGATGTCGTTCGAGATCAAGGCCCGGCTCGAGGCGGGCCGCCCCGCGGGCGTGTCGCCCACCGCCGCGGCCTGACGATCCCCGCGGCGCCCGCAGCGGCGCCGGAAAGGAACTGCTGACCACCATGGCCGACCGGACCCAGAGGTCGATCCGCATCGAGGCGCCGTCGGATCGGGTGATGGCCGTCATCGCCGACCTGGAGTCGTATCCGGAGTGGGTGGCGGCGGCGAAATCCGTCGAGGTGCTCGACAAGGGCGCCGACGGCCGCGCCCGCACCGCCCGTTTCGTGCTGGACGCGGGCGTCGTCAAGGACACCTACGTGCTGTCCTACGACTGGCGCGCCGACGACAAGGCGGTCAGCTGGCGGCTGGTGAGCGGTGAGTTGCAGAAGGCCCAGGACGGCACCTACGAACTGGCCGACGAGCCCGACGGCGCGACGCTGGTCACCTACGAGCTCACCGTGGATCTGAACATCCCGATGATCGGCATGTTCAAGCGCAAAGCGGAGAAGGTCATCACCGACACCGCGCTGAAGGAACTGAAGAAACGGGTCGAAGGCTGACCGCGCGCGCGAACGCCGAGCGCGCCCGCACCCGGCTGGAGTTGTTCGTCGGGAAGGGCGGCGTCGGCAAGACGACCCTGGCCTGCGCCACCGCGATGTCGCACGCCCGCGCGGGCCGCACCGTGCTGCTCGCCTCGCTGGACCAGGCGCATTCGCTCGGTGACGCGCTCGGCTTCCGCTTCCCGCACGATCCGGGCACGGTCACCGGCGTCGCCCGCGTGCTGCCCGGTCTCGATGTGATCGAAGTGGATTCGCTGGCGCTGCTCGAGGACCGGTTCCGCGAGGTGGTCCGCGTGCTCGGCGACGCGCGCCACGACCACGGGTTCGACCTGTCCGCCCTGGACCCGGCGGAACTGACCGGCCTGCCCGGCGTGCAGGAACTGCTCATGCTGGTGGAGATCGCGCAGTACGCCGACGAGGACGACTGGGACGTGCTGGTGATCGACTGCCCGCCCTCGGCGGACATGCTGCGCATCGTCACCGCCCCCGAAACCCTGCTGGGATATCTGGAGCGGGTCTGGCCGCCGCACGCGCGGGCGATGAGCGTGATCAGCACCGATCTGCGCCGCGCCGTGCTGGCCGCGACGGTGGACAAGATCGCGAAGGCCGTCGGCGAGGTGCGCGATCTGCTCGCCGACCACAGCCGCACCGGCGCGACGCTGGTGACGGTCGCCGAACGGGTCGCGGTGATCGAGACCGAACGCGTGCGCTCCGCGGCCGCGCTGCTCGGGTTGCGCCTGGACGCGGTGATCGTGAACAAGGTGCTGCCCGCGGTCCCCGAACCGGAAGGCCCGATCGAGTCGGTGCACCCGGCCGTGCACTGGTACGCCAACCGGCGCGCCGAACAGCTGGACGCGGTGGACCGGCTGCGGCGCTCGATGGCGCCCACGCCGGTGCTGATCGCGGGCCACACCGGTCCCGAGCCGGTCGGCATCGGCTCGCTGCAAGCGCTCTCCTACGCCGTCGACGCCACGTCGGAGGCCGCTCGAGCCCTTATGCTTGGCGACAATCCGGCCGCGGATCGGCCCGGTTCCGGCGAGCCGGTGGTTCGATGGGAATCGGGCGACGGACTGCATTCGGTGTACGCGCTGCGCATGCACCTGCCGGTCGTCGATCCGGCGACGCTGCGTTTGGGACGAGTGGAGGACGATTTGATCGTGGGAGCGGACGGCGTCCGGCGGCGGGTGCGTTTGGCGCCGGTGTTGCGGCGGTGCACGGTCGACGCCGCCGAACTCGACAGCGGCTACCTGGTGGTGCGCTTCCGTCCCGATCCCGCCGAATGGCCCGCGACCCCCGAGGGCCGCTGAGATGACGCGCGACACCCAGCCCGACTCGTTCGCCGAATTCGCCGACGAACTACGCCTGCTGGCCGAGACCGTGCTCGAACGCGTCGAACCGGTGCTGCGGCGCAGCGCCGCGCAGGGGCAGCCGGAGTGGGCCGCGTGCAGCTGGTGCCCGGTGTGCGCGGCGGCGGCGCTGGTGCGCGGCGAGCACCACGAGGTGGTCGCCGCGATCGCCGAGCACGGCACCGCGATCGTCACGGTGCTGCGCGAGGCGCTGGCCGGGGTGCCGGTCGAGCCGGTGCTGCCGACCGAATTCGATCCGGAAACAGGTGTGCCGCACCATCATCCGGAGGCGGAGTCGGATACTGGCGAGCGCACGCGGGACGCCGATGCCCACCGCGCCCCGGCCGGAGACGCCACCGGTGATCGGCACGCGCCGCGCGACAGCCGGGCAGCGGACCGTCGGCAAGATCCCGCCGGGAACGCGACGGCGCGTGACACCGACGGCGCCTCCGACCCGTCCACCCTCCAGAACAGCTCCCGTCAACGCCCGGCCGCCGCGCGCAAGCGCTCCGGCTACGTCGGCATCCCCGTGACGATCAAGGCATGACGCACCATGTGACCACCCAGCTCCCGCTGACCGTCGGAGTCGACGTCGGCGGCACCAACATTCGCGCGTCCGTGGTGAACGGGCAGGGCGAGGTGCTCGACACCGTGCAGGCCCCCACCCCGCACAGCGCCCGCGCCCTCGAGGACGCGCTGGACCGCGCCGTGCGGGAACTGTGCCGCCGGCACCCGATCGGCGCGGTCGGCCTGGCGGTGGCGGGCTTCATCAACGCCGACCGCTCCACCGTGCGCTTCGCCCCGCATCTGCCCTGGCAGAACGCGCCCGTCGCGCAGCGGCTCACCGACCGCCTCGGGCTGCCCGTCCTGCTCGAGCACGACGCCAACGCCGCCGCGTGGGCCGAGTACCGGTTCGGCGCGGCGACGGGCGGGCACAACGTGGTGCTCGTCGCCATCGGCACCGGCATCGGAGCCGCGCTGCTCATCGACGGCAAGCTGTATCGCGGCACGCACGGCGTCGCCCCCGAACTCGGCCACCTCCAGGTGGTGCCGCAGGGCCGCGCCTGCCCGTGCGGCAAACACGGCTGCTGGGAGCGCTATTGCAGCGGCACCGCGCTGGCCGACACCGCCATCGAACTGCTCGCCACCGACCCGCAGCGTTCCACCGTGCTGGCCAGAGAGGTGTTCCGCGATCCCGGTTCGCTCACCGGGCGCCGGGTGGCGGGCGCGGCGCAGGACGGCGATCCGGTGGCGACCGCCGCGATGGCCGATTTCGCGAAGTGGCTGGGGTTGGGACTGGCGTTCGTGAGCGACATCTTCGATCCGGATCTGGTGGTGATCGCGGGCGGGGTGAGCAGTTCGGCGCCGCTGTTCCTGGACGAGGCGCGCGAGGAGTACGCGCGGTCGGTCACCGGCGCCGGGCACCGCCCGCTGGCCCGCATCCGCACCACCCAGCTCGGGGAGGCGGCGGGCATGATCGGCGCCGCCGAACTGGCGCGCGCGCTGCTCGTGGAGGCGGACCGGCGGCCGCCGAAGGTCGCGCGCAGCGGTCGCTGAGGGACCCGCGCGGAGCCGCCCGGCGCCGATTGTGGTGAGATACAGCGCTGCGCTTGGATGTGATCCACGCCCGGCGGTAGAGTCGCAAACGACGCAGGTTACCCGCCCACTCATCCCGGTCCCGGGGGAAGGACGTCATGTTCTACTGGCTGCTGAAGTTCGTGCTGCTGGGACCGTTCATTCATCTCTACAACCGGCCCACCGTCGAGGGTGTCGAGAACATCCCTGCCGACGGCCCCGCCATCATGGCGGGTAACCATCTGTCCTTCGCCGACTGGTTGTTCGCGCCGCTGCTGAGCCCGCGCCGCATCAACTACCTGGCCAAGGCTGAATACTTCAACACCCCCGGGTTCAAGGGCCGCCTGCAGAAGTTCTTCTTCAGCGGCACCGGGCAGTACCCGATCGACCGCAGCGGCGCCTCGGCCGCCGAGGACGCGCTCAACGCGGCCCGCAAGCTCCTCGACGAGGGCCGCCTCGTCGGCCTCTACCCCGAGGGCACCCGCTCCCCCGACGGCCGCCTCTACAAGGGCAAGACCGGTATGGCGCGCCTGGCGCTGGAGACCGGCGTCCCCGTCATCCCGGTCGCCGTGATCGGCACCGACCAGGTCTCCCCGCCCGGACCGTTCAAGTGGCGCCGCCGCAAGGTCACCCTCAAGTTCGGTGCCCCCATCGACTTCACCCGGTACGAGGGTCTGGCGGGCAACCGCTTCGTCGAGCGCGCCGTCACCGACGAGGTGATGTACGAGCTGATGCGCCTCACCGGCCAGGAGTACGTCGACGTCTACGCCCACAGCCTCAAGGGCGTCCCCTCCGGGTCCAAGCCGGAAGGGGCCAAGGCCGAGCCCACGCCCCGCCGCATCCCCGACACCGCCGCCAGCTGAGCGCTCGCGTTCGACGGCCCCGTGACTTCCAAAAGGTCCGGGGCCGTTGTCGTTCCGGGCGTGTGACGGCGCTCGGCTCGGGTTGTCCGCCGCACGGCGGTGCCGGCGTCCTGGACCACTCGGGCGAGCGTCCCACGCGACGGCGCGGCTCAGCACTCCTCCACCAGACGCGGTCGAGCGATCGGATGCGGCCGCCCGCCGCACGAGCCCACGCGCCTGCTCCGAAGTGGTCACGACGCTCGACTCCACCACCGCATACACTGCTTACATCTGACCGATTCGACACGGCGTCGCGACGCCTCCCCGCGAGTGTTCTCGCGGTGGGAGCCGGGTGCGCCACGAGGACGAAACCCCGTGAAGATCGCTGTGCGCCTGCTCCTCTTGCCGACCATCCCCGCGCTGCTGTTCGCGCTCCCCTGGTGGATCCTGGTCCACGCGCCCACCGGCGGATCCGGTGTGCTGTTCTGGCTCGGCACCGCCGTCTGCGCACTCGGCTTCGCGCTGCTCCCGCTGCTGCTGATCGCCGGGCACGGACCCGCGCACTCGGACCCGGCGTCGATCGTGGGTGACACCCTGCTCGGCATCGTCTGGATCGCGTTCAGCTGGTCGGCGATCGGGGCGCTCCTGCACGCGGTGCTCGCCGTCGCGGGGGTAGGCGACCCGGCTCGATCGCGGATGATCGCGGCCGGCGTCGCGGCTGTCTCGCTCGTGCTCGTCGCCTGGGGAATCGCGGAGGCCCGGCGGGTGCCGAGGGTACGTGCGGTCGACGTCTCGATCCCGGGGCTCGGCGCGGCGTTCGACGGCCTGCGCCTGGTGGTCGTCACCGATACGCACTTCGCCGCGCTCGACCGGTTGCGCTGGTCGGAGCGGGTGGTCGAGGTCGTCAACGCCCAGCGCCCCGACATCGCCTGCCACGCGGGCGATCTCGCCGACGGTCCGGTGCCCAGGCGCCGTCCCCAGGTCGACCCGCTCGGCAAGGTGGAGGCGCCGCTGGGCCGCTTCTACATCACCGGCAACCACGAGTACTTCGGCGACGCCCAAGGCTGGATCGACCACATGACCGGCCTCGGCTGGCAGCCCCTCCACAACGAACACCGCACGCTCACCCGAGGCTCCGACACCTTGGTGATCGCGGGCATCGACGACCCCACCGGCGCCTCCCTGCCCGGCCACGGCCCCGACCTCCCCGCCGCCCTGGCGGGCACACCGACCGAAGCCCCCGTCGTTCTCCTGGCCCACCAACCGAAACAGATCGCCGACAGTGCCGCCGCCGGCGTCGCCCTCCAGATCTCCGGCCACACCCACGGCGGCCAGATCTGGCCGTTCCACTACCTCGTCCGCCTCGATCAACCGGTGGTCGCCGGGCTCTCCACGCACGGGCGCACCCAGCTCTACACCAGTCGCGGCACCGGATTCTGGGGTCCCCAGCTCCGCGTCTTCGCACCGAGTGAGATCACCGTGCTCACTCTGCGGTCCGCCGCCCGGCCCGTCGGGTAATCCCGCCACAACCTTTCGGATCATCCCGATTCCGCCTCGGCGGCCGCCACTCTCGTGACCCGCGGCGACGCCGATCGAGAAAAATCTCACGCCGGCGAGCGAATCCGTCTGGTTACGCTGGAGCCCACACCACGTGGGAGGCGACGATGGGAAAAGTGTTTCCGCACTTGGACGACGCGCTACGCAAGTTCATCGGTGAGCAGGCCATGTTCTTCGTCGCGACCGCGCCGCTCGAAGGCGGGCGGATCAACCTGTCTCCCAAGGGATATCGCGACACCTTCGCGGTGCTGGACGACCACACCGTCGCCTACCTCGACCTGTTCGGCAGCGGCGCGGAAACCATCGCCCACCTGCGCGAGAACGGCCGCATCACGCTGATGTTCTGCTCGTTCACCCGCAACTCCCGCATCCTGCGCCTGTTCGGCACCGGGCGCATCGTCCGCCCCGACAGCGACGAATTCCACCGCCACAAGGGGTCTTTCGGACTCGACCACCCCGGCATCCGCGCCATGATCGTGATCGAGGTCGATCGCATCGCCGACTCCTGCGGGTACTCGGTCCCCTACTACGACCTCGTCGGCGAACGCCCCGTCCTCGACGCCCACCACGCCCGCCAGCCGGACGAGAAATACGCGGGTCGCATAGTCGGCGACAACGCCCACAGCCTCGACGGGCTCCCCGCCCTCGACCCCGACCACCCGCTCCCGTCGACGGTGGTGCGGTAGGCGGTCGACCCACACGTTCGCACTCCGCGCCCGATTGTCCGAGAGCGCCGGTGATTGCGTAATACTCGATCGCTCGCCCTGCTTGATTCGATACGGATGCTTTGGCACGCGCCGTTTCTCTCACAGTGGCGTTCCGCCCGGTCGCCGCTTCCGCCAACTGCGCTGAGCCGCAACGAGATATGATCCCCGTAGCGGTGGAGTCCGCGAGTCTGTGGAGGTTGCCGTGTGGTGGGATCTGACAAGCCCGATCTTCATTCTCGGAGCGCTCGCGGTAATCACGGGAATCGTCGCGGGAGGACTCAAAGCCCTCGGCCGCGAACTGCGAATACTCGCCTCGAGCCGACGCCAGTTCATCGTGCTGCTGGCCGGAATCGCGCTGATGACCATTCCTCAAGTAGTTGCGCATTCCGGTCATATGCGAATCGTCGAGCTAGAGGTGTTCCCGGTCGAATCCGACGACTGCACCTGGATCGAATATGTGGTCAAAGTCCGCAGCGCCGGCGGGAGCGGAGTCTTCACCGGGAATGTCTCCTATCCGGACGGCCGATCCAACGAGGCGCGCGCCTTCGGCCTGAGCGGGCCCGGCGACCATACTTTCCGGAGCGTATTCTCGCCGATCCATGGAGCTCGGGACTATACATTCCAGATCGAGGAACCCAACAAGATATCCAGCACATTCTCCATCGCAATGGACTGTTAGGCAGGACGGCGACATGTGGTCTAGCGCCTCTCCCATCGATATCGTGGGGATCGCATGCATCGTGGCGGCCATCATCGGCGGCGGGGTCAGCCTGTTCGGACACGAACTCCCGGTAATCAACAACAAGTGGCGCCAGCTGGGGCTCGCGACCGTGGGCGCGCTGCTGATAGCCCCCACCATCTATGCGTATTTCTACGGCGGTTTCAAGGTTCGGAATATCGAGGTCAGCTGGGACAGGGGCCACTTGACCAGATCCTGCGACGGACACCTACGGTACACGATGGTCATAGAGACCAGCGCTGCCGGTACCTACCAGTTGCGACCGGTCGTGAACGGCATTCGCGCTGTCGAGTTGCACACGTACGAGGCCGGGTCGGCAGGTTCCCACACCTTGGCAGGACTTGTCGAGTTCGACGCCGCGCCCGGACAAAAACGTACGCATTCCATATTCGTCGAGGCATTGTCACCCAATCAGGTGGTGTCGAGCACGAAGTACATAGACACGTGGTGCTGACTCCACGTGCGGCGCCTGCGCCGTGAGACCGGTCACCGCGACAGCGGCAGCGGACACGCCTTCGACGGTTCCCCCTTGCACGAGACGCGAGTCGGCACCCGCCACACGAGGGCGGCCCGTCGCGCCGGTACTCGGACCAGACCAGCGCCGTTGATCTCTCGGCGCATCGCGGACCGCCGTTGGGGGCGAGGAGCCACCCGGTTTCACCGTGCGGACGAGCCGGCCCCGCCGCCCCGGCCGAGCATCCCGAGAGGATGTCGTCGGCGACCCTGCCGCTGGGCCCCGGCGTGACGGCACCCGGGGACTGGATCACGCGGCCGGCCCTGAATCGACCTCCGGTTCGGTCACAGACGGAAAAGGCGAGGTTTCAGTTCGTTCCGATTGGTAACTCTCCCGTCCGGAACGCGATCCGGATACCGCGGTGTCGCGCCGGGATAGCGCGGGTTCCGGCATGCCCACCCCGACACCGGGCCAGGACACAGCGTCTACCTGAAGGACCAACAGCAACCGCCGAGCAATAATCCGAAGGGGAAAGGACTCCAGCCCACCGAACCACGCCCAACGCCGAGCCAGGACACAGCCCACACCTGTAGCACTGGCACCAGATGCCGAGCGATATGCCGAGGCGTTGGCTTCTCCGAAAGGATTCTGATCCGATGGCAAGCGATGTTTCGGACAGGACCGCAGCGTCTGGCGCCGATCCCGGCGAACCCGCCCGCAAACCCCGGCTGGACTGGTTGATCTTCGGGATCACCGCGCTCGGTTCGGTCGGCTTCGTGCTGTGGGGCGTGTTCGACAAGGAGGGGCTCGCCTCGGCCGCGTCGAACGCGCAGACGTGGGTGATCACCGACACCGGCTGGCTGTTCGTGCTGCTCGCCACGGCGTTCGTGGTCTACGTGATCTGGCTGGCGGCCAGCCGGTACGGCCGCATCCCGCTCGGCGCCGACGACGAGAAGCCCGAGTTCCGCACGGTGTCGTGGATCGCGATGATGTTCAGCGCCGGCATGGGCATCGGCCTGATGTTCTGGGGTGTGGCGGAGCCGTTGTCGCACTTCGTGACTCCGCCGCCGGGGACGGCCGCGCCCGGTTCCCCCGAAGCCGCCGAGATCGCGATGGCCACCACACTGTTCCACTGGACCTTGCACCCGTGGGCCATCTACGCCGTCGCGGGCCTCGCCATCGCCTACAGCACTTTCCGCAAAGGCCGTTCGCAACTGATCTCCTCGGTGTTCCGGCCGCTGCTGGGCCGCAGGGCGAACGGGCTCGGCGGACGGGTCATCGACATGATGGCGATCTTCGCGACCCTGTTCGGGTCGGCGGCCTCACTGGGCTTGGGCGCGTTGCAGATCGGCGCGGGCATGGAGTTCAACGGCTGGATCGATGCCGTCGGCAAGGCCGGGCTGGTCGCGATCATCGCCGGACTGACAGTCGCGTTCGTGATCTCGGCGGTGTCGGGCATCGAACTCGGCATCCAGTGGCTGTCCAATATCAACATGGTGCTGGCACTGGTCATCGCGGCGTTCGTGTTCGTCGCGGGACCGACGCTGTTGATGCTCAATTTGATCCCGACCGCCCTCGGCGACTACGTCAACATGCTGCCCACGATGGCTTCGCGCACCGGCGCCGGTGATACGGCCACGCAAGATTGGCTGTCACTGTGGACGATCTTCTACTGGGCGTGGTGGATCTCCTGGACTCCGTTCGTCGGCATGTTCATCGCCCGGATCAGCCGGGGCCGCACCATCCGCCAATTCGTGACGGGCGTGCTCTTGGTGCCCACCATCGTGAGCCTGGTGTGGTTCGTGGTGTTCGGCGGAGCGGGTATCGCGGAGCAGTCCCAGCACGGCGATCTGACCGAGGCAGACGGGTCGGTGAACGAGAACTTCGCCCTGTTCCACCTGCTGGATCACTACCCGATCGCCACCGCCACGACGATCCTGGTGATGATCCTGGTCGCCATCTTCTTCGTCTCCGGCGCCGACGCCGCCGCTCTGGTGATGGGCACGCTGTCCGAGCGGGGCGGCATCGAACCGTCTCGGCTCACCGTCACGTTCTGGGGCGCGGCCACCGGCGCCGTGGCGGCGATCATGCTGGTGATCGCCGATCCGGACGATCTCGGCGGAGCGCTGCGCGGCCTGCAAGCCCTGACCACCGTCGTAGCGTTGCCCTTCCTGCTGGTCATGGCCGCGATGTGCGTGTCGCTGTACAAGGATTTGCGCGAGGACCCACTCATCCTGCGCGCCGACCGCGGCGTGGAACTGGTGGAGGTCGCGGTGGAACTCGGCACCGAGATGCACGACGGCGACTTCGCCCTCGTCACCGAGCCCGTCCAGGTCGACGAGGCGACCACACTCGTCACCGAAACGCTGAAGACGGACGGGAAGGTCGACGGTCGCACCGGCCCGGGCGAAACACGCCGCGAGGACGAACCGGAACAACCCGCCACCTGACCCGCCCGGAACCCGCTCGCAGACAGCACCTTCGGCGCCGAGATCGCTCGTGGCCACGGGAGATCGTCCTTCGCCCTGACCCGAAATCCACTCGCGGACAACGAGATACCCCCGCGTCTGCTTGCGCAGCAGGTACTGTGTCGGCGAAAAAGAAGGTTACTTCATGGTGTTCAGGAAGATGTTGGCGGCGGTCGGTGTCGGGCGCGCCGAGATCGAAGTCGAGATGTTCGCACCGCAGGTGCGGCCGGGCGACGTTCTCGAGGGCGTGATCCGGCTGACCGGCGGGCTGATCGGGCAGGACATCGATTGCGCCGGTATCGAATTCGTCGCCGGAGCCGACGTCGAGCCCGAGCAGCCGGGCCTGCTGGATCGTGCCGAGCAAGCCGAGTACGCCGCGACCTCCGGCCCGGCCGACCTGGTTCGAGAGCATCGTCGACGACGCCTCGGGCGGCGTGGCCGACGACGATGTCTGTTTCGGCAGCAACGTCGTGCACGGTCCGCTGCATCTCGACGGCGGTGACACGCAAGAGCTCCGGTTCACGGCCGGTGTGCCGTTCGAGACACCGATCACCCATCACTACGGTGGGCCGCTGCCCGCCATCGCGGTCGCGCTGCGCGCCGTGGCGGCGATTCCGTCCGCGGCCGACGCGAACGTGACCGTCCCGCTCGTCGTCGCGGCGACGCCCGCCCAGGACGCCGTTCTCGAGGCGGTCGGACGTCTCGGATTCCCGCTGCTCGGCACCAGCGTCCGCGCGGGCTCGGACCTCGGCGGTCTCACGCCGGCGATCCAGCAGATCCGATTCGGAGGTTCACCGCAGTTCCCCGGGGCGGACCTGCTGTCGCTCTCCTTGCAGCCCGGATTCGACGTCACCAACGCGTACGTCGTCATCGGCAGTGAAGGCGCGCTGACCAGCCCCCGAAGCAGACCGGGTCATTTGCGCGTCGACCACAACCGCATCCACGGTGTGGACTCGGCACGCGAGCTGCACCACCTGATCAGCGGACTGTCGCGCTGATCGGCGCGGTGCCGGGAGCGTCCGCACGCTCGCCGCGCCAGGTGCGTGGATCGTGGTCGAACCGGTCGGGTCGCTCCGTCACCTTCGCGCGGCGGGGCGGGTTGGTAGCCTTGTTCCGCACGACGCCGGTGCGCGATCGCGGGCAGGGGCGGTCGGCGTCGGCGTCCGAGTGAGGTGAGCATGGTCCGCCGCGACAACGACGGTCGAATCCTGAAGCTGCCGAGGCGTGTCGACGCGGGCGGCGATCCGCCGACGGGCGGCTTCGCCCGCACCACGCGGCTGGCCGGTCTGCCGGTGGCGTTCGCGGGCCGCCGGATGGCCGGGGCGGGCAAGCGCATGCTCGGGCGTTCGGCGGAGGAGATCGACCGGGATATCCAGGCCAGGACCGCACAACACCTGTTCGAAGTGCTGGGGGAACTCAAGGGCTGCGTCGCCAAGCTGGGCCAGTTGATGGCGCTGTACGAGCTGGCGCTGCCCGCCGATTTCGCCGCGCCGTACCGGGACGCGCTCGGCCAACTCCAGGATTCCGCCCCCGCGATGTTGCCGCCGATGGTGCACCGCGTGCTGGCTCAGCAACTCGGCCCCACGTGGCGCACCCGGTTCCTGGAATTCGAGGACCGCCCGGCCGCGGCCGCCTCGGTGGGGCAGGTGCACCGCGCGGTGTGGCACGACGGGCGGCGCGTCGCGGTGAAGATCATGTACCCGGGCGCGCGCGAGGCCGTGCTGAGCGACTTGCAGGCGTTGCGCCGGATCGCGCCGCTGTTCACCGCCCTGCTGCCGGGCGCGGATTCCCGCGCCGTGATCGAGGCCCTGTGCGCCTACATCGGCGAGGAACTGGACTACGAGCTGGAGGCCGCGCACCAGCGCGCCTTCGCCGCCGCCTACGCCGACGATCCCGATTTCGTGGTGCCCGACGTGGTCGCGCGGGTCGGCGACGTCCTGATCACCGATTGGCTGGACGGCGTCTCCCTCTCGCGGGTGCTGGGCCAGAACCAGCCGCTGGACCGCGACCGGGCGGGTCTGCTGGTGCTGCGGTTCCTGCTCTCCGGCCCGGTCCGGGCCGGACTGCTCTACGGCGACCCGCACCCCGGCAACTTCCGGATCATGCCCGACGGGCGGCTCGGCGTGGTCGATTTCGGCGCGTGCGCGCCTTTCCCGCCCGGCTACCTCGACGCGCTCACCGATATGGCGCGCGCGATCCTCTCCGAGGACCCGACCGATATCGAAGCGGCGATCCGCAGGCGCGGCTACATGGAACCCGATCGCGCCGTGGACATTCCGCGCGTGCTGCACCAGCTGGCCCCGATCCGCGACGCCATGCTCGACCCCACCTTCCGCATGACCACCACCTGGCTGCGCAAACGCGTCTCGGCGACCGTGGATCTGCGCCTGTCCAACGTCATCCGCCAGCTCACCATGCCCGCCGAGCACACCCCCATGCTGCGCACCTTCCTCGCGGGCATCAGCGTGATGTCGCAACTCCAGCCGGAACTGCCCCTGCGCGAAGAATGCAACCGCTGGTTCCCCGACGTCATCGCTGCCCTCGGACTCGACGACCTCCCTCCGGCCACCAAGCCCCTGCCCGCCTTGGCTTCGATGGAACTGCCTCTCCCCCAAGGCAATCCGCCACCGCCGCGCCGAATCTCGGCCGTGCCGAACATTTCTCACGATTCCGCCGTGCCACGGCCGGACGACGATCGCTGACGGCGAACCGCGCGAGCCGATTCCGCAGCCCTCCGCCTGGCACCGCTATGTGCCGCAGAACTCGACGGTCGTTCCGCACCGGCCGCCACCCTCACTGAAAGCGAACGGCGGTTCCCACCGCGCGCCACGAGTTCGCTCGCACCACCCGCCGACCCGGAGTTGGCCAACAGTCCAGCACACGTTCACATCGCATTGGGATTGCTGGGCCAGGGTGGCGCGCATGGTTCACAGCGGTTCTGCATTCGGTATCTCCCGGCGCACGCTGTTGCGCGGGTCCGCGGTCGGGCTGGTCGCCGGTCCGGCGCTGGTGGCGTGCGGGTCGGACGACGGGCCTGCGTTGGTGCGGGCGCGGCCCTCGCTCACCCACGGCGTGGCGGTGGGCGATCCGCGCGTCGACGGCGCGCTGATCTGGGCGCGGTCGGATCAGCCCGCGACGCTGATCGTGGAGACCTCCGCCACCGAATCCTTCACCGACGCACGGCGATTCACCGGCCCGCAACTCACCCCCGACAGCGACGGCACCGGACGGGTGCGCCTGTCCGGCCTGCCCGCGGGCCAGACCGTGCATTATCGCGTCACGCTCGAAGGCGAGGACGGCGCCACCTCCGAACCCGTCACCGGCGTGTTCCGCACCGCGCCCGACAGCCCGTCCGACATCAAGCTGCACTGGTCGGGCGACGTGGCCGGCCAGGGCTACGGCATCAACCCCGACCTCGGCGGCATGACCATCTTCTCCACCATGGCCGCCCGCGACCCGCACCTGTTCCTGCATTCCGGCGACGTCGTATACGCCGACGGCCCGCTGAAGGAATCGGTCACGCTGCCCGACGGGCGGGTGTGGCGTAACACCGTCACCGAAGCCAAGAGCGCGGTCGCGCAGACCCTCGACGAGTTCCGCGGCCAGTACGCCTACAACCTCAGCGACCAGAACTACCGCGCGTTCAACGCCTCGGTGGCGCAGCTGGTGCAGTGGGACGACCACGAGGCGGTGAACAACTGGTACGAGGGCGGCACCGTCGCCGCCGACAAGGGCTACACCGAACGCGATATGAGCACGCTCGCGGCGCGCGGCTGGCAGGCGTTCCACGAGTGGATGCCGCTGGATCCGCGCGAGGCCGTGGACGGCAGGCTGTTCCGCAAGGTCTCCTACGGCCCGCTGCTGGACGTGTTCGTGCTCGACATGCGCACCTACAAGGACGCGAACGGCGCCAACACCTCGCCCGACGGCCGCATCTTCGGCCCGCAGCAGACGCGGTGGCTCATCGACGGGCTGCGCGATTCGCGCGCCACCTGGAAGATCGTGGCGAACGACCTGCCGCTGGGCGTGATCGTGCCCGACGGCAAGACCGCGTTCGAAGGCCCCGCCAACGCCGACCCGGGTGCGCCCTCGGGCCGCGAAACCGAGATCGCGCAGGTGCTTTCGGCGATCAAGGCGAACCGGGTGACGGGCGTGGTGTGGTTGACCGCCGACGTCCATTACACCGCCGCGCACCGCTACTCCCCCGAGCGCGCCGCGTTCACCGACTTCGACGAGTTCTGGGAGTTCGTTTCCGGACCGCTCAACGCGGGCGCGTTCGGCCCCAACGACCTCGACGCGACGTTCGGCCCGGAAGCGGTGTTCGTGCACGCCCCGCCGGAGCCGAACACCTCGCCGCTGGACGCGACGTTCCAACACTTCGGCGAGGTGCTGATCGACGGGCGCTCGGCCGAACTCACCGTGAACCTGTGCGACGGGACCGGCGCGGTGTTGTTCACCCAGAAGCTGCCCGCACCGGGACGGTGACGTTGGGGCCGATGCGGACACCTCGAGAGGTCGCTCGCGGCACCGTGCAGACCGTCCGGTTCGACCCCGATCACACCGCATCGCCGCAGGTCGGAGGGGGTGGGTGACGGGAGTGAAAACGGGGACGAAGTTCGGGTGCACACCACCGCCCGGACTGTGGTTAAGTGTCGTGCCATGAGCACGCCGCAGTCTGTCTCCTCCGAAGAATATCTCCCCCGCGACACGGCGGATGTCGTTCGCACAGTGCGGGATTCACGGGGTCGCTCGGAGCGGTTGACGGTCCGCGGCGGCGAACCGCTCGAGGACGGACTCGGCCTGCCCGATCCGCGGGCGGTGGTCTCGCTGCGGCGGATGAACCAGGTGCTCGACATCAACCTGGGGCGGCGCACGGTGCGGGTGCAGGCGGGCGCGAAGCTCTCCGACATCGACCGCAGGCTCGGCGCGCACGGCCTCGGCCTGCCGGTCGTCGGCGACCACCGCGACATCACCGCGGGCGGATTCGCCTCCGTCGGCGGCGTCAGCAGCGCCTCGCACCGCTACGGACTGTTCATCGACCAGATCGTGGACCTCGAGTACGTGGACACCGACGGCCGCATCGGCACCTGCGGGCGCAACCACCACACCGAGCGCTTCCACCGGATCCTGGGCGCGGGCGGGCGCGCGGGGATCATCACCGCGCTCACCCTGGACGCGATCGATATCGACAAGGACCACACCTGGCTCACCACCGAGGCCGACCGGTTCCTCGACTTCGACTCGTTCGTCGAGCACGCGCACACCGAGATCGTGCGCCCGCGCAACGCGGCGCTACAGGTGGGCCGCTGGGTCGACACCGCACCGCTGAAGGTGGCGCGGCCGGTCGGCACCGGGCACGTGCAGCTGGGGACGGTGCGGTTCGGGCAGTGGTCGAGCCTGTATCCCACCACGCCCACCCGGTCGCTGCGCGCTCGTCGCGAGGTGGGTGCGCGCACGCGTAAGTCGTTGGGCGCCATCGCCTCCCACGCGGGTGGTCGCGCGGGCATGCCGGTGCGCAACGCCGCCGCGGGCGCGCTGATGTTCGCGCCGAAGGTGCTCACCCTGCGCGACGCGGAGTACCTGGCCGACACCGTGATCAGCTCCTCGGAGCGCGGACCCGCCTACCGCGTGGGCGTCTTCGCGCCGCTGTCCACGTACGGGTCGGTGTTCTACCGGCTGCACGACCTGTTCTCCGGGCACCGGGAACGCACCGGCTGCTTCACCGTCATCTCCGCGATGACCTACGGCGTGCGCTCGACCTACCTGCGCGCCGAAGCGGCCGCCCGCAACCTTCCGGCCGAGGACCACGGCCTCATCACCTTCACCTGCCGCCTGCGGCCGTCGGCCCTGCCCTCCGAACTCCTGCGCGACATCGTGTCGGGGATCGACGAGATCTGCGCGTCGGAACACGCCATGCGCTACGACACGGCCTGATCGGAACCGGTACCGCACCGAGATGTGGGCGCCCTTGACGCGCCCTCACTTTGCGATGCAAAGTTGAAGGCATGAACTCTGCATCGCAAAGTTATCCGGATGCCGAGCGGGCGCGGCAACTCGTCGGCGATATCGAAGACCTCACCGCCCGCGGGTGGCGGATGGCGTCGGCGGCCTGGTTTCCGCTGCTGTGCGTGGCGGTGACGATCCTGGCGTCGGTGCCCGCGGGCATCCTGCTCGAAGGGCGGGGCAGCGTGGGGCTGTACTGGCTGTTCGTCGCGCCGCTCACCGCGGTGGCGTCGGGCTGGTACTTCGCCACCGGCCGCACCCAACTGCCCGAGATGCGCGGCCTGGTGCTGGGCGTCACGGGCCTGGCGATGCTCACCGGCACCTTGCTGCTCGGCCTGTTCATCGACGGCGATTGGGGATTCGCCGCGCCGTGGTTGACGATCGGCATCGGCTTCGCCGTGTTCGGTGTGGCGATGCGCTCGGTCACCCTCGCCGTGGTGGGCGCGGTGAGTTTCGTCGCCGCGATCGTCGTGACGCTGACCGACCCGGCCGACGGCTACGTGATCCTCGCCCTGGCGGTCGGCGCGACCGCCGCCCTGGCGACCTTCGCCGAACTGCTCCACACCGATCCCGCCCGCCGATGAGCGATCCGCACCCGACCGTCGGGCTCGACGACACCGTCCACCAGCGCACCCGCCTGGGCATCCTCGCCCTGCTGCGCAGCGGCGTGTCGATGGAGTTCGGCGCCCTGCGCGACACCCTGCACCTCACCGACGGCAACCTCAACCGCCACATCAAGGTCCTCGACGAGGCCGGCCTCATCGAAGGCAGCCGAACCACCGGCCGCGGCCGCCCCCGTACCTGGTTCACCATCACCGAAGCCGGCCGCGCCGCCCTCGACACCGAACTCACCGCCCTGCGCGCCCTCATCGCCGCCGCCGAGGAGTGAAGGGGCGCGGACCGCTCACACCGGCGCACTCATCGCGCGCCGACGAGCGGGTGGTGCCGGACCGATCGCGCGCACCGACCGGCGGCAGGCCCGAACCGAGATCGCCCGCCGCTCACGCGGATCACACTCCTTGTCAGATCACCCGCGGCGAGTCCGCGGGTGGGGAATGTGAGGGCGCGACGCTGTGTGAGAGGGCGCCTATCGGTAGTCAGCGAGGCGGACCGGCGCGGACGGTGGTCGCTGTCGGCACGAGTCGGTTCGCGCGGGCAGCCCTTCGTCACCGACACCGCTTGGCGGACAGTCGGTCCCGGTCGGGCTGGTCTCGGCGACGGCCAAGGGCCGAGCCGCGGTCCGCACAGTTCGGGGTTCGCACGGACGATTCGCCCCGTCGACGCTCCACCACACGGACCACACACCTCCGATGCCGCCCACCGCACGGACGAGCCCCAGCCGCGTCGACCTCGTCTTCGGTCCGAGGTCGGCGGACCGGGCGCGCCCTCGGGACTCTCGGACGTCGACGACCCGGCCGACACAGGCGCCGACACCGAATCCGATACGACCGATTCCCCGCACGCACCGACCGCCGCGGCAACCGCGACGAGAACTACAGCAGCACGGCGACCACGCGACAGCGTCGCACCGACGAGAGAAGGTCTCACTGGCCAACTCCTTTTGGTATGCCATTTCAGCGTGCCCAGACCAACGGACACCGGCAAGTCGCAGTACCAATCGCCCGAATCGACGCCGCCTATAGGTCAGAATCCGAATAATTGGCATACCAAAAGAGGGAGTAGCCTGAACCCATGCCCGACCACACCCACCTCACCGACACCGACCACGCCCACCTCCGGCGCTGCGTCGACCTCGCGCGCGAAGCCCTCGACGCCGGCGACCAGCCGTTCGGCTCCGTCCTCGTCGACGCCGACGGCCGGGTGCTGCGGGAGGCGCGCAACCGCGACAACACCGTCGACCACACCCAGCACCCGGAATTCGAACTGGCGCGGTGGGCCGCCGCCGAACTACCCCCGCAGCGCCGCGCGACCAGTGTCGTCTACACCTCCGGCGAACACTGCCCGATGTGCAGCGCCGCCCACGCCTGGGCCGGCCTCGGCCGCATCGTCTACGTCGCGAGCTCCGCTCAGCTCACCGAGTGGCGCGCCGGCTGGGGCGCCCCGGCGAGCCCGGTCGCCGCCCTCCCCATCAACGCCATCGCGCCGCACATCCCCGTCGCGGGCCCCGACCCGACCCTCACCGACGAGATCAAAGCCCTCCACGCCCGCAGCCTCGGCCTCCCCGAGAACTGACCTACCGGCCCCTCCCCGCTCCCTGCCGGAGAACCCCCTACTCCCCCACCCCTTCCCGCCCCGCCGCCAACTCCCGACTCGTCTCCACATGCTTCGCCGCCAACCGCGCCGCCCGCTCCCCATCCCGCGCCGCGACCGCCAGGAACAACTGCTCGTGCTCCTCCGCCACCAGCAGCAGATCGTCGTGCTGCGCCAATAACCACCGCATCCGGCTGCGCAACGTCCGCTCCAGCTCACCGAGCAGTTCGTTCGCGGCCAGCTCCACCACGATCTCGTGAAAATCCGCGGCCGCCCGTCGCGCCCCCACCGCGTCACCGGCCCGCGCCGCCGCCCACTCGTCGTCCAGCCGGGCGCGCAACCGGCGCAACCCTTCCCGGCTCGCCCGCTCGGCCGCCAACCGGAACGCCATCACCTCGAACGCCGTGCGCACCTCGTACAGATCGGAGATGTCGGCGGCGGTGAACTCCCGCACCACCGCCCAGCTGCGCGGGCGCGGCGTCACCAGCCCCTCGGCCACCAGCTCCCGCAGCGCGTCGCGAATCGGCAGGCGGCTCACGCCCAGTTCGGCGGCCAGCTCGCGTTCGATCAGCTTGCTGCCGGGCCGCCGGACACCCTCGATGATCTCCCCCCGCAACCGCCGGACCACCCGCCGCGACTCGGGCTCGAACACCTCAGCGCCACTCATGGCCGACAGTCTGACACGCCCCCGCACACACGAGAACGCCCGGCCGGAAAGGGGTTCCGGCCGGGCGTTCGCGAGAATTCGGATCAGTGCTTCTCGGGACCCAGGTGGTACTCGAACACCAGGCCCGCGGCGGCGACGATCACGCACACCACGCCGACGGCGATCAGCCAGGGCTCGAAGAACGCCAGGCCCAGCGCGGTGACCGAACCGGCGGCCGCGAGGGTGATCGGCCAGGGGCTGCCCGGGGAGAAGAAGCCCAGGTCGCCCGCGCCGTCGACGATCTCGGCGTCTTCGTAGTCCTCGGGACGCAGGTCGAGGCGGCGCGCGATGAACCGGAAGTAGGTGCCGACGATCAGCGACAGACCCGCGGTGAGCACGATGGCGGTGGTGCCCGCCCACTCCACGCCGGTGCGCGACTGCGCGGTGAAGAAGGCGTAGACGACGCCGACGAGGATGAAGAACACCGTCAGCAGTTCGAAAATGCGCGCTTCGATCTTCATGTCGGATCAGTCCTCACTTGCTCTCGGGCGCGCTCTTGGCCGAGCGATCGGTGTTGAACGGCTGGGTCGAGATGGAGACCGGCGACTCGCCGATCGCCTCGAGCGCCTGGGCGTTGGTCAGACCCGAGCGTCGCGCGTCCAGATACTCGGTGAACCGCTCCGGCGACACCGCCCTGACCTCGAAGTTCATCATCGAGTGGAAGGTACCGCACATCTCGGCGCAGCGGCCGACGAAGGCGCCTTCCTTCTCGATCTTCGTGATCTGGAAGACGTTGTCGGAGTTGTTCTCCTTCGGGTTCGGCATCACGTCGCGCTTGAACAGGAACTCCGGCACCCAGAAGGAGTGGATGACGTCGGTGGCGGCGAGCTCGAACTCGATGATCTTGCCGGTCGGCAGCACCAGGACCGGAACCTCGGTGGAGGTGCCGACGGTCTCGACGGTGTTGTACTTCAGGTAGGAGAGGATGTCCTGCTCCGGCTTGCCGTGCACCGGGCCGGGGTTCGGGTGGCCTTCCGCGTCCGTGCGCTTCTGGTAGCCCTCCAGCTGCGCCTGCGCGGCCGCCTGGCGGTCGGCGTCGACGCCGTCGAACTGGTAGCCGTCCTTGAAGTCGACGGTGCGGTAGCCGAACTTCCAGTTCCACTGGAAGGCGGTGACGTCGACGACCACGTCCGGGTTGTCCACCTTCTCGTGGACGTAGTTCTGCACCACCACGGTGAAGTAGAACAGCACCGCGATGATGACGAACGGGATGGCCGTGTAGGTCAGCTCGAGCGACACGTTGTAGCCGGTCTGGCGGGGGAACTCCGGGGAGTCCTTCTTCTTGCGGTGGAACGCGATGGTCCAGAAGGTCAGGCCCCAGACCAGCACGCCCATCGCCAGCGCGGCGATGACGGACCAGGTCCACAGCTCCCGCATCCGGGTGGCCTGCGGGGTGACACCCGAGGGCCAGCCGAACCGCAGCCAAACATTGTCGATCGAGCAGCCCGAGACGAGCAGCGCGGTGATCCCCAAGGACACCGCCAGCCCGGCCCGCCGAAGGATGCGGCCCTGACCCCGTACGGGTCGTGCCCCGATCTCTTCGCTCGCCTTGTGCGCCACGCTCACGCCTTCCTGGTCGCCACACATTCCGACAGTGTGCCGCCGCGAGCCGTGATCCGCCCCGGCGACACTTTCAAGCACATGTCAGGGCGTTCCCGGCACCGCGTGCGCCACCTGAGAACGACCTGAGTACTACGCAGCGTAGACCAAACCGGCGCCCGGTTCGCCGCCGGGTCACGTTCGACACTCCGCGCGAGCCGATCCCGGCGCGAACACCGGCGCATCCGCGCTGGATACGGTGGGCCCGAGGCGGATAGACCCCCTATGCGGCATACTCGGACGCGATATTCCGGCCGCGCGGCGCGCCGCTCGCGTGCGCGTGCGCCACGCACCATCCCGCAGAACATTTCCGGACGCCGACGCGGCGTCCCGACCGGAGAGACGAGGTTGCCGACACCGTGTGCGGACTGCTCGGATTCCTGACAGCTGACGCGGCGACATCCGATGTGGTCGACCAGGTGTACGACGCGCTGCACTGCATGCGCCACCGCGGCCCGGACGAGCGCGGAACCTGGCACGACGACCACCTGGTCTTCGGCTTCAACCGCCTGTCCATCATCGATATCGAGCATTCGCACCAGCCGCTGCGCTGGGGTCCCGCCGACAACCCGCAGCGCTACGCGCTGACCTTCAACGGCGAGATCTACAACTACATCGAGCTGCGCGAGGAGCTGAGCGCCGCGCACGGCGCCGAGTTCGCCGACGGCGCGATGTTCGCCACCGAGGGCGACAGCGAGACCATCGTCGCGGCCTTCCACTACTGGGGCGCCGACGCGGTGCGCCGCCTGCGCGGCATGTTCGCCTTCGCGATCTGGGACACCGAGACCGGCGAGCTGTTCCTGGCCCGCGACCCGTTCGGCATCAAGCCGCTGTTCCTGGCCACCGGCCCCGGCGGCACGGCGTTCGCCAGCGAGAAGAAGAGCCTGCTGGACCTGCTGCCCGCGCTCGGCCTCACCGACGATCTGGACCCGCGCGCGCTCGAGCACTACACGGTGCTCCAGTACGTGCCCGAGCCCGAAACCCTGCACAAGGCGATCCGCAGGCTCGAGTCCGGCACCTACGCCGTGGTGCGTCCGGGCGCGCGGCCCGAGATCACCCGCTACTTCCGCCCTGAGTTCCCGGTGCGGGCGTTCACCCCCGGCTCCGAGGCCGCTCGCTACCGCGAGATCGCGCAGGCCCTCGAGGACTCGGTCGCCAAGCACATGCGCGCCGATGTCACCGTCGGCTCGTTCCTGTCCGGCGGGATCGACTCCACCGCCGTCGCCGCGCTGGCCATGCGCCACAACCCGAACCTGATCACGTTCACCACCGGGTTCGAGCGCGAGGGCTACTCCGAGGTGGACGTGGCCGCCGAGAGCGCCGCCGCGATCGGCGCGCGCCACGTGGTCAAGGTGGTCTCCCCCGCCGAGTTCGCCGCCGCCATCCCCGAAATCGTCTGGTACCTCGACGATCCCGTGGCCGACCCGGCGCTGGTGCCGCTGTATTTCGTGGCGAAGGAGGCACGCAAGCACGTCAAGGTGGTGCTGTCGGGCGAGGGCGCCGACGAGCTGTTCGGCGGGTACACGATCTATCGGGAGCCGCTGTCGCTCAAGCCTTTCGAGTACCTTCCCGCCGGGCTGCGCAAGCTGGCCGGGCGGCTGTCGGATCGCATCCCCGACGGCAAGCGCGGCAAGAGCCTGCTGCACCGCGGCTCGCTGACGCTCGAGGAGCGCTACTACGGCAACGCCCGCAGCTTCAACGATGCCCAGCTGCGCGCCGTGCTGCGCGAATTCCGGCCCGAATGGACCCATCAGGACGTCACCGCCCCGATCTACGCGCAGTCGCGCGGCTGGGACCCGGTGGCGCGCATGCAGCACCTCGACCTGTTCACCTGGCTGCGCGGCGACATCCTGGTCAAGGCCGACAAGATGACCATGGCCAACTCGCTCGAGCTGCGGGTGCCGTTCCTGGACGCCGAGGTGCTGCGGGTCGCCGAGCAGATCCCGTTCGAGCAGAAGATCACCAAGGACACCACCAAGTACGCGCTGCGCCAGGCGCTGGAGGGCATCGTGCCCCCGCACGTGCTGCACCGCGCCAAGCTGGGATTCCCGGTGCCCCTGCGGCATTGGCTGCGCGGCACCGAACTGTTCGACTGGGCGCAGGCGCAGATCGCCGACTCCCAGACCGATCACCTGCTCGACAAGGCCGCCATCAAGACCATGCTCGACGACCACCGCGCGGGCCGCTCCGATCACAGCCGCCGCCTGTGGACGCTGCTGGTGTTCATGGTCTGGCACGGCATCTTCGTGGAGAACCGGATCAAGCCGGAGATCCAGGAGCCGGTCTACCCGGTCAGCCTGTAGCGCCAGCGAGACGGCGAACGCCCCTTCGTGTCCGGTCACCCGCTCTGGAGAGAGTGCGGCTCGGATTCGAAGGGGCGTTCGCTCGTCTCAGGTGCTTACAGCAGCGGCTTGATATCGGCGGCCGCTTCGGCGCCGTAGGCGGCGGTGAGGCGTTCCAGGGCGTCGTCCTTGTTCAGGGTCCACTCCTGGGTGCCCATGGTCTCCAGCACCAGCACCGCCACCAGCGAACCCAGCTGGGCGGAGCGCTCCAGGCTCAGCCCCGCGGTGTGGCCGGTCAGGAAGCCCGCGCGGAACGCGTCGCCGACGCCGGTGGGCTCGACCTTGGTGCGCTCGGGCACCACGCCGACGCGCACCTCGGTGCCGTCGCGGTCCACCACCAGCACGCCGTCGGCGCCCAGGGTGGTGACGCGGATGCCGACCCGTCGCGCCACCTCGGCCTCGTCGAGCCCGGTCTTCTGCAACAGCAGCGCCCACTCGTACTTGTTGGTGAAAAGGTATGCGGCGCCGTCTATCAGGCGCACGGACTGGTCGCCGTCGAGACGGGCCAGCTGCTGGGAGGGGTCGGCCGCGAACGGGATGCCCAGTTCCCTGGCCTCCTCGGTGTGGCGCAGCATCGCCTCGGGATCGTTCGCGCCGACCAGCACCAGGTCGATCTGCTTGCGCTCGGCCAGCTCGGCCAGGGAGATGTCGCGGGCCTCGCTCATCGCGCCCGGGTAGAACGACGCGATCTGGGCCATGTCGTCATCGGTGGTGCAGACGAAGCGGGCGGTGTGGGCGCGGTCGGAGACGTGCACCACCGAGCAGTCCACGCCGTGCTGTTCCAGCCAGGCACGGTAGTCGGCGAAGTCGGCGCCCACCGCGCCGACCAGCAGGGGTGTGCGATTCAGCACGCCCATGGCGAAGGCGATGTTGCCCGCGACGCCGCCACGGCGGATCTGCAGGTCGTCGACGAGGAAGCTCAGCGAGACGTGGTCGAGCTGATCGGCCAGAAGTGCCTCGGCGAACCGACCGGGGAAGCGCATGAGGTGATCGGTCGCGATGGACGCGGACACGGCGATGGACACGAGAGCGGAGTCCTTCAACGGTAGGCGGCAGACGGAAGAGAGCGGAGATCGAAACCCCCGCTCTCACCGTAGCCGATGCACCACCGCGCCCGGGCCGGTCCGGCCGGGCGAACACGCCTCAGTTGAAGGAGTCGCCGCAGGCGCAGGAGCCGGTGGCGTTCGGGTTGTCGATGGTGAAACCCTGCTTCTCGATGGTGTCGACGAAGTCGATCGAGGCACCCTGCACGTAGGGGGCGCTCATCCGGTCCACGGCCAGCGTCACGCCGCCGAAGTCGACGGTCAGGTCGCCGTCGAGGCTGCGGTCGTCGAAGAAGAGCTGGTAGCGCAGGCCGGCGCAGCCACCCGGCTGCACGGCGATGCGCAGGGCGAGGTCGTCGCGACCTTCCTGGTCCAGCAGGGCCTTCGCCTTGGCGGCGGCGGCATCGGTCAGAGTCACACCGTGGGTGATCGTCTCGGTCATGAAGTCTCCTCGAGGACAGCGTGGTCAACCCGTGAACTGCACGGCTCGTGGGTCAACACCGTCGGGCGGGCTGCTATTCCCCATCTTGCCACTCCCCGGCCGTTCGCGGTCAGCCGACCTCACGGTTCCGTGTCGGCGGGGCGGCCGCGTTTCCGGCACGTGGCGGGATCGAATAGCCTGGTTGCTGTGAAGTTGTTCCGTCGCGGCGAGTCCAGCACCACCGACGCGATCGCCGACACCCCGGCGGACGCGGAGGGCGGCTCGACCGCTACCACCACCAAGACCACCCAGACCGCCACCCCCGGCAAGGGCAGGCCCACGCCGAAACGCCGTGACGCGGAAGGCAAGCGGCGCGGCCCGGTCGCGCCCGCCCCGCTGACGGCGAAGGAGGCGCGGGCCCGGCGCAAGGCCAACCGCGGCAACAAAGAGGAGCGCAAGGCGGCCGCCGCCGAGCGCAGGCTCGCCACCCAGGAGCGCCGCGCGCGCATGCTGGCCGGGGAGGACAAGTACCTGCTGCCGCGCGACAAGGGCCCGGTCCGGGCCTACGTGCGCGATCTGGTCGACGCCCGCCGCAACCTGGTCGGGCTGTTCATGCCGATGGCGCTGGTGCTGATCATGTCGATGTTCGCGGCGCCCGGCCTGCAATCGCTGGTGACACTGATCATGCTGGTCATGATGCTGTTCATGGCCGTCGAGGGCGTGATCCTGGGCCGCATCGTGAACAACCGGGTGCGCGAGCGCTACCCCGACACCACCGACACCGGGTTCCGCCTGGGCTGGTACGCCTTCGTGCGCGCCTCCCAGATCCGCAAGATGCGGGCGCCGAAGCCGCGCGTGAAGCCCGGCGAAGCGGTCTGAGACCTGCCCCGAACTCCCCGTCCGTGACATCGATCACGGGCGGGGAGTTCGGCGCTTTCACCGGTGGTGGGAGATGGCGTCGAGTTCGGCGCGCAGGCGCTGGGCATCGCGGTCGACAACGTCGGACGAGCCGGCGTGGCCTTCGATCCTGGCGAGCAGGACGCCGACGGTGACAAGGAAGGCGAAGATCAGGGCGAGGGTGACGATTACTCCGAACATGGCAGTAATTTTTCGCTCGTTGAATTACCGCCGAAAGTGGCAGTAGAGCCATTGTCCGTAAAGATCCGGCCAGCTACGCTGGGACGATGTTGTCCAAGGTCGCGGTGGTGCTCTACGAGCGGCTCGCCATGTTCGAATTCGGCGTCGTGTGCGAGGTGTTCGGCCTGGACCGCACCGCCGACGGGCTGCCCGGTTTCGACTTCAAGGTCTGCGGGGTCGAACCCGGAAAGCCGTTGCGCTCCACCACACCCGGCGTGTCCGTCACGCCGGACCACGCGTTGGACGAGCTCGTGCGGGCCGATCTCGTCGCGGTGCCCGCGGCCCCCGCGTTCGCCGTCTCCGAAGGGCTCGACATCCGCATCGTCGAGGCGGTGCGCGCGGCGTCCGACGCGGGGGCGATCATCCTGACCGTGTGCTCGGGCGCATTCGTCGCGGGCGCGGCCGGGCTGCTCGACGGAAGGAAGTGCACGACGCACTGGCGCTATGTCGACCGGCTCGCCGAAATGTATCCGCAGGCGACCGTGGATCCCGACGTGCTGTTCGTCGACGAAGGCAACCTCATCACCAGCGCGGGCACCGCGGCCGGGATCGACGCGTGCCTGCACCTGGTGCGCCGGGAGATCGGCAGCGCCGCCGCCAACGGCATCGCCCGCCGCATGGTGGTGCCGCCGCAGCGCGACGGCGGGCAACGTCAGTTCATCGAACGCCCGGTCGCCCAGTGCTCCTCCGACGGGCTCGCCACCACGCTCCAGTGGATGAACGAGCACCTCGACCTGCCGCACACCGTGGACGAACTGGCCGCCCGCTCGAACATGTCCACCCGCACCTTCGCCCGCCGCTTCGCCGCCGAGACCGGCACCACCCCGGTGAAATGGCTCACCAACCAGCGCGTCCTGCACGCCAAACACCTGCTGGAGGACACCGACCAGGGCCTCGAGCAGATCGCCTCCCGCGCCGGCTTCGGCTCCGGCGCCCTCCTGCGCCACCACTTCCAGCGCCTGGTCGGCATCTCCCCCACCGAATACCGCCGCCGCTTCGGTCGGGCGATGTCGGGGTCCTGAGCGTCAGGCCGCACGGCCGACTGGCTCCCGGTGAACCCGTCCCGTCAGCAGCCGGAGCCGGACATCGGCGGGTTCGATCGCGTGCGGCAGGTCGTACCGGTTGACGTGGTCGAGGGCAGTGGCGGGTGGGTCTGCCGCCGAGCCGGGCGACTATCTCGCTCCGGCGCACGGTCACAGCGCGAGCCGCCCAGGGACCGGCCCCGTGTGCATTGTTCTCTCGCCGGTCCATCCCCGGCCGAAAATCCACGTCTCCCGACCTTCGGACCCACACCATCACGCCGGACAGCCGTGGTCCGACATGCTCGCCCAGCGAGACCGGAAGGAAGGTGGCGTGCCGACCTGCACAGCCCGCCGCCGGACCGGGGCTGCGATGGCCAGGGCTGTTCAGGTCGCCGACTTGGTGGCCGTGGTGGAACCTCGATCGCCGGGCACGAGCCGCTGTTCGTGCGCGGTGATGCCGACGTCGGGCCCGCTGTTGGTACCGTCACGCGGGTGTCCGCAGATTCCTCTGGTGCGCGTCCGAGGCGGACGCTGGTGCTCGGCGGGGCGCGGTCGGGCAAGTCCGCGTATGCCGAGAGGCTGGCGGAGGAGTCGGGCGCGGTCCGCTACGTGGCGACGTCGGTGCCCGATCCCGCCGATCTCGACTTCGCCGAGCGCATCGCGCGGCATCGGGAGCGCAGGCCCGCGACGTGGTCGGTGGTCGAAAGTGCCGACGCGGCGGCCGTTCTCGCCGACGCGACGCCCGGCGCGACGCTCGTCGACGATATCGGCACTTGGCTCACGGCCCGCATCGACGCCCTCGGGGCGTGGGAAGCCCCGCGCGGCACCGTCGCGCCCGACGCCGACGCACTCGTCGCCGCCGTCGCGGCGTACGCGCACCGCCTGATCCTGGTGAGTCCGGAGGTGGGGATGGGCGTCGTCCCCGCGACGCGCTCGGGCCGGCTGTTCCGCGACGAGATCGGCATGCTCAACCAGCGTTTGGCCGCCGCGTGCGACGAGGTGGTGCTGGTGGTCGCGGGACTTCCCCTGCGCCTGAAGTGATCCGCACCCGACACGGACGGGTGGGTGCGCCCCGCCGCGGACCGGCCGGGCAAGATTGGGCGCGGTGTTGCTCGCGGCGGACCGGCCGCGCCCCGCGGAGGGCGCCGCCCCCGCCCGACCGGAGAGGCTCGACAGTGACAGACGGATTCGGACCGGTTGCCGCCCCCGACGCGCAGATCCGCGCGGCCGCCGAACAGCGGCAGGCGCAGCTGACGAAGCCCGCCGGGGCGCTGGGACGGCTGGAGGAGCTGGGCAACTGGGTCGCCGCCTGCCAGGGTGTGTGCCCGCCCGCGCAGTTCCGCCGCGCCCGGGTGGTGGTGTTCGCGGGCGATCACGGCGTGGCCGCACACGGCGTCTCGGCGTATCCGAGCGAGGTGACCGCGCAGATGGTCGCCAACTTCCTGAGCGGCGGCGCGGCGGTGAACGCCCTGGCCGCGCTGGCCGGCGCGACGGTGCGAGTGGCCGATATCGCGGTCGACGCCGACACCGATCCGTCGATCTCCGCGCACAAGGTGCGCCGTTCCAGCGGCGCCATCGACCGCGAGGACGCCCTGTCCGACGACGAGGTCGCCACCGCGCTGGCCGCCGGGCGAGCCATCGCCGACGAGGAGATCGACGGCGGCGCGGATCTGCTGATCGCGGGCGATATGGGCATCGGCAACACCACGCCGGCCACCGTCCTGATCGCCTCGCTCACCGACACCGAACCGGTGGTCGCCGTGGGGCGCGGCACCGGCATCGACGATGCGGGCTGGTGCCGCAAGGTCGCGGCCGTGCGCGACGCCATGCGCCGGGCCCGCCCGGTGCTGAAGGATCCGGTCGATCTGCTGCGCGTCGCGGGTGGCGCCGACCTGGCCGCGATGGCCGGCTTCCTCGCCCAGGCGGCGGCGCGGCGGACGCCGGTGATCCTGGACGGCCTCGTCGTCACCGCCGCCGCGCTCGTCGCGGAGGACCTGGCGGCCGGTGCGAAGGCGTGGTGGCTGGCCGGGCACCGTTCCACCGAACCGTCCCACAACCTCGCCCTGAAGCAGTTGCGCCTGGAACCGCTGGTGGACCTGGAGATGCGCCTCGGCGAAGGGTCCGGCGCCCTCACCGCCCTGCCCATCCTCCGGGCCGCCGTCGCGGCACTGGCCGAGATGGCGACCTTCGGCGAAGCGGGGGTCAGCACCAAGGACGCCGAACCGGCCGCGCCGAATTTGCGGAAATGAATTCCACGGCCGGCGCCCCGCTCGAATGCGGTTCGCGGTGAACGGGTTACGCCTCGCGTTCTCCTGGCTGACCGTCCTTCCGGTGCGCGGGCCGGACGACGTGGACCGCCCCGCCGCCGCCCGTGCCATCGCCTTCGCCCCGGTGGTCGGCCTCGTGCTCGGCGCGGCGGCCACCGGGCTGCTGTGGGTGCTGGCGGGGGCCGGGGCGAGCGCTCCCCTGGCCGGGCTGCTCACCGTGGCCGCGCTGGCGCTGATCACACGCGGCATGCACCTGGACGGCCTCTCCGACACCATGGACGGCCTCGGCAGCTACGGTCCGCCGGAACGCGCCAGGGAGATCATGAAGGGCGGTGGCGCGGGACCGTTCGGTGTCGCCGCGATCGTGATCGCCGTTGGCGTCCAAGCGTTCTCGTTCGCCGCGCTGGCCTCTGAGGGGCGCTGGTTCGCGGTCGCGCTGGCGATCACGGCGGGCCGCGTCGTGGTGGTGCCCGCCTGTCTGCGCGGCACGGCCGCGGCTCCGGGCTCCGGATTCGGAACGCTGGTGGCGGGCACCCAGTCACCCCTGACCGCATCCCTGTGGATGCTGGCCGCGCTCCTGGCGGCGATCTTCGCGGTCCCCGACCGACCGTGGCTCGGCCCGGCAACGGTTGTTCTGGCCGTCGCCCTCACGGCGATCCTGGTGCGGCATACGGTAAGCCGGTTCGGCGGCCTCTCCGGCGACGTCCTCGGCGCCACCCTCGAAATCACCGTCGCCGCAACCGCCTTCGGCTTCTCCCTGGGCGGCCACTAGTACCGGCTTCGCACAGCAGACGGTTCAGCATCGACTTCCGCCTTCCGCACACGCGCGCCCCGATGCACGCGGGTGGTCACCCCACCCAGCACCGCGGCCACGGCGCACACGGCGGCCGCCGAAATCCACACGGCCGTGTACGAACCGTCCACTTCCCGGATCAATCCGCCGGTGAGCGCCATCGCGCCCGCGCCGATCTGGTGGAACACGCTGACGAAGCCGAAGGTGAGCGCGCTGTCCTCGGCGAAGTAGTGGCGGCACAGCGCGAGCGTCGGCGGCACGGTCGCGACGTCGAGGATCCCGAACACGACGGCGAACGCGACCAGATCGGGGGCGAGCCCGCTGCCGAACAGGAACGGCAGCGCCGCGAGCGCCACACCCCGCCCGAGGAAGAACACCGCGAGCAGCACCCGCGGCTCCACCCGATCGGTCAACCACCCCGCACCGACGGTGCCGAGGATATTGGCGACACCGATGACGGCGAGCAAGCTGGATGCGGCCGTCGCCCCCATCCCGTGATCGTGCGCGGCCGGCGTGAAGTGACTCCACATCAGCCCATTGGTGGTCGCCCCGCACAGCGCGAACATCACGGCGAGAATCCAGAACCGACGGTCCCGCAGGCTTTTCCCGAACGCCCGCACCGTCCGCGCGAACGGATCGGCGTCGCACTCCACTGCCGCACACGCACCGGAGCTCCGAACCACACCTCTCGCATCCACCCCATACGGATCCACCCCGATCGAATCCGGACTGTCCCGCAAGAACATTCGCACCACGATCAACGCCACCACGGCGAGCCCACCGCACACCAGCACCGGTCCGCGCCACTCGCCGTGTGCCAGTACCAAAGACAGCAGCGGGAGCAGGGCGAACTGCCCGAAGACGCTCGCCGCCGTGAGCAATCCGGTCGCGGTGCCGATCTTGCCGCGGAACCAGCGATTCGCGACCGTCGCGCCGAAAACCATGGTGAGCGAACCGGTTCCGACGCCGACCAGCAGTCCCCACCAGAGCACGAACCAGTACACCGAGGGCATCAGCATCGCCAGCGACAGCGAACTCACGACGAGCAGACCCAGTGCGTAGGAGGTGATCCGGCGCACCCCGTAGCGATCCATCAGCGCCGCGGTGAACGGCGCGACCACCCCGTACAGCACCATGTTGACAGCCACGCCGATCCCGATTCCGGTCCGCGTCCACCCGCGCGACTCGACGAGCGGCTCGGTGATCAGCCCGGCGAGGGTGGTGAACGACCCCGCCGCGACCAGCACGAGCGCCGCGACCCCCACCATCGTCCACGCCGGATGAACGCGCCGCCCGACACCGGCCTGGGTCTTGCTCCCGGAAATACTCACGTGCCTCCCTTCGAGTGCGCGGTGCGCACCTCGCCGACATATCCGGTCTAGCATCAAAGGAGCAGAATCGTGAGTATGCACAATTTCGTCCATATGGATGAGATGGATACTTACCCGCCACGAAGGAGGTGCCCGCGATGACGGTCGAGGACGAGGGCGTGCGCGGCCCGGTACGGCGCGCGATCGCGGTGTGCCCCGTGGAAGTGAGCATCGCGGTCCTGGGCGGGGCATGGAAGATGACCGTCGTCAAACACCTCCTGGACGGACCGCTGCGCTACGGGGAGCTGCGCCGCCGCGTCGGTGACGTCACCCCGCGCGTGCTCACCCGCCAACTGCGCGAACTCGAACAGGACGGCATCGTGTCCCGCCGCACCTTCGCGCAGGTGCCACCCCGCGTGGAGTACTCGCTCACCGCCACCGGCGAGGGACTGCGCGACTTCGTCGACGGACTGAATTCCTGGGGCGCCGCCTACATCGCCGGGCTCGAGGCCGAGGGGGCACACCCACGCCACCACGACATAGTGTTGTAGATCACAAATGCCTCATTCACCGGAATTCGCCGCGCCATTTCCGCACGCCACCGCCTGCGCCGACATATCCGGCCATCGCGGATATGAGCTTCGTCTCTTCGCGGCGCCGCTAATTCTCCGGGCACGGTTCGCCCGGACGAGCACCCGGCCCCGGACCGAAATTCGCGCAGCACCGGACCGGTCCACCACCCCGCGCGCGGGCCCACCACCCCGGAAACCCCCATTGACGTCGGAAAACGACTGGCGGACAACCATATTCGCAAACATCGCCCGCCCGCCGCGGCCCGGCAGAAATACCGGAACCACCGGTATCACCAATCTCGGCCCCGCCGACTGGGCTCCCGGACACCGCTCGCTACCTGTTTGCACAGACCCCGCGGAATATTTCGCACACCGGCGCGCAAACCGTCTGGGTCGGGCTCTACTGTGTGCGTATGTCTTCCGAACGCCTCTATTTTCGTCAGCTGTTGTCCGGACGGGACTACGCGGCCGGTGATCCGATCGCGACACAGATGCGGAATTTCGCGTACCTGATCGGCGATCGGGAGACGGGCGAATGCGTCGTGGTGGACCCGGCCTACGCGGCGGGCGATCTGGCCGACCTCGCCGAGGCCGACGGCCTGCGTCTCACCGGCGTGCTCGCCACCCACCACCACCCCGACCACGTCGGCGGCTCCATGCTCGGCTTCACCCTGCGCGGCGTGCGCGAACTCCTCGAGAAGACCAGCGTCCCCGTGCACGTGAACAAGCAGGAGCTGGACTGGGTCGCCAACGTCACCGGCATCGCGCCGAGCGAGCTGACCGGTCACGAGCACGGCGACAAGATCACGGTCGGCGCGTTCGAGATCGAACTACTACACACGCCCGGCCACACGCCGGGCAGCCAGTGCTTCCTGTTCGACAACCGCCTCATCGCGGGCGACACGCTGTTCGTGGACGGCTGCGGCCGCACCGATTTCCCGGGCGGCGATTCCGACGAGATGTTCCGCAGCCTGCGGTATCTGGCGGGCCTGTCGGGCGACCCGGTGGTGTACCCGGGCCACTGGTACTCGCAGGAACCCAGCGCGGCACTCTCGCACATCCGCGACAACAACTACGTCATGCGCCCGCAGACGCTGGAGCAGTGGCAGATGCTCATGCCCGGCTAGACGAGGCGAAGGCCCGCGCGGACGCTCCGCGCGGGCCATACCCCACCGCTCACATCCCGCGCATCCACCCGTGGATATCGGCGAACGTCCCGCGCTGGATGCCGGTCAACGTGTCCCGCAGCGCCATCGTCACCTCGCCCGGCTCCCCGCCGCCGATGGTGAACTCGCCCTCGGCCGAGCGCACCCAGCCGACGGGCGTGATCACGGCGGCCGTCCCGCACGCGAAAACCTCGGTGATCTCGCCGGATTCGGCGCCCTTGCGCCATTCCTCGACCGTGATCTTGCGCTCCTCCACGGGGTAGCCCGAATCGGCGGCCAGGGTGAGCAGCGAGTCGCGGGTGATGCCGGGCAGCAGCGAGCCGGACAGCTCCGGCGTCACCAAGCGGGCCTCCGAACCGGACCCGAACACGAAGAAGAGGTTATTGGTGCCCATCTCCTCGACGTAGCGGCGGTCGCAGGCGTCCAGCCACACCACCTGGTCGCAGCCCTTCTCGGTGGCCTGCGCCTGCGCGAGCAGCGAGGCGGCGTAGTTGCCCGCCACCTTCGCCTCGCCGGTGCCGCCGGGCGCGGCCCGCACGTACTCGGTGGACAGCCACACCCGCACCGGCTTCACACCGCGCGGGAAGTACGCGCCCGCGGGCGAGCCGAGCAGCAGGTACTTGTAGGACTCGGCGGGCTTCACGCCGAGCCCGGCCTCGGTGGCGAACATGAAGGGCCGCAGGTACAGCGACTCCTCACCGCCCGCGGCGGGCACCCAGCGCTCATCGACCTCGAGCAGCTGGCGCACCGACTCGATGAACAGTTCCTCGGGCAGCTCGGCCATCGCCATGCGGGCGGCGGAGCGGCGGAAGCGGGCGGCATTGGCGTCGATCCGGAAACAGGAGACGCTGCCGTCGGCCTGGCGGTAGGCCTTCAAGCCCTCGAAGATGGCCTGGCCGTAGTGGAACACCATGGTGGCCGGGTCCATCGGCAGCGGTCCGTACGGCTCGACGCGCGCGTTGGACCAGCCCTGGCCCTCGGTGTAGTCGATCGAGACCATGTGGTCGGTGAAGTACCGGCCGAATCCGGGTGCCGCCAAGATCTCCTGTACCCGCTGCGCCGGGACGGGCGCTGGATGGGGAACATGGACGAACTGTGCGGCGGCGGTCATGCGCTAGATCCTATCGGCCCCGGCCGGTCACGCCGTGCGGGCCCGGACGAACGGCGGCTTGACGACCTCGCAGCGCAGGCGGCGCCCGCGCACGTCGACCTCCACCTCGGTCCCCGGTTCCAGATCCGCGCCGGTGTCGAGCAGCGCGAGCGCGATGCCGATCTTGAGCGTCGGGGAGAACGTGCCGGAGGTGGTCTCGCCGACCGGTTCGCCGTCGCGCAGCACGGTCTGGCCCTGCCGCAGCACGCCGCGGTCGAGGGCGCGCAGGCCGAGCAGCGCGCGGCGCGGGCCGGCCACCTTCTCCGCCGTCAGCGCCTCGCGGCCCCAGAACTCGGGCTTCTTCCAGCCGACGGCCCAGCCGGCCCGCGCCTGCACCGGCGAAATGTCCAGGGACAGTTCGTGACCGTGCAGCGGGTAACCCATCTCGGTGCGCAAGGTGTCGCGCGCGCCGAGCCCGGCCGGCTGGCCGTCGGCCGCGCGCACCTGCTCCAGCAGCGCGCGGAACAGCGGGGTGGCGTCGGCCCAGCGCGGCAGCAGTTCGTAGCCGTGTTCGCCCGTGTAGCCCGTGCGGCAGACGCGGACGGGACGGCCGTCCCACTCCGCGTCGGCGTAGGCCATGTACTCCATCTCGGTGGGCAGGCCGAGCGCCGCGAGCACCTCGGCCGAGCGCGGGCCCTGCACGGCGAACACGGCGTAGTCGCGGTGCTCGTCGGTGACCGTGATCCCGTCGGGCGCGGTCTTCGACAGTTCGGCGACGACGGCGGCGGTGTTGGCCGCGTTCGGGACGAGGAAGATCTCGTCCTCGGACACGTAGTAGGCGATCAGGTCGTCGATCACGCCGCCCTCGGGCGTACAGCACAGCGTGTACTGCGCCTTGCCGGGACGGATGCGGTTCAGGTCGTTGGTCAGCGCCGCGTTCACGAACGCCGCCGCGCCGGGACCGCGCACCGTCGCCTTGCCGAGGTGGCTCACGTCGAACAGCCCCACGGCCGTGCGCACCGCCTGGTGCTCACCGACCGTCCCCGCGTACGAGACCGGCATCTCCCATCCGCCGAACGGCGCGAAGGTCGCGCCGAGCTCGACGTGGACGTCATGGATGGGGCCCTGCAGCAGGTTCGTATCGGTCACGCTGCGAAGCTTAGCCCCGCGTCGGGCCGCACGCCGTCAGCCGCGGAACCACATCGGGATGAGCGTCGGGCCGTCCTCGGGCAGGGTGTGGGTAACGCCGGTGCGGGCGAAGCCGTTGCGCGCGTAGAGCCGCGCCGACCGTTCGGTGCTCGCCTCCAGGAACGCCGTCTCCGACGCGTCGGAGTACGCCTTCAGCCGGTCGGCCACGATGGCGCCGCCCGCGCCCTTGCCGCGATGTTCGGGCAGCGTGACGATCGCCTGCAGGTAGCGGTGCGGGAACTCGCGCGGATGGTGCTCGGCCAGCAGCGATGTGACGTAGACGAGTTTGCGCAGCGGCCCCACATCCGGTCCGGCGGCGGCCATCTCGCGCGCCTCGGCCGCCTCGGCCAGCACCCGCTCCTCGGAGGTGACGTGCTGCCACAGCGACACGGCCCAGATCCGGTCCTCCTCCCCCGCGACCCACACCTCGTCGTCGCGCAGCGCCCGCTCCACCACGCGCGGGACGTAGTCCGCGCGGTATCCCGCCGCGATAGCGGGATGGCCCGCCATCACCCACGCCGCCACCGCCTCGTCGGCGCCGGCCGTCGCGAACGCGTCGGCCACCGCGTCCAGTTCCTCGATACCCGCCTTGCGCACCGTGATCGGCATGTCTTCTCCTCCCGAAGTGAACGATGTCCTCACCGGCCAATCTATGGATCACTCAGCGACGCAGCCATCATTTCGTCACACTTGTTCGTGTGTCGAAAACATCGCCGTGCCAGCACTGCGGCGGCGCCGTCGCACAGCCCGAGCGTGGGCGCCGCCGCCGCTACTGCTCGCGCTCCTGCCAGGCCCGCGCCTATCGCGCCCGCCGCGACCACCGCGCCCCGCAACCGCGCAGGCGCCCGTCGCGCCTGACCGCCGTCGGAATCACGCGCACGGCAGTGGAACTCGCCGACCGCGACGGTCTCGACGGCCTCACCATGCGCCGCCTCGCCGGGGAGCTGGGCGTCGCGACCGCCGCCCTCTACCGGCACTTCCCCGACCGGGAGGCCCTGCTCGGGGCGATGACCGAACTCGTCATCGCCGAAGCGCCCGAACCGCGGGCCGACCCGGCCGACTGGCGCGCGGCGATCACCGCCGAGGCCGAGGCCGAATGGCAGCTCTACCTCCATCACCCCTGGCTGCTGCCGGTGCTGGCCAGGGCGCAACCGCCGCTGGGGCCCGCATTGTTCGACACGTTGGAGCGCTCGTTCGCCGCCCTCGACGGCTTGGGCCTGTCCCACGAGGAGACCCTCACCGTCTACCTGACCTGCTCCGGCCTGGTGCAGGGACTCGCGCTGCTGTGGAGTTCCGAACGCGCGGAGCGGCTTTCCGGCGCGGAGGTCTACCGCCGGACCACGACCCGCGCCGAGGTCGCCGAACTGCTCGATCCGGCACTTCGACCCGCCCTGCACAAAATCTTCACCGCCGACCCGCCCGGCCCGGAACTCGACTTCGACGCCCTGTTGCGCCGCGGGGTGGGCCTGCTGCTGGACGGCGTCGCGCTGCACCACTCGAAGCCGACCGCTTAGCCTGTGCTGATGACCGCTGTTGCAGATCGCTCACTCGGACCGGAATTGGCGCGCACCGTAACTCTCGGGCCGGACACCGACGTGCTGGTGATCGGATTGACCTCCTCCGAGAACGGTCCGTCGATTGCGCCCGACGACCTGTTCGGCGACGTGCTCACCGCCGAGGTGCGCGCGGAACTGCTCGACCAGCTGGGCGCCGTCGGCGCCAAGGGCAAGGCCGAGGAACTCACCCGGGTGCCCGCGCCCGCGCTGCTCGACGGCGTCACCAGCGTGCTCGCCGTCGGTCTCGGCGCGCCCGACAAGGTCGACGCCGAACAGATCCGCCGCAGCGCCGGCGTCGCCGCGCGCTCGCTCAGCGGCACCGAGGTCGTCGCCACCACGCTGGGCGGCCTGGATCTCGGCGCCGCCGCGGAGGGCTTCTACCTCGGCGCGTACACGTTCACCCCGTTCCGTTCCCAGAAGTCCGCGCCCAAGCCCGACGAGCAGCCCGTCACGCGGGTCGAATTCCTGGTGCCCGAACCGGATTTCGGCGAGGAGGCGCTGCAGCGCGCCCAACTCGTCGCCGAAGCCGTCGCCACCGCGCGCGATTTCGTGAACACCCCGCCCAGCCACCTGTTCCCCGCCGAGTTCGCCGCGCGCGCCCAGGTGCTCGCCGAGGGCGCGGGCCTCGAGGTCGAGGTGCTCGACGAGAAGGCGCTGGAGGCCGGCGGTTACGGCGGCGTGCTCGGCGTGGGCAAGGGCTCCTCGCGTCCGCCGCGCCTGGTGCGGATCAGCTATCCCGGCGGCGAGAAGAAGGTCGCGCTGGTCGGCAAGGGCGTCACCTTCGACACCGGCGGCATCTCCATCAAGCCCGCGCAGAACATGGAGAACATGACCTCCGACATGGCGGGCGCGGCGGCGGTCGTGGCCACCGTGCTGCTCGCCGCGCGCCTCGGCGTTTCCGTCACCGTGACGGCGACCGTCCCGATGGCGGAGAACATGCCCTCGGCCACCGCGCAGCGCCCCGGCGACGTGCTCACCCAGTACGGCGGCACCACCGTCGAGGTGATCAACACCGACGCCGAGGGCCGCCTGATCCTGGCCGACGCCATCGTGCGCGCGGGCGAGGACGCGCCCGACTACCTGATCGATGTCGCCACCCTCACCGGCGCGCAGATGGTCGCGCTCGGCACCCGGACCCCCGGCGTGCTCGGCACCGACGATTTCCGCGACCGGGTGGCCCGCATCTCCCGCGAGGTGGGCGAGAACGGCTGGGCCATGCCGTTCCCGGCCGAACTGCGCGCCGACCTCAACTCCAAGATCGCCGACCTGGCCAACGTCACGCCGCACCGCTGGGGCGGCATGCTCTCGGCCGGGCTGTTCCTCGAGGAGTTCGTGCCCGAGGGTGTGCAGTGGGCGCACCTGGACGTGGCCGGGCCCGCGTACAACACCGGCGGACCGTTCGGCTACATCGGCAAGGGCGGCACCGGTGTGCCGGTGCGCACGCTGATCGCCGTGATCGAGGACATCGCCGCGGAATGAATGATCCGGTGGCGTCGCTCCCGGCCGCGGGGCGACGCTACCGGTACTCCGCGCGCTACCGGTCCTTCGCGCGCTACCGGCCTTTCCGGCGCTACAGGTCCTTCAGCTCGTCTTCGAACGCGCGCTGGCGCTCTATACGCTTGCGCGCGTCGTAGTCGCGCATCCGTTGCGGGTAGCCGGTCTTGGCGACGTCGTACACCGGGATGCCGAGATCGCCCGCGAGCCGCCGCGCGCCGCGCTCGCCGACGATGCGGCGCGTCCATTCGCCGTCGGCCGCCACCAGCACCACGGTCACGTCGGTGATCGTGGTCTTCGGCTCTATGTAACCCTCCACGCCGATGTGGGTGCGCACCCACTCCGCGAGATACCGGGCGTCCTCGTTGCCCGAGGTGGCACGGCGTGTCGCACCGCCACCACCGCGGCCGGCGCCGCGGAAACGATCGAGCAGGCCCATCGGCGCCGACCTCCCTTTCCTCCCGGATTTCCGCTCACATCCGGTCCCTCCATGGTGCCAGCTTCCCGGTCGAACGCCGCGATGTTGCCGACAGAACACTGCCCTGTGCTACACGCCACGCGATCGAGTGCAAGGATGGACCGCGGTACAAGAACCGCACCGATCTCCGGTGCCGCGCGGAATTGTCCGGTGGCTTCCGGGTTCTCACCGCGACCAGTGGTGAGCGGCCCGCCGCGAGATCAACTGTTGTAGAACCCGTCGAGCAGTCAGAGGAGTCAACGGACATGGCCTTCTCCGTCCAGATGCCGGCTCTTGGTGAGAGCGTCACCGAGGGAACGGTGACCAGGTGGCTGAAGCAGGAAGGAGACACGGTCGAGGTCGACGAGCCGCTGCTCGAGGTCTCCACCGACAAGGTCGACACCGAGATCCCGTCCCCCGCGGCGGGCGTGCTGTCGAAGATCGTCGCCCAGGAAGACGATGTGGTCGAGATCGGCGGTGAGCTCGGCGTCATCAGCGAGGCCGGCGAAGCGCCCGCCGCCGCACCGGCTCCCGCTCCCGAAGCCGCCCCCGCCCCCGCGCAGGAAGCACCGGCCCCCGAGCCCGCCCCGGCCCCCGCCGCGCAGGCGCCCGAGCCCGAGCCCGCACCGGCCGCCGCCTCGGGTCCCGCCGAGGGCACCCCGGTGAAGATGCCCGAGCTGGGCGAGTCGGTCACCGAGGGCACCGTGACCCGGTGGCTGAAGTCGGTCGGCGACGACGTCGCGGTCGACGAGCCGCTGCTCGAGGTCTCCACCGACAAGGTCGACACCGAGATCCCCTCGCCCGTCGCCGGCACGCTGCTGGAGATCACCGCGCAGGAGGACGACGTCGTCGCGGTCGGTGGTCAGCTGGGTGTGATCGGCAGTGGCTCGCCGGCCGCCGCCGCGCCTGCTCCGGCACCCGCGCCCGCTCCGGCGCCTGCGCCCGCCCCTGCACCTGCTCCTGCTCCGGCCCCCGCGGCCGCCGCCCCTGCACCGGCGCCAGCACCTGCTCCGGCTCCTGCACCGGCACCCGCGCCTGCTCCGACACCGGCTCCCGCTCCTGCACCCGCCGCCGCGGCTCCGGCCCAGTCGTCGTCCGGCAACGGCGCGACCCCGTACGTCACCCCCTTGGTCCGCAAGCTGGCCGAGGAGAACGGCGTCGACCTGTCCACCCTCACCGGTTCCGGTGTCGGCGGACGCATCCGCAAGCAGGATGTGCTCGCCGCCGCCGAGGCCAAGAAGGCGCCCGCCCCGGCTCCGGCCCCCGCCGCCGCCCCGGCCGCGGCCGCGCCCGCCGCCAAGGCTCCGGCCGCACCGAGCCCGCGTCTGGCGCACCTGCGCGGCACCACGCAGAAGGCCAGCCGCATCCGGCAGATCACGGCCACCAAGACCCGCGAATCGCTGCAGACCACCGCGCAGCTGACCCAGGTCCACGAGGCCGACGTCACCAAGATCGCGGCGCTGCGGGCGCAGGCCAAGGCGGCCTTCTCCGAGCGCGAGGGCGTCAACCTGACGTTCCTGCCGTTCTTCGCCAAGGCGGTCGTCGAGGCGCTGGGTGTGCACCCCAATATCAACGCCTCCTACGACGAGGGCACCAAGGAGATCACCTACCACGCCTCGGTGCACCTCGGCATCGCCGTCGACACCGAGCAGGGCCTGCTCTCGCCGATCATCCACAACGCCAGCGACCTGTCGCTGGCCGGGCTGGCGCGCGCGATCGCCGATATCGCCAACCGCGCGCGCAACGGTGGCCTGAAGCCGGACGAGCTGTCGGGCGGCACCTTCACCATCACCAATATCGGCAGCCAGGGCGCGCTGTTCGACACCCCGATCCTGGTCCCGCCGCAGGCGGCCATGCTCGGCACCGGCGCGATCGTCAAGCGCCCGGTGGTGGTGACCGACGAGACCGGTGGCGAGTCCATCGGCGTGCGGTCGATGACCTACCTGCCGCTCACCTACGATCACCGCCTGATCGACGGCGCCGACGCCGGTCGCTTCCTGACCACCATCCGGCACCGGCTCGAGGAGGCGGCGTTCGAGGCCGATCTGGGCCTGTAACGACTGGGGAGGGTTCGTACCCGTATGAAGGTCGTGATCGCCGGTTCGTCCGGGCTGATCGGGACGGCGCTCGTCGCGGCCCTGCGCCGCGACGGGCACGAGGTGGCCCGTCTGGTGCGCCGTCCCGCCGCCGCCCCCGACGAGTTCGTCTGGGACCCCTCGCGCGCCGAACTCGACGCCAAGGCGTTGCGCGGCGCGGACGCGGTGGTCAACCTGTGCGGGGCCGGACTGGGCAGACGCCGCTGGAACGGCAGCTACAAACAGGAGCTGCGCGACAGCCGCATCACCCCGACCGACGTGCTCGCCGGGAAGGTGGCCGCCGCGGGCGTGCCGGTGCTGGTCAACGCCAGCGGCGTGCACTACTACGGCGGCGCCACCGGCGACCGCGTGGTGGACGAATCCTCGCCCGCCGGAACGGGTTTCCTGGCCACGCTGTGCAGGGACTGGGAAGCCGCGACCGAGCCCGCCGCCGCCGCGGGGGTGCGCACGGTGCTGTTGCGCAGCGCCGTCGTGCTCTCCCGCCACGGCGGGATGCTCGGCATGCTGCAACCGCTGTACTCGCTGGGCCTGGGCGGGCGGCTGGGCAGCGGACGCCAGTACACACCGTGGATCTCCATGGACGACGAGATCGGCGCCATCACCCGCGCCCTCACCGACGACGCGCTGAGCGGCCCCGTCAACGCGGTCGGTCCCGCGCCCGTCACCAACGCCGAATTCAACCGCGCCCTCGGGCGGGCGGTGCGGCGTCCCACGCCACTGGTGGTGCCCGCGTTCGCGCTGCGCGCGGCGATGGGTGAGTTCGCCGAGGAAGCGATCCTGCGCGGGCCGCGCGCCATCCCGACCGCGCTCGAGGAGGCGGGGTACGAGTTTCGTCATCCGACGATCGGGGCGGCGCTGGCGGCCGCGGTCGGCGCCGACGACGATCACCGCTGAGCGGTCCGTTCGACCCCGGGTGAGCAGGCTCGCATTGCGGGTGGGCGGCCCGGCGCGCCATGATCGGGCTGGAGAATTCGCCTGTCCCGTGCCCGGCACAACCCGGTGCCCCGTGCACGCAGCACCGGACCCGTGCACGCATCACCGGAACGGACCGATCGGTTCGAACCGCTCCCGGCCCACCACCCACCGACGGAGATCCTGTGACCACGCTCGAAACCCGCCCCACCGCCGTGATCCGGGACGCGCGGGAGTCCGATCTCCCCGCGATCCTCGCGATCCACAACGCGAACATCGCCACCTCCACGGCGATCTGGGACGTCGAGCAGGTCGGCCTCGAGGAGCGCGCGGCCTGGTGGCGCGACCGCACCGCCGCGGACATGCCGGTGCTGGTCGCCGCGATCGACGGCGAGGTCGCGGGCTACGCCAGCTACGGGCAGTGGCGGCCCAAGGTCGGCTACCGCCACACGGTCGAGAACTCCGTCTACATCGACGACCGCTTCCAGCGCCGCGGCCTGGCCAAGGCCCTGCTCACCGAGTTGATCGACCGCGCGCGCACCTCCGGCCGCGTCCACGCCATGGTCGCCGCCATCGAATCCGGCAACACGGCCTCCATCGCCCTGCACGAACGCTTCGGCTTCGTGATCGTCGGGCAACTCCCCGAGGTCGGCCGCAAGTTCGACCGCTGGATGGACCTCACCCTCATGCAGCTGACCCTGCCGATGGACCCCGAGGCGGTCTAGAGGGGCAGTTCGCGACACCGGCTTGCTCGTCACCCCGTGAACAACGCGGTGCTCCGAAGCGAACAGTCCGCCGCGCGAGTTGCGAATCCGCCCCGGCGTCACCAACGATCGGCTCCATGAGGTTGCGCCGCGTACTCGTCACCACCCTCGCCGCCCTGGTCGTCTCGGCCTGCTGGGCGGCCCCGGCCCCCGCCGCCCCACCGGCCGGCGACCTGTCCGCCCTCTGGACCACCCCGGCGAAACCCTCGTCGGAGTTCGATTTCCTCCTCGCCTTCAGTTTCGGCAACCGCATCCCCGAGGGTGTCGACCCACAGCGCACGGTCGGCGCACCGGGCCCGGTGAACGAAGCGCTCGCCGCCGCCGTCGTCGCCACCAGGAACGGCCGTGACATCCCCGTCTACGCGCAGACCGAGATCGCCGAAGTGCTGCGCGGCGAGTACGCCCTCCCCGACGTCGTCTCCATCGACCCCGACCGCGCCGACGACGGCACCCTCGTCTACCTGTCCACCGACGGCGTCGCAGCCCGCGCCGCCGAACTCCGTGGCGACACCGACGGGATCGCGGGTGTCATCGCCTTCCACGATCACCTGTGGCGCGCCGTCCACACCACCCGGACGCGCGGGCTCACCGCGTTCGCCCCCGAGGACGTGCCCATGCCCACCGAGTACGACCCGCTGTCCGGCCAGCCCTGGACCACCAGCCGGGAGCGCTACCTGCCCACCGACTACGCGGGCCGCATCCCGTTGCTGCCGGGCCTGCTCGGCCGCTGACGCGCACGCCCGGGCCCGGTGACGGGCACCGTCACCCGGGCGTAACGTCAAGGGCGTGAAAGACACGCGCGCCCGCCTGTCCGCCCGGTTCGACACCACCCCGGTCGAGATCGAGGACCTCGGACTGATCGACTACCACGCCGCCTGGGAGATCCAGCGTTCCATCGCCGCCGACCGCGCCGAGGGCCGCGGCGCCGACCGCCTGCTGCTGCTCGAGCACCCGTCGGTCTACACCGCGGGCCGCCGCACCGAGGCCGAGGATCTGCCGATCGACGGCAGCCCGGTGGTGCAGGTCGATCGCGGCGGCAAGATCACCTGGCACGGTCCGGGCCAGCTCGTCGGGTACCCGATCGTCCGGCTGGCCGAGCCCGTCGACGTGGTGCAGTACGTGCGCCGCCTCGAGGAGGCGCTGATCGCCGTCTGCACCGGGCTCGGCCTGGCATGCGGACGCGTCGAGGGCCGCTCCGGCGTGTGGCTGCCCGCGGCGGGCCTGTTCGCCGAGCGCAAGATCGCGGCCATCGGCGTGCGCGTGCAGCGCGGGGTCGCCCTGCACGGCATCTCGCTGAATTGCAACTCCGCCATGGACGGTTTCCAGGCCATCGTCCCCTGCGGCATCCGCGACGCGGGCGTCACCACCCTCACCCGCGAACTCGGCCGCGAGGTCACGGTCGCGGAGGTGAAGCCCCTGGTCGCCGACGCGATCATCCGCGCACTCGACGGCGACCTCCCGGTCACCGACCACACCCTCGCGCAGGCGCCCGGAGCCGCGGCGGCCTCGGGGACGTGAGCCCGGCGGACCGCACTGTGACCGCCCTCTCACCCGTGCGCCCGGCACCTCGGCACCGTCGGCCGGGCACGGCGTAAGGTCGAGACGTGACCTCAGTCGACACCCCGACATCGCACACCACGCCCGCCGCGGGATCCGCGCCGGCACAACCGGAATCCGCCGTCGCGCTGCCGGTTCCCACGGTCCCGCCGAAGTCCGGCGACCGCGCGGCGAACGGGCGCAAGCTCCTGCGCATCGAGGCGCGCAACGCGCAGACCCCGATCGAGCGCAAACCCAAGTGGATCCGCACCCGTGCCACCATGGGCCCCGAGTACACCGAGCTCAAGGGTTTGGTGAAGCGCGAGGGCCTGCACACGGTGTGCGAGGAGGCGGGCTGCCCCAACATCTTCGAGTGCTGGGAAGACCGCGAGGCCACCTTCCTCATCGGCGGCGAGCAGTGCACCCGCCGCTGCGATTTCTGCCAGATCGACACCGGCAAGCCCGCCGCCCTGGACCGCGACGAGCCCCGCCGCGTGGCCGAGAGCGTCCAGGCCATGGGCCTGCGCTACTCCACCATCACCGGCGTCGCCCGCGACGACCTGGACGACGGCGGCGCCTGGCTCTACGCCGAGACCGTGCGCGCCATCAAGCGCCTCAACCCCGGCACCGGCGTCGAGCTGCTCATCCCCGACTTCAACGCCGACCCTGATCAGCTCGCCGAGGTCTTCTCCTCGCGCCCCGAGGTGCTGGCGCACAATCTGGAGACGGTGCCGCGCATCTTCAAGCGCATCCGTCCCGCGTTCCGCTACGAGCGCTCCCTCGCCGTCCTCACCGCCGCCCGCGAAGCCGGCCTGGTCACCAAGTCCAACCTCATCCTCGGCATGGGCGAGACCCCCGAGGAAGTCACCCAGGCCATGCGCGACCTGCACGAGGCCGGCTGCGACATCCTCACCATCACCCAGTACCTGCGCCCCTCCCCCCGCCACCACCCCGTCGACCGCTGGGTGAAGCCGGAGGAGTTCGTCGCCCACTCCAAGACCGCCGAGGAGATCGGCTTCGCCGGCGTCATGGCGGGTCCCCTGGTCCGCTCCTCCTACCGCGCGGGCCGCCTCTACGCGCAGGCGATGGCCCACCACGGCCGGGAGATCGCCCCCGCCATGACCCATCTCGCCGAGGAAGGCACCGCGTCGCAGGAGGCCTCGTCGGTGCTGGCCCGCTTCGGCAGCTGACGCGGTTCATCGCTGACCCCCTCCGGGCCCGGCGCCCGGAGGGGTGTTCCCAGCGCTGGAGCGCGACCACAGGAGCGCCGTGAGGATCGTTCCGCCGGTCGCACCGGGGCCGAACGCCGGTCGCGGTCCCGCGTCAGCACCATCCTGCGGTCCGACAAGAAGCCGGGCGCGGGGACGAAACGCCCACGATCCAGCGTCTCGGCGGTGATCCGGTGGGCGCGGTTGATGGCGGGGCGCTGGGTGCACTCCAGGACGTTGGTCTTCATCCCGCTGATGACGGCCACGTCGACGCTGGCCAGCGAGTGCTTCTCCGTGCGCAATCTCCGCACGCCGGAAAGGAATTCACGCGCCTCGGCCCCCATCGCGCGGGCCGCCCGCACGGTGGAGTCGAAGCGGCGGAGGTCGGCGTACACGTCCGCGGGCTGACGGCGGCCGATGCGCGCGATCAGCTTCGAGATCCGCCGGGTCCGCTCACCTGCCGACCCGTTCCGCGACGGCGACCGTCACCCCGCGCGACCTATCGGACGCCGATCGACGCCCCGGGGCGGCAAACCACCCGCCCACTCAGGCGTCGGCGTGAATCCTCCCGATCAGATCGTTCAGCTCCGCGCGCCGATGCCGCAGATCGTCGAGTTGCCCATCCAGCGCGGACAATTCGGCCCGCAGCGTCGGTTCCATGCACGGCTCCACATCGTCGTCCCCGCCGCACACGCAGGCGAGCACGTCGTTGATCACCCGCACGGGCAGTCCGGCCGCGAGCAGCCGGCGGATCCGCGCCACGTCGCGCACCGCGGACTCCGGGTAGTCGCGGTAGCCGTTGGCGGAGCGGTCCGGGGTGATCAGCCCGCGTTCCTCGTAGTAGCGCAGCAGCCGCTGACTGGTTCCCGTCGCCGCCGCGAGCTCACCGATCCGCACAAGGTCCTCCTTCGTCCGTCCGGTCACAACCACCGAACCGCGCCCACCATTCCGCCTTGACCTTCACACCGTGTGAACGTGGACGGTGGTCCCATGCGAACCGATTACGCCTTCGACACCGACTTCCACGTCCACCGCATCGGCCTCGGCACCATGCGCATGGCCGACCGCCCCGACCAGCGCCACGGCATGACCGCCCCGATCTGGCACCCGCCCACCGACCGCGCCGACCTGATCGACTTCCTGCGCGCCGCCGCCGACGCCGGCGTGAACCACTTCGACACCGCCGACGCCTACGCCCTGGGTGCGGGCGAAGAACTCCTCGCCGAAGCCCTCGCACCGTTCCGTACCGAGGTCACCATCGCCACGAAGATCGGCAATACCCGCCCCTCCCCCGCCGAGTGGGTGCCGCTGGGCCGTCCCGAATTCCTGCGCCAGCAACTGGAATCGAGCCTGCGCCGCCTCCGCACCGACCGCCTCGACCTGCTCTACCTGCACCGCGTCGACCCCACGGTCCCCCTCGCCGATCAACTCGGCGTCCTCGAAAACGCCCGGCGCGAAGGCAAAGTCCGCGCGATCGGCATCTCCGGCGTCGACGCCGCCCAACTCGCCGAGGCCCGAAACATCGCCCCCATCACCGCCGTCCAGAACAACTACTCCCTCGGCGACCGCACCCACGACGACATCGTCGCCCTCACCCGCGCCGCGGGCATCGCCTTCGTCGCCTTCTTCCCCCTCACCCTCGGCCCCGCCGCCACCGACCCCCGCGCCACGAAAATCGCCGCCGCCCACAGCATTTCCCCCACCCGCCTCGCCCTCGCCTGGCTCCTGCACAAGGGCGACCACCTCCTCCCCATCCCCGGCACCACCAACCTCACCCACCTGAAGGACAACCTCGCCGCACTCGACGTGCACCTCTCGGAGGACGAACTCGCCACCCTCGACAGCATTTCGGGGTAGTGCGCCGTTTCGTCGTGGGTGCCGTGCGCGACGGCACGCACGACTCGTCCCACGACGGGTAGCTACCAACCATCGATCGCTCGAGCAGCTCCACCTGGGCACGCGATGGAACTCTTGGTCGGCACCTCCTCGAGCTTTTCGCCGTCCCGAAACCGGCCGGCAGAAGCCGCTGGGCGAGATGAGCACGCCAGCACAAGCCTCACTCCGCCGACCACCGACGACACACCGTCCGACCTGATTCCCTGGCGAACGTGTGCCCGACTGCTGGCGGAACCCAGCTCCACTCACCCCACCCCCGGAATCTTCCGAACCCACGTACGGTTGAAACCAGGCAGACGACCGGTGGCGCACCACCGCGCGGGTCCGAGACGAAGGAGGCGGCGTGACCGACACGAAGAAGGCGATCCTGGCCGGGGGCTGCTTCTGGGGCATGCAGGACCTGATCCGCAAACAGCCCGGCGTCCTCGCCACCCGCGTCGGCTACACGGGCGGCGTCAACGACCACCCCACCTACCGCAACCACCCCGGTCACGCGGAGGCCGTCGAGATCATCTACGACCCCGCGCAGACCGACTACCGCGCCCTGCTGGAGTTCTTCTTCCAGATCCACGATCCCACCACCAAGGACCGCCAGGGCAACGACATCGGCACCAGCTACCGCTCGGAGATCTTCTACCTCGACGACGACCAGAAGCGCGTCGCCCTCGACACCATCGCCGACGTCGACGCCTCCGGCCTCTGGCCCGGCAAGGTCGTCACCGAAGTGAGCCCGGCCCCGGAATTCTGGGAAGCCGAACCGGAGCACCAGGACTACCTCCTCCGCTACCCCGACGGCTACACCTGCCACTTCCCCCGCCCGGGCTGGAAGCTCCCCACCAGGCAGACCTCGGGGCAGTAGTCCATTCGACGGCGGGACGCGCCATCGACTCCCCGCCACGTTCGCCGATCGGCCCGCCCTCACGTCCAACCGCAGACGTAGCGGCTCGGCCGGGGTCCGTCGGGCGCCCGACGATCGCGGTCGGCGTACTGCCTCACGCCACAGCTCATCGGAGCGCCCGTTCGCGCGGTCGGCCCCCATCGTCGCCACACGCGCAGCGTCGCGGCGCCCTCCGCGGTGTACCGACGGTGCACCCATGGCAAACTACCTGCGATCTCGAATCCGAGGGAACCGACCGGACCGCCCGTGCGTCTGAAACTGATGAGAGCGGGTTCGAACGACGCGGGGCCCGGTAGCGCAAGCGAGGTGGGCACGTGGCAGAGGAACTGAAGGTCGAACCGGACCGGTTGGATACGTTCGCGACCAAACTGAAGGAGCTGGCGAGCGACCACACCCAGGCGACCCCCTACGCCCAGAAGTGGCTGAACGTGGACGATGCGGGCGGCGTGTTCCTCACCGGCGTCGCCGACACGCTGCGTGACATCCTGAGCGACCTGGAGTCCAACTTCAAGACTCTCGCGTCGGTCACCGAGAGCTCGGCCGCGGAACTCGTCAAGGCCGCACAGATGTATCGCACCACCGACGCCGCGCGGGCGGCCGCACTCGACAAGACCTACGTCGAGGAGGGCGAATGACCGTCAACCCGCCGATCTCCGCCCTGACCGAGCCCCAGCCGAGCGATCCGATCCCGGATCTGGTCGAGCTGGTCATCAACGGCAATATCGTCTCGCCCAGCTACTGGATCAACTACGTCCTGGTCAACACGATCGGCGTCGACCCGCTGAGCTACACGACCAACAAGATCGCCGGCGACTGGCAGGCCCTCCAGAAGGCAGGGACAGCGCTGGACAACATGGCCGAATACCTGCGCGACTACGCCCGCACGATCTCGACCGAGAACACCACGGTGCACAACACGTGGAAAGGCAACGCCGCCGACGCCGCCGACGACTATTTCGATGAGCTGACCAAGGCGCTGAACACCCAGGCGGGCGCTCTGCGCGATATCAGCATCACGGTCGAGGAGTATTCCCTCGCGTCCTACTACATGGCGCAATACATCTGCGGTAAGACCCAAGACATCTACGACCTCGCGATCATTCTCGCGATCAAACAGGCGGCGGCCTGGGCGATGGCGAGCACGGGTGTCGGTGCCGTCGGTTCGGTGTTCACCACCGCCTCGGCGGTCTACGAGGTCGCGCAGATCATCAAGACGTGGGGCGAAGTGCTCGGCCAGTTCACCACGTGGGTGTTCCGGGCGGAGGCGGCCATCGGCGTGATCCTCGGCGCCGTGGCGACCGTCAGTTCCACCGACATCCCCTCCCTCGGTGGGGAAACCTATGACCACCAGGGGGTTTCGTGAACGATCCCGAACCGATGCTGGACGTCGCCCGCGGTGACGCCGCCGTGTCCAGACAGGTCGGCGAGGCACTGCGGATCATCGCCCACCACTCGCGGGACGAGGACTTGAAGCGGCAGATCCGGGAGATCCTGGCGGGCAACGGAAGCGTCCGCGACCTGGCGCGCACCGACCCGTTCAACCGCATCCTCGACGGCGTCCTACCCACCGCGATGCAAGAACTCGCCGAACTGTCGGAGGACGAGCGCGAACGGCTGGCCGAAGAGGGTCGCGCCGAACTCGAGCGATACCGGGACACCACCGCACCACCGCCGGCGCCGGAGGCGGACCAGCCACCCGCCGAGCCCGCACCGCAGGATCCGGTGCTGCCCGGGACCCGCAAGCCGAATCGGGACCAGATCGTCACTCCCGACGTCCCCGACTCCGACGACGACTACTTCAGCGAGCGCCGGCAGCGTGGCTGGCTCCAGTAGGCGTGCCGCCGGCCGGCCCCGTGGCGGATCGAGGGCGGCGTTCCGGCGCAAAACCGAAGTGCGCCTGCGACTCACGCACGCCCCGGACCGCAATAACCCGCTCGACCAGCGCGGTATACCGCACTACACGCTGGTGGGATCGTTACCGCCGATCTGCCTTCCTCACGGCCGCCCCGCGATCGACCATTACGAAGCGACCATCCAATTCGAAGGCATCAGCCGGATCACGACGCAGACCCGTATCGAGGACTACCGTTCGCTCACGCCGAACGGCATGGACTACCTCAGGAAGTCGAGCGAAGCCGACTCGGTGGTGCACGCGAACTGGGCGATCTGCCGCCGGTGCAAGCTCTGGATCAAGGCTCGCGAATTCGCCTTCCTCTTCTCGGTTTTCGCCGCGATGTGTCTCGTCATCGGCCTTTTCGCCGCGGCCCAAGCGGGCTTGCGCGACATCACCGTGTTTCTGGCGTTCGTCGTCAGCTTCGGCACACCGGTGATCCTGCTGGCCATCACCGGATTGTTGACCAGCATCCGTCCGGTCGGCACCGTGACCCGCAGTCCCGACCGCAGGCATCTCGTGGTGCAGGCGCATCCCCGGTTCGCGGAAAGACTCGCTGCGGCAACAGAATCCGACGGCGATGTGCGCTGAGACGAGCCGAGGCCCGATTACCTCGGGCTCGACGGTCGGCCAGCGCAGATCTGGTCACGACTTCACGGCAACGGCCGCAGCCCGATCATCATCCTCCCCGAAACAAACGCATACCGCCCCTCCCCCAACACCACGAGCTCACCATTGTCGAGTAGCGCATGCGGCTCGTCGACAATGGCGTCGAACGGTGTGTCCCAAAGACCGTCACCGCTCGACAGGTCGATAGCCCGCAATCCATCGTAGTCGGTGAGCAGCGCGATGCCGCCCTCCCCGGAACGCACAGCGGCCGGCTGTTCGGAGTCGGTCTGCCACAGACGTTGTCCGGTGCGCAGATCCAGCCCCGACAGGACTCGGTCGAACGGCTCGAAGACGAGAGCGATATCGCCGAGCACGGCGATCGCGGCTCCGCGCGCGCCGGGATCATCCTGAGCGTGGTAGACCAGGTCCGGACTGGTCCAGAGCACCGAACCGTCGCTCCGGTCGTACGCGGTGTCCCCGATGAGCACGGGGATCGATGAGTCCGCAGGTTCGTCGCGCAGGAGGCTGTGCGGGCCGGGCATATCTGCCACGAGGGTGCGCCCGGTGCGGTCGACGACGTCGACACCTGAGATGCCGTTACCCGAGCAGTCGGAGTGCGAGATCAAGACGAGCGCGTCGAATGTCGCTGCGGAACTGGAGCATCCACTCAGTTCGAGCGTCCAGGTCTCCCGGCCGGTCTCGAGTTCGAAGCCCGCCACGTCCACACCCATAGTGAACACACCCTGCCCGTGCTCGACGTCCAGCATGTCGCTCCCGAAGGCGTTCTCCCACGCCGTGCCCATCGCGAACGACCGTGTCCAGCGCGCGTCCGGATCGGCCAACGTCCCCGAATGCACACGCACATCATCGGATTCGACGTCACCTTCCCCGACGTAGATCCGGTCGCCGACGACCTCGAGCGCGAACACCATCCAGTCCACCGGGGTGCGGGTCACCGCCCCGCTGTCGACGTCGTAGCCCACCAGCGCGGGCTCCTCTGCCAAAGCCGATGTGTAGCAGACGATGTGATCGTCCACGGCGCTCGGCGCGCAGCCACCCAAGTCAGCGGCGGGCGCCTGCCAGCGCACCGCACCCGTCTCGGCGTCGAAGCCGTACATCCTCGGTTCGCGCAGATACATCTGCCCGTCCGGCACCGCGATCACCGACACCAACGTGTCACCCGCGGCGATGAATCCCCCACCGCCGGCATCGTATTCGGTGCCGCCCGCAGGATGGCGGAACTGCGCGTCGTCCGCGCCGTAGACCTGGGCCGGGTCGACCGACCACGCGAGACCCGGTGCGGCATCGTTGGTTCCGGTGATCTTGCGCGTCGTGTCCTCCGGCTGCATCAACACCGCGGCCGCACCCGCGGTGGTGAGGGCGGCGACCACGCCCGCGATCACCAGATTCCGCACCTCGGGAGCCCACCCCATCACGACACCTCCAGACCCGGAGCGGTCGCGATCGCTTCGAGTTGTTCCATCGCCACCGGCTCCACAGGCCCTTCGGCGTCGGAGGACACCCGGATCCGCGTGCCGGACGGGTGCGTCACGGTGACCGTTCGCCTGATATTCGATGTGGCGGTTCCTGATTCGCGCACGACACTCGACCGACTCTCCTCGGTCTCGAGTACCGATCCATCGGCCGACCGCCGCACGGTCTTTCGATCTTCCGGAGACGACGACGCCGAATCCGAAGGCAGCTCCTGCCCGGTAGCGACGGTGACGGTCAACCGCGACTGCTGTCCCTCCACACCGACCCGCACCGATTGACACAGACCACCGGAGAACACAGTTGGCCGCAGATCCCCCAAGGGATGGTCGAACACCAGTCCCGACACCGGGACTCGCGCCAGCGCCTCGTTCAAGCGCCGCGCCGCAGCCTCCTCGATCTCCGGCGCGTCGTCCACAGAAAGGGAACACTTCTCGGGCGCGTCCGGTGTACCGGGCGGCACCGGCGCACTCACCCGCAACTCGGGCAACGTCGCCAACGCGACCAACTCCTCGACCGTCAACGGGACGGTACCGGTCGGCTGCTCATCCCCCGGCCTGTCGTCGGCGTTCGCACCGACCACGCTCCCATCGGGCAGGTACACGACAGCGTGGCGCGACAGCGTGCGCACCCCGTCGACCTCCGACCAGGTGTCGTGTGTATCGACCACGGTCCCGTCCGCCAACGTGCGTCGCTCATCCAGCACCCCCGCAACACACGGCGGAATCGGCTCGGCGGACTGCCGGACAGTCACCCACAGCGACCCCGCGTTCTCGCCGCGCCACACCGTGGCACGCGCATCGGTGAAATCACCGAACGAAGTCCCTTCGGGACCGGCGACAATCGGCCCGAACAACAGCGAATCCTCGAGGGGTCCGAATCCGACCACCACCCCATCGGGCAACGCCTCCCGCAGGGCGGTCGACATCGCCATGGCCTTCCGCGCCGAGAACCACGGGAACTCCGGATTGTCATAGCCGAACGCATCGACCGACATCCACCCGAACGCCTGATCGTCCCCAGGCGGATCGACGGTCTCGCACCCGGGAATCTCCGTCGGATAAACCACCGGAGGGGTGCGATACGTGTGCTCCGGCTCCGGTTGCGGCGCAATGGTGGTGGTTGTGGGCGGCGCAGTCGTCAACTCCGGCTCCGGATCGTGCAAGAACCCACCGACGATCACCCCACCCGCCACGATGGAAACGCACACCAATCCGGTGGTCCACGCATCGATCCTCTTCGACCGACCGGACCCGCCGTCACCCACCATCACGCCTCCTTCCGGCCCGACCATTAGACCAGGTGGGAGGTGAATCGAAGCTCAGGTGAGGATAGCGCCCTCAACAGTCAAGGAGGGGCCGCATCATGCGGGTCCGCGCCCCCACGTGAGCGACAGCCGCACAATGCGACGATTCGAGTCGCTCCCGAGCGACAGCCCACATACCGTGCGTCGAAGGAACCCTCCGCCGCGGGACGTCTCGCCGATGCAGACCCGTCGAGAACACGACCCCGCAAAGAAACAATTCGGTGCGAATTTCACCCTGCAACCACAGGATACCCCACAACCCACCGCGCACTCCCCTTCGAAACTATCTGCACTCCAATAATTTTCGCCCACGAATCCACCTCACGCGTCTCCGACCGGGAAGTTCCCATATCGCAATTCAGAGATCTCCAAATAGACTGCAAGACAAGCGAATACAATCAGCTCCCAGCGCACGAAACGTGCTGTACCTTCACCGCATGCCAACCGATCCCACGACCCCAGAAGGCGAGTACTTCCGCCAAGTCTTCGGCCGCCCAGAGAACGCCGCCGCCTATTTGCGCGACGCCCTCCCACCCACCCTCGCCGAACGCATCGATTGGGACTCCTTCGAACGGGTACCGCTCCCCGGCGAACCCGCCGAACAAGACATGGGAACAGCGATCGACCAACTCGGATTCCGAACGAAATTGGCAATCATGACAACAGCCCGACGCATTCGCACCGAAGGCGAAGCAATCGGCCGCGCCGAAACCCTCATCGAACTCCTCACCACCAAATTCGGCCCCCTCCCCGATCCCGCCCTCAACACGATCCACTACGCCACCCTGGACCAACTCCGCGAGTGGACCACCCGATTCCCCACCGCCACCACCCTCGACGACCTGCTCGGATAGACCGCGAAGCCGCCAACTGGTCACACCTGGCGCGCCCGATCGGATCGAGCCCCAGCCGACCGTGCTTCGCACGAATTCACCCGTCACCGAATCCGAAACGCGAGACGCCCGAGCCCCCTCGGGCGTCTCGCCCAACCTTCACCACTACCGGGCGTACATCTCCGCGAGTCCGACGAGCATCACATCCGAATCCTGATCGGCCCGTTGCCGAAGAGCGTCACTGAATCCCGCACCGCTGAAACAGGCGAGGCGGCAGTTCGAGGTGTCCACTCCGCTCCCGGCCAACAGTTCGCGCGCGCGGGCCAATCGATCCACGTGGCCGACGCCCATGGTCACACCCCACTTCGCCTCTCCGAGCATCGCCACAGCGGCGCTGCGCCCGCCGTCCCCCGGTATCTTGACCGCGACATCGACCTGAATCTGCTTTCGCGCGGCCGGATCCGGGACGATCCCGCAACCCACCTCACCGAACACAGCCTCGGCGCCGAGCAGTTCGACACCGTCACCGAGCATGAACTCCCGGCACATCGCCTCGAAGTGCGGTCCCGCGACCTGCGCGGCGAACCGTTCTTTCGACCGGGCCCACACCTGCCGAGCCTGCCCACTCTCGAGCCGCGCCCACGCGGGACGCATCACCGCCTCGTAGAAGTTGATCAACGGTTCGGTGATCCGGTAGACCGACTTCCCGGCCCGGAACACGTCCTGTTCACGCACCAGCAGATGGCAGTCCTCCAGGACCGTCAGCGGGTGCGAGATATCCACAGCCTTCCGGCCGATATAGCCGGCGATCCCGCCCCGGGTGTTGTTGCCTTGGGCGACCGCGGCCAGCACCGAGTGGTACAGCGCGGTATCGCGGATCTCGGCCTCTTCGGCCAGCAGGTAGCGTGCCTCACGAAACAGCGGACTGAGCGGGGACAACACCGTGCGCGACACCCACGAATCGAAGTCGTCCAGCGACGCGGGAACATCGTCGGCCAGGAACTGCCGCCGGTACGCGGGAGTTCCGCCCAGCACGGCGTGCAGTTGGACCGCCAACGGCGGGTCGGCCGCCACACCCCAGAACTGCGCGGCGTCGCGATACCCGAACGGACTGACCACCATCTCCAGCTGAGCCCGGCCACGCAAGGGCGCATTGCTGGCCAGCAAGCCACCCATTACGGACAGTGCGGAACCACAGAGCAACACCCGAATCCCACTCGGCTCCACCTGGTACCGGTCGATCTCCCTTTGCATCAACGAGGGGAGTTCCGGAACCGCCTTCACCAGATACGGAAATTCGTCGATCACCACCAATAGCGGCTCGTCCGCGCGATCGCGACCCAGGCCGAACAGATAGGCGATCGCGTTATCCCAGTTGTCGAACGAGATCGGCACCTCGGAGCCGGCGAACGCGGCAACCGCAGCCCCGAACTGCCGTAGCGACTCCCCTCCGGTCGCCGTCGTGGCCCCGAAGTAGAACCCACCCAACCGCTCGACCAACGCCCGTAACAGATACGTCTTCCCCATCCGCCGCCGCCCACTGACGATGCCCAACTGCGCCGTCCGGGCCGGGCGCGACGCGAACGACACCAGGCCGTCCCACTCCACCACCCGGTCGAACAGGCGATCAGGCTTGCGCATGGCCAATGCTCCAATTCCTTAGGAGTACAGTCCTAAGAAGTGTACTCCTTGCATCCGATCGGATAGGGCCCATGGCGAACGTGTCAGGTCCCAACGTGCGCACCGCGTCCCGCGAAGCGCCGCATCGCCCCCCTCCGGCGAGCTATGGTCGAGTCCGTGACGACCGGGGAGGAGTTTCCGGAGGCCGGGGGAGTCGATCAATGGGCTGCCTACCTACCGGGGCAGGAGCTGATTCCGGCCTACCTCTCATCGCGGTTCGCGGCGCAGTACCGGGCGATCGTCGACGTGATACTGGAAGCACAGGACACGAGCCTCACCGGCATGTCGCACGATGAGGTGTCGACCCAGCTGCAGGCATGGGTGCGCGCCCGCACCGGCTCCCCGGAAACCGCCGACCGGCTCGTGCACGAGGACGTGTTCGCGCTCGACGCGCGTCTGGACCGACTTGTGCGGTGGGGGGTCCTGACGCGATGGCAAGAACCGGCACGCACCGGCGAAGACTTCCTGCGCAGGCGCGACCGGTTCCAGCTGACACCCACCGCCGCACGGCCTCATCGTCCACCTCGGGCCAGCGGCCCCACCGCGTTATGGCCATGGAGGTCGACCGCACCGTTGGACCCGGTTCCGTTTCACCGGTCGAATCGCCGCCTGACGCCCTCCTACCTCGACCGCCGATTCCGAGTCCGCCGCATCATCGCTTCGCTGGCGACGACTCCAGCGAACCCCGTTCGCCCAGCTTTGTCGAATCTCTTGCCGATCCCAGCGGCTCGACTCGCGCGTCCAACGTGAAGAACAGCCCTCCGACTCGACGGCTCCCGATACGCCCCACGAAATGAGTGTGGGCATGACCGTCGGCGCGCCAGCCCGCTCGAATCAACCAGGGACCGACTACGCCAGCGCGAGCCGGTGTCTCATCGTGCTGAGCCAGAAGTCGAGTCTGTTTCGGAAGACCCGAATCCGGATGAACCCGACGACGACCCCGTACTGATCGGTCCCGACGGCACCTCGGCGCCGTCGGACCCTGGCCTGTGGATGCGGACCGTGACCGGTGCCGCGCCGGCGGGTTCGATGGTGACCACACGCGAGCCCGGCGCCGAAGTCACTGTCCCGCCGTCGATTTCGACTTCGCATCCCTCTGGGTAATGCAGGTCGGAGACGTAGATCTCGGTGGGGGCGGTGGCGGGGTGGGGAGTGTAGCGGTAGGCGAAGTCGCCGTTGGTGGAGTCGAAGATCATGCCGTCCGGGGTGCCCGCGGTCGCACGCGGGTAGGTGCGCACGAGTTCGGTGCCGATCGCGCCGGTGAAGGGGTCCGGACCACCGGCGGTCGAGGAGTAGTGCCAGTAGTGCCAGCCGATGAAGCGGGCGTCGGCGCGGGTGAGGGTGTTGTGGAGGACGGTGGGGTCGCCGTCGCCGAATTCGGTGACGAGGGTGGGGATGTCGGCGCGGTGGGTGAAGGAGTCGATATTGGACCAGGTCTTGTCTTGCTGGGGGCCGCAGAGGGCGCGCAGCGCTTCGGGGAGGCCGAGGTAGATGGCGAGTTGGCTGGGAATGCAGTAGTCGTGGGGCGCGAAGACGATGTCCGGGGAAGTGATGGGCGGGTTCTTGCCGAGATTGGTCGGCATGGTCTCGTTCCAGGTGACGTTGGGTTCCCAGAACACCGGGATCGTGGGGTTGTGGGCGCGGACCGCGTCGGTGAGTTTCTGCATCGCGCCTTGGTATTTCGCATCGAAGCGCGGGCAACCGTCGGGGAAGCAGGTGAGGAACGCCGATCCCGGCCACGGCTCGTTCATGAGTTCGATGCCGAGGACGCCGGCGCGGCCGTTCATCGTCGCGGCCAACGCGCCGAGGGCGTCTCCGAGGTGGTCGAGGACGCCATTGTCGTTGTTCCACACCTCATCCCAGCCGCGGTTCATGCTGGGCATGAGGTAGTAGAGCGGGAAGCCCGGGTTGGGTTCGGCCGCGCCGGGGCGTGAGCGCAGGGACCATTCAGGAAATCCGTTGCCGCCCCAGATCTTCGACAGGCCGTCCTGATGGTTGTCGAGCAGGGTGTAGATGCCCTCTGCGGCAAGGACATCCACCACCGACGCTATTCGGTTCAGGTAGGCGGTGTCGATGACGCCTCGCTCGGGCATCAATCCGTCGAAGCTGACGCCGAGCCGGACCGTGTTGAAACCGTGGCGGGCCAGGAGCTTCGCGTCCTCGGCGGTGAGCGTGAAGCCGTCGCCCGGCTCGACGTACGGGGCGTCCTTGTCGACGTTGTTCACGCCGTGCAGGAGCACCACTCGGTTGTGGCCGTCCACGAGGTACCTACCCTCAGCGCGGATGGGTGCTAGCGAATTCGGCTCCGCACCAACAGGTATCGCGAGAGAAGCGGCCGCCAAGGCAGCCGACGCGACTATCACGGCGGCGCGAGTCCGCCACTTCATCATCCTTACGACCATCCGCCAACCTCACTTCCCAGCCGACCCGCAGCTAAATGGTCAGCCGTCCAGTTCGCTGGAATGGTAGCGAGGCATGGTGCACCGCGGGCGGTTTCGCCTGTAGCCCACTAGAACATTGTCCCCCTGCCGCGAAACGCGCCTGAGCAGACAACTCCCGGACAACCCTAACGGCCACCTCCCCACGAAGCCTCGTTCCGTAATCAAGCACACCGAGGCCCCTTCCATCTCGACATGAAATCCCCTCCCCTACCTTGTGATTCACCGATGACGACGTGGCAGACTTTGCGGCGCTGAACAACTGAATGGAGCACAATGAAGTACATCGTCACCCTCGCTTCCGCCGCGATCGCCGCCTTCGGCTTCGCCCTCGCTACCCCGCAGGAGGCCGCCGCGGCGCCGTCGGAATGCCACGCTTCCTACACCCCGTGCCTGCCCATCGTCAGCGACGTGGACTGCGAAGGGGGCAGCGGGAACGGACCGGTCTACACCGGTCGCGTCCAGGTGATCGGACCGGATGAGTACGGTCTCGATCGCGACGGCGACGGCATCGGCTGCGAGTGAAGGAGCGGGGTGCTCGGGTTCCGGGCACCCCACCCGCATCTGGTTGTAGCGAGGGCTCGGACCCACGCGATATTCCCGGTGAACGCCCGGTTCGTGATGAAGGAGGCCGCGATGGGCGCGCGGCATGTAGTGGCTGGCACCGCCTGCCTGGCGGTCCTCTTGGGGTGCGCGCTCGATACGGAGTCGCGAGTGGAGCAGTCTCCGACCTCGCGGACGCCCGCCTCGGCTACGACAGCTCGAATGCCTGCCTCCCCCACACTCCCCGCGGTCACCGAACCGCCGTCGCTCACGACGGCTCTGCCTCCGGCCCAACCTCCGCCCGCGCCCGCCACACCTCCTCCCGCGCCCGCCGCACCAGCACCCGCACCCGCACCGAGTTGCCACCCCTCGTACATCCCCTGCCTCCCCATCGTCAGCGACGTCGACTGCGCGGGTGGCAGCGGGAACGGACCGGTCTATACCGGCCGGGTCCAGGTCATCGGGCCCGACGAATACGAACTCGACCGTGATCGCGACGGCATCGGGTGCGAGTGAACTCTCGGACATCTCCCGCCTTGAGACGGGAGTTGTTGTCGGACCGCGCCGCTACGGTGCGCACAACACTCCGACGACACTGCCCGCCACTTTCGGGCAAATACTGGAAAATGCTGGACTTTGCTGGAAGATCTGGATACGCTCGCGCCGTGACCGACACCGCCGAGCAACTGGAGGTGCGCATCGCCGAGCTGCGCACCGGGGTGCGGCGCGCGGTGGCGGCCGGGGATCGGGCGACCGCGCGGCAACTGCGCGCCGAACTGCGGCGGACCGAGGATGCGTGGGATGCGGCGGTGCTGGGGACCACCCAGGACCAGACCGCACCGGGTGCGGAGCCGGATATGGCCGCGCCGAGCACATCTCGGATCGCCGCGCCGGCGGAAGCGTCCGCGATGCCGATTCGCGAGCACGTGCACCGGGCGCTCACCTTGATCGGCGCGCCGGCTTCGCCGAAACTCGTTCTGGCCGTTCATGAGTCGTTCTTCTCGGGCGCGCTGGTGCCCGCCCGGCTGACCAGTCTGCGGCGCGACGAGGAACGGTCGTTCCGCGCGTCGCCGTTCACGCGGCCGTACTACATCTGCGCGGCGCTCACGGCCGATCACCTCGCCCCGGCCCGCGGGCTGATGGCGGTGAGCACGTGGCCGTTGGCGCAGCGGATGATCGGGCCGCTGAGCCCGCGCGTCGACCTGCTCACCGCCACCATCCGGCTCGCCGGGCACCTCGCGGACCGCCCGGACAGTGGCCCCGGGGCGCGGCGGGTGCTGTGGAAGCTCGCGGTTTCCGTTCCCGGCGTGCAGGGTTCGCCGGACACGATCGACCCCGTCGCGGTGATCGACGCCGCCGCAGGGGAACTCGCGGTGCACCGCGAGGAGGACGCGCGCCGGCGCGCCGAAGCGGCGCGGCGCGCGGATCACCAGCTCGACGACGCCGCCCGCTACTTCGGGATACGGCTCGGCGTGGCCCGTGGACGAAATGAGGTGGGATGAACACACTGTCGGCACGACTGGATGAGCTGCGCGGCGCGGCGCCGGCGTGCCGCCACAATGCCCGCACCATCGCGGCGTTGACGGCGAACCCGGGCTGCGCGCGGCGCGCGCTGCTGGACGCGGCGTCCGTCGACAAGGCCGCCATCGCCAGGGAACTCGGGTTCCCACCGCAGTTCGGCCAGTCGCAGTTCGCGATCACACGCGGCAACGCCTTCGAGGCGATGGTGAAGGACAACGGCTGCGCCGAACTGCTGGCGCTGCTGCGCGAGAAGCTGGGGCTCGCCATCCCGGAAGTCGCCTACCACGACTTGAACTCCGTCGGCGACAACGCGGGTAACGCCGTGCGCTACAAGCGCACCCGGCAGTTGCTCGCCCACGCGATCAGCTCCGGTGACGGCACCCTGTTCGACCATCCGATGCTGCGCCTCGAAATCGCCGGGGCCACCGCTTATCTGGAGCCCGATGTGGTCGCTCTGCAGATCGGCGGGCGCTTCCACGTGGTGGAGATCAAATCGTTCCCGGTGGTGGACGGGCAGGCCGATCCGGTGCAGGTGTCCGCCGCCGCACGCCAGTCGGCTGTCTACGTGATCGCGCTGCGCGAACTCATGACCGAGATCGGTGAGTCGCCGGATCTGGTGTCGCACAACGTGATTCTGGTGTGCACGAGGGACTTCACGAACCGGCCGACCGCCGAGCTGGTCGATCTGCGCAAGCAGATCGCGGTGGTGTCGCGTCAGCTGTCGCGGCTCACCTCGATCCACGAGCTGATCGAAACCCTTCCGGACGGAGCGTCTTTCGCGCCCGGCGAGCATCTCGCGAAGACCATCACCGGCATTCCCGCGCGCTACGCGCCGGAATGCATGTCGTCGTGCGAGCTGGCCTTCGCGTGCCGCGCCGCGTCACGGGAAAGCGGCACCGTGGACGCCCTCGGCCGCGGCGTGTGTGACGACCTCGGCGGGCTCGATGACATCGACACGGTGCTCGCTGTCGCCGAGGGCTCCCGCGACCTGGGACCCGAATTCGCCGACATCACCAGGATGTTGCGCGAGGCCGAACGGCTCCGCTCGGAGCTCTCCGCATGAGCGCGTTCGGCGACCGGCTCGCGTTCCGGGCGCGCATCGGGCGAGCGGGAACGGAGTGCCCGCGACGCAATGCCGGGGCAGCGCCATCCGAGGGTGCCGCATGAGCGTCCTGACCGCCCTGGCCCGCCTGCACGCCGTCCGCGACGGCCGCGCCCAGCGCATCGCCGAGGTGCGCCACGTCCACCTCTCGGACCATCCGCTCGTGCTGGTGCCCTTGAAGCTCGCCGGTGAGGCCGCCGCGCCGCTGGCCGTCATGGTGGGCACCGATCCCGCCGAGCCGACGCTGCTCACGGTCCCGCAACCACGAGACCGCGTGCTGCGTTTGCGTTTTCTCGCCGAGCTGGCCGACGTGGTCCTCCCCCACCTCGCGGCCTACGCCGAGAACACCGAGGAGTTGATCAGCAAGTCGGGCGAAACCTACGAGCGCTGCCTCGACGCGCCGCAGCTGTGGGTGCCGAACGCCGGCGGTGTGGGATTCCTGAAGTTGCTGGGGCGCTCGGTGCGCTTCCATCGCACCGAAGGGGAAAACGCTGTCCCCGAGTCGATTCCGTTGCTCGGCCGGTGGTTGACCTGGCTGTGCGACCGCGCCGAACACCCTGGTTCGAGCGCGCTACTGCCCATGACATCGGTGCTCGCGTCGCACTGGGCCACCGGCCAATCATCCCTGGAGGACGCCAATCTGGCAGCTCTGCTCGGATGGATCGCTCCCCCACCGGGAAGTACCGGCCCCGAAGCCGCCGCTCGGGCCGAGGACCCGCTGTCGGTGCCGCCAGCCGGCCCCGCCACCGATCCCGGCTTCGACAACGAGGAACTCGCTCCGCTCATCGCCGCCTACGACGAAGCGGATGACGTGACGAAGGCTGTGGCGGCGCGGCGCATCGAGCGTGCCCTGCGCGCACAGGTGGAGCCGACCTGGCAACTCCTGTGGCAAGGTCTCGCGCTGCTGCGCGAGCTCGAGCCGGGCGCCCGGGTCGCACGCCGGTGGAACGAGGATGTCGGTTCCTTCTCCTACTTCGCCCAGTCGATTCCCGAGGGCGTGCCGCAGGCGCGGCGAGATTCCGCGGTGTCGGCGGTGCGGAAACTCCTGGATCGGGAACGGGCGCTCGAAAAGTACGAAGCGGAAAGGGCTTTCGATGATCCCCGGGTGATGCTCGAACACCGTTTGGCCGGAACGGCTTTCGTCGGAACTGTCGTCGGCGTCGATCCGGAGCGGGTCGTGCGGAGCGAGAAGAACCGAGCGGTGCTGCGCCCCATTCTGCAGGTGCGGACCGGCGATCCGGTGGTTGCCGCCGAGGACGACGAATTCTGCAATGTCTCCAACCCGAGCCAGTCGGGGCGGGTTCTGACGGTCGAGGGCAGCGCACCCGACGTCGTGTCGATGGAACTGTCCGGTGGGATGGGCACGGGGAAAGTCGCGCGCGCCGGTTCGATCCCCGAGCTCGGCGACACCGTGTGCTTCGCCGGATTCAAGATCGGCGGTGGCGGGCCGCCCGCGAAACTTCCTGCCCGCGAGGAAACTCCGTGGACGCACGGCGGCCCACCACCGGAGTGGACGCCGGAATCCGAACCCCAGGAGGAACTGTGATGCGCACCGCCGACTCGGCTGTCGAAGGCATCCTCGCCGACCTCGCCGACACATCACACCGCGCCGTGGTGGTCGATTCACCACCGGGCGCGGGGAAGTCGACGCTCGTGGTGCGGGCCGCCAGGCAGCTCGCCGAATCCGGTGGGCAGCACATGATCGTGGCGCAGACCAACGAGCAGGTCGACGACCTCATCGACCGGCTCGCCACGGCCGATCCCGCCTTGCGCGTCGGAAGGCTCTCGCGCGCCGGGTATCCCACACCGGAGCGGATCGACCGCCCGAATGTGACGGTGGGACAGAAGATCGGCGACCTCGCCGAGAGCACGATCCTCATCGGCACCGCCGCCAAGTGGGCCACGATCGACGACGGGCGCTGGCCGCACGCCATCGTGGACGAGGCGTATCAGATGCGGTCGGATATGTTGCTGCGCATCGCGAATCGCTTCGACCACGGACTGTTCGTGGGTGATCCCGGTCAGCTCGATCCGTTCGCGACCGTCGAGGTGGATCGGTGGGCGGGGCTGGGTTGGGATCCGACGATGAGCGCGGTCAGCGTGATGTTGGCCAATAACGACGACATTCCCGTGCACAGTCTGCCCGTGTCCTGGCGACTCTCGGCCACGGCGGCCCCGGTGGTGTCGAAGGCGTTCTACCCCTTCAACGAGTTTCGCGCCGGGACCGGAATCCATGATCGCCGTATGGAATTCGCGGCGCGCGGGTTGCGCGGTCCGGTGGACGAGGTACTGGACGAGGCGGCCGAACACGGGTGGGGCTGGTACGAATTGCCCGCCCGCCACACGCTGCGCACCGACAGCGAGGCCGTGCGGGCGATCGCGGAGATCACCTGCCGCCTGCTCGAACGCGGCGGCACCGCGCATTCCGAGCAGGGCTCACGGCCGGTGACCGCGGAACGCGTCGCCGTCGGCACCGCCCACCGCGATCAGGCCGAGGCGGTGCGCACCGCCTTGCGCGGCACCGTCGGGGAGACGGTCACCGTCGATACCGCGAATCGCTTGCAGGGCCGCGAATACGACGTCACCGTCGTCCTGCACCCGCTCTCCGGACGCCGCGACGCCAGCGCCTTCCACCTCGAAGCCGGCCGCCTCTGCGTGCTCGCGTCCCGCCACCGCCACGCCTGCATCCTCGTCGGCCGCGCCGGCATCCCCGAACTCCTCGACGCCCACCCCTCCGCCGAACCCGTCCACCTCGGCGTGCCGGTGAAGTTCCCCGACGGATGGGAAGCCAACCAAGCCATCCTCACCCACCTCGCCAACCACCGGGTGGCGGGCTGACTGATGATCGACACAGCCACGACACGAGGACCTATGGATCTGCGAAACGCCATCTCCGAGTACGACCGCACCGATGCGGCCGCGCGCGGCAAGATCGCCGCTCAACAGCGAGAGCTCGTGCAGAATTCGTTCCTCCTCGACCAGTGGCCGACGCTGCCACTGGAGCGCTACGCGCTCGGGTTGCAGATGGACGGATCCGAGCCCGAAACATATTGCCGTCTCATGGAATTCACGACACGCGAGTTGGGCAGCATCAGGGGCGGCAGTGCGCGCAAGCACATGCTGTACCGGCACAACACCGGTGAATGGAAACTGGCACCCGCGCTGCTCGGCCTCTCGGTGGAGGAGGCTTGGGAGCGCCTCCGAGGCCAGTTCGTGGCGGCATTCGATGCTGCCGGGCGCGGGGCATTCGATGAGCTCGACGCGTTCGACGTCTTGCTGTCCGGTCCCGCGCTGGTCACGAAATCGCTGGCCACCTACTACCCCCAGCACTTTCTTCCGATCTTCTCGGCGGCGCATCTGCGGTTCTTCATCGAGCTCTTCGGCGAGGTACCCGAAAAGAACGCACCCACTTGGCGTATCAACCGGCAACTGCATGCTTTGGTCGCGCGCGACCCGGACCTCTCGACGTGGTCGCCACACGAGGTGATGGTCTTTCTCTATGACAGTTTCGATCCGCGGGAACGGCAACGCGCGATATGGAAGGTCGCGCCCGGCACGAACGCGAAGTTCTGGCCGGACTGCCTGGCGGGCGGATTCATCTGCGTCGGATGGGACGAGGTCGGAGACCTGACGCAGTACACGAGCGACGCCGAGCTGAAAGACGTTCTGGACGAGACGTATCCGGAGCGCCCCGGCGCGAACGGGGACAAAGCACGCAAGCTGATCACCTACCGTGATCTGCAACCAGGCGACCGCATAGTCGCGAATCGCGGCATGCGCGATGTGCTGGCCATCGGCACAGTCACCGACGGCTACTACTTCGATGACACACGCGACGAGTCGAAACATGTCGTCCCGGTCGAATGGGACACCAGTTTCGCGCGCGAACTGCCGAAGGCCAAGGGTGCCTGGCGATCCACATTCGCGAAGGTATCGGAGAGTCTGTTCGCCGAACTCACCGCGCGGGAAGGCGGCTCTCAGCGCGAGACCCCCGAACTACCGGAACTCATCACGCAGGTTCTCGCCGCACTCGATCGCAAGAAGCAGGTGATCCTGCACGGGCCGCCGGGTACCGGCAAGACGCGGCTCGCGCTGAATGTCGCTCTGGCCGCGCACAATCGCGCTGACGCAATCGATTCCGGCACGCGTTCGGCCGCGATCGACGAACTGCTCGACTCCGGCCGCGTTCGGCTCGTCACTTTCCACCCTTCGTACGGCTACGAGGATTTCGTCGAGGGATTCAAGCCCGATCAGGATTCGGATGCGCACGGATTGCGACTGACCTTGACCGACGGGTTGTTCCACCGAGTGTGCACCGAAGCGCAGAAGGCCGACGCGGACAGCACCTTCCTGCTCATCATCGACGAGATCAATCGCGGTGATCTGCCCAGGATTTTCGGTGAGCTGATCACGCTCCTGGAGTCCGACAAGCGCGGGACCGCGATCACCCTTCCCATCAGCCAGCGTACATTCCGTGTGCCACCCAACGTCCGGATCATCGGCACGATGAACACCGCCGATCGCAGCGTGAGCCATCTCGACGCCGCGATCCGCAGGCGATTCGCGTTCCTGCACGTCGGGCCCGACACCGAGACCGTCTCGGGGCAGGTGGGCTCGCTGGATCTGCCGACATTCCTTGCGGCGCTTAATGATCGCATCGCCCGGGTACTCGATGCCGATCACAGTATCGGCCACGCGTATCTGTTGCAGGACGACGAGCCCGTCGCCACCGAGGAGGAGCTCGCGGCGGCGTTCTATCACGACATCGTGCCGCTGCTCGAGGACCACTGCGTGGGACGGGCGGAGCTGCTGCGGCAGATTCTCGGCAGCCTCGTGGACCAGCGGACCGGCCGTCCCACACAGATTGCCGACGCCGATCTGCCCGCCGCGCTCGCCGCGGAATTCACGGCCGGAGCGCGGGATGACGACGGCTGACCACCTGCGCGTGGAGGTCGCCGAATACGAGACGGCGACACTGTCCGCCGACCAGCTGACCGACACGGACGTGCGCCGCCTGACGGTGCTACAGGGTCGGCGGCGGGCCGTACTCACCGAGACACGCAGCGGCTGGCGATTCCGGCCCGAGGCGATGGCGGGCGTGCTGCACCTGGACCGGATATCACTGGTCATTGCCCCCAAGATGGCGTTTTCGGGTACGGCACTGATGCGATGGCTGTGCTACGCCATGCACTCCCCGGTACCCCACGAAGCCACCGACCGGCGCTGGCTCGTCGACCGACACGGATTCGCCGATATCGTCGCCGTGGCATTGCTCGCCGAATGCCGGTTCTTGCTGCGCGACGGGCTGCGGCGTGATTACGTTCGCACCGATCAGGTCGGCTCGGTGCTACGCGGTCGCCTCGATGCGACAGCGCAGGTCACCCAGCGGTACGGGATGCTCGACCGGCTGCATATGCGAACGTTCGACCGGGAGGTCGACATCTGGGAGAACCGGCTGTGTGGTCACGCCCTGTACGCGGCGGGCCGGGTTGTCAGCGATCCGGCACTCTCCCGCGAAATCCGGGTCGTGGCACGGGAGTTCCCGCGCACCGGTTCAGAGCTGGACGCGTTGCGTGCGCTGGATAGGAGTCGCTATACCGGTCTGAATCTCCGTTATCGTGCCGCACACCGGTGGTCGGAGGTGTGGTTGCGCGGTGGTGGCGTCAAAGATCTGCTGATCGACACCGGACTCGTCGCCGACAGCCTCCTGCTGGATCTTCCCGCGCTGTGGGAGGCCGTGGTGGCGAGGCTGTGCGCGGAGGCGGCGCCAGAAGGAACCACTCCGGTGGCACTTCGTGGCGAGCACGGGATCGCGGTCCGTGGTGACCTGTCCGGGCGGCCGCCGTTCCGGCCCGATGTGCTCCTCCACACGAACGGCACATCGCTGCCCATCGATGCGAAATACAAGTCTTATCAGAAGGATTCGGTGTCGTCCGCCGATGTTCATCAGCTTCTCACCTACATGGCGGGCCACGCGGACACGCACGCGCCGACGGCGGCGATCGTGCACCCGTCGCCGGACCGCCACACCTACCGCGCGCTGCGGATCGGTGGAAACCGGCGCGATCTCGGGACACTGCACGTGATCGGCGTGCACGGTGGCGCCGATCCCGCCGCGGCGGCCACGTGGATACGAACGACTCTGTGGGCGCGCGGTGGCACCGGCCGCGTGATCGACGGTTCGGGCGCCGGTCTGCGGGGCTCCGGAAGCCATGACCGCTGACCGGGCGATAACGGGTGCCGAACCGGACATCGGACCAGGTCGCGGCGTCGCCCGCCTGTCCGGACGTGTATAGATGGCGGATTTATAGCTGATCGATATTTGTGGGGATTCGAGGGAACCGGATCGGGGGGCGGGGCGTCCAAGTACGCATGAAGCATTGGAGTATCAACCCGAATCGAAAACCCCGGCCAGCGGTGCAGTCCGAGAATCGGTCGCGGTGCAGGCCGGATCCGCGGTCGACGTCCCAGCCGCGCAACAGTCCTCGGCCGAAGGAGGATCTGTGAGGGGCGGGCTGATGGTGTGACCTTCCGATCGTCGGCACGGCGCGTCACGGCGTGAAGTGTTGACGGGCGGCGCGGTTCGCACCCGACCGCGCCGCCCCTGAGTTGGTCAGCACCAGTGATCCCGGATGCCGACGCCGCACGAGGACGAGCTGCCGCCGAAGATCCAGCCGGGGCAAGACCCGGCCGACCGCCATGGGTCCCGTGGGGACGAGCGGGACGCCCGCATGATTCGACCCGGCGGACGATGGGCCCGCGCAGGCGCGAATGGTCGCCCACGGGCGCCTCGATCTCCGGCGCCGCCGGTCGAGGGGAGGGCGCGTGCGATGCTCTGCCGGATCGCCCCTGTCCTGGATAGGACCGGCCGAGTATTGTCGGAACAGACCGGACCGGACCGGACGGGACCTGTTGCCGGGAGGGGTGCCGACCGGTATGTCGAGCTAGGAGCCGCCGCTATGCCCGCACCTCTGCGTGACAGCGCAGTGCCGAAGCACGAGCAACTGCGGTCCATTCTGCTGCAACGGATCACGCGGGAGTTGCAGCCGGGGGATCTGCTGACCAGTGAGCGGAATCTGATGCAGGACTACGGGGTCAGCCGGATCACGGTGCGCGAGGCCGTGGGCCAGCTGGTGAACGAGGGGCATCTGGTGCGGGTGCGCGGGAAGGGCACGTTCGTGGCGCACCGGCCGGTGCAGTCGCGGCTGCATCTGGCATCGTTCACGGTCGAGATGCGGGCGATGGGGCACGAGCCGACGACGGTGGTGCTGGTCGCGGAGGAGGACGAGGTCCCGGAGGTGACGGCGCGGGTGCTCGGCCTGGCCGAGGGCGCGAAGGCCTACCACGTGAAGCGACTCCGCCTGGCCGACGGCGTGCCCGTGAGCGTGGACGACGGCTGGTTCAACCCGGACCTGCTGCCCGGACTGCTACAGCACGACCTGAGCAAGTCGATCTACCAGATCTGCGCCGACCGCTACGGCAGGCCCATCGAACGCGCCGAGCAGACGGTGAACGCGCGCGCCGCCGACACCGGCATCGCGGCGTTGCTGGGCGCGAAAAAGGGTGCTCCCGTCCTGCATTTCGACCGTGTGTCGTTCAGCGGCGAGCGGCCGATGGAGCACACGGAGAGCTGGTACCGATCGGATCGATACCAGCTACAGATGGAGGTCGGACAGGAGAAGCTCGCGCGCGGGAACTGAGCCGCGAGTTGCGTCGGGGCGAATTGCCCTGCCGCGCAGGATTTTCGACTCACCTGGACCCCGCGTAACAGCCGAACTACCCTGTCCCCCAAGGAAACAGCTCTCCCCCGGCCTCGACCTCCGAGCCCACCACTTCGGTCGGCACAGTGTCCGGCTTCGAATCCATCACCACCACGGGGCAGATCACCGAATACCCGGTCTTCTCGATCTCGGCCGGGTCGAAACGGACCACCGGATCACCCGCCTCGATCTGCGCACCCTCGGCGGCCAGCAGCTCGAACCCCTCCCCCGCGAGCTTCACCGTGTCGATACCCAGGTGGACCAGCACACCGACGCCACCACCGAGGACGACGAAGGCATGCGGGTGGAGTTTGACGATCTTGCCCGCGATAGGTGAGACCACCTCGAGCACACCCCGGCCGCGAGCGGGATCGATGGCCACACCCGCGCCGACGAGCTGCCCGGCGAACACCGGATCCGGCACGTCGGCGAGGGCGAGAACGCGGCCGGGCAGAGGCGCGAGCACCGACACCGTCATGCCCACACCTCGCCACGAAAAGCATTAGGGCACAAGGAATTCACAGCAGATCCTCGATGTCTTCGGCGAGGGTGTCGGCCTCGGGGCCGACGACCACCTGCACCACCGTGCCCGCCTTGAGCACACCGTGCGCGCCGGCCGCCTTGAGCGCGGCCTCGTCCACCTTGTCGCCGTCGCGCACCTCGGTGCGCAGCCGGGTGATGCACGCTTCGATCTCGACGATATTGCCCGCGCCGCCGAGACCGCTGACGATCGCTTCCGCTTTGGACATGTTTCTTCTCCCTGGTCAGCCGAGGTTGCCGTGCCAAGTATGCGAGCCGGGGATGTTGCCTGGGTCATATTCCGCTGTTGACATCCGGCTGCGACCTGGTCAAACTGACAACTGGTTATGACCGGACAGTACCCGTTGGTTCGCCGGTTCACAACAGTTCACCAGGATCCGCCGGAGCACCCCTGCCGGCGCCTCCGACACGCCGAAACTCGCCGGGAACCGGCGCACGAAGAGGGTCGATATGACTGCCGTAGACACCCCGAAATCCGAATCGACAGTGTTCGCCGGGCTCCAGCGCCTGGGCCGGAGCCTGATGCTGCCGATCGCCGTCCTCCCCGCGGCGGGCATCCTGCTGCGGCTCGGTCAAGACGACCTACTCGGCCGGTTCAGCGCCATGGAGACCGCCGCGTCGGTGATCTCCGCCGCGGGCCAAGCCGTATTCACTTGGCTCCCACTGATCTTCGCGGTCGGCATCGCCATCGGCTGGGCGAAGAAGGCCGACGGGTCGACCGCGCTGGCCGCCGTCGTCGGGTACATGGTGATCGACGGCGTCTTCGACGCGATGTCGCCGGTGGTCCTGGAAGGTAAGACCAATCCGGCGGGCGAACAGGCGATGATCGACTACGGCGTGCTCGCCGGCATCGTGATGGGCCTGCTCTCGGCCATGCTGTGGCAGCGGTTCTATCGCACGAAACTGCCCGAGTACCTGGGCTTCTTCAACGGCCGCAGGCTGGTGCCGATCCTGACCGCGGTGACCGGCCTGGTCGTCGGCGTGGGCATGGCGTTCCTGTATCCGCTGTTCAATTCGGCGCTGAGCTGGGTCGGTGAGACCGTCGCGGAGAACTCCGTGGTGGGCGGCGGCGTGTACGGCGCGGCGAACCGGTTGCTGATCCCGACCGGTCTGCACCACATCCTGAACTCGACCGTGTGGTTCCTGATCGGCGACTACCAGACTGCCGACGGCGAGATCGTGCGCGGCGACCTGAACCGCTTCTTCGCGGGCGACCCCGACGCGGGCACCTTCATGACGGGCTTCTTCCCGATCATGATGTTCGCCCTGCCCGCGGCGGCGCTGGCGATCTGGCGGCACGCGCGGCCCTCGCAGAAGAAGGTCGTGGGCGGCATCATGATCTCCACGGCGCTCACCGCGTTCCTCACCGGCATCACCGAACCGCTGGAGTTCTCCTTCATGTTCGTCGCGTGGCCGCTGTTCGTGGTGCACGCGATCCTCACGGGCACCTCGCACGCGCTGGTCAACGCGCTCGGCATCCATGACGGCTTCACCTTCTCGGCCGGATTCATCGACTACGCACTGAATTTCGGCAAGGCGACCAATGCGTGGATGCTCATCCCGATCGGCCTGCTGTACGCGCTGATCTACTACGCGCTGTTCAGTTTCGTGATCAAGCGGTGGAACCTGCGCACGCCGGGCCGCGAGGAGGAGACCGACGCCGAGGAGAACGGCGCCGAAACCACCACGGTGGCAGCCGAATCCGGCGCGCAGGACGCACCCGCCACCGGCACCGAACCGGGCAAGTCCGCCGAACCGGGCGAGAAGCCCGATACCGACAAGAAAGGTCAGTGAGCATGGGTACACGCACGGTCGTCATCGGGTCCACGGTCGGGTTGCACGCCCGCCCCGCCGCGAAGTTCACCCAGGCCGCCGCGGCTGCCGCTGTCCCCGTGCGGATTTCGCTCGGGACGGGTGAGCCGGTGGACGCGAGCAGCATGCTCGCCGTGATGACGCTCGGCGCGGGACAGGGCGCGGAGGTCACCCTGCACGCCGACGGCGACGGCAGCGACGCGGTGCTCGACGCGCTCGCCGACCTGCTCGCCTCCGACCTCGACGCGGCCTGATGCCCGCCGACCAGGTCCTGCGCGGGCTCGGCGTCAGCCAGGGCGTAGTGTGCGCGCCCTGGCTGCGGTTCGGGTCCGCGGTCACCACCTCCCCCGACGACCCGGTCGGCGGCTCCGTCGCCGCGGAGAAGGAGCGGGTGCGCGCCGCGTTGGAGAGCGTGGCGACCGAACTCGACGCGCGCGCAACACGTGTCGAGGGTGTGGCCGCCGAGATCCTCGTGACCTCGGCGGCCCTGGCCCGCGATCCAGGGTTGGTCGCGGCCGCCGAACGTCACCTCGACGACGGCGTGCCCACGGCGCACGCGGTGCACCTGGCGGTCGAGGGATACAGCGAGAAGCTGGAGGCGATCGGCGGGTACATGGCCGAGCGGGCGACCGACCTCCGCGATATCGGAAACCGCGCTGTCGCAGAGCTTTTAGGCGTTCCCACGCCCGGGATTCCCGATCCGGGGTTTCCGTTCATCCTGGTCGCGCGCGATCTCGCGCCCGCCGATACCGCGATGCTCGGCGAGAGCGACGTGGTCGGCTTGCTGACCGAGGAAGGCGGGCCGACCAGCCACACGGCGATCCTCGCGAAGTCGCTGGGCCTGCCCGCCGTGGTGAACTGCCCCGGTACCGAGAAGCTGGTCGAGGGCGCGCCCCTGCTGTTGGACGGCGGCACGGGCGAGGTCGTCATCGATCCCGATCCCCGGCGACAGCGCGAAGCGGCGGAGCGGGCGGAGGCCGCTCAGGCGCGGCTGGCGGCGGCGCACGGTCCGGGGCGCACCGCCGACGGCACGCCGATTCGCTTGCTGGTCAATATCGGCACCACCGAGGACGCCGCGCGGGCGGCCGAGACCGACTCCGAGGGTGTCGGGTTGTTCCGGACCGAGTTCCTGTATCTCGGCAGGCGGACAGCGCCCTCCCTCGAGAAGCAGATCGACTCGTATACAAAGGTTTTCGAGAGCTTCGCCGGACGGCGCGTGGTGGTGCGGACGCTCGACGCCGGTTCGGACAAACCGCTGCCGTTCCTCGAGCTGCCCGCCGAGGAGAATCCGGCGCTCGGCGTGCGCGGGTTGCGCGTCGGCGCGGTGCACCCCGACACGCTCGCCACCCAGCTGACCGCACTGGCGCGGGCCGGTGCGGCGACCGGTGCGGACCTGTGGGTGATGGCGCCGATGGTCGCCACCGCCGCCGAAGCCGCCGAATTCGCGGCGCTCGCCAGAGGGCACGGCCTCACGAAGGTGGGGGCGATGATCGAAATCCCTTCGGCCGCACTGCGTGCCGCGGATCTGCTGGCGCACCTGGACTTCGTCAGCATCGGCACCAACGACCTGAGTCAATACACCTGCGCGGCGGACCGCATGGCGGGCGGGCTCGCGCCCCTGCTCGACCCGTGGCAGCCCGCGCTGCTCGATCTGATCGAGATGGTCGGCGCGGCGGGCGCGGCGGCGGGCAAGCCCGTGGGCGTGTGCGGGGAGGCGGCGGCGGATCCGGCGTTGGCTCCCGTGCTCGTCGGGTTGGGCATGACAAGCCTGTCGATGGCGCCGCCCGCGCTCGCCGGTGTGCGAGTATCGTTGGCGGGCAACGATATCGAACGGTGCCGTGATGCGGCCGCCGCGGCGGCGGCGGCGGTCGGGCCGGATGCGGCGCGAGCGGCCGTGGCCGCCGTGCTGGGTACGGCATGAGCGCAGCGGCGATCCTGCTGCGCGGCAGGATAATCGGCGCCCCAGACGGTGAGATCGCCGACGGGGTGGTCGAGATCGAGGGCGAACGGATCACTCGCGTGCGGGATGCGCGCGACTACCCCGACGCCGGACCTGTTCCCGCGCCGACTGATTCGATCATCCTCCCGGGGCTCATCGACCTGCACTGTCACGGCGGTGCCGGGGCCGGCTTCCCGAATGCCGATGCGGCGGGGGCTCGTATCGCGGCCGCGCATCATCGCGCGCACGGCAGCACCGGTCTGTTGGGGAGCCTCGTCTCCGCACCGCCGGCGGATCTGTTGCGGCAGGCGTCCGTTCTGGCTGATCTGGTGGAGGACGGGGACCTGCTCGGCGTGCACTTGGAAGGGCCGTTCCTCAACAGCGTTCGCTGTGGTGCGCAAGACCCCGCGTCGATCATCCCCGGCGATCCCCGGCTGCTGGAGCGGATCTGCGACGCCGCGCGCGACACCGTGCGGTCGATGACGCTCGCACCGGAGACGCCGCGCTTCGGCGAACTGCTCACCGTGCTGCGGGAGCGCGGCATCCTGTCCAGCCTCGGGCACACCGATGCCGACGCCGCCACCACCTCCGCGCGCATCGCGGACGCCGCGGGCGGACGGCTCACCGCGACGCACCTGTTCAACGCCATGCCGCCGCTGCACCATCGGGCGCCGGGACCGGTCGCCGCGTGCCTCGCGGCGGCGGGGCGCGGGGACATGGTGGTCGAATTGATCGCCGACGGCGTGCATCTCGCGGCCGAGACGGTGCGGATGGTGTTCGACACCGTCGGGGCGGATCAGATCGCGCTGGTCAGCGATGCGATGGCGGCGGCGGGGATCAGCGATGGGGCGTACCGGCTCGGACCGCTGGACGTGACGGTGAGCCGGGGCGTCGCGCGGCTCACGACCGGTGACGGGAGCGAAGGCGCGATCGCGGGCGGTACCGCGAGTCTGCTGGATGTGGTGCGGTACACGGTGTTCGAGGCGGGTGTGGATCTCGGCGAGGCGGTCGTGTCCGCCACACGAACGCCGGCGCGGATGCTCGGCCTCGAGGGTGAGCGCGGGGCGCTCGCGCCGGGTTGTCGCGCCGATGTGGTCGTCACCGGTGCGGACCTGCGGCCGCGGAGGGTGCTGGTGGCGGGCGCGGACGTCGCGGGGTGGGTGCGATGAGCGGGGATCACCCCGACCTTGGGGGCCTGGCCCAGCACCTCGACGCTGACACACGGCGAGCAGTGAAGTCATGCCCCCGCCCGCAGAAGTTTCCGGAAACTGAAGGAGACCAATGGAAATCGTGATCCGGGCGACCGCGCACGAGGTCGCCACCACCGTCGCCGACATCGTCGAGAACTACGTGCGAAAGGGTCCGGCGACACTCGGACTGGCGACCGGTTCGTCCCCCCTCGGCAGCTACCGGGAACTCGCGCGCCGGCACCGGGAGGACGGACTCGACTTCGCGCGCTGCCGCGCGTTCCTGCTGGACGAGTACGTGGGCCTGCCGAAATCGCACAGCCAGTCCTACTATTCGGTGATCCGCTCGGAGTTCGTCGACCACGTGAACCTCGACCCGGCGCAGGTGTTCAGCCCGGACGGGGAGGCGGCCGACATCGCCGCAGAGGGGCGCCGCTACGACGCCGCCATCGCCGAGGCGGGTGGGGTGGACGTGCAACTGCTCGGCATCGGAACCGACGGGCACATCGGATTCAACGAGCCCGGCTCCGCGCTGACCTCGCGCACCCGCGTGAAAACCCTGACCGCCCAGACGCGTCGCGATAACGCTCGCTTCTTCGACGGCCCCGACGAGGTGCCGCACCATGTCCTCACCCAGGGCCTCGGCACCATCTCCGAGGCGCGCCACCTGGTGATGATCGCCTCCGGCGCGGGAAAGGCCGACGCGATCGCCGCCGCCGCGGAGGGACCGCTCTCCGCGTTCTGCCCGGCTTCGGTGATGCAGTTGCACCGGCACGTCACGGTCGTCATCGACGAAGCCGCCGCGAGCAAACTGAAACTCGCCGACTACTACCGCTATGCGCTGGAGAACAAGCCGCCCTGGCAGATCTTTTGAGATACACGATCAACCCGAAGTGCATCGCCGCCCGTCGACGCCCAGCGCCGTGGCTCTCCTCCCCCGCGAGCACGAGTGCGTGGCTGACAGCATCGGCCGATGCTGTTCACAATGGCGGAACCGCGCCGGACTCACACCGACCTTCCACCCGTAGTTGCCGAAGGGTTGCGAACGCGGAAATCCTACCCCGAAGAACCGTCGGGATGGTTGTCGCGACCATTCACGCGGGCGTCTGCCCGGGCTGGTTCTCTTTCCCGAGGATCGCGTTGAGCACGGCGCCCACCGCCTCCGTCAACGGTTTGATGTCCAGCAGCGCCTTCCCCATGTCGGCGACGATCATCGAGACCCTGACCCCGTCGCGGGCGATGCGCATCTGCGCCGCCGCAGCGACGTGCATCGCCGCGGCGCCGAATGTGACCGCCAGTTCGATCGTGTACCCGATCAGCGCGCCCAGCAGGCTGGACAGGATGTCCTGCACCAGTTTCCGGAACGCTTTGACGACATTCGCGATGAGCTCCATCGCTTCACCCATGCTGGCCGCCGCACCGGAGGCGCCCCCGATCTGATCGACGAGATCGCCCGCGCGGTAGCGGTATGCGTCGCCCGCGTCGCCGGTCCAGGTCGAGATGTCGGCCTTCAGTCCGGTGTCCCAGTTCCGGGCCATCTCGGTCAGCTCCTCGGCGATGTTCCCCCAGGTCTCGGAGTAGGCTGCGATCATCTCGTCGTTGCCCGCGAGCGCGTCCAGCGTCTTGCGGAGGGGCTCGACATGGGTGAGCATCCATCCGGCGACCTGCCCTCCGGCGAAACCGAACGGATCGGAGAAGGCCTCCCATACGGTGGTCGCGGCCATCACGCCACCCGTGATCGCCTCGAACGTCTTACGTTGCGCAGGTTCGCGTAGGACTCCCAAGAATCACCCGCGATCGTGCCGTCGAGAAAACCCGGCACTCCGGTCTCGTCGTCCTGTGCGAGACCGATGTTCGAATGCAGGAACGCCCGCTCCTGGAAATACTCCTTGCGGTAGTCGGTGCCTTCGGCGACGAGGTCGTTGTCCTCCGGTGGCTTCTCGTCGTCGAATCCCGGGGTGTTCTCGTTGAGCCAGCTGCCGATCGGAGTACTCACGCGGCACTCCCACCCGCGTCGACGATCTCGTCGCGCAGCTCTGTCAGCGACTTGCTGAAGGCGGCGTCCTTCTCGTCGAACGTCGTCGCGACGATATTCAGCAGATCCGGCAGCCGGGCGACGTCCTCGCTCAGCTTCCGGATCGCCGTGATCGTGTTCCGGTGATTGTCGTCCATGATCAGTTGCACGATCGGTCGCGGGATCAAGCCGTACCCATCGTCGGCCGACCGCAAGTAGGTCGCCGCCTCCAAACAGCGCGACAGGCTGTCCATCAAGGTCACCAGCTTCGCCGCGTGGTTCCGGACTTCGTCCGGATCAACGGAGATGGCGTTGGGAGCCTGCACGATCACACCCCTTCTCCGCGCGAGCGGTCCCTGATCACCACCGCACGGTGTCCGACGTTCCGAGACCGACGCGATCTCATGTCTGTTCTCTCTGGGTTCGACGCACCGGGTCGCGATTCGGCTCCATCGAATCCACCTCCCCACCGATCCCCGGGATCTGCGGCGATTCGCGGGCGCCGGGCTCGGATCGGTGGGAAGCTCGAAGGAACCGCGGTGTCGAGGCGAGGAAGCGTGACCCATGGTGGACAAAACGAATGGTTCTGCCGGGGGGAACGGTGTCGTGTCGGTGGACCGGCCGGAGCGAATACGGAATGTGGTGCTGGTCGGGCACAGTGGGGCGGGGAAGACGACGCTGGTCGAGGCGATGGCCTTGACCTCGGGGGTGGTCAACAGGGCGGGGCGGGTGGAGGACGGGACCTCCCTGTCCGACTACGACGAGATCGAGCATCGGCAGCACAGATCCGTGCAGCTGTCGGTGGTGCCGCTGGGCTGGGACGGGTTGAAGATCAATCTCGTCGACACTCCGGGCTACGCGGATTTCGTCGGCGAGTTGCGCGCCGGTCTGCGCGCGGCCGACGCGGCGCTGTTCGTCATCTCCTCCGCCGAGGGCGCCGAAGGGGTGAGCGGCGCGACGCGCGCGCTGTGGGAGGAGTGCGCCGCCGTCGGCGTGCCGCGCGCGATCGTGCTGACCCACCTCGACACCGCGCGCACCGAATTCGAGGAGATGGTCGAGACCTGCGGGCTCGTGCTGGGCGGCGGCGCCGCCGACAACATCCTGCCGCTGCACCTGCCGGTCTACGGACCGCGCGCCGCCGACGGGCATCGCCCGGTGACCGGGCTGATCGAACTGTTGCCGAACTGCGTCGTCGACTACTCGTCCGGGGAGGCCGTGCGCCGCGAACCGACACCGGAGGAAGCCGAGCAGCTGACCGCCGCGCGCAACCGGCTCATCGAGGGCATCATCGCCGAGAGCGAGGACGAATCCCTCATGGACCGCTACCTCGGCGGCGAGGACATCGAACTGGAAACGCTGGTCACCGACCTGGAACGAGCGGTCGCGCGGGGCGGATTCCATCCGGTGCTGTTCGGCGCGCCCGCCCCCGAGAACGCGCGCCAAGGGCTCGGCACGCTGGAACTGCTCGACCTCATCGCGGGCGGGTTCCCCTCCCCCACCGAGCACGTGGTGACGGCCGCGCCCGCGTCCAACGGCAGCGGGCCGAGTCCGCTGCCCTGCGATCCGCGCGGGGCGCTGGCCGCGGAGGTGATCCGCACCTCGTCGGACCCGTATGTGGGACGGGTGTCGCTGGTGCGGGTGTTCTCCGGCACCCTGCACGCCGACGACACCGTGCACGTCTGCGGGCACGGCATGGCCGAGCGCGGGCATCCCGATCACGACGTGGACGAACGCGTCGGCTCCGTCACCGCGCCGTTCGGCAAACAGCAGCGCCCGCTCGGCGAGGCCATCGCCGGCGACATCGCCTACGTCACCAAGCTCGGACACGCCGAGACCGGCGACACGCTCTCGGAGACCGGCAAACCGCTGGTCATCGAACCGTGGCCGATGCCGGATCCGTTGCTGCCCATCGCGATTCGCGCGCACAGCAAGGCCGACGAGGACAAGCTCTCGCAAGGGCTCACCCGGCTTGCGGCCGAGGACCCCGCGCTGCGGGTGGAGAACAACCCGCACACCCGGCAGCTGGTGCTGTGGTGCCTGGGCGAGGCGCACCGCGACGTCGCGCTGGAACGGTTGCGCACGCGGTTCGGCGTGCAGGTCGACGTGGAGGACCACCGGGTCGCGCTGCGCGAGACCTTCGCCGGACCGGCGAAGGGGCGCGGCAGGCACGTGAAGCAGTCCGGCGGGCACGGGCAGTACGCGGTGTGCGAGATCGAGGTGGAACCGCTGCCGGGCGGGTCCGGGATCGAGTTCGTGGACAAGGTCGTGGGCGGCGCGGTGCCGCGGCAGTTCATCCCGTCGGTGGAGAAGGGCGTGCGGGCGCAGGCCGCGCGCGGGGTGGCGGCCGGGCACCCGCTGGTGGACGTGCGCGTCACGCTGTTCGACGGCAAGGCGCATTCGGTCGACTCCTCCGACGCCGCGTTCCAGACCGCGGGCGCGCTCGCGCTGCGGGAGGCGGCGAACGCGGCGGGCATCAGCCTGCTCGAGCCATACGCCGAGGTATGGGTGGTGGTGTCCGACGACTATCTCGGGCCGGTGCTCGGTGACCTGTCCAGTCGCCGGGGGCGCGTGCTCGGCACCGAACCGCACGGCACCGGGCGCACCCGCATCCGGGCGGAGGTTCCGGAGCTGGAGCTCAGCCGTTACGCGATCGACCTGCGGTCGCTCTCGCACGGGACGGGTGATTTCAGCCGGACCTACGCGCGGCACGAACCGATGCCGTCGCAGTTGGCGGCGTCGATGCGGGAGGGCGCGGCCGGCTGAGGGGGTGAGCTGCCGCTGTCGGTGAATCGGTCGACCGTCCCGTGTCCGCGGGCCCGTCCCGGCCCACTATCCTGAAACCTATGGCAGCAGGTAAGGGCGGTAAGCCGTCGAAGGAAGCGAAGGCCGCGGCGAAGGCGGCGCGCAAGCAGGCGTCGAAGGAGCGGCGTCAGCAGCTCTGGCAGGCGTTCCAGATGCAGCGCAAGGAAGACAAACTCCTGCTGCCGCTGATGATCGGCGCGCTGGTGGTCATCACCGCCGCGTCCTTCGGGATCGGCCTGCTGTTCGGCGCGCAGTGGTTCATGCTGCCGCTCGGCCTGCTGCTCGGTGTGCTCGTCGCGTTCATCATCTTCGGCCGCCGCGTGCAGAAAAACGTGTACGCCAAGGCGGAGGGCCAGGCGGGCGCGGCCGCGTGGGTGCTCGACAATCTGCGCGGCAAGTGGCGCGTCACCAACGGCGTCGCCGCCACCACCCAGCTCGACGCGGTGCATCGCGTGATCGGCCTGCCCGGCGTGATCTTCGTGGCCGAGGGGTCGCCGCAGCGCCTCAAGCCGCTCATCGCGCAGGAGAAGAAGCGCGCCGCCCGCCTCGTGGGCGACACCCCGATCTACGACATCATCATCGGCAACGAGGAGGGCCAGGTGCCGCTGCGCAACCTGGAACGCCACCTCACCAAGCTGCCCCGCAATATCGACGCCAAGCGCATGGAGAACATCGAGGGCCGCCTCGCCGCGCTCAGCTCGCGCACCGGGCCCGCGCTGCCGAAGGGGCCGATGCCCACCGGCGCGAAGATGCGCGGATTGCAGCGCACGATTCGCCGGCGCTGATCGCCGGACCCCGGCGGCCCGCTTCCTTCGGGGGAGCGGGCCGCGGTCGTTTTCGGGGCGGCGTCAGCGCGAGTGGACCAGCGCGGTCCCCGTCGCCCGGTCGTGCATACCGCGCCCGTCGGCGTCGGTGAACAGGGCGGGGATCACGAACACCAGCAGCACCTGACGGGCCAGCGCGCGCACGAAACCGACCGGGATGGGCCCTTCGATCCGGACCACCCGCAGCCGGAGGAAGTACTGGCCGGGAGTGAACCCGAACAGCGTGACGGCCGCGATACCCGTGACGAACCAGATGCCCAGCGGCAGGTTGGCGTTGATACCGCGCACGATCAGGGCCGAGATGCCGACGGCGATCATCCAGTCCACGAACATCGCCGCGATCCGGCGGCCCATGCCGGCCAGCGAACCGGGGCCCTCCTTCGGCAGCCCGAGCAGTTCGCCGGGGTAGTCGGGACGGGCCGAGTCGCCGGGGTCCGCCTCGGGGCCGGTGAGCCAGGATCCGGTGATACGCGCCATGGGTCCAGGATAGGCGTAGCGCCATCGGCCTCCGCTCCGGCCATCGGCGACGGACGCGGGCGACCCGGCGCTCGGACGCCCGCGCACCGGCCGCCCGGCAACATCACGGCGAACCGGCCGTTTCCCCGTCGTTGCTCCGGTCACACCGGGGTGCGGGCGGACTTCGTCCGGCCGGATCGGCTAGGCGGCGGCAATCGTGGCACTCTTGCCGGATACCGGGTGCTCAGCGCGTCGCGCGGGAGAGAAGTGGCAGGATTAGCATGCTGTTCGAGCCCGGGTGGGCAACCCCACCCGGTCAGCCGCACGTGTAACACTGGCGAAACACAGCCTTGATTGCTGGGAAACACCGGCTCCATAGGTTCACCCACTGACGAACCCATGCAATCGACACTGGCTGGGAACCGATCCGTAAGGAGAACAAGTGACGTTCAGCACGGCCGATGAGGTCATCCAGTACATCAAGGAGCAGGAAGTCGAGTACGTCGACATCCGGTTCAGCGATCTCCCCGGTGTACAGCAGCACTTCTCGATCCCGGCCAAGGCCTTCACGGCGGACCTCGCCGAAGAGGGTCTGGCGTTCGACGGTTCCTCGGTGCGTGGTTTCCAGTCGATCGACGAGTCGGACATGCTCCTGCTGCCCGACTACTCCACCGCGCGCCTGGACCCGTTCCGCGCGGCCAAGACGCTGAACCTGAACTTCTTCGTCCACGACCCGTTCACCCGCGAGGCGTACTCCCGCGACCCGCGCAATATCGCGCGTAAGGCCGAGGAGTACCTGCGCTCCACCGGTATCGCCGACACCGCCTACTTCGGCCCCGAGGCCGAGTTCTACATCTTCGACTCGATTCGCTACGAGTCGAACATGAACGGCGCGTTCTACGAGATCGAGTCGGTGTCGGGTTCGTGGAACACCGGTGCGGAGTTCAACCCGGACGGCACCCTGAACCGCGGCTACAAGGTCCGCAACAAGGGCGGCTACTTCCCCGTCGCGCCCTACGACCACTACGTGGACCTGCGCGACACCATCTCGACCAACCTGCAGAGCGCGGGCTTCGAGCTCGAGCGCGGGCACCACGAGGTCGGCACCGCCGGTCAGGCCGAGATCAACTACCGCTTCAACACCCTGCTGCACGCGGCCGACGATCTGCAGCTGTTCAAGTACATCGTCAAGAACACCGCGTGGGCCGAGGGCAAGACGGTCACCTTCATGCCGAAGCCGCTCTTCGGTGACAACGGCTCGGGCATGCACGTGCACCAGTCGCTGTGGAAGGACGGCAAGCCGCTGTTCCACGACGAGTCCGGCTACGGTGGCCTGTCCGATCTGGCCCGCCACTACATCGGCGGCATCCTGCACCACGCGCCGTCGCTGCTGGCGTTCACCAACCCGACCGTGAACTCCTACCACCGTCTGGTGCCGGGCTACGAGGCCCCGATCAACCTGGTGTACTCGCAGCGCAACCGCTCCGCCGCGGTCCGCATCCCGGTCACCGGCAACAACCCGAAGGCCAAGCGCATCGAGTTCCGCGCGCCGGACTCCTCGGGCAACCCGTACCTGGCCTTCGCCGCCATGCTGATGGCCGGCCTGGACGGCATCAAGAAGAAGATCGAGCCGCTGGCCCCGGTCGACAAGGACCTCTACGAGCTCCCGCCGGAGGAGGCCAAGAACATCCCCCAGGCCCCGACCAGCCTGGCGTCGGTCATCGACCGCCTCGAGGAAGACCACGAGTACCTCACCGAGGGCAACGTCTTCACCGAGGACCTGATCGAGACCTGGATCCAGCTCAAGCGCGACAACGAGATCGCCCCGGTCAACCTGCGCCCGCACCCCTACGAGTTCGAGCTCTACTTCGACGTGTAAGTCGTTGTAGGACAGTGCGATAGCGCGATCCGCGGCCCCGGACGAGGTTCTCCTCGCCGGGGCTTCGGCCTGTCCGGGATGAGTTCGCTCGATGGCGATCGCTGGGCAGCTGGCCTCGGGTAGCCAACTCCGGGGCCCTCGGAGACGTCATTGTGCTCTTTGCTGTCCGTCCACCCGGAGTCGGCGCGACAGCACCGGACGTGATCAGTCGCCGCGACACGGCCGGGCCGAACTATGGGCTGACCGAGAACAGCGGCCATACGCTTGCCCGCCTCAGCGGCGGGAAGTGGTGCCAGAGGTGCGCGCGACCCGAGCAGCCGGTCCGACAATCGAAGCGATCGGACACGAGGAAGTCCGCGCTACCGCCAGCGTTACCCCCAGTCGTCGGCGGATGCTCAACGCTTACACTGGGCGATATGAGCGACTCTGCGCACGAGGAGCTGCTGCGGCTCGCCGAGGCCGTGCCCGCGGAGCGGATTCCGGCCGCGACCGCGCTGTTGCGTCAGTTGGTCCGCCCGACCGCCCGGCGCGAGTTCAGCTGCACCGGCACGCTCAGTGCCGAGCCGGATCTGGCGGAGCGTTCCGAGGAAGTTTTGCGCGACGAGATCGGTCGGACAGGATCACCTGAGTGATCGTCGTTGACACGGGGCCACTGGTGGCTCTGATGAACAACCGTGACAATATGCACGCCGAGTGCCGGGAGCTGCTGGAGAACGCGCCCGGACCGCTACTCGTGCCCGCGCCACATGACCCCGGACGATTTGAACCGCATCTACGAGCTGGTCGGCAAGTACGCCGACCTACCCTCGGAACCGTCGACGCCTCCGTCGTAGCGGTCGCCGAACGCTTCCCGATCACTGCCGTCGCGACTCTGGATCGCAAGCACTTCTCTATTATCCGCTCGAAAGCCGGACAGCTACTACTCGTGCCGTGAGGCACCACTCCCGCCCTCGCACCGGAAAGACACGGTCTTGGTGGGTGGGCTCGGGGGTTCGGTGAGTGGGTGGGTTCGGGCGAAGGGGTGGGGGTGGGTGGCACGGGTTTCTAGCGTTGCGCGCCATGAAGATTAAGTTCATTGCCCTCATCGGCGGTGTATTGAGTTCCCTGGCACTGGTTTCCACGGCGATGGTGCCGACGGCGGCGGCGCTGCCCGACTCCGGGCCGGCGTCGGGGTCGTCGCGGCCCGCCACCGGCATCGCGCTGGAAGGCGTGGTCAATTTCCGCGATATCGGCGGACATCGAACCTACGACGGGGAGAAAGTGAAGACCGGCAAGGTGTTCCGGTCGGCTTCACTGGAGAAGCTGACCGACGCGGACCTCCAGAAGGTCGGCGGGCTGAACCTGAGCGCGGCCATCGACTTCCGCACGCCGGCCGAGGTCCAGTTCCTCGGTCCCGATCGGCTGCCCGCCGGGGTGGCCGCCGTCGCGCGGCCGATCGACGACACCGGGCTGTTCGAGCAGATGATCGCCGCGATCCAGTCCGGTGATCCGCAACGGCAGGAGGAGCTGCTCGGCGGCGGGCGCGGCGAGCAGATCATGGCCGGTGTGTACCGGAGCTTCTTCGATCCGGCCTCGCGCACCGCGTTCGGGCAGACCATCCGGGAGATCGCGCAGGCCGACCGCGCCCTGCTCTACCACTGCACGGCGGGTAAGGACCGCACCGGCTGGCTCACCTACGTGGTGCTGCGCGCCGTGGGCGTGCCCGAGCGGACGGCGCGCCAGGACTACCTGCTGTCCAACCAGCTGCGCGCCGAATCGGATGCCAAACTCCGCGAGGACGTGCGCCGCGCCGGACTGATGGAGAACCCCGATCTGCTGATCCCGCTGCAGGAGGTGCGCGACGCCTACCTCGACGCCGCGATCCGCCACATGGAGCAGACCTACGGTGACTTCGGCAAGTACCTCACCCAGGGGCTCGGACTCGACCCGGGCACCATCGTGCAGCTGCGCAAGGCCCTCGTGAGCTGAAATATCCACTCCCGCCCGGGTTCTCGCTGCTGCGGGAGCCCGGGCGCTGTGCTGTTCGAGGGTGCGGCACGCCGTAGGCCCGCCCGGCTACGACGCGCCGCCGCGACCGTGGGCGCCGGAATCGGTGCGGCCACCCGCACCGAGCGCCTTCCTCCGACAGGCCGCCATCCGGACGCCGAGGCCGAGACGATCCGCGTGCGCCGACGCGGGTGGCCGGCCGACCGCTTCGGCGGTCTCCCCGAGGCTCGCCGCCCCGGCATCGTTTGGGCGGGACGCCGCGTCGGCCCCACCCCGGTTCCGGGGTCTGGACTCACCCCCGGTTCGGGCACGATAGTCCAGTGGTGCGTATGGGTGCAGTGGTGTTGCGGGTGCTCGCCGGGGTGGCGTTGCTGGTCGGGCTGGCCGCTCCGGCGGGGGCGGAACGCCCCGATCTGCCGTTCACGTGGTGGCAGACGTTCCTGACCACCCCCGACGGCGCGCGCCTGCACGTGGACATCCTGCGCCCGCCGGGCGTGGCCGACGACGCGAAGACGCCGGTGCTGATGACCGTGAGCCCGTACCGGTCGCACCTGATGTACATCTCGCACCCGCTGATCGAAGGCGGGCCGTCCACCGAGAACCTGCCCGCCGAACAGGCGCTGCGCCGCGGCTACACCTACGTGATCGTGGATCTGCGCGGCTTCGGCGGGTCCAGCGGCTGCCCCGACTTCGGCGGCCCGGCCGAGCGCTCCGATGTGGTGACGGCGGTCGAGTGGGCGGCGTCGCAGCCCTGGTCCACCGGCCGCGTCGGTCTCACAGGCACCTCCTACGAAGCGTGGACGGGCATGCTCGGGCTGGCCGCGAAGCCGAAGGGCCTGGCCGCCGTGGCGGCGTTCGCACCGGTGGTGGACGCCTACTCCTACCTATTCATGCAGGGCGTCTCGTGGAAGTTCTCCGGAAGGCCGGTGACCGACAACGGCGTTCGCCCCGCCGATCAAGTCGGCATCGAACATCTCGCCATCGCCTCCACCCCGGCCCGGCCGGACGCCTTGCCGGAGTACCAGGCCAACGCGCTGAGCATGACGCGGGAATGCGCCGCCGACTACGTCGCGCTCACCACCGATCACAACCCCGCCAACCCCGGCTGGGTCGAGCGCAACGTCTTGGACGACCTGCGCGGCAACACGATTCCGGTGTTCATGGGTCAAGGCTTCGTCGACGTGAACACCCGGCCGAACCGGGTGTTCGAGGCCTGGCAGGCGATGGGCCCCGGCGATCATCGCGCGTGGTTCGGGCAGTGGGGGCACACCGACTGCCACGACCGGTGCGGCACACCGCATTTCGACGACACGCTGATGACATTCTTCGACAAGCACGTGGCGGGCAAGGACGTCGAGGTGCCGGGCCCGCGCGTGACCGTCGGCCAGTTCGACGGCGGCTGGCGCGGTGAACAGACCTGGCCGCCCGCCGATTCGCGGCCGCTGCCGGTCGCGCTGCGCACCGGATCGTATGTGGATCGCGGCCTCATTCCCGGGCGGGATCGCGAAATCTGGTCGGTGTCACAGCCTTTGACGAAGACCGTGCACCTGTCCGGCCTCGCTTCGGCGACGCTGGAACTGGAGGGGCCGCCTACGGCGGCGGTGACCGTCGAGCTGTACGACATCGCCCCGAACGGGCGCGCCACCATCCTCACCCGCGGCGTCGCCCCCGTGCGCTCCGAGACGACCGTGCGCCTGCTCGCGCAGGACTGGCCACTGGCCCCCGGGCACCGCCTCGGCGCCCGCATCACCGACGTGGTGGACGACGTCTGGTCGCATGCCCCCAGCAACGCGCGGGTGACGGTACGGTCGGCACGCCTGGACCTGCCGGTGCTCGCCACCCCGCGCGTCGCCGACATCCCCAACGGCACCCCGGTGATGCACGCGCGGTGGCGCAACGAGAAGGCGTTCCAGCTCGGCCCGGACATCCTCGACGACCCGGCCACGCGCGTCGACCTGCCCGAACCCCGCTGATCCCCCGCGCCGGACGCGCGGAAGGCGACCCATGCGACCCCTCCTCCGGCGCGGGTACTGGAGAATGCAGTGATGCCCACCAACAAGCCCGCCCGATGAGCAGCGACACCGCCGACCTCGGCACCGCCGTCGACGATCAGGTCGCCGAACGGCTGGCCGCCGCCCTGCGCTGCGCGACGGTGTCGACCGAGGACGACACCGCCACCGATCACACCACGTTCGACGCGCTCGCCGCGCACCTCGAGCGGTCCTACCCGCTGGTGCACGAGCATCTCGAGCTGGAGACCTTCGGGCACAGCAGGCTCTACCGCTGGGCGGGCGCGGAGGCGGGGACCGCCGCGATCCTGCTCGCCCACCAGGACGTGGTGCCGGTGGACGATCCGGCGCGCTGGACGCACCCGCCGTTCGACGGCGTGGTGGACGAGGAGTTCATCTGGGGTCGCGGCGCGATCGACGACAAGAGCCGCCTGATCGCGATTCTGGAGGCCGTCGAATCCGCGCTGGCCGCGGGTCTGCGGCCGCGCCGCACCGTGTATCTCGCGTTCGGCCACGACGAAGAGGTCTTCGGCGACGAGGGCGCGGTGCTGATGGCGAAACACCTGCGCGACGCGGGCGTGCGCGCGGACCTGCTGCTGGACGAGGGCGGGGTGATCACCGAGGGCATCGCCGACGGCGTGGATCAGCCGGTGGCGTCGATCATGGTGGGCGAGAAGGGATATGCCACGCTGCGACTCTCGGTGCGCGAGACCGGCGGGCATTCGTCCATGCCGGGCAGGCAGACGGCGGTCGGGCGGATCGCGCGCGCCGTCGCTCGTGTGCAGGACCATCCGATGCCGCTGCGGCTCACACCGGTGATCGCCGACATGCTGGCCCGGCTGCGGGCCGTGATGCCCGAACCCCGCAAACGACTGCTCGGGCTGACGGGGGTGGCCGGACCGGTCATTACCAGGATCATGGCGGCGCGGCCGCAGACCGAGGCGATGGTGCGCACCACGACCGCGCCCACGGTGATCCAGGGCGGCGTGAAGGCGAATGTGCTGCCGCAGCAGGCGGAGGCGCTGGTGAACTTCCGCATTCTGCCGGGCGATTCGGTGGCTTCGGTGATCGCGCACTGCCGCAAGGTGATTCGCGACAACGGCGTGAGCGTCGAACTCTGGGGTATGGCGTCGGAGCCGTCGCGGACCCCGGCGCCGGGCCCGTCGTTCGACACCGTCGCGCGGCTGGCCGAGGCCGTGGTGCCCGGTATCGCGGTCACCACGGGACTCGTTCCCGGCGCGACGGATTCCCGGCACTATGACGACCTCGCCGAGACCCGCTGCAACTTCGCGCCGATCGTGCTCACCCAGGACGATCTGGCCACCATTCACGGAACCGACGAACGCATCTCCCGGGTGAACTACGCTCGGCTCATCGAGTTCAACCGCAGGCTGGTCGGCGAACTCGCTCAGGTTCCCAGCCGAGAGGAGCACAGGTGACCAGTACCGAGGAAGGCCAGTTCGAGGGCAGCACGCCCCGGATCTTCTGGCGCGCTTGGCTTCCCGAGGGCGCGGCGCGCGCGGTGATCGTGCTGGTGCACGGCGTGGCCGAGCACTCGGGGCGCTACGAGCACGTCGGGAAGTTCTTCGCCGACAACGGTTTCGCGGTGTACGCGCTGGATCATCCCGGGCACGGGAAGTCCTCGGGCGACAAGGCGAACATCGGCTCGCTGGACGGTTCCGCCGACAACGTGGCCCGGTTGCTCACCATCGCCGGGCGTGAGCACCCGGGCGTGCCGCGGTTCCTGCTCGCCCATTCGATGGGCAGCCTGATCACGCTGCGGCTGGCCACGCGCGGGCCGGTCGACGTGGCGGGCATCGTGCTGTCCGCGCCCCCGCTGGACATCTCCGCGGGCAACGCCGTGCAGCGCCTGCTGGCGCCGGTGCTCACCAGGCTGACGCCGAATCTCGGTGTGCTGAAGCTGGATTCGTCGCACATCAGCCGCGATCCCGCCGTGGTGGCGGCCTACGACGCCGATCCGCTGGTGTATCGGGGGATGCTGCCCGCGCGCACCGCCACCGAGATCCTCGAGGGCACCCAGTCGGTGAAGCGGAATCTGAGCAAGCTCACCGCCCCGGTGCTGGTCCAGCACGGCACCGCCGACGCGCTGGCCGCGCCGTCCAGCACCGACCTCATCGAGCGGGGTGCGGGGTCGAAGGACCTCACCGCCCTGCGCTACGACGGGCTCTACCACGAGATCTTCAACGAGCCCGAACAGGAGAAGGTGCTGGCCGATGCGCTGGCGTGGCTGGAGTCGCACATTACCCCGCAGTAAACTTCCGCCATGGGACACACATCCACCGGACCGATCGCCTTCATCCGCGCCACCTGGCACAGTTCGATCGTCGGCAAGGCCCTGGAAGGCTTCACCGCCGAGTACACCGACCTCGGTTTCGATCCCGGCACCATCGACGTGTTCGAGGTGCCCGGCGCGTTCGAGATCCCGCTGCACGCCAAACGGCTCGCGCTCAGCGGCAAGTACTCGGCGATCGTGGCGTCGGCGCTGGTCGTGGACGGCGGCATCTACCGTCACGATTTCGTCGCCTCCGCCGTGATCGACGGCCTCATGCGCGTCCAGCTCGACACCGACGTGCCGGTGTTCTCGGTGGTGCTCACCCCGCACCACTTCCACGAGCACAGCGAACACGTCACCTACTTCACCGAGCACTTCGTGACGAAGGGCGCCGAAGCCGCCCGCGCCCTCGCCACCACCCTCAACTCCCTGCGCAGCCTCCCCGCCGCGAAGTAGAGGTCCGCACCCGGTGGTCGGACCGGATAACTGCTTCCGATAGCGCTGTGGCGCACGAGGTCCGGCCGTGTGGGCGAGCGGTGCACCCGCCCACACGGGTGTCAGTTGAAGTCGGACCAACAGGCGGATTCGCCCTCGAGCACGCCGGTGCGGAACGCTTCCAGGCGCTGGTAACCGCTCTGGACCACCTCGCCGTCGACGTCGGCGGCGGCTTTGCCGTCGGCGAGCAGGCCGGACACGGCTTCGTCGAGGTCGTTGGCGGACAGGCGGGGGTCGCTGTCCTCCTCGCTCAGCTTCGTGGTGAAGGCGCCGCTGAGGCAGGCGGTGCGCAAGCCCGCGGTCTGGGCGCCGGTGAGGTCGAGGCCGCGTTCCTGCTGAACGGCGAGCATGTAGCGGGAGACGAACACCACGAAGGCGTTGTAGTCGCCCTGGACGACGGCCGTCAGCGGTTCGTCGGTGCCGTCGAGTGGGCCGCCGCGCTCGGCCAGATCCGGGATGTCGGTGCCGATCGTGTTGGTGTCCGGGCAGTACGACACCGGTTCGGTGGTGGTGACGCCGGAGCAATCGGTGGTCACGCCCGTATAGTCGAAGGTCGGCGCCTCGCGCAGCGGGAAGTTCTTCGCCAGTGCCTGCGCCACGCTCTCCAGCGAATCGCGATCCACCGGCAGCTGCTGGTTCTCCTCGTCGTCCACCTCGAACGTCACCGGGAGGTTGCCGCGCCGCTCCTCGATCTCCTTGCGATCGATCTCCTTGCACGCGCCCGCGCCGTCGGTGTAGCCGAGCTGCACCGCCGTGACCCGCTCGAACGCGGAGCCGTGCACGTTGTCGGGATCGCTGGGGTCGGCGTCGCGTACGGCGATCGTCGCGCCGAGCACGCCGTCCAGACCGTCGGTCATGTTCAGCGTGAAGTGCGCCGAATCGCCTTCGGCGACGTGGCGCAGGAACACCCCGGCCAGGCAGTCGGCCTGCTGCTCCTTCACCAGCGCGCCGGTGAAGAACCCGGTCATCTTCGCCTTGCCCTGGATGGCGTGCCCGTACTCGTGGGCCAGCACCATCACCACGGCCATCGGCCCGAACTTCTCCTCGATCAACGGCAGCAACACACCGCGATCCCAGCCGATGCTGTGGTCCAGTCGGCAGTAGGCGGCGTTGACGAACTTGTAGGTGTCGGTCTTGCAGAAGTCGACGCCCTCATCCTCGCGCGCGTTCCACGAGATGTACTTGCTCGCCGGCTGGAACTCGCCCTCGAAGTGCTTGCCGTACTCCGCCTTCCAGAAGTCCTCGATATCGGCGATGGCGTTGAGGGCCAAGCGGTCGACCGCTCCCCCGTCACCGTTCTCGGCCTGCAACGTGGTGTCGGGCACGCCCGAGCGCGGGCCGCTCGGGCCGGTGCTGGAGGCCGCGCCCGCGACCAGCCACGGATTGTCGGGATCGAGCGCCGGGTCCGTACTCGTCCCGCCGCTCGACGCGCAGCCCGCCAGCGCGACCCCGGCGACCAGCGCGGCCACCGCCGCGAACCGCAGCCGTTTCGTCCTCATCAGGTGTTCCTCCCCGTATCGCGGGCCCGCGCCCGCCGCTGAAGCGTTCACATGGTAATCGGTGGATCCCGGCCGCGCGCATCACCTTCCGCGCGCGGGATCAGTCGTTCAGGCGCAGCGTCGCGTAGAGGGCGCGGTGATCCGAACGCGGAATGGTGACGCTGCTGACCTCGTCGGCGGTGCCGCCCGACACCAGGATGTGGTCGATGCCGAGGACCGGGCCCCAGCGTTTGTCGGTCGGATAGGTGGGCAGCAGGCCCGCGCCGGCCAGTGCCGCGGCGTCGTCGAACGGGCCGGCGATCAGATCGCGGAAGGCCGAATGATCGCGCGTGGCATTGAAATCCGCGCCGACGACGGCGGGACCGCTGTGCCCGTCGAGGATTTCGCGGATGCGCCGCATCTCGGCGCCCCACACCTCGAAGTCGACGACGGGCGGCGGCGGGTGGAAGACGAACACGGCGACCGCGCCCGCTCGCGGATGTTCCACCGTGGCGGACATGTTCGCCATCCAGAAGCCGTCGTATTTCACATTGTCGCGCAACGGGTATCGGCTGAAGATGCCGCTGCCGCCGGCGAAGGATCCCGGTTCCAGGTAGTGGTAGGGCAATTCGTCCGCGAGTTCGGCGGTCAGCCGTTCGGCGGCTTCGGGTGTGAGCTCCTGCAACGTCAGGACGTCGACGCGGCGTTCGCGCACCTCCCGCGCGACGGCGGACAGGTCGGCGGCGCCGACGAGCAGGTTCGACTGCAGCACCCGCAGTTCCGGTCCGGTCGCCGCGCGCCCGTCGGAGACGAAGAACGGCAGCTGCGTCCACAGCACGACCGCCACCGCCACACCGGCGACCGCCGCGCTGCGCCACCCCTTGGCGAGCAGGAACAGCAGCAGTCCGAACACCGCCCCGAGCATCAGGTAGGTCGCGCCCGAGGCCGCCAGCACCGGCAGCTCCCACGGCCACCGTACGAAGTACAGCACGATCCCCGCCACCCCGGCCGCGAGAGCGCACCACCCCAGCCCGAGCGCCACCCGGCTCACCCACACACGCGTCATGCGTTCGACAGTATGCGCCCGGGCTTGCCGGCCGCTTGCACGATCCCTAACGCCGGCGCGCACGAGGGCCGGGCGGGCTCCTGGGGCTGGGTGGCGGAGATCGGTGCCGGCATCCGGACCCGCACGATCACCGTCGCCGGATCCCGCCCCTCCCCTACACTGGCGCCCACACGACGAGCGAGGTGACGATGTATATCGACCAGTTCACGGCGCACGGCCCGCTCACGGAGCGCGAGATCGACGAACTGCTGGACGTCGCGGCGAAGTACACCTCGCGCATCACCGTCACCTGCGGCGACCGCAGTGTGCACGCGCCGGTGCTGCCCTGGTGCTGGGACACCTTGCCCGTGCGCGCGGGCGCGACGGTGTCGATCACGGCCGAGGGCGGACGGCGGGGTGACGAGGAGGATCGGCTGGCCCTGCGCGAATTCGTGCGCCGGTTCCAGCGGGCGGGCTGACGACCAGCCCCGGATCACGCCCCGCCGAAGACCCGCTCCACCACAGCTTTCGCGCGCCGTGTGATGCGCATGTAGTTGTCCAGGAACTCGCTGCCGTCGTCGTTGGGCCAGCCCGCCACGCGCGCGACGGCCGAGAGCAGGCGGCCGGGGCCGGGTAGCTGGTCGCTGGGTTTGCCGCGCACCAGCACCAGCGCGTTGCGGGCCTTGGTGGCGGTGAGCCACGATTCGCGCAGCAGGCTCACGTCCTCGGCGGACAGGAGTTTGGTCTGCTCGATGACGTCGAGCGATTGCAGCGTGGACGTGTTGTGCAGGGCGGAGATCTCGTGGGCGTGGCGCAACTGCATGAGCTGCACGGTCCACTCGATATCGGCCAGGCCGCCGCGCCCCAGTTTGGTGTGGGTGGCGGGGTTGGCGCCGCGCGGCAACCGCTCGGAGTCTACGCGCGCCTTGATGCGCCGGATCTCGCGCACCGCCTCGGGCGAGACGCCGCCCGCCGGATACCGCACCTTGTCGATGGCGTGCAGGAAACGCACGCCCAGCTCCTGATCGCCCGCCACCTGGTGGGCGCGCAGCAGCGCCTGCACCTCCCACGGCTGCGCCCACTGCTCGTAGTAGGCGCGATAGGAGGCCAGCGTGCGCACCAGCGCGCCGCTGCGCCCCTCGGGACGCAGGCCCGCGTCCACGTGCAGCGGCGGATCGGTGCTCGGGGCGCCCAGCAGCTTCTGCACCCGCTCGGCGACGCCGTTGGCCCACTTCACGGCCTTGGTCTCGTCCTCGCCGGGGCGCGGATCGCAGACGAACAGCACATCGGCGTCGGAGCCGTAGCCCAGTTCCATCCCGCCGAGGCGGCCCATGCCGATGACCGCGAAATCGGCGGGCGCGGGCGTGCCGGTCTCCGCCTCCGAGGCCCGGATCACGGCGGCGAGCGCGGCTTCGAGCACCGCCACCCACACCGACGACAGCGCCCGGCACACCTGCGGCACGTCCAGCATGCCCAGCAGGTCGGCCGAGGCGACCCGCGCCAGTTCGTGCCTGCGCAGCGACCGGGCCGCCGCGACCGCGCGGTGCGGGTCGTCGTAGCGGGCGGCGGCGGTGAGGATGCCGCGCGCCACGTCCTCGGGCTGCGGGCCGAGCAGCAGCGGGCCGCTCGGCCCGTCGGCGTACATGCGGATCGTGTCGGGCGCGTTGATGAGCAGGTCGGGCAGGTACTCCGAGGAGCCGAGCACGATCATCAGGCGCTGCGCGACCGCGCCTTCGTCGCGCAGTTCGCGCAGGAACCAGATCTGGTCGTCCAGCCCCTCCGACACGCGGCGGTAGGCGAGCAGGCCGGCGTCGGGATTCGGTGTGTCCCCGAGCCATTCGAGCAGCGTCGGCAACAGCAGCGCCTGGATGCGCCCCTTGCGCGAGACCCCGCCGGTGAGCGCCTTGAGGTGGCTGAGCGCGTGCTCCGGCGCGACGTAGCCCAGCGCGGCCAGCTGGCGCACGGCGGCGTCGGGGCTCAGGCGCAGCGCGTCGGAATCCATGCGCGCCACCGCCTCCAGCAGCGGGCGGTAGAACAGTTTGGCGTGCAGGCGCCGCACGCGCACCGCGTTGCGCCGGATCTCCGAGGCCAGCACGCCGACCGCGTCCTGCCTGCCGTCGGGACGCACGTGCGCGGCGCGGGCCAGCCAGCGCATGCCCTCCTCGTCGTCGAAGGCGGGCAGCGTGTGGGTGCGCTTGAGGCGCTGCAACTGCAAGCGGTGTTCGAGCAGGCGCAGGAACTCGTAGGAGGCGGTGAGATTCGCTGCGTCGTCGCGCCCGACGTAACCGCCCGCCGCCAGCGCCGTCAACGCCTCGACCGTGCCCGCGACATGCAGCGAATCGTCGACGCGACCGTGCACCAATTGCAGGAGCTGCACGGCGAATTCGACATCGCGCAGGCTGCCGTGGCCGAGTTTGAGTTCGCGTTCGCGCAGATCGGCGGGCACCAGATCCTCCACGCGGCGGCGCATGGCCTGCACGTCGGCGACGAAGTCGGGGCGCTCCGAGGCGGTCCACACCATCGGCATCACCGCGGCGCGGTACTGCTCGCCCAGCGCCAGATCGCCGGTCATCGGGCGATTCTTGAGCAGCGCCTGGAACTCCCAGGTGCGCGCCCAGCGCTTGTAGTAGGCCAGGTGCGAGTCCAGCGTGCGCACCAGCGCGCCCTGTTTGCCCTCGGGCCGCAGCGCCGCGTCGACCTCGAAGAACGCCAGGCTGCCCACGCTCATCAGCTCGGCGGCCAGGCGCGTGGCGACCGCGTCGGCGGGTTCGGCGACGAACACCACGTCCACGTCGCTGACGTAGTTCAGTTCGCGCGCACCGGATTTGCCCAGCGCGATCACCGCCAGGCGCACCGGGCACGGCCCGTCCTTGCAGACCCGCGCCACCGCCACCGCGAGCGCCGCGGTGAGCGCGGCGTCGGCCAGATCCGTGAGATGCCTGCCCACCACCTGGTACGGCAGCACCGGCTCGTTCTCGACGGTGGCGGCCAGGTCGGCGGCCGCCAGCAGCATGAGCTGATCGCGATACCGCCTGCGCAGCAAGGGAACCGCTTCGGGACCGGAGATGCCGGCCCGGAACAGCAGCGCGGCGGGCCCTCGACCGTCGGACTCCGCGGCGGGCGAGGGTTCGGGCTCCGCCTCGACGGCGGCGAGCAGATCGGCGAGCAGTTCCGCGCGGTCGGGCAGTGCGGGCCTGCGCAGCACCTGCCACGACGCGGGCTCGGCCACCAGGTGGTCGCCGAACGCGCTGGAGGAACCCACCAGCGCGAACAGCCTGCCGCGCAACGACGTATCGGTGCGCAGCGCCGAATCCACCTCGGCCCACCCGTCTTCCAGCGCCTCGCGCAGGCGCATCAGGGTGGTCAGCGCGAGATCGGCGTCGGGCGCGCGGGACAACGACCACAGCACCGGAATGCTTTCGACGTTGTCCCAGCCCAATTCGCGCAACATCGCGGCGGCCGACGGGTCGAGCAGGCCGAGCCTGCCGACACCGGGGACAGCGGAGCGCGCGGTCGGTGGGCGAACCATGGTCCTAAACTACCTCGCCACCGGCCGCGCCGGGGATCACAGCCCCAGGTACTCCTTGATCTCGTACGGAGTCACCTGGCTGCGGTAATCGGCCCATTCCCGGCGCTTGTTGCGCAGGAAGAAGTCGAACACGTGCTCGCCGAGGGTCTCGGCCACCAGCTCGGAGCGCTCCATCGCCTGCAGGGCCTCGTCCAGCGTGCCCGGCAGCTCGCGGAAGCCCATGGCGCGCCGCTCGGCCGACGTCAGCGACCACACATCGTCCTCGGCCTCCGGCGGCAGCGAGTAGCCCTTCTCGATGCCGCGCATCCCGGCGGCCAGCAGCACCGCGAAGGTGAGGTACGGGTTGCAGGCCGAATCGGGGCTGCGGATCTCGACGCGGCGCGAGGACGCCTTGTTCGGCGTGTACATCGGCACGCGGACCAGCGCCGACCGGTTCGACCGGCCCCATGACGCGGCCGTCGGCGCCTCGCCGCCGTGGATGAGGCGCTTGTAGGAGTTCACCCACTGGTTGGTGATCGCGCTGATCTCCGGGGCGTGCTCGAGGATGCCCGCGATGAACGCGCGCGCGGTGCCGGACAGGTTGTCCGGATCGTCCGGGTCGGCGAACGCGTTGTTCTCGCCCTCGAACAGGCTCATGTGGGTGTGCATGGCCGAGCCCGGGTACTGCGCGAACGGCTTGGGCATGAAGGTGGCGCGCACGCCCTCGTCGATGGCCACCTCCTTGATGAGGTAGCGGAAGGTCATCACGTTGTCGGCCATGGACAGCGCGTCGGCGTAGCGCAGGTCGATCTCCTGCTGGCCGGGCGCGCCCTCGTGGTGGCTGAACTCCACGGAGATGCCCATGGACTCGAGCGCGTCGATGGCGTGGCGGCGGAAGTTCGGCGCGGAGTCGTGCACGGCCTGGTCGAAGAAGCCGCCGTTGTCGGCGGGCTTGGGCGGCGTGCCGTCCTGCGGGCCGTTCTCCAGCAGGAAGAACTCGATCTCGGGGTGCACGTAGCAGCTGAAGCCCACGTCACCGGCTTTGTTCAGCTGGCGGCGCAGCACGTGGCGCGGGTCGGCCCACGACGGCGAGCCGTCGGGCATGGTGATGTCGCAGAACATGCGCGCGGAGTGCTGGTGCCCCTTGCTGGTGGCCCACGGCAGCACCTGGAACGTCGAAGGATCGGGCCGCGCGACCATATCGGCCTCCGACACGCGGGCGAAGCCCTCGATGGCCGATCCGTCGAAGCCGATGCCCTCCTCGAAGGCGCCCTCGAGCTCGGCGGGAGCGATGGCGACGGACTTCAGGTAGCCCAAGACATCGGTGAACCAGAGCCGCACGAAGCGGATGTCCCGCTCTTCGAGCGTCCGCAGTACGAATTCCTTCTGGCGATCCATGCCCGCGAGCGTAAGCACCTGGCGTTAAATCCGTGTTACATCGAAGCTCAGAGTTGCGTTTCGGGTGCGCGCGGGTCTATTCGGAACGAACCTCACCGCCCGCGCGGGCCGCCGGTGAGCCCGCTCAGCAGGTCAGGCCGGGCTCGGGCACGGTGAGGTGCACGAGGTAGGCGATGACGGCGGTGTCCAGGCACCGGTTGCCCGCCACCAGCGCGGCGGTGTGGCGGGTGCCCTCGAAGGTGATCAGCGCGGCGTCGAGCTGGGCGGCCAGATCGACGCCCGCCTGGTACGGGGTGGCGGGGTCGTCGGTGGTGGAGACCACGACGATCTTCGGCACGCCGTCCACGTCGATGCGGTGCGGCTCGCTGGTGTTGGGCACCGGCCAGCTCGCGCACAGCTCCAGCGGGGCCGCGCCGGTGCCGCGGCCGTCGTCCAGGAACGGTGCGGCCCTGCGGTATTCCGCGTCCTGGCGCGCGGCGACCGCGGGGTCGGTGACGCGCGGATCGTCCACGCAGCGGATGGCGTTGAAGGCGTCCTGGGTGTTGGCGTAGGTGCCGTCGGGGCGGCGGCCGTCGTACATGTCGGCCTGTTGCAGCAGGGTGTCGCCGCGCCCCGAGCGCAGTTCGGTGAGGCCGAGGGTGAGGACCGGCCAGGTGGCGTCGGTGTAGAGGGACTGGGTGACGCCGGTGATGGCGTCGTTGTAGCTGAGGCCGCGCGGGTCGTCGGTGGTGGCGGGTTTGTCCCACAGCGGGTCGACCAGGGCGCGGAACCGCTCGACCGCCCGGGCCGGGTCGGTGCCGAGGGGGCAGTCGGACTCCCGCGCGCACGCGGCGGCGTAGGCGTCGAAGGCGGTTTGGAAGCCGGCCGCCTGGCGCAGCGATTCCTGCACCGGGTCCTGGGAGGAGTCGACGGCGCCGTCGAGCACGAGCGCGCGCACGCGGTCGGGGTAGCGCTCGGCGTACAGGGAGCCGATCTTGGTGCCGTAGGAGTAGCCGAGGTAGGTCAGCTTCGGGTCGCCGAGCACGGCGCGGATGACGTCGAGGTCCTGCACCACCTCGCGGGTGCCCACGTGGGCGAGCAGATCGGGACCGGTGCGGGCCACGCAGCGGTCGGTGTATTCCCTGTTCTCCGCCTCGGCGGCCGCGATGCCCTCCGGGGTGTTGTCCAGCGGCGGTTCGGCGCGCTCGGAATCGGCCTCCTGCGGGGTGAGGCAGGTGATCGACGGGGTCGAGGCGCCCACGCCGCGCGGATCGAAGCCGACGCGGTCGAAACGCTCGGAGAGTTCGGTGCGGTTGGCCAAGCCCGCCATCGCCAGGCCGGAGACGCCGGGGCCGCCGGGATTCAGCAGCAGCGAGCCGATCTTCTGGCCCGACGCCGGGATCCGCGTGAGCGCGAGCTGCGCCAGGGGTCCGTCCGGGCGCGAATAGTCCACGGGCACGGTGATCTTCACGCATTCCGCGTTCGGCGGGAACCGGTCGTCAGGCCCCCCGAACCCCACGCAATTCCCCCACGCCGGCGCCTGCTCGTAGAACTTCTCCAATCCCGACGGCGCGGGCGGCATCGGCTCCTGCGCTCGCTCCCCCTCCGCCGCACACCCGGCCGCCACCACCGCGAGCACCGCCACCAACACCCCGCGCCGCAATCCCATACCCGAATCCTGCCAGGGCCGTGGCTCGCGTCGTGCAACCCCCGCGCGAGTTCGGGCCGAGCACCCAGACGGGACCGCCCCTCACCTCGGCAGGTTGCCGACGACGCGCCGCAGCATGGTGACGGCGCTGTCGCAGTGACGATCCGCCTCGCCCTCGGCGCCGGAGAGTCGGAGGGTGACGAGTTCGGCGGTCGTCGCGTCGACCTCGCGGAACCGATAGGCCACGGTGCAGAACGCGCCGTCCTCGCCGGCGAATCGGTAGAGGTCGAGATCGCCCGCGGTGGTGCGGGTGAAGTCCATCGGACCGGGTTCATGACCGCCACGGTCGAAGGTCAGCGTCACGTTCCGTCTGCCTGCCCACTCGCAGGTGTGCGCGTCGCCGATCACGGGGCGCTCGGGCAGCGGGCCGATTTCGGCGTCCAGCGCCTGGCGATCGAGCGCGGCGCAGGGATCGATCGTGGCGAGGCTGGATTTCGCGTCGGCGAGGGTGGGCGCCTCGGCCAAGGTGCGTGCGAGCGTCGCGGCGAGCTGATCGAGCACCGGTTCGCACGGTCGGTCGTCGACGCCGCCGATCTGTTGCAGCACCAGGCCCGCCTCGTCGTTGTCCAGCGCGGCGACGGCACGCCCGCAGGACATCGCGTGCCGGATGGTGACACCGTCCACCACCGTGTCGGCCGGTGTCATGAACTCCAGCTGATCCCCCGGGAAGAGGCCGAACGAGGTGCGCTCGTCGCCCGGAGACGTGCGCTCGAGGCCGGCGTAACAGCCCCAATCGTCGCTCGTGGACAGCTGCCACCGATCGATGGCCGCCGGGCCCGATCGCAGCGGAATCTCCTCGCCCATAGCCGATTTCAGCCAAGCGCAGGCGTCGATACGGCGCAGTTGCTCGAGCGACAGCGCCGTCACCGGCTCCGGCGGCTCCCGCAGCACCGTGACACCCACGGCCGCCACCAGCACCGCCGCCACCGCGAGCGCCAGAGCGATCCTGGTGCGCGGACCCGTGCGGCCCGCGAACCGCCGCACGGCGCCCGCCATGCCCCGGCCGCCCCGCACCGCCCGCCGGAGCGTATCGGCGGCCACCACGCGCGGGCCGCGATCCACCCGCTGGAACTCCGCGCGACAGGCGCCGATCGCCGCCGCGGCAGCACGCTCGCGCCGGTCCGTCTCCACCAGTACCGCCGCGGGCCACGGCGGCGGCGAAACCTCCGGCGCACCCAGGTATTCCAGCACCTGCGCGGCGGTCGGCCGGGTGCGCGGGTCCTTGCGCAGGCACGCGGTGACCAGCGGGCGCAGCGAGGCCGGCACGGTGCCCAGATCGGGTTCGCGCTGCGCGATGGTGAACAGCGTGTAAGGCACCGACGGCGCGCCGAAGGGACGCACCCCGGAAGCCGCGAATGCCAGCACCGCGCCGAAGGCGAACACATCCGAGGCCGGACCGATCTCGGCGCCCACCGTCTGCTCGGGCGAAAGGTAGTCGGGCGGACCGGGAATCGCTTCGGGATGTCGTGCGGCGTGGGGGAACTCGAGCACCGGCGGCAGCCCCGTTCCGGTGACACGTATGCCGTCGCGGGTGAGCGACACCGTGTCGGGTCGCAGGGAACGGTGGACCAGTCCGGCGGCGTGGATCGCGGTGAGCGCCTCGGCCAGCGCCGCCGCCAGGGTCCGCGCCGCGTCCTCCGGCAGCGGGCCGTGCGCGGCGATCTGTTCGTCCAGGGTGACCCCCGCGGCGAAAGGCACGGCCACCCACGGCGTTTCCGCGTCGGCGTCGACGTCGAACACCGGTGTCACGAACCGGTGGGTCAACCGGGTCGCCGCCACCGCGCCGTGCCGCAGGGCGAGCCGGAACTCGGGATCCTCGGCGAGAAAGGCGGGGGCGGTGTACAGCGCGAACACGCCGTCGTCCGGACCGGCGCCGAGATATGCCGGATAGACGACGGTGGGCGCCAGCGCCGCGGCGAGGTGGTAGCGGCCGAAACCGCCCGCGATGGCCAGTGGTTCGAGCATCATGTGGTGGGCAACTTCGGTAGGACGGAACTCATCACCAGCAGGGCGCGATCGCACATGCCCGCCGAGGAGAACCGCGGCTGATGATAGAAGTCGAGGTGGGCGACCTCCGCCAGGTTCTGCCTGGTGGGCCGGATCATGACGGTGACGTAGCAGCGGTACGGGAGTTCTTCGAGATAGACCGTGCGCCCGTCGATCTCGCGGGTGCTGTGCCCGGGGGCGCGGCGCCCGCTCTCCGCATCGGGCCTGACCTTCTCCACCAGCCGCAGGTCCATACCCCATTCCCGGCCCGACACGGTGCAGCTGCGCGGCGTGGCGGGCATCCGTTTGGCGGGATCACCGACGGCGGCCAGATCCGTCGCGGGGTCGAGGACCGAGCACGGGTCTATCCGCAGCACCGAGTCCGCGGGTACGTCGAGCAGCGGCGGATTCACCGCCAACCGGCCGACGACGGCGGCCAGCGCCCGCTCGGCCTGTGGGCACGCGTCCCCCTCTTTCGCGTCCGTCCGCATCCACAACGACAGCGGTATGCCGTTCTGCGCGATCACCGCCCGGTCGCACATCCGCGCGCTCTCCTGGCGCCCGAGAACCGGCATCCAGCCGATCGCGGTGCCCATCGGGTCGTAGGTGGCCAGGGTCTCCTGCGGCCCGATGCCGACCCAGAGGTCGTAGCCGATCCCGCGTCCGTCGGGGCCGGTGTAGGAGGTCCGGCAGTCCGTTCCCGATCGGACGATCTCGCCGGTGGGCTCGCCCAGCTCCCCCAGGACGTCGGGCATGAGCAGCGCGCACGAATCGAGCAGCGAGGCTTCCTCCGCAGTCAGGTCCAGTGCCGGGTCGGCCATCGGGACCGCGTGACCGTCGACCCCCGAACCCCACACCAGCCCTGCTCCGAGGGCGAGCACGGCAACCAGCGCGGCCGCGAGCACGACGCGAATCCTTGGTTCCCGCACTCGCTCTCGCCAGCCCGGCGCACTGTCGGGCGCGGCGGGCGCGCCACCACCGGTGGCCCAGCGGTTCGCCTCCTCGGCGACCTCGGCGATCCGGCGGCGCACCCGCACCGGCCACATCGGCTCGGCGTCGATTCCGCCCGCCACCTCGAGCAGTTCCTCCGGCGTCGGACGCTGCGCCGGATCCTTGGCCAGACACGCGCCGACCACGGCGCGCAACGGTGCGGGCACGGCGCTCAGGTCGGGTGCGGCGTAGAGGACGTTGTAGAGCACCTGCGGTGTCGAAACACCGTGGAACGGACTGATTCCCGAGGCCGCCATGGCGATGATCGCGCCGACCGAGAACACGTCCGCGGCGGGGGTCAGCGGGCGGCATTCGGCCTGTTCCGGCGACATGTACGCGGGCGACCCGATGACGGTGCCGGTCGCGGTGAGGCGCGCGTCGTCCGCCATCGCGCGGGCGATGCCGAAGTCGATGACGCGCGGACCCGCGTCGGTGAGCAGCACATTGCTCGGCTTGAGGTCGCGGTGCACCATGCCGGTGCGGTGGATCTCGATGAGCGCCATGGCCAGCCCGGACGTGAGCAGCTTCAATCCGCCGATGCTCAGCCTGCCGAACTGCTCGATCGCGTCCTGGAGAGACGGACCGGCGATGTATTCCGAGGCGAGCCAAGGACTCTCGGCCTCGGTGTCGAAGTCCACGACGCCCGCCGTGTAGGCGCCGGTGACCTGCTGGGAGGCAAGGACCTCGCGGCGGAACCGATCGCGGAACTCGTCGCTGCCGGTGAGGTGGGCATGGATCTGCTTGATGGCCACCAGGCGGCCCTCGGGCGCCCGGCCCAGCAGCACGCGCCCCATACCTCCCTTGCCGATCACGGCAATCGCCTGATATCGGCCGAGCCGGTCCGGTTCCCCCGGCGCCAGCGGTTTCATGGGGTGCCTCCGTCGACGTTCATCACCACTCCGACAGGACCGATCGCTGGGCCCGCGCGAGCGCGCGGGTATCGGTCTCGTCGATGCCGAATACCTGGGCCACGAATTCACCGTGCACGATCTGGCAGCCGAAACGCCGCGCCTCGATCGTCCGCACCGCCGGGCGCAACGCCCGCACACAACGCGTCCCGGGTGGGCCTGCCATCTCGGCATAATTCGCTGTCGTCATGCGCGCCCTGCCCGCTTCGGCGTAGGCCGCGGCCGACGCCGCGTCGGTGGCGCGGTACAGGAATTTGTTGTGCGAGACCGCGATCGCGCGCACGCCGTGATCGGTGTACTCCCGCAGGTTCTCGCTCGGCCGGTCGTTGAGCAGTGCCATGGCACGCGGCCCGTACACGGCGAACCGGCGGTGGTCGGGGACGTAGTCGGCGGTCTTCACCAGGTGGGTGAGCATCCCGTCGGGGTCCAGGCGCAGCGCGGGCAGATCGGTGACCGGTGTCGGGGTGAAGTCCGCCAGCTCGGCCAGGTGCGCGGCGTAGGTCCGGGCCACCACGTCGGCCAGCGCGGATTCGACCGGATCGATGACCTTCGCGTAGACCCGGATGACGTGGTTGCGCCACACCAGCCAGCTGCCGACGGTCGGGATGCCGGGCCGCCAGTGGGTCAGCGCGGCGGGGAATCCGGGGACCGCGATGCGGGCGTTCTCGGTGTTGGCGGTGAAATCCTGTTCCTCCATCGCCGTGGCGGCCCGCCGCGCGGTCTCCTCGTCGGCGAACGCGAGGATCGCGATGGACAGCCACTTGTTCGCCTGCTCGTTGTGCCGCTCGGTGTTGCCCGCGATGGCGCCGAATCCGGCGTACACGTCGAAGTCCATCAGCGCGGTGCGCTGCACGCCCGAGAGCAGGTCGGTGATCCCGGTGTGGTCGGCGATCACACCGCCACCTCTGCCCTCGGTCAGATCGGGATCGATGCCGTCGGCGAAGGGGAGGTGCTCACCGAGGCGCAACGATTCGACGAGCATGCCCCTGCCCAGGCTCGGCGCGTCGTCGAAGTCGCCGGGGACCACCTGCGACGGGTAGTCGTGCTTCGCGACCGGGCCGGTCCCGGACGAACACGCCACCGTGCCGACGGTCAGCGCGAGCAGCGCCGCGACACAGCGCAACCGGTACCGCACGATTCCCCTCCCCAGCGGCCACCGTGATGACCACTCCTCCCGTGAAAACATCGTGAAGCTACCACCGATTCTCGACACGCGACGACTCATGCCGAGGGCAAGCGGCCGACGACGGGCTTCACCACGCCGTCGGCGATCGAGCACAGGTCGTCGCGCGAGCGCGCCGGAGACTGGAGGCGCACGGTCACCGTCTCGACGAAGGTCTCCCCCACCGGGCGGAATCGGAACAGCAGTGTGCAGGTGTCCGCGCCGTCGTAGTCGTCCCGCGTCACCAGTACACCGCCACCGAGGTCCACGTACCGGGGGAGCACCGGCAGCGACGAGCTGCGGGTCAGCGCGAGCGTGACCCGCAGGCGCGACTCGCCCACCCACTCGCATTGGTGCGCCGACAGCGGCGCGCCCGGCCCCATCGCACCCAGCGCGGCCAGTTCCGCCTCGCCCACCAGCGAGCACGGATCCACCGACGCCAGCGTGGTCATCCCCGGATCAGCCGGCAGCCGGTCGAGCGCGCCCAGCAAGCGCTCGAGGGTGTACTCGGTCAGCCCGCACGCGCGGCCCGAGCCGGTCACGACCAGCCCGAGTCGCGGTGTGGCCCCGCCGTCCACCGCGACGGCGCAGTCACCCTCGCGGCGCAGCAGCGGCAGACCCGCCGTGGTCCCCCCGCTGTCGACGAACCGGTCGGTGGCCGCGCCGAGTTCGACGTTCAGCCTGCCCGCGGACGACGAGCCCTCGCAGCCCCACGCGGGGCCGGGCTGCCACACCCACGAGTCGGTGGTGGTCTCGGCGCCCACCGAGTCGGCGGGCAGCTCGGGGCCGAGCGCGTCGAGCAACCAGGCGCAGGCGTCGACGCCGCGCCAGCGTTCCACGGCGGGCAGTTGCGCCGCCGGGCCCTCCGCCGTCGCGGGCGCGTCGCCGGTGCTCCGCAGGGCGACGGCCGTCACCCCCGCGACCAGCGCCAGGACCGCGGCCGCCACCCCGATGACGAGCCCCCGGTGGCGGCGTGTAGGCGAGGGCGGCGGGCCCAGCGGCGCCGACGCTATGGCGTGCGTCGCGTCCGGATCGGCGACGAGGATCGACAGGCTACGAGTGCGCCGCTCGATCTCGGCGTGCACCGCCTCCGGCCAGGGTCGCGCCCGCGCGGGCAGCACGCCGAGGTGATCGAGGATCTGCGCGGGAGTGGGCCGATCGGCCGGGTCCTTGGCCAGGCACCCGCTCAACAGCGCGCGCAGCTCGGCGGGCGCCCGGTCGAGCTCCACTTCCCGGTGCACGATATTGAACATGGTGTAGGCCACCGAGGCCGCCGCGAACGGGCTCTCCCCGGTCGCGGCCAGGAACAGCAGCGACCCCAGCGAGAAGACGTCGCTCGCGCCGGTCATCGCTTCGCCCGTCGCCTGCTCCGGCGACATGTAGGCGGGCGAGCCGATGAGCGAACCCACCTCGGTGATCACGCCGCCCTCGGCGGACTGCGCGATACCGAAGTCGATCACCCGCGGGCCGTCGGCCGCGAGAATCACGTTGGCGGGCTTGAGATCCCGGTGTATCAGCCCGGTACCGTGGACGGAGTGCAGCGCCGAAGCCAATCCGCTGGCGAGTACGCGCAGCGCGGGCACGGGCAGCGGCCCGAGTTCTTCGACCACGCGGTCCAGCGGCATTCCGGGGATGAACACCGATGCCAGCCAGGGCGCGGGACCGGTCAGCCGATAGTCGACCAGCGCGGCGGTGAACGCGCCCGAGACCCGCATGGAGACGGTGATCTCACGTTCGAATCGGGCACGGTACTCGGCGTCCTCGACCAGGTGCGGATGGATCTGCTTGATCGCGACGAAGCGGCCGTCCGGGCCCGCACCGAGCAACACGCGCCCCATTCCGCCCGCGCCGAGCACGCCGAGCACCCGGTAGCGCCCGATCACCGTCGGATCCGTCGGTGACGGTGGCTCGATCACAGTTGCGCTCCCACTCCCCACCCGCTCGACGCGGGCACTCTGCGTGACGATCCACGCGAGCGCGCCGCGTGGATCGGGTGAAAAGTAACACCCCGCTCGGCGGCCCGCGGCCCAGGACGTACCCGCTCGTGTGAGAAATCGCACCGGCGAAGCCTCTTATTCGGCGTCGGGCCCGGTGGCAGACTAAAAGCGTCAGAAAACCCGGGGACCCGGTCAGGGCCTCGAGGCGACACAGACGAAAGGGACGACGATGTCCGTATCCGATTCGGAAACCCCTGCCTACGGTGCGGCACCTGCCGAGCGCAAGACGCGGCGCAAGACGCGGGTGACGCATCTGCAGCAGAGGAAGGCCGCCGGTGAGCGGTGGGCCATGCTCACCGCCTACGACTACTCGACCGCCAAGCTGTTCGACGAAGCGGGCATCCCGGTGCTGTTGGTCGGCGATTCCGCCGCCAACGTCGTGTACGGCTACGACACCACGGTGCCGGTCACCGTGGACGAGCTGATTCCGCTGGTGCGCGGCGTGGTGCGCGGCGCACCGCACGCGCTGGTGGTGGCCGATCTGCCGTTCGGCACCTACGAATCCTCCCCGCAGCAGGCGCTGGCCACCGCCACCCGGTTCATGAAGGAGGGCGGCGCGCACGCGGTGAAGCTGGAGGGCGGCGAGCGGGTCGCCGAGCAGATCGCGCTGATCACGGCGGCGGGCATCCCCGTCATGGCGCACATCGGCTTCACCCCGCAGAGCGTCAACACCCTGGGCGGTTTCCGGGTGCAGGGCCGCGGCGACGGCGCGGAGCAGCTGATCGCCGACGCGATCGCCGTGCAGGAGGCGGGCGCGTTCTCCGTGGTGATGGAGATGGTGCCGGCCGAACTGGCCGGGCAGGTCACCCGCAAGCTGACCATCCCGACCGTCGGCATCGGCGCCGGCGCGGAGTGCGACGCGCAGGTGCTGGTCTGGCAGGACATGGCCGGCTACACCAGCGGCAAGACCGCCAAGTTCGTCAAGCGGTTCGCCGCGGTGGGCGACACGCTGCGCGAGGCGGCCGCGACCTACGCCGACGAGGTGTCGCGCGGCGTGTTCCCCGCTCCCGAGCACACCTTCTGAGCGCGTGACGACGGCCGACCGGGTGGTGGACGCCCCCGTCACGCTGCTCGGCCGGCCGCTCGCGCCGCTGGTGGGCTGGGCCCGCGCGGAGCTCGAGGCGCAGGGCATCGAGTGCACGGGTGCGGCCGAGGAGACGCGACGGCGTCCGTGGTCACTGCTCGCGCGCATTCCGACCACGGCGGGCACGATGTGGCTGAAGGCGAACGCGCGCGCCTTCGCCCACGAGGGCCCGCTGCTGGCCGAGATCGCACGGCTGTGCCCGGACGCGGTGCCCGAACCCCTTGCGGTGCAACCGGATCGGGGCTGGCTGCTGACCCGCGATGGTGGCGCGACCGGCGGCGGTGACGCCGTGTGGTCCACCGTGGTGCGCTCCTACGCCGATCTCCAGCACACCCTGTCGGCGCACGTGGACCATCTGCGCGCCACGGGAACGCCGTATCTTCCTCCCGCACAACTGATCTCGGTGTACCGCGACTTCGAACACCGGGCGCCCGGACTCGGCGGCCGCATCGAGGACGCGGCGGGCGAGCTGGCGGCGTTCGGCAGGCTGAGCGTGGAACACAACGACCTACGTCCCGGCAACGTGTTCGCGGGCAGCACCCGGTTGTTCGACTGGGGCGACGCCGTGCTCACCCACCCGTTCCTCTCGAAGACGCTGCTGCACAGCCCTTATCGCGCGGACTACGTAGAACGCTGGCGCCGCCGCGGTGAGGTCACCGACGCCGAGATCGCGCTCGCCGAACGCCTCGCGCCCCTGGTCGCGCTGCACCCGTGGCGCACGCTCGACGTGGCGGGATCACGGCTGGACCGCTTCGTCGAGGAACTGGTCGATGAACTGCGGGTAAACTTTCGCTGAGACCCGTTCGCGGCGAAGGATGGCAGACTCGATGCCGACAGTTTCGCCCCGGCAGGGGGCGGAACCGACCCAGCCGAGACGACCAGAGGTACCGATGCCGCACACCCGTTGGACTCCACGCAGCGCCGCGCTCCCCCGCGCCGCCTTCCTCGCGGCCGTCGCGGTCACCGCGGCCGCGCTCACCGCCTGCGGGACCTCCGGCGATCCGAACCCCACCGGCAGCTCGGACACCACCACCTCGGCGCCCGCGTCCGCCACCACCCCGAGCGCGACCACCGCGAAGCCCGCCCCCGAGGTGAGCGACGCCGCCGCCACCGCATTGTGCGACGCGATCCGCCCGGAACTGTCCAACTTCCGCGTGCAGGGGCCCACGCTCGGCCGCGTCGGGCTGAACCTGATCGTGCACCCGTGGGGTCTGCAGCACGGCATCGACGTGCTCGGCAACAAGTCCGTGGTGGACACCGTGACCCTCGAGTCCTGCCCGGACGTGCACCAGCAGGCCATCGAGGCGCTCGAGACGCCCGACCTGGCCTCGATCGTGGTCGGTCTCTGATGCGCCGCCCCCTCTACTCGCCGATCGAGCCGTACGAGACCGGCCTGCTCGACGTGGGTGACGGCCAGTCCGTGCACTGGGAGGTGAGCGGCAACCCCGAGGGCAAACCGGTCGTGTTCCTGCACGGCGGGCCGGGTGGGGGCACCTCGCCGTTGCAGCGCCGGTTCTTCGACCCGAGCGCCTACCGCATCGTGCTGTTCGACCAGCGCGGCTGCGGCCGGTCCACCCCGCACATCGCCGACGGCGCGAGCCTGGAGCACAACACCACCGGGCACCTGGTGGCCGATATCGAAACGCTGCGTACGCATCTCGGCGTCGAGCGCTGGCAGGTGTTCGGCGGATCGTGGGGCTCCACGCTCGCGCTGGCGTACGCGCAGCGGTACCCGGAGCGGGTGACCGAACTGGTGCTGCGCGGGATCTTCCTGTTGCGGCGCAAGGAGATCGACTGGTACTACAACGGCGCGGCGGGCTACGTCTACCCCGACGAGTGGGAGAAGTACCTGGCGCCGATCCCGGCGGCCGAGCGCGACGGCGATCTGGTGGAGGCCTACCACCGGTTGCTGCACTCCCCCGATCCCGAGGTCGCCACCGCGGCCGCGATCGCCTGGTCGGTGTGGGAGGGGTCGACGAGTTCGCTGCTGCCGCAACCGGATCGGGTCGAGGAGACGGGCGAGCCGCGGTTCGCGCTGGCCTTCGCCCGGATCGAGAACCACTACTTCCGCAACGGCGGATTCCTGGAGGAGGGCCAGTTGCTGCGGGACGCACCTCTCATCGCGCACATTCCCACCGTCATCGTGCACGGGCGCCACGACATCGTGTGCCCGGCGGTGAACGCGTGGGATCTGCACCGGGCGCTGCCCGCCTCGACGCTGCACCTGGTCGACGACGCCGGGCACGCCGCCACCGAACCCGGCATCGTGCACCACCTGGTCGAGGCCACCGACCGCTTCGCCAAGGCGGGCTGACCCGTGGCCCCCGACGCCGGCGCCGCCCTCACCGCCGCCCTGCGTGACGACGTGGACCGCCTCTTCGCCGCCGAGCCCGAAGTGCGCAGGGACGCTTGGGATTCGGTGCACCAGATGCGCGTGGCCACCCGGCGCCTGCGCAGCGTGCTGCGCTCCTATCGGAGCCTGCTGCGCAAGGAGCCGGCGGCCACGATGGGCGCCGAACTCAAATGGCTGGCCGGCCTGCTCGGCGTGGCCCGCGACGCCGAGGTGCGCGCCGAACGCTTCGGCGATCTGCTCGCCGTGCACGGCGCCGACGCGCCCGACTCCGTGACGGCGCGACTGGTCACGGCCGAACGCGACCGCTACGCCGCCGCGCACGCCGAGATCCTCACCGCGCTGGAAGGCGAACGTTATCGCGCGCTGCGGGAGGAACTTTCGCGGTGGCGCGAGAAGCCGCCGCTGCGTTCCGCGCGGGCCGCGGTGGCCTCGTCGAAGTTCTTCGGCATCGTGCTGCGCCGCGACCGGGACCGGGTGGAGGCGCTGATCCGCAGCGAGCCGACCGTCCCCGAGGACGAGCGCATCGAGATGCTGCACGATATCCGCAAGAGCGCCAAGCGTTTACGCTATTCCTGCGAGGCCGCCGAGCCCGTCCTCGGCGACGCGGCCCGCAGCCTGGGCTCGCGCGCCAAGCGCTTGCAGACGGTGCTGGGCGACCACCGCGACGCCGTCGAGTCCGCCGAGGCGATCCTGGAGCGGGCCGCCGAAGCCGAGGCGGCGGGCGAGGACCGGGCCGTGTATCAGCGCTTGGCGGATGCCGAAAACGCCGCGGCCGACGCGACTTTGGAGAAGTACCCGGCCGCCGCGGCCGCGCTCCTGGACGCCGAGTGACGCGCGGGCGGATCCGCCGCCCGATGTGGACCGGGCTCTGTGAACGAGCGCCTGAAGTGAGCGCCCTGGCGTACCTTTCCCACCGGGACGTGCCGCGCTCGCTATGTCCCTCGTGCGGCACGTCACCGCGTCGCATGATCGACTGTCGATGAGCGGCGGGGGCACCGCAGGCTGAACACCCGCCGCGGCAACCGAACTCACTCTGCCGTGAACGACACCTTGCGGGTGACCGGGTCGGCCGTGGTGAGGCGGGCGCGGATGGTGGCGCCTTCGGGCGGAGACCCTTCGCACGGCGCGAGCACGGGCGGGTCGGCGATGAAGATCTCGGCCGGGCGGTTGCCGTTGGCCTCGCGGATCACGATCGCGTCGTATACGCCGCCGGGGCGCGCGGCCAGCAGGGTCGCCTCGGTGAGGTCGATACAGGCCCGGTCCACCTTGCCCGCGACGCCGTCGGTGCGCTTCATGGTGTCGGCGGTGGGGCTCAGGCCCTCGCGAACCCACTGCGGCACTTCGGTTCCCGCGCAGCGCGCCAGGCACACCTCGAGGGCGAAGCGATCCGCGAGGCGGCGCAGCGGCGCGGTGACGTGCGCGTAGGGCGCGCCGATCCCGCTGTGCTCGAGGGTGCCGGGCAGCTCCCCGTTCACCACGGTGTAGGTGGCGCCGCGCAGCAAACTCGTGGCTTCGGACATGAGCACCAGCGCGGCCGGGGTGTTCGGATCGAGTCCGGCCAGCATCCGCCCCACGGACTGGTCGGCGGGCCACGGCACGCCCAGCGCGGCGGCGGTGCGGCGCATGGACTCGGCCGCCGACTCGGCGGGCGGCGGCATGGTGCGCAGCAGGCCGATGCGCTGTCCGTCGTCGGGGGCGTCCAGCATGATCCGGGCCGCGCACATCCCGGTGAGCAGCGAGACCTGCTCGTTCCAGTCGTCGGCGGCGGTGCGCGGCTCCAGCACCAGCCGCCAGTGGCCGTCGGCCGCGTCGTCGCGGATCACGCTCTGCGAGGGCAGGCGCAGGCCGATCGCGCCGCGCGCGATACCCGCCTCGATCCGTCGCGTGCCGAAGTCCGGCAGCGCCGCGATCGAGGGGTGCAGGCGGCCCGCGTCGGCGTCGGCCTGCACGCCCGCGTAGTCGAGCCGGGCGCGCGAGCGCACCAGCGCGCGGGCGACGGAGTAGTGCTGGGGTTCGCCGTGCTCGTCGAGTTCGATGGTCCACAGCGCGGCGGGCCGGTCGACGTCCGGCAGCAGACTGGCCGCGCCTTCCGAGAGCACCTCGGGGTGCAGCGGCACGGTGCCGTCGGGCAGGTAGAAGGTCTGACCCCGGGTGCCCGCCTCTTTGGCGAGCGCGCCCTCGGGGTGGATCACGGCGCCGACATCGGCGATCGCGTAATGCAGGAGAAAACCGGAGTCCGTGCGCTCGATATGCAGGGCCTGGTCGAGATCCATGGCTCCGGGGGGATCGATCGTCACCAACGCGAGGTCGGTGCGATCGATCCGGTCGCCCGCGAACGCGTCACGCGCGCCGCGGGCTTCCGCGGTGGCCTCGGCGGGATACGCCGAGGCCAGACCGAATTCGGATCGGATAGCGCCGAAATCGACCGGCGCCGAGGTGATCCGCTGGTGCAGTTCCACGGACGATACGTTACTGCAAGGCCAGCATCGTGCCGTTGAGCTCGTGGAACGGTCCGAACACCGTGAAGGTGACCCGCCCGGTGGGGTAGGTCGAGGAGAGTGCCGCCGCCGCATCCAGCGCCTCACCGAACGAGGGCGCCGACGGATGCGGCAGTCCCGCGACGGTGAGACCGAAGCGGGTGTCGGCCACCCACTTGGTGTCGGCCGGACTGAGGTCGACCTGCACACCGCCGGGGAGCGGAGTCACCGCGACCGCGTTGGCCGAACCGGCGCCCAGCACGGCAAAGAGCGATGCGGCTCCGGCGACGAGCGCGCCGGCGACCAATGAACGAACTACCCGCATAGAGTTGAGACCTGCTTCCGGGATAGAGGGTGAAATCGGCCCGGGGCTCCCCGGCGCCGGACCGTGCCAACGGCGACTACTTTATGACGTCGGTCACGGTCTGGGCCAGTTCCGGACGAATCGCCCGGCCCGGCTCGCCGTGTCGCGCCCGGCTGCTAGGGTTCGGTCCCGGGGCCGCGGGCCACGCGCGTCTCGCCTGTCCCATTCCGGGCCCCGTACGTCGAGAACTGGGAGTACTGCACTGATGTCATCGATCCTCTTCGACTACCTGCTGCCGTTGCTCGGTCCCGAGCAGGCCGCGTACTGGGCGAAGGTCTTCATGATCGACCCGGCGGCCTAGCCTCGAGCGCCGCCACACACCGGTCGCCTTCCGTTCACCGCACGGGAGGCGACTTTCCACCGGGCCGGTTAGCATCCCGCTCCGTGACAAGAACTTCCGCCGCCCTCGCGGTCAGCACCACCCTGTTCGCCCTGCTCGTCGTCGGCTGCAACGGGGACGACACGGCCACCGGCGAGGCCGCGGCGACCTCCGCCCCCGCCGCCTCCTCGGTCGCCGATCAGCCCGGCGGGGTCGAGGTGCCCGACAACATCAAGGCGGGCACCTTCGTGGTGAGCTACCGCAGCGCCTTTCCGAAGCTGGCCGAAGGCCGCACCGATGCCGAGATCGCCGACATCCTCACCGGCACCTGCGCCGACATCGACGGCGGCAAGTCCGAGGACGACACCGTGAACGCGATCGTCGACCGCACGAAATCCGGCGACGTGGCCGCGTCGAAGGAAGAGGCGCTCGCCATCTTCAATATCGCGAAGTACATCTGCTGAAACGTCCGCACGTGTAAGGCCCGTCGCCGCGGCGGCGTGCTCTCCCGGCAACGCCGTTCCCCTGGTTCTGCCCGAACCCATCGGGTTCACCTGGCGCGCAACACGACTGGTCGGTTCACTTCGCATCGACACCGTGGTGACCACCCGCCTATCAAACCCCCGTCCCCGCAACGTATCCCGCGCGGCGTGTCGCGGTGTGTCCGCGAAAGTCGCTCGCACTTCACCTGTCTCGGAACGCCGGGAGCGGGTACAACTAGCGCATGAACTTCCCGGTGGATTTCGGGATCGTGCAGATCGGCCTGATCCTGCTGATCCTGGTCGGGGTCGCGCTGCTGATCTCGGCGATCGCGCGCATGCGCAAGAAGGGCGCGAAGGCCGTGCTCGGGCGCGGGGCGGGTGGGGCGGGCTTGCTGATGGTCGCGGTGGTGTTGCTGTGGGTGGCGACCCTGATGCAGACCTATCTCGGACTCACGGGGGAGATCAAGGCCGCGCACGTGGTCGTCAGCGAGGCCGAGGACGGACAACTCCAGGTCGACCTCACCCTCTACGACGACGGCGCACCCGACCGCCGCGAGACCTTCCGCGTCGAGGGTGACCTGTGGGTGCTGCAAGCCAATATCGTCGAGCTCGAGCCGTGGGTGAACGCCCTGGGCTTCCACTCCGGGTACAAGGTCAGCCGCCTCTACGGGCAGAACCTGGACGGTGCCGCGACTTCCCAGGACCACATCTTCCTCAACGGCGACGATCGTGACTTCTTCGCCGACATGCGCGACGGCAAATGGTGGACCGCACCTTTTGTTCGCTCCGCCTATGGCAACGCCGTCATCGCCACCCCGGGCGAGTACGACGTCTATATCTCGCGCGACGCCATCAAAACGCGCCCGGTCGACTGACCATAGCCGCTGCGGGCACCACTGAATCGCCCGTATGTTCGACCACCGACATCCGTCCCCGCCTCGGCACCACCCACCCGGCAGTCGCGGTACGGTTGAGCACTGGTGTTCGCCGCCCGGCGGAGGCCCCACCGTCCACAGTGTTCAGGAGTTTGTTCGCGTTGAATGTCGAACCACCGATCCAGGCCAAGCTGCTCCAGCTCGCCTCCGTCGACGCCGAGCTGACGCGGATCGCCCACCGGCGCACGGTCCTGCCCGAGCAGCAGGAGGTGGCCCGGCTCGAAGGCGAGCGCAACGAGCTCAAGGACGCCGCGGTGGCGGTGGAGATCGTGCTGGACGACCTCGACCGCGACATCCGCAAGCTGGAGGGCGAGATCGAGGCGGTCCGCAAGCGCGAGGAGCGCGACCGCGGCATGCTCACCGCGGGTTCGGTTGGCGCGAAACAGCTTTCGGAGATCCAGCACGAACTCGGCAGCCTGGAGCGGCGGCGCGGCGTGCTGGAGGACGAACTGCTCGAGGTGATGGAGCGCCGCGAGGCCTCGGCCGCCGACCACGACCACGCGGGCGCGCGCCTGAGCAAGGCCGACGACGAACTCGCCGAGGCCCAGCGCCACCGCGACGAGGCGCTGGCCGATCTGGACGTAGCGCAGGGCCGCTGCGAGGGCGACCGCGCGAACCTGGTGCCGCTGTTCCCCGAGGAACTGCTCGCGATCTACGACCGGCAGCGCGCCCAGCGCGGCGTGGGCGCGGCGCTGCTGCAAGCCCGCAAGTGCGGTGCGTGCCGGATCGAACTGGATCGCGGCGAGATCGCCCGCATCGCGAAGACCGCGCCCGACGTGGTGGTGCGCTGCCCGGAATGCGGCGCGATCCTGGTCCGCACCAAGGAATCCGGTCTGTGATCGAGGCGGTGGCGTGAGCCACGAGCAGGTCATCGTCGAAGCCGACGGCGGCTCGCGCGGCAATCCCGGCCCGGCCGGCTACGGCGCGGTGGTGTTCGACGCCGACCACGCGACGGTGCTGGCGGAGCGGCGCGAGAGCATCGGTGTCGCGACGAACAACGTCGCCGAATACCGCGGCCTGATCGCGGGTTTGGAGGCGGCGGCCGAACTGGGCGCGCGCATCGTGTCGGTGCGGATGGACTCCAAACTGGTGGTCGAGCAGATGTCGGGCCGCTGGAAGGTCAAGCACGCGGCCATGATTCCGCTCGCCGACCGGGCCCGCCGCCTGGTCACCGGCTTCGACCGCGTCACCTTCGCCTGGATCCCGCGCGCCCAGAACTCCCACGCCGACCGCCTCGCCAACGAGGCCATGGACGACGCGTCCCTGGTCGACGAGGTGCGCACGGCCCGCGACGCGGGGCACGCGCCGACCGATACGGGAACGAGCGCCGGTGTCTCTCGCGAGCCGAAAACAACGCGCTTCCACGTGGATTCGGCCGAACGCACCGCGAGCGGCGGAGAATCCGGCGAAACCATCGACTCCGATGCCGGCGAAGGCGTCGCACCGGCGCCGGGTACCTGGGACGTCTCCCGACCGCCGAACACTGAGCGTGTCACCGTCTCCTACGGTGACGATGCCGCGGCCGATCGTGACCGCACCGCCGCAGTCAACCCCACGTCCCCCGGCTGGACCGGAGCCCTCGGCCGCCCCACGCGCTTCCTCCTGCTCCGCCACGGCCAGACGGAACTCTCTGTGCAGCGCCGCTATTCGGGCCGCGGCAACCCCGCTCTCACTCCCCTCGGCCAAGACCAAGCCGACCGCGCCGCGAAAATGCTTGCGGCCAAAGGCGGTATCGCCGCCGTGATCAGCTCCCCGCTCGGCCGCGCGCGGGAGACCGCCGAAGCGGCCGCCGCCGCACTGCGCGTGCCCGTGCACACCCACGACGGACTCATCGAGACCGATTTCGGCGAATGGGAAGGGCTCACCTTCGGGGAGGCCGCCGAGCGCGACCCGGAACTACACGCCCGCTGGCTCGGTGACCCGTCGGTGCCCGCGCCGGGCGGCGAGAGCTTCGACGCGGTGCGCGAGCGCGTGGAGGCGGTGCGGCGCGATCTCACGGGCCTGTACGCGGGCAGCAATATCGTGCTGGTCAGCCACGTGACACCCATCAAGACCCTCCTGCAACTGGCGCTCGGCGTCGGGCCGTCGCTGCTGTACCGGCTGCATCTGGATCTGGCGTCGCTGTCGATCGCGGAGTTCTATCCGGACGGCGGGTCCTCGGTTCGTCTGGTCAACGACACGTCGTATCTGGACTGAACCTATGCCGGTCTCGGAAAGTGGCCGCGCAAAGCGCGGTTTGCACGGCGGATGGCCGGTCGGGAGCGTTGGGCGGCCGAGGCGTCCCCGGTGCGCACGACCCCCTGAATGAACGGGTACTGTGGCTCGGCACACAGCGCTTGCGGCCCGCCGCGCCGGACCCGATGCATCGCTTGCCCATCGGTAGCCACACGCGGGGGAAAGTAATTCACCGGCTCACGCCGCCCCCGGTATGGCAACGTGTGTTCCCCGGCCGGGATCGGTGCGTGACCGGAGTGACGGTCGGCGACCGCTGTCGGTCAACGGTTTGCGAGAAGGAGAGTAACTGCTGTGAGGTTCAGGTGGATGGCGGCCGTGGCGGCCGTCATCGCGGGTGTCGGCGTGAGCGCGGCGGGCGTCGCGCAGGCCGCCCCGGAGAAGGTGGCGCTCGGCGGCGGATCCGGTCTCGTGTTCGCGAACGACTCCGCGTGCTCGCTCACCGCGATCGGCTACGACAACGCCGATCGGCTGGTCGGGCTCACCGCGGGCCACTGCGCCCCCGAGGGCACCCTGCTCGGCGCGGAGCACGCGCTGGAGGCGGGCGCCGTCGGTATCGTCGCCTACTCCGACAACGGGGAGAACCTGGACATCGCGGTCCTCGTTTTCGATCGCGACAAGGTCGCGCCGGTGCGCACCGTCGGAGGCACCACCATCAACGGCATCGGCGCCACCCCCGGCCCCGGCACCACCGTGTGCTCCAACGGACGCACCAGCGGCGCGGGCTGCGGCGTGGTGTGGGGCAATCTGGACGAGACCATCACGCTCAACCAGGCGTGCTCGCAGCCGGGTGATTCCGGCGGCCCGGTGACGGTCGGCGACCAACTGGTCGGCATGAACCAGGGCAGGCTGACCGGGCTGGCCGGCATCCGCTTCGACGTGCCGTGCACCGGTCAGGGCAACCCGGTCCACTCGCCGGCGTACTTCGCGCCGATCGACGTGGTGCTGGCCGCCATCAACGCCGAAGGCGGCCTGGGCGCGGGATTCCGCCCCTTCTGATCCGCTCCGACACCGTTCACCGCCGCGTGCCCGCGCAGGGCCGCGGCGGTGAATTCGTCCAGGGGGTAGAACAATTCAACTCAGTCCCGCGAGCTTGTAGAGGACCAGGCTGCCCGCCACCGCCACGTTCAGGCTGTGCCCGGTGCCGACCATGGGGATCTCGACGGCGGTGTCGGTGAGTTCGAGCGCTTCCGGTGGGATGCCGTCGATTTCGTGGCCGAGCAGCATGACGGTGCGCCCGCGGGCGACGGGAAGGTCGGCGAGGCGGACGGATTCGTCGGTGAGTTCGACGCCGATGATCGCCGACCCGCTCGCGCGCTGCCGCGCCAGCCAGCGATCGGCGCGGCCGTGCACCCAGTGCACGCACTGGCGGTGGCGCAGAGTGTTGCCCTGGTTCAGCGCGTCGGGGATCCACGGATACCGCGGCACCGCCAAGCACGCACCCACGGCGTCGCACGTGCGCAGCAGCGTACCGAGATTCACGCCGTGCTTGGGCCACAGCGGTGCGGCGATGAGATGGTTCCAGCACCCGTGGGAACGCTGCCTGCGCTGCTTGCGCAGTTCCGGGCGGGTCCGCACCCGCGCGGCGGTCACGAACGAACGGGAATGCCCTTCCCTAGGGAGACAACAGCTTTCACGTCGACGATGCTTCGCGGCGCATCGGGGCCATCGACGGAGTCGAGAAACGAACTCCCTCAGGATACCCCGCGCGACCCACCGGCCGTGCGGGGCGCCCGACTCACGGACGCAGCACCGACACCAGGAATTCGGTCTGGTCGTACACCGCCTGTTCGAAGACGTCGTCGAAGTACACGTCGAAATGCCCCACCGGATACCGCTTCACGACCGCGTGCTTGGTGCGCTCGGCCGCCTTGAGCGTCGGCTTGGGCGGCGCCACCGAATCGTCGTCGGCCACGGCGTAGAACACCGGCATCTTCAGCGCTTTGGCGTAGCGGCCCGGTTTGTCGAACAGCACCGAGAACGCCGCGCGCGCGGACACTTTCGGCTCGTAGGTCTCGCTCTCCTCGGCCAGCCGTCCGTAACCCTCCGGTACGTCGGGTGCGCTCATCAGCGCCGCGGCGCGCTTGCGCCCGGCGATCCGCACCCGAACGGGCTTGCGCCGCAACGGTCCCACGAGCAGATCGGTGGCGGCGATGGTGGCCACCTTCACCACGCTGGTCGGCCCCTTCGCCCACGTCGAGGCCCAGCCGCTGGTGAACGGCACCTGCGCGACCACCGCGGCGATGTAGTCGTCCTCCGGCGCCACGGACAGCACGTGCCCGCCCCCGAAGGACGTGCCCCACAGCGCGATCCGCGTCTTGTCGAAACCGCGCAGGGTGCGGGCGTAGGCGATGGCGTTGCGCCAGTCCTCGCGCTGGCGGGCGATGTGCAGCAACTGCCGGGGGTCGCCCTGGCTGGCGCCGAAATGCCGGTAGTCGAACACCAGCACCCCCATTCCCGCCGCGGCGAACCGGCGTGCGTACCTGTCCAACCCCATTTCCCGCGTGCCCCCCAGACCGTGCCCCATGACCACCAGCGGCCGGGGCTTGGGGACGCCTGCGGGAGGGTACAGCCAGGCGGCGCACTGCTGGCCGCCGGAGGGAAAACTGACCTCGAGACGTTCCATGAGCCATTACCGTACTGGCGCGACCGGGCGCGTAGGGGACGGGGCGGTGCGCGGGGGTACGCTGGTGCGCGCGGATGAGTCGGTCGGGCGACCGCGGCGACGGGAACGGGCACGCTGTGCCGCTGCCCGGCGCCGAGGAAAGTCCGGGCTCCACAGAGCAGGGCGGTTGCTAACGGCAACCCGGGGTGACCCGCGGGACAGTGCCACAGAGAACAGACCGCCCACGGCCTTTCGGGGCCGTGCGGTGAGGGTGAAACGGTGCGGTAAGAGCGCACCAGCGCCCCGGGTGACCGGGGCGGCTAGGTAAACCCCGCCCGGAGCAAGGCCGAAGGCCGCACTCGCGAGAGTGCGGCTGCGCAGGTGTTCGAGGGCTGCTCGCCCGAGCCTGCGGGTGGGCCGCTCGAGGTACCCGGTGACGGTGTGCCCAGATGGATGGTCGCCACCCGGTGCGAACCGGGGACAGGACCCGGCTTACAGACCGGCTCATCCGCCTTCCGCTGTCGCGCTCGGCTTCCGGGCGCGACAGCGAGACGGCGATTCGGGCCCAGGTCCTCCTCGGAGGCTCGGGACAACCCACTTGGCACCGGCACGGATACCACGACGTCGACCGGGGGGACCGTTCCCCGCGGCCTCGTGGATTCGGACGATGACGAGAGCGTCCGCATACCACCGCGCTGGTAGTAGTTCCGGTTCCGCCTGGTTCAGCCCTCGGCACCCACCGTCCACGGGTCGGTTCGCAAGGTCGACACCCGGGTCTCCAGATCCGGGAGCGCCTCGCGCACAAACCCTTCCGCCTGGGCGCACCAGGGGAACTCGGTGGCCCAGTGCGCCGCGTCGACGAGGGCGGGACCGTTCTTGCGGAGGTGCTCGTCGGCCGGGTGGTGGCGCAGATCGGAGGTCACGTAGGCGTCGACGCCGCGGCGGATCACGGTGTTCAGGAACGAATCCCCCGCGCCGCCGCAGACCGCGACCCGCTGGATCACACGGTCCGGATCGCCCGCCGCGCGCACACCCCACACCGTCGGCGGGAGGGCGGCCGCGACGCGAGCGGTGAAGTCGCGCAAGGATTCCGGTTCGGGCAGGGTGCCGATGCGGCCGAGACCGAGGGCGGACGGCAGTTCGGCGCGCTCGGTGACGTGGTAGGCGGGCGATTCGTACGGGTGCGCCGCCCGCAGCGCCGCGAGCACGGCGGCGCGCCGGGAGGGCGGCGCGATCACCTCGACGCGATCCTCCTGTACCCGTTCGAGTTCCCCGATCGAGCCGATCGCCGGATCCGCTCCGGGCAGCGGCCGGAACTGGCCGATCGAATCCGCCCGCGACGCGCAGTCGCGGTAGTGCCCGGAACCGCCCGCGCCCGCCGCGAACAGCGCGTCGAGCACCGCGTCGGTGTGGGTGCGCGGCACCTGCACGACCCAGTTGTCCACGGGGCCTTCGGGTTTCGCTTCCAGCGGACCGGTGACGGTGAGTCCGAGCGCCGCGGCGAGCGCGTCGGAGACCCCGGGGTCGGCGGAGTCGGCGTTGGTGTGCGCGGTGAACAGGGCGCACCCGGAGCGGATGAGCCGGTGCAGCAGAGCGCCTTTCGGGGTGTCGGCGGCCACGGTGTCCACCCCGCGCAACAGCAGCGGATGGTGCACCACCAGCGCCTGCGCGCGCCAGTCGATCGCCTCCTCGACCACCTCGGCGGTCGCGTCCACGGCGAACAACACCCGCCGCACCTCGTCGCCCGGATCCCCGCACACCAGCCCCACCGAATCCCACGACTCCGCCAGCCGCGGCGGGTACGCCGCATCCAGTACCCCGATGAGCTCCGCCAGCGTCGCCACGCCGCACCCGCCTTCCCTCGTCACCGATCCGGCACACCACCGACCGCGCGGGGCGGACGGTCAGCCCACGATATCGGCGCGCACCGGGACGGGATCGGGGTGCTCGACGGAGACCGGCAGTAGCAACGCCATGCGCCGGCCTCGAGCACACAGAACACGGCGCCATCGGATCGTCGTGGACTCGATGATTCCGTGACCGCAACGCATCCGAGCCCGGCACAACCGGTCGACCCCGGCGGCCTCCCACACCACTAGTCCCCCGGGCGGTGCAGTTCGGCCCTAACCCGACCGCAGCACGGCCCCGAGCCCGGCACACAACCGGTCGACCGCCGCAGCGTCCCGCACCGCGACGCGGAGGTGGTCGACACTCAACCCCGGAAACGTATCGGCGCGGCGGACCGCGATCCCGTGCGCGGCCAGATGCGCGCGGACTGCGGGCCCGTCAGGGACGCGCAGCAGCAGGAACGGCCCGTGGGCGGGGGTGTGGACGTCCACGCCGAGGGCCGAAAGGCGCGCGACCATCGCCTCGCGCTCGACCGCGATCTCCTCGGCCAGGCGGTGCGACTCCGCGACCGCCGACGGTTCGGCGGTCGCGCGGAACGCCTCCAATTGGAGGGTGCCCAACGCCCAGTGGGGGCGGCCGTGGGCGAGGCGGGCGAGCAGGTCGGGGGTGCCGAGGAAGTACCCGCAGCGCAGGCCCGCGAGCGCCCACGTCTTCGTGAGACTCCGCAGCACCAGGAACCCGGGGTCCGCCGCGACGGATTCGCGTTCGCCGGGGACGGCGTCCATGAACGCCTCGTCCACCACCACGACGCGGCCGGGCCTGCGCAGCGCACGCAACGACGCCGCGGGGTGCAGTACCGAGGTCGGATTGGTGGGGTTGCCGACCACCACCAGGTCCGCGTCCTCGGGCACGGCGGCCGGGTCCAACACGTACGGCGGCTCGAGGAGCACGCGGGTGACCGGCACCCCCGCCTCCCGCAACGCCAGCTCGGGCTCGGTGAACGAGGGATGCACGACGGCGGCCAACCGGGGCGCGAGCTTCGGCAGCAGCGCGAAACCCTCCGCCGCGCCCGCCAGCAGCACCACGTCGTCCGGGTCGCGGCGATGGCGCTCGCCCACGGCCACCCGGGCGGCCAGCTCCTCGCCCGCGTCCGGGTAGCGCCCCAGGTCCGCGAGGCGGGCGGCGAGCCGCGCGCGCAACCAGTCCGGCGGCGCGCAACCCCGCACGTTGACGGCGAAATCGAGCATGCCAGGCCGCGCGTCCACGTCGCCGTGGTGGCGCAGCAGCGCGTGGTCGACTGTGTCGGAGGGCACGGCACCACACCCTACGTGGCGCGCGCGGGGGCGGACCGGCCAGAATGGCTGTCGTGGGTGAGCTGCGTGTGGTCGTCGCCGGGTCCGGGAAGCGGGAGTGCTGATGGAGCGAGCCCGTCTGTCCGTCGCGTTCATCTGCACCGGCAATATCTGCCGTTCGCCGATGGCGGAGAAGATGTTCGCGCACCACTTGGACGAGTCCGGCCTGGCCGACCTGGTCCGGGTGTCCAGCGCGGGCACGGGCTCCTGGCACGCGGGCGACGACGCCGACCCGCGCACCACCGCCACGCTGCGCCGCCACGGCTACCCGACCGGGCACGTCGCGGCCGCCATCGGCCCCGCGCACCGCGACGCCGACCTGCTGGTCGCGCTCGATCGCGGGCACGAACGCGAGCTGGCCCGCCTCGGCGTGCCGTCGGACCGCCGCCGGTTGCTGCGCAGCTTCGACCCTCGCGCCGACGGCCCCGACGTGCCGGACCCTTATTACGGGACGACCGCCGACTTCGAAGAGGTCCACGACCAGATCGCCGCCGCCATCCCCGGCCTGCTGGACTGGGTGCGCGCCGCGCTGGACCTCGACCCCCTGTCCGCCGCGGACGGGCGGCCGTGATGCGCCGCCTCACGTTCCTGCTGCGCCCGAGCTGGCTGATCCTGGCCGTGGTGGTGGCGGGGTTCGCCTATATGTGCTTCACGGTGCTCGCGCCGTGGCAGCTGGGCAAGAACACCGAGACCGAGCACCGCAACCAGCTGATCGCCGACTCGGTGCGCGCCGACCCGGTCGACGTGGTCTCGGTGCTCGACGACAGCGATCCCGAAGCGCACAACGAGTGGCGGCGGGTGAACGCGTCGGGCACGTTCGTGCCGGATTCGACGGTGCTGGTGCGGTTGCGGCATCTCAACGGCGCTCCCGGGTACGCCGTGCTCTCGGCGTTCCGGCTCGAGGACGGCCGGGAGCTGCTGGTGGATCGCGGACTCGTCGCGGGCGTGGAGGGCACCTCGAAACCGCCGCCGGTGGCCGAACCGCCGGCCGGTCCGCAGCGGATCGAAGGTCGTATCCGGGTGTCGGAAGGGGTGAGCCCGGATCGCGTGCCGCTCACCGAAGACGGCTTCCGCCAGGTGTATTCGATCGACACCGGTCAGGCCGCGCAGGTGATGGCGCTGTCGCTGACCCCGATCCCCACCGGTGAGCGCGGCGGCTACCTCCAACTGTCGGAAGGCCAGCCCGCCGCCTTCAGCCCCGTCCCGCTCCCCCAGCTCGACGCCGGACCGTACCTGTCGTATGGGTTGCAGTGGCTGGCGTTCGGCATCATGGCACCGCTCGGCCTGGGGTACTTCGTGTATGCCGAGATGCGGGAACGCCGCCGGGAGAAGGCGGGCCGCACCGAGGCGCCTGCCGCACCGAAGGCCACCGCGACCGAACCCGCCGAGCCCGCGCCGCCGACCACCGCATCCCGCCTGGCCGACCGCTACGGCCGCCGCTGAGGTCGGACACGGCTCGGTCTTCCGGGAGCTCCAGGGCGTCGACGAGCCGGCCGAGCAGGCGGTGCGCGTCGGCGTCGTGGGCGGCGATGCGGACGGCGAGTTCGCGGTGCGCGTCGCGGTCGACGTACTCCTTGTCGAGGCCGAGGCGTGCGACGGTCTCCCAGCCGATATCGGCGTAGCCGGCGCGCTGGCGCCACCGCCCCGCCCGCTACTCTCGCCGGGTGCACACGGGGATCTCGACCGCCGCCGGTCTGCTGCTCGGATTCGCGCTGGACCGGGCGTTCGGCGATCCGCGCCGATGGCATCCGGTCGCCGGTTTCGGCACGGCGGCGAGCGCGCTGGAGTCGACGACCTACGCCGACCGGCGCGCGGCGGGCGTGCTGCACGAGGTGATCGCGGTCGGCGCGGTCGCCGGGGTGGGCGCGGTGTTGCGGCGCGGCGGCGTGGTGACGACCGCGCTCGCGACCTGGACCGTGCTCGGCGGCACCAGCCTGGCCCGCGTCGGGCGCACCATGGCCGGGCACCTGGAGTCCGGCGAGGTCGAGGCGGCCCGCGCGTTGCTGCCCGCGCTGTGCGGGCGCGACCCCGCCGTCCTCGACGCCGACGGATTGGCCCGCGCCGCACTGGAATCCATCGCCGAGAACACCTCCGACGCGACCGTCGCCCCGCTGCTGTGGGGCGCGGCGGCGGGCGTGCCCGGCCTGCTCGGCTACCGCGCCGTGAACACCCTCGACGCCATGGTCGGCTACCGCAACGACCGGTACCTGCGCTTCGGCTGGGCCGCCGCCCGCACCGACGACGTCGCCAACTTGATCCCGGCCCGCGTCACCGGCGTGCTCACCGCCGTCCTCGCGCCGCTCGCCGGCGGCCGCCCCGCCGCCGCGCTGCGCGCCTGGCGCCGCGACGCCGCGCACCACCCCAGCCCCAACGCCGGCGTGGTCGAGGCCACCATGGCGGGCGCGCTCGGCATCCGCCTGGGCGGGCCCACCCGCTACCGCCACGGCACCGAACTGCGCCCCACCCTCGGCGACGGCCCCGCGCCCACGGTGCCCGACCTGCGCCGCGCGGTCCGCATGTCCGAGGCGGTCCAGGCGGCGTCGGTCGTTCTCGCCGCCGCCGTGGCGTACGCGATCCCCGTTGTCCTCCGGCGCCTCTCGCGCCGCGGGCGGGTCGGATAGGTCGGCATCGCCGTCGGCGCGTGCACGGAGACCAAGACGGCAGTGCCGCGGACCGGCCCGCCACGACGCCCGCCGGCCACCGAATGTCACACTCGCCGTCCGCGCGTCGTCTACCTCGCGTACCCAGTCGAGATCGGAAACGGTGGTCCCCATGAACTCCGAGAAAGCAGGCCCCCTCGACGCGGCCGAGTTGGCGCGCCGCTTCGAGGAGCACCGCCCCTACCTGCGCAGGCTCGCCTACAGCACGCTGGGCAGCCTGTCCGACGCCGACGACGTGGTGCAGGAGGCGTGGCTGCGGTTGCAGCGACAGCACGAAGCCGGCGCGGTCGAGGGCATCGAGAATCTGCGGGCCTGGCTGAGCACCGTCACGGGGCGGCTCGCGCTGGATCACCTCGGGTCGGCGCGGGCGCGGCGCGAGCAGTACGTCGGGGAGTGGCTGCCGGAGCCGGAGATCACCACCTCCGACGATCCCGCCGATCGCGTCACGCAGGACGAGCGCGTCACCACCGCGCTGCTGGTGGTGCTCGAATCCCTTTCCCCCGCCGAGCGCACCGCGTTCGTGCTCCAGGACGTGTTCGGCATGAGCGGTCCCGAGGTGGCGCAGGTGGTGGGCCGCACGCCGGCCGCCGTGCGCCAACTCGCCTCGCGTGCCCGCAAACGCGTGGAGGACGGCACTCCGCGCTTCCCCGCCTCACCCGCCGAACACGAGCGGGTGGTGTCGGCGTTCTCGCGGGCCTGGCGTTCGGGCGATCTGGACACCCTGCTCGGCGTGCTCGACGAGAACGTCGGCCTCACCGCCGACGGCGGTGGCAAGGTGCCCGCCGTCCGCAAGCCGGTGCACGGCGCGGAGATCGTGGCCAAGCTGCTGCTCGGCTGGTACCACGCGCCGTCGGCGCAGGGCGCGTGGAGCCGCTCGGTGCTGGTCAACGGCGAAGCCGGGTTGGTGGTGTTCGACGGCACCCACGTCGGCGTGTTCTCGTTCACCGTCGACGCGGGCCGCATCGTCGCCATCAACGTGGTGCGCAACCCGGACAAGCTGCGCGACCTGCCTACCGAGGGCGGACAGCCCTGGTTCCTCGATCAGGACGCGCCGGAGGCCTGAGCGGCCACCGGATAGCCGTGGGCGGCGGCGACCTCCCTGGACAGGAGTTCGCCGGCGTCGGCGGTGAGCCCGCGCGCCAGGTCGGGGTGGGTGACGCACGCCGCCTGCCAGCCCTGGTCGGCGATCGCGCGCACGTACGGCAGGGTGGCGTTGGTGAGCGCCACCGTCGCCGTGTGCGGGACGGCGCCCGGCATGTTCGCGACGCAGTAATACAGCGAATCCGCCACGCGGTAGGTCGGATTCGCGTGCGTCGTCGGCCGCGATCCCTCGAAGCATCCGCCCTGATCGATGGCGATGTCGACCAGCACCGAGCCCGGCCGCATCCCGGCCACCATCTCCTCGGTGACCAGTTTCGGCGCCCGCGCGCCGGGCACCAGCACCGATCCGATGACGAGATCCGCGCCGAGCACAGCCTTCTCCACCTCGGCGGCGTTGGACGACACCGTGGTGATCCGGCTGTGGAAGCGGGCGTCGAGTTCCCGCAGCCGCACCGGATTGGTGTCGAGCACCGTCACCCGCGCGCCCATGCCCGACGCCACCGACGCGGCGCTGCTGCCCACGACGCCGCCGCCGATCACCACCACCTCGGCGGGCCGCACCCCCGGCACCCCGCCGAGCAGCACGCCCGACCCGCCGAGCGGCGCCATCAGGTGGTAAGCGCCCACCTGGGGCGCGAGCTTGCCCGCGACCTCGCTCATCGGCGCGAGCAACGGCAGCGATCCGTCGGCGGCGCGCACCGTCTCGTAGGCGATGGCGGTGATTCCCGACGACAGGATGGCGTCGGTGCACTCCTTCGACGCCGCCAAGTGCAGATAGGTGAACAGCACCTGGTCGCGGCGCATCCGCGAATACTCCGGCGCGATGGGCTCTTTCACCTTCAACACCAAATCGGCCGTGCCCCACACCACGTCCGCGTCCGGGGCAAGTTCCGCCCCGGACGCGGCGTAGGCGCCGTCGCCGAAACCCGACCCGACGCCCGCCGCCGACTCGACCACCACTGCGTGGCCGTGGCGCACCAGTTCCCCGGCCCCCGCCGGGGTGAGCGCCACCCGAAACTCCTGCTCTTTGACCTCCCGTGGTACTCCGATCCTCATACCGCCATCGTCGCCCACCCACTCGCGCTTGGCCACGACGGCGCGCGGGCGCCGCACCCCGGGAGCTGCGGCACCCCGGGGCCATCGCTTCCGCGCCACTTCGACTCCGTCGCGCGGCGTACGTGAAACGGCCCCGGCCGTTCGACGCACGCGGGCCGCGCGGTGCCGGTTCGGCTCCGCCGGTTAGGTTGCCCCCATGAGGATTGAGATCAGTGGCTTCGCGCCGGAGGTCGACGAGAGCGCGTGGCTGGCGCCGAACGCCACCGTGATCGGGCGCGTGCGCCTCGCGGGCGAGGTGAGCGTGTGGTACGGCGCCGTGCTGCGCGGCGATCTGGAGCAGATCAGCGTCGGAGCGCGCACCAACATCCAGGACGGATGCGTCCTGCACGCCGACCCCGGCTTCCCCCTCACCGTCGGCAGCGGGGTGTCGGTGGGGCACAACGCGATCCTGCACGGCTGCACCGTCGGCGACGATGTGCTGGTCGGCATGGGCGCCACCGTGCTCAACGGCGCGGTGATCGGCGCGGGCAGCCTGATCGCGGCGAACGCGCTGATCCCGGAGGGCGCGCAGATCCCGCCCGGTTCCCTCGTCGCCGGCGTGCCCGGCAAGGTGCGGCGCGAACTGAGCGAGGCCGAGCGCGACGGCATCCGCCTCAACGGCGCGGTCTACCTGCACAACACGGCGAACCACCGGACCGCCAAGCAGGTGTGATACATCGCACACTGATCAAGTGTCCAACAGGAACGGCTGATAACATTTTGCCTGCATGCCCGCAGTTTCGCGGCCGCCGAAACCGGCCGCGCGACCGCGCGCATGATGCGTGACAGGCAGGAGGTATCACGGTGGCGTACGGGGAGAACAAGGGTATGCACCGGCCGAAGGGGCGGATCAGTGTGGCCGATATCGCGGCCCAACCGGGTGGAATAGAGGCGCTCCAGCGCCGCGTCCACGAATTACGTTCGCGGGGCGTCGATTTCGCCGCCAACGCGATCGAGAAGGAAATGGCGGACCTGGATCTGCCGCAGACGTAGGGAATCCACCGGCCGACGGGCGGTAGCATCACGGGTCGTCATGGCCGACACGCGAAAGGCCCGCCCGCCCGGCGTCATCGACGTCGGTTTCGCCGCGCCGCCGGGACGGCCGCGCGGCGTCGAGGTGATCACCCTGCGCGAGTTGCGCGAACGCGCGCACCCGCGGCAGCTGTCGGCACCGCAGCGCCTGAGCTTTCACCTGCTCGTCGCCGTGTCCGAGGGCGCCGTGGCGCACGTGGTCGACTTCGAGACGCACCGCCTGGTGCCGGGCACCTGGTTGTGGGTGCGTCCCGAACAGGTGCACCAGTGGGGCGACGTGTCCGCCGCCGAGGGTGTCGCGGTGCTGTTCGAACCGGAATTCCCCGACCCGGCAACGGTTTCGGCCGCCGAACTCGACGATCGGTTCGCCGCCGCCCTGTTCCGGCCCGAACCCGCCGAGCACACGCTGCTGCGCACCACGGCGCCCCTGCTCGCCTCCTCCGCCGCCGCGCCCGGTCCGCTGCCCGGCGACGCGCACGCCATGGCGTTGCGCGGCCTGCTGGCCGCGTTGCTGCTGCGCCTGCGGTTCGCCGCCCCCACACGGGCCGAGGGGGAACCGAACGACACCTTCCGCCGATTCCGCGACGCCGTCGAAGCCGGCTTCCGGCACTCCCATCGCGTGGCCGACTACGCCCACCGGCTCGGCTATTCGCCGCGCACGCTCAGTCGCGCCACCGCCGCGGCGACGGGCGTCTCGGCGAAGGAATTCATCGACCGGCGCGTGCTCCTGGAAGCCAAGCGCGTGCTCGCCCACACCGACCGCACCAGCGCCCAGGTGGCGACCGCGCTCGGATTCGACAGCCCCACCAACTTCACGAAGTTCTTCCGGCACCGGACGGGCCGCACGCCGATCGCGTTCCGCGCGTCGCTGCGCGAGCCGACGTGACGGCTGTCCGTTTTTCACCATCGGGCGACCTCGGGACACCTCGCCACCGACGCTCTCGATTCCTAATCTGAACAGGTATATCCGGTTCTTTCACGCGATCGGATCGATCCCGGGTAGCGACCTACCCGACACAGAAGAACCCTCGAGAGGAACTCGCATGACCCCCTTGGAAATCGTCGATACCGCGCTGACCGAGTTGTTCGGGGATCGCGATCCCGCGGCCGTGGACCGCTGGGTCGCCCCGGACTACCGCCAGCACAGCAGCCTGGCCGCGGACGGCCCGGATGCCTTGCGCACCCTGGTGGCGGGCCTGCCCGCGGACTTCCGCTACGAACGGGCGCGCATCCTCGCCGACGGCGACCTGGTCGCCGTGCACGGCACCTGGTACGGGTTCGGGCCGGTGCCGCTGGTCGGGTTCGACCTGTTCCGCGTCGCCGACGGCAAGCTCGCCGAGCACTGGGACGCGTTGACGCCCTTGGTGACTCCGACCGTCTCCGGCCGTTCGCAGACCGACGGCCCCACCGAGGTCACCGACCGGGCCGCGACCGAAGCCAATCGCGCGCTGGTCGCCGACTTCGCCGACAAGGTCTTCGTCGGCGCGGACTACAGCGTGCTCACCGACTACATCTCCACCGAACAGTACGACCAGCACAATCCCGAAGCGGCCGACGGGCTCGACGGTTTCGCCGCGGCGACCGCCGGGTGGGCGAGCCAGGGGAAGAACCTCGTCTACAAGCAGGTGCACCGGATCGTGGCCGACGGTGCGTTCGTCCTGGTGCAGTCCGAGGGTGAATTCGGCGTTCCCGCGGCGTATTACGACCTCTTCCGCGTCGCGGACGGCAAGATCGTCGAGCACTGGGACGTGATCGCCCCGATCCCCGGAGACCTCCCGCACGGCAATGGGATGTTCTGAGGACGTGCTGGGGCGCCGGTGAAATAATGAGCGTTCGACACCCGCACCGTCGCGGACGCCCTCCGGCGCGGGCCCCGCGCGAACGACTGGAGACCCGATGCCCACCGTCTCGTCCATGCTCCAGCGCATCCTGGACAAACCGGTCACCGACGGCGAGAAACTCCTGGAAAGCGCCCTGTCGGCCTTCCTGGACTTCGGGATCAAGCGCACCAGCATGGGCGAGATCTCGCGCCGCGCCGGCATCAGCCCGGCTACCCTCTACCGGCGCTACGAATCCAAGAACGACCTGGTGGAGGCCGTGAGCCTGCGGGAGGCGCAGCGGTTCGTCGCCGAGATCGACCTGCGGGTGCGCACCGTCGACGGGGCCGAGGACCAGCTGGTCGAGATCTTCGTCGCGTTCATCACCTCGATGGCCACCAACGCGCTGCTGAGCAGGCTGCTGCGCACCGAACCCGACCTCATCCTGCCCCGGCTCACCACCGAGGGCGGGCCCATCCTCGCCGTCGGCCGCGCCTACCTGGCCGACAAACTGCGCGAGCTGCGGCCCGGCGACACCGACTTCGACCCCGACCTGGTCGCCGAGATCATGGCGCGCTTGGCCCTGTCCCTGGCCTTGACCCCGGACGGGTTGATCCCGCTGGGCGATCCGGAGGCGGGGCGGGAGTTCGCCCGGCGGACATTGCTGCCGATGGTGGGGGTGCGCGCGGGGGTGCAGGCGTAGGAAGTTCGGCCGGCTCGGACGCGCCTCCCGCAGGCTGACGAGCTTGTGCGACCGATCGCCCGCGCCGGTTTCGCACGTGTACGCCGCGGGGTGGGATCGAGTCTGATTGCCGCCACCGTACCGGCACCGCCGGCATCTCGCGGAGCGGCAAACCCTCGAGCGGCGCGTGACTTGTCGGCCGAAAAGAACCTGGTCGCGCTGCGCCTCAGTGGACAGGCGCGGGCGGCAGTCCGAAGGCGGCCGAGACCAAGGTGTCGAGATGGGCACGCGTATCGGCGTCCGGGGTGCGGGGGCCGTCGGTGAGTTCGGCTCCGAGAGCGGCGATTTCGGCGCCGAGGGGCGTGGTGGGGTCGGGCAGCGGAAGGCGGGCGACGTACTGGGTGATCCAGCGGCGGCGGCCCGAGTAGAGGCGGTTGCCGCAGACGGTGTCGTAGAAACGCAGGCCGAGTGCGGAATTGGCGACCGCGATCAAGAGGTGGGCGAGGTGGTCGGGATCCGGTGTGGCGAGGGCGAGATCGGCGAAGGAGATCCAGTAGCAGTCGCCGTTGACCACCGCGCCCGAGCGGTCCAGCGCGAACCGTGGGCGGTCGCTGATGTCGGGGAACACGACCTTCGGCACCCGCCACAGGTTGGGGCGCTGGGGAACCCAGATCTCGAACCATTCGCGGCCGCTGCCGGTGAGGTACTCGCGTGCCGCCAAAGTGCTCTCGTTCTTGCGCAGATAGGCTGCGGCCCTCGGGAATTCGCGCAAGTCGATCGGCACCCGCCTGGCCGAGTTGGTGTCGTAGGGGTAGAGCACACGCGTGTCGGTGGCGCGCGTGATCCGCCACGGGGACAGGTCGCGATGGGTCAGCAGTGCGAGCAGCAGCTCCGGTTCCGGTCGCGGCCGCACCCGTGCCCACCCATCGGAGATGAACACGCGATCGGCGGTCGTCTTGATACCCACCCGAATTCGCCCCACCTCCCCGAAGGTTCGCCACGTCGACGCCGCCACCCGCGCCAACCACGCGTCCACACTGGGACTCGACATCCGCCACGATGAATATGCCTCGCCCCCTTGGCTGTTCACGGCATCACCGGCGCGGGCGTCCACACTCGCGATCCGCGAGATCCTGCCCGACGTGGTCGCACCGGCGCGGGCGCCCGCCGAACCGGTCGGCGGCTTCTGCCGACTCGACCGAGCGCCATGCGAGGCTTCGCGGGTGGCATCGAGCGTGTCCGCTGCGCCCGGTACGTTCGGCGAATTCGGCTCGTGTGCCAGAACTTCGGCGCGAACGCGTCCCGGCGATGGTTCGCCGTTCCCCCCGGTCCCCCGCCTCGGCGGCGTTCTCGTGTGCGCCCGTTTTGTGGCGCCCGTCGACAAGGTCCCGACTTCGATCGCGAACGTGCGCCCGTCGTGGCGGACGAGGCGGTCCTCGTCGCCGAGGAGCGCTTCGAAAAGGTCTGATCCGTCGTGCTTCTCGTCAGAGGGGGTTTCGTAGGCCGAGACGTGACGGCAGGGTCCGGCGGCCGGGGCGCGGGTGGCGATGGTGACGGCCGGTAGGACGGCGGCGGTGAAGAGTTTGGTGTCGCCCAAGTCGTAAAGCTCCACCGGCGACAACTCCGTGAGCAGGATCGAGCGGATGTTCGCTCCCGCCTTGGTGGTGAGAAACCGGTTGGCGCACAACAACCCCAGCGCGCCGCCCGGACCGAGCAGCCGGGGCGCGACCGCGACGAACGGGTGCGTGAGATCGATGCGCCCGCGCAACCCGAACCGCTTGCTCAACAGCTGAGCGGTGGCACCGCCCAGCTGCTGGGTCCGCACGTACGGCGGGTTGGTGATGATCACGTCGAACGAACCCGGCGCGAGATCGTCGGCGTCGGTGAGGAAATCCCCTGCGCGCCACTCGGCCTCGACGCCGAGCCGTTCCGCGCGCGCGGCCGCCTCGGCCAGACCGGACTCGTCCAGGTCGTAGCCGACGAGTTCGAGTCGCGCGCCCGGCCGCCGCGCCGCCACCTCCCGGTGCACGGCGAGCAGCAGCTCCCCGTCACCGCAGGCCGGGTCGAGCACCCGCAGCGTCGCGCCGCGCGCGGCGTGGGTGAGCACCCGTTGCGCGAGGAAACGCGCCAGCGCGGGCGGCGTGTAGTGCCGCCCGTGCCGTTTGCGCTCCCGCGCCGTATCGGCCCGCGCACCCATGGGAGGATTCTGCCCCGTCAGTGCACCGCGGACGGGCTGATACGCGTTTGTGGCGCGCGCGTCGCCCGCCGACCGGCGAAGCGGCGCATGAGGGGCGCGTCCACCCAGTGGTAGACCGCCGCCGCGGCCAGCGTCGAGAGCACCAGGCACAGCGCGGCGATCCCGGCCCACCCCAGCGGGCCGAATTGCCTGCCGCCCACCACCAGCCTGGTCACCAGCACCATCACCGGGAACTGCATGAGATAGAAGGCGAACGAGATATTGCCGAACCACACCATGCGCGGCGAGGAGTTGAGCCCGCGCACGCCCGCGAGGTCGCGCGCGGCCAGCGTCGCGATCACCGCCGTCATCGGAGCCAGCAACAGCGCCGACATCTTGTAGTTCACCGGCACCACCCACGTCGCGGCGTAGGCGGCGACCAGCGCCAGCATCGGCGGGGCGAGCCGGGTGTTGCGCCACCGCCCTTCCAGCACCAGCCGCGCCGCCAGCACACCGAGGAAGAATTCGGGCAACCGCGAGAGCGGGAAGATGTAGCTGAGCCAGTACGACGGCGACACCGGGATATCGGGTTGCGCGAACCACGCGGGCGAGGCGTGCAGCGTGAAGAACGGCGAGTCGTCACCCGGAACCAGCCGCGGCGCAAAGGCATTCGCGATGCCCTTGGGTCCGGGCACCCACAGGTAGTAGGCGGTGTGGAGCGCGACAATCGCGAGCAGCAGCACCCCCGTCACGAGCAGCACGCGCTCCGGCCGCACCCGGCGCACGAGCGGCAGCAGCAGCGGAAAGCTCAGGTAGAACAGGATTTCCGCGCCCAGCGACCACGCGGGCACGTTGAGCCCGCCGACCGTCGACCACTTCGGCACCCAGGTGTGCACCAGCGCCAGATTCGGCACCCACACCACCGCCCGCGACAGCGGCACGCTCGCCACCACGATGAACGCGAGCGCCGCGACGAGATGTGTCGGATAGATCTTCAGCACCCGCCGCCAGTAGAACCACCGCACCGAACCGCCCGGCCGGAACGACCAGTAGATGATGAACCCCGACAGCACGAAGAAGAACGTCACCCCGGCCGCCCCGAGCTGCATCGGCATCACCTGGTGCACCTGCCGGAACAGCTCGGACTTCTGGAACGGGTAGACCGGCAGAAACACCAAGGCGTGCAACACGAACACCGCGAACGCCGCCCACCACCGGGCACCCGTGAGCGAGGGCAGCGCGGGCCGGGTGCGGTCGATCTCCTCTTGGGCGGCCATACCCCCGGCCGAATCCGGGAGCACGCCGACCCCGGACGCACCGAGCCCGGGCGGGCCGACCCCGGGGCAGACCTCGGGCGAGCTAGCCCCGGGCGCGCCGACCTCAGCCGCCCCCACCACGGACTCGCCCGCCACGGACGTGCCAGCCACGGACGCGCCCGCTTCAGCCGCGCCGACCACGGGCGGGCATACCTTGGGCGAGCCAACCCCGGATACACCGACACGCACGTCCGGCGAGGTCGTCATCGCCCGAACCGCTCGAACAGGCCGCGGGCGATCACCGCGTCACCGTGCGCCGACGGGTGGAACGGGAGTCCGGCGAAATCCGCGCGCGGGTCGAGGATTCCGTTCAACCACGGCTGGTCCGAGCACAATCCGTGACCGGCCGTGAGCGCCCGGCTGTCGAAGAACTCGATGCCGAGCAGCGCGGCCGCCTCCCGCTGCGCGGCGTCGATGCGGTCCACGTACTCCACCACGGCGCGCCCGCGCGGCTGCACGTACCGGCCGACGCCCAGCACGTTCACGCACGCCTGGTCCTGACCGGACGGGAACAGCTCCGGATAGCCGACGAGCACGATGCGGGCATTCGGCGCGTAGTAGCGCAGGTACTCGACCGCGCCGCTCATCCGCTCGGCGAACCGCGCGCCGGACACCCCGCGATAGTCGGTGATGCGCCCCTGCTCGGCGGCCTCGGGCCCGCAGCCCTCGGCGAGGTTGAATACGCACGGCAGCAACGAGGTCCACAGCGTGGTCTGGGTGGCGCCCCACTCGTCGTTGAGGCCGAACTGCAGGGCGATGACGCGGGTTCGGGGACCGAACGCCCCGAGTTCGTCCGCGACCAGCGCCTCGTGCACCAGGGTGTAGCCGGGGCCGGTGTCCAGCGACGCACCGGAGCAGGACGCGTCGACGAAGTCGCCGGTGCCCGCCACGCCCATCAGCTGACTCAACTGCGTGGGCCAGGAGCTGGGTCCGCGCAGGCACTCCTCGTCGTCGGCGTCCCAGCGAAAACCGTTGGCGGTGAACGAATCACCGAGCACCACCAGCGCCTTGCCCGCGGCGGGCGCGGCCGTGGCTGGCGCCGGTCCGCCGACCACGAGGGTCAGCGCGAGCACCGCGGCGCCGAGGACGCGGCGGGAGAACGTTCCGAGCACGGGCACCGCCGTCAGTATCCGGCGCGGGGCTCGAAGCCCGGCGCGGTCAAGGTGGGCGCGGGCTGCTGCGGAGCCGGTTGCTGCGCGGGCGCGGGCTGCGGGGCCTGCTGCACCGGAGCCGGCGCGGGCGCGGCGGGTGCGGGTTCCGCCGCCGGAGCGGGCGCGGGTTGTTCCGGCGCGGGCGCGGGCTCTTCCGGCGACGGCGAGGCGGGCGACGGCTCCGAACTCTCGGTGGCAGCCGGGCTTTCGGCGGTGGGCGCCTCGGTGACCACCGTCGTGGTGGGCGCCTGGTCGCCCCGATCCTCGGATTCGCCCCCGCAGCCGACCGCACCGAACAGGATGACACCGCACGACATCGCGGTGACGAGGCAACGCTTCATAGCTGGTTCCGTTCTCACAATCAGGAGCACACTCGTTTCACTCCAGCCGGAGAGTACAAGTCACGCGGGCGCGAGCACGGCGGATTGACCGAAACTGCCGCCCCACCCACGGCCCCCAATTCCGGCGTCTGGTCAAGAGGCGCGGCACCGCCCCCGAATCCGGGCGATCATGGCCCAATCCCGGTCGACGGTTCCAAAAGGGGACCATCACGGGCTAGCATTCAGTCTCGAAATAGAACCGAATTGAAGGAGGCGGGTTCATGAGCCCGACCGAAGTGCGCACCGACGCGTTCGCCACCCTCGCGCAGACCCTCGACGAGCGCTGGACCTGCCGCCAGTTCCGCCCCGAACCGGTGCCGAGGCAGACCATCGAGGACCTGCTGCGCGTCGCCCAGCGCACTCCCTCGTGGTGCAACACCCAACCGTGGCAGCTCGCGGTCACCGAGGGCGCGGCCACCGAACGCTTCCGGGCGGCACTGCTCGAGCACGTCCGAACTGCCGCTCCCGCAACGGATTTCGCGTTCCCCGCCCGCTACGACGGCATCTACCGGGACCGCAGGCGCGAGTGCGGTTTCCAGCTCTACGACAGCGTCGGCGTCGTCAAAGGCGACCACGAGGGCACCACCCGCCAGGCCCTGCGCAACTTCGAACTCTTCGACGCCCCGCACGTCGCGATCGTCACCACCGAGGCCGATCTCGGCGTCTACGGCGCCGTCGACTGCGGCCTCTACATCGGCACCTTCCTACTGGCCGCCCAGACCCTCGGCCTCGGCGCGGCGCCGCAAGCCGCCCTCGCCTCCTACGCGCCCTTCCTGCGCGAGCACTTCGCCTTCCCCGACAACCGCCGCGTCGTCGCCGCCATCTCCTTCGGCTACCCCGACACCGACCACCCGGTCAACGGATTCCGCACCCGCCGCGCCGACCTGACCGAAGCCGTCACCTGGTTCGGAGAGTGAACTGGGCCGGTGCGCGAGCCGATCGACGCCGCGGTCGCCACGCACACCGGCGTTCGCCCCGAGGTGGACAGCGACGCACAGCATCGGCAACCCGGACTCTCGGCGATCGAGCCGTTGCATGGAATCGCGACCGCGCGCCGCCGACAGCCGATCGGCAAAGGCTCCACACAGCGGGAGACGGCGTGTGCCTGCCCGGACGGCGTGAATTCGGCGCGCGGAGTAGCGGCACTCGAGCGGGAGGGCGCCGGATGCTCGGGTGACTACACAGGTCGCCCAGCTCGATCGGCAATCCGGACCTGACCGGCACGCGATCCCGCGCACGCCGCGTTCGCCCACCATCTCGCACCATAGGCACTGTGCCCCAACCGATTCCACGCCCCGACCACGCAATCTCGCACCGCGTTTCACGTGCCGGACGTCAACCCACGCGACGATCCACCCCGGGCGCGCCCGCCAACCCCGGTCCCGGCTCCGGCGTGACGTCGCGCGCCGTGAGTTCGGTTCCGCATTCGTCGCACTCCAGCCGGACGTGCGCCTCACCGGTGCAGTCGCGGTGGGTGTAGCGCACGGGCGGGCCGTCGGGCGCCATGTAGGTGTCGCCCCAGTCGCGGATGGCGAGGAGGATCGGGTAGATGTCGTGGCCCTTCTGAGTGAGCCGGTACTCCTCGTGGGCGCCCACCGCCGCCTTCTGCTTCACCAGGATGCCGTGCTCGATGAGGCGGTCCAGGCGATCCTGGAGCCGACCGCGGGAGATGCCGAGCGCGCTCTGGAACGCGTTGAAGCGACGGATGCCGGAGAAGGCGTACTTGAGGATGACCAGGGTCCAGCGGTCCCCGAGGATCACCAGCGGCCGTGTGATCGAACACGGTTCCTCGGCCAGTTCCTCGTAGCGCACTCCCCGATGCTACCCAGCCGGCGGGCGCGCGCCCACGGTCTCGCCGGATCCGGGCGCCCGGTCAGCGCCGGTGGATGTAGTAGTCGAACGAGCCGTCCTCGGGATCGGCGTGCAGCGGCCACTCCTCGGTCTCCACCGCGCGCCGCCACCGCAGGGGCCGTCGCGCATCGCACTCGGCCAGCAACATCGCGTCCGTCAGTGAGACACCGCGGCCGAGCACCTGTTCCTCCACCCCGCAGAACTCGCAGCCGTGCACCTTCTTGACCTCGAACGAAGAGCCAACGCCTTCGGCGTCTTGCTTGGCATCTAGTGCCGTCGCAACAGGTGACGGCCCCTGGTCACCGACGTGCCGACAGCGTTCGTGACTCGCGGAGCCGACGCCTGCGGCGTATTGCTCGGCAGCCGGTGCCGCCGCAACAAGTGACGGCCTCTGGTCGCCGAGGTGACCAGGGTGTTCGTGATCGGCGGAAGCCAACACCGTCGATGTCCCCGGGAGGCAACTCACCGGTCTCACATCACAGCGGGATGTTCTTGTGGTGGCTCTTGCGCGCGGGTGCCGCGGCCAGGGCGGCGGCGATGGTGCTGCGGGTCTTGGCCGGGTCGATGACCTCGTCCACCACCCCGATCGCGAGGGCGCGCTCGACGCCGCCCGCGATCTTCTCGTGCTCGGCGGTGAGCCGTTCGTGCAGCGCTTCGCGCTCCTCCTCGGGGGCGGCCGCGAGGGCCTTCTTGTGGAGGATGCCGACCGCGGCCTTGGCGCCCATCACGGCGACCTCGGAACCGGGCCAGGCGTACACGGCGGTGGCGCCGAGCGCGCGGGCGTTCATCGCGATGTAGGCGCCGCCGTAGATCTTGCGGGTCACCAGCGTGACACGCGGGACGCGGGCCTCGGCGAAGGCGTGCAGCAGCTTCGCGCCGCGGCGCACCACGCCCTCCCACTCCTGGCTGACGCCGGGCAGGTAGCCGGGGACGTCGGTCACCACGATCAGCGGGATGCCGAACGCGTCGCACAGGCGCACGAAACGCGCGGCCTTCTCGGCGCTTTCGGAGTTGAGGCAACCGCCCAGGCGCAGCGGGTTGTTCGCCAGCACGCCGACGGTGCGACCGCCGAGGCGGCCCAGACCCACCACCATGCTGCGGGCGTACCCGGCCTGGAGTTCCTCGAAGGACGACTCGCCGTCCACGTTGTCGAGCAGTTCGTGCACCAGCGGCTTCACGTCGTAGGCGCGCCTCGCCGACTCGGGCAGCATGGCCTTGAGGTCGACATCGCCGTGCGCGGCGGCGGCCAGGTCGAATTCGCCCTGTTCGGCGAACATCGAGACCAGGCGGCGGGCACGGTGCAGGGCGTCGGCCTCGTCGTCGGCGACGATGTGGCACACACCGGACTTCTTGCCGTGGGTGTCGGGGCCGCCGAGGGTGGCCATGTCCACCTGCTCGCCGGTCACGCTGCGCACCACGTCGGGGCCGGTGACGAAGACGCGGCCCTCGGGGGCCATGATCACGATGTCGGTCAGCGCCGGACCGTAGGCGGCGCCACCCGCGGCGAAGCCGAGCACCACCGAAATCTGCGGGACCAGGCCGGACGCGCGGACCATGGCCTCGAAGACCAGGCCGACCGCGTGCAGGGCCTCGACGCCCTCGGCGAGCCGGGCGCCGCCCGAATGCCAGAGGCCGACGACGGGAATGCCGGAGTCGATGGCGGTGTCGATCGCGTCGACGATGTGCTTGCACCCCTCTACGCCCATCGCGCCGCCCATGACGGTCGCGTCGGAGCAGTAGGCCACGGTGCGCACACCGTCGACCTCGCCGATCGCGGCCAGCACACCGGACTTGTCGCGCGGGTGCAGCGGCAGGACGGTGCCGGGATCGAAGAAGCGCTGGAGCCGGCCGAGCGGATCGCGCGGGTCGGTGGCGGTGTCAGTCTGAAACGCGGGTGCCAGGATCGTCATCGCGTTCACTCCTCAGAAGAGATCTGCGTGCCGCTACTGCGGCTGCGTATGTCGAATCACCGGTGGGGCCGTGTATCCGGCCCCACCGGGAATCCGTTGTGCAGTCAGTCGTGCGGCTATGCGCGACCGAAGGCGAGCGCGACATTGTGCCCACCGAAACCGAAGGAGTTGTTGATCGCGTACTCGATCTCCTGGCGGCGGGCTTCGCCCTTCACCACGTCGAGGTCGATCTCCGGGTCCTGGTTGTCCAGGTTCAGCGTCGGCGGGACAATGCCGTCCCGGATGCTGAGGATCGTCAGCACCGACTCGAGGGCGCCGACGGCGCCGATCGAGTGGCCCAGTGCCGACTTGGGCGCGTAGACCGACGGGTGGTTGCCGACGGCCTTGTTGATCGCGTTCGCCTCCGCGGTATCACCGATCGGGGTGGCGGTGGCGTGCGCGTTGATGTGGGTGATGTCCTGCTTGGACAGCCCGGCGGTCTGCATCGCGCGGGTCATCGCGCGAGCGGCCCCGGTGCCCTCGGGATCCGGCGCCACCAGGTGGAAGCCGTCCGAGGTGATGCCTGCGCCGAGCAGGCGGGCGTGGATGGTGGCACCGCGCGCCTTCGCGTGCTCCTCGGTCTCGATCACCATCAGCGCACCGGCCTCACCGAAGACGAAGCCGTCACGGTCCTTGTCGAACGGACGCGAGGCGCCCTTCGGGTCGTCGTTGCGGGTGCTCATCGCGCGCATCATGGAGAACGCCGCGATCGGCACCGAATCGATGAACCCTTCGACACCACCGGTGACCATGATGTCCGCGTCGCCCATCACGATCATCCGCCACGCGTTCGCGATGGCTTCCGATCCGGACGAGCACGCCGAGACCGGAGTGACCACTCCCGCCCTGGCCTTCAGCTCGAGCCCGACACAGGCCGACGGGCCGTTCGGCATGACCATCTGAACAGCGAGCGGCGAGATCTTGCGGTAGCCGCCGTTCTTCAGCTTGTCGACCGAGTCGATCAGCGCGTCGCCGCCGCCGAGACCGGTGCCGATGGCCACGCCCAGACGGTCGTGGTCGACCTCGGGGCTGCCCGCGTTCTTCCACACCTCGCGACCGAGGACGGTCGCCAGGCGCTCGACGTAGGCCATGCGGCGGATCTCGACCCTGCTGAGCAGGGTATCGGGGTTGACCTTCAGGTGGCCGCCGATGCGGACCGGGAGGTCGTATTCCTCGACGAAGGAATCCTCGAGAACGTCGATGCCGCTCTCGCCGTTGAGGAGTCCCTTCCACGTCGCATCGACGTCGCCGGCGATCGACGTGGTCGCCGCCAGGCTCGTCACGACGACGTTGGGGAAGTTCCCGTTCAAGGTGGAAGGAGTGGTCACTGGTCGGCCCTACTCGGCGTCGAACTTGGCCTTGAGCTCCGCGGCCGCGTCAGCGTTCTCGGCCTCGAGCTTCTGGATGTAGGCGACAGCGTCGCCGACCGTCTTCAAGCTGGCCAGATCCTCGTCGGGGATCTTCACACCGTACTTGTCCTCGGTCTGCACAGCGATCTCGACCATGGACAGCGAGTCGATGTCCAGGTCATCGACGAAGGACTTCTCGATCGTCACCTCGGAGGGCTCGATACCCGTGACCTCTTCGATGATCTTGCCGAGTTCCTCGACGATTTGTTCCTGGGTCAGAGCGGCCACTTGGTGGCTCCCTTCTTGTTCCTTTTGGTAGGGCTCTTCTTGTTTTTCGGGCCGAAGCCGCCGGTAGTTACCGTCGGTTCGGTCACGACCTCGCATTTATCGCGATGCGGGGCCGCGGAGGAAAGCTAGCCGGACGCGGTGAGCTCGGCCAACGCGGGGAGGTCTTCCGGGGTCTTCAGGGCCAGCGTGGGCGTGCCCTTCAGTTCCCTCTTGGCGATACCGACCAGCGTTCCGGCCGGTGGCAGCTCCGCCACCGCCGAGACACCGGCCTGCCGGACGGTCTCCGTGCACAGATCCCACCGCACCGGCCGGGTGACCTGTGCGGCGAGCTTCTCGATCGCGTCGCGGCCCGAGGCGACCGGCTGACCGTCGAAGTTCGACAGCAGCGTGCGCACCGGATCGTTCGGCGTGATCTGGGCGATCGCCTCGGCGACCGCGTCCTGGGCCGGAGCCATGAACGCGGTGTGGAAGGCGCCCGCCACCGGCAGGGCCCGGACCCGCGCCTTCTCGGGCGGGTTCGCGGCCAGTTCGGCCAGCGCGTCCAGCTTGCCCGCGGCCACGATCTGGCCGACCGCGTTGCGGTTGGCCGGGACGAGGTCGAGTTCGGCCAGGCGCGCCAGCACGGCGGCTTCGTCGCCACCGAGCACCGCGGACATACCGGTCGGCTCGAGCGCGCACGCCTTGGCCATCTCCGCACCGCGGATGGCGGCCAGGGTGACCGCCTCGTCGGCGCTGATGACGCCGGCGACGGCGGCGGCGGCGAACTCGCCGACCGAATGTCCGGCGACGATGGTAGCGGCAGGAAGCGCGTCCTGGTCGACTTCCGCGAACGCCAGCAGCGCGGCGGCCACGACGAGCGGCTGGGTCACCGAGGTGTCGACGATCTCCTCCGCCGTCGCGGTCGTGCCGAGGCGGACGAGATCCAGACCGGACGACTTCGACCAGAGCGCGAGCCGGTCGGCGGCGCCGGGGAGGTCGAGCCAAGGCCCGAGCATGCCGGGAGTCTGAGAGCCCTGTCCAGGGGCGAACAACGCGATCACGCCTCTAAGACAACACTGTGAGCCCCGCCGCACGAGATGTCGGCGCGAATGAAGCTTCCGGACCGCTTTTGTGGGGGTCCCACAAAATCCCACGTGGGTTGTCCGGATCGACCGACTCCCCGGATGCGTTACAGCCCTTCTCCGCCGAGTGAAAGGTGAGTTGCCTCTGGGGTGGGTGTTGACGATTCGTTACGTGTTCGTGTCAAACGACCCACTGTGGCTGCGATCCGGAGTACGTAGGCGTCCCGCGGATTCATCGGATCGCGGCCCGTGATCTCGGCGATCCGTTTGAGTCGGTAGCGAACGGTATTTGGATGGACGTACAGCTGACGGGCGCACGTCTCGACCGCTCCGCCGCAATCCAGGTAGGCATCGAGGGTGTCCGCCAGCGCCGATCCCGCCGCGGCCAACGGGAGGACAAGATACTCGTTCAACGCGTCGACCGCAGCTCTATCCCCCAGCAAGGCGCGTTCGGGCAGAAGTTCGGCCGCGTGCACCGGCCGGGGCGCGCCCCGCCAGCCCACCACGGCCTCCATACCGGCCAGCGCCTCCACCGCGCTGGCGTGCGCCGCGCCCAGCGTGCGGGTGGTGGGGCCGATCACGACCGGGCCGTCGGAGAACACCTCCGCCAGCAGATCCGCCATGAACGGCGACACGTGACTCGCCTCGCCCAGGTGACCGCTCACCACCATCACCAACCGCGCGCCCTGCACCACGGCCAGCGCCGCGCGACCGTGCCGCCCGGCGATGGTGTGCACCGCGCCCACCGACGAGACGCCCTGCTCCCCCGGCGGTGTGCCGACGAGCACGGTGGCGGGCGCGGTGGCGTCCCAGTTCAAGGTGGCCGCCCGGGAGAGCATGTCCGGGCCGGTGTCGCCGCGCACCACGGCGTCCACCACCAGGGCTTCCAGGCGGGTGTCCCACGCGCCGCGGGATTCGGCGGCGCTGGCGTACACCGAGGCGGCGGCGAACCCGAGCTCACGCCCGTAGCGCAGCACCGCCTCGGTGAGCGCGACCAGCTGCCGGTCGTTGCGTGCCAGCGCGGGCAGCCACTGTTCGAAGAACTCCATGGCGACGCGCACCATGTCGACGGTCTGGCGCAGCGTCAGCCGCCGCGCCAGATCCTGCGGAATCACTTGGAAGGCGTCCAGGCTGAACCGGATATCGCTGTCGGGGTCCTGGAGCCATTCGAGGAAGTTCACCACCGCGGTCTGCACCAGCATCTGCACGCCCGCGCGCTGCGCGGCGTCCAGATCGGCGAAGAACGGCAACCGGTCCTGCATCGACCCGACCGCCTCGGTGGACAGCCGTCCCGAGAACTGCTTCACACGCTTGAGCAGCGTGTCCGGAAGCGGATCACGGGTCTGCCGATTGGGGGAGAGCGCGCCCGTCGGCAGATACACCTCGTGCTCGGAGGAGCCTTCGGAGATCCGACGCGGCCGCGGCGGTTTACGTTCCACGTTCCAATTTTCCGCTATGCGAGGTCTTCATCCGAACTCACCGCCGCTTTCGGCGCGGCGTCCACATCGGCGATGCGGTACTTCGCCGCCGCCTCGACGGCCTTGGCGGGATCGACCTTACCGGTGCGGGCCAAGCCCTCGAGCGCGGCGACCGCGATCGACTGCGCGTCCACGTTGAACACGCGCCGCGCCGCGGGCCTGGTGTCGGAGAAACCGAAGCCGTCGGCGCCGAGCGTGGTGAAGTCACCGGGCACCCACTTGCGCACCTGGTCGGGCACCGCGCGCATCCAGTCCGTCGCCGCGATGTACGGACCGTCGACCCGCGAGAGCGCCTCGGTGATATAGGGCACACCCACCTCGGTGCCGGGGGCACGCAGCGCCGCGATGTCCTTGAGCAGCGCCTCCTTGCGCAGCTCACCCCACGAGGTCACCGACCACACGTCCGCCTGCACGCCCCAGTCCTCGGCCAGCAGGCGCTGGGCCCGCAGACCGTCGGGCACCGTGACGCCCGAGACGAGGATCTGGGCGCGCACGTCGCCCTCCCCGCCGCGCTGGTACAGGTACAGGCCCTTGAGCAGGCCCTCCACATCCAGGCCCTCGGGCTCCGCCGGCTGCGGGTAGGGCTCGTTGTAGAGGGTGATGTAGTAGAAGATGTCCTCGCCGCCGAAGGTGTCGGAATCGGGACGCTCGATCCGCTCGGTGCCCGGCAGCGCCGCCGGCTGGGCCGGCGGGGTGCCGCCGCCGTACATGCGGCGCAGGCCGTCGCGCACGATGTGGGCGATCTCGAAGGAGAACGCCGGATCGTAGGTCACCACGGCCGGATTGGTGGACGCGAGCAGCAGCGAATGGCCGTCGTTGTGCTGCAGGCCCTCACCGGTCAGCGTGGTTCGCCCGGCGGTTGCTCCGAGGACGAATCCGCGCGCCAACTGGTCCGAGGCCGCCCACAGGCCGTCGCCCGTGCGCTGGAATCCGAACATCGAGTAGAAGATGTAGAGCGGGATCATCGGCTCGCCGTGGGTGGCGTAGGAGGTGCCCGCCGCGGTGAACGACGCCGTTGATCCGGCCTCGTTGATGCCCTCGTGCAGGATCTGCCCGACGGTGCTCTCTTTGTAGGCAAGCATCAACTCGGCGTCGACCGATGTGTACAACTGGCCGTTGCGGTTGTAGATCTTCAACGAAGGGAACCACGAGTCCATACCGAAGGTACGGGCCTCGTCGGGGATGATCGGCACGATCCGCTTGCCGATCTCCTTGTCGCGCAGCAGCTCCTTCATCAGGCGCACGAGCGCCATCGTGGTGGCCACGTTCTGCTTGCCCGAGCCCTTGCGCACCGAGCGGTACGCCTCGTCGCCCGGGAGTTGCAGAGGCTTTGCCGTACTGCGCCGCTCGGGCAGGAATCCGCCGAGCGCCTGGCGGCGATCCAGCATGTACCGGATCTCGCGCGCCTCCATGCCGGGGTGATAGTACGGCGGCAGGTACGGATCGCGCTCGAGTTCGGCGTCGGTGATCGGGATCCGCTGCACGTCGCGGAAGTCCTTGAGGTCCTGCAGCGTGAGCTTCTTCATCTGGTGGGTGGCGTTGCGGCCCTCGAAGTGCTTGCCGAGGGTGTAGCCCTTGATGGTCTTGGCCAGGATCACCGTCGGCTGGCCCTTGTGCGCCATCGCCGCCGCGTACGCCGCGTACACCTTGCGGTAGTCGTGGCCGCCGCGCTTGAGATTCCAGATCTCGCGATCCGACATCTGCTCGACCAGCGCCTTGGTGCGCGGATCGCGCCCGAAGAAGTGGTCGCGCACGTACGCGCCGTCGTTGGCCTTGTAGGTCTGGTAGTCGCCGTCGGGCGTAGTGTTCATCAGGTTCACCAGCGCGCCGTCGCGGTCGGCGCCCAGCAGCGCATCCCACTCGCGGCCCCAGATCACCTTGATGACGTTCCAGCCGGCGCCGCGGAAGAACGACTCCAACTCCTGGATGATCTTGCCGTTGCCGCGCACCGGCCCGTCGAGGCGTTGCAGGTTGCAGTTCACCACGAAGGTCAGGTTGTCCAGCCCCTCCATGGCGGCCACGTGCGCGAGGCCGCGCGACTCCGGCTCGTCCATCTCGCCGTCGCCCAGGAACGCCCAGACGTGCTGGTCGGAGGTGTCCTTGATGCCGCGGTCGTGCAGGTAGTGGTTGAACCTGGCCTGGTAAATGGCGTTCATCGGGCCCAGGCCCATGGACACCGTGGGGAACTCCCAGAAGTTGTTCAGCAGGCGCGGGTGCGGGTAGGAGGGCAGCCCGTGGCCGAGGCCGCCGTGGCTGTACTCCTGGCGGAACCCGTCGAGCTGGTCGGTGGACAGCCGCCCTTCCAAGAACGCGCGGGCGTAGATGCCGGGCGACGCGTGGCCCTGGATGAAGATCTGGTCGCCACCGCCCGAGTGGTTCTTGCCGCGGAAGAAGTGGTTGAAGCCCACCTCGTACAGCGCGGCCGAGGACGCGTAGGTGGAGATGTGGCCGCCCACGCCGATCCCGGGCCGCTGCGCGCGGTGCACCATGATCGCGGCGTTCCAGCGGATCCAGGCGCGGTAGCGCCGCTCCACTTCCTCGTCACCCGGGAACCACGGCTCGTTCTCGGTGGGAATCGTGTTGACATAGTCCGTGGAGGTCAGCGCCGGAATCGCGACGCGCCGCTCACCCGCGCGCTCGAGCAGGCGCAGCATCAGGTAGCGCGCCCGGCCCGGGCCCTCGCGGTCGAGCATCTCGTCGAACGATTCGAGCCACTCGCTGGTCTCCTCCGGATCGATGTCCGGCAAATACGACGCCACCCCTTCGCGGATCACCCGCACGCGCTCGCCCGACGGCGGGTTCGACCCGTTCGGCGCGGCGGTGGGGGCGGCATCGGTCCCGGCGGGTTTCGCCGGAACGGAAGAGTCGATCAGGTCGGTCAAAACTGCTCCTCGTACAGGGGGTGGACAAGCTGATGGCGTCGGTATCCCCGAACGGTCGCGCTGGTGGGCGGACCGCCCGTTACGAATGGTGTGGCGCACCCTCCATCCTTGCCGAGGATGCGTCCCAGGTCATCATGTCAGCCGGAAATCCAGTACCGTTTGCAGAAAACGGGTTACTCCCCAGTTGCCCCGGTGCGCATCGCGAACCGGGCGCGTCGAGCTGCCCGATCGCCTGTGCCGAAGGTCGCCGAATGGACAACGTGAGAGCGGGGAGGACGATGAAAGTGCTGAACCCACGCGGGTTCGGACTGGTGTGCGCGACTGTCGCGGTCGTCGCCGGTCTCACCCTCGCCGGGTGCGCGGACCGGGTGGAGGGCGTCGCGGGCCCGAACGAGTCCGAGCTCGCCGCCTACAAGACCGAGGCGGCGGCCTCCTCGGCGGCGGCCACGTCCTCGCGGCGTGCCGCGGCGCAGGCCCAGGCCATCGCCACCAACTGCTCGCAGTTCCCCGTCACCACCGGCGTCGGCGTGACCAGCTACAACGCGTTCGTCGAGGCGCACGACTCGAACGCGCCCGACTACGCCGCCAAACGCGACGCGGCCGCGCAGACGCTGGAGGAGGCCGCCTCGAAGGTCGAGACGGGCGTGAACACGGCCGAGGGCGCGCTGCCGGAGGATCTGGCCGCGAAGTTCACCGAGTACGTGGCCGCGGCCAGGCAGCTGGCCGCCGAGACCCGCGGCATGTCGTACACGGCGCCCGTCGACGCGCTCAACAGCGCGAGCAGACGGGTGAACGACGCGCGCAACGCGGTCCGCGACGCGTGCCCGCCGAGCTGACCCCGGACGCCCGATCGCGCGACATTCGGTGGGCTTTTCGCCCGATCGGCTTGCGCTCGAGGCGATAACCATGTTCGCTTGCAACTACCTGTAGTCGGGATTGAGGAGGACACCACCGTGGTCGCCGCGGCGGACGCGCAGAATTTCGCTCAGAAGCTTGGCATTACTCACGGGATGGTGGTCCAGGAGCTGGGCTGGGACGAGGACACCGACGACGATCTCCGTGCCGACGTGGAGGACACCAGCGGCGGTGAGATGGTCGACGAGGATTCCGACGAGGTCGTCGACGCGGTGCTGCTGTGGTGGCGCGACGGCGACGGCGACCTGGCCGATGAGCTGATGGAGGTCATCAGCCCGCTCGCCGACGACGGGTTCATCTGGGTGCTCACGCCCAAGACCGGTCATCCGGGGCACGTGGATCCCAGCGAGATCGCCGAGGCGGCGCCCACCGCGGGACTCACCCAGACCTCCGCGATCAGTCTCGGCGCGTGGATCGGCAGCAGGCTGGTGCAGCCGAAGGCTCCCTCGAAGCAGCGCTGACCCTTTCGCTAAGGTTTCGCCGGGCGGTGTTACCCGCCGCCCGGCGGAGAACCGACCGATGGAGGATTCACGTATGCCGCTCGAGGTGGGTGCTCTCGCACCGGATTTCACGCTGAAGGATCAGAACAACCAGGAAGTCACGCTGTCGGACTACCGGGGCGCGAAGAACGTGCTGATCGTGTTCTATCCGCTGGCGTTCACCGGCATCTGTCAGGGCGAGCTCTGTCGCGTCCGTGACGAACTGCCCAAGTTCCAGAACGACGACGCCGAGATCCTGGCCATCTCGGTCGGCCCGCCGCCCACCCACAAGATCTGGGCCGCCGAACAGGGCTACACGTTTCCCTTGCTCTCGGATTTCTGGCCGCACGGCGCGGTGGCCCAGGCCTACGGCGTATTCAACGAGAAGTCGGGCTACCCGAATCGCGGCACCTTCGTGGTGGACCGCGAGGGATACATCCGCTTCGCCGAGATGAACGGTCCCGGTGAGCCGCGGGATCAGTCGGCGTGGGAAAAGGCGCTCGCCGCCTTGGATTCCTGACCCGATTCCCGCTCCCGCGAACCTCGGCGGACGCCGTCGGGAATGCTGCTGCGAGCGATTTCCGACCACTGAATGGCGTGGTGACGCGTAACACAGCGATTTCGTACGCGATGTGATCCGCACAACACCTATTCAGGAGGTTCGGACATGCTCTCTGCGAAGCGACTCGCCGCCGGCGCCGCCGTTGCCACCGCGACCGCGGGCCTCGTCCTCGCCAGTGGTGGCGTGGCCCAGGCCGATGTTCCGGTGTGGCAGGCCAACTGTCACGTCTACAACATCTTCAACACCGGCGGGATGGCCCACTGCGAGTTGCCCGCCTGGCACCAGGTGAAACTCACCTGCGTCGCCTGGCCGGTGCCCTTCACCTACTGGAAGTACGGCCCCATCCACCACGGGCAGAACCAATCCTGGGCCAGCTGCGATTCCCTGGGCGCCCTGGTGCGCGTGGAGGTCATCCAGGCATAGGGTCGCGGCTCACCGGCCCGACCGGCGGCTGCTCTTCTCGGACTGCGACGGAAGATCGCGGCCGGCGGTCACTCCGGCTCATCGGTGATACGAGCAAATCGAAACCACCGCTCCTGCCCCGGGTGAATCCGCTCCTGCCCCCGGGTGAATCGGCGGATGCGGGGTTGTCATGGGAGTGGCGACCTCCGCCACACCGCGTTGCCCTGGCGGTGTGCGGCGGTTGTCGGCCAGTTCAACTCACCTATCTAGACAGGTAGCCGTCACGGCACATGCGATGGATAGGTGGACCGAAATGTGGCCGAATAAAACTCTGGTAGGCGCCGGTATGGCTGCCCTCCTGATCGCCGGATCGAGCGCCTGCGGGAACTCCGAACCCGCCGATTCCGGCACCGTCCGTTTCGCGGTGACCGACCTCCAAGGGCTCGAGGAACTCCAGCGCGAATTCGGCGCCTTCACCGAGGTGCTGGCCCGGGAGACCGGGCTCGATATCGAACTGTTCGCGGTCACCAATCGCACGGCCGCGGCGGCCGCGCTGCAATCGGACCGCGTGGACGTCGTGTTCACCGGGCCCGCCGAGTACGTCGTGATCCACGAGCGCACCGAGGCTCAGCCGATCGTCGCGATCGAACGAGACGGCTACCGATCGTGCGTCTACACGACCGGGAGCAGCGGGGTCGCCTCGCTCACCGATCTGCGCGGGCAGCGCATCGCGATGAGCGATATCGGTTCCACCAGCGGACATCTGGGCCCGTCGCAGATGCTCGTCGACGCGGGGCTACAGCCACGCACCGACGTCGAGGTGCTGACCGTCGGCGACGCGGTGCACGCGGCACTCGAACGCGGCGACGTGGCGGCGGTCGGCGTCGGCTGTCACGACTACGAGGAGTATGTGGCCGAAGACGAGCGCGCGGCTTTCCCGGTGCTCGCGGAGGGTCCCATCCTGCCGCCCGACCTGCTGATGGCCCGTGACGGGCTCGATCCCGAGGTCAGCGACAAGATCCGCCGGGCGTTCCTGGACGACTACGACGTCCTGCTGGCCGCGATCCTGGAGGGCAAGGACAACGCCAAGTTCGCCGGCTCCACGGTCGTCGAAGTCACCGACGCCGATTACGACACGGTGCGCGCGATGTATCGCGCCATCGGTGTCGAGGATTTCACCGAGTTCGTCGGGAACTGACCGATGACCCGAGCGCCCGCTACGGCGATATCGCCCACCGGGGCCGCCACCGCACCCGCGATCGAGCTGCGCGACGTGATCGTTCGCTTCCCCGGCGGCCGCACGGCCGTCGACGGCGTCGGGCTGCGCGTCCGGCGCGGTGAGATCGTCGCGCTCGTCGGCACGAACGGTGCGGGAAAGTCGACGCTGCTGCGGTGTGTGATCGGGCTCCAGCGGCCCAGTGCCGGAGCGGTCGTGGTCGGCGGTACCGATCTCGCGTCCGCGTCCAGGGGCGAACTGCGCGAGGTGCGGCGACGTACCGGATTCGTCTTCCAGCGTTCGCACCTGATCGGGCGGATGGGAGTGTTCGACACGGTGCTGCAGGGGGCGGCCGGCCGACACGGCCTGCGGTGCCTGCTCACCCCGATCAGCCCCGCATCGGTCCGCGCCGAGGCGATGGAGTGTCTGGATCGCGTGGGATTGGCCGACCGGGCCGGGATGCGGCTGGCCGCGCTCAGCGGCGGCCAGCAGCAGCGCGTGGCGATCGCGCGGATGCTGATGCAGCGACCGTCTCTGATCCTGGCGGACGAGCCGATCGCCAGCCTCGATCCGGCCGCTGCCGAGCGGGTGCTGGCGCTGTTGCGCGACTGCGCCGCCGACTCCGGCGCCACCGTCGTGCTCGCCCTCCACCAGAGCGCGCTGGCCCTCGAGTACTGCGACCGCGTCGTCGGTCTCGGGTCGGGCCGGATCGTGCTCGACCGCCCGGCCGCCGACTGCGACGAGACGACCTTCGACGCCGTGTACGGCGGTGCCGTCTCGTGACACCCACGACCACACCGCCCGCACGGCTGCGCAGGCCGAGTACACCCACCATCCTGCTGCTCGTGGTGGTACTCGGCCTGCTGGGACACGGCTGGACCCAAGGCGTCGCGATCCATCCGGAGGCACTGTCCACCGGAGTGTTCCGGCTCGGCGAGTTCCTCTCCGATGCCGTACCACCGGATTTCGGTCGTGCGGGCCCGATCCTGGGCGCCCTGCTGGTGACGGTGCAGATGGCCCTGCTCGGCACCCTCACGGGTGTGCTGCTGAGTCTGCCGCTCGCGGTGTGCGCCGCGGCCAACACCACACCGGCGAGCGTCCTCTACGTCGCCGCCCGCGCGGTCATCACGGTCTGCCGCACCATTCCCGATCTGGTGTGGGGCCTGATTTTCGTGATCGCTGTCGGGCTCGGCCCCGAAGCGGGCGTGCTGGCGATCGCGGTGGATGTCATGGGCTTCTGCGGCCGGTTCTTCGCCGAGAGTATCGAGGAGGTCGGCGTGGGCACGATCGAAAGCATGCGGGCCGTCGGCGGATCGGGGCCGGCTGTGCTGCTCGGTGCGGTCTTTCCCACCTGTCTGCCCTCGTTCGTCACCACCGCGATGTTCGCACTGGAATCCTCGGCACGCTCGTCGGTGGTGCTCGGCTTGGTCGGGGCGGGCGGTATCGGCATCGAGCTGTCGGTGTCGATGACCCTGCTGCGCTACGACGAAGCGCTCGCCATCATCCTGGCCATCTTCGTCGTCGTACTCGGCATCGAACGGGTCTCGGTGGCCATCCGCCGCCGGATCCTGCGAGGTGACCGTGGCTGAATCGACAGCGGTGAACCGCTACGCCGCGGTCCCTCTCTACCGTCAGATCGGCGAAGAACTCGAACGGCGGCTCGAGCACGAGTTCGCCCCGGGTGACCGGCTGCCGAGCGAAGCCGAGCTCGCCGCGGAGTACGGCGTCAACCGCCTGACGGTGCGCCGGGCGCTGACCGGTCTGCAACAGCGCGGTCGCATCGAAACACGAATGGGCACGGGCTCGTTCGTCGCACCACCCATCGTGCGGTACGACGTGTCGACTGGCCGGGAGGCCAGCTTCACGCTGGCCATGGGCGAATCCGGCCATGACGTGGTGGCTCGCCCGCTGTCGGTGGAAGACGTCGACGACGCGGTGCTCGGCCGCGCGCGCCGGTTTCGCGGCCTGCGGATCGTCGACGGCGTGCCCTGGTCGCTGACCGTCACCGTCCTCGCCGCCGGGCTGGCGGCGGGATGGGACGGCAAGCGGTCGCTGCACCAGATGCTGCGCGAGACCCACGCCGTGCGTATCGTCCGCGCCCACCGCACGTTCGCCGCGGATGTCGCCGACCGCGACGACGCGGCGCTGCTTCGGATCCCCGTCGGGTCGCCACTGCTGTGCGTCGACGGGCTCAATGTCGATCAAGGAGGAAATCCAGTGGCGCTCGTCCAGCACCGATTCCGCGGGGATCGGATCCAGTTCACGGTGGACCTGCGGTGAGCACCTATCACGGGGTCACCATCGTCACGGGACACGGCGCGTCCGTGATCACCGCCGCGGCGGTGGTCATCGATGATGAGCTCGGCGTGGTCACCGAACTCGCCGAGGGTGCGCCGGGCGACTACTTCTTGGTGCCGGCCGGGGTGGACCTGCATCTGGACAATCTCGTCGAACGCAGGCGACCACGCGCGACGGTCACCCTCGACCACGACACCGTCCTTTCCGCGCTCGACGCCGAATGCGCCGCGGCGGGCATGGGCGTGGTGTGCATCGCGGCGCGCTGCGAGGACTCGCCGCGCAAGGGCATCGCCATCGAGGACGCCGGGCGTTTGGCCGAGTCGCTCGAACGACTCGGGCCGGATCTGGCGTGTGACTGGCGTATCCACGCCAGGGTGGAGCTCACCGACGACCGCGCGGTCGGCGCCCTGGAGTCCCTGTTCGATGTATCGAGCCGGATCGCTGTGGTCTCGATGATCGAAACCACCCTGCGCCGCAGCCGATTCGCGACGCTCGACGAGCTACGCGACTTCTATTCCGCGGATTGGGGTGTCAGTCCCGCGGAGGTCGAAGAGGTCTTCCGGGTGAGCCCCGCTCGCGAGCGCGCCGTCGGTCACCGCCGCGAGCAGGTGTCGGCGCTGGCGCGCGAGCACGGTGTCGTGCTGGCGACGCATGACGATCGCAGTCCCGAACACATCGAGGAAGGGCGGGCGGCCGGCGCCACCATCGCGGAATTCCCCCTCACCATGGACGCCGCCCGCCGGGCCGGTGAGCTGGGGATGACCGTCGTGCTCGGCGCACCGAACGCGGTGCGCGGCCGCTCGACCTCGTCGGCGAATCTGCTGGTGGCCGACGCGGTGCGCGCCGGGGTGTGCGATGTGCTGTGCTCGGACTATCTGCCTTCGGCGCTGCACACCGCCACCCAGGTGCTGGCGGCCGGTGACGGCGACCTGGCGCGCGCGGTGCGCATGGTGTCGGCCCGGCCCGCCGAGGTGCTCGGCATCGCGCATCCGGGCATCGCCGTCGGGCGGCCCTTGACCGCGACTCTGTATCGGCGCCACGGCACGGCGCTCGTCGGCGTCGGTTTGTGGCGAGATGGTCGCCGGGTCTTCGCGAGGCCGGGCGCCCAGGCTCGGCTCGCGTCACGCGCCGTAGGGGCTTGAACGACGATCGGGCCCGGCGGCAGCTCGGTGCGAGCGGCCGCCGGGCCCGATCAGACCGGGAGCCGAACCCGTTCAGCGCGGCCCGGTTCCGCCGTCCGCGCGGATTCGCGCGTACGCGGCGAGCACGTCGGCGAGCGGCAGCGCTGGGGCCGTGGGGTCCTTGGCCGCGTCGTCCCATCGGCGCAACAGCGCGGCGGTGCCTGCGTCGGGATGCGCGGCGAACTCGGCCACCTCGCGGTCGTCCATCGGGCCGCCCTGCGCACGCAGCGAGGCGATCGAGGCCGGGCTCAGCGTCGACGCGTAGCCCGGATCCGTGGCCACCAGATAGCGCTTGGCCGGAACATGCTGGCCGACAAGCCATCCGGCGCGGGCACCGATGTGGCGTTCGACGAACCGGGCTCCTGACACCTCATGAGGCAAGCCGGGGAACTCGGCCCGGACCGATGCCGCGCGGCCGATGTCGTGCAACGCGGCGGCGAGGACCACTTCGTCGGTCGCCCCGGAACGCGCGGCGTGCCATGCGGTCTGCAGGGCGTGGGTGCGCTGGTCGACGGCTTCGCCGCCGTAGGGCAGCCCCGCGAGTCCATCGATCAGCGCCGCCAGCTCCGCGCCGGTGAGCGCGGGCGTGGTGGCCGCGATCTCGGCGCACAACTGGTCGGCCAATCGCTCGGACGCGGCCACCACGCCCGACCAGCGACGGGTCAGATCCGGGTCGAAGTCGATCGGCCTACCGAACGCGTCCCGGACCGCGCCCCCCGCGGCGGGCACGAGCACCAGCGCGGCGACCAGGTCCATCAGCCGGTGTGTGTCCGAGCCGGTGTCGGCGAACGCGTCGACGGAGCCCTCGGCCACCAGCGCCGCTTCCAAGCAGCTGGTCGACAGGATGCGCACCCGCTCGGCCCGGCGCGTCACCCGCCACCAGGCGTCGGCGTTGCGTGCGTGCGGACGCAAGAGGCTCACGGCGGCGCCGTCGAGCTCGCGCCGTCCGGTCGTTCGATAGGGCGCCGGGCGCCCGGCCACGGCGTGCCAGCAGCGTCCGGTATCCAACCAGCACGTCAGTGCTTCGACCGCGATTCCGTCGTGCACGATCGCGGCGGAGAACGCCGACAGTGGCACGCCGGCGGCGGCATTGGCGGTGCCGTCCACCGGGTCGACCACCAGGGTGCGCGCCGACCCCAGGTCGACCGCGCCGATCTCCTCACTCAGCAGATTCACCCCGTTGGCGTTCGCGACGTCCACGATCCGGCCGTCCACGAGCACATCCAGCCGCATGGTCGGAGTGCCGTCGGCGCCCATCTCCACCTTCTCGGCGAGCTCGGCTCGGGTGAATCGCGCACGCGCGTCCCGGAATCCGGCGGCCGCCGCCCGTGCGGCCGCCGCGAGCACGGAGTCCGTCTCCGCCGGCAGCTCGGGTTCGGGCACCGGCCATCGGATCACCTCACTGCCGGTCATCGCCGTTCCCCTGCCTCGACGCCGAGCACGGCCCGCACCGCGGGCCAGCTCGGGCCCGCGTCCACGAGCACCAGATCGGGCCGCGCCCCCTCGGTCAGCGACCCGCGATCGGTCAGGCCCGCCACCGCGGCCGGGCCCGCGGTGACCAAGCCGATGGCGTCGGGCAGCGTCGTCAATCCCTCGCGCGCCAGCAGGAGGGCCGACGTGAGCAGGCCCGAGGGCAGGTAATCCGAGGCCAGCGCGGTGACCAGGCCACGTCCGGCCAGCTCGCGGGCGGACGCGTTGCCGTTGTGGGAGGCGCCGCGCAACACGTTGGGCGCGCCCATGACGACCGGCAATCCCAGCTCCCGCGCCGCCGTCGCGGCCGCGACGGTGGTCGGGAACTCGGCGACCGATCCGCCACGCCGGTGCAGGTCCGCGATCTCCTGCGCGTCGGCGGGATCGTGCCCGAGCAACCGGACACGACCGGAGACGGCCTGGGCGCCGAGCCAGCCCAGCGCCCGGTCCCGGTCCGCGAGCCTGCCGTCGCGCTCGGCGATCAGCCGATCGACGGCGTCTCGCGCCTGGTCCTCGGTGAGGCCTTGGGTTCCGGAGATGTAGCGCTCGAAGTAGCCGCGGTCGGCGTACTGGCCCTGTCCCGGCGTGTGGTCCTCATGGGACACGAGCTGGCGTTCCGATCCCGGGAGTGCGTCGAGCCGCGCGCGCAGCGCCGCCAGTCCGCGCGGGCACCGCACATCCAGCCGGTACAGGATGCGATGGTCCACCGAACCGCCCGAGTACTCGTCAACGGCCGCGCACAGCTGCAGGGCGGCGTCCACCGAACGCCGCAGGCCCGCGCTGCCACGCTCCTCGAATCCGGCGCCGTGAAACACCGTGGTGATCCCCGCGGCGCGCAACTTGCCCTCGAACGACCGCAGTGCGAACTCCATCGGCAGTTCGGCCCCGGGCCGCGGCGCGCGCTCCCGCTCGAGGCCGTCGCTGTGGACGTCGATCAGTCCGGGCACACACAACAGTCCGGCGCCGTCCAGATCGGCACGAACTCCGGCGCGATGTGTCTGGACCGCGGCGATACGACCGTCGCGCACCACGATCAACGCGTCATCGAGGACACGGTCCGGCAGCACCGCGCGCACATGGCCGAGGGTATAGCTGGCCGGCGCGGCCGCCGGAGTCCAACCGCGGTGGCGCGTCGGGGCGGTCATGCGAACACCCCCGCCAGCACGTCGCCGGGCGCACCGGATCGGGTGATCCGGCCGCCGTCCAGTACCAGGACCCGCGTGGCGAGCCGCCGCATCGCGTCGAGATCGTGGAACACCGCGAGCACCGCGACACCCGCGCCGGACAGCGATTCGATCAGGTCGAGCGCCGCGGCGCGGTTGGCCGGGTCCAGCGCGGACACCGGCTCGTCGAGCAACAGCAGCCGCGGTGGTGCGACGGTGCCCGCCGCGAGGTTGACGCGCTGGCGCTCGCCGCCCGACAGTACGCGGCAGTCGACGTCCCACAGCGCCTCGTCCAGGTTGAGCCGTCGCAACGCGTCGACGGCCGCCGCCTGCGCGGCGTCGGGTGCCAGGCCCCGCCTGCGCGCCGCCGCGGCGACGACGCGCAACGGCCCGGTCCGCGGCGGTGCGGCGAGAAACTGCGCCACGTAACCGAACTCGCGGCCGCGCAACCGGGCCATGGCGCGATCGTCGAGATCGGTCAGCTCGACCGCTCCCGCCGCGGTCGTCAACGTGACCGACCCCGTGTCGGGGAGGTACGTGCGGTGGACACAGCGCAGCAGCGACGACTTGCCCGCGCCGCTGGGACCGGCCAGCGCCACGTGCTCACCGGCGTCGATGTCGAGATCGACGCCGGACAGCGACGTCACGGTGCGCCCGTCGATGGTGTGCAGGGTGAAGGTTTTGTGCAGATTCCGGACGCTGAGCACAGGCACGGCGTCACCTCCTGGCCGCAGCGACCAACCGCTGCGTGTAGTGATGGTGGGGATCGTTGACGAGTTGATCGGTGAGCCCGGTCTCGACCACCCGGCCCAGTTGCATGACGACACAGCGATCGGTGAGTGCCTCGATGACCGCGAAATCGTGGCTGACCACCACCGCCGCGACGTCGCGCTCCGCGAGGAGTTCCCGCAGCAGGTCGAGCACACCGGCCGCGACCGACGCGTCGAGTCCGGTGGTCGGTTCGTCGAGCAGCAGCACCGGCGGTTCGGTGGCGAGAGCTTTGGCGATCTGCACCCGCTGGCGCATGCCGCCGGAGAAGGTGCCGACCGGATCGTCCATCCGGCGCAGCGGAACTTCGACGCGGTCGAGCAGTTCGGCGGCCCGCTGCCGGATCGCGTGGTAGCCGCGCCAGCCCGCGGCGGTCAGGCGCTCTGCGATATTGCCGCCCGCGCTGATCCGCAGGTCCAGTCCGGCGGCCGGGTCTTGATGCACCACGGCCATCTGGTCCACGCGCAGCGCCCGCCGCCCACTCATCGACAAGGTCGACAGATCCGTTCGCCCGTCGTCCACCGCCCGCAGATAGACCTCACCGGCGGTCGCGGCCTGATCGCCGATCACGCAGCTGAGTACAGTCGATTTCCCCGATCCGGACTCGCCGATGACGCCGAGAGCTTCACCGGGCGCGACGTCGAACGACACGTCCCAGGCGGCGACGATGGCGCCGGTGCCCGGACTGATCGAGGTGCCGTAGCCGGGTCCGGTGCCCGCTACGGCGTCGGCGCCACCTAGGCCGTGCACCTTGCCCAGCGACCGCACGCGCAGGGCCCACTCGGTCCCCGGCGTGGCGCGCCGGCGCGCGGGAGCCGCGGACGCGCGCGTCTCGGGGACTGCCAGTCGCCGCTGAGGGTCGGGCAGCATCGACAGCGGCGCGCGACGACGGTGGGCCTCGACGTCGGCGTCCCCGTCGCGCACACGGCTGCACCACTCGATATCGCTGCACGCGTACCCACCGTCGGGGCCCGCCTCGACCAGGAACGCGTCGTCGCGGCCGCAGCGCCCGCACACCGCGCCCGGCGCGTGTTCGACCTCGAAAGGTACGTCGTCGAAACTGAGCGGCCGCACATCGGTGTACGCGGGCACGGCGTAGATCTTCTTCTCCCGGCCCGCGCCGAACAACGTCAGGTGCCGCGCCTGATGCAGCCTGGGCACATCCCAGCGCGGGATGGGCGTGGTGGCCATGACGTACCGGCCGCCGACCAGCACGGGATATCCGGTGGACTGCGTGATGAGCCCGTTGCGGACCAGATCCTCGTACAAGCTCACCCAGATCATCGCGTAGTCCCCTTCGGCGTGCATCCGCCCGCACTCCGAGACCGACTTCTGCACTCCTCGCAACGGTTCGGGAACAGGAACCTGCAGGACGAGCAGGTGCTCGGGGCCCAAGTCCTCCTCGGGCACCCGATGCCGCGACTGGATGACGGTCGCCTCCCTGGTGTCGGCGGTCGAGGCGCATCCGGTGCTGCTCGCGATCAAACGGCGCAGATTCGTGGCGTTCACGCCGGCGTCGTCGCCCTGATCGATGACTTTCACGGTGTCATCAGCGCCGATCACCCCCAGCGTGACCTGCAGACCTCCCGAACCCCAGCCGCGCGCCACCGGCATCTCCCGGGAACCGAACGGCACCTGAAACCCGGGTACGCACACCGCGGTCAGCACCGCGCGACGAATCTCCCGTTTGGCGCCCTCGTCGAGCAGTCCGGGGACCGCCGCCGCGGCGTCGAGGGTTTCCATGATGTCGAGGACAGTCATCGGCAGGTCCTTCCCCACGATTCGGCACGGCGCCGATCGGCGTCCGCGTCGGCGCGCATCGCCTGCTTGCGTTCGACCATCGATCGGAAGGTCACGTAGTGCGGCAGCTTGAGGTGCTCCAGAAAGCCCGCGGAGTCCAGCCCATCGGTGGTCATCAGGAGCAGTTGTTCCAATGGGCCGGTGCGTCCGAAGCGCCGATTGGCGATGTCGAGATTCGCCATCGCGATCGCCTTGCGCTCGTTGTGGCCCAGGCACAATCCGTATCCGACGTCGAAGCGAGCGCGATCCTCCTCCGCGCCGTCCAGATCCTCGATCGCCTCGGCCTCGGTGGCGCGGAACCTGCCGATGGTCACGGGATTGCCGGTGTGCGGATGGCGCACCCGCAGCGGCAGCCAGCCGTGCCTGACCTCTCCCAGCGTCACCTCGTGGATGTCTCCGTCGGGGCCGAGGATCGACCGATACCACAGCCCCACCAGGCCGCCGGTCTCGGCGCGGGCCATGGCCGAAAGCACCGCGGAGCGCGGCGCGGGCGGACGAGCGGGGGTGCGAGCGATGTCGTGGGGCTCGGGATCGCCGTTCTCCCCCCGGTGTTCCACCACCAGGTCCATCTTGCGGAGCTGGTCCAGGAACCGCCGGGGCTGTCGTACGCCGGGCGTCGCGGCTCTGGGCGCGGCGCCCGGCGCCCGCTGGGCGACGGACTCGCGAGCCTCGCCGGTGTCGAGCATGCGTGCGGTGTAATCCGTTGTCCGGCCGAGCAACTGCGGCCCGTCGGGTTCCCGGAACGCGGGCACGATACGGCGCAGCACCGTCATCTCGTCCGGATCGATCGGCTCGCTCGTCGCCAGCCGCGGCAGCCGCGACCGGTGCGCGCGCACCAGATGGGTGGCTTCCATCGTGTCGCCTTCGGCCTGGCGGAACGCCGCACCCGCGGTCGCCTCGTGGTAGAGGCCGGCCTCCCCCATCACACGATCGACACCGAGCCGGAAGGTCGCGGCGACCGTACCGGCCGGCATCTCCCTGGCGGCAACCTCGCGCTTGTCCTCGACCAGCCGCTCGGCGGCCAGAATCGCGGCGAGCCCGCCGCGTGCGCCCGAGTATCCCATCAATCCTCCTGTGCTCGCGCGGGAAATCCGCGTCCATCCACGGCGGCGTCGGCATGCGGACCGGGCGCCGACAGCACCGTCGTCCGTGGCAACCCGGCCATCCGGCCGTCGGCGGTGACCAGCAGCAAGTCCACGCCCGCCGGGAAACCCGCGACAGCCTCGGCACGCGCGGCGAGGAAGTCCCCTGGCAATCCGAGCGGCGCGAGCTCTGCCACGCCGTCGATCCCGGGCCCGCTCAGCCGCAGCGGCACCCCGCCGTCCAACGCGGCGACGGGCACAGCGGCCAGCGCGCCTCGCTCGGGCGCCGCCGCCGACCCGCGCGACAGCGTCGTCAGTTCCGCCCCCGACAACGGACGCAACGCACCGACGAGGCGCGCCGTCCCGAGCGCGGCTTCGGGCGCCCCCGTGGTGACCCGGAGTGCGTCGGTCCACGCCGCCGCATCCGCACCGAGAATGTGTATCCCGGTGCCGTGGTCGGCGAGCGCGCTCACGGCGAGCAGCGGCGCGGGGAGCGCGGCCTCGGGCAGCTCGACGACCGTTCCCGGCCGGGCCAGCGCGTCGAGCACGGTACGAAAGACCGTGTGGGCCGTGTCGGGGCTCAGGGCCGCCGCGGCGATCCGCGTGGCGGTCGTCATGTCAGCTCCTCGAATTCCACGACGGTGGGGGCGAGTTCGGCCCACTCCCGCTCCTCGGCGCGCAGGCGCCGCTCCCGCACGCGATCGCAGAGCTCATCCACGGCGGCCGCCTGCGCGCGGCCGGCGAGCGCCTCGGCGTCCAGCACGGCGGCGGCCAGCACCGCGGCGCGCTCGTCACCCAGTCGCATCGCCCACCCCCGGTGCCCGTCCAGTTCCACCTCGGCCCGGCAGGCCAGGATGTCCCCGAGCAGAAACCGGTCGGCCGCGACCGGATCGGCGACCTGCGCGGCCACCGACCCCACCTCGGGCGGGGAGAGCACCTGGAACGGCGCGCCGTCGGCCAGGCACGCGTCGGCGAGGGCGATCAGCGCCTCGGCGTCGGCTTCGGCCAGGAGCTCGGCGCGCTCCTCACGGCTGAGCATGGTCTTGCCACCTTCCTCTCGTCGGGCACCCGCAGTCGGATGCCCGGTTGTCCATCTCGACCACGACACGCACCGCGTCGAGGCGAGTCCACGTGCGGCTGAACATGATCGGCGGGCCCGCTTCCCCATCGCAGCTCAGGCTCTCGACCCGCCAGGCGGGCTGGCAGCTCTCCATGCGCAACCCCGTGACGACGTCGGCGGGTGGCAGATCCACACCCACCCGGCACCAGGCGCGTGTCGGTGCGACCATGCCCATCTGACGCAGCACCGCGTCCAGCGAATCCACCACGTGCAGTGCGGTTTCCAGCTCCGGCACCGAGGCGACGGGGACCCATTCGGTGACCCAGGACGCCAGCAGGTCATCGATGTAGAACTCCCGGGTTATCCGGTGCATCGGAGCGCCGCGGCGCAGGCCCGACTGGGCGGCCACGTCCGGAGGCAGCGGCGTCCGGTCGATCGCTTTGACCATCGCGCGGGGCCGCGCGCCCGCCGCCGACACCGTGGCGTGCCAGGACGGGGGTCTGCTGCCGGAGATGACGTAGTCGATACGCCGGTTGACGAAGGTGCCGGCACCTTGGATGCGGCGCACCACCAGCCTGCGCTCGAGTTCCTGCAATGCCGATCGCGACGCGGCCCGGCCGACACCGAACCGCGCGGCGATCTCGTTCTCGCTCGGCACCCGGCTCCCGGGGGCCATCGATTCCAGTTCCCGCGCGAGTTCTTCGGCGATCGCGAGATACCTGCTCGATGTCATGCCGACAGACTGCGCCGCGCGCTTGTCCGGACAACCGCGCTCATCGGAACGGCGCCGACGCGGGAGGTGAACAACTGAGCAAGTTGTTTCCCGGTCGGCACCGTGCCGAGTGCGGCCTTCGGCCGATCGCGGGCCCGGACGGGTCCGCGTCGCTACCGCACCACCCGCCGCAACCACAACGCGAGCAGCTCCACCGCCATCACGGTGGCGAACACCATCAGCATCACCGTGGTGACCACGCCGAACTCGAGCACACGGGTCGCGTTGAGCAGATGGAAGCCGATGCCACCCGCACCGACAATGCCCAGCAGGGTCGCCGATCTGATGTTCACGTCGAGCTGGTAGAGCAGGTTGCCGACGAAGGCGGGCGCCGCCTGCGGCAGTGTCGCCCCGAAATACACCTGCCAGGGACCGGCTCCGGTCGCACGGACCGCGTGCTCGATGTCGGGATCGACCTCCTCGAGCGAGTCGGCGGTGAGTTTGCCGAGCAACCCGATCGTGCCGATGGCCAACGCGAGCGCGCCCGCCACCGGTCCCAGGCCGGTGATCACGACGAACACGATGGCCAGTACCAGTTCCGGCAGCCCGCGCACGCCGACGATGATATTGCGGAACAGTTGCGCGATCGCCGGTGTCGGGGCGACATTGCGGGCCGCCAGCGACCCGATGACGAAGGCCAGCACCGCACCGATCAGCGTCGCCGCCAGCGCGATCTTGATGGTGATCAGCAAGTCCGCGAGCAGCGCGTCGAAGATCCCGCCCGTCTCCGGCGGCCAGAACAGGCCGACGGTCTGCCCCAGATCGCCGAGCGAACCGAAGAACTGTCCCGGTGACAGGTCCGCTCCCCAGATCGCGGCGAGCACGACGAACGCCGTGACACCCGCGTACACGGTCCGGCGAATCCGCCGCGCCGTCCACGGCGGGGTGACCTGGCCCGGTCGCGGCGCGGCACCGCCGGCCGTGCCCTCGGCGGACAGCACGGCCCGCCTGATCACGCCGCTGAGCACCTCCACCAGGACGCACACCAGCAACACGACCAGCGCCAGCGCCATGCCACGCTGGTAGTCCAGGCGGCGGAACGCCGTCGCCATGGCCAGTCCGATGCCGTCGACACCGACGAACCCCAGCAGCACCGAGATTCGCAGGTTGATGTCGAATCGGTGCAGACCTGTCGCCACGAAGGCGGGGATCACCTGCGGCAGCACCCCGGAGACCAGTTCCTGCCACCGGCTCGCGCCCGTGGCGCGCACCGCCGAGCGCGGACCCTCGTCGATCTGCTCGATCGCATCGGCGTAGAGCTTGCCGACCATGCCCACCGAATGGATGCCCATGGCCAGCACACCGGCCAGCGCGCCGAAACCGAACACCCGGAAGAAGATGATCGCCAGCACGACATCGGGGACGGCCCTGGCGGCGACGATCAGCGCCCGGGCCCCGAATCGAGAGGACCGCGACAGGCTCGTGTTTCCGGCGGCCAGCACCGCGACCGGAATGCTCAACAGTACCGACAGCAGCGTGGCGCACAGCACGATCGCCAGCGTCTGCCCGGTCAGGGTCGCCAGTTCACCGAGGCCGGGGAAGTCCAGCGGAAGCATCCGGCTGCTGAAATCGACGGCGTTGTGCACGCTGTCGACGAAGGTGGACGGCTCGATGCCGAGATCGGCCACCGACCAGATCCCCGCTCCCAGCACGCCGAGCGCGACCATCAGCGCGACCGTCGACCCGGGACCAGGTCGCTTCAGCGTCGCCGCGGACGGGGTCCGCGACGACGACTCCACGCGCATGGTCATCCTGTCTTGGCCAGCACCGGCCCGGGCACCGCGACCTTGGCGTACACCGCCATTGCCGCGTCCCTGCTGAGGCCACCGGTCGGCGTATCCAGCACCACTCGGCCCGACCGCAGTCCGATCACCCGGTCGCCCCAGGTGAGCGCGAGCTCGACCTGGTGCAGGCTGCACAGCACCGTCAGGTTGTCCTCGGCGCTGATGCGGGCGATCAGGCGCATCACCTGATCGGCCGACTCGGGGTCCAAGGAGGCGACCGGTTCGTCGGCGAGCAGGATCTCCGGCTGCTGCATCAGCGCCCGCGCCACCGCGCCGCGTTGCTGCTGTCCGCCCGAGAGCGTGTCGGCCCGCTGGAACGCCTGGTCGGCGAGGCCGACCCGGTCGAGATTCTCGAGTGCTCGCAGCCGCACCGACCTCGGGTAGGTGATCAGGCCGAAGCGCGGTCCGCGCAAGGACGCCAGCGCGCCCGTGCACACGTTCTCCAACAGGGTCAGGCTTGCGACCAGGTGGAACTGCTGGAATACGAAACCCACTCGCGTGCGCAGCGCGCGCAGTTCACGCCCGCGTGCCGTGCCGACATCGACACCCAAGGTGGTGACCGTACCCTCGCTCGGCGCGACCAGACCGTCGACGTGACGCAGCAGCGTCGACTTGCCTGATCCGGACAGCCCGAGCAGAACGACTACTTCGCCGGCGCGCACAGTGCACGACACCCGGTCCAGCGCCGGGGCCTGCTGCCCGAATCGCTTGGTCACACCGTCGAATTCGACGACGACGCCCGGTTCGACAGCCATGGCTACTCGCACTTCTCGTCTTTGGTGGTCTCGCACACCTTGCGGACACCGTCATAGAGGGCGTCGTCGACCGGCGTGTAACCCCAGCCGTTCTCCTCACCGATGTCGCACGGGTCGGTGCAGAAGCCGTTGGCCATCAAGTAGTCGACGTTGCCCTTCTCGTGAACCGCCTTGGTGATGGTCTCGAGCAGATCGGCATCGAGCTGGGAACTGATCGCCAACGGAGAGCCGGGGATCACCTCCGACTTCCACACGACCTTCACATCGCCCTCCGCGAGCTGACCCTTCTCGATCAGCACGCTGTCCACCATCGTGTCGTAGGCGAAGCCGACCTCGCACTGCCCGCTCATCACGGCGAGCACGGACGCGTCGTGCCCGCCCGCCATCACCGGATTCACATCATTCTTCGGGTCGATGCCCTCCGCGAGCAGACCCGCGGAGGGGTACAGATAGCCCGAGGTGGAAGCCGGATCGACAAAACACACGCTCTTACCGCGGAAGTCGGCCAGCGAGTTCACCGGCGAGTCCGACTTGGTGATCGCGTAGGACTGGTACCCGGGCTTGCCGCCCGGCTCGTCCACGAACGCGCCGATCGGCGTGGTTTCGACGCCGGAGTTCTTCGCGAGCACGTAGGAGAACGGTCCGTACTGCGCGAAATGGATCTTGCCCGCCCGCTGGCCTTCGATGACCGCCGCGTAGTCGGTGGCGTTCTGGAAGATGATCTCGCGTCCGGTCTCTTGCTCCAGCATCGCGATGATGGGGGCGTACCCCTGCTCCAAGCTCGTCGACTCCTCGGACGGAACCGCGGCGAAGACCAGTGGCTGTGCCTGATCGGACTCGTCGCCCGATCCGCACGCGGAGACGACTAGTGCGGCGACGGCCGCTACGGTGACGACGCCGAAACGCCTGGCTGAGATTCGAGACATGCCTCTGGTCCACTTCCTCCGCCGTTCGGCGGACTTCTCGGTGACCAGGTCAGGCTGCGGTCATTGTCTGCCGTACAGGCATCCACCGGATGAAGTCCCCGATAACGCGCGCGGTCGGATTACAGCGACTGACCGGGGAACCGGGCGTCCGGTATGTCCGCGTTCGCGGCCAGCCCGTCCGCCGCGGTGCCCCTCCGGCTGTTCCCGGCGCGCCGGGACGGCCCTGACCTGGCGGTTTGAGGACGATTGCCTGGTCACGGTACATTCATGGCCGATTGTCGTCGGCCCACCGGCGGCCCGGACGTATAGCTCAGCGGTAGAGCACTGGTTTTACACACCAGCGGGTCCGAGGCCGACCTTCGAACGCAATTCGCCGGGAAGGCCCTGGTCAGAGGATATTTCTGCTGGGGGAATGCGCCGCGCGCCTCGGTCCATGCGCGTCCGGTGTGCCAAGAGTGTGCCACACCGGATTCGCCGACGGGTGAGCAACCGCGGTGATGCCCTCGGTCGGCCCGCTCGAAGGATGCGCCGAGGTCATCCAAACTCCGGTTGCCGAACATTTGCTCGGTCGCGTCGCGCGCGGCTCGGCTACTCGGCCTGGGCCGCAGAGGCGAGGCATGAGGTCAGCGTGACGGATCGGCTGGTGTATCGAACCGCGGTGCGCGCCCGGGGTAGTTCGGGGCATGCCGGCTGGCGAGCCGCACACCCCTCCGGGCCAATTCGTCGTGGTCTCGGGCATCTAGACCAGCCGCGCGGCACCGGCGGCGTCGCCTCGATCGGCCGCATCGACCAGCCGCCCCCGCGTGATCGAGATGAGAATTTGGTCGCAGACCGGAGCACGCACTCGCCTGGCGTCGCTCGATTCGCCTTTCCGCGCCGAGTTCGTTGTCGTGCGAGCGGGGAACTCGTAGGTTGAAGCGGCCGACACGCCTCGCTTTAGGACTTCCGATGTCCCTGGCTGGCCGTGCGCGCCACACGGGAGCGGCATCGTGAACCACGCGAATAGCTGGGCTGCATCGGAATGGTCCCGGTCAGCGGCCTCCCGTTACCGAACTCGTCGGCGAGCTGCCATTCATCTGTTGAGACGAACGCGTGACCCAGTTATTGCTCCGTCGAGCGGGCGGAGCCGTACTGCGAATGAGGTGAATCGAGCACGCACAATCCTCACAGATCGAGCCACAGCCCATGTCGGCGCCTACCCAGCCAACCAGACCAACGACGCGTCATTCTGCGGCAAGGTGCCCGCGCCGATCCCTGTCAGCGGGCCGGTACCCAGCATCAAGTGTTCGAGCGCCTGTCAAATGCAACGCACTCCTCGAGGCACCTGTCACAATCGCGACGATCGAATTGTGTCGGCGGTCCACGCTCACTGCCGATGGTTCGATCACCGCGGGCGCCTGAACTGCTGACACGTCGTTCACTGTCGTCATGACGATCGCCCACGATTGTTGGGGGCCATCGCGGGGCCGGGTTCGGTCGGCGTCGTTGACGGCTTGGTCCGTGCTTTCAGCTCTCTGTCGACGCGTGCCAGAAGCTGTCTCATGGCTTTCAGCGGCGTCTCCAGCAACTCGACCACCGCGTCATCGTCTGGCTCCAGTTCCCGAATAGTCCGAACTGCCGCTGCTTGTGTCTCGAGAAGATGGAAGATCTCCCCGGCTGCCGTCGCTCGCTGCTCTTCGATCTGGCGCTCTAATCGGGCTATCGCGGCATCACGGCGATGCTCGATCGCGCTGATGGCGTCCCCAGCGGCGAAGTACTTCTTTGCTTCGACTGTGATGGACTTCTCACGGTCGCGTGACCGTCTGATCCGGGAACGCGACACTTCGCGCAGTCGGTTGGCTCTGTCGATGGCTTCGTGGCTAGCTTCGCCGCGTCGATCATGGCGGGGCTTGGACATGTCTCAACCTGATCCGCAGCGCTGACCCCTCGTCCTTCTCCGTATCCTACGGCCGAACGTGGGCGCCCCGCACTGCGCCGCAGATGTGGGACGTCGCACTCGGTGCCCGCCGACAGCCCATCGAGCACGACGAAAGCTGCCGTTATCAGCAACGCCACCGCACTCGCCCGCACGAATGCGGTGCCGAGCGTTCCCAGACCCCGATCACCGATCCTCTGCCCGGAAATACCCAGGAGCCGACAATGTGGACCAACAGCACAGTTCAGTTCGCGCGCCTCATCGCCGAACTCGACGCAGCCGGTGCATTCACCCCGAGTGTCATGGAATCGCTGACCGCCTCCATGAACCTCAAGCTCAAGGATGTGATCGAGCTGAAATCACGGGCTAACCAGTTGTGGGACGAGACGCTGTCGCACTCCAACCCGGCCGCCTGGATCGAAGAAATGGTGGGCTCCGGAGCACTGGAATCGGTTCCGCCGTGGCAACTGATCACGAAGTCACAAGCTGAGGCCTGGGCAGGCAAACCGCTGACGGCCGAGCAGATGGACCGGTTGGACGCCGCGATTCCGCACTCAGGTATTCCGGACGCGATCAGCGCGATCGTGCACAGCTTCAACGCCACTGAGTGAACCAGCCAGCCACATGCCCGTCCGGGAGAACAGCCAGAGTCCAAGCCCTGCTCTGCCCGGTGTCCACAACGCCAGTTGACCAGCGCGGCCAAATCATGCCTGCCGGGAACTGGACCGCGTTCCTGCCCTGGACGATGGACGCTCTACACCCGTATCCGTTCGTACGGATAGGAATACGATCAGCCTCGCTTACGTCTACCGTGCCCGTACGCCGGTTGATCTGGCACCTCGTGAGCTACCCGGCTCCGGCGATGCGCGGCAGTTGGGCGCCTTGTGAGGGTGCATGACCCTGTACGCGGCGCGGGTCCGGGCGCGGCGAAGTCTTTGCTCAGGCCGAAGTGCATGATCACCCGCACGGACAAGAACCCACGCCGATCACGTCGTCGCGATAGCCGCGATCGTTCTAGTCTGCCGGTTGATGGCGGTCGTCTAAACATGGAGGTGGTCACGTGACTGATTCGTCGTTCATGATCTCCGGGCTCACTCCTATGACTGTGCGCGTGCTGGACGAGCATCGGTGCGCGCTTCCCTGCCTCGTCGACCTCGGCGAGGAGACGGCCACGTTCGCCGGGTCGCCCGACAGCGTGGCCGAAGCGCTGAGGCAGCTACGCGAGCGAGTTCGGGAAGTCGAGCGGCAGCAGGGTCGCAGCGTCAGCTATCACCGGTTCCGGCAACTGATCCTCAAGGTCGAGTCGCTGGGCGATCCGCTTCAGCCGGCCCCGCCACCTAGGCCCCTATACAAGGTGCCCGAGTGGTTGGTGCCCGGCGCTGTTGTCGAGGTCCAGTACGTGGATGAGCGAGGCCATCTGGCGAAGCTGGAGCGCACCACTGTCGTGGTGATCGGGCGTCGGAACATCCGGCTGGCGACTGACGGCCGACGCGTTCGGTTCACGCGCAGGATGTATCGAGCGGACGAGGATTGCTTCGTCGACGGCCGTCATTCGACGGCCAGAATCTTGCGGGCCGCTGCCGCGTCGAGCGATGCGAATCCGCTGCCCGAGTTCGTCGGCGAGCCAGATGGGCGAGGTCCCTCGCTAGACGCCGAGCTGGGCGACATCGAGACGCGAGTCCTGCTCGACGACCTGCCTGACGATCTCCGGGCGTCCTTCGCGCGGCTGATGGAGCAGCGCATCGCGGCGAAAGCGGAATGGGTCCACCTGGGCAGCGGCTCGCTCTCGGTCTTGACGATCCGTCGGTTCCGGGCATCGGTCATTTTTCGGCGCAGAGGTGATGCGGAGATTCCCGCCGGGTGGACGTGGCAGGTCGAACGCGATGGCGCAATTGTCGATCTCGGACACGGCGTATCGACTGAAGACGTGGCGCGTCGTAGGGCCGAAGAATCGATGCTCGACCAGCTGATGTAGGTACCTGATACACCGCGCGGCCCACGGAGAAGCCTCCACGCGCCGGCAGGCGCCAGTGCCGCCGCCCGTGAGCGTTCCTTCACCGCAGGACAGGGAATTGGCTATGGCCTTGTCCGCGTACACCTTTGGCCCCTCGGCCTTTCTGGTCAAGTCCGACCACTCCGCCGACACCGACACCGGCCCCGACCACCCCGGCACCCCCGCGTCCTGCGTCGGCGTGCACACCGGCCTATCCGCCTGGCACGACCTCGCGGGCACCGACGGCCGCCACAACCACGCCCGAAACTCCGCAGGAGCGCCCAATGACCACTGACATCAACGCTCTGACCAGCACCGACGCCACGTCCCCCGCCGCGCGGGAGATGGTCGCGGTGCGCGACCTGCGGCCCGGCGACCAGATCCGTCACGCCGCCGGACTCGCCGGCCAGGTCACCATCGCCCGCATCACCCCCGAACTGAACGCAGACCTCACCCCGTGGTGGGCCGTGCGCACCACGGGCGGGCGAGTCCTGCCCGTCGACTCCCTCGACACCCTCATTCCGCGCACCCAGCGCCACGACCGAACCACCACGGCCGAACAGCAGGAGGACACCGGGCCGTTCGTGCCCCCGCCGCGGATGCGCGGCCTGCTCGATCTCGCCGACCAGCACCGCCGCAACTACCGGCTCGACCATTTCCCCGGCGAAGGCTACAGCGAGCCACACATCACCCTGCACATCTACTGGCGGCCCGACGGCGCCTATGAGCCCACCATCATCACCACCACCTGGCACCCCCACCCATCCGGGGTCCACCGCATGCGCCACGCCCAGATCCGCGGCCACCTCTGCCACCACCAGCCCATCAGCTACCGGCGCGCCACCGACCACATCACCGGCCGCACCTGCCTACTTCAGGACCGCCCATGAACACCCGCACCGGAACCGACCCGAATATCGACCGCCTCGCCCAGCACGCCCTCGCGCTCGGGCTCGACTCGATCGACCTCGACGAAACCGTCTACGAGACCGTGCACACCCACGCCGCGGAGGTCGTCAACAACACCAGCGCCGCGGACTTCTGGGACATCTACGACCGAACCCACGACGCCGCAGCCCAGCACGCCGCCGACACGAACAACAACGGTCTGACCGCGCAACTACGACTGCTCACCGAACACCTCGGTGCCGACGCGGTCACCGGCATCCTCACCGAACTTGCCCACCCGAACGCCGAGCCCGAAAGCCCACAGACCACACCAGCAAGCCCCGTCCCCCCAGCACAAGGGAGCCGAACCCGATGAACAGGCTCAGCGCCGAATTCACCATGGAATGTGCATTCCGAACCAGGCACGACCGGAGGATGGACACCGCCGTAGCCTATGACCAGCCGCCCGGCATCGACCCCGCTTCCCCGGTTTCAGTAGGAGAAGTCCATGCCGATGCACACAGCGACCTGGGAAATCAACCCTATCCTGGCAATCGACGTGCTCACCTCCATGTCCGTGATCTCGCTCGTGCTGACCCACTCACTGCGGCGTGGCAGCACCCTCCTCGCATTGAACTTCGGCTCCGCACAACAATTTCCAAACCGTCTGTCGGTTCGCCCTCTTGCTCCGGGTCCGGCGGTCCACCGAACTCGCCCCGCGCCCGCTGTGGTCACCTGTCCAACCCGACTCGGCGGGCGGGGTTCTGATGTCCGTTCCGATATCTCGACCACGGAGGCACAATCTCATGTTCAGCAACCCCGAAGGGACACAGCACCGTCGTCTGCATGTCAGTCAGGCAGGCGAGTTCATCGCGGCAGTCCCGGGCTACGTAGGATTCGTGCCCGAGCGGTCCCTGGTGATCGCGATCTACGACAGACCACGCGCCGGGCGAGCGAGCGCATCGATCGAGGTGGTCGTGCAGTTCGATCTCGACCTCGGCCGCCCGAGCGTGCCCGCGCAGCTCGCGGCGGCCATCACGCGATTGTGCCCGGCCGATGGGACCGACGTGGATGCCCTTCTCGTCGACGACCGCCTCGATGAATCGCATTACCGTGGCGAGCCGGGCGGCGGTACCGATGCGTGGTGTGCGTTCATCGACGCGGTGATGGACGCGCCGCGCCGCGCCGCGCGGGGGTGCGGCTGGCCAACGCGTGGGCGGTGCGGGCGATCGCGGCCGGTGAGCGCTGGTGGAGTTTGGTCGACGGCAGCCACGGCGAGCTGCCCGATCCGGGCGCCTCGATCGTGGCGGCCACCCGCGTGGCCAACGGCGGAACGATCCACCGCACCCGCGACGAACTGGCTGCGATCTTTGCCCGAGACGCGGACTCAGCGGCCCAGGTCGCCGCCGTCCTGCCGGATGAGGTGTCCGCGGACCAAGATTGGCGGGCAGCCGCACTCGAACGCGGAGATCTCGATACCTACCACCGTGATGCGCTCCAACGCGTGCTGCGTGTGATCACGACTCTCGACGCCAATACGCGACCCGCCGCGCGGGACATAGCCGCTGTCGCCGCCGTGCTGCGGGACCGACGCGTCCGCGACATGATGTTCGCGTTCGCTGTTACCGATCATGCCGGCCCCGCACAACATTTGTGGAGTGCGATGACGCGGGCGTTGTCCGGTAGCGACCGCGCCGAAACGGCAGCGCTTTTCGCCTACAACGCATACCTGCAAGGTGGGGGGCCGCTGGCGGGCATGGCCGTGGACGCCGCGCTCGACAGTGACGACCAGCACGCGATCGCGGACCTGCTCCACCGCGCGTTCAGCCACGGAATCCGCCCCGCCCTGTTGCGGCGGCTGGCCGACAACGCGATCAACATGGCCGCCCACCTGGATGTCGACCTGGGACCGATCCGGGCGTGACCCCGGCCTCGGGCAGACCACGACCAGCACTCTCGAACGAGACCAGCCATGCCCGGCCGAGCACGCTGCGATGACCGGAAACCTCAACGCCCCAACCGAACTCAGGTGCACGCACGTTTACGATTGAGTCACCATTCCCGAGTGCCTGAGACACAGCACCGAACCGTGCGCTGCCTCCCTTGCTCACCGTCCTCGACCAGCCGGTATCCGGCCTGCTCGGTCCGCTCGCCATACCCTCGCCGACTGGGGAGATGACGAAATCCGTATGTGCGCAACTCATTCAGAAGCACCCAGGCGCGTTTCGACCCCTTGTTCGCCAACCAGTCCGCCCAATTTCGCGGCACTACAGTCACGTCCGGGCCGAGCAAGTCGTCCAGAGCGTCCTCGTCACCTGCGTCGACCGCACTCAGCGATCCCATCGGAACTTGCCATCGGCCACCCGCGCCGCCCGCGAACTGCTCGATCTGCCCACCGACCGCGGCCGCGACACGCAGCAGCCCCATCTTGACGGCGAGCCGACACACCGTGGCCCAGGTCGGCTCTTGCCCGGAGTTCCGCGAAACACCGCACGAACTCGGCGGCCACTGCGGCAGATGTCGCCAACCCGGCGGAGCCTATCCAGCGGCCCTCTCTGTCGGCCGGCTCGTTCGGCCTGCTGCCCTCGACGCTGCGGGCGGCTTGCACGTCGCCACGACGCCCGCGCTCAACCGCATGCGCGGGCGCAGACCCGAAACGCACCCGTCGCTGACCCCCGTACCCAGGTGATCCCACCAGTCTCCGAGCCCCGACTACCCGAGGAAACTCCCATGCCCGAGTACACGTTCGACGTCTACGCCGTCGTGACCCTCATCATCAATGCGCCGAGTGAGGCCGCTGCTCGAAAGATGCTCGAGAACGACCATTTCGGCCAGGAGCTGCAACCGTGCGGCGGGGATGTTCAACTGACCAGCGGCTCCGCGTTGCCACTGTCGACCCACCTGTCATCGCTGTCCTACCGCAAGGTGTGGACCGTCCCGAACGTCCTCGATGACAACGGCAGCATCACCGAGGGAAGCGTCCGCCCCAGCGACGGCCCTGTCGCCGAGTTGGAGAACAGGCGCCAGCTGTACTACTGCGCTACCGAGGACTGCCTCAACCTCCTCGATGACGCCGAGGGCTGGGAGGGATACTGCGGCAGCTGCGCCGACGCCCGATCCGCCGACGAGACCGCGTCGATCCGAGAGCACCGCCCGCGCCCCGACCGACCCCGGCCAACCGTGCTCCTGTTCGTTGTCACCGACAGCGTGGACCGATGACCGTCGACAAGCCGACCCAGGCGCCGCCGGGGACCGGCAGCCGCGAGTGCCCGTGGCGTTGCGGCCAAACCGCTGAGGGGCATCGCCACTACGCCGTACTCTGCCGCGACCTCGACGGCCGACTCCTGGGGCGGTTGACCCCCGACGGCTCGGCCACCACTCGCAATGTTCATGCCGCAATACTGTCCAAGGACACGGCAACCCGGATCGCCCGGAACATCACCGCCATGGGCGCATTCACAGCTCGAGCGATCCCATTCTGACGCGAGTTGCCAGCGGAAATGCCCGCACGCGCCCGCGTGGGTTCGTCGTCGCCGCGGTCCACCCCGTACGCCCGCGACAACCGCGCTCGTATCTGCCGCCTGCCGGGCCCCGCACGTTGTCTGCGACGTCCTCCACACCCGTCACCAGCATGAGCACGCCATGACCGATATGCCTTCTCCGGCAACCGAAACGGTCACGATCGAGACCACCACATACACCGTCGACATGCTCACCTTCGTCGCCACCCTCACCGGGCCTCGTGGCGCCACCTTCACCGCTGTGCGGCATGCCGCGCCGTTCTCTGCATACACCGCATCTTCGACCCTGGGGGCCGAAGTACTTGCCCGACAACACTTTCGCGGACTTCAGCTGACCGGAAGCCCGCGAGACACCCCAGCACGAACCGACGCCGTCGAACGGACGGGTTCCTCGCCGTTCGATGCGAACGGCGCCTACCCACCGGCGAGTCACGCACCACATGCACGAATGCGCGGCTCTGCGGTCCGCAGCTCCTTTCCCGCCAGACCGAAAGGCGATCGTCAATGGCCGTAAGAACTTCTGTCACCGTCACCGAATTCGCGCGGAATATTCTCGCCCAGTCACGAATCGCGGGAAACAATCTGATTATTCCGACTCGGCTGAGCGAGTCCGAGTACAAGAAGATCAACAGGATCATCGAAACCATGGGCGGCAAGTGGAGCCGCCGGGAACAGGCTCACGTATTCGCCGATGACCCGACCGAGGTTATCGCCGCAGCGGTCGCGACGGGAAGAACCCCGAACACCGTCAAGAAGGTACTGGAAGCGAACTTCGCCACACCCGATCAGCTGGCCATGCGAATCGTCGCGGGCGAGCACTCCGAAATCGCCGCGCTCGAGCCCGGCGAGCTAGTTCTCGAGCCCTCCGCGGGAGACGGCGCGCTCGTTCGGGCGATCCTGCACACCAATCCTACCGTGCGTGTCACCGCGGTCGAGCCCGAACCTGAGCGTGCCGCCACCCTCGGACACGATCCGCGCGTGACCGTCGAAGCGACCACCTTCGAACGTTTCGCCGCTACAGCGATTCAACAGTTTTCGTGCGTGGTGATGAATCCACCGTTCGCGCTGCCCAGGCGTCCGACGGTCTGGATGGACCACCTCTATGCAGCATGGAACCTGCTGGTGGACGGAGGCCAACTCCTGGCCGTAGTTCCCTCGGGTGTCACATACCGGGCAGACCGCGACTTTCGGAACGTTCGCGAGTTCATCGCCTCTTACGGCGGATACGAGGAACTCCCGTCCGATGCCTTCTCCGCCTCCGGCACGAAGATCCGCACCGTACTCGTACACCTTCGCCGCCCCGCCGATCTCCAGCGAACATGATTCGCTGACCACGCACTCGCCCATCACGCCGAATCTGAACGGGGTGTCGGGCCCTCTTGCGGCCGAGGGCGAACCGCTGCGTCTCGGTCGATGCACACTCTCGCGTACCCGCATCGACACCACCGGATGGGACGTGACCGAATGACCGCCTACGGTCACGCGCTCGGCAACCCTCGACGAAGGACTTCCCAATGACCACCGGAAGATTCCGCGACGTAACGCTGGACCGATATATCGACGGAATTCCATGCCACAAGATCGTAGCCCTCCGGGAGTACACGAACACATGGGGCACTCGGCTGTGGGAGGGGCTGACCGCGTGCGGAACATTCAAAAAGGGAGCGGGTTCGTGCCGACGCGACGGCGCCTCTAGTTATGTCCGCGCGGCCAGTTGGTGCCGGGAGTGCACCGCGGCGAACGGTGCACGGGTGTGGCATCGATGACTACGGCGACGCCCTCGATGCCATGCCGCTTACCGGGTCTGCGGACTCGAACCGACCAAAGCGCGTTCCCTGCGCTGGCCGTCACAGCTATCAACATGAGAACCGGGACAAGCCTTTCCGCTCGATGCAACCTCACCATTCCCGCTGTCGGTCACCGACCATCACGCCGTGTGACTTGCTCGTGTCACACCGGTCCGCAGCCCACCGCACCGGTTCGGCTGCATGAGCGAAAGGAGTGCCTGCATGTCCACAGATCAGGACGGATTATTCTGTCTACCTTCACTTTTCAATGAAGGCCCGACACCGGTTTGCTGGTCCTATGGCATGGGTGTGGAGAGTACGGCCGGCTTGCTGAGAATGATCGGGGAACCGGGTTTCAGGCCACCGGAGCTCGTCGATGATTTGTCGAACCTTGTGGTGATGATCGCGCAAACCGGCGACGAGTGGTCGAGTACGTGTGACTTGGTTGTCGCGCATGTTCTGCCGATCCTGCGGGATCACGGTATTCGGCTGGTAGAGGTCGCGAGAGCTGGGCCCAGCGCCGCCGATGGGATTGTCGTCCTCCAAGACACGCGCTTTCCGACGCGCTTGCATCCGGATGCCGCCGAGGGCGGCTATTTCGCGCTCAGCGAGGAGCACCGCCGCAATGGTGTGCTTCCCACACTGATAGGTCGATCGTGCTCGGCCAAGGCGAAGGGTGTCCCACTTGATGTTTGGCGCCGGGACGGTCTCGGATTCCGTCCGTATCTTCATGCGATCGGCTACAGTGCCGACGAGGAACGTCGCCTTCGCCGCGATGCCGTAATCACCTGGAACGGGCTGCGCCACCCGATCTACCCCATCCATGCCGCGGGCTGGTCTCGCGAACGATGCCAAGGCTATCTGTTCGGGCGATTCGGTGTCTGGTGGCCGAAGTCCTGCTGCCGGCAATGTCTTCTCTCCGCTTTGTTGCAGTGTCTCGATAGGACCTCCAGCGGACTCGATCGGGTGACATCCGTGTTGCACTCCGGCTTGTCTCGATTGTATGTACAACCTCGTGCATTTGATCTTCTTCTCCTCGGCCGGGTGGGAGTCGTGGGACGTGGCGTGTCGGCCGGTCATCCCGGACGGCATGCCGGTGTTGGTCGACGACGATCTGGTGTTCGAGGACGCGACCGGCCCGCGGCCGGCGGCGGTGGTGAACCGGTGGTTGCGACAGTTGCCGTCCAGCGGGTGCCGGGCGCCGGCGTCGAGGGAGTCGTACGCGCGAGTGCTGCGGCCGTGGCTGGAGTTCCTCACCGAACGCGGCGTGCGAATGTTCGACGAGCGGCGTCGGCTCAAAGAGGCGCTGAGCGCGTACGCGGTGCATCGAGCGTGCGGACCGCTGGAGGCGCGGTTCGAGGCGTCGACGTGGGATCGGCACGTCAGTGTGCTGGCGGTGTTCTACCGGTGGGCGGTGGCCGAGGACCATGCCGACGTTGAGCCGTTCACCTATGCGCAGGCCCGGACGATCTACGGTGATCAGGTTCGGCAGTTGCGGGTCAACCTGGCGATGCGGCGCCGGGCGAAGCCGCACGTGACGATCAAGTACCTGGAGCCGGACTTTGCCGACCTGTTCGTCAACGGGTTGGCCGGGTTGGCGCCGGACGGTACGGAGGACACCGGCTACCGCGGTCGGGAGTTGGCCCGCAACGCCGCGATGGGCGAGCTGGCGTTGGCGACGGGGTTGCGCCGCCAGGAGTTCACCTACCTGCTGGTGCCGGAGATTCCCGCCGTGCCGCCGCGGCCCACCACGCTGCCGATCCCATTCCCGGTGCCGGCCGGGGTGACCAAGGGCAGCAAGTACCGCACCACCTGGATCTCCTACGAGGCACTGGCCGGGGTGCATCGCTACATGGAGCTGGCGCGTCCGCTGGCGGTGGACGGCTCGGCCTGGCAGCCGCCGGCCAGGTCAGGTGGGCCGCTGGTGGTGACCGAGGTCGACCCGGTCGGCGGCCGGGTGAACGGCCGGCGGGTGCGGTGGGCGGCGCTGCGCCCGGCGGAGCGGCTGCGTCTGGTCGGCCCGGACGGGGGTTCGATGCTGGTGGCGGTGCGCTCGGACGGCGGGCCGTTCACCGCGTGGGCCACGGTGTTCGACCGCGCCTCGGCGCGGGTCCGTGCCCGGTTCGAGCCGCGGTTCCCGCGGGTGCATCCGCACCGGCTGCGGCACACGTTCGCGATCCGCACGTTGGAGCGGCTGGTCAGCGGCTACTACGCCAAGGTCGCCCAGCTCGCCCAGGACACCGACGCGGATGCGGCGCTGGTGCTGTATCTGTCCACGACCGACCCGCTGGACGTGCTGCGGGACCTGCTCGGTCACTCCAGCGTGCTGACCACCGAGACCTACATCCGGCGGCTGGACATGACCCGGATCTATCGCGACGCCTACGACCGCGCGGGCCGTGACCACGGCCCGGCGGAACCGGACGCGGCGGAGCAGGAGGCAGACGACGAGTTCGCCGACGACCCCGATGACCTCGGTGACCTCGCTGGTCTGGACGAGGGGATGGCGGTCTGATGCCCGCGACGTTGATCGAGCAACCGCTGGGCATCGAGTTCGTGTCCACTGCCCGCCGCACCCGCGCGACCGTCCACATCGGCCCGACCTGCAATCCGGAGTTGGCCCGGGAGTTGGTGATCGGCCTGATCGGCCTGGTCCATCCGCACGGGCTGATCGACGAGATCAAGACGTTCCCGCAGTACGTGACCGCGATCCGCCGGTTCACCGCGGAGCTGGCCGAACGGGGTCATGTTGGTGGGGCGGGCAGGTTGTCGCGGGCGCGGTTGGCCGAGTATTGGATGGGTGCCGGTTATGCGCGGGAGTACAAGACCCGCCGCCTGCTGGCAGCGCTGGACACTGAACTTGGTGTGCTGGCCCCGGATGTGCGGGAGTTGGTGGCCGGCCGGCACTTCAACCCGCTGCGCCGCCGGGACAAGCGCCCGTTGCAGCCCTACACCGAGACCGAATGGCGGCGGCTGCACGACGCGTGCCGGGCCATCATCAAGGGTTCGTTTGCCGAGCACCGGGCGGCGCTGGCCGCGGCCGGACGGGGCCGCGATCCCCGCGCGCATGGCTGGTCGTTGGACAACCTGTGCTGGCTGCTGGTGCAGGACGGCCCGGTCACCTGGACCGACTTCCGCGCCGAGCACGGCAGGTCGGCGGCGCAGGCGTGTACGACCTGGCTGCCGGCGGCGCGGACCGCGCTGTTCGTCGACACCAACCCCACGCTGGCCTACCTGCTGCTGCTCGGCTGCGTGGTCGGGATCGTGCCGGACGGCCTGGACGCGCTGGGGATCGAGGACCTGGACTGGGCCGGGGATGCCACCGTGCTGCTGGACTACCTGAAGGGCCGCGCCGGCAGCGAGAGCGTCACGCTCACCCGCCGGGCGGTGCGGCTGCTGGAGCAGTGGCTGACCCACTCCGCGCTGACCCGCGCCCGCGCCCCGGAACCGGAGCGGAACCGGTTGTGGACCCGCTACGTGCCCGGCCGCTACGGCCAGGTGATCACCGAGCCGGTCAACACCATGCAGGTGCTCGAATGGGCCCAGCGTGACCACCCCGCCCTGGCCGAGGCGGGGATCGCGCTGGTCGGCGACGACGGCGCCCCTTTGCGGATCGACCGCCGCCGCATCCGCACCACGTTCCTGTCGCTGCGGGACCGCACGTCGTGGTTCGGCAGCACCCGCGCCACCGTCGACCCGAACCACACCCCGGCCGTGGAGGGCGACCACTACCTGACCGCCAGTACGCCCGCCCAGCGGGATGCGATCGAGACGATCATCGAGAACAGTCAAGCGGATCTGCTGCGCAAGGCCCACCCGCCGGTCGTGCTCACCACCGAGGCCACCGCCGAACTCGTGCACCGGTTCCCGGAGGCGGTGTCCCGGTTCGGGGCCGATGACGCCACGCTGGCCGAGTTGGTCACCACCAGCGGTCGGGACGTGTTCGTCGCGGCGTGCGCCGATCAGCTGTCCGGGCTGCACGGGCCGAAGGGCAAGCCGTGCCCGGCGCGGCCGTGGGTGTGCCTGCTGTGTCCGCTGGCCCTGTTCACCCCGCGGCACGCGGTGAACCTGCTGCGCCTGCAGGCGTTCTTCGCCCGCCAATGGCAGCACCTGCCCGCAGCCCAGTTCATGACGCTGTTCGGCCCCTACGCGCAACGCATCGACGACATCCTCGCCGCCTTCCGCGCTCGCGACCCGGCCCTGCTGGCCCGCGCCGCCGCCGACGTCGGCGGTACCGACAACGAACTGCCCCTGCTCCCGGAGGAACGCACCACCCCATGACCACCAACACCACCGCCCCCGCCCCGGCCGCCCCGGACGTGATCGCCGCGGGGTCGCCGTTCGCCGGCCTGGACCTCTGCCAGGTGATCGGGCTGCGGGTGCCGCCCGGCAGCCGGGGCCCGGTGTTCGACCAGGACGTGTGGGACTTCAACCCGGTCACCAACCTGGCCGCCTACCTTCCCGAGTGCCACAAGCGGTGGAACCTGGCCGCGATCCGCAACCCGCGCTGGCGGGTGGTGGCCAAGGAGTACCTGGTCGCGCTCACGGTGCCCACGCATCCGGCGGTGCGGGAACTGCCCGGCGCGTTCCGGGTACCGCGCACCGTGAACGGCTGCACCAACAAGCAGTACGAGCTGATCCGCTGGTTCAACTGGCTCACCGACCAGGGCGTGCGGACGCTCGCCGAGGTGGATGATCACGTGTGCGAGTCCTACCTGGCCTACCGCCGCAGCGGCGGCGACCCGGACGGCGCGCTGGTGGTGCGGCGCAGCGCGGTCAACCTGGCCGCCCAGGTGATCACCGGCCTGGCCCAGTACCGGGACCTGTTCAGTACTGACCGCTACCGGCCAGGGTTCCGGCCGTTCGGCGGCCGGGCCGCGGTCGCTGTGGCCGGGCTGACAACACCCGCGGAGAACAGCACACCTCCGGTGCCCGGCGAGCTCCTCCAGCCGATGCTGGCCGCCGCGCTCTACCTGGTGGACATCATCGGCCCGCACGTGGCCACACTGACCGGCCACATCCAGGCCGAACGCGCCCGCATCGGCCGGCTGCCCGAGCCGCGCAACCCCGGCCTGGACCGGCTGCTGGCCGCGATCGAGGCGCGGGTCGCGCAGGGACGCCCGTTCACCCGGATGCCCGCGCGGGTCGCGCAGATCGTCAAGTACACCGACGCCGCGGACCCGTTGTGGGAGATCTCGCTGCGTGACGTCGCCGTCGACGCCGGGATCGGCCACTTCCGCACCGACTGGCTCCCGGCCCTGCGGCCGGCCCTGGAACGTGCCGTGGCCGCCGTCGGGGTGGAAGAACCCTACGCCCGCAACGCCGCCCTGGTGGCCCGCGCCGACAACACCGGTGAGATCCCGTGGACGCTGCCGCTGTCCGAACGGCACGCCCGCAGCCTGGTCGACGTGGTGCGCACCGCGTGCCTGCTGGTGATTGCCGCGGCCACTGGCATGCGCGCTAGCGAACTGTTCGAGCTCGTCGTCGGGTGCCGGTTGCCGGTCGAGGAGAAGGCGCCCGGTCTGGTCCGCTACCGGCTGGCCGGCAAGGTCCTCAAGCACCGCGGCCACGGCGGCGAACCCGACCAGTGGGTGGTCATCGGCGAGGTCCACCGCGCCGTCGCCCTCGCCGAACAGCTGCTCGACCCGGACACCGAGCCGGGCACGCCGCTGTTCGGCCGCACCGCGTTCAAGAGCACCTACGGCACCTTCCGCAAGTGGGTCAACGGCCCGGCCGGGCACCGGCTCGGCCTCGCCCCGATCCCCGAGGGCAAGGTGGAGCTGCGGATGCTGCGCCGCACCCTCGCGATCGAGCTGGCCTACCGGCCCGGCGGGCTGCTCGCGGCAAAGGTCGCGCTCAAACACATCAGCGTCGTGACCACCGAGGGCTACGCCGGGCGGCCCGGCGGCGCCCAGGCCAAGTTCCTCGCCGAGGTCGGCCAGGAGGAACAGCGGCGCAACCTCGACCTCCTGGTCGACGAGATCGCCAACTATCAGCAGGGCATCCGCCCGGCCGGACCGCACGCCGGCGAGCTGATCGCGTTCTTCGACACCATCGACGGCCAGCTCACCGACGCCCACCGCGCCGCCCCGAAGATCATCCTCAACGACCAGGAACTGCGGACCATGCTGACCAAACGCGCCCAGACCCTGCACCTCGGGGTGGCCAACTATTGCTGGTTCACCGACCCCGGCAAGGCCCTGTGCCTGCGGCTGGCCGGCACCCCCACCGCGGACCGGCCGCTGGTCGGGATGTGCGACTCGGCCCGCTGCCCGCAGGCCACCCACCACCCCTGCCACCGGCCCGTCTGGGAACACGCCGTGCAGACCACCACTGTGTTCCTCGGCACCCTCGGCCGCACCCAGACCACCGAGCGCACCCGCCTGCAGGCGCAACTCGACCGCGCCCGGCGCGTCCTGGCCGGCATCGACGCCGCCGGCACCCCGACCGGCACAACCACCGACACCGACACCACTCCGACGGGCACCGGCACCGAGGAGCACTAGAAGTGGCACGGCTCACCGAGCAGACCCGCGCGCAGAAGGAGGCAGCGATCCGCGCGGCGATGGACCGGCTGCTGCGCGGACAGTTCCCGCCCGGCGGCAAGTGCGACGTCACGACCCTCGCGGCCACCGGCGGTGTCACCCGCGCCGCGCTCTACACCACCTACCTGCACCTGAAGGAAGAATTCGAACGGCGCCGTGACCAACTGCGCGAGACCGGCGTCATCGTCGATCCGCGCGACGCCCAGATCGACCGCCTCACCGACCAGGTCAGCGCGCTGCGGCAACGCGTCCGCGACCGGGACGCAGAGGTCGCTTCGCTGCGAGGATTCCGTGTCGAAGCCCTGTCACGGCTGGCCGCGCAGCATGAGGAGATTCTGCGCCTTCGCGCGGCGGTGGCCGCCGCACACCACGTGCACGCTCTGCCGCTGCCCGGCAACCGGAACCCACACGGCTGGCCCCGAGGCCGCAACGGCAACGGTAGCGACTGACAACCCGGACAACGGTGCCCTGCACGAGGAAATCGTCTCTGGATGCCATGGTGTCGGCGGGGACCGCGATCAGGTGCACCTCGTACGCAACGCGTGCCAGTGCTACCTGCACGCGGTGGAAGCCGACATGCGGCTGCTCGCGACGGATCGGAGGCCGCCCACCAGCTGCATCGTCGCCGCACTCATCCGCGGTCTGCTCGACGACGGCCACGTGATTGTCGTGAACGCCCGGATCTTCATGCTGGAGGACGAACGTGTCGCCGCGCCCGCCCAGATTACGCAGTGGCGCAGCCGGGCTGGATCACGGGCAGCGAGCGTAGGCGGCGAGGGCCCGGCGGTGCGCGGTGGTCAGCGTGTCGAGCTGGTCGGCGGTGAGCGCCGCCCACGACGTGCTCCGCCGCATCCTGCGTCCCGACGACCTCGTGCTGATCAAAGCGTCCCGGGCCGCCCGCCTCGAACACCTCGTCGCCGCGCTCAGCCACCGCTGACCACCCCGAACTCGCCGCCCGGCCGCGCGAGCTGGGCCGCTCGGCGACGCCGTGCAGCGACACCATCCCAGCCCTTCCGGGAGGAGGAACCACGGCCATCACGACCCCGCACCCACGCCGCTCGACGTCACGACGACGCCGACAGCCGAAGCCGTGCGTCCCGCGCACCGAGCCCCGGCACCGCGATCAGGAGTTGGTCCGGCACACCCACCGGCACCACCCGCGAACTCCGGCGGCACCAGTCGGACAACACTCCTCGTCGTGGGGTTTGCGCAGGTCCTCACCCCTATCACGATCATCCAGCCGTGGTCAGCCCATCACCACCGGCCCCGACCAGCACATCCAGTCAATGTTGACAAGCGAACTCGATGTCGTCATTCTGGTGGCGCGGAGGGGAGTACCCACCTCGTCCAGGATCGTCAGTACGGCAGCCCTCCGTGGCTGCCCGGTCCGGCACCACCACGCACGGATCCTGAATGGATCGTGCTCGGGGTGGTCGGGGAGACCTCCGGATCAATGTGACGTGACCGGAGGTGTGTGAGAGTGATTGTTCCGTTGTGGGCGTGGGCCGCGGTACTCGGTGTGATCCTGGTGATGCTCGCGATCGACCTGTTCGCCCACCGCCGCGCACACGTCGTCGGGGTCCGCGAGGCCGCCATCTGGTCGGCGGTGTGGGTCGCGCTCGGCCTCGGATTCGGCGCGATCGTGTGGTGGACGTGGGGAGCCGAGTTCGCCGGCCAGTACTTCGCCGGCTACGTCATCGAGAAGTCGCTCGCCGTGGACAACGTGTTCGTCTTCGCCATCATCTTCGGCTACTTCGCTGTGCCGCGGGAGTACCAGCACCGGGTGCTGTTCTACGGCGTGCTCGGCGCGCTGGTGTTCCGCGCGGCGTTCATCGCCGCCGGATCGGTGCTGATCGCGTCCTTCGCGTGGATCCTGTACGTGTTCGGCGCGTTCCTGGTGGCCACCGGCATCAAGATGGCCGTGCACCGCAACGAGACCATCGACCCCGACCGCAGCGTCGTGCTGCGCCTGTTCCGCAAGCTCATCCCCACCACGGATCAGTATCACGGGCAGAAGTTCCTGGTGCGCCAGGCCGGGCGGTGGGTCGCCACCCCGCTATTGGCGGTGCTCGTTTTGGTCGAGGTTACCGACATCGTGTTCGCCGTCGATTCCATCCCGGCGATCTTCGCCGTCACCCAGGAGCCGTTCCTGGTGTTCACCTCCAACGCGTTCGCCATCCTCGGTCTGCGCGCGATGTACTTCCTGCTCGCCGACCTGATGCACCGCTTCATCTACCTCAAACTCGGCTTGGCCCTCGTGCTGGTGTGGGTCGGCGTCAAGATGCTGCTGCTCGACCTCTACAAGATCCCCACCGGCCTCTCCCTCGCCGTGGTCGCCGTCCTGCTCACCGTCGCGGTCACCGCCAGCTGGCTGCGCACCCGCACCAACCCCGCCACCGCGACAACTGCCGACTCGCCGGCCGGTGTCGCATCCGACGCACCCACGACCGACACGACCACGACCGACACGGCCACGACCGAGCCGACACAGCCACCGGCCTCGGCCACCAGCCCGTCGACACGCGAATAACACCGCGCGTCGACCGCCCGGTGCCGCCCACCGCCCCTACCCCCCGGCGGTGGGCGGTACCACCCCCACCGTCCAACCCGCATGCCCACCCTGAAAGAAACCGCTCGTGGAGACGTAGGTCAAAGGCGGCGTCCCAAAGCTGGTTCGGGCGGGCCGCCCAGACAGGCCGGTCAACCAGATCGACATGCGGCGATCCGAGCTCGATGCCAACGACCAGCCGCGCCCGGCACTGCGCAGCACTCCCATCCAGCCCGTCACGCGGTAGATCCGGTCGACGGTGCACCGTCCGATGTCATTCCCAGACCGCGCAAGTGCATCCACATCTTGCCCGCCCGAAGCGGCGGATGAACGAATACCGTTGCCACTCCGCCTCGATCAGCGCAACGCTCCCGGCGTCACGCGCGGACCGCGTCGACGGTGGCCTGGCAGGGCCTCGCAATTGGTGAATGGGCGATGGCTCATCCGATCCACCACATCCGCGTAACCGGTGCTGGCTCGCTGTAGCGCCGAATGTTGGCAAGCCCGCCAGACCGCACTTCGCTGGAACCGTCGAGCGGGTGAAATAGCTGTGCTGCTGGCCCATCGCCACCGTAACGCGACACCCGCAGCCACTATGATCTACAACACGCAACGGTGTCAGGAAACGAGACACGTGACTGTCCAAACAGGCTTCAGCGCCTTCCGGCGTTACCCAGCCTGAACCAGGACACGAACCCATCGAGACACGGCAAGTGCGGCGAGAATTTGTCCCTATGTGAGCGCGCTTGGATGGTCCGAACAGCTCGACCGATATCGGACCACCCCCGCGGAGAGCTATCGGCATCTGGTCGACGAATTCGTGGCGATGGCACTCAACCCGCGCTCGGCGCTGTTCGGGCCGGGTAAGTCACTGGCCGATCGTCTCGCCGCCGGCCATGCCGAGACGGTGCTCGCCATGGCCGCCGACGAACTCGCGACCTGCCGGTGGGCGTTATACCGAGTCCGCCGGTGCTATACCGCGCCAGCGACAGCGTGGCGGTCGCTGGATGTGATCGCCCGGGGCATGTCCCGCGACCGCGCCCACGATCTCCTCGCCGCTCTCGGGCAACGCCTCGACCTCACGCCGGAGGTCGATCGTGACCACCGCCGTCTGTGGCTGGCCGCCCCAACACTCGATGTTCCTCGCGTGGAAGAGCTGTTCACGATCGCTCCTGAAGGCGCAGCGACCAAACAGCGCAAGGGATTCCACGCGCAGTGGCAGCTCCATGCCACGCCCGAGCTGCTAGACCTCGGCGACACAGCTGTCAGTGCAGCCACTGATCTCCTTCGCTGAACCACGGCGCGAACTCGCTCAACACCCAGCGGCATACTTCACCGAACCCAGTGTCGCCAGCTACCACCTCACTCGGCCGGTACCCGCCCGCTGGCCATCGCTCTCGACGCAGCGGTCGGGTTGGACGCTGCCGCGACGCGGTGCGCTCGACCGCAAACGTGGGTACTGCCCAACACTCACCCGTCGCCCCGCACCCATACCCAGGTGATTCCCCCAGCTACCCGGCGGCTGGCTGGTCGCTGCCCCCGGCTGCCCGAGGAGACTTCTATGTTCGAGTACACGTTCGACGTCTACGCCGTCGTGACCCTCGTCGTCACTGCGCCGAGCGAGGCCGCGGTCCGAAAGATGCTCGCCGGCGACGACTTCGGTCAGGAGCTGCAACCACGCGCTGGCACCGTCCCACTGACCAGCGGTGGCGCGTTGCCGCATTCGACCCTGCTGTCATCCCTTGTCCTTCCGCAAGGTCTGGGCTGTGCCGCACGTGCTCGATGAGAACGGCCGCATCGCCCGCGGCAGCGTACAGCCCGGCGACGGTCCTGTTGCCGAGTTGGAGAGTCTATGCAAGCAGGAGTACTGCGCTGCGGGGGTCGCCTCAACCTGCTCGATGACGGCAAGGGCCGGGACCGCTACTGCGGCAGCTGCGCCGACACCCGATCCGCCGACGAGCACTCACGATAGCCGAGTGCGATTCGGGAAGTCCGCGGCACGGCTGGCCCCGGCGCCCCTTGTCTGCGATGTACCCCGATACCCGCCACCAGGAGGCCCGCACGATGGCTCAGAGGCGTCCTTCCGCAACCGAAACGGTCACGATCGGAACCACCATCTACACCGTGGCCATGCGCACCTTCGTCGCGACTCTCACCGGGCCGCGTGGTGCCACCTACACCGCTGTCGAGAACATCCGCTCCGGGACGTGGTCGGTCATCACCGGATCTGGACGACCCCTGACCGTCGGCGGGCGCGTCCTACGAATGCGCCGCCACGGCAACCAGTTCGAAGTGTTGGGTGCCGCCGGACCCCGCAGCCGGTAGCCCGACCTCTGCACCGCGTTCACCCTCCAGCGCCGACAGAGCCGCATCTGTCGACCTGAACCCCCTGGCGAACGCTTCCAATTTTCGGCTCTGCGAACGGCCCCAAAGCACCGCCGCACGAATCCATCTGCACCAGCCGAAACCTCGCTCGCGACACAGGCCCTCGCCCGTCCAGCGGTCCGGCGTCGTGCCCGGTTCCGCCGTACGCGCAACGTTGCGGCGCCGAAAGGGACAGCCACCGGTGACATCTCCCCGTGACCCGGCACGAGCGCCGTGAGGCTCGTCTGTTCGCGTGAACCAACCGGCGCAGCGTCTCCACGAGCAAGGCAAGCACTCTGCCATCGCTGGGTGCGTCCCATAGGGCCGCCCGCGGACGAGTGGGCCGTCCGACCGCGCCTCCTGGGGTGCCGTTACGCGCTGCCTCGGCTGCCCTGCCGGTCGATCTCGCGGTGGTCGCTGCGCGCCCGCGCCCCGCCTACTTCGTTCGAAAGGTTCGATTCACCATGCCCGAGTACCGAGTTGTCTGGGAGATCGATCAGGACGCTCTCAATCCTGTCGTAGCGGCGGTCAAGGCGCTGGCCGATCAACGGCGTACCGGCTCGCGGGCCGTCGTTTTCGATGTGACAGACCCGGTGGCTGGTATCACGTATCGCGTCGATCTCGACCATCTCGGCCACATGGAGTCCTGGGCGGTGCCGACGGCACCGCGACCTCTCCGAACGTCGAGGATTATCCAATGGCTATGGGGCAGGATGCGTCTCCTCGACCATCGGTCGGCGCCATTGTCTTATCGCGACTGTATCGACGCGATCACCACTCAGATGATGGCCGAGATCCGCCGGGATATCCGCGACGGGGTAGTTCCGCCGACGGTGCGTACTTTCCGCGAGCTGCACAGCTATGTCGATGCGAACATGTACGCCGACGACCTGGTGACCGCGTTGTCGGAAGCCTGTGTATGGGATGTTTTCATCAATGACGCGACCGACCCGGTCGACATCTGGTTGCGCGCCGGCCGGCCTGAGGGCATCGCGACCCAGCACACTGCCTCGTCCTGGCACGAGTCCACGCCCATCCACGCCGGCGAACGCGATGACACGGTCCCGCCCGCTGTTCAGCGGTGGCGTGCTGAACGTTCCAGGGCCTTCGCGTCCCGGCCTACCGTTTACGACACCACCCACGACCTGTGAACGTCACGGGGGACCGGATGGCGGCGGTTGTCTCGGTGCCGAATCCCTCACGCAGCCAGCACATCTCGTCGCAAACGGCGAAGTGCTGGACCGGACCGGCAGTCAGGTTTCGAGCACGCGAGTTCCGTCGGCTCTGCCGCCTTCCTGAGTCCCCGAGTCGCCCGTTCGAAACACCACCGAGGAGGTCTCTGCGATGCCAATTCCCTATCATGAGCAGGCGAGCGACGGCAGCCGGTATCGCCTCCTGTGGTTCACTGACGAGGACGCGGAAAGTCCGCGTGAATGGTGTTGCGATGCAATGCTTCTCGTCTACAATGCCGGTGGCGGCCGTCCTCAGCTGGACGAGGTCGGCTCGGACACAAGTCCCGAGGCGGTCGCCCTCACCCATTTCGTGGGGCTGTACGGGCATTCCGATGAGGACCGTGTGGTCAGAGCGTATGCCTTGTGGCGAGCAATCACCGGTGTGACGGTCCAATTGGTGACCGGCACCCTGCACAGTGGCCGGGACGAGTTGACCTGTTTCGCGCTGGCCCAGGACGCGCACTCCGCGCGCGAGGAAGCTCGCCTGTATGGGCAATGGTGCGCGGGTGAGGTGTCCCGCTACGAGCTGCGGGCCCCCGATGGCACTCTGATTGCCGAGTGCGGAGACTCGTACGACCAGTCCAACGCCGAATCAGAATGGAACGCCGAGCTCGCCGATTTCCACACCGAGCGGCTGAGACAGGCACGTTCCGTCGGTGCCGGTGTGATCGGCGTGATCTGACCCGCCACGTACCCGCCCGGGTGTGCCACTGGGCGCGAGCGCCTCGATCCCGCCGCCCATCGACCTGCGCCTTCGTCGCGAGTTCGCGCCGATGGCATTCCGAACGCCGTTTCCGACGCTCGCCATCTCCTGAAACGCCTGCCCTAACGAGTTCCTCTGCGCTGCAACGCAGGAGCGTCGTCCTGAGTCGTCATCAGCCGCATCCGGCCCTTCTGGGCCGCCTGACCATCTACGGAGTGATCATGCCCGAAACCAAAGTCATCCGCGGCCAGCGGTATGAGGTGTTGTCCCGCACCCCCGCCGGGGAATGCGGGCCGAAGTACTTCGGCCGTTACGTCTTCATTGTGCGGCGGACCAGCGACGGCACGCTGTGGCGCGCGTATGGCAAGCAGTTGGCGCACAACTCGACACTCACGCCCGAGTCATGACCGATCCCAGCGCCGCGCTCGTGCGGTTTCGCCGACTGGTCACCGAACTGGACAACCTCGCCGACGAGCACCACGCGAATCCGGCCAACGACTCCGACTCCGCGGCAACCGCCGACTACATCGACAACCGCCTTCAACTCCTCGAGTCGGCCGTCGAGGCAGCGACCGATCTGGATGCCGCGGCCTCACGCGGCCGGCTTCCCACACCGTGGACCCGGCACTTGCCCGCGGATCGCACGCGTCCTCGACGCTGAACCGCCGACGCGGCCCACCACCTGTCAGGAGTGTCATGCTCAGCGATCCGTGTCTGTTGACCGTCGCGCTCACCCATGCCGAGCGCGGGTGGCGTGTCCTGCCGCTCAAAGCGCGCGCGAAGACCCCGGCCATCACCCGATGGCCGGACCAGGCGACCACCGACCTCGAAACGATCCGCCGCTGGTGGCGCCATACTCCGGACCGCAACGTCGGAATCGCCTGCGGCCCGAGCGATCTGGTGGTCATCGATCTCGACTCACCCCGCCACGCCGACACCGGAGACCGTCACGACGGGCGGGAGGTCCTGATCAACCTCGCGGCGCAGGCCGGTGAGCCTCTGCCGGTGCCCACCTATACCGTCGCCACCCCGTCACGCGGATGGCACCTGTACTATCACGCGCCCGCCGACACCCCGCTGCCGAATTCGTCCGGGCGGTTGGGCCCCAGCATCGATACCCGCGCCCGCGGCGGGTACGTTGTCGCGGCGGGGTCGGTCCTGCCCGCCGGGGTGTACCGGCTCACCGACCCCCGCGACCCGATCCCGCTGCCCGACTGGCTCACCACGCGCCTGGCACCGGCACCTTCGCCGTCGGCCCCCTCCGCAGCCCGGGAAATGTCCACCGCGGTTGGCTGGCCGGTCGGTCGTGCTCACCCGACGATTCGCGATCCCGCCGCCTACGTCGCGGCCGCCCTGCGCAACCAGGCCGCGCGGGTGCGCTCCGCACAGCCTGGTAACCGCCACCACGCCCTGCTCCTGGCCGCCAACAGCCTCGGCGGACTCGTCGCCACGGGGCTACTCGACGCGCACACCGCGCGGGTGACCCTGCTCGACGCCGCCTCCGTCCACGTCGGGATCCAAGCATTCTCCGCGCATGAGGCCGAGCGCACGATCGACGATGGCATCGCCTACGCCACCCGAACCGCCGCCTGAACCCTGCCCAGGGCACCCGCACGCGACCGCGCCTCCCGATCCGGTTCCCGCAGAAAGGAATTCGCCATGCTCACTGTGCCCGACCTGATCGAGTGGCTGACCACTCTCGCACCGACCTCGCTCGTCGCGATCGATGACGGTGGAATGGTACTCGAGGAGATCTCTCCCGGCGGTCACGCCACGGGCGCTTACCTCGAGGTCGGCGGGTTCGTTCCCGACCCCGCCGAGGCGCCCGTCGGCGGGCTCACCGCATCCGGTCACGCGGCCCATCCCGGACTTCCGGTCATCAGCGTCTCGGACCTGCTGGGCATGCTCGGTGGCACGCTCACCCACATCGAGCTGGCCGACGTCCGTGTTCTTATCCCGCGCTCCAGTATCAGCGACTCGCTCGGCGACGTCCTCGACGCCGCGATCGGCGAACGCCGCCATCAGCTGACCGCCCTGCTCTGCGAACCCGCCGACCCCAGCCGGTTCGCCGGGTGCCTGGGCACCGGGACTCTCGCACGCGTACCCGCCGAGCACCTCGATGCCGTGTTCGCCGAGTTCGAGATCGCAACCGGGTTGCCGCTGATTCGTGTCAGCGGCAACGACGGTGTGGCGCGTGTGTGCGTCGAGCTGCCGACAGGCCGGCTGCTCGACCTCGGCGAGGACCTGCTTGCCTGGCTGCAAGGCGACGAACCCGCGCTTCCACCGATCAACGCGTGGATCGGTGAGGCCGCCCTGGACCTCGACCCCGACGAACTGATCCCCGTCGGCGCCCGCGACTACGTACTCGCCACCACCAGCGAACCGGTGGCATGACCAGGTCCAGTCTCAACGCCGGTCCAGCAGCGACTGCGTTCACCCACCCTTCTCGCCGAACCGTCGCGCTCGTCTCGTAGGTGATCGGGGACGGGCCTGTCTCGGCGAACAACGCCGGGCGCCGGGTCCACAGGTTGCGCCCTCGCTCGTCGCCCGCCGCGAACTCTCCATCCACGAACCGACAGGAGGTGTGCGTGAAAACCACAATCCGCAGCCCCGACAACCTCACCGACATCCTCGACCCGCACCTGGGCACCATCTTGTCGGCCGTGACCGACACCCTCGACCAAGCGCAGCTCGCCGAGGAGGAGATCGCCGCCGCGCAGTCCCGGCTCCGTGGCCCTCGTCACCGCCAGACCCGCAGCACCGTGTGGCACGCTTTCTCCCTGCTCACACCCACTCATCCCCGCATGACCCACTCGATGGTCTACCGCGCGCACTGCCGTGAGCTGCTCGATCGCGTCGTATCCGGAACCCCCACCCAACCGGGCACAGCCGCCGAAATCCTCATGGCTCTCAGCGAAGCCAACAGCATCGCTCCGCTCACAACACCCGCGTTCGGACTGTGGCTACGAATGTGGCGAACCGCTGGACTGCCGCCCGTCGAGTCCGCAGGCGACTCCGAAGTCCACTACCAGGCCATCGCCGCCGACCGAATCGACGAACTCGAACGCCAGTCGCGATCGAAACTTGCTGTCCCCACACGAGTTCTGGGCGAGATCGACTGCCATGGATACCACCACGGGGAACCGGTCGACTGCCTGTACAACCGCCGACGATCGCGCGCAGCTCAGGGGCATCGCGCCGCTTAGGCCCCAATCGAGGGGCAGCGGCTCATCGACCGCGTGCCCTACCGCCCCGGGGGCCGCACGTCGCCAAGCCACCGACGGTGACAACGGTTGGGGGCACTTATCGCGGCGACTCCGCCCCGTCGACCAGCGACCGATTGTCGACCCGAATCCGTTGCACCGCACTATTTCAGGAGGTTGATCATGTCGTGGATATACGAGGCGTTCATACGCGACAACACCTCGTCCGAATCCGGCGCACGACGCGAACTGTGCTGGGTGGGGTTCGGCAGGGACGTACTCCGGTCCGCAGTGCAAGGACGCGTTCCGGCTGGCCGACGCCACGCCGCACGCCATCGTCACACGAACCTCCCGCGGCACAGGGCCACAGCGATCGCGTTGCTCCGACGCGGAATTCGAGCGCGACGTCGGCGGCTGGCTGAGCGAACAGTGCGGCGAGGGGCGGGGGCCGGTCGTCCACACCGCCACAAGCCGAGAACTCCTCTGCGCCCGCTACATCGCACCACTCCAACAGCCGCAGCGCGCACAACTCGGCACCAGCAGCCAATACCGTCCCCCGATCGACGACGCCCCCTGCCGGCCGCCACATGACGAACCTGACCCCGATCGTCCACGACAACTTCGGATTCCCGGTGGGGATGTCGCGGGTGCGGCGAATCGAACAGTCGGCCAGCGCCTACTGCGACGCGTCGGTGTACGCGCTGCTGGCCTGGTGCTACACCCTCGGCCCGTCGCCCCTGCGCGAAGACCTCATCACGGGGCTGTCCGTACGGCTCATGTTGTCCGCTGCCCGCACCAATCCCGCCGACCCCACCGCCGTGCGATGGATCGACATGGACTGGGACGCCGACGGCCTCGCTCCCACCCGGCTACGCGACGCGACGGGCGCAGAGATCGACCACGAGCTGGTCGATCGTCACGTCCTGCTGACCTGGGTGTCCAACCTGCGCGACCCTCTTCTCGTCGTAACCGACGCGAACCCGAACGGGCCGATCACGCTGGACACCCACCAGTTCGGTGCCTCGTGGGGACACTATTGGGCCGCCCACGGAGACATCGACGCTCCGCTCAACACAGAAAGCCTCTACTGGCTCGCCTGGGCCGTCATGCGCTCGATCTTCCTGGGACCGGGACCCGCATCTCCCACCAACGCACAGTGGGCCGATGCGACAGAGCTCGTCGGCGACCGCCAACAGCTGCCATCGGACGCCAGCAGACTCGTCCTTCGGCAGACCGCTCAGCGGCACATCATCGCCCATATCGGCGCACAACCGTCCGAGGTCGACACCGCGCTCGGCACATCGCGTGCCGAGACCGACTCAGGAGAGGAACCCGTGGACGAACATCCGATGCAGACGACCGCCACGAACGCCCCCGACCGGGCGCAGGTCGCGCTGATCGCATGGTCTGGAACGTATGGCCTCGACCTGACCGCAGCCCAACTCGCGAACGGTGAGTACGACCACTCCGAAGTGCTGGGCGACTTCCTAGCCGACATCCTCCATCTTTTCGCTCGCCACGACGTCGACACCGACGAAGTGCTGCACAGGGCATGGCTCCACTACAGCGAAGAAGCACCCGACGTGACCGGTGATGCGTTCATCATCGACAGCGCCGGCAGCCCCAGCGGACTCCCAACCTGTGATCGCCGACCCGCCGACCGCATGCGAGACGAGGTGCCGTGAAAATGACGAACTCGTTGACCCCGGGGCAGTTGCTGACCGAGATCGACAGGGCGATTCAGACTCTCAAGATCCGCATGCGCCCCGACTCGCCGTGGAGGCTGGCAGAGCTCGTGCGCCAACTCGCTTCGCCTTCGCGGACGTCGGCCTCGACTGTGCCGCCGTCCAACGACGCCCCTCGCCACCCGACCGCCGTTCTGGGCGAGGGGGATCCGCCAGCTGATGCGGCCACGCAGATCACCAAGCTCTTAACGATTGCGCAGCGGTATCTCCAGCGTCTCGCAAGTGCCCGCGGAGCAGGCATCCCTGCCGGTGGCAGCCTGATCCAGCTCGCGGGCGAGGCCAACAGCGGGCAGCCGTTTACGTTGTCGGGTACTCGCCTTCCGTATGAAACGTCGCAGGTAGTTGTGGGAGTCCGGCACCCTAATGGCGGCGTCAGCGAAGTCGCGATCACGCTAACCCCGAATGAGCTGAACGTCACCGTGAATGCCTCGCAGTCGAACTCGGTGGCCATCGACGCCGACGGTGAGGAACCGGCTGCCATTGTGCTCGAGGCCCACCGGTGAGCCGCGCAGCCGAGCGTTACCGGGCATCCGCCCGGACGGATCGGTCTCATTCGGGATCCTCGGCTCCGATCAGCAGCCACCGGCCGTGGCCGTCCGTGACGCGGCAGCGGGCTGCGGGGTCGATCCAAATCAGCGCACCGTGACGTTAAGGCCGATGTCCCCGGTTGTTCCCGGACCCGTGATCGCCGACCAGCGCACTGCGTGCGAGACCAGGCGCTGTGAAGCGGCCATCCTTCGACACCCGATGCGTCGCATCCCGGTATCAGGCCCCCACCGAACGCATCGTCGAGGTTCGCCACCCCAACGGCGGCGGCCTCATCAGCATCCGTGCGCTGGACAACGGAGCGGCAGTCATCGACCTCTACCAACTCGACCCGACCGTCGTGGCGAACGTAGCGCCGCCACGCAATTCCTGAACCAGCAAACACGCGAACTCCAACAACCGGAGCACGATCCGCGCCGCAGTATCCGCCGCGCCGACCGAACGCGAAAGAGAACGGAAATACCAACTGTGCCACACGTATTCATCCAAGAGGGCGGAGCAAGCAACGAGTTCTACGTCGTGGTGTGGGACACCGAGGATCAGGCCCACGCGTCTCGCATCCGCTGCGGGCGCGATGGCGGCTACCGCACCACACCGATCGTCGAATTCCCGGAAGTGCCCGACAACACTTGGGACGCGATCGAAGATCTCCTACGTGGGCTCGACGATCTCGAACCCCTGGACGGCCCGGAAGGCCAGGACCCTATCAACCCCGGGGGCGACAACGACGACAACAACCACACGACCGACGCTCCCGACGCCGCGGATACCCGCATTACCGAAGCCTAGTTCCGATCCGAGGTACCTCAGCAGATCGGCGACATCGAGATCGTCGAGATCAGCCGATTCAATCCTGGCGGCACCGCCCGGGAACGTCTACGCCCACGCCGCCGCATTCGCCGGACGCCAGCAGCCTACTGCACGCGCGTCCTGATCTGCCGCGACGATAACCAGCACGTCATCGTCGAGCACGGCCACTACGACTTCTCCTGCCACGCCGCCGATGAGATCGAGTCCCGAATGCGAGAACTGCACTGACGCAGTTCAACTCATCCGATCGCCCGATCATCAACGAGACAGCAGGCGGTCTACCCCCGCAGGTCCGTGGGCTGCCTACACCCTCATCGGCGAGAACGGGGAAGTGCTGTTCCTTGCCGACGGGAACGGGTGGCGTTCCCGGGCCGTCGACCGCGGCAAGCTCGTCATCTGTCCGTATGTGGACACGCCGCTCGAGGAGTACGTGTGACAGGAGGCCACCGTTGTCCGGATCTCCATGCACCGGCCTATCCAGGAGATCGCTCGCTGCATCCGCCGGCGCGCCCTCGAGCCTGCTCGCCTCATGGCGGCGAAAGCCACCGAGAATCGCGCCGCGCTGGCAGCGCAGCGGGAGGAAGCGCAGGCCCAGATGCGCACGATCTCGGCGCTGATCGGCGGGCGTTTCATCAACTCGTTCCACGGCGCCTACGAAGTGCACGCCGGAGCCATCCGGGCGCGGATCGCCCCTCCGGCACTTCGACGCGAGGGCACACCACAGATGGGTGCGATCACGTTCCAGATCGTCGTATCTCCCGGGCGCGGAGCCGGGTTCGCCGCCGCCGTGCGCGAACTGATCCGCCAACAGGCCGGCGATACCGCCGACGCCCAGCCCGAGCACAGCCCCAGTGGCTGCTAACCCAGTGACCGGAACCGAAACCGAGGTGGCACCGTAGCCGAAAAGGTGCTCCGGCGTGCTCGACTACCCGCTGGACGGATCGAGCCCGGTCGGGATGGTTCTCGCGCGGCTCACCGCGCCGAACTGCGCGGTCACGGGCTGGGATCGCGTTGGGGTAGCACTTTGCCCCGATCATCCGGTCCATTCACATCAGCACCCAGATGCATTGCGCGCCCACGCGAAAGCGTCAACCCCCCCAATTTGTCGGTGGTCCGCTGGCTGCGCTCATCGCGCCTGATTCCCAGTCCGAGGTGTCCTTATGCCGATTACGCCCGTCCTGCCCGTCACATCCGACGCAAACGACCTCGAGGTGGTGCAGGATGCCCTCAGCGGCGTCCTGGATTATCTCTGAGACATCGAGGCGCAGGACTTTGACGAGCAGCCCGATGAGGGCCAGCGAGGCCATGTCATGGGCTCGCTGCGTATCTTCGCCCGCTGGCTCGACGCACGTCCCGCTGCGTCGGGACCCTTCCCGACTCCAGCATCCGGAACCTGCTCCGGCATCGCCGCGATGATCCGGCCGCGATCGAGCAGGTCCTCAGCGCATTGAGTAAGTGCTCGCCGCTACGGTTGGTCTGTCTGTGGGACTACTACGACACCGAGTCCGGGTTCCACCGCGATCCGGCGCTGTATGTCCAAGGTCTGCGCCAGCGATACACTCCCAGCCAACGGCTATTGGCCTGGCTGGGTGTGACCGACACGGCGCGACGGCCTCGCCACCCAGGCCGACCGGCCTCGTGGCTCGGCGACATCGACTCCGATGTCACTCAGTTCACGATGGCCCGCGACTACTTCAATCCCGCCGCCAGCCACCGCTACACCCGGCCTTCGTCACCGGATGCCGATGTGGCCCAGCCCGCCCGCGAGAATCCTCCCGGGCCGACACTCGCGCGTTCGCCGGATTGATCGTGGTCACGCTCGTGCTGTTGATCCACGGACACGCACCGGGAGCCGACCATCTCCTCCTGCGTTGAGCCGACGATGAGTCCGGCGTGGGCCTGCGCCCGCTCGAACTGGGCACCGCCGCTGCAGCCAAGGCGACCTACCCGCCCCGAAACACGCTGTGATCCCGTATCGGTCAGCATCGATATCGACGTGTCGCAGGTCCATCTGCTCGTCCCGCGGACGCCGATGCCGTGGCAGCATTCCGCGTGGACTTCGACAACCGAGCCAGTTCAGCGCGACAGGTGGTGCGCGCCGATTCGACACCACCGCAGGACGGCCAGTACGTCCACCTCTGATACAGGCGGAGACGGCATAGCGTTGCGGGCACGCGTGACTGCGGCCGGTGAATGAGATTCGTTGGTAATCAGCCGTGTTAGTCGTGAGGTCCGTTCAAGCTGGCGTGAATTTCACCTTTACCAGAACCGGTGTGAAGCTGTCGATCACGAAGATCTTCGCACCGAGCTTGCCATACCAGTTGAACTGCCGCATTGACTCCGGGTCGTAGGGCGTCACTGTTGCGTGTCCGCTACGCCAGCGCCACCAGATGCGCAGCCGCACTTGGGGGTTCGCCAGCAGGTTCTTTACCCAGTCGGCGCTTGTTCCGTGCACCGAGATGAAGGTCATCTCGTCCGGGCCGCTCATCGGCCCGAGTGCCAGCGGTACCTGCCGCGGGAGGCCCGATCGTCGCCCTGTTGTTTCAAGCACCACCCACACGGGATTGAACCGTGCCAGCGCCGATACTTGCCGCTTGGTCGCGTGCCAAAAAACCAGTACCCCAGGCGGTCTCGTCCCCATACCGCCTAACGGTACCGCCAATGTCGTGCTCGCGCGCGACGAAGAACCGAAGGAGCCATCGCTCATGCACGCACACTCCTCCACCGACCCGCCCGCCACCGCCACCCGGGCCCGGGTCGAGCAAGCACGCGCCCGCGCCGAAGGCTTCGTCTGGGGGGGCATTGCACATCCAGCACAGCCGCACCCCCGAGGCGAGGACCGCGACCGCGTTCGCCGCCGCATACGCAGACCTCGTCACCGAATCCCTCACCGACGACACCGTTGTCCCCGGTTTGGCGCAGGCGTGGGTCGCGTGGCGAACATGCGGTAATCTCACCGCGGACCTGCGCCCCGCCCCGTCCCCGGACCAGCGGGTGCCCGACACCGCCCAATGGGACGCGGCGCTGGGGCACCGCACGGCGTGGTGGTTGTGCGCCGAGGCACTCGGGTATGTGCGCGGCTGGTGCGACGCCGCCGGGGTCGGGTCCGGTGACGCCGTCGATTTCGCCCACGCCTTCGCCGTACTCGTCGCCGCGGGTGGATCGCGCCCCAGTATCGACGACGCTTGGACCAATTGGCGCTCAGGCCGACCCCTCACCGCCTTCGGCGGATAACTGGCCGCGCTGTCGCGCGCCATCGTCGTGGTCGAAGCGGACCCGTGCTGCAGCTACGGGGCGGTCAGGTGGGCGCATCGGCTTGGACGCAGTGCCTATGCCGTGCCCGGTCCGATCGCCTCCCGACCTCACGCACCGTGAACGAACGGTCGGGTTGGCCGGGCTGCGCTGGGACTTGCACGAGGAGGAAAAACGATCGTCTTCACCCACTACCAGGAATCGACCGGCCAAGCCCGCCTCGTCGGCGCGTTTTTCACCCCGACGGGTCTGGCGGAGTGCATGTCGCTGGATGTCGTCGGCAATCGGGATGATCGACCTGTGCGCGGGGATCGGCGCGCTGGCCTTCGCCTGCCGCAACCCCCACCAACAGCGCCGCGGTCTGCCCGCACGCGAAATCGTGTGCGTGGAAGCCGATCCGGAGCTGGTCGCGGTCGGGATGAAGCTGGTTCCCGAAGCGACCTGGGTCTGCGCCGACCTGTTCGAGGTCGGACGGCAGCAGTGGCGGCTGTTCGACACCGCGATCGCCAACCCGCCCTTCGGCAACCATCCCCGCAGCGGCAACGGCCCCGGCTACCGCGCGGCCGCCGGTTCGAATACCACGTCATCGCCCTCGCCTCCCACCTCGCCCGCCACGGTGTCGTTCTCGTTCCGCAGACCTCAGCGCCGTTCACCTACAGCGGATGCGAGTCGATGCGCGAGGGGCGGGGTGACGCGGAATACCAGCGGTTCTCCTCCGACACCGGCATCGCCCTCGAGCCCGGGTGCAGTGTCGACACCGCCTACTTCGACTCGTGCTGGCATCAGCGCCCGGTTCAGACCGAGATCGTCACCACCGACTTCGCCGACACCGCCCTCCCCCGCCACCGCCGCCGCGACCGCACACGCGCCGGTGGTGCGCTGGCGACGCCGTGGGATCGGCCCGCACGCGCCAGCTGACCGCACCACCCTCGTCGCCTCCGATCGGATAGGAGTCTGGATTCGTCATGCCCACACCAGGTTTCAGCCTCAGCACCGCCACCAACACCGCCGACTACGGCGCCTCCTACACCCTGTTCGGCACCGACGAAGCGCCCCTGACCGGGACGGTGTTCACCGACATGGGCGAACACGTCGCTCTGGTCGATGGTGTCCCTGAACGACGGTCGATGGTGATCGTGCGGTTCCTGGGGCTGCGCGCGCACGGCGAGCCCCTGGGCAATCCGCGGGTGCTGGCTCGGTTCGTCCCGGGCGATCCGGGGCGCGGGGCCGCGGCGGCGGTGTGCCTGGGCGAGCCCGGACGTCTGCACCTGGACCTCGGCCACCCGCTCCACAGCGTCGACCCGGATCTGCGGGAGCTGGTGTCCGACACCGTCATCGAGATCACCGCCGAATTCCTGACCGACGAGCGCGCCGCCCGGCACCGCCATTTCTGCGCCGACGCGCGCCGCCAAGCCATCGCCACCGAGCTGGGCACCCTCGATGTGCTCCAACAGTGCGGCTATCGGCGTATGGCCGCCGCCCGCGCCGACGCCGACGCCGCCTGGGCGCTGGTACAGGCCCTGCGTCAACAGCACTGACCATCCCGTCCCGCGCCGCTCATCACGGGCCACACGGGGAGTTTCCATCTTCCGCGGCACCGACCGGAGCCTCGCTTCGACGGTACCGGCCGCCCTGCACACGGTGCTGGCCTACGCGCGGATCGGCGAGGACGGCGGCGACGACGAGTGCGACCCGGACGCGCGTGCCCGCCGCAATCTGCACCGCATCCGGCATGTGTCGAGGGCTCGACACACCCGCAGGGGGCACCGCGACCGGGGTAACCGCGCACGCGCGGCGCTTTCGCCCAGCGTGGCGATTCCCAGTCTGCCCGTGCTGTCCGCGATCTTCGGCTCCTGCGCCGCCTTCCCGCACGCGACATCCCCTGCACTCGGTGGGTGTCGCGTCGAATTCACCTGTCCACGAGAGGAAAAGACATGTCGATCGCTTCGTGTGTGCGTCACGCCGAGTTGGGCGACCTCGTAGGTCTGCTCAACGCCCAGCAGGCCGCCAAGCTCGACGTCCTTGCCCCCGCTGCGGCGCTGCGCGCCAGCGACGGGCTGTTGCAACTGTCGGGTGTCGAACCGGTCCTGGATGAGCGTGGTATCACCTCAGTCGATGGCTTGTACCGGCCGACCGGGGCGGCGGATACGCATCTGGGGTCGAAGCTGAAGATCCCCGCCGGATACCTGCGCTCTCTGCGCGAGACCGACCGCACCGACCTCTACGATGCCAACGTCAACGGCATGCTTCACGGTCCCAACGACCCCCGCCTGCCCGGCGGCCCCGACCAACGTTCGTTCCTGCTCCGGCTGTTCACCTCCCCGACGCCGGGAGAGCCGGGGGTGTTGCGGGCAGTGCTGTCGGACCGGTACGGGATCATCGACAACCTCGACGTGCTCACCGCCGTCCTAGACGGCATCCGCCTTGCCGACGCCGACGTGACAGTGCGTTCGTGTGACCTGTCGGAGTCCTCGATGCACTGCAAGGTGGTCTCCCCGAAGATCCGCGCACTCGCCCCCAAGTTGTTGGCCGACTATCGGACCCCGTTCGCCAACCCCGAGTTGGCCGAACGCCGCCGGGTCGCCGGGCAGATCGAGACCGGACGACGACTGGCCGCGCGTGAAGCACGCGGCTACCGGCCCGGCGCCGAACCGGTGGTGTTCGCCGGGCTGCGGTTCTCCAATTCCGAGATCGGCCACCACGCCGTCACCCTGAAACCGGAACTGGTCATCCAGATCTGCAGCAACGGCTTGACGTTGCCGTTGTTCGCCTACACCAAACGCCACGTCGGAGACCGCCTAGAGCTCGGCGGCACCCGCTCCTGGTCCCAAGACACCCAACGCAAACGCCTCCAGGTCATCACCGCCGAGACCCGCGACAAAATCAGCGAGTGGATGTCGCCGGAGTTCTTGACCGCGCGCGTCGCCGAACTCGAGCGCCACGCCGGGACCCCGGTGACCCAGCCCGACCGCACCCTCGAGGTCGTGTCCAAGAAGCTCGGGTTCACCGAGGACGAACGCGGCGGGATCCTGTCCCACTTCATCGCTGGTGGGCAGCTCACCGCCGCCGGGATCGCCAACGCGGTCACCAGCTACTCCCAGACCATCGGTGATCCCGACCGCGCCGACGACCTCGACGACCTCGCCCTCACCGCGATGACCCTCGTCTGACCCACCGCCTGGGTCGGCATCGCACTCGACATCCCCTGTCCTGTCCCTCTTTTCGAAGGAGTTGCGCCCGTGACCGAGACCACCACTCTGACCCGCGATGAGTTCGACACCGCCGAACACTTCGGTGCGGCCGGCGCGGCCACCGCCCTGGAGCCCGACACCATCGCCCGCTGGCGTGAACAGTTCCCGGACTGGAAGGCCAAGCACTGGCACTACACCGATCCCGCCGACCCACACGGCGCCCAGCACCTGCGCCCGGTCAACGTCGTCCCCCGACCCAAGAAGTAAGCCGTCCCCGTGACGAGCAAGAAACGAGTACTGCGGCTGCCCGCAGGCTTCGCCGCCGTCGACAAATCCTCGGCCTCGACGCCGAAGGCTGTGTCGTCATCGGGCTCGACGCCGAGCATGCGACGGTGCTGACCCTGTGCTGTCACGCCAGCGGGAAGGGCAGCGCGGATTCGATCTCCGGGGTCGTGTGCCGGGCGTGCTACCGCGACGTGCACCACAAGCACGGCGGCAGCACTGCCGAGATCGCCGTCGCCCGCGCCGACCTCGACATCGTCATCGACCCTCCGGATCCCACCGAGCCCGCGGGCGGCTAGCCCACAGCTTCCGCCCCCTCCATCGCAATGTCCCGTCCCCGAGGCAGGGACCAGTCAGTCCAAAGCTGGCCGGTCCCTGCCTCTTTCACGATAGGAGCCAGCCTCGATGCCCACCGACACCGACACGCCCACCACCGGCACCGATCCCGATATCGGCGACACGGTCGACACCGCCGACCTCACACCCGAGTCCACCACCACCGACTCCGCACTCGATCCCGGCATCGACGAGCCGAGCACGGGTATCACCGACGCCGCCGACGCCGCCGACGGCACCAACGGTGCCTCTTCCGACCGCCTGTGGACCGGTCCGACCGTGCATCCGGCCCTGCTCGAGATCGACGAGAACGTACGCAAGAGCTTCCACCTGGAGGACCATCCCGAGGTCACCGACTCCATCCGTGAGCACGGAGTGCTGGATCCGATCCTGGTGATCCGGATGCCCGACAAGCGTCTGGTCGTGCGTGACGGGCAGGTTCGCACTCTGACCGCGCTGGCCTTCGAGCTGCCCGAGGTCCCGGTCTACATCCGCGATTTCGACCCGAACGTGGACGTGAACGAGGCCGAGATCGAGCGGATCTTCGAGCAGATCACCCTCAACGACCGCCGCATCCCGCTCACCAATGGCGACCGCGCCGCCGGGATCACCCAGGCCCTGGACCTCGGCGCCTCGGTCACCCGCGTGGCCAAAGCGTTGCAGACCAAGCGCGAGCAGGTAAAGCTCGTCGGCAAAGTCGGCGCGTCCCCGACCGCGCGCAGGCTGATCGACGACAACGACCAGTACGACCTCATGCACGCCGCGATCATCGCCGAATACGACAACGTCGGCGACCACGACGCTGTCCGCCGCCTCCTCAACGCACGCTCGGACTGGTTCGACTACGAAGCCAACCGCATCGCCGCCGACCGCGCCGAACAGCGCGCCTACCTCGCCCACGCTCTTCCATACGCCCAGGCTGGGCTCGGGATTCTCACCGACTACCCCGACCTCGACGACCTCCACCGCGGTGAGTTGTTGCGCGCGACCGACATCGTCGACGCCGCGGGAGGCCCGATCGACTTCGCGACCATCGCCGCGAACCCCGGGCCGTGGCTGGTCTGGCTCGACCTCGACCAAGACCCGGTATGGGTCGAGATCGACAGCGGCCACATCATCGATCCCGACACAGTGGACTGGGACACCCGCGACCAGCCCGATGCCGAACCCGCCGACGGGCTGCGCCACGCCCGCGAGGTCGAACAGCGCGACCAGATCGTGCCCGAGTACTTCCTGCCGCGCGAGCACCTCGACACCCTCGGGCTGCGCGAACGCCCCGAACCCGAGACCGACGACACCGATACCGGTATCGGTGATGTCGCGGACGCCGGTGAAGACCCCGACCCCGGCCAGCCTGGCAGTCGTTTCGGGCAGGTGGACCCCGAGCAGGCCGCCGCCGAGCGGCGCGCGGCCGCCGAAGCCGCCGCGCAGGCCGCAGCTCAGGCGGCCGAGATCGATCGGGCCGCGCGGCGCCGCGTACGCGAACTCAACAAGCTCGGCCTGGCCGCCAAGGCGACCCGTATCGAGTTCGTCACACAGCTGCTGGCCCGCAAGACCCCACCCATCCCAGCCGCGCTGTTCCTGACCCGGTCGCTGCTGGCCGATCCAAGCCTGATCGGGGAGTACAACGCCTACTCCACCGCACTGAAGTTGCTGGGCATCGAGGGCTATCGGTCGCGGCTGGACATGCTCGCCACCCTCGACACCACCAAACCCGCTCGTGCCCAGGTCATCGCGCTGGCGTTGGTACTCGGGGGCTACGAGCATCGCGCCGACAAGGACCTGTGGCGTTACGCCGAGTCCGCGGTCCGCCGCTACCTGACCTTCCTGCGCGAACTCGGCTACACCCTCGTCCCCGTCGAACTCGCCGCCCTCGGCGAGATCAAGGCCGCCGACATCGACATCGACAACCCCACCGCCGCCGACGACAAACCCGCCGCCGGTGACACCAATGTCGACACCCACGACCAGGACCTGCCCGAAGCGGCCTGACCGCCCGCACCTCCGATCCCCGGTACGCCCGAAAGTTCCCCGGGCGCACCGGGAATCGTCGCGGCGACCGACGCATTCCCATTCCGAGGAGTCGATAGTGCGTCCTTGCGACGAACCCGCCATCCATACCGTGGCCCGCACCAACACCGGCCACCCCGCCCGCAGCCTGTGCCTGGTCGACGCTCAGCCCGCCGATATCATCGTCACAGTCGAGGCCGACGGCGGGTTCCGTGCCACCGTGCGCGCTTTCGACCACATGGGCCTGACCTGGAATCTGCTGCTGCGTGCCGACCACCTCGACTACCAGCGCCTGCCCGCCGATCCCGGCAGTCCCGCCACCCGCGATGCCGACCTACGCGCTGGTACGCGTCGAGCACGACGCCGACTCAGTCGGGTGTTCGCCGCACGGCTTGGACTACCGGCTGATGCCCGCCGAGGTCGACACCACCAGTTTCCGGTGGATCACGACCACACCCCCGACACCGGACGTCGATGGACTCCGACCCCGTGATCGACTCCGCGGTCGCGCTACTCAGGTGGATCGAAAAGTGCTTGCCCGCGTGCGATCCCGAGCGTTTCCACCCATGGCGCACCGACCCCGAGGTGCCGGGCGCGCTGACCGCCGACATCCACCTCACCGTGCGCAGCGCCGGGCGCCCCGACCGTCACCTGGACCTGCGGTTGTGCGCCCACCCGATCACCGACCCCTGACCTGGGAGAGCTTCCGATGACCGACACACCGCGCGTGCCCATCCCCGCGGCCCTGCACGACGCCCCCGTCTCGGCGGGCATGGTCGTGCCCCACATCACCCTCGCCCACACCGACCGCACCCGCGCCGTCTTCGGCCGGCTCGACGCCCAGCGGCTCGCCCACACGTGGGCGCGGTCGCTGTGCCAGGTCTGCGGCAAGCCGCTGACCGACCTGGTCGTGCTCTACATCCGCCCCGCCGACTACCTGCGCGGCCTCGCACCCGAACCCGGCGTCCACCCCTGGTGCGCCGCGTACTCGAACCGCGCCTGCCCGATGCTGGCCGGACGCATGGAGCACTACCTCCGCGTCCGCCGCGACCATCCCGGCCGCTGCGAGGACCCCGCCTGCCCCTGCGCGCAGTGGGCCTCGACCGAACCTGATCCCCGCGAAGCCGTCCGCGACGGCGCGCCCGCCGACCCGTGGTACGCGGTATGGATCGGCCTCGACGACTACACCGTCATCCACGACCCCGGCGACGACACCACACCACCGGTCACGGGAATCCCCTTGCAGTACAGGATGTTCCGCACCCTGCGCCGGATATCGCAGGGCGGGCCCGACTTCACCGGCCCCGACCCGCTCGCACTGCTCGACGCCCTCACCACCGCCCACCGAACCCTGCGGACGCTCACCGACACCGACTGACCTGGGTGCTCGCCCACCGCTACCCGCCCCGCCGAGGAGGACTCGCCAAGCGCACCCCCCGATCCACGCCGGGACACCGGTGAGTTCCTTGCCGCCCTGCCCACGCTGTGCGGCACGTCCCCCGCCGACAGCATCCAACCGCTCGCGCTCACCACCCCACCCGACACGCCCGCCCCGCAGGTGCGGGCAGTCCACCACCTCGGCTCCGCGGCGATCGCCGACACCAGCACCGGCGAGGTCACCGCCCACCAACTGCTCTACCGCGTGGCGACTGCACCAACGGAAGCCGGTACCGGATGCGGATCGAACTGGCCCACCGCCACGAGACCGAGGGCAGCGACTACTACCGCGGCCTGGACCCGCACCTGCTCACCAAACTCACCCCCGCCACCCGCAGCCGCGCACGCACCTGGCGCCGCTCGGTCCAGCAGTCCGCCGCACCACCGGACACAAGCAGCTAGGAGCACTGATGACCACCGTGTCCCTGTGGTTCCCCCGCGCTGACGTGCTCGGCCTCGCCGAGCACGCCATGGCCGCGACCGAACACTCCCTGCCGCCCTACGACAACTCCGGCGGGCCCTCGCTGATCTGGGTCAAGGACAGCGGCATCTACCTGCTCAGCAATGGCCTGCCCCTCCAGGCCCCCACCGATACCGATCCCCCCGACAACAAGATGCACGTCGTCTACGCCCACGGCCACGGCCACGGCACCCACTGGGATTACGGGCCGCCATTCGCCGACGACTTCGTCGAATACCTGCCACTGACCGAGTCGTCGTCCCAGGCCGGATCCGCACTGATCGACATGCTGCGCGACCCCGCCCACCCCGCCTGGTTCGTTATCACCGTCCACGCGGACACATTCACCGTCGACCTGACCGACGGTGCCCCTTCTCGAGAGTGAGAGCCCGGCACGCCGGTAGACGATACGAGCGGTACACCACCTCATTCGCCGTAGCACCACGATCACTTGAAGTTCGGAGGGCCCGCATGCTCGATACGACCTCGCATCCGTCGACCACCAACCACGAATCCCTCTCGCCCGCACCCGACCATGCCGACCTCGGCTCCCCGGGCGGGTACTGCGACTCCAGTTCTGTGACGGCGAAGACGACATCACCGCGCACCCGATCGCCGAGGCGCTCCGCTGCCAACTGACTCCCCGCGGAAGAAATCACCGCGCAACCGGTGACCGCGTCCGCTCCTTGCGTCCGCTCGGGCCCGTGGCTCATTTCCTCCGAAAGGTGACTGGTTGTGCAGCGAATCGTTCAAATGTCGGGTGGCATAGGCTCATTCACGACCGCCATCAGGGTCATCGAGCGGTTCGGACCCGCTGAGGTGACGCTCTTGTTCGCCGATACGCTGGCCGAGGACCCGGACCTGTACCGGTTCCTGTCCGACGCGGTCGACTACCTCAGCGTTCCATTCGTTCGCGTGTGCGACGGCCGAACCCCCTGGAAAGTGTTCGCCGACACTCGATACCTCGGCAACTCCAGGATCGCGCCGTGCTCACGCCATCTCAAACAGGTACCGTGCCGACGCTGGCTCACCGCCAACACCGACCCCGCCGACACCGTCCTCTACGTCGGCCTCGACTCCACGGAATCCCGTCGCGAACCCGGTGTAGTCCGCGGCTGGGCGCCATGGCACGTAGAGTTCCCAATGCTCGAAGCGCCCTTCCTGACCAAAGATCAGATGCTCGAGGACTGCCGAGCACGAGGACTCATACCACCGCGGCTCTACGACCTGGGCTACAGCCACAACAACTGCGGCGGCGTCTGCGTGCGCGCCGGTCAACGACAATGGCGGCACACGCTACGGCTCTTCCCGGATCGCTTCGCCGATGCCGAACGGCACGAAGCAGCCCTGCGGCGTGTCCTCGGTGACCGCACGATCCTCACCGAACAGCGCCACGGTGTGAAATACTCTCTACCACTCAGCGAACTACGCCGCCGAGCCCTCTCGCGCACCAGCCGCCGCAGCCGCCCACTGCCAGCCTCGCCCGGCGCTCGATGAAACGAGGTGGTGGATGTCGGATTTCGATTCCCGCTGGCTTGTCCATAGCCGGTCATTGATCGGCTGGGTACCGGACGAGACATCGCCTGGGAGAATCGATGTATGACCGATTCGTTGGACTGCGGAGATATGCCTGAATTACCTGAGCAGATCACGCTCGCGTCGTTGTTCGCTGGCGCCATCAGCCCGGAAAACAGGCTCACCGACGATGAACGCGACACATCCTTCCGTCGCGACCACACCCCGGCCGAACCTATCCACTTCGGCGAATAGTCCCGTCTCGGGCCGTATGCCGTATGGTCGGCTTGTTGAGGTCGTAGTCGCCGCCGTTCCGTGTTCACCTGATCGGCTACGAGATCGGGCACGACTCGCGGCGTCGCTGGAACAGTTGGTAGCCGGCGCTTCGACCGTCATCTGCTGACGCGAATGGCCTCAAGGATGTTCCGTCATTCTGCCCGTATCTGCTGGCGAGGTTACCGAAAGGTGATTCATGGCTTCATATTCGCACTCTTCGGTGGTCGAGGAATTCCGTGGGTCGTATTTCTTCCTGTCCAATTTCAGCAGGCATCCTGTGCGCTGGGAGGGCCGGCGGTTTCCTACTGCCGAGCATGCGTTCGCAGCTGCCAAGACCACCGATCCCGGTTGGGTCGAGCGCATCCAGGCTGCCCCTGATCCGCGGTCCGCCAAGGCATTGGGCCGTGAGTGTCCGTTGCGGCCCGGCTGGGACGGCGATCGCAGGCGTGTGATGGCCGAGATCGTCGCATCGAAGTTCAATCACGACGGCGCGTTGATCGAACAGTTGCTCGGTACCGGAACACGGTTGCTGATCGAGGGCAACAGTTGGGGGGATCACTTCTGGGGGCGCAGTGTCCAGCGCGGAGCGCGCGTCCCGGTTGGTGCCAACCACCTCGGACGCATCCTCATGCAGGTACGGCGCGGCCTGTCCGGCCGCCCGGATTCCGCCTGGACGCGGGTAGCGCTCACCGGGCATCGCGAACACCTCATCGAGCCGCAGGATCGTGCATGGGTCCGCGGCGAACTGCGCCGGCTCGCGGTCAAGCTCCGCGACCAGCACCACACCGAGGTCGCCGCGTCCGGGTTGGCTACCGGCAGCGACCAGTGGTGGGCCGCGGCTGCCATCGACGCCGGGCTCGACGTGTGGGGTTACCAGCCCTTCCCCGGCCAGGCCGCCAACTGGAGTCCCGATCAGCAGGTCGACCACACCAACATAGTTGCGGCAGCCGCACGACTGGTCCTGGTCAGCGAGCGGTACGACACCTGCGCCTTTCAGCTGCGCAACCAGCTCCTGCTCGGTGACGCCGACGCGATCATCGCTGTCCACGACCGTCGAATCACGCAGGGAGGCACCGTCTCTGCCCTGCGCTCCTACGCGCAGGGCATGCCGGTCATCACCGTCGACCCTGCCACGCGCACGACCACCCTCCGCACGGTTTACCGCACCACCGATTCCGCCGTGCCGCCAACCCTTTGATTCTCTGCGCACCGCCCGTATCGGGGCGTGAGTCCCCAATCCACGACATCGAGGAGGTCGCCTGTGCGCGCACCGATCCCACCACGCCCGGACCCTGCCGCCGGTCGGCACGTGACGCGCGGATGGTGGAAGATTTCCCGGCCCTGCTACGACAAGTGGTGGCGGTGTCCCGGCTGGAACGGCGGCGGCCCGCATTTCGCTCGCCGCGTTCTGTGCACTGAGAAGGGGACCGGGTTCATCACCTTCGGGATGGACAAGGCCACGTACCACGCGCTGCCTGTGGGCACTCGCTATCCGCCTCTGTTCGCGCTCGGACGCTGTGATGGATGCGATGTCATCGTCCTCCCGCGTTGGGTCCGGCGGTTGTCGGTGCCGCAGTGGTGGAACCAGCTGCGCTCCTGGTGGCAGTACCGAGGCGAACCCAGGGTGTGGGTGGAAATCTATCGGCGGCGTATTCGCCGCTGTCTCAGCCATTTCCGGCCCACAGGCAGCGATCGGGATTGACGGGTGGACAGACCGGCAGGGTCGCGCTGGCGGCGGTCGCATTGGGGCTGCACCAGTGAACGCGGCGGAGGACGCCATCGCTCTCGAAGACCGCTGGTCCTGACCGACCAAGCCCGCGCGGTCACCGCGCTCCTGGGTCGCGGCCGCAGCCGATTCCCACCACCTCCCGCGCCGTGCGTCCCCTGCGCCGTGCGTCGCTCGTCCTGCGTCGCATCCGACCCGTAGCGAAGGAGCACCTGTTGATTTCTCGAACCCCCATGACCCCGCTCGGGTGGGCGGTGCTGGCGCGGGCCGGGCACATCAACCGCAGCGCAACGCATCGGTTGATCGATCGCTACGGTCTGCCAGCGGCCGCGGCCCGGCTGGCGCGCGGTCACGACGGATTCCCGGCCGGCCTTGCCGAGTGCGCCCGGTGCGATCTCGACCGCGCCGCCGCGGCGGGTGCGGTCCTGCTGACCCCCGCCGACTCGCGCTGGCCTCGCGCGCGGATGAACCGGCTCCGCGCGCACCGGCCGCTGGCGTTGTGGGTGTCCGGGCCTCTCGGGGCGTTGTCGCGGCCGAGCCGAGTGGCACTCCTCGGTGAAACCCCCGTGGCTGAACTCGCTGGCGAATTCGTCACGCGCGGTGTCGATGTGGCCCTCAGCGGCGACGCGGCCAGCGTGCCGAGCACGCCGGAGGCCGTCGGTGCCGGTGTTCTCGCTGTGTGTGGAGGTGGCCTGACGGCGGCCGATACAGGTTCACGGTCGGTCGAGGTGTATGCGAGTCGCCGCGCGGTGCTGGTCAGTGAAGCGCCGCCGGGCACGCTGGCGGATTCTGCGTCGCAACTCAGCGGGCATCGACTGCTCCTCGCGCTGTCCGACGCGGTCGTGATCAGCTCCGCGGGCCGGGGCATCGTCGCGAATGTCCGGGACTGGGCGGCGTTCCTGAACCAGCCGGTCCTGACCATGCCCTCGGCCACCGTGGCGGGCGCCGCTCCGGTCGGTCCCGGTCTGGTGGAACGCGCGATCACCGCGGCGACCCAGCACCTGGCGTCCGCGTCCTGACCCAGCCCGAAATCCCGGCCCGCGACGGACCCGCCGTACCGCGACCCGCTCGCCGACGCGGCCATCCTCGTCCGTGCCCCAGCCCACGTGCACCCAGTCAACGGCCGTGTTGCCCGCGGCGCCGCCTCATCGACCTCCAGGACTTCGTGATGAACCGATCTGATACACGACCACACCGACGCAGAACCATCGATGTGACAGGCCAACCGGATTCGGTCGAGAGCCCGTACTCGGTGGTGCAGTGGCACTGGCAGACCTACACCCTCCAGCGTCAGCCCTACACCGTCGTCGCGCTCGCGTCCGGTGTCCGCGCGGAACCCTCGGCGCGGATCATCGCCCGCGCCGCGGTCGACGTAGTGGTCGACGTCGGCGGGGCCGTGGATTTCCTGCGGTCACCGGATCGCCTCGTCGAGATCGCTCGCGTCGTGGTCGGAATGTTCGGCGCGTACGCCAGCGACAGCACCCCTTTCTGGGACTTCATCATCCAGCGTGACCCGACCCGCGCACCCGACATCGAGCTGCTGGTCGTCACCGCCACCATCGACGGCACCGTCTGTCTCGCGTGGGCCGGTCGCTGGCGCGCGGTCGTGCTCACCCGCTCCGACCATGTGCACGAGCTCGATCTCACCGCGCGCCCACCCCACGCGTACGCTGCGACACTGTCGCAGGTGGAGGATGCCGACAGCGGTCTGATCCACCGTGATCCCGCCCGCGAGGGCGACCAGCCTGCGCTGCTGGCGGTACTCAACGCCGTGGCCGCCGAGGTCCTGCCGACCGCCGCGATCGGATACGCCCTGCGTTGGGCACCCGACACCGACACCGCCGCCGCCTGGCTTCGACGGTGGGCGCGCCGACTCACCCCCACCACGAGCCCGCCCGCGACGCACGCAATCGACGCCATGGCCGTCGTTCTGAGCTTTCCGTGATCGGCGACCACCGCGCACCGGCCGCCGCGCGCGATACGCCCGCACGCCAGGTCAGTTTGTTGCCGCGTTCGGCGCGCTGATCGTCGAGCCGGGCCATGACGGCCCGGCTGTACCGCTCGCGCGTTCCGTCGCGCGCCGTTCGTGTCATCCGACGTTCGTATTCCCATTCCGTATTCGAAGGAGAGCCTTGTGGCTGGAGATACCACCCTCACTGTGATCGGAAACTTGACCGCCGATCCTGATCTGCGAGTGACCCCGGGAGGCGTCGCGGTAGCGAGCTTCACCGTCGCCTCGACCCCGCGGTTTTTCGATCGAATGTCTGGCGAGTGGAAGGACGGCGAGGTCTTGTTCCTGCGCTGCAACATCTGGCGCGAGGCCGCGGACAATGCCGTGGCCAGCCTGGTGCGGGGTTCGCGGGTGATCGTACAGGGGCGGCTCAAGCAGCGCTCCTTCGACACCCGCGAGGGCGAGAAGCGCACGGTGGTCGAGCTCGAGGTCGACGAGATCGGTCCCTCGCTGCGATTCGCCACCGCGAAAGTGTCCAAGACCAGCAGCGGTTCCTCGACCCGCGTGAGTCCCGCAGCGGACCTCGTCGGCGCCCGCGCCGGTGGCGGGGACGATCCGTGGGCCTCATCGGCATTCGGGGCCGGGGTGTCCGGAGACGGGCTCGATCAGCCCCCGTTCTGATCGTCGAGCCCGGGTTCGGGTGGTGGTGGGGCTGTCCGTCTGGTCGAGCGCCCCGCCTTCCTGAAGGGCTACCAGGTCGGCGCTCGCCGCGGCTGCGGGCCCGCGCCGGTCGGCAACCAATTCCGCGGGCGCGACGTTCGCTGCACCGCCGCCCGTGCGGTGCTCTGCGCACGGAATTGGTTCCCGCCCCCCTGGCGCGTTCCCTTCGCCGCGTCGCTCACCGGCCTGGTCCACGCCCTCCAGGCGGGTCGCTCGACCAGCCGCCCATCCCTCGTGCTGATGCTGCGCGTGGCTGGGTCACCGAAACCTCCGACGAGAGGACATTCCCATGTCTGAGCTCGCTACCGCCTTCACCACGGTGTCGGATCTGCTCGACGCCGGACGTCACGACGAAGCCCGGCGCGTGTTCGCCGACGCTGTCGCCGAGCACGCCACCGAAGCCGATCTCACCCGCTGGGGCCAGCTGCTGAAGGTGTTCACCTCGATGCCGTACCCGGTTGCCAGGGCCTACCTGCGTGGGGTGTGGCGCAGCGCCGACCCGGAGGTGCGGGCCTGGCTCGACCGCAACGTCTCCCGGACCGATCCGTGCCTGCACCGGCCCGCGGAGCCCGACACGTGGCGGCCCTGGCTGTACACCGTGCCGCTGGTCGCGGCCAGCTACCCCGTCCGGCGCATGATCGCCACCGACGACACCCCCCGCACGTACGGGGTCACGCCCTCGATCCCGACCGAGATCGCGGCACGGCGCGCCCGCCGCAAGCCAGAGCACATCGACGCGATCCGGTCCAAGCGCCGCCCCGTCCGCGAGCCCTACGTCGTGCGCGACTACATCTGGAATCAGTTCCTCGTCGACGCCGCGCCCGCGTTCGAAGCGAGCCCGTGGGATCGCGTCTACGTCGAGCAGGTCGCCGACCAGATCCGGCTCGAGCGTGACCGCCGTGGCCAGCGCACCCGCGAGGACTTCGACGCCGTCGCCGTGGCCAACCGGCGCACCGGTCTGCGGGTCCGCACCGACGACCGACCCCAGATCCTCTACGGCGGCAACGACATCGACTACGACACCTTCGCCATCAGTACCTCCCCGGTGTGGGTGTGCGTGTACTGCTTCGCCGAGCGCGCGTGTGCCGACCATTTCCAGACCGGGCCCGACGGCGCCCGGCTCAGCGACGACGGGCTGTGCGCGCAATGCCGTGACACCGACCGACCGGGGATCGCGCCGCTGGCGCCCGGATTCACCCTGGCCGATGAGGTCGGTGCGTACTGCCGGTTCCTCGCCCAGCACTACCCCGCCGCGGCGCGCGGGGTGCTCAACTCGCTACGCCTGCGCAGCAGCAGCCTGCGCGTGCGGGGGCTGCTCACCGCGTTCCTTGACCAGTTCGACGAATCCTCGACCGAGATCGCACAGGTGATCCCGCTTCAACCGGTGGCCCTGCGGAACGGGCGCTGCTTGGCCTGCCACATGCCCGACGAGATCATCGATGAGGACGATCTGTGCGACGAATGCCGCACCAAGTACGCGGCTGCGGTCCCGGCCTGACTCGGACCGGTCCCACAGTTCTCCGGTCCGCCGCGGTGTCATCGCCCCGCGGCGGACCGGATCGCCACCGGCGCACGCCCGATCCACCCCTGCGACAGTCCGCCACCGACACGTGCTGCACGCTGCGTGTCTGCCCCCGGCTGCGCCGCCATCCGATCCTCCGCGGCCGAGCACTTCTCGAAGCCGTGTTCGCCGCGTGCAATCTCGAGCACACCGGCCGCAGCGACGACGTACTCGGCCTGGACGTCAGCCGCCTCACCCGCTCACTGTCGGTCGGAGATGTCGCCGCCATCGACGACCGCTACTACGCCTGTAGTCCATGGGACTGGTACCGCATCGACACCCCCTGACCACCGGGCCTGCACCCCGTCCACGCGCCGTCCCGGGGTGCGCGGCACCAGGCCTCGCCCTTGAGCATCCGCTCACTCGAGTCCACCGCAAGCAAGGAGCGGTCCAATGGGATAGGACGGCGTCCGTATCGATCCACGCGCCGCATTGCCGCAGATCGCCTTGACCGAGTTCAGCCACGTCGTCGGCGGCCGGATCGTCGCCTACAACCACTCCAGGACGGCAACCAACGATCGCGTCATCTACGCCGCGGTCGCCGACCCCGACCGCCACACCGTCGACGCCTTCGTCATGCTCTACTACCGCGACCGTGACCACGAGGGCGCGGCCATCATGGTGTACAAGCCACTGCACGAGAACGCAGGCCCCTGCGCCACCCACGGTGTCTCGGCCCGTGTCCTGGACGCACTGACACCGACCACCAATCCCGACGCCCGTCGATGGCGCGCCGACGCCATCGCCGACCGGAAATGGGTCGCCGAATTCCATCGCGCACACCGCGAGGATGCCGCCGACCTCGCCGGTGCGGTGGTCGAGTTCGCCGAGCCCGTCGCCTATCCAGGGACCGGACTTGTCGACTGTGCTCGTCTCGTCTCCCCACCCGCGTCCTGCCGATCACCTTCCGCGACGCCGCTGGCAACCCCTGCGTCGTCGAGCATCCCACCGTGAGCGCACCCAAGAAACTGGTACCTCCACCGCTACGTCGTCCTCGGCTAAGGTCGTTGACGGAACGGCAGACTTCGCTTCGGCACCTCGCACCGACCGACCCGCATTCCCGTGCTCGGCTGAACTAGTTCGCCCGAGCGCCGACTGGCCGCACTCCTGCCGCCGTCTGCCGCGACCCTCCGTTCACCCGGCTCGAACGCGCTGCGCGGTGTCATCGCGCCGCGTCGCCGCGGACCGACCCGCCACCAGCGGCCAGCGCGCCTTCGCGCTGCCCCCGGTCCACCTCCATCCCCCGAGCGCACCCTCTCGCCGCCTACTCATCACCCTCATCCGATCACCCCGCGCCTCCGTTCCCACCCACCGTCCCGATCCAACCCCTCACCCCGACCTCCTCACCCCTCCGCCACCTCTACTTTTCTCCACATACCTCTTGCATCCAGGGTAACAATCCGATAACGGCCTGGTGATTTTACTTTTTTGGTGTTTTCAGCGTCATTCCGAGTCCTTTCTTTTTTCTAGTTTCGGGGGTGAATAGGGGGGTGACTGCGACGATTCACAAGATCGTGGCGGGGACTGGTTATCTGTATTACCTGCGGAGGGTCGCTGCCCACGATGATCCCGGCCGGGGGCGTTCTGCGTTGGCGGACTACTACTCGGCGCGGGGGGAGTCGCCGGGACGCTGGCTCGGGTCGGGATTGGCCGCGCTGGGGATCGCGGTGGGCGAGGAGGTCACCGAGGCCCAGATGCGGAATTTGCTCGGAATCGGTGTGCATCCCAACGCCGAACGGGTGGAAGAGGATCACTTCGACGCGCAGATCGGCGCGGGCGCGAAGCCGAAGGACGCGCGCCGGGACGCGCAACGCGCCGCCGAGTTGGGGAGTCGTTTCCGGGTCTATCCCGACGTCACCGACTACCGGAAACGCTGCGGGCAGGCGTTCGCCGCGCACAATATCGCGCACGGCGCGGCCGCCGACACCGACATTTCCGACGATACTGCGGCGCGTATTCGGACCGAAGTCGCACAACAAATGTTCACCGAACAGTATCGGCGTGGCCCGTTGGATGAGCGGGAATTGTCGGCGTGGGTGGCGTACGCGGTGCGGCCCACCGCGGTCGCGGTGGCCGGATTCGACGTCTGTTTCTCGCCGACGAAATCCTTTTCGGTGCTGTGGGCGGTCGCCCCGAAAGCGGTCGCCGACAAACTCGAGCTCGCCCACCGGCGCGCGGTGGGCGACGCGCTCGAGTGGCTCGAGACCCGCGGAATCTATACGCGCCTGGGTCGCAACGGTGTCCGCCAGGTCGACGTCGAGGGTGTCGTGGCAATGGCGTTCGAGCATCGCGCGAGTCGCGCGGGGGACCCCGACCTGCACACTCACGTGCCGATAGCCAACCGTGTCCGGGTGCGGGACGGTCCCTCGGCGGGGGCATGGCGCACTCTCGACGGGGCAGCTCTCTACCAGGTCGTGGTCGCGGTCAGCGAGATCTACAACACCCGCCTCGAGCACCACAGCGAAGACTTAGTCGGTGTCGAATTCGCCGATCGGCCCGGCACCGATCCACCGATACGCGACATCGTCGGGGTTGCGCCGGCACTGATGCGGCGCTGGTCGAGCCGTGACGCCGCGATCACCGCGCACCTCGACGCGGCCGCCGCTGCGTTTCAGCAGGCCATGGGGCGTGAACCGACCGCGGGCGAGGTCTACGAGCTGACCCAGCGCGCGATCCTGGCGACCCGGCCGGCCAAGCCCCCGCAACGCACCCGCGCCGAGGAACGCCAGCGGTGGCGCGCCGAGGCGATCGAGGAACTGGGCAGCCGAGCGGCGGTGGCCGGCATGGTCGCCGAGATGCTCGACCCGGTCCGCCCGGCCCGGCCGGCGCCCAGCGCGAACTGGATCGCCGCCACCGCCGCCCGGGTGGTGGCCGCGGTGTCGGCCAAACGAGCGATCTGGCGGCCCCACCACATCACCGCCGAAACCCAACGCCAGCTACGCGGCGCGATCGCCCCCCGCGACTGGCCCCGGCTCTCGCGCGCGGTCGAGGACGCCGCACTGCGCGCCGACGATGTGATCGCACTCGGTGATCCGGACGCGGCAGTCGAGCCCGGGCTGCGGGCCACGCCGGCCATGTTCCGCCGCCGCGACCACACGCTTCTGCACACTCGCGCCGGCACCCAGATCTACACCAGCACAACAGTGCTCGGCATCGAAGCTCGCCTGGTGGCGTTGGCGACGCGGCGCGGCGGGCGCACCTTGGCCCCCGGCACCGTCGCCGCGGCGATCGACCGCTACACCCGCGCACACCCGGACCGGCCGCTGCTGGCCGGGCAGATCGCGCTCATCGAAGCGTTCGCGACCTCCGAGCTGCGGATCCGCACCGCCGACGCACCCGCCGGATCGGGCAAAACCACAGCGATGCGGGTGCTCACCGACGCCTGGCACGACAGCGGCGGCAGCGTGCTCGGGCTCGCGCCCACCGCGACCGCCGCCGCGATCCTGGGCGAGTCGATCGGTGCGCGCGCCGAAACCGTTGATCGGCTGCTGCACGTCCTGAGCCAGCACGTAGCACGGCCGGACAACCCCGCACAGTTCACCGAACACCCGCCGCCGCTACCGGATTGGGTCCACCGCATCGGCACCGGCACGCTCGTGATCGTCGACGAGCACGTCCTGCTGCCCGACCGCAAACGTCTGCGTCTGCTGCAGTTCCTGGATCGCGTCGGCGCGACCGTGCGCTGTGTCGGGGACACCGCGCAGCTACCCGCCATCGACGCCGGCGGCGCCTACGCCGACATGGCCGCCGCCTCACCGGAGCCGCCGCTGACCCTCACCCACGTCGTCCGTTTCGCCGACCCTCGCGAAGCCACGGCCAGTCTGAGCATCCGCGCCGGTGATCCCCTCGCGCTGGGCTGGTATCTCGACGAGCAGCGTGTGCACGGCGGGCACCGCGGCTCGAGCCTCGATGACGCCTACACCGCCTGGCGCGCCGACATCGACGCCGGGCGCGACGCGGTCATGCTCGCGGCCACCCACCGCGACGTCACCGAGCTGAACCGGCGCGCCCGCGACGACCGGCGCGCCCGCGACGGCACCGAACCCGGACCCGAATGCGTACTCGCCGACGAACTGCGCGCCTCGATCGGGGACGTGATCAGGACCCGCGAGAACGCCCCCCGGCTGCGGTTCGGGCTCGACGACTGGGTCCGCAACGGCTACCTGTGGACCGTCAACGCCGTCGGTGAGGACGGCAGTATCACCGCCACGCACCGCCGCGACGGCCGCGACACCGGCCATCAGGTCGTGCTTCCCGCCGACTATGTCGCCGCGCATGTGCACCTCGGCTACGCGACCACCATCGACTCCGCCCAGGGCATCACCACCGACACCGCGCACGTCGCCCTCACCGGAGCCGAGTCCCGCCAGCAGCTCTACGTCGCGCTGACCCGGGGCCGCTACGCCAACCACCTCTACCTCGCCACCGCGCTCGCTGGCGCTGAAGGCGACGAATACGGTCTCGGCGCGGCGTGGCCGCGCACCGCCGTGGAGGTGCTGACCGGCATCCTCGACCGCGATCGGCACGCGAAATCAGCCCACACCACCCTGCGTGAGGCACTCGAACCACGCGCCCGACTCGGCCACGCACTCGACATCTACCTCGACACCGTCGCCATCTATGCGGAGAACACCGTCCCCGCCCAGACGCTGGCCGCGATCGACTCCGCCGCCGAAGCCGTGCGCGCCGGTCTGTCCCGCGCGCCCGCCTGGCCGGTCCTGCGCGCGCACCTGGCGCTGCTCTCACTCACCGGAACCGACCCCGTCATCGCCCTGCACGAGGCCGCCGCCGAGCGCGAACTCGACACCGCCGATGACCCCGCCGCGGTGCTGGACTGGCGTCTGGACCACTCCGGCGAGCACTCCGGAACGCTCGGACCGCTGCCCTTCGCGCGCGTCTGGCCCCACGGAATCGACCTCACCACCAGCCCCGACCTCGCCCACATCGCCGCCCGCAGCGCCGTCGTCACCGCACTCGCCGACGAGATCACCGCCACCGCACACACCTGGACGGGCACGACCGCACCCGCCTGGGCGCGCCCGTTCCTCGACACCGACCGCGCCCTGCTCGCCGACCTCGCCGTGTGGCGGGCCGCGCTGCATGTGCCCGACACCGACCTCACTCCCACCGGACCGCGCCGCTACCCGGTCCGTGAACGCCGCCACCAATCCCATCTCGATACCCGCGTGCACGCCGCGATCGGCGACCCGAACCGGCCCGCCCACCGCTGGCAGCCCTGCGCCGACACCATCGACACCCGTCTCACCGACGATCCATCCTGGCCGGTGATCGCCGACCGCATCGACACCGCGGCCCGCTCCGGCCTGCCGATCACGACCATGCTCACCACCGCCGCGGGCACCCGGCCGCTGCCCGACGAACTACCCGCCGCCGCGCTGTGGGCGCGGCTGGACCTCGAACCCGCCGGACTCGACGCCGCCAGCGGCCCGCTACGCCCCGCCTGGACCACCCAACTCGCCACCATCCTCGGCGCCGACACCGCCGCCCACGTCCTCGCCGACACCGCCTGGCCTCGCCTGGTCGCCGCCGTCGACACCGGAATCCGGCACGGCTGGACACCCACCGACCTACTCACCACCGCCCACGAACTCATCCTCACCGCCACCACCGACGACACCCCGCCCCTGCGACCCCACCAACTCGCCACCGCCCTCACCTGGCGCATCGACGCCCTGCTCCACGCCGACACCACACCCGAGGAAACCCCCATGCCCGAACCCGAACCCACCCCCGAACCCGGCCCGACACGCAGCCCGCACGAACACACCCTCGCCGAGATCGCCGCCCTGCTCCACGCCGGACACCTACGACAAGCCCGCACCCACTTCACCGCCGCCACCGCCCGCCTCAGCGACGAGCAACGCGACATCCTGCACCGCATCACCGAAACGCTCTACCGCTACCCCTACACGACCGCCGTCGCGCGCCTCCGCCACGCCGCCGCCCATCTCCACCCCGACCACGCCGACCTCATCACCGCCTGCATCCCCGACACCGACCCCCACACCTACCAGCCCCCACCCGCACAACCCGCGCAACCCGTCCAACCCCACACCCGCCGCACCGCCCCCGACCGCCGCCGCGCACCACGCGACCCCGCCCACACCCGCGCCGAGCAAGACACCCAGCAATACTTCGATCGCCGCGCCGACATCGACGACCGGCCCGGCCACTATCCGATACCCGACACCTGGCACGAGGAGCGCTACTACCGCGCACCCCAACGCACAACCGGCGTCATACAAAGTGACCAGCAGCGCTACCCGGACACCGACGCCGGCCCCGACACCGACCGCACCGCCACCGCCCCCGCACGCCACCTGCCGTGCGTGGACTGCGGCCTCGACCGCCCCCGCATCGACTCCCACCCCCAGCCGCCTCGGCGCAGCGACGACGGACTGTGCGGCGAGTGCCGCGACCTCGACCGGCCCGCCATCCCCGACCACGACCCGAAACACCACATCGCCGCCCGCTGCACCCACCTAGCCTCCCTGCACCCACCCGAACAACTCATCGGCCTACTGCACCGCGACTGGCGTATCGCCGCCCCCGACCAGCGCGCCGCGATCACCACCTGGATCGACACCCACCCCCGATATCACCCGCTGCGCCGGCTCACCGACCACGAACTCCACCAGCGCATCACCGAACTCGAACAACACCTCGCCCTCGCCGGCACCGACGACTACCTGTACTCACCCGCCAACCCACCCACACCCACCACCGACGACGACCGCGCCCGCCAAGCAATCCGCGCCGCCCGCACCGCCGAACACCGACGCGACCTCGCCGAGCAACGCGTCCTCGACGCCGCCGCCGAAATCGCCCACCACCAACGCGCCCTCGACACCACCCTCGAACACCCCCGCACGCACGGGAACCCGAACCAAGACCCATTCCCCGATCGCCACCGCACCGACCGCGAACTCCTGCAACGCGCCCTCGACGACGCCACACGACGCCACCAGCAACGCCTCCAGACCCGCACCGCGGCCCGCCGCCACGCCCACCGCACCCACCAGCAAGCCACCCTGCTCGCCGGCGCACCCGACACCTGGGACGACACCCTCACCCGCACCACACCCACCGCTCGCCCCACCCACACCGACGACAACCTCGACGACATCCGCGACCGACTCGACACCCTCCACCGCGAACGCCGCCGCCGCGACAACCCCACCAGCCCGAACCCCCAGAGCGAGGACCCCGCGCAACTTCAAGCATCGCCCGAGTACCCCGACCCCGAACCGAATACGACCGCACCGCACAACGACCACGGCCTGGCCCCCGAACCCTGACATCCGCACCAGCGAACCGCGCAGAACGGATCGAGCGCGGTTCGCTCCACGACCGGGCCGCTGCGTCAGCGCGCTCCGGACCTTACGGCTCAGTGATGATCGGGATCCACCGGCCAGGAATCAGCAGGCGTGGGCGAGGTTGGCCGAGGAGCAGATCCGCACACAGCTGCATCAACTCGAGCACGGGGAAGGACGAGTTCGACCCCAAGATGTTGCGTGCCAAACGCCCTGCCTACCAGCCAGGCTGGACCATTACCGGCGACAGCTGAGCCCGCCGCGGCATCGACAGCCACGCGGCAGGCCGCCGACTATCGCGCGATCCCGCGATCGGGTCCTCGACCGCGGGTGAGACGGGCGCGCAGCGGCTGCGAGGTCAGGTAGTTCGTCGTCGAACGGGGCGCGGTCACCGCGGCTTCGGGAGGGTGGGCAAACCCGGCCCTCACCGCTTCCATCTGCGCGACCCGGTCGGCGGCTTTCGCCCGGCGGGTGGCCTTGTGCAACGCGATCCACGCGCGTTCACGCACCTCGAGCATCGCCTCGAAGTAGCGGTCGCTCCACTCACCGCTCTCCAACTCGCGGTCGAGCCGGGTGAGGTGCTTGTTGAGCTGATCGGCCCGCCACGTCGACGGCGTCGGCACCCGGCGTAGCTCCTCGATCACCTCAAGGTACTGATTCTCCAATGTGGTGTCGTCCATGGCGTTCTCCCCGCAGCAGCCGATGTTGCGATCAGATTAGGCAACCCGTCGCCGCCGCGCGGACACGATGCGGCGACGGGCCGTCACCGGGTCAGGACCCGAGGTCCTCGTTCAGGACGAAGGTGCGCTTCTTCGGTGGCTCCATGAACGAATCAGCCAGGTCGGCGTACTTCTTCTTGAACGCGGCATTGTCGTAGGTCGTCTTCTGGAACGGCTCCCACAGCTCCGGGTGTTCGGCTTGGGCGCGGGCGGCGTTGAACCAGCGCACCGAGTCGGCCTTGTCGAAGGTCGCGATCCCGGCGATTCCACGGTTCTTGCCGATCGCGAGCATGATCGCCCGGCGCAACGGTTCGGCTTCGGCGTTGAGCCGGCGCAGGTCGGCTTCGATCGCGACCAGGCGGCGATGCGCGGCCACGACGTCTTCGGACGCCTCGATCACGGTGTCGTCGTTATCGACGGTTTCCAGCTCGGCCAGCTCGGCTTGCTGGGCCAGCTCGGCCGGCAAGACCTCGTCGAGGTAGCGGCGCAGCTCGTCCATTCCGGCGCGGACCTCGTCCTCGGTCAGCCGGTAGACCTCCTTGCGGTGCTGGCGCAGCCGCGCGACCCACAGGCGTTTGAGGAACCGTTCGCCCTCGAGCGGGTGGTCTGTCTCGACGTAGTCGAACAGCTCGAGCTTGCCCGAGGATCCGGTGCGCAGCGAGCTCTGCCGCTGCGACAGAGTCGTCGCCTTGCCGATCTTGAACAGCGAGCCGGTGTCGTACTGCGAAACATAGGTGTAGCCCATCAACGTCCCCTGCCACGTGAAATGTGCTCTCGCCCAACCGAGAACACGACCAGATCCACATGGTCGCACCAGCCACCGACAACTTTCGCCGGAACCAGATCGCCGGGTTGGGTTGCCGCAGTGGCTATTCCGGTTGCTTGCCGATCACCTGTGCCAACAGGGTGCGGGCGCGGACCTCGGCGTCGGCGCGGTCACCGGCGCCCTGTTCGTCTCCGTGGCCACCACGATCTCGCCAGATCTGCTCGGCGAGGAATCGGGCGTACTGTTCGGCTTCGACCTCGAGCAGCTCACGGGTGTGCTGGGCGCGCGCGGCCGCCGCCTCGACCGGGTGCTCGCGCTCCCATTCGGCGACCGCGCGGCACTGCTCGCTCAGCAGCCGCGAGCGGCACGCTCTCGCGATCCACCCGGACAGGTCACCGTCGGCCGCGGCCTCGACTTGCGCCATCAGGACATCATCGAGACATATCAACGTGGTCGCCATCGGCCAACGATAGGCCGCCACCGTGAACGAGTCGGGTCGATCGGGGCCCCGAATCCGCAGGGCTGGGCGAAGATTGGCCGATGGGCTCACCCCAGCGATTCACACTCACCGACCAGGGCCTTCTTCCCACCGGAACCGATGTCGCGGCCGTGCTCGCCGAGGGCGACGAACGGGCACTTCACGCGGTATGGAACACCTACCACCATCGACGCACTGCGCGCGATGTCCTCGACGCCATCGATGAGGGCGATTTCTCCAGCGGGTGCACCTTTCCCGACGATGCCCACGCCGCCGACGCGGCCCTGCGCGAACATCCGGTCGTCACCCCGGCTCAGGCGTTGGAGGCCAATAGGCGCCTGGTCGCCGCGCTCACCGGCAACCGGTGGCAGGTGATCAGCGACGCCCGCGCGGGCGGGGACAGCTGGTCGGCGATCGGATCGGCCCTGGACCTGCCCAACACCGACGAGCAGCAATGGTTCACCCGCAAGACCCGCGAACACGCCGAACACAGCCACAACCGGCGCGAGGTCGACCGCGCCGAGATCGCCGTGCACTTCAGCGATGACCGTCGGGACCGCTAGGTTCGGGCGCGGCCGCCCCGGAGGTGGGGCGCCGCCGTGCCGGTCGCGCGGTCAGGCCGAGCGCGGCGGTGATCGGCATCCCGGTCATCCCCGGCCCCGCCGCGCGGCGCAGGTGGCCGGGCAGCTGAATCAGCAGACCGTGCAGCAGCGCCCCGGCCTGGGCCCTACGCAACAAGGTGATGGTGTGGTAGGTGTAAACGCTGACCCGTCATGGCCTACCAGGTTGGCTTGCCATCGTGAAGGTATGCGACGTGGTTGGTTTCGCGTGCGTGGAGTGCTGCTGTGACGCGTGAGTACACGTAGGGTCGCAGGCGCTGTTCAGCGTGTTCGGTGGTGACGAATTCGAATGCGTCGAGTTCGTCGTCGTTGAGGTGTAGTTGCTGGATTTGTTCGATGGAGGGTTGGCCGATGTCGAAAACAAACATCAGTGAGTCGTCCCAGACGTTGTGTGGCGAGACCCAGTCGATGCAGAGCAAGGACAGGTGGGTGTCCAGGTGGAGTCCGAGTTCTTCGCGCAGTTCGCGGCGTAGGGCGTGGTCGGGGGGTTCGTTGGCTTCTGCCATGCCGCCGGGTAGGTCCCAGTCTGCGTCAGCCCCCAGGCGATTTGCTGCCGACTGGGGTGCTCGTCGGATGTCCCCCTGTTCTCAGGCGGGGGGACATCTTCAATTTCGGAGTGATTCCGAATCTCCTTGCACTGCGTGCGATCTGCCGCGCTCATGGATTTGAGCGAAGCGCGAAATTGGCTTCCGGCTGGACTGGGGCGGTGCAGGCGGGCTTCTGCCGAGCGGAACGGACGAATTCATGCCGGACTCTCCCTCGCTAGTTCTATAGGTTCCCATGTATCTAAATGATCCACCTGCGGCAATCGGTCGGCTATCGCACACAACTAGTGGCCATGGACGAGCCGCTGATACGTCCCGGGGGAAGGGATGTATCAGCGGCTCGATGTGGCGTAGGCCTGGCGCGGTGCGCCATCTACGCGTCGGGCCGATAGGGGGAATCGGCCCTCGGCACCCACATTACGCTTCGATCAGCAAATGTGAAGCATTCTCATCTGGAAATTCTTGTCACAACGACACGGCGGGTATCAGTGCGGGATCGCGTCGATCAGTCGACGAGCACCCTGGCGCAGCAGATTCGAGCCGATGAAGAATCCCAACGCATCGGGGTCTTCGGCGACCCCCCAATCCTGAGCATCGAGCCACTGAGAGCCGTCAGCGGAGAACACGGTCCCGCGCAATTGGATCCGTCCGCCTGGCGCATCGGTGGCCAATCCCGCGATCGGGGAATTGCAGTGTCCTTGCAGGGCGTGGAGCATCGCCCGCTCGGCGGCAGCGTGACGGCGGGTGCGGCCGTCGTCGAGCTGGGCGGCCAGCGTCAGCAGCTCGGCGTCATCGGCGCGGCACTGCAACGCGATGATGCCCGCTCCGATGGGCGGGCACATCTCCTCCACGGTGAGGGTTTCGGTGATGCGGTGCTGCTGACCGACGCGGTGAAGACCCGATACCGCGGCGATGAGAGCGTCGAAGTGCCCTTCGTCGAGGCGAGCCAGCCGCGAATTGACGTTGCCGCGCAACGGCTGGATATCCAGGTGTGGATGCCGCAGCTGCAATTGCGCCCTTCGACGGACCGAACTGGTGCCGACGACAGCACCGGCTGGCAGGTCGGCCAGCGCCAACCCGGATCGACTGATCACCGCGTCGTGGACGTCCTCACGGGGCAGGTACGCGGCGAAGGCCAGTCCCTGCGGAATGGGGATGTCGCCTGGGATGTCCTTGAGGCAGTGCACCGCCAGGTCGGCGTCACCGCTGAGCAGCGCGGCGTCGATCTCCTTCACGAACGCGCCCTTTCCCCCCAGGGCGGCGAGGTCGCCCATCCACCGGTCACCGGCAGTGGTGAGCTTGACGAGTTCGGTGTCGGCGCCGAGCGCGGCCAGGCCGGCGGCGACTTGCTCGGCCTGGTGTACCGCCATCGGGCTCGACCGGGTGGATATCCGAATGGTGCGTGACCGCGACATGGCGGGCACTCTACTCGGCCCGCTTCGTGCCGACGATCAGACCGCTGTCCCAGTCCAAGACCGAGAGCAGAAGCGTTGTCTCATCGCCGATTTCGCGCATCAGCTGGTCGACGCGCGCCTGATGATCGGCTGGCCAGGTGTGCTGGGGCAGCAGGTCGTCGACGACCCAGATACCGCCCGGCGTGAGCCGAGACAGCAGCTGATCCCGGTCGTGGAACTTCCCCGGTCGGCAGTCGACGAACGCGAGGTCGAACATGCCGTGGTCGCTGGCAAGGAACTCACTGGCGTCGCCGATATGTGTGGTGACTCGGTGGTCGCTGCCCACCACGTCGCGGGCGATCTCAGCGACCGGCGGGTCGGCGTCGACGGTGACCAGCCGGGCGGTGGAGTCCATGCCGTCTAGCAGCCAGGCCGCGCCGACTCCCACCCCGGTGCCGAGCTCGAGGATGCGGCCGCCGGGCTTCGTCGCGGCGAGCGTGCGCAGCAGCGCGCCGGTTCGGTCCGTACACGACATCTGGAATCCCGCGGACAGTGCGCGTCGCTGGGCGTGGATGACCAGCGGCGGCACGGTGATCGGTGGTGCGGTGAGAGTGGGCATCACTTCTCCTCGGTGAGCAGGCGGGCGGCGCGGGTCGCGTCGTAGGTCATGATCAGGTCGGCGCCTGCTCGCTTGAGCGAGCGCAGGTATTCGAGCAGGACCGCATCCGAGGCGGTCGCGAACATCTGGGACTCCCCCAGTGGTGAGAACGCGGTCAGCGGAACGTGGGTGCTCGCTCGCAGTTTGGTCAGCACGTCGATCGAGGTCATGGCAGGCTGGACCAGTGCGGAGTCCGCGCCCTCTCTGATCCAGCGCTCGGCCTGCAATAGCGCGAGTCCGGCGCGGTCGGGATCGATCTGGAAACCTCGTCGGTTGCCGCGGCCGGGTTCGGTGTTCATCGCGGATTTGTAGGCGGTGAACAGGGCGCTGTCGAAGATGACGCTGGGGGTGATCGCGACGTCGCCGAATCCTCGCTCGTCGAGGACGCGTCGGATCTCCATCACCGAGCCGTCGAGTACCGCTGCCGGGCCGATGATGTCCGCGCCGGCCTGGGCATGCAGCGTGGCCATCGACGACATCAGGGTGTAGGTCGCGGCCAGATCGGTCCGGCCATGGTCGTCGAGCACGACGCATTCGCCGGTGTCGGTCCACGCGCAGCCACATACCTCGGTGGAGATCACCATTCCCGGAACCGCCGCACGAACGGTCTGGATCGACTGGACCATCAGGTTGTCCGGGGCGATGGCGGCGGTGCCCGCAGGGGTCTTGTTCTCGACGAAGGCGAACAGCTTGATCGCATGAACGCCCAACGCCCACAGTTCGTCGGCGAAGGCGGGTAGACCACTCAGCCGTACCGCCGTCGGGATGTGACGATAGGTCTCGGGGCTTCGGTGGTCCGGCTGCACCAGCACCGGAGCGATCAGGTCTGCGGGCGTGAGCAGTTCACGGTGCAGCAGCGCCCTGACTCGGCCGCGGGCACGAGTAGGGGTGACGCCAGTTACCTCGCGGCGGGCACGGACGGGAATCGTAGTGGTCATCGGCGGTGTCTCCTTGTCGGATGATGGTCGAAACGTGTTCGGCATGAGTGGATTCAGGACTCAGTAGCTGCGAGTCGGCAGTGGCGGCGATTGCGGTGTGCCGTGCTAGTAGGTCCCGGTCGGCGTCGAGGATCTGAGGATGGCGCTGCGGCAACGCGGGGCCTTTGCCAGCGAGCAGTTGAACAAGCGTTGATCGGCTGGGCCGACAGAAGCAGGACGTCGGGGGCATTCACTGCAGGCTCCCCCGCGGGCGGTCGATCGGTTCCTCGTCACCGAAGCGGTTGAACAGCAGCTCGTGGAGGGCGTTTGTCGGCGTCATTCGGCCTGCGCGGATTTGTGCCCGCAGCGCGGCGCGTTTGCAGGCACAGTCCTCGGCAGAGCACGACTTGTGCTTCTGGGTGAGTTCGTGGGCGCGATCGGCGGACAACGGCCGCGCGGGTGCGCGGTGTGCGAGATCCGCGTGTATATCCGATACCGAGATTCCGTGCGCGTCTCGCGACCACCACATGTTCATCGCGACGAGGACGGCGATCCCGACTGTCAGGACGGCCCCGACGACGAGTGCGGTCATTGCTGTCTCGCCGGCGCGACGCAATCCAGAATTGCTTGGGCAACTACCGCTCCGGACGGCAGTGGCGCGGTCGGCGGTTCGACCCAGTACCGCAGGTTCTCGTGCCACTCGGTGGGCGCAGGCAGCGCGATCTGTGTTCCGGAGCGGGCCAGTGCTACCTGGTGCCGGAAAAGCCGGGCGCAGGTGACTTGGTCGTTGGGTGCGTTGCCGGTCACCAGTAGCGTCCAGCGCTTGGAGCGGGGGTGCGAGATCACCGGGCCGAGGTCGATCTGCCTGGCACGCAAGTGATTACGGACTTTGGTCGCCAGTTCGGCGGGCATGGTCAGCCCCGCCAGGCGGCTGTTGGCGACGACGATGAGCCGCCCTAGGTCCACCTGGACACGCGCGTCGATCCCGTGCGCGCGGTAGAACTCGCAGTGCGTGTGCAGGGCCGACGGCCCTGCTGCCGACGAGGGGTGCTGTGCTTCCGCAGCTACAGACGTCATGGCTGCCCCCCTCAACTGCCCAGAGCGACAGGCGAACCAGCGGTGCGCGACCAGCCACTGGCCACGGCCAGTGCCCGACCCAACAACCACGACCGGGACACCGATACCGGATATGGCTCCGGCTCGGCGGCGGTCCGGATCGGAATCCGTGACATCTCGGCGACGTCGCACAACTCCAGCATTCGAGCCGTCTCATTGAGTGTGAGGCCGATGGGCCGCACCATCGCTTCGAGTTCACGCCACCGTGGGTCGGCTGGGGGGAGCGGCAGAACCTCGCTGATCGTGTCGGCCAGGACGATCAGTGCCAGCGCCTGATCGGCGGTGAAGGTTCGGCCCCGCATCGGCGGACAGATCCACCGCCCCGCCCCGACCGCCACCGCGCACACCGCCGACCTGTCGGTGCGAATCCCCTTGCAGTCCATCTCGACGGTCATCTCGGCCCGTCCCTCCGCGATGTGGCTTGGTGAGGCGCGCGTCCGGCGCCACTATTGGACTATGCCACTTTAGAGGCCAGTGGCATAGGCCACTTGGTCGATGACCGAAAAATTTTCGGAGAGCGAGATCAGAGGGTGATCGGATATTCCTGACGGAACGTCCACGTCGACGGAGGGTAGACAGCCTCGTCGACTTGCAGCGGAGTCTCACCGGGACCGTAGGCGACCAGCCAGTAGACCAGCACAGCCGATCCGTGGTCGAGCCGGAGATAGTCCGCCTCGGCCTCCGTCGCGACGCGGGCGCTGACCTGATCGCGAGCGAATGACGCACGCAGTCCCAGCGTTTCAGCCAGATACCGCAGTGTCCCTCCCCGAATGCGCTCCGGGGTCAGCAAGGCCGGGGCAGTCTCCGCGAGCTCGGCCGGGAACCAGCTGGTAGAGAACTCGATCGGACGGTCGTTGGTGATGAGTCGGCACCGCCGAATGACCTGGGAGTCCGGGTCGATTCCGAGCGAGCGCGCGACATCGGCTGGCGCGTCGACGATTCCGACACTCGGAAAGCTGACGCTCTCCGCGTCGCTGTACATCGTGCCCAACGCGGCCGCACGCTCATACCGCTCGCGAGCACGTGGCGCCGCCGCGACGTCACGCACGATCGTGCCCGACCCCACGCGTGACTCGACCAGGCCCTGCGAACGAAGGACCGCCACCGCACTGGATGCGGTCGGCCGTGAGACGCCCCAGCGTTTGGCCAGTTCCCGTTCCGAGGGCAGCTTGTCGCCGGGCCGCAGGTCGCCGCGAACGATCTCGTCACGCAGCGCGCTGGCGATTTGCTTGTACGGCGCTGCGACCTGCTCGATGTTCGGCACAGCAACTTCCTCTCGTGGGCGACCTAGTACCCTAGGCCACTAGCCACATTAGCCACTTTTTCGCTCGACGACAGTAGGCAGACTCATGAGGAATGCAGTGGCCTTCGCCGCAGGTGGTGGCGGGGATGCCATCTCCGCCGCCGTGCTCGGACATGCGCTCGCCGATCAGATTGCAGTCTCGGCCATCATGAGCTGGTCGTGGGACCGGCTGCTCATGGACCCCTTGCCCGGTCCACGCAGTGCAGCCGACTTCGACGGTCTGATCGACCATGGATCCGGCCTTTACGAGGTCGGACCGAATGCCAGCCTGAACACCGGGGGGCTGTCGACACTCCCCCGCCTCGCCAACCATACGAACGTGCCGATGCTGTTGGCTGATCCGGAACACGGCGCCGTGGGACTGAGCCGTCAACTGAGGCGGGCGGCGAAGGTTTTCAACGCAGACCTGCTACTGGTGGTCGATGTCGGAGGCGACATCCTGGCAGCCGGACACGAACCCGGCCTGCGCAGCCCACTCGCCGACTCGCTCGCCCTGGCCGCGGCCGTCGGGACCGGATTGCCGACGGACGTTCTTGTCACGGGACTGGGCCTCGACGGCGAGCTCGCCCTCGACGAACTCGAGCATCGGCTTGCTCGACTTGAGGCCGCTCGGCTGATCGATCTGCAGCCGCAGGACGCCGCCGAGCTGGACGGCGTGTGGCAATGGCACCCATCTGAGGCGAATGCACTGCTTGCCGTCGCCGCGGCAGGCTGGCGTGGACGCGTCGAGTCTCAACGCGACACCACGATCGTCGTTGACGGCCGCTGCACCACGGTCTTCCGCGTCGAGGCGGGCCGACTCGCCAACGACTCGATCGCTGCCGACCTGGCCTCAGTCGGCACCCTCGACCACGCCGAACAGCTAGTCCGTGCCCGACGGGGCATCAGCGACATCGACATCGAGCGAAAACGGCTCGTCGTGCGGCGCCAGCCACGCACTTCGGGCCTTGACGCGCTCGACTTCCTCGACCGATACGTTCAGGATGCCGCGAATCGCGGGACCGACGCCCTGACCATCCGGCGTGTTCTCGAACTCACTGACGCGACAAGCCCCACTGCTGCCACGACCATCCGCGAACACCTTCGCCGGCGCCGACCGGAAAACTTCCTGCCACCCCTATATCTCACCTCGCCCTGCCCAGGGCCGGCGACTGTCGAAGGCCAGTAACGCACTGGCCTGGGGTCACTTCGGGGACGGAGGCCCATTCGGTCCAGCTCGGCGCCATCCGAAGGAGTCCGTCGGTGACCACCGTCCGTGTCGAGATCACCGGCGGCCTGGCGGTCGTCGAACCGGCTGCGGCACTGTCGTTTCCGCTGCGGTGGCTAGCGCCAGACGCTACGACGCAGGCCGCTCACCTGGGAATATGCGCGGGTCACCGTCGCCAACGGGGTGTCGCATGCCGTATCGTTCGAACGTATGTGCGATGCGATCGGCGGCGGATGAGTGCCCCGGCGCGCCGGTCCGGTGCGCTGGATCCGGCGCTGGCGGGTCGGTCGCGCGACGAGCAGCTGGCGGAGCTGCGGGGCCGCATCGCTCGGGTCGACGGCCGGATCGGCGCGGGCGCGCGGGCCCGGGTACGCGCGGCCGACGTGCTCGAGGTGCCCGGCGCCCTCGGCGACGTGCTGCCCGACGGCGGGCTCGCGCGCGGAACGACAGTGCGGTGCGGGCGGGGCAGCGTGCTGACCGGCCTGCTCGCCGCGGTCACCGGCGGCGGCCGCTCGGCCGCGGTCGTCGGTGGTACCTCCCTGGGCCTGCTGGCAGCCCACGAGATGGGCGCGCAGCTCGATCGACTGGCCCTTGTTGACCCGACGCGCGGCGACCCGGGTGAGGTGGCGTCCGTGCTGCTGGACGGCCTGGACCTCGTTGTGCTCGACGTCGACGACATCGTGGTGCCGCCCTCACGCTGGAAAGTCATCACCGCGCGGGCCCGCGCGAGCGGGTCGGTGCTGATCGTGTCCGGACGGCACGTACGCACACCGGGCACGAACCTGGATCTGTCGGCGCATCCGATCGGCTACACCGGCCTGGGGCGGGGCCACGGCCGCGTCCGCGCGGTGCACCTGGAGGTGACCGTCACCGACCGCGCCGGACAACCGCGTCGTTCCCATCTGACGCTCGCCGCGGCCGGTGACGGTAGCGTCCGGTGGGAGCCTTACGCGGCACCCGCCCAGGCCGTGCATCCGCGATTTTCGCGTACCGGGTGAGCTGGCGAGGACTCGAGAGCGATCGATCCGCCGCTCCACGAGGTCGCTCATACTTTCCCCTGAGGCGTCGGTGCAGTCTTGGGCTGCGATCAGAGGGTTCGCCTTGGAGACAGTGTCTGCATGGCGATGCGGCCAGGCTTGGCCCATCCGCGTGCCAGTCATACTGTCCCGATGATCTTTTTCGCCTGTGCCGCGTGCGAGCAACCGCTCACCGGTGACCTCCGAGAGTCGCAGATGTTCCCGGCCAGGCACGGCCGGCGCGCGACAGCCTAAGGCGTGGGGCGGCGGCCGCGGCGGGGCGAGGCCGCGGCCCGGCGGGGTCGCAGCGCGTAGGCCGGGACGAGTTGATCGGCCAGGACCAGCGGATCGCGGCGGCCGTCGGCGTAGGCGATCGAGTAGGTGACGCGACCCATCCACCAGCCGTCGACGCTGGGCACCCAGTGGCTCAGCCACCCCGGGCGCTCGCCGCGCATGTCCAACCCGGCCCCGTTGACATGGCAAGGTGCGCCCGGATCCCGGATCAGCACCGCGTCCAGCCGTACCCATACCGGCCTTGGAGCCTGCACCACGGTGCGAGCGAAATGCCCTGTGGCGTCCGGATACAGCAGTTCCGGCTCGGTGCCCTCGGTCCTGGGCGCACTGGGATCGACCCGCGGGGTCGGCACGTCGGCGGACGGCGACATTTCGGCGCCATCGGGTGTCGACGTTGGTCCGCCCATCGGATCGCCACCCTCCGATCTCGAACGCATGTTCGATAGAATACCGTACGGTTCGCTCGTCGCGCCGAGTCCTTCGCAGCGTTTGCCGTACGTATGCTCGGATGATGGTTCGTGTACCTGCGCCGATGCTGGCATCGCCGGGAACTCTGCCTTCTGCATCTCCTATCTGGGCATTCGAGATGAAATGGGACGGGCAGCGGGCGATTGCGCGTTGCGACGAGACCGGTTGCCGGTTGTGGAGCCGGAATCTACGTGAGGCCACCGGCTCCTACCCCGATCTAGCTGCGGCTCTGGCTGAGACCACGGCGGACCTCGGTGACGGGCTGTTGCTCGACGGCGAGATCGTCGCCCCCGATCCCGATACCGGGGCGCCCTCGTTCGCACGTCTGCAGCGCCGCATGCACACGCGCCCCACACGGGCGCTGCTCGACGAGATCCGCGTCGAGTTCGTCGTTTTCGACCTTCTCGCTGTGGACGGGGTCTCCACGATGGATCAGCCCTACCTGGCGCGCCGGGCGCTCCTCGACCGGCTCGCCGTCGAGCGCGGCCGGGTCCGGGTGCCGCCGTTCTGGACCGATTTCGATCCTTCCCATCTGCTGGACGCCGCCGAGCAGGCCGGTCTCGAAGGGGTCGTCGCCAAGCGCACCGATTCGGTATACCGGCCGGGTACGCGCACCCGGGCATGGATCAAGTCGCCGATTCGTCGTAGCGCGGAGGGGATCGTTGCCGCCTGGATCGAGGGCACTGGCGCGCACTCCGGCACCGTCGGATCGCTGGTGCTCGCCGCATACGATGTTGGTAGTGAGGGATATCAGAACGTGCGGAATGGGCTGGTGTTCATCCGGTTTGGCCGCTTGCCCGGAACTTTGGCCGGGCGGTGAGGGGAGGGCATCGATTTGAATCAGGACTGAGAGCAGGTCGGTGAAGCCCCGGTCATCGGTGAGTTGTGTGTTGCGGACGCGGAAGACGCCAATGGGTTCGAAGCGCCCGGGTCGCCGGTCGGTGTGATGCTGGGGGATTCGCCGTTGTGGGTGCCGTAGCACGTCGTGTGGGTGGTGGTGACCCGGTTGTCGTCGTCGGCGGACTGCCAGTAGATGTCGCCACTCAGGTCGAGGAACGCGGTACGAAGGCTGTTGTAGAGCTGTTGTGCACCCGCCACTTCGGGCTCTTACAGGCGATCGAATCGGATGCTCACGGAGGTGCGGGTCAGTCGCTGGGCCAGTTGCGCAGTGCCTGGTCGGCGACGATGTTCAGGTCGGCGCGCGTGGCGCCGCTGGCAGCCTGCACCGAGATACCTTGCGCGATCGCGGTGAGGTAGCGCGCCAGCGCATCGGGGTCGGCATCGGGGCGAAGGTCGCCGTCGTCGCGGGCGCGTGCCAATCGTGCGCGCAGTGCGGCGATTCCGGTGTTGCGTCGGTCGGTGAGCTCATCGCGCACCGATTCGTCGGCCGGGCCGCATGCCAGCGCGGATTGCACGAGCAGGCATCCGTGCGGGGAATCGGGTTCGGTGTATTTCTCGGCAGCGCCGTACAACAGGGCTTCGGCGACGCCGCGGGCGGTGGGCGCGTCGAGCGCGCGGGCGGTGAAGGCGCCCGGTCCTGTGAGGTAGCGGTCGACCGCGCGTCGGAACAGGTCTTCCTTGTTGCCGAACGCGGCGTACAGGCTGCGTCGGTTGATGTTCATCGCTTCGGTCAGCTCGGCTAGTGAGGTTCCTTCGTAGCCGTGGCGCCAGAATAGGCGCATCGCGACTTCGAGTGCGTCGTCGACGCCGAACGAGCGTGGTCTGCCGGGTGCCACATCGCCCTCCCCACATGGTTTTGGAATATCTCCGGCCGAGCGTTGGTTGTCCCGTCCACAACCAATAGTAACCGATCGGTTCGTATTTATGGGCCGGTGAAGGAGCGGATAGTGGGCGTGCAGATGGCTTTCCCGTTGGTGGGTAGGACGGCGCTGGTGACGGGCGGATCGCGTGGTATCGGCGCGGCGATCGTGGACCGGTTGGCCCGGGATGGGGCAAAAGTGGCGTTCACCTATTCCGCGTCCAAAGACGATGCGGCCGCGTTGGCCGAGCGGATTGTGGCTCGCGGTGGCTCGGCGCTGGCGATCCGCGCAGACAGCGGCGACGCCGTAGCTGTGCAGGAGGCGGTGGCGGCCACCGTCGCCGAGTGGGGTGGACTCGACATCCTGGTGAACAACGCCGGCGTTGCCCATGTGGCGCCGCTCGAGGAGTTCCCGCTCGAGGAGTTCGACCGGATGTTGGCGGTGAATGTTCGGGGCGTGTTCACCGCGATCAAAGCCGCAGCGCCACATCTGGGGTCGGGTGGTCGGATCATCACGATCGGCAGCATCAACGCCGACCGCGTACCGGTGCCCGGGATCGGGGTGTACTCGTTGACCAAGGCCGCCGTCGCGGGCCTCACACGGGGATTGGCGCGCGAGCTCGGGCCGCGCGGGATCACCGTGAACACGGTCCAGCCGGGCCCGACCGCCACCGACATGAACCCGGCGACAGGCGATTTCGCCGACGCGATGAAGTCGATGATGGCTCTCGGGCACTACGCCCAGCCCGCCGACATCGCCAGTGCGGTCGCCTACCTCGCGCGGCCGGAGGCACGGTTCGTCACCGGCATCAGCTGGGATGTCGATGGCGGATTCGCCGTCTGAGATGGCGCGCAACCACGGTCTCGGGTGCCGCGAAGGAGGCGCCCGAAACCGTGGCTGCTGTCAGGGTGTTTCAGCGAGATGCGGCCTGTTCGATGACGGAGACGACCGCGTCGGGACGTGACACCAGCGAGGCGTGGGAGGCGGGAACCTCACTCACGTGCGCGCCGATGCGCTGGGCCATGTGCCGCTGTGAGGCAGGCGGGATGACACGGTCGTGGCCGGACACCAGATACCAGCTCGGCACCGTCGACCAGGATGTCGGTCCGGACGGTTCCAGGTTCGCCGACAACGCGAGCGAGCGTTGGTGGGCGTTCATCGTGGCCGCGGTCGCGGCATCGACATCCTGGGCGAAGACCTCGTGGAAGGAACCGGGGTCGACGTAGCCGTCGAGGTTCTTGCCGGCGATCCCATCTGGGTCGTCGACCGGCGCGACCATCAGCACCGGCGGAAGCAGGCGGCTGCCGGGGAACCGGATCGGATCCAGTGCCAGCTGGGCCGGTTCGCCCTGGGCCGGGGCGAACGCCGCGACGTAGACCAGCGCGGTCACGTCGGGGTCGGCGACGTTGGTGATGACGGCACCGCCGTAGGAGTGGCCGACGAGCACGATCGGACCGTCGATCGTTGCCAGGGTCTGCTCGATCGCGGCGGCGTCGTTGCCGGGTCCGCGCAGCGGATTGTCGGGCACCACGACCCGGTGGCCGTCGGCGCGCAATGCGGCGGCGACGCGGTCCCAGCTGGTGGTGTCGGCGAATGCGCCGTGCACCAGCACGATCGTGGGGTCGGGTTCGGCGGCCGCGGTGGTGGCCGGAGCCAGGACCGCAGCCGCGGTCAGGACGATCGCGACGGCGCCCGCCCGAGGTATATGAGTCTTCCTCATCAGGATTCTCCTGTGGTTGTTCGAGCGGGGCGGTCAGGCGAGGAAGGCCAGCAGAGGCTTGTTGACTTCCTCGGCGTGGGTCCACAGCAACCCGTGTGGGGCGCCGTCGATTTCGACGTACTCGGCGGTGGGCAGGGCGGCGTGGAAGGCTCGTCCGGTCGCGTCGATCGGCAAGATGTTGTCGGCGGTGCCGTGGATGATGAGTGTGGGGACATCGATGTTGGGGATGTCGTGGCGGAAGTTGGTCGGCCAGGTCAGTGGCGCGGCTGCCGAGGCGTAGGCGCCGGAGCGGGCGGCGGTGTTCCAGGAGTTGCGTACCGCTTCCTCGGAGATACGGGTTCCGAGGTTGGTGTCGAGGTTGTAGAAGGTGGCGAAGAACTCGGTGAAGTAGGCGTAGCGGTCGCGCTTGACCTTCTCGGAGATCTCGGCGAAGAACTCATACGGCGCCACGCCGGTGGGGTTGTCTTCGCTGGCGATCAGCCAGGGTTCCAGAGAGGCGATGAACGCGACCTTGCGCAGGCGCCCGCTGCCGTAGCGGCTGATGTAGCGGGCGATCTCGCCGGTGCCCCATCGAGAACCCGACCAGGCTCACATTCTCGAGGTGGAGGGTGTCGATGATCGTGGCGAGGTCATCGGCGAAAACGTCGTAGTCGTAGCCGGTGGTGGGCTGGCTGGACTCTCCGAACCCGCGGCGGTCGTAGGTGATGACCCGGTGACCTGCTTCGAGCAGGGCGGTCTGCTGCTTTTCCCACGAGCGGCCGTCGAGGGGGAAGCCGTGGATGAGCACGACCGGGTCGCCGTCGCCGTGGTCTTCGTAGTAGAGGTCGATGTTGGTGGTGTTCTCGGTGCCGACCGTGATGAATGACATGCGGAGTCCTCGTGAAAGGAGTGTGGGTTCAGTCGATTTCGATGAAGTTGCGCGACGGCAGCGGCCCGCCGGGGAATTCGTGCAGCGCGCCACCGGTGGTCAGCGCGCCCAGGTCGACCCCCACGAACCCGATCAAGTCGATCAGTGCGAGGACCTTCTTCTTTGCGTCGTCGTGATCGCCGGAGACGAACAGCACCCGGCGGCCGCCGTCCAGTGGCGGCCCGGCCGCATACGTTGGTGGGGCGAGGTGGTTGAACGCTTTGACCAGCTGCGCACCGGGCGCGAGGTCGGCGACGACTTCGCTCGAGGTGCGCCCGCCGAGGTCGGCTTTGACGAATCGAGGTGCCTCGATCGGGTTGGTGCAGTCGACGAGCGTGCGTCCCGACCAATCCGGCACCGCACCGAGTGCGGCGGGGACCCGGCTCCACGGGACCGCGCAGAACACGACGTCTTGTTCGGCGGCCTGCTCCGGCGTGCCGGCGCGCATCCCGTAGCCGAGCCCGGACAGGCTGTCGGGACCGCGACTGTTGCTGATGACGATGTCGCAGACACCGGTCGCGGCGAAGACTTGGGCGACCGAGTGCCCGATAGCGCCGGCGCCGATGAATCCCAGTGCCGCCTTCACCGGGGACCGAATCCCTTGGCGTCGAGCCACTTCAACGCCAGGTCAGCAACATCGGTCCACCCGGAGTCGATGGTCAGCGAATGGCCACGGCCGTCGAACTGGTAGAACTCGGTGTCGGCACCGGAGTGCTCATACAGCTTGAACGTCGCCCGCGTGGACACGTCGGGCACGGTGTGGTCGGCGGTGCCGGACACGATCAGCAGCGGACCGCGCTCAGCGTTGTCGGTGTCGACCTTGGCTGGCGAATGCGGGGCGAAGTTGGCGAAACCTGCCTCGAACAGGGGCTTGCCCGGTGAAGGGATGCTCCATCGTTCCCACAACGCGTCGGATTCCTCCGGTGTGAGCGCGTTGCCGAAGCCGTAGCGGAACTGTTTCGCGGTAAGGGCCTTGGCCTTGTTCTTGTTCGCGGGGTTGCCCAGGACCGGAAACGCCGACTTCAGCTGAGCGAACGGCAGTGGTTTGACACCCTTGATCGGCGCGGGGTCGATTGCGATCGCACCGGCGATGCAATCACGGCCGAGAAGTTTCTCGGCCAGCAAGCCTCCGAAGGAATGCCCGATGACCACCGGCGGGCTGTCGTAGCCGCGCAGCAGTTCGGTGAAGTGCTCGGTCAGCTCGTCGATCCCGAAGCCGGCCTGGGCCTCGGGGTTGGCGCGGGTGGCTTCGATGGTGTCGGCTTCTCCGGGCCAGGCTGGTGCGCTGGCTCGGTAGCCGCGGTCGGCGAAGTAGGAGATCCACGGATCCCAAGCGAGCTTGGATATCCACAGACCATGCAGGAAGACGATGTCGGTCATGATTCCTCGAATCAGCGCAGGCGAAAGGCGACGAGGGCAACGGTAGAGCCGCACAAAGGCCAGAACTTGACCGAGAGCGAACCCGCCGCAACAAACTTGACCGAGAGCGCACGGGCTGGTTCCGCGACCACTGCGTGCGTGGTGGAGCGGGCATACAGTCGAGATGTCTCCGCAGGCGGAAGGAACTTGTCATGGACATCGCCGATCCGTTCGGCACCGAGCTGGTCGACTGCCTGCTGCGCCTGACCACCGACGCACCCCGAACCACCCAACCCCGCTACGACAAGTTCGACGACTTGTTCATGGCCGTGGACTCCTTAGGGGTGCCGTTCGAGGTCGACCGAACCTGGCGACACATCGCCGAGGATACGAAGGAGTCATTGATCTTCGGGTTTCTCGACCTCGGTCAGCAGCGGATCATGCAGAACGGGCGCGAGGTGTTTCTCACCGCCGGCGACTTCGCGTTGCTGGACACCACTCGGCCCTACAGCATCGAAACACCCATGCACTTCGCGACCCGCACCTTTCAGATCCCGAAACAGGCACTGGGCTTGGACGGGGTAGATATTTCGCATCTGACCGGCACCGCGATGCGGCAAAGTCACGCGTTGAGTGCGTTCCTGATCCCGTACCTGAACCGTCTCGCCGATGACACCCAGCCGCTGCATCACAAGACCCGCCTCAAGCTCGCCCACAACGTCACCGACATCCTCGCGACTCTCATCGGGGAAACCCTCCATGAAATGCCGCTCGAGGACGCAGCCCGGCGCACTTTGGTGTTACGGGTCAAGACCTTCATCAACGCCCACCTCGACGACGCGACCCTGTCACCGGTGACGATCGCCGCCGCACATCGGATCTCGGTGCGCTACCTGCACAAGATCTTCGCCGCAGAAGACACCACCGTCTCACGCTGGATCCTGCATGCCCGCCTCGAACGGTGCCGCGCGGTGCTCGCCGCCCACGACCGGCGCGAGGTCACCATCACCGACCTGTGCTACACGTGGGGCTTCGCCAGTCCCGCCCACTTCAGCCGCGCATTCCACAATGCGTACGGCATGCCACCGCGGGAGTGGCAACAACTGGCCCGAGCACGAAGGCGGCGATGAACACCGGAGCGAACCCCCACGGACTGGCGCTCGAACCCGAGGCGCAGGCATTCACCGAGGCCAGCGAGGTGATCCCATACCTCTACACGGTGCCACCCGAGGCCAAACGCAAAATGCTCGACGAACTCCAGGCCCGTCCTACCCCACGCCCGGACGCCGACGACCAGTGGTACCTCGTCGACGACCGTCCCGACGCGCATCCGGCCGTGCCGGTACGGATCGTGCGGCCCCGCAACATCACCGGGACACTGCCGGTCCTGCTGTTCATCCATGGCGCGGGCTGGGTCATGGGCAACGCCGCCACCCATGACCGCCTCGTGCGCGAACTCGCCCACGGCGCCCGCGTCGCTGTCGCCTTCCCCGAATACACCCTCTCCCCGGAAGCCCGATACCCCACAGCCCTGGAACAGTGCTGGACGGTGGCAACCTGGCTGACAAAGGAGGGCCCCGGCCTCGACCTCGACCCGACCCGGATGGGTGTGGCCGGTGATCAGATGGGCGGCACGATCGCAGCCGCGCTCACCCTGCTCGCCAGCCGCCGCGGCGGCGTGGAATTCCTGCACCAAACGTTGCTGTACCCGGCGACCGCCGCCGGGTTCGACACCGAGAGCTACCAGGTCTTCGCTACCGGCTACGCTCTGCGAGCCGAGGGCTACCGCGACTTCTGGAATCAGTACTGCCCGGACGAGGCCGCGCGCCTGGAACCCACCGCGGCGCCACTGCAGGCCGGCCTGGATGAACTCGCCGCTCTCCCGCCAGCACTGGTGATCACCGCCGAAGCCGACTGCCTGCGCGACGAAGGCGAGGCCTACGCCAGCGCACTGCGCCGGGCTGGCGTACCAGCATTGGCGACCCGCTACTCCGGTGTCACGAACGCCTTCATGATGCTCGACGTCATGCGTGGCACGCTCGCTGCGGACGCGGCCATCACGCAGGCAGCACACGCTATCGGTGCGAACCTTCACTCGTGAACGGCGTCGTTGTCGGATGATTCGTGGTGCGTTGAGCCAGGGCAGCCGCGTACGAACGCCGTTGACCGACTTCTGCTATCCAGCCCTGGGCGGTTACGACATCGAGGCCCAGGAGTGCAGATAGCACTGCGGCAGGCAAGTGACTCGCGAGGTCCATCAGCGCCGTATTTCGGGCGGTTTGGGCGGAGATTCCCAGGCGTTTGAGGCGGCCGTTCAGGTGGTGGCTGCTCATTGGTGTGCCCGCGCGCAGACCGGGGAACAACCAGTCGTGATCAGTGACGCGGGCCAGTGCGGCCCTGCCGCGGTAGCGGTTGACGACCAGGTCCAAGGCCAATTCGTCCAGTGGTGGTGGCAGCTCGATCGGTTCGCTACCCAGAGCCAGGCATACGTGGCGGCCATCGATGCGCTGGCTGATGGCATCGGTGCGCAGCCTGACCACGCGCCCGGCGGGCTGGGCGAACAGCAGCAAGAGGAGTCCGGCGAATCGGTCGCATCGATCGATGGTGGTGTCGTGCAGCAACGATCGCACCAGATGCCACCGGTGATCGTCGGAGATTCCGCTCGGGGGCTGGGGTCGCGGATGGGCCGCTACGACAAGACCGCGGCGGCAGTGGTGTCGTTCGGTCGCCCAGGACACGAAGTCGCGGGCGAGGTTGGCCGACCGATCGCGTGCTTGCCATTCGTCGATGTCGTGCTGGGTGAGGTCTTCGAGTCGACCACCGAGTTGGTGAGCGACTTCGAGCAGCCCTATTGCGCGGTTGAGCTTGCTGCGTGCGTAGACCGCTTGCGCCTGCGTCAGTGGACGAGTGCCCGATTGTGCGCGGAGTCTGCGCAGCAGGCGCCAGTTGGTGTAGCTCCGTAGGAGGCGTTGCTCGTCGGAGTCAGCGATCGTGGCGAGGGTTTCATCGAGCTTCTCGGTGAGGGCACACAGGATTTCGTCGCGCGGTTCGAGCAAGCCTGCGCACACCAGCGCATCACGCAGTGGCCGTAACGCTCGCTGAGCGCGGAACTCGTCGAGGAGTTCGTGGGTTATCGGGCGGCCGTCTTCGCGTAGCTGTTTGAGGAGCTGGTAGCCGCCCCGATACTCCAGATAGTTCAGAGTGCTGTCGGCATCGGACCGGACCAGCGCGGTGAACACCGGTTCGAGCCGATCGATGATTCCGCTGTCGTCGCCGAGCAAAGTGTGTAAGTGCGCGATACAGACGCAGCGTTGACAGTTGCCGAAGCGGTACAGACGCTCCACGTGGCCACATCCCTGGCAAGCTTTGAACGATTCGGGATGTTTGCGGTAGCAGACCGCGCAGCGTGGGCCATCGGACAGCGTTACGCACACGCGCAGCATTCGGTGACAACCGCTGACGGGACCCCGGTAGTCGGTCCACCGCGTGTGAGAGCCGGTTATCGGTGGATGCAGGTTGTGACGGGACCCCGGTAGTCGGTCCACCGCGTGTGAGAGCCGGTTATCGGTGGATGCAGGTTGCAGCGTATCCGGCTGGGGTGTTGTAGCCCAGGGCGTGAGGTTCCCCCGCTTTCTCGGAGGGCTCTGACTAGGCCCGGTCGTGGAGTCCGGGCGGCGGTGCCGGACGGGCTTCGAGACCTGGCCTGTGGTCCGATAGGGGCCGGAAGGAGTCATTCGTGGCAGCACCGAAGAAGTACCCCGATGAGTTGAAGGCGCGGGCGGTTCGCCTGTATCGGGAGTCGGACCCGAAGCCGACGATCCGCAAGCTCGCCGAGCAACTCGGGGTGCATCACGAGGCGTTGCGGAACTGGATCCGCCAAGCCGAGGCCGACGCCGGCGAACGTGAGGATCGGCCGACGACCGACATGCTCGCCGAGAACCGCGCGTTGAAGAAACGGGTCGCCGAGTTGGAGCGGGTCAACGAGATATTGCGTTCTGCGAGTGCGTATTTCGCCTCGGAGCTCGGCCCGACCCGGCGGTGATCATGCGGTTCATCGAACAGAACAGCCAACACCCGGTCGAGCTCCTACTACGGGTCCTGGGCATCGCGTCCTCGACCTACTACGAGTGGCGCAAACGCGCCGCGCAGCCCTCGGATCGCCATGTCGAGGACGAGAAGCTGCTGGCCGAGATCGTCGACATTCACACCAGCTCCGGCGGCACGTACGGATCACCGAGAGTGCATGCGATGTTGCGGCGCAGAGGAATTCGCGTCGGCCGCAAACGGGTGGAACGGCTGATGCGGGCCTCGCGGTTGCAGGGCGCGTTCTTGCGCAAGAAATGGCGACTCAGCTCGACCCGGCAGGATCCGCGAGCCAGACCTGCGCCGGATCTGGTCGAACGCGACTTCACCGCCGACGCACCGAACCGGTTGTGGGTCGCCGATGCCACCCGCATCCCGTGCGGTCAGGGCGCGTTCTGGCTGGCGGCGGTGCGGGACGCGTTCTCCAACCGGATCGTCGGATGGAAAACCTCCGATCGCTGCGATACCGAGCTGGTGCTCGGTGCGATGGAATACGCGGTCTGGAGCCGGGAGATCCGCGACGGACAGCTGATACATCACAGCGACCGCGGCTCGACCTACACAGCCATCCGATTCGCAAACAGGCTGGCGGACAACGGGATAGCGCAGTCGATGGGGTCGGTCGGTGACAGCTATGACAACGCGTTGATGGAGAACTTCTTCTCCACTCTCAAGACCGAGCTGGTCTATCGGCGGAGCTGGCGTACCCGAGATGAGGCCGAGAACGCCTTGTTTGCCTACATCGACGGCTGGTACAACTCCCAGCGCATCCAGAAGAGGCTCGGCTGGCGATCACCGGATGAGTTCGAAGCCGGTTACGATTCACAGGTTCCAGCCGGAACCAGATAATCCGCTCTCCGGATTAGCGGGGGAACCTCAAGTCCACCAATCCAGCTGCTGCTGGTAGACCTGCGGTGGTGTCAACTGCTGTTGCCAGCGGGTGTAGTCGCCGGGGCTCGGCGGGGGTGGCCCGATCTCGTCGGGGGCGCGGTAGGCCTGGGCCAGCTCACGCAGCAGCGCGCGCCACGAGCGGGTGTCGCACACCAGCTCGTCGGCGACCAGGACCAGCAACAGGACCGGGCCGGCGCCGACCAGTGTCCACTGAGCCAGCGGCGCACCGCCGGTGTGGTCGAAGCGCGAACCCGCGAGCGCGTCGAGCGCGCGGCGGCGGGCGTCACCGGGCCCGGTCACCGGGGTCGGGTCGACATCGAGCACGGGCCGGGGGTGGATCAGTTGCTGCTAGCCCGCCGGGGTGTGCCGGATTCCGGTGCGCAGCGCGGGATGTCGCTGCCCGATGAGCGCCAACGCGGTCAGCAGCCGGGCGGGGTCGGCGCCGGTGAGCACCACCGCGTGGGCGTGGCGGCGGTGCGTCGCCGGGCCGGTGCGCGCCGCCAGTTCCAGGCGGGCTCGCTGCTGGAACGACACCGGATGTGCCCCCGGTGCGCGGGTAGCGGGGTCGGCGCTGACCGTCGGGACCGGCTGGGCAGCCAAGACGGCCGCCGCATCCCCGATCCGGGGATGGGTCACCAGCAGATCCGGCGGTGCCCCGTACGCGCGCAGGACCGCGAGCACCGCGGCCGAATCGGTGCCGGTCCCACCGAGGCGCACGAAATCGGTCCCGCCACCGATCCCCGAGGCCGCGACACCCACCACCTCGGCCACCGCACGACACAACGCCGGCACCACCATCCCGGCCCGCGCTTCGCGCGCGCGGGCATGCCGGGTGAGGGTGCGCACGCTCGACCGCGCACTGGATCCCCGAAGACCTTGCCCGCGTGCGCCTTCCGACGACCCGATCGTGGCGCTGCCGGCTGTCGCCGGGTCGGTGGTGGTGCGTCCTGTCGTGCGGCCTCGGGCCATAGGTGAAGTGGGTGTCGTGTCCTGCATTCGCTCAGCCCTCCTTGAGGTAGTTCTCTTTGAAGATGTCCGCACCGGGCAGGGGCTTGACAGCGAAGGCGGCGACCAGGGTGGGCAGGTGTTCGGCGAGCACTTCGCGGTGGGCGTGGCGCTGGTCCTGGAAAGCGTCGAGCTCGGCGAGGGTCAGGTCCCTGTTGCGCTGGTACCACGTGCCGTGCTTGTCGATCGCGGCGCAGGTGTGTTCGCCGAGCAGCGCGGTGAGCAGTTCGCGCCCGCGGGGATCGAGGGTCAGGCTGCGATCGGCGGCCAGGCAGGCGGCCGCGATCCGTGTCGCCGCCGCCTCGGAGCGTGCGATGGCGGCGCCGTCGAATCCCTTGACATCGAGCCGTTTCCAGTCCGACTGGGCGATCGCGTCGCTCACGCCGCGTTCCCGGACTGCCAGCGCGACGCTGCCCGGCCAGGCTCCCGCGGTTCCGGGCAGCCACACCTGTGCTGTGTCGTGGCGCCCCGCCGCGAACTGGAGCAGATCGTTGGCGCCTTCGGCGGTCCGGATGGCGCGCGCGGCGCCGACCCAGTCCGGGATCCGTGAGACTCGTCATCAGGATGTCAGTAGCAATTCGTCATGGCAATGTCAGTGATTCCGGGTTTCTTACCTGCGGGTACGTGGTCGAATGCTGGGCAGTGTTCTGACGGTGGTGCCTGACCGGGTTGTGGTGCGGGCCAAGGTTTCCGGAGGGCCGTTCAGGTGGTCGACGCGGCGGGTCGTGCTCTGCGGCGGGCAGCGGTGGATCGGTTGGCGGTGCTGGATCAGTATGGGGATCTGACCAGCGAGCATGTGCGGTTGACGGCGCAGACGCTGGGTGTGGCGGAGCGGACGGTGTGGCGGTGGGTGGCCGCGCGCCGGGCGGCGACGCCGATGGTGCACGAGCGGGAGCGTTTCCGGCTCGATCAGCAGTTGCGGATCCGGTTGGCGTATTGGCGCGGTAACGCCTCGGCGCTGCATCGGGAGCTGAGGGAGCAGGAGCGTAACGGTGGCCCGCCGGCCCCGAGTTTGTCGACGTTGCATCGCGCGATCCGCCTGGATGTGTCCCCTGGTGATCGGGCGGGGTTGCGGGCCGGGGAGCGGGAGCGTCGGCGCTTCGATGTGTTCTTGAAGCGGCCGTCGACCTACCGCAATGCCGAGTGGGAGGCCGATCATGTCGAGGCCGCAGTGGAGGTCGATGTGGGTGATCGTCTGGTCAAGCCGTGGGTGACGTGGTTCGTGGACCGGCAGCATTGCGTGATCATGGGGGCGGCGGTGACGCCGAGGTATCCGAATCGGGAGGCGATTCTGGCGGCGTTGCGGGCTTCGATTCTGCGCACGCCGCCGTACGGCCCGGCGGGTGGGTTGCCGACGCTGGTCCGTATCGACCAGGGCAAGGATTTTCTGTCAGGCACCGTGCAGGAGGCGTTGGGTGCGTTCGCGGTGCGGGTGGTGGATCTGCCGGGCTACACCCCGCATTTGAAGGGGGCGGTGGAGACGATCAACGGCGCGGTCGAGGACATGCTGGTGTCGGGAATGCCCCGCTATACCCATGCTCAGACCGGTATCAGCGGCGCGGTGATCGATCCCGACGCCCCTGCGTTGCCGTTCGAGGTGTTCGTCGCCGACCTGCTGGGGTGGATCGATGAGTGGAACACCAGCACCGATCATGACGTCGACCGTTTGGACGGGTTGTCGCCGCTTCAGTCGTGGCTGGCGGATCCGACTCCGCTGCACGAGGTGGAGCCGCAGATGCTGTGGATGTTCACTCTCGCCGACGACCGCGCCCACCGCAAGATCACCACGAAGGGCATAGCCCGTGGCCGTGGCCGCCACTATGTGGCCGAGTGGATGGTGGGCATGGTCGGCACCACGGTGCGGGTGCGGTACATGCCCAATCACGACCAGGAGATCGAGGTGTTCGACGCCAAATCCGGTGTGCATCTGGGGACGGCCGTGCTGTCGGATCAGGCGTCGCCGGAGATGATCGGTCGGGTGCGCCGGGCCCGTGACCGCAAGGCGCGGCGTTTGCGGTCGGATCTGGCGGCGGCGGAGAAGGCGCGGCGTGCCCGCTATGCGGCGGTGACCTCTCCGGAGCCGGCCACACGGTTGGAGGCGATGACGGTCGCCGAGGCCGAACACGAGATCGGTGAGTATTTCGAGGCCGAGTTGGCGCAGATGTCGCGGCCGTTTCTGGTGCCGTTGTCGGCGCCGCCGCCGGATTGGGTGTCCCCGGTCGATCTGGACGCACCCGATGCGACGCGGAAGACGTCGAAGCCATGACGCCGGAATGGGTTCCGGATCCGGTGGACGCGCGGGCCGATCACTATCTGGGGTTGGTGGGGGCGCGGGTGGTCGCGACGGATGCGTTGATGATGGTGCACGACAATCTCGCCGATGTGATGGCGGCGAAGGCGATGATGTGCGTGCACGGTGACGCCGGTCTGGGCAAGACGCTGTCGGTGAACACGTCGCTGCGCCGGCTGGCGCCGGGGTTGGTGTGCCGGGTGCAGTTCCGGGCGCGCCCGACTCCGCGCGATATCCGGTACACGCTGTTCGAGGCGCTGGGGGTCGGCGGGACACCGCCGAAGAAGCCGATCGAGTTCGATTCGGTGCTCAAAGATGTTCTGGCCGAACGGTTCCGGATTCTGGTCTGTGATGAGGCGCAGTGGCTTTCGCGGGAGTGTTTCGAGTATTGGCGGCATCTGTGGGATGACCGGCGCACCGATATCGCGATCGTGTTCGTCGGCGGCGGGGACTGCTATGAGGTGCTGCGCCGCGAACCGATGCTGAGTTCGAGAGTGTATGTGTGGCAGGAGTTCCGGCGCATGCCCGTCGAGCAGGTCTTGCGGGTCATTCCCGCCTACCATCCGATCTGGGAGCACGCGGATCCGGAGGTGATCGCGTTCGCCGATTCCCATGCCGGACACGGCAATTTCCGGTCCTGGGCCAAGATCACCGCGCACGCGGCGGCCACTCTGTCCAAGACCGGCCGCGAGGTGGTCGACCGTGACGTGCTCGGGTACGTGTTCTCCAAGATCAGCGGACGGTCGCGGTGACCGGCCCCGGCGAGTGGGGCGATGACGGCCTCGCCGAGGGCGTGGACCGGCCGGTGCCGCCGGTGACGCTGTTGTTCGACGCCGCCGACGATGCGGCGGTGACGCGGGCGTTGCTCGATGCCGGTGACCCGGCGACGGGTGCGATCACCGTCCATCCGACCCCGGGTGCTGCGGGCAGTGACGGGGTGGCGCACGCGGTGCTGGTGGCGTTGGGATGTTCGCCGCGGCGGTTGTCCGAGCAGCGGGTGTCCGGTGCCGAAACAGCCTGGCAGGCGGCGACGGCGTGGGTGGTGGCGCTCGAGATCGAGCAGGTGATCGTGCTGCGCGCGCATCGGCTGGCCGCCTCAGCGATCGAACGGCTGCTGGTTTTGCGCCGCTACACCGGGGTGCGGCTGGTGTTGGTCTGCCACGGTTGTGCTCCCACCGTGGTGGGCGAGATCCTGCCGCCGCAGGTGGCACATCGGGTCATCACCGACGTCGGCGATGCGCTGAGCGGTGTGGCGGTGCGCGCGGAGAGCGCGCCGATCGCGTTCGAGGCGGTGTTGCCGCCGGTGCCCGATGCGGATGTGACGTCGTTTCGCGCCGACTGCTTCCGGAGTCTGTCGGCGGCCGATTTTGCGCGCGTGGATGCGGTCTACCGGCGTGGGATGGCCGCGGCGTGCCGGTGGATGGCGACGGTGCCGATCGGCGAGACGCCGACCGGGTTGGAGTTGCCGCAGCATCTGCGGTCGCTGTTCCCGGTCGGGCTGAGCCCGAGGGAGATGGCCGACGGTGCGGCGCTGCTGGCCAGCCGCTACACCCCGCACGAGCTGCGGACTCTGGCGGCCGGGCTGCTGTGCGTGGCCGCGCCGCGCGTGGACGTGCGGCTTCCCGCGCGGTTCGGCGACCACGCTGTGGTGCAGCGGTTTCTGGCGGAGTTGGTGATCGAGAGCCCCAGCCGTCGGCACACGCTCACCCTGGTGCGCGGCGCGCAGGCCGGATGCCTGTTGCACGGGCTGCTGCTCGAGACCCCGCCGTCGTTGTTCATCGGCACCGGCCCGGGGTTGAGCACCGTCGCGGTCACCGGGGAGGTGGTGGCGGCGATCCTCGCCGGGACGGCCAGCCCGGTCCATGCCGCGGCCGTGGCGACCGCCTTGTTCACCGCGTTCCCCTCCCCGACGCTGAACGTGATCCCGATCAGCGCCTTGTCCGCCGATGCGGCGGTGCTCACCGTGCCCGCCGGCGGTTCCCGGCCGCCCTCGCGGGACCGGCTGCCGCGCCGGACCTGCGTCGTGGCGGTGCCCGCGCCGGCGCGGCCGCTGTTGCACGCGGCCCGGGTGTTCGCCCGGCTGCGCGGCACGCCCACCGATCGGGCGTTGCTCGGCGGTGGCGTCGGGTTGTTGTCGCGGCATCTGCACCCGGTCGCCGAGGCCTGCGGCATCTCGCTGCCGGTGACCTCGTCCGCCGATTCGTCCTGGCACACCCAGGTGGTGGCGTGGTGGGTCGGGGCCAACCTGCACCACCGCGGCGACTGGACCGTCCGCGACCCCACCCAGGGGTCGCGATGAACAATCCTGGTCGCGAACCCACGCGAACCCCGGACCGGCGCGGGATTCCGGTGGAGCCGGCCCGCCTGAATTTCGACGCGATCCGCGCCCAGGCCGCACGGCTGGGTTTGTCGGAGGACGCGCTACGCGGCGCCAGCGGCGTCTGGCTGCGGGGACTGGAAAGCGACCGCGACCAGCGCACGGTGACATTGACCGTGCTGGCGCGGCTCTCGCGGGTGCTCGATCTGAGCCTGGACGAACTGGTCGACCTCGACTCGCGCGGACCCGAACCGCCAGCACCGGCCACCGCGAGCGGGGCCCAGGATGCGCACGTGGTGCTGGCTCTGCTCGCGTTGCAGGGCGGGGTGCGGATCGCCGACGTGCTCGACCGGCTGGGCTGGGATCTGCCTCGCCTGGACTCCGCGCTGGCGGTGATCGCCGATCAGCTGTCCCCGACCGCGTTACGGGTGGCGGTGACCGACGACCGGCTCACCCTGCTGATCCGCACCGAAGCGCTGCCCGAGGACGTGCGCCGCCCATTCGACGAGCTGCGCGCCGCCCACCGCCCGCTGAGCGCGCACGCGGCGGTGATGCTGCTGCGGCTGGTGTATGAGAAGGTCCTGGCCGGGTTTCCCGAGGGCGACCTGCATGCCGTGCTCACCGGCAACCAGGCCTCCCATGGCGAGGCCATCGATCTGATCGCGCGCCGCGTCGCGCTCGCCCTCACCCCGCTCGATCAGCTCGGCTCGATCACCCTCACCGCGCACCCGGACGCGCTGTTCGCCCTCGGCCTCGCCGACGAACCCGCCGCCGACGAGCGCCGTCCATAGGCACTCGGTGGGACTGGTCGGCCCTACCTCTGCCGGGGCGAATCCTGGTGTAGCACGGGCGAAATCGAGGCCACCCCGGGTGGTTCGAGGCGATCTCAGTCGATGAGGTTCTTGGCTCGCAGCGCGGCGACCAGTGGTGGATAGGTCGCGCTCTGGAGATGTTCGCGGTCGGTGGTGGACCGTAGGCACTGTTCGGCGTGGCGTGTGAAGTCGTCGATGATTGCCGGTGTCTTGTGCGCGTGTTCGGGCCTGCGGGCACGGGAGAGCACTGGCGCGCAGTCGAAGTCCCGGACGAGGTCGTAGTGCACCAGCGCACCGTCTTTGCCGATGGTGACGGCGGTGTGGTCGAAGGTGGCCAGCCCGTCGGGGAGCGTGATCATCAGGCCGCGGGTGATCGTGGTGGGCGCGTCGGGCCGGTTGGCCTGGTACACGGTGGGATCGGCCAGGCGACCCAGCGCGGGTATCCACAGCACCATGTGACCGGTCCAGCACCCGTTGGCAGCCCAATCCGGTTCGGGCCGACCGAGATTCGCCCGAACCCCGTTGGGCCAGGTGACGCTGCCGTGGACGGCGAGAGGTTCGGCGTCGATGCCGAACTCGCGCAGCGCGGGGATGAGGCAACTGACCGCCGCCAGGCAGGTTCCGGCCCATTCGCCGGCCGTGTAGGCCTGCCATGCGCGGCCGTGCCGTTCGATCACCGTAGCTTCCGGCGGCGGGTCGAAACTGAAGTTGGTGCGGCGCAGTCCCACTGCCGAAGGTGTCACCGGCGCACCGGGTATCGGTGCCTGCACCGAGTCTCCGGACCGCGCACGGCGGCCTGCGGCGGAGTTCTTCTTCTTCCGCTTCTTGCTGATGGGCGACACAGCGGCCCCTCTTTCGTCGTCGAGAACATGCCCGGACGCGCCCTGGACCGGCGCACCGGCCACCCCAGCATGCCCGGCCCCACCGACATCGATGGACGGAGATCTCTTGTTCCGAGCCCCGTCCGAGGGTCCTGTCGCTGCGCGACCGAAGACTCAGAACCCATTGCGGCACTGTGTAATACAGCCGTCCGGCAGGCTGTTCAGTCGCTGGGCGGATGACTGTAGAAGTCTGCTGCCTCGTTGACGATCTGCCGGATTCTGGTCTCGGACAGCCCTTCCGAGACCGCGAGCTGCCACGGCGTCCGGTAGTGCGATTGCCGCCAGATCCGTTCGTTACGGCCGCGGTGCCGCGACAGCCCCCAGGGGCTCGGTGGTGGGCACCATGCTCGGATGACCTCATCCGGCGCCCACACGTGCTCGTCGGTGCCCTCGATCCGAATCCAGTGCATGTCAGCCCCGTCCCGATAGCGGCGACCCATCACGCGGACGAACACGAGATCGATCATCGTCTTCCGCCGTCGTGAACAACGGTAGCGATCGACGCGACGCTGTCGGTGTGGGTTGGGATGATCGGGGCGAGGCCGCGGTCCCGTACCCCTTCGGGGCAGCGGTCGAGGGCGGCCCCGGTCAGTGGTTCCGGGGCCGTCCGTTCAGCCGGTGGGCATGTACGGCGGTTCGCGCGGGTGGGTGTGTTTCATAGGCGATCGCCTGTGAAACGCGCTCCGGTCCGGCCTCGGTCCAGGGCTTTCACTGTTTCATAGGGTGTTTCATGCGGCTGGACGTGTGAAACGGACTAATGAAACAATTCCGGGGTGAGCGATGGCGACTTCCTCCTCGTGGAGGCCCACGACTGCCCGATGTCGAGCTGCGCCGCCCCTGCTGGATCACCGTGCCGGACCGGCAAGGGCAAGGTCGCCGTCCAGTACCACACCGCCCGGTTCCGTCTGGTGCCCTCGCTCGCCAAAGCGCTCACCGTCGCGACTCCGGCGCTGCGCAAGCCCGCAGCGGTGTGGATCGAACTGCCGCGCCCGGCTGCGGCCGGAGCGGAGCAGACCGGGCATGTGTGGATCGGTTACGCCCGCGCGTCTACTGTCCGTCAGTCTCTCGATACCCAGCTCGACTCCCTGCGGGCGGCCGGTGTGGGCCGGGTGTTCGCGGAGAAGGCCTCCACCCGTGCGGTCACTCGCCCGGAACTGGACCGCGCCGTTGCGCTGGCCCGGGGGCTGCGCGCCTCCGGTGTCGCGGTCACCCTGGTCGTGCACGAGCACAAGCGCCTGGGCCGGGTATCGAGCTCGCGGCGCTGGCCGAGCAGCTCAAGGCCGCCGGTATCGGCCTGGAATTCCTCACCGGCGAGTGCAGGGCTCCCACGACCCGTCCGGGGTGGTTCACCGTGCTGGCCGCGCTGTCGGGCATGGAACGCGAATACATTCGCGACCGCACTCTCGAGGGCCACGAGTCCGCCCGCGCCCGCGGCAAAGCCATCGGCGGCGCCGCCGTCGCCGACGAGGCCATGGTGTCCATGGCGCTGCACCTGCGCCAGCAGGATCACAGCGTTCGTGACATCGCCGCCCGCCTGGTCATCACCACCGGCAAGAAGAAGGGGCAGCACCCGTCCCCGGCCACCGTCTGGCGGCTGCTGCGCGACCACGACCAGGCAGCCCCGTACGACGGCGCGGGCCGGGCCGGCACCGACACGGTGGTCGTGCCCGGTGTGCGTACCCCGCTGCCGGTCGATCAGCGCGACCCGGTGCCCGATCTGGCGCGCTACGACCAGCTGCTCACCCGTACCCCGTCCGCAGCACCGGCCGAGCCCGAACACGCTAGCGCACAACCCGATCCACCTGCCGCACCAGTCGGGCGTCCCCGCCGCGGCGAGCCGGAATCGACGCGCGCGTGGGCGGCGCGGGTGGAGCGCTGGCAGACCGCACCCGGCCCGGTCGATGAGCTGGTCGTTCTCACCCGCGATCCCGACAGCGGTGATTGGCGGGTCGCCGACCACGACGGCACCGCGCTGGGCACCCTGTCGCGGGAGGTCCGCCTCGGCGGTGGCCGGGGCCGATGGATAGCACACGAACGCCACGGCACCCGCCTCACCGGCCGCGGCCCGTGGAAGACCCGCCAGGACGCGCTGGTCGGTCTGCTCGGCTACTACATCGACCGGCGGCCGACCGCAAGATAGGACACCTCGCGGCGGCGGACACGCGAACCGCGCCTACGGACAGCATGTCTGCGCAGGTGGGAGGCTGTTGGCTATGACCGTTGTCGAGGTGACGACTTTCGAATGCCTGGTCGATATCGAGCGGCCGCGCCGGGCCGGAACCTGGTGGCGCGAGACGTACACCGGGAGCAGCGAGGAGATCGCGGCGGCGCTCGAGGGGCTGGCCACACGGATGCTCGCCGACCCGAGGGTTCAGGCCGCTGATCCTGACGACATGTGCCGATTCGAGGGCGAGTCCTATTTCCCCGACGGCCACCCACTGCATTTCTTCGGTGGCGTGCAGCTGGTGCGGCGGCTGCCGTGGGATTTGAAGGCCCACGCGGCCGCGATCCGACAGACCGCCGTCACCGGCCCCGACCCGGCGGGCTGGACCCGGCACCGGCCGTGCCAGCACCCGACGACGAACTCCGCCGGCTCGCCGGGGACCGGTTGCGCGCGTTGCTGCCCGCTCTCGAGCAGGTCCAGGACTCGCTGTCGGTGCCGGGCCAAAGCGAGGACCAGATCCGTGAGCACGGGTACGCGAGCATCGCCGCGGCCGCCGACTACATCCGCGACCAGATCGAACCCGCAGCGGCCGGTAGCCGGTCGGTCCAGGCACATGGGGGGTTGAACGGAAACTGGCGCTGTGGTGCTTCATGACGTTGGTGTCGCGAACCGGTGACCACTGGTTGCCACTTCTGTCGGATCGGCGTCCGCAGCGATGGCCAGTGAGGTCCACGCGGCCGGATCCGGTTCGCGCGGGTTGGCAACAAGCGTGTCACCTACGTCATGGGTGCTGGCGTACCAGCCGAATCCATCGACCCAGGCGAATCACCGAATCGGCGTTTCGACATCACGCATGTCGAAGACCAGGGAATGTTCCTTGGGCGCGGTGTCGCAGTACGCGAAACCTTGTGCGGGAATCGGTGGGGGCCGGGGTCTGGGTGGTGCAGGGCAGCCACACGCGCGGCAGTACCGACGCGACGTCGGCGAAGGCGCGGATGTCGTCCTCGAAACCACATAATTGGGGGCAGCTCGGAGACCACGACGATCGCGGCGTTCGCGCGTGCCACCCACACCAGAACTCGCTGCACCAGCGCGGGTTCGTCCGGGGCCAGCAGCAGCAGGTCGCCCGCAACCGGTGTCGGCGACGCGGGGCGCGGGTTGGCTCGGGCAGGTGTGGCTCACGGTGGCTGTCCGGCATGGTCTTCGTCCTACCCGTTGCTGTTCGCTTCAGCGGAGGTGGTTGGTCGTCCGGCCGGCTCGGGAAGCGAGCCGGCCGGACGCGGCATGCGCCGGTGTGGTGGTCGGAGAGCTCGTCCCGCGCGCGTGGGGCCGGACGGGTGGCGGGTGGGTCAGGTGAAGTAGTCGGGTCGGCTGACGTAGGTGTCGGTGACGAACATGACTCCGGAGGTGTTTTCGAGCAGGGGCCGGAGGCCGGCGATGAGGGCGTCGGCGCGATGATCGGGGATGACGGTGATGAGCAGTGCGAGGGTGTCTTGTTCGTTGAACAGCAGTCCTCCTTGGTGGTAGCCGTTGTGGCCCAGGCCGGAGACGCCGGAGATGGTGGTGTATCCGGTGGCGCCGGAGTGCTCGATGAGGCGGCGAACGTCGGGGGCGTCGGTTCCCGAGACGATGACTTCGATTCTGGTCATCTTCGTGAGGTCGGCGCGGGTCATCGTTGTGCTCCGTTCGTGGGGTACGGGCTCCATCCGCTGCGGGTGCGGTGGTGCCAGGGCGAGGACCGGTCGGTGCGGGCGAGGAGGGTGATCCAGTGGTTGTCGACGAGATCGCGCACCTTGGGGTTGCGAGCCACGATGGTGTCGATGCGTTCGCGTGGCGCGTAGGCGAGGACGAGCAGCCGCATCGGTTCGTGCACGAGGCGGTTCCCGACTGCCACCGATTGCCAGGGCAGGCCGGTTCGCAGGTCGCCGGCTGGGCCGGTGAGAACGCCGATTCCGCCGACGACGTTGTGGGTTGTTTTGGTGCCTGCGCCGAAGGTGTCGGGGGCGACGGTGGAGAAATAGTATTGGCAGTTGATCCATTGCGCGACGATGACCGGTGCGGTGAGGATCGTTTCCAGCGCGGTCGCGGTCGGGTCGTCGTCGGGGTTGTAGGAGTGCAGGAAGCAGCGGCGGCGTAGGTCGATGCCCGCCGTCACGGCGCGTGGTCCGATGATGAACGCGGCGTTGCCGGCCAGGCCCCATTCGGGGTACACCTGCGCCCAGTCCGCGCTACGGGTTCGGGCGTGGCGGGCCGCCGCGTGCGGGCTCGGTCGGTCTGGTGCGCCGGGCAGCAGGGAGGTTCGTTCGGCGGCGAGGCGGCGTCCGGCTTCGGCCAGGTCGGTGGTGAGCCGATCGAGATCGTTGCGGTGGGTATCGGGCACCCGGTGGCGATCGAGGATGGTGACGTGGTCGCTGGTGGTGTCGTGTTCGGCGGCGACGAACCAGGTGTCGTCGGGTATGTCGATGCCGCGGCTGAGGAGCTTGCCGCGGACCTCGGTGTCGTTGAGGATGTCCACGGCGGCGCGAGCGTTCGGTCCGCCGGGGTTGCCACCGCAGGCGCCGCAGGCCAACGCCGAGTGGAAGGGGTTGTTCTCGGTATTGGCGCCGTGTCCGCAGAACACCACCAGCCGAGCGAAACCCGTGGTGAGTCCCATGACGGTGAGGGCGGTTTCGGCGATCTGCACACGCTGGTCGAGACCGAGCCCGCCGGCGGTGTCGATCACGGTGCGGGCGGGGGGCGCGATCCGTGCCCGGGTGCGGGTGCGCCAGCGCCGGTAGCGGCGGGGGGCGATGGTTTTCGCGGCGGCCACGGGTCCGCTCGCCCAGCCGAGGATCTCGGCGAGGGCGAACGGTGCCGCCAGGTCGGCTTTGGCGGTGTGGACCGCGTCGGTGGTGGCGGCGAGGGTGTGCAGTCCGGCGATGTGGCGCTGCGATTCGGTCAGCGCTGTCGGATCGGGTTGTTCATACAGGTCGATGTGGGGTGTCACCAGAGCCGGCGCCGCGATCGCGGGGACGCCGTTGGCGAGGGCGTGGATACGGCTGGCCACCGCGAAGAACCCCGCGAATCCGAATGTGTCGTAGTTGCCCAGCGCCTCGAGATGCCGGCGCAGTCCTTCGGAGCGGGGATCGATGCACAGCACCAATTGCGCGTCGGCGCGGGTGAGGTTCGGGGCGGGGACCGGTTGGTCCAGTTCCTCGAGCAGACCGCGGCGATAGTGCGTCTCATAGGCGTCCAGCCACACCAGCGGCCGCGAATCGACGGGCAGACGGTCGAGAATCCGGACGATCGACGCCTCGGCGTCGGGATCGAGACCGGTCGTGCCCAATGCCTGTGCCGCGCGATGGGCACGGTCGGTGGCCGTGCCCGAGGGGCGATCGGGAACGGGGGGAGCCGTCCTCGTGGGTAGTTCGGTGGTGTCGAGCAGGTGCGCCTCGTAACTGACCCGGACGGCGAGATAGTCGACCAGGTCGATGGTGGAGCCGGGTGTGTTGCTGTGCCACAGGATGTGGCTGGCCCAGCCCGGCAGCCGCGTCAGGTGGGCGCGCAGGTAGGCGATGCGTTCACCACCGTGTCCGACACCGAGTCGTGCCAGTGCCTTCGAGAGGGCATCGGCGGGGTCGGAGGGCAGGTCGCGCAGCGCGCGGCGAGCGGCTGCGGGGAGCCGGGGATCGCGGGGCGCCAGATCGGCCCAGGCCGGGTAGAAGCCCCGGGCTCGGCCGGGCAGTGTCCAGCTGGCCTGACCGGGATCCAGATACGCCGAGCACCATTTGACGGTTTGAGCGTCGATCGCTGCCGCGGTGCGCGCGCACCGGCGTTCACTCAGCGTGAGCAGCCGGCGGGCGGGGGCTGGCGGGATCGATCCGTGAACAAGGTCGGCCAACAGGATCTCAACGGCGGTGTGGACGCGCCCGTCGACCTCGACCGGCGCCGCGGCGACGGCGTCGGGGAATCGGCGCTCGAGGGCCTCACTCAGATCGGCCTTGGTGATTCGGCCGGTGGCGTGAGCGGCGCGGAACTCGGTCTCGCCGAGGGTGCCGCAGGCACCGTAGAGGTCACCGGCGATGGTGAGGGCGTCGTCGAAGGGGCGATGTTCCAGCCCGCCGAGCGGGTTGACCGCGATGAAACTGCTCAACGGCCACACCGGGGTGAGGACGCGGGCGGCCACACTGATCTCGGCCCGCAGCTGTGCGCGCTCGACCGCTCGTTGATCGACGGGGACTGTATCGACGGTGACTGTCATGATTCTCCTACCACAGCGGGAACGAACGATCTAGCGGGCACGGCGCGGCGCGAGCCACCGGTGAACGCGGTCCTGCGAGCGCGCGGACCGAGATCGCCGAGACTCAGACACGCCACATACAGGGTCTTGTGCAGCGAGGCCAGCGCGGGGACGGTGGTGACCCGCACGAGGGTGAGCGCCGCGACCACCGCGAAGACCGGGATCAGCGTCCACGCGCTCATCACCGCCGGACCCGCGGCCCGCAGCGCGGGTTCGGTGAAGGCGCTGAAGACCGACAGCGCGCCGAGGTAGGCGACCATCACCACGACGAGCACCGCGATGAACACACAGGCGGGACCGGGCCTGCTCACGCGCCGGGACCAGCCCCACACCAGGTGTGTGCCCGTCACCCACGCGAACGCCAGCAGCAACACCGTCCCGGAATGGGCGAGCCCGAACACCGATCCCCACAGCCACACCGCACCGGCGAGCGCCCCCGCGGGCACCACGAGCGCGAGCGTTCCGAACGCGCGCCGCGCGCCCGCACTGCCCAGCGGTCGCGGTGGCGCGGTGCGTTCTGCGAGATGGTCGCCGACCGCGGACCCGGACCCCAGGAAGAGCGCGGCCTTGTACATGCCGTGTGCGATCAGGTGGAACAGCGCGGCGGAGTAGGCGCCGAGAGCACATGTCATCACCATGAATCCCATCTGGCCGACGGTGGAGTAGGCCAGTGCGGACTTCACGTCGGGCCGGGTCAGCATGAGCGCGGTGCCGTAGACGGCGGTGAGCGCGCCGGCGAGGAAGGCCAGGCCCATCGCCGTGGCGTAGGAGTCGATCATCGGGTGCAACCGCAGCATCAGCACTCCGCCCCCGTTGACGATGCCGGCGTGCAGCAGAGCCGACAGCGGTGTCGGCGCGGCGACGGTGGCCGGAAGCCACCCCGCCATCGGGATCAGCGCGGAGCGGGCCACCGCCGCGACCACGAGCGCTCCCGCGATGAGCGGCCCCGCCGCCGACGTCGTCGCCGGCAACTCGAGAGCGCGCAGGTCCACGTTCCCCCACTGCACGGTGGCCACGATCACCGCCGTCCACAGCGCGATATCGCCGACGAGCACCATGCGCGCGGTCCGCGCGACCGCCACTGGTACCCACGCATCAGCGCGGTACACCCGCAACAGCCACCACAACCCGAGGCCGATCACCGACCAGGCCACGGCCAGCCCGATCAGAGTGGCGGCGGTGACCATCGCCGCGGTCGCCGTGGTGAGCAGCCCGGTCAGCGCGAGGAAGCGGTCCGCCCGGGCGTCTCCGCGCAGATACCGCCTGGCGAAACCCTGCACCACGGCACTGACACCCAGCACCAGCAGCAGCAACAGCACCGACACCCGATCAGCGTAGAACCCGACCACCACCGGCCCATCCGGGCCGATGGTCACGACCGCGTCGACCGGGCCGCGCACCGCCACCGCCCACGCGACCACCACAGCCGACACCGCAGCGAACGCCGTCACCGCGACACCGCAGCGACCGGTACGCCATCGCCCGAGCAACAACAGGCCGGTCAGCGCCGGCAACAGCACCGATACCAGCAGCAGCACACTCACTGGCCTCTCCCTCCCAGCGGACGAGCCGCTGATCACTCACCACCGCGATCACCTGTTCCCGGTGACCACCCGAACACGGCCCCCGGTGGCCACCCCGATTGCCGCGAGCAACCTCCGGGAACTCGTCGCACGCCGTCGATCACGACATAACGCGATTCAAGATACACGAAATTCAAAACGCGTATTCAAAGGTGGTAAATCACTGTCGTATGTTGTAGCGTGCGATGCGTGACGGACTGGACGTTTCTCACCAACCACGCGCGGGTGCTGCTGTGCATCGCCCGTGACGATCAGATGCAGCTGCCGCAGATCGCCGACGAGGTCGGCATCACCGAGCGGGCGACCCGGCGCATAATCACCGAACTCGAACGCGCGGGGTACCTCGAGCGCAGCCGCGACGGTCTGACCGATCGCTATCGCCTCAACGGCAAGCTGCCGCTGCGACCCCGGACGGACCGGGACGTCGCCGTGGGCGAGGTCCTCGACCTGCTCGAACACCCCGCCCGAGACGGGGCATCCGTGGCCTCGGTCGCCCGATTGGAACCGCGGCTGGTCGGCACGACCTCGGCGTGGATGGTGCTGCTGGTGCGCAGCGTCGACGATGTGGACGCGGCCGTGTCCGCGGTGAACGACTACCTGAACCATCTGCGCGAGGGGCTCTCGCCGGCGAGTCGGCACGACAGCACGCTGCTGGGGATCTGGGTTCGCGGCGACCTCGAGGAGGGCTTGCCCGAATGGCTGCACTACGAGTCGGCCACCCCTGCCGCAGCCCAGGGAAAGACATCCCGGCCGACCATGGTCGAGGCCATGGTCGGGGTCCGCAGGTCGGTGTCGCTGTCGGGACTGTGGACGTTGTGCTGGATCGACGGCCCCCTGCTGCGGGCGACCGACACCACCGACCAAGCCCGTCGGCATGTCCTCGACGCGTTCGTCGCGGCCACCTCCGAGCCTGGAGGGGCGCGCTCGGGTGACATCTTCTACGCCAGCTTCGCCGCGAGCCGCCCCTCGGCATTCATGGCCGCCGATGTTGCCGATCTGCGCGCCCGTCATCCGCGGCTGGTAGCCGAGCGGTGGTTCGTCGTCGACGACGACCAGGGCATCCAGGGGCTGATCACCTACTCCGAGATCGACCGATGACGCACCCGGCCCGATCGACGGAATTCACCGACCCTGAGACGATCTCCTACACGCCTGCGCCCGTAGCGGCGACCCAGACTCGGAGCGTCGGCCACGCCGCGGAGATTCTGCGCCGAGGCGGTTTGGTCGCCTTCCCGACCGAGACCGTGTACGGGCTCGGTGCCGACGCCGAGAACGCCGAGGCGGTCCGCCAGGTCTTCGAGGTCAAGCAGCGGCCCGTGACGCACCCACTGATCGTGCATCTCGCCGATCCTGGCCAGCTCGGCGACTGGGTCACCGAGATACCGGGTCCCGCCCGGGTGCTCGCCGAGTGCTTCTGGCCGGGCCCGCTCACCCTGGTCCTGCCGCGCAGTCCCCGCATTCCGCCCGTTGTCACCGGCGGATGCGACACCGTCGCGGTGCGGGTCCCGCACCACCCCGTCGCACGGCAGCTGCTCACCGCATTCGGCGGGGCGATCGCGGCGCCCTCGGCCAACCGCTTCGGCGCCGTCAGCTGCACCAGCGCCGACCACGTCGCCGACGAACTCGGCCCCGCCGTGGACCTCATCCTCGACGGCCGCCCCTGCCCGGTCGGGATCGAATCTACGATCATCGACGTCACCGGCGACGAGCCGATCCTGCTCCGCCCGGGCGCGGTCGGGGTCGACGATCTCGCCCGGGCGCTGGGCCGACCGATCCACACGGCCACATCCTCGCCCGGGCGCCGGGCGCCCGGGCAGCATCCTTCTCATTACTCCCCCCGCGCACGCGTGATCCTGGTCGAGGAGAGCGAGGTCGTCGACGAGGCCCGTCGGCAGCAGTCACACGGCCGGCGCATCGGAGTCCTGCGACCCCCCGCGACTACGGCATCGACCATCACCGGCAACGCGCTGGTAATCGAGGTGCCGACCGCCCTCGGCGACTACGCTCGGGATCTGTATCGGCTCCTGCGCGAATTCGATCGCCACGACTGCGAGGTCGTCATCGCCTCACTCCCCACCCGCGCGGGTGTCGGCCTGGCCATCGCGGACCGCCTCACCCGCGCCTCCGCCCCTCGCCCCGCAGGAACCGCGTCGACCAGCATATGCGCCGAGAAGGAGAAGAACCGTGTCAGCGACGCGAACCGTTCACAACCAACTACATGCGCAACTCAATTCACGTAAGACAAAATGGCAAACAGGGATCGTAGATTGTAGGGTGATCACGGTGGCGGACTGGACGTTTCTCACCAACCATGCGCACGTGCTGCTGTGCATCGCGCAAGACCCCGGGATGCGGCTACGCGATGTCGCCGACGCGGTCGGCATCACCGAACGCGCGGCCCAGCGGATCGTGGCCGAACTGGAACAGGCGGGCTACCTCGAACGCGTCCGCGACGGGCGCCGCAACCGCTACCACTTGAACCAGGAATTGCCGCTGAGGCACCCGCTCGAACGTGACCATGCAGTCGGGGAAATCCTCAGCGTCCTGACCTCCGAGCCGAAGACCGCCCCCGGTCGTAGCGCATGAGCGCACCCCACCCCTACCGCGACCGCGAGGTCGCCCTGGCTACCAAACACGGCAAGGAGCAGGCGCTGGCCCCCGCCCTGGCCGAACGCCCCGGCCTGATGGTCCAGGTCGCCACCGAGGTCGACACCGACCAACTGGGCACTTTCACCGGCGAGATCGAACGCCCGGCTCCACCGCGCGAGACCGCGCTGCGGAAAGCCCGCCTCGCGATGCAGGCACTGGGGTTGCCGCGTGGCCTGGCCTCCGAAGGCGCCTTCGGCCCCCACCCTGGTATCGGGTTCATCCCGGCCGGCCTGGAGATCCTCGCCTTCGTCGACGACGACCTCGGCCTCGAACTCACCGTGCACCACCTGGACTGCGACACCAACTTCGACCACACCGTCGTCGACCACCTCGACGAACAAGCCTCACACTTCCTGCGCACCGCTCAGTTCGGCAGCCACGGGATGATCGTGCGGCCAAACATCACCCCCCCGGCCGACGCCCCGCTCTACAAAGGCCTCCGCACCAACACTGAACTCGCCGACGCTATCGCACACTGCGCGACGGCGTCATCGGACGGGCGCGCCCGCATCGAAACCGACATGCGCGCCCACCTCAACCCCACCCGCATGCTCAGCATCTCCAGACTGGCCACCGAACTGTCCGAACGCCTCGACCGGCTCTGCGCGAGTTGCGACGCCCCCGGGTTCGGCCGCGTCGCCACCGAACCCGGACTCCCCTGCAAGTTCTGCTTCACCGCCACCACGCAACCGGCCGCCGACATCCACGGATGCGCGCGCTGCGAACACCACACCAGAATCGAGCGTCACGAACTCGCAGACCCAGCCTGCTGCCCCGCTTGCAACCCGTAACTCACATCGAGCCCTTCACTCACCGCCCAGAGGCGAAGTGCAACTCACCTATCGTTGATATGAACCGAGGAATCAGACTATGGATGTCCCCACCTGGCTGTGGGCGGTGTTCGGCGCGATCTTGACCGCCAGCCTCGTCGTCGATCTCGTGCTGCATCGCGGCCCGCACGTGATCGGCTTCAGGGAAGCGCTCCGATGGAGTGTGTTCTGGGTCGGCCTGTCGCTGGTCTTCGCGGTGCTCGTCGCGGTCGCGGTCAGCCCGACCGCCTCGGTGGAGTTCACCACCGCCTGGCTGCTCGAGAAGAGCCTATCTGTCGATAATCTCTTCGTCTTCGCGCTGATCTTCGGGTACTTCAACGTGCCCCGCGAATATCAGCACCGGGTGCTGTTCCTCGGCGTGCTGGGCGCGCTGGTCTTCCGCGCGATATTCCTGCTCCTCGGCATCGCCGTGGTGCAGCGGTTCACCGTAGTCCTGTTCGCCTTCGCCGCGATCCTGCTCTACAGCGCCTACAAACTCCTCAAAGACGACGAGGAGACCTACGATCCCGGCAAGAGCACCGCGGTACGGTTGGTACGCAAGTTCATCCCGGTCCAGGAGGAGTACTCCGGCACGCGCTTCTTCGTCCGATCGGCCGGCAAATGGGTGGCCACACCCTTGCTGATCGTCGTCGCCGCCATCGAGGCGGCCGATATCGTCTTCGCCGTCGACAGCGTGCCCGCGGTGCTGGCGGTGAGCAGCGAACCACTGATCGTCTACTCCAGCGTCGCTTTCGCCATTCTCGGATTGCGCGCCCTGTACTTCCTGCTGTCCGGGATGCTCGAGCGCTTCCACTACCTGTCGACCGGTCTGGCGATCATTCTCGCGTTCATCGGCGTGAAGCTCATGCTCCAGGCGTCCCACAAGACGATCAGTACGGCGGTGCCGGAGATCCCATCGCTGGTCAGCCTGGGAGTCATCGTGGTCGTGCTGACGGTTTCGGTGGTGCTGAGCATACGTCGGCCGCTGCCGGAGCAACCCGTACAGCGGGACTCCCTGGGTACCACCGATAAGCCGGACTGATCGAAGGCGGTGACGACGCCGGGAGCGGAGGCGTTGACGCGGGATCGGCTGCGCCACGTCGATCAGCACTACATCCGTTCCGACACCATGGCTGCGGCGAACACGGTTCTGGTCAACGCTCAAGCGGGCGTGGCGTTGGCGCAGCTGTGGGGCGGCGGCCTGGTCGCCAGCGTGGACGGGATGCGGTTCGTCGTCCCGGTCCGCACGATCCACGCCCGCGCGAACCGGAAGTATTTCGGGCCGAAGAAGGGCGCGACCTGGCCGGTAAACGACCAGGCCGCGGGGCTGAACGGGATGGTGGTGTCGGGTACTCCGCGTGATTCGCTCAACGCCCTCGATGTGGTGCTGTGCGGGAAGCACGGGCCCGAGGACATCATCACCGATTCCGGATCGTATTCCGACATCGTCTTCGGACTCCTTCATCTGTTGGACTACAAGTACCGGCCACAGTTGAAGAACCTGCCCGATCAGCGCTGTGGCGCATCGACCCGGCCGCCGACTACGGGCCCCTCGACAAGGCAGCGCGCGGCCGGATCGACCTGGACAAGATCGGTGAACATTGGGAGGACATGTGCCGGGTCGCGGTGTCGATGCACCGCGGTGAGGTGTCCGGGCACGAGACCACACGCATGATCTCCCGCGACGGCAACCGCACCAGCCTGGGGTTGGCGATCGCGCACTACGGGCGCATCTTCAAGACACATCTTGCGCCTGGCCGACGACGAACCCTACCGGCGGAGGCCAAGGCGCAGGCGAACCTCCAGGAGGGCCGTCACGACCTGGGCCGCACCATCTTCCACGGGAAGAAGGGCGAGATCACCCGCACCTACCTCGACGGCATGGAGGACCAGCTCTCCGCGCTGGGGCTGATCCTGAACTGTGTCGTGGAATTCGGTGTATCTGGACCGGGCGCTCGCCGAGTTGCGCGCCCAGGACTATCCGGTGCGCGACGCCGACACCGCCCGGCTCTCGGCGTTCGTCCGCAAACATCTTCGACTGGAGGGCCACTACAGTTTTCACCTGCCCGACCTCGGCGGCAGCCACCGCCCGCTGCGCGATCCCGACGCACCCGACGACGACAGCTGAGTAACCACACCGCCTGCCGGCGCGCGAATACGTTCTCGCGTCGCATGGACCGGCCGAGCCCGGCGTTGCGGGCTGATGGTGGTGTGGCGGGTCAGGGTTCGGTGAGGCCGGCTCGGCAGCACCGGGGAATCGCTGACATGCCGTGACGAGATCTACTGACATGAGTGACGAATCCACAGCTCGCTCAACTGACAGACCAGTGCCGAGTCTCAATCCGGTTGGCCCGCATGTGTCCCTGCGCACCGGCCAGGGTTTGGCACCGGTCCAGTACCTGCCATGCCAGATTCGAGGCCAGCGGCTTGGTGAGCATCGCCAGCCGCGCACGCGCGGCTGGGGCCAGCCCCTGGGCGCGCGCGGTACGCAGCCGACGGGCCATCGAGGTCGCGGCGTAGACGGCGGCGATATCGGTGACGAGTGTGTCGATCACGTGACCGCGCTCGATCAGCGCCGGACCGTTCGGGTCGGGACGACGCTGGAGCGCGTAGTTCACCACCCCGGCCAGCGCGGCGCGTGTCATCGCCAGCGCAGCGGTGGACAGGTCACTTCGGCCGGCGGTGAAATCGCCCGCGCCGACGCGGAACATCTCGGGTTTGCTGCCCCGCATCCGGATCACGCCATCGGCGATCTGGCAATGGCGTCCGCCGAGCAACGCATCCTCGGGAACGAATACGTCGTCGAAGGTCACACGCGCGTGCGGCATCGGCGTGTCGGTCTGCGACAACTCCGTCACGCGGACCCCCTCGGCCAGGCCCGCCGCCGAGCGCAGGTCGAGCAGGAAAAGGTGCACTCCGTAGTCGGCGCGTCCATCCACCAGGCGCGCGGACACGGTCGCGACCACCGGGGTGTCGCGATCGGCGACGTTGGGCATGTTCTTTGCCGCCGCACCGCCAGTGACGGGGTCGATGTCGGGTGTCCGCAGCACAAATCCACCCCGCCCCCGGTCGCGGATCGCCAACGTCCGCACATCGGTGCGGTTGGTACCGCCGAGTTCGGTGTGGACCCGAACACCCAGCGCGGCACCGGCGTTGAGGGCTGCCAGCAGCCGCTGCTGATAGGGCGAACCGTTGCCGAGCCGTACGATCGCGCCCACGGTGAGATCGACTGTGCCGGTGAACGCCAGCATCGCCGGGACCGCGGCGACCGCCGCAGCGTCGATCGCCGCGCCCGCGAGTTCGGGGTCGGCGAACACTTCTTGCGGGGTGCGCCCGAGCGCGCCGAACAACGCCCGCAACTGCCGTGCGCCGGCGTGGGCGCGTTCATGGAAGGTTCCCGACCCGACCGGCAGATCGTCGACCGCCGCCGCGGCCGTCGCCGCCGCGGCGTGCAACTGGGCGTGCTCGCCGACTATCACCGGGCGCAGTGCTGCCACGATGTCGGGGTCGGCGGCCGCGTCCAGTCGCGGCATCCCGAGCAGGGGTGTCGTATTCATGTCACATCACCTAGCTGGTCGTTCGGTGGGCGAACCGGGTTCGCCGGGACGGGAATGGATCGGGCAGGATTGCGTGTCGGTCATCGATGACGGACCGGAGGGAACGTGACCGGCAGCCTCTGCAGCGCGCGGTGGAAGGGGCCCAGGCGCCATTGCAGCGCGGCAGGGTCGGGGATCGTGATCTCCGGTAGCTTGTCGAGGAGGTAGTCGATGGCGTCGGTGGCCACCATCACGGCGATCTTCTGGGCGGTGTCGGGGCAGCGGTGGATGCCGGTGCCGAATCCGAGTCCCCAGTCCCCGGTGACCCAGGTGCCGGTGCTCAGCGCCGGGTCGGTGCTGCATGCGGCCATGCTGACCACCAACGGCTCGTGGGTCGGCACCTCGTAACCGGCGATCCACTTCGGCGCGACCGGATAGGTGATGCAGAAATTCGCCAGCGGCGGGTCGGTGCTCAGAGTGTGCCGGACGGCATCACGAGTGGTCAGCGCGAATCCTGCTGCGCCGGAACGGCTGTCGTGGGTGAGCATCATCGCCAGCGTGTTCGTGATCAGATTCGTCAGGGGCTCGATTCCGGCGGCGTAGCAGGTGACGAGTGCGTTGATCAGTTCGATGTCGTCGAGCCGCGTGTCGTGCTCGACCAATCGGGTGGCGATGTCGTCGGCCGGACGTGCCTGTTTGAGCCGCACCACTCCGATCAGCGCGTCGTCGAGCATCTGATTCACCGCCGCGGTGTCGGTGGATTCGAACATCAGAGCACTCGCCCGCGCTACCTGATGGCCGGTTTCGGCCGGGCACCCGAGCAGGGTGTTGAGTACCGCGAACGTCAGTGGCAGCGCGTAGTCGGTCAGGACGTCGGCGGTGCCGGTGGACGCGACGGCGTCGATCAGCGGGTCGGCCAGGCGCTCGACCATCCGCGAGATGGTGTTGATATCCACGCCGTCCAGAGCGTCGTTGGTCGCCCTGCGGTAGCGCTGGCGGGTCGCGCCGACCGAGCGCAGTGCGTTCGGTCGCCATTCCATCATCGGCAGTAGCGGGCAGCCCGGCGGGACGTGCCGCTGCCACAACCGGGGATCGGCCGGGAACTGGACTTCGTCGTTGAGAATCTCGCGGGCACGGTACAGATCGAGCACGAGCGTGGCCTGTACCTCCGGCGCCAGCCACACCGGCGCCAGCGCGCCCCATCGCCGGCGCATCGCCCGGTAGACCGCGTGCGGGTCGGCGGCGAACTCCTCGGTGTAGAGCGGGACTCGGCCCTCGACCTCACCCACCAGTGACATTCCAGGCCTGGCAGGAGACGAGGTGGACGAGGCGGCGGGACTGTTCAACGGGTTCACAGCAGGTGTCCTTAGGTTTGTGGTGGTGTCGTGGTCACACCGGAGTGACGGGCGGGAACGTCACCGGCAGCGCGACCAGTTCTCGATCGAATCCTTTTCCACGCCAAAGCAATTCGCTCGTTTCGGTGGCCAGCTCGACATCGTGGATGGTGTCGAGGATCTGCTCGAGCGCCGTCTCGGCGATGATCCTGGCCAGTGAGGACGCCGGGCATCCACGACTGCCCAACCCCCACGCGAGGTGCCACCTGCCGCCGATGGAGCGCGGGAGATGTTCGCCGTGAGCGCTGGATCCGGTCACCGCGGGATCGGTGTCGGCGGCCTGGATGCTGACCACCACCGGGATCCCGCGCCCGACCGCCTCACCCTCGAAAAGCTGGTGCTGGGCCGTCCACCGGGTGACCGCGGCCACCGGCGGATCGGTGGCCAGGACTTCTTCCAGTGCCGACGCCACGGTCACCGATCCACCGATCACGTCGATGTCGTCGGCGTCCTCGCCGGTGTCGGCGATCAGCCGAAGCAGCCCAGAGGCGATGACCTTCCAGGTCGGCACCGTTCCCATCAGGTGCATGCGGGCCACGATGGCGGCCACGTCCACATCGCTCAACGCCGCCTGGGTATCGGCGAGCAGTGCCGAGATCACATCGCGGGCCGGGTGCGTGCGCCGGGCCGCGACCACCGCGCCGATCGCCGCGAGCGCCCGCTCGATCCCGGCGCTCGCCGCCGCGAGGTCGGTGGCGGCACGGACCTCAGCGGCCGCGGCGGCCACGTCGCGGCCGACCTCGGGTGTGAATCCCAGCACGCCGTCCATGACATGGGTGACCAGCGGGATCGCGTACTGCCCCAGCAGATCCGCGTGGCCGTCGGCACAGACTCGGCCGATCAGCGCGCGTGCCGCGCGTGCGGTCTCAGCGCGTACCGCATGCTCGTCCACACCGGCGATGGCCACCCGATAGCCGTGCCGGTGCGCCACCGCGGACTCACCGCGCGCCGCGCTGGGCGCGAACGCCGTGGCGGGCAGCATCGGGCACCGTCCGCCGGGCGCGACCATCTGCTCCCACACACCGCTATCGGCCGTGAAAAGGTTCCCGGGGTCGTTCAGCACGGTCACGGCGAGGTCGTAGCCCAGTATCAGCAACCCCGACCCCGACCCCGTCTCGTCGAACTCGAGTGGCGCGACCGCGCCGTAGCCGGCCCGCACCGTCGACAGCACCGCCACCGGATCGCGCGCCGCTCCGAAGGCATCCGCGCTCACCACGGGCCATACCTCCCCTCGACCCGGCCGTCGTGACCCGTGTCGGGGCTGATCGCCGCGCCCGTGCCCGGATCCTGGCGTGCCCAGTGAGTGGCCGGCTCGCTACCGCTGCGCAGATGGCTGGCCTCAGGCATGGTCGGTGATCGCGACACCCTCACCCTCCCGTTCGCGGTGGGTCACCAGGGTGCGTGCGACCGCACACATCGCCGACAACTCACTGTCTTGGCTTGGTGCGCAATGGTTTTGGCGCAGCGGCTGGAGGCCGGTGGTGTCGAGGTGCAGGTCGTCGAACAGCTCGCGCAGCTGGGCGGGCGGCCGCGGAGTGTAGGCGGGTGCGGTGGTGCAGGAGTAGTGGTCCCACATCGTCGCCGCGTCCGGGTCGTCGTCGGTGCCGTCCCACCACACGAGGTAGCTGTCGGCCGCGAGGCCGCCCATCAGCCTCGCCACCGCGTCCCTGGCCTGCGACCAGGGACTAACCTGCCCGAGCACCCCGCCGGCCACGACCGCGACCGGCGCCCCGAGGTCGACGACTCTGCCGGCCGCGGTCAGGATCCGGTCGGTGTCACGCAGATCGGCGTCGAGGACCTCGACGCACGCGCCCGCGCGCACCGGCCGCAGCAGCGCACGCGCGTGGACGAGCACCACCGGATCGACATCGACGTAGACCACCCGCGCGGTCGGGATGATCGCCTGGGCGACCTCGTGAGTGTTGCGGGCGGCGGGCAGCCCCACGCCCACCTCGACGAACTGGTCCACCCCGGCCGCGGCCAGCCGGGCAACAGCGTCGAGCTGGAACGCCCGCCCCGCCGCGCACAGCGCCCCGATCGCGGGGTATATCTGCGCACACGCCAGCGCGGTCGAGCGGTCCGCCGTGACCCAGTCCTTGCCGCCCAGCCAGAAATTCCAGACACCCCGAGCATCCGCCACCGGAACGCAATCACACTGTCTTACAGACTGTTTCGTCACGGCTTGCGCCTTTCGAAGCTCGCGCATTCGGGGGCGGGGGCGGGGGTGAGCGCGGTGGCCAGCGTGCCGAGCAATGCGCCGACCTCGACCCTCGCCAGCCGTGCCGACCGTCCACCCGGATCGCTCACCAGCCGCCCCGCCTCGTCCACGCGCACCGCGATCCGGCTGTGCGTGGTTCCCAGCCCGATCGCTGCGGCCAGCGCAGCGGGCGTGGCCAGCCGCAGCGGCGCGTCCGGGCCTTCGAGTTCACGCCATCGCCGCACGTGCCCGCGCAGTTCCGGCGTTCCGGGCAGCTCGGACTCCGACAAGCGGTGGCCGACCACGCTCGTATCGGTCAGGCAGATCTCCTCCGGCAGCGTCGACGGGTCGACCACCGTCACGTCCCGCACCCGGCGCAGCACCGAGCGGGCGGCACCGGGATCCACGCCGAGATACGGATCGGCCCTGTCCCGCTCACACACCAGGGTCAGCGCGCACCGACTGGCCAAACCCAAACCCGCGCTGGCCGATTCGTCCGCGTCCAGGACGCGCGCGAGGTTCGTCAGCGGTCCAGCGCACACCCAGTGCACACGACGGCCGTAGTCGGGCAGGATCTGCGCGAACTTGCGCCAGGCGGTGGTGCTGACCGGCAGCTCGGTCTCCTGCCCGTGCCCGACGCCGGTCGGGATCCACCGCGACGGCGTGCCTTTCGGCGCGGGGGCGCCCGCCACCAGCACCACGCCGATCCGGCCGACATCGCGGATGATGTGACACGCGGTCTGTGCCCGCGTCCGATACGGCCGCTCCTGGCCCGTGATCACCAGCGCGGCGCCGTCGAATTGGCGCGCGGCCCACCACAGCGTCAGCCACTGATCCGGATCACCACCCAGCCCCGCCAGATCCAACACGATCAACTCCGGTCTCCCGAACCCCCACCGTGAACGTGGCTGGTACGCCAGACGGCGATCCGGCGCGGGCCAGCACACCGGGCTCGCCGCGCCACCGCGAACCCCACCCTCGGCGGGGCCTCGTCCCCTCCGGAATCGAGGCCCCGCCACACTCGTGCCCCCGACCATGCCGGGGATCACGAGTCGTCCCGGCGGGCGCCGGTCAGCGCGTGCACCACCAGCGCATCCAGATCCAGCAGGCCCGACCAGGAGTAGCCCTCGCAGGCCCGCACCGCCACGGCCAGCGCCTCGGTCAGGATCCCGCGCACCGTGTCACCACCGGGCAGCGGATTGAACCGGTAGGAGTGGATCGTCTCGCAAGCCTTGGTGAGGGGAACCCCGCCGAGGTCGACCATGCGGGGCGCCCGCGCGAACTGGCGGTCCTCCCAGCGGCCGCGCAGCCGCCGCAGCAGCGTGTGCTGGTTGGGGCGCATCTCCAAGAGCGGATCCACGCGCGATGGCAGATCGTGCGCGGCGAAAAGCTCGGTGCGGGCCCACAGCGGCCCCAGGGTGACCTCCACCGCGTCGAATACCCCGCCCAGATCACCACTCTCGCCGCATACCGCGATCATGGCGCCGGTCTCGATCCGACGCCCCGGGCTCAGCACCACCGGCGTCGTCGGGGCGGGCACACTCACCACCCCGACACCGAGCAGATCATGGCCATGCCACACCGGATGCACCACAGTCACCAACCGGGTCGCACGGCTCAACGCCGACCACCGGACGACCTCGATACTGCGTGGAAGCTGTTGAATCACTGGAACTCCAAACGGTCAACGTTTCAGGAATGGAATCAAGGCAGAGCGGGGATCACGTTCGCCACGGGCATCGATGACCGCGGGCGGCTGATCACGAGCCGTCGACGCCTCGGACATCGAGCACCGAGGCGACGATCGCGTCCAGATCCAGCCACGGGCTCCACCGGAAGACGTCGGGAACGGCCAGCAGCGCGATCGCCAGGGCGCCGGTGAGCGCCGTGCGCGCCACGTCCCCAGAGTTCTCGTCAGGGCCGATCCATCGCGTGTGCAGGCCGGCCTGTCCGCACACCCCGGCCAGCGACACACCCGTCACCGGGGCCTGCGCGCGGTCGTGCGCGGTATCGACCATTTTCGGTTGCAGCATCGACGGGCGGTTCACCCACCGATCACGCACCATGCGAAGCATGTCGTCGTGCCCGGGATCCGACCGCAGCAGCATCGCCTGATCCAGCACCGGAAGCAGACGGTGGCCGGCCACGATTCGGGTGCGCGGCCACAGTCGGCTCACCGCGGCGTCGGCCCGCGCGAGCATCTCGTCGTATCCCCGATCATCCAGCGCGACATCGCAGCCGAACCGAATCCGCACCCCCGCCACGTCGATGGGGGCGGGCGGGATCGCGACACCGACCACCGCGACCGCCTTCTGCTGAACCGTATGCAGGACGGTCACCAGGTCCGAGGTCGCCGTGCCGGTCGGCACCGGGGCAGGTACATCGACACGCACCACGGCCTACTCGCCCGGCGCCGGCGCTGACGACATCGCGACCGGCGACCAGCTGGTCAGGCGCTGAGACAGCCAGGCCACGAAGTCCGGATAGGTCGCGCCGGTGCTGACGAGGACGGACCGGCCTTCGGAATGATCGTCGGATTCCGTCGCGATCGGCCCGCCCGAAACCTGGTCACCGGACGCCGAATTATTCTGAATCACAAGCGAACTCCTGTGGAAGGGATGGGATGGGCGAGCGCGCAGGCCGGGCTCGATTCATGCGCTGGTTTCGGCCGCTACGCGTGCTCGCTGTGGTGGGCTGCCATACCCGCCCACCACGTGCGCGGGACATCTCGGCGGTCGCAGCCGACCGGAGACGATCGCGTCGAGAAGCCGGTCGTAGCGGACCGCCTGCTCGAGCAGCACCGACGCGCGCGGATTGCCGATCCGCAACCGATCCCCCGGCGCCACGGCGCGGGTGTAGTCGCGCACATGGCGCAGAACCTCGGTGCCGAGGCCCACGTGATGGCGGGCCGCGTGAGGTGTATCCACGGCCAGCGCGCGAATCATGCCCGCGACATACCGATCGAACCGCTCGACCAAGGTGGTGAGGTCGCGTTCGGTGTCAGCGAACACCGCATCCGCCGCCTCCGCCACACCCGGCCACCCGCGCTCGATGCCATCCACCGCCAGCATCTCCCGATAGCAAACGTCGCGCATCTGCGCGAGCACCCCGACCGGCTCCGAGTAGGCGACATCCGACTCCGACAGCTCGCCGTCGAAAACCGACCAGATCGTGCGCGCAGTAGGCATCGACGCCACCCAACCGCGCGCCGCCCGCGGGTGGTCCACGGCGGTCACCGTCGCCCTCCACCCCGTGGCGCGACACTGCGCCCGGACCGCTGGTAGTCCGGCCACCACACATACCGACAAATCGCGTACCCGATAGCCGCGAAGATCAGCAGCGCGACGACGATCAGGGCCGCAACCATCCAAGAACCTCCCGTAGTTGCAGAACACCGGCCCCGCGACGCCGCTTCGCCGATCTACCGTTGTGCCGCAACGGATTCCGTCCGACGCGACCACGAATTCCAGCGCGTGCCGTATATGCCCGCGCGGGGTCTTTCCTTGCTTTCGAGCCTGGTGGGAGATCGGCGTGGCGGGAACTGCCACAAGACTGCCCCGTGCCTCGCTCAGCCCTGCCTTTTGACGCGCACCGCCGGTGAGGGCGGTGTGGGGGCCTGTCACACTGGCCGTATGGATCTGAATGGCTCGCCGGTCACTGCTGCCGATCTCGCCCCACTGGGCTTGGTCGGGTTCGGGCACTTCACCTCTATGCGTGTCGAGACGGGGCCCGCGGTGCGTGGCCTCACTCTGCACCTGGACCGCGTGATCCAGGACTGTCGCACTGTCTTTCACACCGAGCTGGATCCGGACCGCGTCCGCGAACTGTTGCGGCGCGCGCTGACCGAGGTCGAGCTCCCGGTCATCGCGCGAGTGACCGTGTTCGATCCAGCCATCGAACTCGGAAAGACCGGCAGCCCAGCGGATCCGCAAGTACTCATCACGACCAGGCCCGCCACCAACGTCGCGCCGGGGCCGCTGCGCCTGCAGTCGGCGGTCTACGCCCGCGACGTGCCCAACGTGAAACACCTCGGCCTGTTCGGCGCGATGCACCATCGCGCTCAAGCACAACGGGCCGGGTTCGATGACGTGGTGTTCACCACTCCGGACGGCACGGTAAGCGAAATCGCCACCAGCAACATCGCTTTCATCACACCGGAGGGCACGCTCGTCTGGCCGCACGCTGATGTCCTCGCCGGCACCACGATGAGGCTCATCCACCAAGTTCTGGATGAGCCGGTCACCACCGAGCGGGTCACCCTGTCCCAGCTCGGAGTGTTCGCCGGTGCGATCGCGACCAACGCCGCCGTCGGTGTCCGCCCGGTCGCCTCCATCGACGACATCGAGTGGAAGTCCGACCATCCCCTGATCGCTGCCGTGCGTGGCGAGTACGAAGCGATACCGGCACAGCGGATCTGATACCGGAGAGGTCCCCGGAGTCGCTACGCTGAGACCCCTCCAGAGGGGAAAGGGGTCAGTCGGGCGATGATCAGCCTTGTTAGGTCGTGGACGGGATTCGAGGCCCGTGCGCTGCGAGAGGCGCGGCGAATGTCGATCAGAGATTTCGCCGCGCATCTCGGCGTTCACGAAAGGCTGATCTCCAAATGGGAGGCAGGCGGCGCCGCCATCGAACCCAGACAACCCAACCAGGCCGCGTTGGACACGTCGCTGTCCAACCTGAATAACGGCGAACTCGCGCGATTCCTCGACGCAGTGCCCAACGATCGGATACGCACCACGACCGAATCCGGGTCGGATTCGGTCAACATCGCTTTGCCGCAGTACATTCGCCACCCCATCGACGGGAAACTCGTCGTCTGGATCCCCGCAGGCGTATTCCTCGCCGGAGTCCAGAACGAGCCCGAGTACCTTCCCGGATTCCACTGCGACGTCTACCCGACCACCAACGGTGACTACAGCCGTTTTGTCGCCGCGACCGGCCACACGCCACCCCAACACTGGAACGGTGATCGACCACCGAAAGAACTCACGAACCATCCAGTGGTCTGGGTCAGCCACGACGACGCCACAGCGTACGCAGAATGGGCACACAAGACGCTGCCCACCAGCCTCCAATGGGAGAAAGCAGCCCGCGGCAGCACCGGAGCGCGGTGGCCGTGGGGCGACGCCAGCACGCCCGCCAAGGCCAACACCCGAGGCGTCGGCCCCGGCACGACCACCCCGGTCGACCGCTACGCGTCCGGATACTCCCCCTACGGAGTCGCCGACTGCTGCGGCAACGTCTGGGAATGGCAGGCCAGCCCCAGCCCCGTCGGACCCGGACGATACGAACTCAAAGGCTCCGCATTCACCAGCCCGTTCGACCGCACCCCACCGGCAGCCTTCAACGACGCCGACCACGCCATGCGCGACGACGACACCGGATTCCGCTGCGTCACAACGACACTGACCGACCCGGTCGACACCCCAGCGGCCGCGTACCGGCCCCCGCGGTCGAGTTGATGTTCGCTGCCGCATGCTCGTTACAGGTCCGTGGCTGGAGAGGACAGCACCGCTGCGACAACACGGGTCACAGAGGGGCGGAGGTTGTTGCCCGGAAGCTCAATCCACACCCGTAGCGGATCGGCCTCACCTCCGACATGCGGTGTGGGCAAGGCGATCTCGGCTCCGAGCGCTGCGACAGTCACGTTCAGGCCGAACAGCGTCGAGAACTGCCTGTCGAGATCGGCGTAGTCGTCTCTGTCCACCAGGAACGTCCAGCGGCTGGATCGAGGATGGAGGATGATGGGCCCCCGGCCCGGCTCCGTCCGGCGCAATCGGGCGCGCACCTTCATACCCAGCGCCGCGGGCATGGTCACGGCACCGATGGCACCCACAGCCACTGAAATACAGCCTGCCGTGGGGTGAATCACCGCCGGCAGACCGCAGACATCGCGATAGTACCGGCATCGGTCTACAGGGGTGTCAGAAGCTGATTTCAGCACCGCGTCCTCCAACTGCAAGGCAGCTGGGCTGGCACCCGTCCGAACCGGCAACCATGCCCAATCTGCCGCGGTTATCGTCGGCGTCGCGGCCGTCCCTCTCATCACTGATCGGGCGGACGCATCCCCGTGGAGTGGATGAAGCCGCCCCTGCCGCGACGCTGCACCTCACCGTAGGTATCAGCCGGCCACCAAACTGATAAAAAAGTATCAATCCGGCCAGGTACGCTGAGGTAATGAGCCAAAGCGCCCCCCAACTTGCCGAGGGGATCGGCGACCGAGTCCGTATCTACCGCGAAGCTGCCGGACTCACGCAGGTCAGCCTGGCCGAATCGATCGGACGGTCATCCCCCTGGCTGTCCCAAATCGAACGTGGTGTCTCCGGGATCGACCGCTTGACCGACATTGTGGCCATCGCCCAGGCCTGCCGGTGTCGTGTCACCGATATATTGGGGGGCCCACTCGACGCGCTCACACCGGCCCCGACGCCGCGCGGCGAACAAGTCGCCGCTGTTCGGCGCGCGATAATGCGCACTGCGCTGCCGATCGGCAGCGCCACGCGCACACCCCTGGTTTCTCTGCCAGCCGTCGCCGACCGTGTCGCTCAGGCGTGGCAGACCTGGCATTCCTCGCCGACAGCTCACCATGCCGTCGGCCGCGTACTGCCCGATCTCATTGCCGACGCCCACGCGGCCTACCTGGCCGCCGACGACCGGCGTGCAGCGGCCCGTCCGCTGGCGGGCACCTGGCATATCGCCCGGAACTGGCTGCACCACCTGCCGGAAGCCGAACTCGCCTGGGTCGCCGCCGAGCGCTCGGTAGCCGCAGCACAAGAAGCCGACGACCCTCGCCTCCTCGCTCTGGGCGCGTGGGCAATGTCTGCCTCGTATCGCCGCGCGGGACAGCAGGAAGAGGCGACGCGCGTGTGCCTGACCGCCGCTGACGAAGTTCAGCGACAGCTGGCCACCACCCCCTCCGACGACCTGCTCGCCGCCTACGGAATTCTGAATCTCGCCGCTGCCATCAGCGCAGCGCAAAGCGACGAGTCCGGAAAAGCGTGGGCGTTGCATCGTGCCGCGGAGGAAGCCGCGCGCGCGGTGAGCGGAGGCTACGATCCGTGGACGATGTTCGGCGCCGGCAACGTTGACATCCACGGCCTCGCGCTCGCCGCCGAACTCGGCGACCACGACGCCGTCGTCGACCGGATCAGCCGCCTCGACATCGACCGCGTGCCCTCCGTCGAACGCCGCTCCCGCCCACTGATCGACGCCGCCCGCGGCTACGTCCGCCGCAAGGAAGACCTGGCTGCCGTTCTCGCACTCCTCGACGCTGAGAAGATCTCCGCAGACGAAGTCCACGACTCCGGCCTCGTCCGCGAACTGGTCCGCGAGCTACTCGTCCGCGACCACGCCCGAGCGCGCCCGCACGTTCGCGCGCTGGCCCGCCGCTGCCACCTCCTCATCGACTGACCACGCACCCCTGGTGGAATCGAACACATGACGACCTGGAGCGCCTACCGCGCCGCAGACGTACTCGACACTGTCGCAACCGAACTCGCCCGCAAGGGACCACACGACCGGCTACTGCGCCGCGCCGCCGCCGGCCTCGTGACCATCGTCACCGAACTCTTGAACGAGCGCGCCGCAGGTGTGTACGGTCGCCGCGTCGCCCTCCTGGTCGGCACCGGGAACAACGGCGCGGACGCCACGCTCGCAGGTGCCCGATTGCGCCGTCGCGGAGTGCGTGTCGACGCGATCCTCGTCGCCGACAACGCCTATCAACCAGGCGTGGACGAACTCCGCGCGGCAGGCGGCCGCATCATCCCCGTTCACGACACGAAGACAGCCGATATCGCGCTCGCCCGCGCCGACCTCGTCATCGACGGGATCATCGGCGAATCCGGCGCCGGAGCCCTACGTGGACGCGCCGCCGAACTCGCCACCGCCATCCCCGACACCGCCACCGTCGTCGCGGTCGACCTGCCCTCCGGCATCACCCCGGACACCGGCGAGATCACCGGCCCCCACATCAACGCAGATGTCACCGTGACGTTCTCGGCTGCGAAGCCGTGCGTCCTGCTGCCGCCCGGCGCCCACGCAGCCGGAACACTCCGTATGGTCGACGTCGGCCTTCCACCCATCCCAGCCACCCCGCTCGCCCGTCGGCTCGGCGACGCCCAGATCGCCGCCCGCTGGCCCGTCCCCGCCCGAGTCGCGCACAAATACACGCGAGGCGTCCTCGGCATAGTCGCCGGAAGCGACGCCTACCCTGGAGCGGCAGTCCTCGCGGTACTCGGTGCCGTTCGCACGGGCGCGGCAGGAATAGCACGTTTCGTCGGCCCCGCCGGAGTGACCGCGCAAGTGCTCGGAGCAGTTCCCGAGGCGGTCCCCGGGGTCGGGCAGGTGCAGGCGTGGCTGCTCGGTTCCGGCGTCCAAGACGACGCCGATCAGGACGCGGCGATCGACAGGGCGCTGTCATCCGGGCTGCCCACCGTCGTCGACGCGGGCGCCCTCGAAGCTCTGGTACGCCGCCGCGCCGCCGGTGACCGACCGGCCTCCGCCGACCGAGTGCTGCTGACACCACACGCGGGAGAGCTGGCACGCATCATGAGCTGGCTCGGCCGGAACGTACCCCGCGCCGAAATCGAGGCGCGGCCATGGCATTACGGACACGAAGCCGCCCGTGAACTCGACGCGACAATCCTGGTCAAAGGCCCCACCACACTCATCATCCGCCCCGATGGTTACACCGCCAGCCAATCCGAAGCACCGCCCTGGCTCGCCACCGCCGGAGCCGGTGACGTGCTCGCCGGGATCGCGGGCGCGCTCATGGCCGCCGGAATCGATGCGTTCGACGCCGGTGAGATGGCCGCGTTCCTCCACGGCCGCGCCGCCACGCGCGCCCACCATTTAACCGGCGGCCCGATCACCGCGACCATGGTCGCCCAGGAAACACCCGCCACGGTCGGAACGGTTCTGACGGCGCACCCAGCCCGCCTTCTTCCCTAGATCCACCGCAACACAATTGGAGTCCGGTCGCACGATCATCGAGGGCCGCAGCGTGGCCTCCACCGCCGTTTACCAATCGCTGAGGTGTGTGTGTAACCGAGATGGTCGCGCGGATCGTTTGTGGCGGGATGAATCCCGCAGTGGATCTTGTCGCCAGCTGGGTGCGCCCGACATACGTGGGAGTGTGGTTACTCGCAGAGATTAGGGCTTAGAAGTGTAGTTGGGTGCATCCGTGGTGATGGCGACGTCGTGGGGGTGGCTTTCGCGCATTCCGGCCGCCGTGATCCGCATGAGTTGGGCTTGCTGCAGTTCGGGAATCGTGACGGTGCCGGCGAAGCCCATTCCGATCCGTTACCTCGCACACAGGTCGTCGACATCTTGCAGGGTCGCGCCCGGTGCGCAGGTGATGGGGTCGGAGACCATCCCCGACTCGGAGCGTTTCACGATCTCGACCTGTCCGGCTTGTTCTGCGACGGGCAGGTTGCGGTGCAGCACGCCGAGGCCTCCGTTGCGGGCCATCGCGATCGCCATACGTGCTTCGGTGACGGTGTCCATCGCGGCGGACACGATCGGGACGCTCAACGTGACGTTGCGGGAGACCCGAGTTGTGGTGTTCACGCCGCTGGGGATCACATCAGAGGCTGCGGGAACCAGCAGCACGTCGTCGAACGTCAGACCGGTCGGCAGGTCGGCAACCTCAACGCGGGAATTCATAGGGGTGGCCAGCTCCTCAGCAGGGGAATCGAGCGGAACGGTGGTCGGAGTGTAGCTGTGCCGACCACCATGTCGGTCTCGTCGGTGTGGCGCCACACCAGCAGTAACGCACTGGTCAATGACTGTTTCTCGGTGACGGCGTTGGCGCTGGATATGTTGCGCGGAACTCCTGAAAACGTCAGTCGTGACGCATCACCACTGACATTTCGAGGCTGATGGTGCGTCCCGGCGCGCGGACGCAGCGCCGACGCACCGGGCGGTACGCGGCTACTCCCTGGTCGGTCTCGCTCGCTGCCACCAGTCGATGGGCTCGCCGGATTCGTCGAGGTGGTCGATGAGGTGCGCGGTGGTCTCCACGTGCGCGCCGGATTGGTCGCAGAACACCCAGAGCTTCTGGGCGGCGCGGTGGTATCGGTGGATCACGGCGTCGACCTCGAACGCGTCGAGCTCCCCGGCCCGGAATCGGCGAACCGCCTGCTCGACGTGGGCGATCAGCTCACCCAGTTGCGCCTCGTGATAGGCGGTGACCCGGTCACGCGCGGCCCGCCGTTGCGCGTTCGATGCCACCTGGTCACGGTACCGGCGAGGGTCTGAGCATCGAACGCGCGGCGCGGCCTTGTTCGCCGCGATTCGCGATGTGGCCGAGTTCTCGGCTCGCCGCTAATCGGATTGGGTGATGAATCGGGCGATCGTTTCCAGGCCGGGGTGGTAGCCGTCGGTGGTGTCGACCCGCAGTTCCGGTACCTCCATGCTCACCGGCACGAACGTGGGGGCCGTGTCATCGTCGGCGGTGATGGTGGCCAGGGTGCCCGGCGTCGTTGTGTGCGCGGCGGTGCGGGTTGGTCTCAGCACGGTGCCCGATCCGCTCGCGCAGCAACTTTTGCCGTGCGGTGCAATGGATGATGCGGATCTGGGCGATAGCCGCGAGCGGCATCAAATTCGGTCGCCAGAGCCGATCTTGAAACGCCGCTTCGGCGATGACGGTGACTCCGGCGCGGGCGAGCACGGTCAAGACCTCGAAGAAGGCGTGCAGCGCGGGGATATTGAGATCGTCGTACCCGGTCTCGGCGGGTGCGTCGGTGGCCATGACCATGCCCTGTTTGATCTCGTCGCGAACGATGGCGAGCACGCCGATGTCGGCGGCCAGCGCGTGGGCCAACGTGGACTTGCCGGACCCCGGAGGGCCACTGACGACGGCGAGGACGGGCAACCCCGGGGAATTGCGTTCGATGGTGGCCATGCCGCATTCTGGCACGTCAGACCCCCTCGTCGGTCCCGATGTCCGCTGTGGGCGAGGTGGTGGGTTCGGTGAAGTGGTGGTGCCGGTCGGCCCCGGTGCCGCAAGATCTCGCAGGGGTTGGCGCAGTCATCGAGCGACCGCGGCCGTGGGTCGGTTCGTTACCGGTCCGGTGTCAGGCCGAAGAAGCGACGAGCTGATCGTCGTGACGGTTCGCGCCTTACTGCCACGGGTCGATGGTGGGTACTCCGCCGGCCTCGAACGGCGAGCGGTCGCGGGTGGCGACGGTGTAGCCCGTGGCGGCCGCCGTGGCAGCGATCATGCCGTCGGCTGTGGCGATGGCCAGCCCGGCGGCGCGTGCGGCCGACATCAGGCGGGCGTATTCCGCGGTGGCTTCGAGGTCGTAGGCCAGGATGCGCCCGGCGAACGCGGGCACGGTGTGGTTCTCCAGCCAATCGGTGAACTCGTCGCGGCGCCGGCCGGTGGGCATGGCGGCGATGCCGTATCGGAGTTCGCCGACGGTGACGGCCGACAGGTACAGGGTCTCGATGGCTTGGGCGTCCAACCATGCTGTGACCCGCTCGTGCGGGGCTTTGGTGGTGGGCTCGCTGATGACGTTGGTGTCCAGGATGATCACTGGCCGAACGCCATCGGCTCGGTCGGTGTCTTGTCGCGGCCGAAGTAGGTTTCGCGTTCGTCCTCGGTGAGCCGGTTCTCTTCGCTGATGACGCCGGCGAGGAGCGTGCCGAGCTTGATCCGCTCGGGCGGTTGTACCGCCTCGGTGAGGATCGCGCGCATTTCGGCCTCGATGCTTCGGCCGTGCGCGGCCGCGCGTTGGTGAATCGCGCGGTGTACTTCGTCGCTCAGTTTCCGGATCGTCACGTTCTTCATATGCCATCACATCCCTCATCGAAGCCATCAATGATGGCATCTCATTATATCTGATGTCACCGGTGGTCGACCGGTGGAGTTGAGGGCCAGACTTGCCGCTGTTGCTCAGGTGTTTCTGCCGGGTTCGCACCGGCCTTATCGGTAGGTTGCCCTGCATGAATCCCGCCGCAGCGCTCGACGCCGAGGCCCAGCACACGATCGCATGGGTGGCTTCCCACACCGACCAGCTCAGGCAGCTCCCGAGCCTGCCCGTGCCGATCCGATTCGCCTATGCGATGAACGCCTTCACCGCGATCGGCGTGGCAGCTGGCCTGCTGTACCGAACAACCGATGACGAGACCGAAGAGCGCCAGCACTGGCACATCGTCGAAATCGGCGACGACGCACCCGATCACCTCGCCAACGGCGCAGGAGCGCCGGTCGTTCGCCGCTACTGCTACGCCGAGGATCAGCCGCTGCCGCCAGGGCTGATCACCCCCGACGCCCTCACCGAAGCGGCGCGAACCCAGCTTCGACGAGCGGCACGAGACACCGCGTCCGCGCTGAAAGATCTGCTGCACGCCATCTCATCCGATGCTTCCGTGCCGCCCGACCTTCGCCTGATCGCCACGGATACATTCCACGCCGCGAATCTGGTCTCGGCCATGTACGACGACGATCCCCGCAAGGCGCGGCTCATCTGTGAAACTTTGCCCGCAGCGCAGGAGGCGAGGCACGACGAACTCGAACAGCAATTCCACGCGCTCACCTTCGGTGGCGTCTACGAACCAACCGAGGATCGAATCATGGCGCTGGCCAAGGAATCCGGCTCCCAGCCCTGATGGGTCCGAGGCTGTATCGGTGCGCGGGCCGCGAGCAATCACGTGATTGATGTTCGCCGCCGCCGGGGCGTGGGCTGCCTTCGGCGACGGCGATTGATCCGCCGATCGGGTGGGTTCGGTCAGAGGGCCTGCGCGACTTCCTCGGCGATGGCTCGTGCGGCTTCGGCGGGATCCGGAGCGGCGGTGATCGCTCGACCGAGAACGAGAATGCTTGCGCCACTGCGAATGGCGGCGTCGGGGGTCGCCACTCGCTGCTGGTCGTGCACTGCGCCGCCGGCCGGACGGATGCCGGGGACCACGGTCAGGATGTCGGGTGCTGCGGCGCGGATGACGGGCAGGTCGCTGGCCGCGCAGACGACGCCGCCGCAATCGGCAGCGACGGCCGCAGCCACGCGTTCGTTGAGAAGTTCCGGCGATGCGTCCGGTGCGCTGGTCAGCACGGTGACTGCGAGCACGGTCGGGGCTGCGAATCCGGCGCCGCTCGCGCCTTCGCTGAGTCCCTTCACCGCGGCTTCGAGCATGGCCGTTCCGCCGCCTGCGTGGACGGTCAGGTATTGGACGCCGAGGGCTCCGAGGACGGTGCTGGCTCCGTAGACGGTGTTGGGGATGTCGTGCAGCTTGACGTCGAGGAAGACGTCCATGCCGAGATCCTGGATCGCGCGCACGGCGTCGCGTCCGGCCGCGCTGAACAGTTGAAGGCCGACTTTGGCGATGCCGATGTCGGGCTGCACAGCCTTGGCGATCGACACCGCAGTGTCCAGATCGCTGGTATCGAGCGCGATAGCCAGCCGGCTTCGGACGGTCGTGGTGGTGGGCATCGGGGCTCCTTCTATTCGTTGTCGAGGGGTGCTTCGTAGGTGTCGAAGGTGATGGCGCCACCGTGTGCGGGACGGACATTAATGACGGCTTCGAGGGGTTCGTCTGTGGCGCCGTAGGTTCCGTGGATGTGCTCGATGACGATGCTGTTCGCGCCGATTCCGAACAGTTGCTGTTCGGAGGGGTTGGCGTGCCGGGCACGGATCTCGTTGGCGGTTCGGGTCACGGTGTGTCCGGCGTCTTCGATGAGCGCGACGACCTGGATACGGTCGGCGGTCTCGAGGTCGGGGGCGGCGTGGACGACCTGTTCGGGGAAGAACATCATCGTGTCCTCGGTCGCGACGTCGTCGATGAAGGTGCGGCTGCGGCGGCGGAAGACGCGCGCCCCTTCTTTGACACCGAGCAGGTGAGCGATCGGCAGCGGAGCGCTCACCCATTCACGGCTGACGGTGTCCTTGCGGACGTTGCCGCTGACGTCGCCGGCGAAGACCAGCCCTCGGGCGGCGCGGGCGCGGGCGTAGCGGCCGTTCATCGGCCATCGGGTGCCGCGCAGTTCGGGTGGGGTGGGTACCGCCCGCATTCCGGGCCGGGCGATGACGAGTCCTTCGGCGACCAGTTGTTGGACAGCCCGCCCAGCGGTCTTCATGTTGACGTCGAAGCGTTCGGCGAGATCACCGTTGCCGGGAAATGGCTCGGCGTCGTAGTCCCCGGCGAGCACTTCGGCCCGCAAGGTGGCTGCGATCGAGAGGTATTCGGGCTGTTTGGGCATAGCACAGACGCTACCGGAGTGTTAGCGGACATCCGCACTCCCCCCGCCACCTGGTACCTATCCACCAGGTGGACAACCCCCAGGCGGATAGGTACCGTGTGAGAACCAGTTAGCCCGTGCACCGCCTACAAGCGGGGGCCACCCCAGGGCGGCCGCTGGGTGGGAGGAGAGCCATGCGCACACCGCCGATCACGCAGGAACGCCGCTGCCACTTGCCCGCCCGAAACCGCCTGCTGATCGCGCTGTGTCGCGGCCTCGACGACTCGGACCCGATCTGCTCGTGGGCGCGCGAGCTGGTGCGGTTGCACGGAACGCGCACCGAATCGCCAGATCTGGCAGCCGAATGCGACTGCCGTCGAAGCGAATTCATCACCCGGATCAACGAACTGATCACCGCTGTCGAACCGCTGCTGGCGATCACCTATCCGCCGACGATCGGCGTGCTGATCGATCGGATGGCCGCGGCCGCCGAACAGGCGATGCGTCAGCTGGTGGCGTCCGGAGCGCGCTCGGAGCGGATGCATCAGGCGTGGACTCAGCTCGCCGAGCTCGAACTCGAGTACAGCGACCTGGTCTCGGACCTGTTCTACGTCGACAAACCCATGCCAGCCAAACCCGTCCACTGACACCGGCCACAAGAGGTAGGTACACATGCTCAAGACCAGGGCCGACGCCGATCGACTCGCCACCCGGTGGGGCATCGACGCTGACGACATCATGTTGATCGCGCTCAATGCGTGCGGTCTGGACGCCGATATCGGGGTGTCGCGGTTGCGGTTTCGGCTGCGGCTGAACGCCCGTCCGGATGATCAGCTGTACATGATCTTGTCGCTGGGCCGACGCAGGTCACCGTTCAAGCTGGTCGATACCAAGGTCTTGCTGGGTGGTGAGCAGGTCGCGGTCATCGACGTCGCCGAGGCTGACGACGCGGTGCTCGGGTATTGGCGCAACGAGGGCCGGGTCCTGACGTTGAACTCCAACGCGCGTAGCGCATGCACCGGCTGCGTGTTCTGCCCGAACACCCTCGAAGAAGCCAACGACCCCCGCCTGGCGCTGGACGATCTCAACGCCTACTTCTCCACTCTGTGCGACGACCACACCGGCACAGGGCTGTCGAGTGTGGAGAAGGTGACCGTGTGCACCGGGTGCTTCCGGTTCGAACAGCTCGCGCTGACCCATCTGCGGCAGGTCCGCGAAGCGATGACCACGCACCAGTGCGGCGGGGAGATCCACTTCCTGTCCAGCGTGCCGAGCGCACCCGCCAGTGGCTAGCCCAGGATGGCTGCCTGGCCATCCTGGGTAGCAGCACACCCTGGAGCGGGACCGAGCCGTGGCAAGCCGTCGCCGTCGACGTCGTGGCGCGATTGTCCGGCGAACCCGGACGCCCGGCGAGTGCGGCACCTGTTATAGCAGCGAGCAACACACCAGCGCGGCGTACTCACGAAGACGTGCTGCGCGAAGCGGGGTTCGTCGACGTCGCCGAGTACCAGTTCCCCACACCGCACACCTGGACGGTCGATGAGTTTCTCGGGTTCTTGTGGTCGACCTCCTACACTGCCCGGATTCGCCAGGATCCTGCTCTCGCAGAAGGATTCGAGACCGACCTTCGAGCACAGTTGCTCGCCTGCGAGCCATCCGGGCAGCTGCGGGAGTCGATCGCGCACTACTACATCCTCGGCCGTAACCCAGACCCGGCGCGCTCGTTCTCGTGAGCCGCCCGCACGAAGGCGATCATGCCGGTTCACATGGCCGGCCAACCCGCCGACATCGACGCCATCAACGCCCTCGCCGCCAAGCACGGTCTGCGGGTGATCGAGGACGCCGCCCACGCGTTCGGCGCCGAGTCCGGCGGCAAGATGATCGGCCAAACCGGCGACATGGCCGCGTTCAGCTTCTACCCGACCAAGAATATGACCACCATCGAAGGCGGATTGCTGGTCACTGACGACGACGATCTTGCCGAACGGGCGCGGGTGCTGTCGTTGCACGGCATCAGCCGCGACGCCTGGAACCGGTACGCGCCCAACGGGTCACCGCACTGGGAACTGCTCGAGCCCGGGTTCAAATACAACATCCCCGACGTCTCGGCCGCGGTCGGGCTGCACCAACTCCCACGTCTGGAAGGGTTCATCGCCACCCGCGCCCGCTACGCCGACCTCTACGACCAGCTGCTCGCCGGCGTACCCGGGATCCGGCGCCCGACGCGACTGCCTGGTGTCCGCCACACCCATCACCTGTATGTGATCCAGCTCGACCTCGACGTGCTCACCGTCGACCGTGATCAGTTCATCGAGGCCCTGCGCGCGGAAGGAATCGGTGTCGGTGTGCACTTCATTTCCCTGCACCTTCAGCCGTACCATCAGCGGGTTCGCGGCATCGACCCCGGCGCAGTTCCCAGTTGCGCGGGATGTCTCGGCCCGGATCATCTCGCTGCCGCTGTACCCGAAGATGACCGTCACCGATGTCGGTGACGTCGCCGCCGCGGTGACCAAGCTCGCCACGGCCTACCACCGCTAGCGAAAGGGCGCATCCCGTGAAAAGTGAAGGCACCCAGATCATCCTGCTCAACGATCGCCGCGAAGTCCTCATGTACCTACGCGACGACAAAACCGAGATCGCCTATCCGAACCAGTGGTCTTTGCTGGGCGGGATGATCGAGGCGGGCGAAACACCGTTGGAAACGATCGTGCGCGAGATCGATGAAGAGATCGGTGTCGTGCTCGATCCCAGCGAAGTCGATCACGTCTGTACTCGTGACCTGCATTTCGGGGTCGAGCACACCTTCCACGCCCGCGTGAGTTTCGAAATCGAGGACGTCGTCCTCACCGAAGGCCAAGGGCTGCGTTGGTTCACCGAGCAGGACGCTGCGGCGACCGACCTCGCCTACGAAGACAACGCCATGCTCGCCGACTTCTTTGCGGGCTTGCCAGAGACGACCACTGCGACCCAGTAGCGCCACCGGCTGACGACCGTGGGCCCGGACCGATCAATGCCGTCGTCGCGCGGCGGGATCGGTCCGGGCCTGCCACCGGATCAACACCTCCGCCGGTGGCGGCCGTGCTCGAAGGCGCTGCGCGCGAACAACTTCAGGGTGTCGGTGTCGCGTGCCACACTGGCACAGAGATCGTGAGCGAGACCGGCCACATCAACGACGGCCGGCCAAAGGCGGGGAGGTCGCTGTGCTGTTGTTGGTCAACCAGGACACGGAGTTGTCGACCGCGGAGCAGCGGTTCGCCGAATGGGTCGGGTGGAGCCCGGCTCAGCCCGGGGTGGCGTTGCTCAACGTCGATGTTCCCCATCGTGGTCGCAGTCGCCAGCTCGACGCGCTGATCTGGACCAAGCAGCGCTGTATCGCGGTTGAGATCAAGGGATTCCGCAGTCAACAGCACGGCACGCTCGTCGTGCCGCCGAACGGGCCCTGGTTGATGGAGGACGGGCAGATCGCCGACATCTACGGCAACACCTACAACCACAACCCCATCAGCCAAGTCCGCACGAACACCTTGGCGATGAAGAACTGGGCCAGCCAGGTGACCCACCGGGGATGTTTCGTCTACGGCCTGGTCGTGGTGATGTTGCTTCCTGGGCAGCATGTTCCGTCCCTGGACGTCCACGCTCACCCGGAGAAGACCGACATCGTGGTCGAAGACTTCGACGTGTTCCGCTACTACCTCCACCGGCTGGAAAACCAGAAAGTGCAGTGGAGTGCCGACCAGGTGCACGCGATGCTGACCCGCCTGGGCGTCGCGCACCTCTACGGCGGCCGCCGCGACGTTATCGCCACAGCGCTCGGCGAGTCGACCCGCACCCAACTCACCGGCGATTCCTATCCGTTCTAGCCGCTACGCCACTGAATCGGCCACTTCTGGAACAGATCCTCGATCGGCTCCGAGTTGCCGAGGGCGCGTTCGTATTCCACGAAGCACTGCGCGAGCGCGCTACGTAATGCCCGGATCACCGCAGCGTCTCGCTCCTGCTCCTCGCCGTAATGGCGGCCATGCGAGAACTCCTTGGCCACGTCGACTCCGCTCGGTGGTGTGGCAACCGGGATGGCCAGTGGGTCCGGGCTGATCAGGTCGGGTGGGCCACCCGGGGCCAGGAACCGGCCATGGATGAGGACGTAGAACAGTTCGCCGCGCTCGGTGAACAACACATCCGAACCATGTGACCGGCCGCCGTACGGCGGCACGATCCAGCAGCGCTGTTCGTCGATCACGACGTAGCGCTTCCCGTCGACGTCGGTGACACCGGAGCTCGTACGTTCGAACAGCTTCTTGGGCCGCGCCAGCTGCAACCTCAACCCCTCGGGCAGAGCACGGAACTGCTCGGAGGCCTCGGCCAGGACATGAGTGACCTGTTCAGCGAGTGCATCCTTGGAGCGCTGGTCGGATTGCGCAATGTCGATGCGCCACTCGGCATCTCGGCGCGCCGAGGCGAGCGCATCGTCAAAATTACTCATCGCCGCAGCCTATCCCGACCCACTGACATCCATCCCCTGAGCAGGGACAATACCGCTGAACGGGACTGTTCCTCCACAGGCCCCTGTCCGCGGGCGTTTCAGTTCAGTTCAGCTGACCCAGCCAACACGATCGCGATCCCGCGCCAGATCCGGGAGGTCGAACAGCAGGTCCACTCCCAGCGGCTGCACCAGCTCGGCATCCTGCGCAAAGTCGGTCTCGCCGAGGCGCTGGCCGGAGCGCTCGACACCGAAGTCGCCCGCGCCCTGCACGATCCGCTCATCGCCAGCCAGACGGTGGCACGATCACTTCGCCACACTGGCTGCGGACCGTATTCGCCGCGCCGCGAACACGATGCCCGTCAGCGCGTGGCGGTCCCCGCGCATCGGTCTCACCAGGTGTTGCCGGGGTCATCCGATGACCGCGTTCATGTTGGTGCCCGCGCTGGTCGCGATGACGCCGCCGATCATGGCCCCGGCGACCATCTTCGGCGATTCCAGGCCGGCGGTGCCTCCGGGGACGGATTGCCGATCTGGGCCACCAGGTCGACGGCGAAGTGGGTGATGGTGTCGGGGGTCATGGTTTCCTTCCCGATCGGGCGCGGCGGGCTTGGCGGGGTCCGACGCTGCGGTGGCGGGCGTGGGTCGGTGTCCGGTTTCCGGGGGTGAGCGCGACGGCGACCGCGGCCAGCAGCGCGACGACGATGACGGCCGTGACCAGCCATGACGTTGCCGACATCACGGGTACTCCTCGAGGTAGTTGGCCGAGAACAGCGGCGCGCGAGGGATGGCGGGTACCGCGAACGCGGTGGTGAGCAGGCGCGCGTGCGCGGCGAGGCGGGTGCGGTGGGCGCGGCGTTGGGTCCGGAACGCGCTCAGGTCTTCCTGTGAGAGGTGACCGTGCTCGTGATGCCACTGCCCGTGGTCGAGGATGGCGGTGAGGGTGACCTCACCGAGCACGTCTTCCAGGAGCTGGCGCGCGGTGGGGTCGGTGGTGTCGGCGAGATCGAGCGCCACCGCCTGCGCGGCCAGCCGGATCGCGGTGGCTTGGGCGGCCATCTCGGCCGCCGCCTCCGGGCCGGCGGCGTCGAGCCGGTCGAGGTCGCCCGCGGTTCGGTCGGCGGCGATTCCGTCTTCGCGGGCGATGAGAATGTCGGCACCCGGCCACGACAACTCGGCTCCGGGCAGCCGTGCGTGACGCAGGTCGGCGCGCGAGCCCGCCACGACGCGCAGGACGCGGTTGGCGCCTTCGGCGGTACGGATGGACCCGACACCGCCGAGCAGGTCGGCGATCCGGTTGGCGCGCAGGTGGGCGTGGGCGCCGGTGTCGTCGTGGACGGTCATGATCGCCGACAGCGCGATGTCCGACAATAACGGCTTGGCCAGCATCACCAACAGTGCGAAATCGGTTGTGCTGGTGGATGATTCACTCATCGTCGCCGCGCGCAGAGTGCGCAGGCGGCGACCGAGCGCGGTCGCGGCGTATACCGGGCCCAGCTGGGTGGCGAGGTCCTCGTCGATCGAGTCGCGGTCGATGAGCCGTACGCCGCCGACCTCGCGCTGGTGGGCGTAGGACACCAGCGCGGCGAGTGCGCCGCGCGCGGCGGCGATCGAGGCGTTACCCAGGTCCAGGCGGCCGTCGGTGAAATCACCGGCGCCGACAGCGAAGTGGGCGGAGTGGCCCTCGGGCAGGACCAGCGTGCCGTCGACGACCCGGGCGCCGGGCACGAGCAGCCCGTCGAACGGGACGAACGCGCCACAGCGCCCACTCATCGCAGCACCTCCCCACGCGCGAATTCTGTTGCGGTGTCAGGGATCTTGTGTGCACCGAGCGGAAGGCACCCCGACATCCAGGTATGGAACGCGATCAGATCGATCCGGGTCGACACCTCGACCGACGCGCCGCGAGGCACCCGATACATGCGCGCGTCCGCCGCGACACGGATCGTCTCCGCCGCGGACTCCACGACGCCAGGCACACCCAGCGCCCACGCCAGTACGAGGGGATCGGCCATCCAGCTGCCCGGCCGCCACGACGAATCACCCACCGTGCTCGACGGCCGACGCGCGAACCACCCCTCGGCGTTCGCCGCGACCACGGCCGTCTCCGTGGGCGCGTCCGGGCCGGTGAGCCATCCCACCAGCGGCGAGTCCAGTGTCAACCGCAGCCGCGAATCGTTGGTGTGGGTCGACAGCAGCAGCTTCGGCGCCGGCACCATCCGCAGGACCAGGCCCGCCGCCGCGGGGTCCAGCCTGAGATTGTGGGAGGCGCGCGACATGTCCCGATACGCGTCAAGCCATCCACCCATCTGAAACAGGGAGCTCGCCTCGGCGAGATCGGGCCTGGCCACCAGCACGCGCGCCACGTCGGTCAACGGCGCCATCCCCACAACGATCGGTGACTGCTCGCACAAGTCGACCAAAGCATCCACCACCGCCGATTCGACAGCGCCAGAAGAGATGTCGGGGACCAGATAGTCAGGCAGAACGAACCGCTGCGGCGATCCCGGCAACTCCGAGCCCGCCACTACCCGGGCGTCCTCACGCCCTAATCCGTCGAGGAAGGCGCGCAGCACACGGGCACGGCGCCCGCCCGGATCATCAGCCGACACCACCACCAGCCGATCGCGGCCCACCACACGCGCCGCGATCCAGATCGCGATCACGTCATCGAGGTCATACAGCGCGTCGGTCACAATGACCACGACGGCGGTCGACCGGAATGCCCATGGATTCACCACGCTGCTCCTGCATCTCGCACTGGATGTTCGGAACCCGCCGCGGCTGGTTCCGGGAATGGGTTCCTAGTGAAAATCGTGGCCTGTCAGCAGCATCGGGAGGAACGGCACACTGTGGGTGTAGCGTGGGCGTACCGTAGGCATTTCCCAGTTCAGGAGCGGGAATTAGGGGCCGCATGATACGAGGGCAGGCGTGGACCGGCTTCGAAGCTGCCGTGTTGCAGGAGGCGATGAGGCAACCGGTTCGGCAGTTCGCCACGATGCTTGGCGTCGAGACCACCACGATCAGCAATTGGAGGTCGGGACTGAGCGCGGTCAAACTCCGCGCGCACACCCAATCACTCCTCGACACCGCCTACGCCCAACGAGCCACGCCGGAAGACCGGGAACGTTTCGAACAGCTTGTGGCCGAAGGCGAAGCCGCCTGGCGTGCGCGCCACGCGAAAGGCATGCAGCGCAACAACTCCGGCGCAAGCGTTGAGAACGCGCCGAGCGTTGACCCGGACACGGTGCCTGCTGCGACGCTACCCAAGCCAGCAGCGGCCAGCAGCAACGCCCCACTGGCACAGGTCGACGACTTCGCGGCCTTGGTACCTGACGTCGAAGCCGCGTTCTGGGCCGCAGGAAACGGTCCCGACTCGGGGCCATTGCGCTCGATTTCTACGCTCGTAGCCGCAACCCGGGCGGTCACGCAACTCAACATGGCCGGCGAGTACACCACCCTCGCGCTGCTTGTCGGGCCGTTGATCACCGACCTCTACCGGCACGCCCGTGAAGGCGCGGCCGAAGATCAGCGTGTCGCCTGGGACTTGTTGACTCAGGTCGCGTTCGACGCCTCGGTGGTGATGCGTGCCAGCGGACACATCTCGGTCGCCTGGACCGCCGCGCGAGCCGCCGAAGAGGCTGCACGCACCATCAACAGCGGACCGGGAGCCGCTGCTGCGGCCTTCGTCAGCAGCCAGGTCCAACTTGCGCGACCGGCCTCGGCGAAGGCCGCGCTGCATCACGTCGAACACACGGCCGCTGTCCTGAGTGCGCGAACACGCACGGCCAACGAGGTGCAAACGGTAGGGATGCTGCACCTGCAGGCGGCGCTGGCGACCGCCGCCACCGGCGGCGACCCTCGTGACCACTTGGAACACGCCGCCGAGTACGCGGCACGCCTCGACCGCCCTATCACCGCCGACAGCTCAACCATCGTCGCCAACCCCACGTTCGGCTCATCGAACGTTGCCCTGTGGAAGATGTCCATCGCTATGGAAGCCCAGGAACCAGACGTCGTGCTCGACCTGGCCAAGAAACTCCATCCGCAAACCCTGCCGACCCCGGGCAGAACTGCCCAGTACTGGGTCGAAATCGGACGCGCAGCGGCCTCACTCCGGGCTGATGAAGCCGCCCTCGAAGCCTTCTTGCGCGCGGAAAGCACTGCGCCGGAACACTTCCGGAACACCGATGCCGTGCATGATGCCCTTGCCCAGTTGATGCGGGAAGCCAAGCGTGGCCTCACCGCGGGCAAACTGGGCGAACTCGCCCACCGTGTAGGCGTAGTGGTGGCGTAGCCCACGACGGAGCCCGACGTAACTGCCATGATGGCCTCATGACAGAGCGCACTAGGGTGCTGTATGCCATCGTGACCGGCGCGTCACCCGCCGACACGGTCCGCGAACTGGTCAAACTCGCCCAATCCGACGGCTGGGACGTGTGCGTCGTCGCCTCACCGAACGGCGCCCGATTCCTCGACATCGAACAACTGGAAGCGCAGACGACTCACCCAGTGCGCTGGGAGTTCAAACAGCCAGGAACCGAGGACCTCCTGCCTCCGGCCGACGCAATCATCGCAGCGCCACTGACCACGAACTCGATGGCGAAATGGGCAGCCGGTATCGGTGACACCTTGCCGCTCGCGCTGTTGATCGAAGCCGTCGGTGGCGGACTGCCCGTCGTCGCGATCCCCCACGCCAAACAGGAACAGATGAACTTCCCGGCCGTGCGTGAGGCGCGGGTCCGGCTGGCAGAGTGGGGCGTGCGGTTCGTACGCATCACCGACGACGGCGACACCGGACCACTCCCCTGGACGCAAGCACTGAATGTGCTGCGTGAATCGTTAGCCGCTAACCTCCATCGGAACTAGTTGTCGCCTGCCAGGGTGCCTGGCAGCAGCCGACATGAAGGTGCGCGCCTGAAGCCGGGCATGAGCTGCTCGACTGCGGGCGTTCCACGAACAGATCACGGTTTGCGAGTCGACGCGGTCGAAGGCGGCTTCGCTGTAGGACTGGCCTGGCGCTGGGGGTGTACGACGCGAAGCCGCGTCCGGGCAGGTCGTGTCGTTGACAGGTCGGTCAGTCGGAGTCGTTCGGTGACTGTGTCGCTGCTTGCTGCGGTCAGCATGGCCCAGACCATGCCTGTGGGGTCGTGATGGTCGGTGAGGCCGCGGGCGGTGGTCGCGATCACCAGGCCGGGGTCGCCGTGGCCGAGGGCGCGATGTAGGGCGGTGCGTAGCCTCCGCAACACGATCCTCGAACACGTGGGCGCTCACAACCGGATATCTCCTCTCGCTTGTCTCGCGGCCGATGCTTGGCTGGACCGGTTCCAGTCCATGATCCAATCCGCAAGCTCATCGTGCGGAACCCGGCACACCTCGCCGGACCGATCACGGACTCGATATTCAGCCGACTTGGTTTCTTCGGGTCCGATCAGAACTGACAAGGGGATGTTTAGATCTGCGAAGTCACGAAGGTGGCGGCGAAGTGGCAGGGTCAACTCGCAGTCCCACACCGCGATCCCGCGTCCGCGCAGGTTCGCGACGAGATGATGAGCGTGTTCTGTGGACAGGTGGTCAGGGAAGGACAGGATCGCGAGATCCGCGGCTCTGACCGGTTCGGCCGATGAGTCCGTCAGATCGGTGATGCGCTCGAGTCCGGTGACGGCCGCGTATGCCGACGTAGGGAAGCCGAGGAACTTCGAGGCGAAGCTGCTGTAGTTTCCGCCGTCGCCCAGCACGACGCCGTTGTGGCGCACGACGAATGCGAGTCCGTCGTGAAACTCGCTGGCGTGTAGTTCGTTGAGGTCCGTGTCGGCGCGAATCCGTTGGCGACGTAGCTGTTCGACGAGTTGTCGCGCGCAATCGATGCCGGAACGAATCGGCTCGGGAACCGTGGTCGTGTCGTCGTGCGGACGGCGTTGCGCCAGGAGATCGGCGACAGCCACAGCGGCGGGGGGAGCGTTGTCGGCGACGAGCATCGCTTGCCGTTCGTCGACGGGCACGCGTCGCAGTCTGTCCACGTAGTCGCCGACCTGTTCGGGGCGCACGAACATTCGCACCAGATCGAACCAGATCGCGGGGTTACTGATGGTGAAGTCTGCTGCGAGACTCGATGGCAGGAACGCGGTGACGGTGCTTATGAGTCGGCGCAGTGCGGATATCTGGTTGGCCTGTTCGATGGTGGGTCGGGTGAGTTCCATCAGACCCAGGTGATGGAAGTATCGGCGAGGTTTGCGTTCGTATCGGAAGACCGGACACCGGTAGCTGAGTCGCTGTTCGGGCAGGCGATGAGTGCCTGCGAATCTCAATAGTGCTGGCAGGCTGTCGGATACGAGGGCCAGTTCGCGTCCTCTGCGGTCGGGAAATCGGTAAATGCGGTCACCGGAGGCATAGTGCCCGGTGGTGAAGGTGTCGGCGAATCCGACCGGAGGAACCTCCACGGCCCGGAACCCGGCGAGAGCGCATTTCTCGAACCAGCGATGTTCCACTCGACGCAGCGCGGCCGTTCGCGTGGAATCGGCGTCGCTGAAGCCGCGAGGGAGATCCGTGTGGCGGGAGGTCACGGTCATCGTCCTGGCTCTCTAATCGGTTCCAGGACAATGTATCTGAGAACGAATGTCGAGATACAGGAGGAAAGTCGATGGGTACGCGGATTGTTGTCGTGTTCGGCGGTGACACGCCAGAACACGAGGTGAGTCTGTCCAGCGCGCGAGCCGTGCTGGACAACGCCGGTGCGATCGGATGGGATGTCCTGCCCGCCGGAGTGACGAAGTCGGGGCGATGGCTGGTAGGTGATGGTGCGCTGGAACGATTATGGCGCCAATCGGATCCGGATCGACTCACCAGAGGGGCGACTCCGCACGATGACATGCCAGGCGGCGGGGGCGATGCGGAGGAGTTCGACGGCCCACCGGACGCAGCCGTCTTCGATGGCTTTCAGCTCGGATTCCCGGTGTCTCACGGGCGGTGGGGTGAGGATGGAACTCTGCAGGGGCTGCTCACCGCCTATGGGCTGACGCTGGTGGGCTGCGGTGCCGCTTCGTCAGCGGTGTGTTTCGACAAGTCACTTGCGAAGGATGTGCTGTCAGCGGCGGGCCTGCCGACAGCGAAAGGCGTATCCGTCCAGCGGAGTCGATACATGCGCTCTCCGCATTCGGCGATCAAGCACCTTCGTGACGTGGTCGGAGCACCCCCGTGGTTCGTCAAGCCGGTCCGTGGCGGGTCCAGCCTGGGTATTGGTCGAGTGGACTCTGAGGGCGACTTGGCGACAGCGTTGAGGGAAGCGTTTCGTTGGGATTCGGCCGCGCTGGTCGAAGAGGCGATTCCTCATCGGGAATTGGTGGTGGGTGTTGTCGGCGATGCTGGCGGGTCGTCGCTGGTGGTGTCCCCGGCCGGGGAGTGCGTGCCGGTGGGTGATCTGTATACGTACGAGGAGAAGGTGCGCTTGGGCAACCCGCTGTTCGCGTGCCCGGCGCCGATCGATCAGGTCACGGCTGCCGGTGCCCGTGAGTTGGCAGTCGGCGCGTTCACGGCGCTGGGGTGTTCGGTGTTCGCTCGGGTTGATCTGTTCCTCGATGAGCGAACCGGCTCCCTGCTGGTGAACGAGGTGAATACCATCCCGGGGCTGACCGAGGTGAGCGTATTTCCCAAGGTCATGGGTGCCGCGGGATGGGATTACCCGAAGTTGCTGACTGAGCTCGCTCGGCTGGCGGCCGACAAGTAGGTCAGCGTCGAGGTACCGCTACGGGCGTTGCCACGTCGCCGGGTCGGCTGTGACCTGCTCGCCGGTCGCGAGGTCCTTGACTTCATGACGGCCGTCGTCGGTGAACGGCGGCAACCACACGAACGGGATCGCTTTGCGGGAGGCGTAGCGAAGCTGTTTGGCGAGCTTGTCCGCTTGGTGGTACACCTCGGTGTTGTAGCCACGCTGCCGCAGCTGTGCCGCGGTAGCCAGGGCGTCGGCGCGGCGTTCGTCGGAAGGAACGACGACCAGCACGTCGGTCGGGCACTTGCGGGAGGTGTCGAGCATGCCTTCGCTCACCAGCTTGGAGAAGATCCGTGTCAACCCGATAGACATCCCGATCCCGGGGAGAGACCGGTTGACGAAGGATCCGACCAGGTTCTCGTACCGGCCGCCCGAGCAGATGCTGGGATAGGTGGGCCACCCGTCGAACCTTCCCTCGTACACGGTGCCGGTGTAGTAGTCGAGCCCGCGGGCGATGGACAGGTCCGCGACGACGAGGCCTTCAGGTAGGTCAGACAGCGAGTCCAGGACGAATGCCAATTCGTCGAGGCCTTCGACCAGAAGCTCCGACTGCACGCCGAGGGACTTGACCGCGTCGATGATCGAAGCATCGTTGCCGTGGATCGCGGCGAGGTCGAGTACCGCCCCGGCCCGGCGGTCATCCAGACCGATCTTGCCGGTCAGGATCTGGCGAACTCCGTCGGGGCCGACCTTGTCCATCTTGTCGGCTGCTTGGATGACAGCGACCGGGTCGGCGATGTCGAGGCCCTGGTAGAAGCCCTGCAGGATCTTGCGGTTGTTGGTGTAGAGGGTCCACTTCGGCAGGTTCAGCGCCGTCATCGTCTCGATGATGATGCGCGGCAGCTCGGCATCGAAGTGCAGCGGCACCCGGTCGACACCGATGACGTCGATATCGCACTGGGTGAACTCGCGGAAGCGGCCCTCTTGCGGGCGCTCACCCCGCCAGGCGCGCTGGATTTGGTACCGCTTGAACGGGAATACCAGGTCGTTGAGGTTAGCGGCGACGTAGCGGGCGAACGGGACTGTGAGGTCGAAGTGCAGGCCCAGGCGCGCGTCGCTGGAATCGTCGGGATCGGCCTGCAGTCGACGCAGGGTGTAGACCTCCTGGGAGGTCTCGCCCTTGGCTTGCAGGGTCTCCAACGCCTCGACGGATGGGGTCTCCACGGAGGCGAACCCGTAGCGTTCGAACGTGGCCCTGATGGTGTCGAGCCAATGCAGTTCGACCATCCGGACCTCGGGCAACCACTCGGGGAAGCCACTGATCGATCCTGGTTTGACGACCTGCGGACGGCTCACGATATTCCTTCGGCATCGAGGTGGGTCGCGACGCCCGGTTTTGCCGCCGAGCGCCGCGTTGACAAGGAGAATGTTACGGGGCTCCTGTAAAGCGATCTCGGTGGGCGAACACGTCACGCGCTTGTGCGAGGACTGTCGAGTACCAATCGGGCCGATCGGCGATCTCTGTGTGATGGCCGACCGCACGGTTCAGGAACAACGTCTCGAGGGTGTCGACGGGTATCTGCTTGTCGTCGTCGGCTGTCAGCCACACGAACAGGCATTCGCGCCACAGCTCCCAGTTCATCCCGAGTTCCGCCTCGCCGAGGGCGTGTTCGACCAGCTGGTCGCGCAGCGGGGCTGGGAAGCAGTCCAGCTGCGCATTTCGGACGTCCTCGCGCAGCTGGTGGGCGGTCGTGCGGGCAAGCCGCTTGATGTCGGGGTCGCGGGCCGGGACGATGAAGGTGGAGTCGATCGGAGTTTCCGCAGGGCTGGGTGTCCATCGGTCAAGGACCACCTCGCGTGCGATGCGGCGGATGTGGTGACGGACCGACGTGCTGGTCTCGGCGAACTTGCCGCCCATGCGGAACTCGCCGGCGGGGCGCAGCCCGAAGCTTCGGAGAGGGTTGCGGCGGCGCACCTCCAGCCGGGCGGCGGTCCAGTTGTTGGCCACCGCTGTCGAGGCGACGAGCACATGGAATCCGAAGCGAAGGTCGTCGGCTGTCCAGTCGGCTTCGAGTACAGCCCGCACTGCGGATGCGGAAAGTGCGAGGTCGCCACACAGCGGCTCACGAAGGTCGACTCCGGAGGCACCGGCCAAGAGCGGGTAGGTCAGCTGGTAGGTGAGGTCGCCACCGTTCCACGTCGGCGGGCGAAGAGGGTAGACGAAGTCCCGGCCGGTGTGCACGCCACCGATCAAGGCATGGACCCACGTGTAGTCGACTGCTGCCAGGTCGGTGTCGACGATCAGCGTCGCGTCCACGCCCTCGCTGTGAGCGGCCTCGAGGATGGCTTTCCCGTTGGCCCCTTGTCCGGACCAGTACCCTGTCTTGATCACTTTCTTGGGGTAGTGGGTGGGTGTCGAGAGGAAGGCGCCGGTGGTGCCGTCGACCGATGAACTGTCGGCGTTGAGGTGCGTCGCTTCCACCGGGAACGGCAAGGTCCGAAGCGCGGCATCGATATCGCTGACGACCTTGCCGATGGTGTCGGCGCCGTTGAAGCTGGGCAGTCCGATGAGAACCCGCAATGTCATTGAGATTCCTCGGTCTGGGATGACGGGATCGACCGGTCGTGCGAGGTATCGAGCCAAATCACCTCGGGCGAATTTGCCAGTTCCCCACCGGTGCGGATGCACAGGCCGTCGAAGTGGGTCAATGATCCATCGGTGATCGCACAGTGCAGGATGAACGGCAATGCGGCCGAGTCGATGGCGTGGAAGTCCGTGGCGTCGACCAGAGTGAGGTACACGATGTCGAAGGTCGACAAGTGCTCTTCGAGATGTGTGCGGACACCGGCCAAGATTGTCCCGGCATCGGTCGTGCCGGCCAGGATTGCGCGGCGGCCTGCTTCGAGCGCGTGGAACACCGAGCCCACTTCGTTCAGGCGTTCCGGTGGCAGAAACCGCAGTCTCGACGAAATCGGGATTCCCGTTCGGCGGTCCCGCACGCATGGAACGTGGCGAATGTCGCAATCGATCAGCAGATCTGTCACGGCTCGCTCGACGAGGAGGGACTGCTCGATGTCTTTCATCCCGAAATAGCTGGCGGTGGGTCGGCACAGGCTGATCCATCGGATCGCGCCGGTTACCTGTCCTCTGGACGCGTAGTCGAATATCGAACTGTTCAGCCGATGTGCCCGCTCACCCTGGTCGATGAATGTCGAGTACCCGGGGGGATACATCTCCGCGTCGTCGGAAGCGATGACCAACGTTGCGCCGCACCGCTGCGCGAGGTCGATATCGACGTCGAGGTCGTACTGGTAGACGCAGCCCTCGAAGAGCTGGATCTTGTTGGGGTAGATGGTCACGATGGTCTGATCGTTCTCCGCCGCCGATCTCTTGATGAGTTCGCCGTGGGCCGCGTGGAGCGCGCCGAGGGTGTGTATCGATCCCACGGTCGCGCCCGAGCGCCAGAGCTTGCGAAGGATCGGCCGCGCTTCGGAGACGGACCGGACCACCCGTACATCAGTCATGGGAACTCCTCATCGAGACGGCGGGGGTCGCGTCGATCACGTGGCCACGCCATTGTCCGGCGAGGTCGATCGCATCAGCCGCGTGGCGTGCGAACCCCGCACGATGTCGTATTCGGATGGCTGTTGGGGCATCGGGCGGAACCCGGGTCGCGGCTGGCGCACGCAAAAGCTCCGTAGCGACAGCGTGAACATTGAAGGCTGTTAGTAGTAGTTCGGCGTCGGGTGCGCCTTCGGCGAGATCGACTCTGGGGAGCAGGGCGCTGTCGTAGCGAGCGAGTTCGTGGCACGCGGCACGTACTGTCTCGTCCTGGACCATCGAGGACACGAACTCCGCCAGGAGTTGACCTGCGAGGGTTCGATCGGTGACCAGCGCGCGCCGGACCGAACTGCGGACACGCCGATGGAAGTAGCACTCGGCATCGACGTATGAGAATGCGTCGGCCAACTGCCGAGACAACTCGTCGGTTCGACCGGTGAGGAAGGCATGAAACGCTTCGAGCGCTTTGGTTGGCGGCAGACCGGCCCACACTGCGAGTCCACGCATGGTTGTTCGGGCGTAGCCGGTGCCGGTGAGGATCTCGTCGGCCACGAGCAACTTCAAGCCTGCTCGATTGTCCTCGCGCGGCAGCGTGCTGTGTTCGAGCACTCCCTCGTAGTCGGCTGTCGGGTCCGGCCGTAGTGTGACCAGACCGAACAGGTCGCGGTCGGCGTCGTAGGTCGTGTTCGGCAGCACCCATAACGGGTGCACAAGCAGTTTCGGGAACTGCAGGTACAGCTGATCATAGGCGGCTCGGAAATCGTCGAGGGTCTCTCCGGGGAGTCCGAAGATGAGCTCCGCCCCGACATCCCCGCCCGACTCAACGATGTCACGCGCCAACTGGAACATCTCCGGTCTGCCGCGTTCGTCGCGTCCCGCCAGGGTGAGGGCCTGTTGGCTGAGTGTCTGCAGGGCGAGGTAGACGTTGGTGTGCACACCACCGCAGTGCAGGACGTCGACGATCTCGCCGACTCGGCTCGCGTGGTTCTTGGCCCAGTTGACGTGCAACGTGTGCGGAGCGCCGAATCGCTTGTACATCTCGACCACCATTTCGGCGATCTGGACGTCGTGCGGGAGTATTCCGAAGTTCGCGTCGCACAGGAAGATCGCTGGCGCTCCCGCTTCGGCGATTGTCGTCAGCTCCGCGCGCAGCCTGCCCAACTCGGCGATGCACAGTTTCTGGCCCACGGCGGCGCCCCAGAAGCAGAACGCGCAGTGGTAGGGACAGCCCCGGTTGGTTTCCCACAGCACGACATCGGCGTTGGCCAGTTCGGGTGACGGTCGCAGATACGGTGAGGGGATCTCGTCGAACGATCTGGCCCGTGGCCGAGCCGCGCTGGTCACAAGTCCACCGTCGTCGCGATAGGTGATCCCGGCGATGTCGGCGAGCTGCGGTTGCGTGTCGAGTAGCCAGTGGACCAGGTCCACGATCGTCTTCTCGCCTTCGCCGTTGACAACGATGTCGACCTCAGGGACCTGTGACAGCCAGCGCGCGCCTTGATCGGTCACGTGGTTGCCGCCGAGCACGATGGTCGTGTGTGGCAGGAGTTGCCGGAGGGTGGGAATCAGCTGCCGGTAGGTCGTGATGTTCCACCCTTGGCAGGAGAACCCGACGAGGTCGGGGGCTGTGTCTGCGATCTGCTCGGCCATCGCGACCAGGCTCGTCCCCGATAGGTAGGAGCAGATCGTGGTTCTCACGCGGTCGGCGATTTCGGGGTCCGATTCGATGGCCGCCCGCAGATACATCGCCCCGAGTGGGGTATACCGGACCGAACTCTCACCTGAGAGGTCAACCAGACTGACCTTGATCGAGCCTCGGTCGCGATCGGTTGCGATCATGTCGACTTCCGGTTGTCGCTGGCGATCAGGCCGTCGAAGTCGGTGATGAACTTGGCGATTCGGAGACTCTCGGGGTCAACCGAGGCGTCTAGGGCAGCCGAAAGGCCGATACAGCGATCGGCGAACATCAAGCCGAGCGTGCCGGTGACCCGTGCGCTCGTGAAGTCGGTTTTTACGGCACTGGCCCGGAACATGCTCAGCCCGCTCAAGTCGGCGTCGCTGAAAATCGACTGGTTGACCCTGGCGTAGGTGGCGGTGACATGTCGCAGACTCGCACTGGTGAAATCGGCGGCGAGGTACGCCTGTGTCAGGTTTGCCCCGTCCAGGTTGGCATGTGCCATGCACGCTGAGGAGGGCGGGTCGCCGATGAACGAAGCGCGGTACAGGTACGTGCGCTGCAGATCGGCTGCGGTGAAATCGCAGTTGCGAAACGTCGAGTATCGACCGGCGAACCCACTGAGATCGGCACGGGCGAAACTGCATTCGCTCGCTGTCATGCTCTCGCCGGTCGCCTCCGCGAAGTCGGCGTCGCACACGCTGACGTGCTGCCATGACGAATCGGCCAGCGCAGCGCCGACGAAGACCGCCCCGTCCATGCCGACGCGTGACCACCGTCCTCCGGACAGATCGGCACCGCGGAAACTGGCCTCGGCGAGGTGGCTGTCGAGAACGTCGATGCCTGTGGCGTTGAGCGAATCGGCGGTGATCCCCCTGCCTCGGACTGCTGACAGCCGTAGGCTCGGCAGGTGCGCGCCGGAAAGCCTGAGCCCATCCGCGGTGCTGGGACGCTGGATCACCAGCCCTTGTCCTCGTGCTCGAGCCAGGGTTAGCCCACGCACTCCGCTGCGTGTGATGGTGCAATCCCCCACCACGGCCGAGGTCAGGTCCGCGTCGTCCATCCGGCACTCGTTGAAGACCGCGCCACGTAGGTCGGAGCTTCTGGCCTGCGCGGAAGCGAGGTTGCATTGATAGAAGGTCACGCCAGCCAGTTCGGAATGATCCAGCCGTGCTTGGGACATATTGCAGCCGTGGAACAGTGCACCGGTCGCATCGATCAGCCCGCTCAAATCCGCCCGGACGAACACACTCGCCTGCGCGGCGACTGCATGGACGTAGGCTCCACGAAGGACCGCGTCGGTGAAGTTGGTTCTCTCCAGCCCGGCGCATACCAACGAGGCACCTGTCAGATCAGCGGCCGACAGATCGGTGCCGTACAACGCCGTGCGATTCAACGTCGCCTGCCGAAGGTCGAACCCCGAGAGGTCCAGACCGCTCAAATCCACTGCGGTCAAGTCCAGCCCGCGCCCCGACTCCGCTAAGCATGCTTCTGTCAGCTCGCTGACGACTTTCCGCGCGGCGACTGGGTCGTCCGAGCGCGCCGCGGCGATCACCCGCATTACGCGATCATTGTTCCACGGCGCCTGAGCTTTTGCTGGTGGAGCGTCGCCCACCGACTCGCGCGAACCTTGTACAGCAGTCCCCTGCAACTTGCACCCCTATGCATCCAATGACCTAGCGAGTGTGCCGAATCAAATGGCCCCTACAGCAATACCTTTCACGGCTTGCTTCACGGGACATCCTACGCGCGAGCGGCATCGACCGCCGAGGTTCTCAAAGTTGCGCAACAGGCCCGGATCCGTTGTGGATCTGCCGAAATGGGGAGCTGAGTCGACTCCCTGAGCTCAGAGGGCCGGTATCATCGGACCCGCGTGCGTGGCGCGCGGGACGGAGTGGTGCTGTGGTGCACATTGTTGTGATCGGGGCTGGCGGCGTGGGCGGCTACTTCGCTGCGTTGCTGTCAGAGCACGGACACGAGGTCACTGTGGTTGCCCGTGGCGAAACTCTCGAAGCGATCGGCAGATCGGGCATTCGAATCGAAGAGGCCGGCCATGCCCGAGTCGTCAGACCGGCTCGGGTGGTCAACTCCCACGACGAGACGCCGACCGCAGATATCGTGCTGGTGTGTGTCAAGTCGTGGCAAGTGACCGCAGCTGCGAAGGCGATCCGCCCGGTGGTATCAGCGCACACCATGGTCATACCGGTACAGAACGGTGTTGACGCAGCAGCTCGCCTGACTCACGTACTCGGCGCCGACCGTGTCGTCGCAGGAGTGTGCACTGTGTTCGCCCGGCGCACGACGCCCACCACGATCGAACGCTTGGGAGATCCGCCATCACTGCGTATCGGCAGCTTGCCTGGCGCCGCGTCGCAGATGAGCCGACTCGAAACCACCGCGTCAATGCTGGCGGACGCGGGCATCGCGTCCACAGTCTCCGTCGACATCTGGCGGGACTTGTGGCGCAAGCTGATCTTCATCTCTTCCTTCGGCGGAGTGTGCGCACTGGCCAACGCCACTGCCGGTGTCATCCGTGATCAGCCCCGAACGCGCGCACTGTTCCACGCGGCGGTGCATGAGGCAGCCGCTGTTGCCCGCGCGGCCTCGACGAAAATCACCCCCGCCGACGTCGATGACGCGGTGTCACGGCTCGACTACTCCGATCCGCGTTCCACCGCGTCCATGATGCGAGATCTCGCCGCAGGCAAACCATCGGAGTTGTACGAGCAGACCGGCGCGATCGTCCACTACGGAGAATGGCTCAACGTTCCCACACCGACCCATTCCGTAGTCTACGGCGCGCTGTTACCCCGCGAACTGCGAGCACGCGGCGATCAGCATGAGCCAGACTGAACACCACCCTCCTCGCGAAGGTAACAACCTCAGGCTGGCAGCGTTCTGATCCGGTCAACCTCTCCTGGCACATCAGCCGTGCCTCGACGTACTGGCACGCGAACACCGGCACGGCGGGCTCGTCCGCGCCGATGATCACGTCGAGGAACCCGGCCACGTCCCACGGCTCAACGCCCTGGTCGACTTCGGTGATAGCCGGGGCGGGGGTGTCGCGCGTGGGGTCATCGGGAGATGCCCTCCTTCTCAGGATCTCGGATGTGCGGCTGAGTGTTCGTGGTGGCGACGACGCGCACGCCGCTACGCCCGACCGCCGCTGGTAGGCCAGGGTGGTGGGTGTCGTCGGGGACGAGGACGACCCAGATCTCGGGTTGGCGGTCCACCCGCCGCGCGAGCCGCGGCCTGCGTCTGCGACAGCAGATCGCAGGGCTCGGAGCGGTCGAGGTAGAGCCCGCCCCAACCGGTAGCCGAGCACCTCAGCCCGGTGGCGCATCGCCACACCGAGGCCCTTGACAGCTGTGGGGTCGAGGGCGGGGAGGCGGATGTAGCCCACCGCGACCGGTTCGAGCAGGATCGCAGGAGTCGCTGGCTTGCGTTGTGGGAGTGTGATTCTCATGGCCGATCGTGATCCTGTGAACGGTGAGCGTTAGGCGCTGGCGAGCAGTGTTGGCGTGGTGGGCAGTCGGTAGGTTCGCCGGTCCAGGCCGGTGACGAGATCGTTGTAGGCGTCGACCAGGACGGCCAGCTGGTGCCAGGCGCCGTGGACGCGGGTGTCGTCGGCGGGGTAGGTCATGAGCAGCCGCCACGCGCGGACTTGGGTCGCGGCGATCCGGTCCACCAGTACACCCACCGTCTCCGGATACACCCGTGCGGCCCGGTGCGGGCTGGGGAGTCGAGGCTGCAGCCACCTGTCGATCGCCTGAATGACACGGGCTCTGCGGGAACGGGTTTCGTGTTCTGCCGGGTGGTCGAGCAGACGGGTGTGCAGGATGCCGAGTTCATGCGCCCACCCGGCGATGGGGTGCGGGCCGATGTGCTGGCCTCGGATCGCGGCGAGCAGGCCATCCTGGCCCGGCCACGCCAGATCTTCCCCGCGGCCGGGCGAGGACCATGCGGTCACGGCAGCCTCACCTCCCTATTCGGAATGAGTGGGAGTGCTTGGTAAGAAGCAGATTTCGCCGCGTTCAGGATCTGGTCGCTGGGCGGCAATACCATTACACCCGAACCCGTGCCGGTGTTCGTGTTGGGGGCGCGGCGTGGTGCGGTGATCCAGTACCAGCCGGTGTGGGACGAGGTGGGCAGCGGCACCCGGCTGTCCGGAGCCAGCGTGATGACACCGCGCTCGGCCAGGGACCGCGCGGTGAGTTCCCCGATCACCACGCGGCTGGGCCGGACCAGAAACCGCCACTGCCGACGCCGGGGATGCCCGAGTACTGCTGCGGTGGGCAGGTGTCGGGAGACCAGCCGCCCGACTGGTTCGGGCATCTCCACCACACCGAGACGGTCGCTGGTCAGCACCGACAGGTTCACGTCGTTCTGGTCCACCGGAAGCCCGAGTCGCTCACGGTAGACGTAGGCGACCTCGTGCGGGGTGACACAAGAACCGATGAATCCGCTCATCTCGGGCACGGCGTCCCCCTCCGGCTCGCCAACGCCATCCGCACCGATTCGAGCACCACCATCCCCGAGGGCCGGAAAGTGCTGCATGGTGCGGTGATCCACGCCCGCACCTGTGCGCCCCTGTCGGTGGGTGAGGGCAGCACGATCTCGTGACCGCGTCGCAGCACCTGCACGCCGAACCGCCGCAGCTGGGCGATATCCGGTACTTCCCGCAGCGGGATATCCGAGCGGACCAGCATCGTCCACGTGTGGCTGCGTGGGTGGGAGATGATCGGTCCGCCATCGCGCTGGCGGCGCTCCAGATCCAATTTCACCGCGTGCCCGACATCGGCGGGCATCGAGATCACCCACACCAAGTTCGTCGTGAAGCTGATCCGCCCGGTCCCATCCCGAACCGCAGCAGGCAGACCGCAGACGGTGCGGTAGTAGCGGCACCGCGAGACCGGGGTGTCGCTGGTGCCGGTCATGACGGCCACCCAGTTCCGGTGGAGCAATCCATGGACGCCTCCCTGCCAGGCTCGTCGGGTCAACGAGCACCCGGTACCGTGGACGCTCGTGCCCGCCCACCTCCACTCCCGGCGGGCGAGCACGCCGTGCAAGGGGTCACGGCGGATTTCCCCGGTACCGGGTGCCGGGTTTCAGCCTGCCCCGCAGGAGGTTTGGTCCGGAACCGCGTTATGGCGGCGTATCGTGGGCGTATTGTGGGCATTTGCCCAGTTCAAACGCATGCGCAGAGGTGGGGATCATGGTCAGAGGGCGGGAATGGACCGGATTCGAAGCAGCAGCCCTGCAAGAGGCGATGCGCTGTTCGGTCCGGGATTTCGCGGCGATGCTGGGCATCGAGACGACCACCGTGACCAACTGGCGGACTGGTCTGGGCAGTGTTAGACCGCGTACCAAAGCTCAAGGCATTCTCGACACCACGTATCAGCAGCGCACCACGCCCGAAGATCGGGAGCGGTTCGCCCAGATCGTGGCCGAGGGTGAAGCAGCATGGCGCCGACGGCGTTCATCCGCATCACGGCAGCGCGACTTACCCGAGCCGGTCGCGGCCATCGTGGCAGCAGACCACGACGTTTTCGAGGGGCCGTCCGAGGTGGTCGAGCGGATGCGTCTCCTTCAAACCCGGGAAGTCGATGACGCGGTGCTCGATGTCATCGATCTGGCGCTTGCCGATCTCCTTGACCGCTACGAGCTGGAGGGGCCCGTCCGCCTCGCGGGTGAAGTGCGCGCGTTGCGCCGGGAAGTCGATGCGCTACTCGACCTGTGCCGTCAGCCGCGACAATCGCAACGGCTGTTCCGGCTGGCGGGACAACTCGCCGGCGTGCTCGGCTACATGGCGGTCAACCGCGGTCGCTTCCACCACGCGAACATCTACAGTCGCGAGGCGTTGAGCGTCGCCGAGTTCATCCAGGACACCGACCTGCAAGCCTGGGCCAAGGGGACACAGAGCTTTTGCGCCTACTACAAGGGCGACTACCCCGGGGCCGTTGCGCTGGCCGAAGAGGGCATCCGACTCGCGGCTGGTGGTCCACAAGCGATTCGGCTCTACACCAACGGACTTGCCAGAGCACTGGGCCGGTTCGGCGACAGGACCGGCGTCGAGCGCGCGATCGACGCGGCGATGTCGGTCGCCTCGACAGTCGACACGCCGTCTGGCTTGAGCCCGGCACTGTCGTTCGCGGCGTACAGCGAGGCTCGATGGAAAGCCAACGCGGCCACCGCGTATCTCACCGTGGGTGAATACGATAAGTCCCTCGCGTACGGCCGACAGGTCGAAGACCTTGTCAATTCATCGGATTCGGCATGGAGCCGTTCGTTGGTGCGATTGGATATGGCCACCGCGTTGGTGCACCAGCCACACCCGGACATCGAGTACGCCATGGATCTCGGTATCGAAGCACTCGACGCCTCACGCCACCGTCCGATTCGCTCGGTCTGGCAACGATCCCACGACCTCGCGAACGCGGTCGCGACCGTCGATACACGCAAAGTCGATGACTACATCGGCGAGCTACGCGAATGGACGGCCAGCGCCAAACCGATCGCCGCTCCCGAAAACCCTACGTCCCCAGCGCAATAGCGGCGCACTCCTCCCAACGATACTGATGGTCGGTCCTCCACAGGCGAACAAGCTTCACCCGATCGACCGACACCGAAACCGGCCCGATGTCGCGCAGTGCCGCGACCATCTCGATCACCGGAGCCGCCGGACGCCGCTGATTGTTGTACGCGATGCCCAAATGCGGGCGAAACCGCGACGTCGGCTTCGGCGCAGGCGTGGGGCGAACGCTGATCACGCTCATCCGCAGCCGCTCATGGAGATCCACCAGCCGCTCCCACGGCGTCACCGACAGGCGAATTGCGCTGCGCGAGCCCGCCAACGGCCCCACCTCCACCGAGAACGACGCCAGGCCGGCCAGCCGCTGTTCGGCGGCCGCGACGAACTGCGGTAGTTCCGGGTCTGTGATGTCGTCGGCCGCGCCCACCTTCACGAGCGTCACGTGCAAACCATCGGGTGGAATCAGATCCAGATCCGTCGTATCGAGGCGATCCTGACACCGCGCGGCCAGCGCGACAAGTTCCTCTTCGGCGAAAGTCAGATACCAGTAGTACGCCGCGTATCCCGGCACCCACGCCTTGAGACTCCAATGATCCTCGAGCTGCACCAGCTCCTTGTACGCGCGCCAATCGTTCACGCGAATCGCCTCGGCATCGGCGAGCGAGTCGGGTACGCCCGGGGGAAACGAAACGCCACCGGCCACCTCGCCGTCCATCCCAGCATCACCGTGCAGCGAGCGGTCAGCAGTGTTGAAGCGACGATTCACAACGCTGAGTCTAAGGGATGTCCCGTAAGTCTGACTCGGTGACAGTGCCGGTCCACTGGCCAGGAATCAGCAGGCGTGGGCAAGGTTGGCCAGCCTCGCCACCCCGGACATCGCGACACTCACCCCATCACCGCGCAACCGGCAGTCGCGCAATATCTTCCAGGTCTTCATCCGGGCGAAGGCATGCTCGACACGGGCGCGGACCTTGCGGTGGGACTTGTTGTGTGCCTGTTTCCATTCCGGCAGCTCGACACCAGGCGAGCGGCGGTGCGGGATGATCAAGCCGGTGCCCTGGTAGCCGCCATCAGCGATCACCACCGCGTTGCGGCAAGCCTCGGCCGCACCGGACTCGGTCCAGGCCCGGCAGTCGTTGCGGTTGCCCGGCAACGGCCGCCCGAGCGCGACGACGAGCTCGGTGTCGGCATCGATCACGACCTGATGATTGGTCGAGTACCGGTAGTTCTTACTCTGGGCGGCGACCTTGTGATCACGGGTCGGGACCAGGGTCCCGTCCACGATCAACACCGCACCACGGCCGAACCGGGCCCGGGGCCGTAGCGCCAACGCCGGCCCCAGGTCATCGATCACCCGGGCCGCGGCCGATTTCGAGACCCCGAACACCGCCGCGAGCTGACGCATCGTGAGGTTGGTCCGCCAGTAGGAGGCCACCAGCAACACCCGGTCTTCGAAACACAACCCCCAAGGCCGGCCCCGCAACGGCCGATCAGCGCCCTCGCGCCGCAACTGGGTGATCAGGCGAGCGAACGTGCGTGGTCGCAGCCCGGAGAACAACTCCACCATCACCGGGTCAGACGCCGAGTTCACCACCCGCGACACGATACCCGTTGCCGCTCAACGGCTTACGGGACATCCCTTAGGTGTGCCCGCGCGGCGGAAGGCCGCCTCATCGCATGCCCACATCCTGTCGAGCGCACACCAGCCAACGGCGGCCCCCCACCGCCGTCGAGCGCGGCGAAGATCAGTCGTCTCGCCAATGTGGGACCTGGTCACGAACCCGGCATCGCACGGCAGCCTGGCTGCCGCGCGCCGATCCGGATCGGTCGCCGGGGCGTGGTTCGTCTTGGAGTTGCAGCGGTCAGAATGGTTGCGCCGCATCGTGATCGCCGGGGTTCTGACGTACTTGCGGGTAGTGGGGAGCCGGGCGAACGATGCTCGCGGTAGAAGGGTTGATGGACTCGATGATCTCGAGCAGCCGTTGCTGGGCGGTGTCGAGTTCATCGAGTTCGGCGGCGACGCGGTCTGCCGCGCGGCGGGTTGCTCGTTGCGCTGTCCGGGTGATCATTTCACCGAGTTGGTTTCGGCTGAGTCGTTCGGTGCCGGGGCCGAGAGTGACGTCGAGGAGAGCTCCGCTGGCATTCACGCGCACGCGGACAAGCCGGTCGGTCGTTTCGGCTTCTGCTTCGACGGCCTGGATGCGAACCTTCGCCTGCTCCATCAGCTGGCGTTGCCGTGCGAGCAACTCGGTGAGCGCGGCGTCGGTGGCGTCGGTCATTCTGGGAGCTTCTTCAGGGCTCGGATCGCGGCCTTGCGGACGTCACTGCTGGTGTTCGTGACGAACGGCTCGATGAGGTGGCGAACGCCCTCTGCTTTCATCGTGCCCAGAGCGTTGAGCGCGGCGACGACAGCGCGGCCGTCGAGTTCACGGATCGCGCGTTCGCGGGCTTGGGCGGTCTTTACTTTCCCGAGGTACTCGATCAGGGGATAGCGGCCCGTTGCGTCGGAGGGAAGTTCATCGAGGACCGCAGCTATCTGTGGGAAGTGAGCTGGCGTGGCGATGCGTGCCAGGCCCTGGCACGCCCAGTCGCGTTGGGGCCGTGGCAACGGCGGTTGTCGTCGAAGCTGAGCGATGAGCAGGCTTATGACCTGGTCGCTGCCTCTGGCGGCGGGATCGATGAGGTTACGGATGAGCCCGGACCGGATGGTCGACCGGTGCTCGGTTTCCGATCCCGGAATCTTGGTTTCGAGGTTCGCCAGCCATTCCACGAAGATCGGAATACCTGCGGGGATCGTGCGCGGGCCGTTGGCGAGATCGTCCAGGGTGTAGCAGGGCACCCCGGCCGCGGCGAGTTCTTCCATGAGCCGCCGGTCGAACCCGTCACGTCCGTGAACGTAGCGGGCGGGCAGATCGTTCATCCACTCCGTACCGCCGTTCTCGCTTCCCGGGGGCATGCCGATGTAGCTAACGGTCATCGTGGTCATTTCTTATCGTTGTTGTCATCGAGTTCTTTCCGAATGAGCTGGATCTGTCCGCTGTCGATCAGCGCCTGGATCTCCGGGCTGTTGATCTTGGTTCGGTGGTCGACGACCAAGGTCATCGTGTAACCGTTCTCCTGCGCCCACTGAGCTTCAGTGAGGATCTGCTTCTTGTCAGGGCTAATCTCGTTGGTGTTCTTGACCTCAACCACCTGCTTGTTGACATCATCGACCCGGTCGGGGACCACCTCGGTGGTCTTGATACTGCCGTCAGGTTGGGTGACATCGACGTAGACGGTGCGCTTACGGCCCGCCGGGTTGATCCCGGATCGTCGTTCCCCTTCAACACCGGCAGCCTTGTTCTCGGTTTCGTTGCGGAACTTGACTTCCTCGGTGTTGCGCGGTGTGCGGTCGAGAATGGAGGACAGCACTTTTGTTCCCTCATTGACCATGCTGTAGATGACCGGTCCCCGATGACGGGACCACCCGGTCGTTGAGTCCGGGTTGTATTCGATCCAGTTTCAGTTGATGTTGCAGGCCACGGGGTGGTGGGTGTGGCTGCAGCGGGCAGCGTACTCGGCCGGGGTGAGGTAGCCCAGGGCCGAGTGCCGATGCCGATGGTTGTGCTCGGCCTTGAAGTCGCCGATCACGACACGGGCTTCGAGCACACTCGTCCAGTGGTTGCGGTTGAGGCACTCGGCCCGCAACCGACGGTTGAACGACTCGATGAACCCGTTGTTCCACGGTGTTCCCGGCGGGATGTAGACGATCCCGACACGGTCAGCGCAAAACTGTTGCAACGCATGGGAAATCATTTCCGGACCGTTGTCCATCCGCAGCACCTTCGGCGGGCCACCGCGGGTGGCGAACACCCTCTCGAGTTCGGCGACGAGCTTTTCGGCGGTGATCGACCGCTCGACCAGGTGCAGCAGCGATTCGCGGGTGTGCTCGTCGATCATCGACGCGATCTTCACCGCCCGCCCGTCGACGGTGGAGTCGAACTGGCAATCCAACGCCCACACCACCTTCGGTGCGTCGGCCTCGATCGGCGGCACCGACGAAATCTCGGCCCGCTTGCGGGGATGGTGCTCGCGCACCTGCAGGCCCTCGTCCCGCCACAGCCGGTGCACCTTCTTCAGATTCACCGAGTTGCCCTCGTCGAACCGCAGCGCCGCCCAGGCGCGCCGGAACCCGTGCCCTTGATGTGTGGTGGCGTAGGAACGCAGCCAGGCCCGCAGACCGGCATCCGGATCGGCCGGTGTCTGTGCGATCGGCAGCCGCCGATACGTAGAACGAGACAGCCCGACAACCCTGCACGCGAACCGCTCCGACATGCCCTTCACCACTCGGAGCATGTCAACGGCGCGACGCTTGGTAGCCGGGCCTAAAATTTTCCCTTCGCGATCTCCCGCAGTGCGTCCTTCTCCAGCTCGGCATCGGCCAGCAACCGCTTCAACCGGGCGTTTTGCTCCCGCAGCTCCTTGAGTTCTTTGGCCGCGTCGGTGTCCACGCCCCCGTACTGGCGGCGCCAGTTGTACATCGTCGCCGCCGACACCCCCAGCTCGGCCGCGACTTCCTCCCCGGTCTTGCCCGCCGCGATCAGCTCATCGGCACGGCGCAGCTTCCGCACGATCTCCTCCGCGGAATGCCGCTTGCGTCCTGCCATGTCACTCAGTGTCCCTTCCAGCCCTCACCAGGGCCAACAGGACTCTAATACCGGGCGGTCTCATTCATTGGGGACGGGCCATAGATGCCGGAGTTGGAACTGACTGCGTCAGCGACCTTGGTTTCGATGTTGCCCAGGCGCGCGTCGATGGCGGCGGCGTAGGCGCGCTTGTTCATCTCGATGGCGCGGTCGATGTTGCGCCGAAGGCGCGAGCCGCCGGGCAGGATGTAGGTGGGGACCTTGTCGGCCTCGTAGGAGGCTACGATCGCGGCTAGGAGCTTCAGCGACGTACGGCAATCGTCCTTGGCCGAATCAGCGGTCTGCGCGACATCCCGGCAGGCATACGACAGATACGTCGCCGCATCCGCGGTGGCCGCAATGGCAGTGCAGACGTTCACGACATCCTCGACATATGCTTCGAGCACAACATCCTCGGCTTGCGCAGCCGCAGGGAACGCGCCATTTACCTCGTTGTAGAGGGTGGTGGCCAGCTCGGACTTCTTCGTGCCATAGGCGGCGAGTTGTTCACCGACCTTGCCGATGCGCGTTTCGTCGCAGTCGGCCCATACCTTGGCTACGAAATCCTCGACCAGCGACCAGAACGTCGGATTGTCCTCGTTTCCGCCGACCGACAGTTGCTTGATCGGGGGGCTTGTCACCAACGTCGAGCCCTCGGGCGGTTTCGGCGGCGCGGTCTTCGGGCCTTCGTGCGAGTTGCTCTCACTCACGTCCAGGTTGTTGCCAGCCAGGTGGATCAGAAAGCCGAGCTCTCGGGCGGCGATCGCCCCGAGTCCGCCGGCCTCGAACGCATCGGACAGGCTTTGGTCGAAACTCATCGCCCACTGCGGACCGCCATACGGATACAGCCCCGCCGACCGTGAGATATCGAGGCCCTTGTCCAAGTCCAGAAGATCGGTCTCCAGGGTCAGACTCGCCTCAATGAGCTTGCGCGCTACCAGATAGTAGTCATCCGAATCCACCGTGGTCATCGCGGTCCCCCTCGCTACCGGCCTGTCATGGAGCGGTTTGCTTCCTCGGCCTTGATGTAGTTCTCCAGCGCGGTACTCACCCGATCGCGCAGCGCCCGCAACTGCTCGATCAGCGGACCGGTTCCGGACTGCCAGGCTTGGTGCGCGGTGTCGAACGATGTTGCCGCCGCACCAGAGAACCCCAACAGGAGCGCCTCCGCGGTTCTCTTCACCGCATCGCGCTCACCGCTGATTGCGTCGATCTGTTTGTCCAGCACATCGATGAACCGCTGCATCGCCGCTAGATCATAGCTGCGCGCGGTCATGGCAGGTCGAGGCTCGATGTGGTCGAGGTGACGGTATCCGCGTTCTGATCATCCTGCTCGGTCAACGTGTTCGCTGTGGTTGTCAGGCTGGTCGCGAACTCGCTGATTTTGTCGATATGCTGGCCGAGTCTCGGCCGCAACTCCTCCCACACGGCTGAGGCCTGGTCAGCTGCCGGGCCTGACCACAGTTGCGCGAGGCTTTCGTGTTCGGCGCGTATCGCTGACAACGCCTCGTGCAACCGGAAATGATGCCCACGCAGATCCGTGGCCGCCTGCCGCAATGCCGCAGGGTCGGCTTGTAGACTGCCCTCGGCCATCGGCTACCCCCTGTCTCCGCACTGAACGGTAGCCACTGTATATCGCGACCGGCAAGGTGGGGACTCGCATGGACTGGCGGAGCACAGCCTCTCAACAAGCGCAACACGACCTTGACACACTCTTGCGCGACGCTGTCAACGCCGCCGCCCGAACTTTTGAATCCGCCGATACTTTCGATCCGTTCATGCTGGTCATCGACCTCAACGGCAACACCACGATCCGCAGTCTTCCACCCGGTGGGCCTGCCCGAACCGAGCAACAGTTCCTCACCGACGTCCAGCTCCCAGCCGACCGCCAGCAACTGCGTGCTCGCGCCGCCGTCTTCGATGTCACCGCTACAGCGCCCATTACCGGCGACGCGATCAAGGCGATCCTGGAACACCGCGACGGCGTCGTAATCGACGTCCTCGTGCCCTACACTCTCACCCCCGAACGACTCGACATCCGCCTCAACGCCGCCAACGCTGCGGTTGGAACGCCCCGACTCTGGGCTTGACCCAAACCCCAGGCTCCTTGCCAGCGCACCTCAGACCGCCAGCTGCACTCCGTCGAGAATCGCGGTCACATCAGCGCGGATCGCGTCGGTCGCCGCAGCGTTCACCCGCCCGGTAACCATCACCGGATACACCGCCTCGCCAACCTCTATCGCAACACCCAGGTGGTCGTCACGCACCCCGGCGGGAGAGGTCGACGCCGAAGCTGCACGAATCCCACTGTGCCCACACACATTGACCCGCTCATAGCCATCCTGCTCCCACCCGTTATCCGCGCGCGCCAGCAGCTCCAGCCGCGCCCACGCGCCCTCCACGCTTCGCTCTGCCGCCAGTAGCGTGACCGCCACCGTCCCATGCGGATTACCGAACCGCCCTGCCACGACGTCGCTGCGGGACACTGTCAATCCCGAACCGGCGCCACTGGCCGTAGTCGCCTCCTCCCACCCCTCTAACCGAGGAACGAACAACGTGAACGGACGCTCAGACGTCGGCCCCAGCGAGAACGTAGACCCGGAGGCTGCGGCTGCCGCGCAGGAGTAGACCTGAGCCACTGTGGAGCCAGGCGCGCTCGTCGTCGCCGTGCCCGTATCCGATGTTGTCTCCGCCGAACACCCCGCCATCGTGACGGCGCACAACCCAACGACCACCAGCCGCCGAATCCCCAACATGACTCCTTCCGCGCGCCAGCCTGTCAGACGATCACCCTACCGAGCCTCAACCACGTTTCCACTCCGCGCCAATGCCTACCTGCACTGTTTCGCGCCGTGGGCGCAGCGTCGCCCACAGCGCTCCGCAGCCCACATACGGCTCGGTGCTCCCACGCGCCGGGCTCGGGCCGCTGCTGCCGGTGCGGCAGGACCAGGCGGTGCTGGAGTGGCCGCAGGCCGGGGCGGCGAGCGTCGAGGCGCCGCTGGTGTCGTATGTGCCGCTGCGGCTGGCGGGCGGGCCGCGCCCCTACAACTGCGACAACGACGGCGTCACATCCTGCACGCCGCCGCCCAGAATCCGAGTGTCGACTCCGTCCGTGTCCTCCTCCGCGCAGGCAGTGGCTGCGATCCGTGGGCGGGCCGACAAGCACGGCGTCACCGTCGAGGTCGACGCGCGCGGCGACATCACCGACCTGCGGATCTCGCCGGCGGCGATGCCGACCTCGAACACCCAACTCAGCACGGCGATCACCGACACCTACCGGGACGCACGCAGCGAGGCAACGGCGAAGGTGAACCGCGCCCTCCGATCCGCTGACCCGCGCCTGCGCGGCCACTGAGCAACTGAAAACCGCGCGCTCGCAATCGAACACAGCGTCGCCGCGCCCGATGACCGAGGGCGAGCGCCGCTATACCGCACTCCGGCCATCCACCACCACG